>CAWDNZ010000013.1:0-11378 GCA_963803845.1 uncultured Acidimicrobiales bacterium | reverse complement strand
ACCGCTCCCGGAGGGACTGAAGGTTGACGGCCCAGCTCGGCGCCGCTCCCACATGAATCGTTGCGCCCCGAGCATCCCTGAGTTCCAGGTAGCCAACTTCGGGTTGATTCGGTTCCACGACCACCTCGGTGAGCGGAACCGCGATCGTTCGGAAGAAGTTCGTGACAATGACCGCATCGTCGGTCACTTCAAGCCGAAGCTGCAGCATGCGGAAACCGATGACACTCACGCAGAAGAGACCGGTGAACCAGGCCAATGCGTACTGCGGGTTCAGGAGTCCCGGACCCAGAATCATGCAGGTCACCAGAAATGCCGGAATGAGGCCCTTTCGGGGCAGGCGTGCGATAATCACATCGTTTCCATCGGCCGCTCGATCCTGCATTTAAGCAGCGTAGATCAATGATTCACCGCCACAGCCGCGGGCCCGGAGGACGGTGTTGGGTCGTCTGATGCATGCTCATCAAACGCCTCCACCAGAACGACACTTTGGTTCCTCAGTACAGTTTTGTCGTATCTGCAATTCGGCCAATCTGTGACTTGTGGCACCGGGCCGAGGCTGGAAGAATCGTGACGTGAGCCAAACACAGAACCCCTGGTCCGTTTCCGACTTCCGAGAAGGCAAAACCGAGCTTCCTCAACCCAACCTTGGCTGGAATACCTACGGCAAGGGGGTGGAGAACGTCGGTCGTGACGGTCACCCCGAGCCGATGGACGAAACTCAAACGCCCGGTCCCGATCAACTATTGATCCGGATCGATGCGGTCGGGCTGTGCTTTTCCGACGTGAAACTCATCAAGCAGGGCGGCGATCATCCAAAGCTTTATGGCAGAGATTTGAAGGTGGAACCCACTCGGCTAGGCCACGAAGCCTCGGTAACGGTGATTGAGGTGGGGTCCGATTTGGCGGACAAATATCAGAGGGGGCAACGCTTAGCGATCCAGCCCGACATTCATGTTGACGGCAAAAGCACGGCGTACGGCTACACCATCCCCGGCGGCCTGATTCAGTATCACCTCATCGGTCCCGAGGTTCTCGACGCCGACGACGGCGCCTATGTGATTCCGGTGAGCAAAGAAGTCGGCTACGCCGCGGCGGCATTGTCTGAACCTTGGGCCTGTGTGGAGGCGGCCTACACCCAGCGGCGTCGCCTAAGCCCTGCCGCCGGGGGAGTCATGTGGATAATCGGCAAATCCGATGACCCAACGCAGTACACATTCACCTCCGGGTTGGAAGCGCCCTCCACCATCGTCCTCACCGACGTACCGGAGCGGGTCACCCAACTGATCGCCGCCCACAATCCCGCAGCCGAAATCATTGAACGGAACGGAGTAACGCCGGACGGCTACGGAGATCTTGCGCAGGAACTGACCAGCGGAGCAGGGTTCGATGACATCGTGGTGCTCGATCCCCGCTCGGCGTCACAAATGGAGGAGGTAGCCAAGCTGATCGCTTTCCGAGGAACTATGAATCTCGTTGGGACCACACCACTTGATGGAAATCCTCAACTCGATGTCGGTCGCCTGCACTATCACTACACCGCTTACGTAGGTACAACTGGGCCGGACATCTCCGCCGCCTACGGCGAGGCGCGAAATCGTGCCGACCTGCTTCCCGGCGGGACCACAGTCTTCGTGGGAGCCGGCGGCCCAATGGGACAAATGCACATGCAGCGAGCCATCGAAAGCGAGCACGGCCCCAACGTCATCATTGGTTCCGACCTCGACGACGACCGGCTCGACGTGGCTCGGATCATGTTGGCCGACCTAGCCAAAGAACGCGGCAAGGATCTTGTTCTGATCAACTCCAGCACTTCCACGGAGACGCTGCAGGAAATCGTCATGCGCATGACCGACGGCAAGGGCGCCGATGACGTTGTGGTCACGGTTCCCGTCGGGTCGCTGATGGGAGAATCGGCCGAGCTGATGGGCGAGAACGGAATGCTGGTGCTCTTCGCCGGCGTCGCCAACGGCACAATGGCGCCGTTGAACCTCAGCAACGTGTACCTGCACAACGCCCAATTGACCGGGACGTCCGGGTCCAGTATCGAGGACCAAGCAATGGTCCTTCAGAAAGCGGTGGAGGGGAAACTGTCGCCAGACCGGTCCCTGGCCGCCGTCGGCGGGATCGAGGCTGGTCGCGATGGTGTCCAAGCAATGCTCGAAGGTCGATTTGCCGGCAAGATCATGATCTTTCCCCAACTCACGGGCCTGCCCCTCACCGGCCTGGCCGACCTTGCGCAGAACTACCCCGACATCGGAGCGGCCATGGCACCGGGCAACCTCTGGACCGACGCCGCCGAAGACCTCCTCCTCGAGAAGTTTCGCAGTTGATTACAACACTCACACCGAACCCCAGCATCGATCGTACGGTGGCAGTCGACCAGCTGATCCCCGGCTCGGTCATTCGCTCGGCGATGGCTACGGTCGAGGCTGGCGGCAAGGGAGTCAATGTGGCTCGCGCGCTGGTGGCCAATGGGCACAAGGCACGCGCCCTCTTTCCTTCTGGCGGCTCAACTGGAGAGCTCTTCGCTCGCCTTTTGGCAGGAGTGCCAACGGAGATACTCAACACCGGTGTCGACATCAGAACCAACATCAGCCTGATCGAGTCCGACGGCAGGACAACCAAGATCAACGAGCCTGGGCATCCCCTCAACGAAGCCCAGGTTGAGGCTCTGCTCGAGGTCGCTCAGCAACACGCCCTGACCAGCTCGTGGTTCGCAGCCTGTGGGAGCCTTCCGCCCGGTGCCCCATTGGACTTTTACGCAAGGCTTGCGGAGCGACTCGCTCCAGGGCCTGCAAAGACGGTGGTGGACACCAGCGGTCCGTCGCTATCGGCGCTGGTTGGCGTGCGCTGTTCCCTTCTTAAACCCAACCGATCGGAGCTCGCCGAGGTAACAAACAGAACGGTGGAGACGATGGCCGAAGCCATTTCTGCAGCCCAGCACCTGCGATCGACCGGGATCGAAGCCATTCTGGTGAGCCTGGGCAGCGATGGAGCCGTTCTGGTGAATGAAGGAGGGGCCCTCCACGGCGTCGCCGCGACACCTGAGGTCCGAAATACGGTGGGTGCTGGCGACGCTCTACTGTCAGGCTTCCTGGCAGGAGGAGGAGACGGCGAAACCGCACTCCGTGAGGGTTTGGCCTGGGCTCGAGCCACGGTCCGAAGCGCAACAACACTGATGACTGGGCCCGAACCGGATGATTATGCTGCTGTGGTCATCTCCAGGGTCGACCTATCTAGAGACAGTGAGAACATCGCTCTGCAGGATATGACGTGACCAAGCCGGAGCCGTTCCCGGTTCGTCCGGGAACGCTCTTCAAGGAGGGCTTCAGAGGCTATTTCAGGAACATCGTGCCGTTGACAGCAGCAGCCCTGCTCACCCTGACGGTGTTCTACCTGGTGGTAGCCCTCCCGGCGTCCGAGCTCAGCGACAGCTCCAAGTGGGTCCGAGGTCTCGCTTTCGCAAGCGGTCTCATTTTCACTGGAACAACGGCCTACCCCTGGTACTCCTATGCCCTGGATGCCGGCGACGGCATTCCCGTCCGTTGGAAGCGACCATTCGAGAAACCGGAACTCTTCCTCCAGCAAGCCGTCAGTTCGTTTTGGTTCTGGGCCGGGGTTGCGCTGGGATTTCAGTACCTCTTCGCCACGCCAGCGATTTTCGTGGTGATCCTCTATGCCTTCCATGGTTATCTGATCGCCGATCGGCGCTCGACGTCAGGGATGAAAGCCCTGGGCACCAGCGTGCGTATGGGGGAAGGGAGTCGGATCATCCTCTTCGGTCTCTTCGCCCTCTTCGGATTCTTCAGCTTGTTGGGTGCGATCCCGTTGGGAATTCAGGGCGACGACGGTGAACCCCTCGTCAACATCTTCACCGTTTCGTTGGCCGTCATTGGACTGGCCATCACCACCAGCGTCACGCTCGTCGCTGGCGGTCGTATCTACCGAATCCTGCTCGACCGGCTAACCAATCGAGAGAAATCCTCACGTTAAGGAGAACAAATGCGAAAAATTCAGGGAGTCGCTGCATCAAAGGGTGTTGCGGTAGCTCCAATCGTCGTAATCGAAGAAGAGAACGTTGTGGTACCGGATGTGGAAAATCCCGCCGACGCACTCGTTGCGGCGGGGGCGGCGGTTGCTGCCCACCTGTCTCAGCTGAGTGCCGAGGCGACCGAGCGCGGCCGCACAGATGCCGCCGAAGTGCTCAACGCCCAATCGTTGATGGCGGAGGACTCCATGATCGCTGATGCCGTAGAGGAGCACCTCGATGATGGTGAGAACTTCAACGACGCCCTCCAGAACGCCGCTGCCGAACTCCAGGCCATGCTGGCCTCACTGCCGGATCCCTACCTGGCGGCCCGAGCAGCCGATGTTGGTGAGGTAACGGATCGACTCCGTCGTCACCTTGCGGGGCTTCCTCTCAGCAAGGGGGTCACTTTCGCCGAGCCCAGTATCCTCTGCGCCACCCAGATCACCGCCGCTGAAACAGCGACGCTGGACCCCAAGCTCGTTGTCGGTTTCGCCACCGCCGAAGGCGGTCCCACCAGCCACGTTGCGATCATTGCCCGATCGATCGGTGTTCCCGCTGTCGTCGGTATCGCCAGCCTACTGACTCAAGTCAAGTCCGGAGAGATCGGCGGGATCGACGGTTCCACCGGTGAGCTTTTCGTCGACATCGACGACTCCACGCGGGCAGAACTGGAAGCGAGAGCCGAGGCCGAAGCGGTCGCCCATGAGGCGGCCCAAAAATACAAGGGCGTTCGAGTCTCATATCGGGAGAAGCCGGTGCTCATCAGCGCCAATGTTGCCAATCTCGACGATGTCGAACGCGCTGTCGCACAGAGCGCCGACGGGGTCGGGCTGATGCGCACGGAGTTTCTCTTCATGGACCGTCCCGCCCCGCCCAGCGAGGACGAACAAGTAGAGGTGTACACGGCCGCACTGGGATCGTTCACCGATCCGGTGGTGATCCGGACGTTTGACATCGGAGGGGACAAACCCGCCGACTTCCTGGAAGTTGAAGAAGAGGAAAACCCGTTCTTAGGCGTCCGCGGCGTACGCCTGTATCGGAATGAACCCGAGCTCTTCCGAACCCAGCTTCGCGCCCTCTTGCGAGCTGCGGTTGCCGGGGAGCTCTGGGTGATGATCCCGATGGTGGCGACCGCATCAGAGCTGGTCGAGGTCAAGGAACAGCTGGTGTTGGCCCAAGAAGAATTGGCCGCAGCCAAAACCCCGGTCGGTGACCTGAAGCTCGGAGTGATGATCGAGGTACCTTCGGCGGCCCTCACAGCTAATGCCCTCGCTGAACACGCCGACTTCTTTTCGATCGGGACCAACGACCTCACCCAATACGCCATGGCAGCAGATCGGATGAGCGGCACCCTGGAATATCTCCATGATCCGGTGCATCCCGCGGTTTTGGCCCTCTGTCAGATGACCGCCAAGGCCGGACTCCGAAACGGCTGTCCAGTCTCGGTGTGCGGCGAAGCCGCCGCTAACCCGTTGGCAGCTGCGCTGTTCATGGAGATGGGAATTGCGAAGCTTTCGGTTTCAGCTCGGTCAGTGAACGGCATCAAGGCAGTAGTCGATCAGCTGGACCCTCAGAAGATGGCCGACCTTCTAGAACGGGCCCTCGCGGCCGCTGACGCACCAGCCGTGCGGATGCTGGACTATCGGTCTTGATCATGGGGACGGCGTGTTGAGTTCGATTCTGGACACCCGCGTCATAAGGATGGCTCGATGGCTCATCGATCAGGAAAAGCCCCGTAGCACCGCCGAAATGGCCAACGATCTTGGACTGAGCGAACGGGTCATTCGCTACCGGCTCGCCACCGCCGAGAAGTTCCTCGAAGCCGAAGGCGCATCGCTGACGCGCCAGCGGGGACTTGGCCTCGTTGTAGCGGCCGATGCCGAGACAAGAGAGCGAATTCGTAGCAATCTCGCCGAACGGATGGAAGCTCCCCGGGTGTACACGCCGGGTGAGCGCGAACACCTCCTCCTCGCGGCACTGTTGTGGTCAGCGCCCGACGTCATATCGCTCGATCAGCTGAATATCGAGCTCGAGGTTTCCAAGACGTCGGCTCGGCGGGACCTCCATCGTTGCGAACCGTGGCTGGAGCGAAACGGCCTACCGCTGCTCCGCAAACCCGGGAAGGGTCTCGTCCTCACCGGCAGCGAACGGCAGATTCGCAGAGCCATGGTGCAGCTGTTCCTCGAGGCGGTACCCGCCGATGTGCTGGAGGAACTCACCAATTTCGAGTTCAGCGACGCCCAACTCATCCGCACCCGTGTACCGGAAGGCCTCCGGGAGCGACTGGGGTCGTTGCCTCTCTGGGAGTGTTCGCAGGGCGTTCGATCCATCGAACTACGCGAGGGCTCGCTTGACGGTAATGCCGAAGTTGTTTTCGCTCTCTACTTGGCTGTCACAGCAGCCCGCTCCGAAGCCGGCCGTGACATACGCCTCGATGCCGGTCAGCGGGTTTCGCTCATGGACCACCCTGCATCAGAAACCGTCCGCGGGCTCATGGACGTGCTTGTCGGCAAGGGAATCGAGCTCCCCGCCGAAGAAAGGGCGGGGATAACTGAATATCTCTTGGGGCTCGATGCGTTGGCGCTAATAAATCGCGAGCCGATAGATATCTCCGCGGCGCTGGATCATTTCCTCGCTGAAGCGGCCAAACTGCTGCACCCCAGCTTGGCCGACGATGCAGAACTGCGGACCAGCCTGGCGCTACATCTCGGGCGACTCGGCGTCCGACTGCGGCATGGCTTACCGATACACAACCCGCTGCTCGCCGAGGTGATTGCCCGATATCCAGATGTCTACGCCGTGACCAACCAGCTGGCGGCAGCGGTGGGTGACCACTTCGGAGCCGCCCTCAACGACGACGAGGTGGGATTCCTCACGATGTACTTGTCCGGGGCGATGGAACGATCGCACCTTCGCCCCCGCAAACGGGCGTTGGTCGTTTGTCCCAGCGGCATGGCAACGGTCTGGGTACTGGTGTCTCGAATTCAGGCGGAGTTTCCCGAGCTCGCACTGGTACAGGTGTTGTCGGCGCGAGGCTATGAGGAAGTTGATGACACGGAGTTCGATCTGGTGATCGCCACTATTCCACTGCCCAGCCGCCGTGCTCCGGTGGTGGTGGTTAGCCCACTTCTTTCTGCAGCCGATGTTCGTCGGGTCAATTCAATATTGCTGCAACCAGTCGAACCCGAGGCGTAGCGAGGCGAAAGACGCGTGATTTCTGTGCTTCTGAGCAAGATTGCCGGTGGACGACGCAATTCATCATTTGCATCGGAAACCCTGGTAGATACCGGGTATTACACGTTGGTCACCCAGTTCCACTTTGTCGGATCCCCCTAAAGCGCAATTGAGAGTGTCGATCGTCACATAGAACTGCCATGATTTAATACAACATTCACCGAGGGGAGTTTTTCTATGCAACAGAAGATCCAGCAATTAGGTGGCTGGCTCGCAGGAATGATTGTGCCGAACATCGGCGCTTTCATCGCCTGGGGCCTCATCACCGCACTATTCATTCCAACGGGGTGGCTGGCCAAGACCAGTCTCGACTGGGATTGGGACACGATTACCGGTGACCTCGTCGGTCCCATGATCGTGTACCTCCTCCCCGTACTCGTCGCCTACACCGGCGGCAAGATGGTCTATGGCCATCGTGGCGGTGTGCTCGCCGCCGTAGCCGTGTTCGGTGTGATCGGTGGAGCGTCGTTCACCATCGCCGAAAACGCGTTTGGTGAAGCGACAGAAGCTTCAACGATCGCCCCACCACAGTTCGCGGGAGCGATGGTCATTGGCCCTCTGGCCGGTTGGGTCATGAAGAAGATCGATGAGTTCCTCGAAGATCGAACGCCCGCTGGCTTTGAGATGTTGTATAACAACTTCTCCCAAGGAATCGCCGGTCTCTTCATGGTGCTGCTGGGTTACGTGATTATCGGCCCAATCATGGGCGGCGTTGCCAACGCATTCGGCGATCTCATCAAGGGCATCGCTGATGCAGGCCTGCTTCCCCTTGCGGACTTCCCGATCCAGGTTGGCAAAGTGTTGTTCCTCAACAACGCCATCAACCACGGGATTCTCACCCCACTAGGCACAACTGATGTGCAAGAGAATGGCCGCTCCATCTACTACATGTTGGAGTCCAACCCCGGTCCCGGTCTTGGCCTGCTGGGGTCCTACTGGCTCGCCGGTAAGGGTCTCGCCAAGCTCAGCGCACCGGGCGCCATCATCGTCCACTTCTTCGGTGGCATCCACGAGGTGTACTTTCCCTACGTCCTTATGAACCCGGTAATGATCGGCGCCATGTGGGCCGGCGGCATCTCCGCCGACCTCGTGTTCGTCGCCACCGACGCCGGACTCACCGGACCTCCGTCACCGGGCAGCATCTTCGCCTACATCGCATTCTTGCCCGGCGGTTTCGCCGCAGTAGGGGTGTTACTGGGTGTAGCCGTGGGCGCTGTCGCATCGCTGGTAACCGGTGTGGTACTTCTGCGCATGTTCCCGGTGAAAGAGATGGATGACGACATCGACCACTTGGATATGGGCAGCGCAATGCCCGCCATCCCAGGAATGTCCGCCTGATCCAGAACAAATACGCGGGGGTAGGAGGACGTCCCTCCTCCTACCCCCGGGGCGAACCATGATCCGTGAAAGACGGAAGCGTGCGCTCGAGTAGAATTCGTATCCAGGGACAAACTCCGGCCGATCCCGACCGGACATGCGAAACACAGACCTTCTAGATAGGGGACCACCATGACAGATCGAGTAGTTAAAGAAGCGGCTGACGTAAAGCTCATCGTCTTCGCCTGCGAAGCGGGGATGGGCAGCAGCCTGATGGGCGCAAACCAGCTCAAGAAAATGGTCAAGAAGGCCAAACTGGATGTCACCGTGATCCATGCACCGGTGTCACAGATCCCAGAGAATGCCGACGTCATCGTGACCCATCAATCGCTTGCCAACTCGGCAAAAGACAAGCTGCCGTCGGCGGCGATCGTGCCTTTCATGATGTTCTTCGGAGATCCCGCCGTGAAGGGCGTCGTCGAGAAGTTGAAGAACGGCCAAGCGATCGAATCGGAGGTGTAGCGCGTGTCCGCATTGATCAAAGAGGTACTCCCTCAGTCCGACGTACACATCGGGCTGCCGTCGGTCTCCATGGACGAGGCAATCGAATTCGTGGGTGGTCGTCTCGTTGAGCGGGGTGTCGCTGAAGGTGGCTATGTGGAGGGGATGAAGAAGCGCGAGGAGACGGTGTCCACCTACCTCGGTAACGGTGTCGCCATGCCTCACGGCACGTTCGAAGCCAAGGAATTCATCAAGGGCACTGGCATTGTAGTGGCCCAATACCCCGAAGGCATCAACTGGGGCACGGGCACCGCTCACCTCGTTATCGGCCTCGCCGCCGATGGCGATGACCACGTGAAGGTGCTGTCCACGATGTCGGAGGTTCTTCAGGACGAAGATCTCTGCAGCACGTTGTGGACTACCACCGACGCCGATCTCTTGTTCAATACCCTTAGTAATCCAGTCCTTGATGATGATGATGACGACGACGACGACGATTCCGCCGGCAATCTAGCCCCTCAAGCCGAGGTCCTCATCACCAACCCGTCCGGGCTTCACGCCCGACCGGCAACGTTGGTCGTCGAGTACGCCAAGTCCACGGATGCCAAAATCACCATCACAAAGGGATCCAAGACAGCAAAGGCCACCAGCATCATGAGCGTCTTGGCGCTCGGAGCCTCGGCCGGTGACACCGTCCAGCTTGCGGTCACGGCCGGAGACGCCAAAGTTGCCGCCGCCGCTCTCAATTCCGTCATAGAGATTCTTACCTCCGAGGAGCCCCACTAATGTCCCGTCTCAATCGCGATGAACTCATCAGCGCAGCCACCGAGAACCTCGGTGCCAGCCCCGATCCATCCGGAGCTGCCGATCTGGTCTTCGACCGAGGTTCGATCGTTGTGGCGGCGGAAGTCACCGAGTTCAAGGCCGCCTTCAAGCGGCTGAAGAAGGAGGTCGATGGCTACCGTTGGGCTCTTATCAACAAAGAAGACCTCTTTGCGGCGAACACTCTGTCTCTCGGATCCAAAGCAGGGATGATCACCCCTGACGGCACCGTGCTGAAGAACGCCGACATCCCCCGCAAAAAGGCGTAGGGGTCAATCACCCTGCTCCGAGTCCTGGCCGTCGTGTCCTGGTGATAGGGCCGACAATCTGGTCTTCCGTAACTGAGACAGCGCCGGATCAATTAGTCTGACGGCATGGCCATCGTCACCCATTTTGAACAGACCTCCATCGCCGACATGGAGCTCTCGTCGCAAGTCGTCGTTGAAGAAACAACGTCGGTCCGGGAAACGGTGTTGGCCATGGCCGAAGCCGATACCAGCTGTGCTTTCGTGATGAACGGAAACGAGATCACGGGCATTTTCACCGAGCACGACGTCACCCACAGGGTGGTGCGATCTCCTGACGTGTGGGACAACCCGGTGGCGATGCACATGACGCCAAACCCGCACGTAATCGAACCCGGTGCGTCCGCTATGGACGCATTGCGCCTGATGCGAACGCACCGCTTTCGGAACCTTCCCGTTCGCCTGGGCGGGGGAGAGTTCGCCAACGTCACCCATTACGACTTGATTGCGCTGGCGTCGTCGTTTCTCGACTCCGAATTCACCGATCCCAAAGAGTTCAGCGCCGAGCACGTACTCCGTTTCGTCGACTTCTATGGTATGCCCAGCAGGGTCCCGCTGGAAATCACGAGGGACACGACGCTCTTCGACACAGTCAATCTCATGATCGAGTCCGATCGTGGGCTCGTCTCAATAATCGACGATCGAGGCGTGGTGATCGGCGAGTTCACACAGCACGATGTCTTCCGTAAGGTGGCCTGCCGGGTGGAGGACCTCATCGACGAAGTGGTGGGGGACTGGATGACAACGGAGATGGCAGCGTCGCTGCCGTCGGCCAAGATCGCCGACGGGCTGCATGAAATGGCGGCCAAGCGGCACCGCTACCTGCTACTCGTGAACGAGACGGGTCGCTCGGTTGGCATCGTGACATTCCGTGACATCGCCGAGTACTTCGACGCCGCCTTCTCCGAAGTTCCGCAATAAGTCAACGCCCGTGAACGGCGCTAGGTTCGAACCAGCACTACCAGAGCCACATACTGCGGACTCGATGCTGCGAAATGCCCGGCTTCTAGCGTAGGTAGATGTGCCTGGAGGCTAAACCACAACTGGGTTTGCGTCGAAGACAAAGTCGATGGCGGCCCATAGATTCACAAGCAAGAGATCAAGACAGCGAGGTTCCACGTTGGTGGAAGCGGCCTTTGTCGCGCCGGTCTTCTTTCTGCTGATCTTTG
>CAWDNZ010000012.1:0-11556 GCA_963803845.1 uncultured Acidimicrobiales bacterium | reverse complement strand
CTTTGCCCGCCGCGGAGGGATTGATGCCCCTTGAGCAGTCAAGGGTCGATTCCGCCACCCACCACGATGGTGTTGCACGGTTGGGGGAGTTGCTTGCTCATCTGGCGTTCTCGATATCTGTCGCGCTGGTGTGGCAATGGCCGGACTGGGAGGACTGTGTGTCGAAGCCGAGGCAGAGGAGATCCACGAGGGCCTCGTAACTCTGGTCGGGGTGGTGGGGCGGTGGCTGCCCGTCTCCTAATTCGAAGGTGACGAAACCATGGAGTGCGCTGCGGATGGCGCGAGCGCCATGGATGGCGTCCTCATCGCTCAGATCGAAGCCACGAAGCGCCATGGCAAGAACCTGAATCACTCGTTCAACCGCTGCTTCCAGCTGCGGGTCGCCGGCAACGGGGAATCGATCGGTGGATCGGTAACACCCGGGATGGTTCTGACCGAATCGACGCCAGGCACCGGCGATTGCCCGAACCGCATCGGTGCCGCTCCAGCCGACCGATGCTTCTGCCAATTCTTGGGCGAGATCGGCACGGGTCTTCAGACCGAGGGAGCCCCAGAGGTCGTTGATTCCGTCGAGATGACGGGAGAGCGCTGGCTGGGTGACAGTAAGTTCGCTAGACACCCGAGCCATAGTTAGGGAATCAATGCCTTCGGCATCGATCAGGCGGGCTGCGGTCGCCACGATGGTGTCGGCGTCGAGCGATTCGGTCGTCAGCGTCATATCAGCCGCGCAGTACACGAGCCTGTTCAGGAATCAATGTTCAACTCTCGGGGATTCACCCTTGCGTAATCGGTTCTAACACATTGGTAAAGGTATTTCATCCGATTGCGAGAGATAGCGTGCCCCGATGGCGCGTGAATCTTTGTCGACGGAAATCGTGGTGAGCACCGCGGCGTCCATCGCCAATGCTGAAGGGCTTGACGCCATCACCCTTACCCGGGTGGCCAAGGAACTGAAGACCAGCCAACCGGCGCTGTATCGCCACGTCGACAGCTACGACGACCTCATCCGTCTCCTTGGTTTGCGCGGCCGGGAGGAACTGTTTGCCCGCCTCACCGATGCGGCGGTGGGCCTGAGTGGTGAGGATGCCGTTCGGGCCATGGGGATGGCGTGGCGCCAGACGGTGCGTGATGTCCCTGGTCTGTATGCCGCAACCGATCGGTATGCGTGTGCCGGTGATGCGGAACTGGAAGCTGCCGTTGAGCGTGTGGTCAATGCATTGGGCCAGGCGTTGGTGGCATTCGACCTCACCGAGGATGAGCGGGTACATGTTGCCAGGACCCTACGCAGCGCCTTCCACGGATTCAGCCATCTCGAGGCCGGTGACGGCCATCCAAAGGAACAAGACCTCGATGACTCCTTCGAGCACTTGATTGAGCTGCTCTGCGTCGGGATCCGAGCACTCTCCGCCCGAACCTAGATCATCTCTCGCTGGACCAGAATGGCTCGATGAATCGCCGGCACACCGTTCCATTTGTGACCGTTTTGATTGTCGCAATGGTCGTTTCGACCTTTCAGCTTTTCGTCATCGCAGTGCTTGCCGCTGAGATCATTGACGAGTTCGGGGTCACCAAGTGGCAAATCGGCATGCTGGGCGCTGCCAATACTGGGGTTGGGGCTTTGATGGCACCCTGGCTCGGCCGCCTCACCGATCGACTGGGCGCCCGAAACGCAACGGGACTGGTCTTCGCTACGAGCGGTTTGGGCATGATCGTGACCGCTGCGGCTGGAACCTATGCAATCTTGATCCTCGGGTCGCTCATCAGCGGTGTGCCACAAGGATGGAGCAACGCCGCCACCAACAAGCTGATATCGGCCAGGAGCAGTCTCAAGAGCTCGGGTTTGATCACGGGATTCAAGCAGTCGGGCGTGCAGCTTGGCTCCTTTATTGCGGGTCTCTCCATGCCGGCGATCGCCGTCAATTTCGATTGGCATGTTGGCCTTGTGGGCATTGGCGTCGCCACGATTCTGGCTGCCGGTGCGGCCATGTGGGTGCTTTTACCAGACCACGTGGTCGCAACCAGTTCTCACACGGTTACCTCCAGGACACGCCTGCCCCCGTTCGTCTTCCAGGTGGCCGTATACGCCCTGTTCGTCGGCTTGGCCGCAGGCGGCGTTGGGCGCTTCATTCCCCTCTTCGCCAACGAAAAACTGGGGTTCAGCCTCCAGGGTGCCGGGATCGTGTTCGCCTTCCAGGGGGCTCTGGGAATTGTGGCTCGGCTGATGTGGGGCCGAGCAACCGAGTCTCGTCTACCACTACGAGGCTCGCTGCTGGCGATGGCGTTAGGGGGCGCTGGTGTGTTCGTACTGTTGCTGCTGGCCACCTCGATCGGGGGCTGGATCTTGTGGCCAATAGCGGCGCTCATGGCCTTCACCACCTCGGCGTGGAACGTGGTGGCGATGCTGGCGGTCATCCGTAGCGTCCCGGTGGCCGACGCCGGGCGAGCAACCGGCGTGGTAATGATGGCGTTCCTCGGAGGGTTGACGATCTCGGGCCCGGCGGTGGGCTGGTCGATCGACCGGACTGGAGGGTACTCAGAGGCATGGTGGGGCCTATTGATACTGGTGCTCATCGGCGCCTTATCAGTGTCTCGAGAATTCGGGGCGGGGAAATCGACGTTTGGATAGACGCCGAAGCGGCTGGGTTATAGGGTCTAACACATGACCCGTATGACCCCCAGTGAAGCGTTCGTAGAGACCCTCGTAGCCAACGGCGTAACCGAGATGTTTGGCATCATGGGTTCGGCATTCATGGATGCGATGGACATCTTCGCCCCGGCCGGGATCCGCCTCATCCCCGTGGTCCACGAACAGGGCGCTGCCCACATGGCCGACGGCTACGCACGAGTCTCTGGCCGTCACGGCGTGGTGATCGGTCAGAACGGCCCCGGCATCTCCAACTGCGTCACGGCCATTGCCGCCGCTTTCTGGGCCCACTCTCCGGTGGTCATCATCACCCCCCAAACCGGCTCCATGGGTCTAGGACTCGGCGGTTTCCAGGAAGCCAATCAGCTGCCAATGTTCGAGGAGTTCACCAAGTATCAAGGCCAGGTAGACAACGAAAAGCGGATGGCCGAAATTACGGCTCGCTGTTTCGACCGGGCCATGAGCGAGATGGGCCCCACCCAGCTCAACATTCCCCGCGATCGTTTCTATGGCGACATCGACGTGGAGATCCCCGAGCCGATGCGGGTGGATCGCGGCCCCGGCGGCAACAAGACCCTCGACCAGGCTGCAGAGTTGCTGGCCAATGCGCAGTTCCCTGTGCTGCTCAGTGGCGGCGGCGTGGTGCAGGGTGATGCCATGGCCGAAACCATCGCACTGGCCGAACGGCTCGGCTGTCCGGTGGCCAACACCTACCTCCACAACGACTCTTTCCCCGCCTCCCACCCCCAGTGGACCGGCCCCCTCGGCTACCAGGGATCCAAAGCCGCAATGAAGCTGATCAACAAAGCCGACGTTGTACTGGCTCTTGGCACCCGCCTCGGCCCGTTCGGCACCCTGCCCCAGCACGACATGGACTACTGGCCCAAGGACGCCAAGATCATTCAAGTGGATGCCGACCACAAGATGCTCGGCCTCGTGAAGAAGATCTCTGTCGGCATCAACGGCGACGCCGCCCAGACGGCGACGGCACTGCTGGAACGCCTCGAAGGCCGGGAGCTAGCCTGCGACGCCAACCGCGACGAACGCATGGCCACAACCCAGGCGGAGAAGGATGCCTGGGAAGCCGAGCTCGACGGCTGGATCCACGAAAAGGATGACTTCTCGCTGGAGGCGATCGCCGAAGCCGAGGAAATGCCCGGTGACTGGCTGCATCCCCGTCAGGTACTGCGTGAACTGGAGAAGGCGATGCCGGCCCGGGTCATGGTCTCCACCGATATCGGCAACATCAACTCGGTTTCCAACAGCTACCTGCGGTTCGAGGAGCCCCGCAGCTTCTTCGCCGCCATGAGTTGGGGAAACTGCGGTTACGCACTGCCAACGATCATCGGTGCCAAGGCGGCCGCCATGGATCGGCCGGCCGTTTCCTATGCCGGTGATGGCGCCTGGGCCATGAGCATGACCGAAATCATGACCGCCGTACGCCACAACATCCCCGTCACCTCCGTGGTGTTCCACAACCGCCAGTGGGGGGCGGAGAAGAAGAACCAGGTGGACTTCTATGGCCGTCGCTTCGTTGCCGGTGAGTTGGATGGTGGCGAGAACTACGCAGAGATCGCCAAGGCCATGGGCGCCGAGGGCGTCCGGGTAGACAAGATCGACAACGTGGGCGCCGCTCTGACCGATGCGATCAATGCACAGATGAACGAGGGCAAGACCACGGTGATCGAGATCATGTGCACGCAGGAGCTGGGTGATCCCTTCCGCAAAGACGCTCTCTCCACACCGGTCCGTCACCTGGACAAATACAAGGACTATGTATAGGCGGTTCATTCGTTAAAGCTGTGGGTTTCATGATTGCGCGAACCCAGGAGGCCTGTGCTTGTCGCCTCCGGCGGCCGTTCCATCGCCACGGAGGCGCCGCCTCCGGGCCAGACCCAAAGCTTGTTGGCGTATCCCGTCTTGTGGCAGCAACGCCTTCGCCTCAGGCCGGCGGGCCGATTATCTGTAAGGACACATCCTTTTGACACTCGATCTGACTGAATATCCCGAACTTGCGGAGCACGTTCCAAGCGTGGATTCGAACTACCACCTCGAACCTGAGGTGACTCGGGCCATCACCGCTGGCTTCGAACACAACCGCCGCGTGCTCGTACAGGGCTTGCACGGCACCGGGAAGTCCACGCACATCGAGCAGGTGGCGGCCCGTTTGGGGTGGCCCTTACTGCGGATCAATCTTGATGGTCACCTCACGCGGATGGATCTCGTCGGCCGCGACGCGATCGTGGTGAACGATGGACAGCCCACCACCAAGTTCGTGGAGGGACTCCTGCCGTGGGCACTGCAGCGCCCCGTGGCCCTCGTATTCGACGAGTACGACGCCGGCCGACCAGATGTGATGTTTGTAATCCAACGGTTGTTGGAGCGCGATGGGAAGTTCACGCTCCTCGACACCAATCGTGTCATGACGCCGCATCCGCAGTTCCGACTTTTCGCAACCGCGAACACCGTGGGGCTGGGGGATGGCTCGGGGCTGTACCGGGGCACCCAGGTGCTGAACCAAGCACAGGTGGACCGCTGGAACATCGTGGCGCACCTGGAGTATCTGTCTCCAGAAGTGGAGTGCGAGGTAGTGGCGGGTCAGGTGGCCGCCTTCTGCGAACGGCCCGAGGCCGCCGCTGAGTTGGCCAAGATGGTGGCGATGGCCGGCCTCACGAGGGAAGGGTTCGCTGCAGGGGATTTGTCCACGGTGATGTCACCCCGAACCGTGATCAGTTGGGCAGAGAATCTCATCACCTTCGGCGACATGGGTACAGCGTTCCGGCTCAGCTTCGCGAACAAGTGTGACCCGATGGAAAAGCCAATCGTCGACCAGTTCTATCAGCGCGTCTTCGGCTGAGCCGTGCCTGTATTAGCCGTCGGTGCTTCTTTGTTGCTGCTCGATTCCGTATGAGCACTTCTGCCGCAGTTCTCCGGGCGATCGGGGCCGAGACCAGGGCGGAGATTCGAGGCTCCCGAGTTGAGATCGACGGACGACCCGTGGGGATTCTGGTTCCGTACCTACGGATCGACGTGGACGATACGAATGCCATCCGCCGCGCCGGGATCATAGATGCGTTGGGACTGCGTATCCGGCACAGTGACCGCAGCCAGCATCTGAAACTCAGTCCGTCGGGACCCATCGAAAAGATCGTCTTCGACACCGCCGAGCAGTTTCGTTGTGAGGCGCTGACGGACCCCGCCCTCATCGGAGTTAAGACCAACACTGCCGCCGCATTCGATCGTTGGAGTACAACTGCGGCAGCCAACAACATCGGTGATACCGGTCTTGGACTACTCATTTTCACAATCACCCAGATGCTGCGGTCACGGTTGCTGCGCCAGCCGACCACTGAGCAGGTGGACGACCTGATTGAGTCGACGCGAGCCAACCTTGGCCGCCTCGTTGGGCACGCTCTCGGGGAGCTCCCGTCGTTGATCGACGATCAGTTGGCCTTTTCGAAACCGGCGTTGGAGATAGCCCGGTTGGTCGCCGAAATGATCGACGATGCAGAGGTGTCTCGCAATTCCACCCCGGCCTCGGTTGAGCGAAACCGCTTGGTGGTTCAACTGGACTGGGATGCATTGGAAGCGGAGATAGCTGTGGAGGCCGGCGAGTCCCATCGTGGTGATTCCACCGATGATTATCGGATCTACACCACGGCTCACGATGTGGAATGCACCGGAGGCCAGCTCTATCGATCGATCTCCCTTCGAAAGTTGCGGACCGAATTGGACCGTTCCATTCGCGATCAGGCGGTGAGCCCCAGTCGATTGGGCCAACAGCTTCGCCCCCTCTTCTATCGTCCTGGTCAGGACGGCACCGAGGGCGGACACGATGAGGGTCTCTTGGACCGGGCCCGCCTCGCTCAAATCGTGGCCGACCCGCTCAACCACTTCGTCTATCGTCAGCCCATCACTCGCCCGGTGACCGATGCTGTCGTTTCGTTCCTCATCGACACCACAGGTTCGATGAAGGTACAGAACTACGGATCGGTAGCGGTGTTGGTGGACACCTACGTTCGGGCGTTGGAGATGATCGACGTTCGGACCGAGGTACTCGGGTTTTCCACCGCCTCCTGGGCCGGAGGTCAGAGTGCGAAGCAATGGCAGGCGACCGGATCGCCGCCATACCCCGGGCGTTTGGCTGATGGGCTGCACATTGTCTACAAATCCGCAGACCAGACGTGGCGACAGGCCCGTCATGGTATTGCGGCGATGCTTCGAACCGATCACTATCGTGAGGGAATCGACGGCGAGGCGTTGGCATGGGCCGTCGCTCGCTCGCGGCTTCGCCCCGAACCCCAGCGGCACCTCGTGATGATTTCCGACGGGCTGCCGATGGAGGCGTCGACCACCGCCCACAATCGGGACGAGTTCCTCTTCGATCATCTCCGTGGGGTCGTGGACTCCGCCGAGGCCACCGGGGACGTGCGGTTGGGGGCGATCACCCTGGATCACGACATGACCGAATTCTTCTCCCGGACCACCACGGCCGACCTCTCCGGCCCCCTCACGCTCAGCTCCTATGGCGCGCTGAATAGACTCTTCTCATGATCTCACTCCTGCGGCTCGTTCCTCGCCGCTGATCGTCGTTCGAACCGCTCCGCTCCAGACAGAAGGCAGCTTGTGCTGCTCCGTCCCTGCGCAGCCTCTCGACTTACTGCTAGTTCCTCGCCGCTGATCGTCGTTCGAACCGCTCCGCTCCAGACAGAAGGCAGCTTGTGCTGCTCCGTCCCTGCGCAGCCTCTCGACCTACTGCTAGTTCCTCGCCGCTGATCGTCGTTCGAACCGCTCCGCTCCAGACAGAAGGCAGCTTGTGCTGCTCCGTCCCTGCGCAGCCTCTCGACCTACTGCTAGTTCCTCGCCGCTCGTCAGTCGGCCTGGAGGCTGGCGATCACCGCAACGTTGACAATGTCTTCGGTGGAGCAGCCTCGGGAGAGGTCGTGCAGTACACCACCCAGCCCCTGGAGAAGTGGTCCGAACGCTTGAGCTCCACCGAGGCGCTCAGTGATCTTGTAGGCGATGTTGCCGCTGTCGAGGTCGGGGAAGACGAACACATTGGCTCGGCCGGCAACGGGAGAGTCTGGGGCTTTGGCGGCAGCGATTGCGGGAACCCAGGCGGCATCGAATTGCAGCTCGCCGTCCACCGCCAAGTCTGGCGCTAGTTCCCGAACAAGAGCCGTGGCGGTCCGAACCTTGTCCACCCGGGGGTGCTCGGCCGAACCCTTTGTGCTGAAGCTGAGCATCGCCACCCGCGCTTCGTTTCCGGCTAGCTGGGAAAAGGTCTGTGCCGACGCAACCGCTACTGCCGCCAGTTGTTCGGCTGTTGGGTCGGGCAAGACGCCGCAGTCGCCGTACACGATTGGTGTTCCGTCAGGCAGTACGAAAAGGAAGCAGCTACTCACCGCAGAAACCGTGGGGGAGACGCCCAGGACCCGTAGTCCCGTTCGGATCACATCCGCGGTGGGGCGGGACGCTCCGGCAACACAACCGTCGGCTTCTCCGGTCGCCACCATGAGCACCGCGACCGCCAACGGGTCATCCAGATCCACCGGCGTTGCCAAACTTGCGGCAGCCGCTGCGACGGCGGGTGATCGAAAATCGCTGGAATTCTCCACCACGAATGCGTCGGCTAGGCCTCGCTCGGAGAGGATCGCAGCAGCTTCGTGGGCCCGGTCGTCTCCCGAATCAGCCAGGACTAGCCGACGTGGCCGCAACGCGGCGCGCTCATACCAGCTGTGGAGGATGGTGCTCAATGCGAACGGTCAGCCTTTGCCCTGCCATGGAATGAGGACGGCTTCGAGTGCTCGGATGAAGAGATCCATCAACACACCGAGCACGGCGATAATGATGATTCCCGAGACGATGATGTCCAACCGGGAGAAGTTCCGGGCCTGAAAGATCATGGCGCCAAGGCCGGTATTGGTGCCTACCAGTTCGGCGGCGACCAACGTTCCCCAGCTGACACCCAGTGCCACCCTGACGCCAGTGAAGATCTCGGGTAGCGCGTTGGGGATGAGGACTCGCCACAGCAGCTGGCGCTTGGAAGCACCAAGGGAGTACGCGGCCCGGACCTTGGCGAGGTTGGCGTTTCGCACCCCAGCCCGGGCAGCGATGATCATGATCCAGATCGATGCGAAGATCAGCAGTGGCACGGCGGCTTTATCGCCGATTCCGAAGGCCAGGATGAAGAGCGGGATGAGAGCCAGCGGCGGGATGGGACGGAAGAGCTCCACCGGGGTATCGAAAAACCCTCGGGCCCGGCTGGAAAGTCCCATAGCCAGACCGACCGGGACACCTACGACGGTGCCGAAGAACATGCCGCGCATCACTCGCCACAAGCTGGCCCACGTATGCTCCCAAATGGTCTTGTTCTGGTAGCCGTCGGAGAACAGGGCGCCGAACGCATTCCAGGTGTCGCGAACGGACGGGAAGCTGCCTGGCCCGATGATGATTGAATAGGCGTCGCTGCCACACGCCGCATCCCTGTTGCAGGCGGCCAGCAGCTGTTTGTCGGTGGCGTCGGGCATGGTGGCCACGAAGTCGGCGGGAACACCGAATGCTTTGGTGGCAAGGTACCAGCCCCCGAACATGACCACGAGAGAGACCAGACTCCACAGTGGAAGGCTGCTCACCGCACTGGCGTCACCAAACGTGACGGTCTTGTTCTGGCTGTTCCCCGGCTTCTTCCGGTTGAAAAGGAAGTTGGAGCTGGCTCCGCCGGTACCGGTGGTAGCCAATGCAACTACGTCGTCTCGTTCGCTCATCTCAGACTCCCGTTCCCATGATCTGCTCTTCCATTTCCCAGATCAGCCCCAGGATCTCTTCCTTAGTTTCTTTGAAGGCGGTAGTGGCTTTCAGTTCCCGCTGGTCCTCCTGCAACGCTCGTTTGGCGAAGGGGAGTTCGTAGACCTTCTCGATTCGGCCGGGGCGGGGTGCCATCACGAACACGACGTCTCCCAGAATCAATGCTTCGTCAACACTGTGGGTTACCAGCACGACGGTCTTACCGGTCTCGTCCCAGAGGTTGAGGATCAGGCTCTGCATCTTCTCTCGCGTGAGAGCATCCAGGGCCCCCAGGGGCTCGTCCATCAGCATCATGTCCGGGTCGTTGGCCAGGCATCGGGCCAAGGCCACCCGCTGTTGCATGCCGCCGGAGAGTTCATACACCTGCTTCTCGCCGAATCCACCGAGGCCCACAACTTCAAGCAGGCGATCAACTTCGGGCGCATAAACAGACTTGCTCACACCATTCATGCGTGGCCCAAAGGAGATGTTCTTCGCCACCGATAACCATTCGAACAGGGCGCCTTGTTGGAAGACCATTCCCCGTTCCTTGTTTGGGCCGTTGATCGGATCGCCTCCCAACACCACCTGCCCGCCGGTGGGGGCGAGAAAGCCTGCCAGGATGTTCAGCAGCGTGGTCTTGCCACAGCCAGATGGGCCGAGAAGGGTGAGGAGGCGACCGCCGGCGAGGTCAAATGAGACATCGCTGAGCGCATGGACCGAACCCCCCTTCGGCAGGTCATAGACCATCTCAATATTCTGAACGCTAAGAGCCTTCATCCTTGTGTATTCCCCCTGTGTGTCTGTACTGAACGTACCGGGGCCGGCGACGCAATGCCGCCGGCCCCGGGAACTACTTCGTTACCTCGCTGATTAGCCGATCGCCTCGAGATAGCTGGTGTCTACGAATGGGCTGAAGTCATCCAGAACCGAATCGATCTGACCGAGACGCTCGAAGGTTGCAAGCTGCCCCTTCATGGTTTCGGCAACGTTGCCGCCCATCCAGTCAGCGCTGAGCTGTTCGGAAACGGTGGGGAAGGAGAACCAAAGGTCCCCGGCGAGGAAGTTGCCGACGTCTTCCATACCGGCGGCCTGGGCGATGATGGTGTTGTTCGCCTCCGGATCGGCGGCCCACTTCTCGTTGAACTGCTCGGTGGCGTTCAGGAAGCTGGTGACCACTTCCGGATTGGCCTGGCCGAATGCCGTTGGGATAGCGGTGATGTCGTAGGTACGGATGCCAACCTCGGATTCTGTCTCGGCACCGGTGAGGATCACATTGCCGCCGGCATCGAGCATGTCGACGACCGGGCCACCGAAGGCGCACCCAACGTCGATGTCGCCAGAGGCGAATTGCGCTGCGGTAGCAGCGCCACCCTCGGCCGGGATGATCTCGAGGCTGTCGAGGTCGACGCCCAGGAAGTCCATGATGCTGAGCATCTTGAAGTGGGTGACGTTACCGATGGGTGTGACGACGGTTTTGCCCGCCAGCACCTCGGCAGCGTTATCTCGGGTGAGGCCGAGCGAGCCTTGTGCTATGCAGTTGTCGGCTTCGGCGTACGAGACAGCGATGCCAACCAGGGTGAGCTCGGCACCGTTGTTCACGTTGTTGGCAAACGGGGTGAGACCCATGGAGTAGCTGATGTCAACATCGCCGGCGATCATTGCCTCGGCCATCTCGCCACCGGAGTTCAGTGGGATCCAGTTGATCGTTTCGGCACCAACGGCGGCGGCGAAACTTCCGTCTTCTTGGCCGATCTGTGGTGGTAGCGGCCAGCCAGCGAAGTAGGCAACGTTGAGTTCGTTGATGAGCGTCTCGGTCATTTCACCATCGTCGGTCATCTCACCGTCGTCGGCGGCCGTGTCATCGGCGGCAGCGCTGTCATCACTGGCTGCGCCGTCATCACTGGCCGCTGTGCTCCCGGAGCCGCACGCCGCAGCGATCAGGGCCAGTACGGCCAATAGTGCGAGGATCTTCTTCATATTTCTCCCTTTGTTGGTTAACACCTCGTTGGGCGTTAGAAGGTCTAACCGGTTGACTCTTTTGACACTAGACGCGATTGTGGCTTCTCGCCTTTCAAACCGGGCAATGTCCCGTTGCAGTCGCGTTAACCCCCTGCGTGTCACGC
>CAWDNZ010000011.1:0-20501 GCA_963803845.1 uncultured Acidimicrobiales bacterium | reverse complement strand
TCCGCTCTCCAACAAGGGCTTGAGATAGCGGCCGGTGTGACTGGCGCTGACGTTCGCCACCTGTTCAGGCGTGCCGGTGGCAACAACCATGCCGCCACCGTCGCCTCCCTCCGGACCGAGGTCGATAATGTGGTCCGCAGTCTTGATTACGTCGAGATTGTGCTCGATCACCAAAACGGTGTTGCCTTGGTCCACCAGTCGCGTGAGCACGGTCAACAAACGAGCGATGTCTTCGAAGTGCAAGCCGGTGGTGGGCTCGTCCAACAGGTAGATGGTGTGCCCAGTGGACCGTTTGGCCAACTCCGATGCCAGCTTCACCCGTTGCGCCTCGCCGCCAGACAACGTGGGTGCAGACTGACCCAGCCGCACGTAGCCGAGCCCAACGTCCACCAGCGTTTGGAGGTGCCGAGCGATCGGGGGTTGGTTGCTGAAGAATTCCAGAGCTTCGGAGATCGGCAGATTCAAAATCTCAGAAATGTTCTTCCCTTTGAAAAGAATCTCCAACGTGTCCCGGTTGTAACGAGCGCCCTTGCAGATCTCACACGGCACGTAAACATCCGGCAGAAAGTGCATCTCGATCTTGATGGTGCCGTCGCCAGAGCACGCCTCACAGCGGCCACCGCTCACGTTGAAACTGAAACGGCCGGGCTGATACCCCCGGACCTTCGATTCGTTGGTCTTGGCGAAGAGCTTCCGGATGTGATCGAACACACCGGTGTAGGTAGCCGGATTGGATCGGGGTGTTCGCCCGATCGGCGACTGATCGATGTCGATTACCTTGTCCAGATTCTCCAAACCGCTGACCGATTTGTGCAGCCCTGGTGGCGTCTTGGAGCGGTAGATCTTGTGCATCAACGACTTCAACAGAATGCCGTTGATCAGCGTGCTCTTGCCCGAACCGGACACCCCAGTGATCGCCACAAACGCCCCGAGTGGGATATCGACGTCGATGTTCTTGAGGTTGTGTTCGCGCGCCCCCGGATGGATAAAAGCTTGTCACCAACGAGACGACGTTGCTGGGGTACCGGAATGGATTTCTTGCCGGACAGATACTGCCCGGTCAGCGAACCCCGCCGTTTGAGCAGGCCTTTGACGTTGCCGCTGTAGACGATGTTGCCGCCGTGCTCACCGGCTCCGGGACCGATGTCTACCACGTAGTCAGCGGTCTTGATCGTCTCTTCGTCGTGCTCGACCACAATGACGGAGTTGCCAATATCGCGCAGTCGTTTCAGCGTTTCGATCAGCTTGGCGTTGTCGCGCTGATGCAGGCCGATCGACGGCTCATCGAGAACATAGAGCACTCCTACCAACCCGGAACCGATCTGGCTGGCCAAGCGAATGCGCTGGGCCTCTCCTCCCGAGAGAGTGGCGGCGCCCCGACCAAGGCTGAGGTAGTCCAAGCCAACGTCAAGGAGGAAGCTGAGCCTGGTGCTGATCTCCTTCACCACCCGTTCGGCGATGAGAAGATCACGATCGGAGAGCTGGAGCCCGTCGAGAACCTTGGCCGCCTCTCCGATGGAGATCGTGCAGATATCGGCGATGTTCTTGCCGTCCACGGTGCAAGCCAGAGAGAACTTGTTGAGGCGGGCGCCATCGCAGGTGGGGCACGGCACTTCCCGCATGTAGCCCTCGATCTGCTCACGCTGGCTATCGGATTCGGACTCGTTCCGGCGCCGACGTAAGTAAGGCATGATGCCCTCGAACGTGGCGTTGTATGAGCGGCTACGGCCGTAGCGATTCTTGTACTTCACCAGAACCTTGCGATCCACTCCTCCGTTGAGGAGGAGATCGCGTTGTCTAGGTTTCAGCTTGTTCCACGGCACGTCTGACGGGATGCCGAACTCCTCACACACCGCCTCCACCAGCCGACCGAAGTAGCGGCTGCGGCCACCCGCCCACGGCTGGATGGCGCCCTCATCGACCGTCAGGTCGGGATTGGGAATGACGAGGTCGGCGTCGACCTCGAAGGTTGTCCCTAGGCCGTCGCAAGCGGAACAAGCGCCATAGGGCGAGTTGAACGAAAAGCTTCGCGGCGCCAACTCTTCGAAACTCTTCCCGTCGCTGGGACGGGATAGATGCTGACTGAACGTAAGGATTTGCGCCGGAGTATCGGGATCGTCCTTTCCCGGAACGATCTCAATCTCCGCAACCCCCTCGGCCAGTGCCAGCGCTGTCTCCATGGAATCGGTCAGGCGCCGTTCGATTCCATCTCGGCGAACCAGCCGGTCGACGACCACCTTGATGTTGTGCTTTTCATAACGAGCCAGATCGGGGGCTTCGCCGCCTAACTCGAAGGTCTCACCGTCAACGATCGCTCGAGAGAAACCCTTGCCGGCCAAATCGCTCAAGAGCGTTTCGTAGGTTCCCTTGCGGCCGCGGACAACTGGCGCCAGCACCTGAAAGCGAGTTTGGTCGGGAAGTTCCAAAACCTGATCGACGATCTGCTGCGGTGTCTGCTTGACGAGCCGCTCGCCTGTCTCGGGGTCGTGCGCCACCCCGATGCGGGCGAAGAGCAGCCGGAGGTAGTCATACACCTCGGTGACGGTTCCCACCGTCGACCGCGGATTGCGCGATGCCGATTTCTGATCGATCGAGATCGCCGGCGAAAGCCCTTCGATGAAGTCAACGTCAGGCTTGTCCATCTGACCGAGGAACTGCCGGGCGTAGGCAGAGAGTGATTCCACGTACCGCCGCTGGCCCTCCGCATAGATCGTGTCGAACGCCAGCGACGACTTGCCCGAACCGGAAAGACCGGTGAACACCACCAGTTTCTCTCGGGGAAGATCCAGGTCGACGTTCTTCAGATTGTGTTCTCGGGCGCCCCGAACGGTGATGGTGTTTCCCACCGGGTCAGGCTAGCGGCGAACTACCGTTCGTATAGATACCGAGCCATGTGTTTCGATGGGTTCAACGTCTCGTTCGGTACCAACCTGGCCCAGATCCACCCAGACCACGACTCTAACTCCGGCTGTATCCAGAAGTTCTGCGAATTCGTTTTCCTGGTCAGCGGGCACATAGAACGATGCGCCCCGAAGACCGCGGTCATACAGGAATCGTGCCAACCGTTCATCGGTAACTGCTACGACCGAGTCGGAGTGGCTACTCCCCTGGCGCCGGATCGCCTCGGCAACGTCATCCACCGTAGTTACCGTCTCATCGCGGCCAAATAGATCGAGGATGACGCCGCCCTGCAAAGCAGCGGCTGCCACCAGACCGGCCAGAACCACGGAACGGCCTCCTGGATCGTCCCACGCTCGCCGGATCGCCGGAACGGCCAACACTGCAAGAAACGGTACGACAATGAACAGATACCGGGCGCCCCAGTCCCCGCCGCCAGCATTGCCATAGCTGGTGAGAATCACCGCGAGGCTGAAGCTGAGGATGACGATCCCGACCAGTTGATTGAATGCAGAGGTGAACGTTGCCCACGGAAGCGCAATTACCAAGAGTGGCATCGCTACGAGAAGCGCCGGCGATGGGCCTTCGGCGAAGGCGAGCACGTAACCGGCGCCGCCCACTACGGCAAGGGCCCGGAGGCGGTCGGTTGAGATCGCATGGCGCCAGGCTGCGAAGGAGGCGACGATGAGAACCACGAGCCCGACGAGTCGTAGACTGCCCAGCGTGCTTCCGCTCAGCGACGGCTGGATCAACATGATCTGAGCAACGCTGAGGCGAGATGCCAACGTAAATCCCTCGCCAGAGGATGGGCCCAACGGCGACGCACTACCACCGATCAACCGTTCCCTGAGAACAGGCTCGCCAAGGTAAACGGTCATTGCTACAACAAGAGGGAGCGGAGCTAGAGCGACCAAGTACCGATTGGCCCTCGTGCCCGCCGCGACAAGAACGAAAGCAAGCCCGAGAGCCGCCGCAAGAAGCAGACCTTCGCTCCTCAGAAGCGAGGCTCCACCGAGACCTGCGACCAGGGTGATGGCCCCGATCGCGTCAGGGGCTCCGCCTCGGCAGACGCGATGAACGCCATACAAGGCCAATGCCGAGAAGGCAAGCGCGTGGGCATGGCCCCAGAGCACTGTCACGTGGAACAGCAGTGGGCTCCCGAGACCAACGATCCAGAACCCCAGCCGAGACCACCCACTCAGCGCCGAAACGATTAGGGCGGCGACCAATGCGGCGAGAGCGGCGGGGAGGTAGCGTCCAGGCCCTCCTGCTATCCGCTGGAAGATGCTGAGGGTCGCAGGAAGCGCCGGATGTTTTCCATACGGGACAATCTCTGTCCCAGCACGTTCGGCGCGGGCCAATAGTGCGAACCGGCGGTCTGGATCTATTGCATCAGCCGCCGAGTTGCCAGGCACAACCCAGGACCCTCCCGAGGCCAAGGCCGTGCTCTGCTGGCTCATGACAACCTCATCGGCGGAGAACCACCCCGTGGTCGTGAACGCTGCAACGAGCAGGAGAACCGACATCACGAGGACATCTCCGGACAGGTTCCGAATAGATCGTGACGGCGCTGGCACCGCAACGGCGGCGGGACGATCAGCGAGAAGCACGGACATACCGCTGATCCTCTATCACGAAAGCGCCGTAGGAGATCTCCGTGGCAGAGCCGACCGCTGTGTACCCGAGAAACTCCGCTGTGGCTTCGCCCTCGTGGAGGAGAAAGGTGAACTCGTCCACCTCATTGGCAACGAGGATCCTCGAGACAACTAGACGGTCTGCGGCGTCACCAGCGCTCAACCAGTGGGCATCCCACCCCAAGGGTGCGGCCTCTCTGGCCAGGAAATCGTCCGAGAAGACCACGACGTCGGTCGTGAGCTCGGCCAACGACCGGTTGGCTTCGCCGAACTCGTTTGTTCTCCGGATGACGTAAGCGATTCCGATAAATGAGAGCGCAACGTTTGCTGCCAGAAATCCGGCGACGATTCGGGGCCGCTGTGAAATCACGAGCCCCACGCCGATGGTGACGAGTAGCAACCCCGACGTCAGTAGGTACCGGCCCGCCCACTGGGCTTCCGCGGCGCCGGCATATTGGGTGGCCCACACCATTGGAATCGGGAGCGCAGCGAGGACGAGCAGCGTGTGCTGCCGATAGTGCAAGGCTGCACCTATGCCGAGGCCAGCCGCCGGCACAGCGGCCAACATCCCTGGAATGAATGTTGGCCCGAACACGACCAGCCGGAGAAAGACCAGCAGTATGACCAAGCCACACAGAACGAACGGGCGTGACACGTCACCGCTGCGCAGAAGAGCGAGGCCGGTCCACACGACCCCAACCGCCACAAGACCAGCCATCGCGAGCGAAAGCGGATGTACAAGATTGATCGGGCTCGCGGTGATGACGATGCCCTCTTGGATCCGCTGACCAAGACCCGTTCCTGACACCGCGACGACCCCGACCGCTCGGTCGGTCCGGACGCTCGATCCGATCACCGCCTGCTCGAGCATTGCATTGACGGCCATCGGGACGAGCGCACCTACGGCCATTGCCCCTCCGCTCAGTAAGCGCTGTACAACCGGCCCAGCCGAGGGACCGAACACGCAAACCAAACCGGTCACCGCTCCATAGATCAATGCTTCCTGGCGCATAGTTGCGGCAGCTCCAAAGAGCGACCCGCTGACCAGCGCCAGCGCAAATGCAGGGACCGGTGGGGCCTCTCGAGCTTTCAGAAAGAAGACGGTGGCCCACAGCATCAGGGCCAAGCCGATGGAGTGCTCCCAGAAATCGAGGCCATAGACCAACACCGGGGACGAAGAAGCAGCCGCCAGAAACCCGGGCCGCCATGACGGAGCCCCGAAGAAACGCGCCAATTCACCGGCGGCCAAACATGTGAGCACTGCGCCGAGAATCGGCACGACCAGGAGAGCTTGTTGGCCGAGACCGCCGACCAACAAGCGAGTCACCAAGATCATGGGCAGCGTTGTCACGTTCACCCAACCAGCCTCGGTATGGCGAGTACTGAAGAACGGGTGGGCCACCCCATCAGGGTCAACGTCGTCGGCCCAGTAGCCGATCGATGGAGTCCAATCTCCCCGCTCCACCATGGCGTCGATCGTTGCGACCTTGCCGCCGGTGTCGGTCCCCAGTGAGCCGTCGCGGTCCAGTGCCAAACTCAGCACGAGCAGAAGCGCCACGAGCAGCGCTGCTGCACTCCAGCGAGAAAGATGCAGTCTTCGTGCCAGCACCGGGAGAGCGGGGATCGACCCAACGGTGGCGCTGGATTGAGAGGGAAGACTCACGGTGTTCCAGTCGGCAGCAATGACGGGTGCTGAAGGCGACCAGTGGCGCGTCAGTCGTGGCCGCCCAAAACGCGAAGAACCCCGCACCGTGGTGCGGGGTTCTTCGGCGTTACTACATCAGCGCAACGGCCCACTGACTGAGGACAACTGCGTTGAAACAGAACTCCCTAGAAGTGTCACGGCCGAGATGCAAACCAGGAAGATCAGGGACACGAGGAGTGCATACTCCACGAGTGTCGCCCCCCTCTCCCGGGGTTGCCGCTCAGTCTCGAGAAGCCGGAGAGCTGCGAGCTGCAAATACAGCATCGGCGCCTCCTTCACGAGACAGCCAGAAACCCCGCCGACGAACGCCGGCGAGGTTCCCGAACTGAATTAGTTGATGGTGTCAGCGACAGAGCTGAACTTGGTGGAGGCAGCCGAACCCAGGAGGGTCACGGCGGCGATGCAGACGACGGCGATGAGGGCCACGAGGAGTGCGTACTCGACGAGGGTTGCACCCTTTTCGCTCTTGGTCTGAGCCTGGAGCCAGGCGGAGATGAATTCGAAGTGAAGCATTTTGTTTCCTTAGAGGTTAATTATTTGTTCCCATTTGGGCTTACAGATAAGTGATCGGATGAGGGAGCACCTCTCTGAATGGGCCGCTTGCACTATTCGTGCCAGTACCGATACCTACTTGAGGGTGACGATCCCCATCCGGACCGCTTGCAGTACCGCTTGGGTGCGGTCGCGTGCGTCCAGCTTCTGATAGATGGAGGCGAGATGGTTCTTGACCGTCTTCTGGCTGATGAACAGTTGCTCCGCAACCTCGGGCGTGGAGCATCCGTCGGCGATCAGCTGGAGAACTTCCTCTTCACGCTTGGTGATGACCTTCTCCGCCTCGTTCTGAGCTTCGCCTCGGCGGACCTCTGCGAGCATCGATGCCGCCAAGCGAGGAGACAGCGCTGTCTCACCGAGAGCGACGCTTTCGATTGCAGAGGCGATCTCGTCAGTGCTGCAGTCCTTTACCAGGTAGCCGTTTGCACCGGCACGGATGGCTTCGGCCAGAACATCCTGATCGGCGTGCATGGTGAGCATGATGACCTTGATGTTGGGATACCGCTCCCGGATTACCCGGGCCGCTTCCACTCCATCGAGCTCCGGCATCGTGACGTCCATCAAGATCACGTCAGGCTGCAGGGCGGCCGCAAGATCAACAGCCTCAGCCCCGTCCCGAGCTTCACCCACTACGTCGAAGCCGCGCTCTGACATTGACCGCCGGAGACCTTCCCGAAGCATACGATGGTCATCGGCCAGCATGAGGCGAATGGCGCCGCTGGACTCAACCTTGGTTCCCACTGTTTGCGGGCTTTTGACTATTAGCTTCGTGCGAGGATGCACCGTACTGTTGTCCCTTCTCCGGGGGCTGATGTGATTTCGAACGTCGCTCCCACGCTGGAGGCCCGTTCCCGCATGCCACGGATGCCGTAGCTGTCAACTCGGCCGGCCCGGGCGGGCGTGAAGCCCTTCCCGTTGTCGGTCACTTCGAGTTGCGCACCTACGGCGGCGCAGTGCCATGTGATATCCACTCTCTCTGCATCGGCGTGACGTTCACAGTTAATGAGTGCTTCCTGGGCAATTCTCCACATCTCCCGTTCCTGAAGGATGGGAAGACGAGTGCTGTTATCCGCAGATACGTGAATTGCAATTTCTAGACCGGTCCGTTCTGCGACCCTGCCGGCGAACTCGCCCATGGTTTCGGCGAAGTCCTTGTCGGCACCCACGTCGGTTCGCAGGTCATAGAGCGTGTCTCGTACTGCGCCGACCACACCACGAAGATCTCGCCGCAAGTCCTCCAGCTGATCGGAGATCGGTTCGCCCTCGTCTTCTCGTCTGACGATGCGATCCACTTCGAATCCGAGGTACGCCAAGGACTGACCGATGCTGTCGTGCAGGTCTCGGGCGATTCGGGTTCGTTCTTCATCCGCCGAGACGGTCTTGATTCGGGCGAACCAGCGAGCATTGTCGATGGCGAGCGAGACTGGCTCGATGAAGCCCTGCAGCACTTCGCGGTCACGTTCGGTGAACTCCTCCGCGTTGCGGCTCTCTACGGCGAGCAGCCCAACCAGACTTCCTCGAGCGATCAACGGGGCATAGATCGCCGCTTGGGATCCAGCATTGAACCCGGGCCCCACGGTCGACAGATCCGGATGGCGCGAGACTCGACGACCCGTCAATGCCGCCTGAGCGGCCCGTGGGAGCTGCTCGGTAAGAAGCGACCCGGTCACCGACATCGCCTGTTTCCGGGCGACGGTCCAGGTTCCGTCGATATCTTCACGCGTAAGGATGATCGCCGAGTCCGTCTTGACCAATCCGCGTAGACGAGCGAGCGTTGAGTCCAGCACCTCGTTCAGATCCAAAGAGGCGGGGAGCGTCTGTGCCACCCGGTGGAGGTTGGAGAGAAGGGCGTTGGCATCGGCGAGACGGCTGAGCCGATCGAGTGCGAGGGTGTGTTGACGGTTGGCTTCGCCCGAGATCCTGCCGCGCGTAGCCGGCCACAATTCCGATCAGTATCAGCACCGTGCTCCAACGAGCGCAGATCAACAAAGCTGCATCGTCCCACGAGTCCGCGTACAGATTGGTAAGCGAGACGGTTATCGCCGACGCTGACGAAACGCGGATCCCAAAGGCGAATCCGCGCGCAAATCCTGCGATGATCGCAGCAACAAGAAGAGTGAAGACGAGCGGTGACGCCCAGAAGCCCGTGAGGCAGACCGCCAAGACGGTGAGGCCGACCTCCAGAAGAAGATCGAGCAGACTTCGGACCGTGCCTGTATAGCTGAGCGGGCTGAAGGTCCGCACCACGGTGTTGGCCACCATCCCCATCACCCAGGGAATCACCGTGTAATCACGCTCGATGAACGCAGAAGCGGACAGCGTGACGCACACCATCGTCGTTGCCCACCGGACCGCAAGGACCGCGGGATTGAACGGCAGCAGCCGGTCGGTCTCGCCGAGCAACGCCAACGTCCGCGTGCCGACGGACAGGTCCGTGCTCGAAGCCGAGGGGGATGTTCTTGGAATGGCGGTAGCGGTCATCGGCAAGGTCTGAGGAGGAAGTGTTCGACGGCGCAGCCAACGCAGCTGCCCCACGTTTGTTCTGTCGGCTTCAACCAACAAGGAATGAGCCAAACAGACCGCCTAGCCTGCTGATATGCGCCTCGTAGGACTGACCGGTGGAATCGGTTCCGGGAAATCGACCGTCTCTGATCAACTGCGAGACAACGGGGCGGTCGTCATCGACGCCGACGCGATCGTTCGGGAACTTCAGCGACCCGGCGAACCGGTCTTTGCTGCAATGGTGGAGCGGTGGGGAAAAGATGTGGTGGCCGACGATGGAACCCTGGACCGAGCGGCTGTCGCAGCAATCGTTTTCGACGCTACCGATGAACTCAAAGCCTTGGAGGCGATCGTCCATCCGGTCCTCCGAACCGAGATCAAACGAAGGATTGCCGAACAGCGCCCAACCGAAAACGTCGTTGTCCTCGACATGGCTTTGCTCACAGAAAAGGCCAATCCCTACGAGGTCACGGAAATCATTGTGGTGGATCTGGCACCGGAGACTGCGGCCGATCGTCTGGTGCGGTTTCGCGGATTCTCCGCAGACGACGCCGCCAAGCGGATCGCAGCCCAAACGAGCCGAGAGGAACGCCTAGCCCTCGCTACCCACGTCATCGACAACAACGGCAACCTGGAAGAGCTCAAAGAACAAGTAGACAACCTCTGGCAGAAACTCACCCAACCCCGGAGGGACAGTAATCACACTGCCACCGGATCGCGCCGCAGGCCCACCCCCTAAACTGAGTCATGGCGAAGCGTTTCAAGATGGTGTCGGACTTTGAGCCAGCGGGTGATCAACCAGCTGCCATCGAGGCGCTGACAAAAGGCCTGGAGCGGGGTGACCGGTACCAAACGCTTTTGGGAATCACCGGCTCGGGCAAAAGCGCCACCATCGCGTGGGCCATCGAAAAAGCTCAGCGGCCGGCGTTGATTATTGCCCCCAACAAGTCACTTGCGGCCCAGTTGGCCAATGAGTTTCGGGAGTTCTTTCCCGACAATCGTGTGGAGTACTTCGTCAGCTACTACGACTACTACCAGCCCGAGGCCTACATCCCCAGTTCAGACACCTACATAGAAAAAGACAGCTCGGTCAACGACGAAATCGACCGCCTTCGACATGCCGCAACGAGCGCTCTGTTGACCCGGCGAGACACGATCGTGGTGGCATCGGTCAGCTGCATCTACGGTCTGGGATCGCCAGAGGAGTACCGCTCCCGCATCCTCGTGGTCGAACAGGGAACAGAGATCGATCAGCGGAAAATGCTCGGCGAGTTGGTGGACATGCGTTACGAACGCAACGACATGAATCTGGTGCGCGGAAAGTTCCGAGTGCGTGGCGACACGATCGAGGTTCATCCCGCCTACGAGGAATCTGCGGTCAGGATCGAACTGTTCGGAGACGAGGTCGAACGGATCATTCGTTTCGACCCGATCACCGGCGAGGTGATCGAGGAACTGACCGAGATCGTGATCTGGCCGGCGACGCATTACTCCGCCTCGGACGACAAGATGCAACGAGCGATCATCAGCATCGAAGACGAACTTCGTGACCAGCTGCAGCTTTTCGAAAAGGAGAAGAAGCTTCTGGAGGCCCAGCGGCTCCGGATGCGCACGCAGTACGACCTGGAAATGATCCAGGAGATGGGCTTCTGCAACGGCATCGAGAACTACAGCCGACACATCGACGGTCGATCGCCCGGCGAGGCTCCCTACACCCTGCTCGACTTCTTCCCCGACGACTACCTCACGATCATCGACGAGAGCCATGTTGCGGTGCCTCAGCTCAACGGTCAGTACGCCGGCGACCGATCTCGCAAAGACATGCTGATCGAGCATGGTTTTCGCCTGCCATCAGCCGCGGACAATCGGCCCCTCCGATTCGATGAGTGGGCCGAGCGGGCGGGGCAAGTGGTCTTCCTTTCCGCCACACCCGGGCCATTCGAATTGGAACACTCCGCTCAGGTGGCCGAGCAGATCGTTCGCCCCACCGGCCTGGTGGACCCCGAGGTTTCCATTCGACCGACGAAGGGGCAGATCGACGACCTGATGGAGGAGGTGACGCGGGTGATCAAAGAAAACGGTCGGATCCTCATCACCACACTCACAAAGAAGATGTCGGAGGATCTGACCGACTACCTGCTCGAGCAGGGCCTCCGCGTCCGGTACCTCCACTCCGAGGTCGACACGATTCAGCGAATCGAGCTGCTGCGGGGGCTACGACTCGGGGAGTTCGACGTTCTGGTGGGAATCAACCTTCTTCGGGAGGGGCTCGATCTCCCTGAAGTGCACTTGGTCTGCATTCTCGATGCCGACAAAGAAGGATTTCTACGGTCAGAGACGGCGCTCATTCAGACGATCGGCCGGGCCGCGCGTAACGTTGACGGGCGGGTCATCATGTACGCCGACAAGGTCACCAACTCCATGAACCGAGCGATGTCAGAGACCAACCGGCGACGCGCTCTACAGCGGGCCTACAACGAGGAACACGGGATCGATCCACAGACGATCCGCAAGGCCGTGACCGACATCCTGGCGATGCTCAGACCGGCCGGCAGCGAGACAGCTCCGGTCCCGGGCGAAGGGAAGCGTTCCAGACGTCCGGGCGAGGAGAAGCGGCTGAAGGAAATGGCCGACCTGCCCGAAGACGAACTGCGCCGCCTCATCCTCACCTTGGAGGACGAGATGAAGGAGGCGTCGGTTGACCTTCGCTTCGAGTACGCCGCCCGGATCCGCGACGAGATCAGGGATTTGAAGCGAGAACTTCGGGAGATGGTGTAGCCGATGACCGCCTCGCGATGAACCAGTCGCTCTCCTCTACTGGGTCGCCCGGAATGGCGGCCGCCAGCATCATTGGTTCAGCCACGGCCCACTCGGATCGTTCCTCGAGCCACGCCTCGAACCCTCCGCCAGCGGTCCAGAGAATCGCATCGGGTTCGTACCGGTCGATCACCGCGGCGTAGTCGCCGCCATAGATCATCACTTCCAAGTCATCGATGACCTGTTGGGGATAGAAGTCAAAACGGTCGTCGATGAAGACGTTGGCTTCCACGCCCTGTTTTAGGCTGAGGTAGTTGCCAACGATCTCAGGGTGGATCAGTCGCGAGTCCTCATCCAGCAGACCTTCGATTCCCAGCACCCGAATTTCCTCTTCGGGGTAGCTGGCGAAGTCCACGGGACTCGACAGCGCCGTAGAGAGGGCTGCAACACATCCGAAGAGAATGGATCCCACCAAAGTGAACCGAACGATTGGGCCCGTGTCAGTAGTGCGAATCTGGCCGTAGGCCATGACCAAACCCGGTGCACTGACAACGGCCAGCACAACGCTGGCCATGACCACGTTGCGCACGGCGAGGAGCGCCGCCAGGGTGAAGACCGAACCGGGGACAATCATCCGCCAGGAAGGTCGCTGGATGAGTGCGGCCACAAAGGCCACCACCAGGCCGAGGAAGATCCACGCGGTGATTCCCGAGAGGGTGAAAGGTCGCCACTCCACAACGTTGTTCAAGGCCTCACTGCGCCGCAGCAATTGCACGGGGAACCACAGCAGTTTGGGTCCCAAGGGGTTGATGCCACCAACCAGAATTCCGGCGGCGACCCAGCCCAAAAGTCTGGCCTCGTGCTCGGGGAACTTGCGATCCTCGAGCCAAGCGCCGACGCCCAGTGTGCCGACCAGGACGCCAGCCATGGGGAATGACCCGTGGGTGTTCACCCACACCCACATGACAGGGATCAGCCACGCCGGTGCAATCATTCCTTCGACGACGGCGAAGACCAGTGCAAGACCAAGCAGCCCGAACAGCAGAGGTCGAGGTGACCACATTGTGGCACCGATCGTCAGCACAGCGCCGGTGAGCCCCAGCGGAACAAAGATCTGCTCTGACCGGCGGGAGGTGAGCTTCCAGACGATCGCGGCGGTGGCGGAGCAGAGGGCCCCGTTCAGCAAACGAATCCCCACGCCGCCAAGTAGGGAATCCAAGGAAGCGTAGAGGACGCTTGCCAGCCAACTCTGAACCACCCAAGGATCACCGGCAGCGGTGAAGCTGTAGGGGTCGGTACTGGGGACCGAACGGGTCTCGAGGATGAGCCGGCCGGTGGCAAAGTGTGTAAGGAACGAGTTGTCACCGATTGCCCGCCGCCCGATCAGGAGGCCGATGGCCGCAAAGAACACCGTGAAGGCAGTGCCGAGCGGAACGCCCGACCGCGACGGAGGCGATTGCTCCGCCTTCGTAGTAGCGGCCGACATGGAGTTAGGTGAAGTTGGCGACGATGGAAATCATGGCGGGCCCGATGACTACCACGAAGAGCGCCGGGAAGATGCAGAACACCATGGGGATCATCATCTTGACGGGGGCCTTCTGGGCCGATTCCTGCGCCCGCTGGCGCCGCTTGATGCGCATCTCGTCGGCCTGGCTACGCAGCACACGACCGATGCTGACACCGAAAGTGTCCGCCTGGATCATGGACATCACGAACGAGCGGATCTCCGCTACCTGCACCCGCTCGTCCATCGATCGAAGTGCATCGGATCGAGAAGCTCCGGCGCGAGTTTCGCCTAAAACACGGGCGAACTCGTCGGACAGGTTCCCAGGGACGTTTTTGATCACGCGATCGATTGCTTGTTCAAAGCCAAGACCAGCTTCGACCGAGATGACGAGAAGGTCCAGGGTGTCCGGAAGCTGCCGTACGATGGCGAGCTGGCGTGCCTTTACCTTTTTCTTGAGCGAGTTCGTGGGGCCGAGCGCTCCGATCATCACACCCAGGCCGGTGGCTGCGAGCTGCAACATCCCGCCGAGTGCTAGCGGGTTCCAGATGAGCATGACGATCAGCCAGACCGGGATGAACACGAAACCAAGCACTCGCAGTGCGAGAAACCGTTCTACCTTGTCAGGATCGGTGATTCCGGCCTGAAGGTGTTTCCGGCGGACCGACTCCACATACTCCGGCGGATTGAAACGGCCACCAAATTTGCCCAGGAGGGCAACAAAGGGCGCGACCAGGCGTTCCTGCAGCGGGGCAAGGAGCTCCTGGTCCCGGATGCTCTCCACCTCGTAGTCATCCAACTGGCGGAGGGTGTTGCGCACCGCGGCGCGCTCTTCGAGCCCGCCAACGACGGAGAAGATGACGAGCCCCACCGAAAGGGCCAGCCCACCGATGTAGGCCTCCAAGGGCACTGATGAAAGTATCTCAAACATTGATCGTGATTACCTTTCTCATCCAGGCGAGGCCGATGCCGCCGGAAAGCACTCCGAGCCCAACCATTATGTTGCCCAGCGTGCTGGTGAACAGCGTTTCGATGTACGCCGGATTCATGATCCACATGACCAGGCCGAGGCCGGGCGGAAGACCACCGAGGATGGCGGCCGAGAGCTTGCCTTCTGCGGTGAGCGCTCGTACCTCGCCAGCGAGGCGTTCCCGTGCGACCATGGTGTCCGAGACAGTCATCAGCAGCTCGTTGAGATTGCCGCCAACCTCCCTTTGGATACTGATGGCCATGACGGCCCAGGCGAAGTCGGGGCTCGCCAGACGATCGGCCACACCGCCGAGAGCATCTTCGATATCCCGACCCAGGCGGGCTTCGGTCATGGCCCGGGTGAGTTCGTACCCCATCGGCTCGGCGATCTCATGCGAGACCGCCTCCAGGCCCTGAGGCAGCGAATACCCAGCTCGCAGGGTGCCAGCCAGCAGCTGAAGCATGTCCGGCAGCTGCTGTTCGAACTGCCGAATCCGGCGGCGCGCCCGAAATTGTACGCCAGCGCTGAGGCCGAAAGCCGTGATGACGGCGACGACCAGCGCACTCACGACGCCGCCCGTGAACACGAAGCCAACGATGAAACCGGCCATCGTGCCCAGAGCGAAGAGTCCCATTGCTTCGCCGGCCCGAAGGGGGATGCGGCCTTGTTCGAGGATCTCTTCGATTCGAGCGAGGAAGCCACGGTCTTCGGCGAACGACTCGCTGAGTTCCACGGCCCGCTTCACAAGGGCCGTCTGGACGAGGGCGGTCTCCTCCTCGTCGAGCGGTTGATCTTCTTCGCCGGAATACCGGCGAAGCATGCCTTCGAGTGTTGACTCACCCGAGGCGAAGATATTGCCGAGCGACCAGACGGCAGCCAGGACGCCGAGTCCGGCGAATACGGCAGTCGCCAGAAGGCCAACCTGCGTGCGGACGAAGCCCAATGAGCCGGGTTCGGCGTCGATGACGGGCGTGAGCGCCAGGGGTTGGTTGGTGAACCGGCCGCCGGGGTAGGAAATCGAGATCGTCGCCTGACCGATGGTTAGGGTGAGATCCCCACGAAGGGTGCGGTCGGTTTCGCCGTCATACGAGACGATCAGTCGGTCTGAGCCAACCTTGGTGGCGAACTCCACTGCTGTAGCCAGCTCGGCCGGGGTGGTGGCGTCGAACATCGCTCCGCCGGTCACGCTTGCGAGTCCGCCCAGACGGCGTTCACCAATCGTGCCGTTTTCAACACCGCGGTAACGAGCGCCCAACACCTGCACGTTCTGACGGACCAGCTCCGAGCGAACCTGAACCGCTGAAGCGACGGATACTTCATCGGCAAATGCCGAGAAGACGATCATGGATCGATGGACGGTGGGATCGTCAGTGAACTGCTCGCTGCCACGGGCCATTGCGTTGATGAGAGCGGACCCGTTCGACCCTTTCATCTTGCGAACCGCTCGGGCCACCGCGGCCTTGTCGGCGGTAAGCACAGACTGAATCTGGTCACGTTCGCCTGCGGAGACAACTGCCACCGACACATTGGCCGGTAGGTCCTCGATGAGCGAAGCCAACAGTTCGTTGTTCTGGTTGAAGAGGTCGCCTTTGCTGAGGTCCTTGTTGGCGTCGAGAACAAAGACGATCTCGATCGGTTGGCCCTGGGCACTGGCCGAGGAGACCGAAGTGGCTTGGCTCTCTTTGCCTTCTGCGAGCAGTGTGATATCACTCACGCCAACGTCATAGGAGCCGCTGAGGATGGTTAGTTCAACGGGCTCCTTGGTTGCATCAACTTCGTGCACAACAAGGAACTGAGGCGCGTCTTCCTGCGCTCCCGCAGGCGCAAGGCCCACCAGTAAAGCCAGCGCCACCAGGGCGCTGAGCACTGCGGCGGAAAGCACCCGCAGAGTGCGGAAACCTACGTTCATCGCCGACCCTTCGTTGGGGCGGCTTCGCCGCCGTTGGGACTGAACATTTCTGGGCCTAGCCGAATGCCGTGATCGGCAAGCTTCTGAGCAAACTTGGGGCGCACGCCGGTGGACTTGAGCTGACCCTTGAAGCGGCCTTGCTCATCGACGCCGGCGGCGAAGTCGAAGAGGAAGACGTCCTGGAGGGTGACAACTTCGCCTTCCATTCCGGCCACTTCGGTGATGTGGGTGATGCGGCGGGAGCCGTCGCGAAGGCGTTGCAGCTGCACGATCATGTCGACAGCCGAGGCGATCTGCTCTCGAATAGCTCGCACCGGCAGGTCATACCCGGCCATGAGAACGAGCGTCTCGAGACGGGACAAGGTGTCTCGGGGGTTGTTGGCGTGAAGTGTGGTGAGTGAGCCGTCGTGGCCGGTGTTCATGGCCTGGAGCATGTCCAAGGCCTCACCAGATCGGCACTCCCCTACCACGATGCGGTCGGGTCGCATGCGAAGGGTGTTCTTGACGAGATCCCGAATGGTGACCTCGCCCTTACCTTCCACGTTGGCCGGCCGGGTCTCGAGCGAGAGCACGTGGTCCTGGTGGAGTTGCAGCTCCTTGGCGTCTTCCACCGTGATGATTCGCTCATCGCTGGGAATGAAAGAAGAGAGCACGTTGAGAGTCGTGGTCTTACCGGTACCGGTACCACCCGAAACAAGAACGTTGAGTTTGCCCACGATGCAGGCCTGAAGGAACCGGGCCGAGTGGACGCTGAGCGTCCCGAAGCGGATGAGGTCGTCGATTCGCAGAGGGTCCGCGGCGAACTTCCGGATCGTCAGGAACGGTCCGCCTACGGCCAGCGGTGAAATCACTGCGTTCACCCGAGATCCATCAGGGAGGCGAGCGTCACAGAGAGGTGAAGACTCGTCGATCCGGCGACCGATCTGGGCCACGATCTTGTCGATGATTCGCCGGAGGTGGAGTTCGTCCACGAAGGAGACGTCGGCGAGAGTGAGCTTGCCGCTCTTCTCCACGTAGATGTTCTTGGGGCCGTTGCACATGATCTCGGAGATGTCATCGTCTCGGAGCAACTTGTCGATCGGGCCGTAACCAAGAATGTCATCGGAGACATCCTGGATCAGTTGGGCTTTGTCAGCCGCAGAGAGCGGGGTCCGCTCCATGGCGAGGGCGTTGTGGAGGGCCTCGTGGACCTTCTTCCGGAGCTCGTCCTCAGTAAGGCGCTTGTCATACAGGATCGGACCAAGCTCTTCAATGAGTGAGCTGTGGACCCTGTGCCGGAGTTCGTCGAGGGCGGGGTCCCGCCGTCCCATCACGCGAGCCGGTGGGGTCGCACCGCCCTGGGCTCCCTCCTGCGTATTCGCCTCGTGTAGTCGCTTGTAAAGAGACATGTGCCCCTGCCTTGAGTTTGTCTGGCTTGACGACCGGTGACGACCACCGGTCCCTTATGTATCGGCCCGTAGCTGACCGAATTGAAACAACTTGTGAACGACCAGCCCCGCTAGCCGAAGAACCGCCGCTTGCTGGAGGTTTGCGCCTTCAACGCTGCGCCGTCGAGAAATCGCATCGCAAGTTCCTCAAACGCTCGGGCTACCGAGGACTTCGGGGCCGATACGACCACAGGCGAACCCTTGTTCACCGAGATCGGAACGACCACGTCGCTGGGAACGCGAGCGGCGGCGTGGACCTGAAGTGTTCTTTCCACTTCGTTCACGTCCAGCTTCACCTTGGAATCTGATCGATTGAGGACCAGGTGGAGGCGTTCCTTGGGAATGTCCAGTAGCGCCAGGGTCGTGAGACCGATCTTCACGTTCTTGATATTCGGGATATCGAGACCGGCAACCATGATCACTTCGTCGCTGGCCTCGATGAGGCTGAGAACGACGTCGTTGAAATAGGCCGGCAGGTCGATGATTACGTGACCAGCAAATCGCTTGATGATTTCGCACAGGCGTACCATCTGCTCGCCGGAGATTTGGTCCGCAAAGGTGGGCTCCATGGGTGCCGGCAGCACTCGGAGCCCCGTGTCCTCGTGGGTGGTCATGAGCTGTTGCATCAGACCGGCATCGAGCTTGTCGAGCTGCGTCACGGCATCCACCACGGTGTGGGTGGGTTGCAGCTTCAGCATCACGGCAACGTCACCGAACTGCAGGTGGCCGTCGATGAGAACGACGGGCCGATCCGACCGCATCGCCAGAGAACACGCAATATTCGTAGCGGTCACCGACTTGCCGGAGCCCCCCTTGGTGGAGAAGACGGTGATGATCATGCCCGGGTCGCCCTCGAGCTCGTTCAACACGTCCACGCCGTCGCCAGGGGCGACCGTCGTTGGCTTTCCAGATCCACTTCCAACGAGACCTTCAGCCACGTGTTCCACAGTGTCCTGCAGCTGCATCTGGTCGATCGGGGCCGAAAGCACATCTCGAACACCGGCCCGCATGGCGCTTTGAAGCAACGCTGTGGACACTTCGCTGGTCACCAGAATGGAGCCGACCTCAGGGTGCGTGCGAGTCCATGTCTGGATGGTGGCCAGATCGCTGGGATCGGCGCACGACGGGCCGAGAATCACGACGACTGGGCCCATGCCGAGTCGACCCTCCAACTCGGTCAGGCTTGATGCGGTTCCCGCACCTTCACCAAACTGAGCCGCCAGGTAGTCCCGGACCGCCTGATCGGCGTCGACGACAGCCACCGCAGCCCCGTTGGCCATCTGGGGCCGAAGCCCCGGGGCCGACGAGTCGGGCTCTTCAGTTGTCTCGGGTTCGGGCTCGACTCCGAAGTCGGAGAAATCATCAAGCCCGAACGATAGGTCCAGGTCTCCCATTACGGCCTCGCATTAGTGATCAAGGACTGCTGGAGCAGGTCCTCCTCGTAGCGTTCGCATACGGTCGAGTCTTCTTCGGTCTCCGGCGTCGGAGCGCCGTACGGGGTCAGCAGTTCACACCGCTCGCCCGGGAACTGCTCAATGTTCAGATCGAGGGGAGGCAACGGCCATGGCTCATAGTCCGGGGAGACCAGCGTGAGGTAGAAGTCATCGATCGAGTACATGATCTGAGCGACTTCGGGTGGCACGGCCAGGGTGATGAGACCGCCACCGGTGACAACCACTTCTTCCTCAGCCGAATCCACCGTCGCCGGGAGGCGGGTGTCGATCGCCAAGATCTCGGCCTTCTGGTAGACGTAGCGGGCGTCCGTGTTATACACACTGCCGGTCCGAACCAACTCGGGATCGGGCTCGGCGGACGGAGCGGTTACGGGGTCCACGGGGTCACCGTTTGCGTCGGTTTCGGCTCCGGGTACCGCGGGAAGCGGACGGGCTGTCATGATGTTCACGAAGTCACCCGGCTCGAGCAGACCGGCCACGCCGTTGGTCTGACCAACGTTGAACGTGAAGGTGGTCATGTCACGGCGGCGAAGGTTCTCTTCGTCGTCCACCCGCTCGTCCAAGCGATCGGTGACGCCGGTCTGGACGATCGCCGGTGCGGCAAACATGCCCTTGACGATTGTCTGGTTGGCCGGAATGTTGTTCACAGCGACAAGACCAACGATCTCTTCCCGTGGCACGTTGATCTTCAGATCAGGAGCGAACTCCGTAGGGATCTGCTTCTCAACGATGAGGCCACGCTCTTCGAGATCGCTACCGCTGGCGCCTTTGGGAATCTCTCCCTCAGCAACCCAGACCGTTACAAGTTCCCGACCCGCATAGACATTGTCTTCAATGCCTCTGACATAGATCAGCAAACCCATAGCGGCAAGGCCAGCCATCGCAATTGCTACAACAAGGATGATCGTTCGCCGTGAGTTCACGACACTCTCCTGAAAGGTCAGGCCAGCCCTACGACTGGCGCTTATCTGCTCAGGAGAACCTGTCGGCTTGTTTGGTCCCTCGGCTTAGCAATTCTTGAGTTTTCCCCAAAACGATCTCGACCCACCGCAGTCTGAGAATCCGGCGGTGGGTCGTGATCAGTTGTAGTACGGGGGGATCAGACTATGCAGGGTCCTCGGCGACCTCGGGGCCGGGATCCTCTGTTGCCTCAGCAGCGGGAGCTTCCTCCGCGGCAGCTTCTTGAGCG
>CAWDNZ010000010.1:0-8097 GCA_963803845.1 uncultured Acidimicrobiales bacterium | reverse complement strand
CCTTCCTGTTGGTTCTGGTTGCTGTGGCTCTCGTGGCTGGCTTCAAGAACTTGGCTGTCGCCATTGCCCAAACGGTCTCTGTCGCGGTCAACTTGTTTCCATAGATCGGTGGGTTAAGGGCCAGCAGCTGAAGCTGCTGGCCCTGCGTCGTCCAAAAACGTGATTCCAACTCCGTGTTGCACCCTCGCTCTTTGATCAAACGCTCGCAGGCGGAATTGCCCTTGCTGATTGCGAAGGCCCCTAGTAACAATCTCACTCAAACGGCTCGGAGGCCACTTAAAGTGCGGAACACAAAACCAAATGAACGGGGAGCGGTGGCGGCCGAATTCGCCGTCGTACTACCGATCCTCGTCATCCTTCTCTTCAGCATCATCGAGTTTGGACTCACGCTCAACCGGGTCCAAACGTTCAACTCTGCAGCGCGCGAAGGAGCCCGGGTAGCGTCCCTCCCCAACACCACCCAATCCCAGATCGAAACCGCGGTGAACGATGCGCTGGCTGGAATGACCCTCGGCGTCACGCCCGTCATCCCCCCTCCGCCGGAGGGTCTCTGCGCCGGGCGTCCCGGCCAGTCGGTGACCGTCAAGGTGACAGCTCCGTACACAATCCAAATTCCACTACTCCCAAATTACGACATCACACTCACGGGCACGGGGGTCTTTCGATGCGAGTAGGCAGTAGCCAAGGTCAGAGGGGCGCGGTTATGGCCATCACCGCGATTGCGTTGGTTACCCTCATGGGAGCGGCTGCGCTGTCGGTTGACATCGGCGTGGGCTGGGCCACACGCCGAAACCTCGTTACTTCTACCGATGCCGCCGCCTTAGCAGCGGCCCAGACATTCGCCAGCGGAGGCAACGGCTGCGCCAGCTCGGCACCAAGCTATCTCGGCACCAACGCTCCCAGCTCCACCATGACGCTGTGCACAACCGGCTCCAGTAGCACCGCCGCTGGCACGGTGACAGTGAGCGCCGAAGAAGATGTGGCCGTCTACTTCGGCAGGGCTATTGGCATGGCGCCCTACACTGCATCCTCCAGCACTACGGTCCGCTGGGGAAGACCCCTCTCTGCCACCGGGCTCCGCCCTATTGGACTCTGCGTCAATGCACTCGACTCGTTCTTCGCGAGTCCAAACTCCATCCAGACGCTCGAGATCTCCTATGACGAGCAAGGTTCCGGCTCTGGTCAGATCGACTTCTGCGGAAACGGCAAACCGGAAGGCAACTGGGGAATCGTCGATTTCGGGAACGACCAAAACTCCGCAGCTCAAATCAAGGACGAGCTTCGCAACGGTTATCAGCTTCCCGTCTACACCGGGACGATCGGTGGTGATTGCAGTACGGAACCCGATGCCTGCTACGAAGGGTCAACCGGCCAAGGTCTCACGAATGCGTACAAGACCCAGCTCGACTATCTCAAGAGCAACAACATCTATTTCAGCGTGCCAATCTTCGACTTCTTCACCGAAGGTTCGGGCGCCAACCTCGAATTCCACCTCGTCGCATTCGCCCGAGTCAGGATAGTCACCTACGAGCTCACTGGGTCATCGCGATCAATCACTCTGGAATTCAGCCCTGGTCTGATCACGGGTACGTGTTGTAACCCTGGTGGTCCGGCCTCGAATGCCTACGTCATCCAGATTTGCGCAGTGAAAGAAAGCGACCTCAGCGGCTGTTAGCCGCGAGTTCTCCAAACCCTCCTTCGTTTGTTGTTTGTTGTTGTCAGTACCTAGTTGTTTTGTAAAGAAAGAGCGGAAGCAAGATGCAGAAAAAAGTGGTAGGAATTGTTGTTGCAATCCTCGCGGCCTTCGCTGGGACGGTGATCCTGGTGCGGTATGTGCAGGGGGCCGAGGCCCGGGCCACAGCCGGCGAGGAACTGGTGGAAGTCTACGTGGTAGAGACCGTCATCCCGGCGGGAACCAACGGAGGCGAGAACCTGGCGGAGTACGTTCGGGTCGAAACCGTGCCGGTGAAAGTACAGGCACTCGGTGCCGTGCGATCTCTCACTGCGCTTGAGAATCAGGTCTCTTCCGTTGATCTCGTTGCTGGCGAGCAGCTAGTCAGCCAGCGGTTCATCACGCAAGCCAACTTCATCAACCGGGAGGTCGGCGTCGTTGTACCGGATGGAATGGTAGAGATCACAATCCAGCTGGAGCCGCAGAGAGCCGTCGGTGGACTTATCGATCCCGGCGACACCGTGGCTGTGGTCGGCTCGTTCGATCCATCCGATTTGACCGCCAGCGTCGTGGAGATCAACGGCGAGGAGGTAGCACTCCCGGAGACCGTTTCCAATGAGGTCGCCGGCAAGGCGCCAGAGGTCAGTGGGTTCCTTTCCGCAAGGTCTTGGTGACCGCTATCCAAGAAAGCAGGCAAACCAACGCAGCTATCACTGACGAGGAAAAGGCGGAATCGGATCGACTGACCAAATCTCCGGCTGGCAACCTTCTGATCACGTTGGCTCTTGATCCGGCGGATGCGGAACGGTTGGTGTTCACTCAGGAGTTTGGTTTCGTCTGGCTGGCATCGGAACGCTCCGACGTACCCGAGTATGACAGCGAGCTACAGACAAGGGGCAACGTGTACGCCACGCCGCCCACCCCGCCGACGGTCCTCCAGGCAGCAAACTGATGAGCGGCATCACTGTCGTCTCACCAGACGCAACGTTGGAAACCATGCTGCTTGAGCTCTACGCCGAGGACAAAACGGCTATTCGGCGTGTCTGGTCCGAGGACTGGCGGGAACCACGCATCGCCGTACAAGAGATATGTGCTGCCGATCCATCGGTAGTTGCAATTCAGGGGATCGAGGTCGCCGATGCGCAGGTTCTTGTGGCTGAACTCGATCGTCGGTATCCCGAACTCGGCGTGCTCGTGGTCGATGACGAAGCAACGTCGAACGAAATAGTGGAACTCCTGCGCAGCGGGGCGCGAGATGTCATCAACGGTTCTGATGAAGCGAAGCTGCAGGGTGCAATCGACCGCACGATCCAACTGGCCCGGGAGCGGCGGGCGGCGTTGGGGGTGCGCGGTGGCCTGGAGCGGAGAGTCGTAGTAGTGCTCGGCCCCAAAGGCGGAGCAGGAAAGACCACCTTCGCAACAAATCTCGCCTACGGCGTTGCCAAACGTCACCCTGGGCGGGCGCTGCTTATCGATCTTGATCTGCAATTCGGCGACAGTGCATCAGCACTGGGCCTGGAGCCGGAGCACTCCCTGGTAGAGGCGGCGGGTCTGAATAGCTCCGAACGCTCCGCCCTGAAAGTCTTCCTCACGATCCACGAATCATCGCTCGCGCTGCTCGCTGCACCCCTGAGCCTGGCCCACGCCGATCAGGTAGAGCCCATCGATGTCAAGCGGGTTTTGGCAGCACTGATCGAGGAATACCCGTTTGTCGTGGTTGACACCGCGGCAGGGATCGACGAGGCCGCACTAACGGCCTTGGAGTTCGCGACGGACCTGGTGCTGGTATGCACCCCCGAGGTCCCCGCCGTCCGAGCTGCCAAGAGGGTCCTGGACGCCATGGACTCCATCGGCATGGTCGCACCACGTCGTCACTTCGTGGTGAACCGCGCCGGCTCCAAGGTGGGCCTCACCAGCAACGAACTCCAGGAGACGATCGGAATGGATATCGACTTCGAGATCCCCAGCACCCGGAGCTTCCCGATCTCTGCGAACGAGGGAGTACCGCTCTTGCAGCGCGACCCACGAGACCGGGGTTCCAAACCACTCCAAGCTGCTGTTAACTCTTTTGCCCCTGTTCCTCCGGCGGATGATTCAGGCGTACTCAACCGGATTCTCCGCCGAAAGGAAGGCTAGTCATGGGCATCAGCGAACGACTCCGGAGTTCCAAGGGAAACGGCACGGTCACCGACCTCCGTTCATCGCTGGGCACATCCCCCCAGAACGAGGCCAAAGAGGACTCCACCCTGCGCCACCATGACCCGCTGCTGCGGATCCGAACCAAGGCGGCAGAGGCACTCTATGAACGCCTCGGCCAACGACTCTTCGACCCCAACCTCACCGAAGACCAACTCACCACGTATGTAGTTCGGGAACTTGACTCGGTTTTGGCCGACGGACTGACACAGTTGGATTCGGATGATCGCCACGAACTGGTGCAATCCATAGCGGCCGACATCCTTGGCCTGGGGCCAATCGAACAGTTCATGAATGACCCCGAGATTACCGAGGTGATGGTGAACGGCACGGATGGCATCTATGTTGAGCGCGCCGGTCGCATTTACCTCACCGATTCGCGGTTCGTGGCTGTGGAACACCTCCGGCGAGTGATCGAGCGGATCGTCTCGGCCGTCGGGCGACGCATCGACGAATCATCACCTCTGGTGGATGCACGCCTTCCCGACGGGTCACGTGTGAACGCCGTGATTCCACCGCTGTCGGTGGACGGGCCCGTGCTCACCATCCGCAAGTTCTCGAACCATCAGTTCACGAGTGAACACCTGGTGGAGATCGGTACGCTCAACGACCAAGCCGCCGCATTCGTCGATGCCTGCGTACGCGGCAAACGCAACATTCTCATCTCCGGTGGTACCGGCACCGGCAAAACAACACTTCTCAACGTCGTCTCCTCGTTCATCCCGGGCGACGAACGAATCGTCACGATCGAAGACGCCGTGGAGCTCAAACTAAAGCAGCGCCACGTTATTCGATTGGAAGCCCGACCGCCCAATATGGAGGGGCGTGGTGCAGTCCCGATCCGGGAACTGGTAAGGAACTCGCTGCGCATGCGGCCCGACCGCATCATTGTCGGCGAGGTTCGCGGCGGCGAAGCCCTCGACATGATCCAGGCCATGAACACCGGCCATGAAGGATCGCTGTCCACGCTCCACGCAAACTCTCCCCGTGATGCCCTGTCCCGCCTGGAAACCATGATCCTGATGAGCGGTATGGAACTACCGATGCGAGCGATTCGGGAGCAGGTCTCATCGTCGCTGGACATGATAATCCAACTGGGCCGGTTGAGAGACGGTACGCGACGCGTGGTGGAGATCGCCGAAGTGGTTGGAATGGAGGGTGACACCATCACGTTGTCAACGCTCTATTCTTTCGACTTCGAAGCTGGTTTCGACGAGGACGGCAAATACGCCGGACAAATTCGGGCGACGGGTCTACGACCAATGTTCTCGGACGAACTGCGGTACATGGGCGTAGAACTACCGGAGGAAATCCTCGGCGGCGGCTACGAAAACGCAGGGTTGAACTGATGAAGCGCCGCATCTTCTGGCGCATGGTCCTGGCGCTGGTGACTGTCTCCGTTGGGCTCGCCGGCCCGGTAGCCGCCCAAGACACCGAAAGCACTGAGCTGAATAGCGACATCCAGATCCTTCGCATCACCCAGGACGAAGACGCCGGGACCTTGGAGCTGCTCGTAGCGTTACCCGCCTCGATCGGCGAGGTAGATCCAACGCAAGCAAACTTCGGCGTCATCGAGGCAGGCCTGCGTCGCTCGTTCACCGTCACGCAAGTGTCGGAGGGGGTGGATGTCGTCATCGTGGTTGACACATCGGGCAGCATGCAGGGCGCTCCGCTTGCCGCCGCCCGTCAGGCTGCGGCCAGCTTCATCGCCGGCCTGCCAGAAGACGCCAGAACGGCCGTCGTTGGATTCGGTGCCACCCCCCAGGTGCTCACCACGTTCAACGACAGTCGGGAGTCTTCAATCTCCGCTGTCAACTCCTTGCGGGCCCGAGGCGAGACCGCCCTTTGGGATGCACTTGCCCTGGTCAGCGACACGATCGCTGTGGATAGTACGAACGATCCCTACGTCGTGCTCCTTTCCGACGGTGGCGATACGGCCAGCTCCGCGACCCAATCGCAGGCGAACAGCGCACTGCTGGAGTCTGGGGCCGCACTGTATGCGATCACACTGGAGACCCCCGAATCCGATCACAGCGCCCTGCGCTCAACCGGTGCCGCCGTAGGCGGAACCATCCTGGCGACCGAAGACCTGAGCGCTCTCAACCAGCTGTACGACGAGGTGGGCGATCGTCTGAGTCATCGCTACGAGATCGTTATCAACTCTGATCGCACCGACGATCGAACGCTTCGAGTATCGGTCGCGATCAACGGCGTCATCGCCACCGCAAGCGCAGATATCGGCGCAGGCGACGCAACTCCCGAAGCGAGCCCGGAGACGCAGGTACCTAGCTCGTTGGCGGGGGCGGAGGAGGCTGAGGAGGCCACCAGCTTGCGCCAGTTCACCGCAGCGAGTCCGGGCGGTTTGTCCGGTACTGCGTTGCTGCTTCTGGGTGGCACCGCGCTCTTCATCGGCCTTCTTGCCTTGGCGATCCTGGTGATCGACCCCATGGGCGCCCGCGTGCAATCGCTGGGCTCTATGCGAGCACCGGAAGCCACCGAACGGGTCACTGGGGCCGCCCAGAGAATGACCGCTACAGCTGATCGCATGATCGCTAACCGTGATGAGGAAAAGGGTCTGGATCGCGCTCTTGACGCCGCCGGCATCAACATGCGGCCCGGCGAGTTCGCAGTGCTGAGCCTCGTGATCGCCGTGACAGCAGGGGTGCTGGCAATGCTCCTCTTCAACACGCTGGCGGGCTTGCTGGCTATCGGGATCGCAGCGACGGCGGCCTATGGGTACGTGACCACCAAGATCAGCCGTCGACGCAAGGCCTTTGACAGCCAACTCCATGGAACGATCAGTATCCTTGTGGGCGCCATGCGCTCCGGACGGGGGCTTCCCCAGGCCCTCGAGCTGGTGAGTCAGGAGTCTTCCTCACCCACTGCTGAAGAGTTCCGCCGGGTCACCCTTGAGACCAGGGTCGGCCGGGACCCCGTTGCGTCGCTCAACGCCGTGGCCGACCGGATGGACAACAAGGACCTCAGCTGGATCAGTCAGGCCATCCAAATCAATCGTGAATTGGGCGGCGATCTAACAGAACTATTGGAGAACCTGGCGATGGTGATTCGCGATCGAGCCAAGCTCAGACTTCAGGTTCGGGCGCTCTCGGCGGAGGGTAGAGCCTCAGGCTGGGTTATCGGCGTCCTGCCGATTGTCATGTACATCTACATGCAGTTCGTGAACCGTGAGTACATTTCGCTCCTCCACCAGACGAACGATGGACGGATGGCGCTCCTGGTGGGCATCCTCGCCATGATCGGTGGAATCGTGTGGATGAAAAAACTTGTGAACATCCGGTATTAGGAGAACAATATGCCAACATCTGTCTGGGTTGCATCAGCGGTCATCGCCTGCGCCTTTCCAATCCTCTATTGGTCGCTCAACCAGGGCAGCGCCGTTTCGGCCAGGGCCGTCCGCAACCTGGGCGATCACCGGCCATCAACGTTGCGGGCTGCCCAGCTGGAAGTCCCGGCGCTCGAACGCCTGGGGATGCCGGTAATCTCCGCCCTGGGACGTGCCGGTCGCAACCTCACGCCCGTCGAATGGCTCAGGCGCTACGACATCAACCTCGCTCGTGCGGGAAAGCTGGGCCGCTGGAGTTCTGAACAGGTAGTTGGCGGCAAGATCCTCGCATCGCTCATAGCGGGCCTCTACGGCGGCTTGCAAGTATTGGGGAACCCTACGCTCAAGGGCGTCACCGCGGTAATCGGCATCACGGCTCTCTTCTTCTTCATCCCCGACCTCCTGCTCCGTTCGCTGGCTGACCGGCGGCAGGAACAGATCATCGATGCGCTCCCCGACGTGCTCGATCAGCTCACCATGAGTGTGGAAGCTGGTCTGGGCTTCGAATCGGCAATTGCAAAAATCTCCGAGCGGGAAACCCACCCCCTGGCCAACGAGCTCGGCCGGATGATCCAGGATATTCGTCTGGGCAAACCTCGCAGTGACGCCATGGCCGAGCTGGCCACAAGAGTCGACGTCCCGGACCTCCGCACCGTCGTGCTGGCTTTGCGGCAGTCCGAGAAGCTCGGTGTACCGCTGGCGAAGACTCTCCGTATCCAAGCAGACGAGATGCGAACAAAACGCAAGTTCCGCGCCGAAGAGAAGGCCCACAAACTACCAATCAAGATGATATTCCCGCTCGGGCTTTGCATCATGCCCGCCCTCTTTATTGTGATCCTGGGCCCGGCGGCAATCCGAATCTCCGGGCTTTTCTAAGGACCGATTA
>CAWDNZ010000009.1:0-6912 GCA_963803845.1 uncultured Acidimicrobiales bacterium | reverse complement strand
ACCCAGGACCCCTCACCGTCCTGGCCGAGAGTCGTTCCAGCTGGTTGCCCGTAACCGGGGCCGGCGGCCGAGCCTGCCGCCGTGGTCACCGACAATCTGCCCGCTGGGTCCACCGCCAGTACAGCGACCTCCACGCGGGGTTCGTGTGCGATCTCCGGCGCCACCATCACCTGCGCTCCGGGATCGCTCGCCGTCGGTGACGTAGCCGTCATCGATGTGGCTGGCACGGTTGCGAGTGGCACTGGCACGATCACAAACACCGCCTCCGTCCTCGGCCAGAATCTTGATATCAACGGCGGTGACAACGCTGCATCCGCAACGTTGCGTCTGAACAACCCACCTAGTGCGGTTGACCAGACCGCTACGACCGCTACCGATTCGCCGGTCGTAATCTCCGTATTGACCGGCGCCGCCGACCCCGATGGTGACGCCGTCTCAACCGCTAGTGCGGCAACCCCGGCCAACGGGACAGTGGTTATCAACACCGACGGTACGGTCACCTACACACCGAGCGCCGGTTTCAAAGGGACGGACAGCTTCGACTTCATCGTCACCGACAGCAAGGGTGGCTTCGACCAGGCCCAAGCCACGGTGACGGTCACCAACGCTCCTCCGATCGCCGTCGACGATTTCGCGGCGACACCGCCTGGAACCCCCCTCGTCATTCCTGTCTTGGCGAATGACACCGATGCCAACTCGGATCCGCTCACTATCGTGGCATTCACCCAACCCGGCGGCGGTGCTGGCTCTGTGGGCAACAATGGTGACGGCACGCTCACATTCATTCCGTCCGGTTCGTTCCGGGGGACGGCAACCTTCAGCTACACGATCAGTGACGGTACCGATACGGCCACCGCAACAGCGAGTGTCGTGGTCCCCGATGCCGCTCCCGTTGCGGTTGACGACTCTGCAATCACAGCCTGGAATACCCCGGTTGACGTTCCCGTTCTGCAGAACGACCTGGATGACAATGGCGACGTGCTTTCGGTAGTAGCGGTCACCCAGCCCACCGGTGGCGCCGCGGAGGGTGTTGTGTCGATCAACAGCGACGGCACGGTCGCCTTCGTTCCGGCCGTCACGTTCCAGGGGCAGGCCTCGTTCACTTACACCATCTCCGACGGCACGCAGCAGGCCACGGCGTCAGTGGTAGTAGCGGTGCAAAACGGTGTTCCGATCGCAATGGACGACGCCGCCAACACCAGCCCGTCAACGCCAGTTGCACTCTCGGTTCTCATCAACGACAGCGACCCTAACGGTGACCCCCTGCAGATTGTTGGAATCGAGGCTCCGGCGAACGGGGTGGCTTCGGTCGATCCCGCCGGTGTGGTGACCTATGTTCCCGCTGATGGATTCCGAGGCACCGATGTCTTCGGCTATGTCATCAGCGACGGGACCGATACCGCTTTCGCGACGATTCGGGTGACTGTCCCAAACACGCCACCCGTGGCCGCTGCTGACCTTGCGACCACCGCAGCGGGGACTGCCGTATCGATCCCGGTGCTGGTGAACGACTTCGACGCCAATGATGACCCGCTGTCTGTGGTAGTTGGGTCGCTATCGCCGCCGGCCAACGGTGTCGCCACCATCGGCGCCGGTGACTCGGTTGTCTACCAACCGAATGCTGGTTTCACGGGAATCGACCGCTTCACGTACGCAGTCTCCGACGGGACCGATACCGCAACCGCAACCGTCACCGTGAGGGTTCTCGGTTCAGCTCCCGTAGCGATCGATGATGCCGCTGCGACCCTGACCGGAACAGCGGTGCAGGTCGATGTTCTCGCCAACGATTCTGACCCCGACGGTGACCCCCTTTCGGTTCTCACCGTCTCGGGCGCCGCAAACGGCGAGGCGGTTCTCAATGCTGACGGCTCGATTGCCTACACACCGTCGGCCGGCTTTGTTGGGACCGACACCTTCACCTATGACGTTACCGATGGCACGGGAACAAGTCGGGCCACCGTCACGGTGACCGTCTCGGCGCCGCCGGTCCCCGCCGTGCCTCCGGTGGTTCCCGTGGCGACCACACCCGTGGCGACTCCGCCAACTGCGACTACACCAGTTGCGGCTCCGCCCATAGCGACCACGCCCGCCGCGCCTCCGCCCACTCTTGCCCTCACCGGTCAAGACCCGGCGCCTTGGTTCGCAGCCGGGTTGCGTATTCTCCTCGCTGGTTTTGGCCTCGTTCTGTGGCAGCGTCGAGCGGCCCAACCAATCGATACCCCGCCCAAACTTCGCAGCTGACGGAGGTCTCTCACAGCTCTGGTGTTCCGCGCTCGAATCGGTCGCTTTGTGAGCAGGGGGACCACGCCCTAGCGTTGGTTCATGACCGATCGCACTGCCTTTCGCACCTGTCCGCTCTGTGAGGCCGGGTGCGGCTTGGAGATTGAGCTCACCGCCAAGCCTGATGGCAGCGAAGAAGTGAGGCGCATCCGCGGCGATATGGACGACGTCTTCAGCGCCGGCTTTCTCTGCCCAAAGGGCTCCACCCTCAAACACCTACATGAGGACCCAGACTGGCTCCGGGAACCTCAGGTCAAACGGGACGGCCGGTTCGTTCCAGCCACATGGGACGAGGCCTTCGAGGCCGTCGCCGCCGGGCTCAAGCCGGTGATCGACCAGCACGGACGGGACGCCGTTGCGATCTACCTGGGTAACCCCAATGCCCACAGCCTTGCACCGATGTTCTACAACCGGACCTTGATTCGCTCCATGGGCACTCGCAACCGATTCAGTGCCTCCACGGTGGACCAGCGGCCGAAGGAGATTTCCGCCGCCATGATGTTCGGGTCGGTCGCGGTGCCGGTGCCAGATCTGGACCGAACCGACTACCTGCTGATGCTTGGTGCCAACCCGCTGGCCAGCAACGGGTCACTCTGTACCGCCCCGGACTTTCCCGGCCGCATGAAACGAATTCAGGAGCGGGGCGGCTCGGTCGTGGTAGTGGACCCGCGGCGCAGCGAGACCGCCGAGGTGGCGGATCGGCATCTCGCCATTCGACCAAACGGCGACGCCTACTTTCTGGCAGCATTGTCTCATGAGCTGCTGGACCGCGGTCCGGGGCCGGGTCGGGTGGCGGCCTTCACAAGCGGGCTGGATCAGCTGTTGGCCCTGTTCGCGCCGTTCACACCCGCCACCGTTGAGGCTCGAACCGGGCTCACTGCCGCTCAGGTCGAACGGGTGGCCGACGAGCTGATCGCCAGTCCCACCGCCGCCGTCTACGGGCGGATCGGTACCACCTGTCAGGAGTTCGGAACGCTGAGTAGCTGGCTAGTGGACGTGGTCAACCTCCTCAGTGGCAACCTCGACCGCGACGGCGGGGCCATGTTTGCAACGGGCGCAGCCGGTCAACCCTCAACTCAAGGTGAGCCAGGCAAGGGCCGCGGCTTTCGGATGGGTCGGGCCGTCAGCCGGGTTTCGCAGCAGCCTGAGTGCTTCGGGGAGTTCCCGGTGACCGCATTGCCGGAGGAGATCGAGACGCCCGGCGACGGGCAGGTGAGGGCTTTGGTGACGGTGGGTGGAAATCCGGTGAGCTCCAACCCCAACAGTGGGCGTCTCGATGCGGCTATCCGAGGACTGGACTTCATGGTCAGCGTTGACCCCTATATCAACGAGACCACCCGCCATGCCAACGTGATCCTGCCGCCGCCCTCACCACTCCAGAAGTCCCACTACGACCTCGCCCTCCTCAACTTCGCGGTCCATAACGTGGCCAATTACTCGCCACCGGTCCTTCCACTGGAGGAGACACAGATGGACGAGGGGCAAATTCTCCTTCGCCTGGCGGCGGTCTTCCTCGGCGAGCCCGCTAGTGGTCCGGCCGCCAAGGAAGCGGCGGAAGCTCTGGACTTGGCGACGGCCACCGCTATGGCTGGTGGAGCTGTCAAGGATGGTCATGGCAAGGTGGCGGATCGCAGTGCCGAAGACCTTCTGAAGGCTGTTGGCGAACGTACAGGTAGCGAGCGGTTGCTGGATATCACACTTCGGACCGGACCATTCGGAGACGGTTTCGACCCTGACGATGGTGGGCTTTCACTTGCCGCATTGGAGGCCAGTCCCCACGGCGTTGACCTGGGCCCGCTGGAGGCCAACCGCCTCCCGGGGATCCTTCGCACCGAGAGCGGCACGATCGAGCTCCTCAACGACCAGCTGCTCAGTGAAATTGGCCGCCTCACCGAAACGTTGCAGGAGAAAACTCCGGAAATGATGTTGGTCGGCCGCCGGCATGTTCGATCCAACAACTCCTGGATGCACAATGTGCGGGTTCTCACCAAGGGCAAGAATCGGTGCACCATGCAGATCCACCCGCAGGATGCCGAGCGGTTGGGAATCAGCGATGGAGCAGCCGCCAAGGTGGTCAGCCGAGTGGGTGAACTGGTGATCGACGCAGAGTGCACCGACGTCGTGCGACCCGGCGTGATCAGCATTCCGCACGGGTTCGGACAGAACGCCGAAGGTGTGCAGCTGCGGGTGGCGTCGGAATACCGGGGGGTTAACACCAACCTCGTGACCGACGAGTATCTTCGCGATCCGATCAGCGGCAACATCGCTCTCAATGGCGTGCCGGTGACGGTGGCACCGGCGTAGAGCGCCATGGTTTCGGGACTGCTGGCCGCCTAGCCGCTAGACCCGAACCCACGATCGAGGGCCCGGGCCGGCCTGACCCCGTCGGTCGTCAGGGTTGGCGATCCAACAAACGTCGAAGGACAAACAGCCGCAGCCGATGCAATTGGTCAGGCCGTCCCGCAGTCGCTGCAGTTCCGCCGCCCGCTGATCGATTCGCTCGAGCCATTTGCCGGACAGCTGCTGCCAGTCTTCAGGCGACGGGGTGTGGTCATCGGGGAGTTTGGCAAGTTCCTCCCCGATCTCGTCGAGGGTCAGCCCAATTCGCTGCGCAAAAACGATGAATGCAATCCGGCGCAGAACCGAGCGGTGGTAACGACGGTGACCTGAGCCGGCCCGCTGTGAGCTGATCAACCCTCGGTCTTCATAGAAGCGAAGGGCAGATGACGCCACCCCGCTGCGTTTGGAGACTTCTCCGATCGTCAGAACCGAGTCCATGACGCAAGGATAGCAACATATTCCCTTGACTTCAAGTTCACTTGAACTTGTAGTTTTAGGCGAACCCTACTGAGAGAAAAGGAAGAATCATGGTGAATGACAGCAGTATCCGCGGCCTCCGGGTCGCAGTAACCGGTGGTACATCCGGCCTGGGACTGGCGCTCGTCCGATTGTTGAGTGCCGAGGAAGCAGCGGTCGCTTTCGTCGCCCGCACCGACGCAGACGTCGAGCGCGTGGCAAACGAAACCGGTGCGGTCGGAATCGTCGGTGACGTCAGCCAAAAGGACGCTATCTACCCGATCGCGTTACAGATAACAGCCAATCTCGGCGGTCTGGACATCTTGATCAACAATGCATCGAGTCTTGGCCCGGTGCCCCTATCTCCGCTTGCCGACACCGATTGCGAAGATCTCGAAGAAGCGCTCCGGCTCAACGTGCTCGCTCCTTTTCGGTTGACCAAAGCGTTGTATGGATCGCTTGCCGCGTCGGCTCGCCAAGGTCGAATACCAGCGGTGGTCAACATATCCAGCGACGCTGCCATCAACGCATACCCAACCTGGGGTGCCTACGGCGCAAGTAAGGCGGCCCTTCGCCATCTCACGGCAATCTGGGGTGAGGAATCCAACGACACCGGGATTCGGTTCATGTCGATTGATCCCGGTGACATGGACACTCCTTTGCATGCCCTTGCGGACCCTGATGCTGACCCCGCCACCCTGAAACGCCCGGCTGATTCGGCGGCAGACGTTGTAAATGCAATCCAGGCGGTCCGCCGGGCCGATGGTTTCAACGCTGTGGGTGTCCGACCATGATGGCCGCCACCGGTCCAAACCGAAACGCAGGAAAGCTGCTGGTCGTTTCCTCCGACGGTCATATCCAGGACCTGGATCGCTCGGAAATCGCATTGCAGTTCAGCCCGGGCGACCTGGTGATCGCCAACGACGCAGCCACGATCCCAGGGAGTCTGCACGGTCAACACGAGCGCACTGGTGCACCCATCGAGATCAGATTGGCCGGCTTCGTCGCCGTGCGTGATCCGACTCGATACATTGCCGTGGCTTTTGGCGGAGGCGACTACCAGACGCCAACTGAATCGAGACCCCAGCCGCCCACCTTCACCTCGGGGGACCGCCTGCGGTTGGGACCGCTGATCGCAGTGGTCGAACGGCTCCTGGATCATCCCCGACTGGTACAGATCAAGTTCTGCGGTGATGCGCTACACGTCCGTGCCGGGATCGCCCGGCACGGCCGGCCCATTCAATACGCCCACGTTTCCGGTGATCTTGCGCTCTGGGACGTGTGGACCAACATTGCCGCCGAACCGTTCGCGTTCGAGGCACCATCGGCGGGGTTCGCCCTCAACTGGCAGACTCTCTCCGTCTGGAAACGGCGGGGCATCAGATTTGAAACACTCACGCACGCGGCCGGCATCTCTTCCACCGGTGATCCAAAGCTGGATGCTCGATTGCCGTTGGACGAGCCCTACATCATCCCCGTCCCCACGGCTGCGGCAATAGCCGAAACCCGATCAAAGGGCGGAGCGGTTATCGCAATCGGCACCACGGTGGCCAGGGCATTAGAGTCTGCTGCGAAACGCGACGGATCAGTTCGGGCGGGAAGAGGAATCGCCCACAATCGCATCGGGCCCGAAACCGATCTCCAGGTAATCGACACCATTCTGACCGGCGTGCACGAACCGGGCGAAAGCCATTTCGAACTGCTACGAGCATTCACCACCGATGCGGTACTGCAGCGGATCCATCACGTTGCCACGAAGCGCCACTACCGAACGCACGAATTTGGTGACTCCATACTCATCGAGGGGCACGCAAAACGTGGCAGCCGTCCGGAACG
>CAWDNZ010000008.1:0-15203 GCA_963803845.1 uncultured Acidimicrobiales bacterium | reverse complement strand
TCCTCCTGGGTTTGGCAATCCCCCTGCTGTGGTTGAATCTGGGTTTCTCCGACGAGGGAAATTACTCCGAGGCAACCACCACCCGACGCGCCTATGACCTGATCAGCGAGGGCTTTGGCGCCGGGGCAAACGGCCCGTTCGTACTCATCACCGAGCTGGACTCCCCCGCCGATCTCGAATCGCTTGCCGCTCTATCGCAAACCCTAAATGGAACCGATGGTGTTGCGTTTGCCTCGCCACCAATCCCCAACGATGCGAACAGCCCTGGTGCTGCGATCATCCAGCTCCAGCCCACTACCTCTCCCCAGGCCTCTGAAACAGAGGACTTGGTGAAGACCCTTCGAGAAGAAGTGATCCCAACAGCCATGGCGGGCACCGGACTCGAACCGAAACTGGCCGGTGCAACCGCGGCCGGCATCGACTTCACCAGCTACCTCGCCGGACGAATCATCCTCTTCTTCGGTGTGGTGCTCACCCTCTCGTTCATCTTGCTCATGACGGTGTTTCGGTCGTTGCTCGTACCCCTAAAGCAGTGATCATGAACATGCTCTCGATCGGGGCCGCCTACGGCGTGGTGGTTGCGGTGTTCCAGTTCGGACTCTTCGGCATAGAAGGTGCTCCGATCGAACCGTTCATACCAATGCTGATGTTCGCCATCGTCTTCGGGCTCTCCATGGATTATGAGGTGTTCATCCTCTCGCGCATGAAGGAGGAGTATGAAAAGACCGGCGATGCTGCCAACTCCGTTGCCGATGGCCTTGCGGCAACTGCACGAGTGATCACGGCCGCTGCCGCAATCATGGTGGTGGTCTTCGGAAGTTTCATGTTCGAAGACAGCCGGATCATCAAGCTCTTCGGGCTCGGCCTTTCCACCGCGGTGCTCATTGACGCAACAATCGTGCGGATGCTTCTCGTCCCCGCCACCATGCAGTTGCTGGGGGCGAGGAACTGGTGGCTGCCGACCTGGCTCGACAACATCTTGCCCAATCTCAACGTTGAGGGAGAGCACCACGAGCCGCCCGTCCCGGGCTCTGAAGAAGTTGACCCCGAGCGGGAACCCGTTCTGGCCTAGAACTGCCGCTTGGTCATCCGCTGGGCCCGCTCGATCAGGTCGGGAGCTTCCAAGAATCGGGCCGCCTCCCGCAATTCGGGCGTTGGTCCTGTCCAGCGGAGCTCCTCAACGGAGCTGATCGTGGGCGCCTCCTCGTCCAGGGTGGCCAACGTCTTGAACAACAGCGCCTCCGCGAAATTCTCCCGGAGCGCTTCGGCAAGTTTCGCCGCTCCCCGCACCGTCACCTCCCATTGGCCGTGATGGTGAGGAATGTTCTCGATGGATCCGTAATGAGCCAATACTGCCGCCGATGACTTGGCACCCCAGCCCTTCAACCCGGGAAAACCGTCGGCAGAGTCACCGGTTAGTGCCAGCAGGTCAGGGATGGATTCGGGTGGGACGCCGAACTTCTCGATGACATCGGCAACATCGAACAGCCGATTACGGCGAGAGTCCAATTGCAGAACTCGTCCGGCCCGCACCGATTGCGCCAGGTCTTTGTCGGCCGTGCAGATCAGGACCCGATCGACCGCTGGGTCTTGCGCGGCCACCGCGGCAGCTGACGCCAGCCCGTCATCGGCTTCGTATTCCACCATGGCAAACAAAGCGAACCCGGCCGCCCGGATTCCCATCTCCAGGGGCTCGAACTGATTGCGAATCTCCGGATCGATCCCGGCCCCGTCCTTGTACGGCGCATAGAGGTCGTTGCGGAAGCTCTCGATGACGTGGTCGGTGGCTACGCCGATGTGGGTGGCGCCCTCCTCGAGCATTCCAAACAGGTTTCGCACCACCGAGCGAGCCGCACCGATCTCCAATCCAGCGGCATTCTGTTTGGCCGGCCGACCCGGGGCGAAAAACTGCCGGAAGAGCTCATAGGTTCCGTCCACCAAGTGCACCTGTATCCCCATGGCTCCACAGTAGAGGTGCCGGCACCCGCTCGGACAAGAAACGATCAACGCGGAAACCAACCAACTACGCTCGAAGAAATGGCAGGTGGTTCAACCAAAGCGGTCGTCGCAGCAATGGCTGCCAACGGCTCCATCGCCGTGGCGAAGTTCGTTGGTTTCGGGGTCACGGGGTCGGCATCCATGCTGGCCGAAGCCATCCATTCCGTTGCTGACACTTCAAATCAGGGGCTCCTGCTCTGGGGCGGGAAGGCCGCGCAGAAGGAAGCAGACTCCGAGCACCAATTCGGCTACGGGCGGGAGCGATACTTCTGGAGTTTCGTGGTGGCGCTGGTGCTCTTCACACTGGGAGGCGGCTACGCCACTTACGAGGGCATCAACAAGATCCGCCACCCCCACGAAATCGACAATCTTCCCGTGGCCATCGGGATTTTGCTGTTCGGCATTCTCGTCGAGGGGCTCAGCTTCCGTCTGGCCGTGGTGGAAGCACGCGAAAATCAAAGCCAAAGGCACCGGTTGGTGGCAGTTCATTCGTCGCTCGCGCAGCCCGGAACTGCCCGTGGTTCTGCTGGAAGATTCCGGCGCTCTCCTGGGTTTGGTGTTCGCTCTGTTCGCTCTCGTCATGGCCGACGTCACCGGCAATAGCACGTGGGACGGAATCGGAACCCTATCGATCGGGCTTCTCCTGCTGGTCATCGCCGTGGTGCTCATCATCGAGATGCGCAGCCTCCTCATTGGCGAGGGTGGAAAGAAGGCCGAAATGACCGCCATCCGGGCGGCGATCGAGGGATCCCCCGGCGTTAAGAAACTGGTGCATCTGAAAACCCAGTACATCGCCCCCGAAGAACTGCTGGTGGGTGCCAAGGTCATCTTCTCCAGCTCACTGTCTGTGGACCAGCTGGCAGACGCCGTGAACACCGTGGAAAGAAATGTGCGAGCCAAGGTGCCTCATGCCCGGCCGATGTACATCGAACCGGACCTCCACCGTTCCGAGGCCGAGCTGCGTGCCGCCCAGGTTCAAATGGAGTCAGAGGCTCATCACTAGCCCAGCCCTTCAGCACCCGCCCCTTCCTCAACCGGCAGACCTGGGAACGGTTGCGCTCACATTCTTGGCCCTCGGCATCACCACGCAAGTGATCATGTTGGACGCCGGCACGTCGCTGGGAAAGGCATGGATCGCCAGCGCGGTTATCTTCTCCGCCACCAGTCAGTTCGCCTATCTTGCGGTGACCAGCGCCGGCGGTAGTGAAATCGCCGCCATTATGGCCGGCTGGATCGTGGCGTCTCGGTTCGGGATACTGGCCGTGACGCTCACCCGGATCTTTCGCGACGGTGTGTTCGTTCGCTCGGTAGCGGCGATCAACGCCTTCGACATCAACGTGGGGATGGCCAGTCAACAATCGGATCTCCCTCGGGCTCGGCGAGCATTCTGGATGGTGACTGCGGCGATGATGAGCGGCTGGTTCCTAGGGATTACCGCCGGAACTCTGCTGGGCGATGTGATGGGCGATACTCAGAGATTTGGGATCGACGCCCTCTTCCCGGCTGCCCTCCTGGCAATCATCGGCAACGCTTTGCACAGCCGTGACGGCGCAACGGCGGGTGTGGTTGGCGGAGTGATCTGCCTTGTGCTCATTCCCGTAGCACCGGCGGGACTGCCGATCATCTTGAGCCTGGGCGGGGTTGGCGCAGCTCTCGCCATGGCCGAGAGAAGCACCCGGTGACAACTCTCGCCATCGTCCTCCTCATGCTCGGAGCTTGGGGGCAACGCCTCGCCGGCATGTTCCTCGTTGGCCCCGTGCTGGAGAAACGCCCGCTTCTGACCACAGCAACCAATCTCATCCCCGCGGCGGTGATCTCGGCGGTGGTGGTTCAACTCACGTTGGCCCGGGGAACTTCACTGGTCCTCGACGAACGGATGGCGGGCATGGTGGTGGCCGGGATCTTGGTGTGGCGCAAGGCCCCTTTCATCGTGGTCGTTGTGGCGGCCGCTGCAGCCACAGCGCTTTTGCGAGCGGTGTAGCTGGCTAGTGTGGCTCGATGATCGATGTTGAAGCCGTTCGGGCCAACACCCCCGCCACCGCATCAATTATCCATCTGAACAACTGTGGCTCATCTCTGCCACCTCAGCCCGTGGTGGAGGGCGCCATCGACTACCTCCGCCTCGAAGCGGAGATCGGCGGCTACGAGGCGTACTGGGCTCGGGAAGACCAAATGAATGCGGTCTATGACGCCACCGCCCGCTACTTGGGTTGTATGCCGTCAGAAATCGCGTACACCTCGGGTGCCGGCGACAGCTGGTGGCGGGCGTTTGCCGCGATTCCACTGAAGACAGGAGATCGTGTCTTGGCGAGCACGGCAGAATATCAGGCCAACGCTTTCGCCCTTCTTCAGGCTAGGGACCGAGGCGTGATCGTGGAGGTAGTGCCAAACGATGCCATGGGCCTGATCGATCTGGAAGCGCTGCGATCCATGATCGACGACCGAGTGAAGCTAGTGACTCTCACCCACATCGCTATGGCCAACGGAGCGATCCAACCAGCTGCGGTGGTTGGTGAAATCGCTCACGCGGCCGGCGCCCTCTTCCTCCTCGATTCGTGTCAAGCGGCCGGGCAGCTACCGCTGAGCGTCGATTCTCTCAGCTGTGACTTTCTCGCCTACACCGGCCGGAAGTTCATGAGGGGTATGCGGGGCAGCGGCATTCTCTACGCCCGCGCCACGATTCTCGAACAACTGGGCCACTCACCATTCATAGATGGGCGCTCGGCAATCTGGACCGGTCCGGACACCTTCGACTACCAGTCGGGGGCCCAACGATTCGAATACGGCGAACAGAACTATTCCGGAAAGCTGGCGTTAGGTCTCGCCACCAACTACGCCCTCGATCTGGGGTTCCAAGCGATTGCAGCGCGAATCGCTACCCTTTCCAAGCGGCTCCGGTCAGGTCTGCACACGATTCCCGGCGTTCAGCTGTTGGACCTTGGCCTGCTCCAAAGTGGCATCGTGACCTTCGCCGTCGACGGCCAGGACTGTCCGTCGGTCCAGCGTCAACTCCAGGCAGGTGGGATCAACGTCGGCGCTCCGGGCGCCATCAACTCCCAATGGGATCTTGGCGAGCGGGGTCTTGCCGATGTTGTTCGGGCCGGAGTGCACTACTTCAATACCGAAGCCGAGATCGACCGGACGTTAGAGGCCGTCGCCGCCATCGCCTAGAATCGCCCAATGCTCAAGTGGGTTGCTCGCCAGCCAACCGCACCGGGACCGCTAGACGGTCTCCGAGTAGCGGTGAAGGAACTGGTAGCGATCGAGGGCCACGAACTCAGTGCAAACACACCGGTGCCGCTGCCGGACCGCTGGAAACATCCATCGGCCGACGCTGCGATCGTGGCGCAGCTCCGGGAAAACGGCGCCGCCATCGTAGGAACCACAACCACCCATGAGTTCGCCTGGGGAATCACCACCTATGACCGTGGTCGGACGGTGGAGAACCCGGTGCAGCTGGGCCGGATCCCAGGCGGCTCATCGGGCGGGTCCGCCGAAGCCGTAGCTCTTGGGGAGGCCGACCTCGGCATCGGGACAGACACAGCGGGTTCGGTGCGAATCCCGGCGGCGTGGTGTCATCTGCTCGGCTGGAAGTTCAGCGACGGGCTGGTTTCGATGGAGGGAATCCTTCCGCTCGCTCCCGGCCTGGACCACCCCGGCCTCCTCGCCTCGGACCCGGAAATCCTGATGCGGGCCGGCTCTGCTCTGGGGGCTGGCTCTGCTGCATCTCAACCTCGAATCCTCACCCTGCCAAACGAGCGGCTGGCCAATTGCGATTCTCGGGCCGTTGCAGTGGTGGAGCAAGCGGTGGAGGTACTGGTTCGGGACCACGGGTTCGCACGGCTGGAGACTCGAGAGTTTCCCGGGATCGACGAACTCCTGAGCGTTTTCACGGTGGTGCAGGGAGCTGCCACGCTTCGGTCGCACTCGGACCTGATCGGCACTTGGCCCGAACATCGCGAGCTGTACCCCGGCTACATCGTCAGCAGACTCACCGCTGCCGAAGCTCGGTCCGAGGCAGAGGTGCAGGCCGGCCAACGGGATCGGGCCACGCTCCGAATGCGGCTGTTGGGCCTCACCACCGATGCCGTTGTGGTGATGCCGGCGACGGGCTGTGGTCCACCGTCAACGCTCATGCCCAATCAGTGCGTCGTGGACGGTGTCGCTACGGACCTGCGCTCGGTGGTCATCCCCAATACGGTGCCCGCGAACATTGCCGGACTCCCTTCGGTCACCGTGCCGTTCAGCTCCGACGGTGAGGAGTTGGGTGTACAGCTCATGGGCGGGCCTGGCACCGACATGACCCTGCTCTCCATGGCCCGGTTGCTCATGGATCCAACGTGGAAGGGTCGCTACTGACCTAGCGGCGTCACCAGCGAATATGGTTGGCCTATGTTCGCAATGAATCGCACGGTGGCCCTGGACGAACTACTCAGCTTCGTGCGGGAACGAAAGAACTGGGTCCTCACAACAACGAAGCAGTCCGGCGGTGTCCAACTTTCGCCGGTTACAGGAACGGTCGGATCGGACAATTCTCTGTTGATCTCCACCTACCCCGAACGGGCCAAGACCCACAACATCCGGATGGACCCCACCGTCTCGCTGTGCGTGCAGAGCGACGAGTTCGGGGGTGCATGGGTGCAGGTGGACGGCAACGCCCACGTAATCGATCTACCCGAAGCGATGGACGGTCTTGTGGAGTACTACCGGTCGGCCGCTGGAGAGCATCCCGATTGGAATGAGTACCGAGAAGCGATGGAGCGGCAGGGGAAATGCCTTATCCATATCGAGATCTCCGGCTGGGGGCCCATTGCCACCGGCGGATTCCCCAGCAGCAAGAAAGCCATGTTCGAGAAGTGGCAGCCAGGCGGCGAGCTGGCCGACGACTCCCCGCAAATGTTCGACGACTGACGAATTAGAACTGCCCCCGCCAGAGTCCTAGATTGTGATGATGTCCCCCTCGCCGTCCGGCCGTTATGACCTTGTGATCGTGGGCGGCACCGCTCCAGGTCTGTCGGTTGCCATCTCGTCGCTGCGCTCTGGCCTGGGTTTGGTTCGAATAGTTGAGGAGTCCTCGACGGTCGCTTTCCCCGAGCTGGCGGCCGAGAACTCACTGGACATCGGCTACGGCGAGGCCGTCAGCTCAATCGAATTGGTGGATGACGATCTAGTGGTCAACACCGACCGGCTCAGCTACCGCACCCAAGCGGTGTTGGTGGCCCAGCGAGCGGAGAAGCCAGATTGGACCCCGCCGCTCCCGGTAGCGAAATCGGATCGCATCCTCGTAGATTCGCTTCCCGAATGGTTGGCCGATCAGGACGTGCTCATCATTGGTTACACCGACCGGGCCGTCGAGCTGGTCGCAGCCGCAGCCGCTGGCGGAGCCGGTGTGGTCATGGCCGCAGCGGGCCTGGATCCCGCCAAGCTTTCTCCAGCTGGTGACCACATGCTTCGCCGTCTCGAGAGAGAAAGGCGCGCCACGCTTCTCTACCGAGCTATTCCCGACTCCGTGGACCTGGTGAACGGCTTCCCGATGGCGTATTTCGGCGATCGTCGCACTCCGGATCTCCAATTCGACTATGTAGTCTTCGCCGCCCAACGCCAACTGACCTCCGCCGATGTTATTGGTGCGTCCGCCGACGCAATCGCCTCAGGACGACTCTGGTTTGTGGGCGACGGCAAAAGCCCCACCAGCGCAAACGGCGCCGAAATCGGCGAAAAGATCGCCGCCGCCTGTTTCCCGGAACTCGCCCTGGCCAGTCCTCCCACACCGATTGCCCGGCGAGCCCGCACCCAGGGTCTGGTAGACGAGCTTCGCGCTGAGCACTACAACGCCACCATCACCTATTTCGAACCCACCCATTCGGACCTCTGGGTTCTGCGCGTGCGGCCCGACCACGGTGACGTGTCTCATCTGCCGGGCCAGTACGCCTCGCTCGGCCTCGGTTATTGGGAGGACCGGGTGGACGACGCCAACGATGTCGAGCTGGACGACCGCTGGCACAAGTTGATTCGCCGGTCGTATTCGATTAGTAGTCGCATTTTCGATGAGCACGGATACCTGGTCAATAACGATCTGCACAACGAGTTGGAGTTCTACATCGTCCTCGTCCCACCGACCGACGACAATGTCCCCGCCCTCACCCCTCGCCTCGCACTAAAACGGCCCGGCGATCGGATCTACCTTGGACCGAAGGTGGCCGGTCGCTACACCTTGAACAGCGTGATCGATCCTCGGTCCACTGTGCTGTTCTTCTCCACCGGAACCGGCGAGGCTCCCCACAACGCCATGCTGCTCGAGTTGCTCCGGAAGGGACACACCGGACCGATCGTTTCTGCGGTCAGCGTCCGAAAGTGGGCAGACCTGGGGTATATGGAAAAGCACCGGGACATCGAAGCGCGATACCCCAACTACGCCTACCTTCCCTTGCCCACCCGAGAAGAGGGTGTGCCCAAGACCTACATCCAGGCGCTCATCAGCAACAATGTCTTCGAGGAGATGGGTATCGGGCTGGATCCGTCCAGCACGCACGTGTTTCTGTGCGGGAACCCGTCGATGATCGGCATCCCCGAACAAGATGCCGACGGCAACGAGCACTTCCCCGAGACGGTAGGGGTAGTCCAGTTGCTCGTGGAGCGAGGCTTCACCGTGGACCGCCGAAACCAGCCCGGCAACATCCATTACGAGGAATACTGGTAGGTCGGCTGCCTACCTGCTGGAACTACGGGTTGCCATCATCAAAGTGGCGGCTCAGAGGTGTTTCAACGCCTCGCGTTTGGTGAGCCCGGAGAGCCGTTCCTCATTGCGCTCAACGTAGGAGCGGACTGCGTCGGGATCGGTACGGGCATACTGCCGCAGCGCCCAACCGAGGGCCTTGCGGATGAAAAATTCCTGGTCCGAGCCCCGGATATCGCAGTAGTGAAACAATCGCTTCGCATCGGTGTCGGACTTCCAGAGAAGCTGGTGAAGGATGGCGGTCCGAGCCACCCAGATGTCATCATCCTCAATCCACTGGTCCATGACCCCTTGGAGTTCTCGATCCGCCTTCACTACGGGACCAACGCCATGAACCGCCAACGCATCCACGGTGTCCCACCACGACTTGGTCTGGATGAGCCCTCGGAGGCGGCCGAGATCGCCGCTTCTGAGAGTCTTGACGTTGGCCCGCACGAGGTCTACGGCGACTTGAGCGAACTCGCGTTCAGACTCATCCATCAACGCATCTGCGACATCGAGGATCTCGTGGGCGGTCCATGCCTTTGCGGCACTGAGCAACGGTTTACTCGCAGCCCGCCGTGCGGGTGTTTTTACTCCCAGAAAAGGAAACTGCTGCTTCATGTAGGCAGCCATCGGCACCGCATCCTCGGCAACGGCGGACGGTTCAAGCTCGCCACGCATCCATACCGCGGCATTTGCAACGGTGAGATCGGGCGTCATCGCTTCAGCGTAGGCTCGGAGCATGACTCCGAAGTACAAAGGACCCAGCGAAGCACTGGCGGCCTACGACGCTGCGCTCATGACCGTGATCGGCGAGGATCACAAAGGGGCGGCCAACCCATACTCATCGCTCAACGGCAACATGTTCAGCTTTCTAGGCAAGGAGGGCGAATTGGCTCTACGACTCGGGAAGCCCGAGCGCGAGGAATTCATCGCCGCCTACGAGTCCCATCTTGCTGTGAGCTATGACACGGTCATGAAGGAATACGTTGCGGTGCCCGACCACATGCTTCGGAATCAACCAGACGAAACCGCCCGCTGGCTCCAGCTCAGCTACGACTACGCAAAGACACTGAAGCCAAAGCCGACCAAACGCCCGAGGGCCAAGAAGTAGGGCAGCGGTTCGAGGTTACTGTCAGCGATGGAATCTCCGCGTGCGCTCGAACGCCACAATGAGGCCCCCTGCGAGTAGCGCTGAGATTATTCCCGGGACGATCGCCATTGAGGAAAATTCGTTGGTCCGAAAACCCAGCAGTGCGGCCAGTCCGTAGAAGAGCGCAGCGGGCACGTAGACGAATCCAGCAATCCAGACCGGCACCGATTGTGGCAGCAATCCTGCGGCCAGGAGGAGAACCCCCATACACGCGAACACAATGAAGACCCTCTGCGCGAACTCATCCGCATCGAGGTATTGCAGGATGGAGCGAGTTAATACGGCCATCGATCCGAGAAACAGGGCGACCACAACGCACAGGGCCTTGGTCACGTAGATGATGAGCGAAATCGCGGTCGACTCCTGCCTGCCCGCTTCTGGGAGATCCCCCTCCGGAACGATCGGCGTCGGGTGCTCGCTGGTGCTGATTCCTGCGATCGCCATAGGTCGCTATCGACGTTGCCGGGTTACGCCTTTACCGGATGGATAGGGCCGATCCGTCTTCCGGTTGCCGCTGCGCCATTTCGAGGTCCAGCAAATTCCTGTTGCAGACCACAATGGGGCCATATTCCTGCTTACAACCACAGTGTGTGTGGGTCTGAACAGGAATTTGAGTTGAGCAATGTGTAGTGGCGGAAGGTATGGGATTCGAACCCATGGTGATGCGAAACACCACAACGGTTTTCGAGACCGTCCCATTCGTCCACTCTGGCAACCTTCCGCCGGTGAGGGTAGCACCCGCAGTCGCCGTCGCCATCTGTAGACGTGCCATGGATTACAGGATTACAGGCCAGCGTTACTCGGTAGCCTGAAACTCTCATGATGAGTATGCACTCGCTCTGGCCGCGTGACAGAGAATCGATGAAAGACGCGAAGATCGATCGGGACTCCGCCCGCCGCGTCTGGCGTTTCGCCCGGCCCTACCGTGGAATGGTTCTGGGCTTTCTGGTCACGGTTATCGCCCAAGCGTTGTTGGGACTAGTGCCGCCACTGCTCTTTGGCCGGATCATCGACGATGCCATCCCCGAAGAGAACACCGGCCTCTTGGCATGGTTCGCCTTCTTTATCGTTCTCGCCGCGTTGGCGTCAGCTGCTGTTTCGCTCTTCGAGCGCTATTGGTCATCGTTGATCGGTGAGGGCGTGATCTTCGATCTGCGCACCCAGCTGTTCGATCACGTCCAACGACTGCCGCTGGCGTTCTTCACCCGCACCCAAACCGGCACGCTCACCAACCGACTCAACAGCGACGTGATCGGCGCCCAACGAGCCCTCACCGCCACGCTTGGCACGGTGGTGAGCAACGTGATCGTGTTGGTCACCACGGTATTCGCAATGTTTGTGATCGAATGGCGCCTCACCATGCTGGCCCTGATCATCACGCCGCTCTTCGTTGCGCCCTATCGCAAGATCGGCCAGATGCAGCAGAACCTCACCCGGCAGAGCATGGACCATAACGCTCAGATGAATAGCACCATGACCGAGCGCTTCAACGTGAGCGGGGCATTGCTGGTGAAGCTGTTCGGACGCCAGAACGACGAAGCCGAGATGTTCAGCGAACGCGCCGCCGCGGTTCGTGACATCGGCATCAAGTCGGCGCTCTTCACCCGCAGCTTCATGATCATGTTGTCGTTGCTGGGCGCCATCGGAACTGCGCTGGTGTATGGGCTGGGCGGCTACTTCGCCATCCAGAAGTCGATCGATGCCGGCGCCCTCGTGACCATGGGCCTGTTGATCGGCCGGGTCTACACACCTCTCACCGGTCTCACCAACGCCCGCATCGACGTGCTCACCGCGCTGGTCAGCTTCGACCGCGTCTTCGAGGTCCTCGACGCTCCGAGCCCGCTCACCGACAAACCCGGCGCATTAGAACTCCCCCGACCCCGGGGTGAAATCCGGTTTGACAACGTCACCTTCCGCTACCCAGACAGCACCGAGACCATCATCCCCAGCCTCGAAACACAGAGCTCCGCTCTCTCAGATGAGGACAGCCCGCCGGTCATCCGAAACCTCTCGGTCACCATCCAGCCTGGACAACTGGTGGCGCTGGTGGGCCCGTCCGGCGCCGGCAAGACTACGATCACCAATCTTGTCCCCCGCCTTTATGACGTGACCGGCGGTGCGCTGATGATCGACGGTCACGACGTTCGGGATGTCACCCAGGACTCGCTGCGAGCCGCCATCGGTGTTGTTGTGCAGGACCCCCACCTGTTCCACGAGTCCATTCGAGACAACCTGTTGTACGCCAAACCGGACGCCACCAGGGCGGATCTGGAACGGGTCTGCCGAGCCGCCCAAATCTGGGACACGATCGACAAGCTGCCGGGCGGTCTGGACACCGTGGTTGGCGACAGGGGATACCGCATGTCCGGCGGTGAGAAGCAGCGACTTTCCATCGCCCGGATGCTGTTGAAAGACCCGGCGATCGTGATCCTCGACGAAGCCACGAGTTCGTTGGACTCGGAGAACGAATCGCTCGTGCAGCAGGCGCTGGCCGAGGCGCTGCGGGGGCGGACCGCTCTGGTGATCGCCCATCGACTCTCCACCATCACCGACGCCGACCTGATCCTGGTACTCGACGAGGGTCACCTGGTGGACAAGGGCACACACCCGGAGCTGATGGCGAACGACGGGCTGTACTCCGAGCTCTACACCACCCTGGTCCGCGGCGACCTCGAGCCCACCCCATAACCCCTCCCTTTCCCCCGAAATGTCGGGTTCAGCAGAGATTTGAGGAATGCGCTGCTACTAACTACTTCTACTGAAGAGCCGAGCCGCCACCAACAGCACAACCGCACCGAAGATCGAACCCAGGAATCCCGAGGCGGCGAACTGCAACCCCTCTCCCTGGAGCACGTTGATAAGTGTTCCCCCCACCACCGAACCGACGATGCCGAGAACGATTGTGCCGATACAGCCGAGATCGTTCGGCGCCGTCACCACGAATTGCGCGATGAGCCCAACGATCAACCCACCGAGGATCCAGCTGAAGAGTCCCATGGTTCAATCCTTGCAGGCGACGACGCCTGAGCGTAAGGGCCCCACCAGATTTTCTTGACAGAAGTGATGTGAGAGCGGAGGAGGTGGGATTCGAACCCACGGTAGGTTTCCCTACACACGCTTTCCAAGCGTGCCGGTTCGGCCGCTTTCGTACTCCTCCATTTGCTTCCCATAGGTTGCCCTATGAAATGCAGTCCCTAGGATACAGGTCCGAGAACATCGATCGTAACAGGAATTCATTTCCTGTCTCGAGAGGTGGCGGTCGGACCCTGTGCGACTGGATCCCGTGAACCGAGTCAGGGCCGGAAGGCAGCAGCTCTCAGCGGTCCCTCCGGTGCGCCGCAGATCGTCTGGCCGCCACCTCTTGAGGTTTTCACGCCGGTGCCACGGTACAAACAAGCCGTGAATCACTCCGAGGCAATGCTGATCGCACTGCAGGAAGCCGTGGCCGCCCTTGAGCACGACGACGTGCCAGTTGGCGCCGTTGTCTTGAACCCGTCCAACGAGATTGTGGCCCAGCGCCACAACGAACGGGAACGGACCGGCGACCCCACCGCTCATGCCGAGATTCTGGCGCTGCGCGACGCCGCCGCCTTGACCGACTCTTGGCATCTCGACGGACACACGCTCGTGGTCACGCTGGAGCCGTGCCCGATGTGTGCCGGAGCTGCGGTCAACAGCCGGCTCGCCACGGTGGTATACGGAGCTGCGGACATGAAGGCCGGTGCCTGCCTCAGCCTCATGAATATCGGCGGCGATCCCCGCCTCAACCACCAATTCGAGATCATCGACGGCGTCCACGCCAAGGAGGCCGGCGCCCTGTTAAGCGACTTCTTCGCTGCGCTCCGCTGAGATTTCGCCGAGCCGCGTCCCACAGTCGCAAAGGCCGGTGCTAGATTCACTACAACGCATAGCGAGGTAGCATGCCAACCGAGATACCACGTAGGCAGACCACGAGGAGTGAAACCACAAATGGATGACAGCCAACTTCTCAAGGGAGTCCTCGATCTTTCGGTCCTGAGTGTGCTTGAGGATCACGACAATTACGGCTACGAGATCGTCACCCGGCTTCGCGAAGCAGGCCATGAGAATGTTGGCGAAGCATCGGTGTATGGAACCTTGCGGCGACTCCACAACGACAACCTCCTCACTGCCTATATGCGACCCTCCGACGCCGGCCCGCACCGCAAGTACTACAACCTCACCGCCACCGGTCGTCAACGCCTACGCGATGACACCAAGACTTGGCGCCGGTTCGTGGAAACCATGAACTTTGTTTTGAAAGAAGGAACCCGATGACCAGCACGTTCACCGACACCGGCCGCGAGGCCGCCATTCACGACTACGTTCAACGCTGCCGCCCCTATCTGCTCGATCTCACCCCGGATCAGCAGGACCAGCTGGAGGACGACATTCGCCAGATCGTGGGCGAGGTGGCGATGGAGCTCAACGGCCAACCGGATGACCTGGTTGGTCCACCGCTACGCTTCGTGGCCGAACTTCGAACCGCCGCCGGGCTGCCTCTGCAGCTGCTATCACACTGCCCCCAAGCTCCAGAACCAGCGCGCACCCTGGCTACTGCCGGTTCAGCGATCAAAGGCCTCAGTCGGTGGATTCGCCGAACGGCTACACCCTGGGTCGTTGCTCTAGCGAAGGATTTGAGGCCGGCTGGCTGGGTATTACGAGGCGTTGGATTGGCGATCCTGGCGGGCGCGCTGACCCAGGACTACGGCCATCAAGGAATCGTTCCGAACCTCTTTCGTTCGCAGGTGCTTGGGATTGCAGTGACGATCGGTGCCGTCGTCGCCTCTGTGGAGATCGGACAGAAGCATCTGACCGGTCGGGGCCAGAGGCTCGCGGTGGCCGTGGCGAGCGTTGCGGCGGCAATCGGCCTCGTCGTAGCGGCCGGGGATATCACCGATCCGTACAACCCGAATTTCGACCCCAACGTGACGGACGAAGCCTTCACCTATGACGACTCTCAGATGACCACCGCTACAACCGTGCTCGCGCAACTGGAAAATGGCGGCAGTGCTATTGGGATCGCGCCGTTCCTGAACGAACCCACGCGCTCCACCATCACCTTTCTCACCGATACCGATGCCCCGATGACCGACCCGATCGCCTCCTCAACTCAGGCCCATGAAGTTCTGAATCAGATTCGAAACCAGGGTTTCTTGATCGGATCGGTCAGCCTGGCCGTCCAATCCCACCACACCGACGTCGCCGAGCCAGACTCAGGCCATGGCAAGTACATCTTTGAGACATTCGACGACGCCCATCAATTCGTGGAGGACTTCTTCGCCACCCGATAGGCCCACCGAATGGAAAACGACG
>CAWDNZ010000007.1:0-25355 GCA_963803845.1 uncultured Acidimicrobiales bacterium | reverse complement strand
TCCGGTGAGCTGCAACCATTCCAACCACCACCATCAAGCTGGCACTCGAACGTAGAACCAGCTTCAGAAGAACCAAACGTGAACGTGGCATCAGTCGCCGACGTCGTCGCATTCGGACCACCAGTAATAGAGGTCTCCGGCGGCGTCGTATCGTCGCCGGATTCGAAGGTGACGACGAGTTCGGGCGGGTCACTAGACTCGCTGGAGGCAAAGTCGAGCCCGTCGCTCGAGTCCGGAGCGAACGTGAAGCTCACCGGTCCGTTGCCGGTTACCGCCTCGGTGACATCGATCTCGTGCCAGGTATTGTTGGCAAGCGCCCCGGTGTCGACGATCACGCCGCCAGTGATCGCGGGCCTATTGTTCCAGTTAACGGAGTTCTCATCCCAGGAGGTAGCTGATGGAAGGATTCGGGGGCCGTTCCCGGTCCCATTGGTGGCGAAGAACCGTAGCTTTGCCGAACTCACCGTCCCGTTCACGCTTGCGAGGTTGAATTGCACCATGCCCTCGGTCGAACTGGGCCCCCCATCGACTTCGACCGCCAGCGCCGATCCGTTGTTGGTCGATGGTGATGCTTCGAATGCCGAGGCGTCGTGGGTGGGGGTGAAGGTGGCGTTACTCACCGGTACCACCGTCCACGTGTGGGTGGCCGGGGTGGGGTCGGTGTTGGATGCGTTGTCCGTGGCCGCCACGGAGAAGGTGTGGCTACCGAGCGAAAGCGGTGGAAGGGTCAATGGAGACTCACACGGTTCCAGCGGGCCGTTGTCCAGCTGGCATTGGAAGGTGGAACTGTTTTCGTTGGAGATGAACTCGAATGTGCCGTCGCCAGAACCCGATGGATCGGCCGGCACCGACGTGAACGTGGTCTCGGGCGGTTGGGTGTCGGCGCCGAGGGGGAGGTAGTTATGGAGGTAGAACCGGGTGGAGTCGTCGCCGGCAATCGCCACCATGCCCGTGGTGGAGTTCAGTGGTTGTTTGGTGGAGGTGACATTGTTGATCTTGAGGTCCTGCGAACTCTTCAAGAATGCGGTCCCCAAACCATTGGAGAAATTGATGTTGGTGAGTGGTGCTTCTTTGTAATAGACCTCGCCGCCCCCGCAGCACCCTGCTAAGTAGTGCGTTGCGAACATGAACACCTTGCCGTTTTGCTCATCGATCAAGACCATGGGTCGAGTGACCTCGTCACTCACCCTCCAGACAGTGTGTCGCGACCAGTTTCCGTTTTGCTTCAACTCCAAGAGGAGAATGATCGGAGCGCCGCCGCTGTTCAGAGAGGTTTTGGTTGCTGCAAATACTCGACCGTCGTTGGTGGCCTGAATGGACTTGATGTTCAAATGATCATCGGCGTATTGGGGCAAACTCACCGCTGTGTTGGGATTCCATTGATTGTCGGGAGCGCCGTCGGTGTGGCTTGCGAAGTACATGGAGTCATCATTTTGGTTGCTCCACATCACCCCGATCTTGCCGTCATAGGCGACGACCGCCGATTGGTCCTCTGCCAGAAGATTTGTTGCTCCGGGCGCGGGGATCACGAATGGAGCGATCCATGAGGTGTCATTTGCTCCGGTCCGGGTGACGTAGACGCTATTTGATCGTGTGTAGGTGAACCAGAGTTTGCCGGTGCTGTCCATGTCGATCACGCCCGATTCCATACCCCCGTTGACGATGGTGGTCGGGAACCCCGCGTCCAACGTGTAGCTCTGGGACGAGCTTGAATAAGAGAACCGTCGAAGCTGGGTTGGCCCGCTGGCGGACGCCGTCTTGCCGCCGGAGGCCACGTAGAGTTTGTTATTGGCGAACAACACGTCCAACTGGGCGAGACGGCTCGGCTCAACGACGACTCCGGTGTCTGACCACTGCTGGGTGCTCAAATTGAGTTTGTACACGTTGAAAGAGCTGCTGGACGTGCTGTACAGAACACCCCACCATGAGCCGTCATTAAAGAAGAGCTTGCTCTGTGGCTTTTGTCCGGTGGGCGCAGAAACGCCTGAGCCGTAGGAAAAATCGCGATACCCCGCCTCGACGGGTTCCGCCGCCGCCGGTTGCATCGCAACCGCAGTAGCGCACAACAACGCTGCGGCTGTCGCTGTCACAAATCGACGCCAAAAACTACCAACTGAAATCATGAAACTCTGCCTCCGCTATTTGACGGTTCCGCCGTTTGCTCAGCCTAATAGGGTGAGGTTGCCCGTTGTCAACCTGGATCTGGGCTTTCGCGAAAATATGTGACGAAGGGTGATTTCTACCTCGGTTAGGTGATTTCTACTTCTGTTGGGTGATTTCTACCTTTGTAGAGCACCCGCATTCGGGCTCTGGGCGGGAACCGGTGAGCCGCTGTAGTCCGCCTCGTACCCAAGGGGCAAGCCGAATCCCGTGGCCGGGCTGTTGGCCCCAATCTCCAGGTCAGCATTGAGCCACAGCGGCGCAGCCGTCCGGTCCGAGTTGCTGGCGGGGAACTGGTTTTGTCCCCCATGGAAGACATTTCCGCCGGTAACGAACGGTCCGTCGGCATAGCCGACTTTGAACTGCGCTTCGATGATGTTGTTGCGCAACGTCAGGACTGACTTGCTGCAGCCGGCGTGGCACACGAAACCCTGGCTCTTGGATCCGGTGAACAACACCGAGTTGTGTTCAGCGATCGTGCCGATCACGGGACCCCGGTTGGTATCGGCTCCGCGGGTAACCAGGAAGACCGACGTTTCGAGGTCTGAGGTGACCACGTTGTGGTCGAAACGGTTCCCACTGGTGCCGGGTTCACCCAGTTCCACGAATGCGTCGTTGTTGTGGGCGCGGTTGTGGTGAATGTGGCTATCGACCGCACCGAAGATCTCCACCGCAGCGCCGTCGCGTCCATAGTCATAGGAGAAAGCATCGCTGCCGGAAATGATGTTGTAGGCAACTTCGGTCTTGGCACCGTGGAGGAGAATGCCGAAGGCGCCGCTGTCGCCTCGCCCACCGGGATCGTTCACGGACATGACGTTGTTGTCCACGATGTTGTTGTTGAGAATTCGTGTGTTCGTGCTGGCCGACTTCACATAGATTCCGGTGACATTCTCCGTGATCAGGTTGGAGTCGATTCGGTTGTTGTCCCCTTCAACGGTGAAACCGCTCCACGTGCAGTCTCGCACAGTGAGCCCTTGGACGGTGATGTGGTCGCCTCTGAGGCGGATACACGTTGACGTTCCTTGCAGCGTGGCCGACCCCGCGGACAACGCGTCGATCACGATGGGAGCGGCCGAGGTTCCCGAAGACGAGATGTCCAACGGTTCCTTCCAGCTGCCCTTGAGAAGGAGGGTGTTGCCGGCGCTCAGCTGATTGGCCGCATGCGTCAGCGTCTTCCAAGCTGTTCCTTCACTCGTCCCGGTGTTGTTGTCACTGCCTGTTTCGGAATCAACGTAGAATGCGTCGGTTCGGGTTTGGGACTGCGACGTGGGTGGGGTGGACGACGGTGCGGCGGTGCTGGCCGTGGTGCTGGTTGGCGAGGTGGTGGCAGTTGTTGTTGGTGCGCTGGTGGACACCGTCGTGTTCACAACTGTGGGCGCCGGTGAACTCGTGGTTTTCAAGCCAAGGGCAGAGCCGGCGATGCGGTTCCAGTCGACGACCTTGAAGTTCTGGTTTGCACTGCCGTTGGTGTTGTCCTGAGCAACGAAGATGCCGTTGGGATAGGCCGACCCAAGGTTTGCTGACGTGATCTCGATCCCGTCGGTGTAGTCGATGCCGTCTACCGTGCCCGCCTGGACTTCGAAGGTCGCAACGTACTTGTTGGGAACATCACGGGAGTAGACCACGAACGTGTTGTTCGCCTGGCTGGAGGCCACGAGGTAACCGCCGTCGCCACCCTTCCAAATGGCCAGACCCTCGATGTCAGCGCGAAGGTGGCTGCCACCATTGCTGGTGGTGGCATCGAGCATCACGGGAGAGGTTCCCGTGCCGGCCTCGGCGGGGTAACGCCAGATTCCGCGGTCCTCTTCAGAGATGTAGAGCCAACCGTTCTCATCGTCGGCAACACACCCCTCGGTTGTGGAGCCGAGACGGATGGTTCGGACCTTGCTGCCCGAGACCGTGGAGCCCGATGATTCGATCGCCCAGTGCTCAACCGAACCGCTGGAGTCACTGACGAACACCGAGTAGTCACCGGCGTTGTTGCGGTACATGCAGAGTCCGGCAACCCCCAATCCGCTCTGGACAGATCCCACCTCGGTGAGCCCCCGAGTTGCCGGATCCACCGAGAAGAAGAGGATGTCGTCGCTGTCGCGCTCGCTACCCGCTACCAACGAAACCTTGTTTCCTCCTAGGGGGAAGTTGTCTCTGAGGTCGATGTTGTTGACCCGACCGACGGCATAGAAATGCAGTTCTTTACCGGAGAGGTCATACACCCCGATGCCGCCGAGCTTGTCGGTCCCGATGATGGTGCTACGAGCCGGGTTGGCCCGGTCGACCCAGATTGCCGGGTCGTCTGCAGCATCGCCTCCGTGCTTGACGGGAGTTGTTTCGGCATTGGCAACGATTGGTGTACCGGCCGATGGCACGGGACCCGAAGGTGCGCTGGCGGGGGGCGTTGACGTGGAGTCCGGAGGCGTCGACGTGGAGTCAGGGGGTGTTGACGTGGAGTCCGGAGGCGTCGACGTGGAGTCCAGTGGCGTGGTGTTGGAGTCCAGTGGCGTGGTGTTGGAGTCCAGTGGCGTGGTGTTGGCGATGCTTGCCCCGTTTGTTGGGATGTCGACCATGACGGTCAGAGGAGTGGACACCACCCGTTCCGGCCCATCTTCGAACTCGGCTCGAATGATGTGCTCACCGTTGGAAGCGGCGTCGATGGTCCAGTTGAAGACGTAGGGGGCAGACTCTTCCGCGCCAACGAACTTACCGTCGACATAGAAGTCCACTTGCACTTGTTCTGGGTCGGCAAGTTCGGCCTCGATGCTGATCGTGCCCGACTCGCTGAACGTGGCATCCTTTGCCGGGGACACGATGCGGAGGCGCTCCGGAGATGCGGCCAAGGTTGTGGGCGGCCGAACGATGGTGATCGGTGTGCCAGATCGCCGGTCCTGGGCCTCGTCGTCGTCATCATCGTCGTCTTCATCATCACTGCCGGTTGTACTCGGGGCCTTTTCGCCCTGGTTCTCTGCGGCGAGGTTCGTTTGCTCCATGGGCGTGCCGTTGCGAGCGATGATCACCGGCTCGCTCCCCACCGTTTCGGTGGAATAGAACCATACATTTGCCGCCGACCCGATCAGGACGCTGAGCGGTTCTGTATCGCTCATCCACTCGGTGACGTCGATCTCGAGCCATACGTCTTTGCGCTTTCCGGGGATGCCGATCGGAGTGACTTCATAGAAGTCCAGACCGGCCAGGCTCAGCGAGTCCGGGGACCATTCGGGGCCGACCTGGTACAGCGCCGATGGGCCGTTGGCGTGGCGGGCCCGCATGCGAAGGAAATATTCGGTGCCCGGTGTGTGGGGCTGGTGCTGGGTGAAGGTGATAACGCTGGTGCGGTCCTTGCGAGACCGGAGCGCGCCGTCGTCGTCCACCCAACCCGCCTGGGGGTGCACCGTGACGTCGTCGTCGACGACCGCTGCTACCGAGTCAGATATTTCAACCGCAGAAAGGACGCTGACCCCATCCCCGCGAAGGCCGAGGATGGCGATGAAGACCACAATGATGAGTACGCCCACGGATTTCGTGGCCATCTGGGGTGCGGTGAGGTGACTGCGTATGGACATGCGGAAGTCCTTTCTGACGCGCTCGGAGCAACGTCCTACCCAGTGCCTTCGGGTAATTTAGCCCATGCCTTGAGGGGGAAATGCCTGACCGCAATCATGTTGATCCAGCGCGGTGCCTCTGAACGGGGATTTTGGCGACCCGGGGAAGATCGGACTTCTTGGTTGAGTGGAGAAGTGGCGTGGTTCGATGTGGGTGATCCTTCCTTCTCGATCGTGAAATGCGGCGCTGAACCAAAGATCGGATCGCCCGCCGAGGCCTGCTGAGCCGTCACCGAGACGGCCTCATGGCCCCCGATGATAATCGGCGCCACAGAGCATACGCTCGGCAGGCCAGCCGTCAACTGACCCCAGTACGATGGCCGCATCGGAATCCCCGTCCTCCTGCTCGCCCAACTGAATGCCGAGTCAGCTGAGCTTGGACTTCCCGTTCTCGCCGCCTCGCTCATCCTGGTGGTTATCGCCATCGGTTTCGGACTCTGGTTGCGACTTGGGATTACTCGGGACGTGGTGGTTGCCGCTCTGCGAGCCGCAGTCCAGCTGCTGGCCGTTGGTTTCATTCTGACCACGCTGTTCGAGAGCTCGCGCGCCTCGCTCGCCGCGGCGGGCTGGGTGCTCGTCATGGTGGGTGTCGCCACCTTTGTGATCGGTCGACGGGTCGCAGCACCATCTCGTGGCCTTTACTTTGTGGCCGGCGCATCGGTTGCGGTGTCAACCGTGCTCAGCCTGGTCGTGGTCTTCGCCACCGGGGTGTTGCCGGTTGGCCCCGTCGCAATGGTGGTGATGGCGGGAATCACGATCGGCAATGCGATGCCGTCTGCTGTGCTGGGGGTGAAAAGGGCAATGGCCGAGCACCGCAGCCGCAGCGGAGAGGTGGAAGCGCTGCTGTCGCTCGGGATGAATCGCTCCCAAGTGGTTCGCTTCATGGCCCCGGGCCCGGCCCGCGACGCCCTGATCCCACAAATCGAACGAACCAAGGTCGTCGGGCTCATCGCCCTCCCTGGTGCAATGACCGGACTCCTGCTGGCCGGGGTGGACCCGGTGGACGCCGTGCTCATCCAGATCGTTGTGATGTATCTGGTGTTGGGCGCAACTGCGTTATGTGCCGTGGTCACCGTCGCCGCCGTCTCGCGAAGCGCCATCACCGACTACCTGGTCATGGCTCCATGGGTGTCCGAGGAACAAAGCAACTGAGACCAGTAACGTGCGGGCATGGTCACCGAACATTGGGTGCACAATGACGGGCTGAAGCTACGGGTGGTGGAGGACGGGGACCCGGGAGATCCGTGCGTTCTGTTCGTCCACGGTTGGCCAGACTCGGCCGATCTCTGGCGAAACCAGATCCCGGTCTTCGTCTCCCGTGGGTACCGCGTGCTGGCCATCGACCAGCGCGGCTATGGCAAGTCTGAGATCCCCGACGCAGTGGAGGATTTCCATGTGTTCAACGCAGTTGGTGATCTGGTGGCTGTGCTCGATTATTTCTCCGTAGACGCCGCCCACATCGTTGGCCACGACTGGGGGGCGGCCGTTTCGTGGCTGTTTGCCACGTTCTATCCCCACCGCACCAGAACCCTGGTGGCTTTGTCGGTAGGCCATCCCAATGCGTTCCGACGGGCCGGGGTAGAACAGCTGCGAGACAGTTTCTACATGTTGCTCTTTCAGTTTCCCGGGGTTGCCGAAGAGTGGCTTGCCGCTGACGACTTTTCAAACTTTCGGACCATGGTGAACAACAGCCCCGAGAACACCCGCCATGTGACGAACCTGAGCCGGCCCGGTCGCCTCACGGCATCACTCAATTGGTACCGGGCCAACATGGCGCCCAAGTGGCTGACAGACCCCGAGCCGGATTTGCCGCCGGTTACCGTCCCGACGCTTGGCGTCATCGGCAGCGACGATCCCGTGCTGGGAATTTCCCAGATGGAGTTGTCGGGCCAGTTTGTCTCGGGAGAGTTCGAGTCTGTGGTTTTGAACGATCAAAGCCACTGGTTGCCAAGCGATTCAGCAGACCAGCTGACGCCGCTGCTCCTGGGGTGGATCGCCACCCAAGCCGCAGCCGCCGCCAAAAAGTAGAAGAGCGCCCACCTTGGGCGCTCTCCTGGCGTTGTCTGGAAGCGGGAGGACCGCCTAGGCGAAGTCCAGATCCACCGGGTCACTGGCGGCGACGTTGCCGTCGCGTATTCGTTCTCTCTCCGCATTGCGTTCTCGGCGCTCTGCACTCCGGCGTTTCCACGCTTTCACCTTCCAGTGCCGTTTTTTCTTGGTCTTCGGCGCTGATCGGGGTGGATGATCAAACTTCGGGACGCTGAAAACTGCGCCCTCGGGATCATCCACATCGTGGAGCTCCTGATGGAGCTGGTGACGTACCTTACGGTGTTCCTTTGACCGGATCGATTTGTCCGGGCGGAGTTGAACCTCGTCGGTCTTCTCCGGTGTCAAAGTGATTCCGTCCTTACGGTGACGTGCACTCACGTTTGCTGGCTCCTTCCGTCCGGACAGCGCCGGACCAATCGGTCCCGACGCTGGCATCAGCGCCAGGATTCACCACGGGTCAGCTATCACTAACCCGTAGTCCACCTTTGCACATCATCGGGTCAAAGTCCATGAGCCCTAAGTCCCAAATTCGGTCTCAAAGAGAAAGTCCAGTCCCTGGGCCCCTCGAGTTCTGTGAACAACGACCGGGTGCTCCGTCGCCACCGAGAGGAACGGGTTCGCACCAGTCGACGCAGCCGGTCACGGTTCCGCCGATGTCTGATCGACCATGGGTTGGCATCTTGGGCACCAGGCGGTCCAGCGCTGCCAGGAAAGCCCATCAACCGGCGAGATGGGGTCTCCTTCTGCGGTCAGATCCGGCAGGCCACCGCGAGGGCGCTTGGCGACACGGACACGGTGGCGGTTGGACCGACCGCCAAACGCTCGCCGTCGGCCCACCAGGCTGCGTCGATCGTTACAGTCGCGGAGGTCATTGGTGCAGTGCGGACGGCGCTACTGCGAACGTGCTGCCCAAGGAAGGCCGCGGGTAGTACCGCCGCCAGGTGGAGTCGCCCCACGTCACCGACCACCACCACCTGCATCGAACCGTCGGTGGGATCGGCGGCGGGACAAATCGCCATTCCGCCGCCAAAGAACCGGGTGTTGCCGAAGGCGACGATGCTGGCGCTGTCTCCGAGGTCACCGAGACCGCTCACGTGGCATGCTCGTAGTTTTGGCAGGCACCGCAGAGTGGCAAGCGTGTACTTCAGTTGGCCCCGGACGTGCCGGAGCTGATTGGCATACTCCGTGACGTGGCCCGAGAAGCCGGCCGTGAGAACGCTGACCGCAAATGCGTGGCGCACGCCATCGTCTATTCGGATGAGATCGAGGCTGGTGGTTGGGCCGATCGCCAGCTGAGCAGCCTCTGCGCGACGGCGCGGGATCCCCAGGGCCCGGGCGATGTCGTTGCCGGTGCCGCCGGGAATGATTCCCATGGGCAGGTTAGTCGCTGCTGCTACCTGGGCCGCATGGTGGATCATGCCATCGCCCCCCAGGACTACGAGTCGCTCTATGACGTTGTTCTCGAGGAGGTCAGAGATGTGGTCGGCCGCCGCCGAGGCCAGTGGCGTGACGCGTGCTCCTGCTTGCTCCAACGCCGCCTGGGTCGCTTCCGTATCGGCAGCGCCCGTCTTGTGGAGCAGGTGCACTCTCAATGATCGTCGCCCCGATAGTTTCGGCCGGCCTTGCGTTCGGATTGATGACGTTTCGCTTTGAGCCGCCGTTCCTTGGAGCCTCGACTGGGTTTGGTCGGCCGTCGCTTTCTCTTGGGCTTCAAGGCCTGTTGCAGCCGTTCAGCCAGCCGACTGAGAGCCACGTCGCGATTACGACGCTGGGATCGGCTCTCATCTGCGGCGATGCGGACACGAGGGCCGAACGCCGAGGTCAGAATCTCACGCTGGTTGTCGGTGAGCGAACGGCTTTGCTCGATTTCGAACACCAACTCGGCTCGAGTGTTCGCTGTATTGGCATGCTGGCCGCCAGGACCCCCTGAGGGACCGAAACTCCACTGGAGTTCATCGTCGGGAATTGTGAGGTTGGCATTGATCCTCAGCGACACGAGATTCCGACCGTCTTCGAGGCCGTCCCTGGAGGGAGCGGTGAGTGCGCCGGCATCCCGCGCTTGCGCAACCAGGAGAAGCTCATGTGATCAGTATGCCTCTAGGCGGCGCGGGCCTGGCCGACCGTGAACCCATCTATCCTTGCAGGATGGTGACAGCAGAGACAACGGGTGATCGTCGTTCCCGGCTGTCGGGCTCTTTGGCAACCGGTCTGCTCATCCTGGGCGTGATTGTGATCGCATGGTGGAGCATCGAGATACTGGACTCTTACGTTCTCGGTGACCGTCTCCAGCGAAACGGCATCATTCCGCGGCAGCGGGAAGGATTTGACGGGATTCTCTGGGCCCCTTTGCTTCACAGCGATTTTGGGCATCTGATTTCCAACACCTTTCCGTTCCTCGTGTTGTCCGGCCTCATCATGATCCGGGGAATCCGCCGCTGGGTTTCTATCACCATCATCGGAGTCCTCGGTGGCGGCTTCCTCACCTGGATATTCGGGGGAGCCGGTAACCACATCGGTGCCAGCGGGGTGATCTTCGCCTACTTCGGGGCGCTTGTCGGGGCCGTCGCATTTGAACGCCGACCCGCCGCCATCGCTCCGGCCCTGGTGGCAATGATGCTCTACACCACAATGTTGGTTGGTCTGGTTCCGCAGGACCGAGTTTCGTGGGAAGGCCACCTTGCCGGGTTCGTGTGTGGAATAGCGTCGTCGAAGTTGCTTGCCCAAAGACGGAGCCGACCAGATCCCGATCGTGACGTGGACCTCATTTTTGGTGGTGAACAGCCATGGCTGGAGTGAGTAGTACCCGTGGAACACCGACACGCCTTTGGTGGGGTGCCTCACGGGGCGAATAACCCAGAGGCGTAGGTCTGGCGGAGCGCCGCTTGGCCTGCCACGCTGGAACAGGCCCTTTCACTGTTAGGACTGCGGCGCTACCACGCTTGGTGTTGTCTGACCCGGCACGTGAACGCGCTGGTTTCGGGCGATACTGGTTTGAGGAGGAACTAATGAGTGGTTACCGGCGATCCGAAGTCATGTTGACCGCAATGCTTGTTGTGCTCGCTGGCAGCCTCCTCTTCCTAGGATTCACACGCGATCGATCCGACGTAGCGTCGGACGAGAGCGTGATCGACGCAGAACCGTCGGTTCTGGGCACCTCCACCAGTAGTTCCTTGGCGCCGGTCACCGCATCCACTGTCATAGCCACCACCACCCCGCCCGCGACTGAAGCGGCCACCACAACCACCGAGGCCACCACCACAACTACCGAGGCCACAACCGTTGCCCCAACTACTGCCGCACCAGTTACAACGGCACGACCAACGACCCGCAAGCCCACAACGACCAAACGACCAACCACCACGAAGAAGCCCACCACCACGGCGGCGCCCACCACACAACCGGTGCGGACATTCGCTCCTCCAACCTGGACCGTGGGCCCCTAACAGACAGCGGGTTTACAGCCCGTCGGCCGTACACGTGACCGAACCGTCGCCAACGTTCATCTCCACACCATCACCCATGTAGATCGTCTCGGGATCGTTGAAGGTGGGTTCTCCGTCAATTCGCACGCTGAGCTTGGAGGGGTCGGCGCCCTGATCGATGAACTGCTGCCGGTAGGCGCTTGTGATCAGGCCCTGGGTGACCGTGTAAGCCGTGCGCATGCAGCTACTACTCCCAATCACGTTCTGGGAATACGCATACGCTGTGGGTGTAAGGCCGAGATCGTCACTCACCCACGGAAAGACGTCGGTGGCTTTGCCGACGAGTCCCTTGGAGACCGACACGGACTCTGCGGTAAGTACCGCATTCACGCGAGGTCGGACGAAGGTGATCGACTCGGCCGGGATCACGATCTCGGTTGTCCCATCGGATCGCCTTAGTACCCTGGCGGCACCGCCGTTGACGCAGGTGTCTACGTCGCCGATGGCCACCATCTCGATGGTGTCAGTGCGGTAGACCTGGCCCAATGCACTGTGTTCCCGGGTACCGGCTAACGGCACTTCGGCATGGACCCTGGCGCGGCAGTCGAGCATGATCGGTTCCACGTTCACAATGCGGGCTTCGGTCGGCAGTTTGAGTTCCACCTCGACAGCGGTGAACTCGGGGAGAACGTCCCAGGGCCACGTGAACGCCAGCGATCCAGTAGTTGCGATGAGGGCAATGACGGCTGCTATCCCTAGCGCTGCGCCCGCCACGACTTTTTCACTGTCCTCTACCTGACCCTTCAACCGGTGGTGCATCCTGCAACGAGTGGTACCGCTCTTCAACGACTGGTACCACCATTCAATGTACGACGTTCCGAGCCCTCATAAGTCGCGGCCCCATTGGGGACAGGCTGGGAAACAACACCGGACCACCGCAGGACGGAGGCTCTATCCTGGTGTTCTTGGCTATGGCGAACACCACCTCCACGAGCGACGAAGCAGTTGGCGACCTGCGCCAAATGTTGATCGACGCACTCATGGAAGATGACTGCACCCAGAGCCTCTGGGCGTTTTATGATTCGGGCGGAGCCGCCGCCGCGGTACCCGAACTCCCCGCATTGGTGCTGGAACAGGACCCGATCCACAAGCACAAGGATGTCTTGGCCCACACCATTGCGGTAACGGCCAAAACGCAACCGGAATTGGTAGTGCGCCTGGCGGCTCTGTTTCACGACATCGGCAAACCCGCAACCCGCTCTTTTGAGCACGGCGACGTGACCTTCCGTCATCATGAGGCCGTTGGTGCAAAGATCACGAAGAAACGGCTGCGCTCCCTGGGTTTCGAGCCGCCGGTCGTGAACGACGTAGCGGAACTGGTTCGCCTCTCCGGCCGGTTCAAGGGGTATGCCGATGGCTGGAGTGACTCCGCCGTTCGGCGCTACGCCCGGGATGCCGGCCACCTCCTGGGTCATCTCAACGAACTCGTCCGGTGCGATTGCACCACCCGGAATCGGGCGAAGGAAGCGCGGCTCATGGCCCACATCGATGATCTCGAGGCCCGAATCATCAAGTTGGCCAAAGATGATGCCAAAGCTCGAGAACGGCCCCAGCTCGATGGCAACGCGGTGATGGAGTATCTCGGGATCCCACCGGGTCCGGCGCTCGGAAAGGCGTTGAAGCACCTCCTGGAAGTCAAACGCACTGAGGGCGAGCTCCCACGCCGTGAATTGGAGCACCGGCTAGACGCCTGGTGGGCCAAGAACCGACCCGAGGCCGCCAACAAGCAGTCCAACTCGCTCGACTAACAATGCACTCCTTCGAAGATGCGGTTCGCTCCGTACTTCATGCCACCCAGAGCGGAGACGTCCTCACCTATGGCGAAGTCGCTGCGGAAGCGGGCTATCCCGGTGCCGCCCGCGCGGTCGGTAACCTCCTCCGGACCGCCGACGGGCTGGAATGGTGGCGGGTCGTTTCTGCGGCAGGACGGCTCTGCCCCGGCCTCGAGGCGGAACACGCCCAACGCCTCCGATCCGAAGGTCACCAGGTGGGAACCAACCGAGCCGGCGAGCCGAGGTTGTTGCCACAGAAGGCCCAGTAGGCGAGTCGCGGAGGCGTCAGTAGCCGAACCTGCCTCGAGCTGGTGCGGTGATGGCCGAAACCAAGAGTCGTTGCCGAGCTGGCAGCTTCTGCTGCCAAGCGTCGTCGAGTTTGAGCGTGACCTCGTTGGCACCGAAGCGAAGCGGGTTACCAGCGGCGGAGTGCATGGGTGTGGTGAGGTGAGCGGTCCGACCATCGAAAACATCTGATGGGAGAGCGGACTCGTCGATGCCGGCGAATTCGGCAACGGCGGTCAGCGTTTCGAGCGGTGCACCGAGAAAATCCTCATACCGGAGCCGAAGGACAGGAATTCCCAGTTTTGTCAGCTGCGCAAAACCAAGATTGTCGGTGACCCAGCGGCCGGCCGTTCGGACCGGGTTGTACGTTGGCATGTCGGTCATGGACGCGGCATCAGCCGCTTCTGGCCGGGAGACGGCCTTGGTCCAGGAGTACGCGACGCCACGGGGGTCGCGGAGCAGGTGGAGTACTCGCACATCCAGGCGAGGGTCCAGTGAATACAGGGCCGCGGCGCTCAGATGTTTGGAGGAATCGATCAGGACCGTTGCTCCGGCACGGGTGCGGGCAACCCGACCGGCCGCCAACAGGACGTTGCCGATGAGGTCGAGGTATTCCTGCTGCGCATCGGAGGGAAACCCGCGTCGATACGCCTTCCGCATCTCGGGTAGTTGCCGGGAACGGTCAATCTTCCAGCGCAATGAAATCGCGGTTGCGAGGTCGATCTCGGACCATCGTCCAAACGCTTCGGCGCCAACGCGGCGCCAGAACGGACATGCGTCGAACGCCTCGCCACAGCCGCAGAGCTCGTTGTCACGCAGGCCCCGTTCCCATAGGTGAACGCTTTCGCCAATGGCAAAAGCGTCGTTGAATTCGTTGAGGAGCTTTTCGATGAGCGTGCTCCCGGAGCGGCCGAGACCGCCGATGAAGAGCAGCTTCTGCGGTTTGCCGGTTTGGATTTCCAACGCATTCACGCCCGCCAGCCCATCGGTCGACCCAGGAGTTCTTCAACGGCCCGGACGCTCGGGGCCAATGCTGCCCGAAGCTGTGTTTCAACCGCGGGTTCAATCACGGTGCTCGCCTTCATGTTCCACGCAGCGAAGGCGTCGGGCTCGAAGCGAGGGAGCTCTAGGAAGTCGGTCACCTGGGCATAGATTCGGGCCGGGTCGGCATACATGTCTTCAGAGCGCAGGACCAGCAGTTGATGCGCCGGCCAGTGGTCCATCCAACGACGCAGCCCTCGTTCGTAGCGACCCTGGTCCACATAGGAATAGTGCTGGTGGGCAAAGCTGTAGTAACTGGGGTCGGCGAGCATACGGTCTTCCTCACCGGCCAATCGCTCGTCTTCGGCAGCGAGAGCCTCGGGGAAGCTGAGCCACTCCACGCCGTTGCGGGTTCGCTCGCCCCAATGACCGAAAGCGCGATCGGTGGGGTCTCGCAGAAGAGCGATGACTTTGGCTGCCGGGGCGAATGCTCGCGCTCGCACCGCAGCATGAGGGTTGTGGAGGTAATAGGGGACTGCCTCACCCACGATCACTGGCCGGGCATGTCGCCGGGACCGCACCGCCAGCGAGGCTCGGGTAGGAAAGTGGGAGCGGTACCAACGTTCTCCCCGATCGTAGTTCACGTCGAAAAAATAGGTGCCTTTCCGTGTTTCTCGGGCCGGGAAAAGAGGCGCGACGTCGGGGTGCTCCAGAAGCCAGCGGGCGAGGGAGGTGCTACCACCCCGCTTGGTTCCGATGATCAGATAGTCAGGCGTAACCCGCAGTGATGCGGTGGCGCCCCCAAAGTGTCGGAGGGCGTCGAGCGCCACGCCTCGAGCTCTCTGGGTGATTGTTTGCCGCTCTGCCTGAGGCCCGCCGTACGGGTTGAGCTCGGGAAGGGGCGAGGGGGGTTGGGGGCCTGCGAAATGGTGGGGTGTGATCATCGGTGTCCAAAGATTATGCGTGAATGGGACCGGTGTGAGTGGACAGGCTGGCCGGCGCTGCACCGCGCCGAACGGACAGGAATTCCGCTGCTATCGCCACGGCGGTTTCGGCGGGGGTTCGGGAACCGAGGTCGAGTCCGACCGGCCCATGGATTCGGTCTTGATCCGTATGACCGATCGCATCCAGCGCCTTGGCCCGGATGGACTGGGTGGAGCGCGAACCCATGGCGCCGATGTAGCCGGCCTGGCTGCCAAGGGCTGCGGCGAGCGCCGGCACGTCGAGCGCTCGATCATGACTGATCACGATCACCGCATCGGCTGCGGTGGCCCGCTGGCAAAAGGCCGTGGCGGTGTCGAGTTCTTCTGTGAGTTCCACCTGCCACCCCATCAGTTCGCCCTGAGCCTTGACGGCGCCAGCCATGGGTCCGTCGCCCACGATCAACGCCTTGGTCACGGGGATTGCCGCCGCAAAAACAAATTCGGTTCCCGCAATCATATGAACCTGCGCGCACGAGGCCCCTCGGCGCAGAATCTGGCGGGCGATCGTTGCTGCCTCATCGTCGGGCCCCACCGAGCCCACCATGCCGTGGAGACCCAGCGCCATGTCGGAGCCGGAACCGTCGGCTGCCGCGATGAGCACAACAGGCTCAGAGTGATCGAGCCACTGCAGGGCCTCGGTTGGGACATGGCCGAGCGGGGTAACGAGGAGCCGGGCGCGGCCGCCACAGACCAACCCCGCCTCGACCGCTTCAGGCAACGTGACGGTGACGGTGAGCGGCGTGCGTATCGAGGGATCGGTGGTGAGGAGTTGCGTATCGGCAATGCCTCGGAGGACCGACCCGCGCACCGTGCGCTGGCCGGGAAGGGTGGGATCGTTGACGAGAATTGCGCCGTCGGTGCCGTCTCGCAGTCCGATTTCGGTGATTTCGACGACTCGAACCAGTGACGAATCAGAAATTGTTGCATTTCGAAGAGGATCTCGTGCCGCTTCCATCAACACAGGATGCCGGTAGGCGGTACTCTTTGCGCCGTGGGTTTGATTTGCAGTCGTATTGGTTGCCGTGAAAAGGCAGCCGCCAGTCTTCAGTTCGATGCCGGACGATCTACCGCCGTTCTCATCGATTTGACACATGCGCGCAACGGCATGCCCCTTTGCGAACGTCATGCGTCCTCGCGCACCGCTCCTCTCGGGTGGCAAATGATCGATCGTCGCACCGGTGCGAAGAAGCTCGAAATGTGGTCCGCTGAAGACGAAGGCAAACCAGCGCCCGACTTTGCCGCCCCCACGGATCGCCCCGCCACCCGACGGCCGACCGAGGCCCCAAAACGCCGAGCCGACGATTCGATGGAGGCAACGGCGTCATCAGCAGCTGCCCCCGAGGCTCCTACCGACGCGACAGCTGCCGTCCGACCGGCCACGAAGCGCCCGGTCGATACTCCTGCCCCGGCGCCTCCCGAACGGGAGGAATCAGCAAAGGAAACCACCAGCGAGTTCCGGTGGCCGAAGCAGGGCGACGAGCCCGAGGACCCCAAAGATGACCTCGGTGCCGATAGCCCGCTGCTGTCCCGGGCGTTTCGCGCTGCAAAATAGTTCCCCGTTATCGCCGATATTTCGCTCAAATAACAACAGATTTGCGAATTTCGGTTCGATACCGATGGGGTGAATGCTGCGAAACTGGCCAAACTGAAGGAAAAGGCCGACCTTCCCGACCTCACTCCGTATCTCAACGATCGGTTCGAGACCACGGGCCCGTTGGTCGGCGCCGCCCTCTGGGCCGTTTGGTTTGGACTTGCTCGCCCGGACTGGAACACCGGTGTGGTCCTGGCCGTGATCCTCGTTGCCGTTCCGCTGGCCCTGCAGATCGTGGACGATCCCCGAAACGGACCTATGACGCCGGCGATTCCTTGGATCCGCCTGGCTACTCCGGCCGCTGGGTTGATGGCCTTGTTGTCAGTGTTGATAGGAAAGGGCTTCTTCTCGGCTCTGCTCTCTCTGCCGTGGCTGACATGTGCCAGTGCTGTCGCTTTAACGGGAGTGTTCCGCGTGTTGTCTCGGCGGGCGTTGGCCGATCCGGGCATCGGCGTGGACTTCGGTTTGATCGGGCTCGGTTTCGCCGGACTCTGGCTCTTCCTCAACCGATGGGGTGGCGGACCGGGTCTGTCCCCGAGTACGGCCTACCTCTATCTATTCGCTTTCGGGGCTCCATTCGTGGTGGGCTGTTCCGCTCGCCGATTGGGATTTGACTCTCGACTATCGATCATCGCCAGCGGCGGATCGATCCTCGCTGCCTTGCTCTCCGCAGTTGATGGTCGGCTCGAGGTGATTGCATCGGGCATAGCTCTCGGCGTGAGTGTGGTGGTAAGCAAGCAGTTGCTGGCGCTTGCCAAGTTCGAACGCGGCGTCACTTCGTCGCTGTTGTCGATCGCCGGCAGCAGTCTGATCGCTGCTTCAGTCCTGAATATGGTTCGTTTGCTGGTGATCAGCGTGGATCCTCGAACCTTTGGCAGCACGGTCTTCCAGCCCGACGCCGTGGTGACCGATGGTTTTGCCGTCAGCTACAGCACGTTGGACGCTCCAACGGTTGCCGCAGTGGCCGGGCTTGGCCTCGTCTTCCTCCTGGGAGCGCTTCGTGCGCTGACTTGGGAAGCCTCCAGCGCCGACGGCGACCTTCGGGCGACGATGGTTCACCTTGTGCCCCGTTCGGACGGCGAGCTCCTCGATCTGCTCCGGTATTCGGCGACGCTGCCGGCTGAGGAAATGCCCGACGCCACTAACGATGCGCCCCCCATCGGTTACCTCCGTAGTCAGTGGTCTCTACCGGTACCGGATTTCGAAAATTCTTGTGATGCGCTTCTGGGATGGGCGGGTCACGAGGCCGCGTCGCTTCGTTTGCGGCCGAACCAGCCCCAGGTGGCCGTTGGCGAAACCTTCGTCATGGCTGTACCGGTGGGACCGTTGACCGTTACGGTCGCATGCCGTATTACGGAAATCGTGGATGAATCTGATCGCTACGGCTTCGCCTACACCACGCTCAGCAACCACGTTTGGGATGGAAGCGAGTCGCTCATCGTCTCACGTGACCCGAATGGTGACGCTGTGGTGACGGCCACCATCTGCTGGCGGCCGACGTCGGTAGCCGCTGGGGCGGTCCCGAAGCTGACCACGGCAGTTCAGGCTCGAGCGGTCAACGCCTGTTTGGTGGGAATCGCGGCGGCGGAATCAGCGGTGGTGGGGGATTACCTTTCATCGGTTGTCGAAGAAGTCGGTTCCCGCAAAATGGAGGTCTCCCGGCAGTCGCTGGTCCAGAAACCGGCGGCTCCATTCCCGCACGTAGCGGTCGATGATGCGGACGTACCGGTTGATCCGAACGCATTTGACCCGGACATGTTCAACGCCGACATGTTCCAAGTTCATAGGTTCGAAGTCGACACGTCCGAAGCTGACACTTCCGATGCTGAGAAATCTGGAATCGAGAGTTTCGAGGACTTCCCCCCGGATCTTTTCGACCCGTCCGGCATGTCGGCTCAAGCAACGGAGACGCCAGCGGAGGACCCCCCTGACAAGCTCAGCTTCGACGAGGTCTTCAGTGCACCCTTCGACGTCCCTGATCCAGGTGAGACCTCGGAGTTCGACAGTTCCCTGCCTTTCGAGGAGCATCGGTAGACCGCTATTCGGCGAAGGCCTCCAGCGGGGGGCAGGAGCATTGAAGGTTGCGATCTCCGTGGGCATTGTTGATCCGGCCCACCGGCGGGAAGTACTTGTCCTGGTCCATTCCCGGAAGTGGAAAGGCCGCTGTCCTCCGACTGTAGGGGTGGGCCCAATCGTCGGCGGTCACGTCGGCCGCAGTGTGAGGTGCGTGTCGTAGCACGCTGTCTTGGGCCGACACCGCCCCTGCGCTCACCATGGCGATCTCATTGGCGATGCCGATCATCGCATCGCAAAAGCGATCCAACTCCGCCAAGCTTTCACTCTCAGTCGGTTCAATCATCAACGTGCCCGCCACCGGGAAGCTCATGGTGGGGGCGTGAAAGCCGTAGTCCGCCAACCGCTTGGCGATGTCGTCAACATCGATGCCGGTGGTTTCTTCCAGCGGGCGGATATCGATGATGCACTCGTGGGCGATGAGTCCCCCGGGACCGGTATAGAGAATTGGGAAGTGTTCCCGGAGTCGGGTGGCGACGTAGTTGGCCGCCAATACCGCCCCCTCGGTGGCTCGGCGTAGACCGGCCGGGCCCATCATTCGGATGTACATCCACGAGATCGGCAAGATCCCGGCCGATCCGAACGGAGCGCCGGAGATGCGACGCTGCGGCTCTTCACTGTCCGCTAGCTCAATCTGGGGGAGAAACGGGATGAGGTGAGCGCCTACGCCGATCGGCCCAACGCCGGGACCGCCGCCTCCGTGGGGGATACAGAATGTCTTGTGGAGGTTCAGATGGCTCACATCGGACCCGAACTTGCCGGGCTGGGCCACCCCGACCAGTGCATTGAGATTGGCGCCGTCGGTGTAGACCTGACCACCGGCCTCGTGAACCAGTTCGCACACCCGAGCCACAGTGTGTTCGTAGACACCGTGGGTGGAGGGGTAGGTGATCATCAAGGCTGCCAGGTTCTCACCGTGTTGGGCGATCTTGGCTTCGAGGTCAGGCATGTCCACGTCGCCCCGGTCGTTGCACTTGACCACGACCACTTTCATGCCGGCCATAACCGCAGATGCGGCATTGGTTCCATGGGCCGATGATGGGATCAGGCACACGTTTCTGTGGCCCTGACCGTTGCTGGCGTGCCAGCCTTCAATTGCCAGCAGGCCGGCATATTCACCTTGCGATCCGGCGTTTGGCTGAAGGCTGACGGCGTCGTAACCGGTGATGGCGGTGAGGTCATTCTCCAGATCGGTGATGAGCTGCGCATACCCAGTTGTTTGATCCGCGGGAGCGAAGGGATGGATGGAGGCGAACTCGGGCCAACTGATGGGCTCCATTTCTGCAGCGGCATTCAGTTTCATGGTGCAGGAACCCAAGGGGATCATGGTGCGATCCAGTGCGAGATCTCGGTCGGCCAGCTTCCGTAGCCACCGCATCATCTCGTGCTCGGATTGGAATCTGTGGAACCGTTGGTCGGTGAGGAATGCGCTGTTGCGTCGCTGCGCTTCGGGAATACCCGGCATGGGCTCCATCTCACCGAGGTCGGCTTTCCCGTTGAGCCCGAAGCTCTCCACCACTCCGTTCACCGTGGCTGTGGTGCTGGTTTCGTCGAAGGTGATCCCTACCTCGCCACCGCTCACCCGTCGCAGGTTGATCTGTCGCTCAGCGGCAGCAGCGATCACTTCGTCGGCGTTGTCTACCGTCACGGTGATCGTGTCGAAGAACGTCTTGGGAACGGCTATGCCCCCGGCCCCCAGGAGTCCTGCGCAGACGGCGGTCAGATTGTTGATGCGGTTGGCGATGCTCCTGAGACCTTCGGGGCCGTGCCAACAGGCGTACGACGCGGCAACGTTGGCCAGCAATGCCTGCGCCGTGCAGATATTGGACGTGGCCTTGTCTCGGCGAATGTGCTGCTCACGGGTCTGGAGGGTGAGCCGATATGCGGGTAGGCCTTGGCTGTCGACGCTGACGCCGACCAAGCGCCCGGGGAGCGATCGAGCATGCTTTTCGGCGGTAGCCATGAACCCTGCGTGCGGTCCGCCGAACCCCATGGGCACACCAAAGCGTTGGGCGCTGCCCACCACGATGTCGGCGCCGACTTCGCCAGGTGGCGTGGCGAGTGTGCAATAGAAAAGGTCGGTGGTGACCGCGGCGGTGGCATCGGCTTCGTGAAGCTTGTCGATGACCGATTTCAGGTCACTCACTGCCCCGGTTGATCCCGGCTGGGCTAGCAATGCCCCGTACACCTCCTGTGGTTCGAGGTCAGCTCGGGGATCTCCGATGACGAGTTCGATCCCGAGCGGAGTGGCTCTCGTAAGGCAGACGGCAATTGTTTGCGGGTGGCAGGTGTGATCCACAAAGAACTTGGTGCGCTTGGTTCGGTCGAGGCGTCGGAGCATCGTCATGGCTTCCGCGGCGGCGGTGGACTCGTCGAGCAGTGACGCATTTGCGAGCTCGCAGCCGGTGAGGTCGGCGATCATGGTCTGGAAGACCAGGAGCATCTCCAACCGGCCCTGGCTGATCTCGGGCTGATACGGGGTGTACGACGTATACCAGGCGGGGTTTTCGATCATGTTCCGCCGTATGACCGCCGGAGTGATGGTGTTGTTCCAACCCTGGCCGATCAGGCTGGTGAAGACCTTGTTCTTGTTGGCATAAGAGCGCACCAGCGCCAGCGCCTCTGTCTCGGTCAGTGCTTCGGGTACCTGGAGCGGTCCGCTCAGGTGGATGTCGTCTGGGACGGCAGCCTCCAGCAGGTCGCTGGCGGTGGCGTAACCCAGGGTGGCCAGCATCTTCTGTTGTTCGTCCGGGGTGAGCGAAACATGACGATCGGCGAATGTGGCTTGGGGCGTGGAGTTCATTTTAGTTACCTCGATGAAATCGGTGGGGAGCAAAGGGCAGGGCGGCGACGTGACAGACAACGTCGTTGCCCCGCACATCGGCGATGAATTCGGTTCCGATCTCGGCCAGATCCGGCGGGACGTAGCCCATGGCAACCGGTGCCTCGACCGTGGGGCCGAAGCCGCCGCTGGTCACGACGCCGATGGCATCAGGCCCGCTGCTGAGGCGGAGCGTTGCATGGTCGCGAACCGGTCGGCGGCCTACTGGCTTCAGACCAACTCGGATGCGGCTTGGTCCGGTTTCCCATTCCTGGAGAATGCGTTCGGCACCGGGAAAGTTGGCTTCTTCACGACGTCGCTTGGGGATCGTCCATTTGAGGTCGGCTTCCACCGGCGAGATAGTTTCGTCGAGATCGTTGCCGTAGAGGCACAGGCCAGCCTCGAGACGGAGGGTGTCGCGGGCGCCGAGGCCGGCGGGCTTGACCCGCGGGTCTGCCAGCAGCATCCGGGCCAGAGCATCGGCATGTTCGGAGGCCACCGCCAGCTCGAAACCGTCCTCTCCGGTGTATCCGGCTCGGAATGCCGCAACCGGGATTCCCCCAACAGTGGCCATGCGAGCATCCAAAAAGATCGTGTCTTCGAGCGATTGGTCCATCCCGATGATCACCGAGGCGGCCTCGGGTCCCTGCAATGCGAGCAATGAGATTCCGGGCTTGGGAATCACATCGATGCCCAGCGGGCCCAAAGTCTTCGTCAGATGGGCGATGTCGACCTCGGCTCGGGCAGCGTTTACAACGAGCGTGAAGTGGTCTCCCCAGTTGATGCCCATGAAGTCATCGATCACTCCACCGTTGTCGTTGGTGAAGAGGCCGTACCGCTGTTTTCCCTCAGCGAGTGTGGTGTAACCGGCCGGGGTGACCGACTCCAAAGCGAGAGCGGGGTTTTCGCCCCGTAGCTCCACCACCGCCATATGGGCTACGTCGAAGAGACCGGCCGAGTTGCGAACCTGGTTGTGTTCGGCCACTACACCCTCAAATTGGATGGGCATTTCCCAACCAGCGAAGGGCACGAGACGAGCGCCGAGCTCAACGTGCAAATCATGCAGCGGGGTGGTGCGGAGGTTCTCCGGCTGAGGACTGGTGTCTGGCATGGTGGGCGTACCTAAAGAAGAGGTGTGATGGACACCCCCTCTGTCACAGGTACCTGAGAGATGGACGCAAGTGGTGTTTTGCGTTTGCCCCGTCGGTGAACGGTTGAGGATTGCTCCCTCCGTTGCTCTCCAGAGGAATCGATCACAGTGCGGTACGGGGGCCTGAGAGTTTCCGGGGTGGTTGCTCCTTCGGCGGCCGGGTTAGGACCGGCTCTCTCCCACACTGCTGGGCGATTCATCTCGGAGGCTAGCACGAAGCAGGTTGGGACCCGTCATCCCTGGGCCGCTGGCAACAACCCATCCAGGATTGGGCCGCGTATCGTGGTCCGCTATGTCACGGCGACCCCAGATTCTCGTTACCAATGACGACGGGATCGACTCGCTCGGTCTCCATGCCCTGGCCTGTGCTGTTGCCGAGCACGGCGACGTCACTGTGGTGGCCCCCGATCAGGAGTTCAGTGGGTCGAGTTCGGCGATCGGCTCGATCTTCGACATCAAGCCCGAAGCCCATCGCCGAGAAATCCCCGACCTCCCGGGATCAAATAATGTTTGGGCGATCAACGGCCCGCCAGCACTCTGCGTCATGTTCGCCAGGATGGGGGCGTTCCCGGTGCAACCGGACCTCATCGTGAGCGGGATCAACCCCGGCGCCAACGTTGGACGCAGCGTTTACCACTCGGGCACCGTTGGCGCCTGCCTTACCGGGCGCAACGGCGGGGTCCCAGGTATCGCGGTCAGCCAGGCCTTGCAGAAATGGACCACCACCGGTCAGGCCTGGGACGAGGCGATCGCCGCCATCAACTGGTCGACGGCAGCCACGGTCGCTGCAGAGGCCGCGAAAGCGCTGCTCGCTTCGCCGATGCCAGCGCCCGGAGTTCTGAACCTCAACGTGCCAGACAAGGCGTTGTCGGAAATCGGAACATGGGTCTGGACCACCGTGGCCGAGCACCCACCGGAAGAAACCACCGCAGCCCAGCTGATCCCGATCGCGGGGCACTCAAATTCCTTCGAGGTCAAGATCAACTGGGGAAACAAATGGACCGGTGAGCCCGGCAGTGATGTGGCAGCCGTTGCCGATGGCCTCTTGTCCGCCACATGGGTCGGTCACCTCCGGGCGGTCAGTGACCTGCCGTCGCCGATCGATTTCTCCTCGCTAGGGATACACCCGGCTTCCGCCAAGTAAGTCTGAGGGCGCTGGACTACCAGGCCGGTGTTCCCTCGACGAGTTGCACCGTCGACCAGTAAGCCTTCGCCTCTTCGAACGTGAGCGACTGCTGCTCTCTATCCAGGGCTATCAGGGAGATACTGACATCGTTGCCCTTGGAGTCCGGAAGGGTTCGGATCAGTTCACCGTCTGAGCAGGGTGCCGTAGCGCTGCAGATGACTGCGTTGTAGCCAGCGTGAGCAACCACCACCGAGTAGCCATTGCCATCAACAACTGTCGTAAACACAGTGGAGAAGTCTTGGGGCTCCTCGCTGGGGAGCAAGACTTTGCGTCCGGTCTCGCCCTCAACGCGAGCTACGTCGTCCTGCCACTGGGCAACCGCCCTGGTCGACCCGCACGATAACGGCAACCAAAGCCAGCACAAGCGCAATAAGGAGGGAGGAGATTTTTGGCATCTTGAGTCAAGTGGTCTTTCGTTGGCCCGCTCGGGGCGCCTTGGTTTCCTGCAGAGCATGACTTGTCGCGGTTGGTGCCGTCTAGGTCGCAAGGTGGACATCAACTGGACAGAATGCGGACACGCAAACGGGGCAATGTCCTTGGGTCTAAGGGCCTTCTGCAAACCGAGCCTCGCGCGGCAGCCTGGCGATTCGATGACCCGACATCGTGCATCTTGGCCGCAGTTCAACTGCGTGGCTGCGACGATTCTCCTGATGTATTGACCTCGCTCGCGAACTAGGAGAGCAGTGCCGCGTCGGCCTACTGTTTGAGACGTGACGTCACAGGACAGGAAGATCAAGCTGGGCTACTCGGTCGGGTATTGGAGTGCCGGACCTCCCGAGGGCGCATTGGAGGGCGTGATGGAGGCCGACCGGCTCGGTTTCGACTCGGTATGGACCGCCGAGGCCTACGGCTCAGATTGTTTCACGCCGTTGGCTTGGTGGGGTGCCAACACAAAAAACGTCAGGCTGGGAACGGGCATCGCCCAGATGTCCGCCCGAACTCCCGCCGCCACGGCAATGGCCGCCATGACCATGGACCACCTTTCCGGGGGCCGAATGATCCTGGGCATCGGGGCGTCGGGCCCTCAGGTGGTGGAGGGTTGGTACGGCCAGGCCTACCCCAAGCCGTTGGCCCGGACCCGTGAGTACGTTGCGATCATGCGAGACATCTTTGCTCGCCAAGGACCGGTGGAGTTCAACGGTAAGCACTATCAACTCCCCTTGGACGGAGGGACGGGGCTGGGCAAGCCGCTCAAATCCACCCTGCATCCGTACCGGCCGGACATT
>CAWDNZ010000006.1:0-11549 GCA_963803845.1 uncultured Acidimicrobiales bacterium | reverse complement strand
GCTCGGCTCGCTTCTGCGCGGCCGCTCCCTCGTGTGCTGTTGACTTCGACCGCCAAGTCAAGAGAGCGCTTATGTTGTGGGTCCTTGCTGGTGGTCTGGGCAAGTTCTCTGCGAAGGCTGCGCGATGGTCGCCGACGATCCTCGTAGTGACAAGAAGACCCGTCACCAGTAGATCGTGACTGCCATGGCGAATTCTGACAGAACTTCGGCGACAAGTTGACGGTCCCAACAGTGATGTAACAGCGGCGTTCCAGTGTCCAACGTCAGTGTTTGTCAAAGCAGACCTCGAAACCAAAGCGCTAAGGAGAAGCGATGACCTCCCACTCCGAACTGCTGACGAAGCCGACCAGTTCCGGTGAGAAGGATCGCGACGCCATGCGCTACGCGTTGGAGCGACTCGATGACACCGGGCCGGAGTTTGGCGGTTTCCTGACGAACCACGGCCCCATGGTGGCCGAAGCGATGTGTCGTCTTGGCGCCGCTGAGCTGGTCCCCGCTTGGATCGATACCTACCGCAGTCAACTTGACGAAGCTCCCAGACTGGGCCATTCGGTCACCTCCGACAACTGGCATCATCATCTGGGCGATGTCCGCCGCGTCGGAGACTGGACTCACTATTTCGAAACGACTGTTAGAGACGAGGGGTGGCGCCCGACGCTGATTACCTGGTGGCCCAGGCTCCTCGACGGAGCTGCGGCGGGCGCCGGCCATGGCCTGCTCCGGGCCGCCCACGCCGTCCGTTGTCTGGCCTCGAGTCCCGGCGAGGAGCCGCATCTGGCCAGTGAGCTGGCGAAAGGTCTTGCCTACTGGGCGGCCCGATACCAACCGCTACCTGGCTCGCCAAAGGGACCGGCCGATCGGCGAGCATCGATGCAATTAGTGGGCTTCCGCGACTTCTGCCTGAAACCCCGACCGTCGGCCCCGGCATCGCCGGGCGACTCACCGCCGTGGTCGTTCTCCGGGAGTTCCCCGCCGCGCTGGACCAGTGGGGCCTGGCCGATACACCGACGAAGTCGCTGGACGACTTGATATCGGCCGCGGCGCGGATCGTCGCCAATCGAAATGACGCTCCCATCGCCTTCTGCCATGCGGTGACCGTGCCAGCTGCGGTGCAAATGGTGCTCGAGGAGTTGCCGCCCATCCTGCAAATACCGACGGTCGTGGCCGCCTGGCAGGTGGTGGGCGCCTTGATTGCGGCTTACGGGTTCCCCGCCTCGGCCTCCGACCTCGCAGAAGTTCCGCTCACCGAAGGCCTCACACCGGAGTTCTTGGCGACGTCGGCGATCGATCATGGCGATGACCATGTGATCAAACTCACCGAGGCTGCACTTCGCCAGTACGCCAGAACCAACGATGTGGTGCTACTAACCGCTGCCGAGCGATTTCGCCACCGGATACCACCGTGGTGGTGAGTCGGCTGGGCGCGGGCGTGCCGCCACATGCAAGAAACGCACGTGGCGGCAGCGCTCTCACCGACTACTCCAGTGGCGCACATCCTGCCGGCGAGGCTCCGGCGAATTGGAAGTCGATTTCCGGAAGCGACGGCAGGTCAGCGCCGTCGAGCTGTCGGACGCTGCCGTCCTCGATCTCGAAGCCGAACGTCCCGTCTTCAGGCGCGTCAGTCTCGAGGAGCACCGTCCCATTCTCGTCGGTGACGACAATCTTTCCGTCCTCCTCGGTCACGCTGATTCCGGTCGCGGGTAGACCGAACGGGGGAGTGGGAGCACCTTCGGGGAGTTCGTCATCCAGTGCGAGGACCGAGCAACTGGCGATGCTGCACTCGGGTTCGGTTAGGTCTTCGGAGGAGGAAGATTCGGCGATGGCGGAAAAGGCTGGCAGTTCCGTCAATTCATCGACGGTCGGGGCTTTGCCTACTATCTCAACGGCGGTAGCGAAGAACACCCCGGGATTCTTTTGATCGAACCCCGGGTGAATTTCGATCCCCGGTACGAGCATGGCGCAGTCAGTATCGGGCGTCTCGTCCGCAACGACAGAGCCTTGAGGTTGCGCGTGGGATTCGGTGGCGCTCGAGTCGGTTGGTTTTGGGTCGTCGATCAATGGTTCGGCGCTGGTTGGGCCCAGCAGCAAAGACCCAAGGATCATCCCCGTGCCGAGGGTGGCGGCCGTGGCGACGCCTTGAAGTGTTCGTTTGAACATGAGTTTCTCCTTTGTTTGTGTGGCGCTTGTGCATCCACTGTCCCCACGGTGAAGGGTTGGCGCTGAACGTTGTCTCAATGCGCCTGACGATCCGCTCAGCGGCTGTTAGGTGACGTTTAGGTCTGATCTGTCATTGTCGTGAAATGCGCCTTTTGATTGTTGAGGACGACCCCGCCATTGCAGGAATGCTGGAGCGTGGCCTCCGGGCCGAGGGATTCGAGGTCGACCACAGTGGCGACGGTCTTGATGCTCTCTGGCGGGCGAAAGAATCGACCTATGCGGCGATCGTGCTGGACTTGTTGCTACCTGGTTGCAACGGTTACGAGGTGTGTCGTCAACTACGCGAGCACGGAGACCAAACGCCAGTGTTGGTGCTGACAGCGAAGAACGGCGATCTCGACGAGATCGAACTGTTCGATCTTGGGGCCGATGACTTCCTCACCAAACCGGTTCGCTTCGGGGTCTTGGTCGCCCGGCTGCGGGCGTTGGTGCGGCGAACGATCGAGCAGGCAACCAATCACCTCGTGGTAGGCGCATTGGCGCTCGACCAACAGTCGTTGCTCTGCTCACTTCGAGATGAACCTGTGAATCTCACACCTCGCGAGCGATCAGTCCTCAACGTCCTCATGAGGGGGAGGGGCCAGCCGGTCCCGAAACAGCAAGTGATCGATCAAGTCTGGGGCATGGATTTCGACGGCGAGCCCAACATCGTCGACGTCTACCTTGGGCGCCTCCGATCCAAGGTGGGCGCCAACACCATCCAGACGATTCGTGGGGTCGGTTACAGGGTCTCCACCGATGCATAGATCAATGGGCATTCGGTTGCGGATTGCGATTGTTGTCGCTGTTGTGTCCACACTCGCCGTCGCCTCTGTCGGTGTGGCCACAACATGGATGGTCGAACGGTCCGCTGAGGCGGAGATCCGTCGGCTCAGTGAAGAGAGCCTCGCCACCGGTGAGATCGTCGGATCACTCCTCATCGAGGGGGCGGGATCTGAGCCCGCCAACCGAATCCTCACCTCAAGCACAGGCTTCATCCCGGTGCCGGGTAATGCGGCGTCCACGAGCCTCGATGGCGAATCCTTCATCGTGGTGGCAGGCGATACCGCCTTTGGTGGGGTTTCCGCGCCGATCACGGGGCTCGGAGCCCCGCAGTTCGCTACGGCCTTCACACCGTCGGGCGGTCTTGACCAGGCAGTCGCAGCGCTGACCAAAGCCTTCTGGATCGGCGGACCCGTCCTTATCCTCCTACTTGCGGGTGCCTCGTGGTTCCTGGCTGGTCGCGCTCTCCAACCAGTGGCGGCAATCGTTGAAAAGACTCGAAGGATCAGCACAAGCAGCCCCCACGAGCGGGTACCGATACCTCCTGGTCGTAACGAACTCACCGAGCTGGCTTCGACCATGAACCAGATGCTCGACCGCATCGAGGCCGGGAGCGATCGGCAGCGGCAGTTCATTTCCGATGCCTCGCACGAACTCCGCACCCCCCTCACTGCACTCATGGGCGATGTGGAGATTGCGCTGACGCATCCGGCTGAGGTGCCCTGGCACGAGACCGCCGAGCGCGTGCTTCAGCAGGGTGAACGGCTCGACCTGCTGGTGGAGAATCTGCTCGAAGCGGCCACACAAGCTGAGGAGCCCGGCATGCAGGCAGCACCGGCGGAGTCCGTCAACTTGCACAGCCTTGCGCGGACAGAAATCGCACTGCTCCAAGGGTCGCTCAATGCAGCGGTCAGCGTCACGCTCAGTCCTCCGGAGGGTCATCACCTTGTTGCGGGGGACCCTGCATCGCTATCTTCGGCGATCCGGAACCTGCTTTCGAATGCCAATCGTCACGCCAGATCCTTGATCAGCGTCGCAGTAAGCCTCGATGAACGCGCTCAAGTCGTGCTCACTGTCGATGACGACGGTCCCGGTGTGAAACCGCAGCATCGGCAAGTGATCTTTGAGCGCTTTTCTCGACTAGACGAGGCTCGGGCCGTTGACGGCGGCGGCAGCGGCTTGGGGCTTGCGATCGTCCGATCGATTGCCGATCGCCACGCAGGTCGATCCTGGGTCGAGGAGAGTCCCAGCGGCGGAGCGCGTTTTGTTCTGGCACTCCCCGGAGCGGACGCGCCTGTTTGACCTGGCTCGCCCCATGGAGGACGGTGGCTTGGGTTTGGCTGCGAAAGCCACCCGCGAGGTCGAGGAGCGAATTCGCTTTTGCAGCTACTTTGAGTACTATCACGGCGTGCGGAATCTAAAATGTAAGGGGCCATTGGCTGTTGTAATTTTGTTGTCGCTTCTTGCGCCCGTGTCTGCTGGCGCCAGCGGCGCGGTTCGGGCAAAGTCGGTGAGTGAAGCGACCTCGGTTGTCGAGATTCTTCGGGCGTCTGACTACAGCGACACATTGGATGCGCCGGTATTGCGGTTGTATCAAGCGTATTTCGATCGTCAGCCTGATCTTGCCGGTGCGAAGTACTGGTTGGATATTCGCCGGCAGGGTCATCGGCAGTTGGCGATCGCGGGGTATATGGCCGGGTCGCAGGAGTTCGTCACGAATTATCAAGGTGTGAGCGACGAGGTGTATCTGACCAGGGTGTACCGGAACATGTTGGGTCGTGACGCTGACCAGGCTGGTTACAACTATTGGCTCGATGCGGTGCGGGGCACCAACGAGTTCGGTGGAAACCCCCAAGGCACCGACCTATCCAGATCCGAACTGGCCTTCTATGTGACCGGTAGCGAGGAGTTCATTGGCAACTACCCCTACGACAGCACAGGGAACATGGGTAATTCGTTCATGTTCACCGCCGGTGGCGATATCGGCGCCCTTCCCGAGACCACCGGCGTATTGAAGGCCATCGCAGCGGCCAAGCCCCGCTTCCACCTTGCTCTGGGTGACCTTGGCTACGGCGACACCCCCTCCGAGGCCGACTGGTGCCGCTACGTAGAGTCTCATCTGGGCTCGATTCCAATGCAGATCGTCGTTGGCAACCACGAAGATGACGACCGTCAGGACGGCTACATCGGCAACTACCTCCCCTGCCTCCCCGACCGAATGGGCTCCACCGGGAACTACGGGGTCGAGTACTACTTCGACGTTGACGGATTGGCCCGGTTCATCATGATCGCCGCTGACAACGAGGTGGAAGGCGTGAGCTACGACTACCTCAAGGGTTCGGCCCACTACCGATGGCTAGAGCAGGCGATCGACGATGCCAGGACCGACCAGATTCCCTGGGTGATCGTTGGTATGCACAAGGTGTGTATCAGCGCAGGTGACAAGCGGTGCGCCATCGACGTCGACGTCATGGATCTTTTAATCGAAAAGAAGGTGGATCTTGTTCTTCAGGCCCACGACCACAACTATCAACGCTCGAAGCAGGTCAGCTGTGTTGAGGTCAACGTGTACAAGCCGGAGTGCATTGAGGACAGCGGCGCCGACGGCGCCTACACCAAAGGCAACGGCATGGTTTGGGTCGTGTCCGGTTTGATGGGTCACGGCAAGAAGTACCCGATTCATGCCGACGACCCTGAGCTCGACTACTTCGCCACCACCCACGGCGGCAACAGTCCCGACGCGGGCAGGGGCTTCAGCCAACTTTCGGTCTCTTTCGACAAGATGGTCGTTGACTTCATCGGAACCACCACCGATTACCGGGATCACTTCACCATCTCAAGATGAGTCTTCGCTACCAGCGGATGGCGGCGGCGGCCCACGTGTAGCCGGTCCCGGCGGCGAGCAAGAGGACCATGTCGCCCTCGGCCACCCGCCCCGCTCGGACGGCACGGTCGAGGGCGAGAAGGGGATCGACACCGCTCATGTGGCCGGTATCGGACAGGTACATGGCCCGCTCGAGGTCGACCCCGAGCGCAGCACAAATCTCGCTATGCATCGACTTCTTCATATGGATGCCGCACAACAGGTCGATCTCGCTCAGGGCGGCGCCGGATCGCTTCATGGTTTCCCGAGCCACCTCCACAAATCGAGGCAGACTCACCGGGTCCAGGCGCTCCTTCATTCCCAGTGGGTCAGCTACATCAATGAAGTGACGCCGACTCGTGACAGAGGCAACCGAGGCCGGCTCCACCGAACCGCCCGCCGGCACTTTGACGTCAAGGGAGAATGAACCGTCGGTCACTAGGTGCGATCCCAGTACTTCATGAGTCCTCGAGTCACCCTCGAAAAGCGCAGCCACCGCGCCGTCGCCGAAGTTGAACATGAACCGAGAACGGGGATTGCCATAGTCGAGGATGCTTGACTCGCGGCTGGCCGCTACGGCCAACACTCGTTTGATCGCAGGTTCTGCTCGCAAAAGGTCGCGTGCGATCCGCACCGCTACGGGGGAGCCACAGGACACGTAGTCGAGTTCGAGAGCAAAGGCGTTGACCGCTCCGATCCGATGAGCGATGTGGGGAGCAGCCTGCCACACGGTGTGATCCTTGAATGAGGACCCGAAATACAGAACTACGTCGAGGGAGCCGGGGTCAATGCCGGTCTCGGCCAGCAGTTGCGACGCGACGGTCACCGACATGTCCGATACGTGCTCATCGTCAGCGGCCACGTGTTTCCCGTTGAGTCCGAAGCGGTCGACGAACACCTCCGTCGGCACACCGGAGAGAGCGGAGAGCTCCGCCGCCGGCATCCAGCGCTCAGGCAGATATGACGAGATACCGGCGATTCCGACCGGCCTCACGAACCGGTCCCCAGCCCGCGCTGGACGAACGTCATCATCTCGTCGATCACCGATTTGCTCATCGTCTCGCCGTGATTCCACAGAATCCAGCGCATCCCGATCAGTTCGCCGACCCCCATGAGCGCATAGGCCAATACGTCGGGGTCGCCCTGAGCGATCTCGCCCTTTTCCATCGCCTCGGACAGCGCCCGCCGGTAGCCGACGGCGATGCGCTCGTAGTGCCGATGCAGAGCGTCGGGTGAGGCGAATTCGGCTTGGCGGATTATTCGGTAGAGCGCAGGATGCTCCGCCGTGAACTGGAAAAACCCTTCGAATCCGTGGCGCTCAGCCTCGGCTCGGGTGCGGCCCTTCGCAGCGCCTTCGGCCATGGACCGACGTACACGTCGATTGAGGTCATCGATCAGCTCGTCGAAAATCGCCTGCTTCGACACGAAATATCGGTAGAACGTGCCCTGACTTACGCCTGCGCCCTCAGTGATCTTGACGATAGAAGCCGTCTCCCAGCCAAGCTCGCCGAAGGTTCGCTCCGCTGATTCCAGCAGCGCCCTGCGGGTGCGCTCGCCTCGTTTGGTTAGGTTGGCGCCATCGACGGAGGTCGGGGGTTTCGCCTCCTCGACCCATGGGTCAGTTGACATCGGGGGGTCCTTCGCTCAGCTCGAGTTTGGCGATCTTGTTCATGGCCGATCGCGGGAGGGCATCGATGAAGTGCACCCGATGAGGAACCTTGAACGAAGCGAGACGTTCCCGGCACCACCCGAGGAGTTCCTCCGGTTCAAGAACGGTCCGGGTCACCACGAAGGCCACCCCGATCTCACCCCAGCGATCGTCTGGCCGGCCGACCACCGCCGCTTCGATGACTCCCGGATGGTCGGCCAAAACTGACTCGACCTCGGCCGGGTATACGTTCTCCCCACCCGAGATGTACATGTCCTTAAGTCGATCGCGAATGCGATAAAAGCCCTCGGCGTCGCGCTCGGCCACATCGCCGGTGTGAAGCCACCCGTTCCGCATCGTGGTGGCCGTGGCGTCGGCATCGTGCCAATAGCCGGTGAACACGTTCGGTCCTCTCACCAAGAGTTCACCGGTCGCCGGCCCCTCCAAGAGGCTGCCGTCGCTACCTTCCAGTGCCACATCGACATGGGGGTATGGCTTGCCGGCGTAACCGACCTTGGCCATCACATGCTCGGGCGGTAGCCCCAAGACGTTGGGTGACGCCTCGGATAAGCCGTAGCCCTGCACCAGAGCGACACCGCGGTCTGTCCAGATACGAATGAGACCTTCGGGCATGGGCGCTCCCCCTACCACGGCCATCCGCAGGGACGAGAGGTCGGTGGATCGGAAGGAAGGGTGCTCCGCCATGAAGAGGTAGGTGGCGGGCACGCCCATCATTGTGGTCACTCGCTTCGACTCGATGAGGGCGAGCGCCCGCCCTGGGTCGAACTCGGATTCGAGCACCACTGTGGCCCCCTTCCACCATGCGAGAAGCGGCTGCACGTTCCATCCGCCAACGTGGAACTGGGGCAGTACCTGGAGGACGACATCGAAGGTGCACACGTCCATGACGCGGTCGATTGAGGTGTTGGTCCAGAAGCAGTTGGCGTGGCTCAGCACCGCTCCCTTCGGGCGGCCCGTGGTACCCGAGGTGTAGATCAGCATGAGCGGATCGTCATCGGCCACTTCGATGTCGTCAGCCACATCGTCGAGCGCCGTGGCCGGTTCCTCGATGAGGCGAAGGGGCGGTTGGCCCGATGCCGCTTCGACTGCGCTCTGCGCCTGCGCGGTGCGATCGGCGGAGACAACGAGCAGGGCTGAACCTGAGTGGTCGAGCTGATAGGCCAGCTCGTAGGGGGTGAGACGCCAGTTGAGCGGGGTCATGACTAACCCCACCTTGGCACAGGCAAAAAAGACCGAGACGTACTCTGGGCAGTTGTCGGCCAGTACTGCAACCCGGTCCCCTCGGGAGAGTCCTCGCTTGATGAACTCGGCCGCCAATCCCCATGAACGATCATTCAGCTCGGAATAGGTGACGTGATTGTCGACAAAGTCGATTGCGACGCGGTCAGGCGTGGTGCGGGCACGATCGGTAATCCATCGGCCGAGTGTGAGGTAGGAGGTCATGTGAGGAACTCCACGATTCGGTCGGCAACGACGTCTGGATGCTCCCAGAACATGAGGTGCCCACCGGGCACGAAAGCCGATTGGGCGCCGTGCACGAGCTCGGCCAGCCGACGGGTGTTGGCCGGGTCGACCACTCGATCGGTGGTCCCCGTGATGGCCAATGTGGGATGGATGATCGAGTCGAGGCGATCGCCGGCATCGAAGCCGACGGCGGCTCCCGCCTGCGCCGCCCAGCCCACCGGATCCGGGGGATTGGCCACACGCAGGGCCACGATCTCATCCACCAGGTGGGGTGCTGCGCTATCACCCAATGCGTTGATCACGAATCGCCGGAGCGCCACTGCCGGTTCCATGCTTGCGGCCTCGGCCAGCAGTCGGATTGTCTCCGCCGGCATTGGAAATCCATGAGTTGCCCCCGGAGTTGTAGACATCAACACCAGACGGTCCACTCGGTCGGGCCAGCCGATGGCCAACTCCTGAGCGACCATCCCCCCGAGTGATGTGCCTACAACGTGGACCCGATCGAGTTTGGCCGCGTCGAGCACCGCTACGGCATCTGCTGCCATCTCCTTTGCGGTGTAGGGCCCGGGCGGGGTCGAGGATGCTCCGATGCCCCGGTTGTCGAAAGAGATCACGGTGAAACGTTTGGTCAGGCGAGACTCCAGCGGAGCCCACCCCCAGCGGCCGTAACCCAAACCGTGGATCAACAGCACCGGCGCACCCGCCCCGCTGCGTTGCCAAGCGAGCTCAACCGAACCGTTTGCGGCCTTCATGAGTGTCTCGTGTTTCGCCCGAACGACAGTTTGGTGGCAAGCGAGCTCAGCCCACCTGGGGCATACATGACCAGTACCACGAACAAGACGCCGAGGACGAAGAGCGGCTCGGACAAGGGTCCGGACAGCCAATCAGGCAAGTTGTCGATCGTGTCAGAGGTTGCGACGGTAGACAGCCGGAGGTTCAGGATCCCGTAGATGAAGCCGCCTATCGCTGCTCCCCACAACTTGCCTGCGCCGCCGAGCACGACCATGACCAGGATGGACAGGGTGAAGTCGGCGCTGGTGGTTCCGATGTTGGCGCCTCGCACGGCCAGGAGGTACACCGACCCCCCGAGCGCCGCGAGGCCAGACGAGATCGTGAAAGACGCCAGTTTGAACGGAAACGGGGCCAGGCCCATCATCTCGACCCGCGGCTCGTTCTCACGAATGGCTTCGAATACCCGGCCCGCACGCGACGACACGACGAGGCGAGCGACCACAAAGGTGAAGACAGCGAAACTCAGCGCCAGCCAGTAGATGTTGCGGGTGTTGACCACTCGGCGGAATATGTCTGGGACTTGCTCCGATGCCAGCGAAATCCCTTCCTCACCGCCCAGGAACCGCAGGGGATCGCTGATCACCAGGATCGAGAACGCCTCGGCGAAGGCCAGGGTGACCATGGCGAAGGCCACGCCGCTGGTGCGTAACGCCACCGAGCCCAGCACCAGAGACACGGCCACCACACCGACGAGTGTGATCGCAGCTGCCAGCACGTACGGGATCGATGCCTCGAGCATCAACAGGTTGGTGCCATACACGCCGAGAGCGAAGGGCAGGGCGTGTCCGAAACTGAGTAGACCCGTGTAGCCGAAGATCATGTCATAGGACATGGCCAGACCGGCGAGCACGAGGGCCACAGAGAGAACTTGAAGCGTGCCCGGCGTGTCGAAGGGACCCGAGAACAGCAGTGGTACCTGGATCGGTGCGAACGGCAACACGGCAAATCCGGCTGCCGCCATGAAGAGGATGACCGAGCTGCGTTTCACGGTGCGGCCTTGCCCAGCAGACCCTGGGGGCGGACCAATAGGACGCCGGCCAGCAGCGCCACCACCGAGATGGAACCGAGCCCGCTGGTGAGGTAGTTGTTGACGTAGATCTGGGTGAGGGCCACGAGCACCGAAGCGAGGGCGGTGCCCGGGATACTGCCCAGGCCGCCGATCACGACCACGATGAATGCAAAGATGAGCTGGGTTGTACCGAGGCTCGGGCTTATGCCGTTGAAGTAGACGGTTCCCAGCGCCCCGCCCACTCCGGCCAGGAGACCACCCAGGGCGAACACAATGGTGAAGCTTCGGGACACGTCGATGCCCAACGCCCGGACCATCGAAGGATTCTCAACCCCGGCTCGGATGATGAGGCCGTGACGAGTGCGCTTGAGGAATGTCATGAGCCCAATGAAGAACAGGATTGCCACTCCCAGGATGAGCAGTCGGTTGTTTGGAACATTGGCCCCTGCGATCTTGGTGGTGTCACCGAACCAGTCGGGTTGGGTGAGCAGACGTGGGTCATAGCTGAACCATCCGCCCATCAGTGCCACTGCGGCCATCCCCAGCCCGATGGTGAGCAGGATCTGTTCGACGTGTTGGCCATAGAGTCGCCGCACGAGAAACCGTTCAACGACCGCCCCGGCGCTCGCACCAACGAGGCCGGCGGCAATGAGCGCAACGATGAAGCGGAGCCCCATTGGGATGACGTCGAGTGAGTCCATGACGAACCAGGCGGTGTAGCCACCGGCCGCGAAGAAAGCGCCGTGCGCCAGGTTGAGCACGCTCATGAGACC
>CAWDNZ010000005.1:0-2469951 GCA_963803845.1 uncultured Acidimicrobiales bacterium | reverse complement strand
AATGTTGTCGAAGGCAGCGCGTATCTTGGCATCAGCCTCGGGGCTGACGTGATCGGGGAAATGGGTAGCGAGTGTCTTCGTGACGTAGTTGTGCGCGGTCTCCCTCACGTTCTTCGCTCCGGCGTCAACCCAGTCATCAGGGCTGTTGCGATCGCTCACGAGAGGGTAGGTGTACTCGCTCTGCATCATGCTCAACGTTTGGGCATGGCCAAGGAAATGGCCGGCACCGAACACCACATCGCGCATCGCCTCGGTTGACAGCGTGTCTGGCGTGATCTCGATTCCGCGGACCGTGCGGTTGATGGATCCCAGCATGTCGTTGTCGATGACCATCGCCTCGAGCGAGCACCCCATGAGGCTTGCGAGCATGCCGGCAGATTCATAGACGAGGTTTGCTCCAGCGTTGGCTGCGAGGGAGACCGTCATGCCCTTTTCATGTCCAGCCTGATTGTCGGGGAGCTTGGAGTCGGCCATGCCCGCAGCCACGCCGACGGGAAGTCCGAGGTACTGACCCGCAACCTGAGCGGCAGCAGCATTGAGGATCGCCTCTTCTCCACTCCCGCCACTCATTGCGCCAGTGCGAAGATCGGAGACGAATGGCCAGAGACCCATGATGCACGGATGGCCAGGGCTGATCAGGTTCACACAGGTGAGCGCGGCAAGGCATTCCGCCAGCGCCTGAACGAGCGAGCCGGCGAGGGCAGCAGGTGACGTGGCCCCGGCTTGCCCAGCGGACAAGAGGTTGATCGGCATACCCACACGAACCTGTTCGGCCATGCAGAGCGCTGAGTCGTGGGCGAAGCGAAGAGGAGGCACGACAAAGGTGTTGTTGGCCATGCAGAAGGGTCGTCGACGGAATTCGCCTTCACCGCCCAGAGCCATGTCGTACATCGCGACGACCTCGTGGACATGCCCGGGCTCGAACATCGCGGTGCCCTGCGGCTTCGAGGTTCCCATCATCACCGCGTACGCGGTGTTGATATCCAGGTCTCGCGAAAGCACCATGTCTCGGGCGACCACGGTGCGCACGAACATGTGGATGTTGTCGAGCGTGTCTCCGAGACGGGCGCAGTCGTACACGTCTTGCAGCGTGCTGTGGCGGAACCGTTCCGTCTCGTGATCGAGCATCAAGACCGCTGCGCCCGCAGTGCTGAAGTGCACTCGATTTCCGCCGATCTCGATTCCCTCATCGCTGTTGAAGCCGTGAAGTGTGAACTCCTTCGCGGCGATGTCCATACTGTGCTTGACGAGATCGCGCGGGAAGCGCAGTCGGTCGTGTTCATCCATATGACCGCCCGCGGCGGTCACGATCTCGATGAACTCGGGCGTTGCTTGACCCATCCCGATGTCCTCAAGCATGTTGAGCGCGGCTTGGAAGACTTCCTCGCACTCCTTGTCGCGTCAGCGGCTTGAATTTCCCGCCAGGCATACCCGGCCATACGGCGCGTGCGTCCTCCCCGAGCGGTGCCTCTCGGAGCGCCACACGGGCAGCCCTTCCTCCTGCGCGTCGTGTCATGTCAGTGTCCTTACGCTCGTGGTTTGTCGTTGGCTGCGTCGTACGCGGCGTCGGCGAGAATGACCGCCGGTCGCAGCTCGTCCATCATCTTGATCTCGAGCTCGGTGCCCGGGGCCTTGCACTTCGGGTCGACGTAGGCAAAGGCAAGACTGGTGCCGACACTGTGGCCGTAGGTGCCCGACGTCGTCAGACCGACCTGTTCGTCGTTGCAGTAGACGGGCTCATTACCGCGTGGGTCGTTGTCGGTCGCGTCGACCGAGCAGTAGACGAGGATCATCTCGATGTCGTCACCCATGGCCAGCCGTTCCTGTGCTGCTGCCTTGCCCTGGAAGTCGAGGTCGTAGTTCACGAACCTCCCAAGATCAGCCTCGACGGGCGTGATCTCGGTCGTGAGCTCGGAGCCCATGGCCTTATAGGCCTTCTCGATTCGCATGCAGTTCATTGCATACGCGCCGAAGTGGACCATGCCCATTGGTTCGCCTACGGCCACGATGGCGTCATAGAGCGCTGGCATCAGCTCCATCGGGCAGTGCAGTTCCCAACCGAGCTCACCGACATAACTCACTCGTAGTGCGATGACCGGAACGCCAGCGACCTCGATCTCTTGGCCGGTGAGCCAACGGAATGATTCATTCGTGAGGTCTGTGGTCGTGAGGCCAGCGAGTATCTCGCGACTCTTTGGACCAGCGACCGCCAAGATTCCCTTCTCTTCGGTGACGTCGTTGACGACGACCTCCTCGCCTTCGGCGATGTGGTGCACCAGCCAGTCACGATCGTGGAATTCCGACGTGATGCCGGAGTTGAGGTAATAGCGATCGTCGGCGAGCTTCGTGACCGTCATCTCGGCCTCGATACCGCCAAGCGTGGTGAGGAAGTGGGTCAGGCGCATGCCGCCGTTCTTCACCGGCATCTTGTTTGCGGCCATGCGCTCGAGGAAGGAACCCGCATCGCCACCTGTCACCTCGAACTTCGCGAAGGCGGTCAGGTCAGCGAGACCAGCGATCTCGCGCGTTCCTTTGACCTCGGCGGCGACGAAATCGAATGCATTTGACCGACGGAAGCTATGCGCCTCGGGGTCGCCGAAATACTGCGGCCGTTCCCAGCCAAATATCTCCTGCCACTGTGCGCCCTTTGCATCGAGCCGATCGTAGATCGTGTCCACCTTCTGGGGGCGGCCGGCGAACCGTTGCTCCCCCGGCAGACGGGTTGCATACATCTCGTGGAATTCGTCGATCGCCTTGTCGATGGCGTACCGACCCTTTGGCCCGGCATGATCGCCGAAGCGACGTGGGTCCATTTCGGCAACATTGACCTCGGTCTGGCCGTGCACCATCCACTGGGCGAGGTGCTTGCCAGCGCCCGGTCCCTGGGTGACGCCGATGGAGGCTCCAGAGCAGTGCCAGTAGTTGTGATGACCTGGTGCGGGTCCCATGAGGAAACCACTGTCAGGTGTGTGGGTGATCGGCCCGGAAATGACGGTCTTGATGCCGGCGTTCTGAAAGGCCGGCACGCGGTTGCCCGCTTCGATGAGCCACGGCATCAACTGATCGAGGTCAGTGGGCGTCAGGTAGAAGTGTTTGTCCCAATCGATCCAATCGATGCCGTAGGTCTGGGCGTTTTCTCGCTCGTACGGGCCGATGAGCAGGCTGTTGATCTCGCGTCGGTAGTAGGCCGAGGCTCGTGGATCACGAACGATCGGCGGCTGGAACGTTCCGAGATCGGTGATCTCCTTCATTGGCTCGGTGATCAGGTATTGGTGGATCACAGACACGATCGGGACATCAATTCCGGCCATAGCGCCGACCTGCGGCGCATAACATCCGGCGGCATTCACCAAGTGTTCGGTGACGACCCGTCCCTTGTCTGTGATGACTTCCCACCGACCATCGGGCAGTTGATTGGTTTCGGTGACGAGGGTGTGCCTGTGGACTTTGGCTCCGAGTTGACGGCCACCAGCGACCATGGCTGCCGATGACATCGACGGATCTGCCCAACCATCGTTCGGGGTGTGGAAACCCATGAGGACATCGGACACGTCCATGAACGGCCAGTGCTTGAGGATCTCTTTCGGTTCGATCAAGTAGCTCTCGTTGCCGATGAGCTCCATGATTCCGTGCACGTACTTGAACCAATCCACCTGGTCCTGCGTGAGAGCGAGGCGAATAGCACCCGTGTGGTGCCAGCCGCCGCTCAGACCAGTTTCGGCTTCGAGAGCCGGGTAGAGCTCGGCCGCAACCTGGTGGTTCTTGGCCATGTTCAAACTGCCGATGAAGTGCGGGATGAGGCCCGCCGCGTGCCAGGTTGAACCCGAGGAAAGCTCGCCCTTTTCGATGAGGAGCGTGTCCGTCCAGCCCTCGTGGGCGAGGTGGTAGAACAAACCAGCGCCCATCGCTCCAGCGCCGATGATGACAACTTGTGCTTCTTCTTGCATTGGCGTGAGTTTCCTGAGATTCCTGTAGACAGTGCGGTGATGCCGAGAGAGCCCTCGGCCGGCTAGACCTTAACGCGTTCGTTGCGCGGGTCGTAGAACGAACGGATCGATGGGGTTGCCGCGATCGGCACAGCCGCCACTTCGATTTGGAAGCTGCCCGAATCGAGCCAATCCTTGGTGACCCCATCGGGGTTGTTGAGGTAACCCATGGCAAGCGCCTTGCCCTCGACGTAACTGAACATGCCTCCCGTGGTGCGGCCAACGATGATGCCATCGCGAAGGATCGGTTCGTCGTGGTAGAGCAGTTTCTCGGTGTCTTCCAGACGAAATTGGATCAACCGCTTTGTGCGCACGGCTGCGGCCTTTTGCACGAGCAGCGCCTCCATGCCTCGGAAGCCGCCCACCTTGTCATATGCACACGTGAACCCAAGCCCGGCCTCGATTGGTGTGTCTTCGTCGGTGACGTCGTGGCCCCAGTGCCGGTATCCCGACTCCAGGCGAAGCGTGTTCATTGCGTGGTAACCAGCGTGTTTCAACCCGTGCGCTGCTCCGGCGTCGACGAGAGCGTCGTGCAAGGCAACAGCATCGGCGTTGGCGACGTAGAGCTCCCAGCCCAGTTCACCGACGTAGGTCATGCGGATCGCGAACACCTCGATGCCGGCGACTGTCATGTCCACCGAGGTTCCGAAGGGGAATCCATCGTTGCTGAGGTCGTGGTCGGTGAGCTGGCTCAGGATGGCACGGCTGTTCGGGCCCATCAGGCCGAGCATGGCGATCTCATCGCTGCGATCGGCGATCTGCACGTCGTAGTCGCGAGCCGTGCGACGCAGCCAATGCCAGTCGCGGTTTGCAACCGCAGCGCCGGTGACCACCATGTATTCGGACGCACCTCGGCGTGTGACAGAGAGGTCTGCCTCGATGCCGCCCCGGTCGTTGAGCCACTGTGTGTAGACGGCCTTGCCGATCGGCACGTCGACTTCATTGCAGCTCATCCGGTTGAGCATCTTCATGGCGTCGGGGCCGGTGACCTCGAAGTTGGCGAACGACGTTTGGTCGAAGAGGCCCGCGGCGTTGCGAACCGCTTCGCACTCGCGCCCGCTGGCGTCGAACCAGTTCTGTTTGCCCCAGCTGTATTCGTATTCGGGGTTCTCGCCGTTTGTTGCGAACCAATTTGGGCGCTCCCAGCCCGCGGTCTCGCCGAAGACTGCGCCAGCTTCGGCGAATCGTTCGTGGAGTGGAGACAGGCGCTGGTTCCGGGCGCTCTCGTACTGACGGAAAGGCCAGTGCATCGCGTAGAGCAGCCCGAGACTCTCCGAGATTCGGCTCTCGAGATATTTGGGTTCGTTCTGGAACGGGAATGTCCTGCGGATGTCGACAGCGGATAGGTCGCTCGGTGGATGGCCGTCGATGATCCAGTCAGCGACGACCATGCCCGCGCCACCAGCACTTTGGATACCGACCGAGTTGAAGCCAGCAGCGATGTAGCAACCGTCGATCTCGTTGGATTCGCCAAGGTGGTAGACGCCGTCGGGGGTGAAGGCTTCGGGGCCGTTGAAGAACAGCTGAAGGCCGACCTCGCCAAGCCGCGGCATGCGCTGAATGGCGCGTTCGAAGATCGGCCCGACGTGGTCCCAATCTTCGGGCAAGGTCCCGAACATGAAGTCGCGAGGGATGTGGTCGAGATTCCAGATCTTGCCACGGGGCTCGAAGAAGCCCGCCATGATTTTGCCGGTCTCTTCTTTGAAGTACGTGTAGTTCGTTGGGTCGCGCACGGTCGGCATATCGGGTGTCACTTCATCGATTGCCTCGGTCACGATGTAGAAGTGCTCACACGCTTGGAGCGGCACGCGAATCCCAGCGGTCTGCGCCAGTTGGCGGGTCCACATGCCTCCGGCGAGCACGACCGTTTCGGCCTCGATGTACCCCTGCTCGGTGTGGACTCCAGCGATGCGGTCACCGTTGGTCTCGAGCTCGGTGACGGCGATGCCCTCGATGACCGTCGCGCCCTTTGCCTTTGCACCCTTGGCCAACGCCATCGTGGTGTCGACCGGGGAGGTTATGCCGTCGTCGGGGATGTAGAGCGCGCCGACGAGATCATCGATGTTCAGGAGCGGTGCCATTTCTTTGGCTTCGTCCAGTTCGATCTCACGAATCTCGACGCCGACCGTGCGAGCCATCGACATGCCGCGCAGAAGTTCTTCCCAGCGTTCGAGGTCGGAAGCGACCGAGATCGAACCAGGTGTCCGGTACCCGGTCGCTTGGCCGGTTTCGCCCTCGAGATCTTCGAACAGTCGGGCCGAGTATTCCGCCAGCTTGGTCAGGCTGTGGGTGGACTTGAGCTGGCTGACCAGTCCCGCGGCATGCCAGGTTGTGCCGCCGGTGAGCTGTCCTTGTTCGAGGACGAGAACATCGGTGACGCCTCGGCGGGTGAGGTGGTATGCGATGGAGCATCCGATGATGCCGCCGCCGACGATGACCACTTGCGCTTGGTCCGGAATGCGCGAGGCCACAGAGAAATTCCCCTTTGAAGACGAGACGTCGTAACGGTAGCAATACTTTGCTCGGTATGACGACTCTCACACGAACGTCTCGTCACCGTGCCAGCGAACCACCAGAGCCGAACGTCCCCGGTGACACCTTCGCAGCTCCGTCTCCGTGGTTATCCGGGGCGTTGGGCGCCCTGTAGGGCACGGGATGCTCCGGAAAACGTGCCAGTGCCACCGAGCGGCGGTCGACCTGCCTCAGTTGATGGCGTCGATGATTCCTACGATGACCGATCGGATCGGGCCAGTATCGATGTCGAAGATTTGGCGGGCCGAGGTGCCTTCGTCGCAAATGAGCACCTGATCACCCACGCCGGCATCTACCACGTCTACGGCAATCAGGTAACCGCTTGCTGTGCCGGCGGGGTCGACGAGATCGCACAACAACAGGCGCTGCCCGTCGAAGAAGGGGTGGCTGATGGGTGAGACCACGGTTCCGGCAACCCTGCCGATCTTCATTGGCTGTCCTCTGCCAGTGTCACCTGATCCACCAGACCCACGATGGCGTGGTCAACCGGGACAAATCGTTCCTCCATGGCTTCGGCGGCCTCGCGTGAAGCGACGTAGTAGACCAGCTCGCCGGGGCCGGCCATCGCCACGGCGTCGGCCGCAACGACGGGTGAACCTTTGTCCTGTTGGTGTTTATCGAGCGGCTGGACAATGAGAAACTTGACGCCTTCCAGGCCCTTGGCCTTGACGGTGGCCACCACCGTGCCTGTCACTCGACCCAGTTGCATCAGGTCGCTCCCAGATCACTCTGCAACTGATGATTGAAGCGCAATTCGCGAGCCATGCTTTTCACCATGTCCCGGTGAATTTGGGGGATGATCGCAGTGGCCAGCAGTTTGCCCCGGTGCTCGGTCTCCAACTCTGCACGCTCCACCGCAGCCTCGACATCGGCTACTGGCCCGGCGAAGACACAGTACGCCTTGCCTCCCAAATCGTCGCCGAGTCGCAGCGCCGCGATTGATACTTGCGCAGCCTTGACGCCGGCATCGGCAGCGATAATGGCAGCGGCAACCGATGATGTCTCGACAACACCAATTGCGTCGGAGGCACTGGGGAGACCAGGTCCAACGCCAGTGATCGCGGCCACCACCGCCGGGTGCACATTGGCGAGGAGCAGACTGTCCACCACCGTGTTGGTGCCGCCGGCTTCGATTGCGATTTCGACCGCGGCGGTGTCGCCACCGACAAGAACCAGATAGCGGCCGGGATGCACCGTGCCGGCATACAACGAGGCGACCGGTGAGGATTTGGCCATGGCGTCACCGCCGACGATGCCGGCCACAATGGAGTCGAACTCGAGAAGTCCGATGGCGGGATCGAAGCGGGCGTCGGTGTTCTCAGACAAGACGCAGCGCTCCAACCACGGTTACGCGGCGGATGCGAGAGAAGGTTCGCGGCCGGGTGAGGCCCTCGCCCGTTGGGCTGGCGATGGAGAAGGAGGTGAAACCTTCGCCGGATTGACCGAGGCCTGCATAGTTGGGTCCGTTGGCCACCAAGATCGAGCAGTTCATGGCTCGAGCCATCCTGGTGATCGTGTCAACGTTGGTGGAATGGATCGACGCGGTATGGCGGAAGCCGTGTTCGGACCGCACTGCCAGGTCAATGGCTTGCTGGACATCCTTGACCCGCACCACCGGCATCACCGGCATCATCTGCTCGGTCCACACCAGGGAATGATCGGACCGAACCTCGGCGAGGAGCAGCTTCACATCGCCTTCCACGCTCACGCCGATCTCGCCCAGTAGCGCGCCGGCGTTCTTGCCGATCCACGCAGGGTTGATAGCCCCCGGCTTGTTGGCGGCGCCCATCTTGGTGAAGATCACACGCTCCAGACGACGCAACTCGTGCTCTTTGAGTCGGTAGGCCCCCGCTTGCACCATGGCCCTGACCAGCGCATCAGCGACCGTATCGACCACGATTGTGGTCTTCTCATCCGCACACACGATGTTGTTGTCGAATGATGCCCCTCGAACGATGTCTCCGGCAGCCTTTACGATGTCCGCGGTCTGGTCAACAACCGCGGGTGGGTTGCCGGGTCCGGCAGTGATGGCTTTCTTAGGACTACGCAACGCTTCGCCCACGACGGCCGGTCCGCCGGTGACCAACAGAACCGGCACTCTAGGGTGGGCCATCAATGCCCTGGCCGAGTCCAGCGTTGGCTTGGCCACAGTGGTGATCAGATTGGCCGGTCCGCCGGCTCCCACGATGGCTCGATTGAGAAGCTTGATGTTCTCCACCGAAACCTGCCGAGCGCCAGGATGCACATTGAACGTAACGGCGTTCCCGGCCGAGAGCATGGCGATGCTGTTGTTGATGATCGTGGAGGTTGGGTTGGTGGTGGGAGTGATCGACCCGATCACCCCGTAGGGCGCATACTCGGTGAGCATCATGCCTTCGTCGCCCGTCACGACCTGGGGGTCAAGATCCTCCGGTCCTGGCGTTTTGGTGGTGACCAGCAGGTTCTTCTTGACCTTGTCCTCAGCGCGGCCCAACCCGGTTTCGGCGTGTGCCATGTAGGCCAAGCGTTCGCCTTCACGAAGCATGGCGGCCCGCATCGCCTCCACGATCAGCCGGCGGACTTCCAACCCCATTTCGCTATAGGCGGTGAATGCCTGGCTGGCAGCACTGACGGCGGCATCGATGGTTCCGAAGACGCCGTCGCCAAGGAGTTCGTCGGCCGTGCCCAGGTCATCGGTGGCGCGCAGCGCGGCGCCCTCGTTGGCGGCACCCTGGGCACCGGCCACCCGACCGCGAACACGGTCGATGATGGACTGCACCTCGTGGTCGCTCAGCACGGTCTACTCACTTTCGGTACACCGTCTCGCCGTCGATTTCCCACGTGTCGACGATGGCCATCACCACCGCATCGCAAGGTTTGTTCTGCGTGACGCTGGTCTGGCGAGCCGAGCTGCCAGATGCGTACATCACGACCTCACCAACACCAGCGCCCACAGAGTCAACGGCAACCACGTAGTTATTGCCCTCGGTGTTGTCGACTGCGAGCTGCCGCACAAGCAGGAAGGTGAGACCTTCCATGAGCGGTTCTTTTTGACTGGCCACGACAGTGCCGGTGACTCGTCCCAGGAGCATTGACTTAGCTCGACTCTGCAGCGGCCTCGTCGGCTCGGCCGAGGGGGAGCACGACATCGATGTTGACGTGCGGTCGGGCGATGACGTGGGTGGCGATAACTTCGCCAACCTTCTCCGCACCGCGAACGCCGGAATCGACGGCGGCCTTAACGGCCGCAACATCGCCGCGTACGATCGCGGTGACATAGCCACCACCGGTCGACTCGTATGACACCAAGTCGACCTTGGCCGCTTTGACCATCGCATCGGCGGCCTCGACCATCGCTGCGAAACTCCTGCACTCAATCATGCCTAGCGCTTCAGCCATTACTGGCTCCCTTCATCTTTCGGGTTGTTGTGACTTTCGGTGTTGCTGCCTTGCCTGGTTCGCGGCCATCGAGCGCTTCCAGCGCTGCCACCGCGGCCCGCCAGCCGGCATCGATATCTTGTTCTTCGCCGCCCAGGTAGACCCGCCCCACGGCCCCTGCGGCGCGGACTTCGAGAACATTGATGTCTGCCGCTTTCTCGGCCTCGTTGGCAGCGAGTGGGGCATAGGCCGCGGGCTCGCACTCCAGAACGTAGAGGGTTTGGCCGGGCACGATCATTTGACCGTGACGCATCCGATTGATCAGTTGAGCGTGATGGTCGTCGATGCGTCGGATGATCTGGCTGGACATGATTCTGGGCTTGAGCCGATCTGACTCGGTGAGCCCCACCGCGTCCAAGATGGCGGCCCCGGCCGCCCGTATCTCGGCTTGGTCGGGGGAGTGGATCTCCAAGAGGCCATAGACCCGCTCGATGATCTGCATTCCGGGCTTCACGCGAGTGGACTTCAATGCGACGTCGGTGAGCCGGTTGATTTCGATTCCCGGTGACACCTCCACATAGAGCGAGGCATCGCCGGCAAGGGGCAGAAACCCTTGAGCGACGGTTCCGAGAAAGGCCGCATACTGCGGTTGGAGGTTGTCCAAGAACGCAAAGGTCCGGATCTCAATAGCTGTGTCCACTGCTGTCTCCTTCGTTTGCGTTGACTATTTGCACGCCGGCCGAGGCGCCGATCCTGGTTGCTCCCGCAGCGATCATGTCCTCGACGTCGGACTTTGTTCTTACCCCACCGGAGGCCTTTATTCCCATGTCGGGGCCAACGGTTTCACGCATCAGGGCCACGTCGTACACCGTTGCCCCGCCGCCACCGAATCCGGTGGAGGTCTTCACGAAGTCAGCCTTCGCCTTCTTGGCCAGAGAGGAGGCCACCACCTTCTCCGAGTCGGTCAGCAAGGAAGTCTCGAGAATCACCTTGACGATGGCTCCTGCCTCGTGAGCGGAATCCACCACTTTCTCGATGTCCACCAGCACCGTCTGGTGATCTCCAGACTTGAGTGCTCCAACGTTGATGACCATGTCCACTTCGCGAGCACCGTCACGGATCGCCCGGCGGGCCTCGAGGGCCTTGACCTCAGACGTAGATGCACCCAGCGGAAACCCAATGACTGAACAAACCTTGACGTTGCTGCCCCGCAGCTTGGTGGCCGCCCGCTTCACCCACGTTGGGTTCACACAAACCGAGGCGAACTGGTATTGCTCGGCCTCTTTGCAGAGCTGGTCGATGTCGTCGGCGGTGGTTTCGGGCTTCAGGGCGGTGTGGTCGATGTATTTGGCGAGGTCGAGCGGAACCAGGGACGCTTCACCATGAAACGCCACCCGGTCTGCCCCGTTTACCACGACCTGGCGGACACCTTCAGGGGTGTGGCAACGATCGACCTGACTGGCCAGCGTGCTCAAGACCTCCTTGGTGATGAGTTCGATCAGTAGCTCCCTGTTTAGGGGTTCATCCGTCACGCTTCGCTCCTGATGTATGTGGATTCGATCTCGTTGATGAGCGTGACTCGCTTGTGATGACGGCCGCGGCCCCACGGTGTGGCCAGCCACTCTTGCACGATCTGCCACGCCAGTGACGAGCCGGTGAGGCCGGCCCCGAGGGTCAGAACGTTGGCCCGGTTGTGTTCGCGACTGTTCCTGGCCGTGGAGATGTCGTAACACGCGGCGGCGCGGACACCCGGCACTTTGTTGGCAGTCATCGCCGAGCCGATTCCGGCGCCGTCAATCATGATCCCGCTTACGCAGTTGCCCCTGGCCACTTGGCGAGCCACGGCGTGGGCGAAAACCGGGTAGTCACATGCCTCGGTGCTGTGGGTGCCGCAGTCTTCGACCGCCCAACCAGCCTCGAGGAGTTTGGCCTTGAGATCTTCTTTGAGCTCGAACCCGCCATGGTCTGAGCCAATGGCAAGTCGCTTCTCAGAGGGGCTGGCCGCCGATCCATCGTCGGCGGCAGCGGGGGCCGCCGTTGGCCCGTCAAGCACACCGGCGAGAACGCGCTCCACCAGGCCGCGGACCTCAGATTCGAACTCAGATCGTTCCCCAGTCATGACACCATCCCGTTGACCTGGCTTGATCCTAGTTGGGGATGAAAAGGAACTGCCACGGCAACAAACCTAGTTGGGGTTGGCCCGGGGGACAGAATCCCGTTTTTGGCGACACGCGAAGTGAGCGCCGCAGTCCCATTCGTGCCGTTGTTCCGTGGTTTTCAGGGGCGCTTGGTGCCCTGGAGAGCACTGAATGATCCCGAAAACGGGCAAGCGCTGTCGGCCAGCGGGCGGGCGGCCCGTCAACCACGCGGGACGGGGATGACAGGCACGCCCACCGGATCTAGGGTGGCAACATGACGAACCTCAGGATCCACGACATCACCTGGGCCGAACTAATGGCCGCGGACATCGAGCGGGAACTCGCCTTCTATAAGGCGGTCCTCGGGGTGGAGGCGGAGAAGAGTCCCGGCGGTTACTACGGCCTCACCACCGATGGGAAGTCGGTCGGGGGCGCCATGCAATTGACCGAGGAAATGGGGGACATGCCGCCGGTCTGGTCCACCTATGTGGCGGTTGAGGACGCCGACGCAACGGTGGAAGCTGTGAAAGCCGCAGGCGGCATGGTTCTACGGGACCCGTTCGAGATCGAGGTCGGTGGCCGCACCGCCGTCATCGCCGATCCCACCCATGGAGCGCTGTGTATTTTCGAGTCACCGGGCGACGAGATCATGGGATTTCAGCGCTTCGGCGAGACCGGTGCGCCTTGTTGGTTCGAGTGCATGAGCACCGATCTCCACGCCACCAAGTCCTTCCTCGAAACGGTCTTCGGGTGGACCGCAACGCCACTTCCACCGGAAATGGGTGGCGATCAAATGGAGTACTACATGTTGAGCAACGGTGACGACGGCACGGTGTGTGGGTTGATGGGCCTTCCCGACCACATGGCCGGAGCGCCCACCCATTGGGTCAACTATTACGTTGTGGAAGACAACGACGCCGCCTGCGAAATCGTGAAAGCGAACGGCGGGACGGTGGTGGCGGAACCATGGGACACGTTGTTCGGTCGCATGTCGGCCATCGCCGATCCTGGTGGCGCAACCCTCATGCTCTGCCAAATGCCTGAAGAACAGCCCTAACTCACTCTGTGGGAACAGCCCTCGGGCACGAAGCCAGTTAGGTTCCACCAATGACCGACGTCGACGACAAGATCCATGCCATTGCCAAGGCCGCGCAGGACGCAAGAGAAAAGGCGTACGCCCCGTATTCGGACTTCCCGATGGGCGCAGCAGTGCTCACCGCCGATGGTCAAACGATCCCCGGTGCGCTTGTAGAGAACGTGTCGCTTGGCCTTGCGATGTGCGCGGAACGGGTGGCACTGTTCACCGCCGTCACCCAACAGCAGCACCCGGTCATCCTTGCGCTGTGTTCGAAACGCACGAACGATGAGCTCACGTTTCCGTGCGGGGCGTGCCTCCAGGTCGCTCTCGAAATCGGCGGGCCTGAGCTGATCGTTGTGGCCACCGATCCGGACGGGACGATCGATCACTCGACGGTGGCCGAACTGTTGACCAGGGCGCCGAAACGCCACAGCCCCAGCGCCGCGCCCAAGTAGGAACGACGTTCGTTTGAACGTTGGGGCTCCAAATTCCTGTTGTGAGCCACATTCGGGCTTTCTGCCCTCACCAGAGCCACACTGAGTGTGGGTGTGGACAGGAATTTGGAGGGGGTTATGACTGGGGGTTTGGATGAGAATGCGGTTGGGTAATCCGGCAAAGAAGTCCCGCCGGGCTGGTCACTAACCTGGAGATGGATGATGACGTTGACCGTTCGAACGATCGAAACCCCAAGTCTGGGGGACCGGAGCTACCTGGTACACGACGGTGCATCGGCGTTCGTGGTGGATCCGCCCCGAGACATCGACCGCGTCATCACTGCCGCCACCGAAGACGGGGTCGCCATCGAGGCGATCTTCGAAACCCACGTTCACAACGACTACGTGAGTGGTGGTCTAGCACTCAGCCGCCGTACCGGCGCTGCCCTCATTACGAACGCCGACGATGATCTCAGTTTCGACACGCAGGGAGCCACCGACGGCGACCAGATCAAGGTTGGCGACTTGGTCGTTCACGTGCGCCGCAGTCCGGGTCACACCCATACGCATTTGAGCTATGTGGTGGAAGCCGACGGTGAACTCCGGGGTGTCTTCACGGGTGGGTCTTTGCTCTACGGAACGGTCGGTCGCACCGATCTGCTCGGTGACAGTGAGACAGATAAACTCACGCGAGATCAGTGGGCCACGGTTCGTTCCCTGGTTGAGAACCTCCCCAGCGATGCAGCGGTGTACCCAACTCACGGCTTCGGCAGCTTCTGTTCCGCGCAAGCCGGTGCCGACCGAGACAGTGGAACCATCGGCGACGAACGGGACAACCCCGCAGTTGCGATCGATGACGTTGACCAGTTCGTCGAAACAATGCTGGCCGGATTGAGCGACTACCCCGCCTATTACGCCCACATGGGTCCGTTGAATCGCGCCGGACTGGCCGAGCCCGATCTGTCACCGGCAACCGTGGTTGACCTTGCCGAGCTCGAACGACGACTCGATGCCGGCGAATGGGTGGTCGACCTCCGCGATCGGTCTGCATACGCCGGCCGACATCTCTTGGGCACGCTCAACTTTGAGGCCACGGGGTTACCCACCTATCTCGGCTGGCTCATGCCCTGGGGATCGAGACTGACATTGTTGGCCTCTGACCCTGCCGACATCGCCGATGCTCAGAGGAAGCTGTCGCTGATTGGCATCGATCGGCCCGCTGCATCGGACCTGGACTCAGCGACCGATTCGCTTTCCACCGGCCACTACCGCGTTGTGGACTACGACCAGCTGGTGTCCGTCCCCACCGAGGAACGCTCATTCAAAGTTGTGGATGTCCGAAGGAAGGACGAGTACGAAGCAGGACATCTCGACGAAGCGATCAATATCCCGCTACACGAACTCCTCGATCATCTTCACCACGTTCCCGACGGTGAACTCCGGGTGCATTGCGCTTCGGGAGCCCGGGCCGCTATCGCCGCCAGTGTGCTGGCCAGAGCGAAGTTCGATGTCGTCCTCGTCAATGGCGGACCCGACAACCAGGAGAAGTAGATTCCTAGACCAGCTCGCACAGGTAGCAACACTCACCAAGGAACTCGACGATCCGGACATCATGTCCGACGCTTGGTCATGACAACTTGGCTCATCGCCAAAGGATTTTGAACTGATCCCCTCGCTCACCGGCCAGCCAATGAAGCGCCTCGACATCCAGTAGCCGAACCGGCTGCGCTCTCTCCAAGGTATGGCCGACGTTGTCAGGCCGGTGAACGGGTGGACCGGGAGAGGACACCCTGGGCTGCTCGTTCGGCGGCGACGATGGCGCCGTCGATGTGGCCGGGGTTGACTGGCGATGTCTCGGTGGATGCCCAGTGCAGCCGGCCGCCCATGGTGGGCGATTGGTAGAGGTCATGCCCAAAGGTTTGGTAGGCGACGAGTCCTTCGACGCCGGGCGGGGAGGTGTTGGGGTCGGAGCGCCAGTCCGCCACGAGGATCTCGGTGGGTTCGGGGGCGTTGGAGTCGAAGATCTCGGTCAGTTGCCGACGGATTTGGTGGGGTGTGGGTGGTGGAGTGTTTGCCGCCAATACTGCAAATCCAAAGAGGGCGGCCGGATTGCCGTCGGGCCCGCTCATGTCGTGGAGTTCGCCCATCGGACCCATGCGGCTGAACGCTGAGCCGGACAGCCCGAGTGTGCGCCAGAACGCGGTGGGGTAGCGGACGACGACCTTGGCGATTGCGCCCATCCAGACCGGCGTGATTTCGGCCAGACCGGCCACCTGTTGAGGGAGGGGCGGAGTGAATCGGATGCGCTCGATCGCGAGTGCCGGTGGGAGGGCGACGATCACATGCTCGGCATCGACATGGCCGTCGGCATGCTCAACGCGCAATGCCTGGCCGAGCGGAGTCTCGATGGCGGTGACGGATCGGGCTGGGGAGGCGAGACGGAGGACGCCGTTGGGTAATTGGCTGGCCAACGTGTCGGTGATGCTGGTTGCGCCGTCGGTGAAGCGGTAGGACGGGACGTCGATCGGGTTTCCCTCCAGTCGTTGCGAGCCATTGGCCGGGTCGTGATAGAGCGCATCGCCGTCGAGGTAGTGGGAGTGGGTTCGGATTCCGAGTTCATCGATCAATGCTGAGATGTGTTGCTCGCCGGGCCAGCACCACGTTGCACCGAGATCGAATCGATTGCCGTCGCAATCGGTGTGTGAACGCAGTCGCCCGCCGACGCGGTCACGACTTCGAGTACGACAACGTGGAGACCGCGCTCGGTTAGCCGGCGAGCTGCGACCAGTCCGGCCACACCGGCCCCGAGGATTACGGCATCGACGGTTTCGTCGGCAACGCTCGCGTCGAACACGGGAAGGAGCCTATCTACTAGTGCCTTCACGGAGCGGGTGCGGCCGACCTACACGCGTCCGTTCGTTTCCGAATCCCTGTTGTGAGCCACAATCGGGCTTTATGCCTCCACCACAACCACACGAATTGTGGCTATGGACAGGAATTTGGCGGGAGGTTAGGCGCACCGTTGTCGGCGATTGCCCAGAACGAGCGTGGTGTAACTTCGGCGGTATGAAGCGGCAGGGATATGACGTGATCGGCGATGTTCATGGTCATGCCGACAAGCTGGTCGCGCTCCTGACGGTGATGGGTTACGAGGACCGGGACGGCTGCTGGCGGCATCCGACCCGACAGGCGATCTTTGTTGGTGACCTGGTGGACAGAGGGCCGAAGCAACTGGAGACCGTCTCGATCGCTCGGTCCATGGTTAGCAGCGGGTCAGCTCTGATCGTGGCTGGTAATCACGAGTTCAATGCCATCGCATGGCGGCTTGGGCACCGTAAGAAATCGCCAAAGAATCGCAAGCAGCACAAGGCGTTCTTGGCGGAGGTGGGCGAGAAGAGTGCAAGTCATGATGAGCTGATTGAATGGTTTCTGACGTTGCCGTTGTGGCTTGACCTCGGTGAGCTCCGGGTGGTGCATGCGTGCTGGGATCCAGCATCGATCGACCTGTTGGCTGGTCATGTGGGGTCTGGCAGACTCGTTGACCCCGGAGCTTGTGAAGCGTGCGAGCAAGAAGGGGTCCCCAGAGTGGCGAGCAATTGAGCATCTTCTCAAAGGCCCGGAGGTCAGCCTTGCTCCTTCTCCCGCCTACTTGGATGGGAGTGGTCATCCCCGTGACCACGCCCGGTGGAAATGGTGGGATAGAGATGCGGTCAGTCTTCGAACCGGAGCAGTGATGCCCACGAATGCCGTGACGGCCGCAGGTGATTCGTATCCGGTTCTGTCGGACGAGCCCATTTCTCCGCCCGTCGAGGCGTACACGGATGAAGTCCCCGTGATCTACGGACACTTCTGGGAAACCGGCACACCTCAACCCAGCAGTCGGTTCACCGCCTGCGTCGACTACAGCGCCGGCAAGGGCGGACCGCTCGTCGCCTACCGATGGAGCGGCGAGAGCCATCTGACAGCTGACAACTTCGTGTCGAGTTAGCTCGCCCAAAGGCGAGCGGTGGGGCTAGGCGCTACTGCGTCGTCAGCCACTCGGTTGCCAACTCGCGGTGGGTCTCGACGTTGTCGGGTGTGATGTTCCGCTCACCGCGGTTGCTGAAGAGGTCGGAGTCCAGCTCGGGCCGAGTGTCCTTGACCCAGTCCTGGAACGTCGATCACCTTGACCCGACTCTCACCATCCCCCCTGACGTCGATGAAGATGTTGCTGATGAGACCGTCGGTGACGGTAATCGTCCACTTCGCCGAATGATCGGCACTCTGGAAGGCATAACCCTCCCGGGCCTCTTCACACATGGCCGTCCCGGCATCGGGCTGCTCGCACGAGAAAAGAGCTGTGAGCCCCCCGCCATAGACCTCGGCCCCGAGCGAGGAGAAGAAGTCGAGCTCGGTCGTCACTCCGTCGCCGTTCCAATCTGCAACCTCGGCGTCGGGCGGCAGTTCATCGGCGAAGCGAATGGCCGGGCTCTTCTCCGTCAGGGTTTGGAACTGCCACGTTGCATCTTCGGTGTAGAGGTCACCGGCCCCACCCCAGTCTCCGGCCACGAGCTGTTCCGTGAAGCGCTCGGTCAAGTCGAGCGGGCTGCCCTCGGCGGCCGCCGCCGAGTCGGAGCCTCCGCAGGCACTGGCGGATAGCACAACGATCGCCAATGCTCCTGCCAGAGTCAATCGGCGCCTCGGGCGGATCGAACGGGGTTCGCCGACGACCAGCGTCGGTTTCTGCGTGGCTGGCATGGTTGCCTCCTCTACGGTTTGTTCTCAAAACGAATACACGAGGTGTACCCGCCGGTCGCCGGTGACTTTGGACTGGTTCAACATGTCGCCACCACCTTTCCAGGGTGCGGCCGAGCAGGCTTGGGCCCCACGACAGGAGGTGTAGTGAGGGTCCTTCGCCTCTTCCGGACAACCACGCTTGTTTGGACAATGGAGATGTTCCCCAGGGGTGCGAGTGGCTCTGGCTGTGCCAGTCGGTCATCCAGCCCGATTGGAGTTTGGTCATGCCCAGGACGCCAAGCATTCTGCGGGAGATGGCTGATGCCCTGACGGTGGATCTCCGCGACGAACCACGGCCAACAGAGGAGTTCACTCAGTCTGCTCTCCCCGGTTTCAAGCAGACGTTGATCGCTCGTCGATCCATCCGGGTTTTTGACGGCGTATCGATTCCAGAAGCCGTCATGAGGGACTGCCTGCGGGACGCCGTTTTGGCACCGAGTTCGTCGAATCTGCAGCCCTACGAGCTGTATTGGGTGCGCAACGCCGCCAAGAAAGAACGGTTGGCCGAGGCGTGTTTGGGTCAGCCTGCGGCCACGACGGCTGGTGATCTTGTGGTGGTGGTCGCTCGCGGCGACCTGTGGAAGGTGAACCTCGACAAGCTGGTCGCCAAAATGACTACCGCTGGTGCGGGGCCGCTGCCTGCAGCATTGGACGAGTACTACAACATCATCACTCCCCGTATTCTCCAGACCGACCCCTTCGGCATCTACAACCTGGTGCGGCGGGTTTACTACTGGTTCAGCGGACGCAACCAGCCGTCGTTGAGAACGCCGGTGAACCGGGGCGATCATCGGGTCTATGCGAACATTCAGGCTGCGCTCGCGGCCGAGACCCTGCTGCTGTCGCTGGCCGCCCATGGATATGAGTCGTGCCCGATGGGGGGAATCGACGCCCTCCGCATCCGACAGCTGCTCGATCTGCCGTCGACGGCAGAGATCACCATGGTCATCGGCGCCGGTCGCGGCAAACCAGAGGGTCTCTACGGCCCCCGACTTCGGCTGTCGGAGGAAGACCTCATCAAAGAGATCTGAGCCGCGGTCGAACGGCGTCGGTTTCGCTGACCGATCTGACGACCTCCGCCACTGGTAAGAATCGAAGATGCGAGCATGATCTCGGTGACGGTGAACCATGAGATGCCTGCTCCGAGGGAGGGACCGTGAGTCCAGTCGGCAGTGGCCAGTCTTCGATAGCGCCACCCGTGCCTACAGCTGCTCGTTGGCCGTACCGTCGCTGAGTTCGTTGACGATGCCTTGACCGGCGAGCAGTGCGGCAATCTGGTCGCCATGTAGCGAGACCTTGAGGTTGGAGAAGGTGATCCCAAACAGGTCGTTGCGAGTTATGTGCGGGCCTGCCAGTAGATGGTCGGAGCCGCAACATCGACGGCCGACACCAACGAGCTCGGTGTTAGGTCGGTGTTGGTTTGCGGAAAGTCGTCCGGATTCCGTTCCACGGTGGTGCAGCCGCCTGCTACCAGGATCACCACGACGAGGATGCCAGCGCCAACGGACTTCATATCAACACCGCCACATCTTCGCTGTGGTTGTGAAAGCCGCGTTGCTGTGACGCGACGGGACACCGGCTGCGAAGCTCGAGAGTCGACTCGGCGACCACGGGAGGAACAAAAAGCCCGAGCCTCGACGCCTCGATTGCCGGGTATCCCATACCTCATGGTTGAGCGAACGGCTCTCAAAGTCAATGCGACGATGAGTGGGTCGGCCAGAACGTGAGTTCAGCGGAAGGCGCAGATGTCGCCGGCCAGAGCACATCCACGATGGCGCCATCTTCCGGACCGCTCAACAGTCCGGACACCGAACCGCTCATCCCGAACTCGGTGCCGAGGGATGATTCCTCGATCGAGGCGAGCAGCGTCTCGCTGAGATCGGACCGTTCACTACCCAGCCCGAGGCCATCGGCGTCGGTCAGTTGTGAGCCGACGGGAAGTCGCCACGACAGGAATCGGTCGTTCGCGTCGAAGTCGAGGATGAGATCGGGCCACGTTGCCACGCTCGCTTGAGCGTTTGGGCACTCGGCGCTCCCGTCACTCTCGACCGGGGCAGCACCAACACAGATCTGACCGTCTCGATTACTTCCAGCGATCGGCACCGAAGTCGAGCGTGAGTGAATCGGCGCCGTCGGTTTCGAGCACGCTGAGTCCAGTACCCGACACAACGAGGAACGCCTCTACTTCCTGCTCAGTAGTCGTGGGGGAGGTTTCTGGGACCGTTGTGGTTGTTGTCTCAACGGCCACCTCCGACACGGTCGATGTTATGTCGTCGGCGCCCTCGGTCGTCGTTGTGTCGTCGGCGCCCTCAGACACTGTCGAGGTAGTTGACGAGGCATCGTCGCCATCGTCTCCGCAGGCTGCCAGGCCGAGCCCGAACAACATCACAGCGACCAGCTGAGCTGCGGATATGCCAGATGGCGATACATGCGACGACCGTAGTCGCGGCGGGAGTTCGCCCACGGCCGCGTCGCTTCGACCGGAAGGTCGAATGTCCAGATCATGAGTCCCTCTCCGTTTCGACAGTTCCGATCGCAAGAAAGTAGTGATTCCGCGTCCCTCAATAGATTTTCGTGCGACGGCATTCGACAGAGGATGTGGACGGAACTAGGGTGACGCAAATCATGCATCGGCCCCTTGGGGTCGAGGCGGATACGGCTGGAAATGCAACAAACTTCTTGTTCGACGGGAACAAGATCACACAAGGGAAGTGCAAATGAAGAACCGATTTAGTTCACGTTCGACGCGCGTCTGGTTGGCGGTGCTCGCAACACTTGCGATGATGACGACGGCGCTGGTCAGCCCCGCCGCAGCGAAGCCCAACCGGCCAAACCCGCCCGGACAGCCTGATCCGCCCGGCCAGCTCATCGATCTCCAGCTGCTGGGATTCAACGACTACCACGGCCACCTTGAGGCAAGCACACCTGGCACAGTCGCCAGTGTCCCCGCCGGTGGCGCCGAGTACCTCTCCGCGAAGCTCAACGAACTGCGTCAGGGCAACAAGTACAGCCTCACCGTCGCCGCCGGTGACCTCATCGGTGGTTCACCGGCATTCTCCGGCCTGTTCCACGACGAGCCATCGGTTGAGTCGCTGAACGCCATGGAGCTCGACGTGTCCGGCGTGGGCAACCACGAATTCGACGAAGGCGTCACCGAACTGCTCCGTATGCAGAACGGCGGATGTCACCCCGTCGACGGCTGCTACTTCCCCAATGATCCATTCTCCGGAGCGGACTTCCAGTGGCTCGCGGCGAACGTCGTCGACGAGGACCGGCGACACGCCACTGCCGCCCTACTGGATCGAACGGGTCAAGAACGTCAAGGTCGGCTTCATCGGCATGACGCTCGAGGCCACCGACACGCTTGTCGCCGCCGCCGGCATCCAGGGATATGACTTCCTCGACGAGGCCGAAACCGCCAACGCACTCGTCCCCGAGCTCCAAGCGCAAGGTGTCGAAGCGATTGTCGTGCTGTTGCACGAGGGTGGATCACAGACGCCGCCTCCGGGTGACGTCGACGCATGCGTCGGCATCTCCGGGCCGATCGTCGCGATCAACGACGCTCTCGACCCTGCGATCGACGTGATGATCACTGGCCACACCCACCTGCCCTACAACTGTGTGCTCGCCGACGCCGCTGGGAACCCGCGAATCGTCACGAGCGCCTACTCGTTCGGTCGGGTCGTCACCGAGGTGAACCTCGTCCTCGACAAGCGCACCAAGGATGTTCGCCGTGACCTCAGCACGCGACGAACCACGTCGTCGACCAGGCCACATTGACCCCCGATCCGGCGCAGACCGCGATCATCGAGAAGTGGCAGCCGTTGTCCGATGCAGCAGGCGACACGCCGGTCGGTACGATCACCGCCGACATCAATCGTGGCGGCATTCCGACCGGCGGATCGAATCGGGGTCGAGTCGCCAGCCGGAAACCTGGTCGCCGACGCCCAGCTGTGGTCGACGTCGGCCAACGGTGCCGACGTCGCGTTCATGAACCCTGGTGGCGTGCGTTCCGACCTGACGTACCTGGCGCCAGCGGCGCGGAGGGCGACGGCGTCGTCACGTTCGGCGAGGCGTTCACGTTCCAGCCATTCGGCAACACCCTGCTGACGTTCCCGATGACCGGGGCGCAGATCGTCTCGGTGCTCGAGGAGCAGTGCCAGCCTGCCGGCTCGAGCCGGCCGTTCCTGCACCTCGGTGTGTCGGACGGCTTCACCTACGACCTCGCACGACGATCACGGCCGGCGACTGCACGTCGGTCACGGTCAGCAACGTGAAGCTGAACGGGGTCCCGCTCGACCCGGCGGCGACCTACAACGTCACGGTCAACAACTTCCTCGCCGACGGTGGGGACAACTTCGGCACGTTCGCCACGATCACGGCCCGCGGCTCGATGGTGGCAACGACCTTCGGCTTGGTCGAACTACCTGCGGCACGTTCAGCCCGGTCGCTCCGCCGCCCACCGATCGGGTCAACGAGTCGCCGTAGCAGAACAATTTATGGGGGTGCCGGAGCGAGCGGGTTCGGCGCCCCCGAAGTTTCACAACCACTCGAATCGAAAAACGGCGTCGGCCGTTTGCAACACAACTGAAGACATCTGAATACACCCAAGCTGGAACAGGATCAAAGACATGATGCAAACGCAACGTAGAAACTCGACAGGCGGATTCAGAGCGGCGCTAGTAGCGGCGCTGCTCGCGGCAACGATGGTGGTGATGCCCAGCGTCGCCGGCGCTGACGGGCCGTCGGTCTTCATCAACGAGATCCACTACGACAACGCAGGCACCGACGCCGGCGAGGCGTTCGAGATCGCTGGCCCGGCCGGCACCGACCTGGCCGGCTGGTCCGTCGTGCTCTACAACGGCTCGAACGGAGCCGTGCTACAACACGATTGCGCTCTCCGGGACGATCCCGAACCAGCAGGCCGGCTTCGGCACGCTCTGCTTCCTGCGGAGAACGGAATCCAGAACGGCGCGCCCGACGGCATGGCGCTCGTCGACGCCGGCAGCAACGTCGTCGAGTTCCTCAGCTACGAGGGCACCTTCACCGCGGTCGGTGGGCCGGCCAACGGGATGACCAGCACTGACATCGGCGTGTCGGAGCCGAGTTCGACCCCGGTCGGCGACTCGCTGCAGCTCACCGGAGCGGCACGATGGGTGGCGACTTCACGTGGGCTCCCCCACAGACTGATCACCTTCGGCGACGTCAACGCCGGTCAGACCTTCACCGGCGCACCGGACCATTTGCCGGCGATCTCGTGATCACCGAGGTCGATCAAGAACCCGGCCGCGGTCGCCGACAGCGACGGGAATGGTTCGAGATCCAGAACGTGTCCGCCACCGACATCGACATCGACGGCTGGACGATCAGCGATGGCGGCGCCGACTCACACTGATCATCAACGGCGGCCCGCTCAACGTCCCGGCCGGCGACTACGTCGTTCTCGGACGGAATGCCGACCTCGGCACCAACGGCGGCGTCACCGTCGACTACCAGTACGCGAACTTCTTCCTGGGCAACAGCGGCGACGAGATCGTGCTGACCGACCCGTCGAGCGTCGAATGGGATCGCGTCGAGTGGGACGGTGGGCCAGTCTGGCCCGATCCCACCGGCGCGTCGATGAACCTCGACCCCGCCTCGACCGACACAGTCGCTCAACGACGACGGCGCCAACTGGTGCGACGCGACCTGCGACCTTCGGCGTCGGCGACCTCGGCACCCCGGGTGCCGCCAACACGACTGCGAGGATCACCGCCAGCCCGACGATCGTGTTCATCCACGACGTCCAGGGCAGCGGGCCCGCGGTCGCGATCACCGGCCCGGTCACGTGCAGGGCATCGTCACCAGCCTGTTCGAGCGCGACGACGCGCTCGACGCGTTCTTCGTCCAGGAAGAGGACGCCGACGCCGATGCCGATCCGGCAACCTCGGAGGGCATCTTCGTGTTCTGCCGAGCAACTGCCCGACGTCGTCGCCACCGGCGACCTCGTCACCGTCACCGGTGACGCCGAGGAGTTCTTCGGCATGAGCCAGATCGACATAGCATTCGGCTCCGGTACGGCGGTCCATCGAGAGCTCCGGGAACCCGCTTCCGACTGCCGGCGGCGGTCGACCTCCCTGCAGCGGCCAGCACGCTGGCAGAGGGGACCTTCGAGAACGTCGAGGGCATGCTGGTCTCGTTCACCGACACGCTGGTAGTGAGCGAGTACTTTCAGCTCGCTCGGTTCGGCCAGATCGTGCTTACCGAGTCGTCACGTCCGTTCCAGTTCACCCACGAGAACGCACCGACGCGTGCCGGCTACACCGCGTTCCTCGACGAACTGGCGAAGCGCCGGATCATCCTCGACGACGACAACAACGACAACAACGACGCCATCTCCGACGGGCCCGACGAGGCCTACTACTACCCCGAGGGCGGCCTGTCGCTCGGCAACAAGTTCCGTGGCGGTGACACGATCGACAACCTCACCGGCGTGATGCACTGGAGCTTCGCCGGATCAGGGGGAACCGATGCTTGGCGGATCCGGCCGATTCCTGAGGTCTACGACTACACCTTCACGTCGGTGAACCCGGAACCTGTATCGCCCGACGATGTCGGCGGTCGGATCCAGGTCGCAAGCTTCAATGTGCTCAACTATTTCACCACCATCGACACGACGTCGGGTAACTCTGGACCGTGCGGCCCCAGCGGCACGTTCGACTGCCGTGGGGCCGATAGTGCCGCTGAGCTGGCTCGCCAGCGGGCGAAGATCGTTGCCGCCATGCTCGAGCTCGATGCTGAGGTCTTGGGTCTGATCGAGATTGAGAACGACGACGACGCGTCGGTCGCCGATCTGGTTGCAGGGCTGAATGGCGCAACGGCACCCGACACCTACGACTACATCCCCACCGGCTTCATCGGGACGGACGCCATTAAGCTGGCACTCGTCTACAAGCCAGGGTCGGTTAGTCCATTCGGCGACTTTGCGGTGCTCGACAGCTCGATCGACCCAACGTTCCTCGACGGCAAGAACCGACCGGTTCTGGTTCAGACGTTCGTCGAGACCGCTACCGGCGCAAAATTCACGGTTGCCGTCAATCATCTGAAGTCGAAGGGATCGTCGTGCGCCAGCGACCCGATCCCCGACCCGGACTTGAACGATGGCCAGGCCAACTGCAACCTCACGAGGACGACGGCAGCGACGGCACTCGCCAACTATCTGGCCACAGACCCGACTGGGAGCGATGACGCCGACGTCCTGATCATCGGTGACCTCAACTCGTATGCGAAGGAAGATCCGATCACCGCCCTCACCGACGCCGGCTACACCGATCTCGTAGCCCAGTTCGGTGGGCCCGAGGCCTACAGCTACGTGTTCGACGGCCAACTGGGCTACCTGGATCATGCGCTGGCGAACGACTCGTTGCTCGGCCAGATAAGCGGCGTGACCGCTTGGCACATCAACGCCGACGAGGTCAACGTCTTCGACTACAACGATAACATCGAAGATTCTCCCGGAGAAGCCTTTTTCGAACGTGAGTCCGGTGTGCTAGCCATCTATGCGCCGGATCCGCTTCGGTCGTCGGACCACGACCCGGTTCTGATCGGCCTCGAACTTGACACGCCGAGGTCGCTGAAGTTGGAGACGATTGACGATCTGTCGGCGCTGCTGCCGACCGGTGATAAGAAGGACGATAAGTCCGTCCAGAAGGCGATCGATCGAATAGAGCAGAGTCTCAATCCAGCCTGGTGGATCGATTCAGCGACGCTTGACTCGAAGAACGGCAAGCATGTCTTCGATCGTGAACGTCAAGCTGTGCAAGAGCTGCAGAAGATGAGCACGGTCCAAGTGCAGTCGGCGATCGACCAGATTGTCGAGGCCGACCGGTTGCTCGCACAGAGGCAGCTGGACGCCGCGATTTCCGGCGGCGGTGACGCCGCCGACATTGCCAAGGCGCAGGGCAACATGGCCGACGCAGTGGCCAATGCCGCCAGCGGCAACTTCGCCAAGGCCGTTCAGGACTATAAGAAGGCCTGGCAGAACGCGGTGAAGGCGCTGTAGCTGAACATCAACGTGTAACGGGCCGGGCGACGTTCGCCCGGCCCCTTTGCGTTCATCGCTCATCGCAGCTGAGTTGGGATGCCGGCTCAAGGCTTTCACGTCTTGGTCTTTGAATACTTGGTCGAGTACTGCGCCCCTGTGCGACACTTGGGACATGGCAGGCAAAGGTGATGATGAGACGGTGGGCTGGCGGAACAAGGTTGACCGGTTCTCGACCTGGCGAACTGAGGTGAGTGCCGAAGCGGCGATGTTGCCCCAGACGCTCGCCGACCTGCGTACCACCATCCAGGACCTGCGCAAGGTCAGCGCCCGGTTAGAGCAAGCGACGAAGGGGATCGAGACAGCGTTGAAGCTGGCTGAAACCAGTGGAATCGCCCCGATGGCTCGCCAGTTCGATGCGGCTGCAAACGAGATGGAGGCTCAGTTACGAGCGATCAACGAGCAGGTGCCCGGCGGTCACACGATGGGAAAGGCCGTCGCCGATCTCCAGAAGACCTTCGATGCGTTCACGTCGCTGTTGCCGCGAACTCGCCCCGATCGCTAACCCTGTCCGAGAGCCCCGGTTGTCGGAGCCGCCGGCACCAGCCAGCACGGCTCTTCCTAGCGTTGGATGCGATCGACCAGTGCGGTCACGGCGGGGGAGGGTGACCGGTAGCTCACGATTGCGACGTCGATCGGGAGGTTGACCAGTTGGGTGCAGGCTCGCTCGATTGCGTCGATGATCCAGGTTTCGTCGTTGCCGAAGTCACCGCCGCCGAGCATGGTCAGGTAGACGGTGGGGTTTTCTGTTCCCTCGGCGTTGAGTGCGGCGGCGTGGAGGGTGGCCTCATAGGCTGCTTCAAGAACGAGCCGAGCGAACGGCTCCAAATCGGTCCGCGTGAGCATGTTGTAAGCAACTGGGATGGCCGAGCAGTAGGCCTGGGTCACGGTGTGACCGGTTGGGGCGATGGTGACTTCGACGTTGTGATGCAGGCCGATACGCAGGTGTCCGCGGGCGTCGTCGAGCTCGGACGGTGACAGTGCGGCGAGGCGTTCGTTGAGTCGATCGAGGCCAGGTTGGTTGAACATGGCGTAGCCGTTGGTCATGGTCCAGGGAGGGTCTGACGTGGGGAAGAGGTGGATGGCGAGGTCGGCGAGACAGTCGATTTGGTTGTCAGCGGTTTGACTGACCTGGCCGTTCACTTCGACGAAATAGTTCCGCCAGATTGTGCCGGCACCACAGGCAATTGCGCAGGCGGGACCCTGCGTTCGGTCGTGCTCGTATCCGGTGATGCCAGCTTCGGGGGTGACATCCGGGGAGACCATCTCTAGCAGGTTGAACTGGGATGCGGCCTGGAACAGAGCGCCAGCATTGTCAGGGTCGACGTGTAGCGAACCGGCTTCGCCGACGACCTGGCGCAGGGTGAGTGTCGGCGAATCAGAACCAAGCGTCGCGGTGCAGTCTCGGAGGTCGGCCAGCGATGCCAACTCGAGTGTTCCGAAGCGCATCCGGCGGCCGTTCTTCGCCGAGACCAGAACGTCTCCCTCGATGCTGAGATGCTCGCGCACTTCCTTGCCAGAACGCTCTTCGAACCCGACCAGCTCTTCAAACCACATAGCCTCATCGTCCCACCTACGGCGACGGCGCACAATTGGTTCTCGCTCCGCAACCGTCGGAGACCAAAGACTTGAGCGCTCTTGATTTGTGTGGCAGCCCAGGATCGCGCAAAGCCAAACGGGTAGCTCGCGCTACGCGATTGCTCTGGCGCGATTTTCAGCTGCCAAAACGGGCGGGCCCGGATCCGGTGCATGGAATGAGGTGGGTTGTCACTTGTCGTGCCAAGTGAATGCCTCCACGATGGCCTCGACGTACTCACGTTCCCATTCCTCGCACGTGTTGTTGGCGAGTCGGTCGGTGACGGCGTGTTCGCGTTCCTTCGGATCTTCAGCGGCAAGGCTGCCGACGCCGTGGGCGAGGCCGTTTGAAGTTCGTCCGAGTTCGCCTCGTTCGGTCTCCGGTGAGTCGCTTCAACGGATCATGTCGGCGATGGTTTCGATGACCCTGCTCCCACGGTTCGTAGTTCTGGTCGGCTAATTGCGTTGTGATCGGTTCACAGACTGCGGCAGGAATATCGTTGAATGTGCAGATGTCTGCGATCACGCTGAGCTGAGATTCGGCTGCGGCTTTCTCGGTCTCTGTCAGGTAGGCCATGACAACGCAGCCGGTGACTGCCGAAGCAAGCGACCCGAGGTGTTTAACGAAATCCGTCAATTGGTCCACGGAGAGTTCACGTTGAGATGGGTCGCTATCGTTGAGTCGCTCCAGAATGTGGGCGAAGCCTTCGGGGAGCACGCTTGATCTGTCGTTCATTCTGTCACCGGCCATGGGATGTGAACATCGTTAAGAGAGCCTCATCGAAGTGTGGGCTGTTCGGCTTGAAGATACCCGGCGGATGTAGGTTGCCTTCTGCATCCATCGGACGCTTTCCACGAGGATGCGTACAACGTCTCCCTGGGATGCATTTGGATCCTGTCGGGGCCAGTCCGTCCGGACCGTGAATTCGAATCGTCACAGTCTGATTGGTTTCGGGGTGCAATTCCAATTCCACACCGTATTCGACTGCTCCAGGGTGGGCGGCCAGAACACGAACCTTTGATTCTGCCGGGATTTTCGGGAACCGGGAGGGGAGTGGATGGTCGAGCGGATTGGTCGAGATTCTTCCGGCGTTGAGCAGTGGGTCGACAACACCGCTGTGAAGGGGCGACAGGGAATTTGGGTCAGGGTTCGGGTCGCGAGATCTAGCGTCGGCGTAACGACGACCTCGTCGGTGCTGTGGCGGATTCGTTGGTTGATGATTGCGACTACTCGTTCGCTTCCGTCGTGAAGGCGAACTCGGACCATTGTCATCACCGGGGTCCTGGCGATCGTCGAAACGATGACGCCGCCCACCATTTCGCCTGCGGCCCAGAGCGCAACCTCCGCACCAAAGGTGACGCAGCTCCAACCGTCGCCGGTGGTGCATCTGGCGCCGTTCGACAACAGCGGTATCGAACCCTCCAGGACGATCCGGCCGGATTCGTTGAAGTGCTCCTCGATGTGGTTGGCGGGATACGGGTTGTATGGGCTGGGTCCTCCTTGCTGTGTTCCCATTGCGTAGAAGCCCTCGGCCAAGCCGGTAGAGGCCTCGGTTCCGGCGGCAGAGATCTCGCCAACCCAGTTCCTCGTTTCCCGCACCGGAGCTTGGACTGGTGACCAGACCCAGTGGCCCCACGGCTTTTCGGCATGGGTTGCATCGCCGGCCAGCCCGTCCGCAAGTCGATTCAGCTCGGCTTGGTTGAGCTGGTCAACCACGAGCGCCAGGGGCACCTCTTCCAAGGCGGCGAGTATCGCCAGAGCATCGGCTGCGTCTTCGGGAGTGACCTCGGCATCGCCGTCGTGCCAGGGTGTCCACCCGCTCTGATTATCCACATGGAGGAAAGACCGGATGTCTGTTAATGCCTGTTCCGCAGCGAGGTCTGCTTCTTCCAGCGCTACCAGCCCGGCCGCCCATTCAGCCCACAATGCCCGGTAGGCCCTATCGTCGGCCTGAGCCTGGTGAAGTCGGTAGACCAGATCATCGAGCAGCGGGTCATTGTCGCTGCCAGCCCAGTTGTCGACCTTCTCGGTCAGTTCATCGATTGTGTCGAACGAATCGAGACCGGAAGTGATCCGGGCTCTTGCTGCTTCGGCTGCCGCGGGGCTGGGGAACCCCAGTGCGAAGTCTCTGACCATCTGGGCTCGACCGTCCAGCTCGTCGGCGATCATCTGGAACCGTTCGGAGCGGTCCGCCAGTCGACGCAGGATGCTGCTGTCCACTAGGTCGGCTATCCCCAGTGCGGTGCGAACAGATCGGTGTGCGTCATCCAAGACCGTCGACTGGCGCCGGAGCTCTGCCGCCAAGTCGTCCAGACGCTCGGGGTCGAGGCCTGTGAAGGAAGAGGTCGGCACGTAAACTAAAGTATCTAAACGAATCTTGAGCAGTCTGCAGGCGATTATGCCCGCTGGCTAGAGAACCGGCCGAGATCAGCCACTTCGTGATCCGCATGGTTGGGTGCCCTCTAGGGCGCTACGGGCTGCGGATTACACGGATCCAGTGGCTGGCGCTGGATTCAAAGGCGGAGAGTCGTGTCTAGGTCAGCGAGGACGTGCTCGCAATCTCGTATTGAGCAACGCTCGCATGGATTATCGCGGCCTGCTGGTCATCACTCGGCCCGGATCCGCGGAATTGCTCGGCGGCCTCAACGGACTCCCATTGCTCGAAGATGTTGATACGACTCGGCTCAATCGGGTCGGCGGAGAGGTGAAAGTCGATGCACCCTTCTGCCGATCGCGCCACTCGGGCAACCTCAACGCAACCGTCCAGGTAGCTCGCTCGCTCATCAGGATCAAGACGTAAGTAGCCCGCAACGATGATCATCCGATCGAGCCTAGTTTCGCCAGCACAACAGTCGCATCGGACCGAGACGTCACGACCATCGACTACTTAGACAGGTGATAGGTCAGGGCCATGGCAATGCAAACAGACAGCTCGTCTGTTGGCAGGGCGTCGTTGAGGTGGAACAGCAGAGCGCGGTTCTTCTCGTATTCGAACAAATCGCCGAACATGGTCTGAAACGAAGAGACGAGATTGGTGCTGCAGATGAAGTACACGCCGTAGTCATGAGTCGACTTGGGACCGGCAGGAGCGATCCGGATCGTGCTGCCGGCCCCGGTCTCGCTGGTCAGGAAGCTTGGTTGGCCCCACTTGAGAGTCTCCTCAATTGGCCCGACACCCTCGAGCCCGTCAGCGGTGTCGAGGATGAGTTGCCGCAGCCTCACCAGTCTTGATCGCAACTCATCGGGATAGGTGTTGAACACCTCTGCCACGGCTTCGGGCATCCCACTCGAAACACTGTCGGTTGCGATCGCCGTGTCCCGGCCGCCGCCGGTCACCGGCGTCTGCCCCTGTCCGTTGGGAGAAGATTCTCAGGGAACACCATGGTAAAACCATTCTCGAATATCCCGAACACGAGAGTCAAGGCACAATCGCGCGCGGTCCTTTCAGCAATTCCCCCTATTAGCTAAGCGGGCGTTTATCCCGCTATCGCCGAATCGGTCCAGCTCTTCCTCGGTGAGCAATGCCCAGATTTTGATAACGCCGCCCGTGCCCACACTGGATCGTCTGCCGTACCGTCACTGAGCTCGTTGACGACGCCTTGACTCGCAGCCAGCGCACCGATCGGGTCGCCGCGAAAAGACGTGACGAGGTTAGCGAAGATGATCCGAAACAGGACCTCGCGATTCAGGGCAGGACCCTGCAGTACAACCTGACCCAGAGCGCCGCACACGGCGACAACCGCCGCCTCCTCGGTTAGTCCTCGTCTCACGAGGGGCGCCGTGAGCCGGTCAAGAGCGACGGTTCGTTCCTCTGCCTGCGCAAGCACTCGAGCTAGGTCTTCGGAATTCCGATCACTCGGGCCCACGGTGACGTCGAGAGACAACTCGGTAGATCCAAGTGTCGCGCCGGTTTGGACCCGCGCAACCTCCTCCGTATTCCGTTCTACGGTGGTGCAGCCGCTGATGATCAGAAGCACCACCGAGAGAAGGCCAGCGCCAACCGTCCTCAAATCAGCACCGCCGAAACGTTGAGTCGGTGACATAGGTCGGCTCTGCTTCGCCAGCACGGGACCACGACCAGACCGAATGGTCGAAATTCGTCGACTCGATTGCGGGCGTTCGCATACCTCATGGTTGGGCGAGCGGGTCACAAAGTCAAACAGAAGCGAACAGTGAGTACCACTCCGCCCCCGAGCGCTGTCCACGGCCACTTCACGCCGAGACCCAGTTCAAGTACGCTCCGGGTGTGGCTGATCTAAACCACGTGATCGTCTGGTGTGCAGACAAGCAAGTCGGCGCGGGACATCTGGTCGAGATTCTCGGGCTTGACCCGCCTCGGCACTTGTTCGGGCACTTTCTCGTTGTGGACCTGGGCAACGGTGTGTCGCTGGACTATGCCGACTGGGCTGGCGGTGACCTCACGCCGCTTCACCTCGCCTTCCTCGTGAGTGAAGATGAGTTCGACGCTGCGTATGGACGCATCACGGCCAAGGGGATCGAGCATTGGTCGGACCCATCGAAACGTCACGCTGGTGAGATCAACCATCACGACGGTGGCAGCGGCGTCTATTGGAATGATCCCGACGGGCACCTTCTGGAAATCATCACCCGACCTTACGGAGCCGAGACCGAAGTGTCCGGCGGCTAAGCGTCGTTTGTCCGTGACCACCGAGACGCGTCGTGTTGCTGTCCAACAGTTTCGACGCAGTCGATGAGAGTGCAGACCGTGGCGAGCGGCGAGCGCACGTCCGTGGCGAGTCGCCGGGGCGGTCAAGATGCTAGACGCCGGCCTCGGCTCGACGGGCGTCGATAAGTTTGCGGACGAGGGTGGTGGGCAGCGGTGTGTCGACTGGCATTTTCAACGCCCCCTTCGATGCGCTGAAGCCGCTGAGCTCGTCTGCGCTGAGGGTTGCGAGAATCTGTCCGCTGTGGGGGAGATAGCTGACATGGTTCTTGGCCGCTGAGAATCCGGCGATTGGTTTACCGTCAATGCGGAACGCCGGAACGCCGTACGACAGTCCCTGTTCGGCGTCGGGGATTGTGGCGAGGATGGACTTTCGGAGTTGCTGCAGCGTCGATCGTTTGGGTTCATCGAGCTTCGCCAAGTACTCGTCGACTTCTTCGATTGCCATGGGCTATTCCTCGATGCGGGACGGTCTATAGCAGCCATCAATCTACCGGCAGCCCCCTTTGGGTGGGCGATCGCTCGTTTACACGCGGTCGGTGATGGTGATGCCGTGTTTGGAGTGGCGGAGGAAGCCCTCGAGCCAGACGGCACCGAGTAGTTGCGAGAGCAGCAAGGTCTTCACCTTCGCTCGGAAGTCGTTGTTCAGGTGAGTGACGCGCTCACGGTGAAGACCTTGCGTCGACCGTGTTGGTTGTTTCCCACCGTGGCCAACCCAAAGCCGAAGTCGGGGAGCATCGCCGCGAACCGGTTGGCCTGGTCGATTGTCCAGCCGTGGCTGGCGAGCCCGTCAGCATCGGGCGGCGACTGTTTCTCGAGCGCGATGAACCGTCCGCGTGGCCTTAGGACGCGACGCACCTCGTTGAGGCCAGCTTCGAGGTCAGGCCAGTGATGGACCGATGCCAACGACCAGCACACCGAATACGTGTCGGCCGGAACCGGAATGTCTTCACAGCTGGCCCGGATCCAGTCGGTCGGGCCTGCCGGACGTCGGATCCTGGTGAGCAACCGGGCCACGTTGAGCATGGGTTGCGCCGGATCTACGCCGGTGACGGAGGCGCCCGTGGCCGCGGCGATTCGGACAGCTGTGCCCGGACCACAGCCAATGTCCAGAACACGATCGCTCTCGGATACTCCGGCCAGTCTGGAGACGAAATCGCCGTCCCCGCCGCGCCCCACCATCATGCTCAGCGCACAGAGATAGCCAGTCAGGCCGCCGAATTTGGCGTTGTTGTCTCCGTGGTGGTTAGGGGGCAGCTGGTCCATACCTCCACACTAGGTTCCCAACGCCTTAGACAACTTCGAATCGGATCACTTCCATGACCGGAGCCATGACTCCCAGCGCGAACTCGCGGGACCGGGCTACTGGTAGCCGTCGGGTTGGATGTCGAAGCCGCGATTGAATCGGGCCCGGGCGTTCTCCCACGCGATCGCATGAGTCAGCTCCACGATCTGCCTGGAGGAGAAATGCCTCTTGAGCTCTGCTCGCATGGCGTCGTCCGCCGAAACCGGGGTGTCGGTAAGTGCCTCGGTGTAGGCGAGAACCAGCTTCTCCACACCCGTCAGACGGTCGGTGTGTTTCCAATCGGCGATGGCGTCGATCGTGGTGTCGTCGAGCCCCAGCTCACGGCCGAGGGCGAGTGCTAGATCGTGTCACCACATGCATCCGATCCGAGCCGACGCCCGAAGCTGCGCCATCGTCTTCAACCGATCATCGACTGACCGGCTCATCCCCACCCACCGCTCCATGGCCAGCTTGCCGAAGAACGTCGGTTTGTGGCGTAACGCAACGCGATACGGACCGGGCAATGTTGGCCCTCGCCGCAGCACCTTTATTGGCGTCAACATGCTCATGCTGTCACTTCACCTTTCACTTCAATCTTGCGCCACTGCCACGCCAAAACGAACGCTGCCCCCGCCACTGCCAGCACGAGGCTGGCGGTGGACACTACATCCTCCGAGGCCACCAGCTCATCCGACGGGTTGACCCAGTGCCACACCGCATGGGGGAGAGCGAACGCCAAGAACGCGATGCACGCCACGATGGCAATATCGCGTGTGTTCCAGACCGCTGCCACCGTCATCACCAGCCCGGAAGCGAACAGCCCCGCGCCGGCATCGAGCGCAAGGTGCTCGTTGAACGGGGGATAGGCCGCCACAAGTGATGGAGCCCAGCCCGGGAAATTGTCGAACCAGCCCTGCGGTGATGCCAGCGCCCACCCACCGGTCACCAGATTTGGCACGCCCAACAGCAGCATCACCACCCGCAGGTACGTCGGCTGGCCCCGTTCGGTCAGGTACTGCATCGCAACCGATCCTCGGTGATGCTCACAGCTTCACCCTAGCCATCGTTGCTCGTGGCGCGAATTCACCGACATGCGCCGAAAGTGTTGCTATCCAACACCTTCGACGCGTCTCGATAACTACTAGCTATGGGTCTATTGCTTCCAGTCGAGGGTCTCGGAGACTCGGACATTGCCGGGTGGTTTGGGGTGCCTGCCGGTGACCTACCCGGAGGCTTGTGGAGGGGTCCCCGTGCAGTCGTCACCGACAACGCCAAGAACTACACCGGTTTGATTTCACCGCCGACCTCGACGACATCGAACACCGCCGGATCCGGCCACGCCGACCCCAAACCGTGGTGATATCACCGCCTTTGCGTTTGCGATGTTGTGTTTGCGATGTTGCGGTTAGGTATACGAAATAGATGCCGGTTGTGGCCATCGATGCGGTGAAGGCGAGGTCTAGTGTCATGTCAGTCCGTTGGCTTGGAAAAGGTCGATGTCACATGCGAAGTTGCTTACCGTGATCACCGTCAACGGTCGTTGACGGTGACCGCGGCGGCGGGTGCCGGCGCGGTGGCGGTCCTGCTGGCGGTATCGTCGCCGCCAATTTGCCGAACGATAATGATCGTCGCGAGAAGTGTTGCCACGGCGACCAGTAGTGCGGCGAGTCTCAGCGACCCGCTGCGCAGGTCTTCAGGATGACGATGAACGATTGTCGCCATGACAGGTCCTTGAGAGGGGTATTCCAACTTTCCTCCCGATCGACCAACTGACGCAGTGACGAATGTTCCACCAAAACCGTGGCATTTGTCACACGCTCCGGCCGCATCAAGGGCTTTCTCCCCAGGCTTCATCTACCGCAGGCGGCCTGGGACGTGTCCACCACTAACGGGCCGCAGGCGGATCTGGGGCATCGGGCAGCACGTTCCCGTCGGCCAGGGCGTTCCCAAACTCGGCTTTCGCCGCTGGTCGGGGAATTGGAACGCGGGATCGATGCCCCTGAGCGGGCCGAGGGGCTCGATAGCCTCTTTCGTGGTAGACACGAGCACAGCCTGCGGTGTCTGACCCGAACCACACGTGGGTGTTGGAGGAAGACTTATGACCGCCCAGGATCTTGCCAGTCGTTTCCGAGCTCCGGTGGTCCTCGGTGCCGGCGCAGTAGGGTCCGCCCTCGCTGCCGCACTCGTGAAGAACGGACTTGCACCTCGGGTTGTTTCACGATCAGGAACCCTGCTCGGCGGCGCTGTCAGCGTGGCCGCCGACATCAGCACCCGAGCCACCGCAATTGATGTTCTGAGCGATGCGTCGATCGTGTTCCACACCGCTCAGCCCCCGTACCACCAGTGGGTTGAAGAGTTCCCCGCGCTCCAGGAATCGATCGTCGCCGGTTGCGAAGCCGCGGGCGTCCCGCTGATCGTGATCGACAACCTGTATGGCTACGGCCCGGTAGATCAACCGATGACAGAGGACCTCCCACTCGTCGCTACCACCAAGAAGGGCGCGGTTCGAGCAAAGATGTGGCAAGACCTGAAGATCGCCCACGATCAGGGCCGCATCCAGGTTGCGGCGATTCGTGCCAGCGACTTCATCGGTCCCGGCGTCGACGGATCCAGCTACGGCGACATCTTCTTCGGTCCGCTGGTGAAGGGCAAGACCGTCCGGGTTCTGGGCGATCCGGACGCTCGCCATTCGGTGACGTATGTTCCGGACATTGCGGCTGCGATGGTTGCACTGGCCGGCGACTCCACCGCTTGGGGGCGCGCCTGGCACGCACCGTCGGCTCCGGCGGTCAGCCAACGGCAGATGGCAGAGATCGCCGCGGAGGCGGTCGGTAAGCCAGTGAAGGTCGCGTCGACCCCACCCTGGTTGCTGAAGATCGTGGGAAGGTTCAACAAACCCGCAGGCGAGCTGACTGAGCTGCTCTACGAATTCGACAACGACTTCATCATCGACTCCAGTGCATTCGAACAGCGCTTCCAGCAGCAGTCAACGCCGCTGCCCGTTTCTCTTGCCGCAACCGCCAAGAGCTTTGCGAGGGCGCAATGAGTGCTACCGACGTCCCCTGACCTCGGCGAACCAACTCGGTCTAGCCGGTGAAACCGACGTCGCTGTGTGAGCCGTCGCAGAGCGGTTTCGAGCCGGAATGTCCGCAGCGACAGAGCGTGACCCGGTTGCGGGTCTCGAGCGTGGAGCCATCGGATCGTTCGACTTTGAGCCCGCCGCTGACCCAGAGAGGACCGTCGGGAATTGCGGCCACCTGAACGGGAAGGTCCGGCTCCACCGCTTCGCTGTCAACCGTGTAGCTGAGGGCTCCCGAGGGGCAGCGTTCGATCATGGCCATCGCCTCGGCTCGGATCTGGCTGTCGCCGGTTTTGGCCGCCATCTTCCACACATTGGTGACCTTGTTTCCGCAGAATCCGGCGTGGACGCAGAGGGGTCGGTCGTCGAACACTTCGATTCCCTCACCGCCGAGGCTCTTGGCGCGTTCGGCGTAGGTGCCATCTGGGGCGTTGTCGGCGTGGTCCCATTCGATCGAAGCGTGGGTTTGGTCGCAGTAGGGCTTGTTGGACGACGCACCGCAGCGACACAGGCGGACCTTCGGCTTGGTTTCGCCGGCGGTATCGGTCTTCCACGTGAGCGATTCGCCGTGTTCGGACGTCACGATTGACTTTGTCGTGATCGGCACGCTGCCGCTCACGATGTACGGGCCTCCGTCTGCAACGGTGATCTTCTGCTCGCTACTCATAGTCCGCTCCTGGTCTTAGGGGATGGCTGGCTGTCCTGTTCCCTTTGTAGCCGAGCTGTCGTGGTTCAGCATGGGTCGGGCACAGCTGGCGTGGAGCTCGATCACGCGGTGAGACCCCTCGGGTTCATGACTGGGCCGCCGCCATTGCCTCGGCTCGAGCCTTGAGCGCAGAGTTCATAGCCTCGAATCCGTCACGGGTCTGATTGTCGAGCATCTTTCGCATGAACCGAACGAGGACACCGTTGAACTGCTCGCTCTGGACCAGTTGGGTGCCGCCGGAGGGTGTTGTTTTGAGGTCAAACCGGTGGCGGCCGTCGAACACGCCGGGAACCCCGACATGGCCGAGCCACTCGAACGTCTGAGTCGGTTCGACCACTGTCACGGCAGGTTTGATCGTCATGGCTCTCCCGCCGGGAGGCTGGAGCCGATTGACCAGCTTCTTGTCGACCGCGACCTCGCCGCTGGCTTCGACGATGAAGGGGTTCCATTCGGAATAGTGGTCGAGGTCGGTGAGAACGGTCCACACGGTTTGGGCCGGGGCGCTGATCTCGATTTCGGTGTGCAGTTCGTGATGCATGGTGTTCCTCTACTTTCGACTCTTGATCTAGTCGCAACTCATGTTGCGTTTCTACTATGCATCACCCATGATATAAACGCAACCCCTTTTGCGATAAGGTGAGGAATGATGAACGACAGACAACCTCGAGTGGGCGAACAACGACCCGGCGGCCGGGCCGAGCGGGTCCGTACCGCGGTCCTGGAAGCCGCTGGAGAACTCCTCAACGAGGTTGGCTACGACAAGATGACCGTCGAAGATGTGGCGGCGCGAGCCGGGGTCCATAAGACCACCGTGTACCGGCGCTGGCCCACCAAGGCCGACCTCACCGCAGACGCAGCCGCGCTCCACAGCGCCGACGCCGTTCCAATTCCCGACACCGGGTCTCTGCTGGAAGACCTACGCATGCTCGCCCGGGAGGTGGTGGCCAACATCGGCACCGATGCGGGATCGCGACGGTCCCGGTCGATAGCGGCTGCAGCAGCTGCATCGGACGAACTCGCCGAAGCGATGCACGGCTTCTGGGCCCACCGCCTCGCTCTGTCGGCAAAAGTCGTTGAACGAGCAGTTGAAAGGGGCGATCTCCCCCCAACGACGGACGCCAACCTGATCATCGAGACCATCATCGGTCCGCTCTGGGTCCGGCTGCTCCTGACCGGCGAACCCATCACCGAACAACTCGCCGACCAGGTGGTCGACCTCGTCATCGCCGGCGCCACATCTCGCTGAACAGGTGCGCCAAGCGTTCTTCGCACGATTGGCTTCTTAACCATTTCTTGAGAAAGGTCAGCGTTTAACCTGATGTGGTGAGCCGAAGCTAGCGGATATGGAAACGCCGGCGATCACTACCTCACCACCACTGCGACTCACGCTTGCCGTCGCCACTTTGGTCCATGGTGCGTTGCTTCTAATGGGCAGTTTCCAGCAGACCTACGACGCGTACGTGCACATGTTCTTCGCAGACCATTACGCCCAGGACTGGTTCAGCACGTGGGACACGCGCTGGTACACGGGCTTCACGGTAACCAGCTACCCGCCGGGGACTCACCAACTGATGGGGCTGCTGTCACACGCCATAGGGCTTGACGCCGCCTTTGTTCTGGTTCAGCTGTCGTCGGTTCTCATTCTGGCGATCGGCGTGAAGCGGTTCTCCCGCATATGGGTTTCCGAGTGCGCTGCCAATTGGGCAGCGCTGCTTTTGGTGTTGTCGACGTCGATCGCCGAGGCCGTTCACGTGTTTGGGCAGTTGCCCACGACCTTCTCGCTGGGATTACTCCTCAACGCGCTTCCGTCCATTCATCGCTGGCTCGTGGAGGGTCATCGACCGTCGCTGTTGGTTGGTCTGGCAACCGTGGCCGCAACGACCGGTGGACATCATGTGACCGTTCTCTTCGGATCGGTCTTCTTCCTGGGACCGATCGTCGTCAGAGCGCTGCTTGACCAAGCTCGCATACCCGTTGAAGGCGAGGTTGCGGGTCACTACCGGTCTGTGAAGCCCAGCCACTGGTGGCCACTTATTGCTCGCCGGCTGTCTCGGATCATTCCTGTCACAATCCGGATTGGGGTGGTTGGGGGAGCGATGTTGGCCACGCTCGTTCTCGTGGTGCTGCCCTATTGGCTCTGGACGGCTTCTGACCCCATCTCCCAAGTCCCAATCCCGCACTCGTCCCGAGACAGCTTCCTGGACAATCCAAACGCCGGCCTGGTTTTCTTCCTGGTGCCATGGGGTCCGCTTCTCCTGATGGCCCCAATCCTGATAGTGCGCGAAGTGCGCACCAAACTTTGGCCTCTCGCCGCATCGGTGGGTCTTCTCACCTTGCTCGGCACGGGAGGAACCACTCCCATTCCCAAGCTGCTACTGGGCGGTGCCTTCGACATCCTGACACTTGACCGCTTCACCCTGTGGGCGACTATCGCGATCTTGCCTTTGGCCGGGCAGTTCGTCTCGAACATCGTGACGCTGCCGCGATCTCGATGGACTGGGATTCTGCGAACCTTGCTGGCCGTTGCGTTCGGTGCTTCGTTCTTGTTCGCCGCAACGTTGGGAAGGTTCCGGCCGTTGCAGCCCGACCCGGTTGACCCGGCTCCAATCACCGAGTTCCTGGAGCGGGACCAGCACGACCGCTGGCGCTACCTGGCGCTGGGATTCGGTGACCAGATGGCCCGGCTCAGTGCGCAGACGTCGGCGACCACTCCAGATGGCAACTATCACTCGGTGCGGCGCCTGCCCGAACTCGTCAGCCGGCCGGTTGAGCGTCTCGAAGGAGCCAAGTTCAGGGGCATCAGAGGAATCGGGTCGTTGCAACAATTCCTGACCACGCCTGAGCGCTACAACCTGAAGTTCATATTCTCCAATGACGAGTTCTACGACCCGCTGCTCAGTTCCAGCGGATGGCATCGGCTCGGTCCGCTTCGAAACAACGTGACGGTCTGGGAGCGTGCGGACGTGCCTCCGCTTCCGCCGGTGTTAGCCGTCCGGGAGATTCCCGCATGGCAGCGGCTCATGTGGTCAACGCTTCCGATGACCGGAGTGGTTGCCGCGATAGTCACCCAAGCATGGGCGCTCATCGGCTTCGGCTCTCGCCGCCGCCCATTCGCCCGCCGCCCACTCGCCGACAACCCCTTCGCCCAGAATGCATTGCCTCGTGTTCGCCGATTCTTGAGGTCGGCTCAGAACTCGCTCACGCCAGATCCGAACACGGCTTCATCGGTCCGGAGCTTTCCGGCCATGCCGCTGTTCCTTCGGAGGGTCGGATATGCCAGTTGGGCAATCGTTTTTGTCTACCTCGCGGTCGGCGTCGTCGAAGAACTCAACCCGACGCCGAGAAACGAACCAGCTGCTCAGGTCGTCGCCTACTACGACGACCTGGACTTCAAGCGCTACGAGGAAGCGTGGAACCGACTGGACCCGTCCACCCGACCTTCCCAAGAACAATTCGATCTCGACCTGTCGGTCACCGACGGCCTCCTCGCCGGCTACGCCAAGCTGGATTCAATCGTCGTATCCAATGTTGAAATGAGGAGCGACGAAGTCGCCGAGGTAACGGTGGACCTGGACTACCTCACTTCGGTCGAGAGCTATCAGTTGTCGGCATCTCATATTGTCGTTCTGCGTTCCGGCAAATGGTTCGTGGAGCCCGACAACCGGGTTGACACAATTCCGAACCAGCAGTTCGTGCGGCGCACGTCCGTTGACTACCTCGACCTTGGTCGTCGACTTCAAACCACCGGGCCGACCGATTACAACGATGTGTTGGACCGGCCGAGGGTTGAGATCCTCGACGCTCAGGTCGTGCAGGTCGGCACCAGATGGCACATCGTCGGCCAGATCACCAATGTTGACGTAGACCCGGCAGATCTGACGATCACCGGTACGTTGCTCAACTCAGTTGGCGAGTCGATGGCTTCCTACGCTGCGGGTCAGGCGTCCGTGCTGAAGGTTCTCCCCGGTGAGACCGTGCCGTTTCGGGTTGACTTCGAGGGTGTGGCCGGGGCCATCGAGGGCACCGATCTGACCGATCCAGAGTTCAACCCCAACGCCGTCACCGAGATCGTTCTCGACGAGCCGGTGGCTTCCTATGAGTTGTCGGTGAAGGCCTTGGTAACGGGCCGCAATTTGGAGCGCCTGGCCCCCACCCAGTTGCAGTTCAGCGAGGGTTCGCTCAGCGGCCGTCTTCAAAACGACCTCACCGCTACGGCCACGATCCCCCGATTGGTGACGGCCCAGCTGGTCGACGGCGAAGTTGCCTGGGTGGACGTCAACTATCTGCCTACATCGATACGGCCCCAGCGGAACACGTCGTTCGATTTCACGCTGACCGACCTCGGCGTTGTCCAACCCGTATCGGTTCCGGGGTTGTGGAACGACAACGGTCGAGATGACACGGTCGATGCTTCCTTCGCACTTCCCTCAACCCTCGAAGGCTCCGATGCAGGGGACCCGGCGATACACATCGTTGTCACCACGTTCACACGCGAGATGCAGCCATGAGTCGCCTTCTGAAGCTCCTGGCCGTCGGCGCCGTCATCGTCATCGTTGCGTTCATCATGCGACCCACCCCAGAACCAGTCGTCTTCGTTACGCCGGTATCGGTCGAGCTGCGAGGACCGGTAATTGCCGGCGATCCGCTGAGCATCCAAATAGAAATGGACGACGTTGGGGGCAGCGTCGAGATCGTCGCCTTCTCGGGAGGATCGGTCCTCCTGTTCACGACTGAACTCGGCCCTGGCGCTTCGTCGTGGACCGCCCCGGATGCCGTGTCCGAGACCGCAGGTCATTTGACCCTGTTGGTGGGGGAACATCAGCTGGATGTTTCGGTTGCTCCCGGTGAGCCTGACGGCTTCACCGATGTGCTCGTCGGACCGCGGACGATCGTTGCCGACGGGAAGGACCTGAGCTTGGCGGTAGTGACCCCCGGAGACATCTACGGCAACGCGATGCCGGCCGGAACCGCAGTCGAATTCCAACGGCAGAGCCCAACCGAGGAAACCTCGAGCCAAGTAACCACGATCGCGCGGTCGATCGCATCGACCCAACTGGTGGCTGGCACCGCGGCGGGCGCCAACTCGGTTTGGGTGACGATGAGCGAGATCACTGGTGTGCCGGCGGTCCTCAACGAGGTTCCGGGGTTTGCCAGCTCCGTGGATCTCGATTTGGACGCCTCGACCATTGCAGCCGACGGGCGCGAGGTGATCGAACTAGCGACCGCCCCACTCACGGATCTGTTTGGAAACGAACTACCCGATGGTGTGGCCGGCGTGTTCCGCCTGACCACACCGACGACGACGACACTCGTACCCGCCACCGTCCAGCAAGGAAGGCTGCGGGCGTTCTGGACCGCGCCGAATAGCCCACAGATTCTAAGCGTCGGGGCATCGGTGAACGGCCAGACGTCCGATCCGGAGATCATCAGGGCAGTCAGTGCCGTGCAGGATTTCGACGTGTCTGGCCTGCTCGACGACGACGGTTACCGGGTCTTCGTGGGGCCAATTCTGAACCCTTCGGGTGGCCTGGTTGCGGACGGCACCGAAGTTGTCATTGGCGATCGGTCCACGACCACGACCGACGGCCGAGCGTCGGCGCTGGTTCAACCAGAACCGGGAATCATCTCGGTTTCAGTCCTTGGCCGCACCGTCGAGCACCGGATCGAGCCATGACGTCACTCAGCAAGGTCAAGAGGATGATGGCTGTAGTGCTCGGGGGCGTAGTTGTCATCGTCGCCGCGGCGACGCTCGCCAGCCTCACCACGGTCATCATCTCGTACGGCACCGGTGCCGACCCCGCCAGCGCATTCACAGACTCGGCCGAGCCGCTATCGGTCAGGAGCGAAGCGGTCTCGTGGAATACTGATGAACCCGGCTTGTTCCGCAGTGTGGAGCGCCAAACGAGGCTGGATGTCGCCAAGGCATGGGTGGGCGCGTTGGCGGGCGAAGCAAATGAAACGTGGTTCTCCGGCGGCGCCCTCCAGCGCCAAGAGGAAGCTGCCAACCTGGAAGTTGCCCTTGATCCCAGTTGGGCCAGCCATCGGATCACCACGTACTTCTACAGCTTGGACGGTCAGGTTTTGGGGCTCGAGATCTCATCGATCGGGTCTGTAGACGTGGGGGGCGGATCCACGTATTCGATCTCTGAAAAGTACGAGGTCGTCATGGTGTTGCGTGACGGCAACTGGCGAGTGGAGCGTTTGACGAGGCTTTAACCAACCTTGATCTTGGCTTGGGAATCGCTTGAGTCCCGATTCTTACCGTCAGGGTCATGACAAGCCAAACAGTATTCGACCTCACCAGCCCGTTCACCCAGTGGCGTTTCCAGCCAACTGCGTCCAACCCCGACCTGACGGTGGTGATCCCCGCCTACAACGAAGCAACTCGGATCATTCCGACGATCGCAGCCGTGGGAAGTTATCTCGCCGGCCAAGGGCGCAGCTTCGAGATCATCGTCTCCGATGACGGTTCCACCGATAACACCGTCGCCACACTTCAAGACCTGAACCTGCGGAACTTGCGGATACTGGCGCCCGGGGTCAATCGTGGCAAAGGGGCAGCCGTTCGGGCCGGAGTCCACGCAGCCCGAGGCAAGCTGATTCTGTTCACCGATGCTGACATGTCAACCCCGATCGAGGAGATCGAGCCCATGTTGGCCGAGATGGCCACGTCGCCGATCGTCATTGCCTCCCGGGCAGCCGAAGGGTCGATGGAGCAGAATCGCTCGGGCCTTCGGCAGCTTCTCAGTAACGTGCTTCGCACTCTGGCCCGCATCATTCTTGGCCTCAAGTTTGCCGACACCCAGTGCGGCTTCAAGCTCTTCCGGGCCGACGTTGCAAAGGAGCTGTTCGCCGCTCAACTGATCGATGGCTTTTCCTTCGACCTCGAACTTCTGTGGTTGGCCCAGAGGAAGGGCTACGGGGTCTCTGAAGTAGGCGTGACCTGGTACGACGCCCCAGGATCCAAGGTGGCGCCACTACGCACAAGCGTCGGGTTCTTGGCCTCACTGGTGGGAATCCGCCTGCGCCACAAGCTGCATCGTGGCGGCCCTCGCCCGACCTCCGGGCTACGGATTGCCCTGGTCAGTGCGTTGCCCCCTTCCCGAACCACTCTCAACGAATACGGCCATCACCTCGCCAAGCACCTAGGTGAGAACGAAGCGGTTCAGAGCCTGACGGTTTGGAGCGAAACCTCGCTGCCGGCAGAGACCGCAGCCGCAAACCCGTCGGTCATCTGTGAGCCGGTGTGGGAATTCAACAACGTCCTCAATCCGTTGCGGGTGCTCGCCGCCGCCAGGAAATCTCGTCCGGACATCGTGATGTTCAATCTCCACTTCACATCGTTTGGCAACGCACGAATTCCCGCCGCCGTAGGTCTGCTGACTCCTGCCCTTCTGCGACTGTTTGGTTTCAGAACCAACGTGCTCCTGCACAACCTGATGGACACGGTCGATCTGGACGAGGCGGGGTTCAAGACCTCCCGCGTGGCCAAGCCAATCATCATGGCCATTGGGCGTTTGCTGACCAGAGTTGTGTTGCTGGCAGACACGGTCGGGACGACCATCCCGAAGTACGTGGAGATCCTCCAAGAGCGCTATTCGGCCACGAACGTCTATCTTGCGCCGCACGGCACCTTCGAAGCATCCGACGTCTGCGAAACCGACTCGATCGACGGCAAGCGGCGCATTCTTGCCTTCGGCAAGTTCGGCACCTACAAGCGGGTCGAAGGGCTCCTGGAAGCACACGCCGAGCTGATCAAAACCGACGAATTCAGCGACGTGGAGCTGGTCATTGCCGGATCCAACAACCCAAACGCTCCCGACTATCTAGAAGAGCTTGAAGCTCAGCTGGAGGACGACTCCCAGGTCCGTTTCTGGGGCTACGTCGAAGAAGAAGACATCCCGAACTTGTTCACGAGCGCCAGCGTGGTTGCCTTCCCCTACACCGCCACGACCGGCAGCTCCGGGCCTCTCCATCAGGCCGGCGCCTATGGCCGCGCCGCAATCGTTCCTCGCATCGGCGACTTCGTGGACCTCATCGAGGAAGAAGGATTTGCTGGTGAAATCTTCGACCCCGCAAGCGTTGACTCACTGGCGACCGCACTGATGAACGTGCTCGGCAATGACGCCCGACGGGAAGAACTGGGCCAGGCCAATCATGCCGCGGCGACGTGCCTACCGCTCGCCGATGTTGTGCAGTGGCACGTGCTCCAGTTCGAGAACATGGCCTACTCCTGAGCCAGTTTCTTGACCAAGTCTTGAACTTCGGGCGAATCGGCCTTGAACCAGCACGCCGATCATTGAAGTAGTGCAAAGCGCACTCCCCGAACAACGAAAGACACGGAAATGACTGCAACACTCACCCTCACCGCCCCAAGCCCAGGTCGTAACGAAACCAGAGGTGAACCTGGCCTGAACTACCAGACCACGTCGCTGCCGGCCCGTCTGGATGTGCACTGCCTCGAGGAGCTCCAGTACCTCTGCCAGCACAACATTGCTAGTGACTTGGTCATCGACGCCGGCGAGGTGCGGTTCCTCGACACCGCTGGGCTGTTGTTCCTTGAGAATCTCGACACGGTGCGTCGAACCGCTGGTGCGTCGGTCCAGTACGTGTGCCCGAGCCCAGCACTCGTTGCGACCTTCGAGCTTCATGGCTCCAAGCTCGCCGACCGAAAGGTCATGTCCCGATGAGCTCAATCGTCCAACTTGTCGGCGATGTTGGCCCGTCAGAGGCACTTCGCCTGAAGAGCCAGCTCACCGAACTCAACAAGCTGCCCCGACCCGCCATCCGGGTTGACTTGCAGAACGTCGCCAGCCTTCACCTCGGCGCCGTCAACGGATTGGTCCAAGCCGTCAACGCAACCCGTCGCAACGGGGGCCAACTCCAAATCGTCACCCCGAAGGACCCTTCGCTCAGGCACCTTCTCTCAACGGCAGGACTTCTTCCATGGCTGACCTAACCACCAAGAAGCAACTGATCGCAGGGGGCAGCCTGCTCACGCTTTCCATGATCGGCGCAGGGGCCGGAAACTACCTGGCCAACCTCATCCTCGGGGCGGCGCTGACCGCAGCTGAATTTGGAGACGCAGCGCTCATGGTCACCTTCCTGCTGGCCTCCACCGTTCTCACCGGCGGAACGCAGTTGCTGACAGCCAAAGCCGCCGCCGAAGAAGCCTCGGGTGCCGAATCACAGGTTCCGCAAATCCGATCCAGCTCCATGGTCTTCGCATCAATTCTGGCCGCAGCGGTTCTGATCGCCAGCCCTGCGCTTACCTCGATGTTCGAACTCGGCAGCTCCTGGCTCATCCCGCTGATGGCGCTCGGTCTGCCAGCCCACCTCGCACTCTCCGTCGACCGAGGACAGCTCCAAGGCAATCTGGCGTTGGGTCCGCTGGCCAAAACGTTCCTTGCGGAGGTGCTCGTCAGACTGGTTGCAACCGTCGCGCTTGTTGGACTGGGGCTTGGTGCTGTCGGTGCCACGGTTGCCATCAACATCGCGTTCGTCGGCGGCTTGATGGTGTCACGCTCAGCGCTGCGAACGTCGGGCTTGTCGCTTGCGGGTCGACCGTCACAACCGGCGGTTGCATCCGGTAGCACCACCGGGAAGACTGCAGCGCAAGTGGCCCTCCTCTCAGTGGCCACCGTCCTGATCACCAATGGCGACCTCGTGGCGGCCAAGATCGTGCTGAGTCCGGTGGATGCTGGTCGATATGCACTCGTAGGACTCGTCGGTCGAGTGGTCTACATGATGGCCATAGCACTTCACGGCACAATGATCCCCCTAATGATTCGGGCATCGGCGGACGATGGAGCCACCGTGAAGAAGAACTGCCTACGCCTCGTCGGCTTCGCATCGTTGGCTGCGACCACCGGGATCTGGGTTCTCGACGACCAGATTGTTTCGTTGATCGGAGGCAACGAGTATCGGCCGATCGCCGGATTACTCGGCCCCTACGCCCTGGCTGCCTCGTTGTTCACAATCGCCTCAACCTCGGCGACGCTCGACCTGGCGGTTGACCGTGCACGCGAATCCTGGCTGGTCCTGGGCGGCGCATTGATTCAGAGCGGGTTGTTCGCCTTCGGTGGCCCAACCTCAGGAACGCAGATCGTGACCATGCAAATAGCGACGATGGCGCTATTGCTCACCGCAGTCCTGTTTGGCAATAGGGTTGAACTACCGGTGATGACCTCTGTTGGGAGGAAGGCGTGGCAAGTAACGACCAGCACGACCTCGAGTTTCTAGCCAAGGTCAGCCACGAACTTCGGGGACCGCTTCACTCCATTCTCGGTCTGTCGGAAATGTTGGTCGACGGCGAACTTGGATCGGACGAGAAACGACTCAGCACGGCAATTAATCGCGAGGCGAAGTCACTCCAGGTGCTGGTGGATGACCTTCTCGACTATGCCCGGATCGCATCGGACCGGCTGGAGCTGTCGTTGGCGGCCTTCCCGGTTGCTGATGTTGTTGCCGGCATCATCGGACCGGCGAGGGAGTCCGCCGCGGTGAAGGGTCTATCGCTCCTTCTGACCGTTGGGCCCGAAGTTCCGCACTGGGTGGTGGGCGACGAGGTTCGATTCACCCAGATCATCCGAAATCTGGTTACGAATGCGATCCGCTACAGCGACACGGGGAACATCTCCGTGGCGTTATCCAGTCTCGAAAGCTCAACTATTCGGTGCGTCGTGACCGATCAAGGCATAGGTATTCGAGCCGATGCCATCCCAACACTGTTCGAGCCTTTTACACAAGCGCACAGGAAGCGTGCCGGTGGTAGTGGCTTGGGATTGGCGGTGTGTGCCCGGCTCACCAATTTGATGACGGGGACCCTCACTGTCGAGTCAGAAGTCGGGGTGGGTTCCACGTTCACGGTGGATCTACCGCTGGAGCCAACTACGCCGCCAGAGTTGCAGACACGCCCGTCGGGCCGGGCCTCAGGAGCAGGACAACGGATTCTTGTTGTCGAAGACAGCCCGGTAAATCAACTGCTGGCCAAGAGTCAGATTCAGAAACTCGGGATGGAAGCCATCGTTGTTGACTCGGGCGAGGAGGCCCTGGAGCTGCTCGGCAGCGCTGAGGGTCTTGAGGTGGATGCCATCTTGATGGACTGGAATCTGCCGGGAATCACCGGCCTTGAAACCTCGGCGCAAGTCCGGGCGGCGGAGTTGATTACCGAATCAACGCCGATCATCGCCATGACTGCCAATGCGCTGTCGGGTGATCGGGAACGATGTCTCGAATCCGGCATGAATGACTTCTTGCCAAAGCCGGTGAGCTCCGCTGACATGACGGTGATGCTTGGGAAGTGGTTGGCCCCATCAAGCATGCAGCCTGTGGCCGGTGCCCGTCACAACTCCTCAGTCGATGAAGAGACCCTCGACCAGTTGGCAGCCGATCTGGACGATCCAGCGCTCGTGGATGGACTCATCCGCACCTTCTTGACCGAACTTCCTGGCCGGATGGACTCGATCATCCAGGGCCGCGACAAAGAAGACGTGGACCAGATCAAGCGAGCGGCTCACACGTTGGGCTCTACGTCCACGCTTCTCGGCGCCCACGGCATCAGCCAGATCTGCAGAACCATGCGAGATGCCGAGGACATGTCCTCCGTTTTGGCGTTGGTCGGCCGAATAGAGCTAGAAGCACAGGACGTAGCCGATGCGTTCAATATCCGCCTCAACCACCACCGAGATTCACCATGAAGGGCATCATTTTCAACGTCGTCGAGACCGCTGTGACCAAGCTCCACGGCGCCGACGCTTGGGACGACATTCTGGACCACGCCGGAGTCGGCGGTTCCTATACGGCACTAGGCACGTATCCCGATTCCGAGTTGATGAGGATCGCCGGTTCGGCCTGTGAGTTGACCAGCGCTGATCCATCCGACCTGATGCGGATTCTGGGCCGCGCAATCCTGCCCGATCTTGCGGCCTCGGTGGGCGATCTCGTGAACTACGACGGCACTGCGTTCGAATTCCTCGCAATCATCGACGACGTTATTCACGTCGAGGTACGCAAGCTCTATCCCGATGCTGCCACGCCGTCGGTTACGACCCGCATGCTCGACGAACGATCGATCGAGGTGACCTACGTGTCTTCACGAGGCTTGTGGGCGTTGGCAGAAGGCCTCATCCTTGGGGCAGGCGATCTGTTCGACGAACCGCTTGAGGTGACCCGCCAGTCCGAGCTATCGCTCGAAGGCAAGACCGTGTTCCATGTGGCCCTGGCCGAAGTCGCGTGAGCGAAGACCAAATAGCACGGCTTGAACGGCGCCTTGCCAGGCAGAAGGCCGCTCGCCTTGAGGCAGAAGACATAGCAGAGAAGGGACTTCGCGATCTCTATTTGGCCAACCAGAACCTCGACTCGGTCGTTACCGAGCGAACCCTGGAACTCCAGCGAGCTCGGATCGAGCTGGAACGTTCCGCTGAACGGCGAGAAGCGTTTTTGGCGTCACTGTCACGTCAAGTTCGTACGCCACTGAACGGTGTGGTGGGCATGCTCGATCTGCTCGAAGGGCATCTGTCTGACCCCCAGAGCAAAAGCTACGTCTCGGCCGCCAAAGGGTCCGCCGATGATCTACTCCGACTGTTTTCACGCCTGATCCTGTTCGTTGACTTGGATGACGGGATACGGGTGGAGCCAGCCGAGGTCGAGCTTTCGACCATCCTGTCGACTATCAGCGAGACATGGTCGCGCGAAGCCATGGGCGGCGGTCAACTCCTATTTGTCGAGAACCGCGCACCATCTGACACCGTGCTTTTCACAATCGCAGACCTTCTCGGATCGCTTCTAGGGGAGTTCATCGACAACGCCATTTCCCATTCCGGCCCGGGCACCCTCACCCTTGTTGCTCAGCTCCAGGATGGGGAGGTTGCATTCGACCTCTCGGACCCCGGCGGGGCAGGCGAGAGACGGGGCGCAGGAGAAGGCGAAGGCATGGGCCTGGCTTTGGCGGAGAGGCTTGCCTCAACAATCGAAGCAAACCTGGTTGTTCCAGACTCGTTCGATGGTCCGAGCACAGTGACGGTGAAGATCCCGGTCAGATTGTCTATCTAGCTAGCCAGGGCCATTCGGTAGCCGACACCGCGAACCGTTTTGATGTGGCGCACCCCGTTAGCGTCGATCTTTTTACGTAGGTTCCCGATGTGAACGTCGACGACGTGGTCGTCAAACCATGCGTCGCCCCACACCGTTTCCAGCAGCAGCTGACGGGAGTAGACCCTCTTTGGATTCGAACCGAGAGTTGCGAGGAGATTGAACTCGATTCGGGTGAGCTCCAACGGTTCACCGTCTACCGACACCTCACGAGACTCGGTGTTGAGCTCGATATCACCCACGCGAACCAGAGTCGCCTGCTGGTCAATTGATCCCATCCGCGGACGACGGAGAAGGACATTCACGCGGGCCACGAGTTCGCGGGGTGAGAACGGCTTGGTCAGATAGTCATCAGCACCTACCGCCAAGCCGATGAGCTTGTCCACTTCGGCGTCCTTGCCCGTGACCATCACGATGTACGCATCGGTGAATGTGCGAAGTTGGCGGCACACTTCGGTGCCATCCAGTCCGGGCAGAACCAAGTCCAGCAGGACAACGTCGGGTTGAAAATGACGCACGTGCTCTAGCGCTTCCTCGCCGGTATCCACCACCGAGACCCGGTACCCGTCAGTTTCGAGGGCGATCCGCAGAATCTCCTGGAACTCGGGCGCGTCCTCAACAACCAGGATCTTGACTTGATCAGATTTCACCGGAGTGTGCAAACGCATGACCATCCTCTAAACGGCATCACTTGCGGCCTGCTTTAGGAAGCAGCCTGGTCTAGGAATCGGGCGCCTCACGCGCCAGGCACTCGGCCGAGATGATCGATCGACACGTAGAGACCCTGGTGTTAGGTTCGAAAACACGCCCGTCGGATCGCGGCGGGCCGATCCGCCACAGTCGGGTCTTCAAAAGGGGAAGTCAATCATGGACCTGTTGACAATCGCCCACCTGTCGGTTCCTTACGACGAATGGAAGGCAATCTTCGACGAAGATACAAAGCAAACCGCGCAGTACATGGGGGAGTCAAAGTGGCCCAGGCGGACGCCAAGACCGCGATGATCCTGGCGTTCGACGTTGACATGGAGGGTTTGGCTGGCTACATGAGTGCACCCGAAAACGCCGCTCGAATCGGGGCGGTCACCGAAGGTCACACCATGTATTCGCTCACGAAGTTGCCTCCACCAGGCTGACACCTCGCTCAAACGAGACACCGCTTTCACCGACCTGCGCCGAAAGTGCTGCTCTCCAACACTTTCGACGCGTCTCGGTGAAGGAAACGCCCATCATCAACGCCGGTCAGCAGTTACGCGGTTGGGAGAATGGGAAGCGAGAAGCCCACCCGGGCGCCGCCGAGGTCTGAGTCGGTGACCGTGACAGTGCCGCCATGCTGTTCCACGATCCCGGCCACGATCGACAGACCGAGGCCCGAGCCGGGCTTGGAGCGATCTTGGTCGCGGCGGTAGAAACGTTCGAACACTAGTTCCCGCTCGGACGGTGGAATGCCGGGTCCGGCGTCATCCACAAACACTCCGGCCGGGCCGACGTCGAGACCGATCGGAGTACCGATCGGACTGTACTTGTGGGCGTTGCTCAACAGATTCGTCACGGCTCGTACCATCGAATCGGCATCTGCCATGACCGTCACCGGCGCCGCACTAACCGTCACCTCACGCCCGGAGCGCCGAGCAAACCGATCGACTACTCCGGCCACCAGACCAGTCAGGTCCGTTGCTACCAACGGCGGCTGTTCGTGGGAGTCGGTCGCCAGTTCAATGATCTCGGCCATCACGTCGTTCAGCTCACCAAGTTCACGGCGTACCCCCGCCAGCGTTTCGGTTCTGACCGCAGGATCGATCTCAGGAGCTCGCATCAACCACTCCACGTTGGCGGTCACACTGGTCAGCGGTGTTCGCAGTTCGTGGGCGGCGTCCTGAACGAGACGCCGCTGCTGTTCCTGGGATTGTTGCAGAGCTCCCAGCATCCGGTTGAACCCGTGACCGAGCCGCCCAACCTCGTCACGCCCCGACGTGGCCACCGGGACCGAGAAGTCGCGTGTTTCGGCCACCTCGTCCACGGCTGTAGTCAAGGCCCGCAACGGGCGCGTGGTTCGCTGGGCAACGACCCAACCGACGGCCGCCGCCAGCAGCGCGACAACTCCGGCGACGATCAGAATTCGCGTCTGAAGAACGTCCAACAGACTCACCGACTCCTCGAGAGAGCGGGCCACCTGCACCGCTCCGCCACCATTCAGATGGTCGGTGATCATCCGATAGTCGGTCCCGCCTATCGAAATCGTCCGCAGTACCGCCCGGCCGCTCCGTCGCGCCAGCTCGAGGTCCGAGCCGTCTACAGGAAGCAACTCTCCAGTGTTGGAAACGACGTCACCGTCACTGTCCAGGATCTGCACTTCTGAGTCGGGGCTGACCGCCACCACGAGCTGCCCGTCATTGTTCTTGCCGTCTCGTCGGTCGCCCGGTTGGTCTCGCTGCCCCCCGGTGATTTCATCGGCCCGCTGTCGCAAGAACTGGTCGATCTCGGCGGTCACCTGACGGTCGGTGGTGACATATGAGGCGCCGCCTACCGTCAGCGCAGTCGCTGCTGCCACACCAGCGAACACCATCGCCAACCGAGCCCCGAGGCCCATCTCAGCCCTCCGCTCGCAGCACGAAACCGATACCTCGGACGGTCTCGATGACTCGGGCCGTGCCGTCGGCTTCGAGTTTGCGGCGCAGGTAGCCCACGTGAACGTCGAGCGATCTCGACGAATCGCCGAAGTCATAGCCCCAGATCCGGTCATACATCACGGACCGCTCCAGCACGATCCCCTTGTTACGCATCAGCAGCTCGAGAATTGAGAACTCGGTTCGGGTGAGATCGATCTCGCCGCTCGGACCCATCAGTTGCCGGCGAGGAATGTCCAGTGCAAACGGACCAGCCGACAATCGTTCACTGGATTCGTCGTCGACCCGGCGCAGCAGCGCCCGCACTCTTGCAAGGAGCTCGTCCAACTCGAAGGGCTTGGTGACATAGTCATCGGCTCCTGCGTCGAGACCGGCCACGCGGTCGCTCAGCTCGTGGCGTGCGGTCAGCATGAGGACCGGTGTGCGGTCGCCCCGATCGCGCAGTTTGCGGCACAGGCTGAGCCCGTCCACGAAGGGCATCATCACGTCCAGCAGGATTGCGTCCGGCTCATGCTCCAGGATCGCCTCTAGGGCGGCGGCACCATCGTTGACGGTTGTCACCTGATAGCCCTCGTAGGTGAGGATTCGATCCAGCGCCTGGCGGATCTCGGCGTCGTCCTCGGCGACGAGTAAGCGGTGAGTGCGTTGGGTCAAGGTCACGTTGGCTCCAGGCAGGTGGGTGAGCGACCCATGGTCGCTCCGGGTCGAGTCTTGCGCAAAAGCAAGGCCGCTCCGGACCACCGAGGTGATCCGGAGCAGCAGACGCTGCGCCTCACGCAATGGGAGGAAGTTGGTGAAGCGCAGCGGCGGGAAAGGTCAGCTCTGGGGCGCCTCCTCCACTCCGTTCACCCGATCGGTGATCCGGGCTTCCAGCTCGGCCAGCTTGGCGTCGGCTTCGTCCTGGGTGATGCGCCCTTCGGCAACCTTCTCGGCGATGTGCTCGGCCTTGGCATTGACCATGGCATCGATGACCACGTCGGCATCTACGCCGTTTGCATCTGCGACATCAGCGATGCTGTCACCGCTCTCGATGGCTACCTTGAGGTCGGCCTCATCGATGCCGATCGCCTCGGCGGCAGCCTCAAGGTTGCAGCCGCCTCGGTGACCACGGCGGCCGGAGCGGTCACCCTCGGGCGCTTGGCGGTCAGCGTCGGCGGGGACCTCGGTGTCTTGCACGAGGACGATGTCGCCAGCGTCGCCGGAACCGGTGTCAACAGTTGATTCGGTTTGCTCGACCGTGGCGGTGGATTCGTCGCCATAACTCTGGGCCGAAGCCGCAGTGACGGACAGGCCGCCGAGGGCGAGCCCGGCGAGTGCTGCAACGGTGAGTAGCTTTTGGTTCTTCATGTTGTTCTCCTTGGGAGGGGTTTGGTTGGTGTTGAGAATCACTATGAGGCAGCACCCTCAACGCCTCGGCAGGCAACCGGCAAGACATTGACAAGTTGGGCATGCCGGCTGATCAAGGGACCGTCTTGTCGATTTCTTGCCACTGGCCTTTCACCGTCCGAACACCCCGACCCAAGAATCAGCCGCATGGACAAAGATCTCAGACCTCTTCACTCGGCCACTTGGCGAACGACTCTCTGCAGCCGGGTCGACGGCGGGCCGCATCGCGGCAGCCCGGGTGGGCGGACTCCCTGCCTGGGTTGTCGTCACCCAACTCTTCATCGGTCTCGGATGGCTGCGAGCCGTCGCTGAGAAAGTGATCGACCCGGGGTGGTGGACGGGTGATGTGATCACCCGCTTCGTGTTCGTTCACGGTGACACGACGCTCGCCTGGTATCAGCCCTTTGTGGAGGCGGTCGTTCTCCCGGCTGCTCCGTTGATCGCCCTGGTCGTCGTGGTCGGTCAGCTGGTTGCAGGGGCGAGCCTGGTCACGGGTCGCCGGATCGGTGTGGGCCTGGCCACCGGTATCTTCTTGAACCTTCACTTCTTGGCTGCGGGAGCCGTAACTCCCTCAGCCTTCTACCTTCTCGCCCAGGGTGCGTTGGTTCTCTGGCTGGCGGAACAGACGCTCACGCTCGTGTCGCTCAAGCGGCTTCAGCTTGTCGCCGCTATTGCAGCTGCTCTGGTGGGGTTCAACCTGCCGTTCATCTCCACCGTTCACCCCGCCGCGGTCATCGACGACCCCGCGATCATGTTGGTCCTCGGCGGCGCGCTGACGGCGCTGGGCTGCGTTCTCGCGAGTCGCACCATTGAGCTTGCTCCCACCGAGGCGCCCGTCAGAATGTGAACGGTGATCCGCGACCTTCTATGCCTTGGAGGCCGAGGGCTGCGGATCTGGCGCTGAAGCGGTGTGCCAGTACGCCACGATCCCGTCTTGTCGAAACCTTGCCGTGGCGCTGCGGCCGAATTGCCATCGCGATGGTTCGGTGAGTACTCCCCACAAAGAAGGAGTACACAGTGCAACCCAGCATCCACCCACAGGACGACGAGAGTTCACCCGCCGGCCTGAACGATGAGCCAACCCCATCAATTTTGCCGTTCCCGAGCAAGCGAGCCTGGTCGGCTCTGCTCGTAATCCCGATCGCTACCGCCGGTATCGGATCGGTCGCCATCAACTCCCTCGGAGCGCAGGGTAAGGAGGCCGCCACCGCCGCCCTCGGTGCGCAGGCTGCCGACCTCGAAGCTGAAGCCGATGACCTTGCTGCGACCGTCCTCAGCAACCGGCGCTCGCTTGACGGATCAGGCAACAACCTCGATGACCTGACCCTGGGTCAAGCCGGACAGAACTATGTACGTGTCGCCGGCGCGAATTATGCCGACAGCATCGGCGAGACCGTCGACGGGCCCGCCGAGCGGTATCTGAGCAACCGGATCTTCAACGACTCCAATCAGAACATCTTCTCCGAAAACGGTGTCACTCACTGGAGTTTCGTCTGGGGCCAGTTCCTCGACCACACCATCGGCTTGCGGGAGGTGGGAGACGAAGACCTGATCATCGGCTTTGACCCCGACGACCCGTTGGAGGACTTCACCAACGACCTCGGCGGCATCGCAACAACCCGCTCGGCCGTTGCCGATGGAACCGGAATCGACGGTAGGCCGCGGGAGCAGGTCAACACCGTCAGCTCGTACATCGACGCCTGGGCTGTCTATGGCGGTTCCGCCGAGCGGCTCGACTGGCTACGCGACGGGACCGTGGACGGCGACCCCACCAACAACGAAGCCACACTCGTCAACGACGACGGCTACCTTCCAACCGCAGCAGCTCGCACCGGCGTGGATGCGCCTCAGACAGACCTGATAGGCCGACTCTTCGCTGACCCTGACTCGGCGGTGATCGCCGGCGACGTCCGCGTCAATGAGAACATCGGGCTGACCGCAGCCCATACGCTGTTCCTTCGCGAACACAACCGGATCGTTGAGCTGTTGCCCGAGGACCTCGGCGACGAAGTCAAGTTCGAGATCGCCCGCCGAATCGTCGCTGCCCAACAGCAATACATCACCTACGCCGAGTTCCTCCCGTCAATGGGGGTCGAGCTGGACGACTACGCCGGCTACGACCCGACCGTGGATCCATCGATCACCAGCGAGTTCGCCACGGTCGGCTACCGGGCGCACTCCCAGATCCACGGCGAGTTCGAGGCAGAAATCCCGCTTGATCAGCTCGAAGACGCCATCCTCGAATCGCTCCAGAACCAGGGAGTCGAAGTGGACGTCGACGAGGCAGCCGGCGTGGCCGAAATCGCCATCCCTCTCAACGTGGCATTCGGCAATCCAGCCCTTCTTCAAGACGTCGGACTCGGCAACTTTCTTGCCGGGTTGACCTCGGAAGCTGCCTACGCGAACGATGGCCAGATCGACAACCAACTCCGTAGCGTGCTCTTCCAGATCCCCGGACCTGACACGGAGAACCCACTCGATTGCCTCGACGGCGAAGGGATCGCCGACTGCTTCAACGGTGTCAACGACCTCGGGGCACTGGATGTTGCCCGGGCCTATGACCACGGCATGCCCAGCTACAACGAGCTCCGCATCGCCTACGGCCTGGCGCCGGTCGAGTCGTTCATGGAGCTCACGGGTGAAGCCACCGAGGACCTCGGTGGGTTCAGTATCGATGACCCCGCAATCCTTGACTTCGTGCAGCTCGAAGACCGCGACGGGAACGCACTGGAGGTCGGAACGGTTGCCGCCGACACTGAAACGGTCGTCGCCGTGCGTCGAACCACTGCCGCCGCCCGTCTCGCCGCACTCTTCGACGATGTGGACGACGTCGACGCTTTCACCGGCATGGTGTCAGAACCCCACGTTGCAGGATCCGAATTCGGCGAGCTCCAACTGGCAATGTGGACGACCCAATTCGAGGCTCTCCGTGACGGCGACCGGTTCTTCTACGGCAATGACCCAGTCCTGGATGACATCGTCGATGTCTACGGCATCGACTACCAGAGGACGCTGTCCGAAGTGATCGCCGACAACACCGACATCGACCTCGAGGCACTCCCGTCGAACGCCTTCTTGCTGCCCGATGTCCAGGCCGACGATCCCGTGGAACCCGCCGCCGACCCATCCCCGGCTGATTCAGGGGACGAGCAAGACATCGCAAGGCTGCAACGCAGACGAGAGCGACGGGGACATCACGGCTTTGGACGACGGTGATATCAGTCCGACTCCTGTTATCCGGGGCGTTCGGTGCCCTGGAGGGCACTCAATGCTCCGGATAACGGTTTGGGATGGGGATTGCGGCTTGCTACGGGTGGATCGCGTAACGTGGGGGGATCGCAGATCGAATCCCGTCCGATGAGGCACCAGACCGCTGGTTGGAAGAGTTGCCTGAACGCGCCCTCTATGAGATCTATGCCAAGACGATCGCCGCTCGGTTTCCTGCTTTCGGTAGGCGCGAGTTCGAAGACGCACGATTTGCCATGGCCCAAACCCTGCACACCTACGACGACAGCGAAAGAATCGATCAAGGCCTGCTGGATATCATCGTCACGCCCGAGAGCCACGACCGCTTCTGCGACGATCTCGAGGCGTTCATAACGAAACATGGGCTGAGAGGCTGGGTCAACGCTGGCGAATCGCTTGTCTTCCTCACCGATCACGGGCAGTTCACGGATGTACCGGTGTTGGCCGAGACGCTGGGTCGCATCGAGCTTGGTCGTCGGGCAACAACGGTTCAGGTGGTGAGCGAAATGATTTCCGAAATCAAGCTCGACGTCGGTGCCGGAGAATTCCCGGTGATCGACACGCTCCGCAACATCTCTTCGGTAGTCCAGACCGTGCCCCGCCTGGACGGGAATCCCACCGACGATGTGCGTCTGTACCGAGACCGGAAGAACGCCTATGCGCTCAAGATTCTCGAGGCGGTGCGGAACACCGAAGGCTCCATCACGGTCATGTCGCTGGTGGCGCGACACAACGCAGCATCAAAGAAGGGCCACACGCTGTACATCCACGAGCCGAATCGTCGCACTCTCGAGCCGTATGTGGAATCGACAGCCAAGATCGTGCCGGTGTGCATCGACTGCCCCACTTTCGGGGAGGGCGGCAGCGTGGTTCCGGCGGAGATTCGTTATGAGTTCTTCCGTCCAATGTTCATCAACGATTCGCGTGAGGACGGCAGGAAGATCGTCGAGATGTTCCGGGAGGCGACCAATCGAATGGTGGGGGATCGGTATCGCCACGGGGTGAAGGTGCGCTCTTGGCGGGCGCAGATGGCTAAGCAGCGGGTGAAGGCGGCGCTGCCGGCCACCCACGGCCGGGAACCGGTGGAGCCCCAACCGGACTACTAACACAATTGCCATCGGGCTTCTGCAAATTCCTGTGGATACCCACATCCAGTGTGGCTACCGCAACGGCAGAAAGCCTGAATGTGGCTACTGACAGGTATTTCAGCAAGCAATGGTCGCTTCAGTCGGGCACGACCTCCACCCCTTGCCAGAAGGCGATGCGGTCTTTCACTGATCGCCGCGCCAACGGCCACGGTTTGTCGTAGGCAAAGGCTGCATCCGAGGCAGTTTGGTTTTCGCCTACCACGTCCCAATACCGAGCCTTACCCTTCCATGGGCACCGACTAGTGGTGGCACTTTCCCTGAGAGCATCGCTGTTGACCGATGAGCGGGGGAAGTACGTCATGCCTTCGACCTCTTTCACATCGTCGCTCTCGGCGATCACCGCACCGTCGAAGATTGCCTTCGTCATGATGTCGTCTCCGGCTGATAGCTCACTTGGATCTTCCCCTGCTGGCAGCCTAGCAAAACGCAGTGTTGCGCTACCGAGATTCCTGTGGACGCCCACATTCAGTGTGGCTACCGCATCGGCAGAACGCCTGAATGTGGTTCTCCACAGGAATTTGGCGGCGGCGGTGCACTGCCGTCACGGGCAAGCCCTGAGGTGCACGGCCGTTCAAAGACACGCTCGCGGGGCTATTCGTCGTAGGAGTCGTGGCGGCGGAGCCAGGCCATTGGCCACGGCAGGTCCGCTTCGTCGCGGCCCTTGGGGGTGATGTCGAGGTAGTGGTAGGCGCCATTGAGTAGGTCGAGACCCCGTGCAGCTGCTTGAAAAGTGAGGAAGATCTGATCATCGTCGCGAGCAAAAACGCTGATCATGGCCGATTCGGTCCCGAAAGGTAGCGACGTGCCCAGGTTGTACGTGAGCTCGCCGGCTTCCACCTGTTCTGGTGTGATGGTGGCGCCGAGGTCGCGGTTGAACGAGGAGCCATCGCACGACACCCACCGAAAATCCCAGCCCATGCGCTGACGATAGGTTTCGATCTGGTCCACAGTGGCGCTGGAGACCGCGACGAAGGCAGTATCACGGGCACGCAGGTGGGCAGTGATGCCGTTGAAGTTGTCGGCCCAGAACGAACACGACGGGCAACCTTCGTCGCCCCAGTCGGTGCCGAACATGAAGTGATAGACGATCAGTTGCGATCGGCCATCGAACAGATCGGCCAGACTCACCGGACCATCCGGGGCTTGAAAGGTGTAGTTGGCCGGCATTTCGGTCCAGGGCAGTTCTCGTCTCGTCGCCGCCATGCGTTCCCGTTCGCGCGTGAAAGCTTTCTCCTTGCTGAGGTGGTCTCGATGGGCCCGAAGCCATTCCTCCCTGTCAACGATGGCCGGCTGGGTCTTGGTCTCGATCATGATTCTGCTCCTAAGTCTTTTCTATACGACGAACGAGCAAACCTCAAGAAGACATCGCGTCCGCAAGGTTTCACCATCGATTGCTGCGGGGGACTCCGACCTACAGTGCGGAGATGGATGCGGCTGCAATACTCGCCAACCCCTCGAATGCGGGAATCCTCGATTATCGGTGGCGACGGCGGGACGGACTGGAGCTTCGCACCCTTGGGCTGGCAGGCCTCAACTATTGGAGCGGCGGTGGGCACCCGGACATCGCCGAACGGTTGGCGGTTCTGGCGGGCGAGATTGGCCGTGATGCGATTGACTCTCTGGGCGGTTCGTTCGTCATCGCCCACCGGTCCACCGCCACCATTCTGGCCACGATCATCGGCACGGCCTACACCTTGCGGGTAGCGCCGCCACTACATGACGAACTGCACCAAGCCGACGTCTCATCCACAAAGACCTGGAGCGATGGGCGAACCACCGACCTGTTCGCCGAGGTGGGTCCTGATTGGGTCTGGGGAAGTTGGCATAACGACGAACCGAGATGGCTAGCCGAAACCGTGGCCCACTACGACCGAATGGGACCGGGCGATTGACACCAGCGCGAGGAAGCGCGGGCTCGCACGTTCCTGGCCAAATCCCTGTTGATAGCCACAAAAGGACTTTCTGCCCCTGCGGGAGCCACAATAGATGTGGGTATCAACAGGAATTTGCAGAAGGGGAGTCGTGACACAAAAAGCGGGGTGGCATTTCTGGATCGATCGGGGTGGCACGTTCACCGACATCGTGGCGTTGAACCCCGACGGCGCCACCCTCACCCACAAACTGCTTTCGGAGAACCCCCGCCGGTACGGCGACGCCGCCATCGAAGGCATCCGGCAGCTCCTCCACACACCCCAAGACGAGCCGCTGCCGGTAGAGCAGATCGAGTCGGTCAAGATGGGCACCACCGTGGCCACCAACGCCCTGCTGGAACGGGAAGGTGAACCCACCGTCCTGGTCACCACCAAAGGGTTCGCCGACGCCCTCCGCATCGGCTACCAAGCCCGGCCCGACCTCTTCGCTCTGGACATCGTCCTGCCCGACATGCTGTACAGCCGGGTGATCGAGATCGACGAGCGCATGAATGCCGCCGGCGAGGTGCTAACCAAACTCGACACCGGAAGAGCCCGGGCCGAATTGCAGGACGCTCGCACCGCAGGGTTCGACGCTGTGGCCATCGTGCTGATGCACGGTTATCGCTACACCGAGCACGAACAGGAGGTGGCGGCGATTGCACGGGAGCAGGGGTTTGCTCAGGTGTCGGTGAGCCACGAGGTGTCGCCGTTGATGAAGCTGGTGTCCCGGGGTGACACCACCGTGGTCGACGCCTACCTGTCGCCGATCCTGCGCCGCTACGTGGAACGGGTGGATCAACAGCTGGGCGGGGAGAACGCCGGGCCTCGGCTGATGTTCATGCAGTCCAACGGGGGGCTGGCCGACGCTCGAACATTCCAAGGAAAGGATGCGTTGTTGTCGGGCCCGGCCGGGGGAGTGGTGGGCATGATTCGCACCGCTGAGGCGGCCGGATTCCATCGGCTGATCGGGTTCGACATGGGCGGCACGTCCACCGATGTGTCGCACTACTCCGGTGAGCTGGAACGAACGTATGAGACCGCCGTTGCCGGGGTGCGGGTGCGGGCACCCATGATCGACATCCACACCGTGGCAGCCGGCGGTGGTTCGATCCTCCACTTCGATGGCAGCCGGATGCGGGTAGGTCCCGACTCCGCCGGTGCCGACCCCGGTCCGGCCAGCTATGGCAACGGCGGCCCGCTCACGATCACCGACTGCAATGTGGTGTTGGGTAGACTGCGGCCTGAGTTCTTCCCCCACGTGTTCGGAGCTTCGGGCGACCAGCCGCTCAACGTGACCGCCAGCCAGTCCGCCTTCGACGCACTGGCGCAAGAGATCACCGACGCCACCGGCATCGAACAATCGCCCCATTCGGTGGCCGAAGGGTTCCTGTCGATAGCGGTGGAGAACATGTCAAATGCGATCAAGAAGATCTCGGTGCAGCGAGGGCACGATGTCACCGATTACACCCTTGTCTGTTTCGGTGGTGCCGGCGGGCAGCATGCCTGCCTCGTGGCCGACCGTCTGGGGATTTCCCGGGTGCATGTGCACCCCCAGGCTGGTGTGCTCTCGGCGGTAGGGATCGGTTTGGCCGATGTCCGCCATGTTGGTGATCAGGCTGTCGAGTCAGTTCTCGATCGAGCCCTGCTGGAATCTCTGACACCCTCGTGGCGTGAGCTGGGGAAGGTGGGAGCCGACGTTGTGGCGCAGCAGGGAATTGAACCGAGCCAAGTCTCCCAGCACCGACGCCTGGCCGTTCGCTACAAGGGTTCCGACACCGCCCTCCATGTGCCTGCCGGCGACATGGGCGAGGTAAGCGAAGCGTTCGAGGCGCTGCACAGGGCCCGGTTCGGTTTCATCAGCCCCGACACGCCGATGATCGTGGAGTCCGTGCAGCTGGAAACGGTGGGCTCGTCCGGCTCGGGCTTCGCCCTCGCCAACGGTGGCGCAACCAAACCCGAAGCAACTAATGCAGAAACGGACGGTTACCCCGTCACCTTCAGCGGCGAAGAAGTGGCAACGCCGTTCGTGCAACGGGAGTCGATGGCAGCGGGCGCCACTTTGGCCGGCCCGGCAGTGATCCTGGAGGCAACCGGCACCACGGTGATCGAACCGGGGTGGCAGGCCGAGGTGAACGATCTGGGCGACCTGGTGTTGGAACGGGTAGTGGCCCGGCCCGAACGTTCGGCGATCGGAACGTCGGTCGATCCCGTGCAGCTTGAGATCTTCAACAACCTGTTCATGAACATCGCCGAACAGATGGGGGTGGTGCTGGAGAACACCGCCGCCTCGGTGAACATCAAGGAACGGCTGGACTTCAGTTGTGCGGTGTTCGATCCCGGCGGTGAACTGATCGCCAACGCCCCGCACATGCCGGTGCACTTGGGGTCGATGAGCGAGTCGATCAAGTCGATCATCCGCCAGAACCCCAACATGGTTCCTGGCGAGGTGTTCGTGATGAACGCCCCCTACAACGGCGGAACCCATCTGCCGGACATCACGGTGATCAAACCGGTCTTCCGCGAGGACCGAACCGAAGTGGGGGAGCCGATCTTCTTCGTGGCCTCCCGTGGTCACCATGCCGATGTTGGTGGCACGGTCCCCGGTTCGGCGCCGGCCGATTCCACCACCGTGGAGGAGGAGGGTGTGCTCTTGGACAACGTGGTGCTGGTGAAGGACGACCGGTTCCTGTATGACGAGATCTACGAGCTGTTGACCGGCGGTCCGTATCCGGCCAGGAGTCCGGTGCAGAACATCGGTGATCTTCAGGCGCAGGTGGCGGCGTGTGAGAAAGGGACGGCCGAGCTTCGCCGGGTAATCGATCATTTCGGGCTGGATGTGGTGCATGCCTACATGGGGCACGTGAAGGACAACGCCGAGGAATCGGTACGGCGGGTGATCGGTGCGTTGACAGACTGTTCGTTCACTTACGAGATGGACGACGGGCACAAGGTGAGCGTGACCATCAGCGTGGACACTGCGGCCAGATCCGCCACGATCGACTTCACCGGCACCAGTGAAACGCACCCGGGTAATTTCAATGCGCCGTCGTCCATCGCTCATGCGGCGGTGTTGTACGTGTTCCGCTGCCTGGTGGACGACGACATCCCGTTGAATGCCGGATGTATGAAACCGATCGAAGTGATCCTGCCTGAGCCGAGCATGATCAGCCCCAGGTATCCGGCAGCGGTGTTTGCCGGGAATGTGGAGACGAGTCAGGTGATCGTAGACACGCTGTTTGGTGCGTTGGGGGTGATGGGTGCGGCCCAGGGCACGATGAACAACTTCATCTGGGGCAATGACGAGCTTCAGTACTACGAGACGATCTGTGGGGGAGCGGGGGCCACAGCGAACGCCGATGGCTGCAGTGCGGTGCACACCCACATGACCAACAGCCGGCTGACCGATCCCGAGGTGTTGGAGTGGCGCTATCCGGTGGTCTTGGAGACGTTCCACATCCGCCATGGTTCCGGTGGTGACGGTGAACATCGGGGTGGTGACGGTGTGGTTAGGCGGATCCGTTTCGAGGAGTCGATGGAGATAAACGTGGTCTCGGGCCACCGGAAAGTACCGCCTTATGGTGCGGCTGGAGGAGCGCCGGGCCAGGTGGGCCATAGCCGCAAAATCGCCAACGACGGAACCGTCACCGAGTTCCCAGCGACCGCACAGACCACCATCGAACCCAGTGAACGTTTCGAGATCGAAACCCCTGGCGGCGGAGGTTACGGGCTACCTGCCGAGCAGTGAAGCGGTGGAGCGGCCCGCGAAGACAAAGCCCGTTCCGCGAGTGTTGTGGGACTACGCAGTCGGTGCTGGCATCGTGGAGCGATTCGCCGACTCCCCGCTCGGTCGGTTTGATCGGCATCAGGCAACCTCAGCCGGTCGTTGATTAGACGGGCTCGAGAACGTCGGTCGATTCGTCCTCCTTCGTGGTCAGAACGATGGGTGCAAGCTCCTCGGCTTCCACGATCTCCGGCCTCGATTCCAGCATCGCAAGCTCCAGTTCCTTGGGACGAAGCTTCACATTGATGCGTTTGGGAACAGGTCGAAACACGCGAACTCCGTGGCTGACCATCTTGCTACCCACGATCGCCAGCACTGTGAACAGGCCGATCACCAGAACGACCACCACACCGCCCTTGGCGGCCCGCTCGACCGTAACGATCACCTTGTCTGCTAGGTCGTTGAGACCAATGGCCCCCTGGCCGCTATTCTCGGTTCCGGGTTCGATCTCCACCGCTCCCGCAGCTTGGCTGGTCGATCCGTCCTCAGCGACGACGTCCAGGGTTACCTGCCACTCGCCGTCTTGGCTGAATCGATGCGTCGGGTTCGCCTCATCACTCATCGTTCCATCGTCGAACTCCCACAACCACCGCTCCATCGGTGTGTCGCCGACTTCGGATGTATCGGTGAACTCCACCGACAGGCCCGATGACACCCATTCGAACGAAGCCTCGGGACCGACGGCGTCCTCCTCGGGCACCCAGGAGTCGTAGTGTCCGCCAGGATCTCCGATGATCGAGAACGCCCAGAACGCCACCACACCCAGAAGGGTTACACCAATCACGATGAGCCCGACCCCCACATGGGTCTCGTATCCTTTCAATCTTTCAGTCATCACGATCTACTCTCCGGTGGCGGGACGAACTGAACTCACGGTTCGCATCGGCCGCCACCTATTAGTCGTTGTTCCGTACTTTCGCGAGTAGCGTCGCGCTTCGCTGATCGCCTGGCTAGAGGACTACGTCAGATCACTTGCGATGTCTCGTCAACAAGGCGAGGTGCCGGGAATCTCGATCGTTCGGTTACTGCGTGCGGCGAGTCATGCAGTGGGGCTGTACTTGCGATCTCGCCAGTTGACAATGGGTCCGGTGATGAGCAGAGTTCGCACATGATTCGGCCCCAGCGGGCAATCCGCCGCTATCGATGCGACGATGTGTGGCATGACACGCGAGACCTTCCCGTCCGCGATGCCTGATCGCCTGATCGGTGACACCGGCATCACCATCACACCTGTGGCGTTCGGAACCTCAGCCCTGGGCAGCATGCCCGACACCTATGGCTATGAGGTGGATGAGGAGCGGGCGCGAGCGACGATACGGGCCATCTTCGACGGTCCCGCGAATGTCATCGACAGCTCCCGCAACTACGGTTTCGGTCGCAGCGAAGCACGGGTGGGCGAGGTCATAACGGAGTTGGGTGGTGTGCCCGACGGGTTCGTGGTCTCGACCAAGCTCGATCGTGCTGACTCTGGACGGTTCGACGCCGATCGGGCCCGGCACTCGCTGGAGGAGAGCCTCCGGGCGTTGTCGCTGGATCGGGTGGACGTGCTCTTCCTCCACGACCCCGAATACGCAACCGACCTTCACGAGGTGGTGGGCACCGGTGGCTCCATCGACGCCTTGTTACAGATGAAAGCCGACGGGCTGGCCGATGCGGTCGGTCTGGCGATGGGGCGTCTGGACCTTATGACCGAACTCGTGGGTGCGTATCCCTTCGATGTGGTCCTCAATCACAACCGTTACACGCTGCTGAATCGCAGTGCCGATGAGCTCTACTCGTTCGCTCACGACCGTGGCATGGCGGTCTGGAATGCGGCACCCTATGCCGGCGGCGTTCTCGCCAAGGGAGCCGCCACGGTGCAGCGGGTGACCTATTCGCCGGCCGACGATGAGGCGCTCGCACCGGTCCGCACGATCGAGCGAATCTGTGCCGAGTTTGGGGTCCCTCCCGGTGCTGCTGCACTCCAGTTCTCGATACGCGACCCAAGAATCTCCACCACGGTGGTAGGCGTGAGCAAACCAGAACGGGTGGCGACCACGATCGAGTGGGCCCAGTTCGAGATTCCCGACGAACTGTGGTCGGCGCTGTCCGAGCTCCCTTATGAGGTCAGTGACCCCGAGGCCAACCGTGACTACAAGCTGGGCTGAGCGGCTGTAGCGGCCGACGCAAGCCACCCCGACCGAAACGGGTTCTGGTGCCTGTCGCCGCCCTTGGGTAGTTCAACCCATCGCCTCAAGATCTGGCTGGCGGATGTCGATTCCCAACTTGTGCGAAGGGTTCGCGCCTATTGGAGACCAATGACGCTGAAGCGGGAAAACCGATGGGAACCGAAGCCTTGGCTGGCTGCTGCGGTGAAGCTGGTCATCTACGTTGTGCCGTTCGTCGTCTCCGTGGTCACCATTCGAGTCACGCAGGCGCTCATCGGTTCGGTTGCCCCAGGGCTCCCATGGCTGCTGACCGTCCTGATCGCAGTGCTGGTTGCGGCTGGCGCCCTGATTGTTTCCGGTCATCTCATGCGGCGACTGCTGCCGCTGGCGCTCTTGCTGAACCTCTCGCTCGTCTTTCCCGATCAAGTGCCGAGTCGATTCGGAGTGGCGTTGCGGGCGGCCAGCCCCCGTCGACTCGCTCGCCAGTTGGAGTCCGCTGACGCCGACCAGGCAACCGTCGCCGAACGGGTGCTCACTTTGGTGTCGTCGCTCGGCTCTCATGACCGCCGCACCCGCGGCCACAGTGAGCGGGTCCGGGCCCTCTCCGTGCTGATCGCCGATCAGATTGGCGTGGAGGGCGACGACAGAGACAAGCTGGAATGGGCTGCGCTCCTGCACGATCTGGGCAAACTAGACGTTCCGCCGGAGATCCTGAACAAGAAGGGTCGTCCCTCCGACGATGAATGGGCCATCCTGCGCCAGCACCCGGCGGGAGGTCCCGCCTATGCATCCGGCCTGGCCCAGTGGATGGGGCCGTGGATCCATGCCATGGACCAGCACCACGAACGCTACGACGGGACCGGCTACCCGCACGGTGTCACCGCCAAAGACATCACACTGAGCGGCCGGATCGTGGCCGTCGCCGATGCCTTCGAGGTGATGACCGCGACCCGCTCCTACAAGAAGCCAATGTCCACGAAGACCGCTCGGGCCGAACTGGTGGCCTGCGCCGGCACCCACTTTGACCCCGCCGTGGTTCGTTCGTTCATGCAGATCACGCTCGGCGATCTTCACAAGGCGTTGGGTCCGCTGTCGTGGCTGGGATCCCTGCCTCTTGTGGGTCCGGCCGTTCAAACCATCGGTGGCGCCGGTGCCGGTGTGGTGCTGGGCGGAACGGCATACCCGACCCTTGCCGCAGCCGCGGCGCTCACCCTGATGGCACCGGTGCCGTCGCTGTTCTCCGATCAGCAGCCGGTGGAGTTGCTCTCGGCCACCGACACCTCCACGCTCGACGCAGGCCTCCCTGACGAGACGGATGGACTGACGGAACTCATCGACGACGGAACAGGTCCCCTTGATCCCGGTGGCGAGACGCCGCCGGGTACCGATGTAACCGACGGCGGCGAATTGATTGACGTGGAGAAACCCGGCGAGATCCTTGACGTTGAAGACCCCGGCGAGCTCGTTGATGAAGTCATTTTCGACACACTTCCCATCGATCTGCCCGACCCGGTCGACGATCTGGCGAGGGACATCCTTGACACGCTTCCCGACGACGTGATCCCCGAGGAAGTGGCCGACCAGGTTGCAGACGTTGTTGAGACGATCCCCGAGATTCCGGAACCGGTGGTCGAAGTCGTGGACGTCGTCCAGGAGGTGGTGCCGGAGGTGCCCGCCGAGGTGATCGAGGAACCGATCGACACGATGACCGACACCGTAAACGAGGTGGTGGAGACCCCGGTCGAAGATGTCGGTGGTCTTCTGGGCGGGCTGGGTTGAACGACCCCAAATCTCGTGGTCTCAATCAAATGCCACACATGGACAGCATGGTTGAAGAGGCAGCGGCGGGCTCGAACTCGGCGTGGCACAAGATCGTAGAAGTCCTCGGCCCGTCGATCAGAGGTTTCGCTCGCGCCCGCGGTGTTTCCGAACCGGACGAGCTGACCCAAGACGTCTTTCTTGACGCCGCCAGAAGCATCGGCGGATTCCATGGCGACTGGGCCGGTTTCCGGTCCTGGATCTTCACCATCGCCTATCGACGGATCGCCGACCATCACCGGCGAACCGCCCGTCGCCCTCGCCTGATCTTCGACGACAGTGCCGCCCACCGCGTGCCCGGCGGACGCCGACCTGAACAAGAGGTGATGCAGCGAGAGACCATTGACGAACTGTTGGCCGCCCTCCACAACCTCAACCAAATCGAGCGCGACGTGGTGCTGCTGCGCATCATTGGTGAGTTCTCTTCAGACGAGGTCGCTGCTGTTGTAGGGAAGTCTCCCGGCAACGTTCGGGTCATCCAGAACCGGGCGTTGAGCCGCATGCGAAAGAATCTCGAAAAGAATGTGTAACGAACTCCATCCCCCAACGATTGCTCCTGTGACATGAACAAGAGAACCTCACCGCACCAGTCCTCGGACGCTGTGAACTCAGTAGGAAGCGAAGAGGCCCTCGGGAATCTGCTTTCGTCCTGGGCCACCGATCTCCGGGCAACGGTCGTCAACGACTTCGAACCCACCGTGGTGGAAACCATGGCTGGGCTCGCCGCCGAGACGACATTGGTGTCCACCGGAACTCTTGCCGCCGCCGCCGGCAACTCCGCCGGCGCACTTACAGGAGGTCAAACATTGTCATCAGTTATTGCATCCACCATGGGAAAGATCGCCGTGTCCGCCGCTTTGGCGACCTCGATCGCTACCGGAGGCGCTGTTTTCGGTGCCCTGCCGGACCCGCTTCAAACCGGTGCCGCCGACATTGCCGAAATTGTGGCGATCGAGCTTCCTCGTCCCGATGTTCGCGTCAACGTGGACGGTGCCGGCGAAGTTGTTTTGGAGCTCGTCGACGGCGTGCTAAACGTCATCGGTGTGGACGCCCGCGGCGCCTGGGATGCGTCGATCGTGTCCGAGACCGACACCACGGTGATCGTGGATTTCGTTTCCGGCACCGTCACCAAGACGGCGACGATCGTCAGCGATACCGCCGGTGAAGTGAACAGTACGGTGGAAACGGTCACGGGCTCGGTCGGTTCGACACTCGACGGTTTAACCGCTGTGGACGGTGGGATGGAGACCAACACCGGCGACGGAGCCGTCAGAGTGGACGCCGGCGGTAACGCCTCTACCGGGCAAAACATCAACACACCAGGTGCGGACGCAAGCGTCGACGTCGGCGTGGAAGCCGATCTCGGTGTCGAGATCAACACCGGCAACTGAGCTCGAGCGGACTGCACGCCGGACGGCCTCTACTCTGGACGGCAGCGGTCCCGCTCGACGAGCGTGCAGTTCGTTCCACTAGGTCTCGTCGGTGGGACCAAGCCCTTGGTGCACCAAGTCATAAACCGCGGCGGTCAATTCGAGCTCGGCGGCGAAGCGGGCGGCCGCCCGTTCGAACGGGTCATGGTGTCCGAGGGAAGAGGGAACCGGGGGATGCCAGTCCGATCGAACATCTTGGGCGAGACCGGCGCGCCAATTCGAGGTGGATCGAAGCCGCCGGGCGAACGCAACATCCTGTGCCGAACTCATGCACAAGATTTACCACACCGCAGCGGGTCGAAACCATCGTCTTCGTGAAACATTGCCCGCCGGATTCGTCAGCCGATCTCAACGGAGGTTCGGTCAGACACAAACTCCCCGTTGGGGTCCGGCGAACCGGTCACCATCACCACGTCAATGCTGGTCCCGATGCAATCCGAAGAAACCAGTGTGTTCAGAGCCCCGCGAGACGATTCCCCCGGCTGCAGCCGGGTCTGCGGGAATCGCTCGCTGCCATCGGCCTGATCTTCCAGGTCGGACCAGTTGCCTACATTGACGATCTCGCAGCCCGGGTCCAGACCGTCAACGGCGAAGGCGATCCAAACGGTAGCGAATGAGTTGGAGCGGTTCTCTGCGGTGAAGGTGAGCAATCTGGTATCTGTCTGGGTGATGCGGTCGGGCACGTCGGCGCTCACCACCACGCCGTCGAACTCCGCCACTACTACGTTCGTCTGATCGCTACCGCCATCGGAACAGCCAGCAGCGGCGAGGGCCAGGACAACGCCCACAGTCACACTGGTACCGCGGCTCACGAGGCTATTCACGCCCTCAGTGTTGCCGCTATCGCGGGCGACGGTGCCCCTGACCGGTTTCGTTCACCCGCATCGGAGATATCGACACTCTGCGGGACCACGTTCGAGGAGACTCTCAAGGGCATGTGTTGGGGGAATTGCAGCACGAGTCGTGGTGGGTGGTGGGTCGTGGTGAACGGTGCGAGACTGGGAGGGTGGTGAGCGAAGGCGAGACGAAATCCATTGCGAACAACATCGTTGGCAAACCGCAGTACGGGGCCACCACATTGGTGACCGATCCCCGCGCTTCGGTCCTGGCCTACACGGTGAGCCAGATGCTGCAACGCGGCCGAACTCCTTCTTCCGCCACAGGTCCCATCGAAGTTGTTGCCGAAGCATGGGAGCGGGTTCTGGGTATCCATCGAGCCGACTTCTCCCTGGCGGCGGCGCCGATGGTTCCCCCGCCCGGCCCGTTGCCCGAGTTCGACGAGTTGGTTGAGGAAGAACTGGCGCACCGAGGTGTTGCGTCGGGCCGGTTGCGAGGTATCAAAGATAAGGATCGCGAGATCTCCGAGACCGCCGCAGCCGTCAAGCTGGACACGCTCCGGGTGGATTCCGAGTATGCACAGCTCTCCCAGCAATCCATGTTGGAAGATGTATGGGAACGATTGCTGGTCAACGAGCCCGACGTTGTGGCCGGTGTGCTGGCGATCGCCTTTCGAGATGACGAAATGGCCACCCGTGCGCTTGAAGTCTCCGGGGACTGCGTTGTGCTTGAGTTGATCGCACCGTCGTTGGACCGTGCCATTCCGAAGAAGAAGCCGGGCGTCAACCGCAAGGGCGCCCCGAGCATCGTGCGGGCATCTGGGATGGATCGCCGTGACGCCTATCGGCAGTTCGTTCTGGGTGCTGCGTTGTTGGCGGCCCGGGAGTCGGCGGCGGTTGCGCCGGGGATCGAGTTCGTGGATGTCTCGGTCCTGACGTTGGAGTCGAAAGCCGACGCCGTCGCCGGTGGCACACCAAAGGGACTTGCCCGGTTCTTCATCACCCGATCGGGCATCATCCACGCCAACCGGTCGTTACCGGCCGATGAGGTGGTGCTGTCGTGCGCTCACGCCAGCCGGATCTCCTTGGGACGCAGGGGCGGTCTACGGCCGGTGACCATGGAGTACGACAAGGCGGACAAGCACGCCATCACGGCAGTGCTGGATCCTGATGGGAACGATCGAAGCGTCAGGGAGCGAGTCGGCAAACTCACCTCCGACGCACTCTCGAAATCCAGCGAGATCGGGTCGAAGCAACTGAAACGGCTCACCGAGAACGGTTCGGCTGTGGTCGATTCGGTTCGCCAACGCGTCTCGCGCAACGACTGACGAGCCGCGCCTGCAAGGGCCCAGTTAGAAGGGTGCACCACTTGAGGGATGGGTCGTTTGGTGAGCCCGCTGCGACTATTGCCCATCCGGTTTTCGGCTGTAGTGACCGATACGCAACTATGTGCTTCGACATGGACACGCCGCGTCCGCTCCAGTGGTTTTGTCACGCGTCGCCAGAGATCCCGCAGGACGTCCACCCGTGACGATCGGGCCCACAAGAGGCGCTTCGGAATCGGCCGCGCGCACATGGCAGGCTTCACGATTCTGGGCCCGAGCCGTCGGTATTGGCGTGTTCGTCGCGCCGTTAGCCGCGGCCTGGATAGCTGTATGGCTGGTTCGTGATCAGTTCTTCAAACCGGCGGGGACCGTGGGTGTCCTATTCTGGGTCCTTCAATCTGTTGGCGTGGCATCGGTTGTGGCGGCAGCGGTGGAGCGGGTTGCCCGTCGCTTGCTGCCACTGAGCGTCCTGCTGGGCATGTCGCTCACGTTCCCTGACCACGCCCCCTCCCGGTTTAAGGTGGCGCTTCGAACCGGGACGCTCAAGAAGCTGAAATCGCGTATCCCCGACCTCTCCGATGGTGGCACGGCCTCGGTCCAGGAAGCAGCCGAACACGCCGTTCAGCTCGTCACGATGCTGGGCAAACACGAACGCCTCACCCGCGGCCACACCGAGCGGGTCCGGGCCTATAGCGACCTCATCGCCGCCGAGCTGGCGCTTTCAGATGATGAGCGAAACAAACTCGCCTGGGCCGCCATGCTCCACGACATCGGGAAGCTTGCTGTTCCCGCCAACATTCTCAATAAGGATTCCCGACCCACCGACGCCGAATGGGCCATTCTGGCGTCGCACCCCTCCGAAGGGTTCCACTTGTTGGCCCCGCTCCACGGCTGGTTGGGTGACTGGCTATTGGCCGCCTCAGAACACCACGAACGGTGGGATGGCGGCGGTTACCCCAAAGGACTGTCCGGTCTCGATATCTCGCTCGCTGGGCGGATCGTGGCCGTGGCCGATGCGTACGACGTGATCACCTCCCATCGCTCCTACAAAAAGCCGATGTCGATCGATGCGGCGCGAAGCGAACTGGTGTCATGCGCTGGTAATCAATTCGACCCGGCCATCGTTCGAGCCATGCTGACTGCGTCTAAAAGCCACAAGGCCGGGCTGGCACGATTTGCCGGTCTTCTGGAGCTCCGGAGCATCTCGCATGCGATCGGTTCGGTGTCGTCCGCTCCGGCCGCAATCGCAGCCTCAATTGTGGCGTTGCCGGCCATGCTGGGGGCTCCCTCGCTCGCCGCTGACCAGGCTGCTGTCGCCGTTCCCTCGGATGTTGCCTTCATCCAGCCGCTCGACCAGACACAGGACCCAGCGTCTACTTTCAGCGAACCGTTTGCGACGACAACGGTGCCCGGCTCAGCCGCCTCGGTCATCGGTGAAAGCACCACCACCGTGACCTCATTCGCAACCACGTCTGGCACGGGCCCCACATCCAGCGTTGGCTCGACAACCACCGTGATGTCGGCATCCACAACACTCACTCCACCCACCGCAGCATCCGTTGCAACAACATCCGTTGCAACAAGTGTCGGTGCCATCGACGCAGCTCCCACGGCATCTACAACGGCGGCCCCCACAACCACGGCGACGACACCAGCAACGTCCACATCAACCACCACATCAACCACCACATCAACCACCACATCAACCACCACATCAACACACACCACCAATCGATGACTGTCAACGCTTGCGGGGCGGTGAAACCGACCTCTCCGGCGCCGACTTGACTGGCTGTGATGTCTCCGGATTCGAACTAGCCGGGGTGGACCTCTCGTGGGCCGACATGACCGGAGCGGACCTTCGCAACACACAGATCAGCAGTTTCAACCTCTCGAACGCGATCCTGAACGACGCGTTGCTCGACGGCGCCGAACTCACCAACGGCTCCGCAACAAGCATGACCGCAATGAGGCTTCAAGCAGCCGGCATAACGATGGTCAACGTCAATTTGTCGAGCTCTTCGATGATGGACGCGAACTTCGCCGGGAGCGACTTGACAGGCGTGTCCCTTGCAGACACTTCGCTGAGCAGGTCCAACTTTGCTGATAGCAACCTGGAAGGGGTTGACTTCTCCAGTGCCTCGCTGACCGCTTCGGACTTCCGCAATGTAGATGCCGAGGCCACGAACTTCTCCAACACGAATAGTCAGGCCGTGAACTTTGATGATTCCGACATCAGCGAGTCGAACTTCTTTAACGCCGTGATCGCGAGAGCTTCATTCGTCAATACCGATGCCGAAGCGATCATCCTCACCAGTTCGGGAGTCAACAAGGCCAACTTCACACGAACCAACCTGTTGAACGCATCGGGCACGCCCGGGCAGGCGTGGAATGCAACCTACGACATGACGGTTTGTCCCGAGGGAGCCACCCAAAACACCAACTGCTGGCCATGACAAGGGGCGTGTCCCGTGTCTCGAAAATTCGTCGGCCCTTCCTGTATCGGGCGCTAGTTCCGCGGAGAGCCACAACCCGAGAGCCACAACCCGCCGAGGGCCCACCCTGATGACGTTGGGCCCTTCCGGTGCCGCTGGTCTTTTCCTACGGTGTGGCTGTGGGTGGTGATCGGAACCGGGAAGAGTCCAGGCTGGATTGGTCTACCGACACCCTGGTCTTCTGGGCCTTGGCCGCCGTTGCCCTGACGGTGTCGATCGTGATCGATAACGAGTCCTTTGAACGGTTCTACGGACCCATTTCGCCGGTTGTCGTAACGATTGTCGCCGCCATTGTCGGGTCGATCTCATTGCGAATCTTGCGCGATCGAGGTTGGCTTGGCACCGGCGCTCGGCCTGCGAATTTCCTAAGGCGGTCGGGGTTCGCTGGGATGGCTTTTGCGCTGTTGGCAGCAGCGTTCGACAGCGTGATCCATTTCCCTGAGGAGATGAACGTGGCCTGGCCCCGTTCGGTCCTTTTCTACCCTGCGATCGCTTTCGTCGCCGAGGTGGCGTTCCACATCGCGCCGTTGGCGGTGCTGATCGTGATTCTGGGTTGGCGCTTCACTAGCGAGAGGGACGCTCGGCGGGTCTGGATAACCATTGCTGTCGTCACCGTTGTTGAAACCTTGTTCCAGACACTTGATGCTCTTGGTGGCGAAGACAAGCGGCTCGCCTTCTTCGTTGCCCCACAACTCGCTGCTGTGGGTGCCTTCCAGCTCATGACGTTCCGCCGCTATGGACTAGCGGCATTGGTGAGTTTCCGGCTCGGCTACTACCTCGTCTGGCACATCATCTGGGGCCACGTCCGCCTGACGGTGTTGTTCTGAACCTCTGACCCAGCGACTTGGGGATACTGCGGGTCCGAGTGGTCCAAGGACGAAGCTACTGTCGGTTCATGACCATTGCTCGGTTCGCTCTTGCGGCGCTCGACTGCCCGGATCCACGATCCCTGGCGGAGTTCTATCAACGGATTGTGGGGGGTGAAATCAGAGAGCCAGCCACAGAAGAATGGGTCCGGCTTCTGATACCTGACGCCGCTGACCTCGGGTTCCAGCTGGACCCCGGCTACCAGCCGCCGCAATGGCCGAATGGGTTGCCTCAGCAAGCCCATCTCGATTTCGACGTGCCCGATTTGGATGAAGGCGAACAGGCTGTTCTTGCCGTCGGCGCCCGGAAAGCCGAGTCGCAGCCCAGCCCGGACGAATGGCGGGTCTTCCTAGATCCGGCTGGTCATCCGTTCTGCCTCTGCCTGGTGGCCGAATAGGGGTTCGACCGCTCACCCATATCGATCCTGCAGACTGGATCGCGCCGACCGTAATGTGTCGTACAAGAACGTGGGGATCTTGATCCACCAGCCCCCGATTCCAACGCACGGTGTAACGAAGACTCGCTGTGAGTCGGAAGGATGCTGGCGCAACCAGTAGCCGCGGGCCCTCGCCGCATGGATCGGGTCCGAGACCAGTATCACCACGTCACAGCCCGCCACGAGACGGGAAGAGTTCTCCACGTTTGCCCAGGTGCTTGTTGAGTTCGGCTCGAGAATCGTGATCGCCGGATCGATACCCACCGACTTGGCCAGCTTGGCCATCACTGCGGCTTCGGTTGGGCCGTGCCGTGAGGCACCACCCGAAAGTACAACTCGCCTAGCTCCGTAGCGCTCGATCGTGCGTTTGGCGACCTTTATTCGCCACCGTTGCACCGGGTGCGGTCGGCCCCCGGGTCGTGATGGATAGCCAAGTACGACAACGGACGGATTCTTGCCATTCGGGGCAGGCCGTGGAGCGGCCCGGCGATGCATCAACTCAGCCAGTACGCCGAGTGAGAATACCCCAGCGACCGTCGACGCCGCAAAGATCTGTCGTCCCGATGCTCGCACCAAGACGAAGTATGCCACCGGCTACGAAGAGGGCATCGGTTGGTTGGCCAAATCACCGACATTCGCCGAAACTGTTGGATACCAACACTTTCGACGCGTCTCAGTAAGACGAGACCCAGACGCAGAAGTCCCGGCAATGCGCTCGCTGTTGCTCGCCAAGGCTGACCGGCTGGGCATCTCTCATGTGGGTGCGAACCACAAACAGGTAGGCGAGGCCGAACACCACGAACCGTCACCCGGAGTTTCCAAAGGGGCTAGGAGCGGAATATCGAGTCTCTCCATGATCACCAGTTGGATTGGTTCACCCGGGGTCGACGGGCAGACCGTGTGGACCAGCACGGGATCCTGAATGGAGAGCTGAACTGCAGTGGGGACGTCCCAAACGTCGGTCTCGGCCAGCCCGCAGCCCCGGGAAACAGATCGACTTGTGGCGGTGTCGACACTGACCACCTGGCCGTCGTCGAGGGAAAACTTGATCGTCGCCTCGGTTACGTCGATCGTCGAGATCGGGTTTTGATCGAGCTCGGGATTGTTCGAATCTTCGTAAGAACCGATCGGACTAACGCCCGACGACAACAAGAGACACGACTCGTCCGGCCCACATGACACGGTGGGACCGCGCTCGCTGGGATCTCTCTCTTTCAGGGTGACTACGGGGCTTTCTTCGAAGCTTCCCGGCCACAAAACCGGTTCGGTAATCGTGAGTCCGGCGAGGACCAGGGGATCGGATCCAAGCACGAGGATCTCTTTCTCCGCTTTGAATGGTCCAGATCCCTCGGAGTCAGTGATCTGGACCCGGTCCGTGATTCCACGGGTGGCAGTTTCGGTGCCATCGAGGAGGAAGGTCACCTCCTCGTCGTCGATTCGCAACTCGACGGTCTCTAGGCCGGCGTTGCGCAGGGCCGCGAATCCGCCCGGCAGTTCCTGGCCGGCGTCGGTTTCGAGCTGCTCGGCCGAGGGAACCAGTGCGCTGTAGCTTCCGGGTTGAACTACGTACACGTAGGGCGTCCCGCACGCTGCCGCAATGAATGCCATACCGACCGGCAACACCAACAACTGACGCAAGAACCGATGATTGGTCACCAACGCGATTCAACGCCCGCACGCCCAACATTGACAGTGCCAAAGGGCTCTATCGACGCCGCTATTTCATCGACATGCGCCGAAAGGGTTGCTCTACAACCCTTACGACGCGTCTCGTTGTGGCGAGGCTAACTAGTTGCTAGGCGTAGGACCAGTACCGCTATCGACAGCAGCAGCGGGATCGCGGGGTTCGCCATGCCCTTGGTGTCGTTGACCCGCACGTGGCCCATGATCGCACCCAGGAAATAGAGGACCAGGCCGACCGCTGCGGCGATGCCGAGTGGCTTGACCCAGAGTCCGATCACGATGCCGGCGGCCCCGGCGAGTTCGAGGCCGGCAAGGACGGGAAAGTAGGGGAGTGGTACTCCCACGGTGCGATGGATCCCTTCGAGCACCATCTCATTCTTTGTGATCTTCATCGCGGCCGACATGGTTGCGGCCACGGCGAGGGCGATGGTGAAGATGGTGAGTGCAATAAACATATGTGTGCTTTCAGTTGGTGGGGACTATCGGAAGATCGGTGGTGGTCAGGCGGTGCCGGTGGCGGCGGTGGAGCCCATGCGTCGCATTGAAGTCGATGATCGCTTCGTCTCCATACTTGACTTATCAACAAGATACTTGATTTGTCAACTTTACCACGAGATAGTTGACGAGACAACCACTAGCCTGGAGTGCATGGCAGAGACCAGATGGTTGGATGAAACCCAGCAGCAGGCCTGGCGGGCATTCCTCGTCATCGTCAACCGCGGAGTACCCAACCTCGACCGCACGCTCAAAGAGCACGACCTGCTTGTGGTGCACTATGCGATTCTCGTTGCGCTGTCCGAGTCGCCCGATGACACCATGCGCCTCTCAGACCTCGCCGATGCCGCCAACCTCTCCCAGAGTCGTCTGAGCCACCGCCTTCGCACGCTCACCGATCGTGGAGATGTTTCGGTGGACCAGGATCCAATGGACGGAAGAGGAAAAAACGCCACGCTCACCAAGGCCGGCCGCGGGCGGCTGGAATCCGTGGCGCCGTTGCATGCTGAAGACGTGCAACGTCTTGTGTTCGATCACCTCGACAAGGCGGAAACCGAATGCCTGGCCCGGGCGCTCTCCAAGATCGCCGGGAACCTCTGCGACCACGAGCGCTTCCTTGCCGACCGGCTCGAAGGCGATCCGGCTTTCTAGCGCCCTCGTCCCTTCAAGCAGCGACATCCGCCGAAAGTGTTGGACAACAAGACTTTCGACGCGTCTGGGCGAACCGCTTCGCATTGCAAGTCAGCTGCAAGTAGGTCATGCTCAGGTGTCGACATGGGGAAAGCCGCGAGCGAGCCAGCTGTCGATGTAACCGTCAGGGTTTCAACAGAGGGGAGCGAGCACTTGCAGTATTGGCTGTTGGGTTCGCTGGATGTCCGTCGTGACGGCGAGCCGCTCGATCTGGGCGTGTACAAGCAGCGCGCCCTCCTGGCGTTGTTGTTGATCAACGCCAACAAGGTGGTTTCCACCGACCGGATCATCGACGAGTTATGGGGTGATACCGCTGGTCGAGACCGCCAGAGTGCACTGTGGACCGTGGTCTCGAGGCTTCGTTCGGTGCTGGAGCCCGACAGGGAGAAACGAACCGACGGAACGATCCTGTTGACCAGGCCACCCGGCTATCTCTTGTCGGTCGATGCAGCCGATGTGGACGCGGGCCGGTTCGAGTCGCTCGCACTCGAGGGTCGCTCGCTGCTGGCCACCGACCCCGGCGCTGCATCTCTGGTCCTCAGCGAGGCGTTGTCGCTCTGGCGTGGTCATGCCCTCGAAGAATTCACCTATCAAGCGTTTGCGACAAATGAGATCGAGCGGTTGGAGGAGCTTCGCCTTGCAGCGGTGGAGGATCGTATCGACGCCGACCTGCGGGCGGGACGCTCACGGGAACTGATCGGCGAAGTCGAGAGTCTCGTTCGCCAACACCCGTTCCGTCAGCGCCTTGTTGGCCACCTCATGCTCGCTCTGCATCTCTCGGGCCGTCAGGGTGACGCACTGCGAGCGTTCGGCGCCATGAGGACCCGGCTTGCAGAGGAATTTGGTCTCGATCCGTCAGCTGCATTGTCACAGCTCGAGGAACGCATTGTTCTGGATGACCCGTCGCTGCGCGAATCACAAGCGGCACGAGCCTTGACCGGCCGCGCCGAACCGGGCCTGTCGGTGCGGGGGTATGAACTGCGTGAGAAGATCGGCGAGGGTTCCATCGGCCACGTCTATCGCGCCTTTCAACCGGCGGTGGGTCGTGAAGTGGCGATCAAGGTGATTCGACCCGAGCTGGCGAATGATCCGGACTTCATCAGGCGTTTCGATGCCGACGCCCAGCTCATCGCCTCGCTGGAACACCCCCAGATCGTGCCGGTGTTCGACTACTGGCGAGAACCCGATTCGGCGTTTCTCGTGATGCGCAACTTCGAACAAGGCAGCCTCAAGGATGTGCTTGCAAACGGACCGTTGGCCACCGCGGATGCAGTGAAAATCCTGTCCCAGGTTGGTGGTGCTCTTGCGGCGGCGCATCGTCGCGGCGTCACCCACGGCGATCTCCGGCCCGAGAATGTTCTGATCGACGGCGATGGGAACGCTTACCTCGCGGACTTCGGGATGTCCTTCGGCCTGGGTGTCCGGCGCAGTTCGGCCGCCGACCACGCGACCGACAGGTTCGTTGGGCCCGAACAACGCTCGAATGGAGCGGCGACGGTGCGATCCGATATTTATGCCTTCGGCGCGTTGGCCGAGTACGCACTAAATGGGGCGATCGGTAACGGTCACATGCCGGAGTCTCCCCTGGTAGGCCCGGTGGCAGGAATCATCGGGCGGGCCACGTCCGATGATCCGGGTGATCGTTTTGCCGACGTGGAGTCATTCCTCGATGCCATGGCCAACGCGTTTGACGAACCGCCACTGGATCGGAAGGACGACGACGTCCTGATCGTCAACCCCTACCGAGGTTTGCGGGCATTCTCCGAGGGTGACGCCGAACAGTTCTTCGGCCGTGAACGGCTGGTGGAGCGACTGGTCACCCGGCTCGGTCACACCGGACCACATGGCGGCTTCGTTGCGTTGGTTGGACCGAGCGGTTCGGGGAAGTCCAGCGTGGTCCGGGCCGGGCTGATCCCGGCGTTGCGGAGCGGGGCGATCACCGGTTCAGAGAAGTGGTTCATCGTGTCCATGACGCCGGGCCGTCACCCATTCGAGGCGCTGGATGATGCGCTCCGCACGATCGCAGTCCACCCGCCGGCCAACCTGCTGGAACAACTGACAACGAGCGGGATCTCCGCCGCAGTGGAATCGCTGGTCGCTGACTCGTCTGCACAGACGGTGATCGTGGTTGACCAGCTTGAAGAGCTGTTCTCCCAAGCATCAAAGGCTGATGCGAATGCCTTCATGGACGCCCTGGCGGTCACGGCGGCGGATCGCCACTCAGGGGTGAAGGTGATCGCCACACTCCGCGCCGATTTCTACGATCACCCCCTTCGCCACGGCGCCTTCGGAGAACTGCTCCGCCTCGGCACCGAGGTCATCACGCCGATGAACGCTCAGGAACTGGATCGCACCATCACTGCTCCCGCCGGCGACGTTGGCGTGTCGTTTGAACCGGGGCTCGTGGCATTGATCGAGGCCGACATGTCCGGACAGTCGACCGCATCTGCCGTTGCTGCAGTATGCGCTGACAGAGCTGTTCGAGCAACGGAGCGGTCGTGTCATAACCGCTGACGCATACCGCTCCCTCGGCGGTGTCTCCGCAGCACTGGCCCGCCGAGCCGATGCGCTGTACGAGGACCTTGATAAGGACGAAAGGGCAGCCGTTCACGACGTCTTTCTCCGGCTGGTGACCATCGACGATGGGTCCCGCCGACACTCGCCGCCGGGCTCTCGTGAGCGAACTGGCCGACGTGGCCCGTGATGACGTCTCTTCGGTGCTGGAAGTATTCGGTCGGCACCGTCTGCTGAGCTTCGACCGCGATCCGATCACGCGGGGTCCAACCGTGGAGATCGCCCACGAGGCGCTGCTGACCGAATGGACGCGGCTGCGCCATTGGATCGACGATGCCCGTTCCGACATTCGGGCGCAGCGACGTTTGGCAGTTTCCGCCGCGGAATGGTCCGATCGTGATCGTCACGCCGACTTCCTCCTGACCGGCGCCCGACTGAGCCGTTACGACGGTTGGCTGGAGCGACCCCCGCTGAGGCTCACCACCCAGGAACGGGAGCATCTTGCTGCGTCGCACGATGCGTCGAACACCGAGCTGCTCGTCGAGCGCCACCGCGTTCGTCGTCTGCGCCGCCTGGTCACGGGAGTTGGCGTGGCTCTCGTTCTGGCCCTGATTGCCGGCAGTGTGGCTGTGGTGCAACGGCAGCGGGCGACCGATCAGACCCAAAGGGCCGAGCTGGCCACCCTCATCAGCCGGTCGGCGGCGGCACGAATCGACGACCCGGAGTTGGGGCTGCTTCTGGCGCTAGAGGCCCACGAACGGCAGCCCGGTGCTGACACCGAGCAGGCTTGCTGAGCGTGCCTTAGCGGTGCGACCACTGGTGGTCGCATCGCCAGCTGGGAACCGTTGGTCGATGACTGCATCGGTATCGGCGCGAATTCCTCACGGGCTTTCCGGCGGCAGCCGAGCTGGCCACCGTCGACGGTCGAATGGTTGTCCGCAATCTGGCGACCGGTGAGGTTCTCGACGGCGGCCAAGCCCCAGACGAATGTGCCATCGGCTTCCGGACCGACGATGGTGGAGTGGCCGTGCGGATGCCTGAGGGCTCGAAGATCTGGATGGGTCCGAACTGGGAGACGGAGGTGACCTTCGATGTTGCCGACCTTTCCCGTACTTGAGACGAGTCGATCGTCTTGCCGTCGTCGAGTTCTGAGAGGAGGGCACTACTCTCGCCTTACTTGATCGAGAGTCCGGTGAAAGGTTCGGCGATAACGTCACCCGGAGGCTTCCTCGCAGCGAGGTGGTCAATTCGGATGAAACGCTGTTGGTGTTCGCATTGCCAATTCGAACACCGCTGACGAAGGAGGCACCTGATCGTGATCGACGCAGAAACCAGTGCGGAGGTTCAACGATCGACCTCCCGCAGACGCCGACCGCCGTTGGCGTTCGATCCCGACACGGTGACCTGATCGTCGCACCGCTTGGGCGGAACTGTGGTAACGGTGGACCCCCGCAGCGGTGAGAGTCCTCGGTGAGATCCGCACCAATCAAGTCGTGGGGTACAACGATGTCGGGTTCCATCCCGACGGTACAGATTATCCTGGTCGGAAGGGATTCGATCACACTTCCGATCGATCACCGAGAGCGAACCGTTGCGTTGCAGAACTGCAGAACGTCGAGCAAGGCGATCATACGAGCCCGACGGTCTGATCGTGACCGTCACCGAGCGGCGGCGGCGCAACGTGTACGACCTCGATTCCAACGCACTTATCAGCAGCCTGGGAGGCTGACGGATTCAGCGCTGTGGCCGTGCTCGACGGGCTGGCCACGGTCGTCAACCGACCCGGCGACGAGCTCGAGATCGTCGATCTTGCCACTGGTGATCGCGAGAATGTCGAGTTGCGACTGCCCGACGGGAGCGAATTCGTCCCTCGCTTCATGTACGCCGAACCGGACGGCGCTCTGGGCCATGAACGAGGAGCTGTTGCTGGGCCGCTGGGAAGGCGACGAGATGGTGGACATGCTCGAGGTCGGCAGCGAACCCGACGTGGGTTGGTTTCCGTACGGAAATCATCCCTCCGGCGCCCGGTTCGGGTGATCTCTACGCCATCCTCGGTGTCCGCTCCAGCGAGACTGCCGGGCTCCGTCCAGGCGACCGAGGCGATGCTGGTGCGAGCTCACTCGTGGAAATCCGACGGTCGTGTTCCGTGTCGAGGCTCAATGGTTTCTGGGCCATCCCGACGATCGACGGTGGCCTGATGGTGGCCGATCGCAGCGGTGCGCTTCGTACTTTCGACGCCAGCTGGTGCACTGGTCGGCGAACTGATTCAGATCGGTGTCGAGCCGTATGCGATGACGATGAGTGCCGACGGCACGACGCTGGCGATGGGTACGCTTGGGGCTGCGCAAGGATTCGAACAGGGCCCGATCTCGTGCTCGACTGTCCCGACCGGCGAAGTGGAGCGATTCCCGTTGAAGGGCTCGTGTCGACGATCGGCATCACCGACGACGGGTCGAAGATCGTGCTGGCCATGTTCGACGGCACGGTGCGGCTGTACGACGTGGAGGAACGAAACGTCCCCACGATCGTCTACAACGGGTCTGGCGCCTTCACGAGCCAGCCCGGTTGGTACGACGCCGAGTCCGAAACCATGTGGATTCACTCCGACGGGAAGATCCTGCAGATTCCGGTTAGCCCAGAGCGCTGGATCGAGAAAGCGTGCGGCCTTGTGAGCCGCCAGCTGACCCAGGACGAGTGGGATCGGCTGGTTCCTGGCGATGAGCCGTTGCGTTCGGTCTGTACCTGAGTAATCGCTGTTCAAGGGCTCTTTCGTGCCGGCTGACAGTCGATTGCAAGTCGCCGAACATCGATTGCAAGGGCGCTACTTCAGTGTGAGGGCTGCAAACGAGATCCGAACCGTTCGGGCTCGAAAGGAGCATCATGAGCAGCTACATCAACTTCCGCACCGCCACCGCTACAGCAACCGCCACCCTGGCACCGGCGCCCCGCCGAGAGGCAGGTCCCATCAGCCACGCAGGCTCGGCCCGTCGAACCGACTTCGGGCAGGAAGGGCCACGGCAGCCACAGGGTCCACAGAGGCAACAACGACGTTGGATCGTGGGGGCCGGCATCGCTGCTGTGCTGGCCGCAACGGGAATCGCTGCGATGGTGCAGCAGGCCGGCACGGAATCCTCTCAACCAGCGGTTGCCGTCAGCGCTGTGGATACCAGCCGGGGTCCGAACGTGGATCTGCCTGCTGATTGGACGCTGACCGCAACTCGGGTCGCCCCCGCTGTCAACCGGGGCCCCAACGCTGATTTGGCTCCGACCTGGGCTGCGGGTCAGACAACTGCAGCGCCTGCTGTCAACCGGGGGCCCAACGCCGACTTGGCGCCGACCTGGGCTGCGGGTCAGACGACTGCAGCGCCCTCAATCAATGGTGGCCCGAATGCTGACTTGGCTCCGACCTGGGCGAACGATTGAGCATACCCATCAACCTGCCTCGAAAGTGTTGCTCTGCAACCTTTCGACGCGTCCGGGCGAGGTCAACGGAGGGAAGCTACGTGAGCACGACGGTCCTGGCTCGGTCACCGATGATCTGCACCAGCTCCTCAACGAAAGCCATGTCTGCCTTCAGCAACCTTGGTGAGGACGATCGCAAAGCGGGCGGCGGCCGGCCGGTCCTTCTGGAGTCCTCGCTCGCTCAGCAAGACCTTGGCCAGTCGCTCCGGCGTGAGCCGTTGGTATGGCGAACAGCCAGCTAGCGCGGCAACCCGCATCGGGCGGTGACACTGGTCGGCGATCACTCGCCCGAACGAGTCGGCGCCAACGCATGCAACCAGGAGTGTGGTGTGCTGCGGAACCACTGGTTCGAACGGTCCGGGGGCAGTGAGCGGTCGGCGGCGCGCTCCGTCAGCCTCCACCACCACATGATTCGCCAGCCCGAACCAACGGTCACAGAACTCTGGTTGCACACCAAGCGCCTTACGCCCGTCGGTGCCTCGCCACACCACGACGGTGCCATGCGAGGCCAGGGCGTCCGACAGCTCGGTATCGCTTGGGCTGAAGAGTACGGGATAGCCGTCGGTGTGGTCCTTGTTCATCTTCGTCGTGGTGGTGAGCACCACCGTTCCCTCCAGTTGGCGGCCAAGCGACAGCAACATCGTGGTCTTGCCTCCGCCGCCCACCAGCGAGATCAGCTCGTGGGATCCCAGCTCCAGCGTCTTGGCCAGCTCAGCGATCGCTATCGGTTGGACCGCTCGGACCTCGACCATGTCAACACCGCCTCCACAACTCCGCCGCCGATGGAGAGTGCTTTGTCCGAGATCTCATAACAGGCGGTGGAGTCACCACGAGGGTCAACGTCGCCAATCTTCAAACCGCTCGTGAGTTTCACGCTGTCTGCGATCAGACCGCGGACGGTGCCGGCAAACGGAGCACGAACCGGCGAATCGCCTACGTTGCCAAGGAGTTGGCCGTCTTCAACAAGGTCGCCGATACTCACGTTCCAGGTGGCCGTCCCATCGATCGGGGCTCGAAGAACTCGCTCGGCCGACTTCCCACCGATCGTTCCGGGGATTCCGGTATTCGCCGCCGTAGCACCGGACCACAAAACCCGCCCCAGCCGATGACCGCGTTTGGTTTCCACCGCCGCATGGCAGTTGACGCCGGCTTCGAACCCCGGTCCCAGGCCAACCACCAGCGGGGCGTCGCCGATCGATGTGTCGATGTTTCGTTTGGCCAGCCGGGCGTCGATCACAACGTCGGCGGCCAGAGCGGGAAGCTCGGGGGAGACCACCACCCCAACAACACCATCGGCGGCAAGGGCGGCGGCCGAATTCACATCGGCAGCGAGGACCGCCTCCATGCTCTCCACTGCGAAACGGCCCTCGGTGACGGCGGTAGACACCGAAACCGTGCGGCGAATGGTCAATGGCGCAGCCAGCTCACACACCACCACCGGCCAGCCGGCCGTCCACAACCTCCACACCACACCCGTGGCGATGTCCCCGCCTCCTCTGACTACGCAGAGATTCGGCCGCTCAGGGGCCAGGGTCATTGCGGAGTTGATTTCCGGCGGCGCTGCGAAACGAGTTCGGTCATGATCGACAGTGCGATTTCGGTTGGAGTTTCCGCCGCGATGTCGAGACCGATGGGGGAGACCACCCGATCCAGTTGATCCTCGGCCACGCCAATGTCCAGAAGCTTCTGACGGGTGGTCTGCCAACGACGGGCACTGCCCATCACGCCGATCGACCGGGCCGCGGATTCGAGCACAAACGGTAGAACTTCGGCATCAACGCCAACGTTGCGGGTGAGAAGAACCACATGGGTTCGCTCGTCGATCCCGGCTTCAAGAAGCGAGTCTTCCAATGGTCCGCTCAGAACAACATCGGCGTCGGCCAAGCGATCTTGGTGGGCGAGTTCGTCACGATCGTCGATGGCGGTCACCCGATACCCGAGCCAATGGGCTAGCTCGATCACCGCCGCTCCAACGTGACCGCAGCCAACAACTACAAGATGGGGTTGGGGCATGAAAACCTCCAGGTGAATTGATACCGAACCGCCACACACACCCGGGTCGCCACGGCCGGGGTCGACCAGGTCGTAATCGATGGTGGTGGACTGTCCAGTGGTGATGAGCTCGGCGGAGGCCTCACGAACGCGACCCTCCATCTCTCCTCCGCCGATCGTGCCAAGCTGACGGCCGTCGGAAAGCACCAACATCTTGGCGCCGGCGTGGCGCGGGACGGATCGGTTGGTGCGGGTGACGGTTGCCATGACCGCGGCAAACCCCTCCTCGAGGGCGGTCACCAGACCAACAGCGATCTCCCGATCGGTAGTCACCAGAGGCCCTACACGCCAGCCGACCGCAGGGCCGACCACACTCGCTCGGGTGTGAACGGCAGATTGTTGATCGAAACACCAGTGGCGTTGATGATCGCATTGCGGATCGCCGGCGCCACACCATCCTTGGGGATTTCGGCAACTGCCTTGGCGCCGAACGGGCCGGAGTCCTCCAAGGTCTGCACCAGGAACACCTCAGTAGCCGGCATTTCGTCGGCTCGATAGATCTTGTAGGGGCCGAGGGTGTCGTTGAGCATTCGCCCCGTGTCGTCGTAGGCGTACTCTTCGCAATGGGCATACCCCAAGGCCTGCACCATGCCGCCCTCCACCTGGCCCGACGCAGTGATGGGGTTGATCGCCACTCCGCAGTCAACCGCCATGGTCATCTTGATGACCTCCACCTGCCCGGTTTGAATGTCCACTTCGATCTCCACAAACTGGGCGGCAAATGGTGGAGGGCAATCGGGCGACATGAAGGAAGCGGTACCCATGATCTGCTCCTGGTCTTCCCAGTGCAGCGTGTGCAGGGCCAGCTCCTCCATGGTGATCGAACGCCCATCAGGCGCCCAGATCCGCCGGTCATGGAGTTCGAGCGTGCACGGTTCTTCCACGCCGAGCATTTCGGCGGCCCGCTCCTTGATCCGCTTGCGCACCACTTCGGCCGCCAGCTTGGCTGCCGTTCCGGAGATGTAGGTGGTGGAAGATGCGTAGGCCCCGGTGTCGAACGGGGTGACGTCGGTATCGGAGGAATAGACGATGATGTCCTCCAGCGGCACCCCCAGAACCTCGGCGGCGATCTGACCCAACACGGTGTCGGCACCGGTGCCGAGGTCGGTGGCGCCCACCAACATGTTGAACGAGCCATCGTCGTTGATCTTGATACTGCAGCCACCCATGTCCAGGAACGGAATGCCCGAGCCGTGCATACAGAATGCGAAACCCAAGCCTCGCCGGATATGGGGCCGATCGGCCGGTTGACGCCATTGGGGGTCCAGTCGGCGGTGCCAGCCGATCGACCGCTGACCTTGGGCCACGCACTCCTCGATGCCGGACGACATCACCCGTGGATACTCGTCCAGTTCAACGGTTCCGTCGGAGGCGCGTTCGCCTATGTGGGGGGCGATGTTCAACTCGTCGCCCAGCTTCACCCAGTTCTGACGTTTGAATTCCAGTGGGTCTCGCCCCAGATCGTGAGCGATGTCTTCCATGTGACATTCGAGCGCGAACTCGGCCTGCGGGGCGCCATACCCGCGATAGGCGCCGGGGACCGGAATATTGGTGTAGGCAACGTCGCAATCGAAACGTTTGTTGGGGGCGTTGTATGACGTCAGCCCGCGTAGGCCACTCACGGCCTGCACGGTGTAGCCGTGGGTGCCATAGGCGCCGGTATTACCAACCAGGCGCATGTGTTGGGCGGTGAGGTTGCCATCGCCGTCGACTGCGGAACGGAAGGTGATCGTTTGCGGGTGCCTCGTGCGGCTGGCCCAGAACTCTTCTTCCCGGGTGAGTTCAAGGCGAACCGGCCGGCGGGTAGCGATAGCCAGATGCGCCACGATGTCTTCGATCAACATCTCCTGCTTGGCACCAAAACCGCCACCGATCCGCGGTTTGATCACCCGGATGTTCTTGATCTCCATATCGATCAGCGGGGCGAGCATGCGGCGGGTATGGAATGGCACCTGGGTGGCCGTCCTCACCACCATCCGTTCGTCGGAATCCAGCCAGGCGATGGAGATGTGCGGCTCGATGGGAACCTGCTGCACCTGGTGCACACGGAAGGTGCCTTCGTACACCTTTGGCGCGGCAGCAAACGCGGCCTCCACACTGCCCCGTTCGGCCTCGAAGTGATGAACGATGTTGCGGTCACGATCGTAGATCTCTTCGGTATCGGTCTCGCTGTGAATGACCGGCGCCCCCGGTTTGATGGCCTCCAACTCGTCGAAGACCGCCGGCAGCACTTCGTAGGTCACCTCGATCAGCCGTACCGCTTGCTCGGCCAGTTCGATCGATTCGGCCGCCACGGCCGCCACCCGATCTCCGACGTGGCGGACGGTGTCGTCGAAGCTCACCTGGTCATACGGATGGGGGTTGGGCCATGACTGTCCTCCCGACGCATACTTCACCCGAGGCGTGTTGCCGTGATGCAGCACGGCATGAACACCGGGCAGGGCGACGGCCGCAGCGTCGTCGATCGAGACGATTCGAGCGTGGGCGTGGGGGCTGTGCAACACCTTGGCATAGAGCATGCCCCGTGGTTCGATGTCGTCGGTGAAGGCCGGATTACCCTTGACCAACTTCAAGGCGTCAACCTTGACCTCGCCTTTACCGACCACCGCCATGTCTGGCACGTCGATGGAGGGAACGACCCGGGGGACCGACGGCGAAGCTAGGGGTCCGGCATCGTTGGGGTCGATCGTGGCGGGGTTGGTGCCATCGGTCAGGGTGGGGACGATCAGCGGGGCGAACGGGTCCACCGAGTCCCCGCGCATGACGGCGGCGGCTCGGAGCACCGCTTCCACCGGCTTCACGTAGCCGGTTTCACGATCGAGGATTCCGGACAACATGTCACGGATTTCTGCTTCGGAAGGGTCGGGGTTTTGCTCCAGCAAGGCCATGGTGCCCAACACCATGGCACCGGCGGAATAACCCGACTGCAGGGCGCCGGTGGCGGCGAATGCGGCCTGAATGGGATGGAGCCCCGACTCGGTGTTCAGCGACTCGACCGTGGTGACGCTGTGGCCATCGGCCTTCAAGGCCAGCACTACCTCAGAAGACACCAGCGCACCATCCAGCAGCACCGCCGCGGCCCCGGTTTCGCCCGTGGCGGAGCCGTACTTGACCGAGAACATGCCGAGCTGACGCAGGATCCTGAAGAGCGAATCGTGCGGTTGCGCCTCGACCGTTGTGGGCGTCCCGTTGAGTTGAATGGTGATCATGGTCATGACAGCTCCCCGACGACACGAGCCATGAGAACCTCGGCTAGGCGCTTGCGGTACTCCGCAGACCCTCGGAAGTCACCCGGTGGCTCGAGTTGACCGAGTGATCCCTCCTCCACGAGCTGAGGTGTTGCCCCAACCCCGCAGATGGCCAATCGTGTGCCGTCGTCGCTGCGTCGGCCAACCACAGCAACGATGGGAACGTCGTGAGGTGTTCGACCGGTCGTCGCCATAGCCGTGGCCCCGCCGGTTGCCACGGAGATGCTGACGATCAGATCGCCTTGGGACAGCCCGTTGGACAACACCTCGTGAAGAGGTGCCGATCGCTCATCGGCGAAGTTCACGGTCGCCTCGTGGACCAGCAGTGCTGCCACCAGCAGGCTCTCGCTATCGGCGGCGCCGACGCTGCCGCCGACGGTGGCGAGCGTTCGTAGCGTGCTGGGCTGGTCGGCTTTGGCCGCATCCCGAACCACGTCGGGAACGAGGTCGCTGTCCACCAGGGCCTGAAGCGTTGCCGTTGCGCCGATCTCAATGCGCGATCCGTTTGCGGAGATGTTCCCGAGGCCCAGGGCCTGCAGATCGACCAGCTCGACGGGATGTCCGCTTCCGTCGTGGACGATGGTGGTGCCACCCGCCAAAGCCATGCGGTTTGGACCATCCAGTAGTCCGGTCGCCTCGGCGATCGACGTCGGTCGGTGATACCCCACTAGCTGATGCATACCTCTCCCTCGTTCTGACGCCTCTGTCTGGTGCTACTGACAGTACTCACCGGCTGGCCGAACTCCCAGCGGGCGATGGGAGGGACTTAGGACCCTGCCAATCACAAGCAGACTTCACCAAGATCGAACCCAGGCAGCGGTTGGTCGCGGCCAACAACAGAACGGAGGCAGTGTGCCAGAGTTGGTATGGGTGTGAGCCCGCAGTCGGGACCGACCGTCATCGCCATCGGCGGGCATTCATTGCTCGATCCCGATTTGCCGCCCACGGTGGCCAATCAGTTCGATGTCACTCGCGAGGCCATGAGGCCCATCGCCGATCTTCTGGAACGCGGAGTGCACCTCGTGCTCACCCACGGCAACGGACCTCAGGTCGGATTCATGCAGCTTCGGTCCGAAATGGCCAGCCAGGCCCTCCCCGAGGTTCCCCTCGACTCTCTTGTGGCGGACAGCCAGGGAGCCATGGGCTACATGATCGAACGAGCTCTGCGGGCCGAACTGTGGCAGCGGGGGATCGACACACCCGTTGTCACCATCGTCACCGAAATCGAGGTTGACCCGGAAGACCCGGCGTTCCAAAACCCCAATAAACCAATCGGTCGTTTCTACGAGCGAGCCGAGGCGGAACGTTTGGCCCAGGAGCGCGGCTGGCAATTGATGACCGATCCAAAGCGCGGCGTGCGCCGGGCCGTAGCGTCACCGGAACCGCTGCAGATTGTGCAGCTCTCCACAATTCGCAAACTCAGTGAGCTTGGCATCACGGTGATCTGCTGTGGAGGCGGGGGTATCCCGGTCAGTCGAAGCGAAGACGGCCGAATCGTTGGTCAGGAGGCCGTGATCGACAAGGACAGAGCCAGCATGCTGCTGGCGGTTGGTCTGGACTCATCTCAGCTTGTGATCACAACGAGCGTGGATCATGTCTATGCCGATTTCTACACCGATCACCCCAGGCCGCTCACCAACCTCACCCGTAACGAAGTCCACGCTCTGTATTCCGAAGGCCAATTTGCCGAAGGCAGCATGGGCCCGAAGATGGAGGCGGCCATGGCCTTTCTGGACGCGGTGGACGGAGAAGCCATCATCTGTCTCCCCGGGGACCTCGTTCAAGCAATCGACGGCACTGCCGGCACCCGAATACGAAGGGGCGACAGCCCGGCTGCGCCTCCCAACCACGAACTGGAAGAAACGCGCATATGAGCAAGATCGAAACCCTACGGTCGTTGGACCAGCACGAACTCGACGCAATCCTGGGCCAGAGCCTGCTGACAACCCAAGAGTGGTCATCGGCCGATCTTGCCACCGTACGGAAACTGGCGAGGACGCTCGCCGAGTTCGACCGCCACAGGATTCAAACGCCACTCTGTGCCAACGAACTGGCGTGGGCGGTGTTCTTCGATCAGTCCACCCGGACCAAAAGCGCTTGGGGTGGAGCGGCCGCTCGGCTGGGCATGCAGCCAGTCATCGTGGACGGGTCTTCCACGCAGGTCTCCCACGGCGAGACGGCGGTGGAGACCGGAGCCATGCTCGGAATGAACGCCCATGCCATGGGCATCAGGCACGACCTCATTCTCGGCGAGGGCAACGCCTTCATCCGTGACGTGAAGACCGGCATCGACGGCTATCTGGACGCCACCGAAGACCCCCGTTCGGTACCGATCGTCAACCTGCAATGCGACGTGGACCACCCCACACAGACCATGGCCGACCTCATGTGGCTGGAAGACAACTTCGATGATCTGTCCAACCGCAACATCACCATGAGCTGGGCCTACTCGCCCTCCTATGCCAAGCCCCTCTCCGTGCCCCAAGGAATCATCACCCTACTCACCCGCTTCGGGGCCAACGTCACGTTGGCCCACCCGCCCGGGTATCAACTCACCGAGCAGGCCATGGCGGCCGCAGAGGCAAACGCCGCCGGCGGTGGATCGTTCCGGGTGGTCGACAATATGGACGAAGCGTTCGCCGATGCAGACATCGTCTACCCCAAGAGCTGGGGAGCGTATGACCTGATGATCGAACGGGTGGGCGCAAACGCAGCGGGTGACAAGGCCGCTCTGGCCGAGATCGAGCAACGGGCGCTCCAGCGGAACGCACTGCACACCGATTGGATCTGCGACGAACGGCTCATGGCCGGGACCAAAGGTGGCGATGCGCTGTATCTCCATTGCCTCCCGGCGGACATCGGGGCGGAAGTCAGCCCCGGCGTGATGGATCTACACAAAGTAAACGTGGCCAAACAGGCCAACTGGAAAATGTATGTGGTGATGGCGCTGTTGGCCGGAGCGAAGGTTCCTAACCTGGCCGCAGTGCTGGCATCTCTCGAGCAGGAGGCAACCCAATGACCAATCTCTACGACCAAGTTGATACCAAGCAGCTAGACCAACGCGTGGCTGAGCTGAGCGAGACCCATCTGCCGCTGGCGGCGGCCATCTTGCGTGAGTGCATCCGCATTCCCGCCGACTATGTAGACCGCCCAGTCGACGAGGGCGGCGATCCGGCCTGCGGGCTCAGCAACCACGAAGGCCCTCGCCTGGAGTTCCTGAAACAAACCATCATCGACATTGGCGCGGTTCGGTATGCCGAGGACGTCTGGTTCGACGACTACGGAAACCTTGTCTGGATGGTGACCGATCCTGAAGACGGCGTCTTTCCCGACGACAAGAAGGTGATCTATTTCGATGGCCACTCCGACACGGTGCAGGCACTGCGCTCTACGTGGCAAGAGAAGCTTGGCGGAATCGATTCCTATGACGGCATGACCGACATTGACGCGGTCGACCGCGACTTCCTCCGCAGCCAGCTGGGCCACCTGCCGCCTGATGACGAATGGGAACACCTGATCTTTGGACGAGGGGCCGCCGACCAACTGGCCGGCGTGGTGTCTCAGATCATCGCAACGAAGATCGCTCTCGAACTAGCCCCGGAGGGGGCTCTCCGCGGCGTGATCGTACGGGCGTACGCCACGGCGTGTGAGGAAGACAACGACGGCGCAGGACCGATGTACGTGGTGAAGCACGTCTTACCCGGAGCTTCGCCCGACCTGATTCCCGATGTGGTCATTCTCACCGAAGGGACCGGCGACGCCCACAAGGGAGCGCTTGGCATCTACCGCGGTCAACGGGGCCGGATGCAGATCGAAGTGACGGTGACCGGACAATCCTGCCATGGATCCATGCCATGGGAAGGGCTGAACCCGTTGGAGTATGGGGGTGCCATCATCGTTGAGGCAGCCCGCCGCTATGACGCTCGAGACGGATTCGCCGATGATCCATTCCTTGGCCATGGCACCCGGACGGCGTCGTGGTCACAGCTGGAAACCCCCAGCGATTGCGCGGTTCCCGACCGGTTCACGTTCCGCTTCGATCGTCGTTTGACCATCGGTGAGCAACCCGACCAGGCCCTGGCCGACGTGGAAGCGCTCGACGCTGTGAAGGCGGCCCGCGATGCCGGCCTGAAGGTTGACATCGCCGTACCGGTCTATGAGGGAACCACCTGGCGGGGCTACAAGCCTGGCAACCCTCAGATCTACATGGGGTGGGCCACGCCGGCCGACCATGAGGCGATCAAGACCGCCGTCACCGTGTATGAGTCCGTCGTTGCGCCCAACGTTGTCCCCTCTCCACAAGAGGACGGCGGCATGCGGACCGAGGCCCGGGTGGACCGATGGATCTTCTCCACCGACGGTGTGGGCTATCCGATCCCCGTGGACGACACGACCATCGACGTACCTCCAACCAAGGCATGGGTGGAGTCTGGAGGTTTCAAATACCCGGCGATGCTCGGGTTTGGAGCCGGGATCGAGCAGAACACTCACAAGGTCGGCGAGTTCGTGGACCAGCGGGAACTACGGCTCGCCATAGCGTTCCTGGCCAGATTCCCCAGCGCCTACGCCAGCCGGTAATCGTCTGAAGGGAGCGCTCAGACGACCTTGAAGTTTCGCATCATGCCGGAGTCCTCGTGTTCGAGGATGTGGCAGTGATACAGGAAGAAGCCTCTGTGGTCAGCGAACGGCACTGCGATCTGGACACGTTGGCCTGGCCAAACCAGAACGGTGTCACGCAGACCTGATTCCACGACCCCGTGCTGAATCGACTCCCAACTGGAAGCTAACCCGTCATCGTCCCACGTCCTCGAGACGACGCGAAACGCATTGCCGTGAAGGTGCATGGGGTGAGGCATTGGTGACTGGTTGACGAACTCCCACAACTCCACCGTGTTCGCTTCGACCATCTCCACGGGTGCGGCCGTTCGCCCTTCCCACTGGCTGCCGTTGATCCAATGAGTGGCTCGCCTCGTGGACAACACGAATTCCTTGGGGGCGTCAGGGTTCACCGCATCGCCGGCAGAGAAGATCGGTTCGGCCCCGAGCGTGGTTGGGGCGGTGGAGGTCTGTCGCTGACCGTCGCCCACTACGAAGGTGGCGGCGACCTTGCTGCTGAGATCGATCTCGGCATCATCCATGCCGCCCATGCCCTGGCCCATCATTCCGGCGGATTCAATGAAGGTGTCGACGACGAGGAGTTCTACCCGCTGGCCCGCAGTGAACTGGGCGAAGTCGATCCAAAGATCTGTTCGCTGGGCCGGAGTCAAGACGATGCCCGCCGGAGCCACTGCTTCGGGCAGGAGGTTGCCGTCGGTCGCCACAACGTGACATGGCGTTGCGGTCGACCACGAGAGGTATTGGGAGCGAGAGTTTGCACCATTGAGGAGCCGGATCCGGTAGGGCTCTGGGCGCACTGCGACCGTTAGATCGGTGACACCGTTCGTGACAATGGAGTCACCAACGAAGCCAGCCATGGTGTCGTGCATGGATGAGGTGTACTGCAGTTCGCCGCTACTGCTGATCGTTCGATCTTGGAGCACCATGGAGAGGTCGTTGTCGCCACTCGGAAGCCCATCAGCTTCGCCGTGAACGATGAGTAGGCCGGCAAGGCCGCGGTAGACCTGCTCGCCGGTCCGGCCATGGGGGTGAGGGTGATACCAGTAGGTGCCGGGTTCGTTAGCAACGGTGAAGTCGTATTCGTAGATCTCGCCAGATTCGATCGCTTCGCCGGGTTGGCCATCCTGGTCTTGGGGGACCGTAAGACCGTGCCAGTGGACGATGCACTCGTCGCCAAGTTGATTCTCGAAGCTGACCTGAACTCGTTGGCCTTGACGAACATGCAGCGTGGGGCCGAGATAGGAGGTCGACGGGACCACGCTGGCGGGGTCTCCAGAGAGCACCTCAGCATCGAATGAGTACACCTCTGTTGTGGTTCCCGCAATGATCTCCGCAACCGACGGGGCAGCCCAGAGCCGAAGATGAAGGTCGCGGACTTCGGCTTCAAGCTCGACCCTACTCACTGCATTACTCGCCTGGGTTTCCGCGTTGTCGGGGGTTGCTACCGCATCGGGCGCTGAGCTATCGCTGGCACAGGAGCTGAGCAAGAGCCATCCTCCCGTTCCGGCGAGGAGTTCCAGCGTTCTTCGCCGGGTGAGTTTTGGAACGGTCATGGTTCAACGGTCGGAAGACCGGCCTCGGTCCACGAGAGGATGCCGCCGTCGATGTTCGCAACGTTAGAGAACCCGAGTCCGTCCATGATGGTGGCGGCCTGTCCGCTGCGGTTTCCGGAACGGCAGTACAACAGATAGGGAGCGTCGGGATCGAGGCCGGCCAGTTGGTCGGCGAAGTCGTCTCGGTAGAAATCGATCATCGTCGCTCCTTCGAGGTGACCCTCAGCGAACTCCTCAGGCGTACGGACATCGAGGACGATCAGCCCTTCGGGCGGGTTGGCTTGAATCTCGGCACCGTCGGCAGCAGAGACCAACCGAATTCCCGCCGCGGCGATGTCGGGGGTGGTTGCGCCTACGGTTTCGCTCGGGGCGTCGGAGACCGCAGTGTCACTGCCGCTGCATCCGGCGGTGAAGGTGGCGATGGCGAGGAGGGCGATGAAGAGTCTGGTCACGGGAGGCCTTTTCTGGATGTGCGGGGCCCGATAGTTTGCCGCTTGGTTCGGGTCCATTGGGTTCCCATTGTACGTACATTCGAGGCTGGAACAACCGGTAAGGATGTGGAGCCTTCTATCTCGATGAGGCGCGTTGGTGTTCGGGCTATTGGTCACGAACTTCAGCAGTGCTTGCCTTCGCCCAGGGCGACTACGCCGCTTGGCCCGACTCACTCCAGCAAATGGGTTTCCGGAATGCCCCAGACTGGGGTTGGAATACCCACTTGGCGGGCCTTCAACTGCAGGGCGAGGAACTGTGAGTAGTGGCGGGACTGGTGGAGGTTTCCACCGTGGAACCACAACCCTTCCTGTTGGGTGGGTTTCCACATGTTCCGCTGTTCGCCCACCCACGGGCCGGGATCCTTCTTGGTGTCAGAGCCAAGCCCCCAAACCTTGCCAACCTTGTCGGCCACTTCCTGGGAGATGAGTCTTGCCGCCCAGCCATTCATCGACCCGAAGCCGGTGGCCAGCACGATCAGGTCGGCCTCCAATTCTGTGCCATCGCTCAGCACTACCGATTTCGGTTTGATCTCATCGATCGTGACGCCGCTCTTCAGGTGCACGCTGCCATCGATGATCAGGTCGCAGGCCCCCACGTCGATGTAATAGCCCGAACCCCGACGCAGGTATTTCATGAACAACCCCGAACCGTCATCCCCCCAATCGAGCATGAAGCCGGCCGCTTCGAGCTTTTCATAGAACTCCTTGTCGCGTTCGGCCATCTGCTCATAGACCGGGATCTGGAAGGTATGCATGATCCGGTAGGGAATCGACGCGAAGATCAGGTCCGCGATCTCCGTGGTGACGCCGTTGGCCACTGCCTTCTCTGAGTAGAGATCGCCGAGGGCCAGATCCATCAGCGAGTCAGAGCGGGCGATGTGGGTGGTGGAGCGCTGGATCATGGTGACATCCGCCCCCGCTTCCCACAGCGCTGCACAGATGTCGTGGGCGGAGTTGTTCGAGCCCAGCACTACCGCCTTCTTGCCCTTATAAGCGTCGCTAGAGCGGTGTGCGCTCGAGTGATGCATATCGCCCTCGAAGGAATCGGCGCCTTTGATCTCGGGGATGTTCGGGCGACCAGACATACCGGTGGCGAGGACGAGTTCTTTGGGTTTGAGGACCACCGTTTCGGTAGAGCCGTCGTCCTGCTGGCGGTGGACGGTGATGGTCCACTCTTTGGTCTCCTCGTCATAGCTGGCGTTCTCACATTCAGTAGAAGTCCAGTAGTTGAGCTCCATGACCTTGGCATACATCTCCAGCCAGTCACCGATCTTGTCCTTGGGAGCGAAGACCGGCCAGTTCTCGGGGAACTTGATGTACGGCAGGTGGTCATACCAGACGGGGTCGTGGAGACAGAGCGACTTGTAACGGTTGCGCCACGAGTCGCCGGCCCGGGGGTTTTTCTCAACGATGATCGTTGGCACGCCCAACATTCTGAGCCGGGCACCGAGTGCAATGCCGCCCTGCCCGCCGCCGATGATCACCGTGTGGGGCTGTGTGGTGTAGCCCAGCGTTTCCGCTTCTTCTTCACGCTTCTCCTTCCAGCTCTTGCGGCCGGGAACGATCCCATGTTGGATTCCCTTGTCCCGTCTGTCATTGGCCGGTTCTTCGTGGCCCTTCAGTTCCACCATGGTTGTGAGAAGGGTCCAGCATTTGTCGCCCTGAAGGCGGATTTGGCCGTGACCGCGGGCGATCTCGGTTTCGAAATCGAACCAGCCGTCGGTAACGCCGTCAGCCTCATTGGCCTCGCCGACAATCTGGAAGTTCGACGGTTTGGTTCGAGCCAGGTTGGCCTCCAGCATTTCGCGCACGCCGTCATGACCCTCCACCGTCACGATGTTCCATGTGAAGGACACCAGGTCACGCCAGTAACTTTCCGCAGCGAACATGGAGACGACTTGATCAACATCTCCGGCTTCGAGGGCGGCGCCGAAGCGGTCGAGCCACCCGGAAAGGTGGGTCGTGGCGGGGGAAACTTCCATCGTGGCGGTCATGACGACGCTCCTCAGGTGTGGTTCGAGTTCAGGTTCTCCTTTTCTAGACCAGCTCGTGGGGTATGTCACATTCGCGTGTGAGGTCGGTTGCGGCGGATCAGGACATTGGCGAGCCCATCGCGATGGACTCGAACGGCGCTCAGAAATCCGTCCTGCCGGTGCCGGCCCCGGCCGCGGAGGTCAAGAAGAATCCGGCGACCGAGGTTAGGGCGCGAGGGGCGACGGCCATAAGTCAGCGGCGAGCGACCGACGTAGTGCCGCAACCGGCGGCGGAAGCCTAAGTGTTCGACACGGTTGCTCGGCACGAATCCGCAGTTGTCGAAAGACTGGCCAGCGACGGGGTCTTGACCTGGTGAGAGGTTCCTCGGTGGGCTATTGAGCGGCACTCTCTGGCGCATCCTCTGGTGCCCGACGCTTCAACGCCAGTCTCTGGATTTCACGCCACGGACAAGACGGCGCGGAGTTGTTCGATCGTGGGGGATCCGGCCGGGCCGTCCGGGGTTTGATACACCCGGCACGACAAACCGACCAGTGCATCCGCATCGGCGAATGCATCCACACCATCGATGAGAATGCTTGGTGAACCCCTGAATCGAGTCTCCTCGGCCGCTTCGGGCGTGTCGACGATTCGGCGCAAAATGCGGAGGTCGGGCCGTTCGGCCGCCAACGTGCGTAGATGCGCATCGGCCTTGAGCCAGTTGGGGCAGTCCTCGAAGTAGAGCAATGTCACGTCCATGCCTTGACCCTAAACCTTGACCCATGGAGCAAGGTCAAGCTCCTCTGACGTCTGATTCAGCAGACGACCGCACTCATGCCGTCACTATCGCTGTTCAACGTGGCCTCATGCTCCTGAGCCGAGCGCTTGTAGTTGTGCGAGAATGGCGGCTGTGACCATCGCTCGATCGCTGCTGCTGTTTGGGCTTGCTGCACTCTGCGAGATCGGGGGCGCATGGTTGATCTGGCAGGGAGTCCGTGAAAACCGCGGGGTCGCCTGGATCGGCGCTGGGATCGCGGCGCTGGGTGCATACGGATTCGTTGCGACCTTTCAGCCCGAGAATAGCTTCGGTCGGATCCTCGCCGCCTATGGCGGAATCTTCGTAGCCGGATCGTTGGCCTGGGGCGTTGTGGTCGATGGCTTTCGTCCCGACCGCTTCGACCTGATCGGCGCTAGCGCCTGCTTGATCGGGGTCGCCGTGATCATGTACGCGCCACGCTGAAGGAACGGCCTAACCGATTCAGGCTGGCTTCAGGGTCGTTCAGCGGGGCTGAGGGCGGTGGGTGCTTTGGTGGTCTCAGCCGCCCGCTTTGGACGGCAAGACGAATCCCCGAAAGGAATTCCGATGGATGTACGAAAGACCATCACCACATCAGCGCTAGCGCTAGGTGTCCTCGCCGGCTCGGCGGGTATTGCCAGTGCCGTGAGCTCAACAGCTCAGCCGGCTCCTGCCCCGACCGAAGACCAGACGCAAGACCCGATCCTAAACGGTTCGGTTCAGTCGCCAGAGGTCGAAGGGCAGTCAGAGGCCGATGAGTCCGTAGCCCTGCGGTCGCTGGCCTCGATCACCGCCGATGACGCCGGCCAGGCTGCACTTGCGGCAAACCCCGGCGCCACGATCAACGCTGTTCAGCTGGAGAACGAGAACGGCTCGGTCGTCTACGAAGTTGACATGACCGACGCTTCTGGTTCCGCCATCGAGGTCAAGGTTGACGCTGGCAACGCGGCCGTACTGGCTCAAGAGTCGGGCGACGACGAGGCCAACGAAGGCGCAGAGTCAGAAGATGAAACCGAGATCGATGGCATCGACCATGAGTTCGAGGGTGAAGAAATCGGTGAGAACGGCAACGGTGTGCCCGACGCCGACGATGCGAACGAAACCCCGGAGATTGCTCCGGCCAACTAGCGGGCAATGGTTCTTCTCAGGTCCGATCACGGGGTCGCAACGAACGTTGCTGCCCCGTTTCGGTGTTTCTTCAGCTTCCCTTCAGCAAATCCGTGCGAGGATTCGGAAGACTGTCGAACTTGAAGGATCTTTTCGTGCGCATCCTGGTTGTCGAGGACGAGAAGAAGTTGGCGGCTTCGCTCAAACGAGGCCTGGAGGCCGATGGTTTTGCCGTCGATGTTGCGCTCGACGGCACCGATGGGCTCTGGAGAGCGCGCGAGCACGACTACGACGGAATCGTGTTGGACATCATGTTGCCGGGCATGAACGGGTACAAGGTCTGTGAGACATTGCGAGATGAAGGCATCTGGACGCCGATTCTGATGCTCACAGCGAAGGACGGTGAGCTGGATGAGGCTGAGGCACTCGATACCGGTGCCGATGACTTCCTGCGCAAGCCGTTCTCGCACCTCGTGCTGGTAGCCCGTATCCGGGCGTTGATGCGCCGTGGTGCAAAGGAGCGACCGGTAGAGCTCCGGGCCGACGATTTGCTGGTCGATCCCAATCAGCGCCGCTGTTGGCGGGACGGTACGGAGATCGAACTCACCGCTCGGGAGTTTTCGGTGCTCGAGTACCTGGCCCGTAACGCTGGAACCGTGGTTTCGAAGCGGGACATCTTGGACCACGTGTGGGACTACGACTTCGAAGGCGACCCGAACATCATCGAGGTTTATGTGCGGCACCTCCGCAGGAAGATCGACGAACCGTTCGGTCGGGCTTCGATCCAGACGGTTCGCGGTGCGGGCTATCGACTGAACAAGGACAGCAGGTGAGGCTTCCCGCCACAGTCAGGGCGCGCACAACGCTCGCCGCCACACTGCTCTTCGCGGTAGCGCTCGCCGTTGGCGGCTTCAGCCTGATTCTGGTTCTTCGCAACACTTTGACCGACAACGTGGACACTGCACTGCGGCTGCGAGCGAGCGACATCGGCGGGCTGCTAGAGGGTGGTACCAACCTGACCGAAGTTTCGATCGTCGACGAGGACGATTCGTTCGTTCAGATCGTCGCCGACGGCCGAGTCGTTGCGGCAAGCGAGAACGTCGAGGGGGAGGCTCCGATCAGCTCCGAGCCTGCGGGCCGGATCGTCACTTCGAAGACGCATCCAGTCGACGAAGCGGAATTCCGGATTCTCGTGGCCGAAGCCGATACGCCAGCGGGCCCGGTGACCGTGATCGTGGGCAACACGCTTGAGGACACGGAACGAACGTTGCGGGTCACGCTCGGGACACTGGCAGTCGGAATGCCGATGCTGGTGCTGCTCGCCGCCGGCATGACGTGGGCGTTGGTTGGACGGGCGTTGCGACCGGTCGAGTCCATTCGTGCGGAGGTGGCAGAGATCGGGTCCACCGACCTGCATCGCCGGGTTCCCCAGCCTGACACCGCCGACGAGATTGGTCGGTTGGCCGAAACGATGAACGACATGTTGGACCGCATCGAGTCTGGGTCGATCCGGCAACAGCGCTTCGTTTCCGACGCGTCCCACGAGCTGCGTACACCGATCGCTACGATCCGCCACGAGCTCGAAGTAGCTCTACGAGGGTCGGCCTCGACCGACTGGCCAGCCGTCGCTACGAGTGTTTTGGAAGAGGACCTTCGAGTCCAGCGTCTCATCGACGACCTGTTGTGGCTGGCCCGTCATGACCACGAACGAGACCGTGGTCGTGGAGACCTCGTCGATCTGGACGGGATCGTGCTACGTCAGGTCGGCCGCCAGACACCGCGCGCCGGCGTCGCTGTAGATGTCTCGAAAGTGAGTGCCGGCCAGGTGCGAGGCCACGCTGACGATCTCGCTCGGATAGTGCAGAACCTCTTGGATAACGCCGTTCGCCATGCGTCCAGCCGCGTAGCGGTGGTGCTGACCGGGGAGGACGATGGCAAGGTCCATCTCCATGTGGACGACGACGGCCCTGGAGTTCCCGTTGAGATGCGTGCAGAAATCTTAGAGCGGTTCACCCGCAGCGACGAAGCTCGCGGCCGCGACGATGGTGGGTCCGGGCTGGGCCTGGCCATCGTGTTGGAGATCGTCGACGAACACGGTGGGACACTGACGGTCGGCGAGAGCCAATTCGGCGGAGCCCGCTTCACCGTTGAGATGAGCGACGCGCGTTCCGAAGGAGAGAATCTCAGCCGTTCAACCCGATTGCACCCCGCTCGCTGACAGGCCCGCTGACAAACGCGATCCCGGCCAGGGTGGCCCGGGGCGGCGCGAATTCGGAACGAACGTCACCCATGGCTTGTGCACCGATTTTGGGGACTTAATGTCCTGGTCAGACCGATGGTTGAAGCGGACGATAGGCGCATGAAGGTTCTTAGTGCTCTTGTCGCCGGTGTCTTGGTGCTTGCCTCCTGCGGGTCAGGTAACTCGGTTGTCCTCACGGCGGCTGACTCGGGGTCAGAGATCCAGATCAACAGTGGGGATCGTTTCGAACTCCGTTTGGATTCCAACCCGAGCACCGGATACCGCTGGGAAATTGCGACGGAGGCAGGGCCCTCCACGGTGGAACTTGTCACCAGAACTTACGAGGGTCCAGACAGTGATCTCGTTGGCGCAGCCGGGACCGAGGTGTTTGTGTTCGAGGCGATAGCCGATGCCGGTGTGCTTCGACTGGAGTATGTGCGCTCCTTCGACGATCCACCTGTGCCGGAGCGGATTGTCGAGTACGTCGTTCGAGTTGATGGGGCACCTTGGCCACCCGATGACAGTGGCATCGATCCTCCAACGACCGGCACGGCGTCTGTCCCCACATCAATCGCGATCCCAGCAATCCAGGTGGGAGACCTCTTTGATGGTGAGGGAGCCCGGGATGCTCTCGTTGCGGGGTTTGTTATCTGGGACGTTTCGGGAGCCCGGCTGTGTGAGGTGCTGATGGAGTCCTACCCGCCGCAGTGCGGGGGAGCGTCGCTTGTGATAGCGAATCCCGACGAGCTCGATGTGGAGCTTGACGAGGCTCAGGGTGTCCGCTGGACACAAGCCCCGGTGGAACTGGAGGTGCGCTTTGACGGCGACCGCCTGATCCTGGGTTCGGGACAGTCTGTTACACCTTCGGAGAACGATCAGCTTCTCGTGGACGCATTCGTGGCATTCACACTGAATCCCGGGGTCGAAACCGCTGGTGCAGTCCCGTTCGCTGAACGTGTAGCACTGGGTCTTGGACCAGAGATCGAGGAAACGTTCGAGATGACGCAGCTGTCGGATCCCAGTGTTTGGCGGATCGACCGAGATGAATTTCGGGCCTGGAGTGGACCGTTCTCCGTTCTCGATTTCGTTGCAGAACCACTCACGATCACTGTCGGAGCTCATCCCCGGTGTGCCGGTCCACCAGAGCCGCCCCCCAGCGGGTTCGAGGGACACCGAAGGTTGAGCATTCAACCGACCGGCGCTACCAGCTGTCTCGAATGGTGGACCGTCGACTTCTTCATCGATGCCAACGGTGAGATTGCCGCTGTCACCCTCGACCTTTTCGCCCCATAGGCCAGCGGAAGAGCAGCGGTGACATCGAAACATACGGAGCTGATCGGCTGTTCAGTCAGGGATGAGGAGGATGGAGGATTCGACCCAGTCGACCTCGAGAGTGGGCTGGCGGAATGCGTCGGTGGCGATCGCCGCGTCCAGTTGGTCGAGGTCGGCGGGTAGTGTTGGGCCGGCGATCACCAACGCCACGTTGCCGGGTGTGATTTGCTGGCCAACGACACGGTGTGAGGCGTGGCTGGCGGTCCAGTCTTGTATTGCGTCGTCGGCGTGCTGAGTGAAGGTCACCTCTTTGTCGATGTCACGGGAGTTCTGCCAGACCGGGACGATCACGACGGCGGCCAGGACGAGGGTCACCGCGGCGGCAACGGAGACGGCGGGGTTGCGTAGCGAGGGAGAGCGCATGAAGTCGGTTGCGAGGAGTACGCCGACGGCGGCGAGAACGATTGCGAGGACGTTGATGCAGTACAACAGTGTTGCGCCCCACGCCAGGTCCCATTCCCCGAGTTCTACGGTGATGCCGATGGTGGCAAGCGGCGGGACGAGGGCGACGGCGATCGCGACGCCGGGAACGACGCCGGAAAGGTTCTTGCGGACCACGCTGTACATGCCTGCTGCTCCGGCGGCGAGGGCGATGGTGAGGTCTCGCAGCCGGGGTTCGGTGCGTGAGAGCTCTTCGGGTGTGATCTCGTGGACGACGAGACTGGCCGAGATCAACCAGCCGAATGCCACGGCACCCAGTGAAGACACGGCGACGATGGAGACAAGTCGAAGGGTGTGGCGGGTGAGACCCAAGGTCAGTGATGCCGCAATACCCAGGACGGGGGTCATCATTGGTGCCAGGACCATTGCGGCGATGACCGCAGCCGGTTGGTCGTTGGCCAGCCCGAGGGTGGCAATCACCACCGACGCCCCCAACAAGAGAGAGAACCTGGCTAACCACGGCGAGCCGTCTGCGAGAAAGAGCCCTTCGAGGATTCGTTTGCGCTCGTAGGGCCGATAGACCCAGTGATCGTCATCGCGCTGCGGGCTCGATGCCTCTAGGACCTCCACAAGGTCGGGGGCGTCGCTTGGCGGCAGCGTTATCGTTCCGACGCGATCCGCAACGCGGGTGGACTCTTTAAGGTTCAGCTCTGCTCGTCTGCGGGACATGGGGCCAAGTCTCTCACCCTGAGACGCACAATCGGCGAGAGTTCGGGCGATGCGCTCCTCAGCCTTCTTGACTCACCGACATGCGCTGAAGGCGTTGGATTGCAGTGCCTTTGGAGCGTCGCCTGCGGTCGAGACCAGTAGTGACATGGGGGACGTTTGGCCCTGGCGTTGGTCGCCGATCGCACGAAGACTCCCAATATGGCTGACCTGGTTCCCGTGGTTGTGGAGCTTGCCCCGCGCGATGCGATTGCCGTGCGGGGAGTAATCGCGATTGCGGACATGCCCAGCTTCTTTGAGAGGGCGTTCGCAACGGCCGCTTCAGCTGCGGTGGCCGCCGGCGTCGAGATCGTGGGCCCGCCCTTCAGCTTCTACCCTGACGAGCCCGCTGAGATCGTGACCGTAGAAGCGGGTTTCCCGGTGTCGAAGCCCGTCGACCCCGCCGGTGATGCCCACCCGTTTGTGTTACCCGGCGGCCGGGTAATTCGGGCGGTCCACGTTGGTCCGTACGACACGATGGAGCAGACCTACGCGGAGCTCCAGGCGTGGATGGACGAGCAAGGCTTCCAGCCCGCAGCGGGGATGTGGGAGAACCACCTCTCCGATCCTCGAGCAGAGCCTGACCCCTCCACGTGGCGTACCGAGATCATCTGGCCAATTACCTGACACTCGCCACCACGCCCCGGAACGTGAACCCGCCCCTACCACCCACGAAAGACAACGATCATGCCAGTTTGGTTCGAAGGACAGAATGAGATCAGCTGCGGGCTCGACCATGTTGAACAGGCCGTCGCCAACACCGGCGAGTATTTCACCAATGTCGTCAGCTTGATGCCGGGTCTCGCCAGTGTTGAGTTGATCGAAGTGCAGGGCGACGCCGTAACCATCAAAACCAACGAGGGATTGATGAAGCGAACCAACATTTCGACGCGCACTCAGCCTGACCGCGTAGTAATCGAGTTCGACGAGGTATACGAGGCAGGATCCAAAATCACCACGAACTCGCACTTCAGCCATCAATTCGTCGCCAATGATCAGGGAGTCACTCACCTCATGGTCATCAGCGACGTCACTGCTCCTGGTCTACTGGGCTTCTTCTATCGAAAGTTCGGGAGCTCCAAAATGGGCAAGGCGTTCTTAAACGCCCACAAGGCCCAACTCGAAAAGGCAGGAAGCTGAGGCCTGCTGTCAGGAGGGCGGCGAGGGTGCGGGCCGTGCCGTGCCGTGCCGTGCCGTCAGGATTGGGTGGTTGCTCGCCGCAGTCTCGGGGTGAGCTGTCGAGCGATGGGGTCGGCGAATCGTGCTAGCAGTGGTCCGCCCACGGCGAGAATGAGAACGTAGGCGGCGGCGAGTGGACCGAGGTCGGGTTCGATGCCCTCGGCAACGGCGATGCCGGCGATAACGATGGAGAACTCGCCTCGGGCCACGAGTGTGGCTCCGGCTCGAATGCGGCCCGGGATGCTGATTCCAGCCTCCTTCGCACTCCACCAGCCGGTGGCCATTTTGGTGGCGGCGGTGAACACAGCGAGGCCGACTGCAAGCGCCAGTGCCGGCGGGAGGTCGGCCGGATTGATCTGGAGACCGAAGAATGCGAAGAACATGGCGGCGAAGAGATGTTTGAGCGGCCCCAGGACATTCCGAGCGGCGTGTTCAGCGGGGCCGTTGAGGGCGATACCGACGAGGAAGGCTCCGACCGCTGCTGAGGCTTGGAGGTGTTCGGCGATCCCGGCCACGAGCAAAGCGACGCCGAGGAGGCTGAGGAGTAAGTTCTCGTCGGACCGGTGGAAGACGACTGCGCTGATGCGGTTCCCGAATTTGATTGCGAGTACGAGAGCGGTCATGACGGCCGCGATTGCGATGGTGATCTCGATGCCGATAGCCAGAGCGTCACCGCCAATCAATAGTCCGGCCATCAATGGGAGATAGAGGGCCATCACGAGGTCTTCGGTCACGAGAATGGCGAGTACGACGGGGGTCTCGCGGTTACCGGTGTTGCCAAGGTCTTCGAGGACTTTGGCGATAATGCCGGAGGAGGAGATGTACGTGATCCCGCCGAGCAGCATGGCGGCGCGGTAATCCCAGCCCAGGACCCCGCCCAGCAGGAGGCCGGGCGAGAAGTTCAACACCAGGTCGACAACCCCGGAAGGGGCGTGATTGCGGAGCGCAGCGGTGAGCTCGCCGCCGGTGTATTCGAGCCCGAGCAGTAGGAGAAGAAGGATGACGCCGATCGTGGCGCCGCTCTCGATGAACTCCCGTGCGGTGACGAGTTCCACGATGCCGCCTTCGCCAACCGCGAGTCCGGCCACCAAATAGAGTGGAATTGAGGGGACGCCGAATCGAGCGGCCAGCCTCCCCAGGAGTGCGAGAGCCACCAGGATTGCCCCCAGCTCGACGAGCAGGGTTGCCGCGCTGGGGTTGGCGGCGAAGATCATCGAGCGCGTCGGGCGAGAAGCTTTGCTGCCGCGTCGATCCCCGCCACAGTGCCAACGACCACCGCGGTGTCATCGGCGCGGAGCATCTGTTCTGGACCGGGGGCGGGCAGGGGTGTGGTGCCGCGCACCAGAGCAACGATTGACACGCCGGTTCGGCTACGAAGCTCGGTCTCGCCGATGGTCTTGCCGGCGTAGGGGCTGTGGGGTGAGATCGGGAGCCAGTCGATCGCGAGACCGTCGATCTCCTGGCGCAGGTCGTCGAGGCGCTCGGTCACGGTGGTCCCACCGAGCAGGTCGGCAAAGACCCGTGCCTCATCTGCCGTTAGGGCAGCCGAGTCGCTGGCGCGGTCGGGGTCATAGCGGTCGTAGATCACTATCTCGCGTCGATCACCGTGGTGAGAGATAACGCCGACTCTGTCGCCGCTCTGGCATTCGAAGTCGTGGAGGGTCCCGACTCCCGGCAGTTTGGTTTCGTGGATCTGGGTCATGGCCCTTTAGCTTTGCACGGCCATCGTGTCCGATGGGGATTCAGACCGCTACGTTGCGAGGTCGTCGCCTTTCGGGTGCAGAAGCTTCTTGGCGGGTTGCCAAGCACCTGACGCCGACAACCGACCGGCTCAGCCAATTCCTCGGAAAGGTCATTGGTCTCTACGGGACCCGGCGGGAGCGGGCTAGCGTCGCAATCGCACCTCCCGAGCGCCGAGCGTCAATGATTCTGCGCAAAACCAGAAAGCAGCTTTCGTGCAACGATTTACCAACATCTTGTTCTGCCCGCTTGGCGACGATGACAATCCCGCGCTGGCCCGCCGCGTGATTGACCTCGCCGCACGAAACAACGCGAAGGTCACGCTCTTCGGCGTGATCGACGAGCCAACCCTGTTGGAACGAGCCTTCCACAGCGACCAGTACGTCGATGCAATCCAGGAGGCCGAGCGCAAGGCGGCCTCTGCAAAGCTTGCGGAGTGTGCCCCCACCGCCGGGTTGGTGCCGACGGATTCGAAAATCGCAGTTGGTAGCGCCGCGCTCAGCATCATCGAACGAGTCCTGATTAACCACCACGATCTCGTGGTTGTTACTAGTGACGAGGACAAAGAGGACCACGCCACGATCAAGCGCTTGCTGCGAAAGTGCCCATGCCCGGTCTGGTTGATCCGCCCCACCGGAGCCAGAACCCAACGTGTGCTTGCCGCTGTCAACCCTGACCCGGCTGAGTTTGAACTGAACCGCACCATCCTCGAACTTGCCTCCTCGATGGTGGCCCTCTACGGCGGCGAGCTTCACGTGGTGCATGCCTGGGAGCTTTACGGCGAGGCGACCATGCGGTCCTCGGCATTCATCCACACCCCAATCGAGGAGATGGAATCGCTTCTGGAAAGTGAAGAATCAAGCCACCGCAAGGCGCTCGATGTGTTGTTGGCAGAGTCGGGGCTCGAATCTCATCCATGGGAGAAACATCTCCACAAGGGTCCGCCCACAGAAATCGTCCGGGGATTGGTGGCCAAGCACGGGATTAACCTGTTGGTGATGGGCACGGTTGCTCGAACGGGCGTTGCCGGCCTCATTATGGGCAACACGGCCGAGGCAGTTCTCAACTCCGTCCGCTGCTCGGTCATCGCCACCAAGCCACCGGGATTCGTTTCGCCGGTCGAACTGGCAGCGAGGGACTCGTGAATTCGGGCCGAGCACGGCCCCTGTCCGGCCCCTAAATCGAACCAGACGAATGCTAAGCGGCGTTCACAGCATCATCCTTCTGGCGATCCTCGTTGTGGCGATCGCGATCGTCGTTACCGCTGGCACGTCGATCGCTCATGTGGGAGACCAACTCGCGGAACACACCGGCCTCGGCCGTGTCTTCGTGGGTGCTCTGTTGGTAGCTGTGGCAACGTCGCTTCCCGAGCTCGGCACAGATCTTACGGCCGCCGCCGCTGATGCCCCGGATCTGGCTATCGGTGATTTGTTCGGGTCGAGCATGGCCAACATGGCGATCCTAGGGATCATTGATCTGCGTTACCGAGGACGGGTGCTCCCCTCGGTCGAACTGGGCCACACCAGGATCGCGGCGATCGCCATCGGTCTTACCGCATTGGCGATCATGGGCCTCGACACCCCTCCTGGGGTCAGCATCGCCGGTGTTGGAATCACGCCGATCGGGATAGCGGTCGGGTATGTGGCGGCCTTGGCGTGGTTTCGGCGCGTGCCGCCCCTTGGTGTAGCGGCGCCCACACCCACACCGTTTCGTCAGCCACAAACGCTGGGCGACCGCTGGGCCGGTTCAGGCCCCATGATTCGACGATTCGCCATCGCCGCAGCCCTGCTAGCTGTTGCCGCTCCAGCTCTGGCGCTCAGCACCGAAGAACTCGCTACTCGAACCGGCATCAGCCAGAGCTTCCTCGGCGTTGCGCTACTCGCCACGACTACGTCCCTACCAGAGCTCGCCGCTTCGCTTGCGGCCGTTCGCCTCGGCGCCCACGACCTCGCGGTCGGTAATCTGTTCGGTAGCAACGCCGCCAATATGGCGATGATCGTTCTTATCGACGGCGCGTACCGTCCCGGACCGATCCTCGCAAACGTGGACCGCAGCCACTCCGTCGCCGGCACGGGCGCAATCCTTCTGATGGCGCTCGCACTCGCCAGCATCCTGAGCGGGCAGACAAACCGAGCTAATCGGCTGGAGCCCGACAGCAGCATCCTGGTCATCGCATACATCGGCGCCGTGGTAGCCGTTGGCCTCGCCGCCTAGCGGTTCTTTGATCGTGCGGGGCCTCTATGCGCTCAAATCTCGATTTGGTCGTCCGCCACGCCGGGATCGGCCAGGGAGAGGGTGAGGGTGAAGGTGGCTCCGCCGCCGGGCGTGTCGGTGACGACCAGGTTGGCATTGTGGTGGTCGGCAATCTGTTTGGTGAGCGCCAGCCCTAGCCCTGCTCCGGAGGAGCCGTGCCGACTCCTTGCCGCCTCGGCCCGGTAGAACGGGAGAAAGATTCGATCGTGGTCGTCTTCCTTGATGCCGGGACCGTGGTCGATGACGCTGATCGCCACCGTGTGGTCTTCGGCGTGGATCCGGGTCACCACCGGTTCGGTGGACGGGTTGTGATGGCAGGCGTTGGAACCGAGGTTCAGGATGGCCTGGTGGATCTGTGGTCGAATGGCCCGGACGTTGCAGTGGCCCGGAGAGATCTGCTCGATTTCGAAACGCTGGTCGGGATACGCGGCCCTGAGATCTTCGGTGACCTCGTCAAGCACCACGGCAACGTCGAACACCTCAGGTGGGTTGTCGGCAGAGTTGGCGCGAGCTAACTGCAGCATTTGGTTGACGAGATTGTGGAGGCGTTCGCTTTCGCTGCCGATGCGCGACATTGCCCGATCTACATCGGGGGTGTCCTCCAGCATTCCTGCGGCGTACAGGTCGCTGTAACCCTTGAGTGCGGTAAGAGGCGTTCGGAGTTCGTGGGCCATGTCGGCCAGGAATCGTTCCATGTCATCCCGGGCGGCCGTCGCCGTGGCCGCTGAGCGCTGGGTGTCATGCAGCGAGGTTCGGAGCGTGGTGAGCATCTGGTCGAGGTCCGCAGCGAGTTCTGCGGTCTCGCGCGATCCTCCTGGTTCGCCCACCGGCGTATCCAGTTCCCCGCTGGCGATCTTCGTTGCGGCCGCCGTCATCCGTGTCACGGGTCGAATGAGGAAGCCGGTCAATCCCCACAACAGGGCGGCAACGAGCACGCCGATCACCGCTCCGCCAAGAGCGAGTGCCTTTCGCAGACGGTTGGTCGCCGCCCGGAGATTTTGGAGCCCGAGGGCGGTCACGGAGATGTTGCCGTCGGGTCCGGTTGTGACCCGAACTCGGTATTCCGGCTCAGCGACCGTGCGGCTGCCGTCGCTCTGGATCAGTTGTTCGAGGGTTGCCTGGTCGAACGGACTATCGCCGCCGCTCGCAGCGATGAGCGAGCCGGCGGGATTCAGCAGGAGTTGCACCGGCGCTTCCACTACGTCGGATTCTTCAGATGGGGGCAGCGCGGGAGGACCCTCGGGGCCTTGATCGTCACCGGTGGGCCTCTGGCCCGAGCGTTCGGCCCGGATCAGTTCGGTGTCGAGGTCTTCGATCCGGTTGGCGTGCTCCACACGATCGATGTAGATCGCAAACACCGTGAACCCGGCGATCATCGTGGCGATCACCGAACCGAGAACCAGCGATCGAAGGGGGAGCCGTTTCATGTTTGTGCAGGGCGCAACACGTAGCCAGCACCCCTACGGGTGTGAATCAATGGTGCGTGGCCGTCGTCGATCTTGCGGCGCAGGTAGCCGATGTAGAGCTCTACTACGTTGTCGCTGCCGTCGTAGTCGTAGTCCCACACGTTCACCAGGATCTGCGCCTTTGAGACCACGATGCCGGCATTGGTCATGAGGTAATGCAGCAACCGGAATTCGGTGGGGGAGAGTTCCACCAGTACTCCAGCTCGGCGCACTTCCTGGCCGGCGGGAGCCAGCGTGAGATCGCCCACACTCAGCAATTCGGCTGGCCCGCCGCTGCCGGCCCGGCGCAGGATTGCCGCAACTCGAAGGACAAGTTCGTCCACGCTGAACGGCTTGGTCATGTAGTCATCGCCGCCGGTCACAAATCCTTTGATCCGGTTCTCCGGTTCGTCCCGAGCGGTCAGAAACAGCACGGGGCAGAAGCGACCGCTGTCGCGCAGCCGTCGGCACACTTCGAAACCGTCGAGGCCGGGGAGCATCACATCGAGCACGATGAGGTCGAAGTCCTCCGCCATGGCCAAGTCCAACCCTCTTTTGCCGTTGTCGGTCTGGGTGACGGTGTGGCCCTGGTATCGCAGCGCCGTTGACACCACATCGTTGATCGATGGTTCGTCTTCGACCACGAGAATCCGGCACCGCAACGCCGTTGAGGCGGATGAACTCATGCGCTCCAGTCAACACCATGGACCTGTGAGCACCCTGTGAGAGATTTCACAGGGTGGCCAACGGCGTTGCAGGGGCGCGCGTTGCGGTACCCACACCGACATGCGTCGGAAGTGTCGTAGAGCAAGACTTTCGATGCGTCTCGTTCGAATCCGACGGTCACTGGCGCTAGGCCAGCGATTTGCGACCGCGCCAGCCGCCGGCGATATAGAGCGCCCCGCTACCGGCCAACAGAAGGAAGAGCCCGACCAAGACCAGGTTCAGGCTTCCTCCGCCGGTGAATGCCAACAGGTTGCCACCAGATGTGACCGGCAGACCCACCTTGGTGATCGCATTGGCCGCCACGCTCGTTGTGACGCTCGGTGTTCCTGACAGTCCGTTCGGCAACGTCGCCGAGTCGATGGTCACCGCGTATGTGCCGGCGGGAATCTGCCGTATTCCCCAGGCACCCTGGGCATCGGTTACAACCTCATAGACAACGTCATCGGCGGTGCCGTCCAGGCCGTCGGGCCCAAACCACCTTGCGGTGACAGCGACGTCGGCGACTCCGGCTTCTTGACCGTCCAAGACTCCGTTCTTGTTCAGGTCGCCGAAGACCAGGTTGCTCAGCTCAGATGTTCCAACAAGCCCGGCATCCAAAACTCTCATGTCCGTTGCAGGCGGGATGGAGATGGTCCCGGTTGTGAAGCTGACATCGCTGAGGCCGTCGGGCACCCCAGACGGGTCAAACTCAATGATGTAGTCGCCAGCAGAAATGTCGGCGAAGGACCACCAACCGTCATCAGCGGTCGTGGTGGAATACGAGACGTCGTCGGTCGTACCGGTAATTCCATCGGGGCCGAGCAGTGTGGCGACCACAGGGATTCCGCCAAGTCCTGGTTCTCCTCCATCTCGGCTGCCGTCTCGGTTGACGTCATGGACAATTGTGCCGCTCATCGACGACGCCGGCGTCACGTATCCAACGCCCGGGACAACCGTCGTTTGACCATCGGCCACGCTCGCCAGTTGTGGGTCGTTGTTTGTGGTGAGCGACGCGGCTTCGACCATCTCTGGGTCGGTCTGGTCGACATCCACCGTGTAGTCACCTACCGGCACTCCTGTGAATCGATACGAGCCGTCGGGCTGCGTAGTTGTGGTCCCCACGATGCTGCCGGCGCCGTCCAAAAGGTTGACGGTGACATCAGGAATTCCGGACTCCGAAGCATCTGCCACGGCGTTTGTGTCGCTGTCATAGAGGACGAGCCCAACGATCTCGCCAACGGGCTCGATCGCCAGCATGTAGCCAAAGTCAGAAGAGCCGACGATCTCGGCGGAGTTCACCGTCACCGTCAATGGATTGGATGCGGTCGTCACGAAAATATTGGCAGGCAACGTCGACTCGTCTACACGAACCACGTACGTGCCGGGGGTGATCTCGCTGAAGGTGTAGGTGCCGTTGGTGTTTGTCGTAGTGGAGCCGATCGGGTTGTTTGCATCGTCGAGGAGGTTGACAGTCACTCCTTGGATGCCGGGTTCGTCGGTGTCTTGGATGCTGTCACGATCGAGGTCGTCCCAGATGGTGCCGTGGATACTGGCGGGTGCGGGTGCGGGTGCGGGTGCGGGAGCCGGTTCGGGCTGGGGTGACACGGTGGTGGTGTGGGTGTCTTGTGCTGGTGAGACGGGTTGGCGGGTTTCGTCGTTGCCGGTCGCGGTGATGGTGGTGACGAGGTCGCCGATGTCGTTTGGTGTGATGGTGTGGGTGGCGGTGTAGTTCCAGGTTTCGCCGGTTTGGAGGATCGAGTCGTTGTTGGTGTCACCGTCAACGAACGACGGGTCGCCGGCAATGTCGTCGGTCACAACGACGTTGTGAATCGGGCTGCCGTCTCCCGCAAGCTCGTCGTTGGTGATCTCATACGTGGAGGTGAGGGTGTCGCCGACGAGAGCGGTTTCTGGCCCGGACGGGGTGACGGTGATTGCTGGTGTGGGGTTGTGGAGGCCGGTGTCGGTGGTGGTGTTGTCTCCGGGTCCGACGGTGATGGGGTTAAATCCTCCGGCGGGGTTGATATCGGAGTCGGTGGTGGTGTTGTCTCCGGGTCTGACGGTGATGGGGGTTGTTTGACCGTTGGCGGGGTTGATGGTGGTGGATGTGGTGGGGTCGGTTTGGGTGGTGAAGGCGTAGCCGGGTGGTGGTTCGATTTCGATGGTGTAGTCGGCGGGAGTGAGTCCGGTGATGGTGTAGGTGCCGTTGGTGTCGGTGACGGTGGTTGCGATTGTGGTGCCCGTGGTGTCGAGCAGGCTGATGGTGACGTTTTGAATGCCGGGTTCGTCGGTGTCTTGGGTGCCGTTTGCGTTGAGGTCGTCCCAGATGGTGCCGCCGGTGCTGGCGGGTTCCGGTTCGGGTTCGTGGTCAGGGTCAGGGTCGGGTTGGGGTGAGACGGTGGTGGTGTGGGTGTTTTGTGCTGGTGGGACGGGTTGGTTGGTTTCGTCGTTGCCGGTCGCGGTGACGGTGGTGACGAGGTCGCCTAGGTCAGTAGGGGCGGTGGTGTGGTTGGTGGTGTAGTTCCAAGTCTCGCCGGTCTGAAGGATGTCGTCGTTGTTGGTGTCTCCTTCAACGAACGACGCGTCGCCGGCGATGTTGTCGGTCACAACGACGTTGTGGATCGGGGTTCCGTCTCCCGCGACGTCGTCGTTGACTATTTCAATCGTGGAGGTGATTGTGTCACCCACGAGCGCCGTCGTTGGACCTGTTGTGGCGACGGCGATGGCCGGTGTGGGTTGGGGTGAGACGGTGGTGGTGTGGGTGTTTTGTGCGGGTGGGATGGGTTGGTTGGTTTCGTCGTCGCCCGTGACGGTGACGGTGGCGATCAAGTCGCCGATGTCGATTGGTGTGGTGGTGTGGTTGGTGGTGTAGTTCCAAGTCTCGCCGGTCTGAAGGATGTCGTCGTTGTTGGTGTCGCCGTCAACGAAGGTCGCCGTACCAGCAATTGCGTTGTTCACGACCACGTTGTGGATCGGGCTGCCGTCACCCGTAGTGGTGTCGTTGGTGACTTCAATTGTGTTGGTGAGGGTGTCGCCGGCGAGCGCTGTTTCTGGTCCGGAGTGGGTGACGGTGATGGCTGGTGTGGGGTTGTGGAGGCTGATATCGGTGTCTGTGGTGGTGTTGTCTCCGGGTTCGACGGTGATGGGGATTGTTTGACCGGTTGCGGGGGTGATGTTGGGGTCGGTCTGGCCGGTGAAGGTGTAGCCGGTGGGGGGCAGTACTTCGATGGTGTAGTCGCCGGGGGTGAGTCCGGTGAAGGTGTAGGTGCCGTCGATAACGGTGACGGTGGTTGCGACTGTGGCGCCGGTGGTGTCGAAGAGATTGACCGGAACGTCTTGGATGCCGGGTTCATCAGAATCTTGGGTGCCGTCACGATCGAGGTCGTCCCAGATGGTGCCGCCGATGCTGGCGGGTTCCGGTTCCGGTTCCGGTTCGGGTTCGGGGTCAGCGTCGGGTTCGGGTTGGGGTGAGACGGTGGTGGTGTGGGTGTTTTGTGCGGGTGGGATGGGTTGGTTGGTTTCGTTGTCGCCGGTGACGGTGATGGTGGTGACAAGGTCGCCGATGTCGCTTCCTGTTGTGGTGTGGGTGGCGGTGTAGTTCCAGGTTTCGCCGGTCTGAAGGATGTCGTCGTTGTTGGTGTCTCCTTCAACGAACGACGGGTCGCCGGCGATGTTGTCGGTGACGGTCACGTTGTGGATTGGTGAGCCGTCTCCCGCGACGTCGTCGTTGGTGACTTCGATTGTGTTTGTGAGGGTGTCGCCGGCGAGCGCTGCTTCTGGTCCGGAGTGGGTGACGGTGATTGCTGGTGTGGGGTTGTGGAGGCCGGTGTCGGTGGTGGTGTTGTCTCCGGGTTCGACGGTGATGGGGATTGTTTGACCGGTTGCGGGGGTGATGTTGGGGTCGGTCTGGCCGGTGAAGGTGTAGCCGGTGGGGGGCAGTACTTCGATGGTGTAGTCGCCGGGGGTGAGTACGGTGAAGGTGTAGGTGCCGTCGATAACGGTGACGGTGGTTGCGACTGTGGCGCCGGTGGTGTCGAGGAGGTTGACAGTCACTTCTTGGATGCCGGGTTCGTCGGTGTCTTGGATGCTGTCACGATCGAGGTCGTCCCAGATGGTGCCGCCGATGCTTGCGGGTGCGGGCTCCGGTTCCGGGTCGGGGTCGGGTTCGGGGTCGGGTTGGGGTGAGACGGTGGTGGTGTGGGTGTTTTGTGCGGGTGGGACGGGTTGGCCGGTTTCGTCGTTGCCGGTCGACGGTGACGGTGGTGACGAGGTCGCCGATGTCGCTTCCTGTGGTGGTGTGGTTGGTGGTGTAGTTCCAAGTCTCGCCGGTCTGAAGGATGTCATCGTTGTTGGTGTCGCCGTCAACGAACGACGGGTCGCCGGCGATGTCGTCGGTGACGGTGACGTTGTGGATTGGTGATGCCGTCTCCCGCGACGTCGTCGTTGGTGACTTCAATCGTGTTGGTGAGGGTGTCGCCGACGAGCGCTGTTTCTGGTCCGGAGTGGGTGACGGTGATGGCAGGCTCGGGTTGGGGTGAGACGGTGGTGGTGTGGGTGTTTTGTGCTGGTGGGACGGGTTGGTTGGTTTCGTCGTTGCCGGTCGCGGTGACGGTGGTGACGAGGTCGCCTAGGTCAGTAGGGGCGGTGGTGTGGTTGGTGGTGTAGTTCCAGGTTTCACCTGTCTGAAGGATGTCGTCGTTGTTGGTGTCTCCTTCAACGAACGACGCGTCGCCGGCGATGTTGTCGGTCACAACGACGTTGTGGATCGGGGTTCCGTCTCCCGCGACGTCGTCGTTGACTATTTCAATCGTGGAGGTGATTGTGTCACCCACGAGCGCCGTCGTTGGACCTGTTGTGGCGACGGCGATGGCCGGTGTGGGTTGGGGTGAGACGGTGGTGGTGTGGGTGTTTTGTGCGGGTGGGACGGGTTGGTTGGTTTCGTCGTCGCCCGTGACGGTGACGGTGGCGATCAAGTCGCCGATGTCGCTTCCAGTGGTGGTGTAGTCGGTGTTGTAGTTCCAGGTTTCACCGGTCTGAAGGATGTCGTCGTTGTTGGTGTCGCCGTCAACGAAGGTCGCCGTACCAGCAATTGCGTTGTTCACGACCACGTTGTGGATCGGGCTGCCGTCACCCGTAGTGGTGTCGTTGGTGACTTCGATTGTGTTGGTGAGGGTGTCGCCGGCGAGCGCTGTTTCTGGTCCGGAGTGGGTGACGGTGATGGCTGGTGTGGGGTTGTGGAGGCTGATATCGGTGTCTGTGGTGGTGTTGTCTCCGGGTTCGACGGTGATGGGGATTGTTTGACCGGTTGCGGGGGTGATGTTGGGGTCGGTCTGGCCGGTGAAGGTGTAGCCGGTGGGGGGCAGTACTTCGATGGTGTAGTCGCCGGGGGTGAGTCCGGTGAAGGTGTAGGTGCCGTTGGTGTCTGTCGTAGTGGTAGCCGATCGGGTTGTTTGCGTCGTCGAGCAGGGTGACAGTCACTTCTTGGATGCCGGGTTCGTCGGTGTCTTGGGTGCTGTCACGATCGAGGTCGTCCCAGATGGTGCCGCCGATGCTTGCGGGCGCGGGCGCGGGTTCCGGGTCGGGGTCGGGTGCGGGGTCGGGTTCGGGTGCGGGGTCGGGGTCGGGTTGGGGTGAGACGGTGGTGGTGTGGGTGTCTTGTGCTTGTGAGACGGACACACCGGTCTCGTCATTGCCGGTCGCGGTGACGGTGGCGACGAGGTCGCCGATGTCGCTTGGTGTGGTGGTGTAAGTGGTGGTGTAGTTCCAGGTTTCACCAACCTGGAGAATGTCGTCGTTGTTGGTGTCACCGTCAACGAAGGTCGCCGTACCAGCAACGTCGTTGTTCACGACCACGTTGTGGATTGGGCTTCCGTCACCTGCATTCTGATCGTTGACTACCTCAAAGGAGTAGCCAAGAACGGTGCCAACCAATGCCGCCGCTGGACCGGACTGGGTCACAGCGATGCGGGGGGAGGGATCGTCGAGGCAGAGTTCAGCAGTTTCGACTCCGCGGAGCGTCTGCCTGCCGCTGACCAACGCCTCATTCCATGCGATGGCGTAGTCGCTGCGGTAGCAATCGCCCCGTGGGGCCGCCTCATCCACCCGGGCATCGAATTGGACTGTGACCGTGGAATTGGCGGCAATCGTGTCAAGGGTCCACGTGTTGGGGTTCGACCCGGTGGGATCGGCTGCCAATGCCCCATTGACCAGCGTAGATCCAGGTACGTAGCTGAGATTTGGATCCAGTCTGTCCACGAACGACAAGGCGGTGGCCTTGCCATCTCCTGAATTGGTGATCTCCAACGTGTACGTCACGATTTCTCCCGCAGCGGTGACAGACGGAGTCACCGATCTGGCGTGCGTGATGGCAACATATCGCCCGACCAGAAACTGAGTACCGGCCTTTACCGGGGGCGTCTGATCGGAGTCAGCAGTTGTGATGTCCACCAGCGTGCCGTCGGCCTTGACTTTGACCGTGACCTCATAGCTGACCGACTCACCTGGCGAGAGATCCACAGCGGACCATGTCACCGCTCTCTTTGCAGTCGATTCTGGGGTCGGAGATGCTGAAACGAACTTCATGCCAGCTGGGAGGGCGTCCTCTATCACAACACCCGTTAGCGTCGTTGCGGACACGTTGGAAGCGGTGATCGTGAACGTGACCTCTTCTCCCTTTGCCGCATGAGCCGGGCCACCCTTGTGGAGGGCTAGGCACGTGTTTCCGTTCGTCGGTGAAGGCAAGTGGTAACGCCATGCGTTGTCCTTGCCGCCCTTCCCTAGCCCAGCGTCTCCACCGAACACCTCCGCATCAACTGGGTTACACACGGAGGAGTCGAACCTCGGGAGTACCTTGAGATCCACTTTCACATACTTGAGATCGCCCACCGACAGACCGCCGACAGCCCATCGAACTGCGGTGGTGTCGGTTGGGAGCGGGTTCTTCTCATTCAGCGTGATACCTGCCGATGTCGGTTTGTACGACGTGTTCGGGTTGGCCCGGTCTTTCGGCGGGCCTACCCCGATCGTGGATCCTGGATAGGCGATGCGTTGCCATGGCCCTATTTGGGCGGTGTGGTCATAGCGATAGAACGTGTCCGGCCCAGCCACCGGCGATCCAGCAAGGTACGCGGTCCGACCGCGCTTGCCGCCGAGGTTTTGATAGGTGCTGTGCGGTTCGGTGCCGTGCACGTTTGCCTTGGGATTCGCCGCGCCACCCCAGGCGGACACGTTGCTGGCATCCCAAAGATTGTGGGTCCTGCAACTCGGCGGTTTCCCCACATACTTGCGGACCTGCTTGCAGGCAGACGGCTTGATGAGGTAACCGTTCAGGGTCGTCAGAGCCGTTGTGCCGGGGTCCGATCCGTCCTGATAAGTGCTCTCCACGTATTTTGCCGTAGCAGCGCTCTGGGAAAAGAAGATCCCGGTGTCGCCGTAGAACTGGGGGAGAGTGCCCTCCTCCCATGCCCCACCGTTGAACGGATCGTTCGCATCGAATGGTGCCGCATACGGGGCGTGAGTCTTGCCCGCACGGCCAGAGATTGCGCCCGGAGGAGCGACGGGAACATCTCTGAAAGAGGTTCGCTCGGGCTGCACGACCGCAGCTCCAACAACCTGCGTTCCGGGTGGTGGATAGAACGTCACGTAGCCGCCAGGTCCGCTCAATGCGCCATTTTTGACAGGTGTGAACTTGATCACATACTCCAGCACGTCACCGGTCTGGATTCCAGTGCCGCGGGCGATGAGCATCTTTTGAGTGTCCGACGTCATCCCTAGGCCGAGGTCGACCTGCGCTACCGAATGCGCAGCAGCCGGAGTTGGGTTCGAAAACGCCACGAGGCCAACGACCCCAACCGCTGGAATCAGGCGCGCGAGAAGTGCGAACGTGATGAAGACCTCGGTTGGAATCCGCCGCCAGAGGTGGCGGTCCCTGCCGTCTGACATCATGTCGCATCGCTTCGTCATCGCATCCCAGGTTCTTGTCAATCACGGGATCCTTAAGGCTTCCCGCACCGTTCTGTCGACGGCCTCCCAGATGACTTGAGAACATGGCTATAGACGGTCGAAGCATGTAGTTTTAGGCACTAGATTGTGGATCATTATGGGGTGCTTGTGCATTGATGTTGGTGGGACAAGTGCGCCTGGCCTGGGGTTTAAGGATTTTGCCCCACAAATAGACCGCGGGTTTTCCCACTTTCAGGCTCCAGTTGATGCGGAGTTTGTTTCGGTTTGAATCAACTAGGATTGGCCTATGGACCTTGGCAAAGCTCTAGCGTGGGCCGCCTCTCGAAGGCATGGCGCGTTGATCACCATTCGCAGGGATGGACGACCGCAGTCGTCCGACATCATTTACGTGGTCGAGGGCGATTCGTTCTTGATTTCCCTCACCGACGATCGAGCCAAGACCCGCAACATTCGCCGAGACCCACGGGTGGTGTTGCATCTTAGCCACCCGGATTCTTGGAGCTATTTATCGTTCGACGGGACGGTGGAACTGTCCGAGGTTACGACCAGTTCCCACGACGCCACGGCCGACCGTCTGGTGGACTACTACCGGGCGCTGGCCGGTGAGCACGATGACTGGGCAGACTACCGACAGGCGATGATCAACGAGAAACGGCTCATCGCCACTTTCACCCCACGCTCGGTAGTGGGACAAATCAACTAAGACTTCGCAGCCACAACTTTGCCGTCGAGTGACCCTCCGAATGGTCACGCGGTGTGGCAATCTTTGAGCGCTTTATGTTATCCGATGCACACCCCTTCGAACGGGACGATCCGCTGGCTTCGTTACCGGACCTTCGCGACGAGCCACTGGATGCTCCATGGTTCCGGCGAGGCAGTGAAGCGTCGGAGTTGACCGCCATAATTGACCGACTGGTTCCACAGACCACTCCGTCGGTCCCCGAGGTCGAAGAATCCTCCGATGATGCTCCCACGCCGCGGGCCAGGAAACGGCGGCGTCGGTGGCCTCTCGTCCTCGGCGGGCTGGTGCTTCTGCTAGCGCTGGCGGTCGTGGGCACAGGGTTCTATGTGAAGCACCAATTCGATGGGATCGAACGCGTGCCGATCAGTCCGTTGCTCGCCGCGCCAAGTCCGGGTGGTACCAACTATCTGATCGTTGGCACCGACTCACGGGAGAACCTGGATCCCAATATCGAGAATGCTGCGGCGATCTTCGGTGATGGCTCGGTCGACTTCGGCGGGCAGCGGACCGACACCATTCAGATCCTGCGGATCAACGCTGATGGCACCCAGCACGTCCTGGCACTGCCTCGCGATCTCTACGTGCCTATCGGTGGCGGTGAACGCAACCGGATCAATGCCGCCTTTGCTTTTGGCGGTGCGGAGCTGTTGATCCAAACGATCGAGGGCAGCCTCGGCATCCCGATCCACCACTACACCGAGGTGGACATGGCTGGCTTCATCGATCTGGTCGACGCCGTTGGTGGAGTCACGATCGAGTTCCCCTACCCCGCCTTTGACCTGAAGACCGGGTTGAACGTGCCGGCCGGCCCCGTCAAGCTCAATTCCGCCCAGGCGCTGTCATACGTGCGATCCCGGACCTACACCGAGGTCATCGACGGCCAGACGGTGGTTGATCCCAGAGGCGATCTGGGGCGGGTGAAACGTCAGCAGGCGTTCTTGCAGGCCCTTGCCGCAGAGCTCGAAAGTCCCCGGAGTGGCCTGTCGCTGCTGACGAATCTGGAAACGCCGTTGGGGTCATTCCGGATAGACGATTCGATGAGTTTTACAGAAGCCATTTCGGTCGCCAACCAGCTCAGAGGTCTGGAGCTCAACGACGAATGGGACCTCGTGGTTTCCCACTACACCACGCCGAGCGGTGCACAGGTTCTGGCCTTCGATGCGGAAGCCTCGCGCTCGACCCTCGACTACTTCTCGCGCTGATCGAGCTGCTCGTTTCTTCCAGTTGAAAGAGCCCGTCGCGTTCGGGTGCGAGCGCTTGCTGGTTCTACAATCAGGCAGACGGTGATTCGGATCCGTGAGGAGAATTTGCGATGTCAGACGTGAGTGTCCGTCCCAACAATCGAAGCGCCTCGGCGATGGAGACGCTTCCCCGGTCTACATACTCCGAAACGGAGTTGTCGGCTCGGGTGGAGCTTGCGGCGCTGTATCGGCTATGTGATCTGTATGGGATGACGGACCTCGCCAACGGCGCCATCGGTGCCCGTGTCCCGGGCACGGATCACTTCCTGACTCACCCTTATGGCATGTTCTGGGAGGAGGCAACCGCGTCGGCGTTCGTGACTATCGACCACAACGGTCAGCCAGTTCATGGCGACACTCGATGGCTCAATGACGGTGCAGTGAATCTGTGCCGCTGGATCTTCGACTCGCGCCCCGAGATTGATTTCTTTGTGCATGGCCATGACACCCCGGTCGCTGCGGTGGCGTCAACCAGCACCGGGCTGTTGGAGATCAACCAGCCCGCCGTCTATCTGGGTCACATGCTCGATTACATCGACTACGAGTTCGACGAGGACGATGCGTTCGCAGCCCGGATTTGCGAACTGTTCGCCCATCGTTCTGTGGTGATCAGCCGCAACCACGGCTACTGGACCTTGGGTCGCAGTGCTGGCGAGGCGTTCTTCCGGGCCTACTTTCTGCGCCAGGCCTGCGAAGTGCAGATAGCGGCTGCATCTACAGGGCAGCCGCTCCACGTCATCGGTCACGCCAGGTCGCAGATCATTCAACCTCAGATGTATGCATCGGATAGCTACAACTATGACGGTGCAACAGAATGGCCGGGCCTGATCCGCAAGTTGGATCGGGAATGCCGCGGTTGGCGAGACTAGGCAGTCGCGTGGGTTAGGGCGGCTAACTGTCGGTGACGAACAGTAGGGCCGGGGTTTCGAGGAGGCGCTTGATCCGCTGGACGAAGATGGCTGCGTCCCAGCCGTCCACCATGCGGTGATCGAAACTGGAGGAGAGGTTCATCACCTGGCGCGGCTGGAAGGCGCCGTGGCGCCACACCGGACGGGTCTCCATCTTGTTGACACCCACGATCGCCACCTCCGGTGGATTGATGATCGGCGTGGTGACCACTCCGCCCAATGCCCCGAGCGAGGTGATCGTGATGGTGGAGCCGGACAGTTCGTCACGGGTAGCGGAACCATCGCGAGCGGCTGCTGTCACGCGGCCGAGCTCGGTGGCAAGACCCCAAACACCGCGCCCTTCGGAGTGGCGCACAACCGGGACGCGCAAACCGTCGTCGGTCTGGGTGGCAACACCGATGTGGACGGCGTCGAATGTGGTGAGGGTTTCGGCCTCGTGGTCGTAGTGAGCGTTGAGCCCTGGTTGGTCGGCCAGCGCCATGACCATTGCCCGCGCCAGGAACGGCAAGATCGTGAGCCGAATTCCGGGGTCGCTGGACCGTTCGTTCAGTTCAGCCCGCAGCCGTTCGAGCTCGGTGACGTCCACGTCCTCCACATAGGTGATGTGGGGGATTTCTCGCCACGCTGCCGACAGTCGCTCGGCGATCTTGCGGCGCACACCCCGCACCGCCACGGTTTGGCCCTCGTCAGAAGCCGAGACAAGACCCGAAGCCGAACCGGGGTCTCTCCGGTCACTGCTGTTGACCAAGCGGTCCAGGTCCTCGTGAATCACGCGACCCTGCGGCCCGCTTCCCTGGATGGTGGCGAGATCCAGCCCCATCGCTTTGGCGCGTGCCCGCACCGCAGGCGCTGCGGTTGGGCCGCCACCATCGGGCCGGGGCGAGCGTCCGGTGCGGGACATTGCCGCACCGTCGGCGGCCGGCGGATCGGTCGTGGTCATGGCCTCCAGAACCGAGGCGTCAGCGGGAGCTGTGGTCTCGGCCACGGCTGCGGGTTCATCGGGCACCTCGGGTTCATCGGGCGCTGCGCTGTCCGCGGCCGCTTGGTCGGTTTCGATGCCGATCAGGTCGCCTCCGACGGCCAGGACATCGCCGGGTTCCCCATGCAGGGCCACCACCTCACCGGCCACGGGTGCTGACACTTCCACGGTCGCCTTGTCAGTCAGCACCTCGGCGATCGCCGTGTCGGGAGTTACGTGGTCACCAATCTGCACCAGCCACTCCACCAGTTCGGCTTCGGCAACACCCTCGCCAACGTCGGGCAGTTTCATTACGTAGCGGCTCATGGTTTCATCAGTTCCTGCATCGCCTTCCCCACTCGTTTCGGCCCAGGGAAGTACGACCATTCATGCGCATGCGGGTACGGGGTGTCCCAGCCGCACACCCTGATAATGGGCGCTTCCAGATGGAACAGGCAGCGTTCCTGAACGATGGCGCTCAGCTCGGCGCCGAACCCGGAGGTGCGTGTGGCTTCGTGGACAACGAGGCAGCGGCCAGTCTTTTGGACCGACCGGACGATCGCATCTACATCCAGCGGTACGAGGGTGCGGAGATCGATGATCTCGGCGTCGATTCCCTGCTCTTCGGCCGCAGCTTGTGCCACGTGCACCAGCGTGCCGTAGGCCAGCACGGTTAGGTCGCTGCCCTCCCTATGGATCCGGGCTTTTCCGATTTCGATTGTGTAATGCCCGTCGGGAACCTCGCCCAGCGGATGCTTGGACCATGGCACGATCGGTTTGTCATGGTGACCGTCGAACGGGCCGTTGTAGACCCGCTTCGGTTCCAGAAAGATCACTGGATCGTCGTCTTCGATGGCGGCGATGAGTAGGCCCTTTGCGTCATAGGGGTTGGACACCACCACGGTCTTCAACCCGGCCACGTGAGTGAACAGCGCCTCGGGACTCTGTGAGTGGGTTTGGCCGCCGTAGATACCGCCGCCGGTTGGCATGCGGATGACGAGCGGCGACGTGAAGTCGCCGGCCGAGCGGTGCCGCAGTCGGGCCGCCTCTGAAACGATCTGGTCATACGCCGGATACATGTAGTCGGCGAACTGAATCTCCACACACGGTCGTAGCCCGTAGGCGGCCATGCCGACGGCGGCACCGACGATGCCTGCTTCGCTGATCGGCGTGTCAAAACAACGGTGATCGCCGAACTGCTCCTGCAGCCCGTGGGTGCATCGGAACACGCCGCCGAAGTAACCAACGTCCTCACCGAACACCACAACGTTGGGGTCCCGTTCCATGGCGATGACGTGAGCATCGCGGATCGCTTCGATCATGGTCATGGCGGTCATGCTGAGCCGTCCAACATGTCTCGCTGCTCCAGTAAGTGTGGCGGCAGTTCGGCGTAGACATCATCGAACATCGTGCGGGCACTGCCCACGTCGCCGGTCTTCACCGAGCCATGGGATTCGGCTTCGGCAAACGCTTCAGAGACCTGGGCATCAATCTCGCTCTGCAGTGCTTGATGACGCTCTTCGTCCCACTCGCCGATGAACTCCAAATGCTGGCGCAGACGTTGCACGGGGTCGCCCAGCGGGAAGATCTCGGCCTCGTTTGGGGGTCGGTAGACCGAAGGATCATCGGAAGTGGAATGTGCCCCAACCCGGAGGGTGATCCATTCGATCAGCGTGGGACCGAGATTGGTGCGGGCTCGTTCGGCCGCCCATTGCGATGCCGCATACACCGCAAGGTAATCGTTGCCGTCCACCCGCAACGCTGGAATGCTGAAGCCATACCCGCGGTCGGCGAAGGTGGCCGAGGCGCCTCGAGCGAAGTCTTCCGGGGTGGAGATCGCCCAGTGATTGTTGACGATGTTCAGGATGACCGGCGCCTGGTAGGTGGAGGCAAACACCAGCGCAGCATGAAAGTCCGATTCGGCGGTAGCGCCCTCACCGATCCACGCCGAAGCGATCTCGGTGCCGCCGCTCAACGCCGACGCCATCGCCCAGCCCACCGCCTGAATGTACTGGGTTGCCAGGTTTCCCGAGATCGAGAAGAAGCCGTGCGACTTGGCCGAATACAAGACCGGTAATTGGCGTCCGCGCAATGGGTCCAACTCGTTTGACAGAACCTGGTTCATCATGCTGACTAGCGGATACCCGGCCGAGATGAGAAGCCCCGATTGGCGATAGGTGGGGAAGTGCATGTCGCCGGGCCGTAGCGCCCGCTGCTGGGCACAGGCGATCGCTTCTTCACCCAGCGACTGCATGTAGAACGAGATCTTGCCTTGGCGGTGGGCTCGGAGCAATCGGGCGTCGAAACTGCGGACCAACATCATGTTGCGGAGGCCTAGTAGCTTCTCCTCCGCGCCCATGTCCGGCACCCATTGGCCAACGGCCTGGCCGTCGTCGTCCAGCACCCGCACCAATTGTTTGCGCATCAGCGCGATGCGTTCCACCTTCTCGTCCAGGGCGGGCTTGGGCATCTCGCCAGCGCGGCTGATGAAACGGACCTGATCGGGTGGATGCTGGCCCCGCGCCGGATGAGGGATCTGCAGCCGGAGCGGTGTCGCGGTCTTGTCGTTGTCTCTCGTCATCGAAACCGTCCTCGAATCGAAGTGTAAACCGGACGACCGGCGTAAGTTCGATTCCGTCCCGGCAGTTCAGGAACGGAGACGAGGGTTTACCCGCCATGAAGCCGGGCGAGCAGGTCCGCCGGAGCTGAGGCGGCGCGAGAATTGAAGGCCTTGACGTCTTCAGTACCGAGTGCCGCCAACTCGGCTACGGCACCCTGAATATCAGGGCTGGCGTCCGGTGTACGCCGCCAAGCGATCCGCCAGCGGGGCATCGTCGCTGATTTCGATGGCCGGTTTGAATGCGTCGCCGGTCCGACTCTCGGCGGGAGCGAACCCATGCCATGTGTTCAGTGCGAACTGGGCCAGTTCCTCGCTCGGCGAGTATGCCTGATCGGTCGCTTTGGCTAGATCCCAGGCGTGGGTGACCTGGTCGGCAACGATCAATCCCACGGCCGCCTCGCCTGGCACATGACCGAACGGCATCTCGTGCAGCGAGTTCAACACCTCGGGTGTTGCGACCGCCGACAAGTGGGCTGCAGCGTCCTGCCATGCCTTCGCCGGCCCCTCGGCCATGAAGTCGAGCTGTTCTTCTGGCGGCGCTTCGCCCGCCAACCCTCCCGCGATTCCGTGGGTTCCGGAACAGATGTGATCCACCAGTTCGTGAACGTTCCATTGATCACAGGGTGTTCGCACCTCGCGGTGTTCCGGAGTAAGTCCGGCGATGAGTCCGCTCAGCAGTTCATCCGATTCCTTCAGTGCAGCTGTTGCATCCATGTGGTGCTCCCGTGTCGGTAGATTCGTTGTTGAATCTCACCCTAATGACGATCGGGTCGGCCGTAAATGGACACTGCGCCGCTCTTAGGCGCTTTGAAAGCTGTAGGCGGCGGCCGGAAGGCCGAGCATTGGTTCGTGGTAGGTCCGCTCCACCGGGTCGGACCCGCCGGCGCCGGTGACGACCATGAGGGGGAGGAGGTGCTCCTCCCGGGGGTGGGCGGCACGAGCGAAGGGGGCATCGGCCCACTTGTTGAGTCGTGCGGCTCGTTCGTCGGCGGGCAGGTTCATGGTGTGGTCGAGCCACCGGTCGAACTCGTTCGCTTGCGGACCGGTGATACTGAAGCTGAGATCGTGGGTGCTGAGGCCGGAACCGATGATCACGATGTTTTCATCACGAAGACCGGCCAGCGCTGCGCCGAATGCCACGTGCTCGGCCGGGTCCAATCCTGTCTTTAACGACACCGCTACCACGGGAACATCAGCCTCGGGCCAACTCACCGAGATCGGGACAAAGACGCCGTGGTCCCAGCCGTAGGCCGGATCCAGCTTGGCCTCGATTCCCGCGAGACGAGCTAGTTCGGCCGCTCGGGATGCGACGGCGGGTTCGCCGGGTGCGGGGTAGGTGAGCTGATAAGTGTGCGGAGGAAATCCGCCGTAGTCGTAGATCAGTTGCGGTTGAGGCCCGGATGCAATGGTGAACTCCGTTGCCTCCCAATGCGCCGTGACTACCAGAACCGCGCTCGGTGCTTGCGGGAGGCTTTGCGGTAGCTCTTGCAGGAATGTGGCGAGGGATTGCCAGACGCCCCTCGGGTCGTCCATGAAGGGCCACGGACCCCCTCCGTGTGGGATGTAGATGGCTGGTTGGCGCATGATGTCCTAGTTGTCGGTTTTAACGGCGGAAATCTCGAATTCGAGGGTGACCTTGTCTCCCACCAGCACACCGCCGGCATCGAGGGCGGTATTCCAGGTGAGGCCCCAGTCTTTGCGGCTCACCACGGTGGAGCCCTCCAACCCGAGGCGGGTGCTGCCCCACGGGTCAACTGCGGTGCCGGTGAGTGCGAGATCGAAGGTGGTCGGTTGAGCGACGCCTTTGATCGTCAGGTCACCGGTGACTCGGTAGTTCGATTCATCAATGGCAACGATGTCCGTGCTGACGAAACTGATCGTGGGGTAAGTCTCCACGTCGAAGAAGTCGCCGCTGCGGAGGTGACCGTCGCGGTCGTCGTTTCGGGTGTCAATGCTCTCGGTTTTGATCGACACGGACAACGTGGACTGGGTGGGGTTGTCGCCGTCGAAATACCCGGTGCCCTCCAGATCGTTGAATGCGCCGCGCACCTTGGTGACCATGGCGTGACGAGCCACGAACCCGACCCGGCTGTGGGTGGGGTCGATGGTGTAGGTGCCAGTGGTGGTTGTTGTGGTGTTTGAGGTGGTTGTTGCAGTGTTCATTGTTGTCTCCTTCGAATTTAGTTGATCTATCAACTACTGTAGCGCCTAAAGATGACACGTCAACTAGATTGAGTGTAGGATTGGTCACATGAATGATGTGCGGTGGTTGAACGAACGTGAGGAACGAGCATGGCGAGGACTGCAATTCATGCAGCTGCGCATCGATGGAGAGCTGGCCCGTCGCCTTGCCGCAGAGTCCAACTTGTCTTATCCGGACTACGGGGTGCTCGTGGCATTGACCGATCAGCCCGATGGGCGCGTTCGCTTGTTCGAGCTGGGGTCCGAGTTGGGGTGGGAGAAGAGCCGACTCTCCCACCACATCGCCCGCATGACCAAGCGGGGGCTTGTAACGAAGGAGAAGTGTCCCACAGACCGTCGGGGGTCGTTTGTGGTTGTGACCGACTTCGGCCGCTCCGAGATTGCTGCCGCCGCCCCCGGGCACCTCGCGGCGGTGCGAGAGCTGTTCGTCGACCACCTCACCGCCAAGCAACTCGACGCCATGGCCGAGATAGCCGAAACCGTGCTCGCCGCCACCGACCCCAGCCCGACTTCGGAAGACACTCGCCGGCAGAAGGGTTGATCTGGCCGGCCTACCGCTTGGTGCCGATATATCCGAACAGTTCGATTTCACCCCGTAGCGGTAGGCCGTCACGCACTTGCCCTGCCGCCAGTGCAACCGCTCGTTCTAGGAACTCAGCTTCGCCGATGTTCTGGATCGCTTCGTACGACGGACCGACCGATGCGATGCCTCGAGCGTACGACTCGGGGTCGGCGTACTCCATGGCGAAGGGCACAACGAAGCGTTCTTCCGGTTCGAATCCTCCGGCGGACAAGAACGCCTCTCCAACGCCGGGCCGACCCAACGAGACCATCTGAGCTTGGTTGTCGATTCGTGCTTCCTCCGCCCAGAGGAATGGAAGGAACATCCACGCGCCTGGAGATTTCGACACGTTTCCCCACACCGTCATCGCGACGCGACCGCCGGGACGGAGCACCCGACGAACCTCGGTGAGCGCTTCGGGCGTCGTGCCCCAGATACCGCGGAAGCTCGTGGCAACTTCGAAACTCTCGTCCTCCCAGGGGAGGGCGTGCATGTCGCCCACGCGCAAGTCGCTTTCGGGGTTTCGGTCTCGGGCAACCTCGATGAGCCGCCCCGACGCATCGATTCCGGCACACTCGACGCCCCGCAATCGCGCCAGCTCAACCGCCAGTCCAGAGCCACAGGCGATGTCGAGCAGTCGCTGACCGGGCTGGAGATCGAGCCGAGAGTGGAGGAACACATACTCTCGAGCGTTGCTCGGCTCGGCGATCGCCGCGAAGTCGGCAGCCTTACGCCCCCAACCCTCGTCCACCATCTCCCAGCTCATGGCACACTCTTCGACAGGGCGTCAGACGACACTCCGCTCAGGACGCGCCGCTGGGCGAGGCGGCCAGCGAGATGGTCTGCGAGCTCTTCGGAATCTCGCTCCGCTCCGTGGATGAAGCTGGAGCTGCGACGGCGGAGCACGTTGAGGCCGACCACGTAGAGACCGGGCGCACTTTCGACGACTCCGCCGTTGTGTTTGATCAGTCCCTTGCGGTCCAGAACGGGCAGGTCGAGCCATGAATAGTCCGGTCGATAGCCCGTAGCCCAAATGATCGTGCCTACACCGTGTGCGTGCAGATCGATCTCTGTACACGGCGGCGACGGGACATTCGTCGGATCGAAGCGATGAGGCGGCTCTAAATCTGGGACGCTCTCGGTTTCCGCCCAGTCGTCGAAGGTCTTCAACAGGCGGTTCATCTTGAGATCAGCCAGCATGCAGACGTTGCGAAGTGAGCCGGAGAATTGCGCCACCCCCTCGTTGATGCGCCCCAATCTCCCGACGATCGCAACACCTCTATCAGTGAGCGCATTGAGGTCGATCGTGCGGCGCTCCGGTGATCCGATGAGTTGTGGCGACGGCAAATTCCGGGCGCGTACGAGGTCGTCGACTTCGTCGTGACGCTCGTCGGAGATGCCGGCTGCGTCCAACCACCAGAAGATGTCGCGCCCTCGGTAGACCCGCGGCAAGCGGACATGTTCACCAACCGAGATCGTTACCGGTCGGCCCGAGCGTCGGATCTCGTCGGCGAGTTGTACGCCGGTCGCCGAAGCGCCAACAACGAGCACTCCTCGATCATCCAGCTCGTCCGGGGATCGATACGTCATCGGTGTGATCATGGCGATCGACGGCGGCACCTCACGCGCGATCTCGGGAACATTCGCGAGGTTCGAACCGCCGCTTGCGATCACCACGTTGTCACACGTCCAGTAGCCCGAGGTTGTCTCAACGACGTAGCAATCTCCGGTTGCGGCAACCCGCATGACCGTTGTCCCGGAACGTATCGGTGCGTCGATCCTTGACGCGTACCTGCTGATGAAATCGGCGACCTCCGGCATGGTCATGAACCCGTCGGGATCGTCGCCTTGATAGCTCATGCCCGGAAGCCGACTCTGCCAATTGGGTGTCAGGAGCCTAAGCGAGTCCCAACGTTCGTTGCGCCACGAGTTGGCCACCTCACCTCGCTCGAGAACCACGTGGTCGATCGAACGTTCGGTGAGCCGGCGACTCATGGCCAGACCCGCATGGCCCGCGCCGATGATGACGGTGGAGACGTGGGCGGAATCGAGCATCGTTCGTCAGGACACGGTGACGGTAACGTTCGTCGGGTTAGTGATGACGTCGAAGATGGCGGAACGCTTCTGAGACTGGGCAACCAGCGCCTGAATGTCTTCGGGGGAGGCATCGGCGTCGATGTCGAAACGAACGGTGATGTCATTGAAGCCGTTGCGGATGTCCGGATCGGCTCCGAGAATGCCCAGAACATTCATCTTTCCCTCCACGTGTGCTGTAACGGACTTGAGCTGAATCTGTCGGTGCTGGGCTACCGAGGCCACGCCGCCGGTTAGGCAACTCGCAAGCGCCGCCAGCACAATCTCGGTTGGTGTAGCGCCTCGGTCTTCTGACGCAAAGCACTCCGGATGGTCGGCGTCGAACGTATACGGCGTCTTGTGGTTGTGTTCCTGGCCGAGGCCGGAGAATCCGTCGACGGTCGATTGGCTGAACGTGCCATTGACCCATGAGCACGTGGCTTTCCATGTGAAGTCGGCGGCTTCCGGTGCTTGGCTCAGGGCTTCGCGTGCTCCGAGCAAAGCTTCGGTGTTGACGCCGTTATTTACGGGTGTATCGGTCATGGTCATCGGGAGTGACTCCTCATTGATTTGATGGGTGGTGAATATTTGATCTTCGCCCGGAGACCTAAATCGGTCGATCGACCGAATCTTGACAGAAAAGGTCACGAGGGTCAAGCGAAAATTGGATCAGAGGAGCTCGGCGATGATCGCAGCAGCGGTCGCGGCGCCGTTCGTTTCATGCGAGGTGGCGATACAGGCGGTCCACGTTGGCTCGGTATTCGACGCCCTCAAGATGCCGGGTCGATGCGTGGACCCGTGATGCGTAGGAAGGGCTGCGCTCATGATGGTGATTTCGTTTCCGGAGATTCGATGTAGGCGATCGCCTCACCGATGCGGCGCAGCGCACTGCGAATGGGAAGCGTTGGACTTTCGCGTCCGAGGAGAATCATCGACTCCGCACCCAGAAATGCGCTCTCAACGAGCGCGACGATCTCCATGGGCGTGAACGGGCCAAGATCCGCACCCGCCGCATGGGCGCGTTCAACCACGTCGGTGAGCACGTTGGTCCAAGCGTCGTTGATCTGATTCAGGGCCATGCGCACATGATCGGAACTCCAACCCGCCGCCATCATTTCCTGAAGTACACGTACATAACCCGACTCGAGATCTTCGTCGAGGTAATCGCAGGCGCGGTCCCACCGTTCCGATAGCGGCATGTCGAGCCCGAACATTTCGGCCTGCCGCTTGACCAGGGAATCGTTCTGCTCGGTCAGCATCGTCAAGATGAGTTGTTCCTTGGAGCCGAAGTGGTAGTGGATCTGCGACAGCGGCACCCCGGCGCGTTCGGCGACCTTGCGGGTGGACATAGCGGCGAAGCCGGACTCGAGCAGCGCGCTGCGTGCTGCATCGAGAATCTGTTGGGCTGTTGAAGACTTGGGTGTCTCTGCTTTCATGATCCTTTGTTTATCCATCGTCGCTGGTCGATCGATTCGGTCGACCGACCGAAATCGTGGCAGAACTTGGCCGAGGTGTCAAACGGGCCCAGCGCCATCCTCAACGCTTCACCGTGACAACAGACTTGGTGGTGAGGGTGCCAGCTTCCATTTCTTCCATGGCGGTCGGCACCTGGTCGAGTGTGAAACGCTGCCCGATCGCCGGGGTGACAGCACCGCTGGCGAGGTGATCGGCGAGGGGTTCCATGAAGCGGGCGGACTCCTCGCTGATGAAGAACGCCAGCCGTTGTTTGATGAAAGGGGAAAGGAGGGCCGCACCCAACTGTCGTCCGATTCCGCCGGTGAGACGACCGCCGCCTTCACCACCCACGATCACAAGGGTGCCCGTAGGTGTGAGCGCTCGCCGGAGGCGGGAGAGTTTGTTGTTGCCGCCGGTGTCGATGATGAGGTCATAGAGCGGGCCGGCATGGTCGATGCTTTCCTGGGTGTAGTCGATCACGTGGTCGGCGCCCAGCGCCCGGACCGCAGCCAACTTGGGGGTGCTCGCAACACCGGTGACCGTTGCGCCAAGTGCCTTGGCCAACTGCACGGCGAAGGACCCAACGCCGCCCGACGCGCCGATAACGAGAACGTGCTGTCCTTCTTCGATCTGGCCGATGGTGGTGATGGCTTGCAGCGCGGTGATGCCCGAGATCGCCGACACGGCGGCCTGTTCGAACGAAGTCCTTTTGGGCTTGAGGACCAGCTTTGCCTCCTTGGCCGGGGCGAATTCGGCGAAGGACCCGGTGGCGATCCCGAAGACCTCGTCACCCACAGAGAACCGGGTGACGGTGTCGCCGACCTCCACGACACGACCAGCCACATCCATCCCGACAACCGGGTTCTTCGGTTTGGTGAAGCCATACCCCATGATTCGGATGAGGTAGGGCATGCCCGTCATGAGATGCCACACGCCCCTGTCAAGGCCCGCCGCCACTACTTCGATCAACACCTCGTCGCTGCCGATGGTGGGCCGGGGGATCGAGACGAGCTCGAGTACTTCCGCCGACCCGTAGGCCCGCTGGGTGACCGCTCGCATGGTTGCGGTGGAGTTTGTTTCGTTTGATTTGGTCATGGTTTGCATTGCAGGTTGCTCCGATTGTCGTACTTTGTACTGGTATGGAGTTGACCATAATCGTACACTGTACGAATAGCAACAGGGAAGCTCGAGTTGGAGCGGTGGCACTTCCGAATGCTGCAAGTTTGCGACCATGATGATGCCCAGGCGTCAACCCTGGATAGTCACAACAACGGCAAACTCTGCTCGCCGTTTCCAGTTGTCTGCTGTTTAGGCTGCATTGGTCCGCGTGCTGGTGCTCGGAGTTCGTTCTCCCGCACGCAACCGCCACGCCCTTTCGCCCGAAATGAGGAGATCATCGAATGAAAATCGACTTCTGGATCGATCCCATTTGACCGTGGTGTTGGGTGACGGCCCGTTGGGTCGTCGACGCAGTAGCTCCCGAGCGGGATCTCGAAATCAACTGGAAGCCCATCAGCCTGTTCTTCAAGAACGACCCGGCCGAGGACAACGAGTATTACGCCCCCACCTTCCGGACCCATCGGTTGCTGCGGGTCTTCATGTCCGTAAGGGCGAAGGACGGCAACGATGCGGCTTTCCAGTTCTACCGGGAGCTTGGCAGCCGAATTCACCACGACCAGGCGCATGAGTTCACCGCTGCCGAAGCTCTGGAGTCGGCCGGTCTCGACGTGACCCATGCGGCTGCGTTCGACGACGACTCGTGGGACGAAGCAATCCGCACCGAAATGGACGAAGGCCTTGCCCTCGCCGGTCAAGACATAGGCACGCCGATCATCGCCTTCGAGGACAACGCCGGGAAACGAGTTGCGCTCTTCGGCCCGGTCATCACCCGCGTACCGGAGCCCAAGGATGCGCTCGACCTTTGGGACGGCTTCATGATGGTCGCCCGAGTTCCCGGCTTCTGGGAACTCAAGCGCACCCGCACTGAAGCACCGGACTTCGGCGACCGACCCACATAGGTCTCAGCGCCGAGAGAAGAGCCGACGATGTGACCTTGGCATGTCGTGCGTCAATCAATGGTGCACAATGCGAACATGATCGTCGACTGCGCGCTGTATTCAGAAGGTCGTCGTCTGGATGTTCCTCGAACGCTCGATTCTCTGGGGTTGATCCCTGAGCACCCCGGCGCATTCGGATGGCTGGGGTTGAGCATGCCCGACGCCGACGAGCTTGGTCGTGCCGTAGAGGTGCTCGGCTGCACCGGAGAGATCGAGGTGGAAGAAGTCCTAGCGCCCCACATGCGACCGGTTCTCAGTCTCGACGGCCCGGCGCTCGAGATCGTTCTCCCTACCGCTCGCTACGTTGACAGAGACGAGACGATCTCACTCGGCGAGCTGACCGTGCTGGTGTGGGAAAACGCCATCATCTCGGTGAGATACGGGCCGGGAAGTCCACTCGCCCATCTGCGCTCGGAGCTGGAAGCCGATGCTGAGTGGTTAGACAATGGACCGCTCGGCGTGCTGGCGGCGATCGTGTCGCAAGTTGTTGCCGACTACCGGCCAGCGCTCGACGGGTTCGAAAACGACGTCATCGAGGTCGAACGCGACGTTTTCAACGAAGACGGACACCAACCGGTTCGGCGCCTGTACCAGCTGAAGCGAGAGGTGCGCCGCTTTCAGAGTCCGCTCGAAGCGCTCGAAGAACCACTGACCCGCCTCATCCGCCATGCCCGACGCAACGCCGATATCGACACGTTGGAGATTCTCACCGAAACTCTGGATCAGCTGACGCGGACGATCGGCCGCACCCGATCGCTTTCCAACCTGCTCGACGCTGCCCTCACGGCCAGCCTGGCGCAAACCGGTGTCCAGCAAAACGAGGACATGCGCAAAATCAGCGCCTGGGTGGCCATGGCCGCCGTTCCAACACTGATCGCCGGTGTGTACGGCATGAACTTCGAACACATGCCCGAACTCGGGTCGACGTTGGGTTATCCGCTGACGCTGCTGGGGATGAGCGCCATCGTCATAACGCTGTACCAATTTTTCAAACGCAACGGGTGGCTCTGAGTTGTCGATTCACCGAGACGCGTCGAAATGGTTGCTCTCCAACCATTTCGACGCATGTCGATGAGGGCGACCCAAGCGATCGGCGGACTAGGCCGTTCGCCGGTTGTTCAGCACCATCGCGAGGTCTTTTGCAAGGCCGTCAGGCTCGCCCTTCCATCGCTTCCATGTCACAGCGATCACCGTCCAACCCTCCACAGCTAGGCGCGCATATCGACGTCGGTCGGATTCGAACGATGCACGATCGTGGTGCCATGCCCAGCTATCGAGCTCAACCACGAGCCCGTGCTTGGGCCAGCACAGGTCCACTTGGGCGATGAAGACCCCGTTGGCGTCGGTGATTCGAAACTCCAGCTCGGGGCGGGGGAGTCCACGCTGCTCGCACCAATCGGCAAACTCGTCGCTCCACTCACTGCGCGAAAGGGTTGGTTGCTCAGTCAGGCATTCAAGGGCGGCTTTCAACTGGCGTCGATGTCTACGACCGTCGCCGAGGAACGGTTCAGCGACCTGTGTCAGCTGAGGCAGGGTGATTCGCCGCTGTCGCCTCGCCTGATTGACCACAGATCTGAACTTCTCGAAGGGATGGTGCATCGCAACCGACAGCAGCGTTTCGGCCAACGGAACCACCGGAATGTGATCTACGTTCTCGGTGCGGACGTATTCCCAGTCTGCGCCACGGTGCAGGGTCAGTCTCGGTCGCGGTCGAGGTCGGGCGCCGAGTGGGACCAGGACTTCTGCGTAACCCGGCGAAAGGTCGGCGGGTGAGCCCAGCTCATGCACCATCGCAGCGGTTGTGCCAAAGGCTCGACCACCAGTGGCCCAGCAATGAGCCAGCACCGTGGACTGCCAAGAATCGGCGTTGCCAACCAAGCGATACAGACCTCGCTCCTCCCGTTCGAGTCGTCCCTGGCCAAGAAAAGTGCGTAGGGCTTGTCTCGAAAGACCCAATTTGTGGATCTGCGCCGTTGTGATCAGGCCATGATCACGGGCAGCTACCCCACTCAACGCCCGCCATACTTCAGCATTCACGTAAACAAGCGTAAACAAACGCACACCAAATCTGCATCCGTCATCGAGACACGTCGAAATGGTTGCTATCCAACCATTTCGACGCATGTCGATGAAGGGCACGCGGCGAAACCGGGTGACGCGGTAGGAGGGCTACCGTCTGATCGGTGAGCGGTGTCGACTCTCCTGACGAAATTGCCGGTGAAATATCGGAAGAAACAAATGGCGTCTCGCGGGCGAGGCGCCTGCTGGGCGCATTGCCCGGCCTGGGGGAAGACGCTGTTGCGATCGTGAACGGCCTGTTCGGCGACACGCTGGACGAACGGGACTCACGGATGGCCATCCCCATGACGATCAGAATGGGCGACATGGTGCTGCCGCTTCGCAGCGACACGCCCCGCCGAGGCCTCGACGCGGTTGTGCCGAACGCCAGCCCACGCATTTGCGTCATGGTCCACGGGCTGATGTCCACTGAGTCCATTTGGGAGTTCCCCAACGACCCGTCCAGCACCTACGGCACGCTGCTCGCCAACGATCACGAGATGACCGTGCTCTCATTGCGCTACAACACGGGCCGCCACATCTCCACCAACGGACGTGAGCTCGCTGATCTGCTGCACCTTCTGGTGCGGGCATGGCCGGTTCGGGTGAGAGAGATCAACCTCATCGGGCACAGCATGGGAGGCCTCGTGGTTCGGTCGGCGTGCCACTACGGACAGACCCGTTTCCCGTTCCGACGACACTTTGTCTTTGGACGTCGCTGGACCTCCAAGGTGCGGCGAGTCGTCCTCATCGGGGTCCCGAACGATGGTGCCGGCCTGGAGGCGTTCGTCAACTCCACGAGCGCAGCATTGTGGGCCCTGCCGGTCGCGCCTTCTCGGTGGCTCGGGCTTGGGCTGGACCGCCGCAGCGCCGGCATCAAAGACCTTCGGTTCGGGGCGATCCATGATGAGGACTGGGTGAAGCAGGACCTCGGCTCCCGCCACCGCATCCACCCGCATCGGCCCCACCGGCTCCGCCACGCCGAACATCTGGTGATCGCCGGAAGCGTCACCGCCGACCCCGAGCATCCGATCGCCCGACGGATCGGGGATGCGCTGGTCACCTCCTCCAGCGCCGCCGGGTTGGTGGAGGACCTCGAGTTGTTCCCCGGTGCCGACTTTCAGATGTTCCCACGGCTGACTCACAACACCCTCGCGCACCACCCAGACGTTTACCAGGCCATCACCGATTGGTGGTAATCGTGACGCAGGAAAGCGATCGAGACGCGTCGAACGTGTTGATCTCGACGGTCACGTGCTCGAATTGGATGACATCGGGCCATCGGCCTCTGTTCGAACAGCCTGATCAGTTCGTTGACTACATGGTGAACACCGTCCTCACCCAGACCGCCGATCGATAACCGGGTCTAGCGGGACACTGGATCTGCAGGGCCGACCCGTTGGAGAGAAGAGATGTTTCTTTCATCAACCCACCACAAATCGAATAGGACCGAAACCGCACTCGCCTCGCATCTCGACCGGTGGCGGAAACCCCTCGCCGCCGTGCTCGCCGTTCACGGTTTTTCCCATCTTCCCGGGGTAGCAGTCGCATTGGCGGCGTGGAGCGATGGAACGGCGATCGAGTACCTCTTCGGGAACTGGACAATCTCCAATCCTACGGTGCTCCTCGCCGCCGTTGGCCTGTGGACCGTTCTAGCTGGATCATTTGCCGTGGTTGCCGTTGCCATCGGAATCGGCCACCCGCAAGGGCTTCGGTTGCTCCGAATCGCCTTGGCGGTTTCACTCCTCGCCTGCGTGGTGGCGTTGCCCTCTGCGGCATTTGGCGCTGCCATCAACATTGCCCTCCTCACTTGGCTGGCCACGCTGGCAGCCGAACGATGATCACCAACATCGCTGAAGCCGACGAGACCTGGCGACTGCTTGCCGGTGAGGTCGGCTCCGCCACATCCTCGTTCGATTTGGCCACCCTGGCAGACCTGCCACCTCCAGCGCAGCGATTTCTGCGCCGAGCTCTCCCCGAGGGCACCCCCCTCACGAATGGCATAGAGCTGGCTATGGAGGGGGAGATCAAACTGGGTGGACGCTGGCTTCGGTTCACGGCCCGTCAGATTCTGGTGGCCCGCCTCGGCTTCGTCTGGGCTCCGGTCGTCGGCAAGCGGATTCTTCGCTTCGTTGGAGCCGACACGCTCGGTCCGGCTGGTGCCCAGCTCGAATTCCGGTTGCTTGGCCTCGTCCCTGTCGTCCGTGCCACCGGACCAGATGTGGAACGCAGCGCCGCCGGCAGACTGGCAGCCGAGACTGTCGCTTGGCTCCCGCAAGCGCTGACCCCGCAGGCCGGCGCCGAATGGCTACCCATCGACGATCGCCGCGCCATCGTCAGCCTCGGCGTTCCTGGCGATTTCGTGGAGGTGGAGGTCAGAGTCAGCGAGGCTGGCGATTTGGAATGGCTCTGCCTGCAGCGGTGGAACGACGGGGCGAAGCCCCCTGCCTATGCATCTTTCGGCGGTTCGGTCAACGCCATCCACACCACCGATGCCGGGGTCAGAATCGCTGGTGGTGGCACGGTCGGCTGGGACTGGGCAACGGCCGCCCAGCGTGACGGCGAGTTCTTCCGGTACCGGATCACTGAAACCGGGTAGTCGCAAGGCCAGCGACCGCGACCCTCTTCGGCCCATCGGAACTCGTCGAAAGTGTTGCTCTCCAAGACTTTTGGCGATGTCGGTGGCCCTCGCCGCGGGTTCAGGTCGTTCGACCGAAGCGGTCGTGGGGGGTGTCGAGGTCGACGCCGGCGTCTGTAGCGGCGGCCACGATGTCATCGGCAGGGACCACGAACTGGCCGACGTTGGTGTCCAGTTCCAGCCGATCGTCGATGGAGTCGATTCGCCAGCCATCGGGTCGAGCGGTGGCGAGTTCGTCCCACGTGAGGGGTACCGCCACCGGAGCGCCGGGTCGGGGTCGGAGGGAGTACGGCACCACCACCGTTGCGGTTGGGGCGTTGCGAAGCCAGTCCACAAAGACCCGGCCGTGACGGTTCTTCTTGAGGAACTCGGTGGTCATCGACTCGGGTTGCTCAGTGACCGCCAGTCCGGCGATCGCTCGTGAGGCCAGCGATACCGTGCCGAAATCATGGCCGGCCGCCAGCGGCACCCACACGTGGAAACCCTTTGATCCGGTGGCCAAAGCGAAGCCGTCAAGTTCGAACCGGTTGAGGATCGAGCGGATCGTTGCGGTGGCAGCCCGGGCTTTCTCGACATCCCCGTCTTCGGGATCGAGGTCGATGATCATCCAATCGGGCTGGTGGGGGGAATCGGCCGAGGACGTCCACATATGGAAGGTGATCGTGTTCTGGTTGGCGAGGTAGGGGATATCTTCGGGCTCGTTGACAACGGCGTAGTTGGTGGTGCCGCCTTCCCGTTTGGGAACCTCCAGCCGTCGGATCGACGCCGGGAAATGGTCGGCGGCGTTCTTCTGCATGAAGCCCGATTTGTTGATTCCACTTGGAAAACGCTGGAGCGTGAGTGGCCGGCCGGCGGCGTAGTGGAGAACGTGGCTGGCTACCCGCTCGAAATGGGCCACCACCTGAGCCTTGGTGATCCCATCGTCGGGGAAGAGCAGCTTGTCCGGGCTCGACACCTTCATCACACCACTCTGCCAGCCCTTTGGGATACAGCACAATGGACCTCCAACACAACGGGCTTGTGACCAGGCAACTTTGCCGCCCCAACCGCTCTCGGGTGACCAGTTCTGTGCGGGGAAAGGTGGCACCATTTGGCAATCAGCCCAAAAGGAGTGGCTATGAAACGTACCGTACTATTCGCCGCATTCGTCCTCGTGGTAGCCAGCTGTGGTGGCAGCGACGACTCCGCCGTCACCTCCACTACTTCCACATCTTCAGCCGAGACCACATCCACGACCGACGGGTCCACCACAACCGCTTCCACTACCTCGACCACCGCCGAATCCACTACGTCGACCACGGTGTCCTCAACCACCACCACCATCGACGCGGTGACCCTGGAACAACCCGCTATCTGGCCGGCGCCTGACGAGGTCTTCACCACCCCTGAGGCGGCGGCGGCGGACTTCGTGTCCAGCGTGCTGGGCGTTCCGCCGGAGCTGGGCGAGTTCCAGCAGGGTGACTCCCGAAGCGGCGAGATCGAGGTCTTCTTACTCCCTGAATCCGGTGGAGTGCCAGTGGTCCGAGGTCTTCTCCTGATGCGCCAACTCGGCCCCGACAACGGCTGGTTCGTGCTCGCCGCCATCAATGAGTTCAACACCATCACTTCGCCCGTATCGATGGCTCAGGTGGCCGCCGGTCCCGTGACCGTGGCCGGATCGGCCCGAGGATTTGAAGGAGCGGTGGTGGTGGAAGCCTTCGTCGCCGGCAGTCCAGTTCTACTGGACCAGCAGATCACCCAGGGTGGTTCTCAGGCCGAACCTGCCCCCTACTCCGTGACGTTAGATCTGACTGGTGCTCCAGCCGGTCAGACCGTGCTCTTGATCGTTCGAGGCGGTGTCGGCCTGGAAACCGATCCCGGCGAGTTCAGCGCCATCCCGGTGGTGATCGGCTGATCACCTGGCTCAGCCACTGTTGTGCGAACCGCCGCTGAGCCACTCAGGTCGGCAGCGTGGTCAACGCTCCGTCAACTGGCGGCGACGCGCTCGCTCTCTTCCTCGAGAGCATCCACGAGTGCGCCCAGTCCCTTCCGCAACTGCTTGTCGGTGGTTCCTTTCACGGCGCGTCCCAGCCGGTTCAACGTGTAGCTGTAGTGCAGCGTGAATTGTGTGCCGTCACCTTGTGTCGCGAGTTTGAAGTCGGCCACGCCATCGGAAATGGGCAATTTGGATGTGTCGTACAGATGAATGGTCATTCGTTCGTTCGGCACGTAGGTTTGGATCCGTTCATTGACCCCGCCGAGCGGAGCCAAGTGGCAGTGGCGGGTTGAGCCCTGGCCAACGGGGCCATCCGAGGTGAGTGATGAGTCTTTGACGCCGGGGTTCCAGCGAGCAATGTTGCCGAAGTCATCCAACACCTCCCACACCTTGTCAACGGGAGCGGCGATCTGTCGGGTGAGCGTGAAGTCGGGCATTGGTTGTTCCGATCCTGGGTGCAAGTGAGACTGAAGGTTCTGCGCTTGACCTTACAGAACTCCGGTCGGCGTGCTCATGCTCGCCTACGAGGTAAGCACCGCATTGAGTAGTGTCGGATTGACCACTCCTCTGCAGCTAAGTCGCAAGGAGATCGGATCGGAGGGTTGCCCGTGATCTCCGACAACTCAGCGTTGGTTCGCCCCGATGCTCGGCGCGATTCAACGCGGGCCAACGTCCTTCGTCGTTTGGCCACTGTAATTCTGATCGCCGCACTCATTTCGCCCGCGCTTCGAAACAAGGATGGGCTGCCGCTGTCGACCTACCCCATGTATGCCAACACTCGATCCAGCGTGAGTTCCTATGTCACGGCACTCGGGGTCACCGACACCGGAGCGAACCGGACGCTGTCCACCTCCACCATCGCGGAAACGATGGACTGGCTAATCGCGCAATCGTTCCTCAATGACGCTGTGGCGCGAGGCGAAGGTGCCCAGGTCTGCCAGCAGATCGCCGACCGGGCCCCCGTGGACCTCAGCGCAATAGAGATCGCCACCGAGCGCCATGACACCGTAGCCCGGCTTCGGGGCGAGGAGTCTCTGCTGCAACGCAAGGTGCACGCCCGGTGCGAGGTCCGGTCATGACGGTCGAAATGGGTGGAGCAGCATTGGGTTGGCCCGGTGGGCACCTGGTCCGCCGAGTCGATTCGTGGCTACTGATGCCGGCTCCTGCCGAGCGACTGGCCGTGTTCAGGATTCTCGTCGGCAGTTACGCCACGATCGCCATGATCGTCAGCGTGGGCGAGTTCGCACGGCTTGCCGGCCGGCCCGCGGTGCAATTCGAGCCGGTCGGTCTCGCTGGACTTCTCGAACGGCCGCTGCCGTCCACCCTACTCTGGGGCCTCTTCGGGCTCTCGGTCGTCAGTGGTCTCGCCTTCACCGTCGGTGCAGCGTTCCGATACACCGGATGGGTCTTCGCCGTGTGCCAACTTCTGTGGGCCACCTATCACGCCTCGTGGGGACAGATGCTCCACTTCGAGCACCTTGTGACACTTCATGTACTGGTGGTCGGATTCGCTCCGGCTGCACATGCCTACAGCGTGGATGCGTACCGAGCCAAACGTTCGATCATCCCGGATACACGGTACGGGTGGCCGTTGCGGCTCGCTGCGATCATCACGGTCGTCACGTACGTTCTCGCCGGTGTCGCCAAGCTCCGCATCGGCGGTTTGGCGTGGCTCAACAGCGAGACGTTGACCAATCACATCGCCTACTCGGCCACCCGGATGGATCTTCTCGGTGAGCCGAGGCCGCCGCTGGCCTCATTGGCAATCGCCAACGACTGGGTGCTCCAGCCGATGGCGATCGGATCCGTAGCTGTTGAGCTGTTTGCGCCGCTGGCTCTGTTCGGCGGCTGGTTCCGGCGGGCCTGGGTTCCAGCGGCGATCCTGCTCCATCTCGGAACGCTCACCCTCATGTTCGTCTTCTTCTCCTACAACGGGCTCGGGTTCGCATTACTCCCGCTCTACCGGCTCGAGCGGCTCGTGCCCAAGCGAGTTCATGCCCGACTCCATTCATCGACATGCGCCGAAGCTGTTGGATAGCAACACTTCCGACGCGTCTCGGGAAACTAGATGCAGAAGTGAGGATCATTAGAACTGTTCCCAGGCCTGGTCCAAGGCGGCCCGCACCTCACCGATGTCGGCGCCGAGCTGTTTTGCGGTCACCACGAGCACGTCGATCGGTTGGGCAAGCCCGGAGATTCGATCGACCACAGTGTTCGCCTGGGGTCCGAGAACGAAGGATCCTTTGCGGCCGCGAGTAGCGATCACTGAATCTGATTCCAGCATTTCGTAGGCCTTGGACACCGTGCCTTTGGCAAGGCCTAGATCCGCCGCCAGCTGACGGATGGTGGGCAGACGGTGACCGGGTTCCAGCGTCCCGGCCGCCACCATTCGGACGATCTGCTCGCGGAGCTGCTCATACACCGGTAGCGGGATCGATGGGTCGACGATTAACAGCATGGCGTTAGGCCGTGGAGGCGACGGGCTGCCGCTGACCGATGACGATGTCTAGCCCCAGGCGACGGTTCTGCCACCAGGCGTAGAGGGCATACAGCCATGCCCCTACCGATAATGCGGTGGCGATGCCGCCCAGGCTGGACTCGAATGCTCGCGAGCCATGGGCGAAAATGGCCAGCGCCGCGTAGGTGGCCGGTTGAGCCAGCCCCCGATCGATCGCCAACTCCCGGGCCAGGTCATCGGCCTGCTGCAGTCCGCTGGCCAGTGCGGGTCGGGGCCGGCCGGCAACCCGCCGCTGGATGAGGTGGGCCCCACCCAAGGTGATGAGTGCCGCCACCCCCCAATATGTGGCCGTCCGGGCGTCGCTCATCGCCATGCCACCCACGATCAAGCCACCAGCCATGACGGCGACCACGATCATGCGGCGCTGCCAATTGGCGGGGATGTAGTCGGCGACCGAGCGTGGATCCAGCGAGGCGGTGCGGGGACCGGTGGGCCGACGCACGTGATGGAGTTGTGCTGCCATGGATCCGATAGCGACGCCGCCAACGCCGTAGAGCAGGATGTCGCCATTGAGGGAGGTGCCGATCACCCACCATGTGAGACCGGCGAGTCCGCCTACATTGCGAGCCCAGCGTGTGCGTTGCAGAAAACGGGTGAGGAGGCGCTGTTGATCCGGTGCTGACGCGAGCTGCTGGGCGATGACCGTCGCTTCGGGGTCAACGCCGGCCAGCATCACTCCGAGCTGAGCGATCGCGACGGCGAGGGCCAAGAGCAAGAGGCCAATCAGTACAAGCTGGCCCGGAGCGGTGGCGCTCCCGTCGGTGGTGGAGCGAGCCACAAAGGTGAACGGTATGGCCACGGCGAGGAAGCCTGCCATGAGGGGGAGCCTGCGGTGTTGTGTGAACCAGCGGGTAACGACGTTCATCTGTCTTCCTTTGTAAGCAAGCGATGCGGTCCGGACCGATCCGAATCACGAGATTTTCGCTTGACTGTCCTATTGTCCCATGACAATATGACAATAGTCAAGAGCAGATTCGAAATTCGAATTGCCACCGCTCAAAGAGAAGGCCATGGCTACCAACACAAGGACAACCACCACCCCATCTGCAGGAGTCGATCCCATCGATGTTCTCGTGCCTCCTGCTCGACCCTGGTGGATTCGGCTGGCCGTAGCCAGCTTCATCATCGGCGCCGTTGGCGTCGTCGGATATGCATGGAACTTCGGTCTGCTCCGCCCTGCTCCCGATTGTTGCGGGAGTGGAAGCGCCGGCTCGCAGATGGGCCTTTCCGATCATGAGGGCGCAGTCACGGTGACCGGCTACTTCTACAACTCCAGCAATCGGCCAATCTCGATCGTGGGCGCTACGGCCGATCTGCCGGGGGCCACGGTCATCGAGGTCAGGCCATTCGATGTAGGAGGGGCGTGGGAGATGCCCCCGCGCAGCCTCGTGGACTTCCCGGTAGTGGCGGAAGGCCGCAGCGGCAGTGACGGACGGTGGTTTGCGATCAGCTTTGTTCCCGATCGGTGTGACGGCGATGCCGACGATTGGGGCACCTTGACCCTCGAGTTAGAAACCGTGGGCGACCACTGGTATCCCACGTTCGGCCGTACGTTCACTCTCCCCGATCCGGTGGTCCGTGGCGGTGCGAATCAGGTCAGCGTGTTTCCACCCGCCTCTTTGGACGGCGCATTCAACAATTTTCACGGCCCGCTCGAAGCCGCCTGCATACTCCTCGGTCGCTGATCCGATGACCCCGTCGACGCTGGCTCGGGTCTTGGTCGGCGACGGGTCAGGATTCGGAACATCGTGGCGAAGATGACTGCGGTGAGAGCAGCCAGAGACGTTGCCTGATAAAGCGGGTTGGTGGCGTCGGTACCGGCGAAGGTCCCGTGGAGGCTGGTCAGGAAGAACGTGAGGTAGCTGGCCATGTGGATCCGGTGCCAGGTGCGACGCGGGAGGTGTTTCATAGCCAGCGACGTTGCCTGAACGATCACCAGCAGCCAGGCGGCGAGCACCCCGAGCGCCACCGGGATGGGTTTCCAATCCGAGACGAATGGAACGACAAGGTCGACCACGCTGAATTCAACGTAGGAATCGGCCACGAGCGCCACGAGATGGATGGCCACGAATCCGATTGTTAGCCCGGCGAGTCCCCGATGAAGGTCCAGCATCCACGCCGGCCGTTGCTTCTTCGTGAGCTTGGCCGGAATGAGAATTCCCCAAAGAACGCTGGCGGTGAGGAGGAGCCAGCCTACAACGCCTGAGGCTCGGGCCAGGTACCACCAGATCTGGGGACTCATGCCGAGATCGTCATTCGGCGGACGACGCCGAGCGCAGGAGTCTCGATGAGATTGCCCTCGGCGGTGATGGCGATGCCCTGGAGACCGAATCGGGCGGCATACGAAGCGAACCGTTCGGCGCCCCCCAACAGTGCGGCCGTGGCATGCGCCTCGGCCAGCCAACCCGCTGGAGCGAAGATCGTCACCGCTATCAGATCGGTTCGGGCCATCGCCCTGGTGGTGGGATCGATCAGGTGGTGTCGTTCAATTTCACCCTGCATCCAGCGACGGCTCAGCGTGCTCGAGGTTGCTACGCCACCACCGCCGAAGGCCAGTTCGACAACGTGAGTAGCTAGGTCGGTTGGGTTCTCGATAGCGATTGGCCATCCGGCATCTGCCGGTGGCGTTCCGGCGGCGGCTATGTCGCCACCGATACTCACCAGCGCACCGGCCGCTCCCCGAGCGAGGAGTTCGGCCACCACTAGATCGGCAGCCAGGCCTTTGCCGATCCCGCCCGGATCGAGGGCCAAACCGTAGGGACACATGACCGTCCGATTCCTGCGGTCAACAACGATTCGCGTGAGGTCTCGGGGTTTGGTAGAGACACTCGCTGGCAACTGGGTGCAGAGTTCGACGTCGTCGATGGAGAAGCGGTAGCCCGCGTCCACCAGAGCGGGAAGGATCGATGGGTTGTAGAGCCCTTCGGTCAGTGCCCATGCCTGCAACATGGTCTCGATGAGGGTGATGGTGGGCTCGTTTACGACCACCGGCGTGTTGGGCAGGTTGTTGATCCGGCTGATGTCGCTATGCGGAAGGAACCTGCTCCAGGCCTCTTCCAATTCGATCAGGGCTCGGCGGGCGATTTCGCCGGCATGGTCGGGCCCGTCGACGACGATGATGTGAGCGTCGCTGGCCATCACTCGAAACTGAGTCTCAGCGGCTGCCATGGGTCGTCGCCATCGGGGCGGGTTGTTGCCGCGGTGCGGGGTCAACGGTGCGAACGGCTGGGGCGGCGGTCAGTTGAATCGGTTGACCGGTGAGCTCGGCGATCGTCGCTACCCGCGTGGACGCCGTCGGTGAAGCGACAGCCGCCGGTTGGACGGGCACGGCTGACTCATCGAGCATCGGCGAAGCGTCGAGCGCTGGCGCAGCGTTGGCTCCGAGATCGGCGATGATGCCAAGCATCAGTGCTGTGCTCAGCCCTGCAGTGAGAATTCGAGCGGTGAGGGCGGGGTGACGGCGCGTCGGTCGGCGGGTCGGGTCAACTGGCACCGTCACCCCTGGGGTGCCGCCGGGGGCGGATGTACCGGCAACACGGGTTGGGCGGGAACGGCGAGCCGTCAGTTCAGCTAGCCGTTGTCGCGTGGCTTCGTCGGTGTTGGCGGCACCGCTATCGCGGCCACCGCTCCTGTCGTCTGCGCGTGGGGGACGATCAGTCATCGTCGTCGCGACCTTCGTATTCGTCGTGGTCATCGTCGTGGTCATCGTCGTGGTCATCGTCGTGGTCATCGTCGTGATCGTCGTCGTGGTCATCGTCGTAGGACCCGCTGGGGCTCGTTGTGACGGACCCGGTCGTATTGACCCCGGGACGCTCCACGCCGGCCTCAATGAATCCGTCGGCGTAGAGTTTGGCGTGGAATTCTAGGGTGTCGGCGCCCGAGGTGAACCGCACAACTACGTCTCCGCTGCCGTTCCCGGTTTCCTCCCAAGCCCACCCGGCGTTGGCCACCACATCGGCGACCTTCAGACCGGCGCCGTCGGTTTCCACGGTGACGGTTCCGGCGGTGTCAACGCTGAAGACCTGGCTGGTCTGGTTGCCGCTCCCGTTGAGCGAGGTTGTTGAAGTGGACGAGGTGGTTGAGGTTTCTTGTGCGTTGAAGATGGCGGCGTCGGCGGAGAGGGTGCCGAACGTGGGGTCGTCTGAGGCATTGAGAATTCCGACGTTTGCGCCTACTGCGGCGCCTCCGGCGATAATGACGCCAGCGATCGAGGCGGCGGTGATGGCTGCGGTTCTGCGAATCATGGTCAGGCTCCCTGGTTGACTGTCCCCGTCTAGCGGGGGGGGGGTTTGCGATTACTAAGCTGAAGGTACGGGACCGAGTTACAGCGGTGGGCCAGGCGTTGCTTAAGGAATGGCAAAGAAACGACAAAGGCCCTCGTCACCGGAGCCTCCCGTGCGCGAAGGTGTGAGGATGCGCCTCCTCGTCGTTGAAGACGACCCCACCATTGCCGAGCCGCTGGTGACCGGGTTGCGCCGCGAAGGCTTCGATGTTGATCTCGCCGTCACCGGTGCGGCCGCCTTAGAAGCGGCTCCGGCTGACCTGGTGTTGCTGGACCTGGGCCTTCCCGACCTCGACGGTCGGGTGGTGTGTCAGGAGTTGCGGAAACGGTCAGCGGTTCCCATCATCGTGGTGACGGCCCGAGGCGACGAGATCGATCGGGTCATGCTTCTGGAGCTCGGTGCCGACGATTACGTGGTGAAGCCGTTCGGCTTCCGGGAACTGGTAGCCCGCATTCGTGCGGTGATGCGCCGCATCGATGCGGCCGCTACGCCTGCCCCCGATCTTGTGACCGGTTTCGATGGGCTCACGATCGATCGCCGAACCCGACGGGTCAGTTTGGACGGCGGTGAGGTGGCGCTTACCCCGAAGGAATATGACCTCGTTGTCGAACTCGCTTCTGATCCGGGAGCGATTTTCACCCGCGAATACCTGATCGAGAATGTGTGGGACAAGAACTGGTGGGGCTCCACCAAGACGCTCGACGTCCACATCGCCTCGATCCGCAAGAAGCTCCATCCCGAACTCATCGAGACGGTTCGCGGCGTCGGCTTTCGTCTGGCATCCCGCCAGGATGATTCGTGACACGACGACTGGTGGTCAGCTACTTGGCCATCACGATCGTCGTTTTGATTCTCCTAGAAGTCCCACTGGGGTTCTTCTACGGCCAACGCGAAGAAGAGCGATTCATCGCCGATGTAGAGCGGGACGCGGTCGTCCTGGCTTCTTTCTATGAAGATACGCTTGACCAGGGCGAGCTGGCCGACACATTACCGGCCGACGACTACGCCACGCGCACAGGAGCTCGCGTCATCCTGGTGGACACAATCGGCATCTCCCTGCTCGATACAGACCCCGTTCCAGCCAGGGACTTCTCCACCCGACCAGAAGTGGAAAGCGCACTCGCGGGCATCCGCTCGGCCGGCATCAGGCGTTCTGACACTCTGGACAGGAATATTCTCTATGTTGCCGTTCCGGTGGCCTCCGGTGGCACGGTGCACGGAGCCTTGCGGCTCACGGTTGACGCCCACGAAGTCACCGAGCGAATTCAACGTCTCTGGCTCGGCCTTCTGGGGGTCTCCGTCATAGTGGTCTTGGCCGTTGCTGCAGTCGGTTTCGCCGTAGCCCGATCGGTCACTAGGCCGCTTCGGGATCTCCAGGAATCGACCAACCGGTTCGCCGAGGGTGATCTCTCCACCACCCCAATTAGTGACGATGCCCCACCAGAGGTTCGCGCGCTCGGTCAAGCCATCAACACCATGGCCGCTCGGCTCGAGCAACTCATCGAAGCGCAACGTTCGTTCGTGAGCGACGCCTCCCATCAACTCCGAACCCCACTCACCGCCCTTCGTTTGCGCCTCGAGAACCTGGAATCCCGCCTTACCGACGATGCCGATGTGACCGAGGTATCCGCAACGATCGACGAGATCGAACGGCTCAGTCAGCTGGTGAACGGCCTCCTCCAGCTCGCCCGCGCTGAGCGCACGCCCATGGCAGAGGCGGTGGATGCCCGATCGATCATCGCCGATCGGCTAGACACGTGGACCGCCGTAGCCGATGAGCAAGAGATCAGCCTCCGCCTCGTTAGCCCGGAAAGCGTCGCCCCTGTCTCGGCGATCCCCGGGGCGATCGAGCAGATCATGGACAACACGTTGGACAACGCTCTCAACGCTTCGCCCCCCCACACCACCATCACAGTCGGTGTGACGCCGGCGGTCGATCAGACACGAATCACCGTCAGCGACCAAGGGTCGGGGCTCAGCGATGAAGCGAAGTCTCGAGCACCGCTACGCTTCTGGCGCGGCGACACATCCTCACCCGGGAGCGGGTTGGGATTGGCGATTGCGGGCCGATTGGCAGAAGCATCGGGGGGTCATATTGCTCTCGAAGACAACGATGACGGCGGCCTTACCGTGGTGATTTCACTGCCGACCGCTATCTCGCCAGCAGCAACTGCGTCCACACCGCTCCATCGGTAGAGCGGTCCGCCCGGCGGTGTTTTTCTAGCCGGTGGCGGTCTGACCGGTGAAGCAGCCGATGACGGAGTTCTCGGCGGCGGGGGAGGCGTGGTAGTGATAGCCGAGGTCGTCGGTGGTGTGCCCGCCACAGCTATCCAGATCGGTGTATTGGTTGCCATCGGTGTCGTAAGGGCTGTGGATGGCGTAGCCGTCGAGTGCGTAGCCGAAGATTGCGGCGTGCCCGTCAACCGCTACCTCACCACAACCAACGGCGCCATGGAGGTGGTAGCCATCGAAGGGGTTGATGTGGCCACCACAGTCGTCGAAGGCGGCGATTGTGTAGGCACCGAGGATGGCCTGGACCGGAGCGGCGACGTCGATCGTGACGCCGTTGAGCGTGACCCCCAGGTGGTCCCGGCTGGTGCCGGGTGAAGTTGCTGCGACCGGTGCGGTGGGAATGAGCACCGTGGCTTGAACCGGTTCGCCGCCGTCGAGCCATTCGATCCGTCCTTCAACACAATGGTTCTGGTAATCGGGGTCCACGTCGGGTCGGGCGGCGGCCTCGAAGGCTTCGATCGTGTCGGTGATGTTGACGTTGCCGTCCTCGTCGTAGAGCAGCCAGTTGGGATCGTCGTAGAGTTCGGCCAGGCCGAGAATGAACTCGCCGTCGAGGTCATAGAGACCTTCCCCATCGAACCAGATGCCAGCTTCATCGGCCGTGGCGTCGGTGGTTTCCGGACAGAATGGGCCCACCTCGGTGTCGGCTGGGTACCCCACAACGGTGATTCTGTAACAGGTGCCCTGAGCACCGCCCGAGAGGGTGCAGTCCTCGGTGGTCACATCCTGAGCTAGGGCGCCGTCGAAAAACAGGTCGATGTCGGGGCCGCTCGCCGATGAGGTCTCGTCGACCTCTTCGATCGTGGTTTCAGTTGTTTCGGCTGCGGTTGTCGTAGTCGTTGTTTCCTCTACCGAAACCTCGGTTGCGGAGTCAGTGGCGCTCGTGTCAGCCGAGCCGCAACCCATGACGAACAGGGCCAGGGTAAGAATGGCTACTGCCGCGCGGCTGGCTGATGGGGTACTCGGTTTGTGCATGGTCCCCACTATCGCCGCCCTACCTGTGAGCAACCTGTGACCGCGACCGGGCATCGGTCACAGAACCGGTGACTCCGACGCCGAGACGCGGCGAAAGTGTTGGTATGCAACCGTTTTCAAAGCATCTCGATGAATTCGGTGGGTTATTCGGGTGTGGTCAGGTCCCGGTATTCGGGCGGGGTTTGGCGGGTTCGATCGGCGGGTAGAGCGGAGCCAACCAGCCGTTTTCTCGACTTGAGGCGGCTCGAGCAGAGGAGCTGTAAATGACAATTTCATCGGCCGTGCCTTCCCAGGGAGCCACAACTCTGTTGGAGATCCTCGAAGAGTTGCGAGGTCTCGGGTTCGATCAGCAGTTCGTGGCGCAGCCTGCCGGATCTGTCAAGTGCGCCTCTTGTTCGTTCGTTTTCGACGCGGCGGAATTGGTGGTCAGCGGGTACCGGAGGATTGAAGGCGCCAGCGACGCCGCCGACCTGAATCTGGTGGTGTGGGGTACGTGTCCCGGATGCGCCACCGGTGGCGTACTGACGCTCGGATATGGTCCGAATGCGTCCATCGAGGATGAGGCCGCAATCGAGAATCTGGAGCTAGACGACGCCAGGGAACCCGGCGCAACCCCGTCCGAGGCTTCCCTCTAGCGGGCACCGAAAACACCGAGACGCGTCGAACGTGTTGGTATGCAACAGTTTCGACGCATCTCGGTGAAATCGTCAGATGGAGATGAGAAGCAGAGACTCTTCCGGTCCGAGATCCTGGTAGACGGGAAGGATTTCCTCATCCGAGAGCAAGCCGTTCGATAGCTCTGATCCGATCAGGTACAGGTCCTGCAACTCGTCACCACGGCTCGGGTTGAGCGCAGGCGAAGCCAACGATCGAACGTCGATCGTCATCCCTTCTGGGTTCTCCGGGAAGGTGTAGACGCCGAAGAGCCCCCCGATGACTGTAAGGCTCAGATAGGTGGAGCGGTGTTCCACTTGTCTCCAGAACAACGGGCTCCGCAGTGTTTCTATTTCGCCGTCGTCGAGATCAAACTTGTTGGTTTCGAGGAACTCGGCGATCCACACGCCGATCTCTGGTACCTGCTCTTCGCTCACGCGTAGAAGCACCACGCTTTGTCCGATGGGGCCGTTACGTCGCGCAACTTCTTCTCCTGGAAGTTCAGAAAGCCAGTCGACCCCACCGGCGTCGAAGAATGAAGCGACCTGCTGTATTGCGACTTGGAGTTCTTGGTAGCCGATCCGTGGATCTCCGTTTACGTAGCACTCCTCGACGCCATTGGCATTGTGGGAGCACGAGAGCACGACGGCCGCTTGGGTGGCGACGACTGGGTAGCCGCACTGTTGGGTAGAGAGCTCATCGATTTCGATAGATGCGCTCTCGATGTCAATTTGTGGATGATCATCGGATGAATCCTGCGCGCTGATGTCTGCCAATAGTGAGCTCCACGCCTGGCCGAAAGGTCCGTCATCCATCATGGCGATCGGGTGCTCCGGGTCGAAGATGTCTTCGCCAAAAAGATTGTCGGATGTGCGTGCGACATCGGGATCTGCGAAGAGACGATCGAAGTAGGCATCGAATGCAGAGCAGATACCAGTTTCGCTGGAGTTGATCTGGGTTGTTGGTGGGAGTGTTTGGTTCGAGTCCACCTCCTCCGTGGTCACAGAATCATTCGGGCTCGCCACCACGATGGCCGTCTGGTCCTCGCCTGCACACGATGCGACGAGAAACAGACTGCCGACAAACAGTGCTCGGATCCTCACAAATGGTGAATCGGAAAGCTCGGTCCCCACCTTGAGCTGGTGCCAGCCTCTCGGCGAACTAAACGTCGAGGGTGACCATTTGCCGAGCCGAATCAGATGGGGCCATGGAAAATTGACGCGTTGCCGCGGGAGGATGCCACCCAGAGCGAAGGGTCTACGGGTTCGGTGTTCTTGGTGGGGTCGAGTTCGTCCACCAGGCGCCACGCCTCATCCGCCCGAGATCTCGCATCCAAGTAGTCCCGGTACGCGGCGGCGGCCAAATGGTGTTCCGGGCCCGCCGAATCGCTATTGGCACTCGTTTCGGGTGTCGAATCGTTGGTCATGCGGGCGATTTCTGCCGCCACCACCAGTTCACTGGCTCTGGCGTCCAGCAGCTTCGCCCGGGCGGTGAGGGCCTGAGCGCGGTCTCGTGCGATGGCCAGGTTGGACAGGTTGCTGTCGTCCGGTTGGAGGTCCAACTCGATCTCGTCCGCCGGCTGGACGAAAAGGGTGATCGGCAAGCTATCGGACAGCTCGGCGATGGGAACATCGCCGGGACCCAGGAGAGCCCGGGTGCGAACCCGAAGCGGAGCCAGAACCAGTTGGGCGTCAGCGGCCACATCGAGGAAGTCGTTGGCCTCTGCTATGCCGATCACTGTGGCGGGGAGCCGCGCATCGGCGAGGAGGGTTTCAACCCGATGGCCGTCCTCGGCATGGGGACTGGCCACATGCACTGTGATCGACGCCCGCGACCATGCGGAGTCTCTCGTGATCATCCACGCCAGCAGAACGAGCAGCTGCCCGCTGCGGTCATCCACCCACCACACCACGATCTTGTTGTCGGCGCTCTGCGGCAGCGGGGTCCGGGACCACGCATCCTGGGAGCCGTGCAGCACCGCAACATTGGAGCCGAATCGAAGACCGGTTTGTACGAGAACCTCGTAGCCGCTCTGGTCGGGGCCTCCGTCCTCGTGGTAGGCGTATCCACTGAACAACGCGAGGTTGGCTCGGACTTCACCGATGCCAAGGCCTTGCAACGCTGAGGCCACGCCCGCTTCCAGCGTTTCGGCCACGATGGCCCGTCCGAACACCCCCCGTCCGGCGAGTTCCTGTTGGATTTCCAAGTCGATCCTGGCGGCCTGTTTCCGCACGAGCGGCCCGCGCCCGGGGACGATCCGGACCATGGTGGACAGGCCGGCCCCGCCTTCGATCCACGAGGCCATGGTCGCTAGATGCTCCCGACGAACCGGTTCGCGTGATGCGAACGCCACTGTGCAGGGCCTCCAGTCACGCCCCGGCTCATGGCTCGGTCCCATCGCCTTCAAGTGGGTCCTGACCTCGGCGGCGTGGTAGTTGCGGGTGCTGTCCACCCAGCGGGATCGTTCCGATGAACGCAACAGATACCGGTACAAGCTGAACACGGCGACTCCGGCGACCGCACCGGCCAAGGGGTCGATGGCGAGAATGACGCCCATGCAGCCAAGTGTCCCGGCCAGGCTGAGGCGCCAGTGGAAGAATCGGAAGGTGGGACGGAACGACGTGCTCGCCGCCCGGGCCTCGGAGTACGTTGCGTAGTTGATCATTCCGTAACTGGCCAGGAAGAACATGGAGATGATCGGGGCAACAACATTGAGGTTGGCGGCGGCGACGGTGCCGAGAGCGATGACAGAGGTCAGGAGGACGCCACGCCGGGGATTGTTATCGGTCCCCGAGCCGACCTCGAAGGGAAGCAGAATTGGAACCAGTCGGTCGGCGGCCAGCCGTTGCAGGGTCCGGGGAGCGCCGAGGATCGAAGCGATCGCCGACGAGAGTGTTGCAGCGATCACCCCGGTGTCGATCAGGGCCGGATGTGGGGCCAAGGACCGCATGATGGCGGTGTCGTTGCGAAGACTTGCCAGCGGTACCGCCATGGCGAAGGTCACGATCACGGCGAGATAGACCACGGTCGACACGCCGATTGCACCGAAGGTGCCCGCCGTGATGCTGCGCGATGGGGTTCGCAAATCTCCGGACATCGCCACGCCCTGGGTGAATCCGGTGATCGCCGGAAAGAAGATCGCGAAGCTGACCCAGAATCCGTTACCACCAACGGGTGGTCGGAGATTCTCTCGGGCCAAGTCGATGCTGAGGTCAGGGAGCACCCCCACGAAGTAGGCAACGATTGCGATCGTGAGAAAGACCAGCACGAGGTACTGAAGCTTGGTGGCGATGTCGGCGCCGAACCACGCCAACACGGTTAACCCCACAACGGTGATTGCCGCGACAAGCCGGGGGGTGAACGCGTCATCTCTGGAGAGCACGCTGGCTACCGCCTCGCCGAGACCAATGGCATAAAAGGCAACCGAGACCGCCATCGCCACATAAAGGACCAGGCCGATTGCGCCGCCGAACGCCGGCCCCAGGGTCCTGGAAATCAGGAAGTAGACCCCGCCGCCACCCACGCGAAGATTTGTGGCGATCGCCGCCAGCGAAATAGTGGTGAGGAGAGAGACGCTGGTAGCGAGGATCAGGACGGCCAGCATCTGAAGGAGGCCGATGTTGCCGACGACGAACCCCAGGCGCAGGAAGAGGACCAGGCCCAGAATGGTCAGCAGGCTGGGTATGAAGACCCCGCCGAAGGTGCCCAGTTTGGCGTCGCTACCGGCGACGTCGGTTACCGACTGCTTTGTCCCGCCCCGGCGCGACGAGGACTTCATTTCACGCCCAGGCCCGGTTTGATCGTCAGCGAATACTGATGCACAGGACGCAACATTACCGACTTGCTCGCGAACGTGCTTCTCGGAGAACATGAAGACTTGACGTCGTGCGCGTGTGAGGTCGGCAGGGCGGAAGGCGTCATACTGGTGGGGTGCCTCGAACCATTGAAGTCTTCGCCGACATCACGTGCCCGTTCACCCATATCGGTCTCAAAATCGTTGGTGCCGAAGTCGCCGCCCGGGATGCCGATATCGACCTCCACGTTCGGGCCTGGCCGCTCGAATGGGTGAATGGCTCGATGGCCGACCCGGTAGCCATCGGCGAGAAGATCGATCTCATCAAAGAGCAACTGTCAGTTGAAGACTTCCGTGGCTTCCGGACCGATGTATGGCCGCGCACCACGATTCCCGCTCTGAATCTGGCGGCCGCCGCCTACGAGATCGACCGTGTTATTGGCCTAGCGGTGAGTCTGCGCCTGCGGTCGTTGGTGTTCGAGCACGGTCGAGATGTCTCCGATCCCGCTGTCTTGGCCGAGGTGGCAACCGAGTTCGGTCTGCCTGCACCCGGCGCCGATCCGCTCGATTCAGTCAGAAACGACTACGAAGAAGGCAAGGCCAGGGGAGTGCGGGGTTCACCCGATTTCTTTGTAGGTGATGACGAGTTCTTCTGTCCCTCGCTTGATCTCGGCCACGATGCCGACGGTGCACTCACCAGTTCATTTGACGCTGACGGGCTACGACAACTCATCGCCACTGCAGCAAACTCCTGAAGTTTCGCCCTCTCACGAGCGCATCGGATCCGGGCGGGCACGGTATTCCCTACATAGCAAATGACAAGAACCGCTCGCACAATTACTGTTGGGACGTGCTCTGATGGCAGAGCTCGCATGCCGAACGAACCGGGGTCAAGATGGGTGCCACCTACACAGTGCAACGAAGCGCAACTATCAATGCGCCTCAACAAGCGATTTTCGATCGCATCGTGCATTTCAAGCGTTGGCCGGAGTGGTCGCCGTGGGAAGAGCTGGATCCCGATATGGAGCAGAACTACACCGGTGCCCCCGATGGTCAGGTGGGAAGCGAGTACAACTGGAAGGGCAACCGCAAGGCGGGGGAGGGGTCGATGAAAATCACCTCGGTCGATGCGCCCAGCAAGATCAAAGCTGATCTCCATTTCCTGAAACCGTTCAAGTCAGCGAGCGAACTGGAATGGGACCTGCAGCCGGCTGGCGAAGCAACTGCGGTGACTTGGACCATGGAGGCCAATCACAATCTGATGAGCAGAGTGATGAACGCCTTCGGGCTCATGGAGAAGATGGTCGGCAAGGACTTCGACAAGGGTCTCAACAAGCTGAAGAGCCTGTCGGAAAACTGACGCCAACGAACAAACGCGACCAGTGGCCGGATGGGTAGGAAAGCTCAAGGCCCAATCGGCTCTGGGGCTGTCAGGTCGGTAACTTTTGGGCACGAGAGCACCCTCTCGCGGACAATCGAAAGGTTCCCTGTGAAGAATCTCAGCGCTCACGGACGCGGGCATGGGCGGGCGCCGCACTCGTCATTGCACTACTCACCGCAGGATGCACATCGTCGTTGAAGATTTTGCTTGTCGGCGGCTTGCTCGCCTAGGCAACATTTGCGGTCCCGGTGATGAGGTTCTCCACTGGCTGTTCGTTCCACAGCCAACGGCCCATGCCAACCAATCCGACCGCCAGGAGTGTGCAGCCCACGCCAACGCTGGTCAGACCAACCAAAGGGTAGTCGCCGTATTGATCGCGGGGTCCTGCTTCCATCAGCCACAGTAATCCACCTATCGCAGCAGCCCAGAGCCCGGCTGTGCCGATCATGACCGTTGCCAACGTGGGGGCCAAACCGCGGCGCAGCAAGGCGCCAGCGATCAGTAGGGCCCCCACGCCGATCAGCGCCCCCCACCCGTAGACGAACCAGCCGATCAGGCCGGCGGCGTTCCCTAGGGCGGCGATGGCGATTCCCGCCATACCGATAACTCCCAGCCCACCATGGCGTTGAAAGAGGCCGACGAAGGTCACCACGGTCAATGCTGCCGCGGTCAGCAAGGACAATTGTCCGAGGAGGAAGAGACCCAGCGCCGGCCCCTCCCACTCGCCCACAGATCGCTCTGCGATGTACGACCCGGAAAAACCAACGGCGACCATGATCCATGCCATGGCGGCGACGAATGCAACTTGCCCCGAAGTCTTGGTGAACTGGGTGGGTACGGCGAGGCCTTTGGTTCCGCTGGAGGCGAAAGCTGACGAAACGGTCATCGGCTCGCCAAAGCGATCCAATACAGCGCGCTGAGCGTCGTGGCTCCCAAGGCCATTCGCCTCCTGTTTCTCGGCGGCGGTGTAGAGGTGGTCACGCAGCTCGGAGTCGAGGTCGTCGGTTTCGCCCCGCCATCGAAGCTGAGCTCGGAGTGTTGCTAGATACTTGTCGATTAGGTCGTAGCTGGCCATGGTGTGCCTCCCAGAACTTTGGCTACTGCGGTACTGAAGTTGTCCCATTTGTGCCATTCGGCGCTGAGGGATCTTTCGCCCTTCTTGGTCAATTGATACGTGCGGCGTCGGCGCCCACCCACGATCGACCATTCCGATCGGAGGAGTCCCGACTTCTCCAGACGATGGAGCGCCGGGTAGACCGTGCCTTCCGGCAGGTCGAATACGTCACCGCTACGGCTGCGCAGACCCTCGATCACGGCATAACCATGGGCCGGATCGCCGGCAACCACCGCAAGAATCAGCAGATCGAGATGGCCCTTGAGTGCTTGTCCGCTCATACCTAGTATTACTACACCCAGTATTGCTAGGTGTCAATCTGTTTTGCCTCGCCAGGGGGAAGTCGAGCCGCCCGCTGGAGAGCAGGCCGGAAGCGCAATAGGGTGAGTAAACGGGCACGCGTCAACCTCGAAACGGAGAACACGATGGATCTGGGTGCATTTTCAATCAGTCTGACCGTCAAGGACATGGCGGCATCCAGGTCCTTCTATGAGAAGCTTGGGTTCCAGATGATGGGCGGCGACGGCGAAACGTGGACCATCACGATGAACGAATCCAAGGTGGTCATCGGCTTGTTTCACGGCATGTTCGACTCCAACCTGCTCACGTTCAATCCCGGCTGGGGTGCGGGTGGCGAACCCCTGGAGACGTTCTCTGACATCCGCGAAATGAGTGCGCAACTGCAGGCAGGTGGCATCGAGACCGTGAACGACGTGACCGGCGATTCGGAAAGTGGCCCGGCCATCTTCTCCGTGGTCGACCCCGACGGCAACATCATTCTGGTCGACCAGCACGTTTAACTTCGGCGACACCGTTAGTAGCTGCCGCAGCACGATCGACTAGCTGCGGCACACGCAGATGCACGCTGTGCTGATCGATCGGCCTGCGTCCGCAATATGGGCGAAAGGGGCCTTGTTCCCCTAGCCCGTTCCGTCTTAGGCCGGAGACCATTGCGCCATGGAATCCGATACTCAGTCCTTCTCGACTCACCGGAGGGAGGATGTCACTCCGTTGATTTCGCTACGAGGAGTGGCGAAGAAGTACCGGATCGGCGAAGCCGTTGTGGTGGCCCTGGATCACGTGGATCTCGACGTCGGTGCCGGGGAATTCGTGGTGGTTCTGGGGCCATCGGGCTGCGGCAAGACCACACTTCTCAATGTGATCGGCGGTTTGGATTCTCCCTCGGAGGGCACCGTTGTCGTTTCGGGGTTTGATGTTTCCGCAGCACCTGCCAAGAAGCTGGCCGGGTATCGCCGCCACACCGTGAGTTTCGTGTTTCAGAGCTTCAATCTCTTTCCCGGTCTTACCGCAACCGAGAACGTGCAGTTCGCCGCCGACGTGGCCGAGCGGGCCAATGCCCGCCAGGTTGCACTTGACGCTCTGGAGGCTGTGGGGCTGGACGATCGGGCCTCCCATTTCCCTCAGCAACTGTCGGGCGGGGAGCAACAGCGTGTTGCCATCGCCAGAGCTCTTGCTTCGGGGAATCCCGTCCTCTTGGCCGATGAGCCGACCGGTGAGCTCGACTTCGCCACGGGAATCCAGATCCTCTCGCTCCTGAAGGACCAGGCAGCTCAGGGAACGACGGTCTTTGTTGTCACCCACAACCGTGAGATCGCAAGAATTGCCGACAAGGTGATCGAATTGAGTGGCGGGCACGTGGTGGGTATCCACCGACCCGAATTACCGTTAGCCCCGGAGAAGTTGCGGTGGTGAGCGATGCTTAGCCGCAGCAGTTTGGGATTGCTCGTTCGATGGTCGGCTCGGGATTTCCGGCAGCGGTGGGTTCAGGTTGGGGCACTGGCCATGGTCATCGCGCTAGCGGTCGGAACTTGGGCCGGTCTCGGTGGAACTGACCAGTGGCGACGTGAGAGCAATGATCAGAGTTTTGCCACATTGAACATGCATGACATTCGGGTGGAGCTCACGCCCGGAAGCTTCGCTCCGGAAGGTGATTTGGCGGCGGTCCTGAGCTCTATCGAACACAGCGAATGGATCGTGGCGTCCGAGGAGCGACTGCTACTTCCCACTCAGGTCGACGCCACCACGGACTCCGAAGCCATTCTTGCTCCCGGTGAGATACTGGGCGTTGGCAACAACGGTGAGCCCAAGATCGACGCAATCGAGATTCGGTCCGGCTCGGCGATGAGTCAGGAGCCGGGAGTGCTTCTCGATGTGCACTTTGCCACGCAGAACGATCTTCCCCCCACCGGCCAGATCCGCCTCAGCGGGGACGTCACGCTTCCCTATGTCGGCCACGGGCTCTCGCCGGAATATTTCGTGGTGGTCAGCGATCGGGGCGGCTTGTTCGCAGGCAGTTCTTATGCGGTGGTGTTTGCCCCGTTGCCAATGCTCCAGGAGCTTTCCGGACATTCCAACGAGGTGAACCAGTTGGTCCTCACTTCCAGCGCTGAGGCGGTGCCAGACGTCTTGGCCGGCGAGGTGAGAGCCGCCATCGAGGCTGCTTTGCCGGGGATCGGATTCACATTGACACCGGTAGCCGAAGAGACCTCGTTCCGGTTGCTCTATGACGACATCGACAACGATCAGCGCTTCTACAACATCTTCGCCGGACTGATCTTCGCCGGCGCCACCTTCGGTGCCTTCAACCTGGCTCGCCGGCTGGTGGAGTCGCAGCGTCGAGAGCTCGGGATCTCGATGGCGCTCGGCGTTCCAACCCCCATCATCGCTGTTCGACCCCTCCTCGTTGGTCTGCAGATGTCACTTCTCGGTGCCCTCTTCGGGGTGGGTGTCGGGATTGCGCTGGCCGAAGCAATGAAGTCGTTGTTCGAATCGCTTTTGCCACTTCCCGTGTGGGAGACGTCGATGAATTGGGGGGCATTCGTCAAGGCCGCTGCGGTCGGTGTGCTGGTCCCACTTTGTGGGGTGGCGTGGCCGGTCTTGCGAGCGCTCCGGGTCACGCCCAACGAGACCATGATGCCGCCCTATCGCTCCCAGAGTCATCGTCGTGTTCCCCGGATCGGACGGACCCTTCGACTGCCCGGTTCCTCGCTGGCTCGGGTGCCGCTGAGAAACGTGCTCCGATCCCTACAGCGGACCACCCTCACGGTGCTGGCCCTCGCCGCGTCCATCGCGGCTCTCGTCGCCGTGTTGGGAATGTTGGACTCCTTCACGTCAACGATCGACCAAGGAGAGGCGAGTTCGCTGCTCGGGAACCCCACACGGATCACGGTTGACTTGGAACGAGTCCAACCTATGGATTCCGACGTGGTGAGTCAGGTCACGGGCAACGAAACGGTAGACGCATGGTCGCTGGGACTCCGGTTGCCCTCCAGCCTGATTGCCGAGGGGGTTGACGACATCAACATCGCGCTCGAGGTGAGGTCGCTGACCGGCGGCGTGTGGACGCCGGCGTTGGATAGGGAGATCCTGCCGTCGCAAGAACCGGAGCTCATACTGTCTCGGAAGGCCATGGACGATCTCAACCTCGCGGTTGGGCAAACTGTGACGCTGCGACACCCCGTTCGGCAAGGACCGTTGGCATTCGGGTTGTCCGAAACGTCGCTCCGGATCGCCGCTGTTCATGACCTACCGCTGCGGAGTTCCGCTTTCGTTGATAGTGAGCACGCCGGTCTCTTCGGCCTTCAGGGGATGACCAACTCGATCGACGTTGTGCCCGTCGAGACTGCTTCTCGGGACGACGTGAAGCGGGCGCTGTTTCCCATCGGCGGGGTGGCAGCTGTACAAGGCGTGGCGGAAACGGCGGAGATTTTCCGGGAACTGCTGGACGATTTCCTCAGCTTCCTACTGATCGTTGAAGGTGCCACCGTGGCCCTGGCATTGCTGGTGGCGTTCAATGCCACCTCCATCAATGTGGACGAACGGCAACGCGAACACGCCACGATGAGAGCATTCGGTCTGCCGCTTCCCAAGATCGTCGGTCTGATGATCGCGGAGAACGCCATGCTTGGATTCCTGGGCGGTGTGGTGGGCGTCGGGTTCGGTGCGCTGCTGGTTCGGTGGATCGTGGAGGTGTCGGTTTCGGACACCGTGCCAGACATTGGGATCACTCCCACAGTGTCCGGCCAGAGCATTCTGTTGGCCCTCGCGCTCGGCGTTGTGACCGTGGCTCTCACTCCGCTGCTCTCCATCCGCCGACTCCGCCGGACAGACCTGCCGTCCACACTACGGGTGGTCGAGTAGCCGGGTAGACCACCCAGATGCGTCGAACGTGTTGGAAAACAATACTTTCGACGGATCTCGATGATCTGACAGCACGAAATGTCACTAAATCGGCCCTTGGCCTCTACAGGTTCTTGATCGTCGGGAGCAGGGTGGAAGGAACACAGGTGCATTCAGAGCGGCCGCGTGATGGCGCGGCACGACACCAGGAGGTCCAGTGCAATGCGAGCGATGATGCTCCTCAGCTTTCGAAACATCCGAAGGAACAAACTTCGGTTCGGTATGACAACGTTTGCCGTCCTGCTGGGCGTCAGCTTTGTGGTGGCGTCGTTTGTCCTGTCCGACGGTCTGCGATCCTCCCTCAACTCGATGATTGAGACCGGCTTCGATACCACCGATGCCCAAATCCGGGCTGAAAGCAACTTCGACGAGATCGCATTCACCGACCGACCGATCGATGAAGCCCTCGTCGATGTAGTCGCCGGTGTCGAGGGTGTTGAGGTGGCCTATCCAAACACCGACACTCTGCAAGTTGTTGTCTTGGACAGCGACGCCAGCCCGCTGGGCTCAACCATGTCGCCAGTGGTAGCCGTCAGCTGGGACGGCTCGGATACCGGAGCTCTGATACTGCTTGATGGGAAGGTCCCCGGGCCGGGCGAATTCGCGATGGATGAGGGCACCGCTGACCGTGAGAACCTGATCCTTGGTGACACCTACACCGTGGTCGGGGTGGACGGGCCCGAACAGTTCAAATTTGTGGGCATCAACCGATTCGGCGAAGAGGGCACGCTCAGCGATTTTGGGCTGGTTTCGTTTCCGCTCGATGAGCTGCAGCGGCTGGACGGGAGCGAAGGTTTGGTTCGCTATATCGATGTGGTCGCTGCGTCTGGGGTCGACGTGGATGAGCTAGTAGCCCAAATCGAGCTAGCGCTTCCCGCGGGCGTCGAGGTGATCACAAACGACGCACTGGTCACGGAACTTCAGAACGAGTTGGGTGACATCATCGGCATCTTCGGCAACGTGCTCCTGGCATTTGCCCTCGTTGCGGTCTTTGTCAGTACCTTCATCATCGGCAACACGTTCAACATCCTTCTCGGCCAACGGGTGCGGCAGCTCTCACTGCTGCGGGCACTGGGTGCAAGCTCCCGCCAGGTCCGGTTTGGGGCGGTGTTCGAAGCACTTCTCGTAGGCGCTATGGCTTCGATCCTCGGGTTGGGTGGCGGGATCGCAATGGCTCTCGGGCTGAAGAAGGTCATGGAGACGATGGGACTCAGCCTCCCCGATATCGAAATCATCGTGAATACTCGCACGATTGTGCTGGCAGTCGTCGTGGGAATCGGTGTGACACTGTTCGCCTCGCTCTCGCCCGCCCGTCGCGCCGCCGGAATCTCCCCGATGGCGGGGATTCGGGCGGGGTTCAGGTTTGGGTCAGGCGAGGGAAAGCGCCGCACGATCATCGCCATCATCCTCGCCCTGATCGGGGGAGCCGGTATCGCCTACGGGCTCTTCGGTGGGAGTGGCAACACGGCGCTGCTGCTGAGCGTCCTGGGCCTCGGAGCCGTTTGCACATTTGTGGCGGTATCAATGTTCTCGCCACTGTTTTCCAGCCCGTCGGCCTCCTTCCTGGGGATCCCACTGGAACACCTGCCGCGCAACCAGATCACAGGACACATGGCCCGCCAGAATGCTGCGAAGAACAACAAACGAACCGCATCTACTGCCGCTGGCTTGATGATTGGTCTGGCGCTCATCGCCATGGCCAGCGTGGTTGCCACCTCGCTCAAGTCTTCCTTCCGAGCAGACATGGAATCCACCGTTGTCTCTGACTATCTCGTGAGCGCTACCAACCAAGGGACGTTCAGCAACCGTGTTGCCGACCGAATCGCGGAGCTTCCCGAGTTCGAGTTTGTCTCGCCCGTTCGCTACGGCAACGCCAGGATCGACGGAGCCGAGCATGCGGTAACGGCTGGCGACCTGTCGCTCCTTACCGAGCTGATGGATGTGAACGTCATCAGCGGCGATCCCTTGGGATCGGCCGACGCTGAACACATCCTCCTCCACTCCGAGGTTGCAGCCGATTTGGGCGTGGCGGTTGGTGATCGCCTCCCGGTCGAGTTTGCACGGACGGGCACACGGTCAATGACGGTGGGAGCCATCTACGACAACGACTTCCTGATCGGCCAGTACATGATCGACCTTTCGGCGTGGGAACAGGACTTCACCGAGCAGAACGATTCCACGCTCTCGGTCAAACTCGCCGAGGGGATCACCCCAGACGCCGCCGCGGCCGCATTGGAACCTCTCGAAGCTGCGTTCCCGCAGCTCGAGTTCGAGACGAACGCTCAGTTCCAGGATCGTGTGGAAGGGCAGTTGGACACGTTGTTGATCATCATCAATGTGTTCCTGGCCTTGGCGATCCTGATCGCCCTGCTGGGGATCACCAACACGATGGCTCTGGCGGTGCTGGAGCGGACGAGGGAGATCGGTCTCATGAGGGCAATCGGCATGACCCGCAGGCAGACGCGCAGCATGATTCGCCTCGAAGCAGGAGTGGTATCGGTCTTCGGAGCACTTCTCGGAGTGGTGGTCGGAATCGCATTTGGCTGGATTGCGGTACTTGCAATTCCCGGTGACATTATTGATCGGCTCGCCATCCCGTACGTATCGCTGGCGGTCTATGTTGTGATCGCCACAATCGCCGGGCTCACAGCGGCGTCGTTCCCCGCTCGGCGGGCGTCCCGCCTCAACATCCTTGATTCGATCAAAGAACTCTGACCCGGCCGGCCAAAGAGCACCGATCGGCACCAATAGGTCCGACGGCAGCTCAGCAGGTCAGGCTTCGCAATCGGCTCCGATCAGCTCTTCAACTGAGTCGAGCCATGATTCCGGGCCAGAAATCCGGACCCAGTTGTCATCGGGATCCCGTGCCTCGAGAATCCGGTCGGCAACGCTTGCGCTGTTCCAGCAGCTGATCAGATGCCCTGAGATGATCGTGTCGATTGCCGGTTCATCGAGCGCTGAGATGGTGAAACCGTCTTGGAAATACGGCCCACAGGTCTCCTCGAACGTCTTTCCCTCGGGCACGAAGTCGCACATCACAAAGCCGCAGTCGTCAGCGCCGGTGAGGTCCGCACAGGTTGCGGCGTCGGAGAAGACCATCGTTTTCGGTCCTGCAAGTTCTTCGGACGATGATGAGCACGCTGCGAGGCTGGCCGCGGCGAGTATTGAGAGACAGAACTGAACTCCCCGTGACCGCTTACCTGGAGGGGATTCCCACACGAGTGCAGAGTACCGCTTGGAGCGGAAGGGATTGGGCCGGAAGTTCGGATCCCCTTGCTCTATGCACTGAGTACCGCCCGCTGGCACCGGTCCCACACTGATGAGTGGCTTCCGCGGTTTCTCCCAACCACTTCGAGGCCCCCGTCGTTCCGTGCTCGGATCATCTACGATTGCAGCGTGAGCGCCGACTGGGGAACTTCGCATTATCGACGGCGGGTGGCGTCGGAGCTTGGGCTCACGGTGGAGGCGCTCGACCGTGGTCTGCTTCAACTGGAAGCCGACGAACAAGCCACAGATGACTATCAGTCGCGCAGTCACAACGATCGCCTAAAGGCATTCGCCAGCGTCCTCGGTGTGCCTCTTATTCGTCTGGCCGGTGTGGATGGTGTGTCCTCTTTGTTGCCCGATCGCCACTCTGCACCGAAGAAGCGCTCCAGTCGTCCGCCCGCCAAAAAGAAACCCGCTTCGGCTCGCTCCACCAGAAGCCGACCGGCGGCTAAACGCCGGAAGCCAACGGTGTCGAAGGTGCCGATGAAGAAGTTCCCGTGGGAGCTCGATGCACCCCCGCCCCGCCCCGTGCCGCAGCCGAATCGTGAGCCCGTTGTCGAACCGTGCCAAGCGTGTGGGTTTCCCTTTCATCCGCTCACCGGCGCCTGCGCCTGCACTTGAGAGCTGAGCCGATGGCAAAACGTGTGGTGATCGTGGGAGCCGGCTTCGGCGGACTGGCGGCGGCTCGCAAGCTGGCTGACGCCGACGTTCAGATCACGCTGATCGACCGGCGTAACCACCACCTCTTTCAACCGCTGCTCTATCAGGTCGCCACCGGGGGCTTGAGTCCCGCCGACATCGCTCAGCCCATCCGCAGGCTCGTGCGCGGCCAGCAGAACTGTCGAGTGCTGTTGGCGGAGGTGCAAAGCGTCGATGCCCAGGAGCAAACGCTGCAGACCACGGCGGGTCCTATCCGCTACGACTGGTGTGTTCTCGCATCCGGAGCCACCCATGCCTACTTCGGAAACGATCAGTGGGCCGATCATGCGCCTGGGCTCAAATCGATCGAAGACGCACTCGCCATTCGGCGCGGCGTGCTGCTGGCGTTTGAACGAGCCGAACTGGAAGCCGACGCCGATCGGCGGAAGGAGCTCCTGACGTTCGTGGTGATCGGGGCCGGCCCCACCGGTGTGGAAATGGCGGGCGCAATCCGGGAGATTGCACTGCATGACTTGCGACATGACTTTCGTTGGTTCGACCCCACTCAGGCCAAGGTGATCCTCGTTGAAGCCGGTCCCGACGTCCTTCCAACCTTTCCGGCCCGATTGCGAGCATCGGCGCGAACCCAGCTGGAACAGCTGGGGGTGGAGGTGCGAACGAACTGCACAGTGACCGATATCCAGTCGGACCGCATCGAAACCAGCGGAGGCTCCATTCGTTCCGCTACTGCAATCTGGGCCGCCGGCGTCGCCGCCTCCCCGTTGGGGCGGACCACGGGTGCCGCCACCGATCGAGCCGGTCGGGTCGTGGTGGCCGATGATCTATCGGTCCCCGGCCACTCCAACCTGTTTGTAATCGGCGACCTCGCAGCTGCCACCTTTCACGGTGACATGGTGCCCGGCGTGGCACCGGCCGCCATCCAAGGGGGCAGCCACGTCGCCGCCACGATCCGTCGAGACCTCGCTGGTGAGCAGCGCCGGCCATTTCGGTACAAGGACAAGGGATCGCTTGCCACGATCGGACGGTCCGCCGCCGTGGCTGATCTTTCCCCTCGACTCCGGTTCAGCGGATTCATCGCCTGGGTGCTTTGGTGGGCGATCCACATCATGTCGCTGGTGGACCTTCGATCGAAGGCGTACGTGATCCTCGGCTGGATGTGGCAGTACCTCACCTTCGGTCGTCAGGCCAGGCTGATCACCAACGACCACATGATCCACCGCCGTCGAGCCGTTCACCGGAACGTTGCCGCCCCTGCGCAGAAAGCGGATACTGCAGACGAATAACGAGGCAGGTCACCAGGGGGCGGAGGCTCCTGCTCTCTCGGAGCGATTAGCTGATTGCGGTCCGATATTGCCAACATGGGGCCACTAACATCTCTTAATGGGATGGCCGGAGCTGCCACTGGCTGGCGGGCATTACGTGTTTCTGCTGATCTTCCTTGTGCTGTTCGCCGTGCCGTGGATCGTTCGGGCCACTCGACTTCCCGAACTTGTCATCCTCATCGCCGGCGGTGTCCTGATCGGCCCCCACGGGCTTGGCCTCATCGAACGGACCGGCACGATCGAGGTGCTCGGTACCGCTGGCTTGCTCTACCTCATGTTCCAGGCTGGGCTCGAACTGGACCCCGAAGACTTTCGATTGAACCGGAGGCCGGCCCTCCTCTTTGGGGCGCTCACGTTCGCGGCCCCGATGGTGCTGGGATTTGGCATCCACCGATCGCTCGGTTTCGGCACGCTGGCAGCACTGCTCCTCGCCTCGTGTTGGGCATCACACACTCTCCTCACGTACCCGATGTTCCAGCGGGCTCGTCTCGTTTCCAACCGAGCCGTGTCCATAGGGGTCGCCGGGACAGTCATCACCGACACCGCCGCTCTATTGTTGCTGGTTGCTCTCGTACGGGTTCACGAGGGTGCTCTCACGGTGGTGGGACTGGCTGTCCAAATCCCTGTCCTTCTCGGCGCAGCCGGTCTCGTCATGGTTGGTCTCCCGCGGCTCACCGGTTGGGTCTTTGCCACGATCGCACGCGATCGCGCTACCCGATTCCTGTTCACCATGGTTGCGCTGTACGGGTCGGCGGCGCTTGCTGAAATCGTTGGCGTCGAACCGATCATCGGAGCCTTTTGGCTGGCCTCGCTCTTCACCGCAATGTCGCCGAAGGCAGCGAACTCGCCCACCGAATCGAGACCTTCGGTTCGACCCTGTTGGTCCCAGTGTTTCTGATCTCGGTAGGCATGCTCATCGATGCGGTGGGGGCAGTCACCGACGGGCGCACGCTGACTCTGGCGGCATCTTTCACCGCCGTAGTGCTCCTTGGCAAGTCGTTCGCGGCAGCGGTCACCGCCCGGGTTGTCGGCTTGGAGACCAGTGAGCGAGAGACGCTCGTTGCACTGTCGGTGCCTCAAGCAGCGGCAACGCTGGCGGCGGTATTCGTCGGATTCGAGGTGGGCCTGGTGGACGAACAGGTCATCGATGCCGTGGTCATCGTTATCTTCGTCACCTGCCTTTTTGGATCAGCTCTCGGGGCTCACGCCGTCAAAAACCTCCCCACCCCACCGGTACGAAGCGCCCCGATCGCCAAACGGATCCTCATGCCGGTTCCCGAAGCCGGTGTGACCGTGGGGGCGATCGAGTTGGCGGCCGCCCTGGGCAAACGCGATACCGGCACGGTTCTGGCGCTGTCGGTGTTAGACCTCTCGGCAACTCCGTCTGACGTGAAGCTTCGCAAGGCGTTCGTGACCGACACTGTCGAAGACATCGCCTTGGCCAATGGCTGCGAAGCCCGCAGCATCGTGCGGCTCGATCTCGCCCCTGCGGCCGGAATTGTTCACGCCGCCATCGAGCACGAAGCGACGTTGATCATCGTTGCTTGGGACGAACGCCGAACCGGCGTACATGACCGCTTCAGTCACATCGCGGACACGCTGATCGACCTCGCCAATGTTCCGGTGCTCATCAGCCGCCCGCTCGAGCTCCGGCATTACACCCGTGTGGTCATTGCCCTGGACCACGTGCAACTTGCTACTACTGCGATGGCAGAGCTGATCTGGATGGTCGGCCATCGGATCAGTCAACATCTTTCGTTACCGCTGGTGTTGGAAAGCAATGCTGACGAACCCGGTCTGTCAAGGGCCGCCAGCGTCACAGGCAACGTCACAGGGGTGCTCGTGCCGGACCGGCCCGAGCAAGGGAGTGAGGAACGAGACCTCATCATTGCGCCGGTGAACGAACGGTTTGACCGATGGGCCCAGCTCTATGTCTCCATGCCTCGGAACAGATCGACCGACTTGGCCGCCACTCCAACGGATCACCCCGCCGGTGTCGATCGGCCATCGATCTCCTGATCGGCAACCTCTGCGGCGGCGGCCCGAGCCGCAGACGCAGCGCTATTGGCGTCGACCAACCGGCGGATCGCAGCAGCCATGGCCAGTTCGTCGTCGTCGGGGTTCGCCCGAAGGATGAGTTCCCAGCGAACGGGAATGCGACGACCGGCGAGTGGCACGACCACGAGCCCGTCGAGCGGTGGCGTCCGCAACGCCAGTGTCGGCTGCACTGTGATCCCGCCGAAGGAACGGATGAGGCGAAGCGCCATGGCGAGCGACTCGACCTTGCGGAGCCGCCGCGGTCGCACGGCGGCCGGCTCGAAGAACTCGTGATGTTCGAACCCGCGCGCAGGGCGGTCGCCTGCCGTCACATAGGTGGCGTCGATGATGTCGTTGGGGAGCAGCTCCCCTCGAATCGCCGCGGGATGCGTGGCAGACACGACGCCGACCAGATGGTCAGGGGACAGAACATTGCCAAGTGGTGCGTCCGCTGCGACGACGACGACGCCGAGGTCGGTCACTCTGCGCTGGACTGAGTCCGTCGTCTGTTCGTTGCCGACGCGTAGGAAGTCGACGTCGGACGGTAGGTCGGGGAGCCCGATGAGCTGCTCGAACCACGGCGCCGTGTCGTAGAAGTCGAGGGCTATTCGTACCGCAGGTCGATCGGCAGAGTACATCCAGCGGGCGGTCTCCTCGGCGGATCGCAGGCTGCTCTGAGCGATCTCGCCCACTTCGGCCAAGTGCAGCCCGGCGGACGTCAGGCGAATCGATCGGCCTTCGGCAACCGTCAGTTCGACCCCCAGCCGCCGTTCTGCCTCCTGGAGCCGATGGCTCGCCGCCGAGGCGCTGATGTGGAGCATGGCCGATGCGCTGGCGAGCTTGCCACTGTGCCGAAGTGCGACCAGAAGGTCGATGTGGTGACGATCCAAAGATTCATGCACGTTTTGCATCATTTGGCATCATACAACTCGCTGGACGCAACAGTCAGACGGGTCGATGCTGTTGTTGTGCTCCTGCTGCGAACCGAACTTGTCGACAACCATTCGTCTCCAGGGGGTGATCTGCTCGACAGCGTTCGTCGGTGGCAGCCCACATCGATGACGGCCACGCTGGCCGTTGTCGGCACGTCACTCGCCTACGCGAGCACTGCCATCTTCGTCCGCGAGCTCACCGACTCGGGCATGTCGGTGGTGGCCGTCGCGTTCTTCCGGTTCTCACTCACCGCCGTCGTCCTCTGTCGGTTTCTCAACTTCGACGCGCTGAAACGATCGGCAACACTGTGGGGACTTCTCAGCGGCGTTGTGATGGGCGGGGGGTGGATCGTCTTCGTCCGCACGATCGACACCGCCGATGTCGCTGTTGCAGGCGTAGTTCAAATGACGTATCCACTCTTTGCTCTCATTGCCGCCTGGCTGTGCTTCGCGGTGCGGCCGAACTCGCGGTCGGTCGTCTCGGCGGCTCTGGTCGTCGTCGCTGCGGTGATCGGTCTGGGCGTCGGCGCCGGCTCCGGTCTCTCGCCGCTGTTGTTTGCCGCACCGGCATCGTTCGGATTCAGCGTGTCGGTGCTCACCGAGCGTCTGGGCTCACTCGATCCGTTCGAACGTCTCGCGTCCGTGACCGTCGGCGCATCGATCGCAATGAGCCCGCTGTTACTCACCCTTCAGCCGAATCAGGTCGTTCCGACATCTGCAAGCTCGGCAGGCTGGGTTCTGGCTATCGGCGTCATCTCTGCACTGATCCCGATGACCTTTTACGCTGCTGCTGCGCCGGTGATCGGAACGGCACGGACCGCCGCTGCGGGGGCATTCGAACTACCGACCATGTTCCTGATCGGTTCGTTCTTCTTCGGAGAAGCGATCCGACTCGGCCACCTCGCCGCTGCGGCGATCATCGTGGCTGCGATAGCGCTCACCCGCAGCGCCCGCTCTACGCACGTAGTTCCCGACGCGGACCACCGGACGATCCACACCGACCGTTTGGATTTGCGTTTGGCCGAGAATCAGAACAGCTGAAGGCGAAGGCCGGGAAACTACCCGTGCACCGACATGCTGGAGTCGGGGTTGATTTGGCGGTTGCGGCTGTAGAAGCCGACGTCGATGGTGCGGCCGGTGTAGCGACCGGTGACCTGCACGGGGTCGGCTTCGTGATCGTGACCACCCTCGACCGCCTCGATCAGTTCGGCCATGACCTGACCGGCGACACCGGCGTTCTTGTACTGATTGCCGCTCGTCCCAATCGCCATGTAGAAGCCGGGCAGATCGCTGACGTCGTAGATCGGAATCCAATCGTCGCTCACGTCGTAGAGGTCGACGATTCCCTTCTTCTCGTGCGGGATTCCCCCGAGGCTGGGCATGCGGCGGTTCGCACGAAGCACCTGTGTCTGCCACTGGTCCTCGTCGAGCGTCCGGTCGTAGTCATCCGGGTCCACGATCTCGTGCGGGTCGCAGTCGGCGTCGACACTGCCGAGCAGCACGTTGTTGCCAACCTCGGGCCGGAAGTAGAAGCCAATGTCGTCGTCGGCCCCCACCACACCCTGCGACATGAAGTCGAGGCCAGCAGGTGCGGGAATGTGATGCACCTCGTGACGCAGTGCCGCAGTCTTGATGTTCATCGAGTCGTACACGCCGGCCATCTTGTTGATGATCGAGCTATGCGGCCCCGCAACGTTGACCACCACGGGGGCCGAGATCGAACGACCATCGGCAAGCGTGACTCCGCTCACCCGACCGTTGGTCTGGTCGATAGCCGTGACCTCGGTGTTGAACCAGAACGTTCCACCCTCGGCCTCGGCACCACGCTGGAGGTTGTGGCACGAGAGTTGCGGGTCGGACACATACCCGCCGTCGGGCGTGAAGACTGCGTAGGAGAATGTCTCTGTGGGCTCGCGCCAGAATGCGTCATCTTCTGGCCGAGTTGGCGGTCCGTACAGACCGTGGTCGAGATAGGGCAACTTCTCGCCGAGCTGCTCGAGCGTCCATCGCTCGTAGGGGATGTTGAGGTCGTCCCACAGGCCAACGACCTTCTCGACGTGATGACCGTCCTGAGCGGCGAGCAACAGCTGACCGCACTGGTGGAACTCGATCAGGCCGAGCTCGTCATCGGTGCCGATGTAGTTGGCCCAATCGGTCCAGTAGTGCGCCCCTTCCCACGACAGGGTGACACCGGGCGCTGTGGAATAGCTGAACCGCACGATGGCGCACGAGTTGCCGGTTGAACCTGCGCCGGCGGCGTGGACCTTGTCGATGTTCAACGTGCGGTGACCCCGCCGTGACATCTCGAGTGCCACGGCCGAACCGATAACCCCCGCACCGATGATGATGACGTCGAAGTCGGTGTCTGAACCTTCGGTTGCTGCGTTCATCGCTTTCCTTTCACGACCGCATCTTCGACCCGGTCGGGTCGAACGGAACATCTTTGAGTAGTCGAGCCGGGTGTCGCTCACCTACGAGGGGAACCTTGTAGGTGGCGTCCTCGGATAGATCTTGGGAGTCAATATAGGCGAGCGCCAAGCTCTGCCCGGTGCGATGGCCGTAGCCGCCCGAGGTGACGAAGCCGACCTTGCGATCATCGAGGTAGACGGGCTCGAAGCCGGTGGCATCAGCCCGATCGGCCTCGACCGACAGCAGCACGAGCTGGCTGGCTGGTCCGGCGTCGCGATCCGCCAATGCAGCTTCGCGACCAACGAAGTCGGCTTTGTCGTACTGCACGAACCGGGTCATCTCGTTCTGCGACGGTCTGTAATCGGGGCTGAACTCTCGGCCCCAGATCCCGAAGGCCTTTTCGAGCCTCATGCTCAACAGACCGACCACACCGACGTTACGAATACCCATGTCGGCGCCGGCATCGTGCAACTGGGTGTAAACGTGCCGCATATAGGTGGTAGGCATCCAGATCTCATAGCCCAGCTCACCCGTGAGCGACACCCGGTCGACCCGACATGGTGCGAGCCCCACGTTGATCTCGGCAACCGACATGAACGGAAAGGCCTCGTTGCTGAGGTCGGTGCGCGTCAGCCGTTGCAGCACATCGCGCGACTTCGGACCTGCGACGCCCAACCCCATCCACTGGTCGGTGGCGTTGGTCACGGTCACGCCCTCGGCCGGCAGGTAGCGATGGAACCAGCGCATGTGCCATTCCTGGATCGGACCCGACCCGGTCATCACGAAACGCTCGGACCCTTCGGCGTCGGGGCCGGAGAGACAGAAGAGGGTGAAGTCACCGACGATCTTCGCTCGGTCGGACAACATGACGGCGAGGCGACTTCGGCCCGCCGTGGGGATCTTCGTGGCGAGCAACCGGTCGAGCCAGGCACGAGCGCCCGAGCCGCTGATCTCGAACTTGGAGTACGAGCTGGTGTCGATGATGCCTACACCACCGGTGGCCGCCGCAACCTCCTCGGCTGCTGCGCCGAAGCTGTTGGGGCGGAAGAAGGTCGGGATGTCTTCCGCCGGCTCGCCCTCGCGAGCGAACCACATGGGTACTTCGAGCGGCGCTATCGATGTGAAGACTGCGCCCGCCTCTTTTTGGAGGTCGTAGATCGGCGTGGTGCGGGCCGGGCGACCCGCAGGCCAGGTCTCGTTTGGGAAGGCCACACGGAAACGCCATTCGTAGAACTGGGTGGACGTTTCGAGCGTGTAGGCCTCGTTGGCGAACGAGCCGAACCGTGCCGGGTCCATCGAGAAGGTGTCTTCTTCGGTCTCGCCGTCGATTATCCACTGCGCCAGAGCGAGCGCCACGCCGCCCGACTGGCTGAACCCGGCCATGCATCCACAGGCGAGCCAATAGTTCGGCACACCACGCACAGGCCCCATGAGCGGGTTGCCGTCCGGCGTGAATGTGAACGGGCCGTTGATCGCGTTCTTGATGCCCGCGTCGTGCATGAGCGGGAACCGTTCGAAGCCCTTCTCGAGTGAGCCTTCGAGATGTTCGAGCCGCGGCTCGAGGAGCTCGGACCCGAAGCTCCACGGTGTTCCGTCCAGTGACCAGGGGATGGGGTTCGGCTCATACACACCGAACAGCAGCCCTCCGACCTCCTCGCGGACGTAGATCCCGCCGTCCAGGTCCACCGTGAGCAGGGACTCCTTGTCCTGGGCCATGACCTCGGGGATCTGCTCGGTCACAAGGTAGTGATGCTCGTAGGGAATGAGGGGCAGATCGAGGCCAGCCATCTGCCCAACCTCTCGGGCCCACAGACCAGCCGCATTGATCACGTGTTCGGTGTTGATCGTGCCCTTCTCGGTGATGACATCCCAGGTCTTGTCGTCGCGCTGCTCCAGGGCGGTGACCAGCGTTTCCTGGTAGATTTCGGCACCAGCAATGCGGGCCGCCTTCGCGTAGGCGTGGGTAGCTCCGTAAGGGTCCAGGTAGCCGTCGGCGGGGTCGATCAACGCACCGATCAGCTTCGTGTGGTCGGTGAGGCGGCTGTACTTCGGGATCTCCGCCGCATCGATGAGCCACGAGTCGATCCCGAGGGTCGTGTTGAGCTCGTCGACAATCTTGAGGAAGTCCCAGCGCTCGGGTGTGGCCGCAGTTGTGCACGTGCCGACTCGGTGGATACCGATGTCCTGGCCGCTGATCTCAGCGACCTCGTCGTAGGTCTGGATGCTGTAGGCCTGTAATCGGGCCATGTTCACCGAGCCGTTGAGCGAGTGGAAGCCAGCCGCCGCGTGCCAGGTAGAGCCCGCTGTGAGCTGCTTACGCTCGACCAGGACCACATCCTTCCAGCCGAGCTTCGTCAGGTGGTAGAGCACCGCTACCCCCACGATTCCGCCACCGATCACCACTGCTCGTGCTTCGTTTTTCACCGGGTGCTCCTCACGCCTCAGACCCGTTGGACGGTACTGTACAGATCGCCCGGCTGCCATCGAGACGACAGCCTCACCGCCGTTGAGTTGGCTCAGCGGCGGCCCCGTCGGACCCGTTTCTCGTGCCGTGAAAAGACGTTTGGATGATGCGGGAAGCGACGTCAGCCCGATCCGCCCGGCCGAGAATCAGAACATGCTGTTTCTAGCGGCTCACCAGGAGGCGCACGACAAAGGAGACACCATGACCGCAATCCACGCTCAACCGAAGAGTGCCCCCAGATCCAGCTACGACCAAGCCACCTTCAACACCACCACCGAAGAAGCGACCCCGGCCAACCTGGCCACGATGCTCGGGTGCATGTACGCCCTGATCGTCGCCAACTTGGTGCAGGTCCATGCCGGGTTTGCCGCCGCCGATCCCAGTCCGCCGGCGGCGGTGGTACCGGGCATTGCGGCCACCGCATTGCTGGGATTGGGTGCACTGCCAATGATCCGGAGTGGCCCGAGCGAAGCAACCGTCAAAACCCATCTCAGCCGTGTACTCGCCAAACTTGGTGTCCGGGACCGGGTGCAAGCAGTGATCGCGGCCTTCGCTTCGGGAATTGCCCAAGCCACCGACATCCCGTAGACAGCTCGGCCTCTTGGCGGAGCACTTGCAGTGGACGCCCGTTGGCGAAGGTCAATCCTTGGGTGGCAGGGTGCGAGCGAAGGCGACGCCCCGGTTCACCCAGCGGGTCAGCTCGGCTTCTGACTGCAACGCATCGCCATCGAGACGAAGCCAGCCTTGCATCTTGCGACCCCGCATTTCCGCGAACCGGGCCGCTGTGGTGGCCACCAGTTCCTGTGAGGCCTCGGTGTTAACCCGGACCATTAGTCCACCTTGGCCGCTGACCACAACTGCCATATGTCGATCAACGAGGAAGGCCAGACCACCGAACATCTTCTTCTCGGTTAGAGCTGGCGTGTCTGCCAACAGTTCCCGCACGCGCCGAGCGAGTTCGTCTTCAAAGCCCATGGTGAACAGGATATGCCACGCCCCGATAGCGCTTTCGCCCGGTCCGATGAGCTGAGGATCGGGGCGGCGGATTTGCGAGCCCCCCAGGGATGTTTGGGGGATTCGCCCGATCGAGCAAGGTGGTGTGCCCTCCGACAATGGGTGTATGACCGCTGGTTCCCCTGCAATCGCTTGGCTGATCGCCTCTTCCGCCCATGTTCTCGTAGTCGGTGCTCTTTTGGCCGTCAGTGCCGAGGCCGCCGTTCGGTATTGGCGGACCCGACGGGTCCTCACCCCGGGTATGGGAACCTCGGTCTCCGCCGGCGCCGCCTACTTCGTCGCCAAACTCGTGGTGTCGAAGATTCTGATGTTCGGGGTGGCCCTCTGGCTGTGGGAGAACCACCGTCTGTTCGACTTTGACAACACAACCGTCGCAGCGTTCCTGGCGCTGTTCATTATGCGGGACTTCGTCTACTACTGGGTGCACCGAGCCGAGCACCGGGTCCGGCTCCTGTGGGCGTCCCACATGGTGCACCATTCTTCCACCGAGTTCACCTTCGTGACGGCCGTGCGTCTGCCGTGGACCGAGGCGCTCTACAAGCCGGTGATCTATCTGTGGGCACCGCTCGTTGGATTCCATCCGTTGGTGTCGGCCGCCATGGGGGCGCTGGTGCTGTTGGCCGGACAGATCCAGCACACCGAGATCGGCAGGCGAGAGACCGTTCTGGACCTCGTGCTCGTCACGCCGTCGGCGCACCGGGTCCATCATGGATCGAACAACCTCTATCTAGACAAGAATTTCGGATCGATCTTGATCGTGTGGGACCGACTCTTCGGCACCTTCCAACCCGAAACGGAACCGGTTCGCTACGGGCTGACCGGCGGCAAGGCTGTTGGCAGCCCGATGGACGCACTGAAGGGCGGTTACCCGGCACTGTTCGCCGATGCTCGAGCAACGACTCACGTTGGCAGCAAAATGCGGACTCTGGTGGCGGCCCCGTAATCGGTCCGGGTTGCGGTCGCCCTCAAGCGAAGGGTGACGGCGCACTAACGGAGGGAAACGTCCACGGTTCGAAGCGCTTCGGCCATCGCATCTGATCGAAGCAGATTCTCAGCGGCGGCAAGCTCGGGGGACAGGTAGCGATCGGGGCCGGGGCCCTCCACCACGGTGCGCAGGAGTGTCCGCAGCGCGCCGGTGGCCGGTGCTGGTTCCAGTGGAGCCCGCAGGTCGATCGCTCGCGCCGCACACACATATTCGACGGCCAGGATTCGCCTCACGTTGTCAACGACCTTGCGGAGTTTGCGGGCGGCCAGCCATGCCATCGAGACGTGGTCTTCCTGCATGCCCGAGGTGGGGAGCGAGTCCACCGAGGCCGGAGCGGCCAGCCGTTTGTTCTCCGACGCCATGGCGGCAGCGGTGTAGTGCCCAATCATCAGCCCGCTGTCCACTCCCACCTCTTCGGCAAGGAACGGGGGCAGGCCGTGGTTGCGGGCCTTGTCCAACATGCGGTCCATGCGTCGTTCGGCGATGGCGCCGACCTCGGCAACGGCGATGGCAAGGAAATCGGCGGCGAAGCCGAGCGGTGCACCATGGAAATTGCCGCAGGATTCCACCCGGCCATCGGCCAACACCATCGGGTTGTCGATGGCCGAGGCCAGCTCGTTTCTGGCCACGAACCGGCAGTGTTCCAGGGTGTCGCGCACCGCTCCATGGACCGAAGGCGTACAGCGGATCGAGTAGGCGTCTTGCACCCTGGTGTCCTCAACCGTGGCATGGCTGGCGATGATTGGGGAGTTGGCGAGCATCACCCGCAGATTCGCCGCGGCGACCGCCTGGCCCGGCTGAGGGCGAAGAGCCTGGAGATCGGCGGCGAAGGGCGCATCGGTGGCCAAGAGGGCTTCGATGGTCATGGCGGTGATCATGTCGGCTTGCAGTAGGAGGCGTTCGATATCGGTGATGGCCAGGCACAGCATCCCGAGGATGGCGTCGGTGCCATTGGTAACGGCGAGCCCCTCCTTCTCGGCCAACTCGATGGGTTCGAGCCCGGCTTCTTGGAGTGCTTCGGCGGCTGGCCGAACCTGACCGCCGTACATCACGTCGCCTTCGCCGAGAACGGCCATGGCCCCGTGAGCCAGTGGGGCGAGATCGCCGCTAGCCCCCAACGACCCGTACTCGGGAACGATCGGAGTGATGCCGGCATTGAGGATGTTGACCATCGCTTGGGCAACCAGCGGGCGGGAGCCACTGTGGCCCAGGGCCAGCGTGCGAGCCCGCAAAAGCACCATTGCCCGCACAACCTCATCTTCCACCGGATCGCCCATCCCAGCTGCGTGGGAACGGATCAAGGCAATTTGGAGGGCCCGCCGCCGGTCCGCCGGTATGGACACGGTGGCCAGTGCACCGAAACCGGTGGAGATGCCGTACTTGGGTTCGCCCTCGGCCAATTGCTCTACCACGGCGCGAGCTGCAACCATGCGTTCGATCGCCGCGGCCGTGAGTTCGACCCGTTCGCCGTGGCGGGCAACTGCCGTCACGTCTTCAATCGTGACACCGGGGCCGTTGAGTTGGATGGTCATGATGTGAAGTCTTCTCCATTGATGCGCAGTTCTCGAGCCAGTGCGTCCACGCTGTGGACCAGTGAGATCCGGTGTTCGCCACGGGCCTTCTTGGTGAATCGGTAGTCAGGGCCGACGATCGAAACCGCCATGCCCAATTTGCCGCCGGTGGCAAACGCCAGACTCATGGCCGTGATGTCCGGTTCCACCGCACCCGTGCGGATCGCCACCGTGCCGGGCGCGCGGAGTGCAGCTCCGAGGGCGGAGCTATCGAGCGTTACGTTCTGACCCACCCAGCCAACGTGGCGGATTGCCCGGGGGCTCTCGGCGGCGGCGATATAGGTGCCGGTTCGATCGTCGCTAACGGCGAGATAGGTGGACTCGCCGGTTCGTTCGGCCAGCGCATTGAGATGGGGCTGGGCGATGGCGGCGAGTCGGTCCAGAACCGTGCCGCCCCGGAGGGAGGCCGCGATGCGCAAGATGGTAGGCCCGGCCGAGAAGTCGCCAGCACCGTCACGGTCGAGATAGCCCCGAGCCTCGAGTGCGCGTAGATAGCGCAGGGCCGTGGTGGGCGTGAGTTCGGATGCTCTGGCCGCAGCGGTGAGATTGCAGTTCTGTTCGGCCAATACGATTTCGAACAGGTCCAGGACCCGTGCAATCGAGCGGGGCACCGTGGTGTCATCGGGATTGGCGCCGGTGGTATCGGCGTGATGAGCGGTGGTGTGGGCCAGCGAGGTCATGGAGAAGTCAGTTCGTTCTTGTCAGTAGGTGACAACAAATGTTATAAGTTGACATCGTAGGTTTGGCCGGAGCAAACTGCAAGGCATGAGCAATTCCTTCGGTCCGATCGGAATCCCGGTTACCAACATCTCTGCACCTCGCGGCACCGACCTCACGTGCAAAGGCTGGCCTCAGGAGGCGGCCTACCGGATGCTGCAGAACAACCTCGATCCCGAGGTGGCGGAGAATCCTGATCAGCTGGTCGTGTATGGCGGGACCGGCCGGGCCGCCCGTTCCTGGGATGCTTATCGAGCCATGCTCCACACCCTGACCACCCTGGAGCGAGACGAGACCATGCTCGTGCAGTCCGGCAAACCCGTGGGGGTGATGCGAACGCATGAGTGGGCGCCGCGGGCGATCATCGCCAACTCCAATCTGGTCCCGGAGTGGGCTAACTGGGACGAGTTTCGCCGCCTCGAGCATCAGGGACTCACGATGTATGGCCAGATGACCGCAGGTTCGTGGATCTACATCGGGACCCAGGGGATTCTGCAGGGAACGTATGAGTGTTTCGCCGAGATCGCCCGCAAACGGTTCGGCGGCACGTTGGCCGGCACCCTCACGATCACGGCCGGCGCTGGTGGCATGGGGGGTGCACAACCGCTGGCCGTCACCATGAACGACGGCGTGGTCCTGGTGATCGATGTGGATCAGCACATGCTGCAACGCCGGGTGGACCATCGGTATCTGGATGAGATTGCGCCCGACTACGCCTCGGCGGTGAAACGGGTTCTCGAGGCCAAATCCAGCCGGACGCCACTGTCTGTGGGCCTGCTGGGCAACGCTGCGGACATCGTTCCCCGCCTGCTGGCCGATGGGGTGGACGCGGACATCGTGACCGATCAGACCAGCGCCCACGACCCGCTCAGCTACATGCCAAACGACCTCACCCTCGAGGCGGCCGATGAACTGAAGCGGACCGATCCCTCCGAATTCACGCGCCGTTCCCGGGCCGCCATGGCTACCCACTGCGAGGCGATGGTCGGTTTCATGGATGCCGGTGCCGAGGTATTCGACTACGGGAACAGCCTGCGGGCTGAAGCCAAGCTCGGCGGCTTCGAGCGGGCCTTCGACTACCCCGGCTTCCTTCCCGCCTACATTCGGCCGCTGTTCTGTGAGGGGCTTGGCCCGTTCCGGTGGGTGGCGCTTTCCGGTGATCCAGCCGACATCGCTGCCACCGACAAGGCTGTGCTCGAAGAATTTCCCGACAACGAGGGCTTGCATCGCTGGATCAAGCTGGCGGGGGAACGCGTGGCGTTCCAAGGCCTGCCCGCCCGGATCTGCTGGTTGGGCTACGGCGAGCGGCACCGGCTCGGTTTGCGGTTCAATGAGATGGTGAGATCCGGAGAACTGAAGGCACCGATCGTCATCGGCCGAGACCACCTGGACTCCGGGTCGGTGGCGTCGCCCTATCGCGAAACCGAAGGCATGATCGACGGTTCCGACGCCATTGCCGACTGGCCGCTGCTCAACGGGCTGGTCAATACGTGCTCGGGGGCAACCTGGGTCAGCATCCATCACGGTGGCGGTGTTGGCATTGGCCGCTCTATCCACGCTGGCCAGGTGAGCGTCGCCGATGGCACCGACCTCGCCGCCGAGAAGCTGGAACGGGTGCTGACCAACGACCCGGCCATGGGGGTGATCCGCCATGTGGACGCCGGCTATGACCGAGCGATCGAAGTGGCCGACGAACGCGGCGTCACCATTCCCATGCGGGCCGACGGTCGCTGGCGCAGCGGGAGCGAGCGCATGAGCGCCTGGTCGATCGAAGGTGACTTCCAAGCCGACGGTGCTGCCTGCGTGCGGGGCGCATTCACATCAGAACAGGTGGGGTGGGCCAAGGAGGCGATCGACGAGAACCTTGCCGATCTTTCCCCTCGGGCCAAGCGAGCCAGCGCCGACAGCGACGGCGCCTTCATCGAGGACTTCTGCAACTGGACTCGACTCCCGGCCATGGAACGTTTCATCAGGGAATCACCCGGCGCAGAGATTGCGGCCCAGCTGACCGGCTCCGACACCACACGGCTCTATCACGACCATGTTCTGGTGAAGGAGCCCGGGACCAAGCAACGCACCCCGTGGCATCAAGACCAGCCGTACTACAACGTTGACGGCGTACAGAACGCCAGTATGTGGTTTCCGGTGGACCCGGTGGACCGTTCAGCAACCCTCGAGTTCATCGCCGGCACCCACCACGGGCCCTGGTACATGCCGCGCACCTTCCTCGACGATCAGGCCAAATGGTTCCCGGCTGGCAGCCTGGCCGAGATGCCCGACTTCGAAGCCGATCCCGACCGCTGGCGGGTGATCGGTTGGGAGCTGCAACCGGGCGACGCAGTGTTCTTCAATATGCTCACCGTGCATGGCTCCGGTGGCGTGCTCGGCAAGAACCGTCGCCGTGTCTTGTCGGTCAGGTTCCTGGGTGATGACATGGTGCACGCCCCTCGTCGTTGGACAACCTCACCTCCCTTCGATGGCCTCGATGCCGAACTGGCCGAAGGAGCCGAGATGAAGCACCCCCTCTTCCCGATGTTGTGGACTCGCAGCCGCGGACTCCTGGCCAGCTCATGACGGTCCGTCCGATTCTTTCGATCGGCCATCCCACGCTCCGGGTGGTCGCCGACGATGTTCCGGTGGAAGCCATCGCCACCCCAGACGTTCAGCAGCTGATCGACGACCTGATCGAGACCATGCGCCACGCCAACGGAGCAGGACTCGCCGCCACCCAGATAAACCATCGTGTCCGTATCGCCGTGATGGAAGTTGGCAACAACCCTCGGTATCCCTACAAACCGCGGATCCCGCTGACCGTTGCCATCAATCCGGTCATCGAACAATTGGACGACGAACTGGTGGAGATCAACGAAGGCTGCCTCTCGGTTCCACTGCGAGGCAACGTGCAACGTAATGTGAATATCCGGGTCCGCTACCTCGATCGTGACGGCGTCGAACACGACGAGATCAAACGCGGCCTCACCGCCGGCACGTGGCAACACGAATGTGATCACCTCGATGGCGTGTTGTTCGTGGACCGCGTCTCGGATCCGTCGACGCTCGCCACTTGGGCCGAGTTCGAGACCTACCACCGTGACGAGTTCGTGGCACGAATCACCAAGTTCGTGGAACGGGTCGGTTCTTGACAAGGCTGTGGTGCGAGCTTGCTCTGGTCGACGGGAACGTGGCGCCCGGCGTCACGATAGATATCGCCGACGGGCGGTTTGTGTCGATCGAATCGGGAACCGAGCCCGGCACCAGTAGGCCCCTCGCCGGGTTCACGATTCCTGGCCTCGCCAACGCTCACAGCCACGCATTCCATCGAGCTCTTCGGTCCCGGACCCAGGCTGATCGGGGAACGTTCTGGACGTGGCGGGAGCTGATGTACCGGGCGGCGGAACGGCTGGAACCACGGACCTACCGTCGCCTCGCCCGGGCCGTGTTCGCCGAGATGGCCATGGCCGGCATCAGCTGTGTTGGAGAGTTCCACTACCTCCATCACCAGGCCGACGGCACTCCGTACGCGGATCCGAATGAGATGGGCATCGCATTGTTGGCCGCCGCCAACGAGGCCGGTATCCGCATCACGCTGCTCGACACTCTCTACCTCCACGGCGGGCTCGGGGCCGAAGGCTATGGCCCCCCGCTCGGTGTACAGCGCCGCTTCGCCGACGGCTCCGCCGATGCCTGGGTTGAGCGGGTTGGGGCGCTCAAACCCACCGCCACCCAACGGATCGGGGCCGCTGTCCATTCGGTGCGCGCCGTGGATCCCACCGCAATGGCCACCCTGGCCAGCTGGGCTGCCGGACAGGGCGCCCCCGTTCACGCACACGTGTCCGAACAGATTGCGGAGAACGATGCGTGCCAGGCGTTCCACGGCCGCTCCCCGGTTGCAGTTCTCGCTGACGCAGGACTGCTGTCCGGCGATTTCTCGGCCGTTCACGCCACCCACCTGGATCACGCTGACATCGCCGCTCTTGCCGAAAGCGGATCATCCGTTGTGATGTGTCCGACAACGGAACGAGACCTCGGCGACGGCATCGGGCCAACCGACCAATTTGCTGCCATGGGCGTTCCCGTTGCTCTGGGTTCGGACTCTCACGCCGTGATCGACCTTTTCGAAGAAGCCCGGGCCGTCGAACTCCATGAACGTCTCCGCAGCCAGGAACGGGGCATCCACCAGGCAGCCGATTTGTTGGTGATGGCAACCGTTGTTGGTCATCGCAGCCTGGGCTGGGGTGATGCAGGGTCGATCACGGTCGGCCAACGAGCCGACCTTGTAACAATCGCTTTCGAATCGGTACGAACGGCCGGAACGAACCATGCCAATGCCACCGAGGCAGCTGTGTTCGCCGCCACCACAAGCGACATCACCGATGTCTTCGTTGACGGGCGACAGATCGTTTCCAACCGTCGCCATGCCACCATCGATGTAGCCGCAGAACTCGACCAGACGATCAAGGAGCTCATGGACCATGACTGAACCGATGTCCTCGCAGTCGCTGGTGATCGACAACATCGGCTCACTCGTCACCAACGACCCGGCTCTCGGGCGTGGTCCGCTGGGCATCATCCAGAACGCCAGCGTGGTGATCGTTGACGGCATTGTGGAAAGCGTTGGGCCGGCCGGAGCAATCGCCGATCACCGCATCGACGCTGACAAAGCATGCGTCCTTCCCGGCTTTGTGGACTCCCATACGCATCTGGTCTTTGCGGGTGACCGATCCGAGGAGTTCACGGCCCGGATGGCGGGCACGCCCTATGACGGCGGCGGGATCCGCACCACCACCGACGCCACGAGGAGCACTCCGACGCGCGAACTGGACCGGCTCGTGCGGCTTCGCTTGCACGAGGCCCATCGGGCCGGTACCACGACCATCGAGATCAAATCCGGCTACGGGCTGAACGTGGCCGACGAAGCCCGCTCGCTCGAGATCGCCACGGCCCATACGCCCGAGTCCACCTTCCTCGGTGCGCACCTGCTGCCCGCCGAGTTCGAAGGGCGATCCGACGACTACATCGACCTCGTCTGCGGTGAGATGCTTGCCGCCGCCGCGCCTAATGCCAAGTGGATGGACGCGTTCTGCGAAACGGGCGCATTCGACGCTGACCAGTGCCGGGCGGTTCTCGACGCCGGCCGGTCCGCTGGTCTCGAGTTACGTCTCCACGGCAACCAGCTTGGTCACGGGCCTGGTGTGCAACTCGCTGTCGAATCTGGATGTGCATCGGTGGACCACTGCACCTACCTCACCGACCAAGACATCGCCGCCCTCGCCGGTAGCGACACCGTGGCCACGTTCCTTCCGGCCACCGATTTCTCCACCCGCCAGCCTTATCCCAATGCTCGTCGCGTGATCGACGCAGGGGTCACCGTGGCCCTGGCCTCCAACTGCAATCCCGGTTCCAGCTACACCACATCGATCTCGTTTTGTATTGCTCTGGCCGTGCGAGACATGCACATGACAATCGACGAAGCCATTCAGGCCGTCACCATCGGCGGAGCAGCAGCCTTGCGCCGATCCGATGTTGGGCGGCTCACGCCAGGGTCACTGGGCCATGCCGTCATCCTCGATGCTCCTACACATCACCACCTGGCCTATCGGCCCGGAGTTCCATTGATCCGCCAAACCATCGGACCGCTGGGAGCCCGGTAACAGCACCCTCCCCAAATTCCTGTTGAGACCCACACTTCGTGTGGCTGTCAGCAGGAATTAACCCTAATTGTGGTTGTCAACAGGAATTAACAACGCCCCAGCAACTCAGCACTTCTTCTCTCGGCAACTCGTGACCGCGGTGTCAGGTCAACGCTGCGCCCGAATCGTCCGCAACTGATCGACGTAGGTTCCTACTTGGTCGCAGAGCAGAGCCGAAGGGCTCTGCTCCTGGGCCCACATCTGCGCGATAGTCAGGTCATGCCCGCCATCCAAGATCCAATGCTTCATATCAATCCGGTACCTGGCCACTCGGGAAAGCGGCAAGTGGTGGTCAGCTACGACCTCCTCATGAGACCCGAGGACCTGCTTGAGCACCATCAGGTTGTCGACCAGGCAACGATTCATGGGCGAGATCTCCATGATGCCCCCACGAACACGGCTGTGCTTCCTATCGTTGTCTTGAGAGGCGAGTGGACGGCGGCCGTTGGTATCGTGCACCGCCAGCTGGAGGCTGTTGTGGATCGAGTCGACCTGGACGTTCAGCAGGACTGGTGGAGAACCGACAATGGCGGAGGTATTGAACCCATTGCGGAGTTCACCGACCATCTTCAGGCAGATATCGAGCTGAGCGTTGATGGCGACATCGTTGCACGGGCAATGACCCCGCTCCTTTCGGGATCTTGGGGAGCGCTCGGAGCGGATTAAGCCTTCTCAACTTGTCAGATTGTCCCCACCGTGCTTCAAACCGGTGCGTCACTGCGCAGCTGCTCGGTGAGCCAGTTGATCCGTTCCCGCATCACATCGAGGCCGGGTTGGGGCGGGCATGGCTGCACTGACGATGTTGGCCGGTCGAAAACCATGTGCTGAGGGTTGGCCGGGTCGAACCGTGGCCATCCTTCGCGCCCGGGCGAGTCAGGAACGCCAGTAGCTGCGAAGGCGAACCACCGGTCGCCCATGTTGCGCTTGAGCAAGTGGGCATCCTTCGGCTGGCGGATCATCGGAAAGCTGGTGTCGAACACGTAGAACAGCTCCGCTCCGTGGAACGCTCCGAGGGTCTGGTTCTTGGACGCCGGTACGGATCGGAAGTGATACCGATAGACGGGATGACCCAGCTCTGCGTGGCGTCGAGATGCGTGGTCCACGTGCACACCGAACATGTGGTCACCAACGTGGTCGATGACAGCCTGTTGATCCAGCGATGCCAGACCGGGATAAGCCGCAAGAAGACGATCCACGTGCTGGGGCGACGGATACGACCCATCCAAGGTTGCTCGCAGTGCCGCAGCCGTTGGGATCGGCAAAGTAGGCGTTGCCTCCATACCCGGTAGTGGCGGGGGAGCGAACTCCGCGCCGGCGGGGTTCATGAGGCCGTTGATCAGCGTTCCCTCGTCGGAGTTGTAGCCGATCATCAAGGGCACTGCGGCCTGCTGGCCTTCGGTGAACGCCGACATCGGCATGGACGGGAGACTGACGCGATCGACAACTGGAAACATGTAGCGCCCCGACTCGAAGTCAGCGCGATACGCATCCGACAAGTCCTCAGCCTCCATGGCCCGCAGACGCTCGATCTGACCAGACGCATTGCCGGTGAGCTTGGAGGCGAAATGCTGGCCCGCTTCCTCGGCCGGTATGAAGTTCAGGGCGGGACGTCGCAAATGCAACCATCGACCACTGTCGCTGGGGCTTTCGGCAATAGCCCGATGAAAGAGACCACGCGCCCGTGGCGAGGTCATCAGGTTGAGAACCGCCTCGCCTCCCGCCGACTCCCCGAAGATTGTGACCCGATTGGGGTCGCCACCGAAGTTAGCGATGTTGGCCTGCACCCACTGCAACGCCGCGATCTGATCGAGTAGACCGTAGTTTCCCGACACGCCATCTGGTGATTCGGCGGTCAGCTCAGGGTGAGCCAGAAATCCGAAAAGCCCCAGGCGGTAGTTGATCGTGACCAGAACACAGCCCCGCTGGGGAAGTGAGTTGGATTGGTAATGGGGCTCGCCGCCGCTGCCGTCGGTGTGGTCACCTCCGTGGAGCCACACCATCACGGGCATGTCGGTGGCATAGGCCGGAGCGCGAACGTTCAGGGTGAGGCAGTCTTCGCTCTCTTTCAGTGGCGCCAGCTTCACTGCCGCGATCAACGCCTTCTGGCGGGCTTTACCGAGGCCCATTCCGTTGATTAGGCCTTCGAAGAAGACGTCGAAGGCCACCTTGCGCTGGAACGCGAAGGGGCCGAGCTTGGTGCAGCTCTTGGTGCGTTTCCATCGCTCTACCGGCTGTGGGGGGCGCCACCGCAATGCGCCGGTTGGGGGAGCGGCGTACGGGATGCCCAGGTACACCGCCATTGAACCTTTGTCTTCCAGCTTGCCCCGCACCCTTCCGCCGGTTGTATCGGCTTCGGCTCCGGGTGATGATCCGATCTTGCGCATGCGCCATCGTTGCCCGACCCGTGGCCCACCGCAAGCCAGCGGAGGCGGCCAAGAGCCCGAAACTTCTCCTGTTGTGGACTTGGCAGAAATCGTCCACAACAGGCTTCTGAGAATGCGGCCGCTCGGGCTGCTGATTACAGCTCGGCAGCCTTGCGTTCCTCGAAGTCGGAGACCAGCTGGGTTGCGGTCTCGTCGGAGATAACTTCTCGTGCCTTCACGAAGACCTCGTTCTCCTCTTCTTCCATGTGGTGCTCCAACTCTTCCTTGAGCTTCTTGAAGTTCTGAAGCCAGCCCGGGCTGGACATGTCATCCGTGGCCAGCTTCTCGATGAGGTCGGCCGCTTCTTTGTGCTCACTTATGCTGTGCCGAGCCTTCTCTTGGGCCTCGGGATGCTCGATCAGGGTGGCGTAGAAGGTTTGCTCTTCGGCATTGGCATGTGCCTCGGCCTCCGGTTTGAACTCGTCCCAGAGCTTGCGCCGCTCGTCGCTGTCGCCGGTTGTCTCTGCCAGCCGAGCGGCCATCTCACGCTGCGTATCGTGGTCTTTGGTGAGTCGTTCGTAGATATTCATCGGGTGTGCTCCTCAGCTATTGGTGGTCAAAAGGAAAAGGCGAGGTCCGCACGGCGCTTGAAGTGCGGACCCCGCCATTCCTCGGGGGGGAAAGGGGAGATAGTTAGCCGAATACTCGGCGGTCCTGAGCAAAGGCTCGGTAAGCCATCAGGGCCAGAATCGCTCCGAGGATCGACCCAATGAGACCCGATGCCTGCACGGCGCCTTCGTTGATATCGGCTCCAAAGAGGAAGTAGCCGGCTGCTCCACCAACGAACGAGCCGACCACACCGAGCAACATCGTCTGGAGTAGGGACATGGGATCCCTACCTGGCAGAACTGCCCGTGCAACGAAGCCGGCGATCAAGCCGACGATTGCGAGAACGATGAGTGACCAAAGCATTTCTTAACCTCCACAGTAGGGAACTTGCTGAAAGCGGTATTCCCCATCCACTGCGATTCCCAAACCTCAAAGCCGAAAAACATTCTTCGCCAAGAACATTTCGCCCCCGTGGACACGGCGGTAGCAGAATTCGGTGACATCCACAACGGAGCTTCGATGGCACGGGTCAGGAGTAGGCGAGCGGGAAACGCCCCAGCCTCAGGGCGAACTGACCTGAGGTTCGAGCCAGTCGATCAAGTTCCCGATGAATTCGATCCAGTTCACGCCTCCAAGGCTCTTTCCGTGGCGCACGACAACCATCTGAGCGTTGGGGTCTACGTAGATGAACTGCCCGTGATCCCCTTGTGCAAAATAGGCCGACCGCTCGTGGTCCAACCACCAGAGATACTGATACTCCGACGAAGGGTCGGTTGCGGTGTCCACCTTGGTTGCGGCGGCGACAAACTCCGATGACACGACCGCCCGGCTCCCGTTTCGTCCTTCATTGAGATAGAGCCAGCCCAGCTTGGCGAAGTCGATGGCTTGGCCGTTTACACCTACGAACATCTTCTCGAATCCGTGGAGGTCACTGTCCAGGCTCCACGAACCGTCGGCCTCGGCCCCCATGGGCTGCCACAGCCTCGTCTCCAGATACTGCGACACCGGCATGCCGCTGACCCGTTCCAGCACCATGCCAAGGAGGATGACGTTCCAGTCGTTGTAGTGGAACACGGTGCCCGGCGAGTCCGCTATCTGCGGCTCAGTGAGCGCAGCCAAGCGAAGGTCGATGCCGTAGTAGGTGTTGGCAGGGTCCGCCCATGGAGATGAGCCGTCCCGAAAGCTGAGCCCAGAGGACATCGTGATCAGGTGGCGCAGCGTGATGTCGTCGAAGCGAGGGTCTCGTTCGCTCATCTCGGGGAGGTAACCGGTGATCGGATTGTCGAGGCTGGTGATGAGTCCTTCGTCGATCGCAATACCAACGAGAGTTGCGGTGAACGATTTTGCTACCGAGAACGATGTTTGGACCGAGGTGCGGCTCGATCCGTTGCTGTACTGCTCGTACAGCAAGTCATCACCGTGAATCACGATAAAGGCGGTGGTATCCGACGAATCCACGACGCCCGGAAGGGAGGCGCCGCTGATCTGGTCGGTGTACCCGGCCACCGGAGAATCCGACACCAAGCGGAATGTCACCGGTTCAACCGCGGCGCTCACCGTTCGGAACGGGAACTGGTCTTGACCACCGAAGCCCGAATCACCCCAGACCAGGGCACGCGCTAGCTGTGACGTGTCCGTTGCGGTCAGCGCCCAGGTGTAGACGCCGATCGTCATAATCCCGCCGACGAGGATCAAGCCCCCACCGATGCCAGCGACCCATGCAACCCCTGCGTTAGAGCTGCGGCGAGCCAACCACATCAGCCATGTAACGACCACAATTGCCAGGAATCCGACGATCCAAACGAGCAAGGGTCCTCCTCGTGGGTGGGCGGCCCGGATTGAGTGGCTTTCAGCCCCAACCTCATGACCCGATCTGCCTGCAGCCAACCACGGGCCGGGCTCGGTCGCTAGAGCCCGACGTCACCAGAGGAACTGCCAAACCCCGGCGCGGACCAATTAGCACTAGGGCCCGCGCTGGCTGGCGTATGGGCCGTATCGACTACTTGCCGCCTTAGTTCTCAATCCCACCAGCGGACATGTCGATGCGGACGGGGAATTAGCTGACAGAAGGGCTTATGGGATCGAGTGACGAGAGGATAGAGAAGTGGCAGTCCAGGCCGCGCATCGCCTGGCTCCTGCGGGCGATGATCTTTGTCGCGCCTATCCTCATCGCTCTCATTCTCGTTGTAGTAGTGGGCCGCGCCATTCCCCGCCCCGAGAGTTGGGTGAAGACCCTGGCCTGGTGGGTAGGGCTCTCTCTGTTTGCCACCGGGACGATTCTGATATTGGATCGCCTCTTCCGCAGGCTTCTTCCGATCGTCGCTCTCTTCAAACTGTCACTGGTATTCCCTGACCGTGCCCCACCGCGATTCAAGACCGCCCTTCGGTCCGGAACGGTCCGGCAACTCCAGCGCCGGATGGAGTCTGGCGAGTTCAGCGCGGCCGCCCCCCAGGCTGCCGCCGAACAATTGGTTGGCTTGGCCGCCGCGCTCAACGAGCATGACCGGCAGACCCGTGGCCATACCGAGCGTGTCCGTGCCTACTCGGTGATGATCGGAACGGAGATGGGCCTGAACGAGCATGAGTTGGAGTTGCTCAACTGGTCCGGTTTGGTGCATGACATCGGCAAGCTCGCTGTCCCGGCGAAGATCCTGAACAAACCGGGGAAGCCCACTGACGAGGAGTGGGTTATTCTGAAGACCCACCCGGCTAAGGCGGATGCGCTCGTTGAGCCGCTGCGGCCGTGGCTGGGAGTCTGGGCGGAGTCCGCAACCCAGCACCATGAGCGCTTTGATGGCAATGGTTATCCCAACGGGGTCAAGGGCCGCGACATCACTCTGGCGGGCCGCATTGTTTCCGTGGCCGACGCCTACGACGTGATGACGTCCATCCGGTCCTACAAAACGCCGATGCCGGCCGAGGAGGCTCGTGAAGAGCTGGCGGTGAATGCGGGTAGCCAGTTCGATCCAGACGTAGTTAGGGCCTTCCTGGGTATCTCCATCGGACGGCTCCGATTGGTGGCTGGACCCCTCGCATCTCTCGTGCAACTCCCGGCCGGCGGTGCTTCGCTCGGGTCGGCCACGATCACCGGTGTCTCGGCCCTGTCGGCCGTCGCAATCGCGACGGTTAGCGGCATGATGACCCCGCCGGTGGAAATCCCCGATGTTGTTGCAATGACTGCCGCCACCGACATCGCGGTCATGGGCCTTGAGGACGAGGCAGTGACGCTTCAACTCACCGGATTGGCTGCCGAACCGGGCGTTGTGGTGACCCTCTCCGAAACCGAGGATGGGGTTGCCGAAGTCGCGGTGGGCGGCGTGGTCACCTTCACTCCCAAAGCAGACCTCAACGGAGTGGTAGAAATTCCCTATACCGCCTGCATGGAAGACGGTCGCTGCGACGGCGGAACCCTTTCCTTCAGTTTGGTGGCGGTGAACGACCCCCCGGTCGCCCAGGACGACGCCATCGTGGTGGATGAGGACACAACAGCCGAGGTCGATGCCCTAGCGAACGACCGCGACGTGGACGGTGATGCCCTCCGGATTCTCGCGGTCACAGTGCTTGAACACTCCGATTACCGGCTGGTTCCCGCATCGGTCGCATTCGACCAACGTCGAATCCTGGTGAAACCTGAGCCAGATCAGTTCGGCGAGGTGCTGTTGGAATACACCGTCACCGACCCGTCCGGGGCAACCGCCAAGGCCACGGTCCTGGTTCGTTTCGACTCAGTAAACGATTCCCCGGTGGCAGTTGCCGATTCAGCGGTACTGGTGGAGAATACTGCGTCTCGAGTAGACGTTCTGGCCAACGATCTGGATGTCGACGGTGACGTTCTGGCGATCGTGAGCGTTGCCTCGGTTAAAGGTGGTACGGCCACCATCGACGGCAATACCGTTCGCTTTGTCCCAACGCCTCGCTACGTCGGCCCCGCCGGATTCACCTACACGATGCAGGATCCCAGCGGTTTGTCCTCCACGGCTCAGGTCTCGATAGAAATCAGGGACGATCCCACGCGTCCGGTCCTGGCGGCCGACACTGCATTTGTGTTGGAAGACGGCAGCGTATTGATCAACGTTCTCCAAAACGACACCAGCGTCAGCGCCCTCAACCCGGGCGCGCTGCTCGTCACGAAACCCCCAGCCAACGGCACGGCGGTGCTCGTCGGGGGATCGGTCCGCTACACGCCCGCCGCCAACTGGAACGGAACTGACATCTTCGTCTACTACGCCTGCGACGCCGATGACTTCTGCGCCACCAGCTCGGCGACGATCACGGTCACGTCCGTGAACGATGCTCCAACATTCGTCGTGGGTCCAGACATCGTGGTTTCCGAAGGCGCTGCGGCCCAGACGGTACTGGGTTGGGTGACAGGTATTACCGCCGGACCCGTCGATGAGGCAACACAGTCGGTTAGTTTTGCAATTGCAGTTTCGGATCCTTCCCTGTTTTCAGTCCTCCCGCAGCTCGGCACGACCGGAGACCTAACCTTCACACCGGCTCCGAACACAAACGGCTCAGCGACGCTCACCATTACGGCGACCGATGATGGCGGAACCGCTAACGGTGCGAGCGATACAAGTGCGCCAGCAACGGCATTCATCACCGTGACGGGGACCAATGACCCGCCGGTTGCCAACGATGATTCTGGTGCGGGGTTCACGACGGTGGAGGACGTCCCGTTCACCACCGGTGACGTGACCGTCAACGACACCGACCTGGAGGACGGTGCGGCCGATCCGACCACTGTCACTGTCGTAGTGGCCACCGCCAGCGGGACTCTCACCAGCAACGGTGACGGCACGTTCGGGTATGCACCGGCCTTGGATTTCTTCGGGACCGACAGCTTCACTTACACGATCACCGACTCTGAGGGGCTCGCTTCGGATCCGGGCACCGTCGCGATCACGGTGACAACGGACAACGATAAACCGGTAGCCAACGACGACTCTGGGGCCGGGTTTACGACGGTCGAGGACACACCGTTCACCACTGCCGATGTGACGGTGAATGATTCAGATGTTGATGGCCCGGTTGATCCGGCCAGCGTGGCCGTGGTGGCGACGACCGCGAACGGGACTTTGACGAACAACGGTGACGGCACGTTCGGCTACGTGCCCAACGCTGATTTCTTCGGGACCGATTCGTTCACCTATAGGATCACTGACTCCGAAGGCCTCCCTTCAGATCCCGCCACCGTGACGTTGACCGTGACCACTGATAACGACAAGCCGGTTGCCAACGACGATTCCGGGCCAGGGTTCACGACCCTGGAAGACACGCCGTTCACCACCGCCGATGTCTCTACGAACGACAGCGACTTCGAGGATGGTGCGGCCGATCCATCGACGGTTGTTGTTGGGGCGACGACCACGAACGGGACGCTCACGAACAACGCCGACGGCACATTCGACTACGTGCCCAACGCTGATTTCTTCGGCTCGGACACCTTCACTTACACGGTCACTGATTCCGAAGGATTTGCCTCAGATCCGGCCACCGTCACTATTGCGATCGATCCCGTTAACGATGAGCCTTCCTTCATCAATGGTGCCGACGTCATGGCGGATCCCGCAGATGGTGCGGTGTCGATTCCGAATTGGGCCACGGGAATCTCTGCAGGGCCGTCCGAGCCGTCGCAGACGGTCAACTTCATTGTGACCAGTGCCGACCCACTGCTTTTCTCCACTCAGCCGGCAATAGCGCCCGACGGTCTCCTGAGCTTTACGCCCGCCAGTGGTGTGGGCGGAGTTACCACGGTCGACGTGACCCTGATAGACGACGGCGGCACGGCCAACGGTGGTGACGACACCAGTCCAACATTCCAATTCACGATCACGACGTCGAAAGAAGATTTCGATGGCGTACCTCCAGCATTGGATAACTGCCCGAGTGTCTTCAACGTTGACCAGCGTGACACCGACGGCGACGGAATCGGCGATGCGTGCGATCCGTCCCCAACCGTTCCTTCGAGCGGCCTTTTCGGAGCACGGTCTCAGGCTCTCGAACCGGCCGATTCGATGGCGACCGCCTTGGGTGATCTTGATGGTGACGGGGACCTCGACGTCGTGTTCGCAAACTACGACTCGGCAAATTCGATTTGGTTCAACGACGGCACGGGAACGTTTACCGACAGCGGCCAGAACCTGGGCAACAATGCCAGCAGCGACGTGGTGGTGGCCGACCTCGATGGCGATGGTGACCTCGACCTAATCGTTGCCAACGATGGCGACCCCAACACAGTGTGGCTCAACGACGGGACCGGAAGCTTTGTTGACAGCGGCCAGAACTTGGGCACCGAAGACTCCCTCGGCGTAGCTGTTGGAGATGTGGACGGCGACGGTGATATCGATGCTGTCTTCGCAAACCATGACGATCCGAACACCGTCTGGATCAACGATGGCTTTGGCGCATTTTCCAATAGCGGTCAGTCGCTAGCAGATCGTTCGAGCCGAGGGGTTGCAATCGCTGATTTCGATGGCGACGGAGACCTCGATTTGACCTTCGCGAATCAGGGTGATCCGAACACGGTGTGGTTCAACGACGGGACCGGAAGTTTTGTTGACAGCGGCCTGGATTTGGGCAACACCAGAACGTGGGCCGTGGTTACGGGAGACTTCAACGGCGACGGTGCCACGGACATTGCTCACGCCATCGACCAGGGCGGTAGCTCAGACAAGGTCTGGCTGAACGACGGTGCCGGAGCCTTCATCGACAGCGGCGCGTCCCTCGGTTTGGGGCACAGCCTAAGTGTCAATACCGGTGATCTGGATGGTGACGGAGACTGGGACATTCTCATCGGTGACCACGTCGACGAGAACACGGTGTGGTTCGGCGACGGGTCGGCAGCCTTCACGGAGTCGACCGAACGGCTGAGCGCTGGCCAGACCGAAGACGTAGCGTTCGGTGACCTCGACGGTGACGGTGACCTCGACGCCGTGTTCGCCCATGACGGTGAGTTCAACGAGGTCTGGCTGAACGACAACTGAATCGTCGATGCCTTTGCGATTAAGCTTTGGCTGGGTTCACAGGATCACGGCTGGCCATCTCCGGCTTGAAGCAGGCCCAGGGCGCCGCGGCCGGGGAAGTTGAAGGCATGGGTAACCATCGGGTACAGGCCATCCTCGGCAGCCTGAAGCTCGATGATGGCACCTTGGGCCGGAGCGAGATCGACCGCCTGTGAGCCCCAGTTTCCTTCGTTGCCGCGCTGGAGAAACACGCCCTCCTTGATAACAGAGTCGAAGATCGTCCCCACGATGTGGAAGGACGAGTCGATCGAGGGGCCGACGTTGAGAACGAACAGGCGAATCTCATCCCCGGTTTCGATCTCGATCGGTAGGGTCCAAGGTCCTTTCAAAGGGAAATGCCCGGAGCCCGTTATTGGGGCGTTACGGCGAATTGCTGCGCTAGTGCGGAGCTCACCTCGTGGTGGCGGAGTAGAAACGCTTTCTCGTCCAGTCGTTTTCGACGCAGCCAGCCCGTCACCTCATCGTTGCACTTGCTGGCGTTGCAGGATCGGCAGGCCGGCACGATGTTGTCCAGCGTGTAGCGTCCGCCGCGCGAGAGCGCTAGAAGGCAGTCCCGTTGCATGGCGGTGTCGGCGGCGCCGCAGTAGGCGCAGCCACCCCAGGCGGTCTTTATCGCTGTCCACTGTTGGTCGCTGAGGTCGTGGTCCACACGATCCATCCGCCGCTTACGTTTCCGCGCTGCTCTGGTCCTTCGGCTTCGATTGCTCGCCACTCGCCAACCGTAGGCCACCAGCTGCGGCCCAGGGTTGACCGTGGGTCGAAGCCGGCTACTTCAGCTTTCGCCAGTGGCCGGCAATCGTGTGACACTGAGGGCGAAATGACCTCGCCTGACTAGCAAGAAGGAACCTCTGTGACCCAAAACAAAGCGGAGATGGCGGTACTGATAGACGATGCCAAGCCGGCGGTGTTTTGGTCCGATCGGCCGGACCGACCCGAGCCGCTACCGGCCCTGACGGGGCTGGTGAACGCCGACCTCACCATCATCGGCGGGGGCTTCAGCGGACTGTGGGCAGCATTGTTGGCCCGCACCCAGAATCCTGGGCGTGAGATCGTGGTGGTGGAGGCACAAACCTGTGGGTTTGGGGCATCGTCCCGAAACGGTGGCTTTTGCGACGCCTCATTGACCCATGGATTCCTGAACGGATTGTCGCACTGGCCGGACGAGATCGGGGTGTTGGAACGGATGGGGGCAGAGAACCTGGACGAACTGATCGCTACGTGTCACTCCCACCAGATCGATGCCGGCATAGAGCGGACCGGCAGTCTGTCGGTAGCGACCGAAGAATGGCAGGCCGAGGAGCTCCGGGAATATCACGAGCTGGCGGCCAGTCATGGAATTGTTCTCGACCGGTTGGACGCCGACGGGGTCCGGGCCGAACTCAACTCCGACACCTTCGTCAGCGGTCTTTGGGATCGGGAGGGTACGGCCATGGTGGACCCGGCGAGACTGGTGTGGGGCTTGCGGCGCGCCTGCCTTGACCTCGGTGTGCGAATCCACGAGCACAGCCCGGTTCGTGGCACCGAACGGCAAGGCCAGCGGATCATGGTGACCACCGAGGCCGGAGTCGTCTCCAGTCCCAAGGTGCTCGTGGCCACCAATGCATGGGCCCAACCGGAGCGAGCCATCCGTCGCTATGTGGTTCCGATCTACGACCACGTTCTCATGACCGAGCCGCTCACCTCTGACCAGATGGCGCTCATCGGTTGGCGGAATCGGCAGGGGGTTTCGGATTCCGGTAACCAGTTCCATTACTACCGACTCACCGAGGACAATCGCATTCTTTGGGGCGGTTTCGACGCCAACTACCACCGCGGCAATGGCATGGGGCCGTCGTATGAACTCCGCAAGGAGTCCCACACGCTCATCGCTGGGCACTTCTTCCACACGTTCCCTCAGCTCGAAGGGCTGAGGTTCTCGCATCGTTGGGCCGGCCCGATAGGAACCACGTCCAAATTCACCGCCGCATTCGGGACTGGCCACGGTGGAGACCTCGTCTGGGTGGCCGGCTACACGGGGCTGGGTGTAGGGGCATCGCGCTGGGGAGCCAGGACGGCACTGGATCTCGTGGACGATCTAGAGAGTGAACGCACCCAACTGGCGATGGTGCGCAAGAAACCGATGCCGTTCCCGCCCGAACCGTTCCGCAATCCGGTGATCCAGTTCACTCGCGGTCAAATTGCAAAAGCCGACCAGAACCAGGGAAAGCAGGGGCCCTGGCTCCGCTTTCTCAGCAAACTCGGCGTTGGTTTCGATAGCTGACGTCGAGCACACCTGCAGTCATACAGGCCGGCCAGCGGGCACCAACGACTGCTGTTCGCCGCTTTCGGTCCGGCAGACGTTTTCGGCTGGGGAGACTGTCGCTACGGGTCGGGACGTTCAACCGGAAGCGAAACCACGAAGTGTGCCCCGGTGGTGTGGTCGGCGTCGTAGGCGATCGAGCCTCCGTGAGCGTCCACGATGTCCTTCGTGATCGCAAGGCCAAGGCCGACGCCACCGTCGCCTCGGTGGCGGGCACCATGAACCCGGGCGAAGCGTTCAAAGATTCGCTGCTGGTCTTGAGAAGGCACACCGGGCCCATCGTCGGCAACGCTCAATTCGGCACTGACGCCACGCTCGGAAAGCGTCACCGAAACCACGGACTCGGCATACCGCATGGCGTTGCTCAAGAGATTTCGGACCGCCCGCCTGAGTTGTTCGGGATTGCCGTGCACATGGGCCCCCGACACCTGGCTGGCGTCAATTGCGACGCCTGGGTGGGCGGCGCGTTGTAGCTGGATTTCACTCATCACGATGTCGTCGAGGTCAACTTCGGTTCGAGGCGCTCCGGCGTGGCCCGCATCGCTGCGGGCGAGATGGAGAAGGTCGTCGATCAAGTGTTGGAGTCCGATCAATTCATCTCGGATCGTGAGATTCGTGGCCTCTGGGTCGGCGCCACCCGGCTGAGCGAGATCCACTTCCACATTGGTGCGAATACGGGTCAGTGGGGTGCGCAACTCGTGGGCTGCGTCGGCCACGAACTGCCGTTGCCGCTCGGTGGCATCGTTGAGCCGGTCAAGCATGTTGTTCATGGTGGTGGCGAGCCTGCTGATCTCATCGTCCCGGTTGGCCACATGGATCCGTTGGGCGGAGTTGGTAGTGGTGATGGCATCCACTTCGGCTCGGATTTGATCGACCGGGCGGAGCGTCCGTCCAGTGAGCCACCACATGAGCCCACCCAACACCGCAATGACCGCCGGCAGCGCGAGAGCGAGAGCAGCGGTGAGAAGCCTGATCGTGTCGTTCAGATCATCGCTATTTTCGGCCACGTGCAGGATGGCGAAGTCGTCGCCAATCTGGATCCGGCGGGACAGAACCCGGTAGGAGTCATCCTCCAACGGTAGGTCGGTGTAGGTTCGGGTCGCCTGCGTCGTCGACCCGGTCAGGGGATTGGGCAGGGCTGGCTCTCCAGCGAGGTTCGCGGTGGCTGCGAGAACCGTTCCGTCGGCGGCCACCACCTGGATAGCCCTGTCCTCGGGATTGGCGTTGACCAGCTCCATGGGTTCGCCAGGCCGTAGGTCGGCCACCACGTCGTTGGCCTCTTGCTGCAAGGTGTTGTCCAGATTGATCGTGAGCTGTCGGCGCTGGACCCGGAGCAGAGCGACGGAGGCCACGGTCAGGACAACCGCTACCACCACCGTGGCCACTGCGCTCAGACGGAAACGGAGTGATCCAACGTTCGGGCGATTCATCGTGAGGATGGGTGAAGATCAGCCGCCATCGCGGGCCAGTCGATAGCCGGCACCGCGGACCGTCTGGATGGCGTTCCGTTCGAACGGGAGGTCGATCCGCGTCCGGAGGCGGCGGATATAGACCTCGACGATGTTGGGATCGCCATCGAAGTTGTACTCCCAAACGCCATTCAGAATTTCTTCTTTGCTCATCACCTGACCGGACCGCCGCACCAGGAACTCCAAAACGTCGAACTGGCGAGACGTGAGCGGAATCTCCTGCTCGCCTCGCCATGCCTTGCGTTCGCCGGGGTCGATGCGGAGGTCGCCGGCCTGCAGTGGGGCGGGGTTGCTGCCGCTCGTTCGACGCAGGAGTGCCCGAAGACGGGAAACGAGAATGGGGAAAGAGAACGGCTTGGTGAGGTAATCATCGGCGCCGGTGTCCAACGCCTCGGTCTCGTCGTGCTCGCCATCCTTGGCGGTAAGCACGAGGATCGGCGTCCAGTCGTTGGCGTCGCGGAGTGCAGCACAGATCTTGAAGCCGTTTGTTCCGGGGAGCATAAGATCCACGATCAGCGCGTCGAAGGTTCCCTCCGTCGCTCGCCATAACCCCTCGGTACCGTCGAACGAAGTTTCAACAGTGAAACCTTCGCCTTCCAGACCGCGTTTGACGGCGGTGGCGATCTTTCGGTCATCCTCGATCAGCAGAAGTTTCACGATCCTCCGGAAGTGGCTCGGTGGACTGATGGTAGGTGGTCAGCCGCGGTTCGGCATTCGATCCGTAGCTCCATGAGGCCACAACCAAGCTGACCGCCTGCTGACTAGCTCACTCATCAGCCCGTCGACCCGTCGGCCATCCCACAGCCAGTGCCCGTGTGAATCTGCAGTCACTCACGCCCGGTGAGTGGGCTTCACTGACTGCAGGTAGCTGGGAAGCGGCTCAATCGCAGTAGAGGTGCACATTGGTGGCGATCCAGTTGCCCATCTCGACCGCCTCACCGAAGTCCGGGTGACGGATCACGATGATCCCGTCGGAGAGAACCGTGGCTTTCCAGTCTCGACGCTGATGCCCCAGCGGCACCAGATCTACGTTGGCGATGTGGCCGCCCATCTTGCCCATCATCTCCCCGAGTCCCTCAATTCGGGTGATGACCCCTTCTCCTTGGGCTCGCTTGATCACCTGCGTCACGTTGTACTTGCGTTCGGTTGGCTGGCTGAACGTACCGTGACAGACGGCCTCGGCCCAGCCGAGGTAGAGGTCGGTGTCGCAAGTGAAGTTCATCATGTCGGTCAGGCGGCCCCCGGGAGAGCGGGCGGCGATCTCGCCGAACACCACCTCGCCAGAATTGGTGCGGTACCACTCCATATGGGTGAAGCCGCTCTGGAAGCCCATGGCACCGATCACATCTCGGCCTAGGGCAACACCGTGAGCGATGAAGGGGTCGGTGAGATCCCGCCATGCGATGACCTGCGGGCTGATCCATTCCACCTGCTTGCCGATCAGCGGGTTGGGTCGATACTCACAGACGTTCTGGAACATGATTTCCCCACCGGCACAGACCGTGTCGTAGGTGAACTCGTCTCCGGAGATGAATTCTTCGACACTCACCTCGGGGACGTGGCCGATCTGCGTGAGCGCAGTTTCCAGCTCGTCGCTGTTTTCGATACGGAAAGTGTCGGCCGAACCAGCGCCGGCAATCGGTTTGATGATGATCGGGAAACCGATTTCAGCAGCGGCGTCGCGGCACTGGACCTTGGTTGAGGCTCGAACCGAACGCGGCGTTCGCAATCCGGCCGCCTCGATCCGTTTTTTCATCTCGCCCTTGTCTCGGAATGGGACGGTGTCGGCCACGGTCATTCCGGGCGCGCCGATCCGTTCGCGGAGCCGAGCCGCCATGAGCATCGTGGGCTCCCACAGGGTCTCCACGCGATCTACATTGTGGCCCTGTAGCTGTGAAAGCACCGTGGCGATGGCGGCGTCCTCATCACCCCACGAACCGATCTGGATGTACGCAGCCATGCCGTTGCGAATCGACTCGGGCAAGCTGTCAACATGTTGATCGCCAACGCCGATCACTCTGGCGCCAACGGCCACGAGCCCCTCCACGAACAACGGAATGTCGGTGGGGTAGGCGGGGGAGAGGAAGAGCACGTCCATCAGTTGCACTCAACTCTGATGGTGGACACGATCTCGCGGATCGCGGTATCCACCTCGTCGCTGTCTTCACCCCTCACGATCACGTATCCATCTCCCTCATAGCTCTCGGACTTCCCGCTGCCGACGTTTGGAAGGTTCGCTTCTGCAACCATGTCGTGGGTTTTCTGGCTGACATGCTCGATTCCGGTTACCGACGTGATCTTTCGGCCCGCACCCTGGGCTCGCAGGTAGGCGGCTCCCACTGCAAACCTGCGCTCTGGAGGATCGAAGGTTCCATGAGTCATGAGCTGAGCCCACCCGGCGTACAGATCGGAGTCGTGAGCCCAAGACATGAGCGACGCGATCTGAGCTCCTGGCGGCCGGGCGCCAACCTCGGAAATGGCGATCGAGCCGTCGGGACGACGGAACCATTCCATGTGGGAAAGGCCGGTCTGCATCCCTAACGCCCGCACGGCGTCGGCCCCGATGGAGCGAATGAGTTGGAATTCATCACCGTCGATCCGGCGGGGGAGTACAACACTCCACTGGATCCACGGATTCTCCACGACCGTGAGCGGCGTGGGGTCGTATCGACTGATGGAGTGCCACACCAGCTCGCCGTCTACCAGAACGCTCTCGAACGAGAACTCCTGGCCTACCAGGAACTCCTCCATCAATACGGGCGCATCGGGGGAAGGTGGTGCAAAGTCCAGCCATCGCTCCATCTCGTCGATTCCCTGAAGGCGAAACGTGTTCTGAGCGCCCATGCCGGCCAGTGGTTTAACCACCACGGGTTGCTGCCAGTCCTGGATCACAGATCGAACCGCCTCGGCGCTTTCGACTCGTGCATGGCGGGCACAGGGGATCCCCGCCTCTTCAAATACGGTCTTCATCCGCGCCTTGTCTCGGAAGTTCTCAGCAACGTTGACGCCCATGCCGGCGATTCCCAGTCGTTCACGGGTGGCGGCGAGCGGCACCTGCAGGTTTTCCAGAATGGCGGTGAGAACGTCTACGCCGCCCATCTGTTCGCCGATCGACCCGACCCCATGACAGAGCTGGTCCACGTCGAGGCAGTCCTCGATTTGCCAATGGGCGGTCAAGCCGGAACGGATCGACTCCGGAAACCGGTTCACCGGGTCGCAACTCACAACGCCGACCGACGCCCCCGGGGTCTCCACGAATGCGTTCAGAAATCGGTTGGTGGCCGCCATGGCATAGGGAGCGACGAAAACTACGTTGACCACCCCCGGGACGGTATCGCATGACTAACGCCCAAGTTGTAGCCGGTTACGCCGCCACCATGTACAACTGTGGGGTGAACGTGATTCTGCTGGAGCCCAGCTTCCCTGACAATCAGAAACAATTTGCTCGGGCCCTTAGTGAGGTAGGAGCCACCGTGATCGGAATCGGCGAGCGCCCCAAGGACTGGCTCGACGACGATGTTGCTAACTGGCTCACCCACTACGAGCAGGTGGATTCTGTTGTAAATGACAACGCCGTCGAACGGGTGGTTCGGTGGGTGCAGGCCCGGCTGTGGGTGGATCGGCTCGAAGCGACGATCGAGGCTCACACCATGACTGCAGCTCGGGTGCGGGAACGATGCGGGATCCCGGGCACATCGGTGCACACCGCCTACTTGTGCCGAGACAAACCGGCCATGAAACAGGCGCTCCGCGATGCCGGTGTTCCGTGTGCCCGGTCCACTGGGGCATCCACCGCGGAAGAGGTTCGAACCTTCGTATCGGAGGTGGGGTATCCGGTGATCATCAAACCGCCCGACGGGGCTGGGGCTTCTGGCACTCATCGGGTGGATTCCGACGGCGATCTGGAGGACGTGCTGCACAGCACTGCCTTCGACCACGGGGCCACCGTTGCCGTTGAGGAGTTCATGGAGGGCCACGAGGGCTTCTATGACACCATCAGCATGAACGGTCAAGTAGTGCACGAATTTGTGAGCCATTACTACCCCAATGTGCTGGAGGCCATGCGAACCCGCTGGATCTCGCCCCAGTTCATCGCCACCAACCGGCTTGACAGCGAACCGTCCTACGACGAGGTAAAAGAAATGGGTCGGCGCGTGATCCAAGCGTTAGGTATTGGGACGTCAGCAACCCACATGGAGTGGTTCTCGGGACCGAAGGGGCTGGTCTTCTCCGAGATCGGCTGTCGGCCGCCGGGGGTGCGGGCCTGGGATCTCTATGGCGCCGGCAACGACCTTGATGTGTATCGCGAATGGGCGCAGATTCTGGTGCACGGAGGTACCGATAACAGAGCGTCCCGACGGCTCGCCACTGGGATCGTGGCACTGCGCCCCGAAGGTGATGGCACCATCACCGGCTACAGCGGGCTCGACGAAATTCAGACTCGCTACGGTGATCTCATCATCGATGCCCATCTACCGAATCCGGGCACGCCGACCCAGGGTGTGGATGCGGGGTATATGGCCAATGCCTGGGTTCGGGCCCAGCATTCGGATTTCGACTACCTGCGGTATGTGCTGGACGAGATCGGCCGCACCGTGACCGTACATTCCCAGTGAGACACGCTTCTACTGCCACAGCGCCCCGCCTCCGTCCCGACCCCGCGCTCGAGCCAGCGGTCCTGGACAGACTTGTCTTCGAGCGGGGTTTCCCACTGGCCGAACCGGGTGTCACAACCTTCGCCTACCGGGGCAATGTCGACTCGGTTCGTTTGTTTCACTTCGGAATCGGCTTGCCCGAGGATCTCGCCTTCGAGCGGCTTGAAGGGTCGGATTGGTGGCTGCTCGCTCTGGGTCTGCCAACGGGGACCCGACTGGAGTACAAGCTGGCGATTCGCCACAACGATCATGAGTGGGATACAGAGGACCCTCTGAATCCGTTCGAATCGCGTAACCCGTTCGGATCCAACTCGGTGTGCCGGTCCTACGGGTATTCGGTCCCGCCTTGGGCGCTCCGCGACCCCGATGCCCAGACCGGCCTGCAACGATCGCTCGCCGTTCCCAGCATGGCATTGGGCCGCGCCATGCCGGTGACGTTGTATCTGCCCGCCTCTTTCACCATGAACCCGCACTACCCGTACCCACTGCTGGTCATGCATGACGGCACGGACTATCTCCATTACGCCGACGCTGCCACCGTGTTGGACAATTTGATCTCACAAGGTCTTGTGCCAGACATGGTGGTTGCCTTCAGCGATCCGGGGCAGCGGTTGGCGGAGTATGCCAACGATCAACGGCACGCGCATTTTGTGGCTGAGGAGATGGTGCCTTACCTCGAGGCTCACCTTCCCCTCGCCGGGGGGCGGGATGCCCGCTGTTTAGGTGGCGCCAGTTTCGGGGCCGTCGCCACGTTGTCCACGGCGGTCAGATATCCCGAGACATTTGGTCATCTTCTGCTCCAGTCGGGTTCCTTCGCCGGTGCGCAGCAACGTCCGGGTGAAGCTGAGGATTCGCTGTGGGCTCCGGTAGTGGAGTTTGTGTCCAACTATTTGGGGGCGCCGTCCAAAGTTGCCGATCGCGTTTTCATGAGCTGCGGTGTGCTTGAGCCATTGATCCGAGAAAACCGCGCGCTGATTCCGGTACTGCAGAAGACCGGGATGGAGGTAGTTCTCGAAGAGGCGATCGATGGCCATACGTGGGGCTGTTGGAGAGACATGTTGGGGATGGGTTTGCCATGGCTCTTCACCGATTCGTTTCAGAATGGTGGAGGACAGAAAGTAGGCGGCGCGCCACCACCTGCTAGATTCCTCACCAACGAGAAGGGGGAGAGGCATGGCTGAGGTCCGACGTCGGATTGGGTTGTCACTGGGGGCAGACATCTGCTGGCCGATTTGCTATGAGCAGATTTTCAATCGTCTCGACCTCTCGCTGAAGATCGGCGGTGACACGATCGTCTTCGACGTGGATCGGGTGAGGATCGAGCCTTTCTACTTGCGGCAGCCAACGACCTATGACGTGGTCATCGACCGCCTCACCCATTGGTATGGCACCAGCCGAGAGTGGATCAAGAAGGCGATCCTGCTCGATGGACTGTACGTCTTCAACAACCCATGGTCGATCCAATCGAACGAAAAGCACACCTCCTACTGCGCCATGATGCGACTGGGGATGCAGATTCCAACAACGTGGATGGTGCCGCCGAAGGAGTACGAACACCAGCCTGACCTGCAGAGAACGCTGGAGCAGTATGCCGAGATGTTCGATCTCGAGGAATTGGGCGAAAAGGTTGGCTACCCGATGTACATCAAGCCTTATGACGGCGGCGGCTGGGCCGGGGTGAGCCGCGTCGACACCACAGAGGACCTCCAGCGTATCTACGACGAGAGCGGCACCTATTTGATGCATCTGCAGAAGGCAGTCGACCCTCACGATCTCTTCATCCGTTGCGTTGGCCTGGGCCCCCAGGTACGGGTGGTCCGTTATGACCCTGGAGCGCCGCTTCATGATCGCTACACCAGCGACGACGGCGACATCCCCGACGATCAGCGGCAACACCTGATCGACACAACGCTCACCATCAACTCGTTCTTCGGATGGGACTTCAACAGTTGCGAGGCGCTCCGCCAAGACGATTCGTGGTATCCGATCGACTTCGCCAACCCGTGCCCTGATTCGCAGGTCACATCATTGCACTATCATTTCCCATGGCTCATCGGTGCCAATCTCCGCTGGTCGCTCTTCTGTGCTGCCACCAAGCGGCCCGTGCGCCCCAACCTGGATTGGCAGCCGTATTTCGACATCGCCGACACCGACGCCCCGTACGAGGAGAAGTTGAAGGGCTACGCTGCCATCGCTCGCAAGCGTCTCTCGGCCGATGAGTTCGATGAGTTCTGCACCACCCACCTCAGCCACCTCGACGAAGTGCTGCACGACTTCTTCGGCTCAGACATGGCACGGGACGCGGTCCGCCAGAAGGTGGTGGCGATGTACCCCGATCACGAGATAGAGGAATACACCGAGAAATTTTGGGATCGGATCCAACAATGGCGGTCCGACCAGTGAGCAAGATGGTGGACAGTTGGCACTCGCCGCACCTGGATCGCACGGTGACGGTCGCCCGATGGGGCAACTACGGCGTGCCCGTGCTGGTGTTCCCCACCGCCGGCGGTGATGCCGAAGAGATTGAGCGCTTCGACATCGTTCGAGCCTGTGGCCAGCTGATCGAAGAGGGCCGGATCAAGATCTACTCCTGTGACAGCATCAATGGCCGGGCCATGCTGGCCAACGAGGGCGACAGCCTGCATCGAAGCTGGATCCTTCGTCGCTTTTGCGAGTTCGTAGGCAAGGAACTGGTTGCGGCAATACGCACCGACTGCCAAACCGAGGACATCGAGGTGATCACCGCAGGGGCGTCTATCGGCGCCTTTAACGCACTCGCCGCCGTTTGCCGCTTTCCAGAAGTGTTCCGTCACGCCATCTGTATGAGCGGCACCTACGACCTGACTCGATTCATGAATGGGCCCGTCAACGATAACTTCCTGTGGGCGTCGCCTCTCCATTTCCTCAGTGCACCCGAACAGGGGCACCTGGACGCCGGACAACTCGAACGACTCCGGGAGCGGTCGGTGATCTTCGCCTGTGGCGAAGGTGCCAACGAAGACATCGGTGAGACGTGGAATGCGGCCCACATACTCGGCAACGCCGGTGTACCCAATCAGGTTGACAAATGGGGTCCCGAATGGCCCCATGACTGGCCGACGTGGCGAACCATGCTTCCTCACTATCTGGCGCGGGTCGTGTAGGGCTGACATGACGCTGGGAAATCTGCTGGTAAACATGGTGCTGGGGACATAAGGGGAACCAAGAAATGGGATTGCAGACAGCAAGTCAACTGAGCCAGCGCCACACGGCGATGAACTGGATGCTCCGAGATCTGCACGCTCTCGAACAGATGCTTTCCGATGGCATATTCGATTCATCCCACCCGAGGATCGGTGCTGAGCAGGAGATGTTCCTGGTGGACCGCGGATGGCAGGCATCGCCGGTGGCACTGGAACTGTTGAAGGTCATCGACGACCCGCACTTCACCACCGAGATCGGAGCGTTCAACCTGGAGGTCAATTTGGACCCCCAACGGTTTGAGGGCACGTGTTTCACGGCCATGCACGGTCAGCTCGATGAACTGTTGGCGGTGTGTCGGTCGGCGGCCCGCCAGATCGAGCGCGAAATCGTCCTCTCGGGAATCCTGCCCACACTTCGCATCAGTGACCTGCAATTGGCCAACATGGTCCAGAATCCCAGATATCTCGCGTTGAATCAGGCACTGCTGGAGATGCGGGGCGAGGACGTCGACCTGCATATTTCTGGCGCCGACGAACTCAGCGTGCGTCAGAGTTCGGTGATGGCCGAAGCGTGTAACGCCAGTTTTCAAGTTCACCTTCAAGTCACGCCAGACGAATTCGCCAATCACTACAACCTCGCCCAATTGCTCGCCGGACCAACGCTTTCCTGCGGCACGAACTCGCCCATTCTGTTCGGCAAGCATCTGTGGTCAGAAACGCGCATCCCTCTCTTCGAACAATCCGTCGACACCCGGCGTGCCGGCCAGCACCTGCGGGAGCGACAAGGTCGGGTGACCTTTGGATCGGCGTGGGTGAAGGAATCCGTTTCGGAGCTCTTCAAGGAAGACATCACCCGATTCCGGCCACTCCTTGCGCCGGACTCCCACGAAGATCCGTTCGACGTTCTAGGCCGGGGCGACATCCCTGACCTAGCGGCGATGCGCATGCATACGGGAACGGTCTGGCGTTGGAATCGGGCGTGCTACGGGGTGATGGATGGCGTTCCCCATTTGAGAATCGAGAATCGGATACTGCCCTCCGGTCCCACCACCATTGACGAGATGGCAAATGCGGCGTTCTGGCTGGGCTTGATGAAAGGGGGAGCAAACGAGTTCCCCGAGGTCAGCCGGATGGCCGAATTCGACATCACCCGTGCCAACTTTGTGAGCGCAGCTCGAGAGGGCTTGTCATCCACTCTTTTCTGGCTCGACGGCAAGGAACACCGGGCTCCGGAGCTACTGCTCGACGTACTCATGCCGATCGCCCATGATGGACTGGCCTCGGTGGGTGTGGACCAGGGGGACATACAGAAGTACCTCGGTGTGGTGGAGCGTCGTGTCAAGTCCGGTTACACCGGATCTCGGTGGCAGGTCTCGTCAATGAAAGGCATGCGCCAGCGAGGCGAGCTGGGCCAGCGATTGAACAGTCTCACGTCGGCAATTGTCGGTCGCCAGGAAGCTGGTCAACCGGTGTCGGAATGGACCTTGGCCAGCGTGGAGGAGGGTGGTAGCTGGAAACACAACTTCCGATCGATCGAACAGATCATGGTGACCGACCTGGTGACCGTTTCCGACGATGACCCGCTCGACCTGGTGGCCAACCTCATGGACTGGCATCGCATTCGCCAAGTGCTCGTGGAGGACGAAGCCGACGGAATCATCGGCATCCTGTCCTACCGGCGGCTGCTGCGGGTCATGGCGCAGAATGACGATTCTCGGCTCTGGCGGGAGTTGGCGGTCGCCGATGTCATGCAGCGTGATCCGGTATGCGTGGCACCGCACATGGCGCCGCTGCGCGCACTCGAGATCATGCGATCGTTCGGGATTGGAGCACTACCGGTCGTCGACGACGGCGTCTTGGTGGGTTTGGTCACCGAGCATGACTTCATGAACATCGCCGGCGTCTTGATGCTTCAGAATCTGGACTCTCCGCCCCAACTCGACGCCTCTGATCCTCAGGGCCCTGCCCCCAAACGCACCTAGGAACACGACAGCGCCAGTTCCTGTTCTCGGTGTTGATCGATCGCAGGGCGGGTGGTTGCCGCCCCAGTTCGCAGACCAGTTCTTGCAAGCGGAGTTCCGGGTCTCGAACCATTCGCGGGGCGGCAAAAAACCATTCCTGGTGAATATTCCGCTGACACACACAGCTGTACCGTTACGTCACCGTCACACTCAAAAAGGAGTTGCATCATGTCAACCGCCACCCAATACAACGGGGTCAAGGTGCTCGACGAAGATGGCAATACGATCGGTGAAGTCAGCGATGTTGTCTTCGATAGCTCATCAACCACGCCAACCTGGTTTTCGGTCAAACCGGGCAAGCTCCGTGCCGAACACTGGGTTCCGGCCCGAGGCCTGCGCCGCACCGACCGCAACGAAATCCTCGTTCCCTACACCAGTGATCGGATCCGGTCCTCTCCCAAGGCGGACCGCTCCCATATGCTGACCAAGCAACAGCGAGCATTGCTCGCCCAGCATTATGCTTTGAAAGACCGCTGAGCGGAGCCGCCATTACAGGTTGTTGGCCATCGTTCGGTCCGCTGGCCACTCTGGATGAGTCGGAACGCTTGATTTGGCGCGCTCGATCTTTGGAGCGATCCGGGCCTGGGTCCTCGGCGTCGAAGCACCCGGCGGGCCGGTGGTTGCCACCCCAGTTCGTTACAGGCGCCAGTACGGTTCCAACATGGACGTGCGCGAACAGACGGTGGATACCACGACCGATGACGGCGAAATGGCGCTGGTCATCGCCGAACCGGCCGATCCGCCAGATGGCGGCGGTGAGTGGCCGGTAGTGCTCGTGTTCATCGACGCTCCAGGGGTACGGCCCGCTACGCGTGAGTTCATGGCCCGGCTGGCATCGAACGGCTACCGGGTTGTCACGCCGGACCTCCACCACCGGCACGGTCGTCTCCTGCACTTCGAGCCGGGCGACGTCGCCGCCGATCCCTCCCGCGGTCAGACGATCCGGGGCTGGATTGCTTCGATGACCGATGATCAGATTCAACACGACGCCAACTGCGCACTCATTGCGGCTGGCGTCGATGACGAATCGCCGTTCGCCGCGATCGGCTTCTGTCTCGGGGCTCGGGGCGTCTACCGAGCAATGCAACGAAACCCGGAGCGGGTGGTGTGTGGTGCCGGGTGGCATCCGTCCTTCCTGGTCGATGACACGGCGGACTCACCCCATCGCACCGCTGCGGGGCTCCGCACGCCTCTGTACCTCGGGATTGGTGAAGCCGACAAAGTGCAGTCGATCGAGATGCATCAGAAGTTTCTGGATGCGGTGGTGGCCAATCCACTCGTTGATGTGACCACCTTCCCCGGGGCAGACCACGGATTCACATGGCCTGGCTACCCCACGTACAACGAGAACGCGGCCGAAACCAGTTGGACCAAGACGCTGGCAATGCTGAGCACCGCCCACGGATAAGCGCCAAGCCGGTCAACACGAACGGGGCGAGAGCGCTGTCTGCCGGCTGCCCGATGGGACTTACGAGCCCGTGGCGCAGCCTCACTCACGTTGCCGTCGGAGCAATTTGTCACATTTCGACCGTAGTTTTTTTATCCTGGTTGGCGTTCTACCAGCTCAGACGATTCGGCGGTCAAAATGGGCCGTCGAGCCGCTTACCGTCTGTCACATTGGCTGGCTAGCATGACGCCGTGGACAAGCTCGGTGCAGGACGAAAATGGTGGCGGGATTTCTTTGCCAAGTTGATGATCACTATCGTCGGCGGCGTTGTAGCCGCCATCATTGTGGCGGTGGTAATCCCCGCCATGCTGAACGACGGAAACTCGACCGACGCACCCACTGAGGAAGTGCCGACCGAAGCCTCCACCGATGGAGATCCCGCGGCCGAGCAGCCTACCGACAGCACCGAACCTGCGCCGGAAGCGCCCGCCGAAGGCGAGTAACTCTGCGCCCGCTGGCGACCTGAAGTCAATGGTGTCCGCCCAGCGGGCGTGGATGACTGCAGATACCAACACCCATGCAGGCCGAGCGGTTGTTTAACAATTTCCCGTACCAGGTTGTCACGACTGCGTTAGGCGTGGTTAACATTCTAGGTTATGGGAGCATCACTTTTAATAACGCTGCGCGAGGGCCTCGAGATCTCGCTGGTCATCGCCATCATTGCCGCCTACCTCGTGAAGACCGGCAACGGTCGTTATCTCCGTTCGATGTGGATCGGGGTCGCTGCCGCCGCGGCGGTCAGCGTGGCTGCGGGGATCCTGTTCAAGGCGGTGATCGGTGAGTTCGAAGGGGCTTGGGAGCAAGCGATCGAGGGGATCCTCGCCTTTGTCGCAGTTGCCGTTCTTACGTGGATGATCTTCTGGATGCGTCGCAATGCTCGCTCGATAGCGGCCGATCTGCATGCCAAGATCGACGACGCTCTCAAGAAATCACCGATGGCTCTGGCGCTCATCGCATTCGTGGCGGTCGTGCGTGAAGGCTTCGAAACCGCGCTGTTCTTGCTTGGCGCCGAAACGGGATCCAGTTCGGGAGTTTCTGTAGTGATCGGCGGGCTGATCGGGCTCACCATTGCGTCGATCATCGGCTTCGGGCTCTACCGGGGAAGCAGCCAAGTCAACCTTCGCCAGTTCTTTCAGGCAACGGGCATGCTGCTCATCCTGTTTGCCGCTGGTCTCTTCGCCAAGGGTCTCCACGAGTTCCGAGAACTCTTTGAAATCGAGGCCAACTTCGTGGCGGCCCGGGTATGGGATATCACGTCCGGCCCTTTCGCAGAGGGGTCGGTGGTGCACGACTTCTTGAAGGGTCTCTTCGGTTGGAGTCCCCATCCGGAGCGCATTCGGGTGGCTGGCTACTTCGCCTACTTGTTGCCTGTGGCATGGCTCTTCTATCGGGGCGATGCCAAACCGATCGCCGCTACTCCATCTGAGTCCACCAAGAAGTCAGAGCCTGCCTCGGTCTGAAACGTCTCGGCCTGAGCGCAACGGCTTCCTCAGTGCCCGCATTGGCACTGCCGCCAGCAGCATGATCACGAAGGCAACTACGGTCACGGCTGCGAACCCATTGCGGACCGAACGGGCGATCAACGGTCCGGCTTCTATGTCGTTGCCGGCCAGAAGCTGCTGAACCGGTTCGACAGACCCAAGCTCGCGGCCAACAACGAGCAGCAGGATGGCCGCCCCCGCGGCGCTGCCGATGGTAAAACCCTGATTTCGCATGAATTGGTGAGCGGCTCCCGCTCTACCGATGAGCCGAGGTTCGGTAGCCGCCCGTAGCAATGTGAGGGCAGCATTAGTAGCCAACCCGATCCCGACGCCGGAGGCAAACAGCCCGGCAAAGATCCCAACCACCGAGCTATCGGCCCATGCAAAGGCTGCGGTTGTGCCGGAACCAACGAGACCGGCGGCCAAGCCCAGGGTCATGATGTCTACTTCATGCAGGCGGGACTGAAGCACGCTGGAGGTATTAGCGCCTGTGGTCCAGCCGATCACGAGGAAAAGGACCGCCCACGCCGACTGTCCTGCGGACCAGCCTCTACCGGCCGAAACGTAGAGTGTGATGTAAATGTTGGTGGCGAATGCGGAGGTCACCATGAGCGTGGGGATGAGGCCGAGGCTGCGATAAGGGTGGCCGGCGATGTGCTGGAGCCGCAGAACAGGACGTTCCGTGCGGCGGGCATGCAGAACGAACAGGAACCCCGCCACGCCCACCACGGCGAGCATGATGAGCGAGCGGTACCCCAATTCGTCGACTGCAGCGATTGTGGCAAGGGTGACGACCGCCGCCAGGGCAGCACCGATCCAGTCGATACTGGGGGTTTCTGCGCCCTCCTGTTGTTCTGGAAACGTTGAGCGTGCGGTGAGGACACACAACATCCCGAGGGGGAGATTGATGAAGAAGATCCACCGCCAGGAGGCAAAGTTGAGCAGGAGAGCGGCGATCGCCGGAGCGGCAGCTCCCATGATTCCCCAGATGGTGGAGTTGGCGGCGAAGGCCCTGGGGGTGAGGGCCGTTGGGTAGGCAAGGTTGACCGCGGCAATACTGGCGGCGATCAGCGCTCCCGAGGCACCGCCCTGTACGAGCCGAAGGGCGATCAGAACGAAGATGTTGTTCACCAGTCCGGCGGCAAACCCGAAAACGGCGAAGGTGGATGCGGCGGCCACGAACACCTTCCTCGACCCGATCGCATCTACGAGGGGGCCGGCGATGATCGTAATGAGACCCGACGCAAACAGAAATGCGGTAATGATCCAGGAGAGAAGGTCGATACGGCCGAGGTCGGCGGCCAACTGGGGGAGAGCGGCTGCCACCGCGGTGCCCTCGAAGGCCACGAGGGCGATGCCCAAGTAGATCGCAGTCGAGATCTTTCGGTACTCAGGGGACAGGAGCCCGGGGGTGGTCGTCACCTGTCCACGCTAGACGATTGGGTTGATCGGTTGCGACGCTGGGCGGATGCTGCGGAGTAAGGTTCGCGCATGAAGGTTCGGGCAGTTCTTTTCGACAAGGACGGCACAATAGTGGACTTCCACCGCACGTGGGACCGTGCAATCGGGACGGCCATTCGGTCTTCCGCTCCCTCGGCTGCGGCGTTGCAGCAGGCTGCTGACGCATTGGAGTTCGACCTTGCCACAAACACGATTCGTCCGGGGTCGCCACTGATCGCAGAGTCGAACTACGGGGTTGCCGCCCTTGTGGATTCATTTCTTCCCGTCGATTCTTTTTTCGCTGCGATCCGTGCCGCCAGCGCCAGCCATGCGGCACCGGCCATGGGGGTGCCCGAGCTCTTCGTGGCACTCCGGGAGCGCGGCATTGTTCTGGGCGTGGTGACCAATGACTTCGAGTCGTCCGCCGCAGATCAAATTGCGACACTGGGGTGGTCGGAGCACTTCGCCGCCGTTGTGGGATCGGATTCCGGCTTCGGTGCCAAACCGGCTCCGGGGATGGTAATCGGCGCATTGGACTTGTTGGGGGTCCCCGCCCACGAAGCGGTTCTGGTAGGAGATACCACTCATGATCTCGATGCGGGCAACGGTGCGGGAGTAACCACCGTGCTCGTTGGGAACGGCGAGGTCGTTCCGTCGGCGTACGCCGCGCTCGCCACCCTCACGATCGATCGCCTCAGCGAATTGATCCCCAGCTTGACGGCGGCCGGTCATCTGGGCTGAGACCGGGTCCACGGGGCCCAGGCGTTACTTCCTTGCCGTTGGGGACTGCTGGGGCAGACTGTCGGGATGAACCTCGACCTGTTTCCAGTGATCCTTCCCGACACCGTGGGTTGGATCACCGAGGCCCAGATGATCGAGGTTGATCGCGCCATGATCGAGGATTTCCGCATCGAGTTGAAACAGATGATGGAGAACGCTGGTCGAAATCTCGCCCATGCGGTTCTGGGCGCATGCTCGCCCACCAGGGTGGCGGTGTTGGCGGGTTCGGGCGGCAACGGGGGAGGGGGTCTGGTGGCTGCTCGCCATCTCGCCAATGCCGGCGTGGATGTTGTTGTCACGACCACCCGGCCGAGCGCAACCATGTCGCCGGTGGCGGCGCATCAGCTGGACATTCTTGACCGGATGGGAGTGGAGTTCTCCAACGTTCCAGTGTTGTCTGACGTCGCCGTTGACGCTCTGATCGGGTATTCCCTGCGCGGTGCTCCGAAGGGTCGCACTGCGGAACTGATCAACCAGCTGGCTGAACACCCCGGCACCGTGGTGGCGCTCGACGCTCCCAGCGGGTTGAACGTAACCACGGGCGAGACGCCGGGCGTGTTCGTCACCGCTGATCTCACCGTCACCCTGGCGCTGCCGAAGGTAGGTCTCCGGCGGGCGAGCCAGGTAGGAGAGCTTCTGCTCGCCGACATTTCGGTTCCTCGGGCGATTACAGCGGCTCTCGGCCCTGCTGCACCCGATTTCTCGACAGGGTCGTTGCTCCGACTGGTGCGGGACTAGCGCGGCAAAAAGGGTACCGGAGACGGCGATCGTGTCAGCGCACAGGCACGAGCTGGCCGGGCCGACTCCTGTGGCTAGTGAGTTGAACGATGATGACGCTGGCCATGGCGCTGCCACCGACCCCTCCTACCGTGAGAGCGATATCCCTGGTGATGATCCCGTACGCCAGCCAGATCAGCGCTTCCAGCAAGGCCATGGTCCACGTGAGCATGGAAACACCAACGGGATTGGAAGTGGAGATCGCCGCCAGTGCGGCCGGAGCGAACTGCACCGTATACATGAGACCTATCACCAGGCCGAGGGTCCGGATGTCTGAGAACAGATAGGGGGCCAGCGGAACAACTCCGAAGATGAGGATTCCTCTGGCGATGGAGCGAGCTGCATCGAGCCCGATCAAGCGCAGAGATTGAACAGCGATGGTGGTGTAAAGCAGTGACCCGGCCACCGATACCGGGATCATTCCCGGAATGTTGGCCTCGAGCCCATAGGCAACCCACCAAAGATTCATCACGATGCCAACACCGGTGCCAGAGAGCGAAACGCCAGCGGTACTCCTGGTCTGGTGCACGCGAAGGACCTGGGGAAGAATCATGCCGGCGCCGAGGATGTTGGCGATGACGATCAAGAGAGCAACTGCGAAGTTCATGGGAGACTCCAGACAAGGTTATGTAAGGACCAAACAGGATATAGCTCTCTATCGTATCACGGAGGTAAGGACTTAAACACTCTTTGAAACTTACCTTAGGGTTTTTTGTTAGAATATGAGCGTGCAACTCGTTTCCCCTTCGCAATCGGAGATCCAGATCACCATCGAAGTCGCCATCGGCCTGGTCAACGACCTCGGCGCCGATCATCTGGAGGTGCGTACCACGCTTGATGAGGCTGGGTTCTCTCGGGCAACGACGGCGTCGGCGGCCTCGATCGCACGGTTGGAGACATCGCTGAGTGAGCTTTCGCCGTTGGTCTCAGCGCTCCCGGATCTCGATACCGAGCAGGCGCGGGTTCTGCTGAACGAGGAACTCACTGAGTTGGCGATTTCGCCGTCGATTGCCGATCACGACGGCGTTGGGCCCCATCTTCACTGGAGTCCGTCAACGGCCCCATTCGACCGTCAGGTGATCGCCGACATACTCATGGCGATCGCTCAGGAGTTGTGCGATAACGGCACGATTCGGTTTGGTCGTTGCGGGGCTGAAGACTGCCAGCGCCTGTTCTACGACGGAACCCGCAATCGCTCCCGCCGGTTCTGCGACGATTCGCGGTGCGCCAGCCGGACCCACACCGCCGATCACCGGGCCCGCCTGAAAAAAGGTGAGTAGCGCCCGAGGCGCCACTCAGGGGACCTTGGGCGGCTCGATTCCTTCACGCATGGCTTGGGCGCTGCGGTTGGTAGAAGTGGGTTTCAGGTTCGATCTCCAACGGTGGCGTCTGTAGCCAGACGGTCACGCGGCACTGCGGGTCGCCTATAGCGATTCGCTCCTCCAAGTGCACCGCCGCTGCACCCCGATTGCGGGCACCGATCCCGCCGAAAACGCTCGAGGTCATGCGGCAGAGGGCGGGTGCATGACGAACCGCATCACCGAACGGGCACCGTCGGTTGCCGAGGATGATTCGTTCCTCGTTGGCGTCGATCACGAAGAAATCGCCATCGATCCCGGCCTTGACGTGTACGAAGAGTTCGGCCATCTCCTCCGCCGATAGCGGACCGTCGGGCCGTTCTTCGGTGGCACGGAAGGCTTCTTCCATCCGGAACCCGATGCCAGCCCCGAGCTCTGCCACCAGCTGCTCAGCTGCGGCGGGCCCAGAGTCTCGCTCAACTGACTGAGCAAGCTGCACTACCAACGCCCGCAAAAATGATTCACGGTCGAACTGACCTTCTTCGTTCTTCTCGTCGGGCGAGGGGAGCAGTTGGGAAGAGGAGAAGGGTTTTGGTTCGAAGCTTGGACTGGGAGGGCGTCGGATTGGCAACGTGACCGTCACCCGTGAACCGCCGCTGGCCTTTGCTGCAACCTCGAGGTGGTCGGTGAGGTGGGTGACGATCAACAGACCGCGGCCCCGTGCCGAGTCGGCCCCGGGTCGAGCTGGCTGATCGGGCAGCTCGAATCCCGATCCCAAGTCATTTACCGAGAGGACCGGCTGCTCCCCGCCCCAGTTCAACGACACCCACACCGGTTGATCGCTGTTCTCCACGGCGTTCGTAACCAACTCACTGAAGATCAACTGCGCCCCCGGAAGGTCCGAACCGGGCGCGGCATGCCGGTCGATGAACTCGGAGAACTCTGCACGCAGCTGGCTCGTTGCTGCGATTTCGTTCGGCACGTACCAGTCCAATTTCGGCCTCCGATTCGGTTACGCCGATGGTAGCGCAGACGAAAAGCAGCTGGTGGCCGGTCTGGGTGTCGAACCTGAGACGCGCCGAAGGGGCCAGGTCCATGTACGGCAGGACCTGACCCCTCTCTCGACTCGGCCGCGTTTCGACTAGGCCGCGTTTCGATTAGGCCGCGTTTCGACTAGGCCTCGCTGGTTTCGAGAGCCTCGGTGCTGATCGCGGCGGTGTCGTCGCCGGAGCTGGTGCCGACGGCGATCTTGCGGGGCTTGGCTCGCTCGGCCACGGGGATCCGGAGCGTGAGCACGCCGTCCTGGTAGTCGGCCTCAATCGCGTCGGCGTCAAGGCCCTCACCGAGATTCAGCTGACGCCGGTAGGTTCCGTGCTGCCGCTCCCGGAAGTAGAGCTGGTCGCCGTCGGAGGCCTGCCATGCTCGATCGGCGGTGATGGTCATCACGTTCCGTTCGACGTCGATGTCAATGCTGTCTGCATTGACGCCGGGGAGATCGGCGTGCACCCAGACGTTGTCGCCACGGCGATAGGCGTCGATACGAACATTGCTCGACGATGATCCTTGGCGGGTGGAAGCCAGTTGATCAAACCAGCTGTCGAAGCCGCTGAAGGGGGTGTTGTAGGTAAGCATCTGGAATCCTCCTGAGAAGGAATGGTTGGTGACGGCGTACTTCGCCGCCTACTGAACAAACGCCTGCCCCAGTGAAAGAGTTTCACCAAATCAAGAAAATCATCAGAAATTTTGACCCGTCATCATCCACTCCGTCCGGTGAGGTAGCCTTGGGTTCCGATGGCTCGAATCCGAATCGATCTGGAGCAGGTTTTGGCCGCAGCCGTGGTGATCGTGGACCGCGGTGGTCTTTCCGAGCTGAGTCTTTCCAGCGTGGCGCTGCATCTGGGCGTCCGTCCTTCGGCACTGTATACCCACGTTGACGGGTCCGACGGGCTCCACTACGTGGTGGCCGTGCACGCCACCAATCGGCTCACCACATCTGTTCGGAATGCTGCGGTGGGTGTGGCCGGGCGGGACGCACTGCGCTCCATGGCCGTGGCCTATCGAGAATATGCCGTAGCCCACCCGGGCCAATACGCATCCACCTTGGTTCCTCCAACCGATGACCACTCCGAGCTAGCTCGGGCCAATGCGGAACTGGTGGCCCTGCTAGCTCAGGTGTTTGCCACCTTGGGCTGGGAGCACGCACAGGCTCAGTCGGCAGCTCTCGCGTTGCGGACCGGTCTGCACGGTTTCGTGGCTCTCGAAGTGACCGGAGCCATGGGGGACGACGAGCAGTTCGTTCATTTAGTCGAGTTGCTCACGCACCGTACTCCCGCCTGATGGGGCGGTGGATCGTGAGACCCACATTGCGAACCACACTGGACCTGTCGTAGGTTCAACCCATGGGCACCCCACTCGCACCGCTCGCTGAGTCTTTTGCCGTCAGCCGCCTCTCGCTTCACCGGGTGGCGGCGTATGTGGTTTCGCCGGCCCGCCGGCAGGCGATGGGAAGAATGGGCCTGCGGGCAGCACCGGGCGGTTTCGGCACGCCCAGCTTTGGGGGACCGGCTGGCATCACCACAGTGGGCGTAGAACAAACCAACGTGGTCATAAGGACCGCCGAGGGTGAACGAAGCGCTCCGATCACCACCCTGGCAGCCGCCGGTGATCACGTTGGCGTTGCGCCCGACGTAGAGTGGGCGGCCGAGCTGGACATTCCAATTCCCGGCCAACTGGACGCACCGTTGACGATCGAACCCGGCGATGCGGCGGCCCTTGCGGCCTGGTATTCCTTCGGCTGGTCGATCCTCGAACAACTGTCCATGGATCCGCTCTCCCATGAGGCCAGCGACCCCCAGCTGTGGCCGGAGCACTTCGACGCCGCCATCGAGATCGGTAGCGACTCCGCCCAGAGACGGGCCAGCTTTGGATTCTCGCCCGGTGATGTGAATCGAGATGGGACACCTGGGCCGGAACCGTTGCCGTATGTCTACGTTGCTCCTTGGTACCCCGACAAATCGGGCAAAGAAGAGTACTGGAACGCCGGTCGCCTGGCCGTGGTCCGGTACGCACATCTGGTGAAGGCTTCGGACCCGCGGCTCACCGCCATTCGATTCTTGAAACAAGGCCGCTCAATCCTGGCGTCATAGATCCAACCATCAGGTTCTGCCTGCTCCACTGAGTTCTGAACCTGTCAAGGTCTCAACTACGTCAGTATCCGCAAGAGAGGTGCGAACGTCCACGTCGGCCCTCGGCACAACGTCGGGGCAGAAGCGGCGCATTGCATCTTCGAGGGCATTTCGAACTTTGTGACCCAATGCAGGTGCATCTGAGCGGTCACACTCGATCACTACCGAGTCATGCACTGTCTGTACAGGACGGGCTGACGGGTACTCCTGCAAGCGCTGGTAAAGGTCGGCATAGGCGCTGAGCATGATGTCCGCCACTCCACCTTGAATGGGCGCATTGCGCCATGCGTTCACCATTGCGGAAACACGCTCTTTCGCCGAGCGCTCCAGGAATGGGACGACCACATCCCGTCCCAGTTCCGCCCGTATTGCCTCGATATAACGATGGCGAAGCGACCGGTCCTCGAATTGTTTGGTTAACTCAGCATTCGACAGCGGAACGGTCCGATGATGTAGAACTACACCGTGATCGGCCTCGAACCGAGAGCGAACCCGCAGCAGCTCTGGGGACTCAGACTGGATGGCGGCCAGGACCGCTTCGAGAAAGAGCCGATCGAGATGCAGGTTGAACTGCTGTCGCCGTCCGGCCAACGTGCGGCTGGAAAAAGTGAACGGGGTTCCATCGGCGAGCAGGGCGACCGGGGCGGAATACCCGAGGAGCCAATCGACTTCCGCCACTAGCCGGTCAGTGTTCTGAAGGTGTTGCGAAGGGTGCAATCCCGCCACCTCCCCGGCTGATGGATAGCGACCGTGGGATTTACGGAATTCTCGTCGAATTGAGGCGACCGTGGGAAAACCTCTCGCCAGGCGCATGGTCACGGTCCAATCGATCGCCGCCGTCTCAGTTCGGATTTCCTGAATCTCCGCAATTCGCTGCTCCGCCCATGCTGCGGTGCCCGGGTAGGTGATCCGGTACTTGGCGAGGAGCTTCGCAGCCTCCTCCACAGTGGTGGGAGAACCCTCGGCGGTGAGCGAACGCGACAGCGCGGCGGCGCCGGTGCCATAAGCGATACCGAAGTTGAGTGCCTTAGCGATTTGACGGAGATGCTTGAGACGCTCGGGATCGTCCCTTGCCAGCTGGTCGCGATCGAAGCCAAACATGCTCGCCGCAGTGCTTACGTGGACGTCATCACCACGGGCGAAGGCGGCTCGTAACGGGGCATCGTCGGCCACCTGAGCCAGGTACCTCAACTCGGCCTGGCTGAGGTCCGCGTGAACGAACACCCGGTCGCCCGCCGGTGGACGGAAATGGGGCTTCATCCGAGGGGCGAAGTTCTGGGCGTTGGGATTCCGACTGGCCAGGCGACCGGTGTTGGTGCCCACCACTTGCAGGTACTGGGGTCGGAGACGCCCATCGGAGTGCATGTGTTCGTGAATCGATTCGCCATAAGTGCTCAGGATCTTGGTGTAGTTCCGAAACTCGAGCAGTGTTTGGCTCAGTGGCCCGCCGATCTCTTTGAGCACCGACGCGGTGAGCGAATCCATATCGTTGAGCAGGCGGGACTCGCCATAGCGATCGCTGGTCCAAGTAAGGACCTCGGCCTCCGCCCATCGGTTCAAGGCTTGTCGCACCATCCGGTCCGACGCTGGGTTCCACGTGGGTTCGGTGATGTCATCGAACAGGGTTCCCTGGCCACCGCCCGTCAGCGCCGCCAAACGACCCAGGGTTTCGCGGTTTTGCCGCTCGATGGTAAGCAACTCCTCTTGCCACGCCGGCCAGTTGAACGGGAGCCCGGTCCGTTCCATTTGATCCAGGAAGGGGCGAGCATTCATTTCGATCTCCGTGATCTGCTCCAGACCAGCGGCAACGATCTCGGCTCGAATCGCATCGCTGACCCAGAGCGTCTCCACCGCATCGGCAGCGGCATAGGCGATCTGGTCGCTACTGAGATCGTCGACGGCCGTGTAGGAAAGCTGAGTGGTCCCCTTGCCCTCTGCCTCGATACCGAGGTAGTGGCGAGTAGCCCAGGCGAGGCCATGAAACCATGTGACTCCGCTCCGCCCCTGAAAGATGAGCGCATCGGCCAACTGGGCGTCCCACCATGTGAGGCCGGTGGTGGTGTCGGTAGAACCGAAGACCGCACGATCGATGACACGGGCGTCGAAATTGGCATTCCACGCCGCGGCCGTGATGCCCGTGAGGAGCGGTGCGAGTGCGGTTGGATCCACATCCCGGGCATCCACCACGTAGGCCTGCTCTGCTCCAGCGGGGGAACGGGTGGCGATGGACATAACCCGAAGCTCACCGGCGCCGGCGCCCCTGATCGGAACCTCGGTATCAATAGCGACCCACTGGGCCTGGCTGAGCGAGCGCTCCAGTTCCGGCAGTTGTCCCTCGCTGGCGATGTAGGTGCATGACACATCGGCGGGATCACGCTTCACACCACCGACCCTAACCGGGCTGCGGCGCGGCGGCCTTCCCGTCAGAGCGGATCAATCGGGCGAATGCAGAGTTCACGTGCGCACTACTATCGGTCTGGTGGACCGACCTCGGCGGAGGGCTAACACGGCCGTTCCGGGGCGGCAATCATTGTCACACCCCTTGACGATGATGAAGGTATGAAGTTCTCGGAGCCGCAGTCGATCCTCGGTCCGGTGGCAAGGCCGTCTGCGGCGCAGTTCCAGTTGGACACCATGGTGGAGCGGTTGCGGTCTATCGAGGTGGCGGTGCGGACCGAGGACGAGGCGGTAGAGCTGATCCGCGCCATCGGTGCAGGGATGCGTTTGCTGGATGGCCTCAACCTTCAAGTCTCCCGCCAGCTCGATCAGATTCGTGCCAACGGTGGGTCGTTATCCGCCGAGGACGCTTTGGCCACCGCGGGTCGCCTCTCGCACGGAGCGGCTCGTCGAGCCTCCCGTCGTGCTCAGCTGGCGGCGGTGCTACCGCGGCTGGGCGAAGCGGGTGATTCGGGTCAAGCCACGGCGGAGAACTTGGATTCGGTTGCCTCGGCTCGGTACAAGCTCCGCCACAACGCCCAGTGGGTTGCGGCGTTCGATCGTATGGACGCCACGTTGGCCAGACGGGCAAGCATGATGCGCCCCGCCCGATTCCGCCAGTGGCTTGGCCGGATCGTCACCATGCTGTCCGACGACGGCTCCACCGACCTCGCCAGCGAGAGGGGTCGCAACCGCTTTCGTATGGGACGTGATCAGAACGGTCGCCTGCGAGGTTCGTTCGATCTTGATGCGCTGGCCGGAGAAGAGCTTCGCGGCCTTGTACGGGCCAAGGCCCGGTCGCTGGCCAACCAAAAGAAAAGCGTAGGAGAGCAGGTCCGCTACGGCGAAGGTCTGGATGCCGAGGCATTCATGGATTTGATCGGTTCCCGTGCCATCCTCGGCCGCCCGTCCATCACTGCAGTAGTCGATCTGCAGACTATGCAGACCGGCCTGCATCCCGCATCGGTGAAGCGCACGGTAGACGGCCTTGAACTGCCGTTGGATTTGGTTCAGCGGTATCTGTGTGACTCTTGGATTCGGCACGTTGCGCTCGATCAGGGCGGCGTGGCGTTGGCGGTCGGCCGTTCGTATCGCACCGCCACCGATGCCCAACGGGCTGCACTGGGCGTGATGTACAGCAGTTGTGCATTCTGTGACACGCCCTTCAGCGACTGCGAGATGCACCACATCGTGCCCTGGGAATCCGGTGGTCTTACCGACCTGTCCAATCTTGTCCCGCTCTGCACTACGCATCATCACAAGGTTCACGAAGGTCGGTGGTCGCTTCGCCTCACTTCAAACCGCACGCTTCTACTAAGCAAACCGACGGGGGAGTTGTGGCTTGTCGTGCCGCTGCCCACCGCGGCCAGGGCGCAGCTACGGGATCGAATTGCGGCCAAGCGTGCTGCGGCCACCGCTGCTGGACCGCCACCCCGTCCGAAGCGAAGAAGGTCCAAAATTGAATAGTCCGATCCCGTCCTCCCGGGCGGCAGCGGCATGCCCGTACCGCTCCGCTGAAGCCAATAGAAGTCGGTGCTTGACGGGCATCTCACCGGAACCGAACTCGTGCCTTGGCAGGCTAGGTGAGCTCCCAACGAATCCGCTTGTTGCCCTTGCCCTTGGACTCGGTCTTGATCACGGTGAACGTGCCGATCTCGCCGGTGGATCCCACGTGGGTGCCGCCGTCAGCCTGTTTGTCCAGACCCACGATGTCTACCACCCGGATCTCCTTCACGCCCTCGGGGATCATGTTGACCTTGGTGCGGATGAGATCCTCGTCTTCCACCGCCGTCTCCCGGGGCAAGAACGTTACCTCGATCGGTCGGTTCGCGGCGATCTCGATATTTACGGCCTCCTGGATCTTGTCGGCGAAACCTTCGGGAAGCGGGTTGAACTCGTAATCGATCCGACCCTTGAGGGGCTCCATATTGTTCCCGGTGGAGAGGACCCGGTACTCGTTCCAAATGACGCCGCCCAGGACGTGCATGGCCGAATGAGTTCTCATGAGTTGGTGGCGACGGTCCCAGTCCACCGTGCCTTCAACTGTTTGACCAACGGCTGGAGCGTCGCCCTCGATCGAATGCCAGATGTCTGGACCGGCCTTCTTCACCGCCACAATATTGGCCGACCCTCCGTCCCAGGTGATTGTGCCCGTGTCGGTGGGTTGCCCGCCCCCAGCGGCGTAGAAGGCGGTCCGATCCAGAAGAAGGCTTCGCTGGTTGTCGTTATCTGCAACCTCCACAACGACCGCGCTGAATTGTCGAAGGGTTTGGTCGGCAAGATACAGCTGCTCGGTCATGGTGCAAATGTAATCCGGGATGACGCGCCAAGCTGCCGAAGCTGCTCGGGCTTGCGCCCCAGGCTCCCGGCGGGCAGGATCGGCTCATGGTTGAGAACAAGACCAAGGCCACCTCCGTTGACCCCAAAGGGTTCGTGGCGGCCATAGAACACCCGGTGCGCCGCGCCGATGCCAAGGTGCTGCTGGAGCTCATGAGCAGGGTGACGGGTTACCAGCCCAAGATGTGGGGCCCGTCGATTGTCGGTTTCGGGAGCTACCACTACAAATACGACAGCGGACGGGAGGGAGATTTCATAGTCACCGGCTTTTCGCCCCAGAAGGCCAAGCTCTCCCTCTACATCGTCTCCGGTTATGACAATCTCAGCGACGAGCTTGCTCGGCTCGGAAAGCACAAGATCGGTCGGAGCTGTCTTTACATCAACAAATTGGCAGACGTGGACCTGCAGGTCCTCGAGGACATCGTGCGCAAGTCCGTTACCGAGATGCGGGCGAACTACGAGACGCAGGACTGCTAGCTGTGCGGACTGCGCCACCAGTGGCGCTGCTGCGCTTGCAGAACTACATTCGCAGCATGTGTTCGATCCCGGTTTGTACCTGTTTTGGTGAACCCGGACGAACACAGACGTCTTAACGATGGAAACCACCACCAGGATCATCATCGAGCGCCCTGCGGATCTTGTGTTTGCAGTGGTGGCCGACATGTCTCGAAATCCGGAGTGGCAACAAGGGATGAAATCCTGCATCTGGACCTCTGAGGCGCCGATCCGGGTGGGCTCGACATATGACCAAGTGGCAGAGTTCCTCACCCGCAAAATCGTGACCTCGTTCGAGGTGGTGGAATTCGAACCCGACCGAAAGATTCGAATCAAGTCGGTGAAAAGCACCTTCCCATTGGACATCACTCGCACCGTGAAACCCACCGGGGAGTTTCGCTGCGAGGTCACGGCAAACGTGACCGGCGAGCCGTCCGGTGTGTTGAAATGGCTCGATCCATTGACGAAGCCACTGGTGGCGCGATCGGTCCGAAGGGACTATCAGCGTCTAAAAGTTCTGCTCGACGGCTAGCGCCCTGCTGCCACAACGGCTGAAGCACATTGTGGTGACGGGACCCAACATCTTCGGCTGCAGGTGTCCAGATGTCGGACTACCGTTCGTTGAAGGGGTACGAGCGGCGCACCCGGCGTCGTGAAACGAAGGGGTTACTAAAATGCCAAAGTATGTGTTGACCTATCACGGTGAAGCAGGACCGATGCCAAGTGAACCGGCCGCGATCGAGGCGATCATGGCCGAGTGGGGAGCTTGGTATGGAACCATGGGCGACAAGCTCGTAGACGGGGGAGCGCCCTTCGGTGCGCAAGCCGCGGTTGGCCCCGGTGGCTCGTCCGTGGCAGCGCCCGCATCGCTGACCGGCTACACCATCGTTGATGCAGCCGATATGGATGCCGCTGTTTCGGTCGCCCAGGGCTGCCCGGTACTGGCCAATGGCCACACCGTGCAGGTCTCTGAAGCGGTCGACATGGGCTAGACACTGTCGCCACGCTGGTCGGCCCGGGGAACCCCCGGGCCATCTAGCTGGCGTTGGCAAACCCGGTGAGTACCGCCGCAATGTTGTGGCCCAGTTCGGCTGTTGCGTACCCGCCCTCCATCACAAACAGCGTTGGTCGATCGAAGCGGGCGATGCGACCACCCAGCTCGGTGAAGTCGTCTCCGACCAGCCGAAACTGACTGATGGGGTCATCGACGAACGTGTCGACTCCGAGCGATACCACCAAGGCATCTGGCACCTGACCTGCCAACCATTCCGTTGCAGACTCGAGCGCGTCAAACCATGTATCGGCACCGGTGCCATGGGGAAGCGGCAGGTTCCGATTGGCGCCGAGGCCCTGGTCTCGGCCCTCCTCGTCTGCATGGCCCAGGAAGTACGGGAATTCCACCCTGGGATCGGCGTGGATCGAGCAGAACGCAACGTCGGCCCGCTCATAGAAGATGTCCTGCGTCCCATTTCCATGGTGATAATCAACGTCGAGAATTCCAACCTTCTCCACCCCACTGGATCGAAGGCGCTGGGCCGCAATCGCGGCATTGTTGAGGTAGCAATATCCGCCAAACTGGTCTTTCGTGGCATGGTGGCCCGGCGGGCGGCAGCGGGCAAAGACCGAGCGGGCACCGGCGGCCAGGTGCTGCGCGGCGGTGTCCGCAGCCGCCGCACTGGCCTTGGCGGCCTTCCAAGTGTGCTCGGCGATTGAGCAGTCGGCGGCGAAGCTGTAATACCCCAGCTGCGCTTTCAGGCTGTCGGGGCGGATGTTCCGCAGCCGCCGAGCTGGCCAGCCGAACCCCATCGCGGCTGGTGCGGCGTTGCCTTCGTCCTTCCAACGCGGAAAGGCCGACTCGATGAAATCTACGTAGGCAGGATCGTGGACCGTTTCTGCCAAACCCCGATCGAAGGGCTGCGGAGGAATCACCTCACCGAGACCGGCGGCATCGGTCGCGACGTCAACAAAGCGGGAACGTTCCGGACGGTCCCACGAAAGAATCAGCTCGCCCGAGTCGAGCTCTAGACAGTGGTGGTCCTGGTCATCGTCGGATCGAACTATGAGCATGCTCCGCAGCGTAGAAGATCGGGGCGGGCGGCAGCCGAGGTTCGCTCGGGCAGCGTCGTGCCACTGATCCTGGCGGCGGAGCAATTCCTATACTGCGAGCATGGATCTGAACCTGGCGGTCACCGCTGCTCAACAGCACTACGCCGACGCTCGCCCCAACAGCGCCTCATGGGCCCGGCGGGCCGCCACAGTCTTGCCGGGAGGAAATACGCGATCGGTATTGGCCTTCGAGCCGTTTCCGTTTCGAGTGGAACGGGCGGAGGGCAAGTACCTCTGGGATGTTGATGGTCACCGATATGTGGACTTTCTCGGCAACTACACCGCTGGACTGCTTGGTCACTCGCCCGAACCCGTGGAGAAGGCCGTTCGAGCGGTGCTCGATTCGGGATGGTCACTCGGGTCGGTTCATCGAGATGAGGTACATCTGGCGGAATTGCTGACGGACCGATTTCCATCAATGGAGCAAGTGCGCTTCACCAACTCCGGTACCGAGGCCAACCTCATGGCGCTAGCGCTTGCTGTGCACACAACCGGCCGATCCAAGGTGATGGTCTTTCAGCACGGGTATCACGGAGGGGTCCTGGCATTTGGCGAGGCTGCGAACCCGGTGAACGTCCCCCATGACTGGCTCGTCCTGCCCTACAACAACGAGGCGGCTGTCGTTGAAGCTTTTCGCACCCATGGAGCCGAGATTGCCTGCGTGCTGGTGGAGCCGATGCAAGGTTCGGCTGGTTGTATTCCCGGTACGCCAGAATTTCTCTCGCTTCTGCGCAACAAGTGCTCAAGTAATGGATCGATGCTGATCTTCGATGAAGTGATGACCTCTCGCTTCTCAATGGGAGGGGCCCAAGAGGTTCTGGGGATCACACCGGACCTCACGACCCTCGGGAAATATCTGGCGGGTGGGTTCAGCTTTGGAGCCTTCGGCGGGAATCGCGAAATCATGGGCGCCTTCGACCCCAAACGCAGCGGAGCGTCCACCACATCGTTGGGGCACGCTGGCACCTTCAACAACAACGTGATCTCCATGGCGGCCGGTGTCGCCACCCTCAAGGAAATGGTGAACTCGGCGGCCCTCGCCCGCATCAACGGATTGGGGGATTCGTTGCGCAATGATCTCAACGAGACGTTCCAACAGTCGGGTGTAGACATGTGTGCCACGGGGCAGGGATCGCTCCTCAACATTCACGGCACCGCCGGACCGGTGTGGTCGGCCGCCGATTTGGCGGGGAGCGATGACCGTCTGAAAGAACTACTCTTCTTCGCCCTGCTCGATGAAGGGTTCTACATTGCCCGCCGAGGATTTGTTGCATTGTCCTTCGAGATCGAAGCCGCCGACGTGGCTGCCCTGTTGACAGCAACCGAGGGGTGGGCAACGGCGCATGCCGGGCCTTCTTGACGGTTCGTCGAAATAACCGTACATTTGAGGAGCTGCCGCACGACAGTACGAATGTCCGTGTTCAACGGTTTGCGAAGGACCCTCCATGGCGCCAGCCGACCAAGCGAATTCGTCCACCGAGAAATCCCATTGGGATGAGATCTACCAAGCTCGCTCAGTGGATGAGTTGAGCTGGTTCGAGGACGAACCCGCCACCCTGCAACTCGTACTGGCCGCCTGCAATTCCGCCGAAGACCGCATCGTCGATGTTGGTGCAGGGGCGAGCACGCTGGTGGATCACCTGCTGATCCGAGGCTACGAAGCGGTCACTCTGGTAGACCTCTCCCGATCCGCGCTCGCCGCCACCGAGGAGCGGCTGGGCCAGCTGGGCACAACCGTGGAGATGATGTCCGTCGACGTCCGGAGTTGGCGACCGAAAAGTCCATTTGATGTCTGGCACGATCGGGCAACGTTCCACTTCATGACCTCGCCGGAAGACCGAGCCGGCTACAAGGCCGCGCTCGCTTCCGGTCTCTCCGAAACCGGAAGGGCCGTTATCGCCGCCTTCGCCGCCGATGGACCGGATCATTGCGCTGGGCTCCCCGTGGCCCGCTACAACGAACAGTTGCTGGCGGATGAGTTCAGCGAACTCCTGCTGTGCACGTACAGCAAAACGGTCCGACCTACCGATGATTCCAGCGATTCGAGACCCTATGTGATCGGATCGTTTGTTCGGCGACCGCCCAATTGAACCTCTCGATCGATCAGACAGCCAGCACCGAAGCGGGTACGGTAGAGCTGTGCCGCCGGCCGATGCCTCTCTCCTCGCGAAGTTCGTAGCCGACTGTCGCCAAGCGGCCAAGAGCGAGGGAGCGGTGGTGCAGATCGCGGAGCTCACCGAGGCGCTTGTGGCCGACCCCGCAGCCATCCTGGCAGCGGCCAAACCAGTTCCAGACGAAGTCCCATCGATGGGTTGGGAGGACGTGCTGTTCGATGATGAAACGGTCACCGTGATGCTTATCGCCACGCCGCCGGGAGTTGCCCAGCCTCCTCACGACCATCGGATGGCGGCGGTCATCGGGGTGTTCCAGGGATGTGAGGACCAGCGCTTCTACCGTCGTCAGGGTGATGCGCTTCTCGAGATGCGAGGGCGGGCGATCCAGGTGGGCGAGGTACTCACGCTGGGCAAAGCGACGGTTCATGCCATCTCCACCGACGGCCCAGCTGTCTGCCGGGCGGTGCATGTATACCTGGGCAAGCTCGCCGATGTGGACCGCACGATCTTCGACCCTGAGACCTACGAGTCCGAGGCTTTCACGATTGAACGATACGCCGAGTACTGCATCCCGCTCTAGGTTGTCCGGTGCCTGAGCCGGCGGCCGCTGCATTGAGAGCGGTGAGGGAGTCAGTCCTGGTTGTCTCTATCGACGCCTTGGCACCGCGGACGATTTCACCGGCGACAACTCCAGCATTGTGTGCGCTCGCTCGCTCGGGCGCAGCGTGTTTCACCGGCACCACCGTGGATCCCTTCATCACGCTTCCGGTCCACACATCGATGCTCCGAGGCGTTCGCCCCTCGGTCCATGGCGTGCTGGACAACAACGTGGTCCAGGGTCCTATGCCGCCCTCGTTCCTTCAGAACGCTCGACGAGCCGGCCTGTCCACCGGTTCGGTCTTGAGCTGGGGGCTCATGGACCAGATGATCGAGGCCGATGCGGTCACGTACAGGGTTCTCCTGGATGAGGGCTACAACCCGGCTGATGACCGATTCGTCGCAGATGCGACCATTAGTCTGCTGAAGAGGGAAGACCCCAACGTAGTTTATTCTTACCTCGTGCAGCCAGATCTTGCTGGCCATGATTTCGGGTGGGATAGCCCCGAGTACGCCGTCGCAGTCAGCACGGCTGATGCGCTTCTCGGCGAGATCATCGAGGCCGCCGGCCCGAATCGAGCGATTGTGGTTACAACCGACCATGGCGGCTTGGGCAAGGGTCATTCCGAGGCCAACGCCGAAACTACCGACATCTTCCTCGTGGCACGTTCGGCTCGATTGCTTCCGGGTTCATGGTGGTCAACGACCTCACCTCTGGATGTTGCGCCAACGGTTGCCCACTTGGCCGGTTTTGCGCCCCACCCCGACTGGGAGGGAACCAACTTGGTGGGAGCGGAAGCTCCGTTTAGCGATCACCTGGTGGCGCTGTTGGAAGGTCTGGCGGACCACACCTACGGCGAAGATCTCAACATGCTCGAGCACTCGCTCCAGACCGCAGCCACCGCTGCTGCAAATGGCGGGAGCGACCACGCGGTTCTGGCTGGACTCCTGCATGATCTCGGCCACGACCTGGGTGAGGCGGGCCGCTGGGGCCTTCCCGGCCATGCTGATGTGGCCGCCCGCTTTTTGCGGCCCTGGCTTCCCGCCAGCATCGTGCAGCCGATCCGGTTGCATGTGGAGGCAAAGCGGTATCTTGTTGCCACCGATCCCGCCTACTCAGCCCAGCTGAGCACTGCGTCTACGGAGTCGCTGCGGGAGCAAGGCGGCCCACTTTCCGCTGATGATGCCGCCGCGTTTGAGGCCCTCCCCTTTCCCAGGCGGCCCAGCAGCTTCGCCGTTGCGATGATGCTGGCAAGATCACCGGTGCCGACGTCCCTCGTCTTGATCACTACATCCCCCTGCTCAACCGGGCGCTGGCCGCCGACGCTTTGATCTCTCCCCGGTGGGCAAGGGATGCCTGCACATGTGAGGAGTGTCGAGACCCCAGAAACGGGCAGCACCTCCTCGACAGCTCCGACCTCGACGGTTGGGCCGTGGAAGGCGTGCAAACCGAGCCCGACGCCACGGTGGTAGCCCTTGTCCATACCGATGGCCGGCAGCATCGATGCATCGTGCCGTCAGCGCCGAACAGCGATCGGTTGGACAGACAGCGCCTTTGGGGGAGTGAGCACATCGAAGTTCTACGGGAGCGGACCGACTCCGCCGCCGGCTCGGTTGATCGGTTTGTGGCGGACCTCTCGAGCTACGGGATCGCTTTGGCATCCGACCTCGGGAGTACACCGGGTCAAGTGCTGGAGTTCGCACGTCGGGTCGGTTTCGTTCGGGAGACCAACTACGGAGACCTCTTCGACGTTCGGACCGATCCCCGACCCATCAACCTGGCCTACACCCCGAAGGGCCTGCCGCTTCATACAGACAACCCGTATCGGGATCCCGTCCCAACAGTGCAGCTGCTTCATTGCCTCGTGGCGGCGGACGGCGGAGCGTCGCTGTTTTGTGATGGCTTCGCCGTGGCCGAGCAGTTGCGAAGGGATTCCCCGGAGGAATTCGCCACCCTCTCCTCCACGATGGTTTCGTTCCAGTTCGCCTCGCGCGATGCGAACCTCCAAGCGAGACTCCCGCTCATTCGTGTAGATGAATCTGGCGAGGTGGTTCGCGTGACGGTGAACAACCGGAGCATGCGGCCCCAACCTCGCGGCCAAACCGCAGAGGCCTTTTATCGCGCGTACATCCGATTCGCTCAGCTCTTGAGCGATCCCATGAACGTGATCGAGCTCACGCTGGCGCCAGGCGAATTGGTGGGGTTCGACAATCGCCGAGTGCTGCACGGGCGAACCGCATTTCCCGACAGTCCGCAGCGGCACCTCCAGGGGTGCTACATCGACATCGATGCGATCCACTCGAGCGCACGACTGCAGGTGCCGTGAGCAACCCGAAGAGCAGCCGGCGCTCGGAGAGTAGATCTGCGCTTGCATACCTACGGGTCTGACACCACTGGGTTTCGGGCGTAGTCTCGCGTGCAATGACCGCTCCCAACATTCTGTTCATCATGGCGGACCAGCTAGCCCCGCACTTCACCGGCACCTACGGCCATCCTCTCGTGAAGACCCCGCACCTCGATGCCCTTGCCGAGAACGGAGCACGATTCGACGCCGCCTATTGCCATTCGCCTCTCTGCGCACCGGCTCGCTTCACGATGCTGGCAGGCCAGTCGGTTGCTGCTATCGGTGCGTGGGACAACGCCGCAGAATTCCTGGCGTCCACGCCGACGATCGCCCACTACATGGGCCTCGCTGGCTATCGGACAATTCTGTCCGGGAAGATGCACTTCATCGGGCCCGATCAACTTCACGGTTTTGACGAGCGACTCACCACCGACATCTACCCCGCAGATTTCGCGTGGACACCAAACTGGGATCGGGCCGACGAACGCATCGATCGCTGGTACCACAACATGGACGTGCTGCACGACGCTGGGACGGCGGTCGCCACCTACCAGATCGACTATGACGAGGAGGTTGGCTACGCCGCTCGTCGCAGACTCATGGATCTGGCACGGGATGACAGCGAGCAACCGTTCTTCATGGTGGCATCATTCATTCATCCCCACGATCCCTACGTCGCACGACCGGAGTGGTGGAACCTCTACGAGGACGATGACATCGATCTGCCGGACGTGATCGAACCGGGTGACCTTGATCCCCACACCAAACGAATCCGCAGGGGCATCGAAGCGGACACGGTTGGCTACACCGATGATCAAGTGCGACGTGCCCGACGAGGTTATTACGCCAACACGAGCTACTTCGACCACTGGATCGGCAAGCTGGTTGACACGTTGGAGGAGACCGACCAACTGGAGAACACCGTCATCGTGGTGACCAGCGACCACGGTGACATGCTGGGCGATCGAGGAGCGTGGTTCAAAATGTCGTTCCACGAGCGTTCTGCCAGAGTCCCGCTCGTTTTCTCCGGGCCCGGCGTGCAAGCCGGCACCGTTCCCGGAGCCTGTTCTCATCTGGATCTGCTGCCAACGCTTTTGGACATTGCCACCGACGGCCGGCCGTGGCCAACACCGGTGTCCAATTTGGAGGGCCGGAGCCTCTGGGCCGCCGCCACCGGCGGCACCGCTCCTGCGGATGAGACCACGGCGGAATACTGCGCCGAAATGACCTCCCATCCCATGTTCATGATCCGGCGCGGTGAGTTCAAGTACATCCACTGTGATACGGACCCGCCGTTGCTCTTCGATCTGACGGTGGATCCCGATGAACGAACCAACTTGGCCGATGATCCCGATCACGCTGCCGTGTCGGCCGACTTTGCCGCCGAGGTCCGGAAACGCTGGAACAGTGATCAGATCCGGAACCGAGTGATCGAGTCCCAACACGTTCGCCACATGCTGTATGAGGCCAACAAGACGGGACCGCTGGTCTCCTGGGACTATCTGCCCCCTAACGACGTCGCCAACAACTACGTCCGCAACCACCATCACTGGGCCGAGTCGGGACCAAAGAAGCGCTATCCCCGAGCCTGATCTGGAAGCTGCTCTTGGTGCGAAGTGCCGAAAGCTGTGATGGTCAAAACCATGGGATGGTCCAGGGCGACTGAGCCCAAACGCCTCGACTGAGAGCGGCATGAATAGCCGGGGGCACAGTGGCCAACGGGTCCGGGTTTGGCGAGGAGTGGTGCCCAACCCTCGGAAAAGAGCTTTCGCGACATCTCCTGGTTCTCGGCCTCGTGGCCGAAGATCCCGGCCATGCCACAGCACGTCGTGGATTGCACTTCCACCTCATAACCAGCCTGCTCCAAGAGCGCCCGGTACGTGGCGGTTGCGTGCGGCGTCAGGCTGACCTCGCTGCAGTGGTTGAACAGCTGGACCGTCCCGGTGGCGTTCCCTTCCGGTATCTCATCCAGGCGTTCGGCCAGGAAGTGGGGGAGTGAGATCACGGCGTCGGTCGGAAAGCTCGGATCGATCGCTGGATACTCGTGGCGATAAAGGAGCGCGATCGCCGGTTCGATTACAACGAGCGCCACCCCGGGGCGAGCGAGCCGTTCGATCGCCGCGCGCTGCGCTGCTACCGCCTTGGCAAATCGTCGTCTGCGCCCCTTCACATGGTCGAATTTCCCTGATGGAACGAATCGGGCTACGGCCGGTCGCTCGCCCATCATCTGCAGCAGTGAAACGGTAGCCATGAGTATTTCCGGCTCCAGGTAGGCGGTGAAGGCATCGGGAAGGATGACCACCGTTGCGTCGCCGGGATGGTCGTCAAACCCGAGCAGTTGCACGTCTTGGCTTGCCAGGCGGGTGGCCAGAGTGCCAGGCGGGACAAAGGGCAGGTCCACAATCCCGAGACCCCGAGCAAGAGCCGACGTGCCGAGCCGTTGCGCCAGACCAACCATGCGGGCAGCGGCCTGCACGGAGGGGAGGAGCTCTTCGAATCGGCTGAGGAATTCTGTACGAATGCGGCGAATTCGATTTCGCTCCGGGTGCTGTTCGAAGAACCGGGACTTGAGCTCCGGGATATCCACTTGGACGGGGCAACGTCCAGTACAGGCGGCGCAGGACAGGCACTGATGGAGAGAGTCTGCAACCTCGATTGCCAATCCCTCATCATCCGGCTGTGAGAGCCACGCCCGGAGGAGATCCGCTCGTCCCTTGGGGGAGAGGCGAGGATCGGCAGTCACTTTGAACGACGGGCACATCACTTCGGCGGCGCCCCAATGGTGACAGATGCCGTTTCCGTTGCAGGCGAAGGCGCTCTCGAACTGGTGGCGGGTGGCTTCAGCAACGGTGCGGTCAGAGTGAATTCGCAGCGGAACCTCGTCTATTCGTTTGATCGGCGGCGCGCCCTCCAATGGCGCGTACAGCTTGCCCGGGTTGAGGATGTTGCGCGGATCAAACGCTGTCTTGACCCTGCGCATCCGCTGGATTGCGTCATCATCGAGATCGAGATACTCGCCGCGGAAGCCTCGGCCGTGCTCCCCCCACAAAACACCGCCGAAGCTCGAGACCAGTTTGGCCACTTCGTCGGAAATCGTTCGAACGAGCGACTCGTGTTCAAGTCGGTAAAGGTCGAGAGCCGGCCGTACGTGGATGCAACCAACGTCGGCGTGGCCGAACATGCCGTAGGAGAGGCCGTGGCCGTCGAGCAGCTTCCGGTACCCAGCGATGAACGCCTCCAGATTGGTGGGGGGCACGGCACAGTCCTCCACAAATGCGATCGAGCGCCGGCCACCGACCGACCGGCCGAGGAATCCAACCGCATCGGCCCGGACCTTCCACACGGCCGCGATCTTGGCCGCATCGGCAGTCATCGCCATATCCGTGGCACCGGGGGCCTCGGCCAGCAGTTCCCGAAGTGCCTCTGGCCCGCCGCTGCCTTCGAACTCCAAAAGTAGGAGCGAACCTCCTTCAGCATCCAGGAGCGACTCCAGCGTTGCCCATTCGGGCGAACCCGTAGCCAGCCCGATCGTGTACTCATCAAGGCACTCGATCGCCGTGGGTTTTGTGACCTTCAGGCGATTTGAATCTCTCACCGCATCTTCGAATCGCGGATAGGCGATCACGGTGAGGTGCGGATCTTGCGGGAGGGCGGTCAGGCGTAGCCGGATTTGGCTGATCAGCGCCAACGTTCCTTCCGCGCCGCAAAGAAGCTTGGTCATGTCGAGATGAGAGTCTGTTCGGGCGTCAGCAAGGTTGTAGCCCGTGAAGCCCCGAGGGACGTTTGGAAAGAAGTCCGGCGATATGCCATCGGTGGCATCCAGGACGAGTCGGTGAAGGTCACCGAGCCGGTTTGTCTGGTGGGCCGCAGTTTCGGCTTCGGCCAGCGTGACACGGGCGAAACGAAACGATGAGCCATCGGCCAACACCGCATCGATTGCGATCACGTGATCGTTGGTCCGGCCGTGGACCAGCGAGCCTTTGCCGGCGGCATCGGTGGAGGTCATCCCGCCGATCGTCGCTCGTGTTGCAGTGGAAACATGCGGTGCAAAGAACAATCCGTGGGGGGCAAGGGCGGCGTTCAGTTGGTCGAGAACAACACCCGGTTCCACCACGGCCTCCATTGATTCCGGGTCGATGGAGATGATCCGATTCATGGCCCGCCGGGTGTCCACCACTAGTCCGTTGGTGAGGCTCTGCCCGTTTGTACCGGTGCCACCACCTCGTGCCCCGAGTGCGAACGGCTCCGCCAAGGCGTGGTTCACCCGGGCGAGAATCTCCAGATCCTTCGAGGCGTGCGGGACTACCGCACCAACTGGAGACAGTTGATAGATCGAGTTATCCGTGCCGTACACGGTTCGGGTAGCAGCGTCGTCGAAGACCTCCCCTGCGAAACCCTCCGCCTCAAGGAGTCCACGAAGCTGGGTGAGCGGGATCATCTAGTTGGCGTAGGCGCGGCCGATGAAGAAGGCCATGAGCGCCGAGGCATAACCCACGGTCATCAAGGCGGCGAGGGCCCGGCTGCTCTTGCCTGAATCACCGCGTGCAAACCAACCCGCGGCAAGAAACGCTCCCATCGGAATCAAGCCACCCACGTAATGGATGTAGAGCTGAACGATTCCCTGGCCTTGATCCAGAAGTTTGATCCCGAGCAGAACCTGGGCTGCCAGTGCGAGCCCAGCGCCGCCGATCGACAGCTTTGCAGGGCCGCCGATCGCCTCGTTGCGCCCGGCGTGACGAAGCGTGAGTCCTGTGGCAGCGGTCATCGTGAGGATGACGACAATTCCGGTCACAACGTGGACCGATGAGCTGATGATGAAGTTGTCGATCCGACCGTCGCCAAGGTCTTGCGGTTGGAACTGGGCAATGGCTGGATTCACACCGACAGTCTGCCCGCTTGTGGGGATGCTCAGGCGTTGCGGGGCTGGGCCTCGGGCACTGCCCAATCGTCAGGCATCTTGGTGAAATCGAAGAAGGGGGTGTCGTCGCCGGCGGCGACAGCGTCTTCGATCTGATCGTAGAATCCCTTGCCGGTCTCTTCGGCGAAGGTGATGGCCACATCGCCGTCTTTGCCGCTGAGCGAAGGGCGCTCAACGTATTCAGGGAAACTGGCCTCGGCGGGATCGCCCTCCTCGTAGCCTCGAGCGAACATCTGCTTGAGGATCCCGAACCCATCGTTGCGGACAAGCACCTCGCCCCGGGGGGTCCCGCCCATCGCCTTCATGTGGGCCACGAACCGGTCGAGATTTTCGGTGTCATAGGCAACGTGCTGAATGGAGTGATCACCGTGACGGTCGGTGAACTTTGTTACCTGGGACTTCTTCGCTCGGTCGATGCCCTCGATTAGGGCCACGCCAAACTCGCCATAGTCGATGCACCAGATCTTCATGCTCGAGTCCGGGTCGTCAGGTCGAACGTCGTCGATGCGGTTGATGAGCGTGCCACCCTCAACCTCGATGTGGAACCACGCCCACCGTTCGATCGCACCCTTGGTGCAGGCATAAGTGATGTGATCGACCTTCTTGAGTTTCATCCGTGCGGGGCCCTTCATGAGCAGGTGTTCTGAGTTGCTCTGATTGTGCGATATGTAGAGGAGAATGCAACACCATTGAACAGTTGGGTTGCTTCACGTAGCAGGCGGTGAATGAACTGTTGAGTCCCGATGCTCTATTCTGCCGATCCGTGAACACTTTGCCCAAGGTGCTGGACTCCATTGATCAACGACTCATCGCCGCACTCCACCGAGGCTCCCGATCCTCGATGGCCGATATTGCGCGGTTGGCGGGCGTTGCCAGAGGGACGGCGTACAGCCGGCTGGACCGGCTCGAGGCCGAGGGCGTTATCACTGGGTATGGCCCGGATATCGACCCCGGGCGCGCTGGTTATGGGGTGACGGCCTTTTGCACGCTGGACATAGTGCAGGGCTCTCATGATGAAACAACCTCGGCCCTTGCTGCGATCAGTGAGGTGATCGAGGTGCATACCGTCACCGGGGTTGGCGACCTGCTGTGTCGAATCGTCGCCCGTTCGAACGATCACCTCCACGAGGTGCTCCAGCAAATTGCGGCACTACCGAAAGTGACGCGGAGTCAGACGCAATTGGCGCTCAACACCAGTCATCGCCGGAGCGTTGCCGAGGTAGTGGGCCTCGAGATCAAATGAGGTAGTCAATCGATCGAGATGGCTCGACAACGGTCTAACGCTCTGGTTCAATCATGGCCGAGCGAGACATTTCGCGAAGACCCCAGGAGGGGAAGTGCCTACTGCGTTTGCTGCCGCCGAGATCGTCCTCGAGGATCTCGTCGATCTCGATACCTATCCCATCCATCAACTGACGCATCCCGTGCGGGCGGAACTAGTGGCCGAGACCCGCTCGCAGATGCATGCGCTGGGGTGCTGCCGAATCCCAGATTTCGTTCGTCCGGAGACGGTGGCTCAGATGCAGGCCGAGGCGACCGCATTGCATCGATACACCTTTTGGTCGATACAGGATCACAACCCGTATTTCTCCCAAGACGATGACCGATTCGAGCCCGATCACCCAATCCGCACTTTTCAAAAAGAGAGAGCGGTTTCATCAACTCGGATCTTCTGCCAACCGACTCACCGTTGCGGCGTATTTATGACTCCGATGTTGTGCTCCATTTCGTTTGGGAGTGCCTGGACACCACGAAGCCGATCTACCGCTGGGCCGATCCACTCGGCCGCAACCCCTACGGCGTGCAGGAACCCGGACACTCGCTGCCATGGCATTTCGACGGCAACGAATTCACCGTGAGCATGATGGCTCAGAAAGCCGACGAGGGTGGGATCTTCGAATACGTGCCAAATATCCGTCGGCCGGATCAGGAGAACTACGAACACGTTGCCCATGTGCTTTCCGGCGGTCGAGATGGGGTTCGACAGCTGGACCTTCTGCCCGGTGACCTTCAGCTCTTCGCCGGGCGGTTTTCGATGCATCGCGTCACGCCGGTTCGGGGCGGAACTGCGCGATACAACGGCTTGCCAAGCTATGTCAATGATCCATTCCGCATGAACCGGCCCTATCACTCCGAGAACGTTTACGGCCGGGCCACGCAGCTCCACTTGGATCGAGCTCTACTCCAGGTGGACGGGTTGGTTGACTGATGCCCTTGGAGCGGGTCGCATTTGTCGGCCTGGGCAACATGGGCGCACCGATGGCTCGCAACCTCATCGCTGCCGGTTTCCAAACTGCGGTGAGCGATCTGGACGCCGCCAAAGTGAGGGCGCTGGTGACAGCCGGTGGAACGGCGGTCAGCAGCATCGCCGCCGCCGTTGGTGAGGTGGATGTGGTCGTCACCTCGCTCCCCGGGCCAAGCCAGGTTCGAGCGGTCGCTGGAGAAATTCTGCCAGCCATGCGGCCAGGGGCGGTGTGGATCGATCTCAGCACGAACGATCTCGCCTGTGCCCACGTGATCGGGTCGATGGCTGTCGAGCACGGCGTGGAGTTGCTTGACGCGCCGGTTAGCGGGGGAGCCGAGGGGGCGGCGGCCGGAACCCTTACGGTCATGGTGGGGGGAGACGAACCCACCTTCACCCGCTGCCACCCGTTGTTTGAGGCGATCGGGGACAGAATCGAACTTCTCGGACCCCATGGGGCCGGGTATGTAGCCAAGATCGCCCAGGTCATGTTGTGCTATCTGAACTCGGTCTGCCTCACGGAGGCACTGGTCCTGGGAGTCAAGGGTGGCGTCGACCCGGTCAAGATGTTGGACATCATTCGCAACAGCACCGGCCGCAGCTACGTTGCGGATCAGTACGGGCCGGAGATCCTCAACGGCCGGTATGACGACACGTTCGATCTAGGTCTGGCAGCCAAGGATCTGCGTCTCACAATCGAACTCGCTCACACGGTTGGAGCGAGATTGGATTTCACCCAGGCCGTCGCCGATCTTTACGCCAGCGCCGAGGCGTCATTTGGATTCAGCGCTCCCCATCTGATGGCGATGCAGGAAATCGAGCGCCACAATGAACTGATACTCAGCGAGACCATGACACAAAAGGACGTCGAACAATGACTGCAACGGAGAACCGAGAGGTTGTTGCCCAGGACTTCACCGCCGCCAACGCCACCAGTTTTGCCGGTGATGAATGGGCGGCTCGTGTTGATCTGGCGGCGATGTACCGTCTGGCGGCCCACTTCGGGTACGACGACCTGGTCTGGAACCACATCACGATGCGCGTGCCCGGTACCGATCACGCCTTCTTCCTCAACAAGTTCGGACTGCTCTACAACGAGGTGACCGCATCCAACCTGATCAAGGTGGACGCCGATGGCATGGTGCTGGAAGGGCCGGCCGATGTGAACACCGCCGGATTCGTTATTCACTCAGCGATCCACAACGACTTCCCCAAGTGGAAAGTGGTGTTCCACGCCCACGTCCCCGACGCCCTGGCGGTTACGGCGCTCAAGAACGGCTTCGAGCATTTGGTCCAAGACACATCGATGCTTTATGGCGAGATCGGTTATCACGACTGGGAGGGCCTTTCGCTCACGTTGGAAGAACGAGAGCGGATGGCCGCCAACATGGCTGGCAACCGCGCCCTCATCATGCGAAATCACGGGTTCCTCACCGTCGGGGAAACAGCCGGCGAAGCGTTCATGGTCATGCACTACCTGATCCGTGGCTGTAGAACGCTGCTCAAGGCGCATGGCAGCGGCCTCGATGTCGACCCTGGCCCCAAGGAAATCTGGGAGCTCTCCAAGCGTCAGTATGACCATTTCCCTCTGGGCAAATACGAATGGCCCGCTCTGCTGCGAATGCTGGATCAAGCTGACCCGTCGTACCGGCAGTAGGCGCAGAGCGTGCCCATCGTCCGATTCCAAACCTCACTGGTTGAGCTGCCGCTGGCCAGGCCGATCGGTACCGCTATTCATTCGATCCGATCCGTGGGGTGTGTTCTCCTGGAGATCGAGACCGCCAAGGGTGTGCTCGGACAGTCCTACATTTTCACCATCAATGCCGATCGCCTCGGTGCCTTCGACGAAATGGTGCGGGGGATGTCTCACTTCGTAGTTGGCCGCGATCCTTTCGATACGGGAGCGATCTGGTCGGCCATCTGGACCGAGATCAACGCCACCGGGCACAAAGGCGTCACCGTGGCGGCGATGGCGGCGATCGATATGGCCTGCTGGGATGCCGTTGGCCGGTCGGTGGGCCTCCCGATGCACAAGGTCTTCGGAGCATGCCGGGACCGAGTGGACACCTACGCCAGCTCGGGACTGTGGCTGTCCTCTTCGGTCGACGAGCTGCTGCTGGAGGCCAGCTCCTTCATCGACCAGGGATTCACCGCCATGAAGCTCCGGCTGGGGATGGAACGTATCCACGATGACATCGAGCGAGTGGCCAAGGTCCGGGAAGCGATCGGTCCCAATGTGCGGTTATTGGTGGATGCCAACCAGAAGTTCAGTCCCAAACATGCCATTGCACTGGGCCGCCGGATGGAGCCGTTCGACATCACATGGTTCGAAGAGCCGGTCATCACCCACAACCGCCGGGGCAGCGCCGAGGTTCGGGCTGCCCTGGATATCCCGATCGCCACCGGTGAAACCGAGTACACCCGATACGGGATGAAGGACCTCATCGATGCTCGAGCCGCCGACATCATCATGCCCGACCTGCAGCGCATCGGCGGATACACCGAGTTCGCCAAGGCCGCGGCACTGTGCGCCGCCTATGACCTTCCGGTCTCCACGCATTTCTTCACCGAGCAAAGTCTCGCCATCGCTGGAGCAACGGCCAACTGCATTTCCGTGGAGCACATGAACTGGTTCTCGCCGCTGTTCAACGAGACGCCCGAGATCGTGGCCGGACAACTGGTCATTCCTGATCGTCCGGGCACAGGTTTCACCTTCGCACCGGACCTGGAAAAACGTTTCCCGCTGGAGCGCTAGCCCCAAAATCGAGTCTGGGCCGGTTGGCCACACAAGGTAAACGGTTGGTCACACAAGGTAAAACTGCCCGCTTGCGACCCGGAACTCAACGTTTTGGGGGCCCGAGTGTTGCCATCGTGTTACCGTCGCTGGTGTTCTCGTCAGATCAGAAATAGGATGGCTCAGCAGCCAAGATATTGGTTGTTTCGGGGGCGATAGGCACTATTTCGACTTGCAGGAGGATCGAATGGACGCTGTTCTTACTTCATGTACGGCTGTGTCATTTCGAGCCTTCGGGCCCGTTGCCCCAGTCGTGGACGGTGCCGAGATCCGAATCGGTGGCCACCGCGAGCGGGCGCTGTTGTCCGCCCTGCTCATGAAGCCGGGGCTCCATCAATCCACCAATCGTCTCACCGATCTGCTCTGGGGAGATGGGCCGCCGCGCGATCCGGCCCACGCCATCCGAACGCTCGTGATGCGGTTACGCCGGCATCTCGGTGAACTCACCGTGGAGACCACCCCGGGCGGCTATCGGATACAGGCCAGCGATGACCAGGTTGATCTTCATCGCTTTGTAACCCTGGTCAGCGCCGCCCAAAAGCTGTCGGCAGGCAACGAGTTCCGCCAAGCTGATCTCCGGTTCACCGAAGCGCTCGGGCTGACCGTGAGCGGTGAGCCATGGGTGGACCTCGGGGCCAGCCGTTGCGGCAAAGCGGCGGCCGCCCAGATCACCGAGCTCCGCCTCCGGGCCGAAGAAGACCGGGCGCAGGTGCGAATGAGCATGGGTTCGCCCAACATCAGCGAACTTACCAAGCTCGCCACCGAACAGCCGCTGCGAGAGCGGCGCTGGTGTCTTCTGATCACCGCTCTGTACAAGTCCGGCCGACAGAGCGAAGCGCTCCGTGCCTATGCCGAGGTACGTCGGACCCTCCAGGACGAGATTGGTCTCGATCCCGGGCCCGAGCTGGTGGAACTCGAGCGCCAAGTCCTGGCTCGCGAGCAACTCCAGTAACCAAGGCGTGGCGGGCGCACACCGCAAAGCAGCGCCCTTCGTCGGGTAGCGACTTGCTTTACGCTGCGTTGCGCTCTGCGCTGCGTCGCGCTCTGGGTTGCGTCGCGCTCTGCGTTGCGTCGCGCCAACATCGCGGCGCCGTCGCGGCCCCGTCGTAGACGCATACTGCCCTGGTCACAGGCGGCCGCGAGGGCTTGCATTCCGAACTGTCTCGAAGCAGTGTGAGAGCCACCTCTAGCCAGGAACTCACGTGTACGTCCACACCGCTCGTTGCACAATCGACAATGGCAGCCCGGATCGCTCCTTCACGGATGGCCTCGAACTGGCCGAGCAGATTGAGAACCTCGTCGCAATTCCAATCACACTGTGGTCGGCTCCCTTCGCCGCTAGTGGAACCCAACTGGTCTGGTCGGCCCGCCTTCAGAACTTGGTTCAGATGGATGCCCTCCAATCGGCACTGTGCTCGGATTACCGAGAAGACGACCCGGATCGGTCGTCGGTACAGTTTCCCGCCCCTCGTGTGGAGGCACTTCTCGAAATCGTTTCCGGTGAACCACAGGGACCGCCCGCCCCATTCGTGACCGCTCGGGTCGCTTACGCCACCGCCGATGCTGCCAACGAAGCGATCGCATGGGGTGCGAACCTGGCCGAGCAGAAGCGACAAAGCCTGAACGCACCGGTCATGTTCGGCGTCAACGTCTTCGGCGATGATGGGCGGTTGGTTTGGGTGGTGTCCCACCCCGATGCGCACACCGTGGAGACCGCAGGACGAATGCTCCAGACAGACCCAACAATCAAGGCCCTCATGACCGAAGGTCAACACCTTCTTCAAACCCGCCGTCGCCGGTACTACCTGCGACGCCTGAACTGAACGGAAGAACCAATGCTCGAACGACTGATCAATACCTCGAGTCTGAAGATGAACTCAAGAAAGGGAGTAGCGGCATGATCCGATGGTTTGTCGATGTTAGTCTACGCGCCCGCGTCGCACTGGTCGTGCTGGCTGGGGTAACGGTTTTGATGGGTGCAATACAATTGCGCTCGTCGACCGTCGACGTGTTCCCGGAGTTCGATCCGCCGCTTGTCGAGGTGCAGACCGAGGCCCTCGGTCTCTCCGCCGCCGAAGTGGAATCACTGATCACGGTTCCGCTCGAGGCCGATCTCCTCAACGGGGTGGCCTGGCTCGACGAGATCCGCTCGGAGTCGGTCGACGGGTTGTCCTCGATCGTCATGGTTTTCGAGCCGGGCACCGATCCGATCCGGGCCCGGCAGATGGTCCAGGAGCGGATGACCCAGGCCCACGCCCTGCCCAACGTGTCGAAGCCCCCGCTCATGCTGCAACCGCTCTCGTCGAACAGCCGGGTGATGATGGTCGGCCTGAGCTCCGACGACATGTCGCTGGTCGAGCTGGGCGTCCTGGCCCGGTGGAACATCAAGCCCCGCCTCCTCGGCGTGCCCGGTGTGGCCAACGTCGCGGTTTGGGGTCACCGTGACCGCCAGCTACAGGTGTTGGTCGACCCCACCGACCTCGGCGCCGCCGGCGTCTCGCTCGACGAAGTGGTCGAGACGGTCGGCGAGGCCCTGTGGGTCTCGCCGCTGAGCTTCCTCGAGTCGTCCAAGCCCGGCACCGGCGGTTTCATCGACACGCCGAACCAGCGGCTCGGGATCCGCCACCTCCTCCCGATCGCCACGCCCGAAGACCTCGGCAAGGTTCCGGTCGTCAACCATCCCGACCTTTCGGTCGCCGACATCACGAACGTGATCGAGAGCCACCAGCAGCTGATCGGTGACGCCGCCGTCAATGGTGAGACCGGGATGATCCTCGTCATCGAGCGGTTCCCCGACGCCGATCCGGTGGCGATCGCCGACGACGTCCAGACCACGTTGAGCACGATGAGGGCCGGCCTCCCAGGCGTCGACATCGACACCGAGGTGTTCCGGTCCGCAGCTTACATCGAGTCGATGACCAGCAACCTGACCACCGTCCTGGGCATCGGACTTGTCCTGGCGGTCCTTCTGCTGGCGTTGTTCCTGTCGAGCTGGCGGAGCGCGGTGATCGCCTTCGCCGTGATCCTGACCAGCCTGGCGGTCACCCTTCTCATCTTCGATTGGCAGGGCCTGTCGCTCAACATCATGACCATTGGCGGGCTGCTTATCGCCCTGGGGGTGATCGTCGACGACGTCGTCGTCGACACCGACAACGCGACCCGCCGCTTGAGACAAGAGCGAGAGACGGGTCAGACCGGCCCCTCGAGGATGCCGATCTTTCTGTCTGCGATCCGGACCCGCCGGACCCTCGTCTCGGCGACGATGATCCTGTTGTTGGCCGTGGTCCCGGTCTTATTCTTCCAGGGGCTCACCGGCGACCTGTTCTCGCCACTGGTCACGTCGTACGTCATCGCCGTTCTGGTGTCGTTCGCCGTCGCTCTGCTCCTGACGCCTGGCCTGACCGTCCTCCTGCTTGGCGACGTCGCTAACGCCCCGGATCCGTCACCGCTGGCCACTCGGTTCGAGTCGTTCCACGACGCTCTGACTGGTCTGGTCGGTCGGATCGGCCGGACTGCGACGCTCGCCGTCGCCGGGAGCCTGGCGGTAGGGGGGCTGGCGGCCCTGCTGCTGATGAACACGGCGTGGACCCCGACCTTCCAACAGGACAGCGCCCGGGTTCGGTGGGAAGCCGCGCCCGGCACCTCCCCGGCGGCGATGATGTCGACGATCGGCGCCATCACCGAGGACCTGACGGCCATCGATGGGGTCGAAGGCGTGAGTGCCCACATCGGGCGGGCCGAGACGGGCGACCTCGTCGTCGACATCAACACCGCCGACGTATGGGTTCGGTTCGCCGACGGTGCCGACCGCGCCGCAACGGTCCAAGCCGTCGAGCAAGCAACGGCGGACCTCCCCGGGTCGGTCGAGGTCCTCCAGACGTTCATTCCCGAGCGACTCGACGAAGCCCTCAACGGGCCGGACGCCGATGTCACCGTTCGGGTCTACGGGATCGATTTCGACCAGCTCGACGCCAAGGCCAACGAGATAGCCGATCTGGTCGACGTGGTCGATGGGGTGGCCAGCGCCACCGTCCCCGAGCGTGTGCTCGAGCCCCAGATCGATGTCACGGTCGACCTGGAGGCGGCCGAACGTTTCGGCATCCTCCCCGGCGATGTCCGTCGCCAGGCGACCACGTTGGTCTCCGGACTGCAGGTCGGCAGCCTCTTCGAGGAGCAGAAGGTCTTCGACGTGGTGGTGTGGGGCGAGCCCGAGCTACGGGACGAGGCCTCCGACTTTGATTCGATGCCGATCGAGCTGCCGGACGGGTCGCTGGTGCCGCTCGGTGAGCTGGCCCGGGTCGAAACGGTGGAGGGGACGGCATCGATCCAGCGCGATGCAGTCTCCCGCTACACCGACGTCAACGTGATCATCGACGGACGCAGCGCCGACGCCGTGGCCGACGACATCCGCACTGCCCTGATGGAGGTCAGCTTCGAGCCCGAGTCACGGGCCGAGATCGTCGGCGGCCCAGCCGATGGGCAGGGAGGCCGGTGGCGCATCCCGGTCGTGGTCCTGGCCGTCCTGATCGGCACCTACCTCCTGATCCAGTCGGTGTTCGGTGGCTGGCGGCTCGCCCTCGGGTTGATGGCCTCGGCCCTGGTCGCCCTGTTCGGCGCTGTCGTCGGGGCCATTCTGACCGGCGGCGAACTGACCCTGCCCGTGATGTTCGGCCTCCTCGCCGTCTTCGGCATCGCCATCCGCCACGCCGTGCTGGCCGTCGACCAGGTCCGTCGCCTGGAGCTCGACTCCCCCGAGCCCGGGCCGGAGCTGATCGACCAGGCCTTCCGGGAGCGGGCTCCGGCCGTCCTGGCCACCACACTCATGGTGGCCACCTTCCTCGTGCCGGCCCTGTTGTTCGGCAGCGCCCCCGGGCTCGAGATTCTCCGGCCGATGGCGGTGGTGATTCTCTGCGGGCTGGTGACCACGCTCCTGTCGACGACGCTTGTCGTCCCAATGCTGTATGACCTCTTCCGGCCCGGCGTCGACCTTGAGGACCCAATCGACCGTGAGCCGATCATCGAGGACCCAATCGACCGTGAGCCGATCATCGCAGTCGATCGGACCTGGTCCGGCAACGGGAACGACGGCCAGGTCGAGCAAACATCGGCTCCGCTCATTACCCAGGGGGCCGACGATGCGGTGTAGACAACGCTCCCGGCCGAGGCGGCCCAGATGGCCCCTGGCCCTCCCGGCCATCGCCGCAGTGGCCCTCCCGCTGGCCGCCTGCAGCGACGAGCCGACTGCCATCAAGACCGTCCCCTACGAGCTGGTGGCCGACGAGGTCGACGACATCAACACCGTCGTGTTGACGCAGAGGGCGTCGGAGCGACTCGTCATGGCGACCGCCCCGGTGTTGGAGCAGACCGTCGACGGCAGCATGCGGCTGACTGTGCCCTACGCGGCCATCATCTACGACACCATCGGTGACACCTGGGTCTACGCGCACCCCGAGCCACTGAGCTACCGGCGGACGCCGATCACCATCGACTACATCGAGGGCGACCTCGTGGTCCTCACGGACGGACCCGAACCGGGCACCGAGGTCGCCATTGCATCCGTCGCCGAACTTTACGGCACTGACACCGGAGTAGGAAAGTGAAAGAACTTCGCTCGCTGGTCCATTTAAGTCTCCGCTACCGGTATCTGGTCGCCTTTATGGCCGGGCTGATACTGCTGCTCGGCGTGCTACAGGTGCAGCGGATGCCGATCGACGTCTTCCCCGAGTTCGCTCCACCCCAGGTCGAGATCCAGACCCCCGCGCTCGGGTTGTCGGCCGAGGAGGTGGAGGCCCTGATCACCGCCCCGATGGAGGAGTCCTTCTCCGGCCTCCCCCGCCTGGAGACCATGCGCTCCAAGTCGGTCGAGCAGCTGTCGTCGATCAAGCTGATCTTCAGTCGGGGGACCGATCTCATGGAGGCCAGGCAGGCAATCCAGGAGCGGATGTCGCTCGTCATCCCAACGCTTCCGACCTGGGCCGCGCCACCGAACATGCTGCCACCGCTGTCGTCGACAGCCCGGACGGTGAAGATCGGTATCAGCAGCGACACCCTGTCGACCATCGACCTCTCGATGATCACCTACTGGACGATCCGTCAGCGCCTGCTACGGGTCCCCGGCGTGGCCAACGTGGCCATCTGGGGCGAGCGGATCGACTTGCCGACCATGCAGATCGACTCCGAGCTGATGGCCCTGCACGACATCACGTCGGCCGAGGTCATGCAGGTCATGTCCGACACCCTCGACTCCGGAATGGTTCAGTACTCCGAGGGCTCGGTCATCGGGACAGGCGGGAACCTCGACACGGCAGCCAACCGGCTACCGGTCAACTACATCAGCTCCGTCCAGGACGCAGAAACCCTGGGCCAGGTCCCGATCAATGCTCGGACAGACGCCGCTGGCAATCAGCTGCGGCTGGAAGACGTCGGATCGGTGATCCACGGCACCTGGCCGATGATCGGCGATGCTGTCGTCAACGATGGCGAAGGTCTGCTCCTGATCGTCGAGAAGTTCCCCTGGGCCAACACGGTGGAGGTCACCCACGGCGTCGAGGACGCCATGGCCGAGATGGCCCCCGGCCTGCCCGAGCTCGACTATGACACGACGATCTTCCGGCCGGCGACCTTCGTTGAGATGTCGATCGAGAACCTGACGAGGGCGATACTCATCGGCGCCGTCCTCGTTGTGGCGATCCTGCTGCTGTTCCTGTACGAGTGGCGGACTGCGCTGATCAGCGCCACGATCATCCCAATGTCGCTGATGGCGACGTTGCTGATCATGCCGTTTTTGGGGCCGAGGTGTCGACGATCAACGTGATGGTGCTGGCCGGTCTCGTCATCGCTGTCGGCGCGGTCGTCGACGACGCCATCGTCGACGTCGAGAACATCGTACGAAGATTGCGGGAGCAGCGCGCCTCCGGTGTGGACGTGCCGACCTCCCGCGTCGTTATCGACGCATCGGTCGAGGTTCGCAACGCAATAGTCTACGCTTCCCTCATCGAGGCGGTCGCCCTCATGCCGGTGTTCTTCCTCGAGGGCCTGTCCGGCGCCTTCTTCCAGCCGCTGGCCCGGGCCTACGTGATCGCCGTACTCGTGTCGGGCTTCATCGCCATGACGGTGACCCCGGCGCTGTGCTACATGCTGCTCCGCAACGCCCCGCTCGACAAGCGGCAGTCGCCGATCCTCCCGCTGCTCCACCGGGGCTACACCCGGGCGCTCAAGCCAGCGTTGGGTCGACCGGCCCTGGCCATCGGCGCCTTCGCCCTGCTGGCCTTCTCCGGCATCGGCGTCTACCCTCGCCTCGGTCAGGAGCTCCTGCCCGACTTCAAGGAACGCGACTTCCTGATGCACTGGTTGGGCAAGCCGGGAACCTCCCACCCCGAGATGGTGCGGATCTCCCAACTGGCCTGCCAGGAGCTACTGACCATCGACGGGGTGAACAACTGCGGCTCCCACATCGGCCAGGCCCTGCTGATGGACGAGGTCTACGGCATCTATTTCGGTGAGAACTGGATCAGCGTCGATCCGTCGGTCGACTACGACGAGACGCTGGCGACGGTCCAGGCCACGGTCGACGGCTACCCGGGCCTGGTGCGCGATGTGCAGACCTACCTGAAGGAGCGGATCCGGGAGGTCCTGACCGGTTCGAGCCACCCGATCGTGATCCGGATCTACGGTGAGGATATGGACGTGCTCCGACGGATAGCAGCCGATATAGAAGAGGAGCTCAGGGCCGAGGATGGACTCAAAGAGGTCCATACCGAGTTACTCGTCGACATACCCCAGGTCGACATCAAGGTCGATCTGGACCTGGCCGCGGCCTACGGGGTCAAACCGGGGGACGTCCGCCGCCAGGCCGGCTACATGCTCGCCGGCGAGGAGGCAGGCGACATCCACACTGTCAACCGGACCTACGACGTCAACATCTGGAGCTTGCCCGAGAACCGCGACAGCTTGACCGACATCTACAACCTCCCGATCGAGACTCCAAGCGGTGAGCGGGTCGCCCTCCAGGAGATCGCCTCGATCGAGATCGTCCCAACGGCAAACGCTGTCAACCGGGAAAACTTGGCCCGGCGGATCCACGTCGATGCCGAGCTCGACGGCGTCGCCCTGTCGACGGCGGTGGAGACGGTGGAGGAGGTGCTGGAAGAGATGGAGTTCCCCGTCGGCTACTACCCGGAGCTGCTCGGCGAGTTCACCGAGCAACAGGAAGCTTCCAGAAACCTCCTCCGAATCTCGTTGCTTTCAGGCCTGCTGGTCCTCATCCTGCTGTACGTCTCCTATAACAGCATAAAGCTGGCGCTGCTGTCCTTCTTCGCCCTGTCGGCGGCGCTGGTTGGAGGCGTTCTGGCGGCCTGGGGCACAGGCGGGGTCCTGTCGCTCGGGTCGCTGGTCGGCTTCCTGACCGTTCTCGGCATCGCCGCTCGCAACGGCATCATGCTGATCAACCACTACCAGCACCTCGAGGACAAGGAGGGTATGGCGTTCGGGGTGGATCTTGTACTCCGCGGAGCCCGGGAACGGGTGGCGCCGATCCTGATGACCGCCCTCACCACTGGCCTGGCCCTGGTGCCGCTTGCGATCTCGGGGAGTATCCCAGGTCACGAGATCGAGCACCCGATGGCCATCGTTATCCTCGGTGGGCTGATCACCTCGACGCTGGTCAACCTGTTCATCGTGCCGTCGGTCTACCTGCTAATCGGCGACCGGCACAAGATGGCCGTCGCCACCTGAAATCGGAAGGTGTGGCAGCGTAGCGACCGTCGATGGGCGCGATAGACAGGAGGGAACCTACCGTCCACTCAAGGGTTGACCGATGACTCTGCACTCCATTACCGATACGCCTCAATGGCGAGCGCTCGTTACGCACGCCGAGGAGCTCAGGGATGTTCACCTGCGGGAGCTCTTCGCTGCAGACCCGGATCGAGCTGAGCGATTCACACTCCGGTTGGGATCGCTCACGATCGACCTGTCCAAGCAACGAATCACTGCAGAGACGGTCCGTTTGCTGATCGAGCTGGCCGAGGCCGCCGGGCTCCGGGCGCGGACCGAGGCCATGTTTGGCGGTGAACGGATCAACAGCACCGAGGATCGCGCTGTTCTGCACACAGCCCTCCGCGCCAACTCCACCGACCGCTTCATCGTTGCTGGCGAGGACGTCGTGCCCGAAGTCCACGCAGTGTTGGACAAGATGGCCGATTTTTCGGGAAAGGTTCGCAGCGGGGTCTGGACCGGTTACACGGGCCAGCGAGTCCGCACCGTTGTGAATATCGGGATCGGTGGATCCGACTTAGGACCATTGATGGCGTATCGGGCTCTTACCCCGTTCGTGCACCCGGAGTTGGAGGTGCGGTTTGTTTCCAATGTGGACCCCGCCCATCTCGTGGATGCCACGGCTGACCTGGAACCGGCCGAGACTCTCTTCATAGTTGCATCCAAGACATTCACCACTGCAGAGACGTTGAACAATGCCAGGAATGCTCGCCGGTGGCTCGTGGAAGGTCTTGGGGGAGATCCGGCCGCAGTCGCCAAGCACTTTGTGGCGCTCTCCACCAATTCGGCCGAGGTAGCAGCATTTGGAATCGATACCGCCAACATGTTCGAATTCTGGGACTGGGTGGGTGGCCGCTACTCCTTTGACGCGGCGATCGGTCTCAGTCTGATGATCGCGGTGGGAGCAGACAACTTCGGCCAGATGCTCGACGGGTTTCGAACGGTGGATCGTCACTTCCTCACTACCGATTTGGAAAAGAACGTTCCCGCTCTGACTGGCTTGATCGGGGTTTGGTATCGAAATTTCCTGGACCTTCCCACCCATGCGGTGCTGCCGTACTGTCAGCACCTTGACCGTTTTCCGGCCTACCTCCAGCAACTGGATATGGAAAGCAACGGGAAATCCGTCAGGCTCGACGGCTCCCCGGTGGACTACGAGACCGGGCCCATCGTCTGGGGCGAGCCCGGCACCAATGGCCAGCACGCCTTCTACCAACTGATCCATCAAGGGACCACGGTCATTCCCAGTGACTTCATTGGCTTTCTTCATCCCGCCCACGACCTGCCCCCTCAGCACGAATTGTTGATGGCCAACATGTTCGCTCAGGCCGAAGCGTTGGCCTTTGGCAAAACTGCCGAGGAGGTCCGGGCGGCGGGCGTGGCCGAAGAGTTGGTGGCTCATCGCACATTCGCCGGCAACCGGCCATCCACGGTAATTCTGGCCAATGCGCTCACGCCGAGCGTTCTGGGTCAACTGGTGGCGCTTTATGAGCACCGGGTGTTCACCCAAGGCACCATTTGGGGGGTCAATTCCTTCGACCAGTGGGGCGTGGAGTTGGGGAAGGCGCTCGCTACTCAGATCGCCGAAGAACTCACTACCGCTACACCTAACCCGGGCCGCCACGACAGTTCCACCAACGCCCTCATCCAGCGCTTCCTGAATCGGTAGGAACTGTGAATCGGTAGGGAGGTGTGATGGCCAGCGCACTGCTACCGACCACCCTCATAGGCTGAGGGCGTGGATGACCGCTTTGAACCCCTGGATATTCATGTGAAGCGCACCGAGGGGGTAACGATCACCTTCGCCGACGATTTTGTCGCCGAATTCAATCTTGTTGCCCTGCGGCTCCGCTGCCCGTGCGCGGAATGTCGCAGCCTGCGGGACCGCGGGGAAGAGAGTTGGCCGCGGCCGGGAAGTCCAATCCCACTCGAGATCGCCACGGCCGAAATGCACGGGGCATGGGGTCTGAGCCCGACCTGGAACGACGGGCACACCGCCGGCATCTATCCCTTCGATGCGCTACGTCACTGGGCCGACTCCGAGGGGACCAGCCCTCGGGGGTAGTGCAGTCCTCACGGGGAGCCGCCCTGGTGGGCTGACTGCGGGTTGGGCTGCTCGGTATTCACCTCGCTGATCAAATCCATGAGCTGACCCAGGCCGTCAAGTCGTTCGTCCAGAGTGGCACCCATCGGACTGACCCGCAGCGTGGTGACGCCACAGGCGGCGTATTCGCGTAGCCGCTCCCGCACAATGGCGGTTGGGCCGATCAGGTTGGTTCGCAGCCCGATCTGTAGCGGCACTCGTGCGGCGGCGGCCACTCGGTCGCCGGCATGCCAAAGGCGCTGTACCTCGGCGACGTCGTTGGCATAACCCTGTTTTGCAAATGCGTTGTTGTAGAAGTTCTGCTTGCCGGATCCCATCGCTCCGAAGGTGAATGCGTAGCCGTCGGCGTGGCGGCGTCCGGCCTCCTCCACGTGATCGGTGAATTCCACGCTTACCGCCACCGTAAGCTCTAGATCTGTCAGTGCTTTACCGGCCGCATGGGCGCCGATGGTGATGTGGTCGAAGTAGGTGTTGGCGGATTCGGTGAAGAACGAGTTTCCAATCCATCCGTCGGCCAGCTCTCCAGTGAGGGCCAGATTGGCCGGACCAAGCGAGGCCACATAGATCGGGAGATGGCCGGTGGCGTTCGTACTCCGAATGGCTCGGCCGTCGGTATTTGGCAGGGGAAGTTGGTAGATCTCGCCGTCGTACTGGAGCTTCTCGCCGGCGGTGATTTTCCGTACGATCTCGATCGTCTCTCGGGTTCGTTGAATCGGACGGGAGAAGTGGATTCCGTGCCAGCCCTCCATCACCTGCGGCCCGCTGGTTCCGATTCCCAGAATGAAGCGACCGTTTGAGATTGTGTGCAGGCTCATCGCCGTCATGGCCAGCATGGCGGGGGAGCGGGCGCCGATCTGGGCGACGCCGGTGCCCAGCCGGATCTGTTTCGTCACCGCGGCGATGGCGGCCAATGGAGTGAAGGCGTCGAACTCCCAGTATTCCGGAACCCAAACCGAATCGACACCGAGCCCCTCGGCCTCGATCGCATAGTCAAGGAAGTCCGGCGCTCCGGGCGCCGTAACGATCCCGATTCGTAGGGCCACCTCTTGTCAGTCTTCCAAAGCGGCTTTGATCGCGTTGAGGTTGGCCCGCATGTTGACCCGCTGATTCTCCAGGCGGCGGGTGAGGATCCGTTCCTCCTTGTCTGGCTTGGCGGCGATGGCCGGGCTGAGACCGGATGGGCCAGGGCCAATCTGAAACCATTGCTCCAGTTCGACGCCGACGTTCAGCGGGGTGATGGTGAATCGCCATGATGCCGATGGGTGGTTGGGGTCGCCAACAGACCATTCGAATACTCGACCCGGTTCCCATTTGGTGACGGTGCTCGTGGTTTCCCAGGCGCCGATCGCGGCGTTCTCGTTCTGGCCCTTGAACTGGGCGCCGAGCGACCCTTCGGTCACGCCGCCGATCCATTCGGCCGACTGCAGTTCGTTCGAGTGTTTGGCCGGGAGCGAAATGTCGGACACCAGAGCCCAGACTTCGGCGGCCGTGGCGTCGATGGTGGTAGTGGCGGTGATCCTTGGGCAGTCGCTGTACTTCACTCCCTTTTCCTACCCGGTTCCCGGCCAAACGCCTCACGCCGTGAAACGGCCGCGAGTTGGAAGATGTTGCTTGACAGTTGCGAGATAACGAACTAGTTATATGGCTATGAACAGTGTTGCCGCACGCCAAGTAGATGAAGACGCTGGGCTCGAGCGCCTCGAAAGTGTGTTCAAAGCGTTGGCGAGCACCCGCCGTCTCCAGATTTTGGAGTGGTTGAAGCACCCGACCGAACACTTCCCGGCCCAAGAGCATGGCGATCCGGTGGAGCATGGAGCTTGCAACCAATTCATCGTGGAGAAGTTGGGGGTCAGTCAGCCGGCCGGGTCCCGTCACCTCAAAGTCCTCATGGACGCTGGTCTCATTATCGCCACGCCCCGCAAGGGCTGGACCTATTACCGCCGCGATGAAGCGGCCCTCCGAAGTGTCGCCAATGTTCTCCAAACCATCTAACAAGGATCGAAGAAGACCGAATGTATGAATCACTGAAGGAAAAGGTTGTCCTGGTTACCGGAGCTGGTGCGGGAATCGGACGGGCGATCGCTGAACGGTTCGCCGAAGCCGGATCGCACGTGGCTATCAACGACGTAAACCCCGATGCCGTCGCCACGGTTGTCGAGTTCATCAACGCCGGAGGCGGTTCCGCGATGGGAGCCCTTGCGGACGTCTCCAACGGCGAGCAGGTGAATGCCATGGTTGAATCGGTGATGGCGGCGCACGGCCGTATCGACGTGCTCGTGAACAACGCTGGCATCGTCAGCCCGATGCTCCATTTCTTCGAGGCTGACGAGGCCTGGTGGCGGCGGATCATCGACGTCAACCTCACTGGGCATTTCCTGGTGTCACACCCCATCGCCAGGATCATGGCCAAGGCCGGCGGTGGTTCGATCATCAACATGAGTTCCGGTGGTGCCACCAAGGCCCATCGAGCGTTCACCGCTTACGACGCCACCAAAGGTGGGATCGAGGCACTCACCCGAGCCATGGCGTTGGACCTTGGCCCATATGCCATCCGGGTCAACGCCCTGATGCCAGGTTCGATCGATACCAGCGGGCTCGACCTCGAAAGTCGGACCCTCCGTGGTGAAAACGTCCCGCTCGGACGGGTTGGCGAACCCTACGACATGACCGGCGCCGCATTGTTCCTGGCATCAGATGACGCCTCGTACATCACCGGTGACGTGATCAAAATCGACGGCGGCATGACCGCCCAGCAACGGTCGGCCACCGTGGACATCATGCCGCCATCCAACTTTCCCAAGGTTGAGGACCTCTAGACCATGAAGCTCACCAGGCTCCGATCGAAAGCCGGCACTGCGTATCGGCGCCGACGTTGGCGGCACTTTCACCGACATCGTGTTGGAGCAGCTGGATGGAAGTTATGCCTCCACCAAAGTGCTCACCACCCACGATGGGCCAGACCAGGGAATTCTGGCGGGCATCGCCGCATTGGTGGAGGAGAACAACGTCTCCTTGGCGGACGTGGAACAGATCGTTCACGGCACCACGCTCGCTACCAACGCGCTGATCGAGCGGCGCGGCGCCAAAACGGCGCTGGTCACCACCGCTGGGTTCCGCGACGTCATCGAGACTCGGACCGAAAGTCGCTTCGAGCAGTATGACCTCAACATCGTGCTTCCAACCCCGCTGATCGAACGCAAGGACCGCTTCGTTGTTTCGGAGCGCCTAAATGCGGCGGGCGAGGTGCTGGTTCCCTTCGACGACGACAGCGCCCGTACGGTGATCGAGAAGTTGGCCGAGGGCGGCTACGAGTCGGTGGCAATTGGCTTTTTGCACAGTTATCGCGACGGTGCGCACGAACGCCGATTTCGTGACCTGCTTGTCGAGCGGATGCCCGACGTGTCGGTCTCGATCAGTTCCGAAGTCTCCCCACAGATGCGGGAGTTCGAACGGTTCAACACCGTGTGCGCAAACGCCTACGTCCAGCCGCTCATGGCGTCATACCTCATGCGGCTGCAAGAGGAACTGAAGGTCCGTGGCGCCTCCTGTCCGCTCTATCTCATCCACTCCGGCGGCGGTCTTATCAGCGTGGAGACGGCGGCGGCATTTCCGGTTCGTCTAGTGGAATCCGGGCCGGCCGGTGGTGCCATCTTTGCCGCCGAACTCGCCGCCCGATTCGACCGCGATCGGGTGTTGTCCTATGACATGGGCGGCACCACCGCCAAGATCGCAATTATCGAGAACTTCACGCCCGAAACGGCAAAGACGTTCGAGGTGGCCAGGACCACTCGTTTCAAAAAGGGCAGCGGGATGCCAATCAGCATTCCGGTGATCGAGATGATCGAAATTGGCGCCGGCGGTGGTTCGATCGCCAGCGTCGACAGGCTGGGGCAGATTCGCATCGGCCCCCACAGCGCCGGATCCGAACCCGGACCGGCCGCCTACAACCTTGGCGGCACCGATCCCACCGTCACCGATGCCAATCTCCAACTGGGTCGGCTGCACCCAGACACCTTCGGCGCCAAGACCATCACCCTGTCTCCAGCTGCTGCCACCACCGCAATCACCAATGCGGTCGGCTCCAAACTCGGGATGGATGCCGACACCGCAGCGGTGGGCATTGCCGAGGTCGTGGATGAGAACATGACCAATGCGGCTCGTGTCCATGCGGTTGAGCAGGGCAAAGACCTCGCCGGTTTCACCATGATTGCTTTCGGGGGCGGAGCACCCTTGCACGCCACCCGGCTGATGGACAAGTTGGGACTCAACGAACTGCTGGTGCCGCCCGGCGCGGGTGTTGGGTCGGCGATCGGCTTCCTCCAGGCCCCGTTCGCCTACGAGGCGGTTCGGAGTTTCTACACCACCACCGATGCGTTCGATGCCGAGGGGGCCAACCAGCTGCTCGCCGACCTGACCGTGGAGGCGGAGTCTTTCGTCCGGCAGGGAACCGATCTGCCCGTCACCGTTGAGCGCCAGGTGTCCATGCGGTATAAGGGACAGGGCTGGGAAATCCCGGTCCGGTTGGGCAGTGGACCGTTCGACGGGTTTGCGGCCGAACTTCTCGGTAGCGAATTCAGCAAGGCCTATGAGGAGTTCTTTGGTCGAGCGATCAACGATCTCACGATCGAGGCGGTCAGTTGGTCCGTCCGGGTGGCATCGATCCAACAGCGATCCCCGGCGATTCCACCACTGCAAGCGCAACGAATGGTTGCGCCCGAGGTCAGTCGGCCCATGTTCGACCCGGTCCTCGGTTCCCTCACCGACGCTGCCATCGTGGAGCGTGGGTCTCTGAGTCCTGGATTGGCAGTCGCCGGCCCGGCGATCGTGGTGGAGTCGCAGACCACCACGGTGCTGGGGTCTCATCATGTGGCCGTGATGCAAACCGACGGCACCCTCCTCATCACTCGGAACAACGAGACGAATGCTCGCAACAACGGAGGTCTGTTATGAACACCGGCGAAGTCCACTTCCAGGTCATGTGGAACCGGTTGATCTCGGTTGTCGAGGAACAAGCGCTCACACTGGTTCGCACCGCATTCAGCACGTCGGTTCGCGAGGCGGGCGATCTGTCCGCCGGTGTATTCGATCGGAGCGGCCGGATGGTGGCCCAGGCCGTCACCGGCACCCCCGGCCACGTCAACACCATGGCGGCCGCCGTGTTGCACTTCATCAACGACATCGGGCCTAGCCGTATCTACCCCGGCGACGCCTACGTCACGAACGACCCCTGGAAGGGGACCGGTCACCTGCACGACATCACCGTGACCACGCCAGTGTTCAAGGGGGAGGAACTCATCGGCTTCTTCGCTTCCACCGCCCATGTGGTCGATATCGGCGGTCGGGGGTACGGCCCGGACGCTCGTGAGGTGTACGAGGAGGGCATCCGCATTCCCATCATGAAATGGGCGGAGCGCGGTGAACTCAACCACGACTTGGTCAACATCTTGCGCAACAACGTGCGTGAGGCCGACCAGGTAGTCGGTGACATCCACGGGTTGGCGGCCTCCAACGAAACCGGGCGACGCCGCCTCCTCGCCATGCTGGACGAGTTCGATATGACCGATCTCGAAGAGCTGGCGACGTTCATCTTTGATCGCACCCGTATGGCCACCATGACCGCCTTGGCTGAGGTCCCCAAAGGCGTCTACCACAACGAGATGCAGGTGGATGGCTACAACGAAACGATCACCCTGGCGGTGGAGCTCACCGTGACCGACGAGGGAATGCATGCCGACTTCACGGGCACGTCGCCGCTGAGCAACTATGGCGTCAATGTGCCCCTCACCTACGCCCAGGCCTACTTCACCTACGGAATGTTGGTGGCCCTTGCGCCGGAGTTGCCGAACAATTTCGCTTCGCTCCACCCCTTCACGGTCAGTGCCCCGCCCGGTGTGATCCTGAACGCTCAGGATCCCGATCCCGTGGCCGTTCGCCACGTGATTGGCCACTTCGTCACCGACCTCTGCTTCGGGGCCATCGCCCAGGCACTGCCGGAGGTGGTCCCGGCCGAAGGAGCGGGCGCTCTCTGGAACTTCCAGGCCAGTGCACGATCAGCTCACCCCGAAGCACTGCTTCCTTCGGTCGAACTGTTGATGTTCAACAGCGGGGGAACCGGTGCCCGGCCCCAACTCGATGGACTCACCGCCACCGCCTTCCCTTCCGGTGTGCGCACCATGAGTACCGAGGCCACCGAACAGGTGGGGCCGATCATCATCTGGCGAAAGGAAATTCGCGAGAACAGTGGGGGAGCGGGCAAGTTCCGGGGTGGTCTGGGCCAGATCATCGAACTGGCGCCCACCGATGGCTACCTGTTCGAGTTCTCGGCCATGTTCGACCGTGTGGAAAACCCCGCTCGCGGCCGAGCCGGTGGCGAGGACGGGGCGGCCGGCAAGGTCTACCTCGATGACGGATCGCCGTTTGCCAGCAAAGGAAAGCAAACCGTCGCTGCCGATCGACGCCTCATCCTCGAGCTGCCGGGGGGCGGCGGATTCGGTGACGTTGCCGAACGTGACCCGGCGGCAACCAAGAACGACCAGCTGCAGGGGTATGTGAGTTGACCGCGGTGGCGTTGCAGCGGAGTTATGACGTGGTCATCGTCGGCGGCGCGGTCATGGGCAGCTCCGCCGCCTATTTTCTGAGCGAAAACCCCAACTTCACCGGCTCGATTCTGGTTGTGGAGCCGGACTCGAGCTACGAGAACGCCCAGACCACCCGGGCCCAGAACAGCATCCGGGAGCAGTTCTCTCAACCGGTGAACATCCAGATCAGTCAATTCGGGATGGACTTCATCGACAATTTCCACGAAAACACCCAGGTTGACGGGGAAGCGCCACTCATCAATTTCCGAGGAACGGGCTACCTGTTCCTTTCCGAGGACCCGGATCATCTGGCGGTGTTGGATCGCGACAGCACACTGCAACGAATCCATGGCGCCGAGGTGCGCATGTTGGCTCCCGGCAACATCGCCGAAGAGTTTCCTTTCCTGGACACCAGCACGCTCGTAGGCGCTCGCATGGGTAGCCTTCGCGAAGGCTCGTTCGATGGGTGGTCGCTGCTGCAGGGATTCCGCAGCAGGGCCGAGCACAACGGTGTCACCTACGTGACCGACCGTGTGGTCCAGCTCGTTCGGGGCGATGGTGGCCGCATCACGTCGGTGGGCCTTGAGTCCGGCCGCTCCGTTTCCTGCGGGTATGTTGTGAACGCCGCAGGACCCCGAGCCAGGTTGATTGCGGGCATGGTTGGACTGGAACTCCCGGTAGAACCTCGCGCTCGCACCAGCTTCGTGTTCGACTGTGCCACCGAGATCCCTCACAACGTGCCGCTCATCATCACCCCCGAGGGTGTCCACTTCCGAAGAGAGCAACACCACTACATGACCGGTGCGGTGCCGCTGGTCGACACCGCGGTGGAATATGACGATCTCGCTGTCCGCCGCAACGAGTTCGAGGATCTCATCTGGCCGGTATTGGCGAAATATGTCCCCCAGTTCGACCAGGTCAAGGTGATCACCTCTTGGGGAGGTCAGTACGCATACAACGTGCTGGACCACAACCTTGTAATCGGCGCCGGTTCGCTAGTGCCCAACCTGATCTTCGCCAATGGGTTCTCCGGTCACGGGCTCCAACAGGCGCCCGCCGTTGGGCGCGGTATCAGCGAGCTCGTCGCCTACGGCGAATTCCGGACGATCGACATGACCGCTCTGGGTTACGAACGGATCCAGAAGAATGAAGCGTTCCTGGAAAACGTGGTTATCTAGAGCCGTGAGTACTGAAGAAATCTCCGATCCCCGCTCTCCTGAACGAACCGTGCCGTGGACCCGGATGGAGGACGGCAGCGAAGACGACTACCGCTTTCTCACCCCACTGTTCGAAGACCACGCCCGCAGCAATTTGGTTCCGAACCTCGTTGGGATGTTGAAAGCGCTGGAAGGCCCCAAGCTCGGATATCAAGTCGACCGTCTCCAGCATTCCCTGCAATCGGCCACCCGGGCCCACCGCAACGGCGAACGGGTGGACCTGGTGGTTGCTGCGTTGCTCCACGACGTAGCTGACTCGTTCGCTCCGGAGAACCACAGCGACGCTGCAGCTTCACTACTGGCCCCTTATGTTGACGACGAGGCTCACTGGGTGGTGAAACACCACGGCATTTTCCAGGGGTACTACTACTTTCACCACGTGGGAGGCGACCGCAATGCCCGCGATCGCTACGCCGCATCACCCTATTTCGATGCGTGCATCGATTTCTGTGCAAACTACGACCAGAATTCCTTCGACCCGAGTTATTCCAGCATTTCGCTAGAGGACTTTGTTCCCCTGCTCGATGAGGTATTCGGTCGTCCGTCCCGCATTGCCGGTGTGGCTCCGATCGCCTGACCGAACCCTTCAGACTGGGCTCTGATCTGCCGATACGAAAATGTATATGTTCGGGTTTAGAAAGAAGAAGGTCAAGGTTGAGCCTGAGGTTCACCTGATCCCACCGCTGGACACCCCTGCCGTCGTTGTTGACGATGCTGGGGAAACCGTGTCACCGGACCGCATTCGCGCCGCGCGGGTGGAGTCTTACAGCGACGGCATGATCTTCGCTTATGGCCACCACACTGGTCTGGCCGGGGCAATCGTTGAACGTGACTGGACCGCCAAATCCCTCGGCACCAGGCTGTACCGGATCCTCAATACACCTACCCCCGGCGGTGCCTTGGACTTGAAGAGTCCCGTTCTCCCCGCCGCCGAGAGGGACCTCGGGACGAAAACCGCGCTGCTGGTGGAGTGGGCGCCCCACGGTGACAACAAATATCACCTGATCATCCGCACCGATGATGCCGAACAGCCCGATGCCCAAATCGCCATCACGGTGACCGCGGAGGAATTCGGCAGGCGGATCATCGAAACACTGGGCGCTCGGCCCGCCGCTCTTCCCGAGCTGGAGCCCCTGCCGGACGCACTCAGCTCGCCATCCTGAATCCGCGGTAACTGGCTGCTACCTCCAGCTTGAAGCGCTGCTCCGGGCCCTAGAACGTGCTGCTGGATGGAGCGTTTTGTGCGTGCCGACTGCGTTCCTCGGTAACGACGGATCGGATGACGTCCGCAGCTGAGGTTGCGGCCCACAACGCCAACGCCAAGATCCCCAGAAACTTCGCACTGTCCTCCACCGCTCCGCGGAAGCCGACGTCGGTGCCGGACACCAGCACATCCACGCCGAGCGACACTGCGAATGCGGCGGCGGCCCCCACCAAGAAGCCGAAGCGGGTGCGTTTCAATTCCTTCAGTGAGGTGACGAGCCACGCAGCGCCTAGAACGGCGTAGAAGCCCAGCACGGCCTCTTTGGAGATGCCCAGCTCCCGAGGGAGCAGATCGGTGTGGAAGAGGAACAGGTCGTCAAGCAGAAGGAGGGCGAAGAGGAGACCGCCGCCGCGGAAGGCGGCTTTGGCTGCCCTGCGATCGGCCAAACCGGCGACCCAGCTGGCGGTCAGACAGAAACAGACCGAGGCCGTCCATGCCACCATGCCCAGCGCCGCCACCATCCCCACATACCAGCGTTGGCCGCCAACGAAGGTGGCATCCATGAAGAGATCTTCCGACGGAACCTGTTGTTGAACGAGGACGAACGAGATCACCAGCAGACCGGCGGTCCAAATCACCAACAATGGCTGCAGGGCCGTGAATCGGTCCGCTGCGGTGGCGCCCCGTCGGTCTCCGGTGCGATGATCCATCCTTTTCAATCGGCCGAAGGGTCAGCGAACCGAGCCGTTGTCGAACGAAATCCGTTCGACCCATACTTGTTCCATGAGTGAGCTGCCCCCCGCCCAGTTTCGTAAGACCAAGGCCGGAAAGTGGGCCGTAATGGCCCCGGTCGCATCGCTGGAGGCTGCGCTGTCTGCCGGTGGTCAGGTGGATGTGCTGAAGAAGTCTGGTGATTGGTCGAAATTCACGGTGGCGTCGTTGGGGAAACCCTTTGACGTAGAAGGCGTGTCGATGTGTTACGGCTACGGCCCCGACGACGACGCTGGTGAGGGAGCGCCTCGCCCGGCTCGTTCGAAGAGGGGTTCAACAGCCCCGGCCGATGAACGCCCTCCCTCGGATGCCTCGTGGGCCAACGCCCCCGAGCGTGACGCGAGTGAGCCAATCCCCGAGTTCCGGGGCGAGCCCGAGGACGAGTGGCACGACGGGTTCTAACGCGGGTGCCAAGGAATTTCCTTATTACACCTTGCCTTGGGCGATGTAGCGGGCGAGGTCGGTTGTGGTGACAATCCCGGCAAGGTTCTTGGCTTTGTCGAGCACAACCACCGAGTGGAACGTGCCGTCTGACAACAACTTGGCCGCGTCTCGCACAGTTGCTCCGATACTCACGGTCCTGAGCCCGGTGGTCATGGCGTCCTCGATCGTGAATTGGTGATCCATGTAGGTCCGCAACGCTTTGTCACTGGTCCCATCCACGTCATACACCAACCGCAGGATGTCCGAGGTTGACAACATGCCGATCGGCTCGTCGTTGTCGGTCACGATCACGTGATGGAAGGAGGCGTCCTGCAACAGTTGGTAGGCCTCGGACAATGGCGCACTGCGGTCGATCGTGGTTGGATCGGCGGTCATGATCGCAGCAACGGTGAGGTTGGAGGTTGTCATACGTCCACGGTATCGAGCGCTGGCCCGGTGACGCGAATGTTGTTGGTGATCCGAGTGCTATAAGAGTGACGCCTCGAACGGGAACTGGCTGAGTAGTTCAGTCCCGGAATCGGTCACCAGTAGTTGCTGTTCTAGTTTGACTCCGTCTTGGCCGCCATTGGCACCGATGTAGCTCTCGACGCACAGGGTCATGCCGGGCAAGATCTCCCCGTCATAGCCGGCGTTGTCAAAGTCGGCGTGATGGTAGAGGTAGGGATACTCGCCGGTCATTCCACAACCGTGGGCGGACAGGTAGTAGCGGTTGGCGTGATACGCGGTCGGGATATCCCATGCCTTTTCGGAGTACTCGCGAAACGTAACGCCCGGCCCGATGATCTCCATGTTGTGGTGGACCTGCTCAAAGGCCAGTTGATAGATGGTTCGCTGTTCGCGCGATGGCGCTACTGGCCCCACCGGGAAGGTGCGAGAGAAGTCGGAGTAGTATCCGTGGCAACCCACAACGTCGGTGTCGAGGGCAACCAGTTCGTTCGCTCGAATGGTCCGTGAGGAAGCCTCCTGGAACCAAGGATTGCTGCGGGGTCCCGAGTTGAGAAGCCGCGTTTCGCAGTAATCGCCGTTACCAGCGATCACCGCAGCGTGCAGGATGGACCACAGCTCGTTCTCCGTGATTCCGGGACGGAGTGCCGCCCGCAATGCCGCAACGCCCTTTTCGGTCATCCGGAGCGAAGCCCTGATGCAGTCGATCTCACCGGGAGACTTGATCGCTCGCGCCATCTCCACCGGCTCTTGCGCGTCGACGAGTTGCAGCCCAGCGTCCCGTAACGCCATCACAGCACCAGCATTCATCCGTTCTACCCCAACCCGGTGCGCGCCCGGACCGACCAAGTCTCTAATCGCGGCCGCCATCGCCGTTGCCCACTGAAGTTCTCGCTCCTCGACCGCCGGGCCCGCTGCGACAAAACTGGCGGTCAAGGCCGGCCGGATTTCATCGATTGTTTCTAACCCGACGGATAGATGCGCACAGCCCGTGAATTCGAACAGGATCGAGTGCTCGGGTGTGAGCAAGAGGTAGCGAGATGGCGTATTTCGGGCGGTGAAGACCTGCATGTTCCGGCTTCCGGTGGCATAGCGAATATTCACCGGATCGCTGAGGATCAGGGCGGAGATCTCTCGCGCGTTCATCTCATGGCGAACCTGATCACGTCGGTAACGCCGGACGGCGCCGAGGTCGATGCCGGCGCTCTCGGGGGCGGCATCGAGCAACTGAAGCCACGTGGGTTCCCTACCACGTTGATCCGAATGCCAATCGAGATTCGTCACCCAGTCATTGTGACATCACAGAGTTACTGTGACATCACAGCAACCTCGGGCGCTCGCTGAGGCGCAGCCGGGTTCAACCGGCTAGCGCAAGATCACGTAGCCGTCGACCTCGATGAGAAGGTCCGAGACTGGCAGTTCGGGCAGAGAATGCCCGAACTGTTGGAGGCGTACTTCACTGATCCACTTACTGTGTTGGTACTCGTGGTTGATGATTGCGGTGAGCATGGTGGTGGCGATCATTCGAAGCTGAGCCGGGGCGCCGACGCTGCCGTCATTGATGTTTCCAACCCGATAGCGGACGCGATCGGCTACTTCGCTGCGGTAGGTGGCGATGCGGCGTCGATCAGGCAGGTCGCCTCGGAGTGGTGTGGCGGTGGCGCTGTCCATCAAGCGATCGAGGATCGGGTCAATCGGCGGTTCGGCGGCGGTGAGGTTGCGGACCATGAAGTGGGCGACGGCCGGTTGATGCCCAAGATGCCAGCCGATGGCGCTGGCATCGTCGTCTGGGCGCCAGTGAACCTCTTCCTGGGAGAGATCGGTCCAGAGTTCATTGGTGTAGCCAAGAGCCCGCTCGTATTCAGCTAACAATTCGGGCAACGTCACCACTGGGTTGGACGGTAACGCGCTCATGAGATGCGGCCCTCGGCCAGGTTGGAACTGTGAGGCCTGGATCGTCTCGGCCGCTGGGAGGAAGCCTGCACCGCCATGCGTCCCGGTGGGTGCAGCGATGTTTCGGTGGATGGCCCGTTGGTCACCCTTGCCCCAACCCCTCGAGCGTAGGGATCATTCCACGAGTGGCGTCGGCGTGTCAGCCCGCCCTTGTTCCTTCTCGTGCTGGTCGCCATTCTGGCTCGACCAATTCAATTGTACGTACAAATGGTCGGGGATTCGTGTAGAATCAGAGGATGTGCCGACGAACAACATGTAGCGACTGTCAAAAACCGTCCTGGGCGGGCTGTGGTGCCCACGTGGAACAGATCCTCGGAGACGTGCGTGTGGATGAGCGTTGCCAATGCGTTGCCGAAGCTGGCGCCGGGCTACCGAAATGGCTCAAGCGAGTCCTCGGGGGCTGATCGTCCGAAGGCGTCACTATTGATTTCTTCAGCCCCGGGATGATGTCTCCGAAAACAGGGAATGCGGCCGAATTCGGTAGTTGTAGACGCAGCACAACGCTTTGTGCTCAGCGTGGCAGCCTTCATAATCGTCGGCTCGGCTTTCCTCGTGGAGGTTCGCCCAGCCGCAGCGGCTGACGGCCTCACGATTTCGTCGTCCACAACGTTCCGAGTTGATCCCGACAACGCGTTGATCGACGTCGAGGTGGTTTTCACCGTCACCAATGTCACCCCCAACCGGACTCGAAACGGTGTGACAACGCAGTACTACTACCCCGGATTGAGCGTCCCGATACCGATCGAAGCCACGCAGATATCGGCCACTCGGAGCGACGGCCGCTCCTTAACGACCGAACGTCCGAGAGCCGATCCAGAGCACAGCTTCGAACTCCTCGAAGTCAGCCTTGGCCGGAACCTCTTTTACCCGTCCTCCTCAACGTTCACCCTTCGCTACATCCTTCCTTCCGGAGATGCTCGGGACTTCACCTCCGGCGTACGAGTGAACCCGGCATATGCAGTCTTCGATGCCTACGGGATCGGCGACGCCGACGCCGTGAACGTCCGCGTCGAGGTCCCCAAGTCATTCGATGTCAGCATCACTGGCTCCGCCTACAGCGTGCGACTGGAAGATGACATCAACGTCTATGAAGCAACGGACATCCCCAATCCCGAGGAGTTCTATTTGTTCGTCGTGGCCCGCAACGATGCAGCGCTCTCAACACGGAACGTCAAGTTGGGAGATACTGCGCAGATCGCCATTCGTGCCTGGCCCGGCGACGAAGCGTGGGCAGACTTCGTTGCCGAAGAGCTGGACAGCGGTTTTGTGGAGCTACAGGCGCTGGTGAACCTTCCCTTCCCCGATGACGAATTGGAGATCGTGGAGTCCATCGATCCCGGCCTCCAGGGGTATGCCGGTTGGTATGTCAAGTCCGAGCAACTGATCGAGGTAAGCGAGGAGTTCGACTCCGAGACGCTCCTGCACGAACTTGCCCACGCCTGGTTCAATCGTTCGCTCTTCAGTGAACGCTGGATCGGCGAGGGTTTGGCCGAAGAGTTCGCTTCACGTTCGCTCGAAGCGACCGGAGAGGGGCTCAGCAAACCAGAGGGACCTCGCACCACCAGCCGCTACCACAGCGATCTGAACCTGTGGATGCCGCCCTATGTGATCGACGACGAAACGCGAGGAACCGACGAATACGGCTACAACGCCTCGTGGTTCGTGATGCGGAGCCTCACCGAAGAGATCGGGATCGATGGGTTGGCATCGATCGTCGCTGCCGCCGACAGTGATGCCATCGCCTACCGAGGCGAAGGCCCACCGGAATCGGTGGAGAGGGCAACGGACAACTGGCGTCGCTTCTTGGACTTGGCTCAGGAGGTGGAGGGGTCAACCACGGTCGAAGATCTCTTCAGCGAGTACGTGGTGTCGCCTCCGCAGGAGGGGATGGTGCAGCAACGCGCCCTCGCTCGCACCCAATACGGTGTCCTCGAGGAGCGCGGCGGTTCCTGGGCTCCGCCTGTGGGGATTCGCCGGAAGATGAGCGACTGGGAGTTCAACAGCGCCGCTCAGTCCATCGAGGAAGCGGTGGCTGTTCTCGACGACCGAGACGCACTTCGAGTTGTTGCCGCCGCAGCGAATCTGGAGATTCATGACGGACCCGAGCTTCAGTACCAGGACGCCGTTGAACTTGATGACCTTCAAGGCGTTCGCTCGCTGATTGCGGCGTACACCGCCTCTGCTGTAACGATCTCCCAAGCCGATGACGCCGTGCGTGCAGAACGTGGAGTCGTGGCGAGCGTTGGCTTGTGGGGAACCGACTACGAACGTCTCCACCGCGAAGCTCGAGAGCTGTTCGAGCAGGGCGAGGTGGTGGTTGCGGCCATGCTCGCAGATGAGGCGATCGCCGGATTCGCCGCCGCTGGGGACCGCGGCATGACCCGCTTGCTGGTTGCTGCACTCGTCTTCCTAGGTCTCGCAGTTGCGGCCCTTGCTTTTCGTTGGTGGCGCCGACGCAACAAACGCGGGCCGGCGGCAGAATCCCCCGAGCTTTCCACCCCGGACGTGGAGCAAGAACCGCTGAACCAGTGGACCATCGATGAGCGGGGTCCTAGGGTGCGGGCATGATCATCACTATTGCCACGCTGATAAGTAAGCCCGAGAAGCAGGAAGACCTGGCAAGCATGCTTGCTCAGTTGGCGGCAGCCTCCCGCAATGATCCAGGCTGCATCTCTTATTCGTTCCACGTGGATATCGAGGACCCCACCACGTTCCGGTCCATCGAGATGTGGGAATCAGAAGACCAGATGAACGCCCACATGCAGACCCCTCATATCGGGGCGGCAATCGCCGCCGCGCCCGACCTTTTGGCCACCGAACTTCAGATCGACAGCTACCCGGTCAACGACTAGAGCGAGGACTCGGACCGAGCCTCCCCGGGGCCTGAAGGCCCCGGGAATCCCGTACGTTCTATCTGCCTACCTTTGCGCTAGCCGGGGCGGTACCCACCGTGGTGATTCGATCGGCGGGCCCGGGAGCAACCGGGGTATTCGCAGAGAAGTACGCCTCGAAGGCATCGAGGTCAACGTCTCCACCCAGTCGATCGGTGCCGTCCACCAGTACTGCGAAGTTGTCGCCGCCGTCAGCCAGGAAGCTGTTCACGGTGACCCGGTAGTTGGCGCCTGGATCGATGACGGAACCGTTCAACATCATTGACGCCGGATCTACTTTGACATCGTCGGCAGCGCTGGCGTCCCACGTGTAGGAAAAGCCCTCTGAAACCTGCAGGATCCGAGGTGATTCTTGCCCCACCCATTGCTGGGTGAGGAGCGTGTGGATTTGCGTGCCGGTCAATGTCATGGTGACAAGGCTGTTTCCGAAGGGTTGAACAGTGAACGCCTCGCCGTAGGTGACCTCGCCCGGATCTTCGCCCCCGGCTACGTCGGCGGCCAAGATATCAGAGCGGATTCCGCCCGGATTCATGAAGGCGATGACGGCGCCGCCGGTAGCGTCGCTTTGCGTGGTAGCCAACTGCGCATCGGCGATGACATCACCCAATGGTGATTCGCCGGCCGCATTGGCGGTTCGAAGGATGTCGCCGGTGATCGAGCCGATGACTCGATTGGCCAGCGGTGCCGACAGTGCGTCGTAACGATCGATCAGGGCGGTCACGTCGGCCGCTGGCGTTACACCGTCTTGGAAGTTTTCCTTGTTGTCGATCGCCACCACGGTCATGTCGCCGGTGTCAGTGTCCAGCACCACGTCGATGTCGGTGAACATGCGGCCCGCCCAGTACGCCATGGTGACCGCCTTGCCATCAACATCCATGCAGGTGAACCGCTGGTTGTTGTGACCACCGATCACCAGGTCGACGGCGTCATCCAGACCGACCACGATGTCGTTGAGCGGGCCCGACAGCGTGCCGCACCCGTCACCGTCACCGCCGCCTTCGGAGGCGATTCCTCCCTCATGAAGGAGGACCACGATGGCTTCGATGCCATCAGCCTGGAGTTCGGGTATCAGCGCATTGACCGTGTCGATCTCGTCATTGAAGGTGAGCCCTGCCACGCCGGCTGGCGTGACGATCGTGGGTGTTCCCTCCAACGTCATTCCGATAAAGGCAACGTCGATCCCCTCATAGGTCTTCACTGTGTAGGGAGCGAAGATGGTCTCGCCGGTGGCATCGTCGACCACGTTGGCGGCCAAGAATTCGAAATCGGCGCCATTGAACCCGTCGCCATCCAGATTACCGTCGACCGGGTGAGTGCCACCGTTCTGCATTCTCAGCAACTCGTCGGCACCTTCGTCGAACTCGTGGTTGCCCACGCCGTTGATCTCCAAACCGATTAGGTTCATCGCTTCGATGGTCGGCTCGTCGTGGAACAGCGCCGAGATCAACGGCGATGCACCGATGAGATCACCGGCCGAGACGATGATCGAATTTTCGGCTTCGGCTTCGGCGGTCGCCATGTTTGCTGCCAAGAAGTCCGCCCGTCCGACACCGCCGAATGCGCTGCTGGTGGTGGCGATGTTGCCGTGGAAGTCATTGATGGCGAGAATCTGGAGCTCTACGCCTTCCGGTGGCGGCGGTGGCGGCCCAACGGAGGGGTCGAAGAGATCGCCCACAAGTCCCGGGCTCGCCGTTGCGGAGTCGATTTGAGCCGTGAATGCCGCCGGGTTGTCGACAATCGATTGGATGAACTCAGATTCGGCACTCTGGCAGCCGAACGACGTCAACTCAGCGAAGGGGAGTGCATTGTCCGCGAAGGGATGGATCCCGAGGTCGAGAGCGAGCGTCTCGTCACCGTTGATCAGCGAGAGCCCGGTAGGTGTCCCGATCCCGCTGCTATCGCTACCCCAACACAGCTGGCCCTGGTCGGGGAAGAGCGCCAGGTTGATGAAGCCGCTTCGTTCTTCCTCGGTGGGTTCGGCACCCTCCGGCGGCGACAGTTCAGCCAAACGAATGGTTTCACCAACGCCGTTTACTAATTGGGCTCGCACCGCACCGGCTGGATATTCGGTGTTGTGGAGGTTGGCATAGAACGCACTCGGATCAGCTTGGATCTGGCTGAGGGTGTCGGCGGCGATCGGCGCACACCCTTGGATGATCCATCCCAGCCCGCTCGGCTCTTCAACCACCGGCCAGCGTGAACCCGCCTCGAGGCTCGTTACAACATCACCGGATTCGCCGGCAACGCCGGCATGAATATGAGCGCCGGTGATTTCCCCAACGTTGAATACCACGCTGATGTAGCAAAGCTCTCCGTTAGCGGTGGTCGGCAGACTGAAGTCCACGAAGCCGCGCCCGCTGTCGGGATCACCGGGGCCGGGTACTTCGTTGGAGCCCAGCAACGGTGCCGCGGTAAACGCCCGGGGGAATTCGTTCAACCCTTCCGCATCGAAGAGCTGTTCCCGGTTTGCGCCGTCCGGGAATTCGTCGGAATGAATGTTGAAGTAGAAATCGCCGGGGGATCCGATGATCTCCTGGGCCAGGGCCGCCTCCACCTCCACGCAGTCGTTGGCGAACTGATCCCTCGGGAGGAACTCATCCGGTTCCCAGGAGTCGGCTGTGAATCCGGTATCCACTACGACTGGGCCAGAGACCCCGGCGGCACCCCGATGGATGTGGGCGACGGTTGGTGCCGCTATCGAAGTGTTCGCACCAATGCACATTTCGATCACTCCGCCATCGAGCTCGAACACCTCCGTGAACGCGACGCTCAACGAATTCGGGTCACCGGGACCGGGGACCTCGGTGGAGCCGCGTGCGAAATCGGCAACGAGAATCGCCAAGAACTCGCGTTCTGGCGGTTGTAGGATCCCGTCGATGGCGTGGATTACGCCGTTGGTTGCGAAAAGGTCGGTTTCGACCACGTTGACATCACCGTTGAGCACCACGGTGCCATCGACCACTTCAATGTCGATCGAAGGTCCTAGCAGTGACATGGCTTCGGTGAGGGTGACCACTGTCTCGGCGGGAACCGTGCCCTCGATTAAGTGGTAAAGCAAGATGTCGGTCAAGGCTTGGGGATCGGCCAGGAGGCCATCCAATGCGCCTTCGGGCAGGGCGGCGAAGGCGTCGTCGGTGGGGGCTAGCAGCGTGAAGTCTTGTCCGGGTGGTGGCGGATCGAGGTCTGATGCTTCGATTGCGGCCAGCAGTGTGGTGAAACGCCCGTCAGCAACCAACGTCTCACCCAGGTCCACGAGTTCCGGTGGCTCCGGAGGAGGAGGAGGGCCGTCGGGACCAACGAAGGGATCAAACAGCGGTCCAGAGAGAGCCGGTGACGCATTGGCGGTGTCCACGTTGAAGGTGTAGTCGCCAGGATTGGCGACGATTGTTTCGATCGTCGCAGCATCAACCTCCTGACACCCGTACGACGACACATCGATGAACGGCAACAGATTGTCCTGGAAGGGATAATTCGTAAAGTCGAAATCGACCACGACACCGTCAGGCCCGGCGATGTACAGGCCGGTCGGTTCTCCGACCCCGGTTGCGTCGGTACCCCAGCAGATCAACTCCTGCGAGGCGAAGAACACCGGGTCGGCGAAGCCGTTACCCTCCACGTCCGAACCCTCCGGAGGAACCATTTCGGAGATGAGGAGAACCTCGCCGATTCCTTCCACGAGCTGGGCCCTCACCGCCCCGGCTGGGAACTCTGCGTTGTGCAGGTTGACATAGTAACCGGCGGGATCCGCGGTGATTTGGGCCAAGACATCCTCGGGAACGGCAACACAACCCCTGGTGAACCAATTCAACCCGCCACTCGAAATATCCACCGGCCAGGTGGACCCCATCTCCAAATCAACCAGTACATCACCGGCCTGGCCGGCGACGCCAGTGTGAATATGGCCCGCATTGATCTCCGCCACGTTCAGCGCGACGCTTGTATAGCAAATCTCGCCGTTCGGTGTGATGGGTCCCGCTACATCCGTTGGTCCGAAGAAATCGACAAAGCCGCGGGCGCTGTCCGGGTCTCCGGGGTCGGGGACCTCGTTGGAGCCAAGCAGTGGGGCGGCCGTGAAGATCCTGAAGTCCTGCTGGTCCAGACCCTCAGCATCGAAGATCTGCTCTCTGGTGGCGCCTGCGGGGAACCTCTCGGAGTGCACGTTGAAGTAGAAGTCACCGGGAGCGGCAATCAGCTCGGCGACCAAGGCGTCGTCGGCCTGCACACAATCCTCAGCGATACGGTTCCTGGGGAAGAATTCGTCCGGTTCCCAGGACTCGGCGGAGAAACCGGTATCGATCACCACGGGGCCACTTTCGCCCGGCGCACCTCGGTGGATGTGGGCAACCGTGGAATCCTCGACCGTCGTAATTACGAAGAAACACACCTCATCGGTGGGGCCAGCCGCAGCGTTGATGACCATGACTGCTTCGGTGAGCGCTGCGGGATCGCCTGGCCCCGGCACTTCCATGCTGCCCCGCCCGAAGTCAGACACCAGGAAGGCAAGCTGCTCTGGCGGAGACAAGACGCCATCGATCGCATGGATGATGCCCTCTGCCATTGGGATGTCAGCGTCGATCACGGTGACGTCACCGTTCAGCACAACCTTGCCGTCCACCACCTCTACCCCGATCGTGCCACCCTGGAGCGTCGAAATCTGATCGACGCCCGCCAGTTGTTCTGCTGAGAACGAACCCTCCGCTATGTGGTAGAGCAAGATGTCGAGCAACGCACCGGGATCAGCCAATAGTCCCTCGAGCACTTCGGGTGGCACGGCAGCGAAGGCCTCGTCTGTCGGGGCCATGAAGGTGAACAACACTCCTGGCGGGGGCGGTTGGATCTCCGAGACACTGATCACTTCGAGGAGTGTGGTGAATCGACCGTCGGCAGCGAGCGCTTCGAGGACGGAGGGCGCCGCTGGAGGCTCTGTGGGATCGCTCCGCACGAACTTCAGGAGGGCGTTCGTTTCATTGTCCTGGGTGACGTAGATGGCCCCATCGGGACCCACGGCCACACCGGTGACCGAACCGAACGGGGCGAACCCCTCCAACGGTGGCGGTCCCAGGTCGAGTCCAGTGATCACCGGGCTCACATCGCCCGAGTCCAGATCGATGGCCGAGACTTGGTCCAAGCCCTCCTGCACCACCAGAAGTCGGTCACCGTCGACGGCAAGACCCTCGGGTCCTGCCAAGCCATCGGCGATCACGGTGGAACCACTGTCGGTCACGGCGGTGACCATCCCGGTGGCCCAATCCGACACGTACAGCGTGTCGCCGTCGGATGCCAGACCAACCGGAAGAGCCAGTCCGTCGATGAGCACATCACCGCTTCGAGCGTCCACCACGCTCCCCGATGAACCGGGGGTAGCGCCAAGTTGCGACGCCACGAGCAGGTCATTGTGAATGATGGCATTGGTTGGGCTGGCGAGGTTTCGGAAGTCCTCCAGTACTTCGCCGGTTGCTGGGTTCAACACCTGCACGTTGTTGCCAAATGTTGTAGAGGTGACGAGCAGATCGCCGTAGGCAAATACGGTGTTGGCACCTCCGAACGCCGTCCCGGGAGGGGCGGACCGCTCATAGTACGAAACGGCGGGGTCGGCTCCGTCTCGATAGCCGCGCATGACGAAGAGGTCGCCAACCCAGGCAGTACCGTCGGGGCTGATGGCAACTCCGCCGGGAAGTCCGAGAGCGATTTCGCCGAACACGTCGATCTCGCCGTCTGGGGTCAACCTGACGATCTGATTGTCGGCTCCCGCAGCGAAGAACAGCCGATCGTTGGCATCGAAGGCGAGGTTGTCGATGGTGCCGTCGATCTGGGCGAGCACCTCCACGTCGCCGGTTGATGCATCGATCTTGAGGATTTTCCCTCCAGCGAGTTCTGAAGCATGAAGTTCCCCGGCAGAGTTGAACGCCACCGCCGATGGCACCATGAGACCGGTGGTCACGGTTTCGGGGGTCGGGGAAGCTGCGTCGACGTCGATCTTCACGACCTCTCCACCGAAGAACAGCGGGGCGTACAGAAGGCCGTCCGGTCCGAAGTCGAAGCCGTTGAGACCAACGATGTCCGGTAACAACGGAATCGGATCGGCCTCGAGCTCGGGATCGAGCTCGTAAAGCCCGTCCCCGAGGAAGATTCGGGCTACGAACAGGCGGCCGTCATCGGACATCGTGATCGGGTTGACGCCTGGCCCAACGAACTGCTTCTTCAGTGTTCCGTCGGGGTCGAGCCGCCCAACATTGCCGGCCAGGATCTCTGTCCAGTAGATCGTGCCGTCAGATGTTATGAAGAGATCGTCAGGGCCACCGACTCCTTGATCCGCGCCGATCCGGTCCAGGATCTGGCCGGTTTCGGGGTCGTGCACAGTGATTTCGCTGCCACCGACACTGGCGTTGTACACCTTGCCGTCGGGACCCACATTGATTCCGTTCAGGCCATTCAGCGTGCCGGTCCGACCCACAACCATCCCATCGGCGGCATCAAATGGCTCGCCCGGACGCTCGTCGCCGGGCTCATCGGGGGTGTCGGGCTCATCAGGAACGGTGACGCCCTTGGGGGCGATGGTGAGCTTGATTACCGGGCCGTTCAGCTTCACCGACTTGCCTTGGCTGCTGAGACTGATCACCTGGCCGCTTTCTGACGGACCCGTGTTCGGCCCACTCTGGCGGGGTGCCTGGTTGGCGCCCGTACCCGGTTCTTCGTCTACTTCGGTCTTGGACTCCCACAACTTCAGCTGGTTGCTGGCATCCTGGGCGAGCGGTTGGCCGGCCATATCGAAGAGTGCGATGCTTTTTGTGTCCAGGACGGTGGAATAGAACCAGTCGTTGGATTGCACGAACATCGTGGCGAGGGAGAGTTCATAGCCGGGTTTAGCGACGAACTCGAACTGGTACTTTCCGCCCGGTAACAAGGGGCCTGGAGCGCTGGCACCGACGGGTGTGTTGAAGACCTTCGCTCCCTTGATCAGCGCCGGGAAACCGGACGGGTCGCCGTCCTCGGCCAGTGACTCGAGCGCCGTGGAGGCGGCGTTACGGGGTTCCACCAGCGGGTTGCGACCCGCTTTGTGAACTACGTACGCGCCCGGTGAGAGCGGCACCGCCACCGAGCCTGTGGAGGTTGGCAACGTTTCGGGTGTGGAAACGTTCTCGATCGTTGCCACGAACACGGTGCCGTCAGGTCTGGGATCCGCATCCTGGGCCGCGGCCGGTGCCGCAACCGCCATCATGGCCACCACAAGGGTGGCGGTCAACGCTGAAAAAAGTGACCTGCTACGCATGATTCCTCGTCCTTTGTTGTTCCGCCCACTAGCGAGTCTCGCGCAGCCAGTGGCGCATGTCACGTCTTTTCTGAGCGAGATTGCTCAGGGAGTTAGCACAATTGCCCTTGTCAACCTCTAGAGCCCGCTCAACCCGGGGAAATCTTCGCTCCCGGGAGCCGGCTCACCTAGTCTCCCAAGGTGGATCGATCAGACTCCTGGACCAACGATGTTGCAGCCACTCCGTCTGTGGCGACGCCGTTTCTTCTGGTCGACACCGCGCTGATGGTCAAGAATGTCTCGCGCATGCAATCCGAGTGCGATCGCCGGGGCGTGACTCTGCGTCCACACGTCAAGACGCACAAGTCCTCCCAGATCGCACGGCTGCAATTGGCGGCGGGCGCCAAGGGGCTCACCTGCGCGACCCTCAGCGAGGCGGTTGGCCTGGCGTCAGCCGGACTGTCCACCGATCTGTTCGTGGCGATCCCGGTGTACCTGGACGAACCCAAGGCCGCTCTTGCCCGGGAAGCTTTGCAGGGTCACCGTCGGCTGCTTCTTGCCATCGACTCGGAGGAGATCCTGACCTCGATCGCCTCCGCAGGTCTCACCGCACCTGGGCTTGGGCTGATGATAGAAGTCGACAGTGGTTTGGGACGCACCGGCCTGACGCCCGAAGCTGCGGCCGCCTTGGCCTTGTCTCCCCAAGTGCAGCACGGACCGCTAGCGGTGGCCGGGTTCTTCACCCATGGCGGCCACGGATACACACCCGGCGCAACTGAGGAAGCGGCGAACGATGAAATCCAGAGTCTGGCGCGGGCGGTCGAGTTGGCCGGCCTCGGAGGCCGGGTCGATCTGATTGTGAGCGCTGGGTCCACGCCCACCGCACTCCTTTCTGCGTCGGCACCGGTGAACGAGGAGCGGCCCGGCACCTATGTCTTCGGCGACATGCAACAGGTGGGACTGGGCCAGACAACCACCGGCGGAGTCGCCGCCGTCGTGATCGCCACGGTAATTCATTCCGCCGATGGCAAGTACGTGGTGGATGCGGGAGCGAAAATTCTTACCAAGGATCGGCCGGAATGGATGGACTCCTACGGTCGAGTGATCCACCGCCCCCTGGATCAGATTGTCCAGGTGTATGACAACCACGGCGTGGTTCACAGCGCTCCCACCGTCGAGCCGCCGGAGGTGGGGGAGCGGATGGCGATAGTGCCCAATCACATTTGCCCGGTAGTGAATCTAGTGGACGAGCTGGTCACCTATGACCCTGCATCTGGTGAAACGGGTCGTATCGCCGTCGACCTCCGAGGTCACCTGAGTTAGCTCGCGTTCAACACGTGGATCAGAGGAATTCGACGTCGGTGAGTTTCTGAGAGAGGTCCCACAGCCTGGCTGCCGCAGCGCCGTCCTTGGCCGCTTCCGGAACAAAAGACCGCGACACGCCTGATCCGCGCCACTCCCGAATTCCGCTCGGCCCCACAAACTCTCCCGATTTGACCGGCCCCACTGCCGCACACACCACCGGCAATGCGCCGAGCTCCGGCGACTGTCCTCCTGTGGAGAACAGGGCGGCTTGAATGCGATGGAAGAACCCACCCTTGCTCATGTCGTGGGCAAGGTTGGTGGCGGAGATCCCCGGATGGGCGATCGTGGCGGTGACGCCGGACCCCGATGCCGCCGCTCGTCTGGCCATTTCACGGCCGAACATCAGGTTGGCCAGCTTCGTCTGGCGATACACGACCCAATTGTCATACCCGGACTCGTGATGAATGTCGTCGAACCGTATTGCGCCCTTCTGGGCGGCGATGCTGGACACTGCGACGACCCGGCCGTTACGAGCCTCCAACAGCGGGAGGAGTCGACCGGTCAGAGCGAAGTGGCCGAGATGGTTGGTGGCGAACTGGCTCTCGAATCCGTCGGGCGTCACCGTCCTGGGCCTGGCCATGATGCCGGCGTTGTTGACCAGCAGGTCGAGGCTTGCTCTGCTTGCGACGAGTGCTTCTGCTGCGGCCGTCACTGATTCCAGCGACGAGACATCGATGATTTGGATCTCAACCTGAGCGGCAGGCAAGCTCCGTTGCATCTGAGCAGCAGCTGCCTCGAGGCGAGCCTGGTTGCGTCCCGCCATGATCACCTCAGCGCCGGCCTCGGCCAATAGCCGCGCCGTGGCCAAACCGAGCCCGGAGTTGGCGCCGGTCACAAGAGCCGTTTGCCCGGAGAGATCGCCAATGTGAGTGACGGTCCAATCGGCGAGCGTGTTTTCCGAAGTTGTCACGTGTTCCTATCGGCCCGCCGTCGGTTTGGAGGAACTGGGTTGGTGGTCATCCGATGGGAATGTGGAGGGTTTCCATCAGTGCTACCACTCGCTCATAGATTTCGTCCCGGACACCTCGAACCATGGTGAGGCCCTGCCCTGCCGGGTCTGTCAATTCCCAGTCTTCAAAACGCGTGGCCGGGTAGACCGGACACACGTCGCCGCAACCCATCGTGATGATTACATCGGCCTTGCGCACGATCTGGTCGGTCCAGATCTTGGGCTGTTCGCCGCCGATGTCGATTCCCACTTCGGCCATGGCTTCCACTGCGGCGGTGTTGGTGTGATCGGCTGGCGCAGATCCGCCGGAGAACACTTCTATCCGGTCCCCGGCAAGATGACGGAGCCAGCCAGCGGCCATCTGGGACCGCCCGGCATTGTGCACACAAAGGAAGAGGACAGCAGGTCGGTCGGCTTTCATGGCTCCGATTCTACGGAAGGCCAACCACGCCCGGCGCAATCCGGCCGGTTCAACACTCGCCAAGCGGAGTTCCTCCGCTCATCTCACCTGCTTCAGGAAGGCAGTACCGCCCGCTATTCATCGGGAAGTCCACGCTTTCTAGAGGGGCACGCCGTAGCGATAATCTTCAGCTGTGCGAATCGGCGACTCGGTATTGGACGAGGTGCGGGAGCAGGGCTTTGCGATCATGGAAGGGTTCCTCGCCCCCCGCCAACTGGCCGCAGCCAGAGAAGGGCTCTTCGCCGAGTTCCCAACGCCCGATGACTACTTTGGTGATCCTGATCGCTTCGCCCACCTCGTAGAAAACCCCTTCGCTGGGGTGCGGTTGGGGCCCTTTGACTCCTGGGCACTGAACCAGGTGGCCTTTCACCCTGATCTCGTGGATGCGGCAGAGCGGTACTGTGGCAGCACCGATCTGGAGCTCTATAAGATCGAACTTTGGGCCAAATACAGCGGTGCGGTCGACTATGACCAGGACCATCATCGCGACTTCATTAATCACAGTCTTGTGGTCCCGCGCGCTGATGGGAGTTGGCCCCAATTGACCACGTTCATCCTGCTGTCCGATGTGACTGAAGAAGATGCTCCCACGAAGGTTCTTCCCCGGTCAGTCGGCGATCGTGTGCCGTTAATCCCTCACCGCCTGCAAAAGAATGAACTGCGAGAGAAGGAACAGTCGGTCATCGGACCGGCAGGGACCATCTTCCTTTACCGGACCGACACACTCCACCGGGGCTCGGCTTTTGCCGGTCCCCAGCGACATCGTTTTGCTCTCCTTGCCGACTATGCCGCTCGAGGAAATCCATGGATGGGAAAGCTGAGTTGGCCCGGCCGGGCCCACCTCAAGGAATGGCCAGATCTATTGGCGCGAGCCACGCCGCGCGAGCGGGAGTTGTTCGGCTTCCCACCGGTGGGGCACGAGTACTGGACTGATCAGACGCGGCGCGATGTGGGACTGCGCTGGCCGGGCATCGACATGACGGTGTACTAGGCAGACCCCTCCTTCGGGCGGATCGGCACGGAAAGCTCGAACCTCGCTCCGGGTTCGCCTGTGTCTACTAGGGTCAGGGTTCCCCCATGCCGTAGCGCGATCTGCTGAGCGAGCCGAAGAGGCAATGTGAAAAACGAACCCCCGGGGTCGCCACATTTCACGTGGCAGCCCGAAGCGTCGGCTGCGGCGGACTCGGCCGCCGGAAGCTTCGAAACCCGAACTTTGTGGCGGCCACGTTTGTGTTATCCGAACGTTGCGGCGGCCACGTTTGCCAAACTCGAACTTTGCGGCGACCACGTTTGTGTTACCCGAACGTTGCGGCGGCCACCTCTACGCAATGCGAAGCGGGTCGATTCTAAGCGGTGGCAGGAACACCCGAACCCAGAAACTGACCGAAAGTGCGAAGTAGACCGTGCCCACGCCCACGGTTCCTCCCAGGAGCCAACCAACGGTCAGGGCGGTGGTCTCGATGAGCAACCGGGCGGTTGACACTTTCAGACCGCGTCGTTCCAGGGCGGTCATAAGTCCATCACGGGGACCCGGGCCCAAGCCCGCTCCGATGTAGAGGCCAGACGCCAGCCCCAAGAGAACCGGGGAAAGGGCGAGTGCGGTGATGCGTTGCCACATTTCGGTCAGGTTGGGGAGAAGATAGAGCGACAGGTCCACCGACGGCCCGATGACGGCAACGTTGAGCAGAGTGCCCAGCCCCAGCGGCTCCCGGATAGGACGGAAAAGGAGCAGCAGGATAGCCCCGGTGACGATCACCATCGTGCCGATCGACACGCCCAGTCGCTCCGAAGCGCCCTGGTGGAATACCGTCCACGGGTTGGTGCCAAGATCAGCCTCCACCGTGAGGGCCAGGGCGAGGCCGAACAGCATTAGGCCTGGGAGCAGCTGAAAGATCCGGCGTTCCGCAGGCGGCCGAACAGTGAGTATCCGAAAGCCCGCGAACTCGACGAAGGACGATTTCGACGGCGAATCGGGCACTCGTGAAGGCTCTGAGGGCTGTGATCGCATCAGAGCCGAATGAGGGTGACGGCCAGTTGATCTGGGGACGGAAGGGAGCCAGTCGGGCCGATCACCGTGAGTTGATCGTCGGCACCGAGGACAAAGTCGGGGTCGGTCCGGATCACGCGGCCGTTGCGACGGACCGCTTCGAGGTCGACGCCCTCGGGCGGAGTGAGGTCGCCGACTCGGCAACCGATGAGGGCTCCGGCTGGTAGTTCGGCCAGGAGCGGATACTGCTCGATGTCGAGCTCGGGCAGCAGGGCAGCTTTCACTTCACTTTCGAAGCCGGCGTCGACCATGGAGAGGCCGGTGTCACTGTGGAGGTAGTCGGCCAACTCCCCGGCCAGTCGGAGGGCCCGTCCCGGATTGTCGTTTCGTCCGGCGAGGAAGAAGAGCGCGTTGACCTTTTCACCACGACCTCCCCACCGTGCCGGGATAAAGATGCCAGCGGCAGCGCGCACGATGATCAGGTGCTCATCGTCCCCGTCGAAGAACGCAACGGGCGTTGCGGTGGGATGGCGGTCCGAAGGTTGGATCCACAGCGAGCCGGTCTCGACGAATTGTTCAGACACTGCCCCGGCGTCGATATTCAGGCGCCTCCCCAGTACCTCTGATGCCCGTCTGGCCGCCTCGTCGATATCGGCCCCCTCGGGAAGACTGATCACCGCAGCGCGGGCAATCAGACCGGCGTATTCGTCATCGGCCCTAAGCCCGTGGGTCTGCATGGCTGCGCTGATCTCGCGGTCCAAGGTGTGATCGGCCGACCGGCCCCATCGCTCGAAGACGTGATAGATCGCTCCGGCGCGATTGGATCGTGAGCGGCCATAGATGAGATACCAGAACAGAGAAAGCACAATTGACGCACCGACCAGTGCCAATGGCAGGGTCCCGAGGTTGATGATCAGGTAGACCGCCAGGGCCATTCCGGCGATCTGGAGGTAGGGGAAGAGCGGTGCTCGGAAGCCGGGTGCGTAACTGCGAATGCCGGAGATCCGCAGCACGATGACTGCCAGGTTCACCAAGCCAAGGGTCAGCAGCACGAATGCGCTGGCCACCTTCGCTATGGCCGACACATCCAGAACGATCACGACAAACGCCATTGCGGCGCCGGTGATAACGATGCCGGCGACCGGTGTCCTGTGACTTCCCAACCTCCCAAAGCGTGCGCTCACCAGCCCGTCCCGACTCATGGCAAGGGGGTACCGGGCGGCGGCGAGGATTCCCGCATTGACCGCAGAAGAGAACGCGGCAAGGGCGGCCAGAACCACTAGAAGAACGCCTACTCCTGGGAGGACGGCCTCAGCAGCAGAATGGATCGGGGCCAGGTCATCGCGGAGTTCCACTGCCGGCACGACCCCGACGGCGACCGTGACGGCAAGGGTGTAGAGCAGCGTGCTCACGATGAGGGAAAGCGTCATGCCGAGAGGGATGTTGCGGGACGGATCCTCGATCTCCTCGGCAACACTTGCCACCTTCGTGAGTCCGCCATAGGAAACAAAGACCAGGCCGACGACCGCGGCCACGCCACCGGCTCCCGCGTCAAAGAACGGATCGAAGCCGCCGGCGCCCGCATTGGTTTGGGGTAGCCCGGCGAGAAGGAACACTGCCATGACGGCGAGCACGAATGCGACGAGGACGATCTGTACGCCTGCGCTGGTCTTGGATCCGAGAACGTTCAGGACGGTAAAACCGGCGATCAAGGCCAATGCAAGGGGCTTACTCGGTATCTCGAAAACCAGGTTGAGGTAGGCACTCATTCCAATGAGGGCAAAGGCGTCTTTGAGAACCAGGGAGAGCCACGTTCCGAAGCCAGCGACAGTGCCCACAGCGGGTCCCAGAGCTCGTTCAAGAAAATAGTAGGCACCGCCAGCCTTTGGAAGCGCCGTGCTGAGTTCGGCCACGCTCAGCATGGCGGGGATCGCCATCAGTCCAGCAATCGCGTACGCCAGGATCACCGATGGGCCACCCTTGCTGAAGGCCAGACCGGGCAGCAGGAAGAGTCCCGAGCTGACCATGGCGCCCGTGCTGAGTGAGAACACGTGAAGCAGTCCCAGCGAGCGCTTGAACTCGCCGCCACCTACTGTGTCCGGCATCTGGCGACCCTAGTCGTTGGCCCGAGGTTCTGCTGCTTGAAACGCCACCGAGCGGGTGGGTCTGTAGTGGTACCTATCGGTTGATCGCCGGGATGATTCGTTGTCCGTAGGCGCGGAGGGTCTCGTCCTGCTGGTCGTGCATCAGGTAGATGGCGAACTGGTCGACCCCCAATGCCTTCAGAGCTTGCAGGCGTTCGATGTGGGCCGCTTCTGGTCCCAGGATGCAGAAGCGATCGATGATGTCGTCGGGAACGAAGTCGGTGTGGGCATTGCCGGCCTTGCCGTGACCGCTGTAGTCATACCCCTCGCGTTCTTTGATGTAGTCCGTCAGCGCCTGCGGTACAGCACTGCCGTCACCGCCATAGCGCTCCACCAGATCAGCAACGTGGTTGCCCACCATCCCGCCGAACCAGCGGCACTGATCTCGCTGGTGGGCAACGTCGTCCCCCACATATGCCGGCGCAGCAACGCAGATGTACAGATCGTCGGGGTTCCGCCCGGCATCTGCCGCCGCTGCTCGCACTGCGCCGATCGTCCACTCGGCCATGCTGAGGTCGGCCAGCTGCAGGATGAAACCGTCGGCCTGTGTGCCGCACAGGTTCAACGCCTTTGGCCCGTACGCAGCCATGAGGATTTTCAATTCGGATTCACCAGCCCACGGGAAGTGCTGTTGGGTGTTGTTGTAGGTGACTTCGCGGCCCTCGGCCAGTTCTTTGATTACGTGCATTGCCTGGCTGAGCGTGTCGAGTTTGGCCGGCGTGTGGCCCAGGACCCGCATGGCGGAGTCGCCCCTACCGATACCACATATCGTCCGATTGCCGAACATGTCGTTGAGCGTGGCGAAGTGGGAGGCGGTGACCGTCCAGTTGCGGGTGCCCGGGTTGGTGACCATCGGCCCCACTTTCATCCGCTTTGTGGCTGAAAGCATCTGTGAATAGATCACATAGGGCTCCTGCCACAAGACGTGACTGTCGAATGTCCAGCCGTGGTTGAAGCCGAGCGTCTCAGCTTTCACGGCCAGATCGACTACCCGCCAGGCGGGTGGGTCAGTTTGGAGAACGACACCGAAGTCCATGGGGACGCCTTTGCTGATGAGGACTGAGCGGCAGTACCGCCAGTCGTGGTGGCTTAGATCAAGTAGCTGCTGAGACCTCGGGGGACGAGCTGCCCGTGGCCCTTACTGCCGAGGTATTCGCCGCCGTCGAGGATCACTCGACCCCGGGAGAGAACCGTCTCCACTTTGCCGGGAACGGTGATGCCTTCATAGGCGGAGTGGTCAATGTTCATGTGATGGTTTTCCACACTGATGGTCCACTCGTGGTTGGGGTTGTAGAGGACGATGTCGGCATCGGAACCGGGTTGGATGACGCCCTTCTTGGGGTAGAGGCCCATCATCCGGGCTGGGGTTGTGGAACACAACTCCACCCAGCGGGCCAGGCTTATCTGGCCCTGGGTGACGCCTTGGTAGATCATGTCCATCCGGTGTTCAACGCCGCCGATCCCGTTGGGGATGGCGCGGAAGTCTTCGGTGCCAAGCTCCTTTTGTTCCTTCATGCAGAAAGGGCAGTGGTCGGTGGAGACTACGCTGAGGTCGTTGGTCCTCAGGCCGGTCCAGAGGTCTTCCTGATGGTGTGCGTGCTTGGTGCGTATCGGTGTGGAGCAGACGTACTTGGCACCCTCGAAACCCTCTTTGCCGAGGTGGTCTTCGAGATTGAAGTAGAGGTATTGCGGGCACGTCTCGGCGAAAACGTTGGCCCCCTTGTTGCGGGCGATCGCCACCTGCTCCAAAGCTTCTGAAGCGGAAAGATGGACAATGTAGAGCGGAGCGGCTCCCACTTTGGCCAGCTGGATGGCGCGGTGAGTGGCCTCGCTCTCGAACTCGGCGCGCCGCACATAGCCATGGTTGACCGGGCTGGTCTCGCCTCGCTCATAGGCCTGCTGGGCCAGCACATCGATGGCCAGCCCATTTTCGGCATGCATCATGAGCAAACCACCGTTGCCGGCGACCTGCTGCATCGCCCGGAGGATCTGCCCGTCATCGGAAAGAAAGACACCGGGGTAGGCCATGAACAGCTTGAAGCTGGTCACCCCCTCGTTGACGAGTAGGTCCATCTCTTTCAGCGACGCATCGTTTACGTCACCGATGATCATGTGGAAGCCGTAGTCGATGGCGCACTGATCCTGGGCCTCTGCCAGTCGGGCGTCGTAGCACTCCCGTACATTCTGGCCGAACGCCTGGGTTGCGAAGTCGACGATGGTAGTTGTGCCGCCCCATGCGGCCGCCCGAGTTCCGCTCTCGAAGTCGTCCGAGGCCACGGTTCCACCGAAGGGCAGAGCCATGTGGGTGTGCACGTCAACACCGCCCGGGATCACGTATCGGCCGGTGGCGTCGATCACCCGTTCCGCTCCGGCTTCTGCGCTCTGGGCCACGTCACATCCGGGACTGAGCACGGCAACGATGGTCTCGCCGTCGATCAGTACGTCGTTGAGTTCGGTCCCGGTGGAGCTGATTACTGTTCCACCTTTGATAAGCGTGGTCATGGCGAGATCTCCGTTCAGGCTTGGGTGAGGGGGCCGTACATGTCTGGTCGGCGGTCCCGGTAGAAGGCCCATTGGGCCCTGGTTTCATCGATCAGGTTGAGGTCGAGGTCGCGGATTACCAGTTCTTCCTCTTGGTCGCTGGCTGTGCCATCGACGAACTGGCCTCGTGGGTTGGCAAAATAGGATGTGCCGTAGAAGTCGTTGTCGCCAAGCGGTTCAACACCAACCCGGTTGATTGCGCCCACGTAGTACATGTTGGCCGCCGCGGCCGCGGTCTGTTCCAACTGCCACAGGTACGCCGACAGACCCCGGCTGGTGGCTGAGGGATTGAAGACGATCTGGGCGCCAGCCAGTCCCAGCGCTCGCCAGCCTTCGGGAAAGTGGCGGTCGTAACAGATGTAGACGCCAACGGTGCCAACCGCGGTCTGGAACACCGGATAACCGAGGTTGCCGGGGCGGAAGTAGAACTTCTCCCAGAACCCTTTGACCTGGGGAATGTGGGTCTTGCGATATTTGCCCAGGTAACTGCCGTCGGCATCGATCACCGCTGCGGTGTTGTAGAGGATCCCGGGCTGCTCCTCTTCATACATGGGCAGTACCAAGACCATGCCTAGCTCTTTGGCGAGTTCTTGGAACCGCTTGGTGGTGGGACCATCGGGGATCGCCTCGGCATAGGAGTAGTACTCCGTCTCCTGGACCTGGCAGAAGTATGGGCCATAGAACAGTTCCTGGAAACACATCACTTTCACACCGGCGGCGGCGGCTTCGCGCATGTACTTCTCATGTACGTCGATCATGGACTCTTTGCTGCCGGTCCATCCCGTTTGAACGATTGCTGCCTTGACCACGTCAACCTCTTCCGTTCAGTTGTGTTTCACAGGATCAACCCCTGTGAGTGTTCTGCAAAACGAACCTACCACAACGGCGATTTTTTGCTAATTGGTTCGATGGAGCGTTGATTCGCCCACCGGTGCGCCGCTCCATTGCCGCCTCTATAGGGCAGACTGACGTTGTGAGAACTGAAGCTTTGCGCCGGCGGTCGTTGGCCCTTCTCGGGGTGGCGGGCATGTTGGTTCTTTTCGCCGTGCCGGCATGGCGCTCCCGCCAGTACATCGATTCCTATTTCTCCAATGACATAGGTGCTCCCGAAGTTACCGAGGAGCTCATCGATATCAGGCCCGAGCCGGATACTCCTCAGCTGATCCGCCTGGCTGTGGCCGGGGATGTGGGGACCGGTGAAGTGGAGGCCTACCGCACGGCAGAGGTGATGGATTCACTGGACGAGCAGCTCGACTTTGCGGCGCTTCTGCTGTTGGGAGACAACATCTATCCCGAGGGTGAGATCGACCAACTCCAGGAAAAGGTGATCGACCCGTTTTCTTCTGTTCTCGATGGCAGGACCAGACTGCTTCCCGTTCTCGGCAATCACGACGTGGACTTCGGTTACCGAGATGCCCAGATTGAAGCCTTTGGTCTCCCTGGGGCGTGGTACTCAGAGATGGTGGGCAGCGACACGCTGGTCGTCGGGCTCGACTCCAACCAGGCGGAGAATCCAGAACAGCTGCTCTTCTTGGAGTCTGTCCTTGCCGGTAATCGGCCGAGGTGGACGATCGTGACGATGCACCATCCCGCGTTCTCGGCTGGACACCATGGTGATGAACTTGCAGTGCAAGACAACTTCGTTCCACTTTTTGAGCGGTACGGAGTATCGGTGGTCTTCGCGGGACACGATCACGATTACCAACGGACGATCCCGATCAACGGCATTACCTACATCGTGACCGGCGCGGCTGCCAAGCTTCGGCCTGCGGGTCGGAACGAGCTGACGGCCGTGTCTTGGTCGACCTACAGTTTTGTTGATCTGGCGATCTACTCCGACCGGATCCTGGGTCAGGCGATTGACCATGGCGGCCGGGCGATCGACACCTTTGAGATCCGCTGAGCGGCCAGTTTCCTGCCGCTTGTAGACTTCCGAATGGCTGAAGCGGAGTATGACTACATCATCGTTGGCGGCGGGTCCGCTGGCTGTGCACTGGCCAATCGGCTGAGCGCCGATCCTGCCAATTCGGTTCTTGTTTTGGAAGCGGGGCGGACCGACTGGAAGTGGGACGTCTTCATTCATATGCCGGCGGCGTTGGCGTACCCGATCGGCAGTCGTTTCTACGACTGGAAGTATGAAAGCGAGCCCGAACCCCACATGAACGGCCGGCGGGTGTATCACGCCCGCGGCAAGGTTCTGGGCGGCAGCTCCAGCATCAATGGCATGATCTTCCAACGTGGCAATCCGGGCGACTTCCAGAAATGGGCTGAGCAGCCAGGTATGGACCAGTGGGACTACGCCCATTGCCTGCCCTACTTCAAGCGCATGGAGAACTGCCTCGCAGGCGAGGACGAGTGGCGTGGTGGAGACGGACCGCTCATTCTCGAGCGTGGTCCGGCCACTAACCCCCTCTTCGAGGCCTTTCTCGAGGCTGGTCCTCAGGCGGGTTTTCGCCGCACCGACGACGTAAATGGGTTTCGCCAAGAGGGTTTCGCCGCCTTCGACAAGAACCTCTACCGTGGCCGTCGACTCAGTGCCGCCCGGGCTTACTTGCATCCCGTTCTGGACCGGCCCAACCTCACGTTGATCACGCGTGCCCACGCCAACAAGCTGCTCTTCGAGGGCAATCGTTGCGTTGGCGTTGAGTACCGGCGAAATCGCCGCATCGTCGAGGTCCGAGGGGCTGAGGTCATTTCCTGCGGTGGAGCGTTCAACAGTCCCCAGCTGCTCCAACTGTCCGGGATCGGGGACTCCGACCATCTGAAGAGCCTGGGGATCCCGGTGGTCAGCGCCCTTCCCGGTGTTGGCGAGAACATGCAGGACCACCTCGAGGTCTATATCCAGTACTCCTGTAAGGAACCGGTGTCGATGCAGCCCTACCTCGCCAAATGGCGGGCGCCGTTCATCGGGCTTCAATGGCTCTTCCGCAGGGGGCCGGCTGCCACCAACCACTTCGAGGCGGGGGCTTTCTTGAAGTCCAACCCCGAGGAGGCCTATCCCAACCTCATGTTCCACTTTCTGCCGATCGCCATTCGCTACGACGGGACTTCACCTACCAACGATCACGGTTACCAGGTGCACGTTGGCCCCATGTACTCCGATTCCAAAGGCAGCGTAAAGATTACCTCCACCGACCCTCGGAAGAAGCCGGCGATCCAGTTCAACTACCTCTCCACCGAGCGGGACCGACGGGAGTGGATCGAGGCGGTTCGGACTGCCAGGCGCGTTCTCAACCAACCTGCGTTCGAAAAGTACAATGGCGGAGAAATCTCACCCGGTCCTTCCGTGGAGACCGATCAGGAGATCATGGATTGGGTGGCACGCGACTCCGAGACCGCTCTCCATCCCAGTTGCACCGCCAAGATGGGCACGGATGACATGGCCGTAGTGGATCCTGCAACTATGAGGGTCTACGGCACCGAGGGGCTCCGGGTCGTCGACGCTTCCGTGCTTCCGATCGTGACCAACGGCAACCTCTATGCCCCCACCATGATGATTGCCGAGAAGGCCGCTGACATGATCCTGGGGAATGAGATGTTGCCGCCCGATACCGCCGAGGTTTACCTCCCCGAGACCGGTTAGCTGAGTTTCAAGAAGAGCTTCTCCAGTTCGTCCATGTCTGTATCTTCGGACTGGCGACTCATCGCTGATGACATGAGTTTGAACCCCACGCGATCGAGAGCGCCTTTGGCAGCGGCGAGCTGGGTCACGATCTCTCGGCATTCCGAACCCTCCTCGACCATGCGCTGGAGGCCACGTATCTGACCCTCCAAACGGCGTAGCCGCTTGATCACGTCGACCGATGTTTCTTCGGGGAACTGCATGAAATCAATATACCTATGGGGGTATGGGTTGCCAAGCGGCAGGAATGTACGTACATTAGGGGAATGAGCTCACTCCGGAACCTTGTTCCCATCCTGTCCTGGGCCCCCCGGTATGAACGGAAGGACCTCCGCAGCGACCTGGCGGCGGGTCTCACCGTTGGGGCGATGCTCGTGCCGCAGGCCATGGCGTATGCCCTTCTCGCCGGTCTTCCCCCAGCGGTGGGCCTTTATGCCGCCACCGTCCCAGTGGTCGTGTATGCGTTGTTCGGAACTTCCCGGCAGCTTGCGGTTGGGCCGGTGGCGATCGTCTCGCTGCTCACCGCATCAGCCCTGGCGCCACTGGTAGAGGAGGGGACCGCTGGATACTTGACGGCGGCCGCCGTATTGGCCCTCATGGTGGGGGTCGTGCACCTCGTTCTCGGACTCGGCCGCCTGGGCTTCCTGGTCAACTTCTTGTCTCACTCGGTATTGGTCGGATTCACTGCCGCTGCGGCCATCATCATCGGGTTTTCGCAGGCCAAGCACATCTTCGGGATCTCCGTGGCGGGCAAGGAGCATTTCTACCAAACGGTTCTCGAGTTCTTCCGGTCTGTTGGCGACACAAACCAGACCACGATGGTGCTCGGCATCGTGGCGTTGGGTGGCCTATTCACTCTCAAGAAACTGACTCCTCGAATCCCCGCCGCATTGGTGGTGGTGGTGGGATCGATCGCTGCTGTTGAGGTCTTCGGTCTCGAAGAACGAGGCGTCAAGGTTGTTGGCAGCATTCCGGACTCGCTTCCCGTCTTCTCGATTCCCAGCGTTGACGCTTCGATCGTCGGCAACCTCGCCGGCACGGCCATGGTGATCACCTTGGTGGGGTTCATGGAATCCATTGCTGTAGCCAAGGTCTACGCCCGCCGCCACCGCTATGAGGTCGAGCCCAACTCGGAGCTGATCGGCCTTGGCGCCGCCAACGTTGCCGCCGGCCTATTCGGCGGCTACCCGGTCACCGGCGGGTTCTCGCGCACGGCCGTGAACGATACGGCGGGTGCCCGCACGCCATTGGCCTCGCTCATTACCGCCGGGATCGTGTTGGCCACGATCGCATTTCTGACACCGTTGCTCAGCTCGTTGCCCAACGCCGCTCTCGGGGCGATCATCATCATGGCGGTGATCGGGCTGGTGGACATCGCCGAGATGCGCCACATCGCCGCCGTCAAGCGCTCCGACCTCATCGGCTTGAGCGTTGCGTTCTTCGCAACCCTGATCTTGGGAATCGAACTGGGGATCGTCGTGGCCGTTGTGGCATCGATGCTCGTGGTCTTTGCTCGCATGTCCATGCCACACACTGCGGCGCTGGGGCATGTGCCTGGCACCGACAGCTACCGCAACATCAGGCGCTTCCCTGAGGCCGAAACGCAACCGGGCATCTCAATCGTCCGCGTGGACGCAGCGTTGTCCTTTGTCAATGCCGTGAAGATCAAGAAGCTCCTTATCGAACACGCCGATGCAATAGAGGTGGAGCCCCGAGCGTTGATTCTCGACGCCTCGGGAATCAACGACCTCGACGCAACGGGAGCCGAGATGCTGCGCGAGGTGATGGTGGAGATCGATGAACGGAACGTTGCGCTGCACCTCAGTGATGTGAAGGGTCCGGTGCGCGACGTTCTTCGCCGGGCCGGAATTTGGGATGACCTTGGCCCTCGTATCCACCCTTCCGTCAGTGAAGCTGTCGCAGCTGTCACCGCCGGCTCCTCCGAGGCGGTGGATCAACGCCGTCACGCCATCGATGAACGCACCAGTGCCGCAGTGGCGCGGGAGGGCCTTCATGTCTGAGCGTTTGGAATCTCTGATGGCCTCCCACCGGGCCATTCGCGAGCCTCACCGAGTCACCGCTCCCGAGCACGCGCCGGTTGCCGCGATCCTGGCGTGCTCAGATGCCAGGGTGCCGCCATCGCTCCTCTTCGACCAGCCCGCCGGGAGCATCTTTGTGGTTCGGGTTGCCGGTAACACGGCGACGCCGGCCGCTATCGCCAGCCTCGACTATGCCGTCGAAGAGCTGGGTGTCCCGCTGCTGATCGTGCTTGGGCATACCGGCTGCGGAGCCGTCACTGCGGCCCGAGCCGGCAAGTGCGATGGATATCTGAGCCCGATTACCCACCAGATCTGTGCGCTCGTTAGCGAGACCGACACACTCACGCTCGAGCAGTTGATCGAGATGAACGTTCGCAGCGCCGTGGACGCTCTCACCAACTCGAAGTCGCCAGCCGGCCAGGGCATCCGGTCCGGTGCCGTTGAAGTGCACGGGGCGATGTATGACCTCGCCACCGACCGCGTCAGACCCCTGCGCCTCGCCGTGGCCGCACCAGCGAGCTGAAAGCCTTTCCCGACTCACCCGTATTCCTGACTACCCGTAACAAACCGTCTCGCATGAGGCACCTACAAGGAGAAATCCAATGGCAACTACCATCCCGCAAACCGACACCATCAACTCTGCCCAACTCCGTCATCTGCTGACCACCGACCCTGATGTACGGGTCCTCGATGTTCGGACCGGCGGCGAGTTCGAGACCGCCCATATTGAAGGCTCGTACAACGTTCCGCTGGACACCCTTGGCGAACACGTGCGAGATCTTGCCGACACGGACCACCCGGCTGTGCTGGTGTGCCAATCCGGAGCTAGGGCAACGCAAGCTCATCAGAAGCTGACCGATGCCGGCAAGCACTCGCTCCACCTGTTGGAGGGCGGCATGAATGCGTGGCTGGCCGACGGTGGTGATGTGGTCCACGGTGACACCCAGCGCTGGGCTATGGACCGTCAGGTTCGGCTGGCGGCTGGTTCCCTCGTGGTCGGTTCGATTCTTGCCAGCGTCGCCAGCCCCGTGGCGGTGGCTGTTGCGGGAGCGGTGGGCGGGGGATTGATGTTCTCTGCCGTGACCAACTCTTGTGCCATGGGTTCTCTCCTTGCCAAACTGCCCTACAACCAAACCGATCGTTGTGACATTCAGGGAGTGTTGGACGGTCTGAACAGGCCCGGAGTCGACATCTCGCCCAGCGCATAAGCAGGGCTACCCGGGCCCATCGGGTGATACTTCCCGATTCGAACCTATCCCCTAGGGGTCACCCGCGATCCTCTGTACTCTCGCTCGGAGACGGAAGCACTTGAGGTGGCGGACATATGAGTGGGAATCGACTAGGGGTTGATGGCGCGTCGAGGCGCAGTTCATATGCCGTGCGCGTGCTGATTTTGGCTGCGATGTTGATCGGGACGGTTGCGTTCACCGCTCCGGTCTCGGCCGACGGAGAGGTCGATCCTCTGACTCCCATCCTTTTTGGCGCTCACGCCTCCCCGGTAGGAACCGAGACTCGTGTGGAGGCAACCAGCCGTCTGCAAACAAGCCTTGGTCAGCAGCTTTCGGTGGTCCGCCGCTACTTGCTCTGGGAAGAACTGCCGAGTCAGGATGAGCTGGTTTCATGGGTTGTGGCGCAAGGTTCCACACCTTTCATCAGTGTTCGCCCCCAGCGGGCCGACGGGAGCCTCGTCCCCTGGCTCGACATTGCCACCGCCGTCCCCGGGTCTCCCGTCGATCTCGAAATCCGGCAGTGGGCGGCCGAAATCGCCTCGCTCGACACTCCGGTGTACTTCACATTCCATCACGAACCCGAGATCGTGGGGAACATGGCCTTCGGGTCCAGTTCGGAGTTTGTTGCGGCGTGGCGCAAGGTGGTCGACATCTTTCGCCTCGAGGGGGTGACCAACGCCGAGTACGTCTGGGTGATGACGTCCTACGCCTTCTCGCGGCCGAGCACCGACCGGAGGTCGGCCGGTTTGTGGTACCCCGGTGATCAGTGGGTGGACCACATCGGGGCTGACCCGTACAACTGGTCCGACTGCCGAGTGAATATCACGAACAATTGGCGAGATCTCGAGATTATGTTGACGCCGGTACGAGACTTCGCGGCCCTTCATCCCAGTACGGGTCTGGTGGTCGCCGAGTTCGGAAGTACCGAGGACGATAGCGACCCCAACCGCAAGGCCGAGTGGGTCACCGAAATTCGCCGGCTCCTGCGCCGGCCTGAGTGGGGCCAGGTGCGGTTGATCATGGCCTTCCACGCCGACCATCAAGAACCCGGATCCTCTTGCGACTGGTGGGTGGACTCGAGCGTCGAATCACTCGCGGCGTATGTGGATCTGGTCAATGATCCGCTGTTCGGTGGAACCGGTGACGGACCTCCTCCAGTCGACCCCGGCGGAACGTGTTCGGTTGCCCTCGTTGCCGATGAGGTCACCATCAGCTGGACCCCCTTTCCCGGCACTGAGATCATTCGTCGAAACGGGAGTTACCTGGCTTCACCCCCTGCAGGCGACACCGAGTGGGTGGACGAGCAACCGCCGGCCGGGCAAATGACCACCTACGAACTGCGGGTCTGGGCTGGCTCATCGTTCCAGGACGTCCCGTGCGGTTCGGTAACCACCGATGACGATCCCGAAGTCGTGGTTTGTGGCGTCACCGTGGCGGGAGCTATCGCAACAGTGGCTTGGAGTGATTCGGCGGCTACCGAAATCGTTCGTCGTAATGGCGCCTGGCGGGCCACACCGCCCGCCAGTGCGACCGAATTCAGTGAATCGCTCAGTCCCGGCACCTACGACTACACGCTCCGTACCTGGCAGAGCGGCACCTTCACCGATACTCCGTGCGGCGTCGCTGATGTACAGGGCCAGACTCCGCAATGCACCGTTGTTGCACAGGGCACAGCCGCTACGGTCGAGTGGCAAGGTTTTGCCGGCAGAGTGATAGTTCGCCGGAACGGAATCTGGCGCGCTACACCGTCAGCGGGCGCCACAACGTTCAACGACACCGGCCTGTCTCCCGGAACGTTCAGCTACACCATTCGAGAGTGGACGGCCGGAACCTTCAACGACACCGAATGCGGTTCGGTCAACATCTAGACCGCGGCCAACCAAGCGGAGATATCACGACCCGTGCGCTTTGGATTGGAAGAGTCTTAGTTCCGGCGGTTCGCAGAGGTCGTGACCCGCGCCTTCGCCCAATGGCCCCCGTCTCGTCACATCTCAAGACCAGCGACTATCATTTCGGTGGTTGACAAGGATACCCTTGGGGGTATATTGTACGTACAATAAGAAGCGATGAAGCCCGTGAAAGGACTCCAATGAAGTTCACCCAGTACTACCTCGATTGCCTCTCGCAGGCTTCGTATCTGATCGGAGATGAGAGCTCTGGTCGCGCCGTGGTTGTGGATCCTCGCCGCGATGTAGATGAATACGTACGCGACGCAGCCGCTGCCGGCCTCGAAATCGAGCTCGTCATCGAGACGCATTTCCATGCGGACTTCTTGTCCGGCCACCTCGAGATGGCGGCCGCCGTCGGCGCGGAGATCGGTTTCTCTTCAGTGGCCGAGACAGAATTCCCGTCACGAAAGCTGGCCGATGGCGAGGTGATAAGTCTGGGCGACGTGAAGCTCCAGATTCTCCACACCCCTGGGCATACACCTGAATCGATCAGCATCGTGGTGTGGGAGCACGCCGAAGACAGCGAGCCCTATGGTGTTCTCACCGGCGACACGTTGTTCATCGGTGATGTGGGTCGTCCGGATCTGCTGGCGTCCATCGGGTTCACCCGGGATGAGCTTGCCGACCAGCTGTACGACAGCCTGCACACCAAGTTGCTCCCACTGCCCGACGCCACGCGCGTCTTTCCCGCCCACGGAGCCGGATCGGCGTGCGGCAAGAACCTTTCCACCGAGACGTCTTCGACCATGGGTGAACAACGGGCCAGCAACTATGCCTTGCTCGCTCCGGACAAAAAGACCTTCATTGAGCTTGTCACCGAGGGGCAACCGCCGGCCCCCAGCTACTTCGTGTACGACGCAATCCTGAACCGGAAGGACCGTGACCTACTGGAGGAGTCGGTTCCTCCGGTAGCCCTCGATCTGGCGGCGCTGGAGGCTGCCGTTACCGGGGGCGCCATGATCGTCGATGGCCGGACGCCGGAAGACTTCGCGCTCGCCCATCTCATTGGATCGGTAAACGTGGGCCTCAACGGCCGCTACGCCGAATTCGCCGGATCCGTTGTTCCTCACGATGTCGACATCGTGTTGGTGGTGGAGGACGGCTTCGAAGTGGAAGCGCGAAATCGATTGGCCCGAATCGGTTTCGATCGGGTGGTTGGTTACCTCGAGCATCCGCTGTCGGTCATGGCAGCCAACCCCGGCAAGGTGCAACGCGCCTCCCGCATGACCGCCCGAGAGTTTGAAGATCGCAAGGGTGAGATCAACGGGCTCCAATTGGTGGATATTCGCAACCCTGGAGAGATCGCACTCGGGACCATCCCGGACGCAACCCTCCTGCCGGTTGGTCAGCTTTGCGGGCGTCTGGACGAGTTGGACCCCGCTGCCCCCACCGTGGTGTTCTGTGCCGGCGGGTACCGATCTTCGGTAGCGGCCAGCGTGCTTCGCCAGGCCGGTTTCCAGGACGTAACCGACATCATGGGCGGCTACGGGGCCTGGACCGAACTGTTCGCTACCGCCTGAGCGCCGATTGGATTCAACCTTCGGTCCCGAACTGTCGATGTCTTTCCCAACCCTTGGAGATGAACGCATGACTGCAACCGAGCTGATCGAAGCTGCGCCCGCCGCCGGAGGGGTTCAGTCCCTTGAGCGCGAGCGACGTGGGCGCCGCTGGCTCATCTGGTCGTTCGTTTTCTGCCCGTGTCACCTGCCGCTGTCCATGGCAGTCCTGGCGGTGATCTTTGGCGGGACGGCGTTCGGTTCGCTCATCAGCAGGAACACGCTGGGGGTGGGCATCGCGTTCGGGGTGGTCTACGCCATCGGGGTGGGGATCGGCTTCCGCCACCTACGGGCGGCTGCGGCAGGGAAAGACTGCTCGGCGGGAGCGTGCGAAATCTAGCTCTGTGAGATCTGGAGCATTTCCCCGTGGAAACGCTCCGTCCTGATTCGGATCGACGGGTTTCGACTAAAGCGCTGCCGTTGGATCGTCGATTCACAACGAGATGGACGGCCTGCTGATCATTGTCCGTTTGGTCACAGGTTGCGCCTTGGCCGTCGTTGGGCGCGGTAGCGGCGCCCGCAATGGATGGACTCGAAGAGTTCAGATCCAACCGCCACGGTGGTCCTGGATTTGGCCGGAAGAAGGCGTGGTGGCTGGCGAGAGCGTAAGTCTCCGGCCGGTCACGTCCGAGAGTGCAGTCGAGTACTGGTCGGTTCAGCAGGGAGACATACTGGAGATCAACGGGGCCGACCCCGCCGTCACCAGTCTTGTCTGGCAAGCGGTGTTGTCACCGACGGCGTACCTGTTGTTCCAAGGCCAGGCCGCCGTGCATCTCTGTGACTCCACCTCCACGCTGGTAGGTGGGATCAGTACGGCTCTGCATATCGACAACTCGATCGAGCTAGGAATCTGGCTGGCACCGGATCAACGGGGAATGGGGTTCGGAACCGAGGCCCTGCAACTTGCGATCGACCACTGGAGTTCGATGGGCCACCCTGTCCGCCTCAGCACCAGCGTCGGTAACGAGGCAATGCTCCGGGTTGCCGAGAAGGTCGGGTTGGAACGATTTGGGACCGAGGCCCGCACCCTGCCGAATGGCGAAGTGATGCTCGGTGCGAATTTCCGAGTTGCCGGAAGTGACATTCCGGCAGCACCCACCCACACGGCGGGGGAGCGGTGAAACCCTAGAAGTCGAGTGAGGTAATCAGGTCAGCGATGGTGTGATGCTCCTCGAGGGGATGGCGCAGCGGCTGGTCGGTCATCACCTGGTAGCGATTGCGACGGCCCACCCGTTCACTCCGGACATACCCCTCGGTCTCCAGCTCATTCACGATCCGCTGCACGGCTCCAACGGTGATTCCAACCTGGTAGCTGATATCGCGTTGACGGATCTCAGGATTGCGACTGATCGCAATCAGGACGTGGGCATGGTTGGTAAGAAACGTCCAGGACGGCAGCTTGTTTTCAGGCGCTAAGAACGACATGACGGCTTGCAACTTTCATAGAAATGTTTTCAGGATGGTTCATCGGGGGCGTGACGGAGATCTACCTCGTGCAGCAGGCCGTCGGTCACGTCGTAGACAAAGCCCCGGATGTCGTGCTTGTAAGGCAGGAACGGGGTCATGTAGAGCCGCTGGATCGACTGGCGAATGTCGGCATACGGGTCGGTGAACGTTTCGAGCGACCACCACGGCTTGACCCCCAGCTCGGTCTCGAGCTCGTTGCGGAAGTCGTTTTCGTTCACTTTCTGAAGTCCGCAGTCGGTGTGATGAACGAGGATGATTTCTCGTGTCCCCAACAATCGTTGTGACAGGCACAACGAACGGATCACGTCGTCGGTGATCACCCCGCCGGCGTTGCGAATGATGTGGGCTTCCCCGTTGGCAAGGCCAAGGATTTTGAACGTGTCGATTCGAGAGTCCATGCACGCCACGACCGCCAGGTGGCGTATCGGGTTGACCTGGAGGTCGCTGTCGGCAAATTCGGCGGCGAACGCGGCGTTGTGCTCCAGAAGCTCGTCGGTGACTGGGTGGAACGGTTCAGATGTGGTCATGGTGAATGCTTTGCTGGTTGGTGTTGTGAGTCGTGAAGGGAATTTGCAGTGCCGGCCTGCACCGCAGGGCGGAGTTCATCGACCACTAGACGAAGCGGTCGATTCGAGTGGTAGACAGCCCGGAAGAGAAGATGTACGCCCACCGGGAGTGTGAGCACCATCGCCACTGCGGCAACTACCAAGAAGGCGGCCTGGGTCCAGCCCAGCGCCAGTGCGGCTCCAGCGCCGGCCACAAGGAAGGCCACCGGACTCGCTTTTCCGGCCGCATGGAAGCGGCCGAGTGACGTACCGAACCGGAGAATTCCTACGCCTGCCAATACCGCGATCAGACCACCGGTGACCATCAGGGCGGATGCGAGGATGTTCATACGTTCTCTCCCGATGATCGCTGTTTCTGCACGATGAATGCGCTGGCGGCAGTTGTTGCGGTGAAACCGATAATGGCCAGCACTGCGAGGCTGACGAGATAGGTGGCGTCCTTGGTTCGCGCCGCTTCAACAGCGACTGCGCCCATCAGGCTCATTACCACGACATCGAGCGCCATCACCCGGTCTGCAAGGTCAGGTCCGATAGAGAGGCGGAGGGCTCCGCAGAGTCCAGAGAAGCAAAAACACGCAAGAGCGAAGGTGATCACGTAGTCAGCTCCCGTTGGCCAGTGGGCGCAGGGAACGCGGCGGCCAATAGCTCGGCCAACCGTTCCACGTGACGAACGGTCTCTTGGCGCTGGTCGTGGTGGAGCAGGTGAAGGTACATGTTCCCCGCAATCGGATCGGTCTCGATGACGGCGGTGCCTGGTGTCAAGGTGATCATTACGGTGAGAGGCAGCATGAGGTGGTGCGCTTTGGATGGTATCGCGATCGCGAGAATTGCTTCTTGAGTGTGGTCGGTAGGCGTGAGGATCTCGTACGCCACACTTGCGGTGGAACGAACGAGATCGATCAAAACCAGTCGCACGAGCTTGAGAACCGGCACGATCTTCATAGGTCTGCCACCGAGTACCGAACGACCAAGGACGAGTTGCACTCCCACCGCCACGATCGTTCCGGAGAGCAGGTTGGCAACGGAGATGTCCCTCCAGAGCGCACACCACCCAGCGACTAACAAGAGGGTCATGGGAACACCGCGCCTACGTAGAGGTCAGCTGTGATGAGGCCGGTGGCAGCTCGCTGACTGAGATCGAATAGTGCGCCGGCGAATAACGAGATCGTGAGCGTGCCGGCCACCGCAGTACCGGTGGCGGCGTACATGAGCCGACGATTGGCCGGGCTGAGCCGCGGACCGGCGGCGTGTTCGATTGGCGGACCCCAAAAGACACCGATCCAGATCTTCGTCATAGACAGCAGCGTCAGCGCTCCTGCCAGCAGTGCAGCCACTACGACGGGGGTGGCGGTTTGTTCGATGCCGGCGCTGATCACTCCCAGCTTTGCCACAAACCCGGAGAAGGGGGGCAGGCCGGCGAGGCTGAGAGCCGGGACGGCAAAGAGAGCCGCTAGCGCTGGCGTGGATTTCGAGAGGCCACCGAGGCGACTGAGACGGCTGGTGCCCTCGATGTTTTCGATCAGGCCGCCCACGAGGAAGAGCACTGTTTTCACCGGCATGTGGTGAATGAGAAAGAGGATCGCTGCCGTGGTGCCAGCTACGGAAAAGAGGCCCAGTCCCATGAGCATGTAGCCGATTTGGCTGATCACGTGAAAAGAGAGGATCCGCTTGACGTCACTCTGGGCTAGCGCGCCGAGCGCGCCAATCAGCATGGTGATAGCCGCTACCACGAGGAGCACTGGTCCGAGGGCGTCCATCTCCATGAGGGTGTGGAATCGGATCATCGAGTAGATACCGATTTTGGTGAGCAGACCGGCAAAGACTGCGGTGATCGTGGTGGGTGCCGTGGGATACGAGTCTGGCAACCACGAAAAGAGCGGGAAGACTGCGGCCTTGGTGCCGAAGACTACGAAAAACCAGGCCCCCAGCCCCCAACGAACCCCATCGGGGAGCATCGGGATTCGGTCGGCCAAGAGGGCCATGTTCACCGTGCCGGTAGAGGCATAGACGAAAGCGAGACCGAACAGGAAGAGGGTGGATGACAGGAGATTCATCACTACATAGGTCATCCCGGCTCGAACCTGGGCCTGCTGCCCTTGATGCGTGAGCAGTACGTAGCTCGATACGAGAATCATCTCAAATGCAACGAAAAGCGTGAAGAGATCACCGGTGAGTATGGCGAGTGAGACACCGGAGGTGAGAACCAGGACCAGCGGGCCGGCGAGTTCGGGGTTCGCTCCCCACGCTGTTCGGCGCTGGCCGATGGCGAAGAATTCGACGATGAGAATAATGAGCAGCGCAACAGGCAGAATCAGTGCAGCAAAAAGATCCGCCACCAGGACGATGCCCAGTTCGGGGTTCCAATCACCCACTCGAAGGACGTGAGTCCCGTTGGACTCCACGGATACGAGGATCCCGATCGCTGATGCGGTGGCAACGGCCAGACCGGTGATCGTGGTGAGATCGCGTAACGGCGCAGAGCGGCGGACCAGAAGTGCAATTGCGGCGGCGAGGAGTGGACCAACAATCGTGGCGGACATCAAAGTGTTCATGGTGCCTTACCGTTGGGGAGATCTCGTAGCCTGGCGATACGTCGATCCTCTAGGTCGTCTTCCACCAAGTCGTCCGCCGTCAGTTCCTGTTGGCGGCGCGCCAGGGCCAGAAGAAAGAGTGTGAGTCCAAAGGAGATCACGATGGCGGTGAGCGCCAGAGCCTGCGTGAGCGGATTTGCGATGCCGGTTGTTGTTCCGTCATCAGAAATTATCGGTGCCTGGCCTGCAGGGCCACCGGCGGCCAGGAGTGCAAGAACCCCGGCATGTCCGAGCAGGGCGAAACCCAGCACGATCCGACTGAGTGAGCGGGCAGTGATCAGATAAAGCCCCACCGAAGTGAGCCCACCGATGGTGGCGATAAGGGCCATGCTCATGACAGGGCCTCCTCTCGGCGTTGTGTGTCGGTATCGGGCGGGGTCGGCGGAGCGATTGGTCCGTCGAGTTGCGCCATCACCAAACCGACCACGATTGCCGTGACGCCGATATCGAATGGCAGGGCGCTGCCGGACTTGACGGTGCCGATGAGAGGCAACTCCAGCTTCCAGATCGACTGATCCAGAAGCGCGTTGCCGAAGAGCATGGGAGCGGTGGCTACAACGGCGATCACGATGACGCCAGTAGCGATGAGTGGAGTGGCGACGGTGGGGAAGGGGAGGTCGGCGAGACGGCGTAGAGCAATGACCGCCCCGATCACCAAACCGGCGGCGAACCCGCCGCCGGGACTGTTGTGTCCGGCGAACAGTAGGTAGGTGGCCATCAGCAGGGCCAGCGGGCTGACCGCCTGCACGGCGGGGCCGAGGATGGGCGAGAGAGGGGTTCTCATCACGACGTTTGGCGTCCTTCCCGTTGCGTTCGGGTCAGAGCGAGAATGCCGAGAGCCACCGTTCCGATCACCACTACTTCACCCAGTGTGTCGAGTCCGCGGATGTCGGTCAGGATCACATTCACTACGTTCTGGCCACCGCCGGTGACTACCGCTTGATCGGCGATCGCGTCAATTGGAGGTCGTCCGGTTGGCTGGGTGGCCGAAGCGGCAAGTGCCACCATGACGCCAAGACCGCCGAGTCCAGCGACGCCGAGTCGGATCGACCGCCACGTTGCCCCTACCGGAGGAAAGTTGCTGGAGAGATGGCCAAGACCAACAACAAATCCAACAACAACCACGGTTTCCACCAAGAGTTGAGTGAGGAGCAAGTCGGGTGCACCGTGGAGGACGAAGAGTCCCGACACGCCGACTCCCACCGCTCCCAGTGCAACGGCAGCCCCCAGTCGTGATCCTACGCGAGCGCTGGCAAAGGCCGTTACCACCACCGCCGCGCCTACGACTGCCTGGAGTGGGCGATCCCATGCCACGAGCACATCAGCATGCAGGGCACCGAGGAACGGAAGCGAGGCCGCCGCAGCCGTTGCTGCCATGGTGGCTACATAGACCGGCAGAGACCCGTGCTGGATCCGAGCAGTGACTCGTCGGGCGCCTTCTAGCACGCCATCGAAGAGATCGTCAGCCAAGTCTGCGCCACGAGGGATTGGAGTGGGCGGCGTGAAGGATCGAAGAAGAAGGCCCAGACCCAGTCCGACGATCACCACGCCAACTGAAACGGCAAGTCCCGTGGTGAGGCCGGGCCACCGAAGCAGCGAATAGACCGCAGCGTCGGCATCGAGTTCGACGGCGGCCGGGCCCACGATGTCGTTGACTAGCCCAAGAGCTAGGAAACCCGCCACACTTGCCGCTGCTAGCAGCAGTCCCGGCCCGTTGAGGGCGATCTTCGCCGGCGCCACGTCCACCGCAGGGCCGGGGCCAAAGACGCCGTAGAGGAAACGGGTGGTGTACGCCACGGTGAGCACGGCCCCGCCGACTACTGCCGTTGCGGCGATTGCCAGCTCCATTCCCTTCAGTCCAAGCACTGCCTCGATGGCAGCCTCCTTGGCCGCGAAACCCAGGAGCGGTGGGATCCCCGCCATTGAGGCGCCGGCCGCAACTGCGGTTGCGAACGTGAGAGGCATGGTGCGGTAAAGGCCCCCGAGACGGGTGATGTCACGCGTCCCGACCCGCACGTCGACCTCGCCGATCACCAGGAAAAGCGCAGCCTTGAAAAGCGCATGGGCAAACAGCAGCGAGATCGCAGCAAAGGTGGCTTTGGCCGAGCCGAGCGAGAGCAGCGTGATGAGCAGCCCGAGTTGGGAGATCGTGCCCCAGGCCAGGATGAGCTTGCCGTCACGGTGCCGTAGCGCACCGACCGCCCCCCACAGCATCGAGGTGATACCAAAGGTAAGGCCCAGCCACTTCCAGATCTCGGAGTCCGCGAAGAACGGACCGGTCACCGCTACCAGCAACACGCCGGCCTTCACCATTGTGGCCGAGTGCAGATAAGCGCTCACGGGTGTTGGTGCCGCCATGGCCCCGGGAAGCCAGACGTGAAAAGGTAGCTGGGCGGACTTTGTGGCTGCTGCCACCATGATCAACACGGCGGCCATGGTGCCGGTTGATCCGCTCGCGACGGAGAGATCGCTGATCACCACTGTTCCAGCGTTGTTGGCCAACAGTAAGAAGCCAGCGAGAAGAGCAAGGCCACCGCCGCCGGTGATCATCAGTGCTCGGCGAGCTGCTGCTTGAACGTCTTCGTCTTCGTGCTTGTGCCCAACGAGGAGGAAACTCGTGACAGAGGTGAGCTCCCAGAAGATGAACAGCGTCCAGATCGAGTCGGCCCAGACCAAACCCAGCATCGAGACCGAGAACGCCAGAAGTGTGGCGGCGAAGCCGGGCACGCCTTTTGCGGTTGGGCTGAAATACGCGAAGGCGTACACGAAGACGACGGTTCCGATGCCGGAGATCAGCAGGGTCATCAGAGCGGCCAGCGCGTCTATCCGAAAGCGAAACCCCAGGTCCAGGCCTTCGACCCACAACTGGTTGACCACAAAAGGGCTTGTTGTTCCTGCGTGGATTGTCGCCCAGATCGAGGTGACGGCGGGCGGGAGTGCTCCCAGCAGCAGTGCAAAACGCCCGAGCGAGCGGCCTCCGATCGCCAACGCCCCGATTACTGCGAGATGCAGGCCCAGCAGCAGCCAGATCATCGACTGATTGGTAGTTGGTAGTGAGTGGCCATGAGGCGTTCCACTCTACAGACAGCTTTGATTAGTTGCAATACAATACCGCTACTGAAAAGTAGGTTTTTTTAGTGTGTAATGGTGAAGCGACGATTCGTGGACCGGTTGGCGCTTTGCCTGAAGCCGATGCGGAGAACTTTGCTTATTGAGGATTCAGGTCAAGAGACCGTTTCTCTGGGACGATGATAGAGATGGGAAAGTGAGTCCGATTGAAGCCGAGATGTTTGGCAACTGAGGAAAAGCCCGAGGGACATCCCTGTGCTGACCCCGCGAACTATCAGAGCGATCACGCGCTCCTCGCGTATCTGCTCCAGGATCTTCGGTCGCTCATGCGACGGTGCCGAAAGGGCGAGATCGTTATCGAACCCCACGAAGTGCTCACCTGGGAGGTGCATGGTTTACAGCGGCGCGTGGTGATGTGTGATCCCGCCGCACTTCTCGAAACCCCGGTGGTGAATGTGGTGGGCTTCTTCGGTGATCGGCGTCGTGACGCCGACGTAGTATGCCTCGACGGTGTGGAGGTCGACCTTCTGGCCGAGTTTCGGAACTATCCCGGGATCATGAGCTACAGCTCGGTTGAGCTGGTGGATCACCATTGGGCCAACCTGGTGGTCCATGCCAAACCAGACGACAGGCAAGCGTGGCGAGGCAGTTCGGTCCACAAACACGCTGTCGATCAAATTGCCCCCAAGGTCTACCACAGCGTGCGCATCCACAACGGGTGCATTCGTGGCGGGGTCACTGGGGTTGGCCACGTGGAGATCGAGAGCACCAAATACTGGGACTACGATGTGACGCCAACATGGGAGGCGATCAGGATTCTCACCAAGCCCGCCACGGTCGAGAAGCCGCTCGAGCCCACCATCACCGGAACTCCCGTTAACCGGTGATCTTCACCACCCTGCTCGCTGAAAACACCGATGAGATTCTCGCCGCAACGTGTGACCGATTAGGGGCAACCTTCGACGCTTCTCTCTCATGGAACGAGCGGTTGCGCCACGCTACGAGCGGCAGCTTCGACGGCGTATGGGTCTGCGGTCTCCTGGGAACGCAATTGCTCCAATCCGGCGACCTTGCTGGTTCGGTGGGAGCGGCGCCAGTATTTGAAGGGCGAAAGAGGCCGGTCTATCACTCCGTGATCGTGGCTCGGCAAGCAAGTGGCTATGCTTCTCTGGCCGACGTGGCGGGGGCCGTATTAGCAGTCAACGACTACGGGTCCTGGTCGGGGTACGCCGCACTGGTTGAACACCTCCAAACCCACCGTCGTTCGATTGATCTGTTCAGGGGCGAAGAGGAGACCGGATCCCACCTCCAATCGATCAGCGCGGTACAGGAGCGCGGTGCCGATGTTGCTGCAATCGATCACTCGGTGTGGGATTGGGCGACCGCACGCAACCTGACTGACGGGCTGGTGATCATCGATCGGTCCAGCTCATGGCCGGCTCCACCTCTGATCACGATCAACACAGAGGTTGCCGACCGAGTCATCGCCACCGATCTCACCGGTCTCGCTGGGATTGAGCGGTGGGTGCGGGCCGACCCCGACGCTTATGAGGTCTTTCTGAACTACTGAGGATCTGGTTGTCGGTCCGGGCTCCCCAATCGATCAAAATGTTCCGAAAAGAGCCGTGCTTGGATACACCGGACCCATGGATGTAATTGTTCAGAAGACCTTCGATGCGGCAGAGCTGGTTGGAGAGGTCCGGCACGGATTCGATTCGGGTGCCACTTGCTCTCTCGAGTGGCGCGAGGCTCAGCTTGAGGCCATGGCGGCGATGCTGGAGGAGAACGCGGATCGATTCGTCGCCGCGTTGAAAGCCGATCTTCGCAAGGCGTCCACGGAATCGTGGCTCACCGAGATCGGATTCGTACTCTCCGATATCGCTCACACGCGGTCCCATCTTGCCAAGTGGGCGAAACCCCGCAGAGCCAGAGTGCCAGTGGCGTTCCAGCCGGGCAAAGCCAAAGTGTTACCCGAGCCAAAGGGTGTTGTGCTCATCATCGCTCCGTGGAACTATCCGGTTCAGCTGCTCCTTTCACCGATGGCAGCAGCGATTGGGGCCGGTAATGCGATTGTGGCCACACCATCCGAACTTGCGCCGGTCACGTCGTCGATTCTCGCTGAGCTCTGCGCTCAGTACCTCGACACTTCCGTGATTCGAGTGGTGGAAGGGGCCGCTGCGGAATCGACGACGTTGTTGGGGCAGCCGTTCGACCACATCTTCTTCACCGGGGGAACCCGGGTGGGCAAGATCGTGATGCGGGCTGCGGCGGAACACCTCACGCCGGTGACGCTGGAACTGGGCGGCAAAAGCCCGGCCATCGTGGCCGCCGATGCCAACGTGGCGGTGGCCGGCCGCCGCTTGGCCTGGGGTAAGTTCGTGAACGCCGGGCAGACCTGTATCGCCCCCGACTACGTGCTGGTGGAGCGGGGGATGAAAGAGCCGCTGCTCAACGCCATGAAGAAGTCACTCAAAGAGTTCTACGGCAGCGATCCCGAAAAGAGCGCTGACTACGGACGGCTCATCAGCGACGATCACTTCGATCGGATTCACGGCCTGCTGACTGGACCAGGGTCGGGCACGGTTGCGATCGGCGGTGCGACCGATCGGACCACTCGTTTCGTCGAACCAACTGTGCTGGTCGACTCCGATCCCGAATCGGCGGTGATGAGTGAAGAGATCTTCGGGCCGCTCCTTCCGGTGCTGGAAGTGGACTCGATCGATGATGCGATTCGATTCGTGACCGATCGTCCCAAGCCGTTGGCTTTGTACGTCTTCTCCGAAGACGACGACGCCGTGGAGAAGGTGCTGGCCGAGACGTCATCAGGCGGGGTGAGCGTGAACGGCACGCTGCTGCATATCGGTCTGCCCGAACTGCCCTTTGGTGGGATCGGCCCTAGCGGAATGGGTGCCTACCACGGCAAGACCGGCTTCGAGACGTTCAGCCACCTCAAGTCGGTGTATCAGAAGTCCACTCGCCTCGACCTCAAGGTTCTCTACCCGCCCTACTCCAACCTCAAAGAACGCCTTATCAAGGTGCTGCAGTAACTGCTGGCCTGTCCCTCTGGGGGCCGTGAGGTAACTCCCTCCGGGGGCCGTGCTCTAACTCCCTCCGGGGGCCGTTCGCCGCCACGGAGGCTCGCCTGCTCGGCGCTCCAACAGGTGCATCGATAGGTTCAGGTTTGGCTGCGTAGGGCTGGTCGCTTCGCCTGGGGTTTAGATCTTGCGGCGCACCCGGGAGCCTGCGGCCGCGATGTGAGCTGGCGGAAAGAATGCTGTCCCTCCGGGGGCCGTTCGCCGCCACGGAGGCTCGCCTGCTCGGCGCTCCAACAGGTGCATCGATAGGTTCAGGTTTGGCTGCGTAGGGCTGGTCGCTTCGCCTGGGGTCGGGTTCTCGGGGGTACCCAAGAGCCTGCGGCGCGATGTGAGCTGGCGGAAAGAATGCTGTCCCTCCGGGGGCCGTTCGCCGCCACGGAGGCTCGCCTGCTCGGCGCTGCAACAGATGGGGTGTGAGTTTGGCCGGGACTGCTCAATGGGCATCATCCCTCCGGGGGCCGCTCGGGTTTAGATGGTGCCACGGAATTGGGCGGTGAAGAGGTCTTCATACAGTCCGCCGATCGCCCGCAGTTCATCGTGGGTGCCGCGCTCGATGATGCGGCCGTCCGAGATCACCAGGATGAGATCGGCATCTCGGACCGTGGAGAGGCGGTGGGCGATCACGAAGCTGGTTCGATCCTTCATGAGGCTGATCAGAGCGGCCTGAATGTCCCGCTCGGTTCTGGTGTCCACTGAGCTGGTGGCTTCGTCCAGAACCAGGAGCCGAGGTTGGGCAAGTGCCGCCCGGGCGATCGCAATCAACTGGCGCTGTCCCAGCGACAGGTTGCTGCCGCCTTCAGACACCGGTTCGTCGTAACCGTGGGGGAGGGCCCGGATGAACCGGTCGGCGTAGGCCAAGCGGGCTGCCGCTTCCACCTCGTCGTCGGTGGCGTCCAACCGTCCGAATCGGATGTTCTCCCGCACGGTGGTGCTGAAGAGGAACGTACGCTGCAGCACGATGCCCAACTGATTTCGGAGGGAGTCTTCCTGGACGTCACGGATGTCGTGGCCGTCGATGGTGACCGACCCACCGGCGATGTCGTAGAACCGGTTGAGGACGTTGATGATCGTGGACTTTCCAGCTCCCGTGGGTCCAACCAGACCAATCATCTGGCCTGGTTCGGCAACGAAGGAAATGTCCGACAGGATCGGCTCACCGTGGACGTACTCGAAGTCCACATGGTCGAAGACCACCCGGCCCTGCACCGGGGGGAGTGGCGGGGCTGCGGAGGTGTCGATGAGGTCGGGTTGTTCGTCGATCAGCTCGAAGACCCTGGTTGCGCCGGCCAACGCTGCGAAAACGGAGGTGACGGTGTTGGCGATGCGGCCCAGCGGTTGCCCGAGGCGGCTGGCGTAGGTGACGAAGGCGGCGATCAGCCCGATCGTTACGCCGTTGCCATCACCGGCTACGGCCAGCCATGCCCCGAAGCCCACCACGGACACAGTGCTCAGGTTTCCCAGGCCGAACATCAGCGGCATCATGATCACGGTGAGCGTCTGAGCCCTGATGCCTTTGGCCCGGGTGGATTCGTTGGCGGTGGCGAACTCGGCCATCGCCTCGTTCTGGCGGTTCAAGGCGATCACCGATCGCTGACCGCCGATGCGTTCCTGGGCCACGGCATTGAGCCCGCCGATGCTGCGCTGGTATTTGCCAAAGAGCGGTCCGGAGACGCGCCCGATTCGACTGACCACGAACAGGACGATCGGGACAGGCAGCAGAGCGGCCAAGGTGAGCCGCCAGTCCAGGATGATCATGATGGTGAGCAAACTCACGATCTGCATTCCGGACACGATGACGTTCAAGAGGTTCTGGCTGAGCAGTTGGTCCACGGCGTCGACGTCGTTGGTTACCCGGCTCATGAGGTCGCCGGTTCGGTTGCGGTCGAAAAAGCGCATCGACAACACTTGGAGCCGGCGGAAAAGATCTCGCCGCATTTTGGCCATCACCTGTTGAGCCACGCGAGCCACGGTCCGGCCGTAGATGACGGCCATGATCCACGCCCCCAAATAGGTGAGCGTCAAGATGATCACGATGTTGCGTAGGCCGTCTCGATCTCGGGTGGCGATGAAATCGTCGATCGCGACGCCCTGAAGCCATGGGCCGATCAGCTGAAGCATGGAGGCCCCGAAGATCAGGATGCCGCTGATGATCAGCTCAGCCCGGTGGGGCACGAGATACTGCAGCAGGCGACGAAACGATTGGCCGGTGGAGGCGTCCCGCTTGAGTCCCTGGCCCATGCCGCCACCGCCCATGCGGTCTCTGCGAACGGCGGTCACTGCACCGTCTCCCCGAGCTGGGAGCGGTAGATCTCCTGGTAAACGGGGCTGCTCTCCATCAGGTCCCGGTGGGACCCGTGAGCGCAAACGTTGCCGTCGTCCAAGACTACGATTTCGTCGGCTCCCAGCGCCGTGCTGATCCGTTGCGCCACCAAAATCACGGTCTGGTTCGACAACGATTCGAGCGCTCCTTGGATCTTCTCTTCAGTCTCAGAGTCCACTGCGCTGGTGGAATCATCGAGAATCAGGATCGCCGGTCCCACCAACAATGTGCGGGCGATTGCCATCCGTTGCCGCTGCCCACCGGAAAGGTTGGCGCCGTTCTGCTCCACCAGCGAGTCGTATCCATCTGGCATCGCCGTGATGAACTCATGGGCTTGGGCGGCCTTGGCGGCGGCAAACACTTCGTCGTCGGTGGCGTCGGGTCGTCCGTAACGGATGTTTTCCATGACCGTGCCGCCGAACAGCTGCGGTTCTTGGAGGGCCACCCCAACATTGCGGCGCAGTGAGTCCTTGGAAAGCCGACGCACGTCGATGCCGCCCACGTACACAGTTCCTTCAGAGGTGTCATAGAAACGGGGGATCAGGTGGATCAGGCTGGACTTCCCGGACCCGGTGGCTCCCAACACCGCAACCGTGGTGCCCTGGCGGATGTGCAGGTTGATGTTGGTGAGGGCATTGTCGAGCGTGTCGTCGCTCTCGCCGGAGCGGTATGCGAAGCTGACGTTCTCGAAGCGAATGTCACCCGGTTGAGGCTGGTTGCCCAGGTCAATGCCACCTTCGGCGTCAGGCACCTCGGGCTGTTCTTGAAGGACCTGGTCGATACGGGCCATGGAAGCGCCGGCCGCGGAGATGAGGGGCTGCACGAATGCCAGCATCATCATGGGCATGGTTACCATGGCCATATAGCTGATGAAGGCCACCAGGTCGCCTTCGCTGAGACCGCCGTCGATCACGTTGTTGCCGCCCAGCCAAATCACCGCCGCGATTCCCAGGCTGGAAATGGCGATGAGCGTTGGCATGAGTGCGGCAACGAGCTGGTTCACGATTGTGGCCTGGTGGGCGAGATCGTCGGCTACCTCATCAAACTGTTCGGTCTCAAAGTCTTGGCGGACGAATGCCTTGATCGCCTCGGTGCCTTCGATGTTCTCCTGCAGCACGGTGTTGAGCCGGTCCAGCCGGTTCTGCACGGCGTCGTAAAGCACACCGGACCGGGCCAGCACGTACCAGACCAGGCCGCCGATCGCCGGAATCATCACCAGCACGATGATGAGGAGCGAAGCATCGATGGAGAGGATGGCGATGAGGGCGCCAATGAACATCAGCGGTGTCTGGGCGATGAACGCCAAGCCCATCGTGAGGATGGTGGTCACCTTGGTCATGTCGCTGGTGAGCCTGGTGAGGATCCCGCCCGAGGTCAACCGGTCCAGGTTGCCGAAGGAGAAGTGCTGGGCGTGTCCGTAAAGATCCCTGCGCAAGTCCGTGATGGTGTTGAATGCCATCCGGACGGCCATGGCGCTGGTGATCGCCGAAACCACGACCCCGGCGAGAATGAGCGCCACCATGAAGAGAACCGTGCTCCGAACCAGCTCGCCGTCGTTCTTGGCGATGCCTTCGTCGATCACCCGAGCGGTCTGGAGCGGGATCAGGAGGCTGATGCCAACCGAGAGAACGGTGCCTGCCAGGGCGCCCGCCATGTAGAGCCAATAGGGCTTCACCCACGGCCAGACCTTGAGGAGTTGCTTCACTTCTCAGAAGCCTAATGACGCATCCGTCTCACACGTGCGTCACCACGGTCACCAGCTAGTCGGGCAGGGGGAACTGCAATTCCAGCGCGCGGTTGGGATCGCCGTGCGTGGCTGGTCGTTTGTCGCCGATGCCCGTGATTTGAACCTGGCTGGGTAACGTCGACTCGGTGAGTGATCTGGGATGTTGAGTGAGTACAAGTACCGGGTCATGGCGGTTTACATTCTTGGCCTATCGATGACGATCATCGACGGCACGGCGGTGAATGTTGCGCTGCCCGCGCTGGCCGCGCAGTTCGGGGTGCCGACCACGGAGATCGAGTGGGTTGCCCTGGCCTACCTGTTGGCTCTCGCCTCGGCGATTCCCGCCGCCGGCTGGCTTGGCGATCGTTTCGGGACCAAACGGGTCTTCCTCACCGCATTGGCCGTTTTCGTGATCGGGTCGCTGTTGTGCGGCGCTTCGCAGTCGTTGTCTCAGTTGATCGGGGCGCGGGTGTTACAGGGATTGGGGGCGGGGATGATCACCCCGATCGGCAGTGCCATGCTATTCAGAGCGTTTCCGTTAGAGGAACGGGCGACTGCGACCGTCGGTGTGCTCAGCGTTGCAGTGGTCGCACCGGCGATCGGGCCGATTCTGGGAGGGGTTCTGGTCGACAACTTCTCTTGGCGATGGATCTTTTTGATCAACCTGCCGATCGGGCTGTCCGGGTTGATGCTCGCATTGAGGTGGCTTCGGGAAGAGACACAGCCGAGTCCCGGACAGCTGGACCTGGGTGGATTGGTCCTGTCGGCGTCGGGCGTCTCGCTTCTGATCTTCGCCCTGTCGACCGGACCGGACTACGGCTGGCTGTCACTTCCGATCACCTCCGCATTGGTCATCGGCATCTTGGCGGTGATCGCCCTCGTGGTGCTCGAGCTGAGGCTGGACCAACCGATGCTCGCCCTCCGATTGTTCGGAAACCGACTGTTTCGGACGATCAACATCAGCGCTTCCATGATCTATGCCGGCTTCTTCGGTTGGATCTTCGTGGTCCCGCTCTATCTCCAGGATCTCAGAGGGTTCTCGGCCACCCAATCGGGACTGGGGCAGGCCCCTCAGGCGGTCGGGATCTTCATCGTTTCCAACCTGATTGGCAAGCGTGTCTACGTGGCGATCGGGCCCCGACGGCTCATGATCTTCGGAGTCATCCTTACCGCGGTGGCCACTGGCGGGTTCGCACTGTTCGATCTCGAGACGCCCTTGTGGGTGGTGGGCGTCGGGTCGTTCGTTCGAGGGCTGTCGGTTGGCATGGTTTTCGTGTCGGTCCAGACTGCGGTCTACGCAACCATCTCCAATGCAGAGACCGGACGGGCCGCATCGGTGTTCAACACCCAGCGCCAGTTCGCCTTCGCCGGGGGCGTGGCGCTCGCGGCCACCGTGATCGCAACACGGATCGCAGCGGTCGGTGGCGAGACCGCACCGTCCGCTGATCTGCTCGGCGCATACCGGTGGGGATTTCTGGCGATGGCGGCGATCATGCTGCCGGCTGCGGTGGCGAGTTTCTTCATCCACGACAGCGACGTCGCCGCCACCCGAGGTCTCGCCAGCTGAACAGCGTTTTCGTCCGCACAGCCCGCTCGGCCGGACCGGATCGGACGGCTGGAAGCTGACAATTGCTCTGTGCTAGAACTGATTGCGTCCGGCCGCTACGCCGACTGCAGCACCGTTGGTTCGGTTCTGCCGTAGTGGAAGCCGATGTTCGGATGCCCCAGGGGAGGTGGGCGCTCGATCAAGCGACTACGTGTCCTAGCCGTGCGACGAAGGGGGAAACGATGACCGACCGAACAGCAGAGTGGAAAGCAAGGCGGGACCGAAAAGACGACGAGCGCGCCGAACGACAACGAGCGATTCGGGAGAGAGACCGCTTCGAGGGTCTCCAGGTCGACCCGGACCTCGATTACTACGAAGACGTTGCCAAGCGAGAGCCAGGGGACACGAACATCGTCAAGTTCGGATTCGACATCCACCCTCAGGTGACCTTCGCTTCCGCTGGGTTCTTGGTCCTCTTCCTTGCACTCACGCTGGCGTTCCAAGAGCAGGCAGAGACCGTCTTCGCCGATTCGCTCTCGTTCATCGGTGACAACTTCGGCTGGTTCTACATCCTCTCGGCCAACATCTTCCTGGTCTCCATCGTCTTCTTCGGTTTCAGTCGTTTCGGCCGAATTCGGCTCGGCGGTCAGGACGCCAAGCCGGAGTTCACCAACTTTGCTTGGTACGCCATGCTGTTAAGTGCTGGCATGGGCATTGGCCTTCTCTTTTGGAGCGTCGCCGAGCCGATCTACCATTACCAGACCCCGCCCCCCTTCTTCGGCGCCGAGGCGGAAACGTCACAGGCTGCTGAGGCCGCGATGGTGACCACCTTCTACCACTGGGGTTTCCATCCGTGGGGCATCTATGCGTTGGTGAGCCTTGCGCTCGCATTCTTCACCTACAACCGGGGTCTGCCCCTCACGATGCGGTCGGTCTTCTACCCCATCCTGGGGGAGAGGATCTACGGGTTCTGGGGGAATCTGATCGACACGATCGCTGTTATTGCCACTCTCTTTGGGCTTGCGTCGTCGCTCGGTTTCGGCGTCAAGCAAGTGTCGGCGGGTATGAACTTCCTCTTTTCATCGCCCGACAATGTGACCTTTCAGGTGATTCTGATCACGGTCATCACAGGCGTCGCCACGCTGTCGGTGGTCTCCGGGCTCGACGGCGGTGTCAAACGACTGTCACAGCTCAACCTGAACTTGGGTGCGTTGTTCCTCCTGTTCATCCTGATCGTCGGACCAACCGTGTTCATCGTGGGCACCTTCCTCGAGAGCACCGGCAGCTACCTCCAGGCGCTCCCCAGCCTCAGCCTGTGGACCGAGTCGCTCAGTGGAAGCAGCTGGCAGTCAGGGTGGACCGTGTTCTACTGGGGCTGGTGGATCTCGTGGGCGCCCTTCGTTGGGATGTTCATCGCGCGGGTCTCCAAGGGTCGCACCATCCGGGAGTTTGTCATCGGGGTCGTACTCGTGCCAACCACACTGAGCTTCCTGTGGATGTCCGCCTTCGGCGGATCTGCACTGAAGACCCAGATGGACGGCACCCGGGACGTGGCAGCCGCAGTCAACGAGAACGTTGCAACTGCCATGTTTGACCTCCTCGAGGCGTTCCCACTGACGCAGTTGACATCGCTGGTCGGCATCATCCTCGTTATTTCGTTCTTCGTGACGTCGTCGGACTCGGGTTCACTGGTTGTCGACCATCTCACTTCGGGCGGCAAGCTCGAGTCGCCGGTGGCCCAGCGGGTGTTCTGGGCGATCATGGAGGGCGCCATCGCTGCAATCTTGCTCATCGGTGGCGGTCTCCAGGCTCTCCAGTCGGCGGCGGTGGCGAGCGGCGCAATCTTCGCGGTGGTGCTTCTCATCGCCATCTACAGCATGAAACAAGGCTTCAGTGAGGAACTCGAAATGATCGAGATCCATGAGGAGATCGCCGTGGCGATGGAGGCAGGTCTAATCGACGACGTCCTTGACGACAACAAGGCGCCCGCAACGCCGATCGGCGGTGAATCATGAACGGCCCGCTCAGCCTGCGTCGCCCGCGCCTGAACGCACACCGGCGGCTGAGATTCCCCGCAGCGCTGCTGTCCGCACTGCTCATCGCCACGAGTTGCGGGGACGACGGAGGGGTCGACGCCCTGGCCCCCGACGCCTTCGAGGGCATCGCGATGACGGTCGGCTCGAAGAACTTCACCGAGCAGTACGTGCTGAGCGAGATCTTGATCCAGGCGCTCGTCGCCCGGGGGGCCGAGGTCACCGACGCCACCGACACCGGGGACACTGCAACCACTCGCCAGGCTCTCCTCAACGGCGACATCCACGCCTACTGGGAGTACAACAGTACCGGCTGGGTGGAGCACCTTGGGCGCTCCGATCCCGAGGAGGACGGAGAGAAGCTCACAGAGAACGTACACGAGGCCGATCTGGCCGAGAACGGAATCAACTGGATCGGCAGGTCGTCGTTCAACGACACATACGGATTTGCCGTGGGGCCGGACCTTGCCGAGAAGAATCAAGCGACCAGGTACTCGGTCGACGCCTTCGATCTCGAAGCGATGGCGGAGTATCTCAAGGACAACAGTGGCGCCGTTGTCTGTATCGAGCCCGAGTTCGCTGAACGTTCCGATGGGCTGGTTTTGTTCGAGACCGAGACGAACTTCGCCATACCGGAAGAGCAGATCCGCACGGTTGATGACGAGGCCGATATCTATCCGCTGACGGCGTCCGGGGCCTGCGATTTCGGGGAGGTCTTCACTACTGATGGCCGCATCGACGCTCTCGATCTCGACCTGGTAATCGACCCTGGGGTGTTCTACGTCTACAACGTCTCACTCAACCTCCCGACCGAGGTCTACGAGCAGGCCCCGGAGGCATTTGATGCGCTTGCCGGGGCGATCCTGCGACCGTTGTCGCAGTCGCGTATCACCGAGCTCAATCGCCAGGTAAATGACGGCACCCCGGTCTCGCAGGTGGCAGCCGACTACCTGAAGCTGTTCGACATCAACGCCTGAGAGCGGAGTCAGTGTCGCACCGTTTCTATTCGACAGTGGTGGAACCCACGGCAGGCGCAAGCCACGAGGTTCACCCGGTCAGGTGAACCGGTCGATCACGCTTTCGGCCGCACCGATGTAGCCACCGCCGAACTTGATCGCATGAACCAGTAGCGGGGCCAACTGCCACAGCTCGATCCGTCGCTCCCAACCGTCGGCCAGGGGAGAGACCTCGGCATATGCCGCGAACGCATCGGGCCCGAACCCGCCGAACAGCCGCATCATCGCCAGGTCAAATTCGCGATGTCCGCCAAAGCTCGCCGGGTCGATCAGCCAACTGTCACCGTTCCGATCACACAAACGATTCCCTGCCCACAGGTCGCCATGCAATCGAGCCGGCGGTTCCGGCGGTCCGGCAAGATCTGCGAGCCGTGAGACGATCGTCTTCAGACCCGCTCGGGACTCGCTGCCGAGCACGCCGGCATCGACGGCCAGACGGCCCAGTGGTTCGAGTCGGTTGATCGCGAAGAATTCGGCCCAGTCGTCGCACTGGTCATTGGGCAGCGCCCGGCTGCCGGTGGTGCGTTCGTCGGCGCGTCCGAACCGCTCGAATCCTGCCCGATGAAGCTCGGCCAGTTCCCGCCCGAATGCGCTCTCGTTCGGCGATCGCCCAGGGCTGGTCTCGATCCACTCCAGCACCAGAATGGGAGGGTCGTCTGCCACCGCCAGCACCTTAGGTACCTGAACGGCGGCCGGTTGGGCTAGCCACTGCAGACCCGTGGCCTCGGTCGTGAAGAAATGACGCGGCGGATCGTGGTGGGTCTTGGCGAAGACGACTCGGCCGTCGCTCAGGTCGACCCTGAACGATTGGGCGACGTCGCCCCCGCTGAGCCCGACGACCGACTCTACGTCGGCAGCCAGGTGTCGGGCCAGCCAGCCGGTGTCCAGAGTCATCGGTGTGAGTATCGCACCGCGGTCGAGCGCCGCGGTGTTTCCGCCCCGTCCGACTTTGGACCAGGTGCTTGTTTGCCGTCCGCAAGATCAGGGTATTCCCGGTGCCACTCAGGGTCGGTTCAGGGTTCTCCCCCCTGGTCGCCGCCGGTCAAATGCGTGAACCTTCAGTTATCGAACGAATGAGATCCGACGAACAGCAAACGACGTTGTTGCCGCCAGGGCTTCAGCAGGATCGGGCCACATCGCCGACGGTGTGCCCACAGGACTCTGGGCTGCCAGCCTTCCGTCAGCCGGCTGACAGTGACGTGTCAGCGCTCCATCGGACGATCTTCACATGGCAAGGAGCGAGCACCGCATGACGACAGTCAATCGACCAATCCAGCACCGGGCCGAGGCCCGCAGGGCGCGAGTGCTCTCTCCCGCAGTCATCACCGATCGGCTCACGTTCGAACTGGCAAAACAGCTCAGCCTCGTGATGGCTGCCGTCCTCCTCTATTTCGGTGTTCGAGGAGCGACTCAGGGGGATGCTTCCACCGCCATTCAGAACGGTCTGAAGGTCTTGGAGTTCGAGAAGGCCTTTGCTCTCGATATCGAGAGCTGGGCGCAAGGGATGATCCTGGATCATCACTGGCTTGTGACCCTCGCAAACTGGATCTACATCTGGGGCCACTGGCCGGTCATCGCTGCCACCCTGATCTGGCTCCACCAGACTCGACGAGTCGACTACCTCCAACTCCGGAATGCAATGTTCATCTCCGGGGCCATCGGGCTGATCATCTTCACGAACTTCGCAGTCGCTCCACCCCGACTGCTCAATGTGGGCTTGCAGGACACGGTCACCGACTTCTCCAACTCCTACCGCATTCTCCAGCCGCCGTCATTGGTCAACAAGTACGCGGCCGTCCCCAGCCTGCATGTCGGCTGGAACCTGCTGATCGGACTGGCGCTGTATCGAGCCAGCCGACGACCGGTGGTCAGAATTCTCGGGGTCCTCAGTCCGATCCTGATGACGGTGACCGTGGTCGTCACGGCCAACCATTACGTCATCGACGCAGTCCTCGGCGCTGCCGTCGCCATGGTGGGCTGGTTTGCAGCGCTCTGGCTCACTCCTCGCCTCGCATCACTCGAGTCTCGCCTCAAGCAGACGGTCCGGCAGCTCCAACGAAACTAAAAGACCCGGACGGGTGAATGCTGGCGGGTGAGGGCTTTGTAGGCGCCGATCAGGTCATCCCACCGAACCGTTGCCCGTACGGGACCGGTCGCCATGAGGTTCTGCTGGAGCACGAATGCCGCATCCTCCGCCGCCCGCTCCTTCCACTCAAACGACCAGTCGTTCCACGTGGGAAGCCCCCGGGTCCGGTTCAACTAGCGGGTGGCAAACCAGGTCGACAGAGCTACTGCTCCGAGTGTCATGGTCGTCATCGTGGCGACCTGGGAGCGGGGGATTTTGCCGTCGTCAGGGATCCCCGGCACTTTCCGGCGCAGCGTCCGCAGCAGACGGTCGGCCCAGGCCACGTCCTTGGCCAATATGAACAGGCCGCCGGCGATTGCGAGCACGCCGGGACCGGGCAACACCATCATTGCAATTCCCAAGATCACCACGCTGAGGCCCAGAGACATACGGGCCACCCGAATAGCGATATGGGATCGAGCTTCCTGCTCGGTGGCCTCGTGCTCACCGGTTTCGTACTCGGCTTCGATGGCAGCCTCGGCGAGGCGCGCCTTCGTCAGGTGTTTTGGAAAATCGGACAGGTCATCGAGGGCCACGTGTACCTATCGTCACCAAACGCTCAGAAGTTCCCAAATGGCCGTAGGGAAGTCTGTTGATCTCGCTAGTGGCTCCCGCTCTCGGCCGGCAGGACACTGTCCACCCACTGTTGAATTTGGGCGAACGGCAGAGCGCCCACCTGCCGTCCGATCTCGGCACCGTCGTTGAACAGGACCATTGTGGGGATCCCCTGCACGCCGAGCCCGGAGGAGACAGTGGGTTCTTCATCTACGTTGACTTTCACCACCCGCAACGAACCGGCCCGTTCCTTGGCCAGTTGCTCCAGTGCGGGAGCAACCGCCCGACAGGGGCCACACCACGGCGCCCAGAGGTCCAGCAGGATGGGAACCGAGGAAGATGCCAGAACGGTCGGGAAGTTGGCGGTATCGACGTTGGCCAACCAGGGGAGATCGGTGTGGCACGAGGCGCATCGAGGTTTGCCCGGAGCGGTGACCGGCACGCGATTTCGCGTGCCACAACTTGGACAGACGATTGGTTTTGCCGTGGCCATGGTCAACACCTGCTTTCTGAGCGGCTGGTCACCACGACAGCTCGATCTCGAGACTGGTGCCTTTGTCGCCGATTTCCAGTTCCATTTCCATGGTGATCTCGTCCGGTACGACCACCTTGTAGGGCAGCCCGTCTCGTTCGAACTCCAGGTCATTGTGCCGAGCTAGATCGTCGGCCAGCGTTCTCAGCCAGTGCGCCGCCTCTTCTCGTTGGAGTTGTCGCTTCTGTTCGATGTCGATCAATTTCATTGTGGCTTCCCGGTTGGATCGTTGGCGGCGCGCTTCGTTCGCTCTTGCCCGAGTCTGGATGGTGCTGCCGCTCGGGGGCAGAGTCTTTGGTCAGTACCGCATTGGTTCACGGTTGTGTGGCAATGACCAGTGTGTCCAAGGCCACCTGTTCTCCATCGTCGGTCGCGACGATCCTTTCGGCCACCTCCGCAAGAGAAATCTCCAGTCCATCGAGTGCGGCGACCGTTTCTTCCACGCTGTAGCAGACCTCCGTTGATGGCGGTCCGCCGTAGCCGTGAGCCACGTTGGTTTGGTCGTGGGCGATCACGAAGAGGGTGCCCCCGGGTCGAAGCCAGGTCTTGGTGTGGGTCAGCACCGCCTGCCGGCCGTCGGGGTCGAGCTGGAGGTAGGACAGGACCACCAGATCCACTGTTCCGTCAGGCTGCCAGGTGGTGGCGTCGCCTTCGACAAAGTCGACGGTCACGTTGTGGTCCTGCGCCAGCTGCCGGCCCTTTTCCAGCCCCACGGTGGAGAAGTCGACGGCGGTGACCGTCCACCCCTTCTGTGCCAGCCACACAGCGTTGCGTCCTTCGCCAGCGCCGAGGTCGATTGCCTCGCCAGGCTCGAGGTCGGCAAGATGGCGTTCGACGAACTGGTTGACCTTGATCGTCCACACGTAGTCGCTCGCCGAGTAGCGGTCGTTCCATGCGTCACGGGCTGATGAACTATCCATTCGTTTTTCCACGCTTCCATAGCTTCACTAGTGGTCCGAATCCTAGTTTGCACTGTTTCGCTGCCAGGGCAGACAGCGGTAGGGACCGAATACCCTGCGGGCGCTAGCGATCACAGGCCAAACTGTCTACATGGAGTTCATTGCATTGCGGCTCGGCCGCTGGGCGCTGTGTCAGCGTTAACCGCAATACCCGCATCGTCGGTAGCAATCCAGCTGGATCGCGTCAGTATCACCAGGGGCGAACGTCAGGTGGTCACCGACTTCACCACTACGGTGCCGGTCGGCTCCGTCGTGGGGTTATTGGGACCCAGCGGTTGCGGAAAGTCCACCGTGATGCGGGGCATCGTTGGTGTGCAGGCTCAGATCACGGGTGCCATCACCGTCTTTGGTCACCCCGCAGGGGACCCTCACCTGCGGTCACTGGTCGGCTACCGATCCCAGGATGTGTCGCTCTATGAGGATCTCACCGTGCAGGAGAACATGGAGTACTTCGCGGAGTTGCTCGACGTCCAAGTCGATCAGAGCCGTTCATTGTTGGAGACCGTGCAGCTGACACCGTTCAGGAACCAGCGGGTCGACCGGCTCTCGGGAGGACAGCGAGCCCGGTTGTCTCTGGCCAGTGCGCTGCTGAACGAACCGAGGCTCTTGATCTTGGATGAGCCAACGGTTGGGCTGGACCCGGTGTTGCGTCGCGAGCTGTGGGAGTTGTTCTCTGATCTGGCGGGGGCCGGAACCACTTTGCTGGTCTCCAGCCACGTAATGGACGAAGCGGCGCGTTGCGAATCATTGCTGCTCATGCGCGACGGCCGCCTCCTGGCCGAAGGTTCCCCGGGACAGCTGATGGAGTCCACCTCGTCACACACAGTGGAACAGGCGTTCTTGACCCTCATCGAGGAGAGGGGTGACCCCACGTGATCTGGACAACAGCGCGCTCCACGGCCAAGCGGGTGCTCAGACAACTTCGTCACGATCGGCGCACGGTGATGCTGCTGGTCGGCGTGCCCAATCTGCTGCTCATCCTGGTGCGGTATGCCTTCGACGGTCGCCCGGAAGTCTTCCAACGCGCCGGGCTGCCGCTGGTCGGTATCTTTCCACTGGTCTCCATGTTTCTCGTGGCGTCGATCGCGATGTTGCGGGAGCGCCGCACGGGAACTTTGGAACGGTTGATGAGCATGCCAACCGCCAAGCTGGGTCTCCTCCTGGGTTATGCGGCCGCCTTTGGCGCCTTGGCGGTCGTTCAGGCCAGCACGGTGCTGGCCGTGGCCACGCTCATACTGGATCTTCAGGTGGCCGGGCCGATCTGGTTGGCCGTGATCGTGGCCGTTGCGAACGCTCTGCTCGGCATGTCCCTGGGTCTATTCTTCAGCGCTTTCGCCCACACCGAGTTCCAAGCGATCCAGTTCATGCCCGCGTTCATCCTTCCTCAGTTCATGCTGTGTGGCCTGCTCGTTCCCCGTAGCGCTATGGCCCGACCGTTGGAACTGGCGTCGGTGGTCATGCCCTTGACCTATGCCTACGACGCGCTTCGGGCCGTTGGCGACCAGGCGAACCCCGGAGCCGGCCTCTTTGGCGATCTCGCCATCACCCTCGCGATGGGGGCGGTGGCATTGGCGGCCGGCGCAGCAACCCTCCCGAGGCGTACTCCCTGATTGGCTTTGTCGATGAGATTTCCGGCCGGGCTCGAGCTGGGTCGCTCAGCATCCGTTTCGACGAGCGCAGCATGCTGGCTGGACTCCTCAGCTCCCGGTGAGGAACACCAAAGAGCCGGCCGGCCCAGCACTGAAAGGTGCTGTGCTTCGGCCGGCCCAGAGGCGGGGAGAAACCTAGAGAGGTCTGTTATGCGTCGACGGTGTCAGCAGCGGCTGCTGGGCCGAAGCCCCGGCGTCCGTGGCCCGGTCCGCCACGGCCCTCGAACTCACCGTTCACCCGAGCCGTCACCCGCTCTTCAAGGTCAGCAGAACGCTCAGCGGCTTCCTCTTCGGTCAGACGACCGTCGGTCACCGCCTGGTCCAGATGTTCCTGGTGTTCGGTGACAAGGGCATCGATCAGGGTTTGGGTGGCAACGCCGTTCGCTTCTGCGACCTCGGCCAACGTGCTGCCGGCCTGAATCTCGGTCCGGATCTCGGCTTCTGTGAGGCCCAGAAGTTCGGTCACGACGTCGGATTCACCGGCCCGGAAACCGTGGCGGTGATGGCCTCGGCCAAAGCCCCGCTCCGCCAAACTCTCGGCGATCGAGTCGGCCTGATCCTGAGTGATCGTGCCATCCTCCACCAGTGGGGCGAGGAAGTTCTCGAACGAGGGGGCAGTCTCTTGGATCGTCGACTCAGGTGTGGTCTCGTCGGTTTGGGCCGAGGCAATCGCTGGAGCGAACGCCAGTCCGGTCATTGCGAGGCCAGCCCCGGCCAAGGCGAACGGGAGTGTCCGGCGCTTTTTGGTGGTGGGAGTTTCGGTGTTCTGGTTGCTGTTCATGGTTCGTTCCTTGGGGAGGGGGAGTGTGCGATCTGCACACAACGAACTATGAAGGCGAGCCCTGAATCATTTCTGACCAGCTGAATTCCTGTTCAGCTGGCCAGGGTTGGAGCTTCCTGGCTACACGGGCATTCCCGACACCGACTTGACCTCAAGGAACTCTTCAATTCCCAGGGGTCCGCCCTCGCGACCGTTCCCGGATTGTTTGTAGCCACCGAACGGTGAACCGGGAGCACGGTTGGCGCCGTTGAGTTGCACCATGCCGGCCCGCAGCTGTCGACTTACCCGACGGGCGCGCTCGGGGTCGCCGGTCTGGAGATAGGCGGCCAGTCCGTACGGGGTGTCGTTGGCGATCTCGATCGCTTCCTCTTCGGAGTCGAAAGGAATCATGACCAGCACCGGGCCGAAGATCTCTTCGCGAGCAACGACCATTTGGTTGTTCACATCGGCAAACACCGTGGGCCGGGCGTAGTAGCCGGTCTCCAAACCTTCGGGTTTGCCTGGGCCGCCGCTCACCAGTCGGGCACCCTCGTCCACGCCCTGCTGGATCAACGCCTGCACCTTTTCATACTGCACCGATGAGGACAGGGGACCGATGTGACGCCCTTCCTCGGCGGGGTCCCCAACCGAAGTGGCATCCGAAGCCTCGGCGGCCAGCTTGACCGCTTCGTCGTACACGCTTCGCTCAACGAGCATGCGGGTGGGAGCATTGCAGGACTGACCGGTGTTCATCATCACCAAGGCGACACCCTGTTTGATGGCCTTCGGCAGATCGGCGTCGGCGAAGACCAGGTTGGGTGACTTGCCACCCAGTTCCAGCGAAACCCGGGTGATGTTCTCCGCCCCGGCTTGAGAGATGAGGCGACCAGCGCGGGTGGAGCCGGTGAAGGAGATCACATCGATCTCGGGATGGGCTGTCAGCGCCGACCCGGTGGTGACACCATCGCCGTTCACGAGGTTGAATACGCCGGCCGGAATACCGGCTTCATCAACGAACTCGGCGAAGAGCATGGAGGACACGGGAGCGATTTCCGACGGCTTCAGGACCATCGTGCACCCGGCCGCGAGGGCGGCACCGACCTTCAACACCACCTGATTCATTGGCCAGTTCCACGGGGTGATGAGCGCCGCAACACCGATCGGCTCACGGATCAACTGGTGCTCGGGGGCATCTGAGTTCGGTGTCTCCACCCACTGGATTTCGTCCATCGACGCAATGAATGCCTTGAGGTGCCCAAGGCCGGCACCGGTCTGGGCCCGAGAAGAGAGAGACATCGGTGCGCCCATCTCGCTGGAGATCGCTTTTGCCATTTCATCGCTGCGCCGGATGTACACCTCGGTCAGTGCGGTGAGGTAGTCTCGCCGCTGTTCGGGCGTGGTCATGCTCCACCCCGGGAACGCCTTACGGGCGGCCTTGGCGGCCTGGTCCACATGGTCGGCGGTGCCGATCGAGATCTGCGTGAAGACCTGTTCGGTGGCCGGATTGATGACGTCCAGGGTTTCCGAGCCGCTGGGGGTAACCCACGCGCCGTCGATGTAGAAATCTGTGTTCTCAGCCATGTTCTTTTCTCCGTTGCGGGGTGTGTCTTCTCGCCTTAAGGCTAGCTTCGCCACTCTGATTTAGAAATTCCTGTTCAGAACCACAAAGGGCTGAAATTCCTGTTCCCAACCACAAGAAGTGTGGGTATCCACAGGAATTTCGGGGGGAATGTGGTCATAAGGTGGCGGGGTGAAATTTCTTCCGGGCGATCCACGCAGTGTCGGCCAAGAGCCGGACTATCGGTTCACGTTGGCCAACGAACGAACCTTCCTGGCCTGGGTGCGAACCTCGCTGGCCCTCACGGCCGGAGGTTTGGGTGCGGTCAGTCTCCTCCCCGACTTTTTCGGTTCAGAATTTCTGGGGGTCCTGCTGTTGGTGCTCAGTTTCGCCACCGCGGCAACGTCCTATCGCCGGTGGGCACTGAACGAAGCGGCGATGCGTCTGGCCCAACCGTTGCCGCCATCTCGCCTGCCCCAACTCATGGCCTTGGGTACCGCTCTCGTGGCGCTTGTGGCGGCCGCCCTTTTCGTGATCGACAGCGCCTAACGTCATGAACGATGCCCCGGGCCCTCGACCCGTCAACAGCGTTGGTGGTGGTCTTCAACACGAACGAACCAGTTTGGCGTGGGAACGCACGGCGATAGCCATGATGGTGGCCGGTGTGGTGCTGGCTCGGTACGCCGGACAAGACGTTCACTTCACCCTGGGGTTCGCCGGCGTGCTGCAAACCTTCGCCGGCGGTCTCCTGCTGGCGTGGGCGGGGCGGCACGATGATGATCTCCACAACCCGGCAACGCCGATCAGCGCGGTACCCCAGGTTGGTCTCGCCCGGCTCGTGGGTCTCGGCACGCTGGGGTTCAGCGCAATATCACTGGTGTTGGGGCTCTATCTGCTCGTAGATCGAATCGGGGGATGAATGATCCGGGTTTCTTCGGCGAGCGGTCGGTGGTTCAGGCCTCGGTTGGCGCATCGATGACCAAGGCGTAGCTGCCAAGGGACCGCATGCGATCGGCGGGGACCAGGGTTTTCTTCCCCACCATCATTCCGACGATCTCGCCGGTGGCGCCGTCGAACATCACGTCGTGCACCTTGCCAACGTCGTACCCTGTCGTGGTGAGCACCTTGGTGCCACGGGCTCGAATGTCGCCCTTCACGGCGTCTTTCTCACGTTCGTCGGGAGCTCGGGCCACATCGGCTCGTTCCACGATGACGGCGTCATCGCCAAAGGCGTTCACGTTTGCCCAGTCGACCAACTCGGCGCTCCCTCCCCGGCCGCCGATCTGGAGTGCGGTCACGCGGCTGGCCGTGGTGTCGACCACGAAACTCTTCACCTTGCCAATCTCTTCTGCGGTGGTCTTGGCGATCACCTTGCGGCCTTCAGCGGCTCGAAATGATTGGCTCACAACTACTCTCCTCGGAGTTGACCGGCGCGGTAGGTGGAGACCGAGGCGCCAAACCCGGCCAGATCGTTGGTGATGAACGGTTCCAGCTCGGCGGGAACGAGAAGGTTCTCGCCCGAGATCGTCATCTGCTCCGTGATCGGAATGAAGCGGGTTTCTTTGCTGTCGGCTTTCTTGACCTCGTATCCCACGGCACTGGGCTCGCCGTCGGTCTCGATGACGACGCCGATGATTTCGCCAAGATCGGAACCGTTAGCGCTCATCACCCTGTTGCCGATCACATGGACAGCGTTTTTCGGCGACACGACGTCTCCGGCTTCCTCCTGGGCAGTGAGGTCGCCGAGAGTGTTGATCATCACGGCGTCGGCGCCGATTGCCGTGCAATTCTCAATAAGGAGTACCTGCTTCAGGCGACCGGCGAGGAGCCCGCGTTTGTTGAGCGTGAAGCCATGGAGTTTGTGCTCGGCGCCGTCATAGATCACGTCGCGGATTTCGGCTACGTCTTCACCGGAGTCGATGCAAACAACCGGGAGTCCGGGAACGTCACCGGCTCGCATCAATGCTTTTACAGCCATGTCAGTTCCTTCTGAACTTGGAGGATGTGGCCATCACCGACCCCTTGCGGCGGCGGATTCGGAACGTGAGCAGGGCCACGATGACCAGGGCTACTGCTATTGCGATGAGGATGATGAGTTGCGTTGTTGTCATTGGTTTTCGATTCCCTCGACCAAAGGTATGCCTGGTTGAACGTTACCGCTCACCAGCCAAGATTGGAGATGAGAAAATGCTGACAGGGCATGTGTGCTCACGGCAAATAGAGGTGGGGGAGCTCCAGGACTGCCGCCAGCTCCTGGAGGGCCGAGGATGCTTCGCGGGCGAGCGCCGGATCAGCCAAGTCGGCGGGGGCCAGTTCGTCCCTGTAGTGCTCCCGCACCCATCGCTCCAATTCAACGAGCAATGTGTCGTCGGCGAGAACCCTTCCGCTCAGCGCGTCCTGTTCGGCATCGGTAAGAACAACTCGCAGGCGAAGGCAGGCCGGCCCACCCCCGTTTTGCATGCTCTCCTGCAGATCGAAGGTTCGAACGCCGGCGATTGGGTTGGTCGGGTCTATCACGGCGGCGTCCAGATAGGCGGCAGTGGACTCCGTGGTCAAGACGTTGCTGGGGGCGATCAACATCATGGTGCCGTTGCCCAACGTCACAAGCTGGGAATTGAATAGGTAGGACGAAATTGCGTCGGCGAGCGGAACTGCCTTTTCACTCACCTGGACTACGAGCGCATCGCCCAATTGGCCATAGAGCACCTCTGGCTCATCGAAAGCGTGTTCATGGGTGAAGAGGACATGCTGGTTTACTACCGAGACAACGTCGTTGTGGAATGCCCCAGCGTCGATGGCGCGAGCGGACTGCCGGGCGAAGATGACCCGGTCTTTGTTCAGACCGTGGCTAGTGCTGATGAGTTCGCCGGCCAGTCGGCTTTGACGGCGGGGGAAGCCGGTGGAGAGCACGGGGTCCTCGGCGTCGCGCCCGTACACAAAAAGGTGGGTTCCCTGTTTGTGGTGAGCGGCGGTGAACCGGCCGTGGTTGGCGGCACCCTCGTCGGCGAAGGCGGCTGCGCCGGGGAGCGGGCGATGAACGCAGAAATGCTCTTCGGATGCGAAGATCGATCGGAGGATGTGGAATGTCTGATTGCACTCGAAGGACCGGTGCGTTGTGGAGCTCAGATTGGCGGGCGTGAAATGCACACGGCCATCGGCGGTGTCGGCTGAAGGGGACACCGTTGCCGCATTGGCCGCCCACATCGGCGATGCCGACATGAGGAACGGCACCAGCGACGGCTGCATGTCAGCAACGTCGCGAAGCGACGCTGTTGCACTGAATCCCAACGAAGCCAGAATCTCCGGATCGGGCCGGACCTGGGGCGGGATCACAGCCTGGCGGATGCCCAAATCCATCAGCGAACGCATTTTCGCCAGCCCCTGCAGAGCGGCTCGTCGCGGGCTGGACATGGCTCCGGCATTGCCCATCGAGGCCCGGTTTCCCAGTGAGAGCCCGGCGTAGTTGTGCGTGGGACCCACCAAGCCGTCGAAGTTGACCTCGGCGGCATTTGAGCTCTTTGGTTGTGGGTTCATCGTGCTCCCTCCTGTATCTCGTCGGCTACACCGGGGAGTGGCGAATCAGAGTCGGTGACCGAGGTGTAGGTCACCATCGCCACCGGGTAGGAACAGAAGTCGGCGGCCGTCCAGCCCGCTGGTCGATGATTACCGCTGGCGGCAACCCCGCCAAAGGGGAGACGGCCCGACGCCCCGGTCGTTGGGGTGTTCCAGTTGATCACGCCCGCCCGGACCGTGTGTTGAAACTGCTGGAACTCTTGGGCACTGGTGCTGAGCAGTCCTGCGGCCAATCCGAATTCCGTGGCGGCGGCACGCCCGAACACCTCGTGCAAGTGGTGGAATCGTTGCACCGTCAGCACCGGACCGAAGATCTCCTCATCGGGAACCTCCACCCCGTCGGCGTCGAGGATCGTTGGCCGCACGAAGCCGGTGCCCGGAATCGGATCCCCAGGTCCGGTCAGTGCCGTTGCTCCCGCCGCAACCAGATCGGTGATCGAAGCTCGGATGCTGACCGCCGCAGCGGCCGAGACCACCGGACCCAGGAACGGCGGTGGGTCGTCGTCGAAGGCTCCCACCCGAAGGCGCATGGTGGTCTCCACCAGTGCCTCGAGCAGGTCATCCCCGGCCGCCGAACTCGGGATGTACAGGCGGCGGGCACAGGTGCACCGCTGCCCAGCGGTGAGAAAGGCCGAGCGAACGATCGTGTTGACGGCAGCCCCAAGATCGTCCCAGCTCGATGCCACTAGGGGGTTATTGCCACCCATCTCCAACGCCAGGAGTACGTTCGGTCGATCGGCTAGTGCCCGGTGGAGGGCTCGTCCGGTGGCGACGCTTCCGGTAAAGGCGATCCCGTCCACTGCACCGTCCACCACCGCCGCACCAACGTCGCGGCCGCCGATCACCAAGTTCAGTATTCCCGCCGGAACTCCTGCCCGCTGGAGGAGTTCCACATGGAACTGAGCAACCGCCGGGGTGAGTTCGCTGGGTTTGTAGACCACCGCATTGCCAGCGAGGAGAGCGGGCATGATCTGACCATTGGGTAGATGGGCTGGGAAGTTGAATGGGCCGAGCACCCCCATCACCCCAAGTGGGCGATGGGAGAGTCGTGCTGTTTCGGAGAGATCTACGCTCGGTGTGCGGTCCGTATATGCCTCGATGGATAGCGCCACTTTCCCCACCACGGCTGCTACCTCTGTTGCCGCCTCCCAGAGGGGCTTTCCGGTTTCGCTGCTTATGAGAACTGCAAATTCTTCTTTGTTCTCATTCACCAACTCGCCGAAGCGGCGGAGAATCGCCTCGCGCTCCTGGAGCGGAGTGTGTTCCCATGCCGGCTGGGCTGCCCGGGCTGAGGCCAGGACATCGGCAACGTCACTCGCAGTTGCCTGGTCGGCTGACCATACGATTGCGCCGTCGGCGGGATTGATCGATGTCAGTTCCGGTCCGGCGCCCTGACGCCACCGGCCATCGATCGACACTGCCGAGGCTTCGGTTGGCAACACTGAGATCATGATCTTCTTTCCAGTTGAGATGCGGCGAGGAGTGTTCCCTCGGTGGCTCCGAGGGCCGTGAGCACCTCGGCGGTAACTCCGATTGCCGGGTCGTCGATGACGGCGGCGCATCGTGTCACCCGGAATTCGGCGACACTCGTTACCGACACCAAGGAGTCCCGACCTTCTGTCCGAGCCTGCTCCGGCGTGATGACCCGAGCAGGCCCGTGCCGATGGTTTCGCTTGGTTGTGAGTTGATCGATCGAGGCGATCACGGTAGGCCCACCGTCGATCGGGTCATACCGGCCATTCGGTTCAAGACCTTCGCTGATCAGCAGGTGGAATGCGGGCAGGGAGGCGGCGTTCACCGGCCCAAGCGATTCCAGTACCGGAGCCGTGAGCGGCAGCGTATGGCCGGCCAGCACCTCCAATTGGGAGGGGTAGGCGATCAGACCAAGCTCGGCGTCGATAGAGGTCTTCCAATGGGGGGCAAACTTCGATCCGAACCGGTCCCAGAACGGAGCATGGCCATCGGCGTCAACTCGGCCCCGCAGATGTGAGCTGATCGTGGTTGGGATCTGACTACGCACGAGGTTCAGAAACACAAGGCGCCCGCGAGACAGCAGCGTTCCCACCCGACGCCCTCGGGCGTCGACGCCGAGAAAGCTGGAGTTCAACTCTGTCCGGGTCCACGGTTCGGAGCTGCTGCGCATCACCAGCCCCAGGCCGTCCTCACTGGTGCCTACGCGAACGGACAGGTCCGGAACAGCCTGTTTGAAGGTGACCCCACTGATTCCCAGCGGCGTCCGGGTGGCGGAGTCAACGGCGAGGAACACCAAGCGCCGGTATTCCCCATCGGCGAGCTGAAAGGAGCCGGTGGCCAGTTGGGCCAGCGTCTCGGCGCTGTGATCGCACAGCTGCCGGGCGGACAGATGGGAATCGGGAAGGGCGGTCATCCCGACCGTTTCCGCAACTGCGCCACGCAGCAGTTCCCAGATTCCATCGGCATCGGAGGCTCGGGCCGGTACGAGAACGATCGGGTTTTTCATGCGACGCTCCGCTGGTAGGCCCGGCGCAGAACTTCTACCACCACCGGAACGCGTTCTGCGATGCTGCTGACTTCAGCGAACTCTTGCGAGCTGTGGATGTTGCCGCCGAAGATGCCCAGGCTGTCCACATTGGGCAACCCGGCGGCGGCCAGGTCGTTACCGTCGCAGCACCCGCCGGTGTCCTCGGCTCGGATCTGAAGCCCAGCTTCTTCGGCGGCGCTGGCCACGTCGACGAGAAGCTGATCCAGTTCCGGTGTCCGGGCCTTGGGGGGGCGGCTCGAGCCCCAGATCAGCTCGATCTCAACTTCGTTGGCCGTGGCGGTCTGAGCGGTGACCCGATCAAATTGTTCTCGTATCCATGTGGCATCCTCGGCCGTGCCGACGCGCAAGTTGAAGGCGCCCATGGCGAAGTCGGGAACCACGTTTGTAGGTCCGCCACCCGAAATCCGTCCAAAGTTGACCGTGACGCCGTCACGCTCATTCAGCTCTTCCAGTGCGTCCACAAGGCGAGCGAGTCCGCGGACCGCTGAGCGACCCTCGTGGTGGGCTCGGCCGGCGTGAGCTGCTTTGCCGCGGATCACGGTGTGGCCGTTGAGTGTCCCCTTCCTCGCCCCGGCCACGCCGCCCGACGGCAAAGCCGGCTCGAAGCCAAGGCCGACATCGCATCGGCCGGCTGCGGCCTGGAGAAGTGGTTGCGATCCCACCGAGCCGACCTCTTCATCCGGGACAACAAGGAATTCCCAGCCGATCTGTTGGCCCCAGTCCACCGACTCCAGGTGGCGAAGGACCTCGGTGGCCAACACCAAACCGCCTTTGCAGTCGGCGACGCCGGGCCCGTGGAGTCTGTGGTTGGAAACCGCAACGGCTTGGAATGGGTGGTCGGCCGGAAACACCGTGTCCAAGTGACCGAACAGACAGACCTGAAAAGGGGCGTCGGCCCGCTTGGTGATCAGAACGGCGTCGCCAACTGGGCAGGCGGCCATCTGTCCGGTTTCGGTCACGATCGGCGTGGGATCGACCGGAAGCATTTCCACCCGATGGGGCTGGAGGGTTCCTGCCAGCTCACTCAGGCGTTCACCGCAGCGGTTGACGCCATCGGGGTTGTGGGTTCCCGAGTTGATCTCGGCCAACGCTATGACGTTGGCGGTGAGTTCGTCGAGTCTTCCGGTGAGATGCTCCCGCAGGGTCATGCGCGTGAGGGTAGTGCTGGTCGGTCCCGTTTCTCAGAACGGGAACACTGCACCCCATACAATCGGCGTGGTGAACACCGAACCGACTGAACTCCTTCGCTCCGGTGGCCATCGCGTTACCGACGCCCGGCTCCTGGTGTGGAGTGTGCTGGCGGAGGCCACGGACCACCTCACCGCTGAAGAAGTGGCAGCCGCTGTTGGAGAGTTGGACTCGTCGATCAACAAGGCCTCGGTCTACCGATCGCTGTCATTGTTCGAGGAGATGGGGGCCGTCCGCCAGTCGCGCTTGGGGCCGGAGCGAGTCTCGTATTGGGAACTCGGTCATCCGGACGAGCATTTCCACCTCGTCTGCCGAGTGTGCGGTTCGGTGGATCATCACCGAGGGTCACTGGTGGGGCCTGTTCTCGAGCATCTCCAAGACGGCCACGGTTTCACGGTTGAACGGGTGGAGCTCACGGTGACGGGAGTCTGCAGCGCCTGTGGACCAGCGCCGCCCTCTTAGTTGCCGAGCTGGGTTCGAACCTCAGCTCTGTGCCCCGTTGGGTCAATCGGCCGAGCTGGTGGCCGCCTTGCGGGCGGCCTTCCACTCCTCATAGGAAATCACCGGGAGGCCGTCCTCGGCCCAGCCGGTGAAGCCCGTCTCCACGTGACTCACCCTCGGCAGGCCCATGTCCTGCATCTGTTTTGTGGCCAGTGCCGACCGCCATCCGGCGGCACAACAAAAAATGAACTCCCGGTCTTCAGTGAAAATCTCCTGTTTGTAGGGGGAGTCCGGCGCCACCCAGAACTCCAGCATTCCGCGCGGCGCATGGTGAGCCCCCTGGGCCACACCGAGCCGTTGGAGCTCGCGAACATCCCGGATATCCACGAGAAGCGCCCCTTCTTCGGTGACCCGCCGGTGGGCTTCGGCCGTACTGAGATTCTCGATCTCGGCCTTGGCAGCCTCCACCATTTCCATTGCGCTCTTGATCATTCACCCAGACTAAGCCGTAGGCGCGTCCCACTCCAGATGAAGCGTTTCGGGGCCGCGGAAGGTGATGTTGGGAAACACGGTGAGATCCTGATCGGCCTTCAGCCTCAGCGAGGGGGCCTTCTTCGTCAAGAGCTCCAGGGCGATTCGAGCTTCCATCTTTGCCAGGCCTGCGCCGAGACAATGGTGGATCCCTTTACCGAAGCTGATGTTGCGGCCGGCGTTGGAACGGGTGATGTCGAAGGTGTCGGGCTGTTCGAACATGTCGGGTTGCCGGTTGGCCGCGGCGAAGTTCAGAAAGATCGGTGTACCGGTAGGGAGTTCCACCCCGCCCAGCGTGGTGTCCTCGATCGTGATTCGCCGCCAGGCGATCTGACTGCTCTCATACCGCAAGGTCTCATCGACCGCATTGGGGATGAGAGCCGGGTCTGCACAGATGGAATCCCACTGATCCCGGTGGTTGAGCAGGCACAGCAGGGTGTTGCAGAGAAGATTGGTGACCGGGTCATGGCCGGCGAAAGAAAGCCCATAGACGATGGACTCCACCTCTCGATAGGACAGTTCGGCGTTGTCAGCATCGTGGGCGTCGAGGAGTTCCGAGGCGAAGTCGTCGCGTCGGTTGTCTCGGCGGTCAGCCACAAAGTCGCGGCAGTAGCGCCAGTAGGTGAGCATGTGTTCTGCTATCTCGAGCTGCTGAGCGGGGGAGGGCTTACCCCACGAGAACGCCTTTCGCTCTGCGCACCAGCCCTTGATCATCGTGTCGTCCCCCTGGGGGAAGCCGATGAACCGGAAAACGATCTCGGCGGGCAGTGGGAACGCCACGGACGAAACATATTCTGCGCTTGTCCCGTTGGCCAGCATCTCGTGGATGAGGATGGTGGCTCGGTCATACATGTACTGTTCGAGCGTCTTGAGCCGTCGATTTGAAAACCCCTTACGGGTGTACACCCTGATGCGTCCGTGGTCGGGTTCCGGCCGATTGCTCATTACAGCGACCGGATCGAAGTCGGGGGCGTCCAACACTGTTTTTGCTTCCGGGGCCAGCGGATAGATCGGGTCCTGCACATTCGATGATGCGTAGACATCGGGATGCATGAAAACGTGTTCGATGTCCTCCATCCGCGTCACCACCACGTAGCCCAGCTCTTCGGCGTAGAAGACCGGGTGGTCCTCGCGTAGCTCTCGTGCGATCGGATACGGATCATTGAGATAGTCGGTGTTGAGCGGGCTCCATCGGTGATTCACCGGACATCCGGTTGGGGCCGTGGCGATCGTTTCGGGGGCGACGTGGTAAGTGTTTTTCTGCGACATGATGGCCAGCCGATCCGAAATCCATAGGCGCGATTGCGCCGCAATTTGAGGGCGGCTGAACGCGGTAGTTAACGTGTTAGATTATAGGGCGCCCGGTTGGGCGGTCGTCAAGTTCAAGACCTCTATCGTGGGGTCAAACCAAGGGAGAACCAATGAAGGACCAGCTACTCATCGGTGGACAGTGGGTCGATGGATCCGATGGCGATCGGATCTCGGTAACCAATCCCGCCACCGGAGGAGAGATCGTGAGCGTGGCGGCCGGCTCAGCGGCCGATGCCGTGAAGGCCGTGGATGCCGCCGCTTCGGCCCAGCACGGTTGGGCTGCAACCTCGCCGCGGGAACGCTCGGAGATTCTTCGCTCCTGCTGGAGCACCCTGATGGCTCACCAAGACGAACTGGGCCAGCTGATCACCGCAGAACACGGCAAGCCGATCGGTGACGCCAAAGGTGAAGTGGCCTACGCCGCAGAATTCTTCCGCTGGAATGCCGAAGAAGCCGTGCGGATTGGCGGCACCATCAAGACCGCACCGTCAGGGAACAACAAGATCATTGTGCATCATCCGCCGGTTGGTGTGATCGTGGTCGTCACACCCTGGAACTTCCCCGCCGCCATGATCACCCGCAAGGTTGCGCCCGCTTTGGCGGCCGGGAATGCGGTCGTCATCAAGCCGCCCTCTGAGACCCCACTCACCGCACTGCGGGTGGCTGAACTCCTTCACGATGCCGGTGTGCCCGACGGCGTGGTGAACGTGGTTCCCACCAAGAAGTCCGGAGACTGGTTTGAGGCTGCCACTGGTCACCGCGCCACTCGAATGGTCTCGTTCACCGGGTCAACCGAGACCGGCCGCATCCTTCTGAAACGCTGTGCCGATCGAGTTCTCAAGACGGCGATGGAGTTGGGCGGCAACGCGCCGTTCGTGGTCTTCAACGATGCCGATCTCGACGCTGCGGTAGAAGGCGCCATGGTGGCCAAGATGCGTCATTCCGCCGAGACATGCACGGCCGCCAACCGGTTCTTTGTTGAAACTGGCGTCGCCGACGATTTCACGAGCAGGCTGGCCGAGGCAATGGCCGTTATCAAGACCGGCGAAGGTACGGATCCGTCGGTGTCCTGTGGTCCCATGATCAATGCAGCGGCGATAGAGAAGATCGGTGGGCTTGTCTCAGCCGCGGTCTCGGCCGGTGCCACGGTTCATACCGGAGGTGCGGCCATCGACGGACCTGGTTTCTTCTATCAGCCCACGGTGTTAGGGGGTGTGACGTCGGGCGATGCCATCACCACCGAAGAGATATTCGGACCCGTAGCGCCGGTGATTCCTTTCACCGACACCGACCAGATGATCGCCGACGCCAACAGCACCGAGATGGGCTTGGCGGCCTATGTGTTCACCGGGGACCTCGGGAGAGGCCTCAATGTCTCGGAACGTCTCGAGTACGGGATCGTTGGTCTCAACCGGGGTGCCATGAGTGATCCGGCTGCGCCATTCGGTGGAATGAAGCAGTCCGGGCTCGGCCGAGAAGGCGGATCCGACGGAATCTACGAGTTCTGCGAAACGCAGTACATCGCCACCCAGTGGTAGTCCCGTCCCAGGGTCTGGTCACGGCAGCAGCGGCACTCTCCGCCGCCGGCCGATACTCGTTGATGTGGTTGGGGGCAGCTGCCCTTGGCGTTGCGCTGGGTTCGGACCGCGCCGGCTTCGCCGCCTTCCTCGCCGCCGTTGTGGGAGAGTGGGTGCTGACCAATGGGCCATTCAAGCTCCTGTTTCGCCGGGAGCGGCCAGACAACTCCGATGTCCAGGCGATGATCCCGTCATGGCTGCATCCCCCACGATCCAGCTCATTTCCCAGCGGACATTCGTCGGCGGCAGCATTCGCCACCGTTATCTGGTGGGCGTACTCCCCGCTGGCCGGAGTGGCCGCTGCGCTGGTAGCGCTGCTGATGGGGCTCAGCCGCATCGTTCTGCGCGCTCACTACCCCAGCGACGTGGTTGCCGGGCTCGTGTGGGGTGCTGCCCTCGCAGGCCTCTCGCTTGCCTTGTTCGGCGGTTGGCTACCGAGCTAGCGACCGCGTAGTGCCGCGCCAGAGCCTTTGCAAGCGCCCCTGCGGTACCTGGCTCAGCGTGTAGAGCCTGGCGTTGCCGAACAGCGTTGCCGCGACCACCCGAACATAGGGGGCGCCCGGCACCGGGGTGGTGAGCAATGACTTGGCATCGCCGAACACGGTGAGTGGCTCCATTGTGGCCCGCACGCCGTCCGGCAGAATCACTGTTACATCATCGAAAATCGAGCGCACGCGCACCGTGATGTCACGGTGGAGATCAGCCGACGACAGATCCACAAAGACCTTGCCGAACCCGCTCCCGTAGTTGAGATCGCCGTTGGCCGCTATCCAGCCTCCTACCTTTACGTCGCTAAAGATGGAATAGGTGGTGCGCGCGATGGGGTGAGCGGGGGCAACGATTTCCGGGACGTCGTGCACCGGCAGGTGGCCCGTGACCGCAATGATCTCGGACAGCGTATTGGCTAGATAGACCCGCTCGAAAAGGTCGTCGAGGTCGTGGAACGCAACCTCGTCATTCGCAACCGCCCGTTGGATCCGTTCGACCGCCACGCGCCGGTCATGGTCGGTTGCCGGTCGCTCGGGGTACGGCGCCGGTGGCAGCGGTTCGATCGCCATGCAAAAGAGACTACGGGTCAGATCTGCATCTCCAACGAGCGATTGGGCCCGAGGTTGTGAGAAGCAGACCTGACCCGCTTCTTACTAGCCCTTGGCTCGGCTGAAGGCGTCGGCGTAGTTCGTCTCGAAGTCACCCGTATCGATGATTGACTCCAATGTCTCCTGGCCGCCGGTCAAGACCGTTGGATCGGTGATGAACGCGTTGAGCTCGTCATCGAGCAGATCTATCGACGCGCTGTTGGGCGTGCCGTAGTAGTTCCAGTTACTCAGGGCGGCTCCCTGCTCGCCGTCCAACAACCAGTTGATGAAGGTGTGAGCGGTGCACGGATGGGGCGCATCGAAGGGGATGGCCATATTGTCAACCCAGCGGGTGCCACCTTCTTCAGGAACGAAGAACACGTACCGGCTGGGATCGTCGGTTTCCAGGAATTGCGTGAACATGTCACCGGAGTAGCCGTGGGCGATGGCGGTCTCACCGCTGGTAATAAGCTCATCGCCGGAGTCGGTGTTGAAGGCGGCGAGGTTGTCTTTGTACTCGGTAATTAGCGCTTGCGCTTCGTCCAGCTCGCCCTGGTCGGTGGTGTTCAGCGAGTAGCCAAGACTCTTGAGGGCTGCTCCGAGGGTTTCGCGTGGGTCATCCAACAGAGTGATTCGGCCGGCGTAGTCATCGGCGAAATCGCTGAAGACAATGTCCCATGTACGGGGGAAGTCAGTCCCAACTACTTCGGTGTCAACGGCGATGCCGGTGTAGCCCCACTGGTACGGAACTGCATAGTCGCCGTCCGGGTCATAGCTCGGATTGGCGAAGTCTGATGACACGTTGCTCAAGTTCGGGATGAGATCCTTGTTCAGCGCTTGGACATGCTCGCCAGCGATGAGGATGCCCACCATGTAGTCAGAGGGCACGATCACGTCGTAGCCGGAGTTCCCTGCTGCGATCTTGGGCTGGAGGACTTCGTTGGACTCGTAGGTGTCCATGGTGGCCCCGATCTCGAACTCGGCTGCAAATTCGTCCAGCTGTTCCTCGTCGATGTACTCGGCCCAGTTGTAGAGGGCCAAGTCGCCGTCTACCTGACCGACCTCACAAGACCCGGCTGCGTTACCGCCGCCGTCTGATCCACATGCGGCGGCCACGAAGCTGATCGCTAGAAGGACACCACCAATTGCTCTGCTATTTGACTTCATCTTGTTTGTTCTCCCTATGTGGTTCTGGCGGGGCCCCGCCTGACCCCGGAGCATTCTGGCACATGTGGATACCGGGAATAGGGCGCAATGCGATGATCGGCAGTGTTGTAATATTTCGCTTTCTAGGCTTCGGAGCCGCGATCCCCACTGGCTCGCTCGGCCAGAAGCGAGAGGGCTACGAGTCCCATTGAAGCGATGAGCATTATCACTGAAATCGCATTAATCAGCGGGGTCACGCCCTTGCGGATCAAGCCGAATACGAAGACGGGAAGCGTGGTCCATCCGGGGCCGGTGACGAATTCGGTGATCACCACATCATCCAGCGACAACGTGAACGCTAGCAATGCCCCGCCCATGATGCCCGGCATGATCGCCGGCAACGTCACATGACGGAACGCCTGCCGACGGGTGGCGTAGAGATCCATGGCGGCCTCCTCCATCTGTTCGTTCATGCCCGATATACGAGCCCGTACGACGATGGAGACGAAACTGATGCTGAATGCGATATGGCTCAGGGTGATGGTTGCAAAGCCTTTGGAGAACCCGAACAGCGATGCTGCTTCTGAGAAGAAGAGAAGCAGCATGACGGCCATGGTGACGTCGGGGACGATCACCGGGAGGTAGAGCAGCGCATCGAAAAACGCTCGGCCCCGGAATTTGTAACGCTCGAGGGCGAGGGCTGACATGGTTCCGAGGACCACGGCAACGACGGTGGAGACCACCGCGACCTTGAGTGAGTTGGTCAATGCGCCTTTGGCCTGGCGCGAGTTTCCGAAATCCTCATACCAGTCCAGTGTGAACCCGCCCCACACACCGACGTTGCGGCTGTCACTGAAGGAGTAGATCACCAGCACGAGGATGGGCGCATAGAAAAACAGGTACACCAGCCAGGCGTTTGCCGCCAATACCTTCCCGGTCTTGCCGGTTGGTCGCACCACCGACCCACTCATAACGTTCGCCCACCCTTGCGGAAGTAGATCAACGTGGCGCTGAGCATCACGATCATGAGCACAAAGGACAGGGCGGCGCCGAAGGGGAAGTCTCTTGCTGACAGGAACTGCGTCACGATGTAGCTTCCCAGGAGTGTGGTCTTGGCTCCACCGAGAATCGATGGGGTGACGTAGGCGCCCAGGGATGGCACGAAGACCAGAATTGATCCGGCGATGACGCCGGGCATCGAGAGCGGGAGCAGGATGCGCCGGAAGGTTCCGAAGCCCGTGGCGTACAGGTCTCGACTGGCCTCCATCAACCGCGGATCTACTCGTTCGATCGACGCATACAGCGGCAGGATCATGAACGGCAGATAGCCGTACACAAGTCCGATGACCACGGCGACCTGGGTGAAGAGAAGGCGGCCCGAACCCAGACCAGCCGCCGACGTGAGCTGAGAGTATGGACCGTCGGTTCCAAGAATCACCCGCCACGCGTAGGTGCGCACCAGGAAATTGGTCCAGAAGGGAATCATCACGAACACCAACATCAGGTTTCGTGTCCGCTCGCTTCGGGTCGCCATGTAATAGCTGAACGGATACGCCAACAGCAGGCACACCACGGTGGTGAGCAGCGCTAACCAGGCGGAGCGGATGAGAACGTCCCTAACCAGATCGTCGCTGAGGCGACGGTATGACTCGAGGTTCCAGCCGGTCAGGTCGGTTCCGAAGCGGGTTCTGGTGGCGAATGAATACACCACCACGATCCCAAACGGAATCACGAAGAAGATGATGAGATACAAGTAGGCCGGCAAGGCCAGCAGTGCGCCCCGGCGACGGCGCAGCCGCTCGTTCGAGTGCTCGAACTCCGGCGTCGCCGCTTCGGCAGCTACCGTCTCCATGGTGGTGGTCATCAGTCTGCTACCACGCTGGCGCCTGTTTCATGCCATGTAAGCGCCACGTTGGTGCCAGGGTCCAGCCGAACAATCGAAGGACGATTTTCGGTTCGAACCTCCAGCTCCATCCAATCGATGGCAACGGTGTAGGCAAGTGAGTTACCGAGATAGGTGACGTCGCGGATCACACCGTTGAGGCCCCGCCCGTCGCTCCCGGGCTGAATGCCGGAGTTACCCCGGTCCTCGATCCGGATGCGTTCTGGGCGGAGACTCAACGCCACCTTGGTGCCAGCAGCGTGGGTTGACGCTGCGGCGACCGTTGAACCATTGGCCAAGACAACCGTCTCGTTGTCGCGAACGGTGCCGTCGAGGAAATTTGTCTGGCCGATGAAATCGGCCACGAACCGGTTTGTGGGGTGCTCATAGATTTCAGCTGGGGAACCCACTTGGAGCAACTTGCCATGGTTCATCACTGCGATGCGGTCGCTCATCGTTAGCGCTTCTTCTTGATCGTGGGTAACAAAGACGAAACTGACACCCAACTCTCGCTGAAGTTCCTTCAGCTCGTGCTGCATTTCCTGGCGGAGCTTGAGATCAAGGGCGCCCAGCGGTTCATCAAGCAGAAGTACCTTCGGGCGGTTCACCAAGGCCCTGGCCAAAGCCACCCGCTGCTGTTGGCCGCCGGATAGCTGGTTGGGTTTGCGCTTTTCCATTCCGCCCAGGCGGACCATCTCGATTGCCTCGCGCGCCCGTCGGGCCGACTCGCCCTTGTCCACGCCTTGCATGCGCAGGCCGAAGCTGGCGTTGTCCAAGACGTTCATGTGAGGGAAGAGTGCATAGTTCTGGAAGACCGTGTTGACCGGTCGTTTGTTTGGCGGGAGCGTGCCCACTTCATCGCCGAAGATCTTGAGGCTGCCCTGGGTGGGAAATTCGAGCCCGGCGATCATCCGCAGTGTGGTGGTTTTTCCGCAGCCCGAGGGTCCCAGCATGGCGAAGAACTCGCCATCGGCGATGGTGAGATCAATCGTGTCGACAGCGATGACGTCGTCGAAGCGCTTGGTGACGCCGGTCAGTTCAACCGCGGGGCTCTTGGTGTCTTCCATAGTTGGTTATCCCTTATTGCCTGCCGTAGGGGACGATGGTTGCCCCCTTCTGCATGGCGATCAGACAAAGGTAGTCGTGGGCGATCGTTGCGGCCGCAATTGCGGTGATTTCTGACAAGTCATAGGCCGGTGCAACTTCCATCACGTCGAAGCCCACCAGGTTCAATCCGGTGAGTCCCCGTACGGCTTCGAAGGCCTGTGACGTGGTGAGACCGCCAGCCACCGGAGTGCCAGTACCTGGAGCGAATGCGGGGTCGAGGCAGTCGATGTCGAACGTGACGTAGGCCGGGTGGTTGCCGACTTTTTCACGGATCATGTCGAGGACGGCGGGGATACCTTCCCGATGCACCCAGGGTGCGGTGAGCACCGCGAAGTCGTGATCGGAAGAGTTCGGTGTCCGGATGCCGGTCTGCACTGACCTCTCCGGAACGATGATGCCTTCCCGTTTGGCCCGTAGGAACATGGAGCCGTGATCAAGGCGTACACCGTCGTCTCCCCATGTGTCGGAGTGGGCGTCGAAATGAATGAGGGCGAGCGGTCCGTGTTTCTTAGCGTGGGCTCGAAGCAGTGGGTAGGTGACGAAGTGGTCGCCGCCAAAGGAAACCATGGTGGCTCCGCTGGCGATGATCTCGTCGGCATGGGCCTCGATCCGTTCCACGACCTGCATGGGATGCCCATAGTCCAGGTAGCAGTCGCCGTAGTCGGCGATGGCCAACTCTTGTAGCGGGTCGAATCCGAACGGGTAGCCGGGCAGTTCCGCCAGTCCAGTTGATGCTTCGCGGATCGCACGGGGGCCGAATCGGGCGCCCGGACGGCCCGACGTCGCTTGATCGAACGGGATGCCGGTGATCACCACGTCGGCGTTGGCGATTTCACGCGTGTAGTTGCGGCGGAGGAACGACAATGCTCCGGCGTACGGCGCTTCATCGCCCGGCCCTTTCATCTCCTTGCGCCGGAACGCCTGATCCCCGTCCAGTGGGCCGGTGAGTTCTTCGGTCATTCCTCGAGTTGTCCTTCGCCTCGGCTTGGCTCCGTGGGCGGTTGGTAGTCCGGATTATGCCACACGATCATCGAGGCATAGTTGTTGACCGCCGGGTCTTTGATGTAGTCGCTCAGGGCACAGAGCACCTCGAAACCATTCTCCAATTGAAAGGAGAGGGTTGGGTCATACAAGTTGCCAGATCGGACCTCATCGATGTACTCATCGGCAGTGAGGGAGTTGACATGGGCGGCGTAACCGGGGATGACTCCGCCAGCCACCAGTCCCCGCAGATTGAGGTCTTGGCAGACCTTTTTCCGTAGCTGGTAAAGCTCATTGCCGATGCCACGGCGGCGGTAGTCGGCATTCACTGCGATCCCGCTGCCGTAATACCATTCGCCAGTGGGGATGTGCCCGCTGGTCCCATCGCCGGGAATGATCTCGGAGATTTTGTGTTGCGGACGGTCGAGGTCGAAATTGGTGCGCACTCCCACCCCCATGGCAACGAGCCGCTCGTCATCGAAGCCGGCGAAGCACCCGTTGGGAAAGTCCTCTGCCAGGCGAGTGATGCCCTGAGCATCGTAAAGATCTACGGGATCGGCGGTGGGATACGAGGCCTGCTCCAGTGCTGCGATGTCCTCGGCCCACTCCACCGTGATCGTGAAGTAGTGAAGGCCGGAGCGTTCACCGATCATCACTGGCTCAGTCATTCGTGGCCCCCACCAGCGGGGAGACCAGAGCGAAATCGTTGGCGGTGGGCAATCCCCAGCATGCCCAGAATTGACCGGTGGCGGGCCGCATGACCGCAGCTCCACTGGATTCGATGTGGTACGGGTCGACCGCAACCTGACAGATCGCTTCAGGCTCGCGCAGCAGCTCGAAGAGACGCTGTTCATCTACCGGCCCGTCGACTAGGAGCCGCTCTGCGGTATCTCGCCGCTCGAGAGAGCTGGACATGAGCGCGTTGGCCTTTTCGGCCTGCTTCGCCTTGGCTTCGGGGTCCACCACGTGGTTGGTGTGGACGATGGCCGCCGTCTCGCCAAGGGCGGTGACGGGTCGGATCGATGGCATCGCTTCAACGTTGTAGCCGCTACCGCTTCGATCGAAGATCAGATAGTTGTGGGCCCCGGCAAGATTCGCGCCCAGCAACACCATGAGTGCATCGTCGGCGGACTCGGTGGCAAGCATGGCACGTACCACCGAGGGCCATGTGACTCCGGGCGTTCCGTCGAGAGCGGTGAGGTTATTGATCCCAACGGAAAGGCCGGCCTCGTTCATCCCGATCTGACCAAGGCAGCCCGTGGTGGTGAACACTGTGACAGCGGGTCGGTCGGCGGGCTGCAAACGCATCAGGAGAACATGGTCGGTTGCGGTGTCGTGCATATCCCAGGTTTGAGCAAGGAAACCCTGGCCGTTGGCCCGGCCATCGGGGATGATGACCGCTGTGCAATCGTCTTCCTGAACCGACGCGGGAATGTCGCCACCTACTTCGGCTCGTACCGCATCAACGAAGTCGGTGAAGCCACCCCCGATGATTGCCTCGGCTGGCGTGATCCCCGCCGCCGCTGCCATGGCCACCATCTCGGCATGGAGCGCTTCATCGAATGCTTCGTGTTCGCTCATCATGGAGTTGGCGATCGCTAGTACGTCGGCCCGATCGATCGGGCCACCGCTCCAAAGTCCGGAGGTGACGAGGGTGATGCGGTCTTGGGTGTAGTGAACGATCTCGTCGGCATAGGCAGTGCCGTGCGCGGCGCCGATCGCTTCGGGGGATCCGGCGGCGTCGAGGATGCGGATGGCTGGTCGCTGCATAGTGTTTCAAGTTACTACCGCCCACACCAAAGTTCATTTTTCGTTGAGTCCTGCGGCCAGGCTGGCAACAAGTTGTGTTGGAGGGTGAGTCAATCGTTGGGGACGGGGAGGAAGAGTGCCTCTATCGGTTCGCCAAGTGCGGCAGAGAGCTTGAATGCCAACGGCAGGCTGGGGTCGTACCGACCATTTTCGATCGCATTGATCGTCTGGCAGATGTCAAGTTTGCTTTCCACCCCATTGGATCGGGGTGTTCTACTGCGTGAGTTTCTTGGCGAACTTGAGCGAGGAGACGTTGGCGGGGTCGCTGAGGGCATCCATCGCGACGTCGAAATCGGGGAGTGAGTACACCTCGCCGTCGTCGTTGATCATCACAAATCGATCGAGCCGGGCCAGGAATGTGCGATCGTGGCTGACGGCGATAACCGTTCCTTGGAATCCGTCGAGTGCCAGTTCCAATGCTTCGGAGGACTCGATGTCCAAGTTGTCGGTTGGCTCGTCGAGCAGGAGGACGTTGTGGCCCTCCAGTTCGAGACAGAGGATTTCGAGGCGGGCTTTCTGACCGCCGGACAGCGTTTCGAATTCTTGGCGGGCGTTGTTGCCGAGGCCATAGCGGGCAAGCCGTTTCATGGCCTGCTCATCGTCGGGAACCCGATCGCGCACGATATCGACGGCGTCCCGGCCCAGGAAGTCGGGTCGATCGTTGATCTGGGTGAAGGTTCCGATCGACGTTCTCGGCCCCAACGTGACTGAACCAACCTCGGGTGTGGTTTCTCCGGCGAGAGCCCGAAGCAGATGGGTTTTCCCGGTGCCGTTTGGTCCGATCAGGCCAAGCCGCTCTCCGAAGTGGACCTCGTCGCTGAAAGGAAAGAAGAGGTCCGCCACCGAGACGTCTTTGAGTACCAGCACCCGGCGGGCCGAATCGGCGCCGCGTAGGTTCACGTGGATGTTCTGGTCATTCACCGGCGGCGGTGGCGGGCCGGCCGCCACGAACTTCTCCCAGCGGGTTTCGGCAGCGTTGGCCTTGGTGGCGTTCTTGAAATTCTGGGCCGCCCGGGTCTTCATAACCTTCATGTGGGCATGGAGACGGCGTTCTTCGTCGTTCCAGCGCTTGAGAGCGTTTCCCAACAACTTCTGGCGTTGCGCCCGAGCCTCGGGGAACGTGGCATAAGAGCCGCCGTGGACCCAGCAGCCCGACCCCTCGATGACCACGATCTTGTTTGCGCATCGCTCCAGGAGCGAACGGTCATGACTGACCATGAGGATGGTTTTGTCGCTGGCGGCCAGTTGGTCTTCCAGCCAGACCCGCGTGGGGATGTCGAGGTAGTTGTCTGGCTCATCGAGGAGGAGCACGTCGGCAGTGGAGTTGAACAGGAGGTCGAGCACCAGTCGCTTGCGCTCTCCGCCGGAGAGATCGCCGATGCGACGAGTGTTCAAATCCGCCACCGGGCTCTTGATACTGCGCTCCACCGCCGCCGCCCATTGTGATTCCAACTCGTACCCTCCGAGGTCACCCCATTCAGTAATCGCCTCGGCGAATGCCATGCCGTCGTCGGATCCGTCAAGCATCGCCGCCTCGGTTTCGATCATTTTCCGACCAGCGGTGCGAAGTTCTGGTAGTGCCACCTCGAGGAGCATGTCTCGGATGGTGCTGTCCGGTCGTGACATGCCGACGTCCTGGGTCATCGTGAGCATGGTGCCGCCCACCGCAAATTCGCCTTCGTCGGGGCTGAGCTCACCGCTCAGGATCCGCAAAATCGTGCTCTTACCCACGCCGTTGGCGCCTACCAGAGCTGCTCGATCACCGGGTGAGATCCCAAAGCTGATGTCGAAGAACAGCGAGTCGGAGGCGGGTGGGGCGTATTCGAGTTCAGAGACCGTGATGCTGGACAAGCCTTCAGTGTGCCATGTCTGCATTGGTGCATTGGTTGAGGATGTATTGTCTGGACATGGCTATCTCAGGCGCCCTGTTACAACCTTTTTCTGACCCAGCGAAGCCCCACGATCAGTTCATAAAAGTAGTGAAGGCCGAGGGATCCACACTCTGGGATGCCAATGGAAAGAAGTATCTGGATGGGATGGCCAGCCTCTGGTACTGCCAGGTCGGCCATGGCCGAACCGAGATGGTGGAGGCGATCACCAAGCAACTCATGGTGACCGATGCCTACCACCTGTTCGATCCGTTCATCAACCAGCCGGCCATCGACGTCGCTGACGCAATTATTGCCCGCTCACCGTATGACACGGGCAGGGTCTTCCTGGCCTGCTCGGGGTCCGAGGCCATCGACACGGCCTTCAAGCTGATTCGTCTGGTGCAGCGCGTCCGCGGTCATGAAGACAAGCAGATCGTGATCCGCAGAACCCGGGGCTACCACGGCACAAATGTTGGCGGCACAAGTGCTCAGGGCATCGAGAGCAACCGGGTGGGCTGGGGAGATCTGGTGCCGCACTTCATCGAAGTTGACCCCGACGACATCGAAGACGCCGCCCGTGTCTTTGCCGAGCACGGCGATCGGATTGCCGGAGTGATCACCGAGCCGATCCAAGGTGCCGGCGGCGTGTTCCCGCCGCCGGAGGGGTATCTCGAAGGCCTGCGCAGACTTTGCACAAAGCACGGCGCGATTCTCTGTTTCGACGAGGTCATTTCGGGATTTGCTCGAACGGGCAACTGGTTCGGGTCTCAGACCTACGGGGTCACGCCGGACATGTTCACCTTCGCCAAGGGGGTGTCGTCCGGCTATCAACCTTTGTCTGGTGTAGCCATGGGTCCGGAGGTGTCGGCCACCCTCGAGGGTATGGGTGCAATGCTGCGGCACGGCTACACGTATTCCGGGCACCCCGCCGCATGCGTCGCCGGCCTCAAGAACATCGAATTGATCGAGGAGTGGGGGCTGGTCGAGCGCGCCACCCACATTGGCGAGCTGTTCAAATCGGGCTTTGAGTCCCTGGTGGCAGATGGTGCAATCCTGGGTTACCGGGGCGTCGGAGGTATCTGGGCTGCCAAGCTGCCCTACGAAGCGGCAGAGGTGCGAGTCCGAATGCTGGACCGGGGTGTTGTCGTTCGGCCGATTCTTGATGCGGTGGCGTTCTGTCCACCGCTCACCTCCACCGACGAGGAGATCGGGAAGATGATCGACGTCATGGCTGATTCGCTCAACAAATGATCGCAGAATCAGCATGAATACAGGCGCGGTGGAGGTCGCAAAAGCGACAACTCTGTGGATGGACCAATTGGTGTCCCCGGTGGTTCCCCGGCCACCACTCCCTGGTGACATCGACGTTGACGTTGCGATTATCGGAGGGGGCTTCAGTGGTCTGTGGACGGCCTATTACCTGATTCGGCACGATCCATCGCTGCGGATCGCCGTGCTGGAAAGGGAGTACTGCGGTTTCGGTGCCTCCGGAAGGAACGGAGGTTGGTGCATTGGCGAGCTCGCCGGATCGTTCGCCAAGTACGCCAAGCTCAGCAACCCTGGCGAGGCTCTCCGGCAGGCCCGTGCTGTCTTCGACACCGTCGACGAGGTCGGTCGTGTAGCCTCCCTTGAAGGTATCGATTGCGACTTTGCCAAGGGCGGCACCATCCGCCTGGCCCGCAATGCGCCTCAGGCCAAACGGCAGACGGACGAGATCACGGAGGCCCGTAGCGAAGGCTTCACCGAGGAGGAGATCCGACTTCTGTCTGCCGACGAAGCTCGCAACATGCTCCATGCCACCGAGGTTCGGTCCGGGATCTTCTTCGCGGCTACCGCAGCCCTGCAGCCGGCGAAGCTGGTGCGCGGGCTTGCGTCCATTGTGGAAGCGGCCGGGGTGAAGATCTTCGAGCAGACCACCGTTGCCGGCGTTGAGGGTCGAGTAGTCCAAACCGCACGCGGCCGTGTGAAGGCCCAGTCAATCGTTCGCGCCACCGAGGCCTACACCCGGGATCTGGCGGGGGAGCGGCGCACCGTTCTGCCGATCTACTCGTTCATGATTGCCACCGAACCGCTGTCGGAAGGTGCGTTCGCTCAGATCGGCTTGGCGGACCGATCCACCTTCGCCGACGACCGGTACATGGTGATCTACGGTCAGCGGACCGCTGACAACCGCCTTGCTTTCGGTGGCACCGGCGTGCCGTATCTGTGGTCCTCCGGCATCAAGGAGAAAACCGAGTTCGACCTCGACTCGCACCGTCGGGTTCACGACGCACTCATCGATCTCTTGCCATCGCTCGCGGACACGCCGATCACCCACCGATGGGGTGGCGTGCTGGCTATTCCGAGGAACTGGGTTCCCGGTCTGACCTACGACGAACGCTCCGGTTTCGGTGCCTTTGGTGGGTACGTGGGCGAAGGCGTGGCCGCATCCAACTTGGCCGGGCGAACCATGGCGGAACTCATCACTCGCCAGGACACACCGAGGGTGACCTTGCCGTGGGTTGGTGCCAACGCGCGCCGGTGGGAACCGGAACCGCTGCGTTACCTCGGGGTACGTTCCAGCAGGAAGATCCTTGCGGCGGCCGATGTCTCGGAGTTCGCCTCGGATGAGGAGGCCAAGATAGCGTTCCGGATTTCTCGCATTCTCCGAGGAGCGTGGACTGCGCCAAAGGCGACCTGAACGAGTCGGGATCCTATTGGATCGTGATCGAGAAGGTGGCGGGAGCGCTGCTGTCGATGCCATCGCTGGCCGCAACGGTCACGATCGTGGTGCCGGTGGAACCACCGCCGGTGAATCGCAGAACTCCGTTGGGATCGATCCAGGGCTGGACGGTAAAGAGGCCGCTGTTGGCTGGAGTGACGGTGAAGCTCAAGGACTGCGTTGGCTCGTTGCTCTCTCCGACCGAGAGGTTGGTGGCCCACTGCTGAACGAAGGCTGCGCCGGGGGTACCAACGACCGACGGCCCGGCGGAGAACCGGGGTAGGTCGTTGACCCGGGTGATTTCGACACTGAGGAAGCCCATGGAGCATAGACCGAAGGTGTTGCAGACCTCGTAGGTCACGGACCCGAGGCCATACGCATCGCGGTCGCCTTTGAACGCAATCACTCCGCTGCCAGTAGCGGTGGCGGTTCCGAGTCGAGTGGTCAAGATTCGGACCGATGCAGGATCCAGTTTCGATTCCGGTGCGCTGTCGTTCGTGAGCACATTTACCGACCCTTCGGAGTCCTCGGAAATCACGATGCGGTCCGGAGCGGTGGTTGGGGGTGGGGGAGTAATCGTGACCACCAGCCTGGCTTTCGCTGTTGTATTGCCGTCGGAGATCTCGTAGAGGATCGTGGCGATTCCCACCCGATCGTTGGCGGTGAAGGCGATGTTGTCGCCGCTGATCTCCACCCGGCCGAGGTCAACGCCATCAATAATGGCGGCAGAGATGATCGTAAGATCATCCTCGGACGGATCTGAATCGTTGGCCAGAACGGCGGCCAGAACGATCTCGGTTGCTGGGACTGTGGCGACGTCGTTGGCTGCAATTGGTGAAGCGTTGAAGTCCGGCACCGTGATGCGAGCGAAGCCGACGTCGGAGCCACCGAAGCCGTCGATGATGGTGTAGGCAAGAGCGATGATCTGGGGTTTGTCATGATCAGGCGTGACCACGAGCGCTTCGCCGTCGACCGCAACGGCAGCAGCGCCTCTGGTCACTTTGGCAGATTCGATGGCGAGTGTGTCGGAGTCCAGATCGGAATCGTTGAGGAGGGGTCGGAGGGTGATCGGGCCGGGCGCCGTCGCGGTCTCGTCGTCGTCCGAGGCCGACGGATCATCATTGACGGCGGTGAACGTAGTAGAGGCCTCCCCCTTCAGGCAGTCGCCATTGGACCAGCACGCTTCGTAGCGGACGGTCACGTCGCCATTGGCGTTTGGTTCGGGGGTGACGACGATCTCTTTGCCGTTCCACTCTGCTGCCGCCGGTCCAATGACCTTCAGTATCTCCACAGAGTCTGGGAGGTCGGTACCAGGGGCGTTCACTGCAAAACTGAGCTGGGTGTCCTCGGATGCGGTGAGGTTGCTGTACGCGATGAGTTCTGGTGAGAAAACGCCCGGGGCCAACATGAACGCTGCAATTACGGCGGCCACCGTGCTAGACACCATGATCCCGCTGTTGGGCCAGGACGCTCCCAGGATCGGTATTTGGGCGATCCACGCTGCCAAGGAACCGAATCGCTTCTTTGCGATCGACACGTTCAACATCGCTTTTACAACGTCGGGGTCGAACTGGGACCCAGCGCACCGAGCGAGTTCCGCCCTCGCATCGGCGGCGGGGAACGGGTTCTTGTACGAACGGATGGACGTCATCACGTCGTAGGCGTCAGCTACGGAAACAATTCTGGCGCAGAGCGAGATCTCGTCGCCCCGCAGGCCGTAGGGATAACCACTCCCATCCCACTTCTCGTGATGCTGGCCTGCTGAATTCACCCAATCGCCCAGCCATGGTCGTAAGGGTTCGGTCATTTCGGCGCCATGCAGTGGATGTTGGGCAAGCTCATTCCACTCGGTGTCGCTGGGTCGGCCGACAGTGTTGAGAACCGAAGGGCGAACCCGCAGCTTGCCGACATCGTGGATCAAAGCGGACCAGCGGAGCATTTCGAGCTCATGTGTCTTGAGGCCCATCTCTTCGCCGATGAGCTGCGCATAGGCCCGCACCCGTTCGGTGTGGCCCCGCGTGGCTCGATCATGACTGGAGAGCGCATTGGCCATTCCGAGAAGCTTGGCGGCTGCTTCGGTGGGCGTTTCCTGATCGTCGATGGTCTGGTCTTCAATGCTGCGTTGCAGGGCTCGCAAAGATGGGGAACGCAGGGCCGTGGCGAATCGGGAGGGGGCTTGGTCGGGAAACGACAGGGTCATATCCAGAACGGCAGCGATCGGGAGAAGTCTGCGGAAGATCCGCTCGCTGCCAATGGCAAAGAGGATCACGGTGATGCCGAGTGTGGCCCACCAGCCGGCCGTTTCGCCAGGGTTCGCTGGCGCCGGGAGAACCCGGATCAGCAGGAGTGCAAAGCAGACGGACAAGCCCACGGGAAGAACAAACGAGGCGATGCGGAGAAGTCGAGCGGTGGTCCGACGCGGTTCCCACCGCAACGCGGGATCCATCTGTGTGGGCCCGGACGGCGCGACCGTACTGTCGCCTGTCGCCTGAAGATCCGTTTCCATCAGGGATTTCGTCGACCGAAATCCTCCTTCACTTGAGTAGGCGTTGATGATTAGGGCTTAATGCCACAACGCCTTGAAATCGATCTGCGGCAAGGTTTTTTCGTTCTTGAATCTCTGACGTTCCCCTGCTCAACCGCTCTTTTAACACTAAACGTGCCGTTTGTCATGATCCGGTTCGCATCCAGAGCTTGAGCTGCTGACGACAGTGGCGGCATACCCCCTACAACTACCCCTACTTTGAGGAGAGAAATGAAAAAGAACACCCGTATCGCGATGTCCCTGTTTGTGGCCTTCGGGCTCGTCGCCGCCGCTTGTGGATCCGACGAAGCCGATTCCGCTGTCGACGGTTCCGTTGAGGAGACCCCAGAGGTCGTTGAGGAAACTCCGGAGGTCGTCGAGGAGACCCCCGAGGTCGTTGAGGAGGCCAGCGACGACGAGATGGCCGAGGAAGACGGCGAGATGGCCGAAGAGCCTGCCACCGTTGTTGACATTGCGCTGAGCTCCCCGGACTTCAGTATCCTGGTAGAAGCGCTCAGCGCCGCCGGCCTAGTTGAAACCCTCCAAGGCGCCGGCCCCTTCACCGTCTTTGCGCCCACCAACGATGCGTTCGCTCAGGCGCTGACCGACCTCAACCTCACCAAGGAGGAGCTGCTCGCCAGCCCCGACCTGGCTGACATCCTCACCTATCACGTGGTCCCTGCCTCGGTTGATTCCGCTGCCGCCGTGGCCGCTGATGGCACTGAGGTCCCAACCGTAAACGGTGACACGATTGCAGTATCGGTTGTTGATGGCAGCGTGATGGTGGACGGCGCAACGGTGACCACCGTTGACCTCATGGCTGGCAACGGCATCGTGCACGTAATCGACAGCGTGATTCTGCCCGGCTAGGAATCTCCCCTCCCGGCCGTTGCGGCCGAGTACAGCTAGAACGGTGCCGGACCTTCGGGTTCGGCACCGTTTGGTTTTCTGGGTCAAACGGTTTGAACCCCACCCATCAACGGATAGTGGTCACTCAGATGGAAACGGTGTCCATCAACTGTTAGGGGTGAGTCCAAGACACGAACATCGGCTACTTCCACACCGGGGCTGGCGAACCAACGAGTGAAGTAGGCCGTGAACCGAGGCCCGTCGCGGTTGAAGCGGTTCTTTTTGCTATCCCATGTTGGGCGGGGTGGTGGGGGGCCAATGAGCCCGGCGTCGGCCAGTGAAACCAATTCGTCCACGCGGGTGTTGGTGTCACCGGCGATGAGGAGGCAGGCGGTGGGGCTGGCCTCAACGATGGTTGCCAACTGCTCAAGGCGGTCGCTGGCACCTCCGGAGCCTGGTGCCAGATGAACATTCGCGATGGTAAGCGACTGATGGAACGTGGTGAGGATCGCACAGCCGGGTACCACGGTGGTGATGGGTTCGGTGGCGAGGAGCTCGTGGCGAACCAGGGTTGCCAGGTTTCCGCTGTGACTTCGAGGGTTGGCTCGAACCATGCCGTGGGTCTCCACGAAAGGAACGAGCCCCGGCAGTTCCTGGAGCAGAATGATGTCTGGGTCCAGTTCGAGCATCACGGTGCGAAAGGCGGCTTCGGTGTCCTCTTGGTGCCACCGCACCGGGGCGGAATCGGAGCGGCGCAACATCGCCATATTCCAGGTGAGGAACGTGATTGGGTCCACGTCTTCTGTATACACCGGCAGCTGTGACGGTTGACCCCTTGACTGATGTTCAAGTTTGAGCGTATGCTCAAAACAGAAGTTGAGCGATCGCTCAACTTTCGGAATCGACTCGGAATCGAGTCCCTAAGGAAGGAATGCCATGTTCACCGCAACCCCCGTCACTGGTTTCCAGATTGCCGAAACCGGCCTGGTCAGCGACAACACCCTCATCGGGTTCTACCTCGTCTACGCAGTCATCGCCGTTGCCCTGGTGGTTTTCCTGGCCCGGACGCTCAGCGCCTACGGCGGGGTTTTCCTCCGCAATGTCTTCGAGAGCGACGAGGTGGCCGAAGCGGTGAACAAGCTCCTCGTGGTGGGGTTCTATCTACTCAACCTTGGCTACGCACTCATGATCTACCGTCTGCAGGCGAACTATGACTCCCTCGTGCACGCCTTCAACGACCTGGTTGTCCGGCTCGGCATCCTGCTCCTCAGCTTGGGAGTGATCCACCTGGTGAACATTGCCATCTTCTGGCAGATCCGGCGTTCAGCTGCCGAGAAACCAACCGGGACCCAGATGTTGGCGGAACGCCTTGCCGCAAAGGTCGAAACAAGTACGACGCCACGTCCTCCCGCCCGACCGGCAATGCCTTAAGGCTGACTGGTGGCGCCTGCCCTAGACGGCGAAGTCACTGTGGTTGCGACACCGGGAGGTGTCGCAGCCGGCGCGTCCGGGGCCAGACTTGGAGCCGTGGCAAAAGCAGGAGCCGTGGCCGGTACCGACGAACCCAAACGAGACACCAAGGATCGGATCCTCGATGCCGCCCTTGCCACCGTGGCCGCCGATGGACTCATGGGGGCCACCGCCCGACGAATCGCCAAGCAGGGTGACTTCAATCAAGCACTGATCTTTTATCACTTCGGCTCGATCGAAGAGCTTCTTCTCGCTTCACTGGAGCGGGCCAATCGTCGGCGCATCACTCGATTCGAGGAACGGCTGAACAACGTGGACAGCCTGGCTGAGCTGGTTCGGATTGCCAGTGAGCTTCACGGCGGCCCCGACGATCCAGACTCGCCGGCGCTGGCCGCGATCGTGACCGGCTGGTCAAACGCGGAAGAGTTCGGGCCTCGGGTGCTTGCCACGATGCAACCATGGGATGAACTGGTGGAGGGAGCGATACGGCGGTCGTTGGAGGGAACGCCTTTTGCGGCACTGGTCCCTGCCAAGGATCTATCGTGGGCGATCTCGGCCCTCTACCTCGGAATCGAGATGCTCAGCCGCCTTGATCCTGACGATCAGCGAAGCCAGCGAATGTTTGCCTCACTCGGCGGCCTCGCGATGCTGGCAGAACCCATCCTCAATCCGAAGAAGTAATCCGCCGGTCACGCTGGACTGATCACCGCAATGAGGTCGCCGGGTTCGACGCTGGCGATCTCTGCGATTGCGATCCGTTCGATGGTGCCTGTGATGGGTGCCGAAATGACCGACTCCATCTTCATCGCCTCGATAATCGCCAACGGCACGTTGGCGGTTACGGAGTCACCGACCGCCACCTTGAGACTGGCTATGCCGGTGAACGGTGCGGCAACATGTCCGGGATTGGCGGGATCGGCCTTCTCCGCAGCAACGATTCCCGATTTCACCGAGGCGTCGTGCACGTCGATTGGTCGTAGCTGTCCGTTCAGCTCGAACACCATCCGGCGCAGGCCCCGCTCGTCGGGTTCGCCGATGGCGTCAAGTGCCACAAGGAGTTGCACACCTTTGCCAAGTCCGATGCGCACGTCCTTGTCGCCGGGATCCAGCCCGTAGAGGAAGAGTTGAGTGGGGAGACGGGAGAGTTCTCCATAGGTATTCAGATGGCGTTTGTAGTCCGCCGCGGGCTCGGGAAACAGAAGCTCGTTGAGCGTGGTTCGCACCTTCGTGGGGTCGGCCAGGGCAGCGACCTCACCGTCGGTGAGCGGCACCGGGTCTTTGACCGGTCGGCGACCCACCAGCGCATCGGTGCGGAACGGCTCGGGGAACCCGCCGGGCGGTTGGCCCAATTCGCCATGGAGAAATCCGATCACGCTGTCCGGGAGATCGACCGAGCCCGGGTTCTCAGCCACATCGGCGGTGGTCATTCCCGCCCCCACCAGATGCAACGCCATGTCTCCCACCACTTTGGACGTAGGCGTCACTTTGATCACTCGTCCGAGGAGGGTGTCGCACGCGGCGTACATCTCCTCGATCATCTCGAAACGATCGCCCAGACCCATGGCGATTGCCTGCTGGCGAAGATTGGAGAGTTGACCACCGGGGATTTCGTGGTGGTAGACCGAGCCCGTGGGGCTACGCAGCCCTGCCTCGAACGGCTGATACAAGCGTCGTACGGCTTCCCAGTATGGCTCCATCGATGTGAGTGCCTGGAGCGACATGCCGGTGTCGCGCGGTGTATTCGCAAAAGCGGCAACGATGGCAGGGAGTGCCGGCTGTGATGTCATTCCGCTCAGCGGCGCGGCCGCACCATCCACTGCGTCTACTCCGGCATCGGCGGCAGCGAGGTAGGTGGCCAATTGACCGCCGGCACTGTCGTGGGTGTGTAGGTGTACCGGTGCGTCGAACCGGCTGCGGAGCGCCGTGACCAGAGTTTGGGCTGCCGGTGCTCGGAGCAGGCCGGCCATGTCCTTCACACAGAGCACGTGAACACCGGCTTCGACCAGCGCCTCGGCCACCCCCAGGTAATAGTCCAGTGTGTAGAGGTTTTCGTCTGGGCTCGAGAGATCGCCCGAGTAGCAAATCGTTCCCTCGATGAGTGCCCCGGTGCCTTGGAGGGCGGTGATCGCCGGTTTCATCTGGTCGATGTTGTTCAAAGCGTCGAACACTCGGAAGATATCGATCCCGGTGCGATGCGCTTCCAGCACGAAGGCCTCGGCCACCGAGTCCGGATAGGCCGTGTAGCCAACGGTGTTTCGCCCCCGCAGGAGCATCTGGAGGCACGTATTCGGCAGCGCTGCCCGTAACCGTTCCAGCCGCTCCCACGGGTCCTCGTGGAGGAACCTCAGGGCAACATCGAAGGTGGCCCCGCCCCAGCACTCGGCACTCAGCAGGCCGGGGGTCTGGGTGGCCATCCGCCGGGCCCCCGTCACCAGATCGATCGTGCGAACCCGGGTGGCGAGAATTGATTGGTGAGCGTCTCGGAGCGTGGTGTCGGTGACCAGCAATTGTTCGTGGGCCCGCATCCACTGAGCGAAGCCCGCCGGTCCCAGTTCGGCGAGGCGCTGGCGGGAACCAGCTGGGGGCTCCGTTTGAGAACGGGGCGGGAGCTTGGTGGACGGGTCCACCTCGGTGGGGCTGGGCCCGTGCGGGCGATTGACGGTCACCTCGCCAAGCCACCTCAGAAGGCGGGTGGCTCGGTCGCCGGAAACTTCGCCCTGCATGAGGTGGGGCCGCTCATCGATGAAACTGGTGGTGAAGCGGCCAGCCTGGAAGTCCGGGTCGGCCAGTACCGACTGGAGGAAGCTGAGGTTGGTAATCGGGCCTCGCACTCGGAACTCCGCCAGCGCTCGCCGGGCCCGCCCCACCGCTTGGTCAAACGTGCTCCCCCGGCAGGTGAGTTTGGTGAGCAGCGAGTCGAAGTACGGAGTGATCTCGGCCCCGGCATAACCTCCGCCGCCATCCAGTCGAATCCCCGCGCCGCCCGGTTGGCGGAATGCGAGAATTCGACCAGTGTCGGGGCGGAAGTCTGCACTCGGGTCTTCGGTGGTGATCCGGCACTGCAGGGCCGCCCCGTGCTGGTGGATCGACTCTTGTACCAAGCCAATCTGGGCCAGCGTTTCGCCTCCCGCAATCCGAAGCTGGGTCTGCACGATGTCGACGTCGGTCGTTTCTTCGGTGACGGTGTGCTCCACCTGCACCCGGGGATTCATCTCGATGAAGACGAAGTCCTCGCCGTTTTCGTCCAGCAGAAACTCCACCGTGCCTGCATTTACGTAGTTGATGTGCTGGCCAAACTTCACGGCCTGTTCGCACATGCGGTCCCGCAGGTCGCTGCTCAGGTTTGGAGCCGGTGCCAGCTCAACAACCTTCTGGTGTCGCCGCTGGATCGAACAGTCCCGCTCGAACAAGTGCACAACGTCGGTGCCGTCGCCTATCAGCTGCACCTCGATGTGGCGTGGATTGGTCACCGCCCGTTCCAAGAACACGGTCGCGTCGCCGAAGGCACTGAGCGCTTCACGGCGGGCTGTTGCTACCGCCTCGACGAGGAGGTCGGGATCGTTTATACGGCGAAGACCGCGTCCGCCACCGCCGCTGGCAGCCTTCACGAAGAGCGGAAAGCCAATCGGCTCAGCTGCAGCCAATGCGGTTTCGGCGGTGACCTCAGCGGACTGATTTAGTACGGAAAGTCCGGCGGCTGCTGCGGCTGCTTGCGCTCGCATCTTGTTGCCACACAACTTGAGCACGCTTTGCGGTGGACCTACGAAGGTGATTCCGGCATCGGCGCAGGCCTGGGCCAGGTCGGGATTTTCTGAAAGGAACCCGTACCCCGGGTGGATGGCGTCTGCGCCGGCCGTCTGGGCCGCATCGATGATCATCGCGATGTCCAGGTAGGGCTGCAACGGTCGGCCGGCGGTACCGATTTGGTAGGCCTCGTCGGCCTTCAAGCGGTGAAGACTCTGGCGGTCTTCCCACGTGTGGACCGCAACGGTTTCGATGCCCAATTCAACGGCGGCACGAAATACCCGGATGGCAATTTCGCCCCGATTGGCCACGAGCAGTTTCTGGATCCCGGCGGTCATGCCTCTAGATTCGTCCAGTCCTACCTTGTCCACAAGCGGTGCAAGCAAGATATTTTCCTCTCGGTCGGGCATCGCGAATACTCGGTATGAATACTCTGGCTGTGTGATCACGCCGACCCATGTGGTTACAAACGCATTCGTTGCACGCCGCTCGGCCAAAAGGACGGGCCCATCCACCCAACAGGTACTGACGGATGGACCGTCTCGTCGGTGGTTTGTGCTGGGCGGTCTTGCGCCCGATCTTGGACTCTATGCCTTGACCGCTGGAGCCGCCATTTTCTACCCCACGGTCCGGGGACTCTCTTTGCAGGAAACGTTGGCGCTAGCCTTCGATGACCTGTTCTTCAATGACCCGCTGTGGATCATCGCTCAGAACACCCTTCATAGCCCGGTGGTTCTCGGCGGCCTCACGGCCGTTGGCGCCCTGTTGAGCAAGAAGCGGCTTCTCAACTTCGCATTGGGCTGCTTGCTCCACACCGCAATGGACATCCCCGTCCACCATGACGACGGTCCGCTCTATCTCTTCCCGCTCAACTGGAATACTAGATTCCACAGTCCGGTGAGCTACTGGGACCCGGCGTACTACGGACGCTTCGTGCAACCGGTCGATTTGGCGATCACGATGCTCGGCGGGGGGTACCTGCTCTATCACTGGCATCAGTCGCGTCGGCACACCAACGCGTGAAACCCAAGCTATCAACCTGAGCTAAACGTTGATCGTAAAGTACTTCTTGAAGGATAAAGATCTCGATCGCAAGGTCTCGTTGACGTTGAAAACGGAGGGCGGCGCCCGATCAGCTAAATCTGTCGGCGCAGCGCGTTGAGTTCATCGTCGCTGCCCAAGGCGATGAGGACGTCGCCTCGCTCCATCTTTGTTTGGGGTGACGGATTGGTGTGATAACGGTTATCCGTCTTCCGTATTGCGATGATCAGAGACCGTTTCCCCGTCTTCTGACTCAACTCCACCAAGCGTTGTCCCACCATGGAAGACGCTTCGGTGATAACGAATTCTTGTACAGCCACGTCGTGCTGCTCATCGTGCAGGATCTCGTCGATGAACTCCGCCACGTTGGGCTGCAATGCGAGGGCCGCCATCCGGGACCCACCGATCTCGTGAGGATTGATCACTCTGCTGGCCCCGGCATGGAAGAACTTTGGTTGGTTCTTTTGGTCGCTGGTTCGAGCGACGATGAACAAATCCTGCCTCAAGGCCCTGGCCGAAAGACAGACGAACAGATTGTCGGCGTCGCTGTCCAGCGCCAGAATCATGGTGCGGGCCCGCTCCAACCCGGCGGAGCGGAGCACGTCGTCGTCGGTGGCGTCGCCGATGATGATGGGTATATCGGACTCCGACGCACCGGGGTCGCGGTCGATCACCACCACGTCGTTCTGGTGGCGTCTACAGAAATCTGCCACGGCGTGACCCACTTGGCCCCACCCGCAAATGATGGTGTGGTCGGTCATTTCAGCGATTGCTTTTGTCATTCGTCGTCTCCGGAATGCATCGTTGAGTGTGCTTTCGATCAGGGTGTCCACGAAGACGCTGATCGTGTAGAGGACTGAGCCCACGCCTGTCACCACCAGGAAGAGTGTGAACAGCCGGTAGCTCGTCTTGTTGGTCAGTTCGATATCGACCTCGGAGAAGCCGACGGTTGTGATGGTGATGATCGTCTGATAGAGCGCATCGAACCAGGGAAGCCCGAGAAGGTAGTAGCCGACCCAGCCAATGATCACGATGACCACCACGGCGAGCAGGCTTACTTGGAACCGCCGCCACGGGTCCCTCGCACGGCGCCGCCCGTAGGTTGGCATTGGGGTGGCGCGACTTGATCGATTGGAGACGGAGCTCACCGGGCCTGATCTGAATTCGCTTGGAGCCGACTAGAGGCGACATCTCGCTTCCGGCTGGTGATTCGCAGCTCCTCATGCATGAGTTAAATATAGAACCCCCTTTCCGGCTTGCTGGCCATGTACCTCGACTCCGGGTTCTCCGGGTCGACTGCGCCGATCGTGATCTAGGCTGAGCACATGGGGAACACGAACATTGGATCCGAGAAATATCTCAGCTTCACCACCTTTCGCAAGGACGGGGCGCCGAAGTCGACCGCCGTGTGGATCGCCGATCTTGGCGACGGCTCCCTCGGGTTCACTAGCGCCTCGTCGAGCTGGAAGGTGAAGCGGCTGGCCAACAACTCTTCCGTGCTCCTTCAGCCCTCGGACTCTCGGGGCAAAGTGAAGGAGGGGACCGAGCCAGTGAGCGCAACCGCCGTTGTATCGAAGGAGGACTTCTCCAGCGTCGCCAGTGCGATTGGCAAAAAGTATGGCATCCAGTACAAGGCCATCATGCTGCTGGGGAAGTTCATGAAACTCATCGGACGAGGCTTCGGAACCGACACCGCCATCATCGTCAGTCCGTTATGAGCGAGACTGTCAGAAACGAGGCTGCCATGAACAAAGACATGTACCCCGAGTTTCCCGGCGTGGAACCGTTTGGAACGAAACGGGGTCCGTCGCTCGAGCGTGCTCACCGCAAGAAGGTGGTGGCACGCGGCTACCAGATCTTTGGTGCGATGCGCTGGGGTCAGCTTGGCGATGGCCACATCACAGCTCGGGATCCCGAACACACCGATCACTTCTGGGTTCTGAACTGGGGTGTGCCTTTTGCCAATGCCACCGCCGAGGATTTGGTACTGGTGGGTCCCGACGGCGCTGTCACCGATGAGAATGGGGTTCCCACCGGCGCGGTGAACACGGCGGGGTACAACATCCACGCCCCGCTCTATGCCGCCCGGCCCGATGTTATGTCTGCAGCTCACACTCACACGCAGTACGGGACACCGTGGTCGGCCAATGTTGAGCCGTTTCGGGCGCTCAGCCAGGAGTCCTGTGCGTTCGTCTTCGATCAAGCTCTTTTCGACGACGAGGAGGTGGAGGTCCTCTCCACCGATGGTGGTAGCCGAATCGCCCACGCTCTCGGTCAGAACAAGCTATGCATCCTTCGCAACCATGGTGTATTGACGGTGGGGCGCACGGTGGAAGAGGCAATCGGCTGGTTTGTGCAAGCCGAGCGCGTGGCCGAAGTACATGTGAAGGCCCCCAATGGTCGGGCGATCAGCGATGAAGCAGCCAAGCTGGCGTCAGAGTCGCTGAGTACCGATCACGGCGGCTGGCGTCTCTATCAGTGGCTCAACCTGACCGTATGAGAAACGTGGTAGATCACGGTGTGATCTAGCTGCGGGCGACATCGAGCTGCCGGATCGCCGCAGCCACCGGTACGGGATACTTGCGGTGCACGCCATGGCCGGCGCCGTCGACGACAGCGGAGTGAACCACGTTCAGTTTCGCCTCGAAGACCTTCATGGCCGGTTGGAATCGTTTGTCGTTCTCGCCAACGATCACAACGGTTGGTGCAGTGATCGTTTCAAGTTCATCCATTACCCAGGAGTCGGTGTGTTTTGAGATCTCTTCGCTCCCGGCCGGCACATCGAGTTTCGTGGCGGAGACGTCGACCGCCCGATTCCACTGCTCTCGGGCCTCTACGTTCCGGAACCCAGGCCCTGCTGCGATGAGTGCCAAACCGGCCACCTGTTCAGGGTGGAGCAGTGTGTAGGCCAGGCTTAGATATCCGCCCAGCGAGTGACCAGCCAGGACCACCGGCTCGTCGAACCGGCTGAGGACTTGCTGGAGGTCAGCCAGCACCAGGTCCCGCCCGTACTGTCCAGGCGGAGGCGCATCGGATCGGCCGTGGCCGCGAAGATCCCATGCGGCAGTGGTGCGATCGTTCAGTTCCTGGCGGACGCCATCCCACACCGTGCTGTCATCCACCCAGCCATGGGTGAAGACGATCGGCGGGAGCGCCGAATCAGCGGGCGTGACGGTGACATTGATGTGAATCACGACCACCAATTTCCCATCCAAGAGAACCCGGACCACAATCCTTGGTGATGCACAGACTGAATGGCCCTTATTACGACGACCTCACACCAGGAACGGAACTGCCCAAGCTCCCAGCGGTGACGATCACCGACGCCGACAACGTTGCCTACCGCAGCATCACGGGCGATGAAAATCGCCTTGCCGCCGATCGCTCCTCCTACGCCGCTGCATCAGGGAGTAGTGGAGCGCTGGCTAACCCGGGTCTGGTTGTGCAGCTGTCCATAGGGCTCAGCACCAGCGCTACTCGTCACGCCATCGCCAACCTCTTCTATCGAGGGGTCCTGGTGCAACGCCCGGTGGAGGTGGGGGAGACAGTGCAGTCGACCACCACGGTGCTGGGTATGGCCGACTCCCGCCCCAAGGGCGATCTCAACCGCGGCAAGGTTCTACTGGGCATCGACACCGTCGGTAGCAACGGGCCGATCGCCAGCTATCAGCGATGCGCATTGTTACCTGCCAGGGGTGCCGCGCCGGGCTTCTCCGACGATGTGGGTTCAGCCACTTCAGCTCCGGATCCGGACTACTCCTCGGTCATTCCGGAATGGGATTTGTCGGCGCTCCCGGACCTTCCGGTTGCGGCCGGTGAAATTGTGGAGGATCCCATGGAGGACCACATCGATTTGGCCGCAGCCTTCGCCAGGATGACATTCAACCAAGCCATGGTGCATCGATCGGAGTTCGCCACCACTTATCCCACTCGGCTGGTGTATGGCGGGCATGTGATCGCTTTGGCGCAGGCGTCGGCTACCCGGGTCTTTCCGGGCATGGCGACGGTCCTGGGCTGGAAACGTTGCAATCACACCGCTCCTGCTTTCGAAGGCGACACGCTGAGTTTCACCCACACGCTGAAGTCGGTGGACTTCGCAGGTAGCGGTCAGATGTTGACGATCGAGACCGCTGGCTTCCGCCGCACCGCAGACGCTGAACCAGAACAACTTCTCGATTGGGAATACGTGGCGCTTCACAAGTAGGGGCTGACAAGCCTGTGATCGGCCAAGCTTGTGAGCCCCGAGTTTCCTAGCTGTCCCGGATCGCTAGCAGGCGTTCTACCTCGGTGAGGTCGTAAGGGTTGCCGGCCATATAGATCAGGTGGTGAACGCCAACTTCAGCCCAAGCTTCCACGTCGGTATTGGCTTCCACCAAGGCGGTGCGTTCGATCGAGCCGGGATCCTTACCCAACTTCTCGCACCACTCGTCCAAGGTGGCCATTACGCCCCTGGCTTGCTCGGGGGTCTTGCCAACCATGTTGTGCATCTGGGCGTACTGGGCGGTGAGGCGCAGCGTGACTTTGGGGCCGGTGCCGCCGATCAGAATGGGCATCGGTCCCATCGGAGCGGGGTTCAGTTTTTCTAGCCGGCCTACCACCCGGGGCAATTCTCGGCCGAAAATCTTGAGACGTTCGATCGCGGTACCGAACTCGTAGCCGTACTCGTTGTAGTCCCGCTCGAACCACCCCGATCCCACCCCCAGAATCACCCGTCCACCGCTGATGTGATCCACTGTGCGGGCGATGTCCGCCAGAAGTTCAGGGTTCCGGTAGGTCATGGGCGTGACCATCGGTCCGATCGTCGCATGGCTGGTGGTGGCGGCCATGGCAGCCAGGATCGACCAGCACTCAAAGTGGGGTGCCTCGGGGTCGCCATACAACGGGAAGAAATGATCCCATGTCCAGAGCGAGTCCACGCCCAGCGAGTCGGCCTTGATCCACGCCTCCCGTAACTCGGTCATGGTGGTGGCTTGAGGATGAAGCTGGACGCCGACTTTGAGGGAACTCATGACGCCAACCTAATTGGACCGGCCAGGGATAGCACAACGAGATCTCCACAGGATCTGCAAATCTCAGCGGGGACCTCTCCACAGGGTTCCCGTACCTTCGGAGATCATGACCGAACCCCAAATCTCACTAGACATCCCGCCGCCGACCGCGGCGGACCGAATGACTCAACCGACGCCGGCGTCACCTACTGCCCGGTTGACCCCCACCCCGCTTCGCACTGAGTGGGTCGCCGGTGCGCTTGCTGTTGGCGTATTGCTGGACATTGCGATCCGCCAGCAGTATGTGAGCAGCGTGGGCGTGACCATGTTGTTGGTTGGCAGTTCGCTGGCTGTTTGGTTCGCAGTCTCCCGGTGTACCCGTACGGCGGTCGTTCTCGCCGCGTCGGCGGCGTTCGCCGTCGTGCTGTCGGTCCGAAGTGACCCGCGGCTGACGGCGTTCAACCTGATCGCTTCGATCATGCTGCTCGGGCTGGGAGCAATGGGTGGGCGCATCCCTGATCTATTCCAGTACCGCCTCGCCCAGGTCGTCCGTGACTCCCTCGAGCTTGGCTTCTACTCGGTCGAGACAGTTGTAGAGGCGGGTGTCGAGATGAACATCCGTACGGGATCGGCCCGGAGGACGGGTCGTATCGATCCAGCATTTCGGGTGTTTCGGGGGCTTGTGCTGGCTGCGCCGCTCATCGTTGTTCTCACACTCTTGCTGGCCAGCGCCGACGTGATCTTCTCGGACCTCGTCTCGCTCAAAGCGTTCGACCCGGCGGGGTGGTCCCTCCATCTCATGTTTGTTGTGAGCGGGGCTTACGTGTTTGCTGTCGTGGTCCGTCTGGGCGTGCTGCCTCCGCGGTTTTCACCCCTACCGAGCGACACTATTCGCCTCGGTGCCGCCGAGACGATCGTGGTCCTGTCCTCTCTGGTGGCGTTGTTTGCTGTGTTCACGCTCACCCAGATCTTCGCCTTTCTGGGGGGCGGGTCCGAGGCGCTGGCTGCAGCAGGCATCTCCTACAAGGACTACGCCCGGCAAGGGTTCTTTCAGCTCCTGTGGGTTGCGGGGATCACCCTTGTTGTGTTGATGGTGTTCTGGGTGATCACCGTGCGCTCGGAACGCAGTGCTGGGCCCATTCGAGCTTTGAACCTTGCCGCAGTTGTGCTGATCATCTGCATCGTGGGCGTCGCCTTTGGGCGACTTCAGCTCTACATCACCGGGCAAGGCCTTACCCCGCTGCGGTTCTACAGTTCGGCCTTCTCGATTTGGGTAGGGGTAGCGTTCGTGATCGTCGGTATCCGCCTGGCCGGGGTGCGCTCAGAGACGTCGTGGCTGATGTCGGCATTGGTCGGGTCCGGATTGGCCGTGCTGCTCATTCTGAACGTCCTCAACCCGGATGCCTTGATCGTGTCCTACAACGTTGATCGGTTCAACCACACCGAACCCGGCAAGATCGATTCGATCTCCGACGACGGTGTCGCCGCGCTCCTGCCCGAACTAGAAGGATTTCCAGCCGAGGTTAAGGAACTAATCCTCTTCGAAGTCTGTGAGACCACGCCAGCTTCGGGACCATTCAACTGGAACCTCGGCCGCTCCCGCGCCGGGTCCGCCCGGGCTGAAGTCTGCCCCTAGAGGTGGGGAGCAAGCGCAGCTGCGGCGGCAGCAACGCCGGAGCTGGCCAGTGGGGCTCCCATCGAATGCAAGGTTGCCTCGATCGTTCCGAGCGTGCCGAGCACATGCGGTGGGTTGAGATGACCCATGTGGCCGATGCGGAAGGCGTTGCCGATATTGGCGATGCCAAGACCGAGCACCAGCCCGGCCGACTCCTCCGCCCGTCGGCGGAGTTCGACGGCGTCGATGTCATTGCAGAGCACGGTGGTGACCGCATTGGATCTGGCCTTGGGGTCGGTGATGTTGAATTCCAGCCCACCCGGAGTGGCCCAGGCTTCCACGGCGGCGTGGATCGCACTGGCCAGAATTTCGTGGCGGCGCCAGATCTTCTCCAGCCCGCCCTCCTCATCCATCATGTTCAATGCTTCTTGAAGCCCGTACAGATGTTGGATCGGGGGAGTGCCGGCAAAGATCTTGTACATGAGGTCCGGGGTTCGGCGAGGCCCCCAATCGAAGTAGCCGGTCTTGAGGTCGGCGGTCTTATACGCCTCGAGAGCGCGTGGCCCGGCCCAGACAAAACCGAGTCCGGGCGGAACCATCAAGCCCTTCTGTGATCCGGCCACGGTGAGGTCTACACCCCAGGCGTCCATCTCGAAGACGTCGCAACACAGCGATGCGATGCAGTCCACCATGAAGAGAGCCGGATGGTCGGCGGCCCGAAGCGTTTCTCCAATGGCCTTGATGTCATTTCGAACCGACGTGGCGGTGTCGGTGAGCACAACCAGAATTGCCTTGATGCCCTTTTCGGTGTCTGCCACCAGACGTTCGGCGAAGGCCTCCAGATCCACTGCCGAGTGCCAGTCCGCCTCGAGTGATTCGACGATGACACCACTGGTTGCCGCCATCTGTCCCCAGTTCTTGGCGAAGTTGCCGGTCTCCAGAACGAGAACCCGATCACCCCGACTCAGGGTGTTGTTGATCGCCATCTGCCAGGCACCGTGGCCGTTGGAGACCGTGATGAAGGGGTGGGCTGTGGTGGTGCGGGCGATGGCCGGAAGCCGATCCAACATTTCGAAGGCGATCTCTACAAGCTCGCCCTGATAGATGTTTGGCATCGGGCGATGCATGGCGTTCAGGACGCGATCCGGGATTGTGGAAGGCCCGGGGATGGACACCATCGGCCGTCCGAATCGAAGACTCATAGGAACAGAACGTAGCGTCCCTGACCGCATGCCCCCAATCAATGCCGGAGGCTCTACTTGGGTTGATATTGAGAGAAACCTGGTCAGGTGGCCGTTGAGAAATCCGGCGACGGAGGGGGGCTGCCGAAGCTAGATTGCCTAGGTGGTAGCAGTACAGACACACGGCCTGAAGAAGCATTACGGCGACACCAAGGCCCTCGATGGTCTGGACCTCGAGGTCGAGAGAGGCACGGTCTTTGGTTTGCTCGGCCCCAATGGAGCTGGCAAGACGACCGCGGTGAAGGTAATGACCACGTTGGCCCGGCCCACCGCCGGTACAGCAATAGTCGATGGGATCAACGTTTCGGAGAATCCCAAAGCGGTGCGCAGCCGGATCGGACTCACCGGTCAGTACGCCGCGGTAGAAGAACGGCTCACCGGCCAGGAGAACCTAGAGCTCGTTGGCCGCTACTTCCATCACTCCAAGGCCAACCAGAAGGCCCGGGCGGCCGAGCTGCTGGAAATGTTCGATCTAGTGGACGCTGCCACCCGGCCGGCCAAGACCTACAGCGGTGGTATGAGACGTCGGCTCGATATCGCTATGAGCCTGGTGGCCCGCCCGTCGATCCTGTTTCTCGACGAACCCACCACTGGGCTCGATCCTCGAAGCCGGATCGCCATGTGGGATTTCATCGCCAAACTCGGCGACGAAGGCACCACGGTGCTGCTCACCACCCAGTATCTGGAGGAGGCCGACGTCCTCGCCGAGAAGATCGCCGTCATCGACAGCGGCCTGAAGATCGCCGAAGGGACCGCCGATCAATTGAAAGATCAGATCGGTGGTGACCGGGTGAGAGTCTCCATCGTGAAGCTGGAGAACATCGCCAAGGCGAAGGAAGCGATTGCACCGTTGACCGTGGGTGCGGTGAAGCAGGACCCCGAGTCGCTGTTGACTCTCAGCGCTCCAATTCGGGCCGGTGGGGGAGTTGTTCCCAACATGATCCGAGCGCTCGACGCTGCTGGTGTTGACGTTGCTGACGTTGAGGTGCGGCGTCCCACCTTGGACGATGTGTTCCTCATCCTCACCGGGCATCAGGCCGAACCACGCGAGAGTGCCGAGGAGGCACGGCAATGACTGCAACCGCAACTTCTTCTCCAGTGTTTTCGGACGAGACCCCACCAACCGGTTCGGCCGGATTGGCTGGAGTTGTTCTGGACTCGCTCACCGAGGCTGGCCGGCACCTGAGGATCATCCCGCGCAATATCGAAGTGTTGATCTTCGCCACAATCCAGCCGGTCATGTTCGTGCTGCTCTTCAGTTTCGTGTTCGGCGGCGAAATCGAGATCCCGGGCTTCGACAATTACGACCAATACCTGATGCCCGGCATCTTCGCCCAGACCGTGGTCTTCGGCTCGGCATTTACCAGCATCGGAATCGCAGAGGACCTCTCCAAGGGCTTCATCGACCGGCTCCGATCACTGCCTATCGCTCAATCGTCGGTGCTGATCGGTCGCACGATCTCGGATTTGGTGAGGAACATCATCACGTTCATCACCATGTTGGCGGTGGCGTTCCTGCTGGGGTTCCGGTTCGAAGGCTCCTTGATGGCGGCTCTGGGAGCAACGGCCCTGTTGCTGTTCTTCAGCTATGGACTCAGCTGGGTTCAGGCGCTCATCGGCCTGAGCGTGAGCTCGGTGGAGGCGGCCAACTCGGCCGGGTTCATCTGGATGTTCCCAATGACCTTCGTGTCGTCGGCGTTCATCGATCCCGCCACCTTGAAATACGACTGGCTCGTCACGGTGGCCAACGCCAACCCGTTCACCAAGGTCACCAACGCCGCCCGAGCGCTCTACAACGGCAACGACGCCGGGAACAACATCCAGTGGAGCATCGCATGGGCGATCGGAATGATTGTGGTATTCGCCATCCTCGCCACCCGGAAGTTCAACAAGATCAGCGACTGAAGCGGTAGGCTTAGACAACCGGGGAGCTTGCATGCGCAGGCTGAGAGGGCCACACGGGCCGACCCGCTGAACCTGTCTGGGTAATGCCAGCGGAGGGAGCCTCACATGCAAACTTCCACCCGTTTACCAGCGGTGATAGCAGTAGTCATATTGATCGTCGCCGGTTGTGGTAGTGGCGATCCGGCCGTTGAACCGACCACGATCACACTTCTGGCTCACGAGAGTTTCGTGTTGCCGGATGGAACCTTCGAGGCCTTCGCCGCCGACACCGGAATCACCGTGGAGGTTCTCCAAACTGGCGACGCCGGCACAATCGTGGCCAATGCCATCGCCACCGCCGGCGACCCGGTGGGCGACGTCCTCTTCGGGGTGGACAACCTGCTCCTCCAACGGGCCCTTGACGCCGATGTGTTCATTGCCCACGAGGCGGCCGGTCTCGACGACGTGCCGGAGCGCGTGAAGCTGGACCCCCAGAATCGAGTCACCCCGATCGACTCCGGGTATGTGTGCGTGAACTACCGGCCCAACGCACTGAATGGTGCGGCGGTCCCCGAATCGCTGGAAGATCTGCGTCAACCGCAATTGGCGTCCCAGTTCGTCACCCAGAACCCGGAGAACTCCACACCGGGTCTGGCGTTCCTCTTCACCACGATTGCCACTTTCGGCGAAGACGGCTGGCAGGACTATTGGCGGGACCTCCGAGACAACGGCGTCACCATCACCCCCGGGTGGAACGAAGCGTGGAACAACGAATACGTTGGCGGCGATCCGGGTGGTAACAAGGGGATCGTCAACAGCTACGCGTCGTCACCGGTCTTCGAGGGCTTGTTTGGAGGTGACGATCCGGCGGTCAGTGACATCCTTATCGACAGCTGTTTCGAGCAGATCGAATTCGCCGGCGTCTTAGCCGGAACCGATGCGCCCGAGAATGCCGGCAAGTTAGTGGACTACCTTCTGTCCCCGGCGGTGCAGTCCGAGATCCCGCTCTCGATGTTCGTTGAACCGGTGAACAGCGCCGCCACGATCCCTCTGGAGTTCTCCACATGGACCACGCCAATCACCGCACCGCTGGCACTGACGCCAACCGAGATCGCTGAGAACCAGGCTCGCTGGACCCAGGAATGGTTGGAGTTGTTCCGGGAGTGAACACCGGGCCGGTTCCGTCATCGTTCACGAGAACGATTGGGCCGGCGGCAACGTCACGCCTCGGCATCGGTGTATTGATCTTCATGACGATCACCGTCGGCTTTCCCGCGGTGGCCATGGTTCGCCGCTTTGCCGACCTTGGAAGCCCCGGTGGTGTGTCGCGGTGGTCCGCAGTTGACGCCGGTCTGATCGGCTTCACTATCGGGCAGGCGGTCGCCTCAACGGCATTGACCCTCGCCATCGGGTTACCGCTGGCTCACGTGTTGGCCCGCTATCGCTTCGCCGGTCAGGCTGTGGTGGAGGCGGCCACCCTCGTGCCCTTCATCCTGCCGACCGTGGTGGTGGCGGTGGCAGTCCAACGGCTAGTAAGCCCCCTTGGCGTCGAGGTGGACGGCATCAAAGGCTCGCTCATTGCGATCCTGATCGCCCACGTTGTCTTCAATGTGTCGGTGGTCGTTCGGATCGTTGGGGGCTACTGGCGGCAGCTCGACGTTCGCCCCAACGAGGCCGCCGCTCTGCTGGGTGCCGACCCATGGGCGGTGTTTCGGCGGGTGACCCTGCCCCGCATCGCCCCAGCGATTCTGGCCGCAGCCGCTGTTGTGTTCTTCTTCACGTTCACCTCGTTCGGGGTGATCGTGATCCTGGGCGGCTTATCCCGAGCCACCCTCGAGACCGAGATCTACCGGTATGCGATCCTGCGAAACGACTTCGGTTCCGCCGCTGTTCTTGCCGTCATTCAGGCGGTGGCCGTGGCCGGATTGGCCGTCGCAAACCAGCGTCTACAGAAGCGGCTCGCAACAACCGGCTCCTCCGGTCAGGCACTTCTGGGCGCTCGCCCGATCGCGTCACCGGCTGAACACATCCACGTGATCGCGGTGGTGGGCGGGACGCTCCTGTTCCTGCTCGCCCCGTTGCTGAGTTTGGCGGTGCGGTCTGTGCTCGTGGATGGGCAACCGGGGTTCGGGAACTACACCGCTTTACTGGATCGGCCCGCCATCCTGGTGATCAGCCCAGCTCGAGCAGTGCTGAACTCCATTCTCTTTGCCGCACTGGCGGCCATGGTGGCCGGCGTGATTGGTACCACCGCCTCCCTGGCCGCTCAGGCTCATGGTCGGCTGGCCCATCTGGTGGAGATCGTCGTCCTCGTCCCCCTAGGGATCTCGGCGGTCACACTGGGGTTTGGCTATCTGGTGGGGTTCACCTTCGGTGATCTGCGCAGCTCACCGATTCTGCTGGTCACCGCTCATGCGGTGATCGGGATCCCCTTTGTGGTGGCCGCAGTCTTGCCGGCTATTCGAAACTTCGATGGCGGTGTCCTCGACGCCGCCGCTCTGCTCGGTGCCTCGCCGCGTCGGGTGCTCAGCCAGGTGGCGCTCCCGATCTTGCGCCCTGCCCTTGTGGCTGGCGCTGGCTTCTCTGCTGCGGTGAGTCTAGGAGAGTTCGGTGCCTCGGGGTTTCTCGCCCGAAGTCGGTCCTCGTTCACCGCTCCCCAGGCCGTTTTTGGTCTGCTAGGGCAGCCCGCTCCCGCATTTCAGGGCCAAGCGGCAGCTCTTTGCGTGGTGTTGGGGCTCATCGTGATCGCCCTGGTTCTTCTTATCGACCGGGGCCGAGGATCACTGGGACGGAGCTGGCTATGACCGCTCTGTCCATCAGCGATCTCTGTGTGACGATCGCCAAGAATCCGATCCTGCACCATGTGAACCTGCGGGTGGAGAGCGCCGAAACGGCGGCCGTGCTCGGCCCCAGCGGGAGCGGCAAGTCCACCCTGCTGCGAGCCATTGCCGGACTCATCCCGGCCGACGGCTCCATCCAATTGGATGGTGTTCCGATCGATAACTGCGCGCCGCATCTGCGGGGTGTGGGAATGATGTTTCAGAACCACGCACTCTTCCCGCATCTGAATGTGGCCGACAACGTGGCGTTCGGATTGCGAGAGCTGGGCTGGGACACCGCCCGCTCCGATCGGCGCGTCAACGAGCTCTTGGAGATGGCCGAGCTGAGCGGGTTTGGCCGTCGTCGCATCGATGCACTCTCAGGCGGCGAAGCCCAGCGTGTGGCGCTTGTCCGGGCGCTCGCTCCGCAACCGAAGCTCATCATGCTGGACGAACCGCTGGGCTCGCTGGACCGACGGCTCCGGGACGAGCTGGCCGAGGAACTCCATCGGCTCTTGTCCCTGACCGGTACCACCGCTCTCTACGTGACGCACGATCAATCCGAGGCGGCGGTGGTGGCCGAACGTCTCGTTGTCCTGGACGAGGGGCGCATCGCCGCCGATGGCGCACCGGAGCAACTCTGGTCCCATCCGCCGACCCCGGAGCTCGCCAGTTTCCTGGGTCACCGGAACGTCTCACCGGACTACATGATCCCTGCCGGTGCCGTGCAGGTGGTTGCTGCTGAGAAGGGCACGGCTGTGGTTCGAAGCAGCCGGTTCGTCGATGGTGACTGGCACCTCACGATTGTGATGGTCCGCTCCGCCGGCGAGTATGGGCTGACCCAGTTTCGCAGCATCGGGACAATCGACGTCCCGGCAGGCACCCGGGTCACCCTTAGGTTCGACACCACCCGTATCCACCGCTTCTGACCTCTCGGTTCGGCGGTTAGTTCGCTACTGTCGTTGCTGTGGGACGGTTACCGAAGCACGGCGCGAAGAGCGGCCGAGGCGCGCGACCAGAGATTCGGCTGCTCGATGACAACCAGGGGTCGGCGGAGATCTACCGGGAGCGGCTTCAGCGCACCAGCGGAAAACGGCTACGCCCGTTGATTCTTGCGCTGGTGGTAGCGGCCGTTCCGGCGTTGATCGTCGGTGCCATCGTCTCCGCCCGAACAGAGGACCCCCCGATCGAATCGGCTGACCCGACGCAACCACCGGACGGTGATCCGAGCAGGGGGCTCGTCGAGAGCGAACCGGAGGAGCGCAACCAACTGCAGGACTTCAGTGCCAACGGTGGTGAGCTCCAACACGACAATCGATATTCACCGATCGCTGCAGTGCTGAACGATGTGGTGCTCACAGCGGCGATCGACTCCCCGGAGGAAACGGGGATTCTGTATGGAGTGGCTGGCGAACTTGGGGTCCGGGTCCTCGAACCGGCCGACCTTACTCAGATCAAGCTCGACAGCTCTGGCAACTGGGTTGCCGGCACCTACCGGAATAGTTTCGATCAGGACGTGCTACTGGTTGGCCGGGCCGATGCCCTCGACGTTGGCAAAACCGCTCGAGCGCATCGCTGGGTTTGGGAATTGGAACCCATGGCGGTGGGAACCAATGGCTTCAGCTGGCACCCCCATTCTCCCGGCCTGTTGGCCTATGCGGAGAACAACCTCACCCAATCCACGCTGGTCACGGTGCGCGATCTCACCACCGAACGCCCCGGAACCCGCCGGTACCATGCCGACTTCCCCGGGCGGCTCGCAGCATGGGGAGACTGGGGTTTCGGCTTCAACGAGCCCGGTCCAGCTCCATTCACCAGTGTGGCCATCCCGCAGGATGAGGAAACCGCAACCGGCATCAACCCGCTGACCACAGTCGTCACAGGAGTACCGGGTAACCCGCTGGGGATCATCGCTGAACGGCGGCTTCTGATCGATGGGGGCGACACGGCGGCCATCCTCAACCTCGACACGGCTGAACTTGACATCAACGAATGGTTCGAACCTGATCAGGAAGTTCTGGCCTTCCGAGCCTCTCCTGATGGCAACTACTCGGTGGGCCTTCTCGCCGCTCGCGGCCAGTCGGCAAGCCACGGAGGGCGAGTGGTCTTGTTCGCAGCCAACCCGGGTTCGGCCAACGAAACAGCTGAACAGATCTTCACTACAGACGGCCCAACCACTTTTGATTGGAATGCCACAGGTCGGTTCGTCGTGGGGTACCGATCGGCGACCCGCAGGGAGAACGGGGAGCGTGGTTCGGCGGCGTCAGTCACGGTGTTTGACCTCGGGCGAGCGCTGCACGTTGCCCGCGAGATCCGGACTCACGGTGGTGAGTTCGACGAGAACCTCCCGGTGGCGATCGATTCGCTCGCCTTCCGGGAACACCTCTCGGACTGATAGAACTAGAAGCGTGCTAATTCTCCTCTCCCCGGCGAAGTCATTGGACTATGAGTCCAAGGTGGCTACGAAAAAACACTCACAACCACGGCTGTTGGACCGCAGCGCCGAGCTGGTCGATGTTTTGGCGCCCATGGGACCAGCCCGGTTGCGGGAGCTCATGAGCATCTCGCCGGACCTAGCCGAGGAGAACGCCGCCCGGTTCCAGGAGTGGAACCCCCCCTTCACGACCAAGAACGCCCGGGCTGCGATTCTGGCCTTCAACGGCGACGTCTACCGCGGTCTCGACGCCCGGCAGTCGTTCGGAGAACGAGATTTCACCCACGCCCAGAAGACGCTGCGTATCTTGTCCGGGCTGTACGGCGTGCTCCGTCCGCTCGATCTCATGCAGCCCTACCGGTTGGAGATGGGAACCAAACTGAAGACCGCCGCCGGTCGGGATCTGTATTCCTTCTGGGGTGATCAGATCACCGAGGTATTGAACGAAGACCTTGCGGCCAGTCCCGGCGTGGCGGCCGTGGTCAACCTGGCGAGCAAGGAATACTTCGGATCGGTCCGCAAAGACCGACTTGATGGCACGTTGATCTCGCCCGCTTTCCTCGACGGTAAACCGGGGGAGGAACCCATGGTCAAAGCGTTCTTCGCCAAGCAGGCCCGCGGAGCGATGGCCGGCTGGATGATCCGGGAGCGGGTGAGCACGATCAGAGGACTGAAGTCGTTCACTGGCATGGGCTATGCGTTCGACCCGGCCAGGTCCACTTCTGGACGTCCGGTGTTCACGCGGGTTGCCGCTCAGTAAGGCGGTTGCTGCTCGGCGTGGGGCGCCTCGTCTTAGCGAGGCGCTGGCTCAGCCGGAGGTGGTGCGGAACGTAATCTCCACCGGGTCGCTGGCTTGTCCGGACTTGTTGACGGCCTGCACCCGAACCACGTATTCGGTGTTCGGCGTGAGCGGCGGCGAGAAGTTTTCGTCCCCGGCCAGCACCACATGGTTGAACCAGCATCGATCCACGTTGGGGTAGCCGCCTCGGCCTTCGCTGAAGCTCCCTACCTGGTAGAGCGACCCCACACACTCTGCGCTTTCCCAATGAATTTCCGCCGAGGTGGGACCGGTGGAAACAACCGACAAGTTGACTGGAGGTTTCGGGGCACCCACCGCCGGGACCGTGGTGCTGGAGGTTTTCGGCACGGTGCTGGTTGTGGTTGGGGCGCTGGTGGTGGTGGGCTGGCTGGTGCTGGTAGCCGGGACTTGGCTGGTGGTGGACGGGAGACTGCCAGTGGTTGCGGTTGCCGTTGGGGGCGGGTCTACCGATGCACTGGCAACGGTTTGAGCGGTGCCGTCGGGACCGAAGCGGGCGTAGGAGGCGGCGGCCAGGCTGATCGTGAGTAATGCGACGAGCCCGATCAGGACTTTGCGCACTCGCTCGTCGTGCTGCAGGAGAACGCTTTCAGCGGGTTCGGCGTCGGTAGTTGGCAGCTCGGTAGTTGAGAGGCCGGTAGCTGGGGGAGCGCCGGGTGCCGATGCGGGGTCGCTGGTTGGGGGAGTGTCAGGTGCTTGCCACCACGACCACTGTTCATCCGTCTCTTGCTCCACCAATACAGTCTGGCAAGGGACCATGCCAAATAGGCATCGGCGAACGAGGTGTGTCCGAAATCCCCCATCCGGGTTTGAGGGATTCCCCCAGCGACGCAGGTGGGCCAGCCATCCGATCATCGGTGTATGAGCTTTCCCGCTGATCAGACTGTCGCCGACCACACCTCCGCACCGTCCGAAGGCGTTCCACTTGCAGGTCCGCCGCCTCCGCCGTTGCCGCCGGATCCTCCCGTTGGCTATGTGGCTCAGGAGCCTGGCCCGGATCCCACCGGTTATTCGTTTCCCCGATTCGACATTCCCAAGTTCGACGCCGCTCAATGGGTGGCCGGCCTCGGCGTCATCCTGTTACTCGCCGCCGGAGTAGCGGTCCTTTCGGCCCGGTGGCAGACGCTGAACGAGGCCGGTCGACTGGGAATTCTGATCGCCGCCACCGGCGTTCTCGCCGTTGTAGCTCAGCGCATCGCCACTCGAGCCCCTGCCACCGCAAACGCCGCATTCGTGGGTGTGGGCGTAATGAGTGCTTTTGACATTGGCGGCGCCGTGGTGGTCGGCGGGGGTGGCTGGCCCGAAGCGATCACCGCCGTGGGTTTGAGCGGTTTGGTGATCGCCGAGTGGTTGCGACGCAACCGCCCGGGCATCGTCCCCAACGCCCTCTTCGTTTTGGCCGGAGTATCGCTGGCGGCCGGTGTTGCCGTGGTGAGTGACATCCCGGTGCAACTGGTCTTGGGCACGATGGCAATCCTCGGTTGGTTCATGATCGACCGGCGCTGGGTGAGCGCCGCATGGGCCACCATTACGGCGCTCGCACCGCTGGCTCTGGCGATTGACGGAAGCAACCTGATCGGTCAGGGCACGCTGGCACGAATGGGGCTGCTCGGCGCCGAGCATGGCTGGGCTGCGGCGGCCGGAGGCGTTCTTGCTGCAATTACGTTTGGGCTGCTCACCACATCCGAGCGAGACGCTCGCTACTCACTAGCAGCCGTTGCCTCGGTAGTGCTGGGTGCGGTGACGGCCTGGAGTTTCTACCAACCGCCGGCGCTCTATGGCCTCTACCTTGCGGCTGCGCTGTTCCTCCTCGTAGAAATCGCCGCCATGCTCGTGCCCCGCTCAATCAAGCATCAAGAAGCGCTCGGCACCGTTCGGATCGGAATAGAAGTCGTTGGGGGCTCGATCATCACCCTCAGTGTCCTGCTCCAGCTCTTGGAGCCGGCCTTCTCCTTCGGCGAGTTCGGCATCGTCAATGGTCCGATGGCTGCGACCGCAACCGTCACGGGTCTCGCATGGATGGTCGCTGCATTCAACCATCAGCGGATCGAACTATTGGCGCTCGTCGACCTCATGGTCGTGGCCGCAATGCTCTTCGCCGTTGTGGACGGAACGATCATCGGTCTCTCGCAGGTAGTTGCTGGATTAGCCATGGCGTTCCTTTCGGACCGCAGCAACCTTGCCGCCTTCGTTGGTGGGCTCGGCGTCGCCGTACTAGGCGGTTGGGTCACCCTGATCGATCTCGCCATTCCCTATCCGGAACCTTTCGTGTGGCTTGTTGCTGTGGCATGGCTGCTCGTTGCGGAACGATCCAATGCGAACCCACTCGTGCAGTGGCTGATCCCGGCCGGATTGGTGAGCTTCGCGCACATCGCTGGTCACATCGACGGCGACTCCACAGCTCACCTCACCACGCTGGCCGCTGCCGGGGTGCTGATGGCGGCAATCGGCGGCTGGCGGGCGGAGCGCACACCGCTGCTCACCGGGGCGATCATCGCAATTTCGGTTGGCCTCTACCAGGTGATCGACGTGACCGTCGGCGTGGCGGGGTGGGGGTGGCTCGCCGTCGGCGGGTCGGCACTCATCGCCCTGGCAACCTTGATCGAGTACACGTCCAAGTGGGAATCCGCGCCAGATAACGGGGTGCCGGTGTAGCTGGTCCGGGGTTGGAGAACTCTGTTGGCCGAACGGATCATCCGGGAATACGCAGGTTTGCCCAGCAGTCGTATGTGTCATGCCGCTTGCTACCGACGGGTAACTTGGAGTAGTCTTTAGTTACTTCTCGGTAACTCTTGCCGATAGGCAACTCCACCGGGGTCATCCCGTTGAACCGAAAACGCTCCCCAACCAGCGATTATTCGCCCCAGACGCAGAAAGTCTTCCAATGACCGACTTCTCCCTCTCACTCAATGAAGATCAAGTCACGCTCCAGAAGTGGGTGCACGACTTCGCCGAGAACGTCATGCGACCCCAGGCCGAGGAGTGGGACGAAAAAGAAGAGTTCCCTTGGTCTTTCGTGGCCGAGGCCGCCGAGATCGGTCTGTACGGCTGGGAATTCATGGCCGAAATGATGTTCAACGACCCCACCGGCCAATCCATGATGCTGGCGCTGGAAGAACTGTTCTGGGGCGACGCCGGCATGGGCATGGCCGTCATGGGCTCAGGTCTGGCCGCCGCCGGGATCGCAGCAGCTGGCAACAAGGCCCAGGTCCTGGAATGGGTACCGCAGTGTTATGGCGACGCCAACAACGTGTTGCTTGGCGCATTCTGCGCCTCCGAACCCGACGCCGGGTCCGACGTTGGCGGCTACCGGCTCAGCGCCAAGTACGAAGAAGCCACCGATGAATGGGTGCTCAACGGCACCAAGGCATGGATCACCAATGGCGGTATCGCCAACATCCACGTGGTGGTAGCGGTGGTTGATCCTGCGCTGGGATCGAAGGGTCACGCATCGTTTATCGTTCCCCCTAACACCCCCGGGCTGAGCCAGGGCCAGAAATACAAGAAGCACGGTATTCGCGCCAGCCATACCGCCGAGGTCGTACTGGACAACGTGCGCATTCCCGGTTCGTGCCTGCTGGGCACGAAGGAAAAGCTCGATGAGCGCCTCGCCCGGGTCCGTGAAGGTAAGAAGGGCAACTCCCAGGCTGCCATGCAGACCTTCGAGGCCACCCGTCCCGCCGTGGGTGCCCAAGCACTCGGTATCGCCCGGGCCGCCTACGAGTACTCGCTGGAGTACGCCAAGGAACGTCAAGCGTTTGGCCGGGCCATCATCATGAACCAGAGCATTGCGTTCATGCTGGCCGATATGGCAACCGAAATCGACGCCGCCCGTTTGCTGGTGCGCCGGGCCGCATGGCTGGGCAAGCAGAAGGCGTTCAAGAACGCTGAAGGCTCCATGGCCAAGCTCAAAGCTGGCCGAGTTGCCGTTCACACCACCGAACGGGCCATCCAAATCCTGGGCGGTTATGGCTACACCCGGGAATACCCGGTGGAGCGCTGGCATCGCGACGCCAAGATCTTCGACATCTTCGAAGGCACCGAACAGATCCAGCAACTGGTGATCAGTCGGGCGATCTCAGGTTTGCGCATTCAGTAGGTAATGGCTGCTCCGTTTTCAGGGGCATCCGGTGCCCTGGAAGGCACCCAACGTCCCTGAAAAGGCCATCACCATCGGCGCCGAGGTCTTCTGGGGACAGGTCGGCGTATACGACGACCGGGCGGCCGCACTGGCCGAAGAAGCCATTCTCCGGTTGGTACGGCTAGGTCAACGCCGCCTGCGTCGGCGACTTGCGATGCCGCCTCGAGAAACTCGTCGTGTGCTGCGTGAAGTGGGAGGTATCCATGGGAGTCGTCCTCGATTCCTGCCGGTCGTCGATAGCTGGTTCAGGCGGGTCGTTGGGAACCAATGGTTCTGGTGGATCGTTTGGCACTAGCGGTTCTGGTGGATCGTTTGGCACCAGCGGTTCTGGTGGGTCGTTTGGCACCAGCGGTTCTGGCGGATCGATTGGCACCAGCGGCTCGACGGGCTCGAGCGGGTCGGGGTTCGGCTCGACAGGCTCGACAGGTTCTGGCGGTTCCGGAAATGGGTCGGGAACCAGTGGGTCCGGTATTGACATGTGATGTAAGCCTTTGGTTAGCAGCGCCACAGATCCTGGGGTCTTCCCGGTTGGGATCCAAACCGGTGTGGGGATGGTCCAAACAAGGCGTCCTCGTTCTTAGGGCAGCGCGTGTGTGGTGTGTCAGAAAAGTGGACGACTCGTATCGCCCCGGGTCGTACCCAGCCCTGGGTCTGTTAGAACCAGGCGGAGTGGTTTCGGGGTGTTAATCGATCGGCTAGTGGCGCAGCGGGTGCACCGATCAAAGAACAAGAATGAGGATGAGGATGATGAGAATTAGGGTGCCAACTCCGATGTACATTTCGGTTCCTTTCAGTTGAGGTGAGCCTCTCAGTTGAGGTGAGCATCCGTGGAGTACCCGGTTGCGTCCCTGTTCAAACAAAGCGAATTTGAAGCGGCCAAATCGTTAGCCCAAAAGGTTTGTTTGAGAATCGGGGTGGTTAGAACCAGCCTCAACATTCACCCGAGTCCAAGGAGCATTCAGATGGAAACGTATCGCACGATCTTGTCGGCCGATAGCCTCGCCGGCGATCCGGTCAAGAACCTCGATGGCGAAAAAGTCGCTGACGTCAAGAACATCATGATTGACGTGACCACCGGTCAAGTGGCCTACGTCGTGTTGTCCTACGGAGGGTTCCTCGGCCTCGGAGACAAGCTTTTCGCCGTGCCCTGGGGCTCGGTGCGAGTCGACCAGGACGACAGGGCTCTCGTTGTTGACCTCGACGAGAACGTGATGTCCAATGCCCCCGGTTTCGATAAAGACGACTGGCCGGATTTCTCCAGTCACGACTGGAACCAGCACGTCCACGCCCACTACGGCCTCGATTACAACCCAGCCTGACATCCCTTACCCGCGAAAGGACCACACCATGGCAACTTCAACCGCTCGAAACACCACCACCAACAACAACATCGCAGCCGACCTGCCGGTGACCCAACCGCACCCGGTCACCGAGGTCTGGCATCGCTACGGAGGGGGCGACATCCCCGCCACGATCGGCGGTCTCCTGGCCGCCATTGGAACCATTATCCTGCTTGGAGGGCTAATCACCGGCGGTGCCGGAAACATCGCTTACCAAACCGGCGTCTTCGACAACGAGGGCAACATTGAAGAGCTCTCTGTCGCAGGAACCGTCGCCGCTATCGCCGTACTGTTTGTCGCTTTCGTTGTTGGCGGCTGGGTGGCGGCTCGGATGGCCCGCTTCGACGGGTCACGCAACGGGCTCATCGTCGCTCTCTGGTTCACTGTTCTGGTTGTAGTCTTCGGCGCTCTCGGGATTTGGGCGGGAACCGAATACAACGTATTCGCCGCCCTCGACCTGCCCGACTGGGTCTCACACTGGGAAAACCAAGACGTCACGACCGCCACCGCCCTGCTCGCCTCGGCCGCTGCGCTCGTCACATACGCTGGCGGCTATCTGGGCGGCGTCCTCGGCGACATATACAACACGAAAGTCAACGCTGCCCTGGCCAACACCACACCCGAAGCAATCATCAAAACCTGAACACGATCGGCGCACTCTCGACGTCACTCGGCGTGCGAGCGGGAGCTTGCTGCAAGTGTGGTTAGGAACGCGAAGCGCTCAGACGACGAGGCCATGGGATCTGGTCGGAACATCACGATCGAATCGGGGCGACGCGACCTATGCGGTGGACGCCGCCCGTCCGATGTTGGACAGGCTCACCGAACAGGGCGTCGACCTGCCGTATGGGTGTCGATACCTGATAGGCGAGTCGTGCCTGAACGTGCCGAATATTCGTCCGGGGTTGGTTTCGGTTGGTCGTTGTCGTGTTCCTGCCCTTTGCGGTGGCTTCACGGTCGCCCCCCGACCGCCGCTCTCGATTCATCTCAAGGTTGAGGATTCGCAACTGCGCAGAGTGCCTCGATCGACTGCATAACCCGTTGGCGCTGGGAAGCAACCTCGGTCGAGGCCAATGCACCCAACGAGGCGGGCACCGTCACCCAAGACCACGCGATGGCGAGCACCGCGACGAGCAGGTCGGCCGTGTCGAACGCTTGGCCCGAACTCGGTCTCACTGCGTCCAACGCTGCAATTTTCTCGGCGAAGATCTCTTGTTCGAGCGAGGTGTTGGCTGGCCTCTCCAGCCGACGCCACGCATCGATCCGTATCTCCACGGGGTGAGCGACGAGAAAGTCGAATAGGCGAGCTCCGAAGTCGGGAAGGTCCTCGGGGGTGAACGGGACGGCCTCGTGCAATTCACCAATCGCGGCATCGATGACTGCGTCGAAGAGTTTGTCCTTGTTGCCGAAGTACACATAGATCATGCGCTTGTTCGCCCCAGCCGCAGCCGCAACGCGGTCGACCCGAGCACCGGAGTAACCACGTTCGGCGAACTCGGTTACGGCCGCGGTCAGGATTCGGGCCTTGGTCGCTTCGGCGTCTCTAGCAGACATGTGACTATAGTAACTAACTAGTTGGTTGTTTCCAAACGTCGGCCCGGTAACGTCACTGATAACCAACTGGTTACCTGCAATGGAATTGGATTCCCACCATGAGATCACTACTCGGCATCGCCCCTCAACAAGAGCCCGACGGCTCCTACCGCCCATCGAAACTAGCCATGAAGCTGGGAACGTCAACCACCACGGACTTCAGCAACCGTGAGTACGAAAAGTACCAGGGACCAAGAAAGAAGATTCTTGTCATCGCCACAGAGCAGAAGAACATGACGATGGCCAACGGCAAGAAGTTCTCAACCGGCAACCACCCAGTCGAGATTCTCGTCCCAATGCTTCATCTCCGCAACGCGGGGTTCGACCTGGAGATCGCAACACCGACCGGAGCACCAGCCGTCCTCGAGATGTGGGCGTTCCCCACTGAAGACGAACACGTCAACGCCATCCACAAAGAATTCCAGACCAGCATGGCCAACCCGAAGAGCCTCGCCGACTTCGTCTCTACCTCGCTCGGCAATTCCGAGCAATATGCAGCCGTCTTCATACCAGGCGGCCATGGTGCAGTGCTGGGCCTGCCCGAAGACGACAACGTTGCAACCGCGTTGAACTGGGCCAATGAAAACGACCTCTTCACAATCACTCTGTGTCATGGGCCGGCCGCACTTCTCGCGACCACACTCAACGGTCGAGAGTTTCTCTACAAGGGATACAAGCTGGCGGTGTTCCCAGACTCGGTAGACAAACAAACACCAATGATCGGCTACCTCCCGGGCAAGATGCCCAGCCTCGTGAGCACGAAGCTCGAAGAGCTTGGCGCCACGCTCATGAACAAGAAGGCTGACGACACCGTCTGCCTCGACCGAAAACTCATCACCGGAGCAAGCCCCCAAGCTGCCAACCCGCTCGGCGAACTCGCCGCGACGACCCTGCTCGACCACGCCAAAACCAACAACTGGTAGACGACGCCGCCCAACCATCCGGTTGGGCCACCGCTTCAACCAACAACTCTCAACAACTCTCAACGAGGAACCACAATGACGTACACGACACTGGCCAACAAGACACTGAGCGACCACATGAACTGGCGCTACGCGACGAAGAAAATGGATCCGACGAAGGTCGTGCCGTCGGAAAAGGTTGATGCGATCATCGAAGCGATTCGCATGGCACCAACCTCCAGCGGCACACAGCCCTTCGAGCTCTTCGTCATCACCAATCCCGAAGTACGCAACGAGATTCAAAAGGCCGCTTCGGATCAGTCTCCGATCACCGACGGCTCCCACCTGCTGGTGTTTGCCGCATGGGACGACTACACCGAGGAGCGCATCGACAAGGTCGCAGACTTGAACAAGGATCTCCGCGGCGATCTACCTCTGATCGACGGCTACTACGGGAACCTCAAGGCAACGTACGTGCCGCGCGACGCCGAGACGAACTACGCACACGCGGCACGCCAGGCGTACATCGCCTTGGGGTTTGCTATGCTCGCTGCGGCCGAACAAGAAGTTGACAGCACCCCAATGGAGGGTTTTGATCCAGCCTCAGTCGACAAGATCCTCGGCTTGACTGAGCTCGGATTGCGTTCGGTTGTTCTCTTGCCATTGGGCTACCGCGATCCATCCGGCGACTGGCTACTGCCCATGGACAAAGTTCGTAAGCCGCTCGACACCCTCGTGACTCGAGTCAACTGATGGCAAACCCGGTTGTGCTGACCGTTTACTCGGACTTTCTTTGACCTTTTTGCTATGTCGTGACCGTGCGTCTCGACGATCTCAAAGCGAAGTACGGCGACAAGATTCGTGTCGAGTGGAAGGCGTTCATGCTTCGACCAACCGAACAGGGCGGAAAGACCCGGGCCGAGTTTGTCGAATACACCCGGCTCTGGAGCCGGATGCCCGACACCGACGCTCGACTCGTCGTCACCTCACCCTGGGCGTCGGACGACCCACCTCCGAGCCATAGTCTTCCGGCGTTGGTCGCGTTCAAGCTCGTCGAGAACCATGGCGAAGCAGCCGCTGATGACTTTCATCATCGAGTGTTCAACGCCTACTTCAACGAGAATCGAACGATCTCAGACGTCGACGTCCTCGCCGCAATCGCAAGCGAATCCGGACTCGACGCAAACGTCTTCAAGACGGACTTCGCAGAACAACGAAGCACCCTCGAAACCCAGGTCTTCGACGACCACAACGAAGCCATCCAACTCGGAGTATCCGGCGTCCCCGCCACGATCCTCGACAACCAGATCGCAATCTCTGGTGCACAGGACACCTCAGTATTCGTCGAAGCAATCGACGACTTGCTGGCCCGCCGCTAAGGATCCGAAAGCCAATTTTCTCCAGTCAAGTGGCAAGCCCCCGACGCGCCCGAACTCGTTGACGAGTTCGCTGTCAAGGACCGCCTCAGCGGGGGGGGGGGCTCCTGATCGCAACACCATTCTCTGGCCGCCGATCGTGAACTCCCTGTTCAGTGGCGCGCAACGTCACTGTGGACATGCGTTTTCTCCGTCGTAAGCAGCCAGGGCCGTACAATTGCTACGGGCGAAGGCGCTGCATATACGGGTTATTAAATTTGCCGTCGGGGTCATATCGATCGACTACGCCTAGGAAGTCATCGAGCCGGGGGAAGAGGTCGATCAGTTTGTCTCTGCCAAGATCGAAGAGCTTGCCCCAGTGAGGGCGCGGTTCGAAGGGCGCTAGGGCTTCCTCGATTGGGGTTAGCAGCGCGTGGACCGCATCGATGTGCTTCTTCCAGGTAAAGCCGATCGAGAGCGTGTCTCGGCCGTATGCCGGGCTTAGCCAGATCTCGTCCGCAGCAACGGTGCGGATCTCGCTGCCATGAAGATGGGGATCGATGCGGTCACCCATCCCTCGCAACGCATTCAGCGCGTCGATGCCGTGACGCCGGTCGACGAAGTACTCGCTTTGCAGTTCGTCGCCGCCAGCCGAAGGTGCGCCCCCGGGTACAAAGTGCGCGAGGCGTTCGCTCCACGGACCCGGCTCGTGCAGCGCCGTGTGCTTGCCGGCCTCGAGCTGGCCCTCAACCTTGCTCATTCCCCATAGCTCGTCTGGTACTTCGATTGGCTCGGCGCTTGGCAGCCGATGCTTGCGCCAAATCCCTGTCACGTTCGCTGCGTCAAAGATTGTATGAAAGTTGACGCTGTAGGCGCTGGCCATTACGTCGTCGAAATTGTCGAGGAAGACATCCCACGGAGTATCTCGGTAGTAGTCCTGCTGCACGAAGTAACTCGGCTGCACATCCAGAGTGATTCTGGTGAAGACGCCCATTGCGCCCAGCCCCACCGCAAGGGCAGAGAGATCACCGCTATTGGCGTCCACCGTGAGGACGGCGCCAGTCGCATCGACCAGCTCGATCCCTGCGATTTCGGCTGATAGGACTTGGTTCGTGTCGCCCGAACCATGCGTACCGGTCGCTGTTGCGCCGGCGACCGAGATGTGCGGCAGCGACCCAAGATTCTTTAGTGCAAGCCCACGCGCTTCGAGCTCGGCGACCGTTCTCGAATAGCTCCAATTGGCAGGAACCGTTGCGGTCTGGGCGTCATCGGCGACCGAGATCTCAAGCCCAAGTTCACTGCAATCAATCAGGGTGCCGCCGGGGGAGTCGGCACAGCGGTTGAACGAGTGGCGGGTACCTACCGCTTTGGCCTTGGCAGCGGAAGCAACGACTTCTTGAAGCTGTTCCACTGTTGATGGCCGCTCAATCGAGGTTGCCTCGAACACGAAATTCTCCGACCAGTTCGCATGGGACGTCATCGCCCAATCGTACAGATCATCATTTATCCACAGCCAGAGCGAGGGCCAGCACCCTGGGTCGGTAGCAGACGTTAGAGAGCGGACTGGCTCTTCATTGCTGATCCGACAGCCCGGTCTCGCCGCCGTCACGGCGACCACCCTCCCCGCCCTCACTGTCTGCAGCGGCCTTGCATGTGCGGCTGCGCTAGCCCGGTGGCTCAGTGAGGCGCTGCCGCTGTCGACACGGAGGAGACGGTTCGACGAATCGTCTATGCCGTCGCCATCCTTGCAGCTGGGTGCAGCAGTTCGACGAGCTATGACCCGCTAGCTCAATGGACGGCGGCGGCGTTCGATGTTCGTGTGATCGAGTCGCAAGAGTCAGCGGAACCCTTGCCAGTAAATCTACGCCCCGAGTCCGGGCAGCCTTGTGCGGTGGGTCCCGAACTCGATCCGAATATTCGGCCCCCGCACTCAAGGCAAACAGTCCGCGAGAGCCGCTCCCGGCTCGCGCTGATGAGCTGGCCCGCGGTCGAGCTTTCAGGCGAGAAGCTGATATGCCGCCACCATTGCAAGTGCGATTCCTGATGAAGCGGCAAAGACCTCCAGTATCAACAGGCCGAACGGGAGCGACCTGCGCCAAAGGAAGGCGACAAGCACGGCGTTCAATGCCAGGGCCGCTGCGATTGTGTAGCCCAGGGCCGCGCAGAAAGAGCTCGACGTTATGTCCTCGCAGCCAATGCTGAGGCTAGCTCCGACTCCCCATATGGCGATGGTCCCGATTATCAGCATCCCTAATACTGCGATTCCTTGGCCCTGACGAGTTCGGTCCGTCATGTCATGGCCTGTCGAGAGGTGTCGGAATGCAGCTCGGAGAGTTGGTCTTCAACTGTGGTGGAATCGGTCAGTAATATGGAGGGAGGTACGGGGTGTGGTATCCGGGCTTCCCGGGTGCGTTCTTGACAACAGAGTATTAGAGCACAGACGTGCTGTAGCACTGGGGCCCTGTTGTACCAGCAGAACTCACCGCACCTCGTGTCCATGTCGTCCCGAAACCGGCTATCGGCGCGCCCGCTGTTGAATGGGACCGCCGCAGGTCGTGTGGCTCCTTGCACGCTCGTGGGGAGGATCTTCGACATCTTAGAAGGCACCGAGTAGAGACAGCAGCTCGTGATCTCCAGGGCAATTTCGGGTCAGCGGATTCAGCAGGTCTGTCTGGTCCATTTTGAGGGGCATCCGGTGCCCTGGAGGGCACTCTGCGCCCCGGATAACGGTGTGGAACGGGGCTGGACCGAATCAGCGCTCGATGTTGAGCGATGAGGAAGGCGAACGTCAGTCCAGCCCAGAGGGCAGCTGACACGCTGAGGGTGATCCATGAAATTTCCTCAGCTCAACCGATTGTGAGAACGCGCAAACTGACCTCAACGACGAAAGGCTCGCCGACAATCCGGCGAGTCCTCTCATCGTTTGTGTCTTGGAAGGTCGTCCCGCTCGGTCAGATTAAGGCGAACTCCTTGCCGATTTCGGCGTAGAGCATCATGTACTGATCGGCGGCGTCTCCGGTACGAACCAACTCGTAGCCGAAGTCCTCGAGCACGTAGCGACCCTTGACCAGCAGGTGCTGGGCCTCATCGGTCATCCACAGCTTCTCGAGCGTCGCGAACTCACCCTTGACCATCCACATGCCATGGCCGTCCGGGAAGAAGAACATCTCGGGCTCGGAGCACTTTCCCTCGGCGGCTAGCTTGCCCCAGTAGGCGCTTACCTCACCCCCATAGTCGAGTGAAGACTTCTCGCGGCCGGGAATCGCACCCTTCCACGTCACCACATATGCATAATTCATCACATACCTCCTTGACCACGCGCGTGCGGTTCACTCGCGCGACTCCACGCTTATCCCATGCGCCTCATTTGGCTAGAGCCGAACGTCCGCATGTTTGGTCCCGAGCGGTCGTTACGCGCCGTATTCCGAAGCCTAGACGCGGCGTCTTCTGCGATAGCCGTCCGCATTGTGTCGCCGAAGGTCGGTTCGCTCGCACGGTCACGAATTCACGAGGCGACGGGTCGTGAGGCTGTGATCTCGTCGGGAAACGCGGAGCCAGGTGGCGGGTTCCCGGGCCATCTAGTTGTTCTCTGAGTGGGGGGAACCTGAGGTGAAGTGTCCCTAGTTCTGTCCCTAGAAGCCGGTTGCACGCCCTGTCACGCAGCGTTACGAGTTGGACGTTCAAACCGAGTATCCCTGTTCAGCGGCACGCAACGTCACTGGCTGGACACCTGGGAAGGATCTTCGACATCTTTGAAGGCACACCTCGTTCCACTTCTTCTTGTGGATTGCGATTTGATCGGGTAGCTCGGCGGAGTTTGAAGAATTCGCGCGCTGGCGGGGCCTACTGTTGAGCTATGTCATCGCTCACCGTGTCCCAGGAGATCGCAGCTGATGCCGCCACCGTGTGGTCCATCGCAGTGGATATGAGCCGCTGGGTCGAGGTCATCGAGGCAATCGAGGTCGTCGAACGTCTCGACGGTGGCACCGATTTCGGCGTCGGAACACGGTGGCGCGAGACCCGGACGATGTTTGGGAAGAAGGCCACCGAGGAGATGGAGGTAACCGAGTTCGAAGACGGCGTCCGTTATGGGACATTCGCCGAGTCGCACGGCTCGAAGTATTTTTCCGAGATCAGCGTTACACCCACCGATTCCGGGTGTCGGTTGTCGATGAACTTCCGAGGTGAGCCCCAGACATGGATCACCAAGATTGCCGACAAGACGATTGGTCGCCTCTTCATGAGTACCACCCGCAAGGCACTTGCCAAAGACCTGGCCGACATCGGTGCGGCCGCCGAAGCGACTGGCTAAGGGCACAGTCCGCACAACCATCGGTACCGTGGTCAGGCACCGAACAGATCCAACAGCTCGTGATCAGCCGAGCGATCTCAGGTCTGCGCATTCAATAGAAACCGCCTGCGCCCTTTTCCGGGGCATTCGGTGCCCTGGAGGGCACTCTTCGCCCCGGATAACGGTGTGGAACGGTTCACATCGCAAACGCGATGTGGTGCCGGTGGTGTTACCGCTGTAGCATCACGGCCTGGAACGCGAACTCAAGAACGCCCTGTTCAACGGTACCCAACGTCACTGGCTGGACTGTAGGGAAGGATCTTCGACATCTTCGAAGGCACCGAACAGATCCAACAGCTGGTGATCTCACGGGCTATCTCGGGTCTGCGAATCGTCTAAAACGGGGGTCAAGTCTCCCTTTTAGCCAACTTGCCGTTTCTGTGGATAACTGGGGCAACCTCCACTCATCCCTACCCGGGGAGCGACCTGTCGACCGAGCGAGGTCATCGCATGTTGCGATCGTGTGCAAAGGCGGCAAACGCGCGCGGGCGGTTCTACTTGTCGTTCTTCGCGCCGGGTGGGAGTTCGGCGAGCCACGAGTACCTCACCCACTGACGGTCGAGTCTCGATGTCGCTGTCGGTCAAACCGAGGACGTAAGGCCCTGGCTGCGAGATTGGGTTGTGCATAGAGTCCCCGGCGGAGGTAGACGTGGATTTTCGGGTGTCAGACGAAATGTCAGTTCGGCTCGCGATGATCAGCGGGTTCATGGAACGCGAGGTGATACCGCTCGAGGGTGAGATGCTCCATGGAGATCCATACGTCCTCGAAGAGCGTGTCGCCGCGGCCCAGGCCAAGGTCAAGCAGATGGGGCTTTGGGCCCCGAATCATCCGGTCGAGTTCGGTGGTCTCGGCCTTTCGATGGTCGATCATGGGCTATTTGCCGAGGCCGTGGGGCGCAGCCCGCTCGGCATGACGGTGTTCGGTACCCAAGCCCCTGATTCCGGCAACATCGAAATCCTTCACAAGTACGGCACGGCCGAACAGAAGGACCTTTGGCTTCAGCCGCTTGTTGCCGGTGAGATCCGCAGTTGCTTCTCGATGACCGAACCGGCGACTTCCGGGTCGAACCCCACCCTCTTGGCCACGACGGCCGTCAGCGATGGTGACGACTATGTCATCAACGGGCAGAAGTGGTTCACGTCTTCGGCCGATGGCGCATCCTTTGCGATTCTGATGGCCGTGACCGACCCTGATGCTCCGCCTCATCAACGGGCGAGCATGATTATCGTTCCGACCGACGCTCCTGGCTTCGAGCTGGTGCGCAACGTGAGCGTGATGGGTCATGGCGGTTCGGGCCATGCCAGCCATGGCGAGGTTGCCTACCAGTCGTGCCGAGTGCCGAAGTCGAACCTGCTCGGACCAGAGGGAAGCGGTTTCTTGATCGCTCAGGACCGCCTTGGGCCAGGGCGAATTCACCATTGCATGCGGTGGCTCGGAATCGCCGATCGTGCTTTCGAGATGATGTGCCAACGCGCCAACGAGAGGGTGATCGATGCCGAGGGCGGCACCCTCGCCGATCGGCAGGTGATCCAGCACTGGGCGGCAGAGCTCGAGGCCGAGATCCGTGGCGCTCGTCTACAGACTCTGCACGCCGCGTGGATGATCGACCAGCATGGCGCCAAGGTCGCCCGTGACGAGATCTCAGCGATCAAGTTCGAGGTCGCCAACACGATGCTGAAAACGGTCGACACCGCAATCCAGGTGCACGGAGCGCTCGGCGTTACCGACGACACGGTGCTCTCGTATTGGTACCGCCATGAGCGTGCAGCTCGCATCTATGACGGCGCCGACGAAGTCCACAAGACCAGCCTGGGCCGCAGAATTCTTCGCCGCTACGCCTGACGAAGTTTCAGGCCTGTCTGGCAGAGCGGGTCGAGGGCCGCGTCGGTGATCGTGGCCTTAGCGGCTTCGTCGCACGTGCCGGTGAGCACGAACTCGAACGTGACTTGCTTGATGACTACCTCACATATCTCGACGCTGAGTTCGGCACCGTTCCTTCCGAAACGATCGACGAGTACGCCAATCAGTGGCCGTCCTGGTTCTCGACGGCGAGGCTCTGTCTGCGCTCGCTCGGCCTTACGCTGACAACTTCGCCACCAGCGCGTCCGAGCGGCGATGCGCTCGGGTCACGCCCGTACTGCGCCGGTGTCAGTTCTATCGGCGGTGTTGATCGAGCTCTATCGCGGTAGTGGATTCGACGAACCGATTGATGCGGTCTTGGATGGAGGTTTCGTCCAGGTCGTGACGACCGGTGCCCGTATTGCACGGATTGCAGGGCACTTGTTGGCCAGCGTCGATGCCGGGAGTGAGAAGGCGATCGATGCTCTTGTTGTGGCGACGGCGGTGAGGTTGGGCGGGGGTATCTCCCCGTCAGATTTGTTCCCTAGCTGTCCCTAGTAATTGCTGCTTCGGTCAAGAAAGGCGGCCTCGGTCAGAGGTCGAGATGAAGTCGGAGAGCGTCGTCGAGTTGATCCATTAGATCGAAGCGAAGCGTTCCTACCAGGCGGCCGACGCGTTCGATCGCTACGGAGCGAACCTGTTCTGCCTGCGCTTTGGAGTCGTCGGTAAGTCCGGTCTTCCCGGCTGGCAGTAGAACTTGGAATGGATAGATCTGGTCGATGCTGGAGGTCACCGGCACGATTGTGATCACTCCCTGACCGAGGCGTGCGGCTGTTGTGTTGGCGCCGTCATTGCTGACGATCACCCCAGGGCGGCTTCGGGCGGCTTCACTTCCGATGACGGGATCGAGGTTGACAAGTCGAATTTCGCTGCGCCGCATCAGTCGTCGGCGTCTGCGATATCCCACGCGTCGTTGGCGGGATCGTTGGCCCATTCGTTAAACGCGTCGGCGTATGCGTCGGTGAGTTCTGATGCCCGTAGCAAGCGAATAGCTCGGTGAAGTGCAGCGGAGCGGGATGCGAGTTGATGGTTCTTGGTGTAGTTATCCAGGAACTGGACGTCTTCGACTGGGATGCTTGCACTGACTTTCATACCTCGATGCTACCAGAGTAGCAATCAGAGTACTACCAACCCCACTCAGTCGAGTGGGTCGGGCTTGTCGCATCCGAAAAACTCGGCTACCCGAGGCTGATGTCGTTTGGCGATCTCGATGGCCTCCTCCTGTGTTGTCCCGATCGCGATACTGTCAACTCGTATGAGGGGCGCCTGTATTCTTCTTTTCGCGGCCTGTGGTCTGCTGGCGGTGTCCTGTTCTGGTGGCGACCCTCCGGCTGAGAGAGTGGACCCCCTCGTGAAGTTGCTCGAGGAGACGATCGAGTTCGAGACGCTTACGTTTCCGGGCCAGTGGCTCGACCCGTTCATGCCCCCGTCATCCCTGGGCGAACCTGCGGTCATCACCGGACGTCTGCTCGTTCCGCCCACCGACGAAGCTCTGCCACTAGTCGTCCTCACTCACGGATGTGGCGGCGTCAGCGGAGCTGAGTTGGGTTGGTCGCGAGAGCTCGAAGCCGCGGGGATCGCCAGCTTCGTGATCGACAGCTTCGAGGGACGAGGAGTCCAGAACGTTTGCCGTGGCCAGCAGGGCGTCAATCAGGCTAGCCTGCTGACCGATCTGTATCGGGCGGTGGACGTGCTCGCCGACCATCCGTACGTCGACGAGTCGAGGATCGCCGTGATGGGATTCTCGATGGGTGGCAGATCGGCCCTGTGGTCGGCCATGGAACGGTTTCAGGAGCGATACGACGGACGTCCCCTGGCCGGATATGCCGCGTTCTATCCGTTGGGCTGCTACGTCCAGCTCGAGAGCGAGACCGACGTCACGGGAGGGCCAATCCGCATATTCCACGGCATGGCCGATGACTGGCTCCCGATCGCACAGTGCGAGGAGTACGTGGCGCGCTTGGTGGCCGGGGGTGTTGACATCGACTTGTTCGCATACGAGAACGCTCGCCATAGCTTTGACGACCGTGGTCTAACGATGGAGATTGCTGTGGTGGGGGCACTCAGCCCGCGGAATTGCCGCGTGGTGGAGACTGACGGCGTTCTCACCGAGACCACCGGCGGGGAGCCGTCGACGGTGAATGCGTCCTGCATCGAGCGGGGAGCGACGATCGGCTACAACCCCGAAGCGAGAGAGAAGGCCGTCGCCGATGCAACGATCTTCCTCGGCTCTGTCTTCGGTGAATAATGGCCGTGTGCCCTGCATCCGTTCGCCGAGGTCGCGGATCTCCGAGGCGGTCACCTGAGATGTCGATGCCCGACACCCAGTGCCGGCCGAAGTGGTTGGGCCCATCGCTGGTCTGGGGTTCGATGATGAAAATGCGCTGGGTCTCGGCTCCGCCTTGGAGGTCCCAGTAGATGAGCGATGACGAACCATCGTCGTATTCGGTGGAAAAGACCAGAGTTTTGCCGTCGTCACTGAGCGCTGCCGCTCGGGGTGCGTTGGTGTTTGGGTCGGGGAAGGGGTTGTTTGGCATGTCCATCGCGTTTCCGACCGGGTCGAGGAAGACGATGTGCCGAAGGCGACAGGACCAGAACCCAACCTTCGTTGCCGTATGAGGCGCTGAGGGGGACACCGTCCTCTTCTTGATCGAGCTCGAGAATCGTCCGGGACTGCAGCGTGTCGAAATCAAAGTAGTCCAGCCCATTGAGGCCAACCACCAGGGCGAGACGGTCTTGGCCGATTCGGGCGGTGCCGAGGGGCTTTCGCCACGGAGTTGACAGATCACCGTTGTGATGATCGGCCGCTGCGACGAGCATCTTGCCGTGCCCTATCGGCCATTCGTAGAAGCACTCGCCGATCACATTCGATCCGTCGGTGAGGACGAAGCGAGGCGACTCATCGAGCCACGTTGGAGCGCGGTAGTCGAGGTGATCCCATCCTTGGGTGGTCTCAGGCCGGAAGAGGACAACTCGCTCGAGCACGGCCCGACGTCCGGTGACATGACGCTGCTCGAACGCTTCGACACGTTCTGCTGGATGCTCCAACAGATCCAAGGGGGCAGACGCTTGGTCCTGATTCTCGAGGATCTCCATTGGGCAGACTCTGCAAAGGCGCAGCTTCCCTCTGACGCTTGGTCCGGGTGGTGTACTCCGGATCTGGCAGATCGAGGCGAGCTGTCTTGAGCTGCGCAGTCGAACTGCCTGCACAGCGGACAACGCGAGTCAAGCTCGTTCGCTGTTACTCCATGAACTGAGCCTGGAAGGTGTGCCGTGCGATCTTCATCACGCCGTCGTCATCGACAACGACCATGAACGTGGACAGGCCATCGATGCCCTCTGGGGGATACATGTCTGCTTCGAGATGCGCGGCTCGCGCCACGTACCAAGGGCCGTCGCCGGTCCCAATCGGCCTACCAATCCACTCGGAGTGCCAATCGTGGGTGACGGTGTCTCCGACCGTGAGCGCCTGGTCTTGCTGTGTCCAGTCGCCGTACCGTTCGGTGTGCATGATGTAGTCGTCGGTCGTCATAGCGAGAAAGGCTTGTCCGTCATAGCTGTTCCATGCGTCGTTGTAGTCCTCAATTGCCTGGATCACATCGGCCGGTACTCCGGAGTCGGAGCTGAAGCTGATGGTCAAAGCCCATCCTGAGAGTGCGAAGACGGCGAGGGCCAGCACGGATACGGTCACGATCAATCCGGTCGGACGGTTCATCGGAGCCTCGTCTTGTTCGCGCTGCCCTGCACCGGAGGGTGCAGTCTGATTTGCGGTCATTGGGCTCGCCTCCTCATAGATGTCTCTCTCGCCTCACTTATCGCTCAACCGATTCCATCCCACCAGGGGCGTACGTCACGATCTCAGCCCACACCCGCTTCCTCGGATCGACGCCTCTTGCTGTTCGCAATGGCTGGACACGCGAAGATGTACCTGCGATAGCTTCGAAATTTCCACCCGCACGCGAGTGCAGACATGGGGCCGGGCCACCCATGGAGCCACGCTGATGCAGCGGATCGTTGCGACTTACTCGTAGCGACGAAACCAGGATTTGATGGTCTCCCGGCCGATTCGTGTCACCCGCGGTGCGAGCTTCTTCGTCTGTATCTATGAAGCCCGATTTTCTTAGACAAGGGAGCATCATGAATTCCACCCCAATCCAGTTCATCGCAGTTGTTGCCAGCGGCGGGCGCCGGAAAAATTCGAGACTCACGAGACGGCGGCGATCGCACGCTCTATGGCCACGAGTCATCGCTGGAGTCATGCTCGTCATGGGCGTCACCGCTGGCACAGCGTCCGCTGCGGTCGCCGTTGAGGGCGCGAGTTCGTTGCGTGGTGTGTTTGGTGTTACGTCGGCGGGGGCTGAGCTTGGTTATGACATCAACGGTTCGGCTGTGATGGTGATCAACTCTGAGGGCACCAATGTCAGGGTTGCCTTTGCTGGTCTTGATGCGGCCAAGGTGTATGGATCGCATTTGCATAATGGGGCGTGTGCTGGGGGTGGCGGCGGGCACTATCAGGATGTTGAGGGTGGTGAGACGACCCCACCTAATGAGTTGTGGGTTGTCACGTCGGGCACTGTGGTTGAGCCCAAGAGCAACGGGTTTGTTGAAGCTGCGGGTTCGGCAACCTGGCAGGCGCGTATCTCCGGTACCCAAACGCTGGGTCGTTCTGTAGTGCTTCATGAGCCGGGAGGCGCCAGAATCGCCTGCGCCGACCTGGCCTCCAGTACCAACTCGTTGCGTGGTGTGTTTGGTGTTACGTCGGCGGGGGCTGAGCTTGGTTATGACATCAACGGTTCGGCTGTGATGGTGATCAACTCTGAGGGCACCAATGTCAGGGTTGCCTTTGCTGGTCTTGATGCGGCCAAGGTGTATGGATCGCATTTGCATAATGGGGCGTGTGCTGGGGGTGGCGGCGGGCACTATCAGGATGTTGAGGGTGGTGAGACGACCCCACCTAATGAGTTGTGGGTTGTCACGTCGGGCACTGTGGTTGAGCCCAAGAGCAACGGGTTTGTTGAAGCTGCGGGTTCGGCAACCTGGCAGGCGCGTATCTCCGGTACCCAAACGCTGGGTCGTTCTGTAGTGCTTCATGAGCCGGGAGGCGCCAGAATCGCCTGCGCCGACCTGAGGCAACTCGAACTGACCGGTCCCTTCGCCGGTATGTCCGGCGTCAACGGAGCAATTGCCCGTATCTATATGGGTGTGTTCCGACGTCAGCCCGATGTGGGCGGCCACACGTATTGGGTCAACGTGAAAAAGGGTGGCCGGACTGTCACGAACATCGCTGGCTACTTCGTAGACAGCCTCGAATTCAGGCAAACCTACGGCCACCTAAACGATCCGGACTTCGTCGACATGCTCTACGAAAACGTGATGGCCCGTCAGGGCGACCCAGGTGGAGTGAAGTATTGGAACGGCGTCCTCGCTGCGGGCACCCCACGCGCCGCGGTCATCCTCGCCTTCTCCGAATCACCAGAATTCAAGATACTCACCAAGACGAGCTGACCGAACGGCCGTTTCTCACCGGAGATAGGGCCGAAGCCGTTGAAAGAACGTGATATCCATGCCACCGATCAGCCCGATCATGAGAAGAACATAGAGAACGGTAACCACATTTCTACTCATAGATCACCTGTCAAATCAGGTCTTGCTAGGAGCTTGCCACACTTGAGAAGGTACGTTTGTCCTGGTCAACCAAACCAACGGAATATTTCGCCCCGCCCGGTGGAGAGCGGTCAGACTCCGAGTTTGTCAGCGGCAATCTGGGTGCCCTCGACTCGAGCGGCGATCTTGGCAAAGGCGGTGTTGCGGCTTGTAGCCACATCGTCGCTGAAGGGCGAGTACCCGCAGTCGTCCGTTGTGCCGAGCTGACCGATGGGGATGTGTTCCGCCGCAGCCAAAACGCGATTGCAGACTTGCTGGGCAGATTCCACGTTCTCATCGCAAACGTCGATCACGCCCACGTACACCCGCTGGTTCGGCCTGATGTGCTCGGCCACCATCGCCAGGGCCGGCCCAGGGTCGACCTCGCTGGCCATCTGCATGAAGACCCGGCCACAATCAAGCGTCATGAATCGCGGGATAAGCGCGGTGTAATCTACGTCGGCGCTATGGGTGGAGTCGTGATCGCCACCGGGGCAGGTGTGCACACCAAGCCTCTGGCGTTCGTGCTCGGAAAAACGAGCGAACACGGCGTTGTTGAGGTCGATGAACTGTTGGAGCAATCCGCCCGAGGGGTCGAGCTTGAGGGCCAGGCGACCTTCGGTGAAGTCGACCTGCACGCTGTCCGCGCCGGCGTCGAGGCAGCTACGGATGTCGGCCGCTGCCTGGTCGATCAGATCGGCGATGAACTGATCGTGGTCATAGCCTTCCAGCCCGGCCTGGGGGTAAAGAAGGCCCATGGCCGATGCCGCGATGACGGCCTGCTTCACGGGACGCGCGGTGAACCGCTTCGCGCGCTCTACGTAGCTGCCTGCCATGTTCTGGTACCGGAACGGGCCCGCGGTTAGGACCGGAAGTTGGCGCACATGGCCGTCCTCAAACGGGATCTCGACGCCATCGGGCGAAAGGTTGGCAAGTCCTTCGAGGGGATAGGTGACGAAGCTCGACTTGGTCTGCTCGCCGTCGGTCACCACAGGGGACCCCGTTGCCTCGAATCGCGCGATGGTGTCAGAAACGGCGGCGTCGAACAATTCTTCGAGCGCTTCAACAGTCATCGACCCCGCAGCGTGGGCCGCCATCGCCGCCTGCAGCTCAGGACTCCGCGGAACGCTGCCCACTGGTTCGGTCGGAATGCTCATAATCTCCCCCGGATCGATGCTTGACGGCTACCGTAGTTGAACCGGCCTCGCTAGGCGAGTTCGGCTGGTCCAGGAGTTGGTCGGACGCCCTGAGGGGCCGGAGATCGTGTCTTGGCTGGTCAGGGTGCAATTTGGTATTTGTTGAGGAATCCGGCAGATCGGCTGGAATTGAGGACTTGAGACCCGAACCGCTTTATGAGGTCGTCGACCTCCACCCGTTGTCGTCAGGGCTGCATTGCGGCTTGCGCTTGTTCGACGATCGCGTCGATCTCTGGTGCACCGAGCAGCCGCATGACGAGCCGGGCGATTTCCATCGCGTCCGAGTGCTCGCTCTCGCCCAGCAGCAGCGACCGCATGGACTGTAGCGTCGCGCCCAGGACAGCGTTCGTTGCAGCGGGGCCGGCAGAGATGTCGAAGCATCCGGCTTCGACGCCTTCTCTGATCGCTTGCCCGACGATTCCGCGAACTCTGGCTCGAAATTCTGTATTTATCGCGGCGAGCGTGACGAACGCCGCTGCCGACACCGGGTCGTCTTCGGCCATTTGGCAAAGCTGTAGGACGCCGATTGCCACCCGCTGCCTCGGGTCGTGTTCGATCTCGATCAGGGTGTCGCGGCCGATCTCGATGCCGCGCCCGAGGTCGTGCGCCAACGCGTCAATGAGGTCATCGACCGACTGGAAGTGGTTGTAAAACGTTCCGGCTGCCACCTCCGCAGTTGCTGCGATCTGGCCGGCCGTCACGCTGCCGGGGCTTTGCTCGGCGAGCAGGGCGGCGCCGGCGCTGATCAGGCGACGTCTCGTCTGTCGTCGCTTGCGTGGATATCCGACGCTGTCCGTATCGCCAATCGTTTGAACCTTCACGGCTCCAATTCTAGTTACCTTAAAACTGTTCGTCTAGTTCAATATTGACACAGTTGACTAAAAATGGATAGAGTTCGCAATATTGTGATTCGCATCGAAGGCGGTCACATCAATCAAGGAGCATGAATACGTGGTTACCAACCATGACGACCAGCCGTCACAGCCCGACGCTGAACTGATCAACGCCACTATCGACGCACTAACGGCCAATCTCCCGATCGGCCTCGAGCCTGGCCAGATCCTTTCGGCCGCCGGTCGATTCCTTCGCACGACCGCCAAGCAGCCCACGGTCGTCGCTCGTCGCGCTGCCAAACTTGCTTCAGAACAGGTTCGAATCGTGGCCGGAACCTCGGCGATCGCTCCTGCTCCCAACGACCGTCGCTTCGCCGACGAGGCTTGGACAGATTGGCCCCTTTACAAGCGGCTCGCCCAGTCCTACCTCGCGTTCGACGAGCAAGTTCACGGCCTAGTGGCCGATCTTGACATCGATGAGAAGTCCCGACTTCGTACCGAGTTCCTCGCGGCGCTGGCCACCGATGCCCTCGCCCCAACCAACACGCTGCTCGGCAACCCGGCGGCGCTGAAAGAGCTGCGTCGCACCAAGGGTCGAAGCTTGGTAGATGGCGCACGTCACGCTCTATATGACATCCGCTTCAACGGGGGCATGCCGTCGATGGTCGACAGCCGGCCCTTCACGCCCGGGGAAACTGTTGCCACTTCGCCCGGTTCGGTCGTGTTCCGCAACGAGGTGCTCGAAGTCATCCAGTACGACTCGACCACGGCGAAGGTGTACAAACGGCCGATGCTGGTGGTGCCGCCACAGATCAACAAGTACTACATCCTCGACCTGGCACCCGGCCGCAGTCTGGTTGAGCACCTCGTGGGCCACGGTCACCAAGTGTTCGCTATCAGTTGGCGCAACCCGGGGCCCGAGCAGCGGGACTGGAACCTCGACACCTACTGCGCGGCGATTCTCGAAGCAACCGATGCAGCGTTAGATATTACAGGTGCACAGGACCTCAACTTGCTAGGTGTATGTGCAGGTGGCATCACCAGCGCCGCATTGCTCGGGCACCTTGCCGCCGTTGGCGACGCGAGAATTCGCTCCGCCAGTTTCCTGGTGACGATCATCGATTGGGACGTGCCGTCGACCTTGGGCACCATGATCTCCGGCCCTGTGGTGCTGTCCGCCACTCGCAATAGCCAGCGACAGGGAGTTCTGAAGGGTGCCGACCTCAACAAGATCTTCGCCTGGCTTCGCCCCAACGATCTGGTCTGGAACTACGTTGTCAACAACTACCTGATGGGCAAGAACCCGCCGGCCTTCGACGTGCTCGCTTGGAACAGCGACTCGACCGATCTCCCAGCGGGCCTCCACACTGACTTCATGAATATCGCATTGAAGAATTCCATGACTCAGCCGGGTGCTGTACACGTGCTCGACACGCCCATTGATCTTGGCGATATCAAGTGCCCGAGCTTCGTTGTTGGTGCCATTAGTGATCACATCACACCGTGGGAGGCGTGCTATGAAACCGTTAACCTGCTCGGCGGCAAACCCGAGTTCGTGCTGAGTTCACAGGGCCACATCCAGGCACTCGTCAACCCGGCGGGCAACCCGAAGGGCAAGTACTACGTCAACACCGACCGAGCGGACTCGGCCGAAGCATGGCGGGAAAAGTCAGTGGAGCACAACGGCAGCTGGTGGGATCACTGGGCTACTTGGCTCAAATCGCATGGTGGGCGAAGGATCAACGCACCCACCGAGCCCGGTAGCCCCGCGTTTCCCCCAATCATGCCGGCACCCGGCGCGTATGTGCTCAATTGATGCCAGCTGAGGCCCTGACAAGTACTTCGAGATGCTTGACTGGTGGCCGTGGGTAAGGCCGATATGACAGTTCGAACGAAGTCCGCGACCGTTTCGGTCGGCCAACAACGGCTGCGTATTACCGTTGAGAACCCCGGTGTAGGCCGCCCGCTGCTGCTGATCAACGGCATCGGTGCCACGGGCGACCTCTTCGACCCGTTTCGTCAGCATCTCGGCGATCGCGAGACGATCGCTTTCGACGCGCCCGGTGTCGGCGGAAGCCCCACGCCGCCGGCGCCGTATTCGATGCGCAAGCTGGCAGCGCTTGTTGCCGGGTTGATAGACAGGCTCGGCCACGAACAGGTTGACGTCTTGGGTCTGAGTTGGGGGGGCGCCTTGGCGCAGGAACTGGCGCGCCGACACCCCGAGATTGTGCACCGACTGATCCTCACGGCCACCATGCCCGGCGTTACAAGTGTTCCCGGCCGCCCTGCCGCGCTAGCAATACTTATGTCACCGGCGAGGTATTACTCACCCGAGTACCTGAAACGTGTCGCACCCACCCTGTACGGCGGTGCGATCCGTGAACAACCCCAACTCCTCGACGAACATGCCAAGCAGCGTGCGTTTCGGCCGCCAACCCGAATCGGCTACCTCTATCAGCTCATCGCTATTCAGGGGTGGGCCAGCCTGCCGTGGCTCCACCGGTTGCCGCATCGAACGCTTGTGCTGGCTGGCGACCAGGACCCCATCGTCCGACTGGTGAATGGCCGCATTCTGGCGAATCGGATTCGCAATGCGAGCTTGCATGTAGTCGAGGGTGGCGGCCACCTCTTCCTCTTCACGAGGAGCGAAGAAATGGCAGATATCGTGCGCGACTTTCTCGACACCGGTGCCTCGAAAGCGCGGCGCCAACTCCGATAATTGCCGACCCGTGTTTCAACTGCAAGTAGCCGTCCCTGATCCCGAAACCAATCCGCAGCATTCTGTGCCCCGGAGGCGCTGTGGGCTGCGGATTACAGATCGAAACGGTCAGTCAGTGGGTGGACACCGGCGGGTGGACACCGCGGCGGTGAGATTACGCGTCGTCTGCGAGGTCTTGGAGATCTACGCCGTTGCGTACTCGCTCAATCCGATAGTGGGTGTCCGGCAGGCTGAGGAAGTTGGGACGGAGGGGAGGCGGGATCAAGACCTCGCGCCGTTGCAGTTCTTCGATCACTGCGGTGTGCTCGGGTGCGATCTTGCCAACGAGCAGCGTGTCCAGGCGTCCACCGTCACGTATGTAGTTGACCACTCCCTGAAGTCCGCGCAGGTAGACAGCGTCCTTTACCAGGCCTCCGCCACGATGAACTCGCATCGCAATCATGAAGGCGCCTCGATCGGTGAACCCTGCCTCATCGATCAGCAGTCGGTGTGTGTCGAGGAACTCTGCACCGTCGGCGACTGAGCGCGCCGCCAGGACACGGGCAGCAAGTGTCCGAAGGCGACCAACGGTCAGGCCGCCCACGAGGTACTCGGCGAAGACTGCAAGGCCCTCCTGGAGTTCGTCATGGCCGGCGAGACCCGAAGCAAGGAGGCGCAATGGCTGTGCTCGCCCATTCCAGTACGTGACGACGTGTGTGCCGACCTCGTGCTGAAGCAGTGCGTCTACCCGATCAGCCGGGATCGCCATCCCTCGACCGACCAACAGATTGCCGGCGGAGACCATGAGCGAGGAGATGTCGTCCCGCAGTTCTACCCGGGGAGCGCAGGTAGGATCGACGGCGCGATAAATGCTCAGCTCCAGCTCGGCCGCGGCTGCGAAGGTCTCGCCGGACACTCGCCGCGATGGTCGGTCTGGCCTGCGCCCCTCGATGCTTGCGAGCACTTTCCTGGCCAGCTCCACAGAGTCATCGTCCACAGCGCCATACAGCGCGACGCTCGTCGGCAGGAAACGGTCCGTAAGGCGATCGGAGATGAGCGACAACTTGAGCTCGAGCTCGCGGCGTTTCTCTCTGAAGATGTTCTCGAGCGTCGGGTCCTCTATCCGTTCGAGCTTGATGTTGTACAGCTTCCGCTTCAACAGCGATGGGTCAACGGTGTGCGGCCGATATTGAAAGCGAGGCGGCTTCCCATTCCGCGAGCGACGGAATTTGCGGTATTCGCTATCGGCGTTCACGGGAGTGACGGTGAGGAGAAGGTCGAACGACTCTGCGACCGCCGCCAACTCATGGTCGACTTGGCGGACGGCGCGCACCATGGCGCGTCGACCCAGTGAGTGATAGTGGAGAGGCCGTGATGTGGTTTCCTCTCGAGCAAAAACGAAAGCTGCCTGTGACAGAGATCGGGTCACCTGCCGGACTACGGCCTGACGAACGAGCGGGTACGTTTCTCCAGACTCCGAGGATCGCCACGCTGCGTATGCTCCAATACCGACCATGTGGGTGTTGGTGGCTTTGGCGGCCGCTGCTGTGATGAGTCGGCGCTCGGGCTGGGGAGCAAGAGGCGCCGCCGGGCGCAGCACCGCCTTGGCGCGATGTCCGAGGATCCTGACCTGCTTCAGACCGGCGATAAGGGCCTCGGTCGTGGGTGCGTCCGCGAACTGACGCGGGATCGCAACCTCGAAGTCTGGCCTGACGTCGTCGGCGACGGTGGTTGCATCCGGTGGGTCACTCTTCACCCAGATCTCGATGAGAAGGAAGCCTCCGAAGATTTCGGACTGGATCGATGCGATCCGCTCGACGAGCTTGTGGACGAACGGACGAGATGCAGCATCTGAGGGAGCAATCAAGTAGGACGGTTGGCTGGCGACGAGGGAGCGGAGGGCCGAGTCGGATTCGTTCGGACCAGGTCGATAGACAACAAGGAATGGCAATTGCCGGTCGATGTGGACGCGACCGTCGGGAGCGAGAATTCGTCGAACGTGGACGCCTTGTTCAACCCGCTCGGTTATTGCGGTCAGCAGCGCAGCGTCGAGCGCTGGTTTTCTCTTCGTGGTCATTCGACGTCGTCCCCGGGAAGTGAAGCACGACTGTACATGCTTCCTATCGAGCTTTGACAAGGTGTGGAACATCGAGGTTGGCGTGCTTTCCTAGGCGCTGCAGTCAGCTAAGCTGGCGGACTTAGCCCCTAACGAAATGAAACCGGTTGCGGTTCGATTTCGTCACAACAAAACTGGAGATCACATGAAGATCGGCTTCGTCGTCAATGACATCCTGACGGAGGAGGCTGGCTTTACCACCACGCGCCTTTGTGTTGCTGCAACTAACCGCGGTCACGAATCATGGACCATCAATGTGGGGGACCTCGCCTATGATCCTGACGAACGTGTCCGAGCACGGGCCAAGCGCCCGCCGAAGGCGCGCTACAAGGATGGGGTTGGTTACCTCCGTGACCTGCACAGCAAGTCGGCCATCTCCGATCGTGTCACGGTCGATGACTTGGATGTCCTGTTCCTACGGAACGTGCCGTCTGACGAGAAGGGCAAACGGGAGTGGGCAAAGTCCGCAGCCGTGGATTTCGGGAGGGTGGCAATGCGCCACGGGGTAATCGTCTTGAATGACCCCAACGGGCTTGCCAAAGCCGAGAACAAGATGTACTTCCAACTCTTTCCGGAGGAGGTACGTCCAACCACGTTGATCACCCGCGATCGGGAGGTCATCAAGGATTTCGTCAAGTCTGAGGGCAGAGCGGTTATCAAGCCGCTGCATGGCTCGGGCGGGGAAGGCGTGTTCCTCGTACGTGCCGATGACACCGCGAACCTCAATCAGATGATCGATGCCGTCGCCCGAGATGGTTATGTGATCGTTCAGCAATACCTCGAAAAGGCAGAACAAGGCGACACCAGACTTTTTCTGATGAATGGTGTGCCATTGCGCCACAAGGGTCGGTATGCCGCGTTCAGGCGGCTGCGCAAAGGTGGTGACATGCGCTCGAATCTCCATGCTGGCGGAACGTTGGCGAGAGCAGACCTGGACGACGATGCATTCCGCCTTGCGGAGATCGTGCGACCGAAGTTGGTTCAAGACGGGATGTTCCTCGTTGGCATCGACATCGTTGGCGACAAGTTGATGGAGATCAACGTGTTCAGCCCTGGCGGTCTTGGTTCGGCCCAGAAGCTAGAAGGTGTGAACTTCAGCGAGGCCGTGATCGACAGTCTCGAACGGAAGGTCGGCTACATGGGCTACTACAAGCGCAATTTCAACAACACAGAAATGAACATCCTTTGACCGGCACGGTGTGGGAGACAAGGCGGGGGAGTGGGCCACTGCTGGCGACCGCCATCCATGCAGGACATGAGATGCGCAGTGAGGCCGCAGAGCTCACAGCGTTGCCCGACGCAGAGCGCCTACGCGAGGAGGACCCGTTCACTGACAATTGGGTTGCGGTCGCAGAGAACTCCATCGTCGTCTCGCGTTCACGCTTCGAATTCGATCTCAACCGTCCGCGGGAAAAGGCCGTCTACCGCGAGCCTGGCGATGCATGGGGATTGGACCTCTGGAAATCCCCGCCATCCGATGAGTTCGTCAACGACTCCCTCGCTCTCTACGATCAGTTCTATGTCGAGCTGGGTGAGCTGTGCGATGGCCTCGTGGCAGCGCATGGACGCTTCGTCGTTCTCGATATCCACTCCTACAATCATCGGCGGCTCGGTCCTGACCGAGCGGTTGATGACCCCGAGGCGAACCCCGAGGTCAACCTCGGTACCGAGTCGGTTCCACCGAAGTGGCGCGGTCTCGTAGACGTATTCGCCGAGTCCATGGCTACCCACCCGTTCGATGATGGCCACTTTGACGTCCGTGAGAACGTGAAGTTCAAGGGCGGTCAGATGTCGCGCTGGATAAACGATCGCTACGCCAGCAACGGCTGCTCGATTGCGGTAGAAGTAAAGAAGATCTATATGGACGAATGGACCGGCGAACTCAACGAGAGCATTGCCATCGAGGTCGAAGCGGCCATTAGCAGCGCTGCGGACGCAATTCGCCGCGTTCTATCAGACCTGCCACCCGCCTAGCCGCAGCGTTCAGTTTTGGGTCCCCGCCTCTACGTGGTGGCGTGGGTAATCGCCAGGCCCTTGTCGAGAAGTTGATCGAGTTGAGCTCGTGCTGAGAACGCCGCGAGTCGTCGTGCTGCGGTGTTCGCTCCGGTGGTGTCGCCGATGGACTGCCGATGCGGGATGAATCCAACTCGGTGCTTTATCAATGGGGCGGTCGTGGTGCGTCCTGCGCCCGTTTGGCGTCAGGTTGAGGCGAAGTCGAACCCATAGGCGCCCACCAGGTTTGCCGGTTGAGGGTTCGGGCCCTCCTCGCATCGCTCGCTGAGGCCTTGTTGAAAACGGGTGAAAGCTTCGGTTTGGGCCAGCGGATTGTCGTCTCCTGTTTCGGCGATGTGGACGAAGGTGTTGTCGGCAAGGCGAAACGTGGCGTAGCGAAGGCCGCTTGGATCGGACGCGGCGAGTTCCGCAAACACGTCCTCCACGAATTGCTGGTTCTCGTTGGCTCGATCGGGCTTGCATTTGTAGCGAACGATGATGGTGTTCATCTGGTTACTCCCTTGAGGTGGTCACTTCTGACACTAGGCCTCGGTTGCGGTCCCCGTTTGGTGGCGAAGTTCCTGAACGCTTCGGTCAGGTGTTCTAGATCGCCCGCATGCGGTTGTTGCGGGCGTTGTGTTCCACCTCGGCCAATCCGAGCGCTTCCAGCACCGGTGGCACGTAGTTGCCGAAGCGTCCGCGGAGTCCTTTCTTCAACCCATACCAGCCGCCAACCGGGTTGTCGGCCGAGCGGCCCCAGGCCTCCACGGTGCCCTCCGCAGCTTCCTTCTGTTCGTCCTTGTTGCCCAATGGCATCCAATCGCCGTGCTCGGTGAGCATTGCGTGCAGGTCGTCGATGCACGACAGTTGATAGCGAAGCTCGGTGGCACCAACCTGAATTACCAACGACGGCGGTGTGGCGCCGGCGTCGCGGTAGGCCTCAAATTCTGACTTGCCTGGCGGGGTGCGCAGGACCCAGGGATCGTCCGGTGTTCCGGTTCCTTCAAGTTCGGCCATCGTCATGCTCCTTGGTGTCGGTGTCGTTGTCTTGGAGATCAACCTAGACATCGATGAGTGACATCTCTTGTCATGAATAGCCGAAAGATGTCAGAATGACTAATGCGTGCTGGGCGGTTAGTGTCGTTGATGCTGCTCCTCCAACGCGGCGGTCGGGTGACCGCAGCTCGCCTAGCCCAAGAGCTTGAGGTCAGCCAGCGCACAATTCTGCGAGACATCGAAGAACTCTCTGGCGCCGGGGTGCCCGTGTACGCGGTGCGGGGACCCGGTGGTGGGTTTGAACTCCTCGACGGGTTTCACCGCAGCCTGCCAGATCCCACGGAGTGGACACCGCAGACCGGGCGCAGAGGCTCAGCCCGGCGAGCCAAGATCCGTATCTCGCACGAAGGTCGCCAACTCGCGGCCGTCTTGCGCGTCGTGCAACCGTTGCGAATCAGCCGCCGAGAACCAGCCGACGCCGATGGTTGGGTAACGGCAACATTCCGAATCGTTACGCTCGATGCTGCTGCGACCGAGCTGCTCTCAATTTCCCCCCACGTGGAAGTACTTGAGCCTCTCGTGCTGCGAGGGCAGGTTGCCGAACGACTTCGACTCGCCTCGTCCCTCTACCAAACCTGACACGATAACCGGCATGAACACCGCCGGCCAAGCGGCGGGGTTAGGTCATGGCATTTCGAGTACGAAGACCTGGATCGCGCGATGGTCGGCTCGGGCCCGGTACTTCTCGTACCCACCATAGAACGCTGACGCTGCCTTGAAGGCTTGTTCCGTCTCGTCATCGGTGGCGAGTCGGGCGCGAACCGCCACCTCTTTGGACTGGTAGCCCACGGTGGCGCGAGGGTTCGCGCGTAGGTTGTAAACCCATCCGGGCGTGGCCTTTTGGCCGTAGTTCGAGCCGATCACCGCCATGTCCTCACCGAGCGGAATCCCGAGCAGCGGCATCGTGCGTTGCTGGCCGCTCCTCACACCGATAGTCGTGAGCATGATCACTGGCAGCCCAGCCAATAGGCCAGGAACGGTTGCCCGACCCTTGCTGACGCGATACAGCGCCTTGTCGAGCGGATAGAGGGTGCGCTGGAGCCCCCATGAGCCGGCGCGGCTGGATACGATTCGTTGCGTGAACTCTTGAACGGCGTTGGCCGACGTCACCTCGTAGTCGAGTTCCTGTAAGACCCCCATATTGACCCCCATTTGGTTCGTTGTCCCCTGGCAACAACCTAGGTTGCGCCGTGTGGTTGGCGCAATCGATTGTTGCGAGCCTGAACCTCTGGGGTTCTCGCTACCGAGGTGAGGCCGTCGACGGAGGTAGTGGGATATGTTCCAGGGCCGATTCGAGTCGGGGCTGGAGCGCGGCGAGGGTCTTGGAGTCAAACTCAATAAGGTCGCCACGGCCGGGGCACCCGCCATCGTCGTAGGCGATAGCCGTGACGAGAACGAGGTCGTCGCCGACGATCGTCGCGTACTGCAGGTTCAGTTCTGACGGCGAGCCGTCACGATTGCTGCCGGCGAAGCCGTAGCGCAGCGCGTCGGTACCCGCGACCGCAAGACTCGACGGCTTGAGTGCTTGCACTGCATATCCTTCCGGGCATCCAAGGGCACGATCCGAACGTACCGATGCGACGAAATCTGCGGCCAACGAGCGAAGGTTCTTAGCATCAGAAGCTTCCGAGTCGAATTCGGTGAGAGAAGCCACCGGTAGACGCGAGCCCTCGATAACTCCTGCGGTCCGGCCACCGTTGCTCACACACAGCAGCGGCGCATCACCTTCACAAGCACCAATCTCCCAGCCATCGCCCAGATCCATTACCTTCGTCTGGTCACCCCATCGAACAGCTCCCAGAACCGCTGGATCTGGATCGGAGATGGGTGCAAGTGGCGCCGAGCTGGACGGTCCCGGTTGGGAGATCACCGGCGTCGTCGAGGAAGATGGAGTGCCGGTTTCGGGTTCCGTTCCACAGGCTCCCGCTGCCAGCACGAGGGCCATGAGCCCGGCGAACACAACGGAAGCCAGCTGAGAAGCCCGCCGGACGGATGCTGTTCGTACGCCAGTCATCACGAACCGAGCCGCAGCCGGCGCAGCAGTTGTGCATTCAAGGCGACCACGATCGTGGATGCGCTCATCAGGATCGCTCCAACGGCCGGAGACAATGTGATGCTGGCCCAAGCGAATGCACCCGCAGCGAGCGGGATGGCGACGACGTTGTAGCCTGCTGCCCACGCGAGGTTCTGGACCATCTTGCGATAGCTCCGGCGCGACAGGTTGATCACCGAAGCCACGTTTCGAGGATCACTCGATGCGAGCACCACACCTGCGGATTCGATAGCGACGTCGGTCCCGGCCCCGATCGCGATTCCCACGTCTGCTCGAGCCAGGGCCGGTGCATCGTTGACACCGTCACCCACCATCGCAACGGAGGCGCCTTTGGCTTGCAGGTCCGAGACAACTTGATCCTTGTCTTCGGGGAGCACTTCTGCATAGACGTGAGAGATATTCAAATCCTCCGCCACACCTTTCGCTACGGAGGTAGCGTCGCCGGTGATCATGATCACCTCCACACCCATTCGGGTCAGCGTTGCTACGGCTTCGCGTGCTTCCGGACGAATTTCGTCCTCGAGGGCGAACACACCAATCACGCTGTTGCCCTGAAGCAGATAGAGGACAGCCGCCCCGCGGGAAGACCAGGTATCCACCGAGTCGAGCAGCTCCAATGGAGTCTGGGCTTGCCGTTCACGCAGCATGGCTGGACCACCAACGCTGAACGCCTGTCCGTTGATCTCGGCTGCGACGCCGCGACCCGTTAGGGCGCGAAAGCCGACAGCCGCGGCGATGTCACCCTTCTCTCGTCCGGCCCGCACTATCGCCTTCGCTAGCGGATGTTCACTGTCGGATTCTACTCCTGCCGCAAGCCGAAGAACCTCTGCGTCCGTCACGCCGGTAGCGGCAGCCACACCGGTTACCACGTGGGCGCCTTTGGTCAACGTGCCGGTCTTGTCGAAGAGCACGGCGTCGATCGATCGCATCCGCTCCAATGCGAGTCGGTCTTTCACCAAGATTCCTGATTGCGCCGCGATCGCAGTTGACAGCGAAATCACGAGGGGAATCGCAAGGCCGAGAGCGTGGGGGCAGGCGATAACCAGCACCGTCACCGTGCGCACGATCGCTTCATCCAAAGTGCCGAAGGCCCACCAAGCGAAGAACGTGATCACCCCAGCAGCAGACGCAGCGTAGAACAGCAGTGCGGCGAATCGGTCGGCCAGGACCTGGGCCCGACTTCGAGCGGTCTGGGCCTCGGCCACCATTCGTTGGATCCCGGCGAGCGCCGTCTCGTCGCCGACTGCATCGACCTGTACCCGAATCGACGAGTCGGTCGAGACGGTGCCGGCCGTAACGGAGTCACCGCGACTCTTGGCAACCGGCTTGGACTCTCCTGTGATCATCGATTCATCCAGTTCGGCGTCTCCGTTGATAATCGTCCCGTCGGCCGGTACGCGGCTTCCGGCCCGAACGAGCACGATCGATCCCACTCGCAATTCGGAGACGGGAACCTGCCTTGTCTCGTCTCCGTCGATCACCTCGGCAGTGTCGGGCAGTAGATCTGCCAACGCCGCCAGCGCTCCTGATGCTCGGCCTATGGCCTTCATTTCTTGCCAGTGCCCCAGGAGCATGATCGTGACCAGAGCCGAGAGCTCCCACCAGAATTCGAGGTCGAGCCAATTGAGACTGGTCGCCATGGAGGCGGTGTAGGCAACGATGACCGCCATAGAGATGAGCAACATCATTCCGGGCGCACGAGAACGGACTTCGGCCACTCCTCCGGCGAGGAAGGGCCAGCCACCCCAGAAGAACACGGCCGATCCAAGAACTGGACCGAGCCACGCCATCCCGGTGAAGGACAACTGGTAGCCGAACCAGTCCATCACCATTTCGCTGCTGATCACCAGGGGGATCGTGAGCAGCAGGCTTAGCCAGAAACGCTGTCGGAACGCTTCCGGATCGTGCCCAGCGTGTTTGTCGTGCCCGTCATGGTCGGCCAAGTTGTGACTTCCGCGTTCGGTCAACCCGTGATGGGTCGGCCCGGCGGGACCGGCCAAACCATCAGATGGCTCCTGCGGGTCGCGACCCACACCGCTCGTGTGCTTTTCCATGACCTGGGTTTGCATATCGGAGCCGATGCCAATCTTGATGCGTTCGTGATCAGTGCGGATATTCATCGTCCTTGCCTTTGTTGAGAGCTGATGTTTGGACGATAGGGAAACCCCTGTCATGGGTCTGTCGCACCACTGCGACGTGTGCGACGATGGTCGTGCCGTCGAGGCCACGTGCTGGCGAAGAGCGCGTCGACCTACGGCACGCAGCTCTGCCGGGCTCCGGCGTCAGTCGGACTCGGCTGTTCGGTCGATTGGCAACCCGGCTTCGACCCAGTCTTCTTTACCACCGGCGTAGACGCGAACGTCCGTGTAGCCGAGTTGTTCCAATCGGTTTGCCACGATCTCGGAGTTTTGACATGTTCCGCTGCAGTACACCACCACCGATGCATCGAACTCGCCGATGAGGCGCGGGGCGAGGACATCCACAAGGTCTGGCGGTATGTTCACCGCACCAGGGATGTGCGCGTCGGCGAAGTAGCCGGGTCCAAGTGCTTCCACTAGCACGATCGGATCGTTGCTGGTGACACTCCGATATAGCTCTTCACGCGTGATAGATGAGCTCACTGGCCTTTTGCCTTCCATACTCTTTGGACTTCGCTTATCACACCACAGGCTGCTGTGATCGTGCTGGCACTCGGGCGAGCGGCGCAACAGTTTCATGACAGGTCCACAGGTACTCTGACGTTGTGGACTTCGGTGTGCTTGGACCGCTGGAAGTGCGGTGGCGCGACACGCCGGTCGAGATACGTCGAGGTCTGCCCCGAACCATTCTCACCTACCTGATTCTGCATCGGGGTGAGACGGTCACCTCGGGTTCGCTGGCGGAAATCCTGTGGGGCGACGACCAGCCACTCAACCCTGCGAACGCCCTGCAAACGCAGATCTCGTATCTCCGCAAACGCCTTGCTGTCGACCCGTCCAGACACTTGATCGTCACCCGTGCTGGTGGTTATTCACTAGACATCGGTAACGACGCAATCGATGCGCAACGCTTCGAGCAGGCAGTCCACGCTGTGTCGCAGATCCGTCATGCCGACTCCAACGCTGTCCAGGCTGGTCTCGCCACACTGGACGAAGCACTTGCGCTGTGGCGAGGGCCGGCCTTGGCCGATGTCGCCGGCGAGGAGTTCGCTATCGGTGAATCGACCCGACTCGAAGAAATGCGTCTGGCGGCACTCGAAGTCCGTGGGGACCTTCTCTTGCTTCTTGGGCGCCATCGAGAGTTGGCTGCGGATCTGTCGGTCTTGGTCAGTGAAAACCCGTTTCGCGAACGGTTTCATCACCAGTTGATGGTGGCGCTCTACCGGTCGGGTCGCCAGGCGGAAGCACTCCGGGTATTCGCGAACGCTCGCCGAATCCTCGTGGATGAACTGGGAATCGAGCCGGGCGTGGAACTCCGCGATTTGGAGCGCCGGATTCTGGAACAGGATCCTGCCCTGGACGACTACCTCGAGGCCGCGAAAGTAGCTGAGCCCCACCTGGCATCGGAGGTCCCGCTTGTCGACGTCGGCATTTCATCGAGGACCCCTCGGCGCAACGCCGCGCTTCCAGCAGCCGTTTCCCCACTGATCGGTCGTGCCGTAGAGATGGAGCGAGTCGCTACTTTGCTGAAGCGAAGCCGCATGGTGACTCTCACAGGTCCGGCTGGCACCGGCAAGACGCGGCTCGCCATCGAGACCTCGCGACGCCAATCCGAGGACAACATATGGTTCGTTGATCTCGGCGACGTGACCGAACCCGATCAGGTGCTGGCCGCGGTGGCCACGGCACTCAACGTTCCGACCGCTCCAAACGATGATGCAGTGGCGCTTGCCCTTTCCATGTCCGAACTCCGAGGCTTGGTCGTTCTCGACACCTGTGAGCATGTGGTTGGAGCCGTGGCTGGTTTCGTTGGCTCGCTCCTTCGAGAGGCCGCCGAGGTACGAGTGCTGGCGACCAGCCGGCGAGCATTGAATGTGACCGGCGAGATCGCGTGGCCGGTTCCGCCGCTCGCTCTCGCTCCGGCACGCATGGTTTCCGTCGACGACCTCTCACAGTTCGGATCGGTGGAGTTGTTTGTCGAGCGGGCCTCAGCGGTGCGGTCAGACTTCGAGTTGACAAAGGAAAATGCGGCCGACATTGCCGCGGTCTGCATGGCGCTGGACGGGTTGCCATTGGCGATCGAGCTAGCCGCAGCCAGGGTCGACGTCCTCTCACCGAGCGCGATTCGGCAACGCCTGCTCCACCGGTTCGATCTGCTCGTCGACGGAGTGCGCGATGTGCCGCCGCGGCAGCGGACTCTACGCGGGGCCATCGAATGGAGCATCGACATGCTCGATGAGGAGCAGCGATACTTCTTTGCCCGTTTGGGCGTGTTCTCCGGGAGCTTTGACCTGGAAGCTGCCAGCTGTGTCGCCGACGTCGACGAGACGGTTGCGCTCAATCTGTTGACATCGCTCGTGCGGCAGTCCATGGTCACCGTGGTCGAAAACGACCGCTATCGCCTCCTCGACACATTGGCGGCGTACGCATTGGAGATGCTTGGCCTACTCGACGCCGACGCCACTCATGCTCGCCATGCCAACTGCTACCTGAAACTCGCCGAGCGAGCAGAGGAGGGCGTGCAGGGCTCAGAACAACGGATCTGGCTTCAACGGTTGCGAGACGATCTAGCCAATCACAGGGTCGCTCTCGAATGGCTCGTCAGCACCGGCGATGGGGTTGGCGCCGCTCGCCATGCTGGCGCTCTTGGATGGCCGTGGGTCCTCGACGGAATGCTCGCCGATGCCGACCGGGAGTTGGAACGCGTCTTGGCCTTCACTGACTTGCCGGCGCGTCAGCGATCCAAATTGCTGTGGAGCCTGGCGCTTCTGGCCAGTTCGCTTGGACAGATGAGTCGGGCCGAAGCGCTGGCAAAAGACAGCGTGGCGTGTGGGCGACAGGCCGGTGATGCGGTGCAGACGGCCTGCGGCTTGAACGCTCTCGCCGTTGTGCAATGGGCGGTAGGCGACCTCGATGCGTCCGAGGCCACCCGTGACGAAGCTATCGAGTTGTTCGAGCGCACCGAGGCGCGATGGGGTCTCGCCGTGTGTCGGGTCCTACAGACCCGGACCGCTAGCGATCGCGGCAGTGCTCACGTAACCGAACTCGCCGAACAGGGTCTTGAAGCCGCCCGGGCCACAACCGATCGACACCTCATCAGCATCGCGCTCGAACAGGTTGCCCGGCTGCGTCTCAGAAGCGGCTTCCCGGAGGAAGCTGTGCGCGGTGCAACCGAAGCCCTTTCTGAGGCGGAATCGATCGGATATGTGGAAGGGATCCTCGGGGCCTTGCACTTGCTCGGTGTGTCGCTGGTGGCGAACGGTGAAACGGAGCGTGCCCGCCAACAGCACATGAGGGCACTGGGGTTGGCTTCGGAAATCGGCCACGCCGCCGCCCTGTGTGAAGCCCTTGAGGGCATTGCGATCGTGGCGCTTCACGAAGGTCGAGTCGAAGAGGCCGCTGAGCTCTTGCGAGCCACCGACGCCGAGCGTGCCCTTCGGCGGCTGGCCCGGCGGGCCGAGGAGGCCACGAGCTTGCGCTCACTCGGAGTGGAAATGAGTGAGCCAAGCGGCGACAACCCGACCGAGGGTCCGGGCCGATCGTTCGAGCAACTGGTCGGCGACCTTCTTTCGGGTCGCCGACTCTATTTGGAGACTTGATGATGCCCGCCGCAGGCTGGGCAGGCGTCAGCTGGGCTGGCCCTCGTAGTACTCAGCCTCCGAAGGCCGCGGCGAACGATTCTCGAAGTTCGGGCGTGGCTGCGTCGGAGTAGCCGCAGTAGTTGACCGCTCCGTCCGAAGCGGTGATCAGGTATTGCGATCCAACCTCATAGGACGGCCCGCCCAGGAGCGCCTGGGCATCCGCAATGGTTGTGAGCTCCACAGTGTTTGCATCGCCGCCGGTGTACCAGCGGTCCACCGCAAGTGTGATCGTGTTGTCGGTTATGGCCGTCACCGTGCCGGCAAAGGCCTGTGGCATACCAGCCAGCGTTTCCAGACTGAACGGCAAACACGATCCGGTGATGCCGCCGTCGCCAGCCGACAGCACCAGCGGGTCGGCCGATCCTGTGCTGTCATCATTTGCCCAGACGGCGAAGATCACCCCTATTGCTGCGATGACGGCTATGGCTGCGCCGACCAACCAAACCCACATTGGACGCGCCGGGTTGGGAGGTGCAGAGCCAGAGTCTGCACGCGGCAGCGGTCGGCTCGGAACAGAATCCTTCTTCCTCGATGGTGTGGCAAATTTTGTACTCACTCGTCGCTCCTTTGCGAAGACCGGCAACGTCGTCGCCGGATTTGGGTTGGGACAACCGGTTTCCCGATCTGCACTGATCAAAGCGAGCGGAGCTTTCACAGGCCTTGCATTCGCCTGACACCCGGGACCCTAGACGAAACACCTTGATCTTCAGCTGAGCAACAGGCCACCGACAGACGCGGGACAGTCATGACGTGCATGGTCATATTCGACAAAGGAACGAACCGTTTCCACCCCACCAACAAGGAGAAGGTCAATGACACCGCACACAGACAATTCCTCGAGCGAAGGAGACCGGTGATGGGCCGCTACATCGTGGACGTTCGGAAGGACTCGACGGCACCTGTCGAGACGATCTGGCGATTCCTCGCAGACGTGACAACATGGGTTGAATGGTCCTCGTTCGATGAAGCCAGCTACGCCAAGGAAGGCGAACCTGCCCCGCATGGTGTTGGAGCCGAGCGGGCGTTCCGCATTGGACCGTTTCGATCAGTCGACACGGTGCGTTCGTTCGACCCGCCCAACCGGCTGGCCTACGGCTATTCAGGTCCGATACCGATGAAGAACTATCGCGCCGAGGTCACGCTGACCCCGTATGGCTCGGGCACAAGAATTCGGTGGAGGGCGCAATTCTCCCCGAGGATCCCGCTTACCGGCCGGCTAATCCAGGCAGTGCTCGGGAAGGTGTTCCGAGATCTTTCCTCCGGGCTCTCCCGTGCCGCCGAGTCTGCAGTGCACAGCGGGAGTGAGGGTGTCTTTTCCCTGTCCGCTACGAGCCAGCGCGGTGCGCGGGTTGACAAAGCTCGAAATCGAACCCCGTTGGCCGCCGGTCGTTGGAGGAGATCGATGAGTAGTGCGTCTTGACAAATACTGAGCGACGAGACCGATTCATCGTCATCGTCTCGCTTGTCGGCTACTTGCTCGTCGGCTTCTTCCCGTATTTGGTTTCAGGTCTGATCGTGCCAACCGGAGCGGTGGCGGTACTTATGGTCTGTTGGTTTGTAGGCCTGTTGCTTACCGCTCGGTTGGCCGCCGCACGACCTTTGCTCGCCCCGGTTGGGGTCGTTGCGGCGATCCTGTTTTGGTTCGCCTTTGTGACGCTGGGTTCAAGTCTTTTCGGCTGGACCGCCTGACCGCCTGAGCTGCGTATTTGGCAGTTTGTTTGATTCATTCCAGATTTATTGTCACACAGATCGAACGCTGCATGCTCTTGTAGGTGTATGGACACGCTCGCGAGGGAAGAGTTTGCAGTGTTCTTCAACACTGCCGAACGTCGCCTTCGCCTTGCCTTGACGGGTGCTTTCGGGATGGAGATTGGATATGACGCTGCCGCTGAATCGTTGGCTTGGGCATGCCAGAACTGGGACTGCGTGCGAGAAATGAGCAACCCGATGGGCTATCTCTATCGAGTGGGTCGGACGGCGGCACTACGTGCTATTGGTCATGATGCGAGATTTGTAGCCACCGATATCGAAGTGCATCCGTCAATGTGGGAGCTGCCGAACTTCGAACCAAATCTAGCTAAGTTCCTGGCCGAGCTCTCTGAGCACCAACGAGTGGCGGTGTGGATGGTCCATGGCCTGGGGTTCACCAATCGGGAGGTTGCCGAGCTTCTCGAATGTTCCCGACCGACCGTCGGCACGCATGTCCGGCGAGGCCTAGCAAAGCTTCGGCAGAAGTTAGGGGTCGGTCATGATTGACCAGCGCGAGGCTGACCTCCGCCAGTGGATCCAGGAAGCCGCAGCCACCTCCAGGGCCATCACGATCGAAGAGGTTCTCAACAGGGCATCTGTCGACGTCGACCTCATCACGGCGGCTGCTTCCACGAGCCTTGAAATGCCCTTCATTGTCGAACTAGAACAGGAGGCTCCAGTGACCAACAAACGCAATCTCTATCTTGCACTGGCGGCCACCGCTGCCGCGATCGTCCTCATCGCCTTTGCCCTCAATGATCGATCGAATGAGGACGTCGGCGTAGCCAATCAAGTCGAGACAAGTACCACCACTACTACAACAGTCGCGCCAACCCATACCGACATCGCAACCGAATTCTGGCGTGCGCTGGAGGCCGGCGATCGAGAGCAGGCACTGGCATTGGTAGATCCGGCTGCGATCGACTCACCGGATCTCTCGCCGTTCGGTCGTGCGGCGACGCTCGAAAGCCAGTTTGACTGGTATGAGGTTGTCGGGTTGAAATGGCAACTCGCCCAGTGTGTTGAGATCGACGTTCAGTTCGTCAAGTGCCTAGCGAGTGCGAGTAACACGTGGTCGGAGGCTTTGAGCGTCGAGCCGATCAGCGGTGAATTCCTCGTCCGATTTAGCGGGGACGAAATCATAGCTGTGGAGACCGACGGCGATTCCTTTCTCTGGTCTCCAAAGGTCTTCGAGAAATTCGCCACATGGGTCGCAGAGAACCATCCCGACGAGGCAGCGATCATGTTTGACTTGAAAGTGGAGATGGATCAAGAGATACTGGATCTCTACGAAATCAACACTGTTCGCTTCGTCGAGTCCCTGCAGGGCGAATAGTCGAATCCGTCGAACCGATCTCGCTGAGTTACGTCTGGACAAGAACCCGCGCTGGCGTGGATCTACGAGCCACGAGTTCCTAGGTCGCCGCCTCGGTGAGGTCAACGTCCTTGGTTCCCAGTTTCAATGTCCGCCAACCGGCACTTAGGTGGAAGGCCACGATTGCTAGAACGCTGATTGCGGAAAGCATCGATCCGGGTTCCACGACTGCAACAACAGCGCAGATCGTTCCTACTATGCCGAGGCCGATCGTGACTGCCGTGAGAAGCGAGCCAAACGCCGGAGCGGACCGCATGGCGACGCCGAACAGAACGATACCTATCGGGACGAGTAGCACGCCTGTTGCCAGCAAAGTGTCGAACACACTCTGAGCGCCATGCCATGCGTACTCGATCGCTGCGAGATCCTCCGGGGGAGTTTCCGGAGCGGTGTAGAGATCCGCCAGTGGTGATGTTGCGACGTGGAGCAACGAGCTGGCGGCCATCATGATGAGACCGAATCCGGCCATGACCGTGCCGAACAGTGCAGCAGCCTGATGAGCCGGTGCGAGCAACCGATGCAGGACGGAAACGTGCAGGGCGAACAGCATCAGCGCACCGAGATAGAGGAAGTGCTCGGCGATGCGGCCGGACTCGATATTGGCGAAGTCGATGAGGGTTTCAGGGTCCGAGGCATCCGGGAGGCCCAACACACCCACCACGAGACCCGCCCCGAGCAGAAGGATCCCGCCGAGGAGACCGGCGATGCCTCCCCAGCGGCTCAGCTGGCGGTCAGAACTCCGCTGGTGATCAGAACTCCGCCTCGTTTGCATCGATCCGCTGGTTCGCAGAGAGGGTGCTCGCCTCGCTGACGTATCGACTCTGGATGAGGTTGCCATCTTTTTGTCTCCTTCAGGCCTCGGGAACTGGGTAGGATCCCCGGCTGAAGCGCTGGACCAGAGATCCCGTGATGCAATCTTGCGCTGCATCAGATCATCTGGCCTAGGGGCCGACGTCACAAATCCAGATTGTGGCTTGAGCGGGTGGCCGAGGGCGGAGTCGAACCGCCCATCAACGCCCAACCGGGACAGCCTCTAAAGCTACGAAACCATTTCGCCGTCGCACGTCCTAGGGGCCAAGGTCCCGCCGCTGGCTTCGATCGTTGATCTCGGGTGCCGAACCTGCTCGCCACCAGAAGCGCCTACCTGGGGCGACCAAGCACCAAGACGGCAAGGTCGTCGGAGGCCTCGGGTGAGAACTGACTCACCTGCTCCGTAATCGCCGAAACGAGAGAAGTCGGCGTCCTGGTCTCCACGGAACTCAGTAGCGAGCGAAGCCGTTCCTCGCCGAACTGCTCGGATCCGCGCCGCGCCTCGGTAACACCGTCGGTATAGAGCACCAGATTGTCACCGGGTCCGAGAGCGACGACACACTCGTGATGCGTCGGCTCGGCGAGGATGCCAAGCAGCGAGCCTGGTAGGCCGGCGGGTTCGACCTTTCCATCGGCGCGCACGATGAGTGGCAGGGGATGACCGCCGATCGAAAGGCGCGCGGTGATGGTGGTTGTGTCCGGCTGGGTCGGTTCATTGGTTTGGCCGTCGATCACTCCGCAGACGACGGTGCAGAATCGGAAATCGTTCTCGGCCGACAGCAGACTGTCATTGAGAGCGGCTAGCGCACCGGCGGGGCCGTGTCCCAACAACAATGCGGTGCGCAGCGTATGACGCGCCAGTGCGGTGAACCGTGCCGCCAGAGGTCCCCGGCCGCACACGTCGCCGATCATGAACGCCCAGCCGTTGTGGAGAGGAAATACGTCGTAGAAATCACCGCCAACCACTTCGATGCCCGGGCTGTACTTCGCATCGATTTCCCATCCCGGCACCGTTGGCAGTGACGGTGGGAGCAGACTGCTTTGCAGCACCGACGCCACTTGAGCTCGGTCAAGCATTGCTACTTCCATCTCTCGTGCTGTGCGCCGAGCCTGTTCAGTCAGCACTTCCATTTCCTTGAACGCCCAACTTTGCAGGATGGCGATGGCGGTCGTGTCCGAGATCGACGCCAATGCGGCAAGGGTGGACTTGGGAAGCGCTCTGCGCGAGAACAGGGCCAGCACGCCGACCAACTGGTCGCCGACGATGAGGGGGTAGCCGGCGAAGGCCACCATTCCTTCCCGCTTGGCCCAATTCGGATGCGATACCAAATCGTCATTGGGAACATCGTTGGTCAAGTGGGGCGTTCTGCTGGCGGCGATGGTGCCGATCTTCAAATGACCGATGGGGATCATCGAATGTTGCCCGTCGAGATGTGTGTACAGACCCGCACTAGCTTGGAGCTCCAACACGTCATCGCCGGGAGCGACGGTCCAAACACGAGCGAATGCAGCGTCGATGCGTTCGACAACCGCTTCCACGACGGCCTGAAGTCGATGTTGGAGGTCATCGCGGCTCACAAGCGCTCGGCCCACGTCGGCTGCCAGCGCGGCATGTCGAGCCTGCTTGTCGAGCAACTCTTCAGATCGCACCCTGTCGGTGATGTCGAACGAGACTCCGGTCAGTGCCCGAAGCTGCCCTTCGGCGTCGGTCACGGGCGTTGCCGCACTCTGCAACCACAGGACCGACCCGTCGGTTCGTGTGGATCGAAAGCGATGATCAAATCGTTGGCCTTCTTGTGCGGCGTCAAGCAGTTTGGTAAGCGTTTTGTCGCGATCGTCCGGGTGAATGCGATCGGCAAAGGACGTGAGCGTTCCCTCGAAAGAGCCCGGCGCCAACCCATGGAGCTCCTCGAGCTGCTCATCCCATGTCACGGTGTGAGTTTCGATGTGATAGGACCACACGCCCATCGAACCCGCAGTCAGGGCTGTCCGGATGCGTTTGCGCTGGACGGCCTCGTGCTCTCTTCGCAACCGGTCCGCCACCATTCTCCCGAGCTCGTCGGCCAAGACCCACACGGACTCTTGATCGTCGATTGAGAAATGGCGTCGCTTGCTGTCCAGCATCTCGACGACTCCAACAGTTTCTCCACTGGCGATGAGCGGGAAGAAGAGGCCACCGTGCAGCCCATCCTGGGCGATGGCAACGTCGCGCAGCATCTTTGCCTCCGTTTCCAAGTCGTCGTGAAACGTTGGAAGCCCCGTGGACCAAGTCTCGCCCACAAGTCCTTCGTTTTTCGCAAACACCGTTTGTGCTGTTTCCGCCAGATATCGCGGGTGCGAGCCTGGCTCAGCCTCCCAAATTGCAATCGCCCGCAGCCGGTCCATCCACGGATCGATCCACCACACCGCCGCAACAGTCCATCCGTGCTGCGTTGCTGCAGCGGCGAGACATCGATGCACAAGTTCGGCCAGCGGAAGCTCAGCCGCTACAGCATCGCGTACTACGCCCGACAAGTGAGCGTTCGATGGGGATGGCTTCTCCTCGATTGGCCGCAACGTGCCGATTGCGACCACTCCATTCCCCCCAGTTGCTCGCCGTAGCTCGAGTTCAACGTCGATCTCCCGCCCGAGGGCATGGATCGCGGGGACACGGGTGGGCTGTCCTTCGAGCGCCATTTCACCGGTATCGAGAAAGCGGCGAAACCCTGCTCGGTGGGCGTCGTGAAATCGCTCGGGGATCACCCGGGTGAGGGGAGTGTCGATGAGGTCTTGTGAGGTCCACCCCAAGAGCGCTTCGCAAGCGGGGCTGACGTTGATGATCACGCCGTTGGCGTCAACCTCGAAGCTCACCGCGGGTGCAGGCGCGTCATCCAACGCTCCATCGTGACTCCACGTCACCGGCCGGTTATCCATGGGCTGACCCCAGCTTGACCGTATTCAGCTCCGGGCTCGCCCCAAGGTGGAATTGCTCTGTGAACCCGTGCCGGAGGATTCTCGCTGCGGCCACGTTATTGGGTAAACACCAGTCCACTGGATCCCCCTGTCCCGAAAGCGCTTTTGGTGAGATCCTATCGCGGCGGCCCAATCAGCGCCATTGCCTGTCCCAAGGTGTTCATAAGGATCGGCTTCGTCGTCTGCGAAGTGTCACTTCCAGCGGTCAAATAGCCATTGCTGTACGAGAAGCGGGCTAGTCGTCAGCGGTCACAACTAGAGCGCTGTGATCGGGGTCTTCGCCAACTCCGATAAGGCCATGTACTGCGTAGAACAGCATCAAAATGATGGAGATGAAGAGTCCTCCGGTCACTGCGCCGCCGAGAAGCAGGGCGTAGTAGACCCACAAGTACCAACCTCGATCGACGTCGGCTTGGTCGAGAGGAAAGCTAAGGGACATCAGCAGAATCACTGATCCGACGATGACCACTGTGGTCAGGCTGGCGATCTCGCGCACCCGTTGGTAATGGCTCTCCCGGAAGTCCAGATCGTGACTGATGCTGAAGGTGATGAGCGTAAGCATTAGCGCCAAAATCGTTGCGCCTCCTGCCACATAGGCTGAAGCAGCAAATCGTACGGTTGGCAGCACCGAGCTCAAGAGCCGACGGGCTTCGAATGCGGGAACTGTGCCAACGATGACCATTCCGCCGAAACCGATAATCGCCGTGGCGATGCCTCCGCCTGCGGCTAGGCGCCGATCGTCTCGACGTTCGTTCGATTCAAGAAGGTTTTCCTTGGCGGCAGGAGCGGCTTCGGTCATGGGTCCCTTTGGATAGCGAGGAAGGTGCCTCATCGCTCTACCCAGCCAACGGATGGCTCAACCCTGGGGATTTACCAACGTCTACCGCCGCCTAGGCGGTGTCGACGCGATACAGCTTGGAGTAGTAGTCCTCCAGCATCCGTTTCATAGCGAACGGTTCCGATGTTGTTCTGATGCTTTCTCGCATCATCGCTTCCCAACGGTCGGCGTCGTCGTAGTAGGTAGGCAAGACCTTATTGAGCAGGACGTCGTACAGCGACGCCAGGTCGTTGGCATCGAGCTCTTCGTCTGAGTGCGATTCGAATCCGTCTCCGATTTGCCAGCCGTTCTCGCCGTCCAGGCAGGCTTCCGGCCACCAACCGTCCAGGATCGAGCAGTTCAAGACTCCGTTCATGGAGGCCTTCATGCCGCTCGTGCCGCTCGCTTCTTGAGGCCGTCGGGGATTGTTCAACCAGACGTCAGAACCGCGAGTGAGCATACGCCCGATCTCCATGTCGTAGTTCTCGAGAAAGACCACCGAGTTGGGGTAGGCCTTCATCATGGAAACGATGTTGCTGACGATTCCCTTGCCCGTGTCATCGAGTGGGTGGGCCTTGCCAGAGAAGACGATCTGTAGCTTGCCGCTTTTCAGGTAGGGCTCGATGGTCTCGATTTCCGAGAAGATCAGGTCGCTCCGCTTATAGGTGGCGGCTCGGCGGCTGAAGCCGATCAGGATGCTGTCGGAGCGAAGCTCGGCTCCGGTGCGTTCCTTGATGAAGTCGATCAGCTCATCTTTGATGACGTTGTGCACGGGAAGCAGCGGCTGGTCTTTGTCGTAGGCGTCGGTTATTCGACTGTCCACCCACGTTGGCGTGTGGATGCAGTTGGTGATCCCCACGATTTCGCTTCGGCCGGCAACATGCTGCCACATCCTGTTGGCCGTCTCGGCATGGAGCATCGCTACAGCGTTCGCATTTCGGGACAAACGGAGGGCGGCGACGGTCATGTTGAATGGATCGCCACCGATCCGAGCCATTTCTTCGGTGTCCAGGCCGCGGAACGCTCCCATGAATTCCATCGTCCGTAGTTCGTGACTCTCATTCCCTTGGACAACTGGAGTGTGGGTGGTGAATACCACTTGTGCTTTCGTCTTGCGCCACGCTTTTCGAAACTGAATCCCCTCGACTTCTCTTCCTCGATTAGTTCGAGAGCGGCCAGGACGGCGTGGCCTTCGTTGAAGTGGTAGACATCGATCTCCAGACCGAGTTCCCGCAACGCCCGCACGCCGCCGACGCCCAAAACGATCTCCTGCGCCAATCGCTCCTCTTTGAACCAGCCGTAGAGCTGCCCGCAGATCCAACGATCGTCACCGTTGTTTTCGTCCAGATCTGTATCGAGGAGGTAGAGGGTTGCGTTGCCGTAGGCCTCGGTCTTCCAGACCTTGACGGTGACTTCATGCCCTCGGATAGTTACCGGCACCGTAACGCCGGTGTCTTCCAGGTCATACTCACGGTTTTTGTAGGTGTCATAGGGCGAGCCGTCTTCGCCGATGAACTGATCGGTGTAGCCCTGCTTCCATTTGATCCCGAGGCCGATTATGGGCAGACCCTCGTCCTTGGCACCTTTGAGGTAGTCCCCAGCCAGAATTCCCAGCCCTCCGGCATACAGTTTCAGGTCATTGTGAAGGCCGTACTCCATGCAGAAGTAGGCGACGGTGGGGTTTTCGTTTGTGGTTATCGACACGGTCTCGATCTTTCGTCGGTGCTGGGGACCCGGAGAGTCTAGTCACGTGGCACGTGCGACCGATTCCCATCCGGAATGGACACTCCCAGGGTCCGGCGATGTGACAGCCGACCCTGAGGGTGTTGACATCATCGATCCGACTGGCCTACCTGATAACAGCTCGACCTCGGGTTGCGAGGCCACTGACTTCGTAGGGTTTGCAGCAGGCAACATCGCGGTCGTCCAGCGCGGCATTGTTCATTCGCTTATCACGTACGGATGTGCAGCTCGCCCTCGGTTTGTTGTTTGCGAAGGACCTTCTTGTCGAACTTGCCAACCGAGGTTTTTGGGACTTCGCTCACAAAGGTCCAACGCTCAGGGATCCACCACTTGGCCACCTTGCCGTCAAGGTAGCTCTTCAAATCGTTAACCGTTGGAGGCGTTATCCCCTCCTGGAGCACAATGCACGCCAGGGGCCGCTCGTCCCACCGATCGTCCGGTACTGCGACCACTGCGGCCTCCCGAACGGCCGGATGACCCATCAGCGTGTTTTCCAGGTCGACCGAGCTGATCCACTCGCCGCCACTCTTGATCACATCCTTGGCCCGGTCGGAGATCTGGATGAACCCGTTGGGTTCGATCGACCCCACATCGCCGGTGCGCAACCAGCCATCGTGGAACTTGTCGTCCGTCGCGTCGTTGTAGTAGCTCCCGGTGATCCAAGGGCCTCGAATCTCGATCTCTCCCTGGGAGTCGCCGTCCCAGGGCAGCACGGTACCCGAGCCGTCGCAAATGCGGAGTTCGACCCCGGCTACGATCCGACCGGTTTTCGTCCGATAGTCGATGTCGTCCTCACGTGGCACACCTCGCGGCGGCCAGCCGACGGCGGCGAGCGGCGAGGTCTCGGTCATGCCCCACGCCTGAACGATGTCCACTCCGAAATTGGACCGAAAGCCCTCGATGAGAGCCCGGGGGACAGCTGATCCGCCACAGACGATGTAACGAAGCGACGACAAGTCGGCGTGGGAAGCATTGTGAAGGATGTCGTTGAGAACCGTTGGGACGGCCCCGGAGATCGTTGGTCGGGTTGCTTGGATCAGTTCAGCTAGTGGAGCGGCCTGAAGGAATTGCTGCGGCATCACCAAGTCGGCCCCCACACTCCACGCCCCGTAGGGCATCCCCCAGGCGTTGGCATGAAACTGCGGGACGATCAAGAGCACCCGTTCGCGCTGAGAGAACTGGAGCGTTTGAGCGGAATGAGTGGCCAGTGAGTGGAGGTACGTGGATCGGTGGCTGTAGGCAACACCCTTGGGGTTACCGGTGGTGCCGCTGGTGTAACACATCGCGGCGGCGGAGGTCTCGGCGGGCTCGGGGTAGTCGAAACCGGGCTCTTCGGCGGCGAGTAGCTCATCGTAGTCCAGAGTCTCTCCGAGCCCGTCGGTATCGCCTTCACCACGAACCACGATGTGTTCCACCGTTGTCAGTTGGTCTCGTACCTTGGCCAACAGCTGAGCGATCGACGCATCGACCAGAATCACCTTGTCGGCCGCATGATTGATCACATAGGTCAGCTGTTCCGGGAACAGCCGGATATTGAGCGTGTGTAAGACCGCACCCATGCACGGGACGGCGAGGTAGGCCGCCATATGAGAATCGTGATTCCACATGAACGTCCCCACCCGGTCACCGCTGCCCACCCCAAGACGGCGGAGCGCACCAGCCAACCGATCGGCTTGATCGGCCACCTCCCCGAAGGTTACCTGCCGGATGTCCCCAGACCCGTAGTAGGTGAGGATGAGTCCGTCGCTGTGTACTTGGCGTCCATGGCGGAACAGCGAGTTGATCGTGAGTTGGGGCTCCATCATCGTGCTGGGAATCATGAGAGGAGTGTCGCACTGTCCCAGCTACCACGGCAATCGTTGGGGCCGAGCCCGTCGCTCGTCACGCCAGAGCCGATGGGCGCCCCGCCGTTCTGCGACGGTCGGGGCGCCCGCTTGTGGAGGCTAGTGCTTCGCTGCGTTTCGCCTACTAGGTCCAGGGATAGTGGGAGTAGTACTCCACGTAGGGCTCATAGTGGTCCTCGCCTGGCGAGTCGTTCTCCGGCGGGTTGTACTCTGGTGAATTCTTCACCTGTTCTTTGGTCATATTGATGTAGACCTTGTTGTCGATCAAATCGACTCGGTCGACTGCGCCGGCGGGAACGAGGCGTTTCGTGCCGAAGATCCAGAAGCCCGTATCAACCACCAGGTGGCTTGAGTCGGTCTCGAATGACTCTTCGACAATCTTGCCGATTCCGCCATCGAGTGCTTCAACTTCCAGATCGACCAGGGCATCAGTATCGTCACGGACATCCTGTCGGTAATTCCATGTTTCCAACATTATTCACTCCTTTGAGTGGGTTTCTGGGGGACAAGGTGGGACGTACCCGGCTATGCCGCCCCTAATCATGAGTCCGAGAAATCTCCGCGGTCCGTCGCTGTGAACGGAGTGGCGCTGTAGAAGGCATCACCTCGCGGCTTGCGTTCACAATCGTTCCCGGCTTGCATACATGTCATGAGCGATCACGATCACCACGGCCATCACGATCACGATCACGATCACGGACACGGTCATGCCAGTGACCAGGGAGTGAAGGCCATGTTCCGCTACTTGCGGTGGGCACCGCAGCTGTGGCGCTCGGACATCAACGATGCAGTGGTCGCTCTTGTTGCACCAGCAGACGGCGAGATTGTGCTGGACATTGGCGCCGGCCTGGGCGCTGGCACGATTCGTGCAGCCCGGGCGGGGGCGTCGGTCGTAGCCGTGGAACCCACCCCGTTCCTGCGGCGACTGCTCACCCTCCGGCGGACCGTTGACCGAGCGCGGAAACTGATCACCGTTGCCCACGGTTCGGCCGAACACCTACCCGCCGCCTCCCAGACCGTCGATGCACTGTGGGCGGTCAACACAATGCACCACTGGGTCGACGCCGACGTGGCCGCAGCGGAGATCAATCGGGTACTGGTGCCCGGGGGACGGGTGGTGTTGGTTGACGAAGACTTTGAAAACCCTGAACACCCGGAACATGAGCGCTTTGGGGCCAATGCCGCCGACCACGACCACCACGGGTTCACCAAGGTCGACGCCGAAGAAATGGGGGAGCGACTTCGGGGCGTGGGTTTGGTGGAAGTGGTAGCGGGCGAGCGTCAACTGGCTGGTCGGCCCGTGATTGCGATCACCGCACGAGCGGTTGCTGATCGATGACGCCAGAGGAGTTCCGGACCGCAGCCCACGAGATCGTCGACTGGATCGCCGACCGTCGAATTCACGTAGAAGAACTCCCGGTCCGGCCCGACGTCGAGCCCGGTGACGTGATCGCGTCCTTTCCGGCCTCACCGCCCACGTCGCCGGCCGCCGCCACGGACGTCTTCGACGATTTCAAACGGCTGATTGCCCCGGCTACCACCGAGATTCAACACCCCATGAACTTTGGTTGGTTTCCCTCCAATGCCAGCCTTGCGTCAATCCTGGGCGACTTCGCGTCCTCCGGCCTCGGGTCGTTGGGAATCTCATGGGAATCCTCCCCGGCACTCACCGAGGTGGAAGAGGTCGTCGTCGATTGGATGCGGCAGTTGACAGGGTTGAACGACCAATGGAAGGGCGTGATCCAAGACACCGCTTCCACGGCTTGTCTGGTGGCTATGTTGGCCGCTCGGGAACGAGCCACCGATCACTCGCAGGCAACCAGCGGGTTGGTGGGGTTTGGGCGACGGCTCCGTGTCTACACCACAGACGAGGCCCATTCGTCAGTTCGTAAAGCGGCGCTACTAGCCGGCTACGGCGCTGATGACATTCGCCTGGTGGATGTGGACCGGTGGACGCGAGACATGCTTCCTCACCACTTGGAGCAACTCATCGGCGCAGATGTCGCTGCCGGCTCGATTCCCGCGATCGTGGTGGCATCGGTGGGCTCAACAGGCACAACCGCATTCGATCCGGTCGATCGGATCGTGGAGATTGCGCAGCCCTGGAAGACATGGGTCCATGTTGATGCGGCGATGGCGGGAGCCGCCATGGTGCTCCCCGAGAAGCGGGATCTCTTCAATGGGGTGCAGGGGGCGGACTCGATAAGTTGGAACCCCCACAAGTGGTTCGGCACGATCCTGGATTGCTCTTTGCTTTACCTGAAAGACCCGGACCATTTGGTACGGGTCATGTCCACCAATCCCAGTTACCTTCGCGCCACCGCCGGTGGGAATGCCACCCAATACCGAGACTGGGGTATCCCGCTTGGCCGCCGGTTCCGGTCGCTCAAACTACTGTTCCAGATCCGGATCGACGGGATCGAGAACATCCAGAGGAGACTGCGACGGGACCTGGAGAACGCCGAGTGGTTGGCTGCGCAGTTCAACGCTCTCCCCAACTGGGAGGTGGTGGCACCGGTCCGCCTGCAGACGGTTTGTGTTCGGTATCGGCCGGTCGGCCTCGATGGCAGCCAATTTGATGATGCTGAGCAGGTCGACACCCACACCCAAGAATGGGTACGCCAGATCAACATCTCCGGGGAGGCGTTTCTCTCGCCTGCCCAACTGGACGGCACCTGGATGGTGCGAGTCTCCGTGGGCGTGGAGGCTACCGAACGCCATCACCTCGAACGACTTATCGAGCTGATGCGAGCCGCGGCCGAAACCGATCGTGGCGCAGCTGCCTAGCCCTGCGCCACGTTGAAGCCGTGAAAGTCCTCCGGTTCAGGTGAAGATGATCTGGCCGCCGGCGGCCATATCGTAGAATTCGCCTACGGTGATGATCTGCTCCACCTGATCGATCAGGTCCTCCTTCTCGAACTTGAAGAGATCCACCGACGCCAGGCAGGCATAGAGCCCTGCCCCCGTGTCGGAGATCATCTCCACGAACTCCGGAATGTCCGGGATGTCGAGTTCCTCGATCTGGTGTTCCATGTACTTGGTGGCAAGCGCAGAGACACCGGGAAGCCCGCCTGCCCATGTTGGTATGTGCATACCGGGGTTACCTACGGTAGCCACCTTGATCTTGGACTGGCGCTTCTTGTGGATGGCGTCGAGCCCGAAGAAGGTGAAGAAGAGGTTGACTTCGATCCCTTCCGCTCGGGCGCCGTTGGCCATGATGAGACCTGGATAGATTTCCTCGAGCGATCCTTTGGAGATGATCAGGGAGATCTTTTCGATTGCCTCGGGTTTCTTCGACGTGGCCGGTGTTTCGGCGACCGCTGTGCTTGTCATTTTTGATTCCTTGTCTTGGGTTTGAATACCGATAGAGCGGTTACACGCAGCCCCGCGGCTTGGGGATACCGGCGCAGAGGGCCGCCAGTTTGGCTGGACCCTTAGGGAAGAGTTGATAGATCTCTTTCACGGTGACACCAGAGGACTTGCCAAGTTTCCGGACGGTCGGACCGGTGCCATTTTCGAAGTATTCCTTGCGCATGTAGTGCAGGACCTGCCAGTGCTTATCCGTCAGCGGCACGGCAATATTGGCCTCAGCGGCGAGTTCTGTGGCCATCGCTTCGGTCCACACGTCGGGGTCCACGAAGAAGCCCTCCTCGTTTACCTCCACCGGCGTGCCGGCCAGAAGTTTTGTTGTCATCGTCAATTTCCTTTCTCTGTAGTTGATGCTGACGCTGTGCCTGCAACAACCAGATCTTTGTCTTTGCCACTTGTTGGCATATCCGAGCCGATGCCGGGGATGTCCCGGCCGGGGAGGAGTCCGTGCCAGTAGAAGGACTGGAACATCAGCTTCCCCAAATGATTGATGCGGGACTCCTTGAGAAGTGGCAGCCCCACGCTGAATGGATAGTGCCCCGGCAGCGGTTCGGTTTCGTAGTTGAAGTCGATCAAGAGCGCCTTGGAGAACCCTGTTTCGATGAAGCAGTTGGCATGACCGTCGAAACGGGCCGTGAGCTCTCGTCCTTCAATGAAGGCCTCGATGTTCTCTACGAGTACCTCGCCCTCGAAATGGGTCACCGAGCCGGCTTTGGAAGCTGGAACATCGGCGGCGTCACCAAGTACGAAGATGTTGGGTGCCACCAGTGACTGCATCGTGGCGTTGTCTGTGGGGATGAAACCGAGTTCATCACCCAGGCCGGGTGAATCGTTGACATATGCCGCACCGCCGTGAAGCGGAATGACAACAGCGAGGTCGAAGGGGATCTCCCGCTCGTCGTACCCCACCAGCTTTTGGCCGTCGTTGTCGATCTCGGCCGTGTTGAACTCGGTGACGAGATGTATGCCCTTGTCCTCGAGAAGCGACGCCAACGTGGCGGATGCGACCGGCTTGGTGAAGGCGCCGTCGAGCGGTGTGACGTAGGTGATCGTCACCGCATCCCGGACTCCCTTTTCGGTGAGGAACCAATCGGCCAGGAATGCGAACTCCAGTGGTGCCACCGGGCACTTGATCGGCATGTCGATCACATTGATCACAAGCTCGCCGGATGTGAAGTTCTCCAGCTTCTCCGCCAGGGCGCTGGCCCCTTCCATGTCATAGAAAGTGAAGACGGTCTTCAGCCATTGTGAACCGTTCATCCCCTCGGTTTCCTCCGGTTGCAGCACGGACCCGGTGGCGACGAGGAGAAGGTCGTAGTCAAGGTTCTCGCCACTCTCCAGCGAAACGGTGTTGGCTTCGATGTCCACCCGCTGGATCGCACTCTCGTGATACCCGATTCCCCGATGGAGCTGCTTGTTCCGCCGGCGGACGATCTCCCCCGGCTCCGCCAGGCCGAACGGTACAAAAAGCAGGCCCGGCTGGTACACGTGCTGGTTGTCCTGGTCCACAACATCGATGCTCAGCTCAGATGCTTTGAACTTCTTGCGAAGCCGGTTGGCAGCTAGCGTCCCGCCAGTTCCTCCACCGAGAATCACCATTTTGGTTGGTTGTTGCGACACGCGATCTCCTTGCTCAGCATGCTCGATAGACGAGCACGGTCTACCTCAAAAGCTATGCCCGCAATTGTGAACCGATAAGGGCCTTTGGTCCCAACCGACTGTGACGGTTGCCCTCCAACCGGAACCTAAAATCACGAAGATTCGGCAGATAGATGACTTTGTACCTTGACACCGTCTGGCCCCCGGTACTCGACTGGAGTTATGGTCACAAAGTTCGTTCATCGCCGGTCCGATATCCTCTCGGGCTTCCGCCAGATGCGTCGCTCTATCCCAGGGGTAATGGCGGGCTTCAACGAACTTCACCAGGCTGCCATGGCTCCAGGTCAGATCTCCACCAAGCACAAAGAACTCATCGCCATTGGGATTGCGGTGGCCGGAAATTGTGGCGGTTGTATCGCACTCCACGTGCATGATGCCGTGAAGGCGGGAGCCAACCGTCAGGAAATCGAGGAAGCGGTCGGTGTGGCCATTCTGATGGGTGGCGGGCCTGCGGCGATCGCAGGTACCGAGGCGCTCGAAGCGCTCGATCAGTTCCTCGCCAACAACGGGCGAGGCACTGCAGAACTATCACTTTGAGGCCCGGTGAAGCTACGCGCTAACGGCCTGGCACCGAACCCTGCGCGTCCGTTCCAGAACCGGTTGGGGATGTGACTTAGGGCCCTGCCCGGTGGTGACAGGCCGATACACGCTCAGGACATGAACGCAGCAGATGACAAGGTTCGGGACGTCGTTGTGGGAGTCGATGGTACCGAAGGTTCGATCCTGGCGCTGAAATGGGCGTTGGACCGAAAGGGTCGTTTTGGGGCCGTTCGTACCGTCACCGCATTTCACATCGGGCCCTTCGGGGATGGATTCGGCGTGGCCGCAATGGCCTCGCCAGGTATCCAGATATATGAGGAGGCTGCCGAGGCTCGCCTCGAGAAGGCGTTGGCCGCTACCGACCCGTCCTTGCGCGACACCGCCACCATCGTTGAATCCAGCGCTGGCCCGGGCCTTGTTCACGCCGCTGAAGACGCCGGCCTGCTCGTGGTGGGCTGCCGTGGACGCAGCGGCCTGGCCGAAAGGCTCCTTGGATCGGTGGGTTCTTACTGCGTGAAGCACGCACCTATCCCGGTTGCGGTCATCGCTGGCGATTCCCCCCTTCGGCCGTTGGAAACTATTGCGGTAGGGATCGACGGGTCGGAGAACTGCAAGGCCGCCCTCCGGTGGGCGATCGATCATGTGGATCCCGGTGGCACCATTGTGGCGGTCGGTTCGTTCAACCCGCTCGCCTACTCGATCGACGGATACGTCCCGCCCATGGATCTCCTGGAGGGGGAGACGCTCAAGAACGTGGAGGACTCGGTGGCCGAAGTGCTCGCCGAGGTCAAGACTGACGTCACCATCAGAACCGAGGTGAGGGTTGGTGACCCCCGAACGGTCCTCCGAGAGGCAAGCGAAGAGTTCGACCTCCTCGTGGTCGGTTCTCGGGGTCATCGGGGAGTTGCACACCTGCTCCTCGGTTCTGTCACAACGTCGTTACTGCACCACCCGACGGGCGCCATCGTGGTTGTTCCTTACAACTCCTAGGTTGCGCCGAAGCGAGACTGCGGAAAAGGTCCGGATCTCGCCCCAGATCCAGAGGGGAGGTTGGCGGGACGGCCTCCGCTCTGAGTTGAGCTGCATCTCAGACTTGAACTGCAGAGGCAGACCAACAGCAAACGACCTTGAACTGCAGAGGCAGACCAACAGCAAACGACAAAGGGCTAGGCCTGAGCCGTCAGTCCGGAGGAACCTCGCGGCCAGTGATGACCGTGGGAACTATCTGAACGAACCGCTCTTTCGGCCCGCTGGCCCACGGGGTGATGTGCAGGTCCTCGGCGAACAGTTGATCGTCCAAATTGGAGAGTTCTGAAGCGGTGCCGCGAACAACCACGCTCCACCCGGTTTCGGTCTCTTCGTCGATGGCATCCACTTCGAAGGCCACTGAAGTGCCGAGCACGGCGGCGGCCAACTTGATGCCCGCAGCCGATCGGATGAACACCATCTGATCGTTGACCCGATAATTAACGGGGAAGACGTCGGGCTGGTTATTGATGGAAACAGCAAGACGGCCGATCTGTTTCTGACCCAGGAGCTGCCAGCACCGTTCTTCGGAGATCTCCTTGAGCTTCGGTCGTTTGTCCGTTGTCATGTCTCTATTCATCCTGAAGTTCTGTTGAACCGTTAGGGCCTTTGGTCCCGCATCAACTGTTGACGTAAGTCCCTACTCGCCGTTTCGATGCTCGGCCAAGCTGAGCTGAAGAGACCAAACGATCAAAGGTAGGTTGTATGTTCACCACGATCGTCGTCCCATTGGACGACACCCCCGACTCCCTTCGGGCCCTGAAACCGGCCCGGGTGATCGCCGACGCCACAGGTGCTGAGCTCGTGGCCGCCACGGTTGTCACCAAGTTGGCCGAACGGGTTTCGCTCGAACAAGAACTGAAGGCCCGCATCAGCCACTACGGCGTCCCAGTGAGCAGAGTGATCGCCTACTTCAACGTGTATGCAGTGAACGAGGGCCTTTCGGATTTCCTGGAGCAGGGTGATGAAACCCTTGTGGTGGCCGCCACATTCGGTCACTCTCACACCGCCGGAATTGTGGGGAGCCACACCGAGAAGATGATCCACGAATGGCCCGATCTTCCGGTGGTGTTGGTAGGCCCGAGGGTGGACATCGACAACTACAAAATGGAAGGCCCGATCATGGCATGCGTAGATCCCACCAAGGAGTCCGGTGCCGTGGTCGATCCGGTAGCCCGGCTCGCTCAGGACCTACTTCTGGATCCATGGGTGGTCACCGTTATGGAACCGGCCTCAGTTGGCGCTTCTAGTAGGCCCGTGGCGGGCGGCATCGAGCCAATCTTCGAGTCCAACCGGGTCCATATGATCGCCAACCGGATCCAGGCGCAAGGCACGTCCACGGTGAACTGGGAAGTTCTCCACGACAAGCACCCAGCGAAGGCATTGGCCGCATTTGCAAAGTCGTTGAGTGCCTCACTGATCGCTGTGGCAACCCGGCCCCGCAGCGGGCTCTCAAGACTCGCCTATGGCAGTGTCGCCATGGAAATGGTCACCCTGGCCCCCTGCCCTGTCTTGGCTGTGCATGCCGACCCGAAGCCATGAGCCGGATAATTGCCGCCCTCGATGGTTCAGCCCATTCCAGTCTCGTCTTGGAATGGGCTGTGGATCATGCGGTGCTGGGCGACGAAGTTGTAGCGATGCTGGTATGGAATCTTGCTGCTGTCAGTGGCTTGGAGAATCCCTTTGGCAACCTCAATGAGGGCAGGATCCACGCCGTTCGCACGGTGAACTCCATAGTGGAGGGGGTCACGCGGGACCGGTGGGCCAATCAGGAATCCAGCGTCCCGGTTCGGATCGATGTAAGGCACGGCGATCCGGCTTCCCACCTGGTAGATGCCTCGAAGAACGCCGACCTGCTCGTCATCGGCGGGTATCACCAGGGTCTCGCCTCGCTTGGATCGGTGGCGAGGTACGTTGTACCGCGAGCCCAGTGTGCGGTGACTTTGGTTCCGCTGCCGGATCGGTCTACTCCATCGGACTCGATCCGAGTTTGAAAATCGAGTCTCGGACCACCGCGATACTCTCATCCAGTTCTTCGATCGCCACTTCGGCGGCCCGGAGGAGGCGATCGGGCGAGAGTAGTGATCCCTGTAACTGCATGCCCACCGCAAAGAGGCGCTGGATCACCCGGTCCTGAAGCTCTCGCGCGATTCGTTCGCGATCTTCTGCCATTTGAAGTCTGGTCTGCTGATCGCGCGAGCGCTGGAGTTCCAGCGCCACCGCGCTCTCCGACGATAGCGCCTGGGTGAAAACGAGGTCCGCCGGTGAGAACGGCGCCGCGTCGGTGGGTCGCCCTATCGCCAAAACTCCGAGAACGCGAGAGCCAGCGAGCATCGGTGCGAAGACCGCCGGCCCCAGACCTTGGTAGAGGTGGTGAGAAGCTGGACTGGCACCCGGCGACGTGGCGATGTCCTTGAGCACGATCGTTTCGGTGATCGCGAAGGCTCGCCCCTCTTGAGAGCCCTGGGGGAGCGCAGAACCGATGGCGCCGACAGCGATCGCCGTGTCGGCGGCAGTGATGCGCAGGATGTTGTTGGTGTCCGGCATTGCCACCACAACATGCACCGCATCCAGTGCGGTCTTGGCGAGTTCCAGAACGAGCGTCAAGACTTCATGTATCGGGCGGTCGGCCAGTAGAGCGAGTCGGATGTCGGCAAGAAACGAAAGGAACTGTTCGCGTTTGTCCCGTTCTGCCTCGACGGCCACTCGTCGGCTGATGTCGACGATGTGGGCGAGCGCGCGAGGGCTGTCTTTCCCCGCCAGCCGCACTGTGGAAAGGACCGCCCACACGATGTGTCCATCTGCATGGATGTACCGTTTCTCGGTTCGGTAGATGGAGGATCGCCCCTCAGCCAAATCGGCCGCAGCTTGACTGGTCGCTCTCCGGTCTTCCGGATAGGTGAGCGACTCGAAGGTCATTCCTTCGAGCTCTTCCCGGGGATAGCCGAGTATCTCTCCGAGTGCGGTGTTCGCCGACACGATTGCCCGTTGGTCCGGGTTGGACAGGTCGGTGATGGCCATTCCGACCGGAGCGTCCTCGAAGGCCGATCTGAAGGCTTGCTCGGAAGAAAGCAGGCGATGGTGCTGGGCCTTGCGCGCTGAGATGTCGCGTACGAGCGCCATGAGCCCGGTGCGCTGCGAGGGCGAGGGTCCGAGGTGTTGCAGCATCACCTCGACCGGGAGGAGGGATCGGTCCTTCCGTCGGTGGACCGTTTCGAAAGTGACCACCGAGCGATCCAGGGTCAGCAAGGGAGAAATGAGGTCTCGAAACGTGGCTTCGTTGAATTCAGGTTTGATGTCTAGCGGAGTCATTCCCCCCAATAGCTCCGCAGGCGAATACCCCGTCTGGCGGCAGGCCCCGTTGTTCACGTACGAAAACTCGAGCGTTTCGGCGCTGAACATGAATACCGCCTCGTCCACCGCATCCAACGATTGACGGACCTTCTCGTTTTCGAGATCGATGGCCATCCGGTCGGAAATATCGCGGATCATGGCCATGACGGTCATTTCCTGTCCCCTTCCGAACGGCGTGAGGCTGATCTCTGCGGGAAAGACTGATCCATCCTTTCGACGACCGAAAAGACCCCTGGGTTGCTTGCTGAACGGCCTGGCCTGTGAATCAGCGGTGTACTCTTCGAGCCGCTTCTTGTGGGCCTCCCGCAGGGTCTCGGGGATGAGTTGGTCGACGTTGGCGCCGATCAACTCGTCAGCGTGGTAGCCGAAGAGCTTTCCTGAGGCGGCGTTGGCGAAGACAATGCGCCCGTTTGTGTCGGAGATCAGTGCGGCGTCGGCCGACTTGATGACGTGTTGGCCGATAGTGGAGGAGTCCACTATTCGTAACGGCGCCGGCTTCGCTCCTCCAGTCGGGCTGCGAAGGCGGCGGCCTCGGTTCGCCGGCTCATGCCCAGTTTGGCAAGGAGGTTTGAAACGTAGTTCTTTACGGTCTTCTCTGCGAGGAAGAGTTCCTCGGCGATCTGCCGGTTGGACCAGCCTTCGCCGATGAGATCGAAAATTCGGTGCTCCTGTGGCGTGAGTGTGGCAATAGCGCCTTCTTCGCTCTCCTTCAGCCGTGACATGGCCATACGGACCGTTGCCGAGTCCAGTAGAGCCGCGCCATTTGCCACCTTACGAATGGACTCGATGAGGTCATTGCTACGGATCTGCTTGAGCACGTACCCCGCCGCGCCGGCGAACGAGGCGTCGACGAGTGCGTGGTCGTCGGCAAATGATGTGAGGATGAGGCATGCGACCTCGGGGTGGGCCGACCGGATATCTCGACATACCTCGATTCCGTTACCGTCTTCAAGACGTACATCCAGCACTGCCACATCGGGCTTGAAGCGTTCCACGGCCCGGAGGGCTTGCTGGGCTGAGCCCTCCTCGGCCACAACCTCGAGGTCGGGCTCGGCATTGACGAGATCGGCTACACCCCTCCGTACGATTTCGTGGTCATCGAGGATGAACACTCGGATGATTCGAGAACCGTTCGTGTCGTTCATGTCAAGTCTTCCCACGGCGGCCCATGTCCGCAAGTTTGGGAGCAGTTGTTGGTCCCTTACTAGGGACGAAAGTCCTTAGTAAGCCGACCGCCCATGTTGTGGTTGGGTCACTCGTTGTCGTTGTTGCTGGTAGGCGGTGTGATGAGACCGTAGTGTCCGTCATATCGTCGGTACACCACGTTCCGGCGGTCGGTGGCGGTGTTTTCGAAGAAAACGAATCGACTACCCGCCGTATCAAGGAACTCGATTGCTTCGCTGAGCCTGAGCGCCGGCGGGGCCTCGTCGCTGAAATCGATCCCCACGACGTCGGATGAAACCCCGTCGTTATTGCCGACCAGTCCATGCATCACGAGGGGGGAGCCATCGTCGTCCCGCTCGAGGAGGCAGTCAAGCCCGGTGGTGAGCTCTACAAACAAGAAGAAGTCGTAGTCCAACTGCGTCATGTCCCAGGCGGCCTCTTCCACCGTCATCTCGTCGGGGGCGAAGGACTTGTGGCGTACGACCTCCCGTTCTTGCCGGGGCCGATCGAAATACGGCATGCTGGTGGATGGCATGTTGCCATGACGCCACTCGTCTGGGTCCGGACTTCCTTTCCGATGCTTGCGGTTGTCCTTGTGATGGTCCAGCTTCGCTTTGAGTCGACCGATCACCAGATCGATTGCTTCGGTCATGGTGCGGGCTGCGATATGGGCGCGAACGAATGTTCCGTCCACATCGAGGCTGGCCTCGGCCATCGCCGGCTTCTCGACTGCGGGATTGCTGGCCTGGGTGAGCTTCACCAACCCGAGCCCTATCGGGCGGCCGAGCGAGTCGGCGAGATGTTCCAGTCGGTGGTTGGCATAGTCCACCGCCGCCCCGTCAACATCACCTTTCCGTAGAACCTGCAGTGCCGGGGCTGCTGTCTCATCGTGGTCGAAATCCGGTACGAGGCCTAACCACTGCTCGGCGATCTGGCCACTCTCGATGATCATGAACGTCGTGGTCAGTTCCTCGTGGTCGGGGCAATACGCCTGAACGTACTGATCCATGCCGTGAAGCTCCACGTCGTCGGGATCGTGCCCGATCCATGAGGATTCATCGAGCAACGTCCGAATGCGGGCGCGTCCGCCTACTGCGCCCTGGGGGGTGTAGACAACCGCATTTGGGAGATAGAGCGAGGCGGCGGCGTCGAGATCTCGTTGACTCACCGCCTGGATCCAAGCCCGCACCACCCGAAACGGTTGGGTGGTGACATCGAGTCCGAACTCTTTTTGAGCTGAAGTCTTGACCTTTGAGCCGGCGCTTCGCGCCCCGGTCAGATCACCAAAGCGCCGTTGGCGTCGGTTGGTCCGTGTGCCAGCCCGAAGCGTGACGTTCTCGGCGCTCTCCACGCCGTTGGATCGCCGGAGATTGAACCGAACGCGGGCGCTGGGAACTCGTGCTGCCGTTTCGACCTCGGAAAGCGGCGCCTCGTAGCTTCGTCCTCGCCGTATGACATAGACGCAGTCTCGCTCGGCATCGATCCGCATAACTCTTCCATCGGGCACTTGGGCCTCCTTGGGTTTGGGGGTCTGTGGTAGTCCATTCTTACCTTCAATGAGAACTTGTCCACCGTTCGGGACGACGGTCCCGCGCACGGACTGGGTCAGCGCTGGCGGTTGAGCGCCGAAAGCGTCTTCATGTAGTTTGCGCGTTCAAATGCGGCTGGGTCGGGGACCGATTCCTGGCTCATGCTTCCTCGGGCCTGATCGCTCGACACATACTCCCGTTCATTGAACCAGCGGTGCACTCCTTCGAGCACGGTGGTGAGATGGTGAGGCCCACGCTGCAGTAATGCGGAGGTCATCATCGCCACATCCGCTCCGGCGAGGATCAGTTTGACCACGTCTTCGGCGTGGTGGACGCCGGTTGTGGCGGCCAGGTCGGCCTCGATTCGGCCCCGCAGGATCGCCATCCACCGCAGTACGAGACGCATCTCCACCGACGAGCTCAACTCGAGCGCGGGCACAACCGAGAGTGTTTCCAGGTCGATATCCGGTTGATAGAAGCGATTGAACAAGACAAGCGACTCAGCACCTTCGGCAACCAATCGTCGAGCCATGTTTCCAGGTGAACTGAAGTACGGTCCTACTTTCACTGCGAGAGGAATCGCCACCGTCTTGCGAATTTGCTCAACCAACCGAAGGTAGCGGTCTTCCACGTCAAGGCTGGTGGCATCGAGGTCCGCAGCGATGTGGTAGACGTTCAGTTCAATACCATCGGCTCCTGCGTCTTCCAGTAGGGCGGCAAAGTGGGTCCAACCTCCATCGGAGTAGCCGTTGAGGCTTGCAAAGACCGGTATTGAGAGTTCCTGCTTGGCGGCTGCCAGCAGATCCACGTAGTCCTGGGTAATGGAACTCTGACCGGCTGGAGCCGGGAAGAAGCCCTCGTGCATTTCCGTCCCGACGATTCGGTGCCCTCCGAAGGCTTCTTCGAGGGTTCGCGCCTCGTGCTCCACCTGTTCTTCGAACAGCGAGGGCAGCACAACCGCAGCGGCCCCTGCTTCTTCGAGCGAGATAAGCCCAGCGATCGTTCCGGTGAGCGGCGACGCCGACGCCACGATCGGGTTCTTGAGCAAGAGCCCCAGATACTGGGTTTTGAGGTCGGTCATTGGTGGTGCTCCTCGTCGTGTTCGTCGCTCAGATCGCTGTACCGGGCGGTGCGTTCCACATCCACCATCTGTTCATAGAGATGCCAGCGGTCATCGATGTCCTGCTGAGCTTGTGAAAGCAGCTCGGCGGCGGCGGTGGGGTTGGCCCGCTCCAGCATGGAGAACCGGCCCTCGGTCATGGCAAAGTCCTTGAATGCGATGGTGGGTTTGCGGCTGTCCAGGTGCAGGGCGTGGTCCTGTGACAATTCCCGTCGAGGGTCGTAGCGGTAGAGCGGCCAGTAGCCGCTTTCTGCCGCCATCTTCTGATGGTCCACCATGTCGGTCATGTCGAACCCATGGGCGATACACGGGCTGTAGGCGATGATCAATGACGGCCCGGGGTGGGCTGCGGCCTCGGTCATGGCTTTCACGGTTTGGGTCATATTGGCGCCGAAAGCTATGTGGGCTACGTAGACATCACCGTGGCCCATGGCGAGCAGGCCCAAATCCTTCTTCGCCGTCTTCTTTCCTCCGGCGGCGAACTTGGCAATTGCGGCACGGGGCGTCGCCTTGGATGTCTGCCCGCCGGTGTTGGAGTACACCTCGGTGTCGAGAACGAGGATGTTGACGTCTCGCCCGCTTGCCAATACGTGATCGACGCCGCCGAAGCCGATGTCGTAGGCCCAGCCGTCGCCACCTACCAGCCACACGCTCCGGGGGACCAAATGATGCGCCACGGTGGCCAGGCGATTTGCGAGCGGCCCAGGGTGATCCTTCAGCCAAGTCTGGAGTTGGGCGAGGTGTTCCCGCTGCTTACCGATCGCCGCCTCGTCGGTCCCATCCAAATCCAGAATGTGGGTGGCAAGATCGCCAAGCTGCGGTGCGAGCTCGGCAACGAGATGGCGGGCCGAGGCCAGATGATGATCCAGAGCCAACCTCATTCCCAAACCGAATTCGGCGTTGTCTTCGAACAACGAGTTGGCCCATGCTGGGCCCTGGCCGTCGGTGTTCGTTGCCCATGGTGTTGTGGGGAGATTCCCGCCGTAGATCGACGAGCAGCCGGTGGCGTTGGCCACCACAAGCCGATCGCCCATCAGTTGCGTAAGGAGCTTGAGGTATGGGGTCTCGCCGCAGCCGGCGCACGCACCGGAGAATTCGAACAGCGGTTGCGCCAACTGGGAGCCCTTGACCGATGTGAGCCGCAGCTTGGTCCGGTCGTACTCGGGGAGCCCGAGGAAGTATTCGAAGTTGACACGCTCGGCGCTCAGGTGGTCGGCGATCGGTTCCATGTTGATGGATTTGTGCTTGACCACTTCCTTGGATGTGGCCGGACACACGCTCACGCACACCCCGCAGCCGGTGCAGTCATCGGGGGCCACTTGAATGATGCCCCTCATGGTGTCGTCGCTCTTGTCTTTCCAGGCCTTGTGTTGGAAAGAGTCGGGAGCATCGACGAGTTCGGAAGCGGGAACAGCCTTGATCCGGATTGCGGCATGAGGGCAGACCAGGGCACATCGGGCGCAGTCGATGCAGATGCTGGGATCCCAGATGGGGATCTCGGTGGCAATCGTGCGTTTCTCCCATTGCGAGGTGGCGGTGGGAAATGTTCCGTCGACGGGAAAGGCACTGACCGGTAGGAGGTCCCCGTGGCCGGCGATGATCTGGCCGGTGACCCTCTGCACGAAGTCTGGGGCAATCGTGGGCACCGCCGGGAGCCGAGCATGGTTGCTACTGACCTCGATAGGAATCTCGAGCCTGGCGAGAGCAGCGATCGATGCGTCGACCGCTGCATAGTTGCGTTGCAGCACCAGGGGACCGCGTTTGCCGTAGGTCTTCGTAATCGAGTCCTTTATGGCCTTCACCGCCTGCTCGGCGGGCAGTAGATCCGAAAGGGCGAAGAAGCCGGTCTGGAGCACCGTGTTGATCCGATTGCCGAGACCGTTTTCTCGCGCCACCTTCGCTCCATCGAGCGTCCAAACCTTCAGGTCTTTGTCGATGATCTCCCGCTGCACCTCCGAAGGGAGATTGTCCCACGTGCCGTCGGTACCAAAAGGTGAGTTGATCAGCACGGTTGCTCCGGGGGCCGCCAGTTTCAGCAGGTCCTCGCGTGCCAACGAGCCGAAATGATGGATTCCGACGAAGTCGGCCTCCTGAATCAGGTAGGCGGATCGGATAGGGTCCGGCCCGAACCGCAGGTGGGACACCGTTGTGGACCCGGCCTTCTTGGAGTCATAGACGAAGTAGCCCTGGACGTTGAGCGGTGTCTCACTGCCAATGATCTTCACGGTGTTCTTGTTGGCCCCCACGGTGCCATCGCTGCCGAGACCGTAGAAGACGGCCCGGCGGACGGTGGAGGGCTCCCGCCATGCGGAGGGGTCGTGGGCCACGCTGAGGTGGGTGACGTCGTCGGTGATCCCCACGGTCATCTGGCCACTCGGTCCAGCTGCCGGGAGAGCGCCGAACACGGCCATCACCATCGCCGGGGTGAACTCCTTCGACGAGAGCCCATAACGCGCTCGCGTGACTACCGGCAGCGCAACGTCGGGCCAGACCTGGGCCAGCGCCCCAAGGGTGTCCAGATAAAGCGGTTCCCCTACCGAGCCGTGCTCCTTGGTGCGGTCCAAGACCGCCAGGTGTTGGACCGTCCGTGGGAGCGCGTTGACGAAAGCTACAGCGTCAAATGGCCGGTAGAGATGCACGGTGAGTACCCCAACTCGCTCACCGTTCTGGACCATGGTGTCTACCGCCTCGGCAACCGTGCCGGCTCCCGATCCCATGATCACGATCGCCCGGTCCGCCTCGGGGTGACCGTGGTAATCGAAGATTTTGTACTGCCGTCCCGTGTGTTCAGCGAGCCGGTCCATCTCTTCCTGCACGATGCCCGGTACCGCGTCGTGGAATCTATTGGCGGCCTCAGTGGCCTGGAAGAATACATCCGGGTTCTGCGCCGTACCTCGGATCTTGGGCGTGTCTGGGTCCAGGGCGCGAAGGCGGTGCTGGGCGACGAGGTCATCGTCGATCATGTCTCGAATGGTTTGGTCATCGAGTGCGGTGATCTTGGCAACCTCATGGCTGGTGCGGAATCCGTCGAAGAAGTGAAGGAACGGGACCCGGGCACGAAGGGTGGCAGCATGGGCCACTAGAGCCAGGTCTTGTGCTTCTTGCACCGATCCCGAGGCCAACGAGGCCATTCCCGTTTGGCGGGCAGCCATCACGTCGCTGTGGTCACCAAAGATGCTGAGGGCGTGGGTGGCAATAGATCGCGCAGCAACGTGGATCACCGCCGGCAGGAGTTCACCGGCGATTTTGTACAGGTTGGGAATCATGAGCAGAAGACCCTGTGATGCTGTGAAGGTGGTGGTAAGCGCACCGGTCTGGAGCGCTCCATGAACGGCGCCCGCGGCACCCCCTTCGCTTTGCATCTCGATAACTTCGGGAACCGATCCCCACAGATTGGTTTGACCGGCCTGCGACCATGCGTCGGCTAGCTCGCCCATCGGAGACGCTGGCGTGATCGGATAGATCGCCACCACCTCGCTGACGCGGTGTGCAATTCGGGCTGCCGCCTCGTTGCCGTCGACGGTCAGGTAGACCTGGCCGTTCCGATCCGCTGCGCTATCCAAGTTCTCGTCCTGTGATCTCCGTGGGCTCGATGCGTACCCAGAGCCGGCGCCAGGCATCCCTGGTCCATGGGATGAGTCCAATGTTTTCAAGGATCTCCTTTTCGGCCCAGTCGGTCACCTCGCGTGCCACGCCCATCACCACGACGCTTGCTCCTGAACGGGGATGAGAACTCCACCTGTCAACCTCGAAGCACACCTTCTCCTGGTTGACTGCCGCTTCCAGTTTCTGGCCGGCATGGGTCCGAAAAACGATGCCACCGTCGTGCCAATGGTAGTTAACCGGGAGCACCAGCGGCCCGTCGTCGGAGATGAAGCCAATTCGTCCGATCGGCGTGGTTTCCAGCAGGTCGATGCACTCCTCTCGCTCGAGAACTCGTAGGCCGTTTGCCTTCGTGCCGGTCATTTTGTGCTCTCTTTCTTTTGCGTTCGTATTGCGGCGTGGGCTGCGGCTAGGCGGGCCACCGGGACCCGGAAGGCCGAACAGCTCACGTAGTCCAGCCCCAGGTCCTGGCATAGTGCGATCGACGCCGGTTCACCACCGTGTTCTCCGCAGATGCCGATTGACAGGTCCTCTTGTTCGGCCCGGCCTTCGGTGACGGCCAGTTCCATGAGGCGCCCGACTCCATCGCGATCGATGGAGTGAAACGGGTTGGTCTCCACGATTTCATCGGTCACATAATCAAGAAGGAAGCTCGCCTCGGCGTCATCGCGGCTGATTGCCAGCGTCGTCTGCGTCAGGTCGTTTGTCCCAAAGCTGAAGAAGTCTGCGTGTTTGGCGATCTGGCCGGCGGTCAGTGCGGCCCGGGGAACCTCGATCATCGTGCCGATCGGGATGGCAACGTCGTCTCCTAGTTCGTCGAAGACCGTTGCCATCTCGTCTTCGATGAGTGCCCGGGCTGCTGCCATCTCCGTGGCAAACGTGACGAGCGGAACCATGATCTCGGGCCGTACCTCGATCCCTTCTCGCTTGACTCTGATGGCTGCTTCAGCGATGGCTCGCGTCTGCATACGGATGAGTTCGGGGATTCGCAGACCCAATCGGACACCTCGCAGTCCCAGCATCGGGTTGGTTTCGCGGAGGGCGTCTACCCGCTCCAACATGGTCCTGACGATGGTGAGCTCATCCACCAGCCGGTTGATTTCAGCAATCTCTCGGGCGTTGACAAGACCGAGCTGGAGGTCAAACTCGTTCCGGGTGAGTTCTTCAAAGCTGGGAAGAAATTCATGGAGTGGCGGGTCGAGCAACCGGATGATCACGGGATGCCCTGCCATGGCCCGGAAGAGCCCAACAAAGTCGTCGCGTTGGTAGGGCAGCAGAGCTGCTACCGCCTCGCGGCGCTCGGCCGCAGTGGCAGCCACGATCATCTTCTGAACAACCGGGAGGCGTTTGGGGTCGAAGAACATGTGCTCGGTGCGGCAGAGGCCGATCCCGGTTGCTCCGTAGGAACGGGCCCGGGCCGCTTCTACCGGATCATCGGCATTGGCCCTGATTTCGAGCGTTCGGAACTCATCGGCCCAGCCCAACAGTGTTGTAAGCCACGAGTTGTCGAGATCCGGGGCACTGGTCTCGATCTTGCCGTCGTAGACCCTGCCCGTCGTACCGTCCACAGAAATCCATTCGCCCTCGTGCACCGTCTTTGAGCCCACGGTAAACAAGCGGGCGGCCATGTCGATGTCGAGTTCTGCAGCACCAACCACGGCCGGCTTGCCAAATTGTCGGGCCACGAGGGCTGCATGGCTGGTTCTGCCGCCGCTAGACGTGAGGATTCCGGCAGCTGCCAACATGCCGTGCACGTCATCAGGTTTTGTCTCGGGACGCACCAGCACGACCGCTTTCCCCTCGTGTGCCCAGCGCTCTGCGAGGTCCGCATCGAAGGCCGCCACGCCAACGGCCGCCCCAGGCGAAACATTGAGCCCGACTGCCAGCGGTTCTGATGCGTCGAGGTCGGCTGCACTGAACTGAGGATGCAAGAAGAAATCGATCTGGTCCGAACTCACCCGGAGCACGGCCTCTTCCTGGGTGATAAGGCCCTCGTTGGCCTGATCGACCGCAATCCTCACTGCGGCCTGGGCGGTTCGCTTGCCAGCCCGGGTTTGCAAGATCCAGAGCTTCCCCTGTTCTACCGTGAACTCCATGTCTTGCATGTCGCGATTGTGGGTTTCGAGGGTCTTGGCGATCTCGGCAAACTGGGCTGCGACCTCGGGCATATCGTCGCTGAGTTGTTCGATCGGTTTGGTCGCTCGGATTCCAGCCACCACATCCTCGCCCTGAGCGTTCAGGAGATAGTCACCCTCGAGACGGGCCTCGCCCGTGGTGGCATTGCGGCTCATGGCCACCCCAGTGGCTGAGTCCATTCCCATGTTGCCGAACACCATCGAAACGATGTTGACCGCGGTTCCCAGATCATGACGTATGTGGGCGGCGACTCGGTAATCGTGGGCCCGCTTGCCCCGCCAGCTTTCGAAAACGGCTTCGGTGGCCATTCGGAGTTGCTCGAACGGGTCGGTCGGGAACGGGGCGAGGCCCTGCCGTGCCACGACTGCTTTGAAGGAGCTGATCACGTCTTGAAGGTCGTTGGTGGACAGATCGGCGTCGGTTTCCACATGCCTTACCTGGCGTTTGGCGCGAAGAATGGTTTCGAAGGCCTCGTCGGCAACCCCCAAAACAACTGCGCCAAACATCTGGATCAGGCGGCGGTACGAATCAAGGACGAAACGCTCGTCCTTGGTGGCGGCTGTCATGCCCTTGACCACTTCGTCATTGAGGCCGATGTCGAGAACGGTGTCCATCATGCCTGGCATGGAGAACCTGGCGCCGGAGCGACATGCCACGAGAAGTGGCTGGGTCGGATCGCCGAACCGCTTTCCGGTTTGGTCCTCCAGTTCGCGGATCGCCAGAACCATCTGGTTCCAGAGGCCGGCGGGCATGACCCCATCGGCATCACTATAGGCGTTACAGGCTGCGGTGGTAACCGTGAAGCCCGGCGGAACCGGAATCCCGATACGGGTCATATCCCCGAGGTTTGCGCCTTTGCCGCCCAAGAGATCGAGTACCTGATTCCAATCACCGTCAGCGGACTTCTGCACTTCCTCAATCTCGTCGAAACGGTAAAGCCATTTGGTTGTCATGTCGCGAGAACTCCTCGGTTCAAAAAGCGGTTCGTAGGTCAATGGTCAACGAAATTGCAGTTGACTCAACAGGGTCCAAAGACCCCCAGGCGAGCCGCGTAGCGGTGGGGTTGGTGTCAAGTGACCTATGACCCTAGAGCCTTCCGCCGGATCGGAACACCATGACATCGAGGGGCCGCGTAGCTCGCGGAGACGAAAGGAAGAATGCGATGACCGCCATCACACCCGACGACTCGTCCGCTACGCCGGACGATCGGCGGACGATCCTGGAGTTGGATCGCCAAGAATGCGAACAACTCCTTGCTGAAGCGCTTGTTGGCCGGATCGGGTTCAATTTCGCCGGTCATCCCGTCATCTTGCCAGTGACCTTTCGGTTTTTCGAGGGCGAGATCATCTTCCGCACCGGGACGGGGCAGAAGCTTCACGGGGTCGCAGCGGACAAGCCCGTGGCGTTCGAGGTTGACAAGTGGGATGCCTGGGAACGCAAGGGTTGGAGCGTCCTGGTACTCGGCACGGCCTCGGAAATCATCGACTACGAGGCCTTCATGGAGGCCGAGGAACTCAACCTTCAACTGTGGGCCGACTCGGTGGATCAGGACCGGTGGGTTCGGATCATTCCCAACAAGATGACCGGCCGTCGCATGGAATAACCATCCTCGGTCCGACCGCCAAAGTCTCACAGGTCAGACCGGCCGTCGCTTCCTGTATGCCGCAACGGCGGAATTGATCGTGGGATGCGTCTTTGGGCTGTTCACAAGGGTGAACAGTCCACTGCGCGTCATCACGCTGAGCACCTCAGCATTAGCTCGGGCGATGGCGACCTCCAGCCCTTCGCCAGAGAGTTCCTGGCAGAGTTCCGCCAGATGGTCGGCGGCGGTCGAATCCAGTGACCCGATTCCTTCAAAGTCAAGGATCACATGACGCTCCTCGCCCGGGTTTCGCTCCAACGATTGACGCAGTCGGTCCCTGAAGTACTCAGCGTTGGCGAAAAACAATGGCGCATCAAAGCGATAGACCAGCAGCCCCGGTTCTGATGTAGCCCTCCGGTCAGCGATGTCTATCCAGCCATCAAGGCCCTCGCCCTCGCCCAGAATTGCGTCGTGGGGTCGGGCGACACGGTGGAGGGTCATGACCACAGACAACGTCAACGCCACGAGAACGCCGAGAAGTAGGTCGGTGGAAATGATTGCGAGGCAGGTGGTGGCGGCCAACGCCGTTTCGGACCAACTCACCTCGGCAAGCCGTCGGAAACCTTCAATATCAATAATGGCGATAGCGGCCGCCACAACGACCGCGGCCAGCCCCGCCTGGGGAATCTCGGCCAGCAGCGACCGACCGGCGAGAAGGAAGATTGCAACCGCTAGGAATGACACCAGACTCGAAAGCTGCGTTCGACTGCCCAGCGATGCAGGGACCACCGAACGCGACGCGCTCGAGGACATCGGAAAGCCACCGCCAAAAGCGGCGGCGGTATTCACCGCGCCCAGGGCCAGAAGTTCCCGGTTGGCGTCGATGCGATACCCCTTGCTGGAGGCGATGGAGCGAGCGGTCAGGATGTTGTCGGTATAGGCGATCAGTAGCAGTCCGGCCGCTGCCGGCAACAGGTCTCTCAGATCGGACCGTTCGAGTGCGGGGAGAGCGAAAGACGGCAGGGCAGCATCGATCTCACCGACCACGGCGACCTCGAGATCGAAGATTGCCACCGCGGTGATCGATCCGGCGAGCCCGATGAGAGCTCCGGGCAGAGCTGGAGCCTTCCGCCGGAGCACGAGGATGACGGCCAGGGTGCCACTGCCAACAGCCAGTGTCGCAAGGTCGGTCTGGTCGATGTTCCCAAAGAACTCGACAAATCGAGGAAAGAAGTCACCAGCGGTGATCTCCACGCCCGTGAACGTGCGGAGCTGACTGGACAAAAGCGTGAGCGCAACGCCGGTGATGTATCCCACCAAGACCGGCTTGGAAAGGAGTTCAGCAACGAAACCCAATCGGAGAACGGAGCCGAGAACGGCCAACGCGCCCACCATTCCTGCCAGAGCCGCCATGAGCGTCAGGTACCGGTTGATGTCACCACCGGCCAGCGGACCCACGGCCAAGGCTGCCAGCACCGCAGTCCCAGGCTCGGGGCCGATGCCGAGGTGTCTACTGGTTCCCAGGACGGCGTAAATCGGGAGCGCCAGGAGCACGGCCCGGAAGCCCGCCGCAGGCGGCAATCCCCCCAACTCTGCATAGGCCATCGCCTGGGGGACCAACATGGCAGCAACGGTGAGACCAGCCAGAACGTCGGGACCCAGCCACGCCGATTCGTAGTCCCGCTCTCGGAGCGTCTGCGCGAGCGAGAGCGCCGGTTCGGTCATTCGAGAAACGCTAGAGGGGCTAAGCGTTGTTCGTTCGTTGTGCCGGCGGCACAAATCCGTCGGGCTTCACCACCAGAACCGAGCAGGGCACTTTGCTGAACATGACCTCAGCGGTGTTGCCAACGTAGTCGTCGTCGTTATCCGAGCGGCCGACCGAGCCCATGGCGAGTACGTCGATGCGGTACATCTCGATCAGTCCGGCCATCGCCGCAACCGGCGAGGCGTTGACGAAGTGAACATTTCGGCTGCGGTCGTGCCCCACAGCATCCAGGAGGTCATCGAGTTGCTGCCGGTGCGCAGCCTCCACTGCGGTTGCTGCTTCGGCCAACTCCCTGGCGTCTAACTCCACATGTTCGCTCTTCAGCAGAGCCTCCTCACCCGCGAATTGCCAGGCGTGGACGATACGGAGTTCGGCACCGTGGCTGGTGGCGAGGCTCTGGGCGAGCTGAACGATCCGCAGATTGAGTTCTGGTTCGCCGGCAGGGTCCACCGAGGCCAGCACTCGATTGGTTTCGGCGGAGGGGCGCAGCACCCATACCGGACACGGGCAACTCCGTAGTATCCGCCGGGCTAGTGTTCCGCCTTCCTCGGATGGGTCGGCGGCAAGGATGACCAAGTCGTGATCGTTCTCTACGACCCTTCGGACGATTTCCGTTGACGGGACGCCGATGTCAACCGCAACGTCGATCCCCAGCGTAGCGCCCCGTTCCTTTGCCAAGAATTGAAGGGTTTGCGTGAGCTCGCTGGCCAGTAATTCGCTGACCGAACGCGGTGGGCTACCCAGCCGAACGAACTCTTGGAGTTGTGGAACCGTCGGCACCGTTCCGTAGAACGTCAGGCGCGCTTTGTTATTCGTGGCGAGGGCCACCGCCTGATCCTCTGCGTCGGCGGATCGGCTGCCGCTGGAGGGGACGAATAGGATGTTCTTGAACCGGCGCATGGCCGCAGCACACCACGATTCCTTGCCGCCACGTAGGGTCCTTGGTCCTTTCGGAGGCCCTCCATACGTCCACGGGGACTTTGGACCCTGCACCGTTGGGAACGAGGGGTGAACGCTGTGAATCAAAGCCATGTAGAAGTGGCCTTCTGACAGAATCCTCTTACGAATCGGCAGGCAGAATGAACACTCCCACTGCGGTCACCATCGATCTCAACGGACTTGGCGAGCTTTTGTCAGAACTCCTGGCTCGAGGTTATGAGGTCTATGGGCCTCAGGTTCACAATGGAGTTATCGCTCATGACCTCCTTCGATCGGTGGAGGACTTACCGCTCGGGTGGGCCGATGAGCAGGAGGGTGGCCGCTACCGCCTTGTTCCCCGAGACGATGGTGCCCGGTTCGGCTACGCGGTTGGCCCGCAATCGTGGAAGGAGTTCTTGCATCCCGCCCGCACGAAGGTTTGGTCCATGACCCGGGACAGTTCGGGGGAGCTGACGATTTCGATGTCCGAGCCGGATAGACCGCTCCGTGCTTTCCTGGGTGTTCGGCCTTGTGAGCTGGCGGCAATAGCCAAACAGGATCGAGTCCTCATGCAGGGACCCCACCCCGATCCCGTCTACTGCGCCAACAGAGAAAACACCTTCCTGGTGGTGGTGAACTGCGGCGAGCCAGCCGCAACCTGTTTTTGCCCATCGATGGGAACCGGCCCCGAGGCGGGGCCGGGTTACGACATCGCCCTTACCGAACTGGTGGACGGGTCAGACGTTCGCTACATCGCCGAACCTGGGACGCAACCAGGGGTGGCGGTACTCCAAAGTCTGCCCTCGGCTGCAACGAGCGATGCCGACCGCGAAAAGGGACGGCAGGTCATCGCCGAAGCTGTAGCTCGCATGACCCGCCGCGTAGACACCGTCGGGATCCGGGAACTGCTCTATGACAACCTGGAGAGTCCACAGTGGGACCAGATCGCCGAGCGTTGTCTGACCTGCGGGAACTGCACGCTCGCTTGTCCCACCTGTTTTTGTACCGACATGGTGGACGTTACCGATCTGTCTGGTGAACATACGGACCGATGGCGAACATGGGACACCTGTTTCAGTCTCGAGTTCTCCCACATGGGCCCGGGCCCGCACCGAGCGTCGGTCAAGTCCCGGTATCGGCAGTGGCTGACCCACAAGCTGGGCAGCTGGATTGACCAGTTCGATGAATCGGGATGTGTGGGCTGTGGCCGGTGTATCACCTGGTGTCCCGTAGGAATCGATCTCACCCACGAGCTGGCCGAGTTCCGAGCCGCCCCCGGCCAACTACCAGAACATGAGGGACAACCTGCATGAATGCATCAACTGCAACCCTGGAGCCGGCTGGTCGTTCGGACCTGCTTATCCCGCGGCCGTATCGAGTCATTGAAAAAATCGATGAGATTCCCGAAGTGATAACCCTCCATGTGGTGCCCGTCGATGGGCCGCTACCTTCGTTTTCACCGGCCCAGGTGAGCATGTTGGGGGCCTTCGGCGTGGGCGAGGCAGCGATTTCGATCAGCTCGCCGGTGAGCAACCGTGACTATCACGCCTACACGATCCGGCGGGCCGGTCCGATCAGCGGGGCATTGGTGGATACGCCGGTCGGTGGCGTGATCACGGTGCGCGGACCGTTTGGCAACATGTGGCCATTGGACTCGGTGGCGACTCCACAACTGCTCGTGATCGGCGGTGGCCTGGGCATTGCGCCGTTGCGAGCTCTCATCCAAGCTGCTGTTGATGAGGGTGGCCAGTTCGACAGCCTGGCCGTCGCGTACGGTGCGAAGGATCCAGCGTCGCTGATTTTCGAAGCCGACCTGGAGCGTTGGCGCAACGCTGGCGTGGAGGTGGCGCTCATCGTGGACGAGGGAAATGAGGACTGGGACGGCGCAGTGGGTGTGGTTCCAGACCTTCTCCAATCCGATGACGGAGTTGAACTGGATTGGCCCGACACCACGGCGTTCATCTGCGGTCCCGACGTCATGATGCACTTTTCCGCTCTTCGCCTTGTTGAGTTGGGGGTACCCGAGGATCGAATCTGGTTCACGATGGAACGGAACATGCAGTGCGGAAACGCCTTGTGCGGCCACTGTCAACTGGGTCCCTTCATCGTTTGTCGGGACGGCCCCGTTGTCAACTACGCAACCATTCGACCATTCCACGATGTCCGAGAACTGTGAGGGAAGCTGTGACTCCAACCGAAGTGACTGCAGAGGTCACACCGTCGAAAAAGGCCGGAAATCCCACCCTGGCCGTCTGGAAATTTGCCTCTTGCGATGGCTGTCAGCTCAGTCTTCTCGATTGTGAAGACGACCTGCTGGCGGTAGCCGGCCGACTGGATATCGCCTACTTCCCGGAGGCCTCCAGTGGGATGGTTGCAGGCCCTTACGACGTTTCACTGGTGGAGGGCTCGATCACCACGCCGGGTGATCTCAAGCGCATCAAGGAAATCCGTGAACAGTCCGGACTGTTGATCACGATTGGGGCGTGTGCAACGTCGGGGGGTATCCAAGCGCTGCGCAACGGTGCAGACATCGCCGAGTTCATCGGCATCGTCTATGCCCACCCGGAATTCATCTCCACTCTCGACACGTCAACGCCAATAGCAGACCACGTGAAGGTTGACTTCGAACTGCGGGGTTGCCCGATCGATCGCGGCCAGCTCGTAGAGACGATCGCGGCGCATCTGGCAGGACGCCCACCTCGGATTCCCACTACGAGTGTTTGTGTTGAGTGCAAAGCGCGAGGCAACGCCTGCATCATGGTCTCGCAGGGGACACCTTGCCTAGGACCGGTCACGCACGGCGGCTGCCATGCACTGTGCCCCGCCTACAACCGAGGGTGCTACGGATGTTTTGGGCCAATGGAAAGCCCGAACACGGCGGCCCTGGCCCAGCAGTTCAGGCATCTCGGTATGACCGAACCGGAGATTGTCCGCAGTTTCAGAAGTTATTCGGGCTGGGCACAACCCTTTCGGGAAGAAGCCAACCGACATGAAACCCCACGGGGGACGAACAAATGACCCACAAGAACGTTGACTTCCACGTACCCGTATTGGCTCGGGTGGAGGGCGAAGGAGCCATGCACGTGAAGGTTATGGACGGCGAGGTGACCGACATCCGGCTGGAGATCTACGAACCGCCCCGCTTCTTCGAGGCATTCCTACGAGGCCGACACTTTTCCGAGCCGGCGGACATCACCGCTCGGATCTGTGGAATTTGCCCGGTTGCTTACCAGATGAGCGCAGTCCATGCGATGGAGCGTCTCGCGGGCGTCGAGGTTGGGGGTTCACTACGTGAGCTTCGCCGCCTCCTCTATTGCGGCGAGTGGATCGAGAGTCACGTTCTCCACATTGGGTTCCTCCACGCTCCGGACTTCTTGGGCTATCACTCCGGCATCGCCATCGCTGCCGACCACCCCGAGATGGTGGAGCGGGTCCTTCAATTGAAGAAGACCGGCAATGATTTGATGGAGCTCCTCGGCGGACGGCCGATCCACCCCGTGAACGTGCGCAACGGTGGTTTCTACCGGGCCCCCTCTCGAACGGAGCTCGAAACGCTATTGCGGCCGCTCGAAGAAGCTCGAGAGATCTGTGTTGATCTCATTCGTTGGACCGCGGGGTTCGATTTCCCGGACCTCTCCCAGGACTACGAATTCGTCTCGCTCCGCCATCCCACGGAGTATCCCTTCAACGAGGGCCGGATCGTCTCCAACAAGGGTCTCGACATCGACGTCTCGGAATTCGAGAACCACAGCCAGGAGTTCCAGGTCGCTCATTCAACGGCCCTGCACGCTCGGCTCTCGGAGAAAGGCTGGTATCACGTTGGTTCGCTGGCCCGTTATGCCAACAACTTCGACCGTCTGCCCTCAGCGATTCAGGAGCTTGCCGGCGAAGTGGGTCTGGGACCGGTAGTGACCAATCCGTTCAAGAGCATCGTGGTTCGTGGCCTGGAGACGCTCTACGCCATCGACGAAGCCCGGCGGATCATCAGCGACTACACACCGCCTCCTGCACCTTTCGTTGACGTACCAGCTACGGCAGGGGTGGGGTGGGCTGCCACCGAGGCGCCCCGCGGGCTTCTCTATCACCGGTATGAGACCGACGCCGAGGGTCTGGTCCTCACCGCCCAAATCATTCCTCCAACCGCCCAGAACCAGCCAGCGATCGAATCCGATCTTCGCGAGTTCGTGACGGCGAATCTCCACTTGGACCTCGATGAGCTGCAACTCCGCTGCGAACAGACCATTCGTAACTACGACCCTTGCATCTCATGCTCCACACACTTTCTCAAGCTCACGGTTGATGAGAGCTGAAGAGGCGCTCGCCGCCAGGCCGCCGCTGGTCATCGGGGTGGGAAATCGAGATCGCGGCGATGACGCCGTCGGACCCGTCATTATCGATCACGTTCGTGAATCTGCACCGCAGCTCGAGACCCTGGTAGCGGAGGGCGATCTTTCCGACCTTGTTCTTCGCTGGACCCCGAACCAGGACGTCATTGTGGTTGATGCCGTGCGCAGCACTCGGCGTCCAGGCTCGGTGATCACCACCGATGCTCTCTCCCGACCGTTGACAACCGAGGAGTCGCTGCTGTCCAGTCACGGCGTTGGTCTGGCGGAGACAGTCGAGTTGGCTCGGCTTCTCCACCGTCTCCCTCGATCCCTGATGGTGGTTGGTGTGGAAGCTCAATCCTTTGGTCAGTTCGATCCGCTCACCGAAGAAGTCTCTGCAGCAATCCCCGCCGCCCTTCAAGAGGTATTGCAGTTGGCGGGAATTCCCGCAACCTCAGGCGGTGAAACTCGGGACCTTTTGCCCTAGAGGCCCGCTCGCCGAACTGCAAGACTCCTACAAGAAGACGAGAACAAAGAAGTCTTCTCAACCAATTTCTCGGCTCGGGTCAGACTCCCAGTCAAAACGAGCCGTAATCACGTCGGTGCCTCGATCCTGCGTCCGCCGCTCGCCCTGCCTAAGGGTTTCCGGAAGTTAATTGCCGGACATGAAGTGGGCCTCCAAGCGATCGGGGCATCGTCGCGGTTTTCGGGCTTCATGCATCGGACGGTCAAGACACCGGCACAACCCAATGCACCGTGGTGCCTGCTTCGGGCAGCGAGTCAATGCTGGCGCTACCACGCAGCGCCTCTGCCCGGGCGACGATATTGGCTAGGCCGTTGCCGGTGAACCGTTCACCATCACTCGAGAATGTTGCGGGATCGGGCAGCACGAAACCTAGGCCATTGTCAGAAACCGACATCGTTAGGTGATTGCCGCGAAGGGTCACCGCAATGGTCACCGCATTGGCATGAGCATGCTTCGCGGCGTTGGTGAGGGCTTCCCGGAGAGCTGCGAGCATCTCCACCGCGATCTGCGGGCTCAGATCATCGATGGGGCCGGTGAGGTCAACCCGAGGCTCGAAACCGAGGGCGGGGCTGTGTTCTACCGCCACAGCCAAGATCATGCCGCGCACGCCTTTGCCCCAGTCCATTTGTGAGCGCAGCCCATAGATGGTGGTGCGGATCTCCCGAATCCCCTCGTCGATCTCTCCCACAGCCGTGGTGAGTCGTTCCCGAATGGCCATGTCTGTCACGACGGCGGCGGTTGCTTGCACGGTCATTCCGGTGGCGAAGAGCCGGCCGATCACCTTGTCATGCATGTCACGACCGATGCGTTCTCGATCTTCTAGAAGCTCGGCTCGTTGCTCGGACTTTCTGGCCATCTCCAGCGCCGCCTGTTCCCGAGTTTCTTGCGCGTCGGCCTCAACCTCGGCCGTGATGTCAATGGAGTGGGCGATCGTTCGAACGAGGTCTGCCTCACGGTCGAGCACCGCCACGGTCAATTGGACCCAGACAATGCTGCCATCGGCCCGGACGTATCGTTTGCGGGCCGAGAACGTCGACTCTGCACCGCTCAGTTGCGCCGCCGTCGCTTCGTCGTCGGCCGCTTGGTCCTCGGGGTGGCCGAAGTCCATGATGGATCGCCCGATCAGGTATTCGATGGGATGGCCCAGGAGATCAGCCATCGCCTGATTGGCTTCAAGAATTACCCGATCGCTCCTCGGCGAGATTTCGGCGATGGTCATGGGAACAGGCCCGTCCCCGAAGGCGGATCGGAACCGGGCGGCGATCTCGCGCTCTCTGGCTTGTGCCTCCACCCGCTCGGTCACGTCTCGAATGGCTGCTATCACGCCCCGTCGCCCTTCGGCCTTGAGCGGCGAGAGGCTGATTTCAACCGGGAACTCAGCGCCGTCGGCGCGCAGTGCCGACAACTCCAGACCGCTGCCCATTGAGCGCACCCCTGGTGTGGCTGCAAAGCGGCTCCGGTGGGCGATATGGGCGGATCGCAAACCCTCACGCATGAGCATTTCGACGGGTTGACCAAGAAGCTCCCTGCGGTCATAGCCAAATAGGAGTTCGGTCTGGCTGTTCACCAAGGTGATGAGTCCTTCATCGTCCACCACGACCAGGGCATCGGGGGAGGCCTCCACCATCGCCCAGGCGATGGCGCCGTCCGGGTGGTTCAAGGCCCGGAGGTCGAGGGGTTCAGTGGGACCGTTTACCAAAGCGTGCCGTTCGATGTTCCTGGCGCGTGCCGTTTGGTGTTCCTGGCCATCGATACTCTCGGAGGTGGGTGGACTCGCATGGTTCGCCCGCATCCCCACGAAGCGGAATGAAGAGCACCCCAAACTCTACCCTCGGCGCACTACAGCGTTCAAGTTTGCCTCCAAGGTCGGGCCCTCAGATGGGACCTGGCGCGACCCCGCCCAATTCCAGCTGGCCTGGTCGTCCTGGCCATCCAATCGCACCTCACCCCCGGCGGGTTGTGGTCAAACTGGCGAGAACTCTTCGATCATGCCTCGAGCATCCTCTGTGAGCTGGTGGGCGAGATCGTGCAAGGCCCGCGCTGCTGCCAGTTCCTCACCGATCTGGGGAACGTTGGGGTCTATGGGGTTTCGGCGAGATCGGCCGTGTCCCGATAGAGACCGGTCGCCGGCGTCCAAGTGGACCACCATCTCGCAATGGTCTTCAGTTTCCTGGCTCTGGAAGGTGAGCTTCCAGGGGTGGGCAAGTAGTTCTTTCATGAGTTCATCCTCCGGTGGGGCCTCCGGCGAGGGAAGGGTCCAATGTCATCCGCTCGTGAAGGGGTTGTTGTTTGGTCAGATTCCGGTTCCACTTAGGTAGTAGGCGACGTCGTTGATCGCTCGAGTGAGGGTGGGGTGCTCGGTCTCAAATCGATGGAGCGCATCGAGTAATGACCGTCGACGTTTTTCTTCCGACTCGCTCTCGGGTTCGTCGCGAAGTTCGGCGGCAGCTTCCCGCAGGCGGATGAGTTCGGGTCCCAGGTCGGAGCCCCGCCCCGGTTCGGGTCGGTCGATCACCTCGAGCAACCGGTCGACTGCGGTTTCCATTCCTGGATGGTTCTCCGCTGCTGCTGTGGCAGGAAGCACCAGAACCGGCTGACTCGCCGCTTTGAGAATGGTGGAGGCGACGCTTCCGAGAAGGAGGCGGTGGGCCACGTTGTGTTTGTGCCCAACGATGGCAATGAGTTCGGCGTTGGTTTGGGCGGCAGTGGCGAGAATTGTGTCCACCACGGGGCCAGCGGTGAGGTGTACCACGGTCTCCATGCCGGCGCGGTCGAACAAGCGGGCGGTTTCGATGAGTTGCTCGTGGAGTTGCTTCAGCTCGGCCTGGTAGTGCTGGCGCTCCCGCTCTTGATCTGGCCCGGCATAGCCAACGAAGGCGGGTTCGGGGGCGGGGGCGTGAAGGAGGTGGACACGCCAGTTCGCCTGCCGGCCCAGCAACAACAGCGGGCTCAGCTGGGTCTCGTCGACGGGCAGGTCGACGGCCACAAGAATGGGGACAGGGCCGGTTGTCATGATTTGATCATGTGCTGATCGCAGGCCGCTGTAAAGGCACAAAGTCCCTGTTGCGGGCTGTGGAATGAGATCACTCTTCGCCGGGCTTGGGTCCCTGAGCTGAGGAAACCAGATAGGTGGTGAGGGAATCCAGCGTTCGGAGTCGACCGTAGTCACGCTCGGCTATTTCGATACCGGTCTCCTCCCAGATGCGGGTGATCACGTTCACGTGGTCCATGGAGTCCAACTCCAGTGCCTGAAAAACGTCTTGATCAGGTCGTATGTGAGGCAGTTCGTCCGCAGTATCGGGCGCAACGGTCCGAATCGCCTCTACGACGATGGCGCTGGCATCCTCGATCGACAAAGTCTTCATAGTTCCTCCGGGTGTTCGAGATGATGAGCAAGCAGGGAGAGCAATCGACTGCCGGTCGCTCCGTCGGTTGCTCGATGATCGGCAGCTAAAGAAACCGTCACCACAGGGCGGGGAAGTAGTTGATCGTCCACTACCCAGGCGCGGGTGATGATTCGACCGAACCCGATCAGTGCCACCTGGGGCGGAAAGATAACGCCATGAACGCGATCGGCCCCGTTCGAGCCGAGGTTCGTTACCGTCACACTGGCCTCATGCATCCAACTGCTCCGCAGTGAGCCGCTGCGCGAACCTGCGACGAGCTCCCGCAATGATGACATGATGTCCTGGATGGTTCGATGATCGGCGTTCACGATCGTGGGGATCACAAGGCCACCTTTGCGCAATGAGATCGCCACGCCCACATGGACGCCATCGCTGGCCCGAAAACGATCGTCAACCCAGAATCCATTCAGAGCTGGCTGCTCTGCGATGGATCTGGCGACGGCTTTGACGAAGAGCGCGGCGGACAACACCCTTTGGGCCACGGGCACGCCTTCGTTGTAATGCTCCAGCCATTCCATTGTGCTGCCGAGGTCAACGTCTCTCTCGAGGTGATAGTGCGGGATCTCGCTGTTGGCGCGAGCCATACGCTTGGCGATCGCTTCCCGCATGCGGTCGGCGGGTGCCGTGGCCGTAGGTGCGGATTCGGTCGGGACGTTCCTGTCGGTGATGTCCGGAAGGGGGCGGGAAGGTAGGTCGCGAGCAATGATCGCACCCTCGGGACCGGAACCCACCACAGTGTGCAGATCGATGTCCAGCGCGGCGGCCATCGACCGAGCGAGAGGGGATGCTCTCAGGTCCTGGACGGGCCAAGGCTGTTGTGAAAGAGCGGGCTCAGCCGACGGTTCGGGGATCCGGGCTAGCTCGTTGATCGGCTCAGCCCGGGGGCTCTTGGCGGCTGGTGACGTTGAGGCCAGAGCCGTTGTTTTCGTCGGTTGGTCAGCGATCGGATCGGCGATCTCACTGGACTCACCGAGTTGTAGGACCGGTGTGCCAACCGGGACTTCCTCACCGATTTCGACGAGCTGGGCGATCACCCGGCCCGCTTCCCAGATCTCGACGTCGATATCGGACTTCTCCGTTTCCACCCGTGCCACCACATCGCCTCGTTGCACCACATCACCGGGCTGAACGAGCCATTCCAGCACGGCGGCGGTCTCCATGTCTGCTCCGAGCGAAGGCATTCTGAACAGCCGGGCGGTTGGGGTTGGCGGTGGGGCAGCGGGTTCAGACACTTTCCGAGCTTCCCGTCATCACGGTCATGGCTCCGGCGACGATGTCGCGGACCTGGGGGATTGCAGCGTCTTCGAGGTGACGCGGATACGGGATTGGCACCTCTCGCGCTGCAACGCGGCATACCGGTGCGTCGAGGCGATAGAAACAATCCTCCGTGATTCCTGCTGCGACTTCCGCCGAGAGGCCACCCGAGCGCCATCCCTCGTCAACCACAACCGCACGGTTGGTGTTCCCCACCGACTTGGCCAGCGTGGTGCGATCGAGCGGGCGAAGAGATCGAAGGTCGATTACCTCGGCCGACACGTTCCGGTCGCCAAGTTGTTCGGCTGCTTCCAGTGACTTGGAGACCATTCCCGCCGACGCCACGATTGTGAGGTCCGTTCCCGGGCGTCGGATGTTGGCAGTGCTGAGGTCGACCGGCCCCGGCAGAACGGGTCCGCTGGAGTTGTACAGGCCGTTGTGTTCGAAAATGATAACGGGATCGGGATCAGCCAATGCGGCTTTGAGCATCCAGCGAGCGTCCGTTATTGTTGCCGGCGCAACGACTCGCAGGCCCGGCACATGTGCAAACCAGCATTCGAGGCTGTGTGAGTGTTGTGCTGCGAGTTGCCTTCCCGCACCCGTTGTCATCCTGATGACCACTGGAATGTGGAATTGTCCCCCTGACATGTGGCGCAGTGTGGCGGCGGTGTTGACGATTTGGTCCAATGCGAGCAGGCTGAAGTTCACCGTCATGATCTCGACGATCGGCAGCATTCCCCCCAGCGCCGCGCCGATTCCGGCCCCGACGAATCCAGCTTCTGAGAGGGGGGTGTTGCGGACGCGGTCGCGGCCGAACTCTTGGTACAGCCCTTTCGTTACCGCATACGTGCCGCCGTAGTCGGCAACATCCTCTCCCATGATGAAGACCCGCTCGTCTTCGATCATCGCCTCGCGAATCGCTTCACGCAGGGCGTCACGGTAGGTGGTTTCCACGGTGGGTTCTGTTGTCGTCATACCAGAATCCCCAATGTGGGGTCTTTCCCACCAACGTGGTCTTCGAGTGTCTCCACTGGCTCCCATTCCGCAGCCTCAGCGAAGTCCACCGCGTCCTGCGTCTCTTGGCTGGCCTCGGTCCAGAGGCCGTCGATCTGTTCTTGGGAGAGAGTTCCAGCGGAAGCTAGCTGTGACGAATACGTCGAGATGGGATCTCGTTTGGTCCATTTGGCGACCTCATCCGGGTCCCGGTAGAGGTCGGGGTCGAACATGCTGTGCGCACGGAACCGGTAGGTGCGGAACTCCAAGAAGACCGGGCCGCCCCCACCCCGGACCGTTTCGAGCGCACGAGATGCAGCGCCGGCAGTCGCCTCCACGTCCATTCCATCCACACTCCAGGACGGCATGTTGTAGCTGCTGGCCTTCAATGACAAGTTCGTCTCCGATTCGCTGCTCTTGAGCGACGTGCCCATTGCGTAGAGATTGTTCTCACAACAGAAGAGGACCGGGAGGTTCCAGATTGTCGCAAGATTCATCGCTTCATGGAATTCCCCCTCGGCGACGGCACCTTCGCCGAAGAAGCAGGCTGTGGCTCTCCCACTTCCATGAAGCATCTTGTCAGCCAGAGCTATTCCGGTTGCCAACGGGAGGTGCCCGCCCACGATGGCGTTACCGCCCAAGAAGCGCCTGCCCGCGTCGAAGAGGTGCATGGACCCCCCACGACCTCCCGAGCACCCGGTGGCCTTGCCGTACATCTCGGCCATGATCGCGGTGGCCGGAATTCCGCGAATCAAGGCGTGACCATGCTCGCGGTAGGTGGCCAAAATGCTGTCATCCTCGGTGAGTTGAGGAATGACCCCGGCCGCAATGGCCTCCTCGCCGATGTAAAGGTGGAGGAAGCCTCGGATCTTCAGTTGGCCATAGAGTTCGGCGCAGCGTTCTTCGAATACTCGAATCCGAATCATGTCTCGAAGAAATTGGATTTGCGGGCTCGTCATGGTTGCCGCTCCAACGTTGAGGTGTCTCCCTCGTCGAGATTTAGTTCTCTTGCTCGCAGTAGACGTCGCATGATCTTGCCGCTGCGCGTATGAGGGAGCGATGCTGAGAACTCGATTTCGCGAGGAGCGACGGCGGCACCCAGCCGGCGACGAGCATGGCCGATGAGGTCGCGGCGTAGTTCCTCCGAGGCTGAGAAATCCTTCGCCAAGACAACGAACGCCTTCACGATGTTGCCCACCCGCTCGTCTGGCTTGCCGATCACGCCGGCCTCGACCACTGCAGGGTGCTCGGTCAGCGCACTCTCCACCTCGAATGGCCCGATCAGGTGGCCCGCCGATTTGATGACGTCATCGTTTCGCCCGACGAACCAGTAGTACCCATCGGAATCTCGGCGAGCTAGATCGCCGCTGTGATACCAGCGCCCAGCAAAACAGGCGCGGTAGCGCTCGTCGTTGTCCAGGTAACCGCGGAACATTGACGGCCACCCGGCCTCAAGCGCCAATTCGCCGACTTCGTCGGCCTCGGTGATTTCAACGGGGTCACCGTCGGGCCCAACCTCCAACTCGCCGTGGTCATCGCACTTGAGAAGACCAGCGGTAATTCCGGGGAGCGGTTTCCCCATCGATCCTGGCTTGACCAAGCGATCCTTCAGGTTCGAAATCATGATCCCGCCGGTCTCGGTCTGCCACCAATTGTCGAGAACCGGGACATCAAAGACCCGTTGGGCCCAGATCACCGACTCCGGATCGAGTGGTTCGCCAACACTGGCGACGAGACGAAGTGCTGACAACTCAAAGCTCTCGGCCAAGTCAGCTCCGGCGCGTTGCAGCATACGTAGCGCAGTTGGCGCCGTGTAGAACACACTGATCCGCTGATCCTGGAGCGTGCGATACCAACGCTCTGCGTCGAAGTCGGCCTCATCCACGATGCTGGTCACCCCGTTCACCAGCGGTGAAATAATGCCGTAGGAGGTGCCCGTTACCCAGCCTGGGTCGGCTGTACACCAAAACGAGTCGCCACCGCGCAGGTCCAGCGCCAGCCGCCCTGTTTCGGCATGGGCTTCGACCGCCTGATGAACGTGGAGCGCACCCTTGGGTGTGCCGGTGGTGCCGCTCGTGAAATGGAGCAGTGCCCGGTCTTCGGGGTCGGTGGGGCTGATCTCATAGAGGTTCGGTGCTTGCTCTAGCAACTGATTCAAATCGAGGACCGTGGGATCGTCGAAATCTTCGGCGCCGTCGCCGCTTATCAGCACGTGCTGGAGGAAGGGCAGGTCTGGCCGAATCGCAGCCACTTTGCGCCGGTATTGCGTTGCGGTGGTGACCAGGACTCCGATGCGACCGAGGTTGAGACGCATGGAGATCGGGTCTGGCCCAAACGCTGAAAACAGCGGGGTATAGACGCCCCGGCTCTTGAGGGTTCCAAGTGCGGCCACATAGAGGTCCGGAATGCGCCCCGCCAATGTAGCAACGCCATGCTCAGCGTGATGTCCCAGGCTGTCGAGTGCGTTGGCGAATCGGTTGGTTCGGTCTACGAGATCTTGGTAGGTGAAGGACACCGCATCACCGTTGCGTGGCAGCCATCGGATAGCGACGTGGTCCCCTCGCCCGTGTACGACGTGACGATCAAGCGCTTCGTGGGCAATGTTCAGGCCCCGTCCGTTCGGGAGCCCGTCCAGCCGGTTTCGGGCCTCGTCCCACGGTGAGGACGGGCGCTGAGCGGGGAACGTCTTCACGGATTCAGTAGGCCACAGCAGGCGCAGTTTCGGAAGGGCCAAAGGTCATGCCAGTTGCTGCGAGCTGCCATTCACTATTGGGCTGTTGATGCTAAAGCCGCCGCGCCGCCAGTCCTGCGATCACAAACGCAACTACGAGCACAAGTCCTGCGCCAAGGAATGTCTCCGACAACGCTGTGGTAGTGACCTGCACGGAGGCGTCGGCGAGAGCGTCCTCGAAGCCTGGTTCGCCCAACGATGGAAGCTCAAGCTTGTCCCGGAGTTCGTTGAATCGTCGCAGCCCCCATGCCGTGAGGCTGGCCAAACCAACGCTGAAGCCAATGAGACGGAAGACGACCACGAGGCCTGCTGCAGCGCCACGGTCCGCTTCTTCACCGGTCTCGACCACGGCGTCGCTGGTTGGAGCCAGAACCAGGCCGATTCCCAGGCCAACAAGCGCGAGCTCCGCAGCCATGGCGGGCCTTGGCGTGGTGGGTGACCACGTGCTACCGATCAGCAGAAAACCAATCGAGGCGAGGACGAGACCAATAAGCGTTGGGACGGCGTTGCCGTGGCGCCCCGCAGCAACTCCTCCCAGATATGACGTCGCTGCCATCGAGGCGGTGAGAGCGGTGAGGAGCCAACCGGACAACAGCGCCGCCTCGCCAATGCCACGGCCCGCCCGGCTCTCCACGACGTTGATGTAGAGCGGCACGTTCACCAAGGCGATCACAAGGCCAGCCCCTACGAGACCGTTGACGCTGAGCGCCGCGGCCGATCGCCGGTCATGCAGGAACCGAACGGCGATCACCGGGTCGATCCGCCCCGGTTCTGAGCGGCGTCGTTCGACCATGACAAACCACAGGATGGCGGCACCGGCGAGTCCAAAGAGCCACGGACCCACGAGCGGATTCGACGTTCCGCCGGTGAGCTCTTCGAGGCCGCTCACAGTTTGAATCTTCGCCTGCCCGAGCAGCGCAACGTTGAGTGCGATGAGCCCGGTGGTGAGAAGCATTGCACCCAGCCAATCGATGCCACGTCCGGCCCTCTGGTTTGGTTGGAGCACCTTCCACCCGAGCGCCATGGCAATCAGCGCAAGTGGAACGTTGAGGTAGAACTGCCATTCCCAGGTCAAGAAACGGACAAGCAACGCTCCATAGAGTGGCCCCCATACCCATCCCAGTGTCTCAACAGCGTTGAGCACCCCAAGCGCTCGGCGTCGATCCGCCCCCCTGTAGAGGTCACCGGCCACGGCCAATGCTACGGGAACCAGCGCACCACCTCCGATGGCGCTCAACGCTCTGCCCAGGAGCAGTACCGAGAAGGATGTCGTCGTGGGGACGACTACGGAGCCAAGGGTGAAAACCGTGAGGCCACCCATGAACACCGCCCGACGGCCGAAGAGGTCGCTCAACTTGCCGGCGAGGGGAATGGCGGCGATGTAGGCGATCAGATAGGTGTTCACAATCCATGCGGATGCGTCGAGATCATCGGGCAGTGTCATGCCGACCTTGTTGATCATCGGGCGGAGCATTGTGGCCACAACCATCAGATCATCGGCGGCGATGAAGACGCCGAGAGCAACTACGCCCAGGGTGAGCGACGCCCGTGCCGGCGAGCCACTTTGGGAGTCCACTCTCTCAGCTCAGGTCGGGCTTGTTGATCGTTACGTCTGTGCCATAGTCGGTCACGGTCAGGCGCCAACTGGTGAGACCGCCACCGGTTTCCACGTCGAAGGTGGCCTCATCGACAAGACCCGTTCCGGCGTCCACCCATAGGTCAAGGGTGGAGGACTCGTTCACGAGCCCACCGGTGAGTGTTGAGACCCGGTCTGCCTCAACGGTGGACCGTACGTGATGACGTTCGTCGGTGTCGCCATCCTCGGTGATCAACTCTGGTGCCTGGAGTCCGTCGGAGAGAAGAGCGGCCCAGCCAGTCTCGGCGGCGAAGAGCACCGTGGGGTCGAACGAGAGTCCTTCCGGTGCCGCTTCCCACTTCCCGGTGAGGGGATTAGTGATCCAAATCTCTCCGTCGATAGCTACGGCGCCGACTTCGGTTGAGAGGCCAAAGGCCGTGACACCGATCAATGCATCAGCGGACGACGGCGTCGCATATCGAGCGGTGGCTCCGCCGAACTGGATCTGTTCGGCCTGGTCGATATAGACGGCAGCTCCGGTTTGCTCGATGGCAAAGCGGGCCGTCTCTACGTCGGCCATCGCCGACGATGAGCGGTCGAGGACCTCTTCAATCGTGGTGTCGTCGGCTTCATTCGTTGCCGAAGAGCACGCTGTCACAGCTAGTGGGAAGGCGAGACCGAGGGCCAGTGTGAAGAGCCAGTTGGGACGGGGAATTTTCATTGGCGTTGCACCCGCCTGGGACGAAAGGAGTCGATGAGGTCTCATGGTAGGGCAGGTTGGGGACCACAGATCGGCCGGAGCAGCCTCGTGTTCACCAGGGCAACCAGTGAAGCGGTCATCTACTGGGATCGATGGTGCACCGGCGGTGTCAATATCCTCAGACGGATCGGGGTACTGCGCGGGTTAACGTCAAGATCGGTCGCATGCATTTGTGTGCGAAGTCGGCGGTGGGCCCGAACATGAGCGGGCAACCGCCATTGATGACATGGATCCCGTGGTCCCGCCCGTACGCTGCGGCACGCTCCGAGGCGCTTCCAGGACCGGGCCCGCGATGCAGCCACACATGCTCAATTCCGAGCGAAGCACATTCGCACATCGTGGGATACGCCAATTCGGGGCGGGTGCCGATGACAACGGCCTCCACGCCATCTGGGATGGATTCGAGATCCGGGAAGCACGGATCCCCGTCGATCATGTCCGCATTTGGATTGACAGGAATGGCGTCATAGCCGCGCTCCTTGAGCCGGTTGTAGACAGTGTTGCTGCCATGTCCGCCGCTGGATCGCGAAACCCCGGTCACGGCGATGCGTCGCTTGGCCAGGAACTCGTTAGCTGCTTGGCGTATCGGTTGCATTGTTGGATCCTTCGAGTGCGGGAAGAAAGGACTCTGATCATCGCCCCGTTCGGCCGCAACGGGCAGAGGCGGACGTCCTCAAACGCTGTGAGGAGAAGGCCGCGATATTTAGGACTCTGGGCCCTATCTACAATGTGCCGTACCGACAATGATGAAGTTCAAACAGGAGGACAAGAGAAATGAATCGTCGTGACCAGGTCCTTTACCGGGACACCGAGGACCAGAAACTACGCGGGGTGTGTGGTGGCCTCGGCCACTACTTCGACATCGACACCGATTTGGTTCGGGTCGCCTTCGTCGCATTGACCCTTGTGGGGGGCGGCGGACTGATCGCCTATATCCTCCTTGCACTGCTATTGGATCCGGCACCTCCGGGGTACTACGAGGTCGAGGACGGGAACGGCCTTGAGATCGATCTTGGCGCTTCGCCGAACTTGGCGACTCCGCCGCCTCGAACCAGTGATATCGCCCCACCTCAGGACTTGAGCCGGAAAGCCCCGGGGTAGTCGAAAGGTCCCACGATGCGCGCCATGAGGCAGGACAGGTTCAACAATTCCCGGTTCACCGTCGGAGTAGTGTTGATGTTGTTTGGGGCCGTGTTCATGGCATTGACCAGCGGATCGGTTGCCGGACCGATCACCCTGGGCATCGTGGGCCTCGTACTAGTGGCAACCTCCTTCCGCGGACCGGGTCTCGTCTAAGGCGCTGCGGGCTCTAGTTGAGGTCGTGAAGCTCTAGGAACACGTGGTGAGCGCGGGCCCGATTTCGCTCGAAATCCGCCCCCAGAAAGAGCAGGAGCACCCCAACAACGCTGAAGGGGACCCAGCGTGGTGAGTCTGCTGCCAGCGTGATGAGGAAGTCCGCTCCGACCGCAGCGACCGCAGCGGCGCCGATCACTACCGGAGCCTGCAGTCGGTTATGCAAACCGAGGGCGATGACTGCGAGCCCGACGATCGGAAGGAGTAACGGTCGAAGCCCCGCATCCCGTCCCAGAGCGACCACTACCGATGGGCCCAGCGCGATTGCGGTTGCTGGGCCCCACGTTACCCACGAACTGAGCTCATGGTCCTGTCGGTAGACGTAGTACCCAAACACTGCAGAGGCCAGTGCCACCGGGATGGAATATGCCTCCACTGTGGTGATGTCGGCGGCATTGAGCTGCACCGCCACGGCCGCCGCCGTGAGCGCAGCGGCACCTACGACGAGCCAGGAACGGGCTGGACGGATGGCGTGAACCACACACAACCCCGCCCCAACCAACAAACCCGCAGTGAGTTGGCCGGACCCGCCGGCTGAGGAGATTGCCAGCAGTGATGCTGTTGCCACCACTGCGCCGGTTGTTTCCACCGTGAGCTGAAGCGGGCGTACCGTGACATAGCCGGAGGAAAATGTGTGGGCGGGAACGAGCACCACGACCGTGATGAGGCCCACGACCACGAGGACGGCGAGAGCGATACTGCCAGTGTCCCAATTGGCGTTGGCCGTGACGGCGAGTACGAGACCACCGGAGGCGAGCAAGGCCGCAGCAGCCAGCCACAGCGATCGCACCGATGCCCAGGGAGACCGATAGGACAGCGGCCAAAGAGTGCAGCTGAGAACCGCTGCTGCAGCCATCGTTAGGTTGGCTGTTGCGAGCGAAGCAGCAATGCCGAATGCGATGAAGATGGCAGCTGCGATGTCTGGCTCCAGCCATTTGGATGGAGTGGACATTGTGAGGATGGCGATGCCGCCGCCAACCAGCAGTACAACGGCTGCCCACACCGGAGCTCCAAGAACGGTAAGAGTTGTGGTCAACGCCAAGAATCCAATGGCGGCGGCTGCGGCGGGCTGCCAGGCCCGCTGCAGCCGCAAACGATCCGCAGCTGTTGCTAGGAGTGTCCCGAGGACCGCAAGGGCCACAAACCGATCGGCTGCACCCTGAAAATCTGTGAGCTCCAACCGCCTGGTGGCGCTCCCGGACCACGGCTCCAGCATCTCGTCGGCAATCACAGCCGCAGACCACAGAGCGAGTGCGGTGGCGGGGATGGCGACGAGCCCGACGGCTACCGTGCTGATCGCCATTCCGCCGAATCGCCCCGGATGAGCAGATCGGTCAGCGATCGCCAGCATCGCCGCCCCAGCAAGAACGGCGGCGAGCAGTACCCATGGACCGTCGGTGATGCGTTCGGTGAGAACGACAGGGGCGGCGACAACCAGAGCTGTCAACTTGCCAATCCAGATATCGGCTCGTACTCGCCCGGCGGTGCCACCGATCATGTAGGCCGTTATGGCGAGTGCGGCGATGGCACCCAGCCCCAGCGCCGCGCCCATCTCTCCGTTCCAGGACAAGGCGAGCAGTCCGTTCACGCCAGCGAAACTCCAGGTGGCATGCCGAGCCACAAACGTTGTGAGAGTGCCGAATCGATCCGACCGGGTGGTAAGCCAATCCTTCGCTGCCATAGCGATCGCCAAGCTCGCTCCACCACCGGCGGCAGCAAGAACTTGACTTCCTTGATCTAAGCCAAGGAGCGGGAACGGCATCATCGCCGCAATGACGGCGAGGGCAGGTGCCACCCTTGAGCTTGTGATCTGGCCGAAGCCGAAGAGCAGCCCGGCCACAACAGCCATGCCGCTCGCCCAGAAAAGCAACGGGGGAGAGTCTGGTTGGAGGAGGAAACGGGCTGCCGCAACGTCGGCAACCAGCAAGGCCGCCCACACCACAGTTACCGCTTCAGCCGTCGCATGCAGACTGCGCCGATCCAGCGCAACCGCAGCAGCACCGACCAAGGCCGTGGTGCTGACAACCACAGCCACTCGGCCGAACGTCGAGAGATCGTCCCACGAGACAACTGCGAACGAAACGAGAGCCACGACAAGCGAGAAGACGCCAAGCGTGAGAAGAAGGTCTCGGACCGTCCATCGTTGAGTCCACCTCCGGACGGCCTCCTCGTGATGGATTGCGACCGAAGGTGAAGGTGGCGGAAGTACGGTTGGTTCGATTCGGCTGGCGTTACGGAGCGACTGGAGTTCCTGGTCCCGTTGAGACAACAACTGTCGAACCTGTCCGTCTAGGTACCAGAACTGCCCGGCGTCAGCTCCGCCGATTCGTAGACCACAGCGAGGGCACTGTTCCAGCTCAACCGTAGTCCCGCAGTCAGGACAGAGTCTCTGCGGAACAGTCCCGGGAGGGGGAGGAGGGGGTTGCGACGCAGGGGGGAGCGGCGCACCGGGAGGGAGCGGGTGCATCATGCTCGTCATGGGCTAACGCTAAGCGTTTGGTGTGTTTTCGGGCAGGGCCCAAAGACCCTGCTCCGGCGACCGCTCATCGTCGATGATCAATCCTGTATGACCTCTGCGCCTCTCATTCGATATGTCCGGGATTCGGTGATCGGGAAGGAGGAGGTGATCGACGGCCCATTTGGACCGCGCCCAGTGGTCTATGCGGACTACACGGCCTCGGGTCGCGCGTTGACGTTCATCGAGGACTACATCCGAGACGTGGTGCTTCCGCTGTACGCCAACACCCACACCGAGTCGTCGGGAACCGGTCTCCAGACCACGAGGTTCCGAGAGGAAGCGAGGGAGATCATTCGTGACAGCGTGGGTGCAACCGACGACCACGCCGTGTTGTTCTGCGGCAGCGGAGCAACCTACGCAATTGCCAAACTCATCGGGGTCATGGGCCTCAGAATCCCGTCGACCCTCGATGATCGCTACGGATTTCGCAGCTCCATCCCCAATTCCGACCGGCCAGTTGTTTTCATCGGTCCGTATGAACACCACTCCAACGAGCTGCCCTGGCGCGAGTCAATAGCTGAGGTGATCGTGATCGGGGAGGACGTCGATGGTCACATCAGCCTCCCCCAACTCGAGGAAGAGCTCGAGAAGAACAAGGATCGGGGATTGCTCATCGGGTCCTTCTCGGCGGCATCGAACGTCACTGGCATCATCACCGATACCGACGCTGTTTCCCGTCTTCTGCACAAGTACAACGCTCGGTCCTTTTGGGACTACGCCGCCGCCGCACCTTACGTCACCATCGACATGGGCTCATCCGCAGAAGGGAATCTGGCCTACAAAGACGCTGTCTTCATGTCGCCTCACAAGCTCATCGGTGGGCCAGGGACACCGGGCGTTCTCGTGGCTCGCACGGACCTCTTCTCCAATCGCGTTCCCGATATCCCCGGTGGCGGCACCGTGAAATTCGTGAGTTCTACCAAGCACGACTACGACGAACGAATTGAGCACCGCGAAGAGGGCGGTACACCTGCGATCATCGGATCGATTCGGGCTGGATTGGTCTTCAAGCTGAAGGAGGCGGTGGGTGTCGATTCGATCAGCGCCCGAGAGCATGATTTCGTCACCCGCGCCATTCGTTCATGGGAGGACAACCCGAATATCGACGTCCTGGGGAACCACTCCGCCGACCGGCTCTCGATCGTGTCATTCGTCGTTCGGCACGGCGATCGCCATCTGCACCACAACTTCGTGGTTGCCCTCCTCAATGACTTGTTCGGTATCCAGTCTCGGGGAGGCTGTTCATGTGCCGGCCCTTATGGGCATCGCCTGCTTGGGATCGACTTGGAGCACTCCGAGGAATTCGAACGAGAAATTACTCGCGGCTGTGAAGGAATCAAGCCAGGGTGGATCCGGCTCAACTTCAACTACTTCATCGATGAAACCACGTTTGACTATCTCGTGGACGCCGTCCACTTTGTTGCATCCAACGGGTCAAGGTTCCTCGGGTATTACCAGTTTGATCCAGACACCGGATTCTGGCACCACACCGAGAGGCGGTCTCAGCCGGCGATGTTGTTGAGGGATGTGTCGTTTTCTTCCGGGGAGATTGCGTACGAGAACAGGCGCCAAACCGGCAGCCGTCCGCTTCGTGAGTACCTCGAAGACGCCGCGTCTCTGGGTGCCGACAACGAACATGTTCCAGACCGGTCCGTGCAGGCGGCCGTGGCTCCCGAAACAAACGCCGACTTTGAGCACCTTCGTTGGTTCCCCTATGCATCTGAGGTCGAGCTTGGGGCTCGGCCGAAGGACTCTGGCCCACCGTCCTGACCGGGGCGACAGTAGCGCCAGGAAGGAGGCGCGTCGTGCCATCAACAGACGTCGTGCCATCAACATGGTGACAGCGCTTTGGGGGGTGCTGCTTTTGGCTGCATTGGTGGGACGGCGGTGGCCAGCCAGCATGCGGTGACGGCGGCTCTTCGAATCACGACGTCGAGCCAGCTTCCTCCGGCGGTTGTCGGCCTCACGGTCATGGCGATCGGGACTGACCTTCCGGAAATCGCCAACTCCTTGGTGAGCACGGCATCAGGACACGGTGATCTAAACGTGGGCGACTCGGCGGGTTCGGCCCTGACGCAGGTGACGCTGGTCATGGCGTTGCTCTGCATCTTCAGTCGCGGGATCACTTGGTCCAGCGGTGTTTGGATCTGTGGTCTCGGGTGAGGTCTGGATCGGCGTGGCCGGTGCAGCGCTCGGTGTCTTACTCGCCACTATCCTGGTGGCAAGAAGCCACCGGTATGACTGGCGGCTGGGGATCCCGCTGCTGGTTGTGTATGGCAGCGTGCAAATCGTCGTCGCAGTTCTTGCCAGTTGAACGGTCAAGGCGTGACCGTCCTTGCAGCCGCTGTTCCCACTTGATGACCATATGCTCTATTTACCTATGGTTGTCCGGATAAGGTCCGGGGTATGAAAACACCAAATCGATCTAAACGAAGTTCAGGAATGCCCTCTCGACCGTCGCGGTTGCTTACCACCCTCGCAATGTTGGGCGTCTTCGCGCTCGTAGCCGCCGCCTGCGGAAGCGATGAGCCGTCCTCCTCCGGTGATGCCAGCTACAAAGCGTGTCAGGTGAGCGATACCGGCGGTATCGACGACAAGAGCTTCAATGAAACCGCGTACAAGGGCGTCACCGATGCTGTCGATCAACTGGGCATCGAAGGATCGTTCCTCGAATCCCAAGCCATAACAGACTTCCGGCCAAACATCGACTCGTTCATCAACCAGGGCTGCGATTTGATCGTCACGGTTGGTTTCCTCCTGGGCGATGATACCGCCGCGGCTGCGGCGGAAAATCCGGACCAACAGTTTGCAATTGTCGACTTCGCCTACGACCCGCCGATCGAAAACGTTCTCGCACTCACCTTTGCAACAGATGAGGCGGCCTTTTTGGCTGGCTACCTAGCCGCAGGAATGAGCGAGACCGGAAAGGTGGGCACGTTCGGGGGCGTGAACATTCCAACGGTCACGATCTTCATGGATGGCTACCTGGCCGGCGTGAACTATCACAACGAGCAGAACGGAACGAGCGTCGAGGTGCTCGGCTGGGACGGGACTGAGGGCCTGTTCACAGGTAACTTCGAAAGCACCGATGATGGCCGGGCATTTGGTGAGAACCTGATCGCGGAAGGCGCCGACGTGATCATGCCGGTGGCCGGACCCGTTGGTCTGGGAACCGCTGCCGCAGCTCAGGCTGCGGACATCATGATCATCGGTGTCGACTCGGACTGGTACGAGAGCGCCGCCGACTATAGAGATGTCGAACTCACCTCGGTTCGCAAGAACATGGACGCAGCCGTGTTCGCAACGATCGAAAGCGGTATTGCCGGCACCGATGTTGGCACTCTTTACATCGGCACCTTGGAAAACGGTGGGGTCGGCATCGCCGACTACCATGACTTCGAGGACCAAGTGCCCCAGGAGTTGAAGGATCAGGTCGAACAACTCAAAGCGGACATAATCGCTGGCACGGTGTCGGTCAACTAAGCAGCCAGCGAGCAATGGAGCTTCTACTCGACGGCATCACAAAACGCTTCCCGGGTGGGGTCATCGCCAACGATGGCGTTGACCTCACTCTGACCGGAGGCGAGATCTTGGCGCTCGTTGGAGAGAACGGGGCGGGGAAATCCACCCTGATGAATGTTCTGTACGGGCTCTACCAAGCCGACGAAGGACGCATTCTGCTGGATGGGGAACCGCTCCTGTTCGATTCGCCGTCCGATGCCATCGCCGCTGGCATCGGAATGGTGCATCAGCACTTCATGTTGGTGCCGGTGTTTACGGTGGCGGAGAATGTCGTACTCGGAGTTGAGCCCACCGGCCGGTTCGGCACGCTCGATCTAGCCACGGCCCGGGCGGAGGTTCGACGCCTTTCGGACAAATACAACCTCGATCTCGACCCGGACGCCTTGGTCGGGGATCTCCCCGTAGGAGTGCAACAACGGGTGGAGATCATAAAGATCCTCTTCCGTGATGCGAAGTTCCTGATATTCGATGAGCCCACCGCAGTGCTCACCCCGCAGGAGGTCGAGGAGTTCTTCGCGATTCTGCGGATGCTCCGCGACGGCGGTCGGTCGGTTGTGTTCATAACCCACAAGCTCAAAGAGGCCCTCACCATCGCCGATCGGATTTCGGTGCTGCGGCGGGGCAAGATCGTGGGCCACGCCCAGCCCGACAGCGTTGACGAGACGTCGTTGGCGGAGATGATGGTGGGGAGACCGGTCCACCTCGACGTTGCCCGTTCCGATCGGCCGCCCGGCGACGCGGTCCTGGAAGTTCGTGATCTGCTCGTTCTCGATGAAGCCGGCAACCGAAGAGTCCATGGTGTCGACTTCACCGTTCGGCAAGGAGAGATCGTCGGGATCGCTGGTGTTCAGGGAAATGGCCAAACTGAGCTCATCGAGGCGATCTTCGGATTGCGGAAACCGGAGGCTGGAGCGGTCCTCGTGAGTGGGCAGGATTTGACGACAGCTTCGCCCCGCGAGATGCATCGAGCGGGGGTGGCCCATGTCCCCGAAAACCGTCAGGAACAAGGCCTCATTTTGGACTTCTCGGTGACAGAGAATGTTGTGCTCGATTCCTTCTACACCCCTCAATTTTCGCATCGATTTGCGCTCAACTGGGATGCGGCACGAACCCAGGCCGAACGGCTCGTAGAGGAATACGACGTCCGTATCAGTTCCCTCGACGCCCCAGTTCGCACGCTCTCGGGCGGCAATCAGCAGAAATTGATCGTTGCCCGTGAGGTGGATCGAGACGTATGTCTCACGATCGCCGCTCAACCCACGCGGGGAGTGGACGTGGGCTCAATTCAGTACATTCGAGAACGATTGGTGGCCGAGCGGGATGCAGGGAGTGCGCTCCTGCTGATCTCCACCGAACTGGATGAAGTCATGGCTCTCTCCGACCGGATCCTCGTCATGTTCCGGGGAACGATTATCGCCGAACGAACGCCAGCCGAAACTTCAACAACGGAGCTCGGCCTTTTGATGGCAGGCATTACGCCCGGGACCGAACCTGCAGAAAAGACGGTGGCGCAGTGAACCCCGAACCCGAAAAGTCTTCATCGCGCGCCGACGACGCAGTTCAGGCAGTGAAGAACCGACTGGCGGCAATTTCGGTGGACGAGTGGCGCTCGGCGCTACTCCTTCCGCTACTCGCCCTGGTCTCGGCTCTCGTATTCAGCGCATTCGTGGTCGTCGCCTCCGACATTGACAATTTGGAGCGGCTCGGTTCTGAACCCGGGGCAGCGCTGGGAAACATGGTCGGATCCGTTGGTGAGGCGTACTGGGCGCTGTTGGTCGGTTCGGTCGGATCACTCCGGGCGATTTCCGAGACACTGACCAATGCCACTCCCTTCATCATCGTAGGACTCGGTCTCGGAGTGGGCTTCCGAGCCGGGCTGTTCAACATCGGCGGTCAAGGCCAGATGATCGTTGGGGGGCTGGCGGCAACGTGGGTGGGCTTCACCCTCGACCTACCGGCGGTCATTCTCGTGCCTCTGGCGGTTCTTGGTGGGCTCCTCGGGGGCGCTTTGTACGGTGCGATCCCCGGCTTTTTGAAGGCCCGGAACGGCGCCCACGAGGTCATCGTCACCATCATGCTCAACAACATCGCGCTCCTGGGGCTCACGTGGGTACTCAAGACCAACACGTTTCAGGCGGAGGGGCGCGTCGACCCCATTTCGAAGCCGGTCGACGGTTCCGCGCGCTTACCTCAACTCCTTGGATTCCTGGATCGTGCCGGCCTTCGGGTGCACGTGGGTTTCTTACTGGCGCTCGCCCTTGCGGTCCTCGTTTGGTGGATGCTCTTTCGCTCTACTATGGGGTTTCAGTTCCGGGCCGTGGGCAAGAGCCCGTCCTCAGCTCGATATGCCGGGATGAACGTGACGTTGTTGACCGTACTGGTGATGGCGGTGTCCGGCGGGCTCGCCGGCATCGGTGGTGCCAACGAGGTTCTGGGTGTCCAGGGGCGTGCCGCCCCCGGCTTTGTCGGAGCCGTCGGCTTCGACGCCATCTCCGTCTCCCTGCTGGGTAGAAATCATCCTGCTGGCATCGTGCTGGCGGCCTTGCTCTTCGGTGGGCTGAAGGCTGGAGCCCAGGAGATGCAGGCCTCCACCGACGTTCCCGTGGACATGATCCAAATAGTCCAGGCCCTGATCATCATATTCGTTGCGGCGCCAGCTCTTATTCGAGCAGTATTCCGTATCCAAGTGTCCAGCGGGTCTGGCGAGGAAGGAGCGGTTGTCGCATGACCGCCACCGATTTGTCCACTACCGCCGAACCACCCGTAGTTCGCACTCGGCAGGAGATTGCCAAGGCGCGTTCGCTCGGCGTGTTTTATTTGGTCCTCGCTTTTGTCGTCTTCGGGATATTTGGACGCGACGGCGAGGGTGATGCGACGCTGCGCCTTACCTCTGTTGGCGACCGTTTCCACGACCAGTTTCCGGATCTCGTCTTCGATGTCTCCACAGTTGCGTACCTGATCGCCGTTCTGCTGGCGATCATCGGCGGTGTCCAGCTGACTCGGGGCTTCAACCGCTGGCAGACGGTGGTGACGTCCATCGCAGTGGTTCTCTTCGTGCTGGCTTTTCTGGGTTGGGCCGCTGACGGAGCAAGCTTCAGCCTCGTTGGCATGTTCCAGGCAACAATGGTGCGGGCCACACCAATCGCTCTGGGAGCTATCGCCGGTTTGATGTGTGAGCGGGCGGCGATCGTCAATATTGCGATCGAGGGGATGCTGTTGAGTGGTGCATTTGCAGCTGCGGTCGTGGGATCCACCATCAATGGTCCTGCAGGCGTAGTTGCGGCCGTTGTGGTTGGCGGCTTGATGTCCTGGGTGCTTGCCGTTCTGTCTATCCGCTACCGGGTCGACCAGATCATCGTGGGTGTGGTTCTGAATCTTTTCGCTCTGGGTCTGACGTCGTTCCTCACCGCTCGGGTGCTTGCCAGTAACCCGGAGTACAACAATGCCGGCATCTTCAATTCTGTGAAGATCCCCTACCTCCGGGACATTCCGTTCCTGGGTCCGGTGCTCTTTGAGCAGAACATTTTTGTGTACGTCATGTTCGTGTTTGTAACGATTGCCACCTGGCTGTTGTTCCGGACCCGCTGGGGTCTCCGGGTCAGGGCGGTCGGGGAACATCCACGGGCGGCCGACACCGTTGGCATCGACGTTTATCGGATGCAATACACGAGCGTGGTCATAGGTGGGATGGTGGCCGGTCTCGGCGGGGCCTACTTCATCTTCGGATCCACCGGTCGGTTCGATGAGAACATGACCAACGGCCGTGGCTACATCGCCTTGGCAGCCATGATATTCGGCCGGTGGCATCCGGTCGGAGCCCTTGGAGCGGCGCTCGTTTTTGGATTCGCCGACGCCCTCCAGCAAAAACTCGGTCTTCTGCAAACAGGAATCCCCACCGAGTTTCTGCTCATGGCGCCCTTCCTGGTGACGATCCTGGTAGTCGCGGGATTTGCAGGCGAATCGACCGCCCCAGCCCACGACGGTGTCGCTTACGTCAAAGAAGGCACTTGAGCCGTCGTAGCGTACGAGGCTGCCTCTACCGGTCGGCCGAACTTTGGCCGAGCGTCATCGCCTGCTGACTTGCTAGCAAGTACCTGGGTGACGGTTACTTCGTTGGCCTCGAAGGCCACCGCCGAACCAGCCATGTAGAGACGCCAAATCTTGACTCGGGGCAATGAGGTCAGACGCACGGCCTCATCCCAGTTCTCCTCTAGATTCCCAACCCATCGCCGCAGGGTTAACGCATAGTGTTCCCGAAGGGATTCCACGTGACGAACCTCCAACTCTGATGCGTTCACCGCTGACACCACCTGTCCAGGCTCGAGGAGCTCCCCGTCGGGGAACACATAGCGGGCCATGAAGCTGCTCGGCGTGATTCGAGCCCGCGTTTGCGGAGTCGACCGGTTGATCGCATGATTGAGCAATCGACCCCCCGGTGCGAGCAAACCTGAGATTTTGTTGAAGTAACGCGCAAGCTGCCTCTGGCCGACGTGTTCGAACATCCCGATTGAGCTCACCGCATCAAAGGGACCATCGGACACGTTGCGATAGTCTTGGAGGCGGACCTCGATCTGGTCGGCGAGACCGGCTTCGGCCACTCTCTTCTCGGCCAGCTCCTGCTGTTCTCGCGAGACGGTGATGCCCACTGCCTGAACACCGAACATTCGGGCGGCATAAATCAGCATGCCGCCCCAGCCGCAGCCCACATCCAGCAGCCGCATCCCGGGCCGCAGCCCTAACTTACGGGCGATCAGCTCATACTTCTGGAGTTGCGCCTGTTCGAGAGTGTCGGACTCGTGTTCGAAGATCGCACACGAATAGGTCATCGAGCGATCGAGAAACTGCTGATAAAACTTGTTGGACACGTCGTAGTGAGCCGACACCGCCTGGGAATCACGGAAGGGGGAGTGGAGTCGCCCACGCAGGCGAATCTCCTCCGGTGGTGGTGGAGGTGGGCGCAGTCTCATCACATCTGCGAGGTTGCGGACGCCCAACAGCTCCGCGGCGTCTCTAAGCATCGCAGCATCCACGGCACACGCTGCAATCCGATCCCGGAGTCCCACGATCCCGTAGATGTCGCCGGAAACCTCTACGTCGCCGGCAACATACGCGCGGCTGAATGCGAGTTCGCTCCCTAGACCGAGGATGACCCGACGGAAGAAGTCTGGCGAAGTGATCCGCGCGGTCGTGGGCGCCTCGGCTGGTCCGAGGACGGTCCCGTCGTACATTTCGATTCTCAGACCGCAAAGGTCCGTTCCAAGCAGTGCGCTCACCAATCGATGACTGGCTGCGAGGCTATGGAGGGCGGGCCCGGGGACAACGGAACGTTCGGGCGGCATGTGCTCAGCCTCATGGGCCAACGGTTCGAGCAGTAGGGACTTTCGTCCCTACACCACCTCCTCATCAGCACCTAAGGGGAACAGCCGACCTATTGGTTGGCGGTGGGCACAGGGTGCCCACCGCCGAGAGTCGGTCACATGGTTTGCGCTATTTGGCCTTCTTCACGGGAATGCGAGTCAATTCTGACTGATCGGCCTGAACTGGCACGTGGACCTCAAGGATTCCATCCTGGTAGGTGGCCACGATGGCATCCACCGACGAACCCGAGGGAAGCGGAAAGGACCGTCGATAGGAGCCATAGCGGAACTCGGAGTGGTGCCGACCCGCTTCGTTCTTCACTTCGCTTTCGCGCCGCTCGGCGTTGATCGTCAGGCGATTTCCTTCGACTGTGATGTCAACGTCCTTCTCGGGATCGATTCCCGGGATTTCGCCGCGAATCGTGATGCCCTTGTCGTCGATGATTTCCTCAACCCGCATCACACCGACGATCTCCCGGCCGGCACCCCAAACCTCAGGGAGCCTGTTACCGAAGAACTCGGGGAGGCGCATGCCTAGTTGATCGGACCAACGATCGAACCAGTCCTGGACCTCGTGGCGGTCTGGCGCTGGCGTGGTCGATTCGGTGAGGTCGACCGATTGTGGCGTGGGGGTGTTCTTGGCGGTTGGCATCTTTCTTTCCCTTCTTGGGCCGAGGGTGCAGTCCCTGGATGGGTTCGCCGCCCTTTGTTCGGCACTGTCTTGACACCTGACGATGTTCCTTTGTCGGCTAGGTAGGTAGAGGCCTACGACCACTCCTCCGGTCCACTCCTGGACGGGTGGGGGCCCATGACTTGGCTCTGTGGGGGCCGTGAAGTTACCCACCCCCGCAACAAACCCCCCCCAGATGTTGGCAGAAGCCTCTAGTCCGATGAAATGACCCAACGGAGACTAGGAGGACAGCCTCCGACCCGCGCCCCTTCTACCCGAGAGGAATAGCCATGCGCCCAGGAAGAATTGTTGCTCTCTTCGCCGGATGTCTACTCGTTTTGCCGGCAATCGCCATTTTGGTTGGTGGAGCCTTGCTTGGACTTGGCTACGTCGCTGAACGCGATGATGACGGGTACTTCGACGTTTCACTGGATCGACTGCAGACCACAACACCGGCCATCACAGCGGAGGATGCTGATTTGCGTGCCGATCCGGGCTCACCCGACTGGGTGCTCGACGCGCTCGACGCCGATGTCCGTTTGCGCGTGACCGGCGCCAACTCTACTGATGAGCTTTTCATTGGCATTGCGCGTGAGGCCGATTTGGATCGCTATCTCTCCGGCGTCGCTCACGATGAGCTGATCGATGTGAACAACGACCTGGAGGGACAGTTCACACGGAGGGTTGGCAACATGGCCGTTGCGGCCCCTACCGCGCAGAGTTTCTGGGTCGCTTCTGCCAGCGGTGTCGGAGAGCAGGAGCTGACGTGGCAGGCGACATCGGGTCGATGGGCCGCTGCACTGATGAACGCTGACGGGGCGCCCGGTCTGGCAGCCGATGTGAATGTGGGGGCCAAAGCGGGCTTTGTTCTGCCGCTCAGCCTCCTAATGATCGGCGTTGGGGTGCTGTTCACGGGTATTGCCGGCGTGCTTATTGCGGCCGGTGTGCGCAGTCCTCACGGCACCACAGGTCGGACAGCTGTCGGCGACCCTCATCCGTCATTCTCGGAGTGGGCTCACCCCGGGCCAGTTGCTTTGACCGCTCGGCTCGACCCCGCATTGTCCCGCTGGATGTGGCTGGTGAAATGGTTCCTGGCGATCCCTCATTTCATCGCGCTGGTGTTTCTCTGGGCCATCTTCGCCGTCTTGACGATTGTCGCCGCCGTTTCGATCCTCTTCACCGGGCGTTACCCGCGTGGCATCTTCGAGTTCAACGTTGGCGTGATGCGGTGGACGTGGCGAGTGACCTACTACGCAACCACGGGAGGGATCGGCAGTGATCGGTACCCACCGTTCAGCCTGTCGCCTGAGCAAGGAGACCACGCCGAACTCGAGATTGCCTATCCGGAGACCATGTCTCGGCCACTGGTCCTCGTGAAGTGGATTCTGGCCATCCCGCACCTGCTCATTTTGGCGGTACTCGCCGGTTCGGCCAGCTGGTCCACCACGGAGGGCAACGTGAACAATGGCGGCAGCCTCCTCGGCGTTGTCGTTCTCATCGCTGGGGTCTTGTTGCTCTTCACCGGCCAATACCCGAGGTCGCTCTTTTCACTGATCATCGGTCTGAACCGCTGGATGTACCGAGTGATCGCCTACGTGGCACTTATGACGGATGAGTACCCACCGTTCCGTCTTGATCAGGGTGGAAATGAACCAGACCTACCTCGCACCCCACCAGATCCGTCGGCCGATTCGTCCGGTGCATCCCCCGACAGTGTGGACCTCCGTAGCGCAGATGCTCCAGAGCTCGTGGACTCGGACGCTCGGCAGCGTTAATCGTCGCCTGGGTTGGTCATGTAATGCTGTCGGACGAGCAGATCCTCCACGCCTGGGGTGATTTCATCGCTCACCGGAGGAGTTGACACGTCGGGGATCTCGGGGTCCTCGTCGTCCAAATAGTGGACAACCACGGGGTCGTCATCTTCGTCTTCGGGAACCATCGGAATGTTAAGGGCATCCGGGGTAATGATGTGCATCGCCTCATCCTCGGCGGCATTGCCCGGTTCTTCTCGAAGGTCGTCGTCTGGATAGAACTCCCACGGAGTGTCCCCGTCCGATTCGGAGGTGTTGTTCATGCCATGAGTATTGACGTTTGAGCACTGACGTGGCAAGGGACTTCGGACCCTAGGGGCACGTGACCGAGAACGTTGGCCCTGATTCGGCCGCATGTGACCTCCGGCCCTACACGTCACCGGCTACGGAAGCGATCCTCAATTCGACTTGGTCGGTGAAATCCGGCTCGATACCCGAGAGGAGTTCGAAATGAATCAGCTTGCGCGGGCATGGGATCCTTAATGGGAGCGGTAACGACGAACTCCGCCCAGGACAGAACTCGTTCCCTTTGTGCCTGGTTGATTGATGCTGATCCCGCCATCCGCTGGCAGGTGAGTGAAGGGGTCTTTCACGCGCCCTGCGAACAGATCGCCAAAGATCGGGCGCTCGTGGCTACTGAGGGGTGGGGTGCCCAGTTGCTTGCTCTCCAAGACGCAGGCGGTACTTGGGCCGGCGCGTTGTACAGCCCGAAATGGACCTCCACCACCTACACCCTGCTCATGTTGCATCGCCTCGGTCTCGAGGGAGGTAACCACCAGGCCCGCAAAGGGACCGAACTCCTGTGGGACGCCGCCCGTTTCTACGACGGGGGTATCAATCTGGCCAAGACGATTCGTGAGCCGGAGACCTGCATCACCGGGATGTTGGTACTGTTGGCGGCGGCCTTCGGGTCAATGGATAAGCGGGTGGATGACACCGTGGCTTGGCTGCTCGTCCAACAACTCGCCGACGGTGGATGGAACTGTGACGCCATCCGGCGCGGCGCAACCCACGGATCGCTGCACACGACCATCACCGTCCTAGAGGCTTTGCATGAATACCAGAACTCCGGTGGTCATGTCGCAGTTGGCCCCGCAATGGCGGCTGGGCGCGAGTTCCTACTGGTGCACCGTCTCTACAAATCCCATCGCACCGGCGACGTGATCGATCTCGCCTTCACCCGTTTCCCGTTCCCACCGCAATGGCACTACGACATCATGCGAGGGCTCGAACACTTCCGGGCGGCTGGCGCCGATCGAGATCCCCGACTGGCCGATGCGATTGAGGTCGTTCGTAATGCCCGCCGCAGCGATGGGAAATGGCCCATGTACCGTCCCTATTCGGGGCGACACTGGTTCAGGATGGAGGCCCGCGGCCCGAGTCGGTGGTCGACGTTTCGGGCGTTGCGAGTTTTGGATTGGTGGGAACCGCCGACCACCGACAACGAATTAGATCAGGAATCCCACGATGCCAACGACTACGAGAATGCCCTGTAGACCAGCAAATGACCGAATCCAAAACGTGCCACCGTGTACCGAATTCGGTTTGCCGGCACCGTCGCCTCTGACCCCCGATCAAATCGCCAGGCTTGCTCGCGGTTTGGCTAGCCCCGCTCGCGTAGCCATCCTCAATCAATTCACGGGCGGGTGTTCTCGGACAACCGGAGAGATCGTGGCTGCGTCCGGGTTGGCCCAGTCCACAGTTTCCGAGCATCTTCGCTTCTTGCGCGACGCCGAGTTGTTGTCGGCCCGCCACGACGGACCCCGAGTCTGGTACTGCATGCGCCGAAGTGTCATCAAGCTTTTCATGGAAACGCTGGGGGACTTGGCCAGGGATCCTTCGGGTGCGCCGCTCGTCACACCGTCGGGTGACGAAGGTCCCTATCGGTGATCGTCGATTGGCGAAATGATCAAGCCAGTTGATCGGGAATCGTCACGATCACGAAAACCGGAAGAGGAATTTCGATGAGGAAACGACTGGCAATGCTTGGGTATGCGCTTCTGGCGATTGGCCTGGCCTTCGCTGTGGCTGGCGGTGTCGCCTACACCCGAGTTCAGGATGGGTATGACTCCCTGAAGGCTTTCAGTGAGGCCCAGGACGTCCAGCTGAGCTACAACGAAGACGGTCAACTGACCGACCGGGGCACCACCGAAGGAGCGGACGCGATCTTGGCCACGCTCCGGAACGACTGGAAGTACCCGGTGGTCGAGGGTGACCTCGATCCCAACGACCCACTGGTCAACACCGGAACTGAATACATGTTCCAGATGGCCACCGTCAGCTACCACGTGCTGCACGGCACCCAGACGGTTGTCCTGCCGGAGGATGTTGAATACAACGGTGTGCTTTATGAAGCAGGGTCTCATGAGTTCAACGTCGACGGCAAGTACTGGACCGACTTTGACCGTATGCACCCGATTGAAGGGCCCGCTCGGGAACAAGCCTGGAGTGGCACAGTCCACGGTTTGATCGGTGAACTGGGTGTCGGCACCGTCACGCACTCCACGCTCCAGATGGGGCTAGCCCTTTCTGGCCTGTTTGGTGGCTTGGGCGCAACACTCATGCTGACCGGCGCCGGCCTGGCGTGGGCGATGAGGGGATCGAAGGAAATCGAGTTCCCCGACACCGTTCCACAGCAGCTCGTTGGCAAAAGAAGGTGGATGCCCTGACCTAGTCTTGGGTTTAACACACGCACCAACTCCCCGGCACAGTAGTGCCGGGGAGTTCTTTGTTTTCCGCCACGCACGGCACCATAACGTCACTAACGATGGGGCCTTCGACCCTGTTCAGTGGTGCGGAGCGGGCAGACACTCGATCCAGACTGCCGATGCTCGGCAGCTGAATGAGAGGGTACGTAATGAATGCACTCGTGGATCTGAAAGGCAAGGCATCGGTGTATCGCCGATCCGCCGCCTGGTTGGTAGCAGCTGTGGGAGTAGTTTTTCTCGTCAGTACGTTCACCAACAATCTCTTCACGGTCGGGCCTGACTTTGAAGAGATGATCGATGATTTCCGACCGGCCTTATCTGAAGAAGCCATCGCAACTGCGAAATCTGACCTCGTGATGCTCGAAGGGGTTGGTACGGAATTCGAGACCGCAATAGTGCCGGCTCTCGCTCCGCAACTCGGCATGACCGAAGCGGAGTTCATGGCGTTTACCGAAGCGAATTTCCCTGACGTCGCCAACGGGGTTGCGGCGCTGCCGGAGATCGTCCCGACATTCAACGGACTCGTGGACACTCTGGACTCACAGAGGGATCTTTTCCAATCCGCTGACGAGATTCCCACGGAATCGCTGCCGGCCACAACGGTTCCCTGGGGCTTGTTCTTCGCTGGAATCAGCCTGCTAATAATCGGCGGGCTTCTCTACAAGCCGGGATGGCTGGCGGTGGCATTGGCCGGAGGGTTCGGTGCGGCACTGGTCGTTGTTGTACTGGTGTTGAGTTTGATTCCCAAGGCCGCTGATGCCGACGAACTCAATGACAATCTCCAGCCGATCTACACTCCGGAACTCGTGGAACAAGCCAAGGGGGCGCTGGTCACGGTCGAAGCAATGGGAAGCCAGATGCAGACCGAGATGCTGCCAGCATTGGGTCAGCAGTTGGGAATGGATCAGGCCCAGCTGAATGGTTTCCTCAGCGAGAACTTTCCGGCCACCGCGCAAGCGCTTGGCACCATGCCCGATGCGCTCGGCCGATTTGGTGATCTCACCCAGACCTTTGACGTCAATCTCGACAACTACGAAACGATCAAACCCGTTTCGTTCTTTCCGATCATCTGGACGTTGATGGTTGGAGCCTGGGTGGTTCTGGCAGCGGCGGCATTGGCATGGTGGGGAGGCCGTGCAGCGGCACGAAACAGCGAACGTCAGGGCAAGCCCGGGGCCGCTGATCGCACCAAGCCTGTCGACCGCCAAATCAAGGATGATGCGCCGCCTCGAGTGGGCGTAGGGGCGGGTCGGGGGTAGGCCGGCAACGGCCTGAGTCGAAGGGCGTTTGAAGAATGACCGACTCCCAGCTGAAAGTATTCCTGTTGGAGGAGCAAGAGGTGGCACGGGCCCTTATGACCGACCGCCTCAACTCCACTCACAACGTCGTGGTGATTGGTGCGACGGCCAGTCACCACGACAACGGTGCCGCGATATGGGGCGGTCGTCCCAACGTCGTGGTTCTTGATCATCTCCCGTCGGATGATTATAGGCATGCCTTTTTTCGGGCGGCTCGATCTGTGGGCGCGGGGCTGGTTCTTCATTGCTCGATCCCGCCCCAACCATCGCCCCATGAACTGAGTCGAATGGGAATCGGCGCCGTCGTTTACAAAGATGTGGAGAGACTCGAGCAGCTCATCGACGTGATTTTGCGTTTCTCCGCCGTCTAGTGGCCGCTCACCTCATGCGGAACCCAGGGTTAGTGTTGCGGCTCTCCGCATGCCGAGTACGGTCGCACACAACGACGTTCGGGGAGTGCAAGCATGAGTCGAGATGGTTTTTATGATGCGATCGACGAGTCACTGGATGCGATTAGATCCGAAGGACTCTGGAAGTCGGAGCGATCCCTCACCTCGTCCCAGGGAGGGACCATTACCACCGGTGGGCAAGAGGTCCTGAATTTCTGTGCCAACAATTACCTTGGCCTTGCCGATGATCCCAGGATCCGGGCCGCCGCAGACGAGGCCATGGAAAGCTATGGCTACGGGATGGCATCGGTTCGTTTCATCTGTGGCACAACAGACGGGCACCGTGCACTGGAGGCCGAGATAGCGGAGTATCTGGGGACGGACGATTCCATTAGTTTCGCGGCCTGCTTCGACGCCAACGGCGGTGTATTTGAACCGCTGCTCACGGAGGCCGACGCGATTGTCTCCGACTCCCTCAATCACGCTTCGATAATCGATGGCATTCGCCTGTGCAAGGCCCGGCGCTATCGCTTCGCCACCCGGGACATGGTGGACCTCCGCCTGCAGGTGGAGAAAGCAAGGGCCGATGGCGCCCGAACCGTTTTGATCGTCACTGATGGGGTCTTCTCCATGGATGGCTATGTGGCCGACCTCGCATCGATCTGCGCCATCGCTGACGACACCGACTCGCTCGTCATGGTGGATGATTGTCATGCCACCGGCTTGGTGGGTCCTCAGGGGAGAGGCACGCCAGCCCTGCATGGGGTAGCGGAGCGGGTAGACATCGTTTCCGGCACGCTGGGCAAAGCTCTCGGCGGTGGCATGGGCGGTTTTATTGCCGCCCGTCAGAATGTTGTTGACCTTCTCCGCCAACGTGCTCGGCCCTACCTTTTTTCAAACGCCCTCGCTCCGGGTTTGGTTGGCGGAGGGCGGGCCGGTCTGCAGCTTGCCAAAGAGGGCGATGCGCTTCGAGCGCGGCTGGATTCCAACGCCCGGCAGTTCCGTGCGGAGATGGCCAAGGCCGGGTTCACGTTGTCCGGTGAGGGGCATCCCATCATTCCGGTGATGATCGGAGACGCCCGCCTCGCTAGTCAGATGGCGGACGGTTTGCTGGCTCGGGGCGTCTACGTCACAGCGTTCTCCTTTCCGGTCGTCCCCAAGGGCACCGCACGGATTCGGACGCAGATGTGCGCCGCCCATACCCCTGGTGACGTGGATCGGGCCGTCGTGGCCTTTGTTGCGGTTGGAACCGAACTCGGCGTTTTGGGGGGTGCGGCATGAGAGCGCTGGTCAAGACTGGGCCGGGGCACGGCTTCAACTTGGCCGATATCGCCCGCCCAGTGCCCAAATCCGACGAGGTGCTCATCAAGGTTTCACATGCAGCGATCTGTGGTACCGATCTGCACATCTACGAATGGGATGACTGGGCCCGGGACGCCGTAAGAACCCCGGTTGTGGTGGGACACGAGTTTGTGGGAACGGTGGTGGAGATCGGAGACCAAGTAGAGCATATTGAGATTGGAACTCGGGTCGCCGGTGAGGGCCACGTGACTTGTGGTCACTGCCGAAACTGCCGAGCGGGCAAGGGCCACCTCTGTCGGAACACCATCAGCGTTGGCATTCAGCGCGACGGTGGCTTCGCCGAGTACGTGGCGATCCCGGCTGCCAACGCTTACCCAGTTCCTGCCGAGGTTCCCGATGAGCTCGCAGCAATCCTCGACCCGCTGGGTAACGCGGTCCACACTGTGCTGTCCTTCGATCTTGTTGGCGAGGACGTGCTGATCACCGGGGCCGGGCCCATCGGCCAGATGGCAGCAGCGATCTGTCGTCACGTTGGTGCTCGCCACGTGGTCATCACCGATCCGGTGCCCGATCGGCTCCGCATGGCCGAACAACTGGGGGCCAGTCGCGGTGTTGAGCCCGGTGAGCACTCCCTGCGGACAGTGATGACAACGCTGGGAATGACGGAAGGTTTCGACGTCGCATTTGAGATGTCTGGGAGCCCCAAGGCCTTGAGCGACATCCTCAGTCTCTCCAATCACGGAGCGAAGGTGGGTCTCCTGGGCCTCTTTTCCGGGTTGGCGATGGTGGACCTCAACAACATCATCTTCAAGGGCCTGACGGTCAAAGGAATCTACGGACGCGAGATGTTCGGGACCTGGTACAAAGCGGTCTCTCTCTTGAATTCCGGGCTTTCGGTTCAGCCGGTCATCACCCATCGCTTTCCAATCGAGGAATACGAGAAGGCGATGACGCTACTCAAAGCCGGTAAAGGTGGAAAGATCCTCTTAGAGCTTTGATCTCTGAGCCCAATCAGGGCCGTTACCCACCGCCGATGTCCACGCTGTAGCCCTCGTAGACCAGATCAGATCCTTGCTGACGGTGCCTAACAAGCGCCAAGAGAACCTCGAGTACGCGGGTTCGCAACGTTCCCGGCTCCATAGCCCCTTCGGTTTCGACGATTACTTGAGCGAGATCCTGCGTGAGTTGGGGGTGTTCGTCCCGCATATTCTGGATCTTGTTGACGAGGCGCGGCGCGTCGGTACGCAGTTGGTTCAATAGACCGTCGTCTCCCTCCACCTCGTTCACATGCGCACTCAAGGCCAGCTGGAGCTTCTGGAGCTCTGCCAGTAGGCCGGCTCGCCAGCCGGGATCGGCCGTTGGCGATGATGCGGCCGCCTCGGTGCGCGAAATCGCTTCTTTCATGGCGCCCCGGCGACGGCGGGCAGCTTCCAGTGCAATTTGTGATGCGGCTACCTGGGTATTCACGTGGTTCCTCCGCGTTGTCGAGAAATCGAGTTGCCCTAGCCTCGCCGAAGGTTTGCCCCCCTGCAAGGGCCATCGGGCCTTATCACTGTGCGTGACCCCACGATAGCCCACAGTGGACCACCGCTACTGACCTTTGACCCTTCTGACTTTCGAGCCCGTGGGGTTCGATGAAGGGTGAGGACCGGCGAAACGTCGGTTGTTGGAGCCAGTAAACTGACCCGAAGAAGCAGAGGAGAAGTTAGATGGAACTCACACCCGCTGACCGCAATGAAACCCCGGCATTCGTCGTAACTGTCCGACGAGATGGCGAACTCTTGCACTCCGCATGGTTCTCCACCCAGGAGGAGGCCGCCGTCTTCGTAGAAGAATGGTCGGACCACACTCCCGATGTCCGTGCCGAAATCGAGGATCGAACCGGTGATCACACGGCGTGGGAGACGTTTGAGACCGCCGCCGCAATTCCGGAGGACCACCTCCGAGATTCCCCCGCCCCCCAAGAACGAATCATGGACCGATACTCCGACGACGGTTGATAGACGGCTTTCGCTAGAGCCAAACGCAGGGCATCACTTGGCTACTTGACGGCTTGGATCACCAACTCGTGAACCTCGCGGATGACTTCATCTTCGACTTCTTGGTTGTTCATTGCCGATGCCTCGATGGCTCTACGGCGAAGGCTGGCGATCTCCTGAGTCGGGATTGCCTCGATCGTGGCGAGCGCATCGGCTGCCGCCAACGCCACAAGCACGGCTTGTTGTCGATCACCCTGTGCTGCAACGGCCTCGGCGGTTTCTAGCAAGCGAAGTGGAACGGCGACCCGCGTTGTCTCCATTGGCAGATGGCTCACGGTCCAGCGTCCTATCAACCTGTCCGCCGAGAGCAGTCCCAGCCCTGCGGTCAAGAGAAGGAGCCCCAGCCAATCCGGGGCTCGAGCGATCACGGCGATCAGCGACCCAATGACCCACGCCACCTCGAGGCGAGTCTCTAGGCCCGCAAAGGCCTGGCCGCGCTGGGTGTGCGGGGCTTCAACCTGTACGACACCGTCGAAGGCTCGCCGACCAACACTTCCGGCGAGACCCAATGCCGCACCGAGAGCCAGTGCGGTTGACGCATGAAACCGCAGTGCCGCTACCGCGGCAGCTAGAGCAAGCAGCAACAGTGAGGCGGTGATCATCAGTTGGGGGTCCCACCTCCGGCGGAGACGGGGAGCGAGGAATGTGCCCGTAAAACCGCCCAGAGCGGACATGGCAACGACGGCTCCGATGAGCAAACTCGGCTCGCCGGCGCTTTTCAGCGTGAAGCCAACGTGGAAAACGGTGAACCCTGTTGCCATTCGGATGCCGGCCATCCCTTTCCAAGCTGCCGCTACGCCCGGACCGTGCATTTCGGTTGCTTCAACGATTGGGGATCCGGAGATCGCATCGGGGGTTCGGTGAGGGGGTAAACGGCTGGCGGCCAGGGCGCCAAGCGCGTAACACACCGCACCCGCTCGCAGTACCCATCCGGCACCCCAGAGTTCGAGGATGCCGACACCGCCGGCGCCGGCAATCACTCCCGCTACTGCGCCAACTCGCGCCAGATGAGAATTGACGACTACGAGGTGATCCCGGTCATCGACCAACGATGGCACGAGAGCGTTTCGGGCGACCCCGTAGACCTTGGCGAGCACCACCATGACGAATGCCTGCGGGTAGAGCAACAGCGTCTTGAGCTGGGTGGCCAGCAGCAGAGCCATCGCAGCCCGTCCGCCAATGGAGAGGATAAGGATGGCGCGGTGACCGCCCTTGAACTTGTCGATGATCGGCCCGATCAGCGGCGCCAACACTGCAAACGGGGCCATGGTGATGGCCAGATAGAGAAGGATGCGCGGTCGTGCTGCGTCCACACTCACGTTGAAGAACAGCGAGCCCACAAGCGAAACTGCAAAGAGGCCCTCGCCCATGCTGTGGAACGCTTGCACCGGAAATAGGCGCGATGCAGATGCATCGCCGAGTAATCGGCGGCCTAACCCCGCCGAGTTGGTAGCCATCGCCAGACTCACGGTGCCCCTACAAATCCCTCGGGCCCGATGGGCGTCGCCTCAAGTGTCCAGGTTTGGTTGCCGTCATCTGTGAGGCTGAAGCGGTAGGCCTCGATGTCGCTTCGATCGAAGTAACGTTCGCCACGGATGCTGAGCTCGTTCTCTCCAAGGATCGGGCCCAAGCCGATCAAGGCGCTATTAGGGCGGACGGGTTGGTTCTCGAGGTCGACCAGTAACGCCTCGCCCCGAGCATCGACAAACCGGAGTTGATAGGTGGCGGCATAGTCCGTGACAAGCTTCACCTGAACGGTAAGCGAGATTCCCTCTTGGCCGAACGCCTCAATATAGATCACGGGTAGCTGGTCGGGGTCCTCATGATCGGGTGGCGACCCCTCAAATAGCGCACCGATGACCGCTTCGTACGCCGAGGCATCACGATCTGTAGTTTCGGGTTTGGGCTGGCTGGAGCAAGCGGTGACCAGCACCATGAACATCGTGAGTCCCCAATGTCGAACGGGGGACCGGTCCGGTCCCGGCGCACGGAGGTGGGCGCTCACCGCGCGCACGGCCCCACCACCTGCCGCTAGTGAAGCGCCGAGGCGAGGAGGGGCTCTACCAGGTCGCGCATGGAGATGATTCCATAACGTTCCCCGTCCTCCACCAGTAGATGCCTGACCTGGGCCATGACCATCAACGCAGCAGCTTCCCCGATGTCGGCGTCGGCGTCGACCGACAGGGCACTCGGAGTGGCGAGGTCCTTGGCCAGAAGGTGGCCCTGGCCGTCGGCTATTGCTCGGAGGAGGTCTCTCTCCGAGACGATCGCCGGAGGGGAACCCTCCACCATCAGTGCCCCACAGTCAAAGAGCTTCATCCGCCGGGCGAGCAGGATGAGCGGGTCCGTGGGTTCGGCCGTGAGGACCACGAAGGCCGTCACTGAGCGAACGGGGTCGGTCACGCCCCCAGAATCCTTGGACCTGGGAACTCTCTTCACTACCATCGTGCCTCCTCAATGACGATCCGCAGTTGCGTCTCGACCCTACGGCCTGGCCAGCGACGCCGGAATGGCCTTTCGTCCCAAGAAGTCGAGTCAAAAGAACCTGACGACTGGGTGGATCCGGAACTCCTCATCGTGACCTTAGGCCCTGCTCGGCGGAAGAGCCAGCACAGAAGATCAAGGAAAGCTAGATTATTATGCAAAGGAACTCACAGCGAAGGAGTGGCCATGACTGCTGGGCATCGCCGTAGGCGGGAGCCGTGGGAGCTGGATGCCAAGACGCGAGAGTGCGGACGAAGGGGCGTGGACCGGGCTCGACGGGCCCTGGACCATGAGGATCCCGTACAATTGCAAATCGACCTCGATCCTGGGTCTTGGCGAACGGAGCGCCGTTGCCTATGACTCCAGTGGTGAGCACGGTGGCACTCACGAAGTCCTACGGCACGGTTCGGGGGATCGAGTCGGTCGATCTTCAACTCAACGGTGGCGAGGTGTTCGGTTTCATCGGACCAAACGGAGCCGGTAAGACCACCACGATTCGCTTGCTCCTGGACTTTATTCGTCCTACCTCGGGATCGGCCACGATCTTCGGCCTCGACGTGCATCGTTCGGCGGTGGAAATCCACGCTCGAGTTGGCTATCTCCCTGCCGACATCGCCCTGTTCGATCGGATGACAAGCGCTGATCTGTTCCGTTGGTTAGGGCGGCTGCGAGGCAAGTTTGATCCGGCGTACGTAAGTGAACTGGTGGAGCGTCTGGACCTCGATCCCACCCGCGCCATCGAAGAACTCTCCAGTGGGAACCGGCAAAAGGTGGGGGTCGTTCAGGCGTTCATGCATCGGCCTGAATTGCTTGTCCTCGACGAACCAACTTCAGGTCTTGACCCCTTCGTCCGGCGGCAGTTTCGCGAGCTGGTGAATGAGACAAAACGCAACGGTTCAACGGTATTCCTGTCCTCCCACGAACTCGCCGAGGTCGAGGACATTTGCGACCGGGTGGGAATTATTGTTGGTGGTCGGTTGCGGAGCATCGAAACCATGGCTTTTCTACGCGAATCCGTGCGGCGGCACGTCCACGTGCTTCTCGCTCCGGGCGTCGACTTTCACGAGTCGGACCCCATCACTGGCGTCTCGAATCTCACGGTTCTCACCAATAGCAGCGGGCTGGGGACCGTCCTGGAGATGGACGTGGCAGGACCACTGGATCACCTGATCAAGACGCTTTCGCACTACCCGGTGGTTGACCTGGTTAGCGAACCCCTGTCGCTGGAGGACTACTTCCTCGAGGCTTACGACGGTGAGGATTCGGCTTTCCCGTCCGAAGAGAACGGCCCGAGAACTGGGCCCACAACAACCCCGGAGGTTTCCCATGTTGGCTGAGGCTGCCGCCCGTGGCAAGGCCCCTTCATTCGAGCTGGTTCAACGTTTTCTCGCCGACCGCCGGAAGGGACTTGTGGGCTGGGCCATTGGGCTCGTTGCGTACACGGTGCTCATCGTGAGTTTCTTCCCGATGATTCGGGATTCGGCCAGCATGGCCCAGGCGATCGAGGAGTACCCGGATGCGATGAAGGAGTTTCTGGGCGGCGAGGCCTCTTTCAACATGTCGACCGGGCCAGGGTTTCTTAACGCCGAGCTGTATTCGGTGATGTTGCCCATTCTGCTCAGTGTGTTTGCGATCGGTTTCGGCGCCTCTATGGGAGCCGATCAACGTAGCGGCATGATGGATTTGTTGTTGTCACACCCGATTTCCCGGCGACAGGTAGTTGCCGAGAAAGTGATTGCAATGGTCGCCGGCGTTTCCGGCTTGGCCACGGTTGTGCTTTCCACCGTTGTCGCCGCGGGTGTGGTGATCGACCTCGGTATCGGTTTCAGTAATCTGGTTGCGGCAACCGTGGGCGTTGTTCTGTTGGTGTCACTTCACGGGTTGATCGCCATGGCGGTTGGGGCGGCCACTGGGCGGCGCGCCGCCGCAATCGGGACTGCCACCTCGTTGTTGGCGGCGGGATACGTCTTCAGCGGGTTGGGGGGACTGGTGGACTGGTTGGAGCCGGTCCGCTCCGTCTCCCCGTACTATCGGGCAATCGGAACGAGTCCCTTGCTGAACGGGTGGGCGTTCGGCAGCCTGGCCTATCTGCTCGCCCTCGGTGGCGCCCTTCTTCTCGCAACCATGATGCTGTTCGAGCGTCGAGACATAGTGTGAGCAATGCAGCCTGCTGGTAATGGGCCAACAATCCCCTATAGAATTTCGCCTTTGCGTCGATGCACCAAAGGTGGACAGCTTGTCAAGAAAAGCGATTGTGATGCCGAGCCCGCGTGCCATTGCCCGCCACTCCTGGCCAAAGGTCTTGGAGGGCAAGGTGATTCCCCTCGTACTCTTCCTTGGTTTCCTGGACCTGCTTGGAACCACCGGCGCCCTACTCGCAGCACTGGCGTGGTCGGTGGCGGTCATTCTGTACCGCCTCTCCACCGGTTCGTCGGTTCCTGGTCTGGTGATCCTGAGCACGATCGGGCTCGCTGCTCGGACTGCGGTTGCGCTGGCAACCGGAAGTTGGGTGGTCTATTTCCTCCAGCCCACGATCACCACGGCACTGGTCGGCGTCGCTTTCCTCGTATCTGTTCCTCTCAAGCGTCCCCTGGCGGCAAGATTGGCTCACGACTTCTGCCCCTTCGACGCCGAGACCGCAAACCATCCGATGCTGCGACTCTTCTTCCTGCGCCTGTCTTTGCTCTGGGCCTTCACCAGCCTTGTCAACGCGGGGTTCACGCTCTGGCTGCTCCTGACACAGGAGGTCACCACCTTCGTGCTCATCAAGTCCTTCACCGGGCCATCCTTCACCGCCGTCACCCTGGGCATCGCAGTGCTGTGGTTCCGCAGCAAGATGCGCCACTCCGGTTTCAAACTCGAATTTGGTTCCTCCATGACCATGGCGGCTGCGTAACCCGATTTGGTCGGCGCGGTCCTCGTCGGTGGGACGAATAGTGGAGATCATCGCCCATCGGGCCGGAAACAGCATCGCTGCGCTCGCTGATGCGGAACGGGCCGGTGTTGATGCCGTTGAAGTAGACGTCCATCTGACCAGTGGACGGCGCCTCGAGGTTCGCCATGGCAAGCGCTTGTGGCCCAGCAGGCGATTGTGGGAGAAGTGGTACCTTCTGCCGCGGGAGACCGAGGTGCCGGAGCTGGAACACATCCTTCAAGCCGCGGCCCCAGGGACGGCGCTGTGGTTGGATTTGAAGGGACCGGACCCTCGACTCGCTTCAGCTGTGCGAAACCTCATTGGGCAAAGAGCGCCGTTGACAATCTCCACCAAGGCGTGGTGGAATCTCCGTCAGTTTCGCAAGACCGCGGGGATTCGCACCGTTCGTTCAGCGGGGAATCGATTTGAATTGGCTCTCTTGCTCTGGTTGCCGACTCGTACGAAGTTCGACGGCGCTGTGGTTCATCGGCGGCTGCTCAATGAGCCGGTCGCCCGTCGATTGTTGCGTCGCGGACTGCTGTTCTCCTGGGCGGTTCCCGACGCCGCCACCGTGGAGAGCCTGGCCGAGCTTGGCGTCACCGGTGTCATCCTCGACGACCTCGGGTTGATTCCGGCGCGGTAGGTGCGGCTCGAGTCGAGCGATCGGATACGTCACCCACTTGGCGAGCAACAGGCCTACCAAAGCCACCACAATTCCGGCCACCGCATCGACGATGTAGTGGTTGGCGGTGGCAATAACGGCAAACGTCATGATTATCGGGCTGAGAACGGCGGCGAGCCGGATCACAAATCGGCGTGAGGCGCCGAAAAGCACCACACCAACGAGCAGGTTCCAACCAACGTGGAGACTGGGAATGGCGGCGTATTTGTTTACAAGGTCGGGCGGTTGCAGGATCCGATACGACGTAGAGAACTCGCTCACCGTGTCCACGAAACCGGGCAACATGCGGGGAGGCGCCACCGGGAACCGGATGAAGATCAGTAGACCAATCGCTCCCGAGATGAACATCGAATTGCGAAGAATCAAGTAGTCGAGTCGCCGATTGCGGTGCAGCCAGAAGAGTGAGACGATGATCACCGGCCAGTGGAGCCAGATGTAGGCCCAGTTAGACAGCGTCACGGCAATGTGTGACGAAAGAGCGGACTGCAGATTTTGCTCAAAGGCGATGTTCCACCGTTGCTCGAAATCGAGAACACGTCGCCCATTTTCAAGTGCAGCAGACTCCGACCCTTCGGTTTGGCCGCGGACGGCAAAATACAGAAGCACGGCCAGGCCTACCAGAATCGTTTGTTTGATGACCTCGGACCAGCCGCGTCCCCACGTCATGCGCCGCTCGGTGGACTCCGCCGCGGTATCAGGGGGCGTTGTGTCGGAGGCTGCGGTGTCAGAGGGCGCGGTGTCAGACGGCATCGTGAGCTTGCTCCTGCCCGCATGCATCAGTCTCCATACAACCAGTATTCCACTAATCTACGGTGGGGCACGTCGCCCAGGCTGGGCAGGGCCTTTGGTCCCTACCGCATTCCCGCTGGGTCCGATCGTGACTTTGTCCCCTCGCAAGTTTTGTCATCTGCGATTTGATAGGACCATGGGATCGTCAGCGCTCGCCACTGCTTTCGATGAGCATTGCTTTCGATGAGCAGGGCTTTCGATGAGCAGGGCGTGCTAGCACGCGCTCGAACCCGATGAGGTCGCTCACCGATTGGATTCCGGAAGTGGCGGCCTGTCGCTTGCCGAAGCCCAGCGGCGATTGCAGGTGCACGGACCGAACGCTTTCGAGTCCGATAAAACCAACCCGTGGTGGCCAGTGCTGCTCCGGCAGTTAAAAAGCCCACTCACCAATCCTTCTCGTCGCCATTATCGTGTCGGTCGCTGTTGGCGAAACGCTGGACGCTACTGCCATCGGCATCATCGTGATCGTGAATGCGGCCATGGGGTTTGCCCAGGAATGGCGAGCCGACAAGGCGATAGCGGCGTTGTACGCCATGATGACGCCGCACGCCCGTGCCGACGGGAGGTCTCCTCGCGGAGATCGATGCGGCGCTTCTGGTAGTTGGCGATCTCGTGGTGCTCGAAGCCGGCGACAGCGTTCCTGCGGATATTCGGTTGCTCGAAACCGCGCAACTATTGGTGAACGAAGCAGCTCTGACCGGTGAGTCGGGAGCTGTCGCCAAGTCCCCATCGGCGGTGCCCGAGAAGAGCCCACTGGCGGCGCCACGGATAAGTGGGTCCGTGGTTACAGCTTGACCACGAGTACAGAACACTTTGCGTGGTGCAGGACCTTGGTGGAAACACTGCCGTGGATGAGGCGCTGACCGAGTCCGTGGCCTCGCGAACCCACCACGATGAGATCCGCCTTCACCAAATCGGCAAGGTCGAGAATTGCCTCGGCTGGGTTGTCGCGGATCTCGTGATACGTAGCGGAGAGTCCAGCCGCCTTCACAATCGCCTTGGCGGCGTCGATTCGCTCATCCGCTACGTAGTCAGCGTGAAGCAGCGGCGCGAACTCGTCGGGGAGGGCGTCTTTGAGCTCGTTGATCTCCGCCGGCGTCATGGCATGGTACGACGTGAGAACGTGCATCTCGGCATCGGGGGCGCTTGCCATCCAGTCGCAGGCCGTCTGCAAGGCAGCGGCCGCATTTTTTGAACCGTCGGTGGCTACTACGATAGTGTTGAACATGCTCCCATTAGTGACCAAGTCCGGTGCTCTCAATAGGGGATTTGGACCCTTTCGGGCCGGTGTTCGTCAATTGAGTATTGAGTTGTGACCACCAACCAATCGGTTCCTGTGAAGACTGCCGTTGTGGGTGTCGACGGCTCAGAGGCCTCGCGCCATGCACTCCTCTGGTTGCTCGCCCACCGCTCTCTCGCCGACCGGATCGAGGTGGTGTCCACCTTCACGATCTCGGCACTGGCTGCCCCTTACGGTCTCCGCTCCGCAGTACCAAATCTCGGCGAGATCTATCGAGAGTCGGCTCAGGCACGGGTGGATCTAACGATGAAAGGAATCGAGGATTCCCGCATCGAGAGCGTCCGGGTCTTCGAGTCCAGTGCCAGAACAGGCCTCGTGGAAGCAGCGAAGTCCGCCAGTCTTCTCGTGCTGGGTTCAAGCGGTCACTCCGCACTGGGCGGTGCGTTCTTGGGATCGGTAAGCTCGAGATGCATTCGCAGTTCCACCGTGCCGATCCTGGTGGTTCCCCCCTCCGCACCATTGCGCGGAGCACTGAAGAAGGTGGTGGTGGGGGTTGATGGTTCACCCAATGGACAGGCCGCGCTGAAATGGGCGATCGACCATGTCGATGCCGACGGGGTAGTGGAGATGGTGGCGGCGTTCTCGCCTCTGGAGATTCCGGAGGGAACCCTGGCCAGGAATCGTGAGGCCACAGTAGATCTGGTGCAGATGTCGATCGACCGGTGCGAGAACGAGCGAGGTGTGCAAACTGTTTCCACCGTCACCCCCGGCGATCCCAGAAATGTCATCGCCGAGAGCGCGGAGCAGGCTGACCTGCTCGTCATCGGTCAGCGGGGGCGGCGTTCGGTGGCCCACTTGCTGCTGGGTTCCACGGCTACATCGCTGACGCATCACGTCACCGTTCCCACCGTTGTGGTGCCCGATACCGGGTCGTGATCGCAGGTCTTGGCCTCAGGTGACCAAGAGCAACAATCTGTCAACGTCCTCGGTTCGGCAGAGCTTGGTGCCTTCGCTGAGAACCGTGGCCGTTCCGGCAGCAACGCCTAGACGAGCCGCCTCTACCAGTGGTTCGCCGCGGCTGATCCCAACGGCGATTCCGGCGACCAGGGAGTCGCCTGCTCCCACCGCGCTCCGGACCTTGACGGTGGGAGCTCGAAGCCGAACCGACGGTTGATCTCGTTGGACCACGAAGGCACCACCGGAGCCGATGGAAACCACGAGCGCCGCGCAGTTGGAAGCAGCCATTACTTCGGTGGCCGCGGCTAAGACATCAGCTTCGTCCTCAAGGGGGCGGTCGAGAAGCAGTTCCAACTCGCGAACGCTGGGCTTGATGATGACTCCCGGGCAGTTGGTCGCAACCCGCAGCGCCTCACCCGAGGTGTCCACCAGGATCGGTAGGCCTGGCGCTCTCCGGGTACGGAACGCCTCCGTCAGCTCGAAGATGATTGATGGCGCAACCCCCGGCGGCAGACTCCCGGAGATGACAACGCACCCGGGATCTGCTTCAACCGTCACCGCAGCATCGATCACCGAAGCAAGTTCGGCGCTGGTCAGATGCGGGCCAGGAAGGACGAATCGATATTGGGAACCGGCGCTGCGATCCTGAACGGACAGACTCATTCGAGTGTCGGCGTCTACAGGAATGACCAGGTTGGGCACACCTTCCTCTACCAGTTGCTTCTGAACAGCGATTCCGGTTGACCCGCCGGCGGGCAGCACCGCCACGGTCTCCGCACCCAACCGTTTTGCCACCCGAGAAACGTTGATTCCACCTCCGCCTGGTTCCCTCGTTGGCAATGCGCAGCGAAGTTTGAGTTCGGGTTGGACGCGGTCAACCGCCGATGAAAGGTCCAATGACGGGTTCAGCGTCAAGGTAACGATTGGACCGGCTATCCCCAAAGGCATCGGGCAGTATCTCATGTTACGGTGGTGATCGCCAGTGACCTAAGCCTCTGGCGACCCGGTCGCTGGCGAGAATTAATGGATATATGGGCGATAACAATGGGGATGCTGCAACGACATCTTCCTTGACGCCCGTATCCCGCGAGCCTGGCTCACTCGGCGACGGGCACCACATCCGTCGTTGGTCCACCCACCCGGCAAAGGATTTCTCAAGATGACTCAGATCGATGGCCAACCAACCACCGCCCCTACGTTCGAATATGGGCGGACCGTGACCCACGTTTCCCTGCCGGCAAAAGCGCTTCACCTGCACGAACGGTGCGCCCCCTTCGCGAGCGAGCTCGCCGCCCAGTGGGGAGTGCCGCTGCGGCTGATTCACGTGTCAGATTCACTTTCGGGAAGTGACCCTGCACTGGATGCTGTTGTGGCCAATCTCCACCACCGAACCCCGAGTCTGGCGATCGAGGCGGTGAACGTTTTCGGTACCGATGTGGCCAAAGCTCTCGCCGACGCTATCGACCCGCATGCGTTCGTGGTCATGAGCACCGAACACGCCGATGCCTGGAGGTTCAAGGGCTCAGTTGCTGAGTCTGTCGCAGGCCATGTGGGCGCCCCATTGCTCCTGATCGGGCCCAACGTACAGATCCAAACGACAATAGGCGAAATCGTGGTAGCCGTAGACGGATCGCTGGCCTCTGAGGCGGCTATGGACCGGGCGGTGCTCCTGTCCAAGGCGTTCAGTAGCCGTTCCCGTATCTGGATGGTGAGAGTGGTGCCCCGACCCACCGGTGGACTCGGGGATCACCACGGTGATCTCGCTCGCGCACTCCAGGCCCAGGCTGAATCCAGTACTGCGGGTGTTGACGTTCGTTGGGAAATCATCCAGTCGAACGACCCAATCGAGGCCATCACATCCTTCGCCGCTCGACGACGCGCCAGCTTTATCGTCACCGGGATGCGGAGCAGGAATGACATGCGGCGCAAGACAATGGGGAGTGTCACGATGGGACTCGTGCACCGGGCGATCCAACCGGTGATGCCCGTTCCCAGCGCCCGGGTACGGGACAGGGACCTGGATTCCGAGTCTGCTCATCATGCTGATGATGACGAATAGCCAACCCTCTAGCGTTGACTCGCGACCATGAGCTCGTTCCGCAAGATTCTGTTCGTGGCACTGGAGGGCGTCGACAATGCTTCGGCGATGGCGTCGGCCAATTCAATGGCTCTGAAGCACGGGGCGGTGATGGATGTCATTGCCACGATCGCTGCGCCGTCTCGTATGCAAGAACTCATCCACGACCGAGAGTACTTCGAGGAGGTCCAACGAGATCAACAACAGTCCCTCCGTGACGATATCGATCGGTGGAGCCGTGCCGCGGGGTGTCCCGGCGTCGCCGTGGCCGTCGAGGTCGGCAATCCGGCGTTGGTCGCACTGCGACGACTCAACCTCGAGTGTTATGACCTGGTCGCGCTTCCTGCAGGGTCGCCGCATGGGGACCACGCTTTGGTGCGCCGTCTGCTCCGCAAATCACCCGCACCGGTGTGGTTGATTCAACCGACGGGTTCCAGTACCCGGCGGGTCCTTGCCGCCGTGGATCCCAACCCGGCGGAGGTCCATCTCAACCGTCAAATCCTGGCGATGGCCGCTATCTTCGCCCCGGAGGGGGCGGTGGTGGACGTTGTGACGGTGTGGCAGCTGTATGGCGAGCGAACGCTCCGCGAATCGGCTTTTTGGAAAGAACGCCGGGGCGAGATCGACCAGATGCTCGTGGCCGAGGAACTCGGCGTTAGAATGGCCCTTGAAGAGCTGCTGGGCAGTAGCGGCCCGCCCGGCATTGAGTGGGCCATTCATCTTCGCCGCGGCGATGCCGCGGAGATCATTCCCCAGACCGTTCTGGAATTCATGGCGGACACCTTGGTCATCGGCACCGTTGCCCGAAGCGGGATCAGCGGTTTGGTCATGGGCAACACGGCGGAGCGGGTGTTGGATTCCGTGTCCACCTCGGTCGTGGCGGTTAAGCCTCCCGATTTTCCGTCGCCACTGAGGTTCGGCGAAATCGATGGATTGGTCAGCGCCTGGCTCACTACCCCGCTCTGAAGACCCCGGCCCGGTTTGGACCTTGGTCCCTACCGATCTTCTGTTCGTCGGGTCACGCTCGGTTCGGAGGTCCTCAATGTTTACCGAGGTGATCATCCCATTCGATGAGACGGCGGCATCCCTCCGGGCTGTCCCAGTAGGCGTTGCTGTTGCCGATCGTCTGAAAATTGGTGCGGTGAGCGTAACGGTGGCGCCGTCGCTGGCCGCCGCGGCGGGAATGGAGGCTTCCGCCCAGCGGTGGCTCGAGGTCAACGGGTTTCACGACGTGAAGGTGACGTCCGTCCTCAGCGAGTCCCCAGTTTGCCAAGCGCTCGAGCCGATGCTCCGTGAAGGGCACCCGCTGTTGGTGGTTGCGACGGCTACCCACTCGCATTCCCGACCGGTTGTCGGCGGAAGCGTAGCTGAAGACCTTGTCCACTATTCGCCTCCGGGTTATGCCCTGCTCGTTGGACCCAGTGTTCCGGACGGTTTGTTCGCTCTGGAAGGACCGTTGATGGCGTGTATCGATACCGAGGTTGACCCCGGTCCTTTCCTGGTGCCAATGACTGAAGTAGTGACCGCCTTGGCCCTTGACCCCATCCTCGTCACGGTCATGGATTTGGCGCAGACACCGATGTTCTCCGTGGGTCGACTGGGGCAGGAGCCCGTGCCGGTGGAGAGCGCCGGGTTGCAGCATGCGGCCTACCGCCTCGCAAGCCTTGGGACGTCTGCGCCTGACTGCGTCACGCTCTTCGGTGGAGACCCTGCCGACACCGTGGTCGACTATGCCCGAGTTTCCGGGGTGTCGTTCTTGATGGTTGCGTCCCGAGATCGCGGCGGTATCTCGCGTTTGGTCTTTGGCTCTGCGGCGTTGCAGATCGTGCAGAAGGCCACGGTCCCGGTATTCGTGGTCCATCGAGAGGTCTAGCGCCAGTGAGTGTAAACGAACTGCCGAATGAGGTTTTCGAGACACACATCTCCACCGTCTTCTTGCGGGGCGACCGCGCCTACAAATTCTTCAAGCCGGTGTCGCTGGAGTTCCTCGACTATTCCGGCACGGAGGAACGAGTAGCTGCGGTGACCAACGAACTGGCTCTCAATCGACGGTTTGCCCCTACGGTGTACTTGGGAACCGCAGACGTGATCGAGAACGACGTTCTGGCGGACCGCATACTCGTGATGCGGCGAATGCCGGCCGATAGGCGCCTGCCACTGTTGTTGGACTGCCCGGAGTGGGAGGCTGTGATTCGGGGGGTGGCGCGTGCGATTGCCGCTTTTCACGCTGATGTCGGGCCCGCACCCGACGCCAGCGATTGGGCCTCCCGCAACGGCGTTTGGCTCAATTGGAGAAACAACTTCGAATCCATGAATCCGTTCGTAGGTTCCGCTCTGGATCGCCCGTCGGTTGACCGGGTCCGGACGCTCATCCATCGGTATCTTTCGCAGCGTGACGAGCTCTTCCAGTCGCGGATTCAGAAGGGTCTCGTCAAGGATGGACACGGTGACCTTCGGGCGGAGGACATTTTCTGCCTCCCCGAGGGTCCGCAGATACTTGATTGCCTGGCGTTCAGCCGTGGGCTTCGAGTGGCGGACGTACTGGCCGATACGGCGTTCCTGGCAATGGATCTCGATCGGCTTGCCGGCCCAGCCGTGGCCCGCCGATTCATGGACTACTACACCGAGTTCTCGAACGAGCATCATCCAGCTTCGTTGGCACACCACTACGTCGCTTACCGAGCTCACGTTCGAACGAAGGTGGCTCTCCTTCGTTATCAGCAGGGCGACGTCAGCGGTGCCGCCGAGGCCCGCACATATCACGACCTTTGCCTTCGCCATCTCGAATACTCCGCGATCCGGCTCGTGCTGGTGGGCGGTGGACCCGGCACCGGAAAATCTACCCTCGCTCGTGGGCTGGGCGATTCGATGGGATGGGTGGTACTGAACTCAGACGAACTTCGTAAGGACATCACCGGCCATGCTCACGGTGAGCACGCCCGCGCTGAGTTTGAACAAGGCATCTACACTCCGGAGGTCACCGCCCGCGTGTATGCAGCGCTGCTGGATCAGGCTGCCTTGCTCATGGCCCGAGGCGAGTCTGTGATCATCGATGCCAGCTGGCGCGCCGCCGAGGTGCGACGCGACGCTCGTCTACTTGCATCGTCCTGGGATGCCGGGTTCGTGGAACTCGAGTGCGTGGCTGAAACTGACACCACCAAGCGGCGGGTGGCGCTTCGTAACAGGACGGGCGCCGATGGAGCATCCGACGCAACGCCCGCGATCCTTGATCAGGCCATGGCCGCTCGCGACCAATGGCCGACGGCCCGTTCGATTTCCAATGAGGGGTCGGTGGCGGAAACGCTGGAACATGCATTGCGGTACGTTTCGGCGCCGCAGCCCTAGCTCCTCCGTAACAAATGGAGCCGGAGCATCGGATCGGGCCGACAGTTGCATAGGCGCACGTGCAACTACAGGGGTGCCGGTGCAACGCACGATGAAAGGACGGTGCCCCGGACCGGAGTCCGGGGCACCATGGAGTTCATCCTTTAGTTGGGGGCTTGCCTGTGCCGAGCCTCACGCACCATCGCTGTTGTTGTGCGCCTCCCCGTCGATGCCGTCTAGCAGGGTGCGATCGATCGGGGCGCCAGCGGTGTTACGCCAGTTGGTGGGATCGATCGGCACCGCCGCGGGGTCGAAGGTGGGATCTTCGTTCACGATGATCGCAGTGACCATGCCGAACATACCGTTGGCCCGCTCCACGTGGTTGAGGATGTGGCAGTGCCAGACCCAGACGCCAGGATCGTCGGCCCGCATCAGTACCGTGTAACGCTCGCCCGGAGCAACGTTGAGCGTGTCAACGTAGTAGGGCTGATCAAGGGGGATGCCGTCCTTGGCGTACACAAGTTGCGGGAACTGGTGGAGGTGCATCGGGTGGCTGGTGAGCCCCTCGTTGTAATAGGTGATGCTGGCCCATTCACCTTGATTGAGTACGAGCGGCTCCGTGGCCGGGAAGCTCTTGCCGTTGAGGCTGAGCCCGATAGTGCCGGCGTCGTTCAGAATCATTGGCATATCCACCGCGAGATCGATGCTGTCAGGGATGGTCACCCCGCTGATCGTCTGGCCATAGGGGATCGGGTTCTCTCCTACCCGGAAGACTCCAAACATGCCGTTGACCACTTGAATCTGGGCGTGGTTGTGGGCGTGGTACATGCCGATCGCATCATCCACCACCGTGAACTCGTACGTGTACGTGCCACCGTTCGGTGGGATCAAATCCTGGGTGTAGGGGGCAACACCATCTTGATCGTTGGGAGTGTGCACACCATGCCAGTGGATATCTGTACCCAGCGGCAGGTTGTTGACCACCCGGACTTCAATGTCGTCGCCTCGATCGAGAAGAATCTGTGGAGCTGGTACTACTCCGTTATAGGTCCAGGCCTCGACGAACTTGCCCGGCTCAACCTCCCAGTCGACGATTTCGGCAGTGAGATCGAAGACCTTGGTCCCGTCGGCCCGAATTTCGGTGGGTTCCAGGATCGGATTGCCTTTGCCCTCGGTCTCGGCCGGAAAGGCCAGCATCGATTCCATCATCGCCGCGTCCATCGCCGCATAGTCCATGTCCATCCCGTCGTGTCCGCCCGCAGCGCCGGCGGCCGGAGTTCCTTCGCCTTCGCCGGTGATGGTAAGCGAGGTCACCATGCCTGACGCCTCGTGTCCGGCGATGCTGCAGAAGACCTCATAGGTTCCGGGGGCCAAGTCTCCCAGTGCCAATTGAACGGTGCCTCCTGGCCCCACGTTCGGGCTAATGACACCCAGCTCGCGGACTCCAAGGTTGTGGTCCATCGAGCCGGTGTTCGCCATCACGAGCGTCACCTCGCCAGCGGGAGCGACGAGATTCCCATCGATGGAGAACTCTCGCAGGTTCACATCCAGCGTGGTCTGGGCGACCGAGTTGCCCGAGTCTGATGCACTGGATGCAAAGATGATCAGCGCCACGAAACCGATCATTCCGATCGCCATCGCCCCGAGGATGAAGGCAAGAATCCAGCCGGTTCCCAGGGTGTCGCCTTTCTCGATGCGGACGGGGACCGAGGCCGGACCCTTGGGTGCAGGTGCCGGACCGGAAACCGGTTGCTCGTCAATAATCGTCATGAACACTCCTGAAGTAGATAGACACGCATTTCTCTCACGACCTGGTAGCAGGTGTTAGGGACCAAAGTCCTCTTCCTGGGTTGACCGTTGGCGGCTGTTCACCACATCGGCTACGAACGGAGCCGTTCAGATCGCCGGTTCTGCAGTGGGACGGTGGTTGGGTGCCCGGGCTCTTAGTCACTTGCGGGGAGCCGCCCGTACGAGCGTTGCAGGCGATGCTGCAAGCTTCGGCCGCGATCGAAGACGCGCCGTCTCGGCGTGACCGCCGGTGGGGGAGCGGCATCGACTATGTCCAGGTCGATGATGGTTTCCGCCACGCCGACACCAGCCGGGGATGGCATCTTGTTGTCGAAAGCGCCAGTGGACCGCACCACGGGATCTACCCCGCTCGCCGGGCGTTGGCGTAGCTGCCATTGCGCGTTCTCGGCTCGTCGTGTTGCCGCTCGCAGCTGATCAGAGGTCTGGTCGTAGAGGCGCTCCAATCGGGTTACTACGGCCGCATGGGCCCTGTCGCGCTCGGCGGCGTCCACCAGTTGGGTTTCGAGTGCTGCGCTACGGTCGGCGGTCTGGCGTAGTTCGGCGATCGTGAGCTTGGCCGAGCTCAACTCGTCCTCTCGGTGGCTGAGCATTTCCTCCAAGAGTTGTTTCGCCTCGTCAAGTTGACTCACCGTGAACTCCAACTCGGTCCGTAGGTCTTCGGCCGAGGCCCAGCGTTCTTCGTTGTCGCGTAGTCCGTTCACGAGAAGCGTTGCTTCGTTCGTGACCACGGCGAGATCGGTTTGGAGTGACTGCAACTGGTCGTGCAGCTGCGCGTTCTCGGTGGTGACCGAGCTCAGGCGATTGGTGAGTTCTTCACAAGCGCGGCGCGCCTGATGTTCGGTACTGGCGGCGGCGTTGACCGTCTCCTCCATCGATCCGAAGTCGTCCATGAGACGCATCCAATTCGAAGCGGGAACAACGTGCTTGCGGAATCGCCAGCGAAGGAAACAGACCGTGACGGCAGCGACAGCCCCTCCAAGGAAGGCCGCGAACGCAACGATAGGCATCGCATCGATCGGCATCTAGTTAGCAGCCCGGTTCAGCATCCCTTCAGTGTTATCGAAACCGAGGTCAAGGTGGCGGATTCCTCCTCGGGAGGCACTGTTAGGAAAAACAGGCCGAGAATTGCCCTCCATCCGTAAATCAGGCCCGCAATTTTGCTAGACCATTGAGATGGACGGCAAGCGTCAATCGGACGCTCAGGACACCCCACCTCCCGGAGACCACACTGCGCACCTGAGCAGTGATGCAACGTGGGACGACGTACTGGACTCCGCCGACCCTGGAGCCCGCAGCCATGGTTCCCGCAAGTGGGCTCGAGCGTCTTCGCTCTTCCTGCTGATCGCCGTGCCTGCTGCGGCCACCGGCTTTTTTGCATTGGGTTCCCGCTATTACCCCGAGGTCCTGAATCTGCGGGGGGTCGATGGAGAGCCGCCGGCTATTCTCAGTCAACCCGACCAGATCAGTGGTGTGGAGAGTCTTTTCGAAACCATTGGGGGATTCCTCACTCAGTGGCCCAATGTCCTGGTTTACCCAGTTGTGGCGGGGGTGCTGATCGGTCTGATTGCCGGGCTTTTACGATGGCGGTTCGGGCGGAGTGCCGCAGTTGAGGCCCGTGCCGGCCAGCTCCATCTGGAACAGCAGGCGTCGGTTGCTCTGTTGGGACAGCAGTCGGCCCGGCTCGAAGTACTGGAGAAGGAGATCGAACTCGCCCGCCATCAGGTGAGCCGGTTGACAGGTCAACTTGCCGACCAATCAGATCAGGTAATGCACGACACGGCCGAGGTCGACCGGCTCGTTGGCGGCCTCGAGGTGGCCAAGAAGGAATGCGCCCGCCTCACCTCTGATCTTGAGGATGCCTTGGCCGAACGTGACCAACTAGAAGCCCAGGTGAGCGCCTTGTCCGGGGCCGTGGACGCCCAGTTTGTCGAACAGGCCGCCCTGAGGGCCGAACCCAATCGCTTGGAAGAGATGGAGCAGGCGCTCGATCAGTCCCGTCGTCAGCTTGACGGGGCCGATGACCTCATCCGGCGCCAGCACGAGAAGATAGAACAGCTCGAAACACATCTGGATCGGGTTCGCCGGCGGGCCGCCGAGATGGCGTCAGAAGTCCGCAACGTTGGTCAACTTCGGGCGGCATGGGCCCAGGCCGAGGACGTCATCGTTGACCTCCGGCTACAACTTGAAACAGCCTCGGACGCCCAGCATGAATTCACGCCACAAAGCGCAGCCACCATCGTCAGCGGGGCCGGCCGTTTCGACGAACTCGAGCGACTGCTCACCGGGGCCGCAGACCAGATCGAGTCGTTGGAATCACAGCTGCGTCAGACACGCTTCCAATTGAGCGAACGAGATGCCGCACTGGCTCGGGCCGACATGCGCGAGGAGTCACTGCGCACCGAGATCTCATTGCTGACCGAGGAAATCGGTCAAGCCGCCTACCACATCGCCACCCTCGAAGATCTTGGCTCCCGTCACCACCGGTCGGAGGAGATGATCGCAGAACTGCGGGTTGCCCTGGGAGAAGAGCGGGAACGCACCGCAGATCTCGCCCGGCAATTGTCTATCGTCAGTGCGCGAGCGCTCCGGTTGGAGGAGCGACTGGTGGGCCCCCGGAGCCCTGATCGACTTCTCGATCTCACCGACCCGGTTGTTACGCCTGCCTAGGTTTGCCTGCTGCTTGCTGCACGCAATGCGTGCGCTTCTACACTGAGGACCGATGACCGCTTCGATCGCCCCTGAACTGACCGCCAATGCCCAGGCCGAACGGGTGTTTTCCAAGAGCATTGTTATTTCGGCAATCCGGTGCGTGCTGGCCTACGTGATCTTTCCTTTCGTAGCTCCACTCCTGGGTTTCGCCGACGTGGGCCCGTGGGTTGGCGTGCTGATCAGTGTGGTGGCGATCTACTTCAACGGGTACAGCATCAAACGATTCTGGGCTGCCAACCATCGATGGAAATACGTGATGACCACCCTGAATTTGGGTGTGATCGTGCTGGTCGCCATTCTGTTCGTGATCGATCTCCGCTCCATCTTCGGCTGAACTGCAGCACCTCAGAGCCTCGCCATCCAAACGACCGAGGTGCGGGTGTGGGAAGTACGCCCGGAGGGGGCGGGTAGAGTTCGGGGCATGTCTCTTCCCCCCGAGTCCAGTGAGCGTGCCGTCGAAGCCGGAACCCAGGTTGGACCGCCCACTTTGCTGACCGAGTTCTCCGCGTATGAGGAGGCTCAACGCGCCATAGATACGCTCTCCGACCAGGGTTTTCCGGTGGCGGCAACGTCGATCGTTTGGAATCGACTCCGCCGGGTGGAGCACGTGACCGGCCGGAAAACGGTTGTTACAGCGTTTCGAGACGGGGCGCTCAGCGGTGCCTGGTTTGGTTCGTTCATCGGTCTTCTGCTGCTGTTCTTCGTGGAACGCCAAGAGAACAGTTCCAGCGTTGCCTTGGTGATCACCTACATGTTGGTCGGCGCCATAGCCGGAGGGGCGTGGTCTGCGGTTGGCCACATGGCGCAACGCGGCGCCCGCGATTTCTCTTCTCGCAATCTGATGGCGGCCGAGACCTATCAGATATGGGTAGACGCCGACGTCATCGACAAGGCGGCAGCGTTGCTCAACCTACCCAATCCGCTGGCGCGCTGATTCTTGCCCAGAGCTCAGCAGCCTTGTTTGATCAGAAATTGGGTGATCGCTTCTCCAGAAACGCGGCAACGCCTTCGGTGTAGTCAGCACTATCGGCACAGCGGGTAACCCAGCGCTGCGCCTCGAGCAGCAGCTCACTGCGAAAGGCCGCTTCAACCGAGACCTTGGCGGAGCGCTGGCTGAGCGGGGCTCGCCTGGTCATCGTGTTCGCCAGTTCGCTCACCCGGGATTCGAGGTCCTCCGGGGGCACAACCTCATTCACCAATCCGATTCGAAGAGCGGTATCGGCGTTGATGAGATCTGCGGTGTAAATCAACTGCTTGGTCCAGGCCGGGCCGATGAGGTGCACCAGCGCAGCTACGCCATCGGGTGGATAGCCAATACCGAGGCGGGCCGGTGGTACACCGAACTTGGCGTCGCTGGCTGCTATGCGAATGTCGGCGCTGACCGCAATTCCCACGCCACCCCCAACGCAGGCACCGTGTATCGAGGCGATGGTTGGCTGGGGGAGGGTGGCCACCGCCCGGTAACAGTCGTTGACAATCTCGTTGTAGGAGTCCTGACCTCGACCGGCGGGTCGAACCGACGTGAATTGACTGATGTCGGCCCCGGCGACGAATGCATCGGTTCCTGCGCCGGTGAAGATCACCACCCGGGCCGGTTCTTTCGTGCCGTCAGCCCCGAGATCTGCAGCGGCGAGATCGGCGCAGATGGAAGCCAGTTCGTTCCACATCTTCAAGGTCATCGCATTCCTGCGGGCAATCTGGTCGAAGGTGACGGTGGCGATTCGATTGCTGGTGGTCACCGTGGTCTTGTCCGGTGCGGTCGGGGCTGGTGTTGCGTTCATCGTGGGACCTTATTGGAATTCGGGTCGGCGCTTTTCTTGGAGGGCCGCCACTCCCTCGGCGGCATCGGGGCCGAGGAAGGTGAGCATTTCCAGTGCCAGCGATGCATCGAATACGGGCGCGGCTTGGGTCATCCAGAGGTTGAGTGACCGTTTGGTGAATCGAGCGGCATCCTGGGGGCCGGTGGCGATCTTTACCGCAATGCGTTGGGCTTCGGTGAGGAGCTCGGCATGGGGCACGGCTTTGGAGACCAAACCGATCCTGTCGGCGGTCTCGCCGTCGATGAAATCCGACGTAATCAGGTAGTACTTCGCCTTGGCCATGCCGCACAGAAGGGGCCAGCAGATGGCGGCATGGTCCCCGGCACCGACGCCGAGCCGGAGGTGACCGTCGGTGAATCGCGCCTCGTTGGCCATGATGGAGATGTCGGCCATGAGCGCGACCGCCAGGCCAGCACCAACGGCAACGCCGTTGATGGCAGAGATGATGATCTTTTCGCATTGCATCATTCGATACACGATCTCACCGGCCTCTTTGAGAACTCCGCGAACCGTGGCGTAATCGCCGGCCATTCCCGCGATCCAATCGAGATCACCGCCGGCGGAAAAAGAATCACCAGCTCCGGTCACCACGACCACCCGCACCATTGGATCCTCGTCGATGTCCAACCAGACCTTGCTAAGGCCTCGGTGAAGCGCGGCATCGGTGGCGTTCATCTTGTCGGGCCGGTTGATCGTGATCCACAAGATTCCGTGGTCTCGAAGCTCGAAGTGAAGGCCCGGGTAGCGGCTGGCGTAGTCGAACGGGGACGCGGTGGAGGGCACGGTCCACGACGTTAGCTCGCCGTCTGTGAGGTGCCTAGTTTGTGTTGCGGGCTTTACCGCTTCGGCGGGGCCGACGGTGCCGGACCCGACGGGACCAGCGGGTACTACCAGCCCTCGGGCCGAGCGACGATCCCCTGCTGGAGATCGGTGACATAGGCCCTGATCTTGGCAGTGCGGGTACCGCTTTCGGCACCGCCTACAACGTGCTCGGTTCCCTCGTGAATCAATGTCCCGACCGGAGCAACGATGGCCGCAGTTCCAGACAGGACGACCTCGGTATCTGGCGAGCTTGCCAATTCCAGTAGTTCAGCAACGCTGAGTGGACGTTCCTCCACCGAAAGACCCAAGGTCGCTGCAATGGTGAGGATGGTGTCTCGCGTTACGCCGTGAAGGTAGCCATCTGAGAGCGGCGGCGTGACAATGGTGTCTCCCGAAAGTACGAGGAAGTTTGCCGCCCCAGTTTCCTCGACGTAGCCGGAGGGGGCGAACAAGACTTGGTCGGCGCCATAACGTTGCTTGGCTTCATTGAGCACGCCGAGGGCCATGGCGTAGTTGGCGCCGGTTTTCACCATCCCAAACTGCGGTGTGGTGCGAGGCAGCTTCGTTTCTATGGCGAGCCGAAGCGCTCCGCCGCTGAAGTATTGGCCAACGGGACTGGCCAAAACGTAGAAAAGTGCCGTGGTGGACGGGCGGGCGGCGGCGCCGATGTTCTGCTCGGTACCGAGGAGCGTGGGGCGCAAGTAGAGCGATCCGGGCGGTTCCGGGGTGACCGCGGCGTTGCTGGCCACCGTAGTGGCCACCATCGTCTCGAACAGTTCGGGCGGGGGAGCGGGCAGCATCAGGCGTTGGGCGCTGGCGTGCATCCGGTCAGCATGCCGGGAGGCTCGGAATGTTCGAACGGTCCCGTCGAGCTGGCGATGTGCTTTCAAGCCCTCGAAACAACTGCTCCCGTAATGCAGCGCATGGGTGCCGGGGTGAAGGACCAGTTCTTTGGTGGACACCATCACTGGGTCACTCCAGACCTCGCCATCGAATACCGCCGATGCCATCAGCTCACCGAAAACGGTTCCGAAGGGCTTGGCGGCAGTGGCAGGAGCGTCTGAAGGCATGGCCCAATAGTAGTTAGTCACCGCCCACTTCGTAGACGAGTATCCCGATCTCGCAGGGCTGGTTCGGCATCCTCCACCGAGTAGCCAGCGAACCAGCGAGTATGTGCTGGGCGCACACAAAGAGTGAGCGAATTTGGCGTCGGTCCCCATAACCACGGGTGCGGGTCGCGTAGCATCTTCGTGCGTCGCGACGAACTGGCGGCCGGGCCGTTAGTGATCGAAATTCGAACGTCAGTGCAGAAGGGGAAGGGTGACCGTGGGGGAAGCGCAACAGGAAACGGTGTCAGGTCCAGAAACTGTGCCAGGTCCGAACGCCGAGACCGAGGCAGCGGTGCTTGCGGTTCTCGACGGTCGACGTTTCCTTACCGTCGCCCAACTTCACGCCGAGCTCTCGGTCAACAACAGTGGTGGGTCGGCCACATCCATCGAGCGGCTCCGGAGCGTTCTGGCGGAGTCCGGGGAGGTTCACAGCGTCGGCGCTGTCGTGTTCAGCTCGAGTTCGCTGTTGGCAGACCGGGTGTTCACCGTTGCTCACGACGGCGGCACCGTTCAGTCCAATATCGATGACCTGGCCCCGCTCGTAGGTTCGCAGAAGCGACTCTCCACTCCGATCGAAGGCGTTGCGGTTTCGGCGGGGGGGCGGACAATAGTCACCATTGGCGCTGTTCCAACAGAGATCGGCGAATCGCCCGGTTATCTGGCCATCGGCGGACCCGCGGATTTGCGGGCAGCACAATTTGGTGCGATGCAGCCCGATCAGTTCCGCGTTGCCACAGTGGCGTTTGACCGCCTCAGCAGCGGCGAGGTGGAAGCTGCAGCCCTCCGGGCTGCGATCGATGAGGTGCTGCCAACCGGGCACGGGCTCTCCGCCCGACCCTTGATCGCCTACGCGATGTACCTGAACGGTCACTGCTTCCGAGCCCCGACTCTCCCCATCTCCGACCTGCTCACCGCGGTCGGGTTGGAGCATCGGGAAGGCGAGTGGGGAAGAGCGGGCGAAGCGTGGTCAACCACAGCCGAGGGATATACCAATCTGTTGCTCGACGAGCTGACCAATGATTACCGGTTGGACCCCGCCGCCGCCGAATCGTTCCGGGCGGCAGCCCAGGCTTGGGTAGCGTGGAACGGTGTCCGGCCCCAACTGGATCCGGGTGCCTTCGTTGCGCACCTCACCCCCGGAAGGGTTGCGTCAGCATTTGCCGAGTACTGGCAACCGCGGACGACCACCAAGTTGGAGTCATGGATGTCGCAGCGGCGCCTGGTGGAGACGCTGGCCAAGACCCATTCCAGCGAACCCGTGGTGAGCTATCTGCGTGGCATGATCGATCTCCGGCTTGGCGATGGCGCCACCGCTATGGAGTTTTTCCAAATGGCAAACGAGGCCGACGCCGCATTTCTGCCGGCCCGTTATGAACTCGGCACCCTCATGCTCGACGCTGGTTCAGTGCCTCAGGCGTTGACGGTCTTGCCCGAAGATTCGATGTTGTGGGGCGCGGTCGATGCTGTGCTCGCCGCCGCAACGCTGGACCGTGCCAAGGCCGACCGCTCCGATCCATGCCGATGCGGGTCAGACAAGAAATATCGCTCTTGTTGCGCAAAAGAACTTCATCTCAGCGATTTGGATCTCACCGCGCTCCGGGAGATCCGATTGCAGCACTTCCTCAGCGTGCCGCCGTGGTCGATGCAGATGGATCGCCTTGCGGACATTGTCAGCACCGAATGTGGGCTCATGAGTTTCCCCGAGGCGCTCGCCGAACCGATCGTGCAAGATGTCCTCGTAGTAGAAGGCGGCGGTGCGGGTGCCTATCTGGCCGCCCGTCGGTCCCTACTGCCGGCCCACGAAGTGGCGCTCCTCTCGCAGTTCACAGCGCGCCGTCGAAAGGCGTTCGATGTGCGGGTAGACGGGTCCCAACTCGAGCTGACCCATCCCGATTCGTCGCTCCATTTGCGAATCCCTGCTCACCGGGTCGATGGGTTGGTCGCTGGCCCGGGAGCGTTCAGCGGCCCCGAGACGGCTTTCCTGCCCGGTGATGCGCTGCTGGTGCGAACGGTGAAAGTGGACGATGTGCTGCTGCCCTCCGGGCCGGCAATTCGAATCCCTTCCGCCCATGTTTCTTTGCTGCGCGTGACCATCGGTTCCCGTCCCACGGCAGAGCAGCTTCTGGGCTGGATTTGCAGACGATCAGAGATCCTCCGTCCCGCTCTCGACCTCACCGGCGAGATCGATCTCCGCGATGATGCGCCCTCCATGAACGATGTGCTCGCCACCGTGGACGTTGACGATCTCGCTCGCCGAGCAATGGACTAATTCTCTGCCGGCACTGAAGGTCTGGGTGAATGTGCCCCCTCACTCGCCCCATGTACCATCACCTCCTTACCCCGATCTGGGTTCGGTCGCGGGGCCGATCCCATTAACTCGAAGGAAAATATGAACATCGGAAAGAAGTCTGCGGTGGCAGGTCTGTTGAGTGTCGCAATGCTCGGTGGGGGCGTTGCCGTCGCCGGTTTTGGGATCACCTTCAAGCCCAAGGGCGACAATGTCCAACTCAAGTGCAAGGGCGGCATGGACAGCCACTCCCAGATCTTCCAGGAAGGCATGCTCATCTTCGAGGGTGACCCTGAGGTATCGGTAGAAATCGTGGTCGACTACGACGATGTGTTCGACGATGGCGGCACGCCCGAAGACCTCAACGATGACGTGCTCGCCGGTTTCCGGGTGGAAGCCGTGAGCCTTGGCACTCATGCTGGCACCCACATCGACGTGCCCAACCACTTTATCAAAGGAAAACGCAGCATCACCGACCTGAATGCCGACGAGTTCGTCTGGCCGGTCTACGTGGTGGACGTGCGCGGTATCAACAACACTGAGGCTGCCCTCACGATCGAGGATATCAAGGCTTACGAGCGTGCCAACGGCAAAATCGAGAGCGGTTCATTGGTCGTGATGCAGACCGGTCTCGAGGATCTCTATGACAGTGGCGCTGTCTTCTTCGCTGACGGCAACCCCGGGTTCTCCGGAGACGCGGTGCAGTGGATGTTCGATGAGCGACATATCGCCGGTACGGGCTCCGACGCCTACGGCCCCGATTCCTCCGCCGACTTCGACTTCTCCGCCACCTACACCACGCTGGTGAACGACGGCGTTGCGGTAGTGGTCCTGAACAACCTTGATGCCCTGTCGGTTCGTGGTGACCTCTTGATCGCTCCGCCGGTCAAGTTGCTCGACGGCACCGGTTTCGCCGTCAACCCCATCAGCTGCCAGGGTTCCAAGAGTGCTCCCCGCACCCAAATGGACTTTGATTTCCCCAGCGACACTGACGCCGAGTGAGGTCTGCTTGATCCACTAGGATCGTGATTCTGAACGGTGTCGGGCTGCGGGCCTGGCACCGTTCGGCCGTCTTGGGGCTCGTGAGGCTACACCAGGATTTGCTTGCGGGCATCCGAGCCGAAGGCTTCGTGATCCTTGCGATGGGCCAGACCGTTCAGAGAGGGGACCACGAAGACCACCGGCTTCTGTGCGTCCTGCCATGGCTCGAGTTCGGTAAGGAGGCTGGCCCGGTTACCTCGTTCCACCACGGATCCGCCGGAGCCGGGGACCATTGGCGCCACCACGATCAGGGCATCGTGGGTTTCGGGTGAGATGAGATCGGCGTTGGTGGTGGACCACACTGCGCCGTCCACGTGCTCGACGCCGTTCAGGAGGACCGGAGGGGCCCAGCCGGGGACCGCGGCCGAGGCGTAGAGCTCTGCTTTGGGGTCGGCGGCCCAGGCGATGTGGGTGATCCGCCGGGTCCCGTCGGAGCGGCGGCACGAGACCACCCGGACCCCGGGGTGGAACGGCGGCTCCGCAACCGGATAGGTGGGGTGATGCTTGCCCGCCGGGACGAGTCTCCCGATCGCTCGCCCGATGATTTCACGACCCGGATGGATTAGCCGATCGGCCAGGGTAACCGCCGGTATCGGCAGGGTGTCGGCGAGCTCGCCGATGGCCGCTAGCACTTCCGGTGGCGTGGGAACGGGGTGCGGGTTGATCCGGGCGGCATTGAGCGCACCAACGCTCGTCCCCACCATGGTGTGGCACATAGCCGGTTCCCATTGGGTCCGCTCGCTGATGGCCGCCATGGCCGCACGAAGAAAGAACCCGCCCGGTGTTCCGCCGGCCCCTAGAACCAAGCCCACCCGGGCCGTAGCTGTGTTGGTCACGTTTGCTCCTTCGTCTTTGCTCGCTGGTGGATGGGCAGGCGATCAGAGGCGGCGGACAACAAAGGTTTCGTCGTTGAACCAAAGGCCGCCTCGTTCTTTTAGCACTTCGGCGGTGGCGGCCAGGTAGTCGCCTGATGACATGGCTTCTTCCACCCGACGATCCTCCATCTGCGCTACGTAGATGGCGGCATTCCATGCGGCAAAAAGGGTGGACGTGCCGATGTTGGCGATCTCGCTGGGGAGGGTGTGCATGGAGAACTGGAGCCGGGACTCGTCGTCGGGGAAGGCGAGCAGATCGAAGTTGCGTGCTTCGGCTCCGAGGGTGGTGCGCAGTTTGTCGAGGAGTTCGTAGCGGTCTACCGGGAAAGCAACTTCGTCTGGCCAGATCCTGTTGATGATCTCCATGCCGGGGTCATCGCCTTTGCTCTGAATACCCAGCAATGAGCCATGGCTACGCAGACTGCGGGCCATCGGGGCGAGAATCTTGTCTACCTTGAACTCGGCGGACTGGCGTGATCGCCATGGCTGCGAAGCGATGATCAGGTCATAGTCGGCGGCGCATCCACCTTTCCTGGGGATGACCGAGTCCAGCACGAACCGGTGGTCCCTGCGGTGGATGACAAGAACGGTGGGATGCACGTACAACGGGTTGCCGGTCTTCTCGCTGGGGCGGACCTCCCAGTGTTTCACGAGGAAGTCGTCGATGTCGCGTAACTGTTCATCGAAGGAGTAGGACTCGGTCCCGCTCAGTTCCACTTGGCGATACACGAGCTTGCGGCGCTTCTCTTCGGTGTTGGGGCAGAGTGTGGGGGCTTCGGAATAGTGCAGGTTTGTCAGCACGAACACTGTGTCGGGGTGCTCAACGAGTCGGTCAGGAATCTTCTCGAGCGTGAGCCGAACGTCCTCCAAACTGATTTCTTTGCCCACCAGATAGAAGGGGGCCGTGGGGAATCGGGCATGCATCGCCCGCATCAGGTGCGCCAGCACGGTCCCGTCGCCCACGCCAGCATCGAAGACGCGCAGTGCCGGCGGGGTGGGTCGGATGGTGGCCAATTCCTCGGCCGCCCGCTGAGCTACACGCCACTTCTCATCGCACGTGGTGACGAAGGCGAGATACTTCTGGCGGTTGTCGTAAAAACGAAACGGCTGGTCCTCAACGGTCACCGCACCATGATGCCTTCCGGCATCAGGCCTCACACCTTTCCACCCACGCAATGCCACCGGCTTCGGGAAGACTCCTTCCCGGCCGACCGCGCTCGCTAGTGCCCGGTGGTGCTCCAATGCCAGGGTTCGGACGGCAGATTGAAGAAGCCGTAGGTCGCGGCGTTGGCCTGGAGCCAGGCGTAGCCAGGCGAGGCGGAGTTGAGAATGGCGCCGTTCTCGGTGATGTCCAGGGCCAAACCCTTTTCGTGTTCACTGTGGAGGGGACGAGCCGTGGGCGGTGCACAGGCCGGCGACGGGCCATCGAAGATGTCATAGGCCGAGGGTCCGCAGTGGCTTATCCGAAGGTCGATCTGCTCCTCCGTGCTGCGGTAGCCCCAGCCCTGGAGGATGATTGGTTCGGGCGGTGCAGGTGGTTCTTCATCGAGGTCGGGGTCGGCGCCACCGATTGGAGCTTCGACTACCTCGACGTTTGTGCCGGCGGCCGCCGCTGCCGCGAGCATTGCTCGGAGCGAATCAGCGATGGTCGGGCTCACCATGAACGTCCCCACCGGAACCACCGAAGGAGCTTCGCCCGAAACCTGCAACGTCCGGGCCTCCCGTCGCCGAAGCTCGCTCACGTGATCCATGCCGAAGATCTGCGCCGATCGGTCCAGCGATGCTGCTTCTTCTACTGTTCCAATCTGAGACGCGGTCGAAGCCTGCGTTCTAGCGGCGGTCGCCGAACGTTCCAGCGCAACGTTGGCGCTCTGTTTGATCGCTGCCCCGGAACGAACCTTCAGAGCCGTGAGGGTTTCAGTGGCCGCCTCGGTCGGAACGGCTACATAGAGCGTGGCGTTTTGGCCGTTCAGCTTGTCCAGAGCATCGGCCTCGCTGTTCATGAAGGAGTCCACGATGAGAGCGGTAAGGCGGGTCTCGATCACTTCATCCCTGTTGACCGTTGATGCGTGGGACCGAATACTCACCTCCACCCGGGCCCGGGCGGCCTGGGATTCCACCTCCAGTCGTCGTAGTTCCACCGACTGGGCTGCGAGGTTTGCGGTAGCTGCCAGCTTCCAGCCGTCAACGGCGGAGCTGCCGTTGCGCCATGGGTCCAGGTCCGGTTTGGGGTGCGCCGCGGCCCTGAGTGCCGCTAGTTCCCTGGGCGATGCTGTAGCTAGACCGAGGGTGTCGATGACCTCGGCTTGTCCGTCGCCGTCGTCACCCAGGCTGTCGTTGGTGGGCACGTCTTCATCGCTGCCCTCCTGGGACTGGGCCGGCTGGCTGCCCCATAAGACCAGAACGCTGGCGAGGATCAGCACGATAAGCCGATGTATCCCAGGGCGCGGAGTGGTCACATCGAACTATCGGCCGCCCTGGCCCCGATCTAAACACCCGTTGTCGTTGTTCGCGGCGTTTTTGGATCGTTTGCGGGTGTGCATCACCCGCTGGGCGGGTGCACCGACACCGAGTTCGTTCCGGCGCCGGGAATGGGCGCCCACCGATCTCGGTTACTGTGACTCTATGGAACTCCGAATTTCTGATGCGGCCAAGCACGTTGTCCGCAAGAAGGGTGGCCGGGCGGCGATTGACTTCGTGGCCCCCATCGGTTGAGGCGGTAGCTACGAGGTGTCGGTCGACACCTACCTCAAAGGGAAGAAGACAGACTCCTACCGGAGGGTCTTCCAGGAAGATCTGGAGATCATGGTTTCTCCGAAACTTCTTCAGTTCGCCGAGGTCATCGAGCTGGTCGCCGTCAAGAAACTCATCGGCTCAAAGCTCGATGTTGTTGCCCACCACGTCCACGGCCCCAGCTGTCAGCATTAGCTGAGCCCTAGCGGCCGTGCTGGATGTATTCTTCCAATAGCGCCGCTTCGTCCTTCAGTTCTTGTAGGCGGACCCGGACCACATCGCCAATGCTGACCAGACCTACCAGCGAGCCCTCGCTCACTACCGGGATGTGACGGATGCGTCGCTCAGTCATTATTGCCATCAGCTCGCCGGTGCGGCTGCCGGGGTTGCACGTGACTACGTCGGCGGTCATGAATTGACTCACGGGGAGGGCGAGCGTGGCGCCGGCATGGGTTTCCAGCGCCCTCACAATGTCCCGTTCGGACAGGATCCCGTCGATCGTTGAGCCGCTTTCGGAAACTACAAGCGCACCGATCCCGAACTCTTTCAGCATTGACACAGCTCGCTCCACGGTGTCGTCGGGACGGACCGTGGCCACCTTGTTTCCTTTGCTCCGCAGGATCTCGGCAATCAGCATGTTCTCGTCCCTTCGTAGAATTTCCCGAACACCCTCTACTAAAGCACGGGTGAGGCCCTCGGGTGAACAGGCCAGCCGCGATCGGCGAGGGCGAGGGCTGCAGCCGCGAACGATCTCGGTGTCGATCCACCCGCTGAGCGAGTGATTTGCGGCCGAGAATGGGCCAGAGCTGTCTAGCGCGCTAGTGGAAGTGCGCCTCGACGAATTCACTACCCTCGCACCATGGCCGAGCCCTTGAAGAACCACTTCGGTCCGCGCATTCCCGCCCGGATCGCCAGCGACATTCGCGCCGTGTATCCCCCATTCCCCGCCGATTCCTTTCTGGCGCAGGCATTGGACGGGTTTGAAGAACTGGAGCTGATGGATCGCAGTAAACAGATAGCCAGGTCGTTGGCTGACCATCTTCCCGCCAACCGAGACGAAGCACTGCGAATCCTGATTGCGTCTCTGGGGTTTGAGGGTCCCCAAACCGAAGACGGCGGGATGGCTGCGTTCTATTACATGCCCTATGCCCACTTTGTAGCCACCGAGGGTTTGGACCACTTCGACCTGGCGATGGAGGCCAATTACCAAATCACGAAACGGTTTACTGCAGAGTTCAGCGTTCGTCCGTACCTCGAGCATCACACGAAGGCCTCACTGGAACTGTTTGGTCGGTGGGCGACTGATCCCAGTGAACACGTTCGCCGTTTGGTGAGCGAGGGGTCGAGACCGCGGCTGCCGTGGGCAGGACGGCTCAAGGTGTTCCAAGCAGATCCGAGCCCAGTGATCGAGCTGCTGACCCTCCTCAAGGATGACCCTTCCGAGTACGTGCGCCGCTCCGTCGCCAACAACCTCAATGACATCGCCAAGGATCACCCCGACGTGGTGATCGAACTGGCTCGGCAATGGTGGAAGGAGGGGAGCGACGATCGGCGTCGTCTGGTTCGTCACGGGCTCCGGACCCTCGTGAAGCAGGCCAACCCAGCGGCGCTGGCTGTGATGGGTTTTACACCCAACGCCGGTGCGGTCCTGGCCGACGTTTCTATCGAGCCGGCGAGCGTGGCAATCGGCTCGTCTGTGCGACTCACCGCCCAGATCGCGAATCCGACGGAGGCCGAAGTGGGTGTGTTGATAGATTTCCGCGTCCATTTCATGAAGGCGAGCGGCGCCACATCAGCCAAGGTCTTCAAGGGTGCCGAGCGTCAACTGGACCCGGGCGACCAATTCACCGTCTCGAAAACGATCTCCCTCAAACAGCACACCACAAGAACTCACTACGCCGGCACGCACTCGGTAGACGTGATCCTCAACGGGATCACACACACCGGCGGTGTGTTCGAAGTTCATTAGCAAGTTTGGTGACAAGCCATCGGTCACGCAAGCACTCACCTTGTGAGAAATGTGCCGCGCTTGCGGGCATGCCGCTCTCTCACGGCCAACCCCTGCGGCGGCAGTGCGGTCTCGCTACTAAGCGGCGCTGCCGGAGCGCCAAGCAGGCGTTAGCGGAGGACGTCTTCGTAGGGGCTGTAGGGGTCGGTGGGGGTGGACTGAAGGTCGGTGAACATGCCGATACCCAATTGCCGGGCATGATCGAGGGCGATTTCGGCCACGATGAGATCTTCGAGTGACCAGCCGGTGGAATCGAACACGGTGATCTCTTGCTGGAAGCGCTCGTACCGTCCGGCATCGGAGATGAGTTCGGGCAGGCTCGGTCCTAGTTCGGACAGCTTCAGTTGCTGGGATTCGCCCTCGCGGAGGCATTGGGGAGGATCATCAGGGACCACAAGTGCGGCCCGCAGGAGGGCTACCGGGACTTCCACCTTGCCGGGGAAGTCCGAGCCCACCGCATTGATGTGAACGTGGGGGAGGTAGCCATGGTCGGGCAGAACCGGGCCAGCCCCGATGTCTACCGTGGTAGCCGAGCAAACGATGTCAGCCAGGGCGATCGCTTCGGCGGCGGTTTCCACAACGGTCACTGGAACCGAGAGAGGCAACCGCGAAGCCAGAGTGGCGCTGACCGCTGGGTCGGTATCAAATGCGATCACCCTCGCTATCTGCCGCACGCGAGAGATGGCGTGGATCTGCGTGACGGCTTGCGCCCCGGCACCAATGATTCCCACGACTGATGCTTCGGGCGAAGCGAGGATGTGGGTGACAACCGCCGACGCGGCGCCGGTTCGAAAGGCCGTCAGAAGAGTTGAATCCACCAAAGCGGTGAGTTGCCCGGTGGAGGTGTCGTGAATGGAGGTGGTGGACATCACGCTGGGCAGGAGTCGTTGGGTGGGGTTGGTGGGGTGATAGCCCACCGTCTTGATCCCGACCGCTCGGCCCAATTCCATGGACGGCATCCACTCGATCAGGCCAACGTCTGGTTTGGTGTACTGAAAGCCCGACCTCTCCAGGACAACCGTTGCCTCGGTATCCAGGTTGGCTCCGGCACAGCTCAGGCCGCTGATGATGTCATCCATGAACCGGTCAAGGCCCACTGCGCGCACCACTTCGGAGATGTGTTCGAACGTGAGGACTGCAGTCCCGGTCATCCTCGTGTGCGTCATCAGTTCTCCAACCGTTCCGTCGACCGCCGTGCTGCATGGGTCTACGGACCATGGTGTCCTACAGATGCATTCAGCACTAGGGGGCAGATGCCCCCATGACTGGGCCGATCTGGCCATGGCTCGCTAGGTGAATGGGTAGCGTGGTCAGGATGGCTCGTCGCAAGAACAACAGAGGTCGGACAACGCCCAAGGGCGGTCCGGATCAGTTCCGGCCAATGAACCAGCCCTCGGGTTTCGGCACAGCCACGCCCTCGCCGCCTTTCCCTGGAGGGCCCCGCGGCGAGCTCGAAGGGTTTGCCCTAGATGACTTCGACGATCCAGGAATGGAACTCTTCACCTCGATGCTGGCCGAGAACGGTCTCTCCCTTGCCGACGTTGACGAGGCCAAGCACGACAGCGATTGGGAGGCGGCAACCAGTTCAGAAGACCTGATGGGGATCTTCGTTGACCGGCTGGCGTCCGAGCTCGGCGCCGGCCCAGCCGAGTTCATGCACGAAGCGTCCAACTTCGCGTGGATGATCCATTCCGCCGAGGAAGAAGGTGAGCGTGCCGCAGTTGTGGATGTGGCGGCGGAAATGGGACCGAGCGGGATGGCGTTGGCTTGCGTCCTCGCCCTGCTGGGCTTAACGGAGGAGGTACGGATGGCGGCTCACGCCAGAGCGTCGCTCGGCCGAAGCGAGCTCGCTCCATGGCTGCGGACCATCGAACAGGCAAGAATCGGGCGAGTGGCAGAGGTGGTCAGCCCTAATGACGACGATTTCGAGTTGTTGTTCGAGGTGCTGCTGGCGGATGCGGACCCCATTCACGTGCTTGCTCGCGTCGACCGTTTGCGCGGTGAAACCATCACCGATGCCAACTCCGGGCGCGAACCGTTCGATGAGATGATGGCTGAGGAAGCCGGCGAGATTTCAGTGGATCACCAAGATGAGCATCGCATCGAGCTGATCGATCACGCCCGGGCGGCCGATCTTCTGGCCCATTCACTTCAGTGGTCGATCGATCTCGCGGGAGCAGCAGCTAGACAACCAGAAGGGCCAGAGGCCGAAACGGGTGCGATGGGTTTGCCACTGGTTCGCTGGATTGCCACAATGTTGCCGGCCTCCGATGTGACCCCTTTCGTAGGGCTGAGCAACTTGCGGTTGGACGCCAACCTGGCGGCGTTCGAGGAATACCTGGGTCGCTCGCTCAATGACCGGGAACTGGACAGTCTCGACGGGATCGTGCTGCTCACCGGTGAGAGCAACGCGGTGCGCTGGACCCCGCTACGGATCTTGGAGTTGATCGGTAACTACGCTTCGGCATTTGCTTTCTTCGAAACGGTTGTTCCATTACTGAAGGAGTACTTGCCGTTCGCGGCTCAGCAGAACGGTGACAGCGACGCCCTCTTACATGAGAACCTTGTGGTGATCGGAACGATCGAAGAGAAGATGCCGGACATCCTCACCGAGCTGGAGCAGATGAAGAAGGCGGACTAAACCTGGTAGCTCGCTGGCGCAACAACCATGAGTTGGTTGCGCTGCTTCCGCGCATGGAGAAGCGTCACTACCAGCAGCGTGCCGGAGATGAGCATGGCGAGAATGCTGAGCGCGCCGAACCCGAGGCTGGTGAAGATCACACCAGATGAAAGCGCCCCACCGCCGCTGGCGACAGCTCCGGCAACGTCTACAGCGCCCTGCGCAGAAACCCGCTGGGCCTTGGTGACCGATTCGGTTACGAGAGCACTGCCGGCCACCATCCCGAAGCTCCAGCCCAATCCCAGCAGGTAGAGCCCGGGGAACATCAGCGAGTTGGGTGCTTCGGTTGCCAGTGCGGTGACGGCCGTGGAGAGGATCAGGATCGCTGCACCCAGGAGGATGGCCGGAATCCGACCGCGCCGATCACTGAACCACCCGGCCAGAGGGGCGAAGGCGAACATGCCGGCCGTGTGGGCGGAGATGACCCACCCGATCGTGCCCGTGCCGTGGTTGTTGGCGTCCATATGGAGCGGGGTCATGGCCATCACCATTACCATCACTGCGCTCGAGGCACAGAGTGTGATGAGCCCCAATCGGGCTCCCGGTGAGGCCACCACAATTCCCATCGACTCCACGAAGCCAAGACGGCGATCTCCGGTAGTTGAGCCGAGGCCGCCAGCAACCACCAACGGATCGGGACGGAGAAACACGGCAACGATGATCCCGGCGATGGCAAAGAACACCGCGCCGGCGAGAAACGGGCCGGCCAAGTTCAGAAGACCAATTCGTTCCGAGAGGTTTCCCGCCCCACCGGCGAACAGCGGTCCGCTCACCGCGCCGAGCGTGGAGGCGAACACGATCGTGCTGATGGCGCGCGAACGCTGATCCTCGGCGGCGAGGTCGGCGGCGGCGTAGCGGGACAGGTTGGTGGATCCTTGACCGAGACCGGCCATTCCCATGCCCAATAGGAGCGGAGGGAGCGACTGAAGCTCCACACCAGCGGCCGCAATGAGGGCACCCACTACGGCCAGTGCATAACCCAGCGTTAGCCCCGGTCGGCGCCCTCGGCGATCCATGTACGAACTCAGCGTGGAGGAACCCACAGCCGTGCCAATGGTGAGCGCCACCGTGGTGAGTCCGGCCCAACGGCCATTTCCCAGGATTTCCTTCACCGCCAGAACGGCGACAAAGAACATGACCGATGTGGCGGCACGTCCCCCAGTTGAGCTGGCGAAGAGAACCTGGAGGGTGCGCCTCTGCACGGAGGTTCGCGAGGGGTTCGGCTCCAACGCAACTGTCACCCCACCAGCGTAGAACGAACCTCGACAGAGACCGGTTTCGGCGTTGTCGTTGCTCCTAGTTGTTGCTCCGGCTGACTTCGTTCAGCCGTGTCTGGAACCATTCCCGTTCGCCCTCGTTTGCGCAAACCGCGATGGCAGCCCGAAATGCTGCCGCAGCTGCATCGAGCTCGCCAATTCGGGTGAGGAGCTCGGCCCGGGCCGAATGGAAATACCGGTAACTCTCGAGCTCGTGATTGGAGCCCAACGCCTCCAAGGCAACGAGGCCGGCTTCAGGGCCATCTCGTTCCGCCACCGCCACGGCCCGATTCAGGGCCACCACGGCGCCGCCGTGCTGCTCCAGCATTCGGTCATATAGCCCGATGATCTCGCTCCAAGGGGTGTCCTCGAACGACGGCGCGGTGCTATGAAAGGAAGCCATTGCTGCCATGAGACCGTATGGGCCGAGCTCGTCGAGCTCGTGGGCTCGACGGAGGTGCAGTAGTCCGGTCCGGACTTTCGATTGGTCCCAGAGCGAGCGGTCTTGGTCCGCCAGCAGGATCTGCTGACCGTCAGCGCCCACGCGGGCCGGACGCCGGGCATCGGTGAGCAGGCAGAGTGCCGCAAGTCCGTGGGATTCGCTGTCATCGGGCATCAGATCCACGAGCTTGTTCGCCAGCCAGATCGCCTCGTCACAAATTTGGCCTCGCACGGTTGTCTCACCAACAGAAGCGGCGTGACCCTCGGTGAAGATGGCATAGATCACGGCGTGGACTGCCCGAATACGATCGGTCCGCTCGTCGAGAGTGGCGGGGATCTGAAAGGGAATTCCTGCGGTGCGGATCTTCTCCTTGGCGCGAACCAAGCGTTTGGCCATGGTGGCTTCGGGGATCAGGAATGCCCTGGCGATCTGGCTCGTGGTAAGCCCGCCCAGGGATCGGAGCGTAAGAGCGACCTGAGCCTCGGTAGAGAGAGCCGGATGGCAGCATCCGAACAGCAGGGCCAGAAGGTCGGCGCGGCGCGGTTCGGAGTCAGTGGTCTCATCCCGAGCCGTCTGTCCTACCTGGACCAGCAGTTCCTTGTACCGCTTCTCGCGGCGGATTCGATCGATCACCTTTCTCCTCGCCGTTGTCACCAGCCATCCGGCCGGATTGGCGGGGACACCGTCTTTTCGCCAGCGGCGGGATGCCTCCACAAAAGCTTCCTGGGTGGCATCCTCCGCCAAGTCGAGGTCGCCGAACTGACGGACGAGCGTCGCCACGATGGGCGCCCACTCGGTCCGAAAGGTGACCTCCACCGGCGACAGTGGACGGCGCACGGCTAGTCCTGCATATCGCTGAAGTCCATGATCGGACGGATTTCGACCGTGCCATAGTGGATGTTGGGAATATCGCTGGCGATCGTGATGGCGTCGTCGATGTCCTTGGCCTCGATCAAGTAGAACCCTCCCAGGGCCTCTTTTGTCTCGGCGAAAGGCCCATCGGCGGTAATCAATTTGTCGTTTCGTTTCTTGACGGTGGTGGCAGCCTCGGTCGGGTGGAGTGCTTCGCCGCCCAGGATTTTGCTCTCGCCCATCAGATCATTGCCGAACTGAAACCATCGCTGCATTTCGTCGGCCATCTCGGACGACTCGGGATCCGGGCCGGCGCCGGGATCGGAATAGAGCAGTAGTGCGTATTTCATTGTGGTACCTCCGTCTGTCTCTGCCCAGGCTGTCCGGGTACTGTGTCAACGAACACCGTTGCACCGAATGGACAGCTCCGGCAAGGATTTCTTTGACTGGCGCGGTCTTCATCCGTCAGGTTTCGTCATCCCACTCGATAATGATCAGCTCGGCCTCGCCGCTGGGATCGAGGGAATACGGGGTTGAGGTTCCACGGCGGCGAAGTCGCCGCCACCACGGCACGCGGCTGTATCGGGTGTCGCTGGGCTCCGGAGGTGTGTAGGACGCTCGGGCCAATCTTTCGGCCTCGGCTCCCCGCAGGATGGCCACCAAACGAAAAGCCAGCGTTGCGGTGGACGCAACTCCTGACGCTGTCAAAACCCGCCCGTCGTGGATGAAGGGCTCGTTGACCACCTCGACGTTCGCATCGTTCAGCATCTCCGCCGCCAGCCAGTGGGTAGTGACCCTGGCCCCGGGCGTTAGTCCGGCTGCAACCAGGAGGACCGATCCTGTGGAGGTGGCCGCAACCCATTTGGCGCCGGCCCCTACCGTGGCGATTGCCGTGGTCAGCTCGGGCTTCAGCGCAGCTGTTCTTACGCCCATCCCTCCGGGAACCACCAGCGCTGCACATCGGGCCAACTCGATCGCCGGTTGCGTAGGGACCACCCGACCGTGGTAGCTGGTGACCGGATTGCTCTCGACGCTGGCGATCACCACGGGGATCCCTGCCGTGGTCATGATTTCCACGATGGCTCCGGCCTCGTCGGCGGCCACGCCGTCGTAGGCCAGCACTACCACGGTCGTGGGATCAGCGGGAACGGACACACCTCCAGCATGCCCCATCGCAGCTTGCCCGTGGCTTCTGGGCGTCTCGTGCTGCAGGGGACCTCGCCGTCACCCCGGCTGGCGGTGATGGTGGGCAAGGACCGGCCTTCCCGCTAGGAAGAGCGGGTGGAGATCTCGAAGTTCCAGCAGTTGATGGCCGACACCTACGGTGAGGCTGACACAGACCGCGGCATCCCGGCAACGATCGCCTGGCTGACCGAGGAACTTGGCGAACTTGCTCAAGCCGTTCGCAAAGGGACGGTCGAACAACAAAAGCATGAGATGTCTGATGTGTTGGCGTGGCTCGCCTCGCTCGCTAATCAATTGGACCTGGATCTCTCGGAGTGTGTAGATCGGTATGCCAGCGGGTGTCCGAAATGCGGCCAGATTCCCTGCACTTGTTAGAAGTGGTTCGATCACCGCCCCGCAGCAACCGGGTCTTCCTTTTCATGCGGCGTCCCGGTGGTGGGGGCGACGCCGGCCCGCCGCTCTAGCTGTCCGCGGTTCTAGGGACGTGTGTGGCTTGCTGAGATCAGTCTGATGCTTGCCGCCATCGAATCCGAAGTGACTGGGTCCGAGCTTGAGTTGGATGAATTCGACCGGTTCGGGAAACGCTCCGTTCAGGAAATAGCCGTAATACTCCCGCCACATGTTCACCAGGTCACCCCGGAGATGATTGACATGGATGGGACCCGGTTGCACATCGGCGAGGTCAACGACGTCGTGGAGGAGGCAACCGTCGATGAGTCCATAGCCGACCGCATTGATCAGTTGGTGAGCCTGCCCAGGGTGGATATCGGTCACGATGAGCTCGGGCAGACCGCGGCTAGAGAGTCCAACCGTGTAACACCAAGGCTTGGGTCCGAGGACTCCGACCACATGGAAATCGTGGTCTTGGATGTTCTGATGGATTTTGGAGAGGGCTTCTTCGTGGGTGGCACCGTTGCAGCAATCGCATTCGTTCATGCCAACAGTCTTGTTGGAGGGTATGACAGTGGAATGTGGAGGACGCTCTAGAGCAGTTTTCCCTGTTCGACAGGAGGCGAGAGGCTCATTTGTCATCTTTGCCGATGCGCAACTCTGGATGGATTCCAAGGAAGTGCTATGACCGATATCAAAACGCCACCCCCTCCTAAGACGCCCTTCTCCGCGCCTGTACCAACCGTTCAGGCTCAGTTCTCGGTCCGATCGAAAGCCTTCGTCGCCCTGATGAGCCTCCTGTTGTTCTGGGTCACGTTTCTCACCGCCCGGCCCAATCCGGAGCCCGGATTGAGCAATTCGATCACCGAAGCGGCCGGGCAGTCGGCCGGGGCGGTGCTCTTCGCCGTTGCCATCGCTTTCGGCGCCTACAAAGGAGTCAAACCCAATGAACCCAGGGTCTTCATCGGGGTCTTCAGCGCTGCCGCGGCCTTCGTGCTGCTCTCGGCCTTGAGCTAGGGGCCAACACTGCGGGCAGGTTTCCGGGGCCGCCGGCGGGGCTCTCCGGACCGTCCTGAAGGGTGCCGTTGGGGTGAATTCCAGCCCACACGCATACTTTTCTAGACCCCCCGAGACCTACCCAGCTTCGGACTACCGGGAAGGGCGGCAATCAGAAGACAGAATTCAGGGAAATCCAGGTTCAAACAAAGATCAAGCACACGCCACGAGCCGCTCCGCAACCCACGCTAGCGGGAAGGTCCGTAGCGGAGGGCCCGCATGGCCCCAACACCCACAAGAGGGCCGGGAGCCAGTAGGAGAAACGCCCAGCCCCATCCGTAGGCGTCGCGCACCACCGGCACGAGAAAGATCGTGAAGACAGTGAGCACGAAACCGGCTGCCAGTTGCATCGTGAGCGCGGTGCCGACGTAGGCCGCCGGGCTCGTTTCGGTGACGATCGCGGAGAACTGGGCGCTATCGGCGACCACCCAGAATCCCCAGACTAGACCGAACCCCAGAACGATGGGGCTTGGGGCTTCCACCAGGAAACCGATAACGACGGCCATCGAGGCCGACCATCGCATCGCCAGTGCTGCTGCCTCAGGACGGCTGCGGCGGTCGCTCATCACTCCGGCGTAGAAAGAGCCAAGCGCTCCAACTCCGATTACCACGAAGGCAGCAAAGCTGGCCGTCCGGGCAGAGGCAAACACGTCCCGGTAGAACGTAGCGATCCAGGCCCACATGGCGTACAGCTCCCACATATGGCCGAAATAGCCGGTGCTGGCCAAACGGAAATTCCTGTCACGAAGGATTGCCCCAACCTGCGTGGGATCGAACGGAGCGGAGGGAGCGGCGTACGGGCCGTCGTGGCACAGCAGAGCTGTCATCAAACCACCGGTCAGCGTGAGAGCAGAAGCAACCAACAGCGTCGCTTGCCAATCAAACCCACCGAGGGCGTTGATCAAGTGGGGGAGTGCTGAGCCGACGGTCAGGGCGCCGATGAGGACACCTAGCGCCATTCCTCGCCCCTCGCGATACCAGCTGGACATCGCCTTCAAGGCCGGCGGGTAGACCGCAGCGAGGAATGCTCCGGTGAAGAACCGGGCGACCGCAGCGAGTTCGAACCCGTCGGCCAGGACCACCACGGCGTTGGCGGCAGCGGCGCCACTGGATCCGTAGAGGATCAGTCGAAGTGGAGGAATTCGGTCGGCGATGTTCATGGCCGCTGAGGCCACCGCACCAACTACGAATCCCAACTGCACCACGATGGTGAGCCAACTGGCCTCGCTGCTCGAGAGATCCCACTGGTCGCGAAGTTGGCCGAGAACAGCCGCGGTTGAGAACCAGGTGGACATGGACAACACGAGAGCGATGGCAAGAAATCGAAGTTGTTGTTTCTGTCCGCTGACCTCGCTGCTCACGTTCGTCTAACCGCTCCTGGCACCAGATTCATTCCGAGGTTGTCTCGAGCGGTCACCCCGCGGCCAGGGTTCTGGTCAGCGTGCGGAGGCCGAGGATGCATTGGGCATTGGGTTCTTCGCCCACCTGCGGATGAGTTTGGAGGCCCATGCATAGTGGCTTGACGAGGCCGAGGTGGCATAGCTGGCGACTGAGGTGGAGCCGGTCCATCCGTATCTCTTCTTGGCGAAGAGGTCATCTGGGCTATAGGAGGCGATTACGTCGATGACCTTGCTATGGGAGCGCCGGAGCCGGGCCTCGACGTCGGCCCAGGTGTGATCGCTACACCTTCGGTAAATCGCGTCGTTGAGCGCTGGTGTCTCTGCCCATTTGTAGCCCTTGGCAGGAATCTCCGGCTTCCCGCCGGTAGAGCCCACCGCCTCCCAGCCCAGAAACATCTCGTGCCACGCATCGAGATGTGCCAGCAAGTCCTTGACCGACCAACCATCACAGGCTCCTGGCCGCATCCGATCGTCTTCGTTCACGTCGTTGACTGCGGTCCAGAGCTTCTCAAATTCGTGCGTCGCAGCTGCGAGCAGTTCGTCTTTGCTCGTCGGTCGTCCCATTACTCGTCACCCTGAATGGGCGAGTGAAACAACTCCAGGGTCCAACGTCACCTCTCTTGCGCACCACCATTCGAGGGGTAGCTCACATCCAGGCCAAGCTCCTGAGAGAATCTGCTCTCATGGGCAAGGCGCAAGATGCCGCCAGGAACGTGGCGGAAGAATCCAATCCGGTCGGCTTTTTGAAGAAGCTCCGAGGGCTTCCGGCTATCAAACAGGTCTTTCGCGTGCTCGACCGCTTTCTGTAAACCTCGCTGGACCTCGATGCGGTGCATCCGGTCAACGAGCTAGTCCGCAACGGCGGCGAGGACGCGCTGGACCACGCTGGAACGCGCGTCGAGCCAGTCCGTGATTGAGATACGCATGATGGGCCAGCCGAAGGCGTGAAGCACCCCGGCCTCAGCTAGGTAGCGAGATGATCCCCCACGGTCCTTAGAACCAGCTGGCTCGAGTAGAAGTCCTAGCGTGTAGGAGCTGGCGCCGCGTACGGCGAGATCGATCCGGAACCCCGATCGCCCTACCGCTTCATCCACCGTGAGTCCCTCTCCCCTCAAAGCCCGAGCGATCTCGGCGACAAGGGCCGATGCGTGCGTTTCCGCTTGGTCCATCGAGCGAATCCCCGGAATGCGGGCCAAAGCAGCTTCCCCAGCCGTTGAGTCGCCCACGGATTCGGCGGCAGCGTACGTGAGGAAATGGGCCAGGTTGGCGGCACCGGGAGTGTGCAAGTTGGTGATCTGTGAGCCGTCCAGCGAACTGACGATCGCCATGTGCCGCTTGGCTCGCGAGAAGATCACGTTCAACCGCCGTTCACCACCCTGTTGGTTGATCGGCCCGAAGTTCATCCTGATCCGGCCGGTGAGGTCCGGCCCGTAGCAGACGCTCATGATGATGATGTCTCGCTCGTCACCCTGAACGTTCTCCAAGTTCTTCACGAACAGCCCCACGAACTCGTCGCCATCGGCTCGTTCCATTTCCCGATCGAGAGCACTGCCGAATTGAGCGTCGGCGGTAGCCAGTTCGGCAAGTGAGTCCTCGATTTCCGCTTGTTGGGCCTGGCTGAATGCCACCACGCCGATCGTCAGTTCGTTTGGTCCCAGCAACAACGTTCGAATCATCTCAGCGATGTAATCGGCCTCGAATTCGTTCCGGCGTTCGGCGTAAACAGATTGGGTCATCCGGTGAAACGAAATCGGTCGATCGAGGAGATGCCGCACATTTGCGGCGCCCCGGGTGGGGACCGCTACCGAAATTGGTGCTTGTGTTGGATCGTCTAACCGGCGGTCGGGGATCGTGGCCAGCTGCGAGTTGTAGAACGCCCTGTTGCTGTAGGCGATGAGCGATTCGGAGCGAGATCGGTAATGCCAGTTCAGAAGCGTCGATGGCAACTTCAGGTCGGCCTGGGTGAGGAAGCTGTCGGCGTCGAGTGACAAGATCAGGTTGTGGCCGTCCTCATCGACCAAGGGTTCGTCGTCCTCGGCGTCAGTGTCCACGTCGGCAGTGAAGAAGGTGGTGGGTGGCAGCTGCATTCGGTCTCCCACCACGATCACCTGTGGCGCCCGGAACATCGTTGGCAGTGCGTCCTCCACGGGAATCTGGCTGGCCTCGTCGAACACCACGGCGTCGAACAACGCCGTGTCGAGAGGGAGGGTCTCGGACACGCTGAGGGGGCTCATCAGCCAGATGGGCGCCAGGTCCGCGATTACAGTGCCAGGGTCGCCGCTGGCCAGTTCGCGAATCGGCTTGTGCCGCATCTTCTTGCCAAATTCGTTTTCCAAGATCTTGCGACCGGCCCGGTAGGCAGTCATCCTCGCCTTTTCGGTCGGAGACCGGTCGGCTTTCGAAGCGAGTGCAAATTCCACATTGCGGAGGAAGCGTTCGCGCACCATGTGGACCGTCACCTGGGCGTTCGCTTCCAAGAGCTCCTGATGCGTAGTGAGGAGCCGCTCGATCGCACCATCGATCACTGTGCCGGAAAGCCCGGCGCTGACCAATCGACTGCGGAGATTGGCTACACCTCGATCGACCACGGCCCGTTCAATGCTGTCCAATGGGGCGCCCGGTGTGAGGGCGGTCAGCAGTAGCTCGGGTCCGAAATCTGCGAGTGCACCCCATCGCTCCAGGGCCGGCTGCACAGACGGTAACGTCTCCGCCGCGCCGTCGGCCCACTCCAGCAGCTCTGCCAGGGTGCCTTCAGGCCAGATCAACAATTTGCTGTTCAGTACAGCAAGCTCCTGCGCCTGAGTGGCGATCACATTGGGGTCGAAGCCGAGCTCCTTGGAGAACTGCGGGAGCGGGCCGTCCGCGGCCTGGGTGAGCACGTCCTTTAGCGCGGCGGGGTCGCCGGTTCCCCACCGTCGATGCGAGTCAGCCACAAACGCATCTCGTGCCTCCACAGCTTCGTGGTGAGCAACCAATGCGGTGAGAACCTCGGTGATGGATGGTTCGATCTGGTGGGCGGCGAAGTCATAAGCCTCTCGCACGGTGTTCTTGACCGCCCGCCAGCGGGCGTTGAGGAACTTGAAAAACGATTCCTCTTGGTCGGTGGCAACCGCTAGTGCTGTGCGCGCCTCGGCAGGGTCGAGCACCGCCGACCAGTGCTCGATAGCGGTTCGAGATTCGGCGACCTCCCGGTGGGTCTTTCGTTGGTGGAGAATGGCCTCAGGCAGTCCGGCCGGAGGTGGGTCACCCAAGAAATGCACCGCGGCCGGAATCGGTGCCACCATCGCCGCATCCCGGGAGAGCTGCAACAACTCGCCGGCGGTCACATCCGCCAGCCGCACCCCTCCGGACCGAAGGGCGTAGAGCTTTGCCCGCTGTTCATTCGCAGTGGCTTGAACCGCCGAAACCGATGCGGCTTCGGCGGGATGGATGCGCAAGGCGAACTCGTCGCCAAGGATTGGCGACCGTCCCGAGCCGGCAAGCGCTTCGGATACTTCCTGGAGAAGTGGGAGGGCCTTGAGGAAGTCGGCGACCGGTAGCGAGTGGGGCGCTGTGCTGGGCCCGGCCTCAGGCACGGTGCCAGGAACCAGCTCCGCCGGTTTCACCTTGTTCAACCGAAGCGCCGCGGCTCGTTCGATCAGATCTCGGCCCCCTATGCCTCCGGCGTTCAGGTCCGATTCGAGAGCGGAGAGCCGGGCGAGTTCGGTGTCCATTCGTTTGCGAATTAGTGCTCGCCGCTTGACCGGTCCTCCGCCCACTCTGTCGGACTCGCCTTCCAGCCAGCGGTCATAAACTGCGCCGCGCTGAGCGATGAAGGAACGACGATCGGACTGCGAATCATGAATCGTTGCGGTAAGTTCGCCGAGTCCTACCTGGTTGAGGCGGTTGGCCACGACGTCGATTGCAGCTCTCTTCTCACACACGAACAAGACTCGTTTACCGTCGGCAACGAGGGCGGCGATCAAGTTGGTGATCGTTTGACTCTTACCGGTGCCCGGCGGACCTTGAATGATGAACGACTCGCCCCGCATGGCCCTCCGGACGGCTCGGGCCTGGGCGTCGTCGGCCGGGAGGACGAGAGTCTGGTCGGTTCCGATCCCGGATTCGGTGCCAGCTGGAGCAAGGTTTCGTGGCTCAGGAGAGAACACGGAATCGAAGGGAACGTGCCCGTGGGCCACTCCAACATCCTGCAGAAGTTCGTCATAATCTCGAACGAGACTTGACCGTTTCGAACCGATGGAAGCAAGCGTTACGGCGCACAAGTCCACTTCCCAGCGGTGGCGATTGGTGTCGGAGGTTTCCATGGCGAACGATTCGCGCTCTCGGGCGGCGAACGAAAGGTCGTCCTGACGTGAACTGATCGCTGGGCGGGCAGCGGCTCCGGCTAGGGAGCGGAGGGGGAAGTCCGGTGTGTGGACGAACTTCTTGTAGAGGGTTAGGCCTAGCGGGCGCCAGTCGCCGTCTTCGTAGCTGTGGTCAACCCGGCGCCAGCGGCCGGAGTTGGCGAGTGCGGTGACCCGACGGCGTCGATATGCATCCAGTCGTACCTTGGCCCGCTGCCGTAGCAGCTTGATCCGAGGTTGTTCGATCACCTCGATTCGCGTTGCCGGGTCGGTGGAGCGGACCTCGCGTTCCAGGTCGGCGACCAATGATCTGATAGCGCTGGGGGAGGAATCGATGGTGGTTGGCAGCTCGATGCCGAACCGCACATTGAGCAGGTGGCGAAGGTCCGGGTTCACGGTGGCCTCGGTGTCACACGCCAGCCGATAGATCGGCTGAACACCTCGTTTCTTGGTGAGAGTCGCCGGCATGAACACGAGCGGCGAGTTGATTGTCTCGTTGGTTTCCGGGTCCACCCAGCGCAGGAAGGCCACGATCATCTTCAGTCGTCCGAAGCCGTACTCGGCCTTGCTCTTACGGTCGGCGCTGATCAGTTTGTCGAGCGATGGGGCGATGTGCGGAGATTCTTCGAAACGGCACCACTTGCCCAGATTGCGGGGCACACCGCCGGTGAGTTGCTTCGCATTTGCGTCGTTCCACGTGAGAAGGTCGGCGGGTTTGATTCGGTCAACGTTCAGCATCATGGGGACCGAAGCCTCGGTCAAACCAACCGAAGCTGCGGTAGGTCGGAAGTAGATGGCGCGATTGCGACGCGTCAGGTCAAACACTCTGTCCCGCAATGTGCTGAGCACGGCGGACTGCCAGCTGGTGCCGGGGCTGGCCACGGCCAAGCGGTAGGCATCGTCGAGGTTCAGATCGGCGGCCAGTGCTCGGTGATTCTCCAGGCGGGAGATAAGGCTCACCAGTTCCGGGGGGCGACGATTGCGATTGGGTTCGATCATTTCGCTCAGGACGCCAGCCACAACGGGGTGAAGCCCCGGGTTCAACCGGAGAAGGTGGCGGCGGTTGCTGGCTAGTTCGGTGATGTCGGTGGGCAGGTCGAGATCGAGAGCGGTGGCGTAGCTGGCGAGCAACAGTCCGGCCAAATGGATATCGGTGAGTTGGTCGTGGTGATCCAGCCGTTGCTCCCATGCTTGGTATCCGTTGACCAGCACAGGACGGGTGGGCAGCATGTCGGTCTCGGTGAGGACATCGAGCGTGGAGATGTTGTGTGAGTAGCCATCGTCCAGGTCGATCGCTATCCGACCGGTGATTTCAATGGCGGCGCGGCTGTTGGGAGAGTTCGTCAGGTCCACCATCCGATTTGGCGGGCTGGGGCGTTGCACGATTTCGGGGTCGAAGCCAAGCTCGCCGTTGACATAGGTGATGTGGTCCAGGCCGCCCATGCGGGTGACCATTCCTCCGGCATGGAGCTGGGCCAGTTGCCGCAGAAGTGGGAGGCCAACAGCCAGGATGTCACCGGCGCTCGGCAGTGTTTGTTGGGCGTCCGCCTCACTGAGCAGGCTGGCGAAGTTCATGTGCGGAGCCGCCGGACTGAGCTGAGTGTCTGGCCGGTCGCCTTGGTAAGTATCCGGTCGAACTCGGCGGCAACTCCGATCCGTTCAGCCTCTTTGGACAAGCTCCACATCGGCGCAACGTTGTCGGCATCGTCATCGTTTGTCATGGCGAGGTCCACGAGAAGAGCAGCAGCAAAATTCCGGACTGACGGTTGAGCGGTTTCCAGGGCCCCATCCTTGGGGTGGAAACTACGATTTGGGTTTGCGTTGGCCAGTGGGGCCGTTCCTTGGCCCATGCTGGCCAGCAGTTCGGACACGCCGGCGTTGCCAACGAAACTGCGTAGATAGCTGTTGTAGCGAGTCCAGTCGCCAACCGCCTCCACTCCGCCGGTGATCACCGATGAGGTGAGATCCTGAAGTCGCAGTTGTCCCAGTAGGTCCAGCCGGTCAAGATCGTCGGGTCCTTCGATCAATTCGGCCACCACGGTTTGATTGGGACCCGACGCGCCGGTGTTGGCGGCCAGACACGCCACCCGGATGTGGAGTTCGGGGTGGGTCCACGCGGCGGTGGCCGAGCTGTCGGACGCCAGAATCTGTTCGGCTTGGCGCAGGTAGGCGCGGGGATCCACGTTCTTCAGCCCACTTTGGGTTTTCACCAGGGCGGCGATGAGGTCGTCACGTTCACCGGTGGCGGTTATGGAAATTGCATCGGCATGGACTTCGGTGTGGAGGCGAAGACGGCGAGCGGTTTCGTCGAGCGCTTCGTGGGCGGCGCTGTTCGTGGCCAGCCGCTCCACCAGCGCCACCAGGATTCTGAAGTCGCCATCGTCTTGCAGAAGTAGAGCTACGTGGGCAAGCTCGTGGGCCAATACGGCTCTCAGCTCGGCGGGATCGAGTAACGAGAGGACTTCGCCGCTGAAGACGATGTGGGTGTGAAAGCCGGCCGTCTTGTCACCCAATATGTACACCGACGCATTGCTTTGATCGGTATTGAGGGCCTGGTAACACGTGACGGGATGATCGAGGCCCAGGCGACCGGCGATGATCGTGGCGTCGGCGGCGAGGGTGAGTCCATCATGATCCTCTATGCGGTAGGCCGATTTCAGGATCTCCAGTTCGGTGTTGTCAGAACTCTCCTCAGATTGGGCGTGGGTCTGAGCGAACCATTTCCAGAGTTCTGGTTCCGTTGCCTTCAGGTGGTCCCGGAGGGTCGAGTGGTACAGGGGAACTGGTGCCGCGCTTTGGGTGGGTGTGACGGTCATAGATGGGGTCCGCACAGCTTAGATCAGCCTGCTGAGTGGCGTGATCGTCTGGATGTAACCAGCGGGATCCTGACCTCGGCCTCTACCGCTCAACTCCAGCTCGGCCCATCGTGAAGTTAGGGCGATCCCGACCAATTTCGTCGAGGTCCATTTACAACGCACTCAAGGAGGTGCAGGCAGATGACTACCACACTTACCAGGGACAAGGCAAATGCCGACCGCGGGACTGGGGAACCCATGGAGGCCGATCGGTTCAAGATGTCGACACTCTCGATAATGGGCATCCTCGCCTTGCTCGTCGGGTTTGGTTTCGGCTGGCTGGCATTCCGGGACACCGGTGTGAACGTTCCCGCTGACGTCCAAACTCTCGTCGATGCCAACAAGGACGCTTGGGTCGCCCGTGACGGCGCCGCAGCAGTCGAATTGATGGAAGACGGAGCGTATTTCTACAGCTGGGCCGCCCCGGAAGGGTTGACTGGCGAAGCGCTGGCCAATCACATCGATGCGACTATCCCGGGTTTCGTCTCCGAGCTTGAGATCATCGCCGTGGAAGGCGACGGGCCTTGGCTCGTAGTATCCACAAGTGACGGAACACCCGGCGATTTCTCGGTGCTCCACGTCGCGGATAGGGGTGGTGAGCTGAAGATCCTCGATCACATCTGGCTGGACGACTAGGTCGCTCAGCTCCTGAGCCGGATCCGGAGAGTGATCCACGCCGGATCCGGCTCGGAAACGCGTCTGGCCCTCGGCAGCGCAGGTGCTCCGGTTGACGGCGATGTCGCTAGCGCGCCAACCTAATGGGGCAGAGCCGACCGCCGCTGACGGAGGAGTCTGCCACTACTTGTCATTACACTTCGCCGTATGTGGTCGGGGGGCCGGAATTTGCGATGTTGGCTGCCGATAAGGGGGCGAGTGGGGGTGGCGGTTCTTGCTGTGCTCCTCCTCATCCCCGCCTCAGTACCCGCCCAGACCGATTCGGACCCAACCTCCATCGAGGATCTCCGCGCTGAGAAACGGCGTATTCAGGCCGAGCGAGTAGCTGCGGCCAAGGCGATCGACGCCGCCAACGTAGAGATCGATGATCTCAATGATGCGCTGTCGGTTCTACGCGGCTGGATCAACAGCCAAGAGCTCGTTGTTGCCACGTCCAGGCAGGAGGCCCGCTCGGCACGGAGCGGCCTCGACGAAGCCCAGGCCCAGGTGGATGCGGTCACAGCCGAGATCGACAGGCTCGGGGTCCAAATCAGAAACGAGGCCGTGCGCTCATTCCTCGATGAGAGAGGCGGGCCGTCGCTGTTGGGAAGCGGTGATCCAAATGCGGCGGTCAGACAGGACTCGCTCTCTCGCTATGTGTTGGGCTCAAACGATGACCTACGGGACAGCCTCGACAACGCCCGTGAGCAGCTTGTGGTTGGCCAGCAGGAGTTGGTCGATGCGTCACAGCTTGCCGACGCCACCCGACGGCGGGCTGAAGCGGACTTAGCCACGCTCCAAGGCGCATCAGAGGAATATGACGTGATACTTGCGGCGGCCGAGGAGCGTCTCGATCACTTGTTGGCCGAGCGGCAATCCCTCGCCGAGCTGGATGCATCTGTCAGCACAAAACTTTCCGCCGCTGAGGCGCTCCTCGTCAATCTGCTTGCTGGCACCAACGGACAGTCGGGCTCCCGTCCGGTGCTGGTGGGGGCAGGCGACATTGTGCATGCCGGATTCGGGGTTTGGGTTCATGCCTCGATAGCAGCCAACGTGACCGCACTGTTCGAGGCAGCCCACGCCGATGGAATCAACCTCGGCGGTGGTGGGTACCGGGACTCCGAGGCTCAGATACGCCTTCGACGCAAACACTGCGGAACGTCTGACTATGCGGTGTACGAGATGTCGCCATCCAAGTGTCGACCACCAACTGCCCGACCCGGCAGTTCGATGCACGAACAAGGAAAAGCGATCGACTTCACCTACAACGGCTCCATCATCAAGCGCCGGTCAGGGCCGGGATGGGACTGGCTGGCAGCCAATGCTTCCTCCTACGGCCTCTACAACCTTCCCACCGAGCCCTGGCACTTCTCCACCAACGCCCGGTAGCAGTGGGCCCGCTCAGGCACGGAAGGGCTCGGCGGCTCACCTGCAGTCAGTGAAGCCCATCCAGCGGGCGTGAATGACTGCAGATTGGAAATTTCGCTGGCCCTGGAAATTCCCGGCACAGCTCGGTGTTCTTGCGTATTCTCTGATTTCCCGGACGTCGCACCTCCATCACCGTGGTTTTCCACGGCGGGATCGGTCATCGGCCCCGGGGTCTGGTACGGCTAGCGCTCAGGGTTCGAATCCCTTCCTTACAAACGTCGTTTACCCCGACCGGACGCTTCTTCGGGAGTGCCCGACCCTCGGCCCTGTGGACCTTCGGGCCCCCGCCGAGGAGTCGTCGCCGGTCGGGGTGATCGGCACTATCATCCAACGCCCGCTCGTCGGGAGGTAACCGTGTTCAATCGAAACCCCCACTTCAACTACGCAGCCCAGTCCGCCCCGAGCATCTTCCGGCCCGCGAACTGGCAGGTCACCGTGACCGAGCTCGAGCACGCCGTCCTCGTGCGCGACGGCGTGGCGATTCGGGTGCTCGCCCCCGGCCGACACTGGTTCAACCCTCGTCGCGCCATGGTGCACCGCGTCCCCCGCACCGAGCAGATCATGACCGCCCCGGGCCAGGAAACCTTCACGGCCGACGGCGCCGCAGTGCGAGCCACGGCGAGCACTACGTTTACCGTCGCGGACCCGCTGCTCGCCTACCGATCTGGTAGTTGGTTCGAGGCGATCTATCTCGAAGTGCAGCTGGCACTTCGGGACGCAATCGGTGCGGTTGGATTGGAAGACCTTCTGTCCAACCGTGCCGGGCTTGACGGTCCAACGACCGAGCGAGTGGCGGCGATGGCCGCCGACCGAGGTCTGCATGTCTCGGCCGTCCGAGTTCGCGATCTCACCACCCCCGGTGAGTTGAAGCGTTCGGTGGCCGAAGTGGTGCAGGCTCGTCTCGCCGGTCAGGCGGCCCTGGAGCGGGCGCGGGCCGAAACGGCCGCTCTCCGAAGCCTGGCCAACGCCGCCCGAATGGCAGCTGACAACCCCACGCTGCTTCAGCTACGGCTGATTCAGCAGATGGAGACGAGCACGGGCAACACCTACGTGCTGCACGCTGGATCTCTTCCGGTGGCGCCAAGCCTCCCCGCGTAGCGACCTGCAGTCATTCCTGCCCGCCTGCCGGGCGTGAATGACTGCAGATGTCCAGACGATCACAGGTCTCGATAGAGGATATTTCGTGAATATGTTGTCAAATGCCCGAGACAGAATCCACTGGATCGGCGATGATAGATAGATCGGACATGGGTCCGACCCACAGAGAAAGAACTCAATGGCCACGGGTGTTCAAGAACAGTCGACCTCGCCCTCCCCAACCGATGAAAGTACTTGGCGGTGGATGCGATCCGCCATCGGAGCGACCGGAGCAATTGTTATCGCGTCCACATTAGTGGCGATCGCACTCCCACTCATCCGGAACTGGATAGACCTGAACCAGGAAGAAAACATCGACCAGGCTCTTGAGCAAGCATCGGGAGTTGGCGAGTCCGGTGTCTATGACCTTGTTCTCGAACGCTGGCTGGCGGCCGAGGCGAGTGCGGAAGCGGAGCAGCTCCAGCGAGGTGGCCATGTGGAGAGCCAAGTCGAAATCGGGGCCGTTGAAATGTCGGATGTTGTGAGAACAGATCTGATGGTCATGCGAACCGGTGACACGTTCATTGCGAGCTATCCGGCTAGCAGTTTCGGCCGCCAACACTGTGTGTATCTGCGGATCTACCCGCACAGCTACACGGTGGACGCCCTTCAGGGCGAATGCAACGCCGCCTGGTACTTCCCCCGGGTGCCATGAGCCACCACCCCGACTGACCCGGATTACATGGTTCAGGGGATCGGGATCCGCTTGCCGCACGGGCACGTCAGCGTGCCGGGGAATAGTGGCGTTTGGTGGTCCCAGCCCAGGTGAACGATTTCGTCCATCGTTGGGCAGAGAACGGCGAGTAGTTCGGTTTCTTGTTCAGCTGCAGACGGGTAGAGAGCGAGGCGAAGCCGTCGCATGCGTCGTCGGGAGCGTTCCAGTTCGCGGCGGCTGGCGGCCAATACCTTTAGCGCCACATCGGAGCTGTTCTGCAGATCGTCATGGCGCCGCCATAAGAGGAGCAAGTCTTCAAAGGCGGTCTCGGCCAGGTAGTGCAGCGCCACCCGGGAAACGTTAGTCCGACCGTGACCGATGGTTCTAGCGGTTTGCCTAAACAGCCGTTTCGGTACTCCGTCCGTTCCAGTTCACTACGGTGAACTCATGACAGCCAACGAGTTCGACGGCAGAGTGGCGATTGTGACGGGGTCCTCGAGCGGGATTGGCGAGGAGACTGCTCGGCGGCTTTCCGGCTTGGGAGCCACCGTAGTGGTCAACTCGTCCTCGTCGGTGGAAGCCGGGGAGAGCATCGCTTCGTCACTGCCTCACGACGCCGCCTACATCCGGGCCGATATCAGCAAACAGGAAGAGGCCCACGGGCTCGTCGACCAAACGCTGGAGCGGTTCGGTCAACTGGACTTCCTCATAAACAACGCCGGCTGGACAACGTCGGTCGACCATAGTGACCTCGAGGCCCTGACCGATGAGATCTTCAAGAAGACTTTCGAGGTCAATGTCTACGGCACGTGGTGGCTCACCAAACGCGCTGATTCCCCACCTTCGTAAGAGCGAGGACCCCAACATTGTGACCATCACGTCGATCGCCGGGATCCGACCCCTTGGTTCGTCGATCGCCTACTCGATGTCCAAGGCCGCGCTCAACCAGATGACCAAGCTGTTGGCGAAGTCCTACGGACCCATCCGGGTGAATGCAGTCGCCCCCGGCCTTGTGGCCACGCCGTGGACTCGAGAGTGGGAAGGGCTCCATCAAAGTGTGGCCGCTACCGCTCCGGTGCCGCGCTCGGCGACACCTCATGACTGTGCCGAGGCGGTGCTGGCTCTCCTCCGCAACAAGTACACCACCGGTGAAATCTTCGTGGTGGACGGTGGCCTAACGTTGAAGAGCTAGGAGGATTTCATATGACCACAACACGCGAAAACCACATCGTGCTGACGGGCCTGATGGCCTCCGGGAAGACTTCAGTAGGAATGGAGCTTGCCAAGATCCTGGGCTGGAAGTTCGACGACTCAGATGCAGACCTCGAACGGTGGACCGGTTCCACCGGTCGTGAAATCGCCGAGGAGCATGGCCTGGCCGTGCTGCAAGCGATGGAAGCCGAGTCGCTCCTCGGTTCACTGCTCAGCGAAATCCCTCGAGTCATCACTGCGGCCGGCTCAGTTATCGAGAATGTTGATTGCCGGAACGCAATGGTGCAGCGCGCCTTTGTGGTCTTTCTCGACGTGGACGTTGACCTCATGTTGGAGCGGTTCTCGGCTGAGGATCACCGCCGGTCCACCAACAGGGAGGAATTGGTGGCGATGCGGGAACGGCGCCTACCGCTGTACCAGAGCACAGCCCACCTCACGCTCGAAGCAAGTCGGCCAGTTGTCGAGCTGGTGGACGAAGTGCTGGCTGCCCTCGCTGAAGACGGCTAGATCGGAATGCTGTCTTCGATGCTCGGAACATGGGGATCGCCAGCTCCCTGAACGGACTGGTCCACGTCGATGCAGTTTCCGGTCATCATGCCCGAGTCTGGCGACAGACAGAATGCGATCACATTCGCAACCTCCCAAGGTTTCACCAGCCGGCCCATCGGTCGCGAATTCTCGGCCGCTACTAGCCAATCCTCGGGCGCACCGTCCTCGTTCATCTGGATCCAATGCTCGGATTCGGTATCCATCCAACCGGGGTTCACCTGGTTGACTCGAATATTGTGGCGTATCAGGCCGTAGGCAAGGTTTTTCGTCATCACGGTCAAAGCTCCCTTGCTCATGGCATATGACGTGAGCTTGGCAGCGCCGCCATGGCTGGCGACGGAACCCACGTTCACTATTGAACCCGTCGCTCCATCACGGAGCATGAGCCTGACCGTTGCTTGGATCAGAAAATACGGGGCCTTCGCGTTTACCGCCATATGCCGCTCAAAGTGTTCCGGTGTATCGGTGAGGAGATTGGCTCGCGTCGTGATGGCTGCCACGTTGACCAGTCCATTCACGGTGCCGAACCGCTCGTCGCACGCCTCGACGATCGTTTGCGGGGCGTCGAGTGCGTTCATGTCGGCTGCCACGAAAATTGTGGGCGTGCCGAGTCTGTTCAGCTCGGCGGCTAGTGCTTCGCCGCGATCTCGAGATCGGCCCGCGAGGACAAGACCGGTGGAACCCTTGGCCACCAGCGCCCGAGCCACTGCTTCACCCAATCCTTGGGTTCCACCGTTGATAATTGTGATCGTCATAGAGGGGACTCTATTGCCGATGCAGTTCTGCGGAGAGGTGGTGTTGCAGCGGCAGCCCGACCGCGGCCATGTGGACGTCGTAGCTGAGTATTGACTCGTTCACCTCAATGATCCTGTGCACCGAAGTAACCTCCTTGGCCGTGGGAGTGGTGAGTACTGTTGTGGATTCCAACCTGATCGTGGTTCCGTCGAGAACTCCGCTATGGATTTCCACGATGCCGCTGGGTTGAGCCAGGACCAGCTCGATCGCGTTAGCCCCAACCGGTCGGAAATAGCCGGCTTCGGAGTGGAGGGGGAGTTCGGTCACTGCATCGCGGGACTTCTGGACATAGGAAATGAACGGCTTGCCAACGTGCCCAAAGGTGACTTCCTCGAAATACTCGAAATCTTCGATCGTGGGATAATGCCCCGAACCCTTCCCGCTCCACGTTCCCAGCAACATCGCGAGGTGTTCGATATCAGCGTGCAGTTCCATCCCGTCAGCCTCGCCGATCCTCCCCTCCCAGGCAAAGCGACCCGACAACGGATGGCGAGTGCAGTCGACTCTTTCCACACCACTAGTGACTGGTTCATCACGCTGAGTAAGATCACCTAGGTAAATGAGTCCAACAACCTATTGATTTTTTTAGTTTTCTCTCAGATCTGGTATCTTTACTCATGCGTAGACGGAAAGTCATTACCGGCGGAGCGGCGATTATCGGTGCAGCGGTCTTACCGGTTGCTGCCCAATCACCAGCGGGGGCGGACCACCGCCGCCGCCGGCGCCGAATGCGGGTCGGTGGAAGTACCACGAGGTGGACTGCGCTTGAACAGGACCACCACACCGACGGAGCGTTTCCTCCGGGGGTCGCAGACGGAGCCGTCTCGTTCATTCGTTCACAGAACGACGATCTGATCGTCTTCCAAATGCATGGCAACGGCCATACCTACCGGCACACCGGCCCATCTTTGGAAGGGCTCGGGCCAGGAGTGTGGGTCCACGGTGCTGCTGGCGGCTACGGCGACAACAGCCACTACAGCGGAATCGCCTCGGTGCTGCGAGACCCGAACTCGAACCGGATCCACGGTTGGGTCCATCAAGAGAATCACCACGGTGCAGCTCCAATCGCTTCCATCGGCCAGGTGATCTCCGACACTGACGGGTATATCTGGCACCATCAGGGCACCATCCTTACCGGTGACGACCTGGAAAGTAGCGGTTTCCGTGGCGCAGAGAACCCCAGTGTCGCCCGCGACAATAATCGGTTCGTGATGCTCTATAGCAATCGACACGGAAACGGTCGTCACCAACAGATACACCTCGCAACGGCTTCGATTGCTTCGGACGGTTCTCCGGGCAGCTGGTCAAAACGTGGCGAGGTGATTTCAGAAAACGCTGAAGATCCCCACTTCTACGCAGCATCGCCTTCACTCCGTTGGTCGACGGCCTGGAGGACATGGGTCTGCTTGTATTCCACTGATACGGCGTACCGCTTGCGCACGTCCAACAACCTGCGAGACTGGTCCAACCCTTCGACGGTCGTGCGAAAGGAGCAACAGTGGACGCAGACGTCGGGTTATTACCGCTGGTATCCAACCCTGCTTGACGCGGGGAAGGATGATTCGTCAATCATTGGTTCCCGGGGCTGGATCAGTGAGCATCGATTGAATGTGCAGGATCCCCAGGATCGATATCCGGCCTGGACCACGTTCCGTACCTGAGCATTGACGAAAGCCAGATCGGGTCCACCCGATCTGGCTAACAGTTCCTTCTGTGCGTGCGGGTCAGTTCCTTCTGTGCGTGCGGGTCAGTTCCTTCTGTGCGTGCGGGTCAGTTCCTTCTGTGCGTGCGGGTCAGTTCCTTCTGTGCGTGCGGGAATTACGTGTAAAGGTCGGTGAGTTTCACCACGTTGGCCTTGGACTTCGCTGCTTCGTCGATCACGCCTTGAATGGCATCCCATGGCGAGTGAGAACTTACGCCGGTCTCGGAGGGCGTGCCCATGTTGACCGCATAGGCCTCGTCGTTGATCCAAGCAATGCCAATGGCCACTGGGGTTTCGCCGGTCGCCGTGACGTACGCCCCTTTGCGTGTACCCGTCCATGTCTTGTTTACGCCAGGGGTTTCCTTGTCTAGAAGCATGTGATCGGTCTTTCGTTTCCGAAGGAGGCAACTGCGCACATCGGTGTATTTCCGCTGAGCCAGATTCCAGCGGTTGCCTTCATCGTCATAGACAGCGCAGGCACCGGCCTTGGCTTCCATATCCAGCCAATCTGGAATATTGCTGAGTTCTGTCATGTCGTCCCCGGAGACTCTCGTTGTATGACCCGTCGAGATGACGGCTTCGCTGGACGTGCCCGGTTTCAGTAACCACCGTGGGCGGTGGCGTGAGAGCGGGAACATCGGTAGCTCACTTATAGCTTACGACATCTTCGTGCACCTCGCAGCCGATCCGGGCGCCGGGATCACCGGGCGATCGCCGCAGCTAATCCTTCGGGGTCAGCCACGCTCACCCAAAGGGCAGAGTGATCGCGCCGACCGATGACCTTCGGAATCCTCTCCTTGAACTCGATGCAGAGCCCGCGTTGATGGTTGGTGCCGAACGTCAGGCCGTCGTCGGAGAAGCTGAGCCGGAGCCCAACCGCGGTGTACCACCGATGGGGGCCCGTCACGATCGTGTGGCCAATGTTGGCGAGCGGGGTCTCCACCTTCACACGGCCAAACGTGGCCAGCAACGTTCCGTCCTCGGTGATGTGGACGCCATCACTGTCGTTCACGCCAAGTGCCGCGAACAAAGCGAACCAGCGCTTGTCGAGCTTGTAGGGAAAGAAGTTGTGATCCGTCACATCCTCACTCTCTCATAGTCCTACTAGTCATGCCGCATAGGCGCAGGACTCAGTCAATCGCCAGCTGCCGGCGTCTGCGGGGTTTGCCACCGGTGTGAGTAACAACGCGGCGATGCGCCGCCGATACTAGAGGGATGCGGTGGTTCACCTCTGACCTTCACTTCGGTCACAACAACATCATTCGCTACTGCGATCGGCCTTTTGTTGATGCCGAGCAGATGAACGATGCAATCATCTCGGTTTGGAACAAGACGGTGGATCCCAGCGACGAGGTATGGATTCTGGGCGATTTGGCGATGGGACACCTTCGTGACACCGTCCCGCTCGCTGGCCGGCTGAATGGCATGATCACGTTGCTCTGCGGGAATCATGACGCACCATGGGTGGGCCGTTCTGCGAAGACACGAGCCAGGCACCATGACCTCTATGCCTCCACCGGTATGAAGGTTCTGCCCGGCGAGACCAGCACCGTCGAGATTGGGGGGAGGTCGGTTGATTGCTCGCATTTCCCGTATTTGGGTGATTCACATGATCAGGATCGGTTTACCGAACACCGCCCCCTCGACAAGGGCGGTTGGTTGTTGCACGGCCATGTCCATGAGGTCTGGCGCCAGAACAACCGGCAGATCAACGTGGGTATGGACGCGTGGGGTGGCGAGCTTGTATCCGAAGACCAGATCGTGGCACTCATTGATGCCGGCCCTAACGACGTTGGGTCTATCGACTGGAGTTGTTGACTTCCGGTCTTAGGGCGTCAGCTGCACGGTCAGAGGGAGGCGAGGACCCGGTCGCCGTCCCAACGGTTGAAGCTGTCCACCGATTCGCCCGCCGCATTGAAGACGAGGACGGTGTGTTGACTGCTCACTTCGTAGTGGCTCCAAATATCGAACTCGCCGTCCCACAGGAGTTGGAAGTTTGCGCCGGTATCTGACTTGAAATCTTCTGCCAGGGACAGTGAGTCAAGACCACCGATACCGACGATTTTGATCCCGGGATTTTGCTGAGCGAACTGCTCAACGACGGGCGCCTCGGCCCGACAGCCCGGTCAATGCGGATACCAGAACCAAAGCACTGCGGGGGTTCCGGTTCCGCCGAGGCTGCGAAGGTTGACACTCTGGCCGGTGGCGACGTCGGTGGCGGTGAGATCGGGAAAGAGATTGGGCGCAGTGGCGGCGGCTGGAGCCGCAGTTGTGACAGCCGATTCAACAGCTGTTGATGTGGCAGTATCGGGCGCTGAGGAGGTTGTTTGCTGAGCCGTAGTAACCGAGGTTGTCACCGTGGCCGAAACGGAGTCACCGCCGGTTTCGATCCCCGTGAGAGGGTCGCCGGTTCCGCACGCTGCGACCAACAGGCCCAGGGCAGCGGTAGCGGCCACCGTTTTCGTCAACGCCATAGGGTGTCCATGGTGTCAGATGGAAGCGAGGGTGAGGGAGCGCGCAGCGGAATGGGTTTGCTAGTTGCCCAGTTCCTCCGACAGTTCGCCGGGGAGGAACGGCGATGGCACCACGCCCTCGGGGGCGGTGATGGGGTCGACGGCGTTCAGGTCTGTGAACAGCGTGGAGACCGAGAACGTTGCCGCCACGCTGTCGGTCGCTTCGGTGGCGGCCAAGGTGCCGAATAGGTCGAGCCTTACGAGCTGGCCGGTGTCGCTCACAAAGAGATCCACGGTGAGAGTCCCATCGGTGTCTACGTCGATCTGGGAGTCAACCCCCGCTAGCCATCCGGATTCGGCCAAAGACTTCTCGTCGAGATCCACGATGCTCTGATAGTGAGTGACGTCGACCCCGTCGATAGTGGTGGTCCCTACTTCTTCGGTTTCCACCAGCGTCTGCACCGTCTCCAGAACCGACCGGGGATCGGCTGTTTCGCGAATCTGGTCGATGAAAACCGAGGGCAGCTCGACCGCAATCCAGTCATCGACCGGTCCGCCTCGGCCATAGATCACACCGTCGATGAATCGAGTCTCCACCTCGCTCAGCAGGTCACCCATGCCATCGCCCTGGTTCTTGAACTGCTGAGGAAGATCGGCGAGATCCAGGGTGACAGCGAAGTTGTCACCGTTATAGGTGAGTACCGCCATGCCGGCGGCCCGGTCCGATACACCGTTGCTGACCCCGTCGATCTCGAAAGTTGTGGTGGCCCGGCCCGAGTTGGCGGCTGCGACTTCTTGCGCCGCAGTCTTCACTGTGGCTAGAGCGGTTTCTGTGTTGGAGGGACTGAAGACGGTGAACCCGACCACCACCATCAGGAATGCCGCGGCCACCGCACCAAGAGGGACGAATCGGTGGCGGAGGCCGCGGCGGGCTTGGGTCGGGGCGGGGGAAGAATTGGCCGCTACCTGTTGGAGCAGCGCAACTGCACCGGGGTCGGAGGATCGCGGCAGATCAGCCATGCGAACCGGGTCGGCAGCGCGCAGATCGCTGAGATCGATCGAGGTGGGGTCCGGGGAGGAGGTCATTGGTTACTCGCTTTGTTCTGATTGGGGGAGGTGGGGGCGAGGGCGGCGTCGAGTCGCTGACGCGCCCGGTGGAGTCGAATTCCGACGGCATTGGCCGAGCAGCCGAGGACTTCTCCTGCTTCGTTGTGCGAGAGCCCTTCCCACGCCACGAGGCGTAGGAGCTCGGCATCATCGTCGGGGATGGTGGACAGGGCATCGCGGAGTTGGATTGCATCGGAGGGATCCGAGACAGAAGCGGCCACCGCAGCCTGGGATTGGGCGGCACCGACCAGCTGGAGATGACGCTGATCCCCTCGGCGATGGTTTCGAACTACGTTCAAGCCGATCCCGTACAGCCAGGCCAGCGGTGTGTGAATGCTGCTGAGCTGGTCTCGGCGGCGCCAGGCAGTGGCATAGATTTCGGCTACCACATCATCGGCATCTTGGACATTGGCGGTCCGACGTCGGGCATAGGCCACAACCTGGGGGTAGGTGGTATTGAACAGCGCATCGAATGGGTCGGAAGAAGCCATGCATTGAGTGTTGTGTCCGGATGGGCCGAGATCCTTTCAGGGTGGAGAAGAAAACATCCGGGCGCCGGGGCCGATTGCGGCTGAACGCCGCCGGCCGGCGAGGCAATCTAGGCTCAAGAGGATGACGGGCCCAAGTTGGGAGAACGACTTCGACAACCTCGCGCCGCGCACCGAGCCGCTCTTGCCCGGCGCTACCGGGACCCCTCGCCACAAGGGTTCGGTCTTAATGGCGGCCATGCTCGGGTTGGGCCAAGCGTTGGGGATGGACCAGGTCCCGCCCGAGGTGCCCGAGGCTGTAGCGGAGATTCCCGATGGCCCACCATTGCTCAATCTGGACTACGGCGATCTCGATCCGCTCTGATGAAAGCGGCGTGTAACGAAGGTCACCACATTGGGGGGTTAACAGTTGCAAGCACTGGGTATATACTTTAGCTAGCAAGCAGTTAGCACGAGGCCAAGGAGCCCCCAATGGAAATCACCACCACAATCAACGAGAGCATCGAGTCGATCAACACCCGTCTCGACAAGCTCGAAAACGACCTTCCCGCAGTGCCCAAGGCGGTACTTCGCCTCAACCGGGCCGCCGGCGAGCGTGTCTGGGGAAGCACCGAACGAGCTGCGACCAACATGGTCGACGCTTTCGGCAACGCCTCTGAGACCGCCACCAAGACCTACAAGACCCTTGTCTCAACGGCCCAGAAGGCCACCTCCGAGTTCGTCCCAACATTCGACTCCGCCCAGAAGTTCGCTGAGGATACCGTGGCATTCGCCACCAAGGGCGTGAAGCAGGTTGCCGGCCAGTTCGGTATCGCTCTGGACCATGCCGAGGAAGACGTCGTGGAGACCGTCAAGGCCACCACCGCCAAGGTGAAGGCTTCAGAGACCAAGGCCGCCAAGGCCGGTCTCTCCAGCAAGACCAAGGCTGAGCTTTACGAAATGGCCAAGGACGTCGACCTCGACGGCCGGGCCACCATGAGCAAGGGTGAACTGGTCAAGGCACTCGCCAAGGTCTAACCACCTCATCGCTCCGGGTCCGTAGGTTCTGCGGCTCCTGAGCACATCATTCCCGAGTACCCGGTCTTCCCGAGTACCCGCAAGCCTCGTTGGAGTCGCACAGGAAACGCTGTGCGACTCTTTCGGTTTTGGCGATGGCGTGGCTTCGCGAATGTCAATCGATGACGTGCTGGGGATTGGCGGCGATCCATTCGGCGGCGTCCACCGGCTCCAGTTCTTCATAACCGGGAGGGATCCGTACGAGCCCCGGTTCGGCCCGGAAATACACTTCCCATGCGTGGTAGCCCGCCAAGGCGTCGGGGTCATTTCTTAAGACAGCGGCGTAGGCAGAAACCGCGGCCACGTAGTAGTCGGAGTTGTTGTATCCGAAGAGCGCCCGTTCCATGTCCTCGGGTCCGCCGCGAGCCCGTAGGTAGACGCCCGCACCGATGATCGCATCCCTATCTACCGTGGGGTCTCCCTCACAGCACTCCGCCCAGGTGGATGGCAGGAACTGCATCGGTCCGGTTGCGCCGGCGGTGGAGAGCCCCTGGATTCGCCCCATCCTGGTCTCGATCAGATTGATCGCCGCAAGGTATTCCCACTCGATCCCGCTGTTGGCTTCGGATTCTTCGTAGTAGGACATCAGCTCAGCGACCGGCAGTGGTTCCCGCACCCGCCATGCGGGGAGCACCGTACTGAGCTTGCTGCTCGTGACCAGACTGGAAAGTTCCTGCCGGGCCAGCCAGTTCTGCTCCACTGCGAAACGAACCTCGTTCTCTACCAGCGTCAGCGCCTCGGGGGCCCACGACTCGTTCAGGGCCAGTAGCCGATAGAGGCGCTGCTGCCGTCGGCCCCATTGCGTCGTCACTGCCGGATCGAGCGAAGCATTGCGCACGGCATGCTCGGCCGTGCTGATCTCGGCGGCGAACTCGCTCGGTGACGTGGGGTCGGCGAGGTCTTCGGGGGCGACGATGGGAGCGTTCGTTGTGGCAGGGCTCGTGGCCGTGGTCGATGGCGCATTGGTGATCACGGGATCGACGGCGCTATCGGTAGCGGCGGGCGGCGGAGAGGATGGGGATGAGCTGGACTCCTCGCCGCTGCCACAGGCTGCGGACAAGAGCGCCAACACCGTGATGAAAGCCAGGCCAGAACTGCCGGAACGCATCCGCACAGTTGACCACACGGCTGGGCCTCGAGGACGGCACCGCTGGTCAAGAGTTGCCTCACCGTGTCGATGGAGGGGCGTGAACCGGCAACTTGCGCACGTGCTCGGGCTTGGGGCTGGTCTGGTCTTCGTGAGCGCGGCGCTTGGTGTGCTGTCTGCAACGGCGGTTTCGAGAAATCTCAGTGAACCCGCGGCTCGCGAGTTGGGCCTTCAAAGCCCGCCAGTGCCGAACGTGGTCGAAGCCGGTGGTGAAGAGATCGAATGGGCCGCAGACCCGTTGCCGTATGCGGACCCTCTGCCGGAAACCCTCGCTGGTCGGCTCGGCCTCGATGAGGGAACCGACGGTCACACGTCTTTCGTTGCAACGTCACGGCTTCCGGTGGTGGCAGCCTATTTGGAGCCCGATGACGAGAGCCTTCCGCTCCAGCGGTTCGCATCGCCCACCCAGTTCGGCGGGCCCCGGGTCTTTTTGATCACCGACGCACAAACCGACTGGCTGCAGGTTCTCCTCCCGGTGCGGCCAAATGGGACCATCGGCTGGGTTCGCGTGGGGGACGTGACCGTTTCCCAGGTCAGTTACCGCGCCGAGGTCAACCTCAGCACCGCCACGGTGGCCGTGTGGGATGGTGATGCGCTCATCCTGGATACCTCCGTGGCCTACGGCAAGGATGAGACGCCGACGCCCGTTGGTCGGTTCTACCTTCGTGACATCATCGTGAAGTCCACCGACACCGGGCCCTACGGCAGCCACATCTTGGCGTTGTCCGGGTTCTCCGACGTGATCGAGGAATTTGGCGGTGGCTTGCCAGCCATCGCTCTCCATGGAACCAACGCGCCCGAACTGTTGGGGGGCCAGGTGAGCAGCGGTTGTGTTCGCCTGCTGAACGCTGACATTGCGGTGCTGGCCAACGTGCTGCCACTGGGAACGCCAGTGGACATTGTGGCCTGAGGACCGCTAGGGGGACCAGACGGCCAGTTCGTTCCCGTTGGGATCGAGGAAGTGAAACCGTCGACCGCCCGGGAACTCATACGTCGGGCGAACGATCTCTCCTCCGGCGGCGCTCACCGCCTCCAGGGTGCTGGCGAGGTCATCGGAATAGAGCACAACGAGCACTCCTTTGCCTGCCGCCGGAGGTGGAGCGGCAGCCAGGGTCTGCTCAAAGCCGCCTTCCACCACCGCACCGCTGAAGCTGATGTAGGCCGGGCCCCAGTCCTGGAACTCCCAACCGAATACGGCTCGGTAGAACGCCTTGGTAGCCGCCAGATCGGTGGCGGGCAGCTCGATGTAGTTGATCGAATTGTGGATATTGCCCGGAGGCGGCATGTCGTTCATCAGCACAAAATAGTGTGCGTCGGCCACGAAACGACTGGGTATCGCGCGGGAGGCCACTTCCGTCCTCTATCTTTAGCTGAGGTTTAATCGAAAGGAGCACAACGTATGGTTCCAGAGATTGATCGTCTTCGTGCTCGACGTTGGGTCAACGGCATGAACGCCGAGCGGCGCAGTCTGGAATTGGATGATTTCGTTTTCGACCTCGTAGAGGGTCCCTCAACGATTGAATTGGTGGAGCGGCACGCCGACATCGTCGAGTCGCTGGTCCGCTTTCGATATACCAAGACCCAGGCTGCTTGGCGCGTCCAACATCATGTTGGCGCGGGCCGATTTCGAGCGGTGCAGTTCATCGAGCCCACCCGCTACCTCGCCGAGTTGCTCGTGGAAGTGAACGAACTGCGGGATCACTTCGTGCAGTCGTTGTTGGTTCCAAACCAGGTCTGAAGTAACGCCGCTCAAACTCTCCATCGGGTTTCGGCGTACTGTGGGTCCATGAGTGCCGACAACCGCTCAGAGCTCCCCATCCTCCAGGCGGAGGTCGAGCAGCCCATTCTGCTAGAGAACGCGGCACCGGTTCTTCCTCCTGTTGCGGTTCGGGCCAGTGGTCTCTGTAAGTACTACGGTCCCTACCCCGCAGTCTCCGATGCATCCCTCCACATGGACTATGGCGAGGTTGTGGTCATTATCGGCGCCAGTGGCTCAGGCAAGTCCACCCTGCTCCGCTGCATCAACGGATTGGAGTCGATCACCGCTGGAGACCTGGAGGTGCTGGGCATCACTGTGGAGGACCACGATGATGTGCGGCACGCCGTTCGGCTGCGCTGTGGCATGGTGTTCCAAAGCTTCAACCTCTTCCCGTTGTTGACGGTGGAACAGAACGTCTCCATTGCCCAACGGTTGGTGAAGCATCGCACCAAGGCTGAGGCGGAGGAACGGTCGATGGCCGCATTGGGGCGGGTGGGAATGTCCCGCCATGCAGGCAAACACCCCAGTCAACTGTCAGGCGGTGAACAGCAACGGGTGGCCATCGCTCGGGCGCTGTGCACAGATCCCGAACTCCTTTTGCTCGATGAACCAACTGCGTCGGTAGATCCCGAACTCACCCGGGGGATCATGGAACTGGTTGCTGAGATCGCTGCGAGCGACGTCACCGTTCTCATCGTCACCCACGACATGGGCTTCGCCCGAGCTGCGGCTGATCGATTGGTGTTCCTCCACGATGGCCGCACCATCGAAGACGGCCCGGTGTCCCAGGTCCTCGGCAATCCCCGCCACGTTCTCACACGATCGTTCATCGAAAAGGCCCGGCTCTAATACCCTCCGGGGGGCGTTCAGGTGCCACGCAGGCTCTGCCTTCGGCGCTCCACTAACCGTTGCGAAGCGATGAACTCGGACTACTCAGTGTTGTCCCTCTGGGGGGCGTTCCATGTGGCCGCCTGAAACATCGCATTAGGGCGACTCGACCGCCCGAGGGTTTGATATTCGAACTTTCGGGCGGCCACGACTGACAAGACCGAAGTTCGGGGCGGCCAGGTCGAGCGGCTCGGGTGGCGGGCTGGCCTTGCCCGTTGTTGCGGTGTGCGAACGTTTGTTCGTATACTCGAAGGTATGGGTTCAGGATCGATCGGCACGGTACTTCAGCTGGATTTGCTCTCGGCCGGTGCACCTGGTGTTCCCCCGATCGGCGGCGAGATTGAACGAACCGATCTGGGCACTGGAGCGTGGATCGAGCATCGGTCTCACTGGCTACCGGGCGCCGATTCATGGTTCCGGCTTGTCGAGGAGAACGCTCAGTGGGAAGCGGACCGGCGGACGATGTATGGCCGGATCGTGGACGTTCCGAGGCTGGTCTGGTGGGCAAAGGAGCCGGCGGCGATCGTTCCGGAACTCGGCCAGCTGCGATCACTTTTTGAACGCCGCTACGGCAGGGCCTTTCCCTCGATCACGGCCAACCATTACCGGCATGGAAACGACAGCGTGGCGATTCACCGAGACCGGGTGCGGCGGCCCGGTGACACGGTGGTGGCAATCGTTTCACTGGGTGGACGGCGGCCGTTCAAAATCCGACCCGACCAGGGTGGGCCCACCCTTAACTTGGATTTGGGCCACGGCGATCTACTGGTCATGGGCGGGACATTCCAAGCAACCCATCAGCACGGCGTGCCCAAGGTTGCCCGAGCGGAGCCTCGCATAAGCCTCATGTTTCGGACCTAATGGCCCGGATGATGGAAGCCAGCTGGCTTGGTCAGATGGTCCATCCCGTCATGGACTCGCCTGTCACATCCCAAAGGTGGTGGAGGGGATCGTGAATCTCGTAGCGGGCGAAGGACAGCACACTGAAGGAGGCTCCGTCGGAGCGGCGTCCCGGTCGCTGCCACTGGTCAGGGTCAAGCGCCGCGAACTTCGCTGCGATTTCGTTCCCTGCCTCGATGATCTCAGCGGACACCTGCTCGGGGTCAGCCAGGTGGTACTGGCTTTCCAGAGCGGTCACGTTGGGATCCCAATTTGCAAAGAGGGGATCGTCGGCGCTGAGCATCAGCTCGAGCCGTTGGGCAAACAGGCCGAAGACATCGCGGACATGGCAGGCATACTCCAGCGGGCTCCACGTGCTGGGCGTCGGACGGGCGTGAACCCATTCGCTTTCCCGGCGCAGGAATGCGGCAAAACCAGCGGCGCATCGTTGGTTGAGTTCGACCACCTTGGCCATCGAGAGTTCCCCAACGTCGGCTCCGCAGTCCGGGCACGGGCGCTCCAAGACCCAGGTCCAATCCTTGTCGTCGGGTTGGGCTGGTGGTGGGGCGGGCGTCAGGTTCGCGGACATTCCTCCATCCAAGCAGCTCTGAGTCATCGCTGGTGCTGATTTCTCGCGCCACTGCGTTGGGCCTCTATCGTTGAGTAGGTGAACAGTCCTCTCACCATTCTCAATGTCGCCGCCCACCCGGATGATCTTGATTTCGGCTGCGCCGGAACCACCGCCACATTCACCGACGAGGGCCATCGCGTGGTCTACTGCCTCGTAACCGACGGCCAAGCCGGCGGGTTCGACAACACGATTTCGCGCGAGCGCATGGCAGAGATCCGGCGGGATGAACAAACCCGCGCCGCCAAGGTACTGGGCGTTACCGAGCTGCATTTCCTCGGTTTCCCCGACGGCGCCGTCGTGGCCGACCTCGAACTCCGCAAAGCGATCAGCCGGGTCATCAGGCAAGTGAAACCTGACCGCCTTCTCACACAATCACCCGTTCGCAACCTCGACCGTCTCTACAGCAGTCATCCGGATCACCTCGCCGCCGGCGAGGCCACACTGGCGGCGATCTATCCCGATTCCCGCAATGAATTCGCCCACATCGGCTTGTTCAGCGACGAAGGACTTCACCCCCATTCGGTACCCGAGACCTGGTTGATCGGCGGGCCTGACTGCAACCACTACGTTGACATCACCGCCACCTTTGATCGAAAGATCGAAGCGTTGCTGTGCCACGAGAGCCAGATGCAGGACCCCGACGGACTGCCGGCCATGATCCGGAGCTGGGGCGAACGGGTTGCCATGGAAGGCGGGCTCGGCCGAGGTTGTATGGCGGAAGGATTCCGCAGGCTCAACACGGCCTGAGGAGGCGGCAGCCCTGCCTCAGCTGGAGAACGGCAGAGCGCCCGCGCCGATGACGACCAAAGCAATAAGGCCAACGGCGACCCGATACCACCCGAAGATCTCAAAGCCCTTGGTGTTCAAGTAACTGACCATCCACCGAACGGCTATAACGGCGGAAACGAATGCCACTACCAGTCCCACGGCCGGCGTGAACCAGCCGAATGCGTCGATCATTGCTGGCCCATCCTCGAGACCGGCGTACGCGGTGGCGGCGGTGAGTGTGATCAGCCCGAGCAGGAAGCTGAATTCCACAGCAGCTCGCAACGTGAGCCCCACCAGGATTCCTGCGATAATGGTGATCAGGCTCCTACTGACACCAGGCCACATGGCGAGGGTCTGGAGCAAGCCGATCACTACGGCGTTCCGAACGGTCAGATTGTGGAGGTCTTTGCCTGGCCGGGCAAAGAATTTGGATCGGCTCAGGTAGAGAATTGCCATGCCGCCGACAATCCAAGCAAGGGCGATTGGACCAACACCGAACAGTCGGTCGCGGACCACCGGAAAAATGAACTGACCGATGATCGCCGTTGGAACAAATGCGGCGATCACCGCGATAAGGATCTGACGACCTTCCTCGGACTGGCCGATGAGACCGTCGAGCAGCTGGCGAATTCGCTGTTGATACACCACGAGGACCGCCAGGATGGCGCCAGCTTGGACGCAGATGGCGTAGGCATCCATGAGATCCTCGGCCTCCTGGCTGGAGTTCAGGCCCAGCAACTCGCTGGCTACCAGAATATGGCCGGTTGAACTGACCGGAAGATATTCGGTCACGCCTTCTACCAAACCAATGATCGCTGCATCAGCAACGGTCAGCTCGAGAGCGTCGTCTGTGGACTGAACGCCCAGGGCCAATGCCGGACCGGCGAGCAAGAAGAGGAATGCACCGATGGCTAGAAACGGTGCCATCAGGGACCACACGTGGCAGAAGCGGCAGAGGCGGGGAGCGTTGATTTGGTCGATACTTCCATCATCGGCGCAGTTGGAGGTGGATAGAGCCGTTCATCGGGTTTACCGGGGGCGACGACGGTCACCGTGCTTTGGTTGAGGTTCGGTGCCCGCGATCCGGCACTCTATGGACATGAGTCAGAGCGACATGATCGTGATAGGTGCCGGACCGGCCGGTGCAGCGGCGGCCATCCAGGCGGCCCGTCAGGGCGTCAAGGTCCGAGTGTTCGACAAAGCGGCGTACGGCCGCGACAAGGTCTGCGGTGACGGGCTCACGCCCCGAGCGGTGGCAGCACTCAACGAACTGAAGATCGACATGTCCGACGCTCATCGGATCAGCGGCCTCCGGATGATCGCCAACAAGACCGTTCGCGAGCTTCCTTGGCCCAGCGGGACCAAGTTCCCCGATCACGGCGCGGTTTGGCCGCGCCGTCGGTTGGATGCGTCGCTGATCGATGCGGCTGCCGCCGCAGGTGCCGAGGTCATCTGGGAGACCGAGGCGCTACCCACGATCGAGAATGGAAGGGTCGTGGGCGTTACCGCTGGTGGCCAGAACCACACCGCCGACCTCGTGGTGGCGGCCTGTGGGGCGCCGGGGGCTGTGGCTCGGATGTTGGGTGCTGAGAGGGTGAAAGACGAGCCGTTCGGCTTGGCGATCCGCGCCTACGCCGAATCGCCACGGCACGACTCAGAACACCTCGAAGCGTGCCTCACCATGAAAGATGCGAATGGGCTTTCGGTGCCCGGCTACGGCTGGATGTTCCCAGCCGGCGACGGCACCGTGAACATTGGATGTGGAGCGTTGAGCACGATGAAAGGGTTCAAGAAGCTGAACCTCAACTCTCTGTTGGAGATCTACCGTCATTCGGTCCGTGACTCCTGGGAGTTGGGCCCGAACCTCGAGCGTCCGCGTGCCTGGCGGCTCCCGATGAGTGCACAGAAGCGGCATGGTGAGGGCTGGGTTGCAATTGGTGATGCTGCCGGTCTGGTCAATCCGATGAACGGGGAGGGGATCGACTACGGCCTGGAATCAGGCATGTTGGCCGCAGACCTGTTCGTTCAGGATCCGGCCTTGGCTCCACAACGCTACGACGAGCAGGTGGGGGAGCGGTTCGATGCGTTCCTTCGCACCGGCCGACGTTTCTCTTTCCTGATCGGTCACCCCTGGATACTGAAGTCCGGCCTTCGTTTGGCGGTGGGTACTCAGGCCATTGCCAATATCACGCTCCAAGTGATGGGCAATCTCGTGGACTCCGACACGCCCGGGGTTTCTGGGTTCGTTTTCCGTTCCACTGACAAGGCGTTGGGCCTCGCCGATCCGATCCTGCGCAAGACGCGAGCGTCGGCCTAGCCTTCTGCTGGCTGAGGTCGGCTAAACGGCCAGTACCCCAGTATTGACGGCGGATGTACTTCGCCTGGGTCGTAGTATCCCCGAACCTCTGGACCTTCATGCGGTACACTTCCCGCGAGCCGTGACGACGGGGTCTGGCAGCAGCGGGGGAGCCAGTAGCCGAAGAGAGCCGGCGGGAGCTCGTCGGCCTTCGTGGTGTAGAAGTCGGCGGATACATCGAGTTCGAAGGCTCCCCGAGTTGCAGGTGTAGCCGTGCGGCGGCACGGCTGTCCCGCCGTTTGCTCCCCCGTGGCGCGGAGCCAAGGGGTCCCGGAGTCGAGGACGCTCTCCGCCAAGGACGCTTCTTTTAGGACCGTGCCACCGGTTTGAGGTTGTCGTTGGGAACGAGGCAGAGGCAGCGGGATCGGTTGGCGGATGATGCGACGCTGCGGTTCGGGCGTAGAAACCTCGACGCGGGCTTCTGTTGTGGCATCGGCCGTTGCTGACGGAAAACGAATGACCGGATTGCTTCCCACCGAGACGAGAGTATCGGGAAGTTGTGGTGGTCTGCCACTCGAAGCGTTCGGCGACGCTCTTACCAGCTGTTATCGAGCCGACAAAGCCAGGCTGCACGGCATCAGGGATGCCTGGCCTACGCTCTGGCCATGGTCATGCCCACGATCGACGGGCTTCAGTACAGCAACTGGAGCGAGGAAATCTTTCGGGAGATGCGGGCCGGAGCCGTCGACGCTGTCCACGTCACCATTGCATACCACGAGACCTTCCGGGAGATGGTGCAGCGCATTGAAGAGTGGAATATTCGGTTCGAGCGATTTGCCGATCTCATCTTTCTTGGTCGAACGGGCGAGGATGTCCGTCGGGCTCAGGCCGAGGGGCGCACCGCAATCTTTTTCGGCTTTCAGAATCCTTCACCAATCGAGGACGACATCGGCCTCATCGAGATCGTTCACTCTCTGGGTGTCCGCTTCATGCAGCTCTCGTACAACAATCAGTCGCTGCTTGCCACCGGTTGCTACGAGGACAACGATCCCGGCCTCACCCGCTTCGGCAAGCAGGCGATCGCCGAGATGAATCGCGTGGGTCTCGTTGTGGACATGAGCCATTCAGCTGATCGGTCAACGCTGGAGGCCATTTCGCATTCGCAACGTCCCATCGCCATTACCCATGCAAATCCGGCCCGGTGGCACGATGCTCGCCGCAACAAATCGCACGACGTCCTCGTAGCCCTGGCTTCCTCGGGTGGCATGCTGGGCTTCTCGCTCTACCCCCACCACCTCGCCGACGGCTCAAACTGCACGGTGGCGAGTTTTTGTCAGATGATCTCAGACAGTGCGGACCGGTATGGCGTCGATCATTTGGGAATCGGTAGTGATCTTTGCCAGAACCAACCGGACTCGGTTGTCACCTGGATGCGGAACGGTCGATGGACCAAGCAGACCGACTACGGCGAAGGCAACGCCTCCAACCCCGGATTCCCGCCCCAGCCATCGTGGTTTCGATCGAACTTGGGGTTTGGTGCCATCACGGCCGGGCTCCAGGATGTTGGCTTCGGCGAAAAGGAGCAAGCCGCCATCATGGGCGGGAATTGGTTGCGGTTTTTCGACCAATCATTTGGACCGCCGGGAGCCATGCAAGATGAGTGATCCCCACACATCGTCAACGGCGCACACAGAGGTGTGCGGCGTGGATCAGCTACACCCTCAGGCCCCTTTGCGGCCCGCATCGGAGGTGATGCGACTCGAGCGAATGGGAAGTTTCTATCCCACTCGGCTGAGCTTCATGCGCCGCATTCTCCGGGACCTTGCAGCGGCCGGGGCCCACGTGGATCGACCGAGGTGGGAAATCGACGACCTCGGATTCGGCCGTGCTGTCTATTGCGTGGCCGCAGCCGAGCACGTGTACAGCCTGGTGGCGTTTTCCACGCCGTTGGATCCGTCGCAGCGAACCGACCGCGTGATTGCCGAGGCGTGGGACTCCAGCTATGTCCTGTACGACGGTGTACCTTCTGTCGCCGAGCTCGATCGCCTGGAAGCAGCCGCGCCGCGGCAGGAGGCTGCTCGTTATTTCGCCACCGATTTGGTGCTGAGCCGGGCCAATCGTTCCGTTCGCCTGTTCGATCATGTTGTCGATCGTCTAGCCCGCGGGGAACAGCCCGATTCCGAAATGATTGGTTCGATCGGCTACCTGATGCGAACCACCGCGGTCTACGGGAACGGCAAGTTCGGGATCGCTGACCGATCGGTGGTGGTGGACCGCCCCCTCATGGACGGGCCGTTCGGAATCGAGATGCTGACCGTTTGGCTCATCAGGGCATTCACTCACGACCTCGTGGAGCACATCGCGGCTCGCCGCTCGCCAACGACCGCGGTGCCCCTGGATCCCCGGCTCAAGCGCCATCTCGGAATTGGGAACTCCACCGGGCTGGGAATGGCACCCTTCCTCGTGACCCATCCAGTCCTGATCAACAATTGGATGTTGGCTCGTGAGACAGCATTGGCTCGAGTGCGAGCAATCGACGGGGCCTCCGACGCCAAGAAGGTCCGGTTTCGTCAGTTGTTGCAGCGGGCCACCAGACACGTTGACCAGTGGGAAACCGCCGACCAACAGCAGGCGAGCAGGGTCGAGATTCTGCGCACAGAACTTCGTGCGGTGCTGGCCGTCTCCGATGAGGTCCTCGGGTCACCACAACCCTGGGATCGCCTGCTGGAGCGGGCCCATCTGTGGTCTGTGGAATGCAGCGAGCTCCTTATTGCCCTTCTGCTGGAGCTGTACCCAGAGTTGGTGGATGGATTGGCGCATTGCATGTCGGCACTCGAAACCGCCCGGGTCGATCCCCGGATGTCGGTGGAAGAGTTGCTCTCGATCATCGGAGCCGAGTTTGATTGGGCGGTCGGCCTGGATTTCGACGAGCCGGAGAACTGCCGCCTGTTTTGGTATGTCTCGGAGGAGAAGCAGGAACCGAGACTGGGCGATCGTTTCTCTGAAGCCGGCGACCACCTCGAGACCCCGCTCGATATCGGTCGACGGGTCAACCGATTGGCCGCCGATCTTCGCACCTTCGATCCATCAGTGCTCGCCGCCGAGGTATGTCTTGCCTTCCCTCAGCACCGGCTGGCCATCCAGCGAGTACAGACCGTGGCACGACACCCCTATTCCGAGATCAGAGACAACGTGATTGGCGCCAAGTGCCGTCCCATTGATCTCTTGCGGTGCAAGCTCTCATTCTTCGGCGCATCGAAATTCGATCCGAAGTCCGATCGCTGGACCCGGGTCACGCTCTTCCAGGGCGCACCTCTGATCGACGAACTCGACACCAACGACGTTGACGACTGGTGGCTGCCAGTGCTGGCCGAGCCGTGAGGGCAGACGCGGTGCGTCTCTCCCTGAACGAGGTAGAGACCACCACTCGCAAAGCCCTCATCGGTACAGGCACCGATCCGGGCACCGCTGCGGATGTGGCCGCTGCGGTGCAGTGGTTTTGTGAGCGCGGTCAGGATGGCGTTGGGATCGTTCTGAGAGCAATTCATCGCAGGGATGACTTCGCAGCGGTCGTCAGCGCGATCGATGCGGTCATCGCTGCGGAAGGGGAGTCGGTCACGGTGGAAGGCAATGTGGTGTTGTTTGCTGCATTGTGCGGACCGGCCGCCGAGGTGTTAGGGCTTCGCTTCGAGCTGACTGCAGCGGACTGGTCGGCTGCGATTGGTGCGGGGGACTTGGCGGGATCGATCGGCAGCGGCCCAGTTTCGGTCCGATCGGTAGCGGTGGTCGCGTCCACAAGCCCCCCAGCGACGGCGCAGCAGGTAGTGGACCACGCGGACTGGAAGGCCCTTGGGGTTCTGGCGGCTAGAATCTACGTTCCCAGCTCGGAGCGATCCCGGGCCAGCGGCGCCGGCGCCGGTTTGACCGACAACGACTGACAGCGCCTGTGGCTGGCCGACCAATTGGTGATGGCCGCGCGGTGCCGTGGTGTTCTAGCGTGGAGCAATGGCGATGATTACTCCTGCACTCCGTCTCGGTGCGGGGCTGCTGGCGTGGTCGGCCACCGAATACGGCATGCATCGCTGGATCATGCATGACGCCCGGCTGCGATCTAGAACGCAACGGGTTTGCCACCGAGCACCTCGATCACCACCGGAATCCGTTCCATACCACCGCCATCGGCCTCAACCGAGACTTTCTCGCCAGCCGTCTCCCCGGCCTCGTGCTGTTCACGGCTTTACCCGCTCCGCTGTTGGGCGGTGTTAGCCGTGCTGCCCCGGTAGGCCTCGGCTTTCTCGCAGGTCACGTTGGCTACACGCGGGTGCACGACTCGATCCATCACCGACCACCCCGAAATCGAGTGAGCCGCTGGGTGTGGCGGCACCATCTTCAACACCATTTCACTTCACCTCAACGCAACTTCGGGGTGACTACGCCACTGTTTGATGTGCTGCTCGGGACACGAAATCTCGACTCGGGCCCCGTGCGAATCCCCCGCAGACTTCTGCCCCTGTGGTTGGCGGGCGAAGAAGAAATTCGACCGGAGTTCGGCCGCGAGTACTCGTTGTAGGCCGCTCCGGCGGAAATCAGCCTTTCATCAGGCGGCAAATCATCGCTTCGTGAGAAGTGGCGCGAATTCACGGGCTAGTTTGCAGTCTCATGGCTACCACTGGAACTGTTGAACACACCGCCGGGGGAGCAATTCTGATTGACGGCAAACGCGTTCGTGACGAGCTGATCGCCGAACTCGCCGGACGAGTGGCGGCCGATGGCTCGCCCGAGGTCACGCTTGCCACGGTGTTGGTTGGCGATGACAAACCGTCGCAGGTCTATGTGGGTTCCAAACGGAAGAAGGCGGTGGAGGCGGGCCTTCACAGCCAACACGTGGAGCTGGGGAATGATGCCACCCAGGCGGAGGTAGAAGGGGTCGTTGCCGAACTGGCTGCCGATCCGGCGGTGCATGGAATCCTGGTGCAGCTACCGCTGCCGGAGGGTCTAGATGCCGAGGCCGTGCTAAATCTGATTCCGCCGGAAAAGGATGTAGACGGGCTCACCGAACGCTCGATGGGTCGACTGGTCCGGAGCAATCCAGGCCATGCCCCATGTACACCGTTGGGGGTGATGCGGCTCTTGGAGCGCTACGAGATCCCTACCGCCGGTGCCAAGGCAGTCGTTGTTGGTCGTTCCACGCTCGTTGGCCTTCCCCAAGTCCTTCTCCTTGGCCGCAAGGGAGTAGATGCAACCGTGACCTTGGCCCATAGTCGAACCCGTGACCTGGTCTCGGTTTGTCGGGATGCGGACATCATCGTGGCGGCAGCTGGAATCGCCCGATTGATCACCGCCGACCACGTAAAGCCCGGAGCCGCGGTGCTCGACGTAGGCATCAGTCGCACCGAGGCGGGCATCGTTGGCGACGTGGACTTCGAGTCAGTTCAGGAAGTGGCCGGTGCGATTACACCGATGCCCGGCGGAACCGGGCCTATGACCATCGCCTGCCTCATGCAGAACACATACAACGCTTATCAGATGTTGAAGGGTTAGCAACGAGGATGAAAACCGAAGCCCAAGTGGTCGTGATCGGCGGTGGCGTCGTCGGGTGTTCGATCCTCTACCACCTCACCAAGGCCGGCTGGACCGACGTTGTGCTACTAGAGCGGGCTGAGCTCACCAGTGGCTCCACCTGGCACTCCGCTGGTGGCATGCACACGTTGAATGGTGACCCCAACGTTGCCAAGCTGCAGCAATACACCATCGAGTTGTACGAGGAGATCGAGAAGGTCTCTGGTCAGGACTGCGGCATCCACATCACCGGCGGGGTGATGCTGGCCGATACCCCCGAACGGATGGACTGGCTCCGAATGAGCCATGCTCGCGGCCGCTACTTGGGCATGGAAACCGAACTCATCAGCGTTGCCGAAGCCAAAGAACTGCTCCCGATCTTCGAGGAACAGTATTTCGTTGGTGCCATGTACGACGCCCACGAGGGGCATGTGGACCCCAGCGGTGTCACCAACGCCTACGCCAAGGCGGCTCGCCAAGCCGGTGCCGAGATCTACCGTTACACGTGGGCCCACAACATCACCCGGGCAGCCGACGGCGGATGGGATGTCCACGTTGGCAAGACCGAACTGGCCAACCCCTCCAACATCCTCGAGGATCTGGGCGTGATTCATTGTGAACACGTGGTGAATGCCGGCGGGCTCTGGGCCCGGGAGGTAGGCCGCATGGTGGGGCTAGAACTCCCCGTGCTGGCCATGGAACACATGTACCTCCTGACCGAGGACATCCCCGCCGTCGCCGAACACAACGCCCAGAAGGGTGAGATGCTCCATGCGATCGACTTCGGGGGTGAAATCTACATGCGACAGGAGGCCGGCGGTCTTCTGCTCGGCACCTATGAACGCAGGGGCAAGCCCTGGTCTCCTAAGGACACTCCATGGGAGTTCGGCATGCGATTGCTCGAACCCGACCTCGACCGGATCGCCGAATCACTCGATGTTGGTTTCCAGCACTTTCCGATCTTCGCCGAGGCCGGAATCAAACAGGTCATCAACGGACCGTTCACCTTCTCCCCGGACGGCAATCCGCTGCTGGGACCCACCCGGGGACTACCAGGGTATTGGAGTGCCTGTGCGGTGATGGCCGGGCTCAGCCAGGGGGGCGGCGTGGGTCTGGCGTTGGCCAACTGGATGACCGATGGCGATCCTGGATTCGACATTTGGGGTATGGACGTTGCCCGCTTTGGCGACTACGCCAACCTCTCCTACACCAATGAAAAGGTGCGAGAGAACTATGGTCGCCGGTTCCGGATCACCTTTCCCAACGAGCATCTGAAAGGCGCTCGACCATTGATCACCTCACCGATCTATGACCGCTTGACTGAACACAATGCGGTCTGGGGTTCTTCGTTCGGGTTGGAGACGGCGCTGTGGTTTGCGCCCGAGGGCGCCGAACCGGAAGAAGCGATCACGTTCAAACGCTCCAATGCCTGGGACTCGGTGGCGGCCGAGGTTGCCGCAGTTCGAGGAGGCGTCGGACTGTACGAGTCAACGGGCTTTGCGAAGTATCGAATCACAGGTCCTGGAGCTCGGGAATGGTTGGATCGGCTATTGGCCAATCGCATGCCGACAGCTGGCCGGATCGTCCTCACACCCATGCTGAATCCTGCTGGCAAGCTCATCGGTGACTTCACAGTGTCCTGCCTCGGCTCCGTGCACGGTGACGAGTTCTTCATGTTTGGTTCCGGCGTCGCCGAGCGTTACCACGAGCGATGGTTCGAGCGAAACCTTCCCGCCGACGGTTCCGTGGTGTTCGAAACGATCGGGGTCAAGTGGGCGGGTCTCTCTTTGGCCGGCCCGAAAAGCCGGGAGGTCCTGTCTTCGCTCGTGGACGACGATGTGAGCGCCGAGGCGTTCGGCTTCATGCGGACTCGATGGATGGACATCGCCAACGTTTCCTGCCTCGTTGGCAAGATCACGTTCACGGGCGATTTGGGGTTTGAGATCTGGATGCCGGCTCAGTACCAGCGAATCCTCTTCGACAAGGTAATGGCCGCCGGTGGACCCTATGGTGTTCGGCTCTTCGGGGGCCATGCGCTCAACAGCATGAGGTTGGACAAGAACTTCGGTACCTGGGCTCGGGAGTTTCGCCCCATCTATGGACCGTACGCGGCCGGTCTCGGTGCGTTCGTCAGGCTAGACAAGGATTTCATCGGTCGTGACGCGGCGGCCACCGAGCAAGAGGTCGGTCCCGAACGGCGCCTGCTGTCGTTTGTGGTAGACGCCGAGGATGCCGACGTGATCGGTGACGAACCGATCTGGCATGACGGTGAGGTTGTCGGTTGGGTGACCAGCGGTGGATACGCCCATCATTCCCAGTGTTCGGTGGCCTTGGGGTATGTACCGGCCCGATTGGAGACCAGCGAGAATACGTTCGAGATCGAAGTGCTCGGGGTGCGCCGCAAAGCTGCTCGTCTCGACGCTCCGCTCTTCGACCCCGGTGGCGTCCGGATGCGTTCCTAGCAACTGGGGCGCCAAGCCACGGCGTAGCGGGATCCGTTGTTGACTCGTATCGTCACTCCCATGAGCGAACGGCCAACTCGGTTAACGCAATTCAGCCACGGTGCCGGTTGAAGCTGCAAACTCGCTCCTGGCGAGTTGGCTCACGTGGTGAGCCAATTGACTCCAACTCCACATCCGGATCTACTCGTTGGACCCGAAACCGGTGACGACGCTGCCGTTTGGCGCCTGGCAGAGGACCGCGCTCTCGTCGCCACGGCCGACTTCATTACTCCGGTTGTCGACGACGCCCGAACATGGGGCCGGGTGGCGGCCGCCAATGCGGTGAGCGACGTGTACGCCATGGGAGGAACGCCGATCTTCGCGTTGAATCTGGTGGGCTGGAACGTCGATGTGCTTTCCACAGCACTTCTGGGCGAAGTACTGGCTGGTGGAACAGAAATCGCTCTTGAAGCAGGTTTTGTTGTGGCTGGCGGGCACACCGTGGATGATCCCGAGCCAAAGTATGGAATGGCGGTCACCGGCACGGTTGACCCGCGGAAGATGCTCACCAACACCGGCTTGCGTCCAGGTCAAGACCTGATCCTCACCAAACCGCTGGGTATCGGGATCATCACTACCGCAATCAAAGCCGACGTCGCCCCCGCTGCTGTGGCAGGGGCTGCGGTCATCTCGATGACTCGGCTGAACGCATCTGCGTCTCGAGCCGCCCTCGACGCAGGCGCTACTGGCTGCACCGACGTCACTGGGTTCGGGCTGCTCGGCCACCTTGGTCGCATGGCAAAGGAATCTCACGTAGATGTTGAACTGCAGGTGGACGCTGTTCCCATTATTGCCGGCGCACGCCAGCTGGCCGAGGCAGGGATGATTCCGGGCGGAACCCGACGGAACTGGGATTGGATCAAAAGCCATGTGACGGCGGGGTCGGCGGATGAGATCACCATCTTGATGTTGGCCGACGCTCAGACTTCGGGCGGTCTGGTTTTCGGCGTCGATCCTGACCAGACCACTGCGGTCACCGAACGACTTTCCGCAAGTGGAAACACCGCAGCCGTGATCGGCCGAACCGCAACCGGCGCCGGCCAAATAATGTTGCTCTAGAAGCACCGCCAGGCTCGCCGGGGCAACGGGGATATTCGGGGTGGGGCTCCTATCGGCGTCGCTTGATCATCAATGCAGCCGCCATACCCGAGGCTCGGCTCGGGTAAGGCACGAAGTGGCCTTGCCGGTCAACCGGGAGGGCGTCCTTGGCGATGATTCGATAGCCCGCATAAAGAGTGAGGAGACCGTGGGCAAGGGCCAGGCTTAGGAAGAACGCCTGGTTCCCAAAACCCGTAATGAATGCAGAAGCAACGAATGGCCCCAGGACTGCACCGAGGCCGTTGGTAAGCACGAGCTGACCGGCTGCGCCAACGATCTGTTCGCCTGGGAGCCAGTCGTTGGTATAGGCGATTCCCAGCGAGTACAACGGGAATACCGCACCACCCAGCAGGAACATGAGCACAAACGACAGGCGTGAATTGGGCTCGGTCCATTCCAACGCCAGCGGCACGATCGTGGCCGCCAGCGCCACTGCGAAGATCACGGCACGCCGTGATACGCGGTCTGAAATGGTCCCGATCGGGAATTGGAAGATCACGGCACCGATCATGGGCATGAGAATGAAGAGGCCGATTCGGCCCGGCGACAGTCCGGCCGCGCTGGCGTAGGCCGCTCCCATACCGAAGAGAGCGCCGTTGCCAATGCCGGTAAGGAAGGAAGTGGTGAGACCGGTTGGAACGATTCGCCAGATCTCGCGAATCGGCATCGCTATTGGGGTATACAGCGGTGGTGTGCTGGTGTTGCTGAGCGCTATCGGAACCAGTGCCAAGGAGACGAGAACGCTTGACACGATGAAGAGGTCGGAGCCCCCGGTTGCTCCCGTGGTGAGGAAGACCTGGCCTGCGCCGACGCCGCCGATCGAGATCACCATGTAGGAGGCCATGATTCGACCCCGGTTTTCGTTGGTGGCCATGTTGTTCAGCCAGCCCTCCACCACAACGTAAAGACCGGCAAAACACAGCCCGGTGACGAATCGCATCATGGCCCACGTGTAGGGATTCACCGAGAGGGCGTAGATCAGGACCGAGCTGGAGGCGATGCTGGCGAGAGCGGAGAAGACTCGAATGTGGCCGACGTTTCGCAACGCTCGATTGGCGATGCGCGTTCCGAAGAGAAAACCCACAAAGTAGAACGACATCACGATGCCGGTGACCGTGGTAGAGAAACCTTCGGACTCGGCCCGGAGCCCAACCAGCGAGCTTTGCAGCCCGTTGCCCATCATCAGGAAGGCAAGCCCACAGAACAGTGCCCAGGTGGCGCCCACTATCGAAAATGGCGCGGCGCCTTGGGCGTCGGTCGGGGTGGAATCGACATCGGGCGGGGTGTCGGCGATGGTGGTGTAGAGCGAATCCGTCAAGAGGTATCCGTTTACGTCGGGAGCGCTGGGAACCAGGATTCGCTCGGATCCAAAGTGTGCCTCATTTGGGGCCCGACGGACAGGAACGTGACAGAGATTACTGAACTAGTTGTTTGATATTCGAGCTGCCGGCTCATCGGTAGAAGTTACCGAGGGTGCATCGGAGCGGACCTTGGCATCGTTCACCGATAAGTGAGGAATGCTGTCGGCGGAGTAGTGCGTCGACAGAGTTGGTGACGCGTCAGCGTCCCAGTCAGCGGGCCAGCCGGCGATGACGGCTTTCACTGCCTGGCGGGGGATCTCGAAATCATCGGTCAGGGTTGCACCGGGGTCCAGATCCCGGATTCGGACACCCAGCCCGATCCATTCGTTGTCGAGGACGAGCGTGAACTTTCCGTCCGGCCGGTCGATCAGCGCCAAACACATGCGCATCCCCAACGTTGCCGAAAGGAAGTCTCGAATGAGCGCGCTCCCAGGGCCCACGGCTAATTGAGCCGTGTGTTGAAAATAGACCCTGTCGATTCTTGTGCCATCGCCCACTACCTCCATTGTGGCTGATGGCTGTAACCGTTGTGTAACCAATATCGAGTTTCGGGCATCGATCGCCCGAATCGAGACCCGTTAAGACAGGTCTTCAACAGTTGCTTCGGCCCATACCCGGGTGTTTTCCACCTGGTTGAACGTGAAGCAGTGGAGACCGGTGATCCCGAGACGCTCCAGGTCGTTCTCCATAGGCGTGAGGAGCTGGTTGGGGTCATAGCCACCGGGGGCCAACATGCGGGAAACGCTGGCTCTGTTCTTGCGCAGATAGCGAAGCGAAGCACCGATTCCGAGCCGGACGCCCATGGAAAGGAGCTTCGCCTGATTGATCACACCGGGGATCCCCAGCATCACTGGAAGGGTGAAACCGTCGGCTCGTTCGGACTCGAGCCAGGTTCGTATGGTGTTGGGGTCGAAGCACATCTGGGTGCTGGCATAGCCGGCAACGCCGGCCTCGGCGAGCAATGCCTGTTTCTTGTGGAGGACGTCCTTCAAGATTGCCGAATCGATCAGCGCATGACCGTCGGGATAGCTGCCAACACCAACCGTGCTGAGCCCGGGCCCTTCGTCTAGAAGGTCGCGGAGGAAGGTGAATGCTTCGTTGTACGGGCCAGCCGGCTTGGAGGCGTCACCGCCGATGATGTAAAGGGTGGTCAGACCCTCGGACTGCAGCCACTTCGCAATCAGCTTGGTGTGTTCGTGTGACTCCACCAGGCGGGCAGCGATGTGAGGGACGGGGTGATGGCCGAGCCGTCTGATTTCCTCGGTGAGTTGCATCGTTGCATCGATGCCCTTCACCGGGGAGCACGTGACGGACACCTTCGATCCGGGAGCGAGGTCGACGATGGCCTTCTCTACGCTCTTCATCGGGATGAGCTCGTAGGTCATCTCACGGATGAGATTGCGGCGGTACTGCTGGGACTCGGTGGTCATTGGTTTACCTAGTTAAGAGAGGTTGATGATCTCGCCGTTTGCGTCGATATCGATTTTCTGGGCGGCAGGGGTTTTCCCGAGCCCGGGCATGGTGCGCATGTCTCCGCATAGAGGATAGATGAATCCGGCCCCTACCGAAGCTCGAACCTCTCGCACGGGAAGGGTCCAGCCTTTCGGTGCTCCCTTTTCGTGGGATCGGAGGAGATCGAAAGGTGGGTTTTGGCGATGCACACGGGCAGGTTGTCGAAGCCAGCGGCGGTGTAGCTGGCCAGCTGCTTGTCGGCCAGTGCGCTGTATTCAACACCGTCGGCGCCGTAGACCTTGGTGGCGACGGCGTGGATCTTGTCTTTGAGCGAGGCCTCGGCCGGGTAGAGAAGCTTGAACTCCGAGGGCTCATTGGCCGCCTCGCGAACGGCTTCGGCCAGTTCGGTGGCGCCGCGGCCGCCGTCGGAGAAGTGCGTGGCTACGGCTACTCGCGCCCCGTACTCGGCGGCGATCTCTTTGATGGCGTTGATGTCGGCGTCATGATCGCCGGGAAACACGTTGATTGCCACGACCGGAGAGACTCCGTGGACCTGCATGTTCTCCAACTGTTTGCGGAGGTTGTCGCCGCCCTGATGAACCTCGTCCGGGTTTTCGGCCAGCAACGCCTCGGGCAGCTCTCGGCCGGCCACGATCTTGTGGTTGCCGGAATGAGCCTTCAAGCCGCGCACGGTGGCCACGAGAACTGCGGCGTCGGGGGCGAGGCCGGAGTAGCGACACTTGATGTTGAAGAAGCGCTCGGCGCCCATGTCGGCCCCGAATCCAGCTTCGGTGAGGAGAAACTCGTTCATGTGGATGCCGATCTGGTCAGCCACGATCGATGAGTTGCCGGTAGCGATGTTGCCGAACGGACCGGTGTGAACCAGCGCCGCGGTGTTCTCGAGCGTCTGCATGAGGTTGGGTTTGATGGCTTCGGTGAGGATGACCGTCATGGAACCGGCGGCTCCGATGTCTTCGGCGGTGACCGGTGTTCCTTCGCCGGTGTAGCCGATAACAATCCGCCCCAGGCGTTCGCGCAGGTCCCGCAGCCCCGTGCACAACGCAAGCGCGGCCATCACCTCTGAGGCAGCGGTGATGTCGAAGCCGGTTTCGCGGGGGATGCCGTCGAGCCGGCCGCCCAGTCCGACCACGATGTTGCGGAGCGCTCGGTCGTTTACGTCAAGTACGCGTCGCCAAGTGATGTTGTGGAGGTCGAGCCCGGTTTCGTTGCCATGGTAGATGTGGGCGTCCACCATGGCCGAGCACAGATTGTGCGCCGCAGTGACGGCGTGCATGTCACCAGTGAGATGAAGGTTGAAGAGCTCCATTGGCACCACCTGCGCGTAACCGCCGCCGGCCGCACCCCCTTTGATCCCGAATGTGGGGCCCATGGAAGGCTGGCGAATCGCGATGGTGGCCGACGATCCGATGTGTTGGAACGCCTGGCCCAAGCCCACCGTGGTGGTGGTCTTACCTTCGCCCAACGGCGTTGGAGTGATGGCGGAGACAACTACATACTTGGCGGTTGGCCGGTCGGCCATTGCGTCGATGGCGTCCAGTTTGATCTTGGCGGCACCGGAGCCGTACGGCTCGAGATACTCGATGGGGATCCCCGAGGCCTCGGCGATCTCATTGAGAGGGCGCAGCTTGGCACCCTTGGCAATCTCTAGATCCGAAGGGAAGGCCACAACGGCTCACTTTCGTAGTTGGGTTAGATCGGCTAACTGTAGGGTTCGGGTTGTGGCGGCCGCCACAAGAGCGGCAGGAAAGTTCCCATTATGTGGAAAGTTACCGCATTGTGGGAATTGCCAGGCATGCTCGTCGGGGATCAGGCCGTCAGGGGAGCGGCCAGGCGGGCGGTGACGGCTTGACGGATCTGAGAATCGAAGGCGCGGACGTGGGCCTCCATCAGTTTGGCGGATCGTTCGCCATCGCCCGAACGTAACGAGTCCAGCACCTCGCGGTGTTCATCTACCGCATCGTTCATGTCGGCAACATCACTCAGGTAGAGATGCCACAGTCGGTCACTCTGGGCGTACAACACGTCGAGGGTGTCGATCAGGAATCGGTTGCCAGCGCCGAGCCACATCAGTTCGTGGCAGCGGCGGTCGATCGCCATGAGCTCCTCGTTGTCTGCTGAAGCGGCGCCGGCGATGGCTGCAGCCATTTCCTCCCAGTGTGTTGCGTTCCCTCGTGCGGCCGCCAGGCGGGCGGCATAGGGCTCGAGCACCGTGCGAGTCTCGAAGAGGAGAGCAAGCTCCTCTACCTCAATGCCGGCCACGATCATTCCCCGCCGGGGGATGATGTTCACAAAGTGCTCTCGGGCAAGGCGCTGTAACGCCTCCCGAATGGGGGTGCGGCCGATCTTCAACTGTTCCTGAAGCGCATCTTCTTTCAAGACATCACCCGGGGCGAGTGTGAGCCGGACGATCTGCGAGCGGATCTGTTGATATGCCTGCTCGGCAAGGGAGTTCTGTGCTGACATGAGTGGGAAGGTACTTCTCGAAGAGAGTGGCTTTTTAGAGGACTTGCAGTTGCGTTCGCTCTGGCGTCCGCCCTACGATACCACCGATACGTCGTTGATATATCACCCCGATATCTCTCCGAGACAAACAGGTCAACTCCAGCGAGGTTCAACGTGAGCGATTTCCCCTCTACCGCCAAGGTCGTAGTCATCGGGGCCGGCATCGTCGGCAACTGTCTGGTGGGTCACCTTTCTGACCTCGGTTGGACCGACATTGTCCTGATCGACAAAGGCCCGCTGCCCAACCCCGGCGGCTCTACCGGTCACGCTTCCAACTTCATCTTCCCGGTTGACCACAATAAGGAGATGGCGCTCCTCGGCGTTCAGAGCGCCAACCAGTATCGCGATCTCAAACTGAGCGTCGACAGCGGCGGCATCGAGGTTGCCCGGTCCGAAGAGCGCATGGCTGAGTTCAACCGTCGCATGACCAGTGCGATGGCATGGGGCGTCGAGGCCCACCTTCTCACTCCTGCACAGGTGAAGGAACTCGTTCCTTTCATCAATGACGACGTGATCCTGGGCGGCTTCTACTGCCCAACGGTTTCGGTTGTTGACTCATTGGAAACCGGCACGCAGATGCGCAAGAAGGCCCAGGAGGCCGGCAACCTCAGCGTTTTCGCCAACACCATGGTCACCGACCTGCTCACCGAGGACAGCCACGTTCCCGGCCAGAAGAAGATCACCGGTGTGGTGACAGACAAGGGAACGATCATGGCCGAGACGGTGGTGATCGCCACCGGCTGCTGGAGCAACCAGACCGCCAACCTGGCCGGTGCCTATATCCCGCTGGTTCCGGCCGTTCACCAGATGGCTGACGTCGGGCCCATGGATATTTTGGCCGAAACCAACAACGAGATCGGCTTCCCGATCGTCCGCGATATGGACACCTTCTGCTACGAGCGGCAGTCGTCGGGCTCCATGGAGGTCGGGTCCTACGCCCATCGCCCCATCCTGCACCACCCGGATGAGATTCCGTCCAACGAAGAAGCCGCCCTCAGCCCCACCGAGATGCCATTCACCCCTGACGATTTCGATCAGCAGATGGAGGAAGCCATCGAGTTGATGGACATGCTCGGCGATGCCGAGATCAAGTACGCAATCAACGGGCTCCTCAGCCTCACCCCCGACGCCATGCCGTGCCTCGGTGAGATTCCCGAAGTCCGAAACCTGTGGGCCGCATCCGCAGTTTGGGTAAAGGAAGGTCCCGGTATGGCCCAAGTGGTTGCGGAGTGGATGACCTACGGATACCCGCGAGTCATCGACGCCCACGCCTCAGACATCGCCCGTTTCTATGAGCAGGAGAAGAGCGACGAGCATATTTGGGCCCGCGCCGAGGAGCACTTCAACAAGACCTACGGGATCGTGCATCCCTCCGAGCAGTGGGAGGGTCGGCGCAACCTCCAGGTCAGCCCGTACTTCAGCCGGCAGGAAGCCTTGGGCGCCGAGTTCTTCAGCGCCCGCACCTGGGAACGCCCGCAGTGGTACAACTCCAACGCCGACCTCGTAGAGCGCTATGGCCTCAGCGAACGCGACACCGAGTGGGACAACCGCTGGTGGAGTCCCATCACGATGGGTGAGCATCTCAATCTCCGCGAGAATGCCGGCATGGTGGACCTTTCGGCCTTCCAGGTCTATGAGCTGAGCGGCCCGGGTGCTGTCGCCTACGCCGAGTACCTGGCGGTCAACAAGGTGGACAAGCCGGTTGGCTCCAGCGTTTACACCCCCTGGCTCACACCCGACGGAGGGTTCCACTCCGACCTCACGATGATGCGCACCGCGGAAGACACCGTTCAAATCGTCACCGGTGTTTTTGACGGCGGCCGTGATTCGTTCTGGATCAAAAAGCACATGCCCGAGACCGGAGTGATCTTCAAGGACATCACTCTGGAGACCACCACCCTCGGTGTCTGGGGGCCCAATGCTCCTGCGGTGGTAGGAGCGCTCACCGATCACGACTTGAGCCAAGAAGGCTCGCCGTATGGTTCGCTACGCAACGTGGAACTCCAGACCGCCAGTGGTCCGATCAAGGCCACGCTCTTCCGAATCTCCTACGTTGGCGACACCGGCTGGGAGATCTACACCGCTTGGGACAACGGCCCCGCGCTCTGGGATGCCCTGATGGAAGCTGGCGCTGAGCATGGTCTTCGTCCCACCGGTGGCGGTGTGTATGGCACCTCCGGCCGTCTCGAGAAGGGTTACCGTCTCATGGGAGCCGAACTCGAGAGCGAGTACTCACCTGTGGAAGCTGGTCTGGCGCGGCCCATGGTAAAGGCTGCTGACTTCATCGGTAAAGCGGCCTACCTCAAGGCCCGAGAAGCCGGCCCGATTGCCAAGATGTGCACCTTCACCGTGGAGGACAACACCGACAGCCAGGGTCGCAAACGCTACATGCAGGGTGGGAATGAGCCCATCATGACCGTCGACGGAGAGCGCATCGTAGACAGCCACGGCCGCGTGTCCCGGGTCTGCACCGCCGGGCCCGGCCCCAGCGTCGGCAAGCACCTCCTCCTCGGCTATCTGCCCGCCGAAATGGCCGAGGTCGGTGCCGACTTCAAGGTGATGTACATGAACGAACTGTTCCCAATCAAGGTGGCCGCAATCGAAGGCAGCGTCTTCGATTCCGACGACTCAAGGCTGAAGGGCTGATCTGCGTTGCTGAGTAAGCGAGGGCCAAATTGGGTAAGTGAGGGCGTTGCTGCCCGAGGGGCCGAGTGGATCCGAGGGGTTGGTGTGTCGCCCGGAGGCGGAGCCTCCGTGGCGTTTGAACGGCCCCCGGAGGGACGGCACAGGCTGCCTGGGTTCGCGCAATCACTTTGGATCCTGCGCGTTGGCGAGGGCGTTGCTGCCCGAGGGGCCGAGTGGATCCGAGGGGTTGGTGTGTCGCCCGGAGGCGGAGCCTCCGTGGCGTTTGAACGGCCCCCGGAGGGACAGCACAGGCTTCGTGGGTTCGCGCAGTCATTTGGGGCACAGCGCGTTGGCGAGGGCGTTGCTGCCCGTGGAGGCGAGCGAAACCGAGGGGTTGGTGTGTCGCCCGGAGGCGGAGCCTCCGTGGCGTTTGAACGGCCCCCGGAGGGACAGCACAGGCTGCCTGGGTTCGCGCAATCACTTGAGGCACAGCTCTCCCCAAGTAAGGCTCGATGACTATGCGAGTGCTGTGTTGTGTGAAGAGGGTGCCCGCACCCGGTGCCAAGATCAATATCACCGCCGACGGTCAGGACGTTGATTCGGCCCACCTCGGATTCGCCATGTCACCGCACGAGGAATGTGCGGTGGAAGAGGCAGTACAGATGGTGGAGCGCCTCGGGGGAGAGGCCACCGTGTTGACCTTGGGCCAGCCCGAGGCCGAAGAGCAGTTGCGTTATGCCGCTTCGCTCGGTGTCCAGAACGCCGTTCTGCTTTCGACTGATGGGTCACCATGGGATCCCCAGCGGACGGCCCGGGCCATTGCCTCCGCTATTCAGACGCTCGAGGGTGAGGACGGTCCCTTCGACATGATCCTCTTCGGTAACGAATCGGCCGACTCCGGCGGATTTCAGGTTGGTGTCCGGGTGGCGCACGCGCTCGGGCGCCCGATGGTCAATGCGATAAAGGGCATCGAGCCGGATCTGCATGCCGGCACCGCCACCGCCAAACGCGAAATCGATGGCGGTTTCGAGGTCTACAACGTTCCGTTGCCCGCCGTCATGGGCGTGAAGGAGGGGTTGAACCTGCCCCGCTATCCCACCATGCGGGGCCGTCTGGCTTCCAAGAAGGTAGGCGTTCGGGTGTTCGAGGCCGAAGGCGACGTAGGAGGGCAGGGCCGCGTGAAGCTGGTGCAACCACCGGTGCAAGAGTCCAACACGGTGAAGCTGGGTTCGGGCGTCGAAGCCGCCCCGGCAATTGTTGATCTCTTCGACGAATTGGGGCTTCTCTGATGAACGACGTACTCGTCCTCGCCGAGATCGACGGCGGCAAGATCGCTCCCGCAACCCTGGAAGCAGTGACCGCTGCGTTGGCCCTGAGCGGAGATATCCACGTCTTGCTCTGCGGCGACACAGTTGATCTCGACGCCGCAGCTGAACTACTGGGTTCTTACGGCGCTGGACACGTATTGCAGGCACAGCACGAGATCCTCACCGACTTTGGCCCCGAAGCCTGGGGGCAGACCCTTGTTGAAGCGATCGAGGAGGTCTCAGCGAACACCGTTGTGGCGTGCGGAACATCGAAGGGCAACGAGGTCCTCGCCCAGGCGGCGGCTCGACTTGACCTTCCCTTCGTCGCTAATTGCGTCATCTTCAGCGAGGAGATCGGCGATCCAGATGGAGCCGAGATCGTCCGGGTCCAATGGGGCGGTTCGCTGCTCGAAGAGGCCAGCCTACGAGCCGATCTGAGCATTGTTTCCATCGCTCATCACGCCGTTGAAGCATCGCCAACCGACGGTGATCCCGCCGAAACCGACACCTTCGAACCCGATCTTGACTCTTCGTTGGCTCGCACGGTGTGTGTTGGTCGGGAGATGGCCGAGGCCGGGGTGACGCTGGCAACCGCTCCGATCGTTTTCGGTGGCGGTCGTGGTGTTGGGTCCGCTGAGGCCTTTGCGCCGCTGGAGGAGTTAGCACAGCTGATGGGCGGCCGAGTGGGTTGTTCCCGGGCGGTCACCAACAACGGTTGGCGCCCTCACCGCGATCAAGTTGGCCAGACCGGCACCCGGATTGCACCCGAGCTGTATGTAGCCAGCGGAATCAGTGGCGCCATTCAGCATTGGGTGGGAGCGATGGCGAGCAAGAAGATCTTGGCGATCAACACCGACCCCGAGGCGAATATGGTGGCGAAGGCGGACTACTTCGTGGAGGGCGACCTTCACAAGATCCTTCCTGCGGTCATCGAAGAAATCAAGTCCCGACGCCCCTAACGCCCCACCACCCACCGAAATTTCTGCTGGGGGTGACACGGGGTGTCGGATACAGCAGAAATTTCCGCGAATTGTCGCCTCCAGCAGAAATTTCGCTCAGCGTTTGGTCCTACCAGTCGGCGTGCGTGAACCCGCTGGCGATCAGGCCCGACTGTCCCCTTCCCTGCCACCGGATGCCGCCGTTCCCATCCACATACAGCAGGAACGTGCCTGTCGGGTCATAGCCCATCGACCCGGACCCAGGCTCGAGCTCGAATTCCGCAATCGTTTCGAAGCTGTCCGGATCGACGACGGTCACCTCGCTACCGTCCAAACGCCTTTGGTCGCCCTCGTCGGCGAGGATCAGAATGGCGCCGTCGGACCGAACGGCTAGACCGGCCACGCGGTGCTCGAGAGGGAGAGACCGCCGTTCGACGACCGCACCGCGGCTGTCGAGTTCGACGACGTCTAGTTCGACGACTTCGGGTTCGTCAACGAATGTTTCAACCACGAACGCCACGCCATTTCGATCGCGTAGCCAAGTCGGCGTGAAATAGAACGAACTGCCGGAGTCCCCGGGGCGGGAAACATCAATCGAGCTGGTCTCCGGAACGCCGTTGCGAAGGATTGATGCGAAGTAGCCGGTGTGCAGCACGTAGTCGCCATTAGGGCTGATCTCGGCCTGCCAGCCCCCGCCGTAGCGAAAGCCCTGAGCGTCGTTGAAGCTGAGGGTGCGGGCGAGTTCGAAGTCGGCACCGATTGGTAGATGCCAGATGTTTCCGGATGCAGGCTCGGGACCATCCTCGACAATCATGCGACCGCTTTCTCGATGCCACCAGACCGCTCCGATCGAATTGCCGTCCAGTTCGTCCTCGGCCGCGAGAACGGTCGGAGCCGGAATTAGGACGCGAACCTCTCGTCCCGTTTGCGTCTCGATCTCCACGACCGCACCGCCCTCACGCAGCGCCACCAGAAACTGTGGGAGGCCTTCCGGCTCAGCAACGTTTGAACGCGGCTCGAAGGTTCCACGTAGTTGCTCTGGTGAAGTCGACGTCGTGACGCCGTCTGAGGTCGGCGGCACGGAGACCGACGCCGTCGTTGCAGGAGTTGGTACCGGCTGGACCTCAGGCCGAATCGCCTGATTCTCTGCCGAACACGCAGCGAGCAGGAGTGCGCTGGCGATTCCCAGACTGGCCACACACCGCATAACTTCTACATCGTCCCATAGACGGCCGGAATTTAATCGCCGTGGCCAGAGGGCGCGTTCCAGTCCAGTGCGACCGACGATGCGGCACTGGTGGATCCAAATCCCACCGCCGGCGGGATGTAGGAGTGTGACGCACGCCTGACCCCATCGCCTCGTGAGGATCGACCTCCACATGAACTCCGTTCTGTCTGCTGTAGGTGACATTTCGGCGTTCTGTCTGCTCTAGGCGACACTGGATGTCGCCTGTAGCAGAAATTTCGGAGTGGGTGTTTAGGCTGGCGGCGTGAGTTTCAACTACGCCCGGATTTTGGTCTTTTTCACGTCGGCGTCGGTGTTGGTACTCGAAATCCTGGCGGGACGACTCATGGCACCGTACGTCGGAGTGTCGCTCGAAACCTTCACCGGGATCATCGGAACGATCTTGGCCGGCATCGCGCTGGGGTCCGCCATCGGGGGGCGTCTGGCCGACAGAAACGAACCAAACAAGATGATCGGCCCAGCGCTCATGGCCGGCGGAGTTCTCAGCTGGTTGTCCATCCCGATCGTTTCATTCCTCGGTCCGGGAATCGGCAGCGCCGTCCCCGCCATAGTTGTGCTCGCACTCTTTGGCTTCTTCTTGCCGGCAATGGTCCTGACCACCGTGAGCCCGATGGTCGCCAAATTGCGGCTGCAGAGCCTTACCGAGACCGGCGAAGTTGTGGGCGGACTCTCCGCCGCTGGAACCGTCGGTGCACTCTTCGGTACGTTCTTCACCGGGTTTGTGCTGGTGTCCGCCGTTCCCACCCGGCCCATCATCCTGGCGGTGGGTCTGGCGTTGGTCATTTGGGGGATCGCCCACACGATCCGGCTGGGTTCGGGCAAACTTCCCTCGGGCGGAATCGCCCTGTCCGCAGTGCTGGTGTTCAGCGCCGCCACAGTTTCTGCCAACCCGTGCGAATTCGAATCGGCATACGCCTGCGGCCGGGTGGTGACCGACCCCGACAATCCGAACTTGCGGTTCCTGGTGCTCGACACCCTCCGCCACGGTGCCGTGGATCTCGAGGACCCGACCCATTTGGAGTTTCGCTACATCAACATCATCGGTGACGTGATCGACACGCTCCCACCCGGTCCGGTTGACGCACTCCATCTGGGTGGTGGGGCCTTCAGCGTGCCTCGCTACATCAACGCCACCCGACCCGGCTCGACCCACCTGGTGTTGGAGATCGACCCCTTACTAGTGGAGGTTGCCCGGGAGCAACTGGGCCTGGTGACCGGGCCGGAACTCGAGGTACGTACGGGTGATGCCCGATTGGCGCTGGCCGGACTTCCCACCGACGGGTATGACCTGGTTGTGGGCGATGCGTTCGGAGGGCTCAGTGTGCCGTGGCACCTCACCACCACCGAGGTCATCGCAGAGCTGGATCGAGTGCTACGCCCCGGGGGTGTCTACGTCATGAACATCATCGACGGTGACCGGAACCGATTTGCGGAGGCCGAACTGGCAACCTTGGCAGAACACTTCGACTTCCGTGGGGCGGTAGTCCCGAACGATTGGCCTCGCAAGACCCCGGCCAATCAGATCTTGATCGCATCCGACAGCCCGATCACTCCGCCCCAGGTGGACTTCGAGCACGGCGTTCTGGTTGACGACATCGATGTGTTCAGCGCTGACGGCGTCGTGCTGAGGGACGATTTCGCCCCTGTGGAGCAGCTCGCCGCAAACCCGTAAGCCCATCGCAACTCACCGTTGGTGGTTGTCGGATACGGTCTCGGTGTGCGTTCTGACCCTCATCCAGCAATGAAGCGCACCGCCTGCTTAGAACTGACCGTTCTGTGTGTCTTGGCGCTGCTCGCCGGCGGTTGCACGCTCTTTTCGGGCGAGGAGAACACCGAGAACTCAACTACTTCCACGGCGCCGCCCGACGTGGACGACTCTCCCGCCGAGACGCTCCCGCAAGACGATCCGGAGCCGGTACCTGAGCCCGGCCCCGGTGAGCTCTTCGAACTGCTTGGTCCTGACGATCGGATCGTCGTGCATACCGCCGATCAGAACCTCTCGATTCTCACCTTCGCCGGTGAGGTGCCGGCTTCCACCACCAACGACGCCGCTCAACCGGTGTTCTCGCCCGATGGCCGCCGCCTGGCCTGGACCAGTTTCGACCCGATCTCCGCTTCGGGTGCGATCGTGTTTGGAACCGTGGCGGAGGACGGTTCGGTTGCGATCGAGGCCGAGGTCCCCGCTCCCGTTGTCTCCTATTATTCGGTGTGGGCGCCCGACGGATCTGGGCGTCTCGCTATCCTGGGGAATGCCGCCGGCGGAACGGGATTGGCCATCGTAGATGGGGGCGGCTCGACGCCTGTGGTCGAAGCAGACATCCCCTATTACTTCTCGTGGCGGCCCGGAGGTGAAGGGGTTGTGGCTCATGCGGGAAACACGCTCCGCACATTTGATCTCGAGTCCGGCGTTGGCACCGATGTCCAATTCGTTGCTCCCACATTCCGAGCTCCGGCCCTCCTTGCCGATGGCTCAGCGGTTTTCGTCGCGGTCAACAATGCCCAGTCCACCGGGGGAGATGGCGCAGTACTGAGGTTGGACCTCGCTCTCGACGGGGAGTTTGATCCTGGTCTCGCCCGCCGCGTCGCGGAGGTCAACGGCCGTGCAACTTTAGTGCTCTCTCCGGACGGGAGGAAGCTGTCGATTCTGGTGGAGGGGAGTGGCGTGGTGGCCCTGGTGAACAGCGCCTCCAGCAGTGCGCGCAAGTTCCAAGACGGTGCGCCGTTGGGTCGAGGGCTGCACATTCTTGATCTGGAGACCGAAGAAATCACAACGCTGCGCACGGAGGCGATTCGGGCGGCATTCTGGGCGCCGAATAGCGAACTGATCGCCAGCGTGAACTTCGACTCGCCGGGCGAAGGTAGCGGGTACTCCCGTTGGACCGTTTCGAGCATCGCTGGGGACGAGATTTCGCGAACCCCTCGCTTTTTCCTGAGCGCCCAGTTCGAGGGGGCCTACCTGCCGTTCTATGATCAGTATGCGCAGGCTCTGACGATCTGGAGTCCCGATAGCTCCCGCTTCGTGTTCCCCGGATCTAGTGTCGACCGCGACGACGGGATCTGGCTCCACCGTCTTCCTGAGGGTCGATCCGACCCGGCAACATTCAAGATCGCCGAGGGATCGGTGGCCTTCTGGAGCCCTATGCGGGAGCGCCGTGACGACGATTAGTTGGATCTTCATCGCCTTCGCCGCTCTTGCTGCCGGGCTGGACTGGTGGTCGGTGTCCACAGGCAACGAGCGAATCGAACAAGGAGCCAAGCCCGCCGTGCTGGTGGCCCTGATTGTGGCCGCCTGGGCGGGAGAGCTCGCCGGTGACCAGCAACTGTGGTTACTGTTAGCTCTCGTCGCAGGCCTGCTTGGCGATCTCTTGCTCCTGCCCCGGGTAGACAAGTTTGTTGCCGGTTTGGCATCGTTCCTGGTGGGCCACCTGGCGTATGCTGCTCTTGCCGCATCGATTGGAATGCGCAGTCTCTGGATGCTTGCCGGTCTCCTGATCGCCAGCGTCATGATCGCCACCGTTGGTACCAAGATCACCGATTCCGTGCACGGCACGAGCTACTTCGTTCCGGTCGTGGCCTACATTCTCACGATCGGCCTGACCACCACGCTTCTCGCGGGGACCGGGCGGTTATTTCTGGTCAGTGGGGCGTTGCTGTTCGTCGCCTCCGATGCCCTGTTGGGGTATGGCCGGTTCGTCGACGAGGCCCCGGGTGGGCGAGTAGCTGTCCACGTGACTTACCACCTCGCCCAGATCGCGTTGGTCGTGGGCACTCTCACCTGAAGTACCCGCCGTAACGGGTCCCACGATCCTCAGCGAGCGGCCGAGACCGCTTCCCACACCGTGGCTGCGGCGGAGGCGAGGTCTACGTTGGTGGTCTCGCCGGAAGAGCGGACCGTGAACTCGGCATTCCCGTCTGCCAGTCCCCGGGGACCGAGCGTGAGCCGGTACGGGATCCCGATCAGTTCGGCATCGGCGAACTTCACCCCGGCTCGAGCATCGCGGTCGTCCAACAGCACGTCCACACCGGCAGCTTTGAGTTCTGCATAGAGCTTCTCGCCGGCAGCAATTGTTTCTTCATCAAGTCGCATGAGGGTGATGACCGCCTCGAACGGCGCCACCGATACCGGCCAGATGATGCCTTTGTCATCGTGATGGGCTTCCACCACGGCTGCCATGTTTCGGCCGATGCCGATTCCGTAGCTCCCCATCACGATGGGGGTTTCGCCGCCCTCGGGGGTGGAGACCTTGGCGCCGAATACCTCGGCATATTTGGTCCCCAGTTTGAAGATATGGCCGATCTCGATACAGCGAACGATCTCCAGTGCGGTGCCGCAACTGACGCAGGCTTCTCCCGCCTGGACCTCGCGGAGGTCGGCCCACTGCGACACCTTGATGTCGCGGTCCACGGAAACACCTCGGTAATGAACATCGTCGGTGTTGGCGCCGGTGGTCATATTGGTCCGCCCGCGAAGGGCTTCATCAACGATGATGGGGAGATCCACCACGGCGACCGCCCCTAGCGAACCGGGGTGTGCGCCCATCGCTGCGAATGTTTCTTTCACTTCGGCGGGACGGATTTCGATCGCGCCGGTGACATCGGACAATTTCTGCGTGTTCAGCTGATGGTCGCCTCGAACCAGAACCAGCGTCGTGACGCCGTCCATCATCATCACCAGCGTCTTGAGCTGACGATCCGCAGCGGCTCCACCGGGGAACTCCTCCAGTGCCTTGATGGTCCGGACACCGGGGGTGTCGAACCGCTCCGGCGCCTCTGGCCCCGGCTCGTCCTGGATGGAAGCGATGGCGGATGTGCCCTTTTCGATGTTGGCCGAATAGTCGCATTTCGGGCAGCGGATCACGTCGTCCTCGCCGGCGTCGGAGGGTGTCATGAACTCCACCGAGTCGTTTCCGCCCATGGCACCGGAACTGGCCTCTACGCCGAACGACGGGATCTCCAGGCGGGCAAAGATCTTTCGGTAGGCCGCATCGTGGAGCTCGAAACTGGCATCCAGTCCGGCGTCGTCGACGTCGAACGAGTAGCTGTCCTTCATGTGGAATTCCCGCACACGGAGGAGGCCGCTTTTCGGTCGAGCCTCATCACGGAATTTCGTTTGGATGTGATACCAGATCTGGGGAAGCTGTTTGTAGCTGCTCAGCTCGGCAGCAACCGTGGTGAAGATCTCTTCGTGTGTGATTCCGAGGGCCGTGGCGTTACCTCGGCGGTCATCGAGCCGGAACATGATCTCGCCCATCGTGTCCCAGCGACCGGATTTCTGCCAGATCTCCGCCGGATGCATCGTAGGAAGCAGGAATTCCTGTCCACCGATGGCTTCGATCTCTTCCCGGACGATCTGAGCCACCTTCTGGTGCACCTTCCAGCCCAGCGGCAGCATGGAGTAGTGGCCGGCGTGAAGCTGACGAATGAATCCGCCCCGGATCAGCAGCTTGTGGCTTGGGGCGACCGCATCGTTCGGGGCGTCCCGCAGTGTGGGGGTGAAGAGTTTCGACCAGCGCATAGTGGGTTTGAGCGTAGCTGCGCAATCCCGCTGGGCTTTCGTTATTCGGGCTGCATCAGGAACGGAGCGTCATCGTCCAAAATGGAGCGTCATGGTCCAGAATGGAGCGATGCCGGACACCCCACCAGCAGCCCCCGGGTTGACCGTGGGCCTGCGCGCAGTCGAGGCACGGGATCTGCCATTCATGGCCGAGATCCGGGCCAGTCGGGAGTTGGGCGGCGAATTCAATTTCGCCGGACCCATGACGGTGGAGCAGGCCCTTGAAGATCTGGAGCGACGATTCGCTGCGGACGGGCTGCAGGGAAGCGCGTCAGGGCAATTCGTGGTGACGATCGACGGCACATTCGCCGGCGACGTGGGGTGGAGGACCGAACGCTGGGGACCGTCGCCACAGAGTGTTTGCCCCACCTTCGGCATTGCTCTGTTGCCAGAATTCCGAGGTCGAGGAGTTGGATCGGCGGCTCAGCGCCTGCTTGTTTCGCATCTCTTCAACCGCACCCCCACCAACCGAATTCAGGCCGATACGGCTGTGGATAACATCGCCGAGCAGCGTGCGCTGGTGAAGGCTGGCTTCTTGCAGGAGGGGATCGTTCGCGGCTGTGAGTGGCGAAACGAGCAATGGCACGACCACGTGCTCTATGGCATCACCCGGGCGGATTGGGAGGCACCACAACAATCCGTCTGAATGGCGCGTGAAATTGAGTTCAGGTTGGATCGGGCCTCTGCTGTCCTTGGGCCAGCGTGAAATTCCTGTTGTGACCCACAAAGCGACGTTCTGCCGGCGTGATAGCCACGACCAGTGTGGGTGTGAACAGGAATTTGGGGGTTAGTCGCAGAGATCGCGGTAGGCGAGCATCACCCAGGCGGCCCGGAGCACGGCCACCTCGTGTTCGATGTCCTGGGTCAGAACGTCGGCGACGGGTCCGAGGCCCCATGTAGCTGCCGAGCCGGCAACAGCGGTGCGGCGTGCGGCCGGGAGCGAACGGACACCGCGCTCGGCCAGTGCCTGGATCTGACCCTCGATCTGCTGGATGTGGTCGGGCGCAGGGTTCGAAGCCGGAGGTGGTGGGTCAGGAATCTCGAGGCCTTCGCCGCTCCCGGATCCAGGCCCGGGGCTGGAGAGGTTCAGGAAAGAACCATCGATGAACACCGAGATGGGCCACATCTCGACCTGCCGTCCGGAGGCTCTCAGGCGGCCCATCACCAATTCCGGCGCACCGGTCCGAGCAAGGGATTCGAGCTGGTCCACCGCGACCCCCATGTGGTCGGTGAATGGAACAACCAGGTCCACGCGTCCAGCGGTGGTGGTGAGTGGCCACACGAAGCGTTGGGTCACTCCGTCGAAGCTGGCCCCGGCATGTTGACCGGTCACGGCGGTCGCCGCCCAGGGTGCCATCATTCGACCCGACAGTCGGCTCGGGAGCCCAGGGAGGGAGCCAACCCACAGAGCGTGGTCTAGATCCTCGATTTGGAGGGCCGAACCCAGCTGAAGCGAAGTCGATGGGGCTGTCGACAACCGTCGCTCCACGCTGGCCTTGGCGTTGGCCAGGTGGAGGCGATGGCCAGACAGTTGCTCTACCGTTGCCGGCTGTTCCCAGCCGATCGCAGCTGGCATCGGTTGGCCCGAGATCGTGGTGGGTTTGGACAACGTGAAGGACTCGCCACTTCGTGCCTGGATGAAGACGGCGCTCACCCCGCCGAACTTGCTCGTTCCCCAGCGATAGTGGCCTATGGCCAACAGGTCCAAATGGCCGACGTCTTCGAATTGAGCTCTGGCCCGGCCCAGCAGGCCATCGGGAATCGGATGACCCACCGTTAGCAGACTGTGGATGCGGTGGGCCAAGACATGGATCTCGGCGAGCTGGTCTAGAAGGACACCGGTGTCGGCCGTCGGGGCCTGAGCGGCCAGCGCAGCCACGTGATCCGATGCCCGTTCGGCCAGTAGTGCGAGACGGTAAAGCTTGGTTCCCCGCGCTGAAGCCGATAGTGAATCGAGATGCTCTTGATCTGCCTTTCCAAGGTGGAGTAGGCCGATACTCACCAAGTCGGTGGCCAATCGAATTGCCCGTTGAGTGACACGCTGGCGTTCCACCACCAGTTCCGATGAGGGTGCCGTCACCTCGTCGGTGTTGGAGAGTTCTCGCTCAGCCAGCAACCAGACGGCCAACACCGCCAACCCGACAGTGCGTCGGTCGTTGCCGGTTGTCGGCTTCACGATCGCAGCGTCGAGCGAGGGGCCCATGAAGAACACTTCGCCATATGGGGCCGGCAGGTTCACCCTCAAGTTGGCTCCCTGTTCAACCATGATCCGTGTGCCGTCCAACGACGCCGCCCGAGTGCGGGCCCAGCGACCGTCGGCCTTTCGGGTCCAAGCCAGAAGTTCGTCATCGGTGAGCTCGACGAGCATTCGGCGGATACTGGCTCCGTCCACGGTTTCCGACAGAGCCGCCCCGTCCTCAGACGACAAATGGTCAGGGTCGGCCGCGTGCTCGGTTTCGACAGCAGGATCGGACTCATTGGACAGACGTCGCAGGTGCAGGATTGCGGCTATCAGATGCTGACAAGCACCAGCGGTGGCGCACTCACACCGTCCAGCAGCAGTTGGCTCCGACGAGTGGAAGGTGACCGTCCACTCGGGGGCGACGAGCCGGATGGCTTCGCCTTCGGCGCTGATCGTCACCTCGGTGGAGTCTTCGGGAAGCAGTTTGACACCGCGACGGAGCAGACCTCGGTTGGCCAGGGCAACGAGGGCGTCGTCGTCGTAGCGTGATGCTTCGGCCAAAAGTGGTGTGCCCCACAGGAGGTCTCGACCGTCACGATCCGAGCCGTTTGGGGTGCTCAATTCATCACCCCCGCAGCCCACTGGGCAAACGACTTCGGGGTCATCGCAGCAACGGGCATGCCCGCCTGTACCGCACGCTGGGCGATGGTGTGGTCGAAGCTGGGCCCGGCGCCGTCTTCCAGCGCCGCAAGACCCATCAGGGTGACGCCGCTCTCGGCAAGCCGGTTGATGGATGACATCAGCGCGGCAACCGAACCGCCTTCGTAGAAATCGGTGACGAGCGCCACGATCGTTCGGCTGGGGTTGTCAACAATCTGTTCGCAGTACTGCATGGCCTGGGCGATGTCGGTACCGCCGCCCAACTGGACCGACATCAGCATCTCCACGGGATCGTTCGAGAGGCTGGTGAGATCAACCACCGAGGTGTCGAACACCACCACCTTCACGGAGACCCCGGGCAGAGAGGCCAGAACGCCAGCCATGATCGCAGAATGGATCACCGAACCGACCATTGAGCCCGACTGATCGATACATAGCACAACTTCCCAGGGATATCGCATTTGCGATCGGTTGAAAAAAGTGACTTCCTCGATCAACAACCGCTGGCGCTCCGCATCCCAGGTGCCGAGATTCCGGTCGATGGTACGGAGCGCATCAATCACACCAGTTGGTCGGCGGGTACGACTCTGGCGGTTGACCCGGCCCGTGAGGACGGTAAGCAGTTCGGTCCGGAGTCTTTCGGTGATCTCCTCCACCACCGCTGCGATGACCCGCCGGACGGCCCGCAAGGCGTCCCCACTGACATTCGATTTGAGGGACAGAAGCAGCCGAAGCGTGTCCTCGTTTGGAGTGATGCGCTCGAGGTGTTCGGGATCGGTCAGGATCTCATTGATTCCGAACCGCTCCACCGCCTCGTTTGTGAGTTCCTCGCTTACCTCATCCGGAAACAGGTCGCGGATCGTGTCGAGCCAGTCAACAACATGTGGCGAGGATTCCTCCAGGCCAGCCCCGCGCTCGCCATTTTGATCAGGGCGGAGACCCCGTTCGCCGTAGAGCCGGTCATAGAGGAAGGCCATGGCACCGTCCAACCGGCCGTCGACCCCCTCGGGTGACGGGAGTTGGCCGTCGGAGTACTTCCCCAAGACAAGTCGCCAGCGTCGTTCGAGCTCTGCCATCAGAGTTCCTCTGGAGAAATGTTGGCGGCCGAAGCGTCCGGTGTCCCCAGCCAATCGGCGAAGCCGTCGTTCTGGAGTTGCTCGGCAACGGTGGCGCTTCGCTCGGCGTTCGCCAACAGGGCGCCCTCGGAGATACTTCTCACTCGAACATTGGCTCGAATGCCGAACCGCTGGGCAATCGATTCCGCAACACGATCGGTCTGGCGAGGTGTGAGTGTTGCGAATGCGGACCGGAGGCCCGGCACTCGCCGCAGGAAGTCACGTCCGTCATAGGCCTCGAAGGCCCGACTGAGCGTGGCCACCACATCATCCACTTCCCATAATACTTCCCGGGCTACTTGCACCAGCCCGATGAGAAACGCCGCTCCGGCGGTTCGGTCCGAACTGGGGTCCACATGGCCTCGAAGCAATGCCACCAGCGCGTCATCGGGCATCCGGGATCCCCGCCATTCCAGACCGGCCACGGCCCCGCGCAGCATTCCGCCGGGTTGAATCTGCCGAATATCGGCCAACATGCCCCAGAACAGTGCCGGGTCCAAACCCTCCCAGGCATCGGTGGAAAGGACCCGATACAGGGTTTCCAATGCGGTCACCAGCGATCGGTGGGCCTCCACGGGGGCATCGCCCACACGGCCGCCCAAATGGCAGGCCCGCACGTAGAGCTGCTGGGCCACGTCGACCAGACCATTTAGAGCGCCGCCGCCCAACGGCTCACGGGCGGTCCAGATCAACTCCGCCTCGGTGAGGGCGCCAACTACCTCGGTCAACTCGGGGTCCACACCGATCCGTTGGCGGAGCTCGCCGAGAGTCAGGGTGACGCTCGATGCTGCTCCGCGCTGTGCCGCTGTCATCACGAAGCGCATGAGTTCCAGCGAGCCGGGCTGGTCCTTCAGTAGCTTTCTCAGCTGATCGGTTGTGAGGTTTCTGACGGCTTCACTCAGCGATGAACCCCACATCGACGCCTCGGTCAGGCTGGCATCGGTTGCGCCCGACAGTTCGATTGTCCATTGCTCCCGGATCAGATCTCGGCCACCAGCCCGTGAGAAGCGAAGGGGGGAGATGCAGCGTCCATAAGAAACATTGAGGCCAGCTAGACCGTGGAGGAAGCGGGACTTGCGGCGGTCCCGTTCGCTGCGGTAGACGTCGAGGTGGATCCGCTTCGGCTCGGAAGTGTCGTTCGGAAGGCCCAGGTCGGCGAGTTGGCGGTCGAAGTCGACAGCCAGGGGAACCCGAGGGGTTCCCGGTGGCACCCGGCCCAACTGGAAACCGGTCATACGAATGGCCGCGGTCCGCCGCACTTGGTTGACCGGTGAGTCCTCGCCTTTTGTGAAGCAGCTCACCATGGCGTCAACGGTGTCGGAGCGGGAGGGCTGCCGGCGGCCCCGCAGGTTGGCAAGTAGCTGGGCCGCGGTGAGCGCATCGACGACCGAGGGAAGACTGGGTTGCCCGTCACGATTGGCATCGCGCAGTTCCCGGGCGACATCGGCGATCACGGTGGCAGCGACCGCACTATTTGCCGGGTCCACGCGATCGTCGGCTATCCCGTGGGCCATCCCGTCGGCAACGCTTGCGGCCGTACCGGTACGGGCGGCCCACACCTCTTGATACCAGCGGGGGCTGGGCATGCCGGCCCCATAGCCGCTGAGCTCGTCCAGACGATCAAAGCTGTATCGGATCAACCCGTGGCCGGATTCAACCGGTGGCGGTCGGTCGGCGTCTGGCTGCTCAATCGCAGGTTCAGCAGACCCCGAAGCGTTGGATCCGTCGAGTCGATCCCGAACTAGTTGGGGCAAGACCTGGGTGTGGAAGGCACCGGTCACCACGACGATGGGTGCAGCGCTGCCCTCGGTCTCCCGGTCGCGGAAGCGTTCCACCACCAGATCGGCCATTGCCGCCTCTCTCGCGGTACTTCCGTCGGCCGCCAGAGATTCTTCGGTCGCGCCGAATCGGGCCAGCGCCCCGTAGGACATCATGGCGGCCACAGCATCCACCCGCGAGAGTGGGCGGGCCTCCACCAGATGATCCCAGAGCTCGTTGTGGTCCCGGCAGCCGGTGGTCCGGGCCAGCTCCGCTAGTGCGGCGCTGAATGAGTAGTGCCACTCGTTGGTGCTCCCCGCCGGTGTTTGGAGCGGAGCGAAGTGCGTAGCTACTCGATAGTCGAGATCGACGAAGCCGAGGTTGGCTCCGACAGCCTTGCCTTCCCGCAGGGCCACCAACTCTGGTGAGAAGTCGCAGACCGGAAAATAGGAACCGATTCGGATTGGCTCGGCAGGGTCCGACCCGAGCGCCTCGTCGAGGCCGGTGAGCTCGGGTGCCTGGGGGAGTGTGCGGGCCACGTGGGAGTAGACGGCCAGCGGCATGATTGCGTCGGGATCCACCAGGAAGGCAATCTGGTCATCGAACGACGGTGGTCCCTCCACCAGCACGGCCCACGGCTGCACTTCCCGGATCAGGTCCCGAATGTGTATGGCACACGCTGGACTGTGGTGACGAATGGGAACATAGATGAGCGGCGGAGTCAGGAGGTCCTCTGCTTGAGCGACAAAGTCAGCGGCCAGGACCGGAGCCGCAGAATCGCTGATCGCCGAAATCACCCCAGTTCGCTCCGCACTGCCCAGAGGTCTTTCCAGGCCCCGTCACGTTTCTTCACCACAACATCCAAATACTGGCGAAGCTTCGCTTCATCGTCCGGGTTGTCCTTCAACACGGTCCCAATCAGCTGGCGACCGATCTGCGTCCCGTTGGTGACTCCGTTGCCCAGGTACTCAGCCTCGAGGCATGATGCATAGTTGATGGCTACGGCTTCAGCGGTGGACATTACCGCGGATGGCTTCTCGATCACCACGCCTTCCCTGCTTGTGCCAGACCTCAGCTCATTGAAGGCCGTTACGAGTAGTTCCACCACATCGGGCGGACTCTCGATCGCTACGCCGGCATCGGCCAGCAGGGCCCGGGTTTGGGAGACGATGAGCTCACGTTCCAACCTCGCATCTGCGATCGGCCGCACCGTTTCGAAGTTGAAACGGCGTTTGAGAGCTGAGGACATCTCGTGGACGCCACGGTCTCGCAGGTTCGCGGTGGCGATGATGTTGAAGCCGCGCCGTGCTCCGATGAACGCATTGCCAAGCTGGGGAATAGTGAGGTGCTTGTCGGAGAGTACCGAGATGAGCGCATCCTGGACCTCGGCCTGCATCCGAGTGATCTCCTCCACGCGCACGAGCTGACCGCGGCGCATTCCGGTGAGAAGCGGACCCGGCACGAGCGCCTCGTCGGAGGGTCCCTGGGCGATCAGCAAAGCGTAGTTCCAGCTGTAGAGGATCTGGTCCTCGGTGGTGCCGGCGGTGCCCTGGGCGGTAAGCGTTGAGTCACCGCTGATGGCTGCGGCGAAAAGCTCCGAGAGCATCGACTTGGCTGTGCCGGGTTCGCCCACCAGTAGTAGACCACGGTTGCCCATGAGGGTTACGAGGCATCGATCGACCAAGGGATCATCGCCGAAGAACTTCGGAGTGATCTCGAGATTCGGATCCCCCAGGACGAACGATCGCACAGCCCGAGGGCTCAGATGCCAACCTTCGGGTCGGGGGCTCTTGTCGGCCTTCGTCAGGCGCTCCAGCTCCTCGGCGAAGCGTCTCTCGGCGGGGAGTCGTACGTCACTCATTGTCTAGCCAACCTTCTTCTGATAGTCGGGGTCGAAGCCGGTTCCGGCCGCCACGATCTTCTGGGCCTGTGCATACGCCTCCTGCAATAGAATCGGCGGCACGTCGCTCAGTGATTTTCGTCGAGCGCGTCTACTGCCAGCTGTTTGAAACCACAGCTCTGAGAAGGCGGTCTGGTGGGGGCGGGATTCGGGCGGTACGCCCCAATGCCCCAACAAAGCCGTTATGCCGGCAAGGGGAAACTGCCGTTCGACATAGGAGGAGTAGCCGGCATCCTCGGCCGGTCCCATCTGCCAACCGACCTTGTCCACCTGGCGGCGGAGAACGAGCGCATCGATCAGGTGGCCCTCGAAGTCGACGACTGCAATCTGGCCATCTTCCACGGTGATCGTGGGCCGATTGAATTGGGCGAACAGCGGAGTGACTTCGTAGTCGGCCAAGTGCTGTACCCACGCATCTCTCTCAAAGGGTTCCAGCGTCTGATCGTGGGCCAGCGAAATCGATGCGGACGGATCAATGGTCAGTTCCGAATCGTCCACCGTCAGCAGCGTTCCATCGGTGAGCGGTCGAAACTGCTGGCCGCCGGCGGCGCCTTCAGCGGTCCAGACGAGCCGGGTGGCAAGCCGCACCATCAGCGGGTGGTGGAGCACGTACCGCTCGAACTCACCTGCTTCCCACTGTCGCTCGGTGCACATCGCTTCATGTAGTCGGTCCGGCTGGAGTTTCAGTACTGTCTTGACTTCTTTCTTGGCAGCGGAGAAGTCGCTCTTCGCCGCTTTGACCAGATCCTCGTCATCTGCCGCGTTTGCTGCCGGCAGTGATTTGATCGCTCGCCCGGTGGCATCGTTCGTCAACTCAACCTTGAGGCCATCGGTCAGGTGAGCGGTGAATGTTCGAACGCCGTAGTCGATGGTTTGGCGTCCGGTTGTGTCGAAGTCGGCATCGGGGGTGCTTCGATCGGCTAGTTCGGCCACTGTCCAGTTCTTGCGTTCGGCCAGAAGTTCTACCTGTTTGGCGGCCTCCTTTTGGAACGTCTTGGGCCGAAAGCGGCGACTCATCGCCAGCAGGATCTGGATTGCCTTGGGGTCGTCGATATGGGCGATCATCTGGACCATCGCCCGTCCCTGGGCCAACCGGTAGCCGCGCCACTTCTTCATATAGCGGTACGCCTGATCGATAACGTCCGTGGCTCCCGTTGCGGCAACGACGGCAAGAAGGTTCTTGCATTCAACCAGCGAGTCCGCTGGTTCTTCAAGAAGCCGCTGCAGGTGGCGTTCGTAGAGGACTTCACGGGGCGGCAGGTCCGCGGGTGCAAGGCGGTTTGTGGGATTGAAAAACCAGTTGACAATGGCGGTCGCCTTGGCTTCTGCCGTTGCCCGGTCCCATGCAGGCCGGAGATCCTGCCTGACGTAGCTTTGGAACAGTGCGTTGCCGAACTCCCTCACCGAGTTTGGCTCCATGGAGTCGAAGTGACGGCGGATAATCGGGGACGGTTCGGCGTCCTTGGCCTTCACGGCGATCGAACAGAACCAACGGACGATGTCCAGCGGAACGGGGCTTCCATCCTGCCATCGAAGTTGGGGAAGCGACGGGAAGTTCAACCAATCCAATTCCTTGGGGATTGGGTTTTCCTTCAACATCGCCTTTCGGGCGTCAGCTTTCAGACGTTCCGGGCTGATGAACTCCTCCAGCGACCCGCCGATCTCTTCCAGGGTCGCCAGGGCGATCCCCTTCGTGTACTGGTTGCGTTCCTTGCGGATCATCGCCCGCAGATTGGCCTCGGAGGCGGGGTCCTTCAGGAATCGGATCCACTCCACTGCGCCGGTGCGGTAGGGCAGTTGTTTGTGGAGTAGGAAGGGTCGGACAAGATCGGCCCCGTTGGGAGCGAGGACCGCGTAAAACTCTCGCCGGTACTTGCGGGGAAAGCGAAGGCCCGCTTCCAGAACTGCCTCGACGAATGCCGGGGACGGATTTGTGACCGCGGCGAGTCCTCGCAGTGCACCAGTCGGTAGCCCCCGCCATTCATTGCCGTTCCTAACGACTTCGAGGAGTTCAGCATGATGGACGTCGGCCCATTTCTCGATCTCCTGGTTGGTCCACACGGCATCGATTTCCTCTAACGCCAGCAACGACGAGATCGTTTCAATGGCCGATGGTGCGCTTTGACGATAGGCCTCCTCGTAGGCTTGGGTTGGTGTGGTGGGGCGAAACATCGACAACAGGCGAAGTGCATCGTCAGCCAGCCAACCGATGCTGGAAACCGCTACTCGCAGTACCTGCTCAGCTGTCAAAAGCTCCCGGAGCGCAGGGTTGTGTTCCAACGCTTCGATGAGCCTCATCTGAAGGTTGCGATCACGCCAGTCTGTGCGGTCATACCGAGCGCCACCCAGGCAGCTGATCAGGCTGGGTCGGAGTGGAACGGGCTCTGTCTCGCGGGGCAGAGAGGGCGGGATTTGCGCCTGCTTGAGTGCGGCGACTGTCGCAGGCGGGAGATCGCCAAACCCACCGACGGAAATCGGAGCGGTCGGAAGGGGTGGTGGCAGTGGCGAGCTCAGCGGAGTCGGCGGTGAACCCGGTGGAGGAGGCTGTGCCAGCGGTGGTGATGCTGCACGCAGCGGACCCGGTGGAGGAGGCGGTGCCGGCGAAGGGGATTTGAGCGAGCTCGACTTGCGGGGCCAGATCGCCATCAGGGAGTCTTCTTCCTGTAGTCGGGGTCGAAACCGGTCCCGGCGGCCGCTATCGCTGCCACCTCGGCATACAGTTCGCGCACCAGGATCCGTGGCAGGTCGGCGAGCGGGAGGGCTTCGGCTTCGCTATTGCGGCTGTCGGAGGGGGTGACGTAGAGCTTCAGGAGTGCCGTCTCATGCGGCTCGGGGTAGGGATTGACACCGGTGATGCTCAGAACGGCGCGCGCGTCGAAGCTCGGAACCGGTTTGAACAGCTCATAGACCCAGCCTGCATCCTGACCCTGACCGAGTTGCCAACCCAACCGATTCATTTGACCGCGGAGTTTCAGGGCGTCGATCACGTGACCCTCAAACTCGTCGACCACGCGTTGATCGCCTACCGTCGCCGGATTTGGCCGGCCGAACTGGGCGAGAAGGGGATGCACTTCATAGTCGGCGAAGTGTTCGACCCACTGCGAACCTTCGGCTGGCAGTACTTCGTCGTGGGCGATCGTGATGATGGCACCAGTAGGTAGCTCTGTCTCATCGTCGTCGGCACTCAACAGTGTCCCATCGGTCAGTGGACGGAACGACACCATAGATCCGTCAGGACTATGGGCGACCCAGACAACACGGGCGGCCAGTCTGGACATCACCGGGTGCTGTAGGAAGTAGAGAGCGAAGTCATCTGTGGTCCACGAACGCTGGACGCACATAGCAAGATGAAGGCGGTCGGGTTGGAGCTTGGCGGCGCTCTTCAGTTCCTTCTTCGCAGCTGCGAAGTCCTTCTTCACGTCCTTGATGAGGTCGGCGTCCTCGTTTCTCTTCCCGGTTGGCAGTGAGCGGATTGTCTTGCCGGTCTGGTCGTTCACGAGCGTGACGCTCAGATCGTCGGCTAGGTGGGCGGTGAAGGATCGCTCCCCGTAGGTGATCAGCTGCCGACCATTTCCTGCGAATCCGCCGCTCGGGACGCTGCGATCGGCTAGATCGTCGAGAGTCCAACCGTGGCGAGCGGCGAGGAGTTCGGCTTGTTTGGTAGCTTCCTGTTGGAGCCCTTTGGGCCGGAATCGGGTGGATACGGCCATGACAACTTGGACGGTTGATGGCGTGTCGATCCAGGCCAGCATCTGCAAGACTGCTTTGCCCTGGCTGAGGCGATGGCCGCGATGGGTCTTCAAGTAATTGAACGCCCGCTCGGCAACCTCGGAACCGGCACTGGCGGCCACGACGGCCAGTAGTCCCTTACTGCTGGTGGCTGATCCAGCCAATCGATCGCGGTAGTTGCCGATCAGGGTCGCGGCGACCTGCTCTACCGACTGGCCGGTGTACTGCGCCCAGACGGGTTGGTTGGGATGCTGCTGGGCATAGGAAAGGTACTGACTGGCTCTCTTCTCGGCGGTTGCTTGGGCCTCTTCTTCGGTGACGGTGCGGAGGTCTTCGTTGACCCAGAGATCAAAGAGCGTTGACCCGAGTCGCCTAACTGCGGCATCGTCCATGTTCGAGAGGTGACGTCGCAGGATTGGTGACGGTTCGGCACTCTTGTTTCGGACCGCAGTTGCGCAGAACCATTTGATGATGGTCGGATCGACTGGGCGCCCATCTCGCCATGTCATGATTGGAAGCGAATCGACGTTGAGCCATTCCATTGCCTTGGGGATGGCGTTCTTCTTGGCCAGCGCCTTCTGTGCGTCCGCCAACAGCGTGTCGGGGCTCAGGAACTCTTCGAGTGACTCTCCCTGCTCTTCCAACGCCATCAGCATGATTGCTTTTGCCTTGTCCTGCTTCTCCTTCCGGATCGCCATCCGTAGGGGCTGGATTGCCGCCGGTGTCGGGTGCGCCCGCAGCCATTCGGCGGCGCCGATCCGCACGTCTGCCTTGCCGTCGGCAAGGAACTGCGTCACCCGGTCTGCGTGGCGTACATCGACCATTTTCCAGGACCATTCCCGGTCGGCTTTGAATCCGTCAACAGCAGCTTTGACAAGCGCCGATTCAGTAGCGGCAGGCAATGGGTCTAGAAGCTCAAGCAGCGCATAGAGAGAGCAACGCTCGAATTCAAAGGACGACGTTGGCGTCTCCAGGTATCGCTCTATGCGGGCGAGATTGTAGAGAGCGAACTCCTGCAGGACTTGAGGAGGCCACAGAGCCGGGACATAGGTCATCAACGAGCAGACCGCCTCAAAAGCGATGTCTTCTACACGGCCATCGAGGATGGCAACACTGTGGAACTCCAGCGGCTGAACGAGCGCTGTCTTCTCCATCAACTCAGCTGCCCCCCGGCCGTATCGGAGCATGTGGGGTCTCGTGAGGATCAGGCGAGCGGCATGACCGGCCGTCAGGTGCTGGCCCAATTTCGGTTCTGCTTGCAGGCCCCTCGCCATGGCGTCGACGCCGGTGAAATAGGGGTTCGTCGGCTCACGCCCGGCGAGAACCAGGAGAAAGTCCTCCGCTCGGTCGTGGTAATTCTTGGCAAGCCGTTGGATGGCTGCTTCAGAGTCCGGGCTGATGGGTGGAATCGTCATCTCCGGTAGAGGCGGTGCCTCGATCGCGCCCTCCGAAGGCACCTCGGACAGAGCGGCAACCAGCTCCCGAACCTTGGCCGACCTGTCGGCGGTCAACTCATCGATGATCCAGCGAAATGTCTCCTGGTGGTCTTTCTGGGGCGCAAGAGCAAGCAGCGACTCGGCCGCCAATCTGCGCTGAGCGGGGTTGCCGGTTTTGGCGATGGCGCGGAGCTCGGGCATTAGTGCGCCATATCGAACGGTCTCGGCCCGCTTGAGGGCTGCCGTCCGCAGCTTCTTACTGTTTGACGTGAGTGCCGCGGCCAGCTCGCCTACGAACAGTTCCAGTGTGCTTTCTGGCAGTTTCGCCACTGCATCCCAGAAGAAACAATGATCCTGAACGGCCTTGGCCAGTTGCTGCCGGATCGCGGCGGCGTGGCGCTGTACGAAGTCGTCGAAATCGATCGTCTTCGCCATTTCCGCCTGGATCCGGCTCCAGCGCGAGGAGAGAACAAGGGAGCCGACAAGGTCCGAAGCCGCGAATCCCAGAGTGGGTGCGACAGCCTCAAGATCACGAAGCGTGACGATCTCCTCTGGTTTCGCGTGGATGCTCTGTGCTGCGAAGTGGACGAAGTTATGAAGCCCCGCGTTGCCTTGCCCAAACCAATAGGTATTCAGTCGTTCGGTGGGAGTCATGGACAACCCCGCCCGCAGTTTCGTCCGGGGCTTCTGGTCGACTTGAAAATGCTGAAAGACATGGCTGACGACGCGGTAGGAGGACCGGGCCATCATCGGATCGAGGTTGGGGATTGGTGGGAGTGTGGCGGTCTTGATCCACTGGATCACGATTGGAGCGTTGGCGGCATCGGTGAGGTGTTCGATGACCCCCTCCCAGGCGCCGCCGTAGGGGCTCAGGTCGAAGAGATCATCGGGATCTGAGGCTGCCGCCGTATTCATGTTTTCAACATCGGCGCAGCACCTGAGGTGCCTTAGTTCCCGGATCATCCGCGAAGGATCCGCCCAAATCCCTGTTGTGAGCCACAAAGCGATGTTCTGCCAGCGTGATAGCCACAACCAGTGTGGGTATCCACAGGAATTTGGGGGAGGGGAAGGGGTGGGTTGCCGCATGGTGGGAACGTTCCACGCTGCGGTGACGGATGTCGCATCTGTCTGCGATACTTGGGCATGGCTCTGATGTCCCGTAAGCCCCGTCTCACCGAACCCCTCATCCGTGAAAACGGTGAGCTGCGTCCGGCCACCTGGGAGGAAGCCCTCACCAAGGTTGCTACCGGTTTTGCTGCGGTGAAGGAGGAGAAGGGCGGTGAAGGTTTTGCCATCTTCTCCTGCTCCAAGAGCACGAACGAAATGAACTATGCGGTACAGAAGTTCGGCCGCACGGTGTTGGGTACCAACAACATCGACTCCTGTAACCGAACTTGACACGCACCCTCGGTGGTCGGTCTGGCCACAGTGTTCGGTGCCGGCGGCGGAACGTCCTCGTACAAGGAGATTGAGGAGACCGACATCATCCTTCTGTGGGGATCGAATGCTCGGGAAGCACATCCCATCTACTTCCATCATCTGATGCAGGGTCTGCAAAACGGAGCCCGCATGTATGCGGTGGATCCCCGTCGCACCAGTTCGTCCAAGTTCGCCGACCTGTGGGTCGGCTTGGAGCTTGGTTCCGATGTGGCACTCGCAAACACCGTGGCCAACTACATCATCACCAACGATCTTCACAACAAAGACTTCATCGCCCATTCCACCACCGGCTTCGATGCATTCGTGGAGAGTGTGCAGGAGTACACCCTGCAACGAGGCGAAGAACTCACGGGAGTTCCCGCCGCTGCGATCGCCGAGATGGCCCATGCGTATGCCACCGCCGAAACTGCGCAGATCCTCTGGACCCTGGGGATCACCGAGCATCACAACGCCGTAGACAACGTTCTGTCGCTCTGCAACCTTGCTCTCCTCACGGGCCATATTGGTAAGTGGGGAAGCGGCCTGGTGCCGTTGCGAGGCCAGAACAATGTGCAGGGCGGCGGCGACATGGGCGCACTGCCAAACAAACTTCCGGGTTTTCAGGACATCTCCGATCCTGATCACCGAGCCAAGTTCGAAGCCGTGTACGGCCGACCCATCCCGCCAAACGAGGGTCTGCATCTCACGTTGATGTTCGAGGCCATGGAGCGCGGCGAGATCACTGCGGCGTATGTGATCGGTGAGAACCCGGCGGATTCCGAGGCCGACATCGCTCACGCCCGCAAGGTGCTTCAGGGTCTCGAACTCCTCGTGGTCCAAGACATCTTCCTTACTCGCACTGCGGAACTGGCCGATGTCGTTCTGCCCGCCTCGGTGGGTTGGGCCGAATGCGAGGGCACCGTCACTTCGTCGGAACGGCGTGTGCAGCGGGTTCGAGCCGCGGTAACACCGCCCGGTCAAGCTCACCATGATCAAGACATTCTGCGGGATTTGGCCCACCGGATGGGCTATCCCGAATGGGGTAACCCCACACCCGAAGACCTCTGGGAAGAGCTCCGGCACCTCTCGCCAATGCATGGCGGTATGACCTATCAACGGCTCGAGGACGAGTCCGGTCTTCAGTGGCCGTGCCCAGATCTCGATCATCCCGGCAGCCCATTCCTTCACGGGTGGCTATGGGAAGACGATCTCGGTGGCCGGGCCGGAGCCCCATTTTCGGCTGTGGTGGCCCAGGGGCCCAAAGAGGAACTCACCCTCGAGTTTCCGTTGCGGCTTACCACTGGACGGGCGCTCGACAGCTACAACACCGGTGTACAGAGCGGCGCCATGAACAGCCCCATTCGATACGGCAACGCTCTCGACATGAACCCCGCCGACGTGGCCAGGCTCAACCTCGCCGACGGTGAGACCGTGCGCGTCTCCTCACCTCGGGGTTCGGTCACCATGCCCATTCGAGTCCAGCCCGATATTCCCGTAGGGCTCACGTTCACCACCTACCATTTCCCGGAACTGGTCGACATCAATCTTCTCACCAACGACGCCTGGGACAAAAAATCCGGAACCTCGGAGTTCAAAGCCGCCAGCATCCGGGTTGAGAAACTCGTCTCCGCCTGAATCCACCACTCACACCGCTACACGCCGCCTAGATAGATCCTCGAGTTTTACCACAATGACTGACCTGCATCTCACTACCGACCGCGCCACCCAGGAGGAGATGGACGCTATCGATAGGGCCATCGACGCTTGCGGTCTCGATGCCGTGGTGGTGCATGAGGGTGAGCGCCTCGTGCGGGGTGGAATCCATCGAGCCAACGAACGACGCCACGGGCTCCTGCCGGCACTTCATGCGTTGAACAACGCGTCGGGGTGGATAAGTCACGGAGGAGTGAACTACATCGCTGAGCGCCTCGGCGTTCCTCCGGCGGACGGTTTCGGCGTCGCCAGTTTCTACGAGATGTTTCGGATGGAGGATCCCGGTCACACGAACGACGTTGTCCACGTGTGTGTAGATGCGGCCTGTCAGATTGCCGGCGCCGATGGCGTGATCGTCAACCTTCAAGCCCAAGGCACCAGCGTGCATCGCAGCCCGTGTTTGGGACAGTGTGAGAGAGCTCCAGCCACTTTCACCCAGGGGAATCAGGGTCGCCCGGACTTTGTGGAGGCCGACGCCGTGGCGGTCGAGGGCAGGATCATTCCCCAGCAGGGTCAGCCGCAACTGCGCCTTTTGAGTCGGATGGGCGAAACGAATCCGGAGAGCCTCGATGACTACGTGGCGTACGGTGGCTTCAAAGGTCTCGCCGAGGCGTTTCGACTGGGTGCCGAAGGGGTGCTGGAGGAACTCGAGACCGCTGCCCTTAAAGGCAGAGGTGGGGCAGCATTCCCGACGGCGGTCAAGTGGCGCGGCGTGCGGGGCGCCCCTGGCGACCAGAAGTGGGTCGTGGTCAATGCCGACGAGTCCGAGCCCGGCACGTTTAAGGACCGGCATCTCATGGAACTCGACCCGTTCGCCATCGTGGAGGCTGCCACGATCGCCGGTTTTGCCACGGGCGCACAAAAGGGATTCGTGTACATCCGGGGCGAGTATCCCCTGGCCACCTGGAGGCTCCAGAACGCCATCGATTCGGCTCGCGCCGCCGGTTTCCTCGGCGATAGCATCGCCGGTTCGTCCATCGGGTTCGAGCTGGAGATTCGGCGCGGCGCAGGCGCCTACATCTGTGGCGAGGAGACCGCACTCTTCGAATCGCTGGAGGGATTCCGGGGTGAACCACGACAGAAGCCGCCGTTTCCCACCACCCACGGCTTGTTCAAGCAACCGACCGTTATCAACAACCCCGAGACGCTGGTCAACGCGCTCCAGATTCTCGAACACGGCGGAGCTGCATACTCTCAGATTGGGACCCCTGGCTCGACCGGCACCCGGCTGTTCTGTCTGTCCGGCCACGTCCAGGTTCCCGGACTGTACGAGGCACCTCACGGTGTGAAGCTTGGCGAGCTCATCGAGTTGGCGGGCGGAGCTGTTGGCAACCTGCGCACGGTCTTGTTGGGTGGGGCAGCCGGCAGTTTCGTCGGTGTTGACATGTTAGACATGCCGCTCACGTTCGAGGACTCCCGAGCCCGTGGTGCGTCGTTAGGTTCCGGAGTGGTCAAACTCTTCAACGACACCACCAACTTTGCGGCCGTAGTGGCCCGGATCGCCGAGTTTTTCCGCAACGAAAGCTGTGGCCAGTGTGTGCCCTGCCGGATCGGCGTGGTCCGCCAGCACGAGCTCATCATCAAGACCGCCGGCCGGTCCATCAATGGCGAGCGGGCCATTCTCCACGACATCGACCTCGCAATGAAAGACGCCTCGATCTGTGGTCTTGGCCATACCGCCGCAACCGCAGTTCTTTCCGCAATCGACCTTGGACTCATCGGAGCCTGACATGACCGTCCTCGAACCCCGCTCCACCGAGACGCTGGTCTCACTCACGATCGACGGCAGCACCGTCACCGTCGCCGAAGGCCAGACTGTGCTGGATGCATGCACCGCTGCCGGCGTAGACACACCGACGCTCTGCTATGCCGAGAACCTCACTCCGGTAAACGCATGCCGGGTATGTGTAGTGGAACACGAAGGTTCCCGCACGTTGATCCCTTCCTGTTCCCGCAAGGTCCAAGAGGGCATGGAGATCAAGACCAACTCCGAGCGGGTGCGGCATAGCCGCAAGATGGTGCTGGAATTTCTTGGTTCCGGTGTAGACCTGAGCCAGGCCACGCAGCTTCATGAATGGATGGACGAGTACGGCGCCGATCCCGCCCGCTATGGCCCCGATGCGGAGCGAATCAACGAGCCCGTCAAGATCCAAGACGAGCTCTACATACGCGACTACGACAAATGCGTGCTCTGTTACAAGTGCGTCGAGGCATGTGGCGATGACGCCCAGCTCACCTTTGCGATCGCAGTGAGCGGGAGAGGGTTTGGGGCCCGGATCAGCACCGAGTACGACGTCACGCTGCCCGACTCGGCGTGCGTGTACTGCGGAAACTGTGTTGGCGTCTGTCCCACCGGTGCCATTCAGTTCAAGACCGAGTTCGATTTGCGGCAGACAGAGCAATGGAAGCCTGAGGAACAAACCATCACCCAAACCGTCTGCTCCTACTGCGGCGTTGGATGCAACTTGGAACTGCATGTACAGGACAACACGATCGTGAAGGTCACCTCACCCGCCGATCATTCCGTCACCCACGGCCACTTGTGCATCAAGGGCCGGTTCGGGTGGACCTACGTCCAGCCCACCATCAGCCGAAAATAGTCGCTCCCGTTTGCGGCTCTTCCCATACCGGAGCCGTGAGGCTTATCCAGCGGTGACTTCGATGTCTGGGTACAGCGATTCGTTCTCGAAGTGAACGGCGATCGAGCGAACGTCGGCCCGGTCGATACTGAGTGCATCGCGCGATTCGTCGCGTTTGCGAACGCCATCGGGTCGTTCCACGATCACCAGGCACGGCGCGCTTCGAAGAATGTAGACCGCATTGGCACGGGCAGCCACGAGCGCAGCCTTTGACGTAGGAGCGATGGTGGCCAGCCGAGTATCGGCGGCGGCCCACGCCTTGCGGTCGGCATCCATATCGGTGGGCCGTTCAGCCGCCAAGGTCTGCACTTCCCCCACGAGTTCCTGGACCGCCCGCTCCACACTGGGTTCGGTGCGGGACTCGATCGCCCACCAGACTCGCTGCGGACCGGAGGCAGGCACCGGACCAGCGGCGATCACCACCGGATCCGTTGCGCTCGGTTGGACCGGGGAAGTGGCAATTCGAGATTCGATGTCAACAAAGCCGTCGGCACCGCGTGCGCCCACGGCTGCTCCCACCGGAACGCTTACGGCGGCCGCATCGGCGTGTTCCTCCTCGCCGGGGATCGTTTCGTCATCGGGCTGATTGCGCTTGGCGAACGCCACCGCGCCGACACCGGTGACGGCGAGAGCCCCACCTCCGATCAGATAGGGCAGAACAGAGCGACCCTCGTTAGCAGTAATCGAATTGGGCTCGTCGACGTCTTCGAACGCTAGTGCGCCGCTCGACGTTTCATCGATTTCGGTGCTCACGGCATCGGCTGGCACTTCGGTGGTTGGGGCGGCCGTGCTGGGCTCGGAAATGGTGGTGGGGGCGACCGTGGTTGTTGTGGTGGCAGCGGCTGTCCGAGAGCGTTGCTCGTTGACCAACACCGGGAGCGTTTGTTGGAGGAAGCTGTAGCCCGCATCGCCGGGACAGGCGGTGAGTGACACATCTCGATGACCGGCCAGTGTTGGGAGCACCATCTCAGCACCCTCGGCATAGCGGGACGAACCCCGACTCACCAAATTCACCGTTGCTCCGGGCGACGTGTTGATGCTGTAGCGGTCCGCCAGTAGCGCCAGGAGCGACGCCATCGACGCTGCGGCGGCTTCGGTTGGCGGCTGACCACTGAGATCGCCGAGGAAGCAACACAGTTGCGCAAAACCTTGGTTGCCGCCGGTGGCCGAACCTTGCACGGGACCGTCGAGGCTCCCAAAGCGAGCCTCCCAGACGTCACCGAACTGGTCGACCATGAAGTTGTAGGCGATATCGGGCCAACCCTTCTCGGGGCCGGCGTGATAGTCGAAAATGTCTCGCATGAGTTTGGGAACCTGATCCTGGGTGTAGCCGTTGCCAGGGATCAAGGTGTGGTGCACCACTAAGAGCTGCACGTCTTCGGGGGCCATTTCGGCGGTAGGGCGGCGACCGTCTTCGGCCCAATCGGTGCGGGGTCGGATCCGGAAGTCCTGCCGGCGGGCAGCCGAGCGGAGGTAGTCGGCGGCGGCCGGTGACGGAATGCCGTAGGCGGCCAGTCCGGCAATCCCGGCGAGGAGGGCGCGCCGACTCAGAGCGATCTGCTTCATCGTCCCAGAGTAGTTGTCCTACCGTTCAAACTGGGGTCTCTTACACGAGCTTGCAATGGAGGGCGAGGGTGGTTACCTCGGCAAACGGCGCCGTGTCATTCGTGCCGTTTCATACACGAGAGTCGGAGGGGCATCCAGCCGCGAACACTGTTGATCAGCCACGCCCGCTGGTCGGCGGCGGCCCTGCGCAGCTCCTCGGTGGTGATTGGTTCTTCCAGTAGACCCGCATTCATGAGCAGATGTCGTCGGAAGACTCCTGGCAGAAGTCCCTCACCGGCGGGCGGGGTGAGCAATCGTCCCGAGCTCTCACGGATCACCAGATTCGCTCGAAGCGATTCGGTGACGCAGCCTGCGCCGTTCACCAGGATGACGTCTGCATCACCCATGTTTCTGGCTTTCGCCTGGTCATAGACGGTTCGTTTCGTTGTTTTGTGCGCCAGAAACGGATCATCGGCCATGATCGGCATGGTGTCGATCACCACCGGGGCACGGTGACCGGCCGCGGGTGGCACGATGCCGAAATGTCCCGTCGCTCCCAGCGGTTCATGTGCGATCGTGACGCCGCCGCTCGGATTCAGCACGAGTCGAACTTTCGCAGCGATGGGTGGATGCATCTCGATCAGCTCGGCCCGGATGTACTCGGGATCAAACCGGAACTCGAAATACTCCGCGGACCGCATCAACCGGTCGAGATGGAGATCGAGCAACCAGTAGCCATGATCCTCGGTCAGAGACGGATCTTCGGGGCTGAAGCGAAGCGATTCGATCAACTCGAACTCCTGATCGGCGTGGAGAAGAACCCGGCTCTTCACTCGTGTTTCGTTCCACTCGTCCGCCGGGTCTGAATCCCAGACGATGCCACCGCCCACCCCGTAGGTGGCCCGACCGGCGGCTTTGTCGATCCACACCGTCCGGATAGCCACATTCCACTCGCTGCGTCGTTCGATCCCCGCCTCGGGCAGCGATGGCGCAAGTACACCGATCGAGCCGGTGTAGACCCCGCGAGGCTGCGTCTCCAGCTCTGTGATGATCTCAGTGGTTCGAATCTTTGGAGCGCCGGTAATCGATGCTGGAGGGAAGGTGGCAGTGAACAGATCGGCGAGCCCAACCTTCGCACGGGCCGTGACCGTGGACGTCATCTGGATCACAGTGGGGTACTCCTCCACGTCGTGCAGCTTCGGTACCTCCACCGAGCCGATCTCGGCGATACGGCCGAAGTCGTTGCGCATCATGTCCACGATCATGGTGTTCTCGGCCTGGTCCTTGAGACTGCCCGTGAGTTCTTCGTGTGGGGTCCCGGCGGGGCGCGTTCCTTTCATCGGCTTGGAAAGAAGATCACCGTTGGCTTCGTGGCTGAAGAACAGTTCTGGTGATGCGGAACAGACAGCGGTCTCGCCAAGATCCAGCAGTGCTTCGTGCTGGCCTTGCTGGGCGGTGGCGAGAGCTGCGAACAAACCCTCGGGATTACCGGCGAAGCGGGCGCCCAGTCGCAGAGTCAAGTTCACCTGGTAGGTCTCGCCGGCTTCGATGAATCGATGGACGGAGCGGACGCCTTCTTCAAAGTTGCTCCGGCTGATGAGCGGCCGGCGAGGGCCAAGCCAGAAGCTGCCACCGATCGGGTCTGATTCGGTAACGTCGCCCGGATCGAATATTCCGAAATGCACAAGTGGAACTGTGGCGTCGCGGTGGCTGCGAATAGCCGCATCGAAGGCCGGGCCGGCATCATAGGAGACCAGACCAACCGCCCAATGGCCTGCATCTACCGCGGCCTCGATCCGCTCCAGCGCAGGACGCACCTCATCCAGCCTGTCCGCCACGATGGACTCGCGTGGATTGGCAAACCGGAGCCACCCACGCCGTTCACCAATTTGCGCTCTCGCCAGCGCTGAGATCACGGTTCGTCACCCATATCGGCCCGCCTGTTAAGCGGCGGCGCCCAGGCTTGCCGCACTACGGGCGACCGCCTGGTCATGCAACGACGCCAGACCGCACCGGAGCGTTGGAGCGCCCTACGGAAAGGAGGCGAAGGGTGTAGCGGGGGAGCATTCGCTAGCCGATTTCGTCACGCATCTCGGACTTGCGTTTCTCGATGAAGGTGAGCATCTGGGCGTCGATCGCATCGTCGAGTTCAGGAGCGGCGTAGTCGGACAGCATCTGCTTCCAGCGCTCGTTGGCCCGCTGGTCGAGGGTCTTGGCACCGTCATCGCTCCATTGTTCGAAGCTGTTGTTGTCGCTCAGCTCGCTCCGCCAGAATGCGGTTTCGAAATTGGCCAAGGTGTGTTCGTTCCCGAGGAAATGTTGCCCATGTTCGTTGGTTAGGAAAGCGGACATCGCCTGGCCATTTTCGGTCAAATCCACCCCCTTGCCGTACACGGTCATTGCTCCCAACTGATCGCCGTCCATGATCAGCTTCTCGAAACTCAGGGCCAGACCGCCCTCGAGCCAGCCTGCGGCATGGAGAACGAAGTTCACGCCGGCCTGAACCGTGGGGAGCAGGGTGTGTGCGGACTCGTAGGCTGCCTGCGCATCCGGATGCTTGGACGCGGTGAACTGGCCACCGGACCGGAACGGTACGCCGACCCGTCGGGCCAATGCCGCCATGACGAAGATGGCCAAGCCGGCTTCTGGGGTGCCGAAGGTTGGCGCTCCCGTAGCCATGGACATGGACGATGCAAACGTCCCGAAGATCACCGGGGCACCAGGGCGGACAAGTTGGCAGTACGCCATTCCGCTGAGCGCCTCGGCCAGGGCTTGTGCGGCCATGCCGGCCACTGTGACCGGGCTCATGGCACCGGCGAGAATAAATGGTGAGATTACGGTGGCCTGGTTTGCTTTGGCATACACCGTGGCTGCACCGAGCATGGTGGCATCCCAGCGGAGCGGCGATGACGCATTGATCAGCGAGGTGAGCACCGTTCGGTCGCCGAGATCGCCTCCAAAGGCAATTCGGCAAAGTTCCACCGAGTCTGCGGCTCGTTCGGCGGCGGTGACCGAGCCCATCAATGGTTTATCTGAATACTTCAAATGTGAATACACCATGTCCAGATGGCGTTTGTTCACGGGGACGTCGGTGGGCTCGCATACGGTGCCGCCGCTGTGATGAAGGTGGGGGATCGAATAGACCAATTTCACGGCGTTTTGGAAATCGGCGATGGTTGCGTAGCGGCGACCGCGGTCGAGGTCGGTTACGAACGGGGAGCCGTAGTTGGGAGCGAAGACGGTGGCGTCCCCACCGATCTTCACATTTCGGGCGGGGTTGCGAGCTTCTTGGACAAAGCTGGCGGGGGCGTTCTGCTGGACGATTTGACGACAGAGCCCCCGAGGGAATTTCACCAATTCACCCTCCACCTGGGCACCGGCCTGGCGCCAGAGCTCGAGGGCTTCCGGGAACTCCTGGAATGCGATTCCGATCTCGCTGAGGATGGTGTCGGCGTTCTCCTCGATTTGGGCGAGACCCGCCTCGTCGAGAACCTCGACCGGTGGCAGCGTGCGCGTGAGGTACGGAGCCACAACGGCGCCGGCCGACCGTTTGGCCTGGCGCGCGGCCCGCCCCCCGCCACTGCGTCCTCCTCGGGCTGGAGCAGGAGTTGGATCGCCAGCATCGGTAACGGGTGAGTCGGTCATACTGTTTCCGTTTCTGTTTCTGCGTTTGGTGACGGTTGGTTGGTAGGAGGGGCGGGCTCGCTGGAGCGGCGCCGCCGACGTCGGGCTCCGGTAGCGGTGGCCAGCGGCGACTCGCTCCGATGCGGGAAGGCCATTGCATCCACAAACAGATCCTGGAAGCGGGGTTCGGTGGCCGTTTCGATCTTCGTGACCTGGGTGGCGACCACACGGGCGATCTCGGCCCGGTCGGCGCCCGACAGCAGCATCCGAACGGCGCCGTTGCCAGCGGAGTTCCCGGTGGACTGCACTGCGTCGGCTCCGCGTGGCCCGTTTGGGACAAGACCGATCCCCACCGCATACACCGGATCGATGTGGGCCCCAAAGGCGCCAGCGAGACGAATGTCGTTCACTTCTGCAACGTTGGCGTGTTCCATCAATAGATCGATACCGGCCCGAAGGGCTGCCTTGGCCAGCTGAATAGCCCTCACATCGTTCTGCGTGATCCGCATCTCTCCACCGGCAGACGATTGATACAGGACATAGCTGAAGGTTCGACCATCGGCAACCACCCGATTCGTATGTTCGGGTTTGGGCGTTTGAATGACGCCCTCGGAGTCCATCACGCCACTCGTGAACATCTCGCCCATCACCTCGATGATGCCAGACCCACAGACCCCGACCACGGGTCGAGAATGATCGAATTCGGGTTCGTCGCTCCAGGCTTCCTGGCCGATGACCCGAAATCGGGGCTCGAGAGTGACGGGATCGATGCGGACCCGTTCGATCGCTCCATTGGTCGCCCGGACCCCACAGCTCAGCTGGGCGCCCTCGAACGCCGGACCGGTAGGGGACGACGCCGCAAATAGGCCCGCCCGTGAGCCCAGGACAATCTCGGCGTTGGTACCGACGTCGACTAGCAACTGATCGGTATCGCCGCGGTGGGGTCCCTCGGCCAGGATGGCGGCAGCTGTGTCGGCCCCCACATGGCCAGCGATACACGGACCGATGTAGGCGGTGGCGTTGGGGTAGGGGAGATCCAGCGACAGGGCGGGCACCGTTAGTGGGTCGGCGGTGGCGAGGACGAAGGGCGCCGCCCCCAGCGGGGTGGGGTCTATCCCGAGCAGAAGATGGTGCATCACCGGGTTTCCGACGAGGGTCACCGAAAGCATGGTGCTGGCGGGTCGGTTTGACGTTTCCAACAGTTCTGCGATGAGGTCGGCTAGAGCTGTTCGAATGGCGGCAGTGAGTTCTACCCTGCCGCCGGGGTTCATCATCACGAAACTCACCCGGCTCATCAAGTCTTCACCGAACCGGATCTGCGGATTCATTCGACCGGCCGAAGCCAACACCTCGCCCGTGTCGAGGTCCAGTAGATGCCCGGCCACGGTGGTGGAGCCGACGTCGATCGCAACGCCACACGCCGCATCCACGAAGCCTCGCCAGATAGCTACCACCTCTCCGGTGGGAACCACGGCGGTGGAGACCGCCACCGTGACGGCCTGATCGTCGGTCGCCATCGCCGGATGAAGTTCACCCAGGATCGACGGGCTCACCCGTAGGTCGTGGAGCTCCCATTGCTCGGCTAGGGCGTTGATGATGAGTTTGCTAGCGGTGGCATCGTCGCCCAACAGGGTCTTGGGGATCTCGAGATAATGAAGCCGAACCGTGGGGTCGAGGACAACGCCGTCCATCCGCAATTCCTTACGGACCACCTGTTTGTGGATTTGGGATTCGGGGGGCACGTCAACGATGACATCGCCAACGATGAGGGCCTGGCAGCCGAGGCGATGATCGGGTTTGAGGGTTCTCTTACCTCGGTAGTTCGCCTCGGTCTCGTTTGGCGGCGTGAGCCCATCGGGTCTTGCCGTGAGCGCCCACTTGTCAAACGTGCCAGCGGGCGCCATCACCTGACAACGGCCGCAGATTCCCCGCCCCCCGCAGACCGAGTCCACATCCACACCGAGCCCGCGGGCAGCATCAAGCACCGACGTGTTGACCGCGACGGAAGTTTCGAGTCCCGACGGAGTGAACACGGCGCGAACCCGGGGGGTCTCATCAGCAGCAGAGCTGTTGGCGGTGGTGGTCATCGGTAAGGCCTATTCACGAGCCGTGACTACGCGGGGCGTCGACGCGCGCTGCGACGGACGCGCCCTTCACCCTCGGGGACCGGTTCACGGTGCTCCTTGATCCAGGCGGCACAGTTGGCGTCGTTCCCGGCCAGAACGTCGGCGGCCATGATTGCGGTCTTCACTTCGGGGTGCAGCGGGCTCATGATGGCGCTGGTCATTCCGTTGGAAATGGCCATGGCGAGGAACGTGCCCGTGATGGCATGGCGCTGGGGAAGGCCAAAACTTACGTTGGACGCCCCGCATGTGGTGTTGACACCAAGTTCGTCTTTGAGCCGGCGCAACAGAGCGAAGACCTGTCGCCCGGCGGTTCCCATGGCCCCGATCGGCATCACCAACGGATCCACAACCACGTCGCAGGCTGGAATTCCGTGGTCGGCGGCGCGATTGACGATCTTCCTGGCTACTTCGAAACGAACGTCGGGGTCTTCGGAGATGCCGGTCTCATCGTTGGAAATTGCCACAACGGCGGCCCCATACTTTGCGACCAAGGGCAGGACCCGTTCGAGGTTTTCATCTTCGCCGGTTACCGAGTTGATGAGCGGTTTTCCCTGGTAGACAGCGCAGCCGGCTTCGAGCGCTTCAATGATGCTGGAATCGATGCTCAGTGGCACGTCGGTGATGCTCTGCACGAGCTTCACCGCTCTGGCCAATAGCGCCGGCTCGTCGGCGAGCGGGATACCGGCATTCACGTCGAGCATGTGGGCCCCAGCCTCCACCTGAGCAATGGCATCGGCCTCGACACGACTGAAATCGCCGGCTTTCATCTCGGCGGCCAAGAGCTTGCGTCCGGTGGGATTGATTCGTTCACCGATCATCACAAAGGGCCGGTTGAACCCCAGAACGACCTCCTTACTGGCGGAACTTATGATTGTCTCGGTCATTGTTGGACCCCGTTTGATTGTGATGATGATTGATCTGAGTTGGTGGGAGCGAAGCCGCCTGTTGCCACGTACTCATTGAGCACGGTCAGCGGAAACGCCGCTTCCAGCTCGGCGGCGAGGGCCTGGGCGGCGGCGGCGATATCACCGTGGGCCGGCTGGGTCTCTCGGCGCCATTCGTTCACGTAGTCCGATGCTTGGGTAAGACCGGCGGTCATGGCGGCGCGATCGATGGCCTTCTCGAACCGTGGTTTGAGAAGAACTTGGTGTTTCTCCGCCCCGCTGGCTCCGTTGACCTGAGACGGAATGTCTCGCCAGTAGATGACGATGAGTTGAGGGTTGCGATTTCGCGGCATTAGGCCTCCTTGGCGAGTGAAACGAGCTGCTCGCTGAACGGCTCAAATCCGGTGGTGTGCATTTCATAACGCAGCCCCAACTGGGCTGCTGCGGCCTTCGCAGCTTCGATTCGGGCCGGTGTTGGTTCCTGAGCGAGGTAGAGCGCCCTGGTGTAATTGCCGAAGTACATGTCTCGGAGCTCGGGGTGCTTTTCCATCCCTAGACCCTTCCAGATCAGCGAATCGAAGTTCACCACGATGAAGTCGGTAAGGAAAAACGTCCCAAGTTCGGCCCGGTGGATCTCGGCAAAATCGTTGGAGCCGGTGAGGAACTCATAACAATGGTCCCCGCTGAGCCGTCGTATGGGGAGCGACGGTTCGTTGGTGTTCCACTGATCGATGAAAACATCGAGGTGGCCGCCGGTCCCGCAGTCGCCATAGCCGAGCAGGACAGAGTTGAACGTGCCCTGTTTCGCCAGCAGTTGGGCTTGGATGGCGGGAACGATCTGCTCCGGACGGTTGTGAAGTGGGGCCGGCAGGTAGGTGACGTTGATCGTTGACGACTCGGGGAACTGTTCCCAAACGGCTCTGATCTCGCGAACGAGAGCGCCACACGCGATCACGAGCGTGGCTCCCTCGCTATCAGGCTCTAGCGGCAGCACGACGTTCTACCACCATGCTCTTTGCCATTTCCGCAGCTACCGCCGCATCCCGGCAGTAGCCGTCGGCCCCGATGGCATCGCCGAACTCCTGATTCAACGGAGCGCCCCCGACGAGAACGATGTAGTCGTCCCGCAGCCCCTTTTCTACCATGGTGTCGATAACAACCTTCATGTAGGGCATGGTGGTGGTGAGCAGAGCCGACATCCCGAGGATGTCCGGTTTGTGTTCCTCCAGGGCGGCGAGGTAGCCGTCGACGTCGGTATTGATTCCGAGGTCGATCACCTCAAAGCCGGCCCCCTCGAGCATCATTGCCACGAGGTTCTTGCCAATGTCGTGGATGTCGCCCTTTACGGTGCCGATGACAACGGTGCCAACCGATTCGGCGCCGGTCTCTGCTAGCAGAGGACGAAGAATATGCATCCCGGCCTTCATCGCATTGGCGGCCAGCAGAACCTCAGGAACGAAGAGAATCCCGTCGCGAAAGTCGATTCCCACGATCCGCATTCCTTCTACGAGGGCGTCGTTGAGGACCTTGTCGGGGCCCCAACCACGGGACAGAAGGATGTTGGTTCCTTCGGTGATCTCATCCTTGAGACCGTCGTAGAGGTCGTCATGCATCTGTGCCGTCAAGTCTTCGTCACTTAAGGAAGACAGGTCGATTTCTTCAAATTCTTCAGCGGTCATGCTGACACCTCTCGGAGTTTCGAACGCAGTTGGGACGGTCCAGCGGTGGCGTGACCATCGTTACATCAGTGTGCCATAGGAACGGGAGAGTTTCCCAACAGACGGAAACTTACCGTATGATGGGAAGTCGCAGACAAAGCTCGGCCCGTAGCGGTCGGCGAAAACGCCCGGAGGAAGAAAATGGCCGTAGTGCAGAGTGTTACTCGGGCCTTCACGATTCTCGAGGCCCTCCGAGGCGGCCCGGCCAGTCTCAGTGAAATCGCCCGACAAGTTCAACTGCCGATCTCCACCGCATCACGGCTACTTGCAACACTTGAGCACGTTGGGGCCGCAGAACGACTCGACAATGCCAACCTGTACCGCATCGGCACGGGGATCGTCACCATGGCCACCGGTGTGGACGCGTCCCGGAGCCTCACTGCACTGGCCCAGGAGGAATTGCGGGCACTAGCGGTAGAGAGCGGTGAGGCCGTTGGGCTCTCGGTCACGTCGGGTTACACGGTGCACTTCATCGCCGAAGAGCGGGCTGACGTGCCGGTGCAGCTCCGAGACTGGGTCGACACCCGCCTCCCGATGCATCTGGTTGCACCGGGTCTGGTAGCGCTGGCCTCGTGGTCCGACGACGCTCTCGACAATTATCTCGGCCGCGAACTTGAATCACGCACCGCCAGTTCCATGACCGATCCCACCGCTCTCCGGGCCCGCATCGAGAAGATTCGCGGAACGGGGCTGGCGTGGACCTGTGACGAATTGGAAATCGGAATCTCCTCGCTCTCGGCACCCCTCATCGCCCGAACCGGAGAGGTTGTAGGCGGAATCAATATCCATGGCCCGACGTTTCGGTTCCCTGGTAACCGCGCCACGGACTTCGAAAAGATGATCCGTTCCTCAGCTGAGCGAATCAACCAAATCCTGGCCTAGAGCGCTCGGGGGCTGGGATGGCTATGAGTTCAAAATGTCCAGCGCCTGCGTATGCAGCTGTGGCGTAGCTGCCGCAACCACGCTGCCGCCGGTGAGGACCGGTGCCCCGTGGTGGTCGGTCACGATGCCGCCCGCTGCCAGGATGATCGGCACAAGGGGAAGGATGTCATAGGGCTGCATCTGGTTCTCGACCACCAGATCCACGTCGCCACTCGCCAGCAGTCCGTAGTTGTGGCAGTCGCCGCTGTAGCGAGTCAGACGAACGGCTTCTACAACGCGGGCGAAAGCATTCTCCAGTTCGCCTGCGAACATGCCTGGATCGGTGGAGAGCATAATCGCATTTGCAATCTTGGTGCATTCGCTCGTGCCAAAGCGCGTGGTGGTAGGGGAGCGGACCCCGAAGCTGTCCCCATGCGCCCAGAACGTCTCGCGAAGCACGGGCAGATGCAACCAGCCGCCGATGGGATGGCCGTCGTGAAGTAGCCCCAGCAACGTGCCCCACTGGGGCTGCCCGCTGATGAACGCCCTGGTCCCGTCGATGGGATCGATAATCCAGGCAAATCCCTTCGACGGGTCGCCGGTTGTTCCTCCCTCTTCACCGATCACCGGCAGGTCACCAACGAGCTCATGGAGCTCAGTGCGGAGGATTGTTTCGACCATGCGATCGGCGTGGGTGACGGGATCGAAGCCGTCAACCAGTTTGTTGTGGACGTCGACGCCATTGGTGCGGAAGAGCGCCAACGCCTGGACCGACGCATTCACCACGATGTCGGTGACCACCAGCGCATCGATATCGAGCATCAGTGAAGGTCCGCCAGTTGTCCGGTGGCCCGTTCGTGAAGGAAGCCTTTCAAGAGTTCCTCGACGGTGGGCAAGGGTGTGCCGAGGCGTTCGCTGGTCGCCACCGCCGACAGCGAACTGTCATGCGGGAAACGTTTGCCCTCCAGTTCCGATGCTGGGGCGGGGCCAAACTGAAGCAAACCGGGATCGAGGCTGAATACCTCGCAGGTAGCCTCGGCCAGTTCGCGACGGGTCACCGCTTCGGACCCGCAGCAGTGGAAAATGGATCCAGCCGTTCCCGGAGTGGCGGCGGCAGTGCGGATCACTTCCCCGCACATCGAAGCCAGCGACGGCGACGCCCGGGTGTTGAGTTCGGGGCCTTCCCAGACGGTGAAGGTCTTCCCGACCTCCAGGGCATCGACCAATGAGGCTACGAAGTAGCCAAATCCGGGATCTTGCGCTCGGGGTGTGGTTGGCCGGGCCCAGTGCTGTCCGTTGACACCGCTGACGCGGGCAACGATGCCGTTGTGTTCCAACGCCACCACTTCCGATGCCGCTTTGAGAAAGCCATAGAAGTTGATCGGGTTGGGGACATCGTCTTCGGCGTAGTTGCCTCGGGTGCCATCGAAGACGAAGTCGGTGCTGACCAAGACGCAAGGGATCCCGCGTTCCTCGGCAGCGAGCATGTAGTTACGGGTGGCGCCGACGTAAGAGTCCCACGCCAGGCGGCGGTCCGCGTACATGAGATCCCAATCGTTGAGGATGGCGCAGTGAACGATGGCGTCGGGCTCATGTTCGTCAATATGGGCTTGGATCTCGGTCCGGTTGGTCATGTCGACCCGCTCGGCGAAGACGTCGTCGCCATGGCGATCGGTCATGACTTTGGCGATGTTGCAGCCAACGAAACCACTGGCCCCGGTCAGAATTATGCGCACCCCCCGAGACTACCCCCCGGGAGAGGGCGGGATTTAGCTGAGGCCGCGGAGGCCGGACCAGGCGAGAGCGGCGAGATCGGCGCTGAGCGAGGCGGCATCCAAGGCCGGGTTCTCTGCGTCCAACCAGCTCCCCATCATCGACTCCACCATTCCCACCACGCCGTAGGCCAGTGCCTCCTGGTGGGCGGGCAGCATGCCCTCCACCACGATCAGAGCGGCGATCTGGGTGGCCATCGACTGCCGCCAGCGGTGGGCCAAGCCCCGCCATTCATCGTCGGTGGAGTTCTTGGCTGCCAGCAAAATCTGGAAGCCGTAAGGATTCTGGGCAACGAATTGCACCGCCGCGTCAACACCGGCAAAGACCTGTTCTCGACCGGTAGTGGCCGCCATCACCGCACTGAACACCGCCTGCTCGAGGCGTTCGCCAACCTCGGACAAAATGGCTCCGTACAGAGCGCGCTTGTTGTCGAAGTGCTGGTAGAGCACGGGTTTGGTGACACCGGCGCGTTCGGCGACCGCGCTCATCGCCGAACCGTGGAAGCCCGTTTCGGCGAACACCTGTCGTCCAACCGCCAACAGCTGTTCGCGACGTTCCGCGGCAGGCAGGCGAGTGCCGGTCGTCGCCTGACCACCATCGGACGGTGAACCGCTGGGGTGGAGCGACACGTTGTGGCGAGCATCAGAGGATGAGGTCATGACACAAAGAACCTCAGCGGCCGGTGGCCCGGTCCTCGCGGTCGGCTGCCTTCACGCCGTAGTGGAAGACCATGGCCGGCGCAAGCGCAATGGAGCCCAGAATGATGCACCCGAGGACGAGCCCGGTGACCACATCGTTCAGCCCCAACAGCAAACCCATGATGAGAATGGTGGTGGCGAGCCCGAAGAACGCTGTGCCGGACCGAATGCCGTAGCTGACCCAAGTGCGGACTTTTTCGCGTTGGGCTCGAACGGGATCGGCGCTGGTCTTTTTGTGGCCGGACACGCTCATGGGCGCCATCCCGCTTCCTCGAATAGTTTTCTCACTTGATCGCCCACCACTTTCATACTCAGAAACTCACGGACTACCGCATGGTTGTGGGCGGCGTCTTCATCATAGGCGGCCGGGTCGAGGAGAATCGTCGAAATGCGAGCCTGATCCTCAACGTGGAGCCACCGAAATCCCAAGCGTTGCAGCTCCTCGGCCACGGGGTAGCGGCCAACAACGACCGGCTTGCGGTGGATCGATGCCTCCACCGGTACGTTGCCGAACCCCTCCCATGTACTGGGGAAGACCACCAGATCACTTGCTCCGTACAGCTCCGCCATCGAGGTTGGAGCAAGTCGGCTGATCTGTATGGGAGCGGTTCGCTCCAGCTCAGCCATTTGGGGGGCGTAGCCTTCTTCGGCCGGTCCAGGCAGCCAGTACACCACCGGCCGGTTGAGGTCTAGCTGGATCGAAGCGCAGATGCCGAGCGCCTCCGGAACGTTCTTTCGTTCGATCGCCCGCACGGGGTGCGACACAAGAACTGTGTCCTGAGAGTCCACCCCCAGACCACTCAAGATTCGGGTTCGTTCCACCCTCCCATCACATGGCGTCGCTGCCGAATCGAACGGGTTGTAGATGGTGGTTGTCTGCATACCGCGTTCGGCGAACTGCCGCTCGGTCAGCCGGTTGATGGTGACATGGCGCCACTGCGGATCATCCACCGGGAGCGCCGTGATGTGTTCGAACCGACGACGTTGCCACGGTGGATCATGGTGGTGGATGAGTGCGGGGCGACCCCGGAGAACCTCTGCAACCACCGTGCTGGCCGACAGATTCATGGGGATCGTGAGGAGGTTCTCCACGACCACCACATCGACGTCGCCAAGAGCCCGCTCCAAGTCTTCGGCGGCTGGCGGTGTGGCGTGATCCAGGCCTAGCCCGGAAACGATCCGATCAACGGGACCGTCACCGGCCACCGAGACTACGTCCCAGCCGTGCGATCTTAGAATGGTGGACCAACGGTCGGCGACTACCGAGACACCGTCGGTGCCTCCAAGTCGAAACGAGAGCAATGCAATCGTTCCCATAGGTGGCAGTCTTGCCTGTGTGGACGTAGAACCCCAACGCGGCCCAGCCGAAGATCTTTCCAACCGTTGTCGTGCGGTGCTGGAAGAGGCATGGCAGGAGAAACCGGGATTCTGTGTGCCGAACCGGGTGGTCTACCCACACCAATGGCTATGGGACTCTTGTTTTCACTCGGTGGCCTGGTCTTCTTTCGGCGACCAGCGAGGGGTGGTTGAGCTTCGCTCGGCGTTGGCCAATCAGGACCAGTCCTCCGGATTTGTTCCGCATATGACCTATTGGGACAAACCGGCTGTCCACGCCGACTTCTGGGGTCGTCCCGGCGTGTCGACCATTACGCAGCCGCCGATGTTCGGTCACGCCTTGGCCGCGGCAATACGGGCCGGACTCGCCGTAGATGACGATCTATTGCGGCGAGCGGAATGGGGCATCGCTCATCTGATGACTGGACGGCCCACCGTTGCGGGCCTCGTCTGTGTCCTCCATCCGTGGGAAACAGGATGCGATGATTCGGCTCGCTGGGACGACTGGTGTCCGGGCGGCTTTGAGCGCGAGCGGTGGCGGCGCGTCAAATTGGACCTGGTGGATGCACTCCGCTTCGAACCCCCGTCTGGATTTCCCGTCGGCTCTTCGGCATTCCAGGTTCCATCGTTGGGCTTCAATGCGCTGCTCGCTTGGAATGCGATCGAACTCTTGTCGGTCGGGGCCGCCGGTGAATCTTGGAGGGCGCACGCGGCGCGGCTTGTCGCCGCAATCGCCGATCGATGGGACCCTTCGCTTCGCACCTGGACCGATGCCGATGCCGGTTCCGGCCGGGTTCGAACGCTCGACGGGCTGCTGCCGGTGCTCGTCGACCCGCGTGATCAAGCCTTCGATGACTTGCTCGACCCGGCCGCGTACGGAGCAGCCTTTGGTCCCTGCGGGGTTCATCGGGATGAGCCGTCGTTCGATCCGAACACCTACTGGCGGGGGCCTAGCTGGCCCCAACTCACGTACCTCCTAGCGGTGGCCGGCCGCCGGGCGGGCAGGAACGATGTGGCTGACGCGTTGATGGCATCGCTCCGGGCTTCCGCCGACGCCGGCGGCTTTGCTGAGTACTGGCATCCCGACACCGGGGCTCCCGGTGGCGCGGCCCCCCAAACCTGGACCACACTCGCCGCGGTCCCGGTGTAAGCGGGCGTTCTGCAGTCAGTGGTGCCCGTTGGGTGGGCATGGGTGACTGCGGTTTCAGGGCGTGGGTGTTCTGCAGTCAGTGGTACCCGCTGGGTGGGCGTGGCTGACTGCAGATAGCTGGCCCTCCCACCAGTAGGTAGGCTGGCCGTTTGGTCCGCTCCAGTCGAGCGTGTGACCGCTTGAGCCAGCGTCGCTCCACCGAAACCCACCCTGGAAACGGAGCGATCAATGTCTCTTCCCCACCTCAATCGTTTTGCCCGCGTACGTCACTTTGCTGATCGACAGAACGGCTTTGTCACTAGTGCCGACCTCAAGCTGCTCGGCGTGCCGGCATCAACTACCTCCCGCTGGAACACCGAGGGCCTTCTTTATCGACACCACCGCGGGATCTATCGAACCACGAACGGCCTCTTCGACTTCTCTGATGCAGTTCATCTCGCCAACATGATCGGTACGGAAAACCATGCGATCGGTGGCATCTCGGCTTTGCGGTTGTGGAACATGCCGGGAGGATCGAATGGCCGAATCCAGCTCTATGGACCCAACGGGATGAGGTGCCGATCTCCGCACATTCAGAGTCACCAAGTGAAAGATCTTCGCCCCGGTGACGTTGTGAGAACCGGTCGAATTCGTGTCACGACTCCGATGCGATCTGTGATCGACTCAAGCCCTTATCTGGACGACAAGGTAATTGGACAGCAGGTGACCTGGGGCGAGAGCCAGGGAGCGTTCACAACCGATGACCTTGCCCTTCGTTTGGCCCAGATGGCGCGGCGGGGCAAGCGAGGCGTCCGTCGGGTCCTGGGCGTGTTGGCCGACCGGGATCCCGAGCGCTTTGGTCGACCGCTGAACTCCTATGAGAAGGTCGCCAGGCGACTGTTCAGCGATGCAGGCTTTCCTCCGCCGATCGCCCAGCATCCAATCGCATATGAGGGAAGGCTCTACTTCGTAGATTTCGCGTGGCCAAGCCTCGGGATCGTGGTGGAGTGTGATTCGATGTTGGCCCATTCCACACCGGAGCAGCTCCAATGTGATTTGCGCCGCCAGAATGACCTGATCGCGGCTGGCTGGAAGGTCCTTCGTTTCACCTATTGGGACATCGTGCGAAACCCCGCTCGTGCAACGTCGGTTCTGGCTCGTCACCTTCCCACGCGCTAGCGGTGTCATGTTCTGCAGTCAGTGGTGCCCGTTGGGTGGGCGTGGGTGACTGCGGTTTCAGGTCGTGGGTCCGGAAGCCCCATTCCCGATCAGGACTGGCGGTCATCCCGGGACTCTATTTGGATGAAACGATCGGCTTTGGTGGGAGGCGGAGGAGCGGGCTGATCTCGAAGGTCGATGGTTGGCTGCGGCGGACGGGCCGGCTGATCTCGAAGGTCGATGGTTGGCGGCGTCGGGCGAGACGGGTCGGGTTCGCGTCGAAGCTTGTTCAGATCCACATGGGGCTCATCGAGGATTGTGAACTGCGCGAGGAAATCATCGGCACTGATTCGCTCGTCCTTCCTGACGAGGTCGCGGCCGAGAATGAAGGCGCCGGCGGTTGCGATCAGGTCGCCGAAGGAGAGCACCCAGGGCCCGAGCGGGACTACGTCGCCCAGAATCCCGAGCGTGGAGCCTTCGGTTTCATCTTGCCGGAGACCGCTGGCGGTGGTGTTGGTGGCTTCAGCGGCCTCGGTCCGAAGCGGTAAATAGCCGTTCACCAGAACGGCGAATCCGGTGAGAAAAAGCCCGATTGAGGTAACCACAGCCCCGCTTACTTGCAGATTCTGCAGCAGGCCAACCACCACCAGTGCCGTCCCCACAATGAACACCCCTGCTTTGCCGGGGATCGGTAACCACTCCGCTGCTACGAGGAAGACTGCGCCGAGGGCAACCGCCGGAAGGGCGCGCAGGTCCGTGCGGAGCTGGATCCGTCCGCCCCGGAGTATCAAACCCAGGGCAGTCCCGATTGCGGCAGCCAGAATGACCAAGAACACTAGAAGAGCAGGCTAACGCGTTGCCCGCCCGTTTCGATCGGCAGGACTGCCCAGAGTTTGCTGATTTAGACTCCGCAGCCGGCCGCGGCGGCGTTCGAAGGCTTCTCGCCCAGTTGGTAGATATGGACGCTCGAACCTTCGTAGTACCCGCTGGAGATGACCGCTTCGTAGGTTCCGTCGCCGTTCAGATCGGCAACGTCGACCAGTCGACTGTACGAGATGAAGCCACTGAAGTCACTCTCGGGGTCGGCCAATTCGGCGGTGACAACGTAGGAAGCGAGGGTCACCGTTTCCACACCTGTAGGTGTCACCCGCCGGAGAAGGACCATCGAATAGGCCCCTTCAGGTTGCCCCAGCAGGTCGGAGAACCCATCCGGATCGGAGGACCTGATGTTCTCGGCCGAGATCAGGACTTCGTTGGTGCCATCACCCTCGACGTCCATCCTCACGACTCGCTGGATCACGATTTCGGGGTCGGCGACACCGGCAGCTTCAACGACCTCTCGGACCGATTGGCGATGGGCATCGTCGATTCCAATTTCTTGTACTGGACGGGGACGAAGCTCCCACTCGCCCGAGGTGCCGATCAGCCCATCGCTGGAATCGACATTACCCACGCTCCATATGTTGCCGACATCCGAGCATTCTTCGCTTAACGGTCCGGCCTGCCGCGTGACCGTTGCTCCATCCTTACCTACGTAACGAAGGGTAGCTCCGTCGAAATTGGGGGGTCCCAGGCTGTCGCTGTCTGGCCCCGTAGGCATCTCGATCCATCTGCCATCGCTGTACCAGCCCAGCGCCAGCCCGTCGTAGAAAGCGACGTTGCCGATGTTGGGATACTCGAAACTTTCCAGTGGTGCGGCCGTTGTGGTTGGTGCCGCGATGGTGCTGCTGGTGGTGGTCTGGGTTTCTGAGGATGCGGGTGGCTCGACGTCGGGTTGGCTCGTTGTGGTGGTGAAATCTACCGCTACCGCCACCTCGTCCCGGTCAGAGATTTGGGAAGCGGCGAACGCTCCGATCGCCCCGGCGATGAGAATGAGCGCAGCTGCTAGGGCGAAGAGTCCTCCACGTGACGGCTTGACAGGATCCGGCGGGGTTATCGCATTCATGACCGTTGGACGGCTGAGGGATGGATCCATTTCCATCGGCCGACCGCTTTCGACCGGGGGGTTCGGGGGGTCCGGCACACCACCGCTCGCCGCGGGTTGATGGAGGCGATCCTCGGAGCGGATTGTGGCGTCCACCCGGTCCCAATAATCCGGCCCTGGATCGGGGACCTCGTTTCGAAGGCGCCGGGAGAGTTCGTCGTCGTTCATTTTGTCTCGTTCCGTATCTTGTCTTTTGCTCGCGCTACCCGGGATGCCACCGTTCCTCGGGCGATTCCAGTGATTTCGGAGACCTCGTCATAGCTATAGCCGAACCCGGCCGTCAGCATGAGAAGCGTTCGAGTCTCTGGGTCCATTCGTTTCATGACAGCGGCGAACTCCATTTTGGTTGCTACGTCGTCGCCAATCGAGTGCGCTGATTCCAGCGGGGTGGTGTCCACGTCCTCGTGTTGGCGTCTGCCCTCATACCGCAGATGGTCGATAGCGGTTCGGTAACAAATCGAATGCAACCAGGTCTTCAGGCTGGACCGCTCCTCGAACCCGGCGATTTGGCGAAATGCCTTCTCATACGCCACCTGCATCACGTCGTCGACGGAGTGTTGATCTCGCAGTACCGCCCAGACCACTCCGCGCAGGTCCGAGTCCACGATCCGCGCGATTGCTCCGAATGCCACAGCGTCACCGGCGCATGCCCTGGCAACGAGTTCATCGGGTAGGGATGAAGACAGGATGCGCTCCAGCGATCGGGAAACGAGCGGCATGGTTACTTCGACGGCTCACGACGCAGCCCATTTCCGTGAATCCAAAGAAATCTTAGTCTTGTTGCGTGAAGGGCCTCACGATGGCTGGGGGGTCACGGCGGTGCAGACGAATCGGCGCTCGCCTACGAGCCACTGTTCCATCGTGGGGACGAGTTCAACGGCTTCAAGATCAGAGGTCGCATAACGTTCACCCACACCCGTTTCGAAGAGCGGCAGACATGCCGAAACGACCGCACGACGAAGATCGCGGTCGCCAGGCCATGAATCGTCCGGCTGGCCAGGGCATGGGACTTCGGCCACCGGTTCCCGGGACTCCGAAACATCGGATGCAACACAGCCACTTGCGTAGGCGAGCCCGCTGTTCTGGCCGGCGCAGTCCACAACGGCGACGGTTGGGGAAGCGGGCAGTGTGGTCTCCGGTTGTGGTGTTGGCAGCGGTCCCCAACACTGGCCGGCCTGAAGCGCCAGTTCCTGCTGGACGTCGAGGATCGAAACCGGAAGCGTCTCGGTCGTGAACGAGGTGGCGGCGGTGGTCTCGGTTGTCTCCAGTGGGGCACCTTGGTCGGACCCGGTGCAGGCGCCCAGGAACAGAATCGACGTCAGGAGGGCAAGACAGCGACGCACCACGGTTCTACGCTAGGGGCATGTGCCGAAACATTAGGCAACTCCATAACTTCGAACCGCCCGCCACCGAAGCAGAGATTCATGATGCGTCGCTTCAGTTCGTTCGAAAGATCAGCGGTTCCCGAGAACCCTCGAAGGCGAACCAGGAAGCTTTCGATCAGGCTGTGCGTTCAATTGCCGCAGCAACACAATCGCTGGTCGAAAGTCTGGTCACCACCGCACCGCCAAAGAACCGGGCGGACGAAAAGGCAAAGGCGAAGGCTCGCTCGCTGGCCCGGTTCGGTTAGCTCTCGATTGACGCGGGCACGTGGGCTGACCGCACGCTCACAGCTTAGAAGGCCGGCAACATGCGGTCGAGATGAGTGAAGCTGACGAACAGCAGCGTGAGTACCACTGGTGAGGCGGCGAGATAGCTGAGCCACCGTCGGAACCTCCGGGTGGCCAGGATGGCAAGGGCCGCCGCTGCTGCGGTCACGAGGCTCCAGATCAGGAAGGGCGCCAGTTCCTCCATATGCCACCCCAGAGAGTCATCCAGAGCCTCAGGCGATGTCCCGATGGCATTGCCCTCATCCAACTCTCCACACGTGGCGCAGTCTAGTTGGCCATCAAGATCGCCGGATTCAGGGTCGACGCCAGTCGCGTCGTATGCCAGCTCTTCTTCTGTCAGTTGAAGGTCTTCGAGCACATTGGCTACGTCGTCGTCGAGGCCGAGAATGTCCACGGTTGCCGCAGGCTGGTTGACCAGCTTCGCTTGGACAATGATTCTCTGCCGTGCCGAATACTTCGGGTGACACGCGGTGAGCGTGATCCGGTTGTCGCCGTAGTCATCCAACACCTGCACTTCGTAAGGGCTCACAATTGCATGACCACTGACGGCGCCGTCCGCTGAGGTCTGCGGCAGCACCTCGTAGTAGAACGTTCCCTGAAAGGTCTCGGCCACGATCTGATCGCCGGGAACGAGCAGGTCGATATCGCCAAAGGGTGCGCCATAGGTGGTGCGATGACCCGCGATTCCGGCGTTGCCTGCTTGTCCGGGCAAAGGCGTGCTTGGGTAGTGACCGGGGCCCTGGCGTAGGTCGTCGCGACGGATTCCTGCGATCATTACCTTGTCAACGCCGAGCCGAGGGATTCGAATTACGCCCATGGCGTCTCCGGCTTTTGGTTTCAGCTCATCCGGCACCGAGGCAACCGGCGTTGCGGGGAGATCCTCGGTCGCTGGTCCGCTCCCGCCTTCAATAACGGGGTTGTCCTCGGGCGTGGCAAGCACGATGGTCTCGGGTCTGTTCGTTCGGCCTACCTCGCTGGCGGACAGCCCGTTGTCCTCGGCGAAATCGGCATAGGCCAGCCGCGCGATTTCGAAGTCGCTTTCCAGGCCATCCTGGGCTCGACTCTCGGTGAGGCCCGTGCCCCAGAGCTGGAACGCGGCGAAGGACAACGTGAGACAGCCCAATGTGATGAGCGTGCGGCCGAAGCCACCGATGATCGTGGAGGTGCGTTTCGTCATGGGAGCGCGGCCGATGATACGGCCACCATTTCTATCGGCGCGGCTTTAGAGAAGGTGAAGCGGTTTGAGTGACCTCAGTTCTTCGGGCCGTCACGCCCCGCCGCAGCCCGGTCCTAGCATGGTGGGGTGACTCTGGACTCCCGAGATTCGTCGCCGAGCGTGGCGAGGGACTCTGGAACAGAGCTTGTCCAGCTTGATGGTGCGGTCTGTCTGCTCGGTGGGTTTCCCGCGCTCGCCGGTTTGGATCTCACCGTTGGGTCGGGGGAGATCGTCGGCCTCCGAGGCCCGAACGGCGCAGGAAAGAGCACCCTCTTGCGCTTGTGTGCGGGACTACTCCCTCTCACCAGGGGTGAGGGACGCGTGGTAGGTCACGACGTTGGAACCAAGGTGGGACGGCAGGGTGCCCGGCGAGCGGTCGGGCTGTTGGGCCATGCAACGTCGCTTTACAACGATCTCACCGTGGAGCAAAACGTTCGGTTCTGGGCTCGGGCCAATCGCGTCGACAACACCGACATGGTGGCGGCCATGGACCATCTGGGCATCTCGGGTCGGTTGGCTTCGGTGCCCGTGGCTGGACTGTCTGCCGGCCAACGACGACGAACGGCTCTCGCCATTCTGATCGCCCGCCGACCGCGCCTCTGGCTCCTCGACGAACCCCATGCCGGGCTGGACATCGCCGGCCGGGATCTGTTGGACCAGCTGGTCATCGATGCTGCGCAGGCCGGTGCAACGATCATTGTGGCAACCCATGATGCTGGCCGGATCGATGACATCTTGGGTCGAACGGTCACCATCCACGGCGGTGTGGTGATAGCCGATTCGAGACCTGGATCGAGCTCCGGGAACTCCACCACGGCTCACCAACCGGGGACCGTCGCCGATGGCTGACATCCTCCGAGACGCCAGGACGGTCCTCGGCAAGGACCTCCTGATCGAACGATCTTCACGGGTCGTGTCCGCCCAGGTTGTGCCCTTCGCCGTGATGATCCTGATTCTCTTTGGTTTCGGGATATCTCCTGACCTGCGGATTCTCGCCGGCGACAGCAACAGCGCCCCGTCGGTTTTGGCTCGCGTGACTCCGGGGCTGATCTTCCTCGCCGTCCTTTTCGCCGCACTTCTCGCCCTCGGCCGAAGTTTTGCGCTGGAATCTGAGGACGACACGCTCGACGGCCTACGAATGGCGGATCTGGATCCGGCGGGGATATTTCTCGGGAAGGCGGCGGCGGTGTTTCTCCAGCTGGTCGGCGTCACGACGGTGGTAACCGCCGGTGCGTTCCTCTTCTTCACGGTCCAGATCGACTGGACGGTGGGACGGGGTGTGCTTGGTGTCACCACAGCCGGCGCGGCTATTACTGCGATCGCCGCGGCGGGTACTCTGTACTCGGCACTGGCTTCCGGTCAGCGGGAGCGGGAATCTCTGGTTCCGCTACTGGTAATCCCAGTGCTGGCCCCGGTGCTTCTCGGGGCCAGTCAGGCCGCCGAAGCTGCGCTATTCGGTGCGGTGGCCGATGGCTGGCCGTGGGTAGCGGCTGTGGCCGCCTTCGCTGCTCTTTATCTGGGCGCAGGCATACTTTCGTTCGAAACCCTCCTGGAGGACATGTGAGCCCAATCGCAAGCAAACTGGCCGGGCCCTCCAGTACCCGGGCGTCCCGCCTGCTTGGTCTTGTCGCTCTAGCGGCCACGGTCCTGCTGATCCTGCTTGGACTGGTGTGGTCACCGCCCGAGGTGGATCAAGCCGACGCCGTACGCCTCATGTATGTCCACGTGCCATCGGCCATAGCCGGGTTGTACCTCGCCTTCGGGGTAACCCTCATCGGCAGCATCATGTACTTGTGGAAACAATCCACGTTCTGGGATCTCATGGCCCATGCGGGAGCCGAAATTGGGGTGCTGTTCTGCGGTTTCGTCCTCGTTACCGGGGCCTTGTGGGGCAAACCTACGTGGGGTGTCTATTGGGAGTGGGACCCTCGCATCACTTCCACCACGGTCACCTTCGTTCTTTACCTCGGCTACCTTGCGGTTCGCCGGATGGACCTCGACCCGGTGGTCCGCTCCAAACGAGCGGCGATCCTGGGCATCATCAGTTTTGCCAACCTGCTGATCGTGAAACAGTCGGTGGAATGGTGGCGCAGCCTTCATCAGGGAGCAACGGTGGGCCGTGACACACAGATGGACGGGCTCATCCTGTTCACCTTCTTCTGGGGCATCGTCACCTTCACGCTGATCTTCGCTTGGCTCTTGCTCCATCGTTTCCGGCTGGCATGGTATGAACACCAAGCAACGGCGGTGTCCCTCGACGATGCCATTGCGGCTCGCCGCGCCGAGCACCAATCCTCACTCGCCGGGGAGGCGATCTAGATGCACTGGCAATATGTGATCCCTGGATACCTGGTCGTCTTTGCCGGTTTGGGTGTCTACACCGTGTCGCTGATGAGCCGGTTGCGGGCTGCAGCGCAAAAAGTTCCAGAAGAGAAACGGGCGTTCCTTGAATAGCGACGATCGATCAGACCCTGGCCCCGATCTCCGTCCTCGGCACGATGGCGCGGGAGCGGCGGAACGGGTGCGACGCGGTTCGACCCGCAACAAGATCATCGGTGGTGTGGTAGTACTGGCGTTGAGTTTCGTTCTCTACCAGGGAATCGTCAACGCCCGAGTGTTCTTCTACAACGTAGACGAAGCCATCGCCCAGCAGGACGAATTGGGGGAGCGGACCTTTCGTATGCAGGGAACAGTGGTGGCCGAGGACGGCACCGCCGACAACGGAGCATTCCTTTTCACCGTCGCTTACAACGATGCCACCGCCCAAATCCGCCATGTGGGTCCGGAGCCGTCGGATCTGTTCGATCTCGGCGAACCGGTGGTGGTGGAGGGACATTGGGATGGCGACATCTTCGAGTCCAGTCAAATCCTCGTTAAGCACGACGAGAGCTATGTGGAGGACAATCCCAACCGGGTCGACTACGACCTCGACACCGGTGTGGGGTAGCTCGCGTAGATGCTCGCCGCCGTAGGTTCCGCATTCGTCCTCCTGGGCCTCACCGCCTCGATCGGAGGCGTACTCAGTGGTACCCGGGCGCTCCTCACCGGCCAGAAAACCGCCACCATGCGCCAGTTCGCATGGCTCATTCCGCTGGCCGGGATCGGGGCCTTCGTCACGATGGAGGTGGCGCTCTTCCGGCGGGACTACTCGATCTCGTTCGTGTCCCAGGTGGGAACCGATTCGATCCCGCCCATCTTCAACTTTGCGGCCCTGTGGTCGGCGCTGGAGGGTTCACTGATCCTGTGGGCGTTGATACTCGGCGGCTACATTGCCGCCGTGCTCTGGAAGTTCCGGTTCCGGCGCAACGATCCGTTGCTTTCTTGGGCAATCGTGGTCCTGCTCGGTATCTCCTCGTTCTTCTTTGGTCTGCTGGCGTTCCCTGCCAACCCATTTGCGCGGGTGGTCGTTCCACTGGGATTCGACGGGCCGGGGCCGAACCCGCTGCTTCAAGACCATGTCCTCGTAGCGTTCCATCCGCCCATGCTGTATCTGGGCTACGTCGGATTCGCCGTGCCTTTTGCCTTTGCGATCGCCGCCCTGATCACCGGCCGGCTGGGTGAAGGATGGTTGGTCGAGACCCGGCGGTGGACCGTAATCGCATGGGGATTCCTCACCTTCGGGATCGTCCTGGGCGCTTGGTGGAGTTATGAGGTGCTGGGTTGGGGTGGCTACTGGGCCTGGGATCCGGTGGAAAACGCCTCGCTCCTGCCGTGGCTCACCGGTACCGCCTTCCTGCATTCGGTGATGGTGCAGGAACGGCGGGGGATGTTGAGGGTTTGGAATCTGTCGCTGGTGTGCGCAACCTTTTCGCTCACGATCCTGGGCACCTTTCTCACCCGCTCCGGTGTGATCGACAGCGTTCACGCATTCGCCGATGGTGCCGTAGGACCTTGGCTACTCACCTTCTTTACGGTCATAACACTGGGGTCTGTGATATTGATCGGCTGGCGTGGTGACCAGCTTCGCTCGCCCGGCGCGATCGACTCGCCGCTGAGCCGGGAAGCAGGTTTTCTCGCCAATAATGTGCTGTTCGGAGCGATGGCGTTCGTGGTCTTGCTGGGGACGGTCTTTCCGCTTCTGGCCGAGCTCTTCGACGGTTCCCGGCTCACGATCGGACGCCCGTATTTCGATTCTCTGGGCCGGCCCATTGCGGTAGTGACACTGTTCTTGATGGCCGTTGCGCCAGTCTTGCCGTGGCGGAAGGCCAGCACCGAGTTGTTGAGCGAGCGGTTGTTCTGGCCGGCGGTGACGGCGGTGGTTGTTACCGCAACCAGCCTGCTTCTAGGTGGTCGGGGCTTCTGGCCGGTGATCACGTTCGCCCTTGCTGGTTTCGCCGGCGGCGCTGCCGCCCGCCAAATCATCTTGGCAACCAAACGTCTCGGTTGGCGAGGATTGGTTGGTCGAACCAACGGCGGCATGATCGTCCATCTCGGTGTGGTTCTTCTGGCGGTGGGGGTTGCCGCCAGCGAGAGCTACAAGACCGACCGGATCTTCACCATGGACCCGGGCGAAACGGTGCAGGTCCAGGACCACACCTTCACCTACACGGAGCTGGCAGCAGATCGAACCACGCGTCGTGATCGTACGTTTGCCCGCATCGTCATCGACGACGGTCCCGAGTACCAGCCAGCCCGCACTCGGTATCGCCAGCAGGGGATCGTGGTAGGGACCCCGTCGGTCAAGCCGGGGTTCACCGAAGACCTCTACCTGGTTCTCGATGATGTGCCAACCGATCCCTCTGGGCCCATCCGGTTGCGCGTGATCATCCGGCCGCTGATCGGTTGGATTTGGGGCGGTGGCGTGCTCATGGCGATAGGAACACTGTTGGCGGTGTTCCCTGGAGATCGGCGCCGTCGAGGAACTGAACCGGTGGGTGTTCCGCCGGCCGTGCCATCGGTGGGAGCGGCGCCTCCCGAAGCGGAGTTGATGACCACGAGGGAGTCCGTGGCTGCGACTTCGCCGAGCCTTCGGCCACCGCTGGGATGGGAGGGGACATGACCTTTGTAAGCACCGACCTTCCCGCTTCTGATTCCGCTGACGATCCCGCGCCAACCTCCGGTGAACCGGGCCCGGCGACCACCAGTCGGACCGTCCGCATCATTTCTTTGGCGGTTGGGTTGGTGGTCTTTGGACTCGTGATCCTGCTGGCTGTTGGCGGCGGAGACGTGGGGCCGGAACGCTCGGCTGTACTCGGTCAAAGGGTTCCTCGGGTTGCGGGCATGCCGATCGAGGGCCTGGCGGGGTATTCCGTTGGCGCCGATGGGACCGCCCGCCCATACGACATCGACGAACACCGAGGGGAATGGGTACTCATCAATTTTTTCGCAACATGGTGTCCCGGTTGCATCGTGGAGCATCCTGAACTGGTGGCACTCGAACAGTGGGGACTCAGTAGTAATCTCACCCTCGTCGCGGTTGTCTTTGATGATCCAAACACATCAGCAATCCAGGACTTCTTCGCAAAAGAAGGGGGCAATTGGCCGGTGATCCAGAGTGCCAACACCGCCGTTGATTTCCAAATCGCCCAAATCCCGGAGTCGTTCCTGGTCGCTCCCAACGGTCAGGTGATCGAGCATTTCATCGGTGGCCTGAAGGCCAACGATGTCAAGACCACCATCGGCGAGCTCACCCCATGACCCGCTTCCGGGCCGCCAGTCGGGAAGCCTGGGCGTTCGTACTGGTCTCGCTGGTGGTCCTCATCGGGGTAGCAACCTTCGCCGCCGGTGAACCGGTCACTGCCGACGAACGCATTCAAAGCCTGGCCGATCAGTACGCCTGCCCAACCTGCAAAGGTCAGAGCGTGGCCGAATCAAATGCCGCTGTGGCTTCCACCATTCGGGAGTTCATACGGACCGAGGTGAACGCCGGGGCAACGGATACACAGATTCGGGACGCTCTCGTGCGCGGCTATGGCGAAGGCATTCTGCTCAACCCCCCGGCAACGGGATGGAATTCGTTGATCTGGATACTCCCAGTGCTGGCGCTGGTAGGGGGATCCGCCATCGTCGGCTCGTCTATCCTCGCGGCCCGGAACCGGTCCGGGTCCGCCGAGCCCTCGGCCGAAGACGCCGCGCTGGTGGAGCAACTGCGGGCCGAGCGCCGGTGAGTGATCGGAAATCGCTCCTGGCCGAGCAGTCCTTTCTCCTCGATTCCCTTGACGATCTGGAGAGCGAGCATGCCGCTGGTGACCTTGATCCGGCCGACTACGAAGAGCTGAAGAAGGACTACACGGTTCGCACGGCGCAAGTGGCCAGGAAGTTGAGCGGCTTGGATGCAACGGGTGCCGGTGCCCCTGAACCGTCGCGGTCGCGGTGGCCATGGGTGGTTGGCCTGGTGGGCTTTGGGATCGCGGCCGGGTGGCTGCTGGCTCTTTCGGTTGGCGAGCGCGGGCTTGGGGGACAACATCACCGGCTCGATCGAGGAGAGCTCTCGGCAACAAGTCTTTCGGTGCCAAGAGCTTGGCCAGAACCCGGCCACATTGGTTGACAGCTTTGATTGTTTCGATGATGTGCTCGAGCGGGATCCGAGCAACGCCGAGGCGCTCGCTTATCGGGGTTGGTACGGCGTGCTTCTCTCCGGTTCGGCCCAGGCCGCAGGTGAAGACGAGGCGGCGGTGCAACTGCTGGCCACCGCTGGCACGTTTCTCGACCGGGCCATCGAGGCTGATCCCACCTACCCCGATGCGCGAGCATTTCGAATGATCGTGCTCGAGCGCCTAGGCCAAGTTGAGGAAGCATGCTCGGACTACGGAGTGCTTCGTGACATCAATGCTCCGGGCATGATCGGGCAACTCACCGCGCCGGTGGCCGAACGCCTCGGGTGCCCCTGAGCTCTGGCGCTGTTTGCGGCCGAGCGCCGGTTGGTCAACGAGGGAGGTCGCCCAGTTGGCGGTAGCGGGCCTTGGTGAATTGGCCGTGGCGATAGGTCACCGTCCAGACCGAACCTTTGGCGCACCCTCGGCCCTTGGTGGTCATTCCCGTTTGAAGCAACCAGTGGAGCATCTCGGGAATGATGTTGCCGTGGCTGCAGATCACCGCCCCGTTTTCAGTGTGCTCATTGAGAACATCCATTGCGTCGGCGATGTCAGCGTCTTCCCATAGCCGCTTGTCCTCCACCACTTCGAGCCCCAGCCTCTTGCCCAGCGGTTCTACCGTTTGCACACAACGCGTGGCCGGGCTGCTGATGATGGCCCCCACATTCACACCGGCGAGTGCCAGATCTATCTCGGCTGCCTCGTCCCGACCTCGCCCGCTGAGTTGGCGGTACTGGTCATGCCTACTCCAATCGCGACTGCCGGCATGGCCGTGGCGGACCAAATACAACTTCATAGCCATCAGAGGATACTGACGACGACCCACTCATGGAGAATCGCCGAGTACATCTACCAGTCCGTCAAAACTGGAGAACTCGAATGTGGGTCGTAGCGGCGTTGGGTTGACCGCTTGGTTCGGGTTGAACCACGCGGTTGAGATGCCCGCATTCTCTCCGCCTTGCACGTCGGAGGGAAGGCTGTCTCCGATCATCAGGCACTCGCTTCGTGGGGGATCGCCCAGTTCGGCGAGGGCAATTGCGAAGATCTCGGGTTGGGGCTTGGCGACACCTACCTCACCGGAAATCACTACCGAATCGAAGAACTCCGCGACGCCGAGGCGATCCATCCGACCCCGCTGCACGGATCCGATCCCGTTGGTGATCATTCCCAGCGAGAAGTTAGCCTCTAGGTCCTCCAGCAGACGATCAGCGCCGGGGAAGAGCTCACCGCACTCCACGAGACCCGTGATGTAGCTCTCTGCAACCGTATCGCTGTTGTAGTTGAAGCCGAGCTCTGACTTCAGTATCTCAAATCGAAGTGTCTTCACATCATTCGGGGAGATCGTGCCGGCCTCGACCTGCCGCCAAAGCCCCTGATTGATGCTCTGGTAGTGGGAGAGATATTGCTCGGGAGCGTCGATCCCACTCTGAGCCAGCGCCTGCGCAAAGGCCAGCGCCTCGGAGGAATCGGTGTCGAACAGCATGTGGTCGAAATCAAAGAGCAGGTGGGAGAACGACATCACGAGAGACGGTACTGGGAGCGAGCCGGGCTGAGAATAAAAAGGTGACCCTCGGGGCCGGGAGACTGGTGAATCTTGCCATAAGGAACCACGGTCTTTCTCATAAAGGTGAGGTGCAGAGATTCCGATCCCACGGTGTGACGGTTTCGGGACCAACGCAGACACCTGCGTCCGAGATGATGGAAAATTGGCGCGCCCGGCCGGTGTTGGCCGGGTTGATTCGTGTGGCTGTTGCGCTGGCGCCCGTGGTTCTGACGCTGGTGGTGACAGCCGCCATCTCCCGACTTTTCATCCCCGCGGCCCAAGGTTGGGATCGCTTGGGTTGGTGGCTTGTCCTCACGGTGATCGCGGTGGCTCTGATGACTGGGCTCGATCGCGCCTTCCGCCGGATTGCGCCGCTGTCAACACTGCTGCGGATCTCGTTGGTCTTCCCCGACGAAGCCCCCAGCAGATTCGCAGTGGCGCTTCGGGCCGGCAATTCCAAGATGGTGAAGCAGAGAATCGAGGCGATTCGTGAGTCTGGCATCGCCCTTACCGAGGATCAGTCCTACGCCAGCCAGATGCTGGAGATGGTGGCACTGCTGGGTGAGCACGACCGGCTGACGCGTGGGCATTGCGAGCGGGTCCGGGCCTACACGGAGATGATCATCGAGGAGATGGGGTTGCCGACCAAGGATGCGGACCGCCTTCGCTGGGCCGCCTTGTTGCACGATCTGGGCAAGCTCATGGTGCCGGCCGAAATACTCAACAAAGATGGGCGACCGACGGCCGAGGAGTGGGAGATTCTCAAGACTCACCCGGCTGAGGGCCTCAAGCTCGCAGCGCCGATAGCCGAGTGGCTGGGCGAGTGGGTCCACGCGATCGGCGAGCATCATGAACGATGGGACGGTGATGGCTACCCGTCCGGATTGGCTGGCGAAAACATCCACATCGGCGCTCGCATCGTGGCCGTGGCGGACACCTATGACGTCATCACCTCGGCGAGGTCCTACAAAAAGCCGATCAGCGCCGAGAATGCCCGAGCGGAGATAGCTCGATGCGCGGGAACGCAGTTCGACCCTGCGGTCGTGCGGGCCTTCCTCTCGGTGGGTATCGGTCGTCTCCGGTTCATCGCTGGCCCAATGGCGTGGCTGTCGGGTTCGGTTGCGTCGCTGCCTGGGGCCGGGGTCGCACCGATTGCAGCCTCAACGCTGGCGGGAACGGTTGCGCTCGTGTCAACATCTGTCTTTATCCCGTCTGCTGAACCTGTTGACATAGCGTTCTCCGGCCTGGACGAGTCGGCGATCGTCACCGACGAAACCCCACCGACGCCTTCGCCCATCGTGGCCGTTTCAACGTCCAGTCCTGGGACAGTGGCCACGAGTACCGCTCTCTCGCAGGACACCACACTCACCACGGAACTGGAGCGGACCTCACTGGTCGATTCATCCACCTCCACGGTCACGGCGACCGCCCAGCCCACCGCCGCAGTTACTGCCGCTGCGGCGGCGCGTACCACTTCGACTCAGAGAACAACCACCACGAGTTCGGGAACTCGCGCAACGACCGCCCCCAGCACGACCACCACGGCGAAGCCCACGACCACCACGGCGAAGCCCACGACCACCACGGTGACGACCACCACGGTGACGACCACCACGACGACAACGACAACCACCGCTCCGCCGGGGCCCACCGCGGGTCTGGTCATTAGTGAGTTCTCGGCAAACGGAGCGAACGGCCCGGGAGATTTCGTGGAGATCTACAACGCATCTTCACAACCGAGGGTGCTCAGTGGTTTACGGATGAAGATCACCTCCCACGACTCGGTGCACAGCGACATCGTTCTCGCCGACGTCACGCTGCCCTCGGGCGGATTCTACTTGATCAAGCAAAGCGGCTCGGCGGTTGCGGGGGCCGACCAGACCTTCGACGGCGCGTTGCCCAAGGTCGTAGGATTCGAACTGCTGAAGAGCACGGGCGTGAAGATCGATGCGGTTGGAACTCGAGCGGCCCCGGAGCTCAGCAGCGGTCCCATCAGCTCTCCGAGTCTGGGGCGCGAGGGCGAGGGAGTTGTGATGCTCGATCCCAACGCCACGTCGTCAGATCAGAGTATGGCGTCGGCGTCACGCCAACCCGGGTTCGTGCGTGGACACCGACAACAACGCAGTTGATTTCGTCCATAAGTTTGCGGTCGGGTCCGTGACACCTCGTGGAACGGCCAGCGGCACAGCGCCTTGCGGATCGGCACCACCATTTGCCGGGACGTCGGGGACCCTGATCATCAGCGAACTGCGAACCGACGGTCCTGGATCAGGACGCAACGACTTCATTGAGTTCTACAACCCCACCGGCTCAGCCGTATCGTTGGCAGGCTGGAAAATGGGTGGCGACGGAGGTTCGTTCAACTTCCCAAATGTCATGCTGGCGCCGGGACAGCATTTTCTCGTCGGTGGGACCGACTACACCGGCCCTGCAGATGCCACCACCGCCAATTCGCCAAAGAACGGTGGCACCGTGGACCTGCGAAATGCCGCCGGGACAGTGGTGGACTCGTTGACCTTCGCTAGCGGTCCGAACGATCTCCCTGTGATCACGCGACGGTTGCTGCAGAGTTATGTTCGAAAGTACGGGTGCCAGTTCACCGGGAACGACAGGAACGATTTCGAGCATGTCTTCTACTCGAATCCCCAGACCATGAGCAGTGCGGTCGAAGCCTGCCCGTCCTGAGCAAAGCTAGACGATCCGTCCGGTAACCGTGCCCTCGGCATTGCGAAGCGTGCGGTCGGCCCAAGAAGCCAGTGGTTTCAGTTCCGCCTCGCTGATCATTTGGTGGCGGTAGAGGATCTCCAAACAGAGGGCATGGAAGGCTCGTGCGCTTCCGTCATCCACGTTGATTGCGAGTGCCTTGCCGGTACCACGCTCGCCCACCACAAACACGCCTTCGGCGCCCAGTTTGGCGAAGATTCGGCCGCCCGTGGATTTCATCAGATCCGTGTCTGATCGGCCGCGGGTACCGCCAATCATCTCCGGGTTGGTAACGGCTGCGCTGGTGATTCGTTCACAGGCCGCGGCCCGCTCCGATGACAAACTCGCCGGTGTACACAGCCGGGCGATCCCGGTGGCCAGGGCAACCAGGGGCATCAAAAAGGTGGGCGCACTGCATCCATCGATGGCGCCGAACAACTCGGCGCCGGTCATGTCGGCGACGGCACGGAACACTGCCTGTTGCTCGCAGGACTCTGTGCTCAGATAGTTGGCAGGCGCATCGCCCAGGTGCTGGGCCGCCAACAACATGGACGCATGCTTGCCCGAACAGCAGTGGAAGACCTTCCGTTTTGGACCGGCCGGACCCGAGTCCCAGGCCGTGGTTGCACCACACCCGAGCTGGTCTTCCACCAAGTTGCCGCTCGCCAGCATTCTCTGAACGAGACGCACGTGCTGTGGTTCGGCCGAATGTGATGCACAGGCCAGAGCGATTTCTGCGTCGCTCAAACCAAATGACTCGGCTGCGCCGGTTTCGAGCAACGGCAATGCCTGCAAACCCTTCATTGCGCTGCGGGCAAAGATCTGTTGGTCCGGATCCCCATGAGCGTCGACAACGGCCGGTGCGCCGGTGTCATCAAGTTGGACCACCACCCATGCGCCCCTATGCGTGCTTTCCACAACCCCATTTCTTTCGAACCGAGCGAGAACAGGATTGTCTTGAGGCACCTCGGAATGCATCGACTGGGGTCTCAGAGAGCGCCGTCGTGAGGTTCGAACTCGAGTCGGACGTTGTGGATGTTGGGGAGCACGGATCGGGAGAAGAGATCTCCTTCAGCGGTATGGGGATAGCAGCTCAGAATGAATGCCTCGCACGGCGCTGAAAGCCATGCCATTTCCACCGTCGGTGCCGTCCACATGCTTTCAATTTAGTGGTGCGATTCACCTTTGCGCGTGCCCTGACCACCGTGGAAGCGCCACGATTCGTCGGCCAGGTCAGCGTGCGGGAACTGATCAGTGGGTCTACCCCAGGACTTCAGCCATCGCAACGATGCGGCCTTCGTCGATGCTGCAGTGGGCGGCCACACCCATGGCGACGCTCAGCAAACCATCCTCCATGGAACCACCTCACCGGACCGTCCCGGCGATTTTACTAGGGACTTCCGCTGGGGATCTTCCGCTCCGGCCGGAGCGACATCTCACAGGTTTCGATGGTGGTCTTGATGTTTGCCTCGTGCAGCACTCAGAGGTTCATTGCGGGCGGTTTCAGAGGGTGCGCAGTCTGGCCAGGCTGGCGGGGAGAACATCCAAGACACGCCGAACGTCGCTGATGGTGGACTGGCGGTGGAGGCTGAACCGCAGGGATCGGTCAGCGTCGACCCCCATCGCCGCGAGGACCGGCGACGGCTCGAGTTCTTCGGATGCGCATGCCGAGCCAGAGTGGGCGGCGATGCCCGCCCGGTCCAGTTCGATGAGGACAGCCTGCGGTTCGATCCGCTCGAGCCCGCAACAGGCGAGATGGGGAAGTCGGTTATCGGGTTTCTCGGGACCGAAGAGCGCAACGCCCTCGAGACCCGCCAGACCATCTCGAAGCGCCATCGTGAGGGAGCTGACGTGGCGAATCTCAGTTTGCAACGATTCGGCGAGTTCGGCACACGCCGCCCCCAGACCCATGGCCGCCGGGACGTTTTCGAGCCCGGCGCGCCGGCCCCGCTCCTGCGAACCGCCCACGATGAAGGGAGGGGTTCGTTTTCCCCGTTGCACCATCAGTGCGCCCGTCCCCAGTGGTCCACCTAGCTTTGGACCGGAGATCGTGAGGAAGGTGGGTTCGAAAGAGCGCACGTCGATGGCTAGCCACGGAGCGGCCTGGGCAGCATCTACCAGTGTGGGAATGCCGGGGCCCCGAGCAATGTGAATGAGATCGGCAACTGGCTGTATTGCCCCCATTTCGTGGTTTCCCAGCTGGATCGCCACCAGGACGATTTGCCGGCCCATGCTCGCTTGATCGGCCAGTGTCTGCTTCAGGGCTTCAACTGTCACGAGTCCCTCGCCCGTTACCGGTACCGGAACGAACGCATCGCCGGCGGAGAGCCGCACCGCAGAATGCTCCACGGCGGTTCCCACCACCGCACCCTCGGGCGACCTGGAGAGCACACCTTTAACCACGGTGGCGATGCCCTCCGAAGCCGACGAGTTGAGAACGATCTCGGAGGGCCGAGCCCCCAGCAGGCCCGCTACCTGCTCTCGGGCGTGTTCGAGGTGAGCCCGCACCTCCATTGCTTCGGTGTGCAACCGCCCGGGGTCTGCGGTGGGTAGGTCGAGACCGGCGAGCATGGCGTCCCGTGCGGCTGACCGCAGCGGCGACACTGAGGCGGAGTCAAGATAAATGCGGCTCACAGGGGAGCGACAGCGCTGTCGACCACATCGGTGATGCAGGCCGCATCGCCGCGGGCAACCGAAGACCCCAGTGCCACATGGGTTTCGCCATAGAGCGACCCCAACAACCCCTTCACCATCCCGCGGTCAACGGCGCACACCACCGGGTGCTCGATCGCAACATCGCCGAACGGGCAGTGTCCTGCCACGATCTGCAATTGCGGCTCATCGGTTGAGCCCGGTGGGTCGTCTGTTTGCTGGCGTTCGGCTCGGGCGGCGAAACCATGGGCTGAGAGAGCGTCGGCCACGATGTGCAACGCTGATCGGAACGACCGATGTGACTCGTCGGCATCAGCCATGTTGATCCCACTCGCCATTTTCCGGCCGAACTCCAGTCCTACCTCTTCGGCCATTTCGGCAGCTTCGACCGGGTCCAACCGGGACAGGGCCTTGCCGAGAAGTGTGATCAGGATGTCGTCATGGCCCACCTCAAATTCGAGGTGGAGGCTGGTCTCGGAAGCTGTGAAGACCTTGGCCGGACGTCCCGCTCCCGTCGAAACCCGTTTGGTGACGTCGAGGTAACCGCCGCTGGTGAGTTTCTCCAGATGGTGGCGGGCAACGTTGGCGTGGACACCGGCATGCGATGCCACCTCCGAGGCGGTGAGGCCATTCGGGTACTCGTGCAGTAAAAGGTAGATGTCGCGGCGTGTAGGGTCGCCGAAGGCCGAGGTCACCGCATTTACGAGATTGGCGAATTCCGCTGGTTTTAGCGCTCGCTGTGCCACCAGGCCAGTCTAGAAGAGGTGGAGCTGGATACGCTTGCGGGGTGAGCAGCGCTGTAACCATTGAAACCGTGACCGAGGCCCTCCGGCCCGTCGAGGACCCGGAGCTGCATCGCAGCATCGTCGACCTCGGGATGGTCCGCCGGATCGATATCTCGCTCCCCGACGTGACGGTGGCGATCGACCTCACCATCGCCGGGTGCCCGCTTCGCAACGAGATCGATCGCCGTGTAACCGAGGCGGTAACCGCGCTGGACGGGGCGGATCACGTGACCATCGAATTCGGGGTGATGACCGACCAGCAGCGAGAAGATTTGCGTCGCAGCCTTCACGGCGATCCCGCGGCCACGGCCGGAAGCACCCAGGCCCATGGCCATGCCGAGGGTCGATCCATTCCCTTCGCCGATCCCGGGAGCAGCACACGCGTATTGCTCATCGCCTCCGGCAAGGGTGGCGTTGGAAAGAGCTCGGTCACCACCAACCTCGCCGTCGCACTGGCCGCTCGAGGCAAGTCGGTTGCGGTGGTAGACGCCGACGTATGGGGCTTCTCCATTCCCCGCATGCTGGGGATCGATCACGATCCCACCATCATCGACGAGATGATCGTGCCCCCCGAGCGCCATGGTGTTCGCTGCATTTCCATGGGGTTCTTCGTGGAAGAAGACCAACCGGTAATCTGGCGGGGCCCGATGCTCCACAAGGCCCTGGAGCAGTTCCTCACCGACGTCTTCTGGGACGAGCCGGACTACCTCATCGTGGACCTCCCGCCCGGCACAGGGGACATCGCACTGTCTATTGCCCAGTTCATGCCGCGGGGCGAAATGTACGTGGTCACCACACCGCAACCAACCGCCGAGAAGGTCGCTCAGCGCGCTGCGTACATGGCTCGCAAAGTCAACCTTTCGGTCGCTGGCGTGATCGAAAACATGAGCTGGTTCACCGGGGATGACGGCAAACGGTATGAGATCTTCGGTCAAGGCGGTGGCGACACCTTGGCCAAAGAACTCGATGTGCCGCTCCTTGGCAAGATTCCCCTGGTCACAAAGCTGCGTGAGGGAGCGGATAGTGGCAAACCCATAGCATTGGACACCAAGTCCGAGGCCGGCGTGATCTTCACGCAAATGGCGGAGATGATCGACGTCACACTGGCGCCCAAACGGCGCTACCGCAGCGAACTACGAGTGAGCTAACCGGCAGATCGCGCCCTATCGTTACGGGCGATGGACGTACGAATTGGCATCAGTGAGAGCAATCAGGTCATCGAGGTCGAAATGGCCGACGAGACCGACCGAGCGGCGCTGAAGTCGTCGATCTCCGACAGCATCAGTGCGGGAACTATGCTCTGGCTCATCGACAAGCGGGGCAAAGAAACCGGGATCCCGGGCGCCAAGGTCGCCTTCGCCGACATCGGGTCGGCCGAGGATGACCGCCGCATCGGATTCGGGGCCTGATCTGTTTCAGTCCCCCCTGCCTGACCAGCAACTGGTCATCGTCGCCGGCAAAGGGGGAGTCGGTAGGTCCACAGTTGCCGCGGGGCTTGCCTTGGCCTGCGCTAACGCGGGTGAGCGAGTCCTGCTCGTCGACGTCATCAACCACGCCGGCACCCGTCTAGCGTTAGGTTCGAGGTCGCTCAAGAACGGTGGCAAGTTGCTCGAGCTCACCACGGCGCTCGCTCTCGATGAATATCTGAAGATCTACCTGAAGTTTCCCATCCCGGCGTCCCGTCTGGGTCCAATTTCTCGCATCTTTGACTACGTCGCGACCGCGGCACCCGGTGTCACCGAAATCCTTACGATCGGCAAGGTGGGTCACGACGTCCGAGATGGCAAATGGGATCGCGTGATCGTAGACGGCCCGGCTACTGGTCATGTTGTGGAGCTCATCGCCGCCCCAGACAACATTGGAGGGCTACTCGACTTCGGCCCGCTGGCTGCACAGACGGATTGGCTAGCCGACATCCTGGAGGATCCCGCCCGGACCGGCATCTGGATCGTGGCCACCCCTGAGGAGTTGCCGGTCACCGAGGCGCTACAACTGGCCGATCGGATAGAGAAAGAAACTCGCGTCAGCCTTGCGGGGGCGGTGATCAACCGCATGCCAACAATCCTCACCGACGAAGCCATGGCCGAAGCGGACCAGCTGACCGCCGGGGACAACCCTGGTTTGGCGGCTGCTGGTGCGATCGTCGCCCGAGCGAACCGGACGGCCAGGACCGAGGCCACCCGTTTTGCCGACGATTGGAACAGCACCGAACTGCCGCTCCGGTTTGTGTATGACGCGCAAGACCCCACCGACCAAGCTCGCCGAATGTGGAGTGGGCTTCGATGAACGACGTGTCGGTCCCGGTGGGTCCCGTGGATGAACTGCTCGCTACCGCCGAAGTGATCGTGATCGTTGGCCCCGGTGGGGTTGGCAAGACCACTACCGCAGCTGCGCTGGGAGCCCGAGCGGCGATTCATCATGACCGACGGGTGCAGGTGATCACGATCGACCCAGCCCGGCGGTTGGCCCAGGCCCTCGGCGTGGATGAACTCATGGAAGAAGAGATTCTCGTGCCCACCCCGACCGGGCGATTCTGGGCCTCGATGGTCAACATGAGTAGCAGCTGGGATCGGCTCGTGGAGCGGCATGCGCCAAACGCCCAGGTCAGAGATGATCTGCTGGCCAATCCGCTGTATAGGTCGCTCACCACCCGTTTCGTGCAGAGTCATGACTACATCGCCCTCGATCATTTGGTGGATCAGGCCGACGATGACCGTTTCGACTTGGTGATTATCGACACTCCGCCGTCGGTGCACGCGCTTGACGTGCTCGATGCTCCCGCCAAAATGGAGGACTTCTTTGGGTCTCGGCTGCTCACGTGGCTGACAGCTCCCTACCGCTCCCGACTGTCGCAGATCGCCGCCGCGCCGTTCCTTTCCGTCGCCGAACGATTGCTGGGCGGACCGTTCCTCGCGGACATTGCGGACTTCTTCTGGTTGTTCAGCCAGCTTCAGAAGAGCTTCGCTGCTCGGACACGCTTGGTCCAAGAGCGATTGTTTGCTCCCACCACGAAATACGTGGTGGTGCAGACGCCGGAGGCGGGTCCTGCCGAGCAGGCTCGCATCCTCGTTTCTGAATTGCAGCGGCGGGCCCACCAACCGTCGTTGTGTGTCATCAATCGTGCCCTCCCTCCTGAGGTTGCCCAGCTGACCACCACGGACATCGCCCTCGTCAAGGATCCCGAGCTCCGCAAAAGAGTCGAAGAGTTGGTTAGGCGGGCCGAGAATGCTACCCGAGGCCCAGCTGGGCTTCCGGTGGTAGAAGTACCAGACTCGCCCACAGCGCTCAACTCTGTGGTCGACCTCGCCGGCCTGGTTCGTTAGCACCGCCACCCACCTCGGCGGGGATGTGGTGCTGGCGCTGGGCCAAATGGATCAGTCAGACCATGTGAATCGACCGTGGACACCGGCCCCATTGTGCGGTGAAATTGGGTCTCATTGGTTTTCGGCTCGCAGTATTGGTTACGAGCCGACTGTTTGTTACGAAAAGGAAGTTCATCATGGGGATGACAAAGAGTGCGCGACCGAAAGATCCGGTACGGCATCCATGCCCAGCGTGTGGGACGAGAGGGATCATCGATTTCCTCGATCTTGTACGCGGCCGGGCAGAATTGCACTGCCGGGCCTGTCCCACCACGTGGGCGGAACAAACCCACGCAACAATGGATCACTTGGCCGCTAGAAGCTAGGTGACTGCACCCGAGCAATGCTGTGATTCAGGGGCGTGGTGATTCATCAGCGTGGAGATGGTGAATCCAATCAAGTTTGAAGGTGCGCCACCCGCGTAGATTTATTGATGACGGCGGTTGATGTAGGTGCGGCGCAAGTGGCGTCGCTCCTCTTCTGACGCGCCGCCCCAGATGCCGGTGTCTTGATTGCTTCGCAGGGCGAACTCCAAACAGGCCTCTTGGCAGGAACAGCTCATGCAGACCGACCGGGCATCGGTGATCTGCTGTAACGCTGCGCCGGTAACACCGATCGGAAAAAACAGGCTGGGGTCGGTATCGAGACACGCTGCCGTGCGCCGCCAGCTGGTGTCGAGGTCCTGGCCGGAGCGGTCGCTACGGGGCCGATGGCCCACTTTCTTGGCTATTCGCTCGAACATCAGCGGGAGCCGAAACGGCAGCGCATCCGTAGCCGATGGCAGGATCGTCTCTGTGGAACTCTCGACCTTCATAGTTCTCTCCGGGGCGAAGCGGTTGAAATCGGTGCAGTGATGCTCAGAGAGTAATGGGCCGTTCACACTATCTTCAAGGGGAGTTTCTGCTCATAGAGGGAGTTTTCTTGGCAACGCTGACCGATCTGCTGCGGCACCACACCGATCTGAATGATCCAGCTCGGCAGCACCTACGCCGACTGGTGGCCATCTGGGGGCCGTTGTCTGACCTCTCCTTCGGTGATCTGCTGCTGTTTACATCGGCGAAGGACAAACGAGTGCTCACCGTCGGTCAGGTTCGACCTACTACAAACCAGACGTTGTACCGCACTGACCTGGTCGGGCTTTTCTCTCAGGACCGTCCCTTCATCCGGGACGTGCTGGACGGAGCGGGTCGAACGGTGGTTTCTGTTGCCCGAGTTGGCATTGCGGAGCCCGTCCGAATGGAGGTCGTGCCGGTCCGCCACAACGGAACTGTTGTTGCAGCACTCGCCAGCGAGGCGGTCCGAAGTCCTAGTCGCGGTCCCGGTGAGCTCGAACGGGCCTATCTGGGCGTCGTGGATCAGCTCTTCGCGATGGTTGCTCACGGCTCCTTCCCGTACGCCTTCGATGACCCAACCGCCGAAGGGTCACCGCGCGTGGGTGATGGGGTCATCGTGCTCAAGGCCGATGGGGTGGTGGGCTACACCTCTCCCAACGCGGTGAGCGCCCTTCACCGGGTGGGATTCCACGCCAATGCCGTCGGCAGGAATATCACCGAGATCGGTCTCCCGCGCGATGTGCTCCGAACGGCTTTCGGTCTGGGAGCGCCACTGACGCATGAGTTGGAGCGGGGTGAGAGTGTCGCTATCCAGCTTCGGCTGCTCCCGCTGATGAACGACGGTCGAGCCGCCGGTGCGTTGGTTCTCATGCGCGACGTCTCCGACATCCGGCGCCAGGAGCGATTGCTGGTCTCGATGGACGCCACCATTCGGGAGATTCATCACCGCGTGAAGAACAATCTCCAAACCGTTTCTTCTCTCCTCCGAATGCAGGGCCGCCGGGTGGACGAACCGGCGGCAAAGGCGGCGCTCGACGAGGCGTCGCGTCGAATCCGGTCGATCGCCCTCGTTCATGAGGTGCTGAGCCGGGAGGGTGGCGATGATGTTCAGTTGAACGACGTTTTGCGCCCGGTCGTCCAGATGGTGCAGGGCGCTCTCGTGGATCCTGAACATCCGGTCACGATCACCGTTGAGGGGACGGGACCGGTCGTTACCGCCACAACTGCATCGAGCCTTGCTGTGGTGCTGTCGGAGTTGATACAGAACGCAGTGGAGCATGGATTTGTTGGGGCACCGAGCGAAGCAGATCGATCGGTGGTGGTTCGGCTCGACCTGCGGGGCACGAAACTGGAGGTGAGGGTGGAGGACAACGGAGTGGGCCTGCCCGAGGGTTTCAATATCGACACCGATCCGGGATTGGGTCTCACCATTGTTCGAACGCTCACAACCGCCGATCTCGGTGGGACCTTCGAGGTGATACCCAACCCTGATGGCCAGGGCACCGCGGCCGTATTGAGGGTGGAACTTTGACCGCGGAGGGGTCTGGCCGGATTCAGTCGCCGTTGAGTCCGTAGAGGACGTCCATGGCCATCGGAACGTTGTCGGTGACGATTGCGTTTACCCGCATCTTGTGGAGTTCCAAGACCCGATCGGGATCGTTAACGGTCCAGGTGTTCACGATGAGCCCCGCATCTCTGGCAAGGGACATCAAGTGCGGGTCGACCAACATTTCGTGGGGGTGAATGGCGTCCACCATGCCCTCTGATCGCCCAATGATTTGAGCAGGGTCGGCCTGGCCCCAGATCAACCAGCCGATCGGAATAAGGGGATCGGTGTCGCGAATTCTTTGGATGCTGGCGAAGTCGAAGCTGCTCACCAAGACTCGATCCGCGGCATCGAAGGCTCTAATGAGTCCCGCCACCGCAACCGAAATCCCGTAGTCGGCGTCGTAGTCGGGGTCGCTGGGCATGTTCTTGATCTCGATGTTGAGCCATGTGTCTTTGCACACCTCCAGAGCTTCAGCCAGCGTTGGCATCCACTGAGGAAGATCACCGGACTGGGTCTGTCCGATGATCGTGCCGTCGCTGATGTGGGCGTCATGGTGAATCATCAGGACGTCGTCGGCGCTCCGGCGTACGTCGAGTTCGATCCCCTCCGCCCCCAGTTCCATCGCTCGGACGAAGGCTTCGAGCGTGTTCTCACGAATTGCGCTCCCGTCTCTACGGTGCGTTACTCCACGGTGGGCGATTACTTTAGCGGCCATGGTCACCAAGAGTAGTTGCGAGGCTCGGGTTAGTCATGCGGGACGACCAGTCTCAGCGCATCCGGCAGGTGTACAAGTTCCAACCGATTCAGCGGCTTCTGGGGCTCGCCATCGAGTTGATAGGGAAACGGCACACTTGAAAGCAACGTGACGCGCTCTACATCAGGCCAGTGCACCATGCCGGGGCGGTTAGGAATGCCCTGGTCCGTACGCAGGGCGGTGACGGCCGCCGGGATCAGATGTTTCAATCCTACGGTGGAGAGCGCTACCACCGAGAGGGGGGTGGTGAGGTTCACCTCGGGCGCCAGATCGAGGGGTCGGCTTCCAAGGAAGGTGTACGGGTTTACGTTGAGTGCCACGGCCATCTGGGCGCGTTCTAGCATGCGGCCATCGGCAGCGGTCACGCTGAATCGCAATGACCGACGCTCCGCGGAGGTCCAGGTTCTCAGGGCCGAATAGACAAACCATGCGTGTCCGGCATACCGCTTGAGCGGTCCTCGCCGTTCGACCCGCTCCACAACTGCGGCATCAAACCCGACGCCAACATGGAACACGAAAGCTCGACCGTTCGCCGACCCCAACGACGCTGACATGATCGAGTTCCGGTCCAACGCTTGGAGAATCATTCCGGTCGCTTCAACGGCGTCATTGGGATACCCCACGGAGCGGGCGAACACGTTGGTAGACCCTCCGGGAAGGGGGGCTACCGCCGTTGTGGTGTACATCAGACCGTTGGCCACTTCGTTGACGGTGCCGTCACCCCCGAAGGGGATCACTACGTCAATCCCTTCACGCTCCAGTTGGTGGGCCAGGCGGGTGGCGTGGTTGCGGCGGGTCGTCTCAAAGACCTGGAGTTCGTGGTCTGCCGCCAGCGCTTTCTGGATCACGACCCGCGTGCGCGCCGTCACCGAAGAAGCAACAGGATTAACGATCAGCGCAAGCTTCAACGACACTGCGGAGAGGGTAGTGGACGCGAAAGACCAGGGCAGGCCGACTGTCCAGGACGAGGAGCCGGACGCACCCGGCAGCAATCTTGGGCGAATTGACCGCCCGGTCAGGAAAACCTCTACGCTCTGGGGCTATGAAGGTAGCCGTATGCGTCAAGCAAATCCCCGATCCCGCCGACCCGGGCGCCCTGGATCCCGAGACCCGCACACTTAAACGTGACGTCAAGTTGATCCTTGACGAGTCCGACAGCTACGGCGTCGAGATGGCCCTCCAGCTCGTCGATACTGCCGGTGGCGGAGAAGTTGTCCTGGTCTCCATGGCTCCCAACAACGAGCGGTCAGGACTGTCCACAGCTCTTGCCATGGGTGCGGCTTCGGCCACACTGGTGTCGGATCCTGCATTGGTGGGCACAGATGCGCTCACCACCGCCAAGATTCTCGGCAAGATCATCGCCGACCAGGCCCCCGACCTGGTAATCGCCGGCTTGGAGAGTTCCGACGGCTACACCGGCACCGTGCCTGAACAGATCGCTGGTGTGCTTGGCTGGCCATCGGTCACGGCGGTCAAGGCGGTCGCTATCGATGGGTCGGAGATGAAGGCCGAGCGCCAGACCGACTCCGGATATGACGAGGTCGAATGTTCTCTACCGGCGGTGATCAGCGTGACTGCCGGCGTCGTGGAACCGCGTTATCCTTCCTTCAAAGGAATCATGGCGGCCAAGTCCAAGCCCGTGGTCGAGATGACCGTGGCCGACCTTGGCATGACCGCCGCCGACGTGGGTTGGGCCGGGTCAGGTCAGGAAGTCGTGGATGTCACCGCCGCCCCGGTCCGGGAAGCCGGTGAGAAGATCGAAGACGACGGCGAAGCGCACCTGAAGATCATCGAATTCCTCGAATCCGTCAAAGCCATATAAGAACGCCATCCAGGAGATACAGACAATGACACTCGACACGATCTGGGTCTATGCCGAAGCAACCGACGGCACCCTTTCTTCCACCACTGAGGAACTTCTCACCAAGGCGCGCAGCCTGGCCTCCACCGTGGCCGCTGTCTATGCCGGAGACGGCGACGACATCGCCGATGCGGTCGGTAGCTTCGGCGCCGAGACCGTGTACGCCACCGGGGATCTCGATGGCGCACTCGTAGGTGTTCCCGTCGCCGCCGCAATCAATGCGGCGATCGAAGCCGGCGATGGTCCCGACGCACTGCTACTGGGGACGAGCTACGACGGCCGCGATATCGCCGCTCGACTCTCCGTGATGGCGAACGCCACGGTAATCACCAACGTCGTTGACGTCGAGGTGGATGGTGACACGCTGATCGGTAAGGAGCCGATTTTCGGTGGCGCCACTGACATCCGCACCAAGTTCACGGGCGATGCCGTCAAGATTGTCTTGGTTCGGCCCAAGAGTTTCGCGCCCGAACCCTCGGGCGGTGCCAGCGCCGACGTGGAGGATCTGGACGTTCCTGACGTGGGGGCCGCAGGTGGTGCCCGGGTCGTCCAACGTCACGTCGAAGAATCGACGGGCCCCAAGCTCGACGAAGCCAGCCTGGTCGTTGCTGGTGGCCGTGGCCTGGGTGCTGCAGAAAGTTATGCGCTCGTGGAAGGCCTTGCCGTCAAGTTGAAAGGCGCCGCCGGTGCCTCCCGCGCCATCGTCGACGCCGGGTGGGTTCCCTACTCATACCAGGTCGGTCAGACCGGCAAGGTGGTGAAACCAGCGGTCTATATCGCCGCTGGCATCTCTGGCGCCACCCAGCATCTGGTCGGAATGAAGGGCTCCAAGAACATCATCGCCATCAACAAGGACCCGGAGGCTCCGATCTTCGGAATTGCCGATCTGGGTGTCGTCGGCGACGTCCACAAAGTCATCCCAAAACTGTTGGAGGCCCTCGAGGGCCGATGATCACTCGATGAGGCGGGTTCCCGTGAGGCGAACCTCTATCGCATCCACAAGTTCAAGTTCGCCCTCTTCATCAATGTCGATCTGCTGAATCGGAACAACCTCATAACCGGCTTCGTCGAGCCCGGGATACCGGAGCCCATCCGCCAGTACTGCGCTCGCCTCATCTTCGTAGGGAGTGAGCAATTCGAATCGAAGCCCCTCCGCGCTGTCCTCCTCGGCGGCCCGCGCAATTCGCCCGACGAGGCGATCGGCTTCCCGCTGGACACGAGTACCGGCTACCACTGCGGTGCTCTCCACCCGGAACGTTGTGGTCGCCAACCGACCCTCACCAGACCGGGCCACACTCACAAGGGTCCGAGCCTGATCGCTTGTCGGGAGCAGTCCACTGTCGGCACCCCAGCGCTGAAAAGGAGCTGCTGCGACTTTCGAAGCGGTTCCGTTGTAGGACACCCTCACCATCGCTCCGCCGGAATTGTCGCCCCGGCTTGGCTGGTCGAATGCGGTGACCACGATCTCGTCGAAGCGACCAGCGCCAGGAAGGCGGAAGGACCGAGAGGTGGCGTCGTCGCTGGTGTTGGTGTCAGTGGGCCGCAGTCCAGCCCGGGTGAGGGATGATCCGAGGAGCTGCAACGCATTCTCGGCACTAGCGGTGGTTTCCATCGTTGCACTCACCTGCACCACCACGTCCATGATGCTCCGCGATGATGCGCCTTCAGAGTGAGGGAGGAGCGATCCGACGCCCACGTTGACCTCGATAACCGAGGCGTTGCGCGGGGTGCTGATCGCAACGGGAAAGGCCAAAACCTCGGCGAGCGTTTGAGTGATGTTGGCGGTGGGGCCGAGAGCGGAGGTCATGCTGAGGACAGCTTCGTTCAGCGGGTCCTCCGCTCGTTCGCCGTCCACTTCGGGATCCTCATCGTCCCCACCAGGGCCATCGTCTTGACCTCCGTCGGGAGGAACCGATTCCGGGAGTGTGGTGATGCGTCGCGTTGTGCTGGCTCGAGGGCTGGTGGTGGTTGTCGGGAGCTCAGGGCTGGTGACCGGCGCGAACTGGGTGGTCTGATCAACCGGAGACTGGGTCCGGCTGGTGCCACTGCATGCTGTCAGTACACAGGCGAATGCCAGGGCAGCGAGTGAGACCGGGTGGGACATCAGCATCAGACGCTATCGCATCGTCTGCACCTGCCCGGGGCAGTTACGATTTGGTCATGGTTGTGACCGAAGCTGATCTGGATCGCCTCACCAACGAGACCGTCGATCTCCTCCAAGCTTTGATCCGCAACGAGTGCGTCAACGACGGGAGCTACGAATCGGGCCATGAAGATCGATCGGCCCGACTGCTCGAAAATGAACTAGAGGGCCTGGGTCTCGACATCGAGCGATATGAGACAGGGCCAGGAAGGTCGTCCCTGGTCACCCGCTACCACGGGACGGATCCAAAGGCCCCGGCGCTCTGCCTCATGGGCCATACCGACGTGGTTCCGGTGACCCCTGAAGGGTGGGACCGCGACCCATTTGGCGGAGAGCTGATCGACGGCGAGGTGTGGGGTCGCGGTGCGGTAGACATGCTCAATCTCACCTCATCGATGGCCGTGGTGTTTCGCCACATCGTTAGGTCCGGCAAACGTTACCCAGGCGACATCATCTACTTCGCAGTCGCAGACGAAGAAGCCGGTGGGATCCACGGAGCAAAACGGCTGCTCGATGAGCAGTGGGATCACCTGAAATGCGATTACGTACTCACCGAGTTCGGCGGAATCCCCGTCGGCACCTCACTCTTGCTCACGACCGCTGAGAAAGGGGTCGGGTGGCGTCGCCTCCATGTGCAGGGGACACCAGGCCACGGTTCGATGCCGTATATGACCGACAACGCGCTCGTGACAGCAGCAGAAGTCGTGCGGCGCATTGCGGCGTACGATCCCGGGGCCCGGCTCGACTCGCTCTGGGAACAACGGGTCCGTGCCATGAACCTCGGGCCCGAGCTGAGCGAGAAGCTCTTGGATCCCGGTTCGATCCACGAGGTCCTGGCGCTCATGCCCCCCGCCCTGGCCCGCAACACCCACAGCTGCTCACACACCACGTTCAGCCCCAATGTGATTCACGGCGGAGTGAAAACGAACGTGATTCCTGACCGAGTGTCTATAGACGTCGACGTCCGCACCCTCCCCGGCGAGACCTCCGCCGATGTTGACGCTCATCTCAAGACGGCGCTGGGTGACCTCTATGGACGGGTGCAAACCGAGATCATACAAGACGAGCCGGCAACGGCATCGCCCACAGACAACGCAATGTGGAGCGCACTCGAAAGGGCCATGGCGCGGCCCTACCCGGAGCTGAAGCTGGTGCCCAGCCTCGTGACTGGAGGGACCGACTCACGGTTCTTTCGGCAAAAGGGGGTAATCGCTTTCGGAGCGGGTTTGCTCAGCCCCCAAGTCAGTGCCGAGGACTTCCTTATGCGATTCCACGGCCATAACGAGCGCATCGACGTCGAATCCCTCCGCCTCACCACCCAACTGTGGTTGGACGTGGTTGATCTGCTCTGGGACTAGAGGGAGCGGCTGGAGGCCAAGGCGGCATCCGCAGCCGTGGCTGGTGGGTATCCGCGCGATGCTTCGAAGGGGACGGGTTCCGCGTCCAAGAGTTCCACCCCGGCACCGCTTAGGGCCTCTAGGCCGATTGTTCGGTTGCCAGAACCCGGAATTGGCCAGCGCAAGCGAGCGGCCAGCGGTCTTGATCCGGCGGGACCGAACAGGAGTAGGCGGCCATCATCTACCAGCCGGAGACGGGGCTGGCTCCCCAACCGTTCCGGGAGTACACAGCCGGCTGCGCGGACCGAGCCAGCCCGCAAGCGGAGTGGCTGCCCGGAAAAGTCGGAGAAGCGAAGATCCCCCCCGGCCCGAATCCGCGTAAGGTGTTCTTCAGCATCGCTGCGGAGCGGACCGGGCTGGCGTGTCCAACCGCTTCCCAGATGAACCCGAGCGGTGGGCCAAGGCGCACTCCACCGGGCGAGCTGGTGCAAGTGGGCCAAACCGGTGAGCGCCGCGAGGTCCCCACTGAGGTGGGCGGGCACAAATGTCTGAGGGCCAAAGATGTCTCTCACCAGATGGCTCTGGTCATCTGTGAGCGAATGCCCGATGACGAGGTGGACCGAGGGCGCCACTTCAGCCCAGCTGGCGTGCGGGTAGAGCTCCAGTTCTTCGGAACCATTTCGCGGAACAAGGTGACGAGATCGACCTACTAGACCGCGAATCTCTGCTGCCGTGGTCACTGACCCGATCGCCATCAGACGACGATTGGTCAGGTCTGCAACCACCATGCTGATGCTGCCGTTGCCCTGACCGGTCAACAGCACATGCAACCGAGTTGAGGTACCCGGCCGGGGGGCAATGATTGCGTCGGGATCCGGGGCGTTGGTGGCGATGATCTGGAGGTGGTTGGCCAGTACCGCGATCGGCGCATCAACGACGGTGGTGACGGTGACGCCAGCGGTGGCGGCAAGGCCACGCAATAGGTGGCGTCGTACCCGGGCTGGAAGTGAAAGCGGGAGAGTGAGTCGAACATCGTCCGCTTCGCCCGGCCCAACGGAACGGATTTCGGTCGGGGTAATCGCTTCATGGACAACAGAGATGTCCGATTGGACTGGGTGACTATCCGGATCGTTGAGACCGACGTCCTCGGTCCACACCGAAACCGTCACCTTGACGGAAGAACCGCTGGTGGAGCGCGAGGATGGGATGACTCCGATTGGCACCCCCTCAGCCTTGTGCCTGGGACCTGTAGTCGGCAACCGCTCCCTGTGGTGCCGGGAACAACTGCTCAGGACTTTCTTTGCCTTCCGAGGCGCTCGGCGCTTTCGAGCAGGGCGGACACCGCATTCTTGGGTACGGTGCCGTGGTGACCGGGACTCCCATGGTGAAATCTGTGGGCCTTGTGGTTGCCCTGTTTGCAGTGATCGTCACCTTCAGTAGCGACCCGCCCCTCGGTAGTCGGCAGCAGAGAAGGGCGATCGATGCGGACCGGGCCAACACCGTCCTGACCGTTTCTGGTCTCCGAACCGCGGATGCATCCGCCTCCCTGGTGCCGATCGCCTCGGTTTCGCCGGCGATCGAGGGGGAGACGTCGAGGCGCACAAAGGAGAATGCCGGCCGCAGCCCCGCAGCCGGAGCTGATGGACGATCGCCGATCACGCTGGCCTTCGCCGGTGACACCTCGTTTCATAACTCGCTCCACCTGCTCGATCCGTTGGCGTCCGCCCAGCGAAGCCTCACTCTTCCCGACTTCACGGTCGTGAACTTGGAGACTGCGATAGCGCCTCCCACCGTTGGGCTTCCCCCCGTGTCCAAGGACTTCCTCTTTCGATCCAACCCGGAGTCCATCGACGCTCTCACCGAGGCGGGGATTGATGCGGTGACAATGGCAAACAATCACGCGCTCGACTATGGGGTAGAGGCGTTGGAGTATGGCCTGGGTGCCCTTCGGGAAGCGGGTGTTTACACGATCGGGGCCGGCGCAGGACCCGACGAAGCCTATGAGCCACTGGTGGTTCCGGTGGGCGATTGGACCATTGGAATCGCAGCCTTTTCAAGGGTGCCGTGTGATTGGTCTTGGGCGGGCGAGAACATTCGTCCCCAGGTGGCCTGGGCGTGTCCGGCGTTCTTGGACCGGGCCGATGCCGTGGTCGCCGAGCTCGTGGACGAGGTGGATCTTGCTGTGGTGATGGTGCACGGCGGGACCGAAGGTCAGTTATGCCCCGACGCAGTAATGACGGGACTCAATCGCCGCTGGGCTTCGGCCGGTGTCGGTTTGGTGGTGAACAGCCATCCTCACGTGGTACAGGGCGTGACCAGCATTGACGAAACCATCGTTATCCAGTCCACGGGGAACTTCGCATTCCCGCCATCCTCGGGTTTGACCGCCAACTCGGCGGTTTTCTTCGCGACGCTTTCCCAACAGGGGCTGCTTGTGTCCGTGGAACCCTTCGTTAGCGAGGGAGGGGTTCTGAGTAACGGCTCCTCGCCGCGCCGAGCCTCGATCCTCAGCCAGATCGATCAGTATTCCTCAGGCTGGAGGGTCCTGAGCGATGGCCGCGCTGTCCAGGACCCATCCCATAATGGGTTGTGCGGGTCGAATTCCTAGAGCGTGCCGGTAGTCGAAGGCGGCTACGCCGCCGGGCCGCAACCCGGGCAGGGTTTCGGACCGAAATGCGTCACGTGGTTGGTCCAACGGGTTCCATCAAAGAAGCGTTGGTCATGAGTGGCCTCGGGGTCATCGAACCACCCGGCTGGTCGTCCAGCCGCTAGCTGTGCACCCCTGCTGGGGGAGGCCCCGCCGGGTCGTTGGTCGAGTGTTGTCACCGTTATTGCATCGGAGGGTGGCGTTGCTCTCTTGAGCGGGTGGGTCGCTTCGCCCGGCTCAACTGAGTCGACTGGTTCAGTGGTTAGGCCACCAGGGCCCGGGCCGGTGCATGGGCGGGGAGTTTGCCTGCTGCCTCGCGCCGGACCAATTCGGCATGGCCCTCGGGGCACTGGTTGGCGAATGGGCACCATCCGCACAACACACCGGGGCGAGCATCGAACGTGTCGCTGGAGCAAGCGGTGCTGAGGTTGTTCCACGTCTCGGTGAGTTTCGAGATGGCCTCGTCGATCTTGACTTGGGTGACCGGGATGTCCACGATTGATTGCTTCAGATAGATCAGGCGGGCTGACCGGGGCATCTCGCCCGTTTCCTCATGGAGCGCGGCGGCATAGAGCAGGACCTGCTGGATCTTGTCGTCCCGCCATTGGATGCCAGGAAGGGTGCCCGACTTGTAATCGGTGACGACCAGTTCGTCGTTCAACTGGTCGACGCGGTCGATGATGCCAACGAACGGGACGTCTCCCAACAGGGTCCGCACCTTCTCCTCGGTGGAGATCACTTCGACGGTGGCCGGGTCTTCCAACGTCCAGAGTCCGGCGATGCACTGCCAGGCATTCCAGCGGAACGCGCGGGCGTCGTCTTCGGTCAACTCCAGCAACTGATAGTCGTCGTCGGTGGCGAATCCTTCCCAAAGACTACGGGCCAGCACCTTGGCCGCATCGAGCGTGCGCTCATCGGGTTGCAGCTGGCAGAGATGCTCGAGGACGAGATGAGCGAAGGATCCGATGAGTGCCGCTTCTCCGGACGGCTCCGCCAGACGATCCACATACTTGAACTTCCAGCGGCGGGGACAGCCATCGAATGATGACGCCGACGAGGGGGAGAGGTATTCCGGTAGTTCTGCCACATCAACAGTATGAGAGGTGGGTGTGACAGTAGAGGGGCAATCCACTGTTTTCGAACCTAGAACGGACTACGGATGCCGCCATAGCCCCCGCCACCGCGGCGGTTGGAGCGTCGGGAGGTGTTTGGCGAGCCCAGCCGACCACCCATCAGCATGCTCATCAGGACGCTCAGCGCCATCTTCCCGAACATGCCCCCCATTCCGCTGCCACGTCGTGTTTGTGTGGGCACGCGCGGATTGCGACGCGGCAAGGGACGGGGGTCCTGACCCTGGCGCCGAAACTGCGCATCGCGCTCGGCTGCGCTGACGGGGCCCGGTGGCGGGGGAGTGGACGGGATCTTGTCCGATGACGTGGGGGCCGGAGGAGCATCGGTGTCGAGAAACGGCGGAGGGGTCTGACCGGTGAGTTTGGCCTCCAGCACCTCGAATTGCCATTCTGCCTTGTCGATCTGATCGTCGAGGGCGTCGACCTCGGCGGCGGTAGTGGCGTTGCGAATCTCGTTGGAGACGTTTTGGTATGCCGCACTCGCTTCTTCGTAGATGCTGATGAGCTCGGGGTCTTTGGCCTTGATGACCTCGTCTCCCAGATCGATCACCCTGTCGGCGTTCGCTTTGAGCTGTTCGATTATTTCGGCCCGATCAACCTCGATGGCCTTGGCGTTCGCCACGCGAGTCTTCTTCCGACCGCGCAGCATGTTGAAGAAGAAGAAGCCGCCGATGATAAGGATGATCGGGATGATCCACGGAAAACCACCGCCGGAACTGGTTGGCTCGGCTCCGGTGGAACTGTTCCCTCCCTGTGCCGCCCCGCCCAGCAGTGTTGTGAATTGGTCGATCCCGTCGCCGATTTGGCCAGCCCCAAAGAGCGGAGTGACGGCATCCCCTGCGGCGGACGCCTCGGGAACGCCGCGGCTCCAGACTCCGCTGTTGGTCAGCACCAGGACGGCGCCGTACTTGCTGTTTCGAGCATCGAGCTCGGCCGAAACCGCCGACGCAAACGTTGGGGCCTCAGCGTTGGTGTCAAGCCGTACAAAGGCGATGCCGTCGGCATTGGCGCGATCAATCGCCGCCAGGGCAGCATCGTCAACATCGCGTTCGACGTATCGACCGTCCTGCTCGATCGCATCAACCACCACGGCGAGATCGGGGTCCTGGGCGTTCGCCGTTGCGGCGAACCCCAACATAACCAAGGCGGTGATGACCACCGCAACCGTCGCCCGGGAGAATGTCTTCATGCGGAGATTCTAGTGCGACCAGCTAAAACCCTCGCGCTCGCCTTTGGCCAGCTGTCCACTCTGCCTCCGCCGACCTTAGGGCAGGCTTTGCTTGGCGAAACGCAATGCTCGTCGCAGTGTTGCTTCCGCGTGCTCGCGAGTGGTGCGGGCCGCATCCATAGACCATTGGGCGATGTCATCGGTGAGAGCGACGCCACCGGGACCGGTCAGCCCTTCGGGCTCGGGCAGCCTCGCAAAGTCCTGAGACGTCAGCGTGAGGTGGACGTGATCGTTTTCGACATCGGCGACCCCGGCCATCGGAACGAGACGGAAATGTCGGAAGCCGGGCAGCCCTGACCGCACGATGACGCCGGCGAGATTGTCCGCTTCTACGAGGAAACCTTCTACGCAACCCAGCGTGTCACCCTCCTGGGAATGCACTGTGCTCTCCCGGCGAATCTCGCATTCCCCTTTCGGGATCCGGTCGAAGCGGACCGTAGCGTGCCCGTCGAACCACTCACTCATCACATCGCCATCAAAATAGGGCAGGCTTACAACGTCGCTCACCCCGATGTCCCAATCGCCGTCCAGCTCGGGCCATTCGCCGAGTCGGATGAAGTCGGTCTGGGCTACCCGCTGGAGTTGCCGGGCATGGGCCGAGTCGAGGTCGATCACCAGGGCACCATTCTCCTCTCGAACGAGCCACAGGGGGACGAGTCGGGCTTGAAAGTGCTGCTGGCGTGGTTCCACTACGAGATGAGTGACGGTGCGATTTGCCGCATCGACGACGATGTCGTGCACCTCGCCGAAGTTCCCGTCGGTGGTCTTGACCGTCTGACCGATTTGCAGCTTCATCGTTGGCGCCCCTCCGGGCACGGTCCACGGGGAGGAACCGCAGTCTGAACGCGAATGATACCTGACCTGGATTTCCGGTGAAGTTCACTTCAAAGAGAACTTGTCATGTGAAGTTGCTCGAGCGCTGGCAGTGCAGCCCTTAGGCGCTTTCGTCGTGACGGTTCCACCAGACCCGAGTGCGAGCACGCGCCTCAACCTCGGCTTCAAGTGCCCGGTAGGCGTCCATCCACTTCCGGCGGTGGCGGTATTCCCGCAGGAAGTTGGCCCCGTACCACCAACCGAAGCCGATGATTCCGCGATCGTCCCATTGCTCCACGTGAACCAGCTCGTGCGCCAGCAGAGTTGAGCTTCCGTCGTCGGGCTGCGGCCGGGTCAAGAGGATGAACCTGTCCAGTGTGAGTCCGGCGAATCTTCCGGGGAGCCATGGGATGCTGACCACCACAGCTCGCTGGACTGTTCGTTCCTGCACGTGGTCGAAGGCGGTGCGCTCGGGTGAGGTGAGTGAGCGACCGACCCTCACGTGCGGTTTTCCCATCGTTCGGCGGTCAACTCGAAGACGTCAGCCCAGCGGGCTCGCTCGGGCGAAATTGTTCGATAGTCGGCCACCATTCCCAGCTTTTCCGCCACCGCTATCGACTGCCGGTTTCCCACGGCGACCGGGGCGATGACCCGATGAAGGTCGTGGTGTTCAAAGACCCAAGTCAGTGCCGCAGTCGCCGCTTCCACGACCTGATCAGCGCCGCCTGCGTCGAACGAGAATCGCCATCTGATTTCTTTCGCCGCAACGCCCTCCGAGGCCAACGCCGATTCGATGAACTCGATCGATCCGATCGGCTCTGCGGGCGGTCCATCGCCGATCTCGTCGGGGAGAAGCGGCTCGCAGGCAAACGGCCCGGCGTCGGTGGAAGCCCAGCTCAGAACCGACCGAGCGAGGTCCTCAGCGAGCTCGGTTGGCGACCGGTCGTCTTGATCGTGCGTCGGCGTCGCGATCGCAGGACCGAGGTGCAACTTTGTCCAGGCCTCCAGATCATTGAGCGTCCACGGGCGTAGGACCATTCGAGGTGTGACGATAGACCGCACGACCAGTGACGTTAGCGCTCAGCGCAGTCGGTTCGCTGGCCTCTACCCTCAGCGCTACGTATGAGCAGTATTTCTCGGTCGATGTCCGGTTTCAAACGAATCTGGTTGCTGCTGGCGGCGACGCTCGGGGTCGTCGCGGTTGCGTCGTTGCGGCCGGGCCGTGCGCGGATTGCCTCAGCTGTCAATCATCGTCGTCTCTCCAGTCGCAACCTCCGTTTGGCCAAACTGGGGGCCCGCAGTGGTGGGAGGTATGCCAAATATCGGGCGCAGAGGATCTTTGCTGACGCCGATCGGAGCGCCGTGTTGGACAGCGACTTCCAACTGCGGACCGCGGCTGAGGTTACGGCCACGCTCGGTCAGATGAAGGGCGCCATGATGAAGATTGGTCAGATGGCGAGCTATCTCGACACCGGTCTGCCCGACACCGTTCGCACAACACTCTCCAGCCTTCAACACGATGCGCCGCCCATGAGTGCCGAGCTTGCGGCTGGACAAATCGAGGCTGAGTTGGGAGCGCATCCCGACGTGCTGTTTGCCCGGTGGGATCCGGTTCCGTTGGCATCGGCCAGCATCGGCCAGGTTCATCGCGCCATCACCCACGACGATCGAGCGGTGGCGGTGAAGGTGCAGTACCCGGGCGTGGCGGAGGCGATGTCTTCCGACTTGGGCAACGCCGACTGGATTTTCGGCGGCATGGCCACCATGTTCCCCGGCCTCGAGAAAGGGCCGATCATCGAGGAGTTGAAGACCAGGCTCATCGAGGAGCTCGACTACGATCTCGAAGCCCAGCGACAGACGAAGTTCCACAACTACTACAAGGGCCACCCGCTCGTTACGGTTCCCGCGGTACTAGAGGAGTTCTCCACCAAACGGGTCCTTACATCAGAGTTGGCAGAGGGTGTCAGGTTCAAAGAGGTTCTCTCATGGCCCCAGGCCGAACGCAACCTGGCCGCCGAGACCCTGTTTCGCTTCTCCTTCGGTGCGATCTATCGTCTGCACGCTTTCAACGGAGATCCTCACCCAGGAAACTATCTGTTCCAACCCGGCGGTCGTGTGACCTTCCTCGACTTCGGTCTCGTGAAAGAGTTCGCTCCAGCGGAAACCAAACTCTTCGAGGACCTCATTCAGCACATGGTTCTCGACCATGATGCGGTGGCGTTCCGCTCGCTCATCGAGGAAGCAGGTCTCCTCGATCCGGCGGCGGAGTTTAGCGACCAGGAGGTCATCGACTATTTTTCGTTCTACTACCTCTATGTGATGGAGGACAAGCCCGTCACTATCGATGCTGACTACGCCTCGGCCGGAGTGGCGCAGCTCTTCAACACCGGGAGCGAACACGGTTCGTTGATGAAGCACCTGAATGTACCTCCGTCCTTTGTTGTGCTGCAGAGAATCACGCTTGGGTTGATGGGGCTGTTCGCCCAACTGGATGCCACCGCCAATTGGCGGCGCGTAGCAGAGGAGTTGTGGCCATTCGTCGACGCGGATCCCAGTACTCCCATCGGCGAGCTGCACCGCAATTGGGAGATCGCCACCGGCCGTCGCGAGCGCAAGCACTAACGACGGCGGAGCCAAGCACCAGCGCCCAGTAGGCCTCGGCTTCGACGGGTCCTACGGCGGGGGAAGGCAATGCCCGTCGGGGCACGGGTCTGGCCACGGACCAGCGGCACCGACCCACAGGGCTGGCGTGTTGTTCAATCGCTCTTGCACGAGTTGGCGAATGGCCCCGATGAAGAGTGGATGGGTGCCTACCGTCGGGGCTCGCCGGAAACCGATGCCGAGCGATGACGCAGTTTCGGCCGCCTGGAGATCCAAGTCGTACTGGACTTCCATGTGATCGCTGATGAATCCCAACGGAACCACCGTCACCTCTTGGGTGCCCGAACCGATCAAGGATTTGAGGTGATCGTTGATATCGGGACCCAGCCATGGAATATGCGGCGGTCCACTGCGGCTCTGATAGGCGAGGTCCCACGGTTCGTCCAGGCGGGCCGCCATGAGGCCAGCCATCTCCTGTAGTTGTGTCTCGTAATCGCACCATGAGGCCATCGATTCCGGGATCGAGTGGGCGGTGAAAATCAGCCGAGCGCCGGGGAGGTGAACTGTACGTATTTGGGCCTCCACCGCGTCGAGGAAGCCGGGATGGTTGTAGAAGAGTCGGAGTTTGTGAAGGTTCGGTGCGCTCTCACCCACCCAGGCTCGAGCAGCTTCCATGTCTTCTCGGTACTGGCGGCAACCGCTGTAGGAGGAGAACGCCGACGTAACGAATACCAGGGCATTGCGAACGCCGTCCGCGGCCATTTGCTCGACCGTTGCTGGGAGGTACGGATCCCAGTTCCGATTGCCAAAGTAGATCGGCAGCTGGATTTGGTGCTCCTCGAACTCGGTCGTGAGCGCCTGGATCAGGGCCCGGTTTTGGTCGTTGAGAGGTGAACGACCACCGAACAGCTCGTATTGCTCGGCCACGGTTGCCAGACGGGAATCAGGGACATTGCGACCAGCCGTGACGTTGCGAAGGAAGGGCAATACGTCATCCGGCGCCTCGGGCCCACCGAATCCCAGAACGCAGAGTGCGTCGTACATGATCACTCTCTACCCGTGACCGACGGTGAAATCCTCGGCCCGTGAACTATTCAATGGGAATTCGGGACTTCCTGTTCTTGGAGAAGTTCTCGAACCGAGGCGTCGAATTCCGGGTCTTCCCAGGGCCCGTCTGCGATCTGAAGAAACGTGTCGCGGGCTTCAATCACCGATCGGCGGCTGGGGGATCGGGGGGCGTACCCGGCGGCTGCCCGCTCCTCATCGTTTTCTGCTCCCCACATGCCGTGCTCGCGGTTGAGCCGGGCATACCGACGGCATGGTAGTTGGCTCGGGCACGCCATGCAGAACGAGCGAGCAAGGGCCTCCCTCTCCACTCGGCGCTCCGGTCGTTCCGATGCGGGGCCGAAGAAGACCTCGGTCATGCCGTTGCAGAGCGCCTGTGCCCGCCAATCGCTGTCGCTTTCGGTGATCAGAGCGTGCTCGGTATCCATACTGTTCTCCTCCCAAGTCCTTTCAACTAATTTAGTGATAAATCAAGCCCGACGCAAGCAACTATGACAGACGCAACAGCGGGCAAGATGGGCCGATCTCTGGTACGGGGTCTATTACCCTGATCACGTAGCCCTCTTCCTTTACCGCCGAGATGGATGAATGATCGAAAATCCCAGTCAGAACCCACCGCCCGGTTGGTATCCAGACCCCCAATCACCGCAGATGCTGCGGTGGTGGAACGGTGGTGAGTGGACCAACGACATTCGCCCCGCTACTTCAATTCCTCCGGCGACTCCCGGTGAAGGGGAAATGCGGCCGGTCAGCGACTGGATGACCGAGACGTTCCGGCTGATGATCAGCAATGCTGGCAGCCTTTTCACCCTCGCCGTGATCCTCTTGGTGCCGGCAGCGCTGGTATCGGCCTTGGGGCTCTGGTTCGGGATAAAGGACCTTCTGATCATCATCGATAACGAGGCCACTGCAAATCCGTTTTCGGTGGAAGGAGCGGACTCGTTGGGCATCGCCGGCCTCGGATTGGTGGCCAACCTCGTGCTCACGTTTCTGTTCTCGGTTTGCGCGGCGCGGCTGGCCATGAGTGGTCGATTCGAGCCGGCCATTGGCTGGGCCGAGGGGCTGACGTCGGGCCTTCGCCGTTTCCTGCCGGCGATCGGATGGACGCTGTTCGCCGGTCTCATCGTGGTGATGATCTTCGCGGCCGTCATCACGGTCTCGGTCTTGCTCGGGCCGATCGGAGGGCTCTTTGGAGTGCTCGTACTACTGGTGCTTTTTGTGGTGGGCTACGGCCGGTACGCAATGGTCTTCACCATCCCGTACGTGGCAGGCGCTGGGCACCGCAACCCGCTAAGTGCTCATCGAGTAACGGCGGGCCATACCGGGGGACTTATTGGCCGCACGTTCCTGCTGGTGCTTATTACTCTCACGGTAAGCCTGGCCGGCTCGTTCATCACCGGGCCCGTGGCTGCGCTCGGGGGCGCTGAACCGGTCTCTTCCGAGGACACGGTGATCCGGTTGGCTGACTTCCTGGGTGGGAACCTTGGTTTGTTCCTGCTCACCACGCTTGTGAACTCGATCATCGGGGGCGTTGCGTCGCTGGTGTGGCACGTTGGCCAGGCCAACCTTTTTGAGGACTTGGGTGGGGTGATCGATCCTGAGCTGCGCAACCATGGCAAGGGAAGAACTCCCGCTCCTGCATCGGTCGCACCCATGTAGAGGTGCTGTTGGGGTTCCTCAGACGTCGAGCAGATCCGGGTTGAGAGCAGTGCTGTTGGAGATGATGTAGTCCTTGCGATCGGCTACGTCGCTGCCCATGAGGACACGGAACATCTCGGTGGCCCGGATCGCCTCGTCGGCGTCGCCCATCCCCATCCGCTTCAGCACACGCGTCTCCGGGTTGAGAGTGGTGTCGGCCAACTCATCGACGTTCATCTCACCGAGGCCTTTGAATCGTTGCCAGCGCTTGTCTTCACCGAGCTTCAACTTCTTGTGGAGCTGGTCTCTTTCGGTTTCGGAGTAGGCGTACACCATCTCGCCTTTGTGTTTGACACTGAAGAGCGGTGGCTGGGCTGCGTAGACCATGCCGTTTTCCAGAAGTGGCCGCATGTGTTTGAAGATCAATGTGAGCAGGAGGCAACGAATGTGACTGCCATCGACGTCGGCGTCGCAGAGGATGATGATGCGCCCATACCGGCACGACTCGAGATCGAAGTCCTCACCGGACCCGCCACCGATCGCGGTGATGAGCGCCGATGCTTCGGTGTTTTCGACCACCTGCTTCAACGTGGCCTTCCCAGCATTCACCACCTTGCCCCGCAACGGGAGCACTGCCATGTACCGACTGTCTCGGCCGTTGATCGCAGGACCGGCCGCCGAGTTCCCTTCCACGATCAGAAGCTCAGAGTCTGGGCCGTGTTCGCGGCAGTCGGCCAACTTGTCGGGCATCCCCGTGCTGGAGAGTGAGCTGAGCTTGCGCCGATTCTCCAACTGTTGCTTGGCCGCAACTCGATTCACCACCGCGATGGCCATCTTGTCTCGAAGGTTGTTGATCTGGGCTTTGCGGCCGCCGCCCTGCATCCAATCAGAGAGCCCGGTCTTGACCGCCTCGTAGACGAGATTTCGGATGGAGGGAGTGCCCAATTCCTGTTTGGTTTGGCCTTTGAACTGCGGTTCGGCGAAGGTGACCTTTAGTGCTGCCACCAGGCCTTCCTGGGCATCGCTGGTGCTTGCTCGACCGTTGTCCTTGAGTTTCTTGAGCTTCTTGTTGTCGTTCAACAACACATTGTTGGTTGTCCAGTTCAGTGCCTGCTCGAAACCCGCGACGTGGGTGCCGCCGTCTCGTGTGGGGATGGTGTTGACGAAGCTGACCACATTGGAGTCGAAACCCTTCACCCACCGCATGGCCACATCTATGGTGCACGGGCGGGTGACAAGCCGCATCTTTCCATCGACCGGCACCTTCTCTTCGAAGCTGACGTCGAGGTGAATGGTGATGATGTCGGTGACATTCTCGCCAACGCTCATCAGATCCACGTAGTCGGCCAGGCCACCCGCGGCCACGAACTCCTCAGGGTCGGCGCCGGCCCGCCGGCGGTCGTGGAGCTTGATGTGGAGTCCGGGTACCAGGAAACAAACCCGTGCTACATGCTCGCGAATCTGAGCGTACTCAAGCGTTGCATCGGGGTCGAAGACCTCGAGATCGTGCCAGTAGCGAACCCGAGTACCGGACCGGCTGGCCGGGATCTTCTTGACCTTGGCGAGGGTGGAACCGGCTTTGAACTGCCCGTTCTTGAGATAGTTTCCGGGCAGCCGTTCGTTAAAGACGAGGCGCCACGTGTACCCGTCTCGATCGACTTCGGCCACCAACTTCGAAGACAGCGCATTGACCACCGATGCGCCAACCCCGTGCAAACCGCCCGACGCCGAATACGCACCAGATCCGAACTTTCCGCCGGCATGGAGCTCGGTGAAAACGACCTCAAGGGCCGAGCGGCCGTCGGCCTTCCTGTCGATAGGGATGCCCCGCCCATCGTCGGACACCTCGATGGACCCGTCCCGATGGAGGATCACCTCGATGTGGGAGGCGTGGCCGCCGGCGGCCTCGTCGACGCAGTTGTCGATAATCTCCCATGCGAGATGGTGGAGTCCCTCGCTGCCGGTGCCACCGATGTACATTCCGGGGCGTTTGCGCACTGCGGCGAGCCCCTCGAGAATCTGGATGTGTTCGGCCCGGTAGTCTGCCTTGACGGCACGTCTGCCTGATTTCTTGGCGGCCTTTTTTGCTGTGCTTGCCGTCTTTTTCGCTACCACCGCAACGATCCAATCTGGAGAATTCGGAACGCCAACGCACGGAGAGCTCCATCCCGACGGGTGGGCCGCAATGCCAGTGACTCTGGCGCTGCTGCCGGTTTTGTGGTGCCATCTACCCCAACCTCGGCGACGATTCGTTCCGGCACGCCGATCCAGGCGTAGTCGAGCCTGCGTTCGTCACCAAACTTGGTGAGTCGAACCCCGCCGCCATTTCGTCCCTTGGAGGGGATCTCATCGACTGAGGTGGCCTTGGCTGTCCCCGTGTCTGAAACGACGATGATTACGTGGTTTTCTCCAGCCGGGCCCGCGCCGATCACTTTGGCCGTGCCCTTCACGCTCATCCCGGCAACGCCCTTGGCGGCTGGTCCCTGGGCTCTGATTCCTGCCAAGGGCGTTCGAAGCGCCTGGGCGTCGGTGCTGACGATCACGATGTCCTCGGCGCCGTCGACCTCGAAGCATGCGACCACTTTGTCTCGATCGGCGAGGCCGATGATGCTCCGCCCCGACTTGAGGTTGGCGAGTCCGGATCGCTCCAACCGTTTGACCACACCGGCGGCCGTGACCACGACGACATCGGAACCGGCCGCGGTGAGAAGACAGATTGGCTGTTCGCTTTTGTCGGCGCCGAAGACCTCGGTGGTGTCTCGACCACGGCTGCGGCCGCCTACTTCAGGGACGTCGAGCGCATTTGTCTGCAGGACGCGCCCAGAATTCATGACGGCGAACACCGGGCTCTTGAGCGTGGTCACCACCACCGATTGGATCACATCGTGGCGGCTCGCCGTGAAGGACTTTGATGACCCAGCAGGTTCGCGGCCAACAACGCCTGAAGTCGCCAAACTAACGACGCAAGGATCATCGGTGATGTCGGCGACGACCTGTTCCTCGATCTCGGCGATATCGGGAACAGCCTCGGCCCCGATGATCACGCTACGGCGGGGCCGCCCGTATTTCTTTACCAGTTCGCCGAGCTCACGGATGACGATCGTCCGCTGGCGCTGATCGGACTTCAGGAGCTTCTGAAGATCGGCGATTTCGGCTCGTTTCTCGGTGGCTTCGTTGATCACCTCATCACGTGCGAGCTCTGTGAGCCGTTTGAGCGGCATGTCGAGAATGATCTGCGCCTGGACTTCGCTCAAGTTCAGCGCTTCCATCAACCGTTCGCGGGCAACCGGAGTGTTGGCCGAGGTCCGGATAATGGAGACGACCAGATCGATGTTGTCAATCGCAATGAGGTACCCCTCGAGGCGATGTAGGCGGTCTTCAGCCTGTCGAAGCCGGAACAACGTACGTTTTACCACCACGTCCAGGCGATGGTCGACGTAGTGCTGGCAGAGGTCGAACAGCCCCAGCACTGTGGGTACTCCATTGACCAGGACGGTGTTGTTGATGCTGAAGGAGTCCTCGAGTGGGGTCATCTTGTAGAGCTGCTGCAACATCAACTCCGCTGATATCCCGGCTTTGCACTCGATCACCAGCTTCATACCCTGGTGACGGTCGGAAAGGTTCTTTACGTCGGCGATCCCGGTGAGTTTCTCGGCCCGAATCAACTCGGTGATTCGAGACACCACGCGTTCGACTCCGACCATGTAGGGGAGCTCGGTTATTTCGATGCCCTGCCGTGCTTTGGTGACATCGAAGATGGACGCCTTGGCTCTGATGCGGAACGAACCCCGTCCGGTCTCATAGGCCGTGCGGATGTCATCATCCACGATGGTGGCACCACCCGGGAAGTCTGGCCCCGGGACCAGCTTCATCAACTCATCCACCGAGGGTTTCGGGCGCCGCTTGGTCATCACCAGTTTGATCGCCTCGTAGATCTCGGCCAGGTTGTGGCTTGCCATATTGGTTGCCATCCCGACCGCAATTCCGCTGGTGCCATTGACCAGCAGATTGGGAAGGAGGCCGGGGAGATAGACCGGCTCGGCGTTCTCGCCGTCATAGGTTGGCCGATAATCGACCGTTTCCTCGTCGATCTCGGCCAGGAGGTCCAGTGCGGCGTCGGTGAGTTTGCATTCGGTATAACGCTGGGCGGCGGGCGGATGATCGAGTGATCCAAAGTTGCCCTGCGGGTCGATGAGGGTGATGTTGCGAGCAAAATCCTGGCCAAGTCGAACCAATGTGTCGTAGATCGCCGAATCACCGTGGGGATGGAATTTGCCCATCACGTCGCCAACGACGTGAGCGCATTTGCGGTGGGGGCGGTCCGGTCGGAGCCCCATTCGCAGCATGGAATAGAGTATGCGGCGCTGCACCGGTTTCAAGCCGTCTCGAACGTCGGGAATAGCGCGCGCGGTTATTACCGAAAGGGAATAGGCGAGAAACGATTCACCCATCTCCTCCGATACCGGTACGTCAAGGACTTCCCGGGCAAAAGGTTGCTTGTCAGCGCTCACGCTGTTGTTCTTCCCACCGGGCAATCTTCCCACGTTGATGTGACAGAGTGATGCATAGCACCGTGAAATCGGTGCCGTTAAGGCCGTTAGCGAGCTCGGAGGATTACCGGGGCCATCTCGTTGATCCGCAATTCGATTCGGGACCCGACGCCCAAGCTGACCGGGGCGCTCAGTGGCCCCACCACGACGAACCAGTCATCTTCCAGTTTCCCGCCTTGGGCGCCCAGGTGGTTGGCAAGAGCGGCCACCGCAGCGGCCGGGGCGGTAATGGCATCGTGGGGCGGGGCGGCCAATTCGCCGTTTACAGTGAGTTGAACGGAGAGATTCTTCAACGGCTCAAGGCCGTGGCTGACGTCAGCGCCATGCTCACCGATCAGAATCTTGGCGATGTGGCCGTTGTCAGCAACAACGTCGACGTGGTTGAGGGCATCGTTTGGGGCCATCCGGTAGTCGATCACTTCAATGCCGGCCACAACGGTCTCTGTAGCATCGAGAACGTCCTCCTCGGTGGTGGCGGTCCCAGCCAACTCCTTGAAAAGCCGGAAAACCATCACGGCCTGGGCGCGCGGGTCGATCAGTCGAGACAGATCGGCGACCTCGAACGTACCCATCACCGCGGTCCTGGGGTACAGGCCGAAGACGGGGCGACGTTGGTGGACGGTCACCTTGGCACCGCTCATCGGGTCGTTCCGGTGGATGTGTTGGGCCAGGGAGCCAACCTGAACCACGTAAGCCTCGTCGACGGTAACGGCAGGGTGGTCAGTGGACAGCGGGTTCAGCGGAGTCCGGTAGTCAGCGGCTCGGATGAGATCCGATGCGTAGATTGTGGGGCTGAACCGAGGTTGCGACGCTGGTTGATCTGTCATTGTTGAGCGAGGGCGGCCGGCCCCTGGGACTCGATGATCACATCGAATGCGGCGGCGATGAGGCGAGAATCGCTCTCGGTGCCGTCGGCTCCCAAGCGCTCCGCATGTTCCACGCCCTCAATACCCCGACCGCCAACCACGATCTTCAATGTACTATCGGCGAGGCGGATCGCCTCGATTGCCTCGCGAATCGACGTGTCGAGGGGGGTGGAGGCGGACAAGCCAACCGCTTTGCAGCGATCCATGGTTGCCACGGTCTCGGCAAATGATCCGGGCGGCGTATTTGCCCCCAGATCGAGCACGTCATAGCCACCGTTGCGAAGCAGGTCGGCCACAATCGCCACCGCCAAACTGTGGTAGTCGCCGGCGACGGCCCCGACCAGGATACTTCCACGGCTCCGGCCCTTGGTACGCATCAATGGGCCCAGCCGAGCCACGAGTCGCTGCATCACAGCTGTCATCGTGTGCTCGTTTGAAATTCCAAGTGCACCGATTGCCCAGTCACTACCAATCTCTTCAAGGACCGGGAGGATGAGTTCGTGATGAAGGTCGGCAGGGGCGGCACCTGCGGCAAGACAATTTTCCAAAATCGACCATGCCCCCGGCTCGTCGGAGGCCAGGAGTCGATTTCTGAATGCCGGGCACCGGGAACTGATGTCGGCACTTCCGGGCTTGCCCTGGCTTGGAGCCGATGCCGAAGCAAGATCGGACTCGCGGACCTGCCACTCACCATTCAGCTTCGTGGCCGCCAACTTGCCGGTCCTGACATGGCGATACACCGTCATGTAGTGAACACCCTGCTGGGCTGCGACTTCGGCCAACGAATACAGCTTCTCCCCGGGAAGAGCGGTATCCGAATTGTCAGGACTTTCCATTGTCTTCACGCTACCGCGCCGTGGGGCGCGAGGCGAACACGGGCGACAGACGGCGATTTTCAGCGGCGGCGTCGGCGGCGTCGTGCGTCGATGCGTCGAGCTTCGGTGACGACGTCGAGGACGTTCAGGTAGTCGGCGGGTTCATCATCAACGGTGAGTGTTGGGGCGAGGGCTTCGAGGATCGCGCTTACGCTCACCCCTTGTTCTGCGGCGAACCCATGCCATTGATCATGGGCGCCATCGGTGACATAGGCATGGAGAGCCTTGCGGCTTGATTCGTCGGACACGGGGTCCCCTGATTCTGTTGCGGCGGCGGACGCATCAGCAGTCCAACTTTCTACAAGCGGGCGTGATGATACGCCAACGAGTGAATCATGAATTCACTAACGGCGCAACCTTCTCCGAAAACCGCCGGATTTCTCACTGGGGGGATCCAAGAGACCGGGGAGTTCTGCGTTGGTGGCCGCTACCACCTGTTTCACCGACGGGTTCACCAAAGACGTAGAACCGATGCGAACGGTTGGAACAACCTCGTTTCCGTTGGCGACCGACCGTACGAATGCGGCGTCGGCGGGGTTCTCCCAGATGTTGCGCTTCTCATACGGCACGTTCAACTTGTTGAGTGACCGTTCCAACGTCATGCAGAACGGACACCCTGGTCGCCAGTAGAACTCGATCTGCTGGTCGGTGGGGTTGGTCATGACCGCTGTAACCGTGCTGGCACCGGAAATGTTCCTGTCCGTAGACGCTCGGGAGCGATCCGGCGAGGTTCCCCGCCCCAGAAGCCGGGCGGGACTAGGAAGTGCCTGAACTGGTCTGGAGTGGCTGTTCCTACCACGAGACCGGACTTCGGATCGATTCCCAACAGTTGGCTTGGGGCGGTTCCGTGGCGTTCGAGCGCGTGCAGAAGCGGCTCGCTGGTCCAGGCGGTAGGAACCAGTTCGGGCGGTGTCATCAGCTGGCCAACCGTGGTCCATGTTCGATCAGCATCGGACATGGTCTGGGCTACTGCGGTGGAGAGATACCCGATCGTCTCATGACTCCAGCGCTGAACAGGGAGCGAGACGTTTGCGGTTGTGGAAGGACGCATGCGCAGCAACTGGTTCAGCGTCAAAGAGTCGTGAATTGCGTCGGGATACGGCGTGAGAACATCGCCCACCTGGACATTTGTGAGACGGCCGCGGATCACCGCGGTACTCAGATCCGCTCGGGCTGCGAATCCAAGAAAGAGACCGATCGCAATTGTGTAGGTGCCGCTGAGCCGGTCGAGTCGAAAAACTTCGACGAGCCCGAACCCAAGTACGGCGCCGCTGAGGACAATCCCGCAGCGGGCGCTCACAAGTCGAGCCCACTCGGGCCGACCGGTGCGACGCCAGATCGCCGCGGTCAAGATGCGTCCACCGTCCAGGGGGGCGGCAGGTAAAAGATTGGTGATGGCCAGCATGGCATTCAGTACGGCAAGGCCTGTGAGGAGGAATGTTGCCGGTGGAAACCCGATCCGGCTGCTCGCTGCAGCAGATCCGCCAAAGATGGCCGCAAGGATGGCATTGGTGGCGGGCCCGGCGAGAGCGATCTGGAATTCGGCGCGCGGGCTGCGGGCGGAACTGGTCAGAGCCGCCACGCCGCCGAAGATCCAGAGCTTCACCGAGGTCGTACTGATCCCGTGACGGCGAGCGGTGAGAGCGTGACCGAACTCATGTGCCAGGATCGATCCGAGGAACAGAGCGACCGCTCCCGCCGCGAGGCCCACTCGCATCTTGAGTGAAAGATCTTCCGCCGTTGTGGGAAGGACGTTTCGGGCCAGGAGGAACGCTCCGACAGTGGCTGCGACGACAACCGACCAACCCGCCGACACAGGGATCCCCATGAAGCGCCCAAGAGGGAGTGATTTCAACCGATGGCCCACGCCTAGAGCGTAAGGGACCGTCTCGCACGATGCGGCGTCGGGTCAGCCCATTCGCTTGGGGCGCGGCAGCGAGTGATCGCGGTTGCGAGCCAATGCCCGACTCACCTCAGTGGACGACAAGCCGGGAACAACACGATCCTCGGGCTTCATGCCATTGTTGTCACGGGCCTGGAACCACGAGCTGGGGTCGATCACCTCGCCGGCAACGGGCTTGTTGAATAGGTAGCCCTGCATGATGTGAACGCCGAACTCCAAGAGTTCCTTCACCTGATGTTCGCTTTCGACACCTTCAGCGACGACCTCCATATCCAAAGCCCGGGCCATCGCCACCACCGCTTCGATGATCGCCCTGTTCACACCGCTGCTCATGTCGTCGACAAAGGTCTTGTCAACTTTGAGAGTCGAGACCATATCGAACTGCTTGATGTAGCTCAGCGAGCTTTGTCCCGTGCCGAAGTCGTCGATTGCCAAGTTCACACCCATGTCCCGAATGTCACGCAAACTGGAAAGGCCGGCCAGATGGTCAACGATGACGTTTTCGGTGATCTCCAGCACGAGCTGGCTGGGAGGCAGACCTGACCACTCGAGGACGTCGGCTACCAGGTACGGGAAGTTCCCATCGAGCAATTGCTGCTCGGCGATGTTCACGCCCATCTTGACACCCTGGGCATCCGGTGTCAGGTGATTCCAGACCGCGGCCTGGGCGCACGCTTCCCGAAGCACCAACTCGCCGATCCGGGCCATCATGCCGGTTTCTTCGGCAACCCCGAGGAAGTCGCCGGGACCGATGATCCCGCGCACCGGGTGGTTCCAGCGGACAAGGGCCTCGAATCCGTAGAGGCGTTTGCCTTTCACGTCGATCAGGGGCTGATAGTAGACAACCAGCTGTTCTTGCTCGAGAGCCTGAACGAGATCTCGCTCGATATCGAGACGGTCGATTACCTGGAGCCGCTGCACCTCATCGAAGACGGCAAAACCCGACTTCGATCGCTTGGCTTTGTACATTGCCGCATCAGCGTCCCGGACTAGATCGTCGCTGCGCCGGGTGTCGTCGGGCCGGGCGATGGCGATGCCGATACTCGTGGAGACCACCTGCGCTCCGCCATAGAGCGATACGGGTTGGGTGAACGACTTGAGGATCTGGTTCGCCACGGCGAGGACGGACTGCTCCGAGAGCAGGTCGCGGCACACGACTACGAACTCGTCGCCGCCGAAGCGGGCCACGAGATCGCCACCTCGAACCGTTCCTTCGAGCCTTTCGGCCACGATTCGGAGGAGCTCGTCGCCAGCTTCGTGACCCATCGAGTCATTGATCACCTTGAATCGATCGAGGTCCAAGAAGAGGACGCCGAGCACGGTGTCGGTGGCCTGGGCTCGGGCGATCGACTTCTCGAGTTCTGTGAAGAGGGCGTTTCGGTTGAACAGCCCGGTCAGAGGATCGTGGTTGGCCTGGTGTTCCTGGAGGGCGATGTATTCCTGGGTATGGCGAGTGGTGTAGTTGAGCCAGAGTGCGCCAATCATGCCACCCAGTGCACCAATAGCTCCCGACGATCCCGCCAGGATCAAGGTTGTTTCGTCGGCGATTTTGAAGAACAAAAGCGCGACAAGCCAAGCTGTGACGGTTGCTAGTCCGCCGACAAAAACAAGGCCGGGGGAAAGAAGTAGTCGGTTTCCCTGCACGATGTGCTAAACGGCATTTCCGGACGATACTTGAGAACTACGGGGGCATCGCAACGCTTGCCATCGATCGCTCCGCCTCCGGTGGCGAGAAATCGCGGACTGGACCAGCGGTTGGGTTCAGAAATCGGGCCAGAGGTCCGAAGAGATAGGGAGGAGGACTTCAGCTCGTCGATGCCAGTTGCACCCCGTACACCCGATATCGCCGTCGGCCGCCACGCGCTGCTTGCACGAGCGTTCGAAACCTTCGGTTCGGCGATGGCGCCTTTTGTCGAGGAGCGGATGGTCGAGCACTTCGGTGAAGACGAATCCACCCCGTGGAACCTCATCGCGGCGGACAAGCTGGGCCGGACCGAGGCCAATGGCCGAACCGATCCTCTCTTCCAACTGCTGGTGATCCGTAGATTTTGGGGTCCGGTCTTCTCCGACTTTTTCAAGAGCGACCTGCGGCCCATCGTGGGACAGCTGGTGGAGGCACGCAATCTGTGGGCCCACTTCAACCTTCCCTCCGAAACGGGTTATGCCGACCATTTACTGTTGGCGATGGAACGGATGGTTGCTCCCGTGGCCCCCGAGGTTGCCACCGATCTACGAGTTCTGCGGACTGAACTGCATGACCCCGCCCGGGGTGACGGCGAGGTCACGGTGGTCGAGTCGACAGCGCCAGACTCGGTGAAGCTCTTGGCCCAGCTGCGGAAAACCGAGGCGGCGTTCGAGGACCTTCAACGTCGTTATGGCGAACTCAGCGATCAGCTCACCGCAACCCGCCGTGCCGCCGCAGGGAAACAGCTAAAACTGTCCGCGGCCGAGAACAACGTGGCGGCAGCAAAAAACGAGACCGATCGACTGCGAACCCAGCTCGAAGCCGAGCTGTTGAGTCGCATGCGAATGGAGTGGTTGTTCGTGGCCTTCATCACCCTCATGGTTTTGGTGATGACGTTGATAAGTCTCTAACTGTTGTGTTGTCCCTCCGGGGGCGTGCTCTGACTCCCTCCGGGGGCCGTTCAAACGCCACGGATGCTTTGCCTTCGGCGTGGCACCAGGTGCATCGTTCGGTTTGGCTTTGACTGCTCAACGGGCATCGCTTCGCGTGTGGCGCGATCCGGCGGCGGCCTGATTGCTGTCCCTCCGGGGGCGTGCTCTGACTCCCTCCGGGGGCCGTTCAAGCGCCACGGATGCTTTGCCTTCGGCGTGGCACTAACTGGATTGTTTGGTTTGGCCGGGACTGCGTAGGGCTTGTCGCCTGCGGCGCGATCTGGTGGCGCCATGATTGCTGTCCCTCTGGGGGCGTGCTCTGACTCCCTCCGGGGGCCGTTCAAGCGCCACGGATGCTTTGCCTTCGGCGTGGCACTAACTGGATTGTTTGGTTTGGCCGGGACTGCGTAGGGCTTGTGGCCGCCCGAAACGTCGCTTTGGCGTGAAGTGGCCGCTTGAACGTTCGAAAACCAAACGCTCGGGCGGCCAGTTCGACCAATGCCGAACTCTCGGGCGGCCAGTTCGCTTGATTGCTGTCCCTCCGGGGGCCGTTCGCCGTCACGGAGGCTCGCCTGCTCGGCGCTCGAACAGGTGCCTCGATTGGTGCAGTTCGGACTGCGTAGGGCTGGTCGCTTCGCCTGTGTTGTCCCTCTGGGGGGCGTTCCGCCGGGCACGCAGCCCTCGCCTTCGGCGTGGCAACAGGTGCATGGTTCGGTTTGGCTTGACTGCGTAGCGGCCAGTTCGGGCGTTGCGGTTTGGCGTACCTCGGTTGGAGGTAGGGGAGCGCTACTGTCGTGCGCCGTATGGGAGTTTTGTCAGAACCGCTGGATCTCAACGGCCCGCCGGCCCGCCGCCGGCCCGAGTACAAGCAGCTACCGGTGGAGCTGGGCATGGTGGTGCGTCACCGCAGCTCGTTCAAGGTGGGTGCGATCACCGGGTTCGATCCCAACTGGGTCACCCTGCGGGGTGAGGATGGGCGAGAGTTCAAGGAGCGAAACGACAAGGGGGCCTTTTCTCACGAGGGCACCACCGTCACCCTCGTCCGGGCGCCCGCCGCAGAGCAAGAATTTGCTCAGACGAAGACGGCTTCGGGATCGGTGGCCATACCGCACGCTCCGGCGCGCATGGCCCGGGCCAGCCGCATCTACGTAGAGGGAATCCATGATGCGGAGCTCATCGAAAAAGTCTGGGGCGATGATCTCCGGCTCGAAGGTCTGGTGGTCGAACCGCTCCATGGTGCTGATGATCTGGCAACGATCGTTCGCACCTTTGGACCCCGACCCGGACGGCGTCTCGGCGTTCTTCTGGATCATCTCATCGGGGGAACCAAGGAGACTCGCATCGCCGAGGAGATCACCCATCCCGACGTTCTGATCACCGGCCATCCCTTCGTCGACGTCTGGCAATGCATCAAACCGGCCGTGCTCGAAATCGATGCCTGGCCGATGATCGAGATCGGGACCGACTGGAAAACGGGCGTGTGCGCCGCGCTCGGGATCGCCGACGAACCAGGTGTGGTGTGGAAACAAATGCTCAGCCAGGTTTCGGGCTACACGGACCTCGAGCCGGCGTTCGTGGGATCGGTTGAACAGCTGATCGATTGGACCACCGCCTGAGCGTCCCTCAGGCGCGCTCGTCCAGTACATCGAGAACAGCATTGGCCATCAGCTCATAACCCAGATCGTTCGGGTGGAACCGATCAAGCGCCATACGCTCGCGTATTCTTGGCCCCTCTGTATTCCAAATGTCGGCAACGAGCTGACCGTTTTCTTGAGCGGCGCTTCGCAGGGCCCGGTTGGAAAGCCGAGCCCGGCCCGAGGCGCCAGCGACGGGACCGAAGACCGTGGTTGCCGGGAGGGCGGCGGAGAGTTCCCGCAACCCGGCCCGAACGCTCGCGATGGCCGGCGTCCAGACGATGTCGTTGGTGCCGATGCAGCAGATCACCAGGTCCGATGGCATGAGATCTAGTGCGATCGGGAGTTGGCGATTCAGGCCGTCGTCGATGCGAGCGCCGGCGATACCGAGATTCACAATCCGCCACTCCTCGCCATCGCGATCCGAAAGCGCTCGACCGACGTTGCCGATGAAGGACTTCGACGGATGTGAGGCGCCGATCCCGATACTGATGCTGTCCCCGATGGCGATGAGCATGGGGCCGCTACGGTTCACGGCGCCCTGATTCTGTGTGCTCCACCACTTGGTGTAGGGATCGATTTGGTCAGTGGTGTGGCGGGCCCCTGCAAAGACCCGGCCCAACGAGCGAAGGGCGATGTTTTTCTTCGGGGGACCAGCGGTGGGACCGACTGCACTACGCCAACTTTATCGGCGTCGGCCCATCGTCCCCTCGGACTCACGCGAGGAAAGCCTCGGTACTCTCCTCTCATCGCAATTCTGATCGATGCTGACCGCATCTCCATGAGTCGGCCCGACCGCCCCCTCTTTGTCGATGTGAGCGTGACCGTGAACACCGGCGATCGCCTCGGAATCGTTGGGATCAACGGGACAGGCAAGTCCACGTTGCTTCGCGTGTTGGCCGGCGCGGCCACGCCGGAGTCCGGTGAGGTGCGGCGAGGCCGGGACTTGAACGTTGCCGTGTTGGATCAAGTGGCACCGCTCCCCAAGGGAACCGTTCTCGATGCTGTCTTGGCCCATGGGAGCGAGCGGTGGGAGTCCGAAGCAGCGCTCAGCCGTCTGGGGATGGGGGCATTTTTCGGCGAATCAACCGAATCGTTGTCCGGAGGCGAGAAGAAGCGGGTGGCGTTGGCCGCCGCTCTGGTGCAGCCGAGCAATCTGTTGATACTGGATGAGCCAACGAACCACCTGGATATCGAGGGCATCACCTGGTTGGAAGAGCGCCTGGAGTCCTATCGGGGCGGCCTGATTCTGGTCACCCACGACCGCCATGTGCTCGACCGTCTCACCACCCACATCCTCGAACTGGACCGAGGTAGCAGCTTTCTCCACACCGGCGGATATGCCAGTTACCTCGAAGGCAAGGCCAACCGGGCAGTGGCAGCCGAAACCGCCGAGGCGGTCAGAAAGAATCTCGCCAAGACCGAACTCGCTTGGCTGCGCCGAGGTGCACCGGCACGGACATCCAAACCCAAGTACCGCATGGATGCAGCCAAAGCGCTCATCGCCGACAAGCCCGAGGGGGCGGCCCGACCGGCGGACCTCCATCTTGAATTCCCAACGCCGCGATTGGGCGACATCGTGGTCGAACTCGACCAAGTCGTTGGCAACGCTCCCGATGGTCACCAGCTCTTCGGGCCGTTCGATCTCAAGCTGGATCCTCGGGAACGCCTGGCGATCATGGGAGGAAACGGCGTTGGCAAGAGCACCCTGCTCAACATCATGGCGAAGTTGGCGGAGCCGGCTGCGGGGTCGGTGCGCTGGGGCAGCACAGTCGAGCTGGCCTACTACACCCAGCAGTCCGAGGACGTTCTCGATCTCGATGCGAGGGTGCGAGAGGTGATCGCCGGACCCAATAGGAAACCGGACTGGACCGACGCTCGCCTCCTCGAAGCGTTCTGGTTCGACAAGGATGCCCAGTGGGCCCAGGTCCAGACTCTGTCGGGTGGGGAACGTCGTCGGCTCCACCTCCTGACGATCCTCGCATCCAAACCCAACGTCATGTTGCTCGATGAGCCCACCAACGATCTCGACCTGGAAACGCTGCGCTCGCTGGAGGACTTTCTGGAGGACTGGCCAGGGGCGTTGGTGGTGGTGAGCCATGATCGGGCATTCCTCGATCGCGTCGCCAACCGACACTTGACGATCAACGACGACGGGGTGGTACACAACCGTCCAAATGGCGAGCTGGTTCAAGAGAGTGTTGCTCCGCCGGAGGCCAAGAAGCCCAAGGCTGACACTCGGTCCAGACAGAGCGCCGGTCCTAGCAAGTCAACGTTGGGGCACCACATCCGGGCCGCGGAGAAGGAATTGGCCAAGCTGGACAAACGGAAGGATCGCTTGGCCGAGCAGATGGCGGCGCTAAGTGATTCCGGCAGCCCGGACTATGAAGAGCTCGGCCGTCTCGGTGCTGAGCATACGGAGGTGATGAGCGCACTCGACGAGGTCGAACTGCGCTGGCTCGAGCTGAGCGAGCAACGCGACAACTTGTGATCGTTGGCGTGGTGGCCAACGGGAAAGGCACGTGACTTCACCCACTCGTCGCAGTTGCCAAAGCTTGGGTAGCCTGTAGGTATGGCCGTCACCGAAACTCCAACGACTCCCGTTGCTGATCCCACCAAGCCGCTTGCGGTCAGCGCCCCCGCTCTCGCCCAGGTTCTCGAGGTTCGCGCTCAGGAAGACGATCCGGCTGCTACGGCTCTCAAGATTGCGATAACCGGATCTAACATGACCGAGTTTCAGTACGCGCTGGAACTGGCTCCCATCGCCGACGCACAAGATGGCGATGCGGTCTACACCCAAGGCGAGCACAACGAACTCACGGTCATCATCCCGTCCGATTCCATCGTGAACATGACCGGCGCCACGCTGGATGTACCGGCCGCCAGCACGCCCGGCGGTCTGGTGATTCGAAATCCCAACACGCCAAATCCACTCGACGGGCTCGATCTCAATCTCTCTGGTGAGTTGCCTGAACAGATTCAACAAGTGCTCGACGGTGCGATCAACCCGGCCCTCGCCTCCCACGGTGGCTACGCAACGCTGGTCGGGGTGGACGGGACAAAAGCCATCGTCACCATGGGCGGTGGTTGCCAGGGTTGTGCCGCCAGCGCCATGACGTTGCGAGACGGCATCACCAAGATGCTGAGAGATGCGCTTCCGCAGTTGACAGAAGTCATCGACGCTACAGATCACACCGCCGGCGAGAACCCCTTCTATTCCTAGAACAGGCACAGCGGCGACTCTTCGATGCCGTTAGCTCACCCTCGAACCCACCACACTCTCGTACTAGCGGTGGCCTTGATCTGCTTGGGATCGGTTGGCTGCACCTCCGTGGCCGAAAGCGATGACAACGCTGCGAATCCGTCCGACTACCTCTATCGAGCGGTGATCATCGATTGCCGAATCACCGTGCCGCAGTTGGCAACCGTGTTCCGAATTGACGATCGGCGGATGGTGAGCGCGGCCCATCCGTTCGAGGGCATCCAGTCGTTCACGCTGGCTGATGCCAAGGGGAGAGTTGTGTCGGCCGAGCTGGTGCATCTCGTTCCCGGCAAAGACCTTGCGGTGCTACGGCTCGCCGAGCCGGTGTCCGGCGGTGCGGTCCTGCTGGCGCGGGAAGAGGTGGAGGCGCAGACGGCGGTCTCCATTCCAACGTTCAATGCAGATGGTTTCCTCGAGGTCAACGACGCTCTTGCGGTTCGGCGAGCACAGGTAACCCTCAACGGGGAGAACGAGCGTCGCTCGGTGGAGCTCCAAGGTGACATCGCTGCTGGCGATTCCGGTGCGCCGATTCTTTTCGATGGCGCCGTGGTGGGCGTGGTCTTTGCATCGACCCGTGGAGCCAACTCTGGCTGGGCCGTGTCCCTGCCAGAGATCGAAGAAGCTTTGGCCAACGCCGGAACGGCGGCGCTGCCATTGGGGTGTCCCGAGGACGGCTGATCAGACTTTGGCGTACCTGCCCTCGGTATTTCCTGCCGGCGCCTGGTCGAGGAGTTCGGGGAATTTGTAGTCCACACCGATGAGTTGGCGGAGGAGTGGCGACGCATTTTCGATGACTAAGGGGTCTACCCCGTTGATTTGGTCTTCCAGCTGGATCACGAACTTGGGCAGATACTCGATCAACACACCGGTCCGGTCTGCCGCGGACGTGTTGGGCATTGCGCAGTGGTGAATCATCCCGTTGAAGATCACACAGTCCCCGGCAGAGCCGGTCATTCGCTGCATCCCCGCGTCGAAAGAGGAGCGATCGTTGGGATAACTAAGTTCCCGTTGCGAGCCGGGCAGGTAGGCGGTAGCTCCATTCTCGGGGGTGAAGTCATCAAGGAGAATTGTTGCCTGAAGATTCATCGCAAATGATGAGTTCATGCCCACGGGAAACTCGTGCGATTTGTGAAAATCCCAGTACGGGTAGTCGATATGGGGTTCCTGGCCCGGCCCTCCTGGGAGCAGGCGATTGGCGGCAATCGATCCAAGCTTGAATGCGGAGCCCAGCAGGTGGGAACAGATAGCCACAACGTCCGGATGCTGCACCATCTCGGAGAAGACTTCGCCCTTGTTCAGGAGGTTCCAGACTCGTCGTTGGAGATTCAACTTGTCCGTGTTGGCGCCTTGAAAATGGGTGGCGGTTCCGGCATTGGCGTCGGACTCCGCCATGATGATCTGTCTGGCGCTACTGATTTGATCGCCGGTGAATACTCCGGGCAAGACGAGAACGCCCGAACCCCGCAGGAATTCATCGGTGAGTTCTTCGAGTTGTTGCGAAACATCACTGACGATCAGCATAAAAAAACTATACGGCAACTTCGTGCACCACAGAAATGCTGAGACGCAATACGATTCAGCGAATGTCGTTCTTTGATCGCTTTGCCACCGCTCCCATTTCGTGGGGTATCTGTGAGGTACCCGGCTGGGGTCATCAGTTGAGTGTCGAGCGCGTTCTCGCCGAAATGGGCGGTCTCGGGTTCACCCATACCGAGTTGGGGTCGCTCGGTTGGCTGCCGTCCACGCCGGAGGAACTGCGAGCCGTATTGGACGCCAATGCCATGGCGCTTCTCGCCGGCTTCGTTCCGGTGGTGCTTCACGATGAGACTCAGGTTGAGGCGGCGGAGAAAGCGACGATTGAAGCTGCCGACTTGCTCTCGACCGCCGGGGCGAAATACTTCAACACCGCGCCAGTCATGTCGTGGGATTGGCAGCCTCGCCGGGAACTTACCCCTACCGAGTGGTCCCGATTGATCGCTGGACTGGCCATGGTGGAGGAAGTCTGCGCTGAACGTGGCCTCATGCAAGTAGTGCACGAACACTGGGGCACGGCGATCGAGACGGTGGATGATGTGAATCATCTCGTGGACGCCAGTCCCGTGCTGTTCGTTCTCGATACGGCTCACCTGTCGCTCGGTGGCTGTGACCCTCTGGAATTCGCCAACCGGAATCCTGAGCGCGTAGGGCTCGTGCACCTCAAAGACATGCGCCTGCCCATGGCGGAGGCCTTCAAGAAATCACAGCTGGGGGACAGCCCGCGGTCGTTGATGGGTGCGGTCCAGGACGGGATCTGGCCGGCCATCGGCGAGGGCGACCTCCCGATCGCTCAGATCGTTGAAACGTTGGAAGCCAATGGTTACGACGGTTGGTATGTGGTGGAACAGGATTGTGCCATCACCGGTGCGATGCCAGCCCCAGGGGACGGGCCGGTGAAGGACGTCCAGCGCAGCATTGATTTCCTCGCCAATCTACCTGGCTTGACTTTTTGACTTTCTGGTACCCCGCAATAGCGATCTGGACTAGTGTCATTTGGCACACGGGTTGGCGGGAGAGCCAATCCATCTATCGGGGAGTTCCTCAATGACCACAACAATCAAGCGCCTGTTGGCGCTTATTTTCGCTTTCAGTCTGGTGGCCGCCGCCTGCGGTAGCTCCAGCGACGATGCCGGTGATGGTGCGGCCGATGACACCTCCTCGGCCGATGGCTCTGGCGACGATGGATCCACTGATGATGGTTCAACCGACGACGGTGGTGACGATGGCAACGTGGACCTCACCCAGGGCACCGACCTGACGTTCTACATGATCACCCACTCTGACGATGGCCCGTTCTGGTCCGTCCTCAAGCGGGGCGCTGAAGCAGCAGCCGCCGATGTTGGCGTAGAGCTCGTCTGGCAAGGCTCCAACAACGATGCCGCTGTTCAAGCCCGTGATATCGACGCCGCCGTTGCGGCCGGTGCCAATGGGATCGCCGCCTCGCTGCCAAACGTTGATGCGGTTCGTCCCGGACTCGAAGCTGCGGTCGCTGCCGGGATCCCGGTCTACACCATCAACTCCGGTGTGGATGTCTACAAAGATCTCGGAGCCACCACCCACGTGGGTCAGACCGAGGTCATCGCCGGCGAAGGCGCCGGCGAGTTCTTCAATGACGCCGGAGCCACCAAGGTCCTCTGTGGCCGTCAAGAGCCGGACAACGGTGCTCTGATCGAGCGGTGTGACGGTCTCGCCAACACCTTCACTGGCGAAGTCGTTTCCCAGTTCATGGAACTCGACGCCGACCAGGCCGCTCAGGAAGCTGCCATCAACGCTGCTCTTGCGGCTGACCCCGATATCGACGGATTCATGGGCGTCGGACCGGTAATCACCATGTCCGGCAAGCGGGCCGCCGATGCCCTCGGTCGTGACCTTACGATCGGTGGTTTCGACATCACCAGCCAGCTCCTCGATGCCATCGAGGCGGGCGAGGTACTGTTCACCGTGGATCAGCAGCAGTACCTCCAGGGTTACATCCCGGTCATCCTGATGTACCTCGAGGTCACCAACGCCAACACGCTTGGTGGTGGACTGCCGATCCTGACCGGTCCCGGGTTCGTAACCGCCGATAACGCTACGTCGGTCAAGGCGTTGGTCGAAGCGGGCACCCGCTAGAACAAGAAGCCAAAGTGAGGAAGTAGCGAGGGGGTCGGGTCATCTGACCCGGCCCCCTCTGTCTTGAAGACAAAGCTGGGGGAGTCACAAGAATGTCAGAGACCGCACTACCAAGAAACGACATTGCCGATGCGGTGGTAGTCGATACGTCCGATGCCGAGGCGATTGCCAAGGAAACCCACGAAACCGAAGTGGGCGGTGGAACCGACGAGCGCCTCGCCTATCGCGGCGTCTTTCAACGGCTGTTCATCCGGCCCGAGATCGGGGCGATCGTAGGAGCCGGCGCCATCTGGGTGTTCTTCTGGGCGGTATCCAGCCAGTTCGGTACCGCCGGCGGGGCGTCGTCGATCCTCGATGTCGCCTCAACACTTGGCATCATGGCCGTCGCCGTTTCGCTCTTGATGATCGGCGGCGAGTTCGACCTTTCCTCCGGTGCCGCAACCGGTGCCCTCGCAATCGTCACCATTCTCTTGGTGAAGGACGTAGGCGATCTTGGCGGAGCGGGTCTAAGCCTGTGGATCGCCATCCCGATCTCGCTTATTCTCGCTCTAGGGCTTGGGTGGTTCAACGGCACGATGGTGGAACGGACCGGTTTGCCCAGTTTCATCGTGACACTGGCAACGTTTTTCATCCTGCGAGGATTCAAGCTCGGTTTCTCCAAGCTAATGATCGACAACCTCACCGTCGGACGAATCGACGAAGGGCACGGCTACGACTTCTGGCATCCGATCTTTGCCTACGCCTGGGCCCGGAACGACCATCAGCTCGGAGGCCGCGATCTGGTCTACACGATCGGCTGTGTTGGCGGTGCGGCGCTGATCGGCGCATCCGTTGCTGAACTGAACTTTCGCCGAGGCGACCGTCCTAATCCGCTGGGACTGCCGGTTCTTGGTGCCGGAATCGTTGGAGTCGTCGCCGGCATTCTCTACATGCACAATTCCGACGGTGTTGGCGCAAACGTTGCCGCGGCCGTGATCATTGGCGCCGGCATGTTGGCGGCGTTCGTTGGTTTGGGCCTGTGGCGCTTTGCCCCGCAAAAACCGGGCCCGGTCACTTTCTCGTCGGAGACCCTGGCCTTCCTCGGGGGCGGAGTCGGCCTTGTTGGGCTCGGGATGGTGCTCGCCCGAGTACTCGGTGTCGAGTCCCAGCAGCCGGTGCTGGATCTCGTTGGATTCTTCAAGTGGCCATTGGTAATCCTTGGTGGTGCCGCTGCTGCGTACCGCTCATGGCAGAAAATCACGGGTGACCGACGGGGTAGCCAACAGTCGATCCTCAGCACTATTGGCATCGCAGCAAGCAGCGCGTTTGCGATCTATTCGTTCATGTTCATGTCTACCGAGCAAGGTCTGCGAGCCATGCTGTTCGGTGTTTCCGTCGGCGCTGGCTTTCTCGCCTTGGCCATGGCCGCTGGCAGAGCGGGCCGAGCGTCGCCCATTTCCAGAACCGTGGTGCTCACTGTTGCCGCCCTCTCCCTAGCCGCTCTCGCCTTCTTCATTCGGAACGAGTCGGCCTCGGTGAAGTTCCGGTCCGAGTTGTTCTCGGTGCTTCTGGTGGCGGCGGGGGCGGTGTTCGTATGGGGCGTCATCGGGGCTATGTTCACCGCTCGCGATGGGACAACAGCTGGATCAAATGCCACTGGCAATCTCATGACCAAACTGGGACTCGCTGCCGTGGCTGTTGGCATGCTGGCAAAGTTGCTCTTTACGACCGATGAAGAGATCGCCGGGGGTGTGAATCCAGCAAAGTATCAGATCGCAATCCTCTGGTTCTTCGGGTTCACCGTGCTGTGCACTTTCCTCCTTGGCCGCACCAAATTCGGGTCCTGGATTTTCGCCGTTGGTGGCAACACCCAGGCGGCCCGCCAGATTGGCGTACCGGCGGCACGGACCAAGACCCAGCTGTTCATGATCGTCTCGGTGGCGGCCTGGCTGGTTGGCCTTCTCCTGGCATTCCGGCTGAACACCGTGCAGTCCGTAGCCGGCAACGGACTGGAGTTCGAATACATCATCGCCGCCGTGGTAGGGGGGACGCTCTTGACCGGTGGTTATGGGTCGGCCTTTGGTGCGGCCATCGGCGCCGTCATCATGGCGATGTCAAAACAGGGAATCCCGTCAGCCCGCTGGAACTCGGATTGGCGATTCGCCTTTCTCGGGATCATTCTTCTGGCCGCTGTGATTGCCAATAACTTCATCCGTACCAAGGCAGAGGCAGGAACACGATGACCGAATCACTGATTGAACTGGACAACATCGGAAAGTACTACGGAAACATCATCGCACTGCAGGGCGTCACCACCAGCGTGAATGCGGGCGAAGTCACATGTGTGCTCGGTGACAACGGCGCTGGGAAGTCCACCTTCATCAAGATTCTCGCCGGTGTTCATCAGCACGACACCGGCGAATTTCGATTTGAGGGCGAACCGGTGAGTTTCACTTCACCCCGTGAGGCGCTCGACCGCGGGATCGCGGCGGTCTACCAGGACCTAGCCATGGTGCCGCTCATGTCCGTCTGGCGGAATTTCTTCCTCGGGGCCGAGCCCACCCAGGGGGTCTTTCCGTTCCGATGGGTAGACAAGACCCTGGCCAAGGACACCGCCAAATCCGAGTTGTCCAAAATGGGGATCGATATCCGTGACACCGAACAGCCGGTCGGTACCTTGTCCGGCGGCGAGCGCCAGTCGGTGGCCATCGCGCGGGCGGTGCATTTCGGTGCAAAGGTGCTCATCCTCGACGAGCCAACCTCGGCACTAGGTGTTCGGCAGTCCGGTGTGGTACTGAAGTACATCCTTGCCGCTGCTGCCCGAGGGCTTGGCGTCATCTTCATTACCCACAATCCCGCCCACGCCTTTCCCGTTGGTGATCGCTTTCTGATCTTGAACCGCGGCAAGTCGCTCGGCAACTTTGCCAAGAACGAGATCAGCCAGGCCGAACTCACCCAGAAGATGGCCGGTGGTGCCGAGCTGGAGCAGCTGCAGCACGAGCTGGCTCAGACTGCCAACGCATAATCGTCATCGCTTACTCAACTGCCGAAGCCATGCAACCAGTGTCGGAGAATGCCCCGGAGATCATCACCGTCGGACGTGTCAGCGTGGACCTCTATCCCACCGTTGAGGGGCCGATGCGTGATGTCCGAACCCTTCAGAAGAGCGTTGGGGGGACCGCCACCAATGTGGCGGTTGCGGCAGCACGGCTCGGTCGACGGGCAGCACTTGTCACCAAGGTTGGTGATGACGCATTCGGCGACGACATCATCCACGCTCTGTCGGACCGGTTCGGCGTGGACACCCGTTGGGTCAGCACGCATCCAACCTTGAAGACCCCGCTGGCGTTTGCTGAGCTCAATCCACGGACCGATCCCAACATCATCTTCTACCGGGAACCATCGGGTCCTGACATGGAGATCACCCAAGACGACGTTGCGTCGTTGCCGGTGCAAGAGGCTGGCATCCTTTGGATCCCCGCCACCCGTTTCAGCACGGAACCCAGTTGCTCCACCGTCATCTCCCTTCTCAAGCGCCGTAATCGTGCCCGCCATACGATCCTCGATCTCGATTGGCGTTACCAGTTCTGGCCAAACGAGACCGCCGCTACCACCGCTATCCAACCGATGCTCGCTCACTTCACGGTGATCATCGGGAACCGGGAGGAGTGCCGGATCGCGGTCGGGACCGAAGAGCCCGATGCAGCGGCAGATGCGATCCTGGCTCAGGGGGCAGAATGTGCGGTCATCAAGCTGGGCGGCGATGGGGTCATGGTGGCCACCGCAACGGGCCAACGGGAATTGGTGGCCCCCTACCCGGTGGAAGCGGTCTGTGGGTTGGGGGCGGGAGACGCCTTCGGCGGCGCGTTCTGCGATTCCCTTCTGTCCGGCCTTGATTTCTTCGAAGCGGCCAGACGGGGGAATGCTGCTGGTGCGATCGTGGCCGCCAGACTTCTCTGCGCCGACGACATGCCCTACCGTCACGAGGTGGACCAGGTTCGCGCTCAGGGCGCCGTCACCTGACATCCCCTTCTACCCCAGGAGTTACAGTGAAAGAACTACAAACGGTCACGACCGCTTCGGCGGATTGGACCTACCTCGCATTTCAGGCCATCGAATTGGCCCCCGGAGAATCCTCGACCCACTCTGAAGCCCAGCGAGAACAAGCCGTGGTCCCGCTGGCTGGAGCCGCCACCCTGACCTTCGATGGGCAGGAACACGCGGTGTCGCGGTCGTCGGTATTCGAGGAGTTGGCAGCCGTCGGCTACGTCCCACCGGGTGTAGACATCACCGTCACCGCCGGTCAGAATCCCTTCACCTACGCCGTTGGCTCGGCCCCGGCGGATGGTCGTTATGCCGCCAAGCTCGTTCCCCCTTCGGTGATTCGCTCCGAAGTTCGGGGCGGTGGAATGGCTCTCCGGCAAGTGAACCACACGCTGGCAATGCCCATCGAGGCCGAGCGCCTGATCTTGTATGAGGTGTATGTACCCCGCGGAACGTGGTCGGGCTGGCCACCGCACTGTCATGACGGAATGGACGGTTCGCCCTACCTCGAGGAGGTCTATTACTTCAAGATGGACCGTCCCGAGGGCTTCTGGATGCACCGGAACTGGCGAGACACGGGCCCCGAGGATGACCATTTCAATGACCTTTGGTCTGGCGGCGATGGCGAACTTGCGTTGGTCCCGGGTGGTTACCACTCTTCGGTCGCGTGCCCCGGCGCCAATATGTACTTCCTGAACTATCTGGCCGGGGAGCTGGTGGGCGACGATCGGCGGACGCCGCCGTGTTTTCACAGCGACTACACCTGGATCGAACAAGACTGGTCAGCCGGAGCCTGGGGTCTCCCGGTCGTGACCAACGGCGATGTTCGTGACTAGAAGCCTTGACCCGGCGGTGTGGTCGTCGGGTGCATTCCGACGGTTGAGCCGCCTGACAACTGGTGCTGGCCACCTGGCGGTTCTCGCCCTTGATCACCGCGATGCTCTTCGGGCCGAATTCGATGAGAGCGATCCCGATTCGGTTCTTCCGGAGACGCTCACTCGCTTCAAGATCGATATCGCCCGGGCGCTGGCTGGCGCCCCCAGCGCGGTGATGCTGGAGCCGGAGTACTCACTGCCGCAGATGCTCGTGGATGGGTCCGTCCCTGGGTCGGTTGGGGTCTTCGGGGCGTTGGAGTCGCAGGGCTACAACGCCGTTGGTCCTGATGGTGGGGTTGCCATAAATGAGTTGATGCCCAACTGGTCGGCGGATCAACTTGTCCGAATGGGTGGTGACGGCACCAAGATCCTGGTGTTGTATCGGCCCGATCGCGGCGACCACACCGAAGCCCAAGAGGCCTTCATCCAGGCTGCTGTCGCACAGGCTCATCATGCCGGTCTTCCGATCCTGGTGGAGCCGGTCCCGTTCGAACTTGCCGATGCCGTCGATCGGCGTCGCGTGATCGTGGAATCCGCCCGTCGAATCGCCCTTATAGGCCCCATGATCGTGAAGGCACCGTTCCCCGGTCCGGGGGCCTGCGCCGAGTTCAGCGAAGCGGCCGGGCCGCACCCGTGGGCTCTTCTCAGCTGGGGCGTTCCCTATGAGGAATTCCGGGATCAACTAGCTGAGGCGGTCGAGCACGGGTGTTCGGGTTTCATGGTCGGTCGTGCCTTGTGGCGGGAAGCTCTGGACCCGGCCACCCGATCCGAAGCGATCGAGGAATTTGTGAAACCGCGATTCGCTGAACTTTCGGCAATCGCAACCCGGGGCCCGTCTGTCTTCAGTCGGGTTTCCTGGTCTTCCTGAAAGGTACGTGAATGGAATCAATAGGTATCGCCGTAATCGGCTTCGGCTGGATGGGACAGGCCCACAGCCGCAGTTATGCCCGCATCCCATCACTGTTTCCCGATCGGCTCGCCGACCCTGAACTGGTGATCTGCTGTGACAACATGCCGGAACGGGCCGCAGAGGCGGTACGAAGTTTCGGTTTCTCCGAATTCACGACCGATCCGATGGAGGCCATCGAGCATCCCGATGTTGATGCGGTGATCGTGTGCGCCCCAAACATGATGCATGAGAACTTGGCGGTAGCGGCCGCTCGCGCCGGCAAGCACGTTTTCTGCGAAAAGCCCGTGGGTGGCACCCCCGCTCAGACCATTCGCGTCGCCGCCGCTGCAGAGGAGGCGGGCGTGATCACCGGTGTCGGCTACAACTACCGCTGGGCACCGCTGGTTCAATACGCCAAGCAACTCATCGACAACGGCGACCTCGGTGACATCACCAATTATCGGGGCCGCTTCTTCTCCATGTACGGGTCCGACCCCATGGGGCTACTGTCGTGGCGCTTCGAACTCGACGGCGCTGGTTATGGCGTGAGTTCCGACATCCTCAGCCATTCCATGGACATGGGAATGATGCTGAACGGGCCGATCCTCAGTGTGGTCGGAATGGAAAAGACCTTCATCACCGAACGGCCACTGCCAAAGGTTGGTGGGACCCACTATGACCGGGGCGAGCCCGGTGATCCCACCGGGCCGGTGACCAACGAGGATTATGCCGGCTGCATGGTCCGATTTGCCAATGGCTCCGTAGGCACCTTCGAGTCCAGCCGTAACATCGTTGGCCCCCAGAGCCAGATGGCCTTTGATGTTCATGGCACCAAGGGGGCGCTCAACTGGAATCTCGAGACCATGAACGAAATGAACATCTTCATGACCGGTGGTGATCACCTCCACGATGGATACACCAAGGTGTTTGCTGGTGACCGGTACCCGTTCCACGGCAACTTCGTTCCAGGTGATGCCAACGCCATTGGTTATGAGGACTTGAAAGTGATCGAGTGCTCCCAGTTCCTCACCGCCGTCGTCACCGGTGAACAGCACCAACCGGGCTTTGCCGAAGCGGTTCAATATGTGAGCGTTCAAGACGCCCTCATTCGTTCCTGGGAGAGCGGAAGCTGGGAAGACGTGAAGACCTTGACCGTCGAGGACTTCTCGTGAAGATTGCGGTGCTGGGAACTGGCCGAATTGGGGCGATGCATGCCGAGTTGATCGCCAGTCGTGTGGCTGGTGCAACCGTCGCCGGCGTTTTCGACGTCGTTCCGGAGGCTGCAATTGCATCCGCCCAACGACTCAACGTGGCCGCGTTTGGGTCAGTCGCCGAAGCGATGGCCAGTGATGCCGATGCCGTCGCGATCTGCACGTCCACCCCAACCCACGTTGACCTGATGGTGGCCGCCGCCGAGGCTGGGAAGGCAATTTTTTGCGAGAAGCCGGTGTCACTTGACCTGGCTGAGGTGGACCGGGGTTTGGCTGCGGTGACAGCGGCTGGCGTCCCGTTACACATCGGTTTCAACCGCCGATTTGACCCGTCCCATGCAGCCGTACGCACGGCCGTGGCGTCGGGCGAAGTTGGAGATCTCCGCCAACTGCGCATCAGTAGCCGAGACCCCGAACCGCCGCCGATCGACTACGTGAAAGTGAGCGGTGGCATCTTTCTCGACATGACGATTCACGACTTCGACATGGCCCGTTTCATCACCGGCTCAGAGGTGGTGGAGGTGTACGCCGTCGGCGCCGTGATGGTGGATCCGGCGATTGGTGCCGAAGGCGATCTGGACACCGTCACCGTCATGCTCACCCACCAGAACGGCGTGGTCACCACCATCGACAACTGTCGGCAGAGTGCCTTCGGATATGACCAGAGGGTTGAGGCCTTTGGGTCCCTCGGGATCATTGGGTCAGAGAACCACACCGCCACGTCTACGATTCGGCGCACCGCTGCCGGGAGTGCGGGCGCTGTCGTTCCGCACTTCTTCTTGGAGCGCTACATCCCCAGCTATGTGTATCAGTGGGAGCAATTCGTGGCGGCCGTTCGCAACGGTTCGCCAACTCCAGTGTCCGGCGCCGATGGTCGCGCCCCGCTCGTCATTGGTCTCGCCGCCAAACAAAGCGCCGCCACGAACCTGCCCGTCCCCATCAACTGAATCGCCAACCGCTTGCGATTATGAGATATATGCGAGGGTTTTGAAACGTCGGCGCATCTGCTTGATGCGAGGGGCGATCGAACTGGGATCGTTGAAGAGGGCCTGAGCCAAGTAGGTGGCGAGTTCGGGCATGTCTGTATGGCTCATACCCCAGCGAACGATCTCGGGCGTTCCCACCCGTAAACCATCATCATCGCCCGAAGGCAGACCGATCGCCGACGCCAGGATATTTGCCTGCTCCAGCCGCAAGGCGGTGGCGTGGCCGCCCCCGAAGTCTCGTGCGTCAATGGCGAATTGATGGCTCTTGGTGTAGCCGTCGACGGTTTCATACACGGAAACGTTGGCTGCCACAAGGCACTCGGCCAGGCCGTGAGCGGTGAGCGCCATAGCCGCCGCATAGTCCGTGCCGGTCTGGAGCCAATCCGTGAGCGTGACGGCCAACGCCGCAGTCTTGGCGGCGTCGAAGTTGGCGGTCATTCCGGGAAAGGCGATGCTGTCGATGCGCTCCGCCAGAGGCGAATCGTTGGTCACGATCAGACCGCCGGGCGGTCCGCCAAGACTCTTGTAGGTGCTCATCGTCATGATGTGGGCGCCCTCGACCAGCGGGTTGGACCATTGTTGGCCGGCGAACATGCCGCACGCATGGGCGGCGTCGAAGAGGAGGTGGGCTCCAATCGAATCGGCGATCTTGCGTAACTCGGCCACCGGGTGAGGAAGCAGGTTCAGGCTCTGGCCCACCGTGATGAGTTTGGGTTGGACCTGCTCAGCCAGCTCGGCAACTCCTACCGGATCCACCGTGTAGGTGTCGGGATCGATCGGAGCCTCATGTATTTCCAATCCGTACAAACCGGCGCAGCCCGCGGTGTTGTGGGTGACGTGGCCCCCGATGGACGCCGGCGGGACGATAATTGCATCACCGGGGGAGCAGGTCGCCATGAAGACGAACAGGTTGGCCATCGCCCCTGACGGCACCCGGATCTCGGCGTGGGCCGCATCGAAAACCCGGCAGGCCAACTCCGCGGCGATGATCTCGATTTCCTCGATGCCCACCAACCCCATTTCGTATTTCTCGCCGGGATGGCCCAATGACGGCCGCACGCCGATGCCGCTGCTCAGTAGCTCCTCGGCTCGCGGATTCATGGTGTTGGTTGCAGGGTTCAGATTGATGGAGTCGAGGTTGTGGATGGTATTGGTGAGCCACACCATGTCCTTGATGCGATCTGGAATCTCCCGGATTGGCGGCATTGATGCAAGGACTTCGGCTTTGCGGGCCTTGGCTGCTTCGGACCACCATTCGCTCATTGGCCGAGCGTATGCCCAACCGCGTCGCAATACAGCCAGGTTCCTGATGGGGTGGCGTTTCGCGCTTCCTTTTCGTGCGTTTTGGTCGGCTGATTGCGGACCGTCAACGAAGAAGCGGTTGGCGCCGGGGCACTTTGTCCTTGTTGTTCAACAACAAAGTGACCGTGGCCACACGGCCGCAACGAGTGCTAGAACCTAGGCAGACCGTTGACTTAGGGGAGTCCTCATGAATGATGTTTTCGTACAGCCGCTCGATGCTTTTGGCAAGGACGACGTCGACATCGTCGGCGGGAAGAACGCCTCCCTCGGGGAGATGCTGGGAGCGATGAAGTCCAGGGGCGTCCGGGTGCCCGACGGTCTTGCAGTCACGGTTGCGGGCTATCGAGCGTTCACCGCGCACAATGGGCTCGATGAGCTGATCGCGGCAACCGTTGATGGGCTCGTCGAGACCGATGACCGAGCTCTCGCGCACGCAGGTGACACCATTCGACGAGCGGTTGGTCGAGGTGAATTCCCACCGGCCCTCGCCGAGCAGATCCGGGATGGCTATAAAGAACTGTCTCGGCAGTTCGGCATGGACGAAGCCGACGTCGCCGTACGGTCGTCGGCTACTGCGGAAGATCTGCCGGACGCCAGCTTCGCCGGTCAACAGGAGACCATGCTGAACGTCACCGGCGCGCTCGATGTGTTGGACGCTGTGCAGTATTGCTATACATCGCTCTTTACGGATCGAGCCATTGCGTACCGGGCGCGCCACGGGTTCGACCACCGCCAGGTCGGTCTTTCGGTGTGCATCCAGAAGATGGTGCGATCGGGCAAGGCGTCCTCGGGGGTCCTCTTCACGCTCGACCCCGACACGGGCTTCCCCAATGTTGTTGTGATCAACGGCGCTTGGGGGCTCGGCGAGCACCTTGTCCGAGGGAGTGTGGAGCCCGATGAGTGGGTCGTGTTCAAGACCAAACTCGGCACCGAGGAGAATGGCGAGCATCGCCCGATCATCGACCGCAAACTCGGCTCGAAACTGTCGAAAGAGGTCTACGCCACTGGTGAAGTTGCTGCTACGAAGATCGTGGATTGCCGCCGCCGGGAACGCGAATCATTTGTGCTCAGCGATGAAGAGGTCATGAAGCTGGCACGGTGGGGCGCAGCGATCGAAGATCACTATGGCCACCCGGTTGACGTGGAGTGGGCCAAAGATGGTGACACGGGGGATCTCTTCGTTGTACAGGCCCGTCCCGAGACGGTGCAGTCGCGGTCCAGCGCTGCGGTCATGACGGCCTATCAGGTGCACACCGAGGCCACACCGATCGTTCGTGGAACCGCTGTCGGCGGGTCGGTCGCAACCGGAACCGTTCGAATTCTCTCGAGCATGGCAGAGTCGGACCGCTTCGCTGAGGGGGATGTTCTCGTCACAGAGATGACGGACCCGGACTGGGGTCCGATCCTCGCTCGAGCTGGCGCAGTTGTCACCGACCGAGGGGGACGGACGGCCCATGCTGCGATCATCAGTCGTGAGCTCGGCATCCCTGCCGTGGTTGGGGCCGACAATGCGACTTCGGTCCTCGAGGATGGAATGGTGGTCACGGTCTCCTGCGCCGAGGGTGATGATGGCCGTGTCTACGAAGGGAAGGTCGATTGGACCGAGATCGAGATCGACCTCCAGGACCTGCCCGAGACACGGACAAAGATAATGTTGATCCTCGCATCACCTGGCGCGGCCTTCCGCTGGTGGGAACTCCCCGCCGATGGTGTTGGCCTCGCTCGTACCGAGTTCATCGTCAACGATCACATTCAGGTTCATCCGCTTGCGCTGCTGCATTTCGATCACATCGAGGATCGAGCAGTGCGAGCAACCATCGAGGAGATCACGGTCGGATACGACGATCTCGGGGCGTATTTCGTGGACCGTCTCTCCAGCGGCATCGCTCGGATCGCCGCATCCCGGTACCCGGCTCCGGTGATCGTCCGGATGAGCGATTTCAAGTCGAACGAGTACGCCGATCTGATCGGCGGGAACCAGTTCGAGCCCACCGAGTCGAACCCTATGTTGGGTTGGCGGGGCGCATCACGATATGCCGATGGACCGTATCAAGAAGCCTTCGCGATGGAGTGCCAGGCTATGCGGCGAGTCCGCGGGGAGATGGGGTTGGACAACGTGGTTGTCATGCTGCCCTTCGTGCGGACCCTCGGCGAAGCGGACTCGGTCTTGGCATTCATGGCCACACAAGGCTTGGAACGAGGCCGTGACGGCCTGCAGGTGTATGTGATGACAGAGATCCCGGCAAACGTCTTTTTGGCGGACCAGTTCGCCGAGCGATTCGACGGCTTCTCCATCGGTAGCAATGATTTGACACAACTCGTGCTGGGTGTCGACCGCGACTCCAGCCAACTCGCTCACCTTTTCGATGAACGCAACCCCGCCGTGCTGGCGGCAATCGAACAGGTCATCGCCGCCGGTCAGGCTGCTGGCCGCAAGGTGGGTATCTGCGGTCAGGGGCCAAGTGACCATCCGGACCTAGCCGAGTTCCTGGTTCGCCGAGGCATTGACTCGATCGCCGTCAACCCCGATGCGCTCGTAAACACTCGCCGGGTTGTGGCAGCGATCGAGGCGGAAATGGTTGGTGCAAAGTGAGCAAGGTTGACCCCGATCCTGGTCCTCCGCCCGTAGGCGGGAGGCCAGCCGACCATCTGGTCACGATCGAACGGTTCCTGACCGAACACCAGCCCGCCAGCGCAACGGGGAGTCTTTCGGGATTGCTCAACGACATCGCACTGGCGGGCAAGCTGATCGCAAGCCGAACACGGCGAGCGGGACTCACAGAGTTACTCGGCAAGGCCGGCGCAGTCAACGTTCAGGGTGAGGATCAAAAGCTCATGGACGTTTACGCCGATGAAGCCATGACGGCCGTGCTCTCGGGCCAAGGGAGGGTGGCAGCGATCGTCTCGGAGGAACAGCCCGAGCCACTGGTGATCGACGAGGCGGCTCCGTATGTGGTCGTTCATGACCCACTCGACGGTTCCTCCAACATCGACTCGAACGTGAGCATCGGCACGATATTCGGGATCTACCGACGGGAGGACATGTCGCTCCCACTTTCGGATGCCGACTGGCTACGCCCCGGGCGTGACCTGGTCGCCGCCGGGTACGTGCTGTACGGCACGTCGACAATGCTGGTGTACAGCGCAGGAGCGGGCGTTCATGCGTTCACGCTCGACCCCGAGGTGGGCGAGTTTCTGTTGACGTGGTCCGACCTGCGGTTCCCCGAAGAACCAGTCTACTACTCGCTGAATCTGGCGTCAGCACCACAGTGGGAAACGGGCATGGGAATGTTCGTGGAGTGGCTCAACCGTCCGGATACGCCGAACCTTACACAGCGCTACATCGGATCGGCCGTTGCCGACTTTCACCGAAACTTGCTGCACGGGGGAGTGTTCGGCTACCCGGGCGAGGTCAATCGCCCTGAGGGCAAGCTCCGTTTGCTGTACGAGGGGGCCCCGTTGGCGTACCTCGCCGACCAAGCGGGCGGCCGGGCGTCGGATGGCACACGAGATCTGCTCGCTATTGAACCAATCCACATTCACCAGCGAACCCCGGTGTTCGTTGGCGATCGTCGCTTGGTCGATCGCCTGGAGGCTTGCCTCGCCGAGGTTTGACGCTCTGACGGTGTCGGTGATCCGTCTCGAGCTGCGTCCAGATAACAAAAAAAACCACGGCGGAAAGTCGACGGTGCATGTAACCAACCGGTAACTATCAGGGTCTATCTGTCGTGGACACAATTGTCACCCGTATCGAGCACGCCGCAAAGGGCCAGGGAACCGTCACCTTCATGACCGGGGACCAACCCGAAACCAAGACTTGGAGCCAAGTCCACACCGAAGCCCAGGCGATGGCTGCAGCTCTGCAAGCTCGGAACGTGAATCGGGGTGACCACGTTGCGGTGCTGGGTCCCACCACCGCCACCCTCGTCACCGCGATGCAGGCCGTTTGGCTTTGTGGTGCCACCCTGGTGGTGCTACCGCTGCCGATGCGACTGGCATCGCTGGAAGACTTCACCAGTTCCACCCGCAATCGTATCCGCTTGGCGGATTCAGCATGCGTTCTGGTGGATCCTGATCTCGCCCCCTTCCTCACGACCGAGGAAGATGATCCGCCGATGTACCTGCTCGATGATCTGGCCGACGCCGATCAAACCGCCGCCGATTTCGTTCGGCCGGATTACCACCACGACGATCTCTTCATTCTTCAGTTCACCAGCGGTTCCACCAGTGAACCAAAGGGCGTCCAGCTCTCCAATCGGCTGGTGGCGGCCAACCTCGACGCCATTCTTGGTGCCGCGGAGGTGAGCCCAGACGAGGAGGTCATGGTCTCGTGGCTGCCGCTCTACCACGACATGGGGCTGGTGGGTTTCTGCATCCTTCCCATGAGTTCGGGGATCGACCTCGTTCTCGGCGCCCCTCAAGACTTCCTCGGATCGCCGAGGCGCTGGATGGAGTGGATCTCCGCCTACGGCGGGACCGCCACCGCAGGCCCCAACTTCTCTTATGTCCTGGCCACTCGGGCCCTGAATCGAAGCAAAGAGATCCTCGATCTCTCCTCGTTACGGATCGCCCTGAACGGAGCCGAGCCGGTGGACCCATCCAGCGTTCGGGAGTTCATCAAAGCCGGCGAGCGCCACGGGCTTCGGCCGGGCGCGATCTTCCCCGCTTTCGGCATGGCGGAGGTGGGAATCGCCGGTTCATTCCCCAAACCCATGACCGGTATGGAGACCGACATCGTCGACGCCGAACTCCTGGAACTCGAACACCGGGCCGTCAACGTTGCAGCGGAGCACAAAAATGCTCGCGAGATCGTGAAGCTTGGCACGGCCGTCCCCGGTCTGGAGATGCGGATCTGTGACCCAAAGAACGGCTCGGCTCTTGGCGACCGGGAGGTTGGTGAGCTGCAGATTCGCGGTACATCGGTGACCAGCGGCTACTACCACCGACCCGAGGCCAACACCGAATTGTTCGCCGGCGACTGGCTCCGAACCGGCGATCTGGCCTACATGGCCGACGGCCAGATGGTCATGTGCGGACGAATCAAGGACCTGATCATCGTTGGCGGCCGAAATGTTTACCCGCAGGACATCGAGCGTGCTGTTGGCCATCTCAACGGGATCCGAACCGGCAACGTGATCGCATTCAGCGTCGAGGGTCGCGGTGGCAAAGAAGCCGTGGCCGTTGTGGCTGAGACCCGGGCCGAGGACCAACAGGCGTTGTCGGCAGCGGTTCATCATGCGGTGCTGGAATCCGTGGGCGTTCCGGCCAAGGAAGTGATTCTGGTGAAGCCCGGCACGCTGCCCAAGACTTCGAGTGGCAAGCTGCAACGAGCCCACTGCAAGGCCCTCTACCTCGGCCACCAGCTGGAACTGGTGGAGAGCCAGGTGGCCTAAAACGCCTTTGGTGACGTTACGGTTTTACCTGTGATAATCGACGTCACCGCAGACACGTTCCAAACCGAAGTCCTGGCGCGCTCCGCCACCGTCCCCGTGGTCGTTGACCTTTGGGCCGATTGGTGCGGACCGTGCAAGACGCTCACGCCCATTCTGGAGAAGGTGATCAACGAGCAGAATGGCCAAGTGGTTCTGGCCAAGGTGGATGTTGAGGCCAACCCCGAGGTTCAGCAGGCCTTCCAGGTCACCTCGATCCCGTCGGTCTTTGCCATCGTGAACCAGCAGGTGGCCGATAACTTCATGGGGGCGCAACCAGAGAGCGTGGTGCGAGAGTTCGTCCAGCGACTACTTCCGCCCATCAGCCCGGTGGCCGGCCTCTTGGAGGCAGGCGATGAAGACTCGCTGCGGCGGGCTCTCGAAATGGAGCCTGACAACGAAGAGATCATCGCCGCCCTGGCCACCATTATGGTTGATCAGGGCAACACCGAAGGAGCTCTTGAGCTGCTCGCCCGGGTTCCCGAGACCGAACTCACTCGGCCGATCGCCGCCCGCGCTCGCTCCGCCGCCACGGTTGGCAGCGCCGAGGAGATCGAGGCCCGTCTCATGACGTTGTTGCCAGCGGTAAAGGGAGACGACGAGGCCCGGCAGGAATTCGTGGATCTCCTCGAGGTCCTGGGACCCAACCACGCCAATACCGGTCTGTGGCGTAAGAAGCTCTCCACCCACCTGTACTAGGCGAGCGAGCCGCTAATATCGTTCTACCCAGGATCGTTTCCGCGATCCACTCGGCCTTTGCGGCCCGGCGGGCTTCTTGCGAGAAGCTGACCTCTCACCACCAAGAGCACGTAGCCAGTGGACCCAAAAGAGGATGGCCCCAGCAATCTCGGGGAGCAACTGGACGAATTGCTGTACCGATGGGATGAGGCGCGTCGCCGCCCCGCCGTAGTCTTCGGTGCTATTGGGCTCGGCCTAGCGCTGCTCGCCCTCAGTTGGTTCCTCACGCGGACGGGCGATCGCTCTGTGGTGCCGATCGATGAGCGGATTCCGCAAGTCTCGCTGGTGCCGGTCACTCCGCCACCCACCGCGGCCGCCGTGCTGCTGGTGCATGTGACCGGGGCGGTTCGCGCCGAAGGGGTCTATGAACTCGAAACCGGGGCCAGGGTGATGGATGCAATCGCGGCGGCGGGCGGACCAACGCCGGACGGGCAAACCCATCGTCTGAACCTCGCCGCCCCGGTGGCGGACGGAATGCAGATCCGGGTTCCGGTGGAAGGCGAGCTGGCGATGACCATCGACGCCGGTTCCGGGGTTGCCAGCTCGGGGCCCGTAAACCTGAACACGGCGTCTGGGATTCAGTTGGAGTCGTTGCCGGGCATCGGTCCGGCAACAGCGGCCGCAATCATCGCCTATCGGGAGGAACACGGCGGATTCGTGGAAGTGGCTGACCTGCTTGGCGTGCGAGGTATCGGCGAGGCGAAGTTGGCGTCGTTGGAAGACCTGGTGGTGGTCGGGTGATGCCTCCGGAACCGCTGCCCAGACTCAGCGATCTGCAGATGCTCCTCCTGGCAATCGTTGTGTTCATCGGGGTTGTGATGGCCTGGCCGTTGCCGTGGGTCATCGGTGCGTTCGGCGTCCTAGCGGCGTTGGCTTTTCGGGCACCCCGCCTCGTCCTGCTCACATCCTTTCTGTTGGCTAATGCGCTCGGCGCCGTAGCCCAAGCCAACTACGAGCCGATTGCAGCTACTCCCTTCGATGGCGTGGTGATCTCGTTAGGCCTGCCGGATGTTGCCACATTCGGTGAGCGGTTGGAAGTGAAGCTACCCACCGGAGAACGGGCGACGCTCACGGTCCCTCCGTCAGCTGGTTCGGTTCGGTCCGTGCGCGGTGGTGACCGGCTTCTGGTGAAGGGAAAGCTGGGGCCGATCGATGACACCGCTTGGCACAGAAGTAGGCACCTGGAGGGTCGGCTCACGGCTCGGACCGTGCGGCCTATCGGCTCCGGAAGGCTGCATTGGCAGGTCGCCGGCGCTCTTCAGCGTTTGGTGGAGCGAGGATCGGGGTCGTTCGACGATGCACCGGCCGCTCTCTATCGAGGTCTGGTAACCGGCGACGATCGAGAGCAAGGCGCCGCTCAGAAGGCGGTCTTTCGTACCGTTGGCCTCAGCCACATCTTGGCCGTGAGCGGGCAGAACGTTGCGTTCGTCTTGATCCTGCTCCAGGCGGTGCTCGGTGTTGTGCCTCGGCGAGGTCGGCCGGTGGTGGTCGCTGTGGTGCTGGGCATTTTCGCGCTGGTTACCCAGTTGGAACCGTCAGTCCTGCGGGCCACCGTGACCGCTGGCGTCGGGTACTGGGCGGTCGTCACCGGGAGGGCAGGATCGGGGGTTCGACTGCTGTCGCTGGCCGTGGCGGTACTCCTGCTCATCGACCCTTTCCTGGCACTGTCTGTCGGCTTCCAGTTGTCGGTTTTGGCCGCTGCAGGGATTCTGCTCCTCGGGCCTGCCCTCACCAACCGCCTCCCTGGGCCACCGCTGGTCCGGATGCCGTTGGCGGTCACCATCGCGGCCCAGTTGGCCGTAGCGCCATTGCTGATCATGTCGTTCGGCGACGTCTCGCTGGTCTCGCTCCCGGCCAACCTGTTGGCAGGGTGGGCAGCGGGGGCCGTGATGATGTGGGGGATGAGTGTGGGATTGGTCGCAGGCGCCCTGGGCGGCTCGCTCGGAGCGGCGCTGCAGGTTCCGGTTCGGCTGCTCTTGTGGTGGATCGACGCGGTGGCTCAGACGATGGCGGAAATCCCTTTGGCGCCGCTCACCAAAGCCAGCGCCCTCTTCATCTTGGCGGGAGCGATCGTATTGGCACCGGTGCCGCCAACGCTCCGCAGATGGCTTGGGGCGGGGGCGGCGATCGGCATGTTTATCGTGCCCGCTGGTGCACCTCAATCCCCTGTCGTGGTGCTCGTCGGGGGCGGAACCTTCATTCACAATGACGTCGGGAACGATGTGCTGTTGCTCCAATCAGGCGCCGATCAAAGGGTGGTGGAGGCGTTGCTGACGCTACGACCCAGCGAGATCGTGGTCGTGGTCGAGGGTGGCCACCGGGGCATGTCCGTGATCATTCGGGAGGTCAAACAGATCGCCGACGTTGAGGTTGTGCTTGCTCCCCCTCTTCACACTGTGGTTGGCGCCACCAGGCTCACCACCGACACCGTTCTCCAAACCGGGCGTGGCGAGATCACGGTAGAGGTGGAGTCCGACAGCAGGCTCCGCGTCCACCTTCCGGCTCAGGGGTGACGTCTGTCCGCGGGTATATCCATCGCTGGTGATTTCATTTAAGATTGAACTATGTCCGCAATCCTCCAGGTTTTCCCGATCGGTCCGCAGTGGCCAACGCTCGACCCGTTTCTCTTCACCGCCCATCATCTGGACCACTACCCCGAGGGCAACGAAAATTTCGCCCCCGATCCCTCCTTGCTGGTGGGCCGCCAGATGGGTAGCGATTTCGTCGGGAAAGATGGCTGGAACATGTACCACGGCAGCACGGTTCCCGGCTTTCCACAGCACCCCCATCGAGGGTTCGAAACAATCACCTATGTTCGCACTGGGTTCTGTGACCACACCGACTCCATGGGTGCCGCGGCCCGCTTCGGTGAGGGTGATACCCAGTGGGTCACCACTGGCGGTGGCGTGGTGCACGCCGAGCTTTTCCCTCTGATTCACAACGATCGCCCCAATCCGCTGGAGCTCTTTCAGATCTGGTTGAATCTCCCGGCGGCGGACAAGATGGTGCCGGCCTATTTCACGATGCTCTGGAGTGAAGAAACGCCTCGGAGTATCCGAATCGATTCCGCGGGCCGGCGGAGCGAAATCACGGTCATCGCCGGGTCGTTCGACGATCAACACGGTCAGGCACCACCGCCAAACTCGTGGGCGTCACGAGCGGAATCATCGATCGGCGTGTGGCATATCAAGATGGAGGCGGGTGCAATCATGGACCTTCCGCCAACGGACTCTGACGAGGTCAACAGAGTCATCTACGTGTTCGACGGATCGTGGATTGAAATCGATGATGAGCCGGTCAAGTCCGGCAACGGGGCGGTCCTTCGATCAACGCAGGCCGTGACCCTTCAGGCTGGCGAGGAACCGGTGGAGGCCATGGTGCTCCAGGGGAGGCCCATCGGGGAACCGGTGGCCAAGTATGGACCGTTCGTGATGAATACCGAGGCCGAGATCCAGCAGACCTTCCGGGACTATCAGCAAACCCAATTCGGTGGTTGGCCGTGGCCCGAGGACGACCCCAATCACGGCGGTCCAGAACAGGGACGTTTCGCACTGCACGCCGACGGCACGAGAGAAGACCGCTAGCTGCCGGGAGCGTCTAGCGGCGGCGCGAGAGTGCCGCTAGTCGAGCCACCAGAACTTCCATTTGTGTGTCAGCGTCGATCGCAGTTTTGCCGCGAACGCCAAGATCGGCCGTGGCCAGCAGGTTGAAGACTTCTCGTAGCTTGGCGCCGTTAAGTGAGCGGCTCAGCGTCAGCGCCTTTTTGGCCGGGAAGGTGGAACCCTTCATTCCGAGAAGCGCCGCTGCCTCTCGCTCCGAGGAGACCCCGCTTCCATCCAGTGCCAGGGCCCGCTGATAGTGCCCATGGAGTGTTGCGAGGATTTGGAGGGAGTGCCGACCCCCGCCCGCCATCATTCGGTGGAGCTTCTCGAGGGCGGTACCGATATTGCCGGAGTCGATTGCATCGGTGAGTTCCCACGGGGGAACATCGGCCGCTTCGCCCAGAAACGGTTCAACGTCGCTAGCGGACAGACCGGCACCCTCACCAAAGGTTGACGTCAGTACCGCAAGCACCGCATCCGCCCGGCCAACGTCTTCACCTAATCGATCAACGATCAGGGCTTTTGCCGAGCCATCGAGCTGGACGGCTGCTTCGGCCATTTGGCGATTGAGGAGTTCACGACGTCCCTTGCCCTTTGGGGCGGCGTCGATCTCCTCGGCATTGACCGTCTTGAGCGCTTCTTTGAGCGACTTGGGTAGTGCGCCGAGTCGCTGCGACGTCGCGCCCTTCTCCCAAACCAGCACCAGGTCGGTGGAACCGGTGGGATCGGAAAGATAAGCGACCAGTGGAGCAACGTCGTCGCTTTTGGTGAAGATCCCGAGAGCGCGGCCCACGACAATTCGGCGTTCGGTGAGAAACGGCGGGGTTTGGGCGCAGTTGATGAGCGGAGCGATGGAGCCCTGACCGCCGCTCTCTCCCACATAGTTGGCTTCGACGATTTCTTCGACCATCAGCGACTTGTCGCCATCGCCCACGAGGTGATCGATCACCTTGCTCAACGCCTGCGCCACCAACGTGGGATCGTCGCCCTTGAGGAAGTGGATGGTCATGCTGCCAGCTCGGCTTTTCGGGCCAGGATCTCGGCCATGGTGTCGGCCACTCGGCGAGAACCCTTCACGTCGTGCGCTCGCAGGATCCGACAGCCCTTGGCGATGCCAATCGCATGGCTCGCCATTGTCCCGGCGTTGATGTCGTGGCGTTCGGTTTCGAGTAACTCAAACAGGAAACGTTTGTTGGAGGCCGACAGCAGGAGTGGAAACCCCAGGCTGGCGAGTTCGTCGGAGCGGTGAAGCAACTCGAGACTCATGTAGCGGTTCTTGCCCAGGTCCATCCCGGCGTCGATGATGATTCGCTGCCTCGGGATCCCGGCGTCCAAAGCCATCTGGGCCCGATCAGCCAGGAACGAGCGGACGTCGGTCAGAAGGTCGTCATAGAGCGGCTCGGGATCGGGTATGCGCGGTCCGATCCGGATATGGGTGGCGATCACCGAAGCGTGGTGCTTCGCGGCAACCTCGAGGTAGCGCGAGTCTTCGAAGCCACTGATGTCGTTGGCGACCGCCGCGCCCACTTGGCAGCACAGTTCCAGCACGTCGGGGTTCCATGTGTCAATGCTGATCGGGAGGTCGAACCGGTTCACCAGGGCCTCCACCGCGGGTACCACCCGGCGCACCTCTTCTTCGAGGTCAACGTGGTCTCCCGGGCCAGCCTTCACGCCGCCAATGTCGAGCACGTCAGCACCTTCGCTCACCAGTTTTTCCGCCTTGCGGAGGAAGTCGTCGAAATCCCAGTACTGGCCGGCGTCGTAGAACGAGTCCGGCGTCCGGTTCAAGATGCCCATTACCAGCGCCCGGTGGGTGATGTCGAACGGGGTGGAGCCAAGTTCGAGAATCGTTCGCCCGTCGCTGCACACCCCCTGAATCTATCGCCCGTCCTTCGCCCCGCCCGCCAGCGTTCTGGCAGCTGAGGTTCGCGTTGGCGCGATTGTGGGCTGCCGCGGAAGTGAAGGTCGTGAAAACGCAAAAACCGCCCGGTTTGCGGGCGGCGAGCGTACCGAGAGGGCGCTTAGGCCGATTCGGTGGAGCGCACCCGGTGGATCAGCCGAGACTTGCGTCGGGCGGCGGTGTTCTTGTGGAGCACGCCTTTTTGCTGGGCCATATCGATGCGCTTGATGGCCAGGCGAAGGGTGTCCTCTTGGGTGTCGGTACCGGCGGCAGCTTCGGCAGCCTTCTCGCGGGTCTTCAACTCGGCCCGAACCGCACGGTTGCGGAGGCGAGCCTTCTCGTTCTGACGATTGCGCTTGATTTGGGACTTGATGTTTGCCACAGAGCTTTTACCTTGTTCGACGTGTTCCCGGACCAACTAGTTTCGTTGTCGGACGGACCGGTGAAGGATAGCGCCCTCAGAGGCCCCCACCACAGCTACCGTCTATATGCGCTGAACTTCCCCCGGCGACCGCTCAACGAAACGAATCCCGTTCTTTCCCATGGATCAGTCCAAAATTCGCAATCTCTCCATCATCGCCCACATCGATCACGGAAAGTCCACTCTTGCCGATCGAATGCTGGAGCTCACCGGCGCCGTCGATGCCCGCCATATGCGGGCCCAATACCTCGACTCCATGGACATTGAACGGGAGCGGGGCATCACCATCAAGCTCCAGAGCGTTCGGCTGAACTGGAAAGATTACGTCATCAATCTGATCGACACGCCCGGGCACGTAGATTTCGGGTACGAGGTAAGCCGATCACTGGCGGCGTGTGAAGGCGTTGTGTTGGTGGTCGACGCCGCCCAGGGGATCGAAGCGCAGACTCTGGCCAACACGTATCTCGCCATGGAGAGCGATCTGGAGATCGTGGCCATCCTGAACAAGATCGACCTTCCCGCCGCCGACCCGGACCGTTACGCCATGGAGATCGAGACGATCCTGGGAATACCGGCCGAGGACGTGCTCCGCGTGTCGGCCAAGACCGGTGAGGGCGTTCCTGACCTGCTCGATGCCATCGTGGACCGTATTCCGGCCCCCAAGGGTGACCCCGATGGTGACCTCCAGTCGCTCATCTTCGACAGTCATTTCGATTCCTACCGCGGTGTGGTGTCCAGCATTCGTGTGATGAACGGCACTATCAAGACTCGTCAGAAGCTGTTGTTCATGCAGGCCAACGCCAGCCACGAGGCGGATGAGATCGGGGTACGCCTGCCCCTGAACAAACCGGTGAACGAACTAGCCGCAGGCGAAGTGGGCTACCTGATCGCCGGCATCAAGGACGTGCGCGAGGCTCGTTCGGGTGAAACCGTAACCTCGGCCGTGCACCCTGCCGCCCAGCCGTTGGACGGGTATCGCGAACCGCAGGCCATGGTTTTCTGCGGGCTCTATCCGGTGGATGGCGACGACTATGAACAATTTCGTGACGCATTAGAGAAGCTCCGGCTCGACGACGGCAGCTTCACGTTCGAGCCGGAGACTTCCACCGCCCTCGGCTTCGGTTTCCGGTGTGGATTCCTGGGTCTTCTCCACATGGAGATCGTGCGAGAAAGACTGGAACGGGAGTTCGATCTCAATCTGATCGCCACGATCCCCAGCGTGGAGTACCGGATCCAGATGACCGACGGCACTGAGCGGGTGGTCGACAACCCCTCCGCCCTGCCAGACCAGACCGAGTGGAGCAGTATCAGCGAGCCCTACCTCAAGGCATCGATGATCGCCCCCAGCGATTACACGGGCACGTTGATGGAACTGTGCCAAGGCCGCCGGGGAAATCTGGAGGGAATGAACTACCTGTCTCCTGAACGGGTGGAGCTGGTCTACAAGATGCCGCTCGCCGAGGTGGTGGTCGACTTTTTCGATCAACTCAAGAGCCGTACGGCGGGGTATGCCAGTCTCGATTACGAGCCGATTGGTTATGAAAAAGGCGACCTGGTTCGGGTCGACATCCTTTTCAACTCCGAACGGGTGGATGCGTTCAGCACGATTGTGCATCGGGAATCGGCCTATGACTATGGAAAGAAAACCGCGGAGAAGCTGAAGGAAATCATCCCTCGCCAGCAGTTCGAGGTGCCCATCCAGGCGGCTATCGGTGGCAAGATCATCGCCCGTGAGACCGTCCGAGCTTTCCGTAAGGATGTGACCGCCAAGTTGTACGGCGGCGACGTCACCCGCAAGAACAAGTTGTTGAAGAAACAAAAGGAAGGCAAGAAAAAGATGAAGAGCATCGGAACGGTCCAGATTCCGCCCGATACGTTCATTCGCGCCCTTCGCCTGGATGATTGACCAATGAGCGACGCACCGGTTCTCTTTTGGTTTCGACGAGACCTTCGGGTTCAGGCCAATGAGGCACTGGCCTTGGCGGCCGAAAGGGGCCGGTGCTGCCGGTCTTCATCTTCGACGACGCATTGACAGCACCAGCCGGAGCTAATCGACTGGCGTTTCTCCACGACTCATTGCGCGATTTGGACGAGTCGTTGGATGGCCGGCTCGTGGTTCGGAGCGGGCGCCCCGAAGACGTCCTGCATCAACTGGCCGATGAAGTGGGCGCCACGCACGTGTGGGCTACCAATGACTTCGGCCCCTATGGCCATCGGCGAGACACAAAAGTGGGGGAGTCCCTGGCCGAGCGGGGCATCTCCACCCACTACCGATCCAGCAACTACGCAATCGCTCCCGGCACATTGCTGAGCAAATCGGGCACGCCCTACAAGGTCTTCACGCCGTTCTTCAAGCTCTGGTTGACGAATCTCCCCGATGGCGCAGCACCTTCTCCCTCGATCACATGGGCCGAAGAAGTGGCGTCTGACCCGATCCCCCTGGATCCGACACCAACCGCTCCGGACCTACCTGAGGCCGGGCAGGAAGCGGCGTGGGATCGCTTCGCCCACTTCAAGGACCAAATCGTCACCGATTACGACGAGACCCGAAACCTTCCCGGCATCGACGGAACATCGCGGCTCTCGCCGTATCTGAAGTGGGGAACGATCCACCCTCTCCAACTCATCGACAACCTTGGCGATAGTACCGGCGAACGAAGCTTCGTTCGGCAGTTGTGTTGGCGCGATTTCTACGCAGAGATCCTGTTCAACCGCCCGGACTCTGCTCGGTCCGCCTACGTGGAAGGGAATGTGGTGCGGTCCGACACCGATGCGGCCGCAGCTGACCGGTTCGAACGCTGGTGCGAAGGCAAGACCGGCTACCCGATCGTCGACGCCGGAATGCGGCAACTCCACGCTCAGGGCTGGATGCACAACAGAGTGCGCATGATCGCGGCATCATTTCTGATCAAGGACCTTCATCTTCCATGGTGGTGGGGTGCTCGGTATTTCATGGAGCAGTTGGTGGATGGCGACCTCGCCAGCAACAACCATGGGTGGCAGTGGGTCGCCGGCACCGGTACCGACGCTTCGCCGTACTACCGGGTATTTAATCCCACCTCCCAGAGTGCCAAGTTCGATCCCGACGGTGAGTATTTACGGGAATGGCTGCCCGAACTGGCTCATCTCGGGAAAAAAGCCCTTCACGACCCGTCCTCAGACCCCAACGGAGCGCCGGCAAACTACCCGGATCCGATCGTGAATCATGCTGAAGCTCGACAGGAAGCGCTCGCTCGGTACGAGCAGCGCCCCGGGAAGCGCTAAAATCCTCCAGACCACTCAGGGAGACTCACAAACCATCGTGCTTGATGATCGCAAAGCCGCAATTCTTAACGCCATTGTTGGGCAATACATCGAGACCGCTCAGCCGGTCGGCTCCGGCGCGGTTCTGAAGTCCCCAGCCATCACCGTGTCTTCGGCGACGATCCGGAACGAGATGGCCAGCCTCGAAAACGATGGCTACCTGTTCCAGCCTCACACCAGCGCCGGCCGCGTCCCCACGGAAAAGGGTTATCGACACTTCGTTGATCGTCTCGGTGAAGTCACGATGGAGGGCGCGCAGTCCAAACAGGTGTCGCAATTCTTCCGGCACATGGAGGGCCAGCTTGAAGGGCAGCTCGAACAGACGGCCGGTCTGCTGAGCAACCTCACTAAATACGCCGCCGTTGTCGTAGACCTCGCGGCCTCGCCCGCTGAAATTCGCTCGGTGCAAGTTGTACTGCTCAGCCCTCGCCACCTCCTGGCCGTTGTGGTCGATGCCAACGGTGAGATCTCTCGTTTCTCACTGGAAACCGACAGCGACGTCAACGAAGACATCACCCACAAGGTCCAGGGGTCGCTGCGAGGAAGTCTCGAAGGCCGACGGGTCGACATGAACCTCAGTGCTCCCGCCCTCACCGGCGACCCCCTGGTTGATCGCCTTGCGCTCGAAGTGTTCCACCAGTTCATGCGGGGAAGTGATGACGATCGGGTCTATGTGAACGGTGCATCCAACGTTGCGCAGTCCTTTGAGGCTGTCGAGTCGGTCCGTCAGGTGCTGTCCATTCTCGAACAGCAGCTGCTCGTTGTGAAATTGATTTCTGATGTACTTGATCGCGGCATGCGCGTGGCGATTGGAACCGAAGTCGGCGTTGCGCCGTTGGAAGACTGCAGCGTTGTTGTGTCCCCCTACCGAATTGACGGAGAAATCAGTGGTTCTATCGCCGTCCTCGGCCCCACCCGAATGCATTATCGAGAGTCCCTGGCGGCGGTTTCCATGGTGAGCCGCCAACTCGAGCGTCGATTGAACGAAAGGTAGGGGCCTCATGGCAGACCTCTATGACATTATTGGCGTCTCCAAGGGAGCGTCGGCCGAAGAGATCAAGAAGGCCTACCGCAAGAAGGCCCGTGAACTCCATCCCGACGCCAACCCCGATGACGCTCATGCCGAGGAGCGATTCAAGGCGCTGGCATCGGCGTATGAGATACTCTCCGACCCGGCAAAACGTAGTAACTACGACCGTTATGGCAATGCCGGCGGGCCGGGCGGGTTCGGTGGCTTCGGGGGCGGCGACGTCTTCGGCGGAGGGGGTCTCGGAGATATCTTCGAGGCGTTCTTCAATGTGGGCGGTCAGTCCAGCGGGCCCCGAGTGTCTAACCGCGGCGTCGATCTTGAGACCGTGCTCGAGATCACGCTTGATGATGCCATCGGTGGTACCGCCAGCGAGGTGAAGGTACGGACCGCACTGTCGTGCAGCACGTGCGATTCCTCCGGAGCTGCGCCCGGTGCGAAGGTGGAGACGTGCGGGCAATGTCAGGGCGCTGGTCAGGTTCGTCAAGTCCGCCAGTCGATCTTAGGGCAGATGGTCACAACCTCGGCGTGTCCCCGATGCGGCGGCGAGGGGAAAACCGTCAGTGAACCGTGCCCGAAGTGCAACGGTGAGGGCCGGGTCATCCAAGACACCAACTACACCATCGACGTTCCCGCCGGTATCGACAACGGTCGCACGCTACGCCTCAATGGCCGTGGCGCAGTGGGACCGCGTGGCGGCCCAGCGGGTGATCTCTACGTCGAGGTGCGGGTGAAGCCCCACAAGGTGTTCGCACGCGAAGGTGACAACCTGCGGGCGAAGCTTACGGTTCCTTTCACCCAGGCCGCCCTGGGAGCCACCGTCTCCTTCGAAACCTTCGATGGTCCGGTCGAGGTGCTCGTGCCGCGGGCATCCCAATCCGGTCGGATCTTCAAGGTCGCCGATCGGGGTGTGCCGCATCTGCGGGGTCGAGGGCGGGGGAATCTCCTCCTGGAGCTCGACGTGACCACACCAACCGAACTCACCCCGGACCAAGAGGCCATACTCCGGCAGTTCGCTGAGGCCAGAGGCGATGTGGTGGAAGATGCGCCAGAGGGTTTCATGAGCCGCATCAAGTCGGCGATCCGCCAATAACCGTGGCGTGATCGACCCGACCCTTCGCCGCTTTCCGCTGATCTATGTGGAGGACCTGTCGGCTCCGGTGTTGAGCGCTCCCGCCCAGCGCCACCTCACCAGCTCGCTCCGCCTCGGGCTGGGCGATCCGGTGAACCTGGCCGACGGGAGCGGTGGTTGGGTACCTGCCGTACTGACCGACGATAATGCCGGGGTTGCCGTCACCGGGGCGGTGGTTGTGGAGCCAACATCCGAGCGCATTTTCAGTGTGATGTTCACGCCTACCAAAGGTGTGAAGCCGGAATGGGTGGTCCAGAAGCTGACCGAATTGGGAATCGATCGAATCGGAATTCTTCGCACAGAACGGTCGATCGTCTCCTTTGATGCCGAACGTTCTGAGCGTTTACTGAGGAAACTGCAGACGGTGGCAACCGAGGCGTGCCAGCAGAGTCGCCGGCTCGTTCGTCCCCAAATTCTCGGTCCGCAGTCGGTCGCGGAATATGTGTCTGGGAACCCTGGGGCGCGGCTTTGCGATCCCGCTGGTGATGCGTTCAAAACCTCTCTGGCCAGCAAGTATACGGCCACGAGCCTCGCCATCGGCCCCGAGGGCGGCTGGTCGCCAGGAGAGGCTCGGCAAGCGCCGTTGGTGGCGTTGCCCGGTCGAATTCTCCGTGCCGAAACCGCTGCGCTCACCGCGGCCGTGGTCTTGGTGTCGCAATAAGATTTCGGGTTTCTGAAGAAATTCAACACCCTTCGTGGTTGAACCCGTACGGTGATCGGATTACGGTTCTCGGGGCGCCGCTCGGCGAGAGCGCCTACGGCAAAGGATCGAGTAACGATGCAAGACACCGAAACCACATCAGAGGCAAACGACTCCGAGTACGGAGCCCGTGTTGGTGAGCGTCTGCGCGCCATTCGCCGCCAGAAGCGCTTGTCGCTGCAGGACGTGGAGTCGGAATCCACCCAGGAGTTCAAAGCGTCGGTCCTGGGGGCCTACGAGCGGGGCGAGCGCGCCATCTCGGTTCCCCGTCTCCAACGTTTGGCCGAGTTCTATCAGGTGCCGGTGGACCAGCTGCTTCCCCGGGCCACAAAGGTTGGGGTGAAACCCAGCGTTGTGGACCTCACCGACAAGACCGGACGAGCCGGCGTAACAATCGATCTCACCCACCTGCATGAGCTGGCTGGTGCCGAGGGGGACATGCTGTCGCGCTACCTCGGCATGATCCAGGTGCAACGGCAGGATTTCAACGGTCGAGTGCTCACCATACGGGAAGACGACCTCCGGGCAGTCGCCTGCATTCTTGGTGTTGAGGTGGACCACGCAGTGGATCGCCTGCTCGACCTGGGCCTCACCAGCATCTCCTGAGAGAGGCCAGATCGAGCCGCCTCGTCTACTCGGCGCTGCTAGAACTGGTTGGCACCGGCACTTGTCCGGCGGGGCCTGATGCAACGACAATCGGACATGGCCGGTTCTCCCGTTCCACCGCCAACCCGGTGGCACCGGCGATCTGAGCGAGCAGCGTGCCAGGCGAAGACGTGTGGATGTCATCGAAGGTCCAGATCCAGAATGTCACCGGGTCCAGAACATAGACTTCGGCGCCGGGGCACTCCGCCGGCGGTTCCAGTGCAATGGCCACATGGCCCGCACTGCCCACCCGTACCAGCGAATCACGAACCCGAAGTTGCGGGCCTGTTACCGATTCGTTCCGAGAGCGCCCAAGGGTCATAAGGGCGCCTACGACAATCAGCACGATCAAGGCAACGACGAGCCGTCCCCGCCGTCTGACCGCTGGATTGGTTAAGGTCACCGCCGCGAGGTCCGAGATCATGGTGCCGGCCCGCCGTGCGCTCATCACCGGGTCTCGGTCTTCCAGTCGCTTGGCGAGAACAAGCCACAAAGTGAGGTTCGCCGGTGGCTCGGACTCTTGGGCCCATTGCTCGAGACAAAACGTGACGCACTGGCCAAGAGCGGTGAGGTCATCCAGGTGTTCTGCGGGGTCGAGGGACGTATTGGGGCTGCAGAGAACGCCACGTCCGTCGCTGGCAATGATCACGTGCTCTGGGCTCAAGGCGCCGTGACGAAGGTTGCGTTCCTGCAACGCCGCAAGAGCTTCGCAGACGCCCGACAGGGCGTGGGCAGCTTCCGGCGGCGTCAACCGTGCCGAGCGCAAAGTCTGGCCACCAGCGAAACGGGTGGTCACTTCCGTCACGGCACTTGCTCCATTTACCGGCGTCGGCTCAACCAGGCGGACGACACCTTCAATCCCTGCCGCCGCCCCTAGCCAGGCGCGCTCCCGTGTGACAGCCTGCTGGTGCTCCTCCGTAGTGCGACCGGGTCGGGGAAGTGGTCCGCTGTGATCCTTGGTCACGATGGCCACACCGTCGACGCCATCGCGGATGACGACTTCGAATGCGTCAACCGGGAGTCGTAGAGTCGGCCGGATGGTTGGATGGAGCTCGGGGCTGTGATCGTTCTCAGGCATGGTTCCTCCCGGAGGTTCGGACCAGGTGGTCCAATGGTGAACTGGGGGAGGATTGGAGCGCGAAGTCACTAACGCAGCTCTGGCCGCCAGCCTCGAAGCGGAGACCCGAACGATAACCGATTGTTGCGGAGTTTGCCGGCTTGGGGATAGTGCTGGGCGCAGCGTCTGAGCAAGCGATAGCCTGACGCCTATACCTTCGACTACCACTCCCATCAAGATCAATGTCCCTGCCAACCACCTCATGGTGCAGTTATTGGGCAACCGGGATGAGAACCTCGACGTGATCACCGAGAACCTCGATGCAACGATCCACGTGCGAGGCAACGAGATCACTATCGATGGCCCCGAGGCGTCCAAAGCCGCCCAGGTGGTCACCGAGCTCGTTCTGATCGCGGAGCGGGGCGAGGCGATCGAGCGGTCACAGGTGCGGCGAGCAGTCACCATGGTGGGGGAGAATCAAAGCCCTTCCCATGTCTTCAGTGATCGTGTGCTCACCACTGCCCGGGGAAAGTCCGTGCGGGCCAAAACCGCCGGCCAGAAACGCTACCTCGATGCCATTCGGACCAACATGGTGACCTTCGGTATCGGTCCGGCTGGTACCGGAAAGAGCTGGTTGGCGGTGGCGTGCGCTGTGCGGGCACTTCAGAATCGTGAGGTGGAGCGGATTCTGCTCACACGTCCCGCGGTCGAGGCCGGCGAGCGGCTGGGGTACCTCCCGGGCGACTTGATGAGCAAGGTGGATCCGTATCTTCGACCGCTGTACGACGCTCTCCAAGACATGGTGGGTGCCGAAGGGATGGCCAAACTCTTTGAGCGCAATGCGGTGGAAGTTGCGCCGTTGGCCTTCATGAGGGGCCGCACGCTCAATGACAGTTTCGTGATCCTCGACGAAGCCCAGAACACCACGCCTGAACAAATGAAGATGTTCCTCACCCGGATCGGCTTCGGCTCCAAGGTTGTCGTGACCGGTGATATCACCCAGGTCGACGTGCTCAACGGCCGCAGCGGCCTTGCCGGCACCGAACGAATCCTCAGGAATGTGGACAGTCTTGCTTTCGTACGCTTGACCTCGGGCGACGTTGTCCGCCATCGCATCGTGCAGGACATCGTCGAGGCCTACGAACGCAATACCGAGGCGAAGGACGCAACGAAGAACAGGGATCAGCGATCTCCATGACCGACCCGCTACTTTCGGTACCTGTCTCACGTGCAGCTGCGCCCGGTTTCGATGTATCGCTGGGGGTCCAGGGAATTCTGGTGTCCACGAACGACGAGCGCAATGATGATGGGAGCGCTGACGCTGAACCGCTACCGGCAGATCTGATCGAACGGATCTCGGCTGCGGTTCACGATGTGCTCCTCGGCGAGGGGGCCCAGAACGCTACAGCCCATGTGTTCTTGGTTTCGCCAGACCAGATCACCGCATTGAATGCAGAGCACCTGGGCGGACACGGCCCCACCGATGTTCTCAGCTTCCCGCTGGATGACCCCTCCGAGGGGGATGTGTTCGGATTCACCCCCCACGCTGGCGACATCGTGATCTGCCCTGCGATCGCTCGAGTACAGGCGTCTGAGCACGCAGGAGCCTTCGATGACGAGATGGTGTTGTTGGCGGTGCACGCCGCCTTGCATCTGTTGGGCCATGACCACCGAAACGGCGCCGAGCGAACCGCCATGCAAGCCTTGGAGGCCAAATACCTCAAACCCTTCGGTGTTTCCCATCCCGGAGATCAGCTGTGAGCACCGGCGAACTGGTAGCCGTTCTGGCGGCGATCCTCTTGCTCGCAATCGCAATGTTTCTAGTAATGATGGAGGAGGCGTTCTCCAACACCTCAGCGTTTCGCCTTCATCAACTCAATGGTGATGACCCCCACGCCTACGCCCGGTCGATCAAGATCGCTCACCTCCTCAGCCAACCCGAATCGCTGGTCAACCCACTCCGCCTCGTCGCCACCGGCGTCATCTTGGCGCAGGCGACCCTCGTTGCACTGCTTGCGCAGAGTTGGCTTTCTACCCCGTGGGTGATCGTCGTCGCCACCCTTAACCTGCTCGTCGTTTTTGTGATCGCCGAAGCGGTGCCCCGAACCTGGGGCATTCTCCATTCCGATCACCTGGCGATGTCGCTCGGCCGGCCGGTGGCGGCCTTCGTAGGTTTCGCTCCGATCAGGCTCTTCACCAAGGCGCTTATTGGACTCACCAACGTGATCGTGCCTGGCAAAGGACTCCGACGAGGACCCTTTGCAGTTGCCGAAGAATTCATCGCGCTCGCCGACGCCGCCGTGGCTGACGAAGTCATCGAACAGGACGATCGGGACCTCATCGAAAGCGTGATCGAATTTGGTCAGACAATTGTAAGAGAGGTGATGGTGCCCCGCCCCGACATGACCGTGTTCGAGGCGGCCGTGCCCGTGGAGAGCGCACTTGAACTGAGCGGCGCCGTCGGCTACTCGCGGCTTCCCGTGGTGGGTGAGAACACCGACGATGTCTTGGGGCTGGTGTATGTGAAGGACTTGATTCGCGCCGAACTCGCCGGTCTGGTGGATGCGCCGGTTACGAAGTATCTTCGAGACGCCCACTTTGTTCCCGAAACCAAGAAAGTTGCTGAGTTGTTGCGAGAGATGCAGCAGCAAGCGTTTCACATGGCCATGGTGGTAGACGAGTATGGCGGGATTGCTGGCCTGGTCACGCTCGAAGATCTGATCGAAGAACTCGTTGGTGAGATCGTTGACGAATACGACCGCGAAGAACCGCTGGTGGTCCGGCAGGCGGATGGGACCCTGGGTGTTGATGCCCGCATTCCCATAGACGAGCTCAACGCGCTTGGAAACCTCGGGCTTCCGGAGGGGGACTATGACACCGTCGGCGGTCTAGTGATCGACCAGTTCGGCCGCGTTCCCTCGGTGGGCGAATCTTGTGAGGTTGCAGGCCATCTACTTCGAGTCCAGAAAGTTCAGGGCCGCCGGATTACCCGCGTTCGAATCCGAGCCGTCGCGTCGGTGGAACAAGAGGTCGGAACTTGACCGATGCGTTGATTCCCGAAACCGCTCCTGACTATCGGTCCGGTTTCGTTGCGCTGTACGGCCGCCCCAACACCGGGAAATCCACGATCGTGAATGCGATCGTTGGCGAGAAGGTTTCGATCACTTCCAACACTGCCCAGACCACGCGCCATCAGATCCGCGGCGTTCTCACCCGTCCCGATGCACAAGTGATTTTCGTGGATACCCCAGGCGTGGGTAAACCTCGAACGGCCCTCGGGGAGAAACTCAACAGGACAGCAGCCAAAGGGCAGGGCGAGGCGGATTTGGTGTGCTTCGTTGTAGATGCCCGCAGCGGCTACGGGAAGGGTGATGCATTTCTGGCCAAAACCCTGGATCCTGCCCGAACTATTGTTGTGCTCAACAAGATCGACGGGATGAAACGCGAGGCCATTGCCAAACAGTTGATGCTGGTGAGTGCATTGGATTGTTCGGCGTACTTCCCGGTGTCAGGCTTCACCGGTGCCGGGATCGAACCGCTCGTAGCTCACCTCGTGGGTAGGCTACCGAAAGGACCGCAGTGGTTCCCCGAGACGGCGGTCAGCGATATCAGTGACGCTCACTGGGTTGCCGAACTCGTGAGGGAGCAGCTTTTCCGGGTGCTCCGCGAAGAGTTGCCCCATTCAGTCGCCACCCGCGTGATCCAGTGGAATGACCAGCACATCACCGTGGAGATTCTGGTGGAGCGTGACAGCCAGAAGGGCATCGTGATCGGCCACGGTGGGAGTGTGCTGAAGATGGTTGGGACTAACGTGCGCAAGCAGTTGGCCCCGGGATTTCACCTGGAGTTGGTGGTCAACGTGGAGAGCAACTGGCAGAGGGATCCCGAGGGTGTGGAGCGGATGCTCAACATCGAGTAACCAGCGGTTGGCGGAAAACAAGAAACGCCGCCAACCCAGAGGCTGACGGCGTTTAGCGACCTGATGGTTATTTAGACAGGACGAACGTTCTGGGCTTCTTCGCCCTTGCGACCGGGGGCCACATCGAACTCGACCAACTGACCTTCGTCGAGTGACTTGTACCCATCACCAGCGATGTTGGAGTAATGAACGAAGACGTCATCACCACCTTCGCGAGAGATGAAGCCGAAGCCCTTGTCGACGTTGAAAAACTTTACGGTGCCTTGCATTTAATTCACTTTTCTTTAATTTGAACAAACCAACGCGGCCTGCTCGCGCTTCATCATAGGTCAGACCAGGCCACTTCCCCTACAACTGCTCCAAAGGATCTTGGCAGGCTTGAATCTGCGGCGGCGTGGGGTCGACGAAGAAGCAGTCCGATCCGATCCGCTGCTGGACCGCTCAGTGCTGGATTTCAGAGGCCGATAGCTCCTGATGAGACCGTTCCTCGCCACGCTCCTTGGGTGTGTAGCGGCGCTCTCGGCAGCGCTCGTTCTCAGCGGATTCGTTCCTGGTGAGGATCTTTCGGTTCCGCTTGTGGTGGCCACACCCGCCGGTGATTCCACGTCGGCGCGAGTGACGGTCGTTCCCACCAGCAGCGGAGTACCGACCAGCAGCGCAGTACCGCTGTCTACGGCGCCGCATGTGGTAATCCAAGATGACGACGCGGGGGTCTTGCTGATCGGCGACTCAATCCTCGAAAGTCTTCATCTCAGTCACAAATCGTTTGGATACCGCACGGTCTATGACACAGAGGTGTCCCGAAGTATTCTGGCGCTCGAGGAGGTCTTGGCCGAAGCAGAGGACAGTGCAACCGGCATACCGGGGCGTGTGGTCATTCATCTCGGGTCAAATGGGTTCTGGCCACATGCCGAGCAGCAACTCGACGCGGCCGTGACGCACCTGGCTGATCGTCATGTTGTGTTGGTAAATGTGGCCGTGGATCGCCCGTGGGCGGCGGGGGCCAACGACGCGATCTCGGCGGTAGCTGCCCGACACGACAACGTGACGCTGCTGGACTGGAAGGCGATAGCAACCGTTGAGCTCCTTCGCAGCGACCGCGTCCATCCCAATTTCGAGGGGATCGACGTCCTGCATCGCATGATCGCAGAAGCCCTCGGCCTCGACGCCCGCAGCGCCCTTCCTGCCGGTGCCATGGCCCCGTGAGGTGTTTGGGTGGTTGCTAGCCGTCCAGAGACTCGAGGAACTCGTAGACCACCTTGGGATCCTTGGTCCGTTCGAACGGTGGTAGAGCGTTAATGAGCTCCCACCGGTAGCTCTTCGATGTTGCCAGTCGCTTGTCCAAAACCGCCACCACACCGCGGTCGGTGCTGCGGCGCACGAGGCGGCCGGCGGCCTGAGCGAGCAGGGTGGCGGCGCGTGGGAGGTCGATGGCGCCAAAGGCTTTGTTCCCTAATCGATCTCTGCGGGCCGACAACACCGGATCGTCGGGCCGGGGAAACGGAATACGGTCGATCGTGACCAGCGTGAGGTCGTCACCGGGAAGGTCGACTCCCTGCCAGAAACTCATAGTGGCCAGCAGCACCACACGATCGATCTCCACAAACCGGCGGAGGAGTTCGGACTTGGACTCCGTGCCCTGTACCAACACGGTCATTTCTTCATCTAGTTCCTTCTCGAGGTGCTCGGCTGCCCCCTCCATCGCCCGGTAGGACGTGAAGAGGCAGAGTGAACGCCCACCGGCCGCAGTGACGAGGCGAACCATCTCCTCCCGGCTGGCCTCGGCAAAGTCTGGGCTGTTCGGAAGGGGAAGGTGCATCGGGCAATAGAGGTATCCCAGCTCGGCGTAGTCGAACGGCGAGGTCACACTCCGATGCTCCAACTCTGGGCGACCCAGCGACGCTCCGAGCGAGGAGGGCACGGTGGCGCTGGTCAGAATTACGGACTGACCCGGCCATAGCTGTGCCACGCAGATTGGGCTCACATCGATGGGGGTGGCCCGCAGCACCGGATTCCCGTAGCTGCCGTCCACCCAGAGCACGGTGGTGTCGGGCTCTGACGCCATGACAAGATCGATGTCATCGATGAGCGACGTGAGTAGTCGCATGGCTCGATCGACTCGTGTGGCCGTCTTTGAATCCAGGGGTGTCCCGCCGGTCTTGGCGGCTTCGGTCACTTTGCGAAGACCTTTCACCGCATTCTCACAGCGCGCTCGACCGGCCAGGAGTACCGCCATCAGCTGGGCACTGACCGTTATGCGATCGCCGATGTGGTCGCGAAGTTCGTCCGGGAGATCGTCGGCCGAGCGAATCAGGAGGTCGGCGATGTCGCCGTCGGCGAACAGACCTCGTACCCGGCGGGCGATGTTGCGGAAACGGCCCCCGCTGATTTCGGCCCCGGTTGTGGAGCTGATGACTTCGGGCAGGTTGTGGGCCTCATCGAAGATCACCACGTCATGAGGCGGGAGCAACGTTCCTTCCGATGCCATGTGGATGCCGTAGAAATGATGATTGGTGACGACGATGTCGGCCTCGGCAGCGGCGTTCCGGGCGGCTTCGGCAAAACAGTCATCGCCTCGGGGACAGCGGGCAGCGCCCGGGCATTCGTCGGGGCCAACGCTGATGGCGCGCCATATGGTTGCCGGGGGAGCTGGGACGAGCTCCTCCCGGTCTCCGACGGTGGTGGCCTCGGCCCACTTGTTCACGGCCGGCAGATGAGACTGGGCATCGCTGCCAGCCAGGAGTTGTTGCTGCTCGGCGAGATTTGATTCGTTGAGTTCATCCAGCCGTTGGAGGCAGAGATAGTTGGAGCGGCCCTTCAAAACCGCAGCGCTCACTTCGACTCCCAGCGCATTGATGGTGGTGGGGAGATCCGAGCTCAGCAGCTGGTCCTGGAGGGCGATCGTGGCGGTAGCGATGACCGCCCGTTCGATGCGTTGATCCGCCAACGCATCCACCACCGGCGTCAAATACGCAATACTCTTGCCCGTACCCGTTCCGGCCTGGATGGCAACCGCCTCACCGGGTTTGCCCAGTGTCTGCGCCACGATCTCGGCCATCTCCACCTGACCTGGGCGTTCCTCCCCGCCGCCGGACACCTCGTGAGTAACTCTTCCCAGAAGGTTCGGGATGTTAGCCACGGACCCGAGGTTAGGAGATATCTTATGCTTTGAGCGTTGGCGCCATATTCTCTGCAGCCCTTTGCTGACTCCACCACATGTCGAACGAGCCAAAAAACGCGAAACTGCGTCTGGATCCGTTTTCGGCGACGGCGACGGCGAAGCGATGTCGCTTGCTGAAGCATTGTCGGCTATGGATTCCCCCACGGTGCAGCAGCTCGATGCAGCGATTCCCAACGATCCCCAAGACCGGCGGACGTCGCGAGCGATCGAAGACGTGGTGGCAGGAAGCGTGTTCGGTCGACCCGAACCGGCGGCCGCCATTGCTAGTAGGCGCCCATTGGCGGCAACCGGAGGAACGGTCAGTTCCATTCGGCCGGTCGCAAGCAGTTACCCGTCTACCACGATTCCAAAACGTAGCACCACCGCCGTTACACCCTTACGGAGTCCCAGCGCTTCCTCTGGGCAACGGGTCACCGTAGCGCTGGCCGTCCTCTTCATTGCCGCCTTTTCGGGTTCGGTCTTGTTCACGATCCTGGGTCGGGACTCCGATGCATCGGTGGAAAGCACCACGGAACCCACCGTGGGAGGAGTGACCACCGTGGCGACCGTTCCGCCACCGCCTACCACTCCAACCACCACCGCTCCCCCTACCACAGCAGCAACTACAACTTCAGCGCCTTCAACCACTGTCACTAACACCACATCGTCCACGGCCGCAGCATCGTCCAGTTCGGCAACGACTGCCCCGGCAACCACGGTGTCGTCCACAACGACCCCGCCCACAACCGCCCGGCCAGCCACCACTCGGCCACCGACTACTCGTCGGCCCACCACCACCGCACCTCCTACAACCCGGATCACAATTCCCGATATAACGTTCGCTCCGCCTACGTGGCAGGGGACCGGCGACCCGCCGCCCTAGCTTGCTACATCCCGAATACCGTGGCCGACTTCAGCTGACGTTCCAGATGTTGTTCGAGCAACTGCACGGCTAGGAACTCCGTTGCGTCGGCAACAGCGGGCGGCGTCTCGTCGATCATTCGACGAACCTCGCCGGAAAAAATCAGCCCCAAGGCGGTTCGAACTTCGGGTGTGATGATCTGACCGGAACGGTGTTCGCGGCACAGGACGCCGCCCTGATGAAGGTTGATCGCTTCCAGTTCTTCGGTTGCACCACACACGACACACTCGTCCACCAGCGGCTGAATTCCCTCCAGCATCAGGAGCTTGGCCACAAATGCCGGCAGCACACTGTGATTTCCGGTGCGGTCCAGTTCCCTGAGCGCACCGGTGAGGAGATTGAAGATGGAGCGATCAACACCTCCTTCGCTGGTGGTGAATTCGACCGCCTCCAGCATGACCGCGGCGCGGTGGAGTCGATCAGAGTCAGTTCGTAGATGGTCGAAGCGGTGGGCCGTTTCTACCTGGGTGACGATGTCGAGGTTTCGCCCTTCATAGAACTGTCCGTCGACCCACGACATGGGCTCCAGCCGGGATCCGAACTTTGATCGGGTTCGACGAACGCCTTTCGCTACGGCCCGGATCTTGCCGTGTTGAGCGGTGAAGAGCGTGATGATTCGATCGGCTTCACCCAGCTTGTGGGTCCTAAGCACCACGCCCTGATCACGATAGAGAGCCACCCCGCGATCCTACGTGCCTCAGCGCGGAACGACGGCGGAGCGGAAGCGGAGGGCACCCGGCGCGTAACGATGGCGAGCGGAAGCAGTATTACAGCCCGCCGAAGCGGCGCGTTCGACGCTGGAATTCTGCGACGGCGGCAAACAACTCGTCACGGCCGAAGTCTGGCCAGAAGGCGTCGACAAACACGAACTCGGCATAGGCCGATTGCCAAAGGAGGAAGTTGGATATGCGATGTTCACCTGAGGTTCGCACCCATAGGTCCACGTCGGGCATCTCGGGGTCGTACATGCGGGCCGACAATGCTTCCTCGGACGGTTCTACACCTTCGGCGTTGAGAGCCTTGACTGCGTCGACCAATTCGGCCCGGCTGCCGTAGTTGAAGGCGATGCTCAGCGTAAGCGTTTCGTTGGCAGCGGTGAGCGCTTCGGTCTCCTCGATTCGACGCAATAACTTGCGCGGGATCCGCCAATCGCGCCGGCCCACGAACCTGATTCGTACATCCTTGGCGTTGAGGTCATCGCGGCGCCGAAGCAACAGCTGTTCGTTGAAGTTCATGAGGTACCGAACCTCAGAGATCGGGCGACGCCAGTTCTCTGTGCTGAAGGCGTAGACGGTGAGCCACGACACGCCCAGCTCGAGGGCCGCATCAACGGCGTCGACCAGCGCTTGTTCGCCAGCAGCATGTCCCTCGGTGCGAACCATGTTTCGCTCGTTTGCCCACCGCCCGTTTCCGTCCATCACGCATGCGATGTGCACGGGGATGCGTTCGGGGTCGATCACCGTCTCACCGTACCGCTAGTTATCGGCCACCTAGACGCTCTGGGTATCCTCGATCGGCACCCAGCCCTTGGCCTCGTCGTGCCGCAGCCAACGCTTGCCGTTGGCGTCCCAATACAGCCACGCCGACCATTCCTCGTTCCACACCGGTTTACCCAAGCCAGCCGACAGAGCCGCTGCGGCGGCTTCCGATGCCGAGGGAGCCTCGGCCCCGACTTCAGGTGATTGGGATTCGCTAGCAGCGGGTGATGGCCCTCGGTTGGAGGTGGAATCTGGCGTCCAAACAGGAGCGTCTGCGGATTCCGGGAAATGCCATTCCGATGCATAGGTACTCTGGGGGAGCGGATCGTCACGTTCGCCTACCACTTCGATCTCGTGGTCGGTCTTGGACCCAACGAAACTGCTGCGAGAAACAGGGAAGGGCACCGGACTGGGCGTAGGAGTGTCGGACTCCACGATCGGGACGGTCGCGGTTTCCTCTAGGTCGAGTACCGGGAAGTCGGTGGAACCCGTTCCGGTGAGCGCCCGGTCGAGATCGACGCTGATCAAATCGTCGCTGCCCGGAGGGGCCGGCAAATCTGTGGTCCCGCGATTGGATGCCACGACAACACCCTTGGCCGCCGAGTCTTTGTCTGCGCCGCTGATGACAGTGGTGGTGACCTCTGGACCCTCGAAGATCACTGCATCGGCCGCATCGACCACAACCGTGTCCGCAGTGAGGTCACCGATTCGTTGACGGCGCTCGTTTCGTGACGCAATCACCCAGCCCAGGAGACCGGGAACGACGAACGGAAAGAGGTCGACGACACCTACCAGGTAGCGCCGTAGGTAGCTGTCGAGCGGTGGTTTGTGACCTTGAAGATCGGTGACTCGAAGGTTCAGCGCACGGTGGCCTAGTGACCATCCGGTGTTGGCAGGGATCAGGACCCAAGCGATCAACGAAAAGATCAGTAGGCAGAGGGCGCTCAGCACCAGGCCCCGGCCGTGGAGGGAGTAGTAATAATCGCCAACGGTGGTGCCAAAATTCAGTCCGTCATCGATTGCCTCTAATTGCCGTCTCTGGAAGTCGGAATAGATCGGACGTCCTTCGGGGCTTCTATTGCTGATTTGGAAGCGGACCGTCAGGCGGTAGAGGACGAGACCCCAGATCAGCAGGACCGACCCAAGATCTACTGCTGAAGCAGCGATGCGACGGGGCAGCACATCGGTTTGGGAAGGTGTGATCACCCCTCTACTCTGCCCGTTTTTGGCGAGGAAAAGTTGGATAGTCATCAGACCGTGGGTGTTCGCGCAGATGGGTTAGCCTTTTGCCCATGTCCGACGGACCCTCCCCTAGACCAGAACTCTTCGATCAGGTGGTGAACCTCTGCAAACGCCGAGGTTTCGTCTTCCAGTCCGCCGAGATCTACGGGGGCTTCCGATCCACCTATGACTACGGACCGGTGGGCGTTCTGATGCTGCGCAACGTCAAAGAGGCGTGGTGGCGGACAATGGTCCAGCGCCGCCATGACGTGGTTGGGCTCGATGCATCGATCCTGGGTCCGCCCCAGATCTGGGAGGCATCGGGACACCTTCAGAACTTCACCGACCCCCTAGTGGATTGCAAAGAATGCGGCCAGCGTTTTCGTGAAGACACCTTGGATGAGCCCGGGACCTGCCCGAACTGCGGCAGCACCGATTCCTTCACCGAGGCCCGCAGCTTCAATCTGATGTTCAAGACCCAGGCGGGCCCCGTAGCCGGGGCCGGGGCCGATGCCTACCTGCGGCCGGAGACGGCCCAGGGAATGTTCGTCAACTATTCCAATGTTCAGACCTCCACCAGAAAGAAGCCTCCTTTTGGCATCGCCCAGATCGGTAAGAGCTTCCGAAACGAGATCACGCCCGGCAATTTCGTGTTTCGAACCCGGGAATTCGAGCAGATGGAGATGGAATATTTTGTTCCGCCCGACGAGGCCGACAAATGGTACGAGTACTGGTGCAACGAGCGTCTCAACTGGTATATCGACCTGGGGATCAGCCCAGATCTGCTGCGGTTGCGACCCCATGAAGATGACGAGCTGAGTCACTACTCCTCCAGTACGAGCGATGTTGAGTTCCTCTTCCCTTGGGGCTGGGGCGAGCTGGAGGGGATTGCCAACCGAGGCGACTACGACCTCAAACAGCACGCTCAACATTCCGGCAAGGCGCTCGATTTCTACGATCAGGCCAACGAAGTTCGTTATGTTCCGTATGTCATTGAGCCAGCTGCCGGCGCCACACGCACGATGATGGCCCTCCTGATGGCGGCCTATGACACCGACACCGTGAACGACGAGGAGCGAACCGTCTTGCGCCTTCATCCAGCCGTCGCACCGTTCACCGTGGCCGTGTTACCACTGTCGAAAAAGCCACAGCTGATGGAGCCGGCACAGAAGTTGTTCAGCGAACTGGCTGAACACTTCAACACCGATTTCGACGAGACGCAGGCGATCGGTCGCCGATACCGCCGGCAGGACGAGATCGGTACGCCGTATTGCGTCACGTTCGACTTCGACTCACTCGATGACGATGCGGTGACCATTCGCGATCGAGACACGATGAAACAGGTTCGGATTCCCCTCACCGGGGTTGTCCAGTGGCTACGGGACAACCTGTAGTCCCTGCGCATTCGGTGAAGCGGGGGTCACAGGGGTCGCCTATCCTGCACCTGTGGGGATACACGACGATGATCTTGACAGAGTGCGGAAGGACTCCGACATTGTTCAGGTCATCAGTGGGTACACCCAACTCAAGCGCAGCGGTACCCGGTTCACCGGGCTGTGCCCGTTTCACTCCGAACGCTCCGCTTCGTTCTCGGTCAACGCCGCCGACAATCTGTATTACTGCTTCGGCTGTCAGGCCAAGGGCGATGTCATCACTTTCGTACGTGAGAAAGAGGGTCTCGACTTCGTAGGTGCAGTCGAATGGTTGGCCCAGAAGATGGGCCTTCAACTTCGCTATACCGACGCCGGTGAAGGGAAAGACCGGCAACGGAAGGGCAAGTTGTCGGATCTGATCGGTCGGGCCGCAGACTGGTATCACGACCTGCTCCTCACCAGTCCCGAGGCGGCGCCCGCTAGGGCCTATCTACGTCAACGGGGGCTCAACGGTGAGCTGGTGCGACAATTCAAGATCGGCTGGGCACCCGACCAATGGGATGCGCTCGCCAAACACCTGCGGGCATCAGACAAAGACTTCACCGATTCCGGGCTGGGCCTCATCAACCGTCGAAATCGTCAACAGGACTGGTTCCGCGGCCGGATCTTGTTTCCCATCGCTGACGCTCAGGGAAGACCGGTTGGATTTGGCGGCCGGATCATGCCGGGCGGCGAGGGTGCCAAGTACATCAACAGCCGTGACTCGGTGGTCTACAACAAGAGCGGCGTGCTCTATGGCTTGGACCGTGCCAAGAGCGATATCGTCAACGCGGGGGAAGTGGTGATCTGTGAGGGGTATACCGATGTCATCGGATATCACATCGCCGGCGTGCCCCGGGCCGTCGCAACGTGCGGGACTGCCCTCACCGAAGAACACGTGAAGCTTCTCAAGAAGTTTGGCAGTCGAGTAGTGCTGAGTTTCGACGGCGACAAGGCCGGCCAGGCCGCTGCAGAGAAGTTTTATGCTTGGGAGCGGACCTACGATCTCGATGTTCGTGTGGTCGACCTTCCCGAGGGAGCAGACCCGGGTGACCTGGCGCTGTCCAATCCGCAGCAGTTGGCCCGGGCTGTCACCGAGGCCCGACCATTCCTCGAGTTCCGGGTCAACCGGGTGTTGCAAGCGGCATCCATCGACTCGGTGGAGGGGCGAGCCCGAGCCGCCGAGGATGCGCTGAGCGTGCTAGCCGAACACCCGGACGCCCTTGTGCAAGATGCCTACGCCTTACAGATAGCCGATCACACCCAGATGGCTCCCGACACCATCCGTGCCATGCTCAAGCGGGCCACACCACGCAAGCCCGGGGACCGAAGCACTGCGGTGGGGCGATCGGGTTCTGACAGCCATGCGAGAAACCGGGCTGTAGCCAATCAACCCCCTGACGCAGGCGGCCGTGGTGGGGTTGTCTCCACGCTGGCTCGTTCCACCAGACCGGTTCCGGCCACCGAGTTGGAGGCGCTGCGACTGGTGCTTCATCGCACCGACGAGATCGCTGGCTTGGTGGTGCCAGAACTCTTCACCGAGCAGCATCTCGGCGATATCTACGCTCTGATCACCGAGCACCGCAACATCAACCGGGTCATCGAGTTGGCCGATTCGGAGTCAACGGAACTGCTGTACCGGCTTTCGGTGGAGTCCACCGACGCCGACCCGGTCGATGTGGCATCGCTGTTGTGGGGCCGTTTTCTCGGTGCGGAGAAGGACAAGCGGATGCGTCAGTACCAAACCGGTACCGCTCAGGACATGGAAGCCCTTACGGCAGAGTTGCGTTGGTTTCAGGCCACCAAAGAGGCGCTTCGTGAACCTGCCACGAAGAAACAGACCGTGGTGGACTTGCTAGCGTGGTTACTGTCAACGTCTGAGGAAGCCGGTTAACCAGATGACGGAGTTAAGTTTTGTGTTCAGCGAGGAACATCAGGACCGGCTCCGGTTGCGCGCCAAGGCGGGACGAACTCTCACACCCGATGACGTGGTGGAGGTCATGCACAACATCGTTCTGACGCCGGAGTTGCTCTCCAAGGTTGAGGACTTCCTGACCAAGGAGCGGATTCCCTTCGATCACGACGACGTGGAGGAGAGTGTCGCCGTTGAACCCCCCGGGTCCTCCCGGCGGCGTCGACGGCCCGATTCTGCCGCTATTGCCGCCCAGGCGGTCGCTCGGGCATCCGGTTCGTCGGATCCGGTGCGGATGTATCTCAAAGAAATTGGACGGGTTCCGTTGTTAGCCGCAGCTGAGGAGGTCGAACTGGCCAAATGCATCGAGCGAGGCGCCGCTCAATCCAAGGAGCAAACCGAACTGGTGATCTCGGGCCGCTGGGACCAACTGGATCCAGCCGAACGGCGCCGAATCCGCCGGGTGGTGGCTGATGGCGAGCGGGCCAACAACGATCTCACCGCCGCCAATCTTCGCCTCGTTGTCTCGATCGCCAAGCGGTACACGGGTCGGGGCGTGCCCATGCTCGATCTCATCCAAGAAGGCAACCTCGGTCTGATGCGGGCCGTACAGAAGTTCGACTATGCCCGGGGCTTCAAATTCTCAACGTATGCAACATGGTGGATCCGTCAGGCGATAACTCGAGCGATCGCCGACCAGTCTCGAACCATCAGGGTGCCGGTGCACATGGTGGAGTCGATGAATCGTGTGGTCCGTTCCCAGCGGATGCTCAACCAAAAGCTCGAACGGGAGCCAACCTTGGCCGAGTTGGCCAAAGACGTGGACATGACCGAAGAGCGGGTTGAAGAGATCATGCGCATCGTGCGCCAGGAAGCGTTCAGCCTGGACTCGCCGGTAGGAGACGACGACTCGTCCATGGCCGACTTCATCCCCGACGGCGGCGCCACACCTATGGATGTTGCGGCTCGACACCTACTGGCAGAGGCGGTCTCGGAAGTGATGCAGGAGCTTTCTGAGCGCGAGGCCGAAGTGGTGAAACTACGGTTCGGGATCGACGATGGTCACCCTCGCACGCTTGAAGAGGTCGGTCGTGAATTCGGTGTAACTCGCGAACGGATCCGACAGATCGAGAACAAGACGCTGGCCAAGCTCCGCCATCCGCTCCGCTCCGACAAACTCCGCGGCTACCTGGATTAACGCGTCGCCGGGAGTCGCTCGCTCGCGCCCAAATTCTGCGGAGCAAGACCCGGGCCGGTCAGCGCATCTATTGCAGGCCGAAGGCAAAGCATCCGTGGCGTCTAAACGGCCCCCGGAGGGAATTACTGCATCCGTGGCGTTTGAACGGCCCCCGGAGGGAGTTATCGCATCCGTGGTGTTTGAACGGCCCCCGGAGGGACAACCCAGCGCCCGGGCGAAGCTACGCACGGTGAGCAGCGCTGACCGAAGGGCGAAGATGCAGTTATTGCAGGCCGAAGGCAAAGCATCCGTGGCGTTTGAACGGCCCCCGGAGGGAGTTATCGCATCCGTGGCGTTTGAACGGCCCCCGGAGGGAGTTATCGCATCCGTGGCGTTTGAACGGCCCCCGGAGGGAGTTATCGCATCCGTGGCGTTTATACGGCCCCCGGAGGGAATTACTGTGGGGCGGGTGGGGCTCGAACCCACGACAAAAGCATTATGAGTGCCGTGCTCTAACCAACTGAGCTACCGCCCCGGGGCCACCCGCACGGGCAAGACCGCTGGGCGAGGGTGAACGTGGCTCCGGGGGTGGGGCTCGAACCCACGACAAACCGATTAACAGTCGGTTGCTCTGCCAACTGAGCTACCCCGGAATACGACTTGTGAAGTCTAACAACTCCGTCTCCCCGATCAGCATGATTTCATCACGGTGAACGGTTGGCAACCGGTTTAGCCGCCGATGTAAGGGGCGGTGCGAAGGTCGAGGGCGTCTTCTATTTGGGGCTGGACGGCCAGTTCGGCCCGTAGTTCTTGGGCACCGAGTCGCAATGCCACGACCGCCGGGACGGTCGTGGCGTCAGGAAGTCCAGCGAGGAGGCTGTTGAGCACCAAAGAAATTTGCTCGTCGCACTGGCCCTTGCTGCGAAGTTGCGCCCGGAGCGATCGCGGGATGGCTCCGCTCGTTGGTTGGTGAAGGATGAGGAGCCCGCCACCGGGGCCGCGTTGCATGGTGGCGGCACCATGGAGTTCGAGAATGTGTACGGCTTCGCGAAGGGCGGCCCGGCCAGCGTGGTGGGTTGTCATCAGCTGGGCTTCGGAACCCAACACGTCGCTGTCCATGTGATCGTTGAACATGCTGGCCAGCAGCTGCCTGGCGATCTGTTCGCCCAGTTTGGTTGGGTTCTGATCGGTGCCGTCGTTCTTCCATGGTATAGCCGCAGGAATTCTGTACCGCTCGGATGCCATGGCAACGGCTTCGCCGATCACTTCACCGCCTGGTGGGGCGGATGCTGCCCAACGGGTTATGTGATCCTCCAATCGCTCAACGGCTCGGGGAACCAAGCGGGCTTGGGACCAGGCGATTCTGAGTGACATGGCCACCGGGTCACGCGATGGCACAGCGATGGTGAGCCCGCCACTACGGCCCCGTCGCATCGATGCTATGCCAAGGTGCTCGGCCAACCGGATGGCCTGCCGAAGCACGCTGCGGCCGGCGCCGAATTCCTCCATGAGAGTTGTCTCGTCGCCGAGCATGAGGCCTGGTCTCCAGCCGTGCTTGGCTGCCGACATCTCAATCAAGTCCACAACGGTCAATGCCCGTTTGCTCATGAATCGCCCAATTTTCGCATGCTCACCCTGCCGAGGTGCGGCTTTCTCTCGTTGCGGACACCCTCGGCTCAGCGTCGGCTACCTGCGATAATAGCGCACACCGTGACCATCTGCGCCGATAAGAGTACTTAGCGTCGCCGTGCTGTTGTCCGACATCCAGGGCGGATAGGTTTTGGAGAGTGTCCGCCCATGATCCGAACCCGATCCGTCCCAGTTTTTGGGTCCGGGATGCTGGCCAGATCGATGCCGACCTTGCGGCGATTCGGGAGGCCGGGCCACGGTTCTTCGAAGAACCGGTTCCGCCGGTGGGGATTGGGCTTGCTCAGGGTCCGGGCGCCTGGGTCCTCACGAAGCACAGGCAGATACTGACCGCCTCGAAGAATCCACGAACCTTTTCCTCCGCAGCGGGGATCGTGGTCACCGATGTGCCAGCCGAATTCAACGAGTTCTTCTCTTCGATGATTGCGATGGATGATCCGCGGCACGCCCGATTGCGACGAATCGTGTCCAAAGGATTCACCCCCCGGATCATGGCGCGACTCGAGGGCCAAGTTGCTTCGGTGACCACCGGTATTCTGCAAGTTGCGCAGGAAAAGGAGCAGCTGGACTTTGTGGTGGATGTTGCTGCCGCTCTCCCGTTGAAGGTCGTTTGCGACCTGATGGGAATCCCGAACTCGGAATACCAGTTTGTCTTCGACCGCACGAACGTGATCCTGGGCGTGGGAGATCCCGAGTATTTCCCGGAAACCGGCGACATCGTCACCGCCCTGCTGACCGCTGGTGGCGAGCTCGCTGAGCTGATGAATCAGGTGGCCGCTGCGAAGCGAGGCGGTGACGGAACCGATCTCACCAGTCAATTGGTGAACGCACGGTTGGAAGAAGACGAGCTTTCCTCAGCGGACCTGGCCAGTTTCTTCATCCTTCTCGTGGTCGCCGGGAATGAGACCACCAGGAATGCCGTGAGCTGGGGCATGAAATATCTCACCGACCACCCAGATCAGCGGGATCGGTGGGCCAACGATTTCGACGGTCTGGCAGGTACAGCGGTAGAAGAGATCGTCCGTTTGGCCAGCCCAGTCACGTATATGCGTCGGACGCTTCTGCGCAACACGATTATGGACAGCGTTGAAATGCAGAAGGGCGACAAGGTCCTGCTCAACTACCTGGCGGCCAATCGTGACCCCGAGGTCTTTGCCGACCCGCTCCGCTTCGACGTGGGACGAACCCCCAATCCCCACGTGGGTTTCGGCGGACCCGGTCCCCACTTCTGCCTTGGGGCTCACCTTGCCCGGATGGAAATCACCGAGTTGTTCCGGCAGATCTTCGCTCGTCTTCCGAAGCTTCATGTCTCGGGTGAACCTGACCTGCTCGAAGCGAGCTTCATCCACGGCATAAAACACATGCAGGCCTCTACCCGATAGCTTCCTCCAGCTGAAGTAGCGGCATTCGCAGGTGTGCACTAGCGGGCCAAGTAGCCTATGGGCCGTGCATGTGGTCATTGTTGGTGCAGGCGAGATTGGGTTCTACCTAGCGGAGATTCTGGCGGCGGAGGATCATGACATCGTCGTGGTGGAGCAACACCCTGGCCGCGCCGAGGAAGTCAGTGAACGGCTGGACGTCCAGGTGGTGGTGGGGAGCGGGTCGCATCCCGACGTGTTGCGGAAGGCCAGAATCGCTAGGGCCGACTTTGTTGCCGCCGTTACCGAGAATGACGAAGTGAATCTCTTGGCGTCGCTGGTGGCGGAACTGAACGGCGTGGAGAACACGGTGATTCGTCTTCAGAACCCGGCCTTCCGAGGGTTGGCCGCTGAGCGACTCCGGACCAGGGTTGGTGCAAATCTGGTAATCGACCCGGATCGCGACACTGCCGACGAGATCCTTGAACTCGTCCACGCAACCGGCACCGACGAGGTGTATCGGATGGGCGGCGATCTAGTGGTGATCGGTGCCGTTGTCCGGGAGGGTGCGGCGGTGGCCAACCAATCGTTGGCGGATATCGGGCGATCCCTCGGTACGGAGTTGGAGTTCCTGTTCGGTGCGATCTCCCGCGGCGGAACCACTGTCATCCCGAGGGGTGATCAGCGCATTCTTCCCGGTGATCACGTTCGGGTGCTGTGCCGTGATTCCTACAAGAAACGGATGTTGGAGCAGTTAGGCGTCCCTGGAGCGTTGGCTCGCCGGGTGATGGTGTTGGGCGGGGGAGCGATCGGAACCCGGCTGGCTACCCAGTTGCAGGACGAGGGAGCCGAAGTCGTCCTGGTGGAAAGGGACATTCATCGAGCGGCGGAACTGGCGGCCGAACTGGACCGGGTGGTGGTGATCGGCGGCGATGTCACCGATACCGAACTTCTTGCTGAGGAGGCCATCGGTCGGATGGACGCCGTGGTTGCGGCCACCGGCGAGGATGCAGCCAACGTGCTGGCGTGCGCTTTCGCGGCTTCGGAGGGCGCTTCGTTCACCGTTGCGGTGCTGCACCGGCTCGCGCTTCTGCCGTTGGTCGGGAAGTTCGGTGTTGATGCAGCCCTGAGTCCCCGGACCGCTTCGGCCAACGCCGTTCTGCGCCACATTCGAGGGAACACCTCCACCGTGGCCACGTTCCTGGAAACTGATGCCGAGGTGGATGAGATCGAGGTCAGTGCGGGATCCCTGGCCGACGGCGCAGTGGTGTCCGAACTGGAGATGCCCAAGGACGTTCTGCTGGGCGCCGTGATCCGTTCGGCCGGCAAGTCCGAAATCGTTCGGGGTCACACCGTGTTGGCGGCCGGAGATTCCATCGTGCTGTTCACCCGTCCGCAGAGCCTGGCCGACGCCAGGGCGCTGTTCATCGGGGAAAGCTGACGATGGTTCAACGCTCGGCGTTCGATGGCTCGCGCAAGTTGGAGAGCATGCTGGCGCACGTGTGTGGGTTGATTATGGTGGTCACCGGTCTGGGCATCATCATTTCGGCTGCGGTGGAGGCATTGACCAGCGGCCCAAATGTTCTTGACCTGTTGATTCCGGGCATCCTGACCACGGTCATTGGATACATAGGTTGGCGCTTGACGGCCATACCAGACCGAATCCAGGTGGTCGACGTCTTCATCACGGTCACAGGCGCATGGGTTGTTCTATCGCTTATCGGTGCCGTGCCGTACATGCTCAGTGGCACGCTCGGCCGGTTCGACCTTGCCCTGTTCGAGTCCATCTCCGGGTTCACCACCACCGGAGCTACGGTGCTGCGACCGATCGAAAGCGTGAGTAAGGGGATTTTGTTCTGGCGGGCGATCACGCAATGGTTGGGAGGGATGGGCGTCATCGTGCTGGTGGTCGCCGTGCTCCCCACTGTGGGCGCGGGTGGCATGGACCTGCTTCAAGCCGAGGCCCCCGGGCCCACCGGTGAGCGACTCACCCCCCGGGTGCGTCACACCGCCCGTCGGCTGTGGGGGCTGTACCTGGGGTTCACCGTGGCGGTCATGCTGGCGTATTTGATCGCCGGCATGGGGATCTACGACGCTGTCTATCACTCGTTCACCACCGTCTCCACCGGCGGCTTCTCACCCTATAACGACAGTATCCACGCCTTCGACTCCGGTCTCATCGAGTGGATCGCAATCGTGTGCATGTTCATCGCCGGAACCAGTTTCACCCTGCTTTTCCGGGCCCTCCGAGGCCGACCGGGTGTTTTCCTCAAGTCAGCGGAGTTCAAGCTCTATCTCGGAGTGGTGGCGGTCGCCACTGTGATCGTGATGTTCACCGCCGGCGATGGAACCGCTGGATGGGACGGCTTCCGGGATGCGCTGTTCACCGTGAATTCGGTGGTGTCCACCACCGGGTATGCAACAGCAGACTTCGATCTCTGGGGTGACGCCGCCCGGGTGATCATCTTGTTACTCATGCCGCTGGGGGGCATGGCTGGCTCCACTGCCGGCGGTGTGAAGATGATTCGAATTCTTGCCGTCGGCTCTTTCGCTCGGCGGGAAGCGTTGCGGCAGTTGCACCCTCGGATCGTCCGACCCGTCCGGATCGGTAACACCACACTCAGCGATGCCGTGGCTTTCCGGGTGCTCGGCTTTCTGGTTCTGGCCCTTTCGATATTTGGGCTCTCGTCACTCCTCATCGCCATCTCCGGGACCGACATGGTGACGGCCTTCTCGGCGGCCGCAACCAGCTTCGGCAACGTAGGGCCGGGTTTGAACCTGGTGGGGCCCAAGTCGGACTTCCTCACCTTGCCAACGCCAGCGATCACGGTTGCATTCATCACCATGATCCTGGGACGGCTGGAAATCTACCCGGTGGTGCTGGCGCTGTTGGCGTTCACCCGGGCATCACCGGCCACCCTGCGCCGCCAGATCGAGAAGTCCCGGGCTGGTCTGGGGCACTAACTCTTACCCCGGACGCACTCACCCATTTACATCTCGCAGGACCGTCTTCTGGACCTTGCCCATCGCATTTCGGGGGAGTTCGGGAACGACTACAAACTGGCGCGGGTGTTTGAAGCGGGCGAGTTCGGTGAGGTCCGGTGGTCGGAATGTCTTCTCCGCGGCACCGTCGCTCAGCACAATGAACGCCACCACCCGCTCACCCCATTCTTCGTCGGGCCAGCCGACCACTGCCGCCTCGGCGATCTGCGGGTCTCGGTCCAGAACCTGCTCGATCTCTTTGGGGTAGATGTTGTAGCCGCCCGAGATGATCATGTCCGACGCTCGTCCAGAGAGTGTGAGCACACCATCAGCGTCCAGCGTGCCGATGTCTCCGGTGATGAACCAGCCATCGCGGGTGTAAGCCTTCGCCGTGGCGTCGTGGCGCCGCCAATAGCTGTGGAGAAGGTGAGGCCCTTTTACTTCCACCACACTGTTGTCGCCGATCCGAAGTTGCATTTCCGGGAGACCAGTGCCGACCGTTCCAATCCGGGGATTCCCTGGAGCGTTGGAGGTGATGATTCCGCACTCGGTCATGCCGTAACGTTCAGTGATCGTCCGGTCGGTTCGCTCGGTGAACCGGTGGTGCACCGCTGGGGTCATGGGCGCGGAACCGCTGGTGAACAGGCGAACGCCCGCCGCCACTTCGGACGTGAATGCATCGTGATTGAGCAGTCGGGTGTAGTGCGTGGGGACGCCCATGAGCACCGAACAGCGAGGGAGGTGTTCCACCACGGCTTCGGGGGAGAAGTGCTGAAGGAACGTGACCTGCCCACCCTGCAGCATCAGCGGGTGAAGTGCGACGAAAAGCCCGTGGACATGGAAGACCGGGAGCGTGTGGAGGAGATGGTCGTCACCGGTGATCTCCCAGACCGCCGCCAGGGCCCGGCCGTTGGCCAGGAGGCCCCGATGGGTGAGAACTGCACCCTTGGATCGGCCGGTGGTTCCGGAGGTGAACAGCATGGCGGCAGGGTCGTCTTGTCGGGCCTGGAAAATGGGCGGCGAGGGCTGCCGAGATTTGGTCACCTGTGAAACCAGAGTGGCGAAACTTCCGCCGCCGTCGTTGCCAAGGGTGAGACCCCGACCCCGTTCGGGGGCGGTGATCAGGTGGGTGGAATCAGCGTCGGCCACGAAGGCGTCCACCTCGGCATCGGTGTAGGCGGTGTTGAGAGGCACGAAGATCACGCCGGTCCGCAAGCAGGCCAACCAGAGGGTGATGACATCGGTTGATTTCTCCACCTGAACCACCAGTCGATCACCGGGAACCATGCCGTTGTGGACGAGCGCAGCCGCCATGGCCTCGGATCGGTGGGCGACGTCACCGTAGGAGAGCGTGTCGCCCGCTTCGGGTCGATGGAATAGCGGTCGGTCGGGATCGTCGATGCCAGCGGCCATGAGGTCGAGGTAGATGTTGGCGTTGGCACCGGAATTCACGGGGTCAGGTTAGGAGAACGGTGTCCGATTGGTCCAAAGATGTGGCACGATGGGTGGTCGTTCTCAGGAGGTCCGAAGTTGGCGCTCATCGATGTTCCGGGTTTCATCACCGATTTGAAAGGTCACGCCGCTGATCACGGATTTCACGTCCATGACGAGCGGCATTTCGTGGAGACCTACAGCATGAGCCAGGCCTTCGAGGTGGATCTGCACCCCGAGCGGGCTTGTGGTGGACCGTTGGATCTGCATTTGGCGTTAGAAGTGGACCCTCGCACGCTGCTCACATTCGAAGATGCCATGATCTCGCTACCTGAGGATGCCGAGCCGCCCCAGGGTTTCGCCTTCCCACTTATCTTCAGCTGGGCCCTGCCCCCGCTGGTGAAACCACCGGATTTGTTGGTGCTTGCCACCGAGCTGGCCGGAATCGGCGGAACCACCTTGCCGTTGGAGGTTTCGGCGATCGACTCCACGGCGTCGGCAACCGACGCCCCCGAACGCAAACTCGCCGTCACGTCCCGTGTGCCGCTCTCGCTTGGCGATCTGTTCATGGAAAAGAATCGCTGTGCGATCCCTTCGAGCGCTGCCGGGAAGTGAGCGAGTACATACTCGATCGCTGCCCGTTCTGGCTCGACGAAGTGCTCTAGCTCCTCCATGGCCCCGGAAGACCTGGTCACACTGTTCGACCGGCTCGCATTCGAGCTGGGCGAGACCCTCGCCAGCAACAGCGACTGGGGACTCAGCGGCGCCGTGGCCGGACAGTATGTCCACGACGTTGTCGCTGATGAACTAATCGTGCCCCCGTTGCTCGACGCCGGTTTGAGGGTTCTGACAGAGGAATCGGGTATTTCCGGCGAAGGTGAGATCACCGTGGTGGTGGACCCGGTGGATGGCTCCACCAACGCCGCCCGAGGACTGCCATGGTTCGCCACGAGCCTCTGTGCAGTGGATGCCGCTGGCCCCCTCGCCAGCGGGGTCTACAACCTGGCCCTCGGCGACCGTTTCGTCGCCGTTCGGGGTGAGGGAACCGAGGCAACTCCCTCCTCGTGCACGTCGCTCAGCGATGCCATCGTTTCGTTCTCCGGCTGGCCGTCGGCCCATCTCGGCTGGCGCCAGTATCGAGCCTATGGTGCCGGTGCGCTCGATATCTGTTCGGTGGCCACGGGCGTCTTCGATGCGTTCCTGGATGTGGACGCCGCCCACGGCGTCTGGGACTACCTGGGGGCGTATCTGTTCTGTGCCGAGTCCGGTTGTGCCATCGGCGAACTCAACGACGAAGAACTGGTGGTGCTGGACATGGCAGCCCGCCGAGGCCCCCTGGTGGCAGCAACGCCCGAACTGCTGGCCGAGATCAAATCCGCCCTCACCACCGCCAAACTGCGATAGCCTCTCTCAACTTAAGGGCGTTTAGCTCAGTTGGCTAGAGCATCTCGTTTACACCGAGAGGGTCGGGGGTTCGAGTCCCTCAACGCCCACCCTTCCCCCAAATTCCTGTTGAGAGCCACACTTGGTGTGGCTATCGAAGGGGCAGAACGCCCGATTGTGGCTGACAACAGGAATTTGCCCTGACTTTGTGCGGCTTGTTGACAATGCGTACGAAACAGAAGCAATCGTGGTCGAGTCGAACTAACGGAGGCTAGATCCAGTGATGACGGGGTTGCCGTTGCCTAGGTAGAAGATGCCGGGCAAGCCGGCGGTTTCGAAGCCGAGGCTGGGGTTGCGAGCCATCACCACTTCGTCCAGCGTCATCGTTCCGAGCCGGTTGTTGCTGACGTAGAAGATCCCGCCGCCGCCCTCGTTGGCCGTGTTGTCGGTGATCACCGAACCGCGAACGATCAGATGGAACGTGCCGCCGTCGTTGTAGATGGCCCCGCCGTTTCCACCGCCTGGCGTTCCGGCTTGGGCCGGGTTGGCTCCGTTGCCAATCGCAGAGTTGTGCGTGAAAAGGCTGTTGAGGATGATGAAGGATGAGCCGATCGTGCTGAGCGCGCCACCGTTGGAGCAGACATTCGCTGCCTCGGGGCTACCACCGAAGGTGCTGTTGGTGATGTAGACGGGCAGGTTGTTGTACTGGCTGAGGACCCGGAGTCCGGCGCCGGCCACGTCGGGACCGACGATCTCGCACCGGTTTGCGGTGAAGATCGTGTTGGCGGCTTTGAACCGACCGCCACGGACAAAGATTGCGCCTCCGCCCATGTAGCCCTGACCGGTCGAGTTGCCGTTGGTGAAGTGGATGTTCTGCACGGTCAAACGCGGATGATCCTGGTTCTGGCAATGAGAGGTTGTCCACACCTGGTCCCTGTCACAGGTGTTCATGTAGAGAATTCGACGCTCACCCCGGCCGGACAAGCTGATAAGGCCACCGCCGTCGATCACGATGTCGGGATTCTGATCGTTGAACACCTTGGCTGTAGCCGTCATCTCGATAGTGATGGGATCTGGCCCACAATCGAAAGTGATCACGCCGCCCTGCGCTACAGCGTTGATCACTGCGGCCGACGTGCAGCTGGCCGCAGTGCCGCTACCGATGACGTGGTCGGGATTGTCGATCGGCTCGGCCTCTGCTGCGGCGGGAACAACAGCGGTGCCAGCCGAGTTGCCTGGGTTCCAAGGACCACCGGGGGAGGGGGCAGCGGGCTGGTACGGGTACTGGGCCTTAAACTCCGCCCCGGCCGTGATCCACCGAAGCAGTGCCCCGCGAGACAGTATGGCTAGCGCATCGTTTCCGCCCGAGGTGTTTGTGCCGTGCAGGAAGTCGAGCCAGTAGTTGAAGCCAGCCTGGTCATAGTTGCGCCCGAGAACGTTGGGGTAGACCCGACGGAGGTACTCCTCGTCGTCGGTGCCGTCGTAGTTGTCTGCGAATTCGTCGGACAGCGTGAAGTACCCGGCGATGTTTGTGAGCGAGTGGCCCGAGTCCCGTACACCCAGCCAGTACTTGGCGCCACCCAGTTCGGGTTCACGATCGAAGAAGGCTCGGTAGAGGCGCAGGACGTCGCCGTGGACGTTTGGTCGATAGTCGACCGCCTCGAGGATCTCCTCAATGGATTCGGCGTTCTCGATGGTCGGGAGCTGAGCGGATACTGGCACTGCGAAGATCGCACTTGCGACGATCACGACGGCAGCAGTGAGGGAACGAAACACAAGCGTCTATCGGCGGATCGGGGGTAAAACCCTAAGCGCTACCCCGTAGGCAATTTCCGGCCAAGTTGTGGTTGCGGGTCACGGCTGGATGTTCATATGACCCGGAGGTTCCGTTACCAAGTGTTGGGTTGTAGGCGCCCTCTGGGATAGGTGCCGTCGGGCGGTGCGAAACTACTCTCAGTCAGTCGACCGGTTCGATCTGCCCCGTATACGGCCATGGGTAGTCGATGCCCTCCAGGTGTTGGACGAAGCGGAGGCCGTCATAGCCTTCGGAGCCGAGATAGATGCAGTCGATGACGTGAACGTGATCGGGCTCAGGTGTCGTCCATGTGGTGGTGCCTTCGCAAGTCCCTTCCCAGGTGCCGCCGTCATTGATGAGGGTTATGGGCCCTTCGCAGACGCCGACGGTGGTGTCACCGTCTTCAGAGAGCTCACACTCGATCGTCAACTCGCTCACCCGGGTTCGCGGGCCGGTTCTTGTCGAGCGTGCTTCAGTCCACATTCTCGATGATTGGTTCCTCGATACCTCAGCGCTAGGGCCGAAGGATCAGATGCCAACGTCGGTCGACCTTCTCAGTCGGCCACGTCTCAGCGCAAGTCGCCCGCCAATAGAGTCGAACGCTCAGCCGGTCGTCGCCGAGGGGGTCCCATGCAGTCCTACGTCAGCCAGTTCGAGATGTCGACACTTTCGAACGTCGCCGTCACCTCGACACGATCAAGAGCGAGAAGGATCTCGAGCTTGTCCGAGTAGGTCTCGGCGAGGGGCAGCCCACGGCCTCCCTCGGCGTCGGGCTCTGGCATCGCGCACGTGTTGATCCAGCCTGTCTCGGCTCGGAAGTTGGTGACCGTGACCCGTATCTGGTCAGCGCCCCGTGGAGCCTTGCTTTCGACTCGATACTGGATGGAGTCGTGGGGAGCAGCGGCGTTGATTGCGTTCGCCAGCAGTTCGTTGAATACCAGCACGATGTCATCGATCTCCTGCTGATTCACACGATCGGTGAGCCAAGATGTCACCACAGATCGCGCTGCGGACAGATTGACGAGGTCCGCAGGCATGGAGCCCTCTAGGGATGGCAGTCCCGCCCAGGCTTCGGTGGAGGGCTGGCTTCTTCTGGTGGTGGTCATCGGCACATGCAATCGGACGCTCTCGGACCGCTTCCGGTCGCGTTTTATTGAGCACATTTTGGTAGATGCAATTCAGCACCGACCGAGGCCCCGTGTTAAAGCCGAGTCGAGAACTCGGGCTCTCCCTAGACCAGCTCCGGGCCGGATCTGGCTGGCTTGGCCCAAACCGGCTATGGACAACCCGTCAACACCGCGATCAACGCTCAGCCGACGGCCAGTGGGGTTCGCAGTCGGACTTCTCTTCGCGGCCTCGGTTCGCCTCCAGGTTAAGAACCAACGAGCGGGCTATTTGCTGCTCCTCTGCCTGGCGCTTTTCGACTTCGTCAGCGAGTTCGTCGCTCAAGGCACACTCGCGATCAACATTGTCATCTCGATCGTTGTCGCAACGATCATCACGCATCCCTGGAAGTAGTTCAGTGGCTGGCGAGTTCGTTGCGCCATGAGTGACGCGGCGCGAATCCGACGAGCCGCTTGGCCTTGTCGTTGGCGTAGAACGTTGCGTCACGAGCCATCTCGCGGCGACGCGGCACGCCGGCGTAGAAGCGCTCGTACACCTCGTCACTGGTTATGCCGACCGACAAGTCGTCGTTCGAGACATTGAAGACCTCGTAGCCGAGGCCGTCAGCTTGTAGGCAGCAATCGACCATATGTCCCAAATCGCGAGCGTCGATGTAGGCAAAGATGTTGCGGCGGCGAAGACTAGGGTCGGCGACGAACGCGGGAAACTTGGTCACGTACTCGTGCGGTTCGATCACGTTGTTGATGCGCAACCCGTAGATGTCGATACCGGTCCGGGCCTGGAACGATCGGGCGGTCGCCTCGTTGACGACCTTCGACATCGCATAACTGTCATGGGGGACCGTCGGGTGTTCCTCATCGATCGGCACGTACTCGGGCCGGACTTCACCATCGGCGAAGCAGATCCCATACGTTGTCTCCGAGCTCGCGAAGATCACCTTGGGAATCCCTAACTTCACAGCGGCGTCGATGACGTTGTACGTGCTGAGCGTGTTGACCCGAAAAGTCTCGTTGTCAGGCCGAACGAGGATCGCCGGGATCGCGGCGAAGTGGACGACGGCGTCGTAGGTCGGGACACCGGTACCGGGTTCGAGTTCGTCGAAGCCTGCGTATGCGGAGAGCGCGTTGAAGACCTGTCCGGCATCGGTCAGATCGATGCGAAGGTCGGCGACGTCCGGGTGGCCGAGCGGCACCAGGTCTCCGTTGACTACCCGGTGTCCCTTCTCGACGAGATATGGGATCGCATGCCGACCCGCCTTACCGCTGCCACCAGTGAAGAAGACTCGCATGGCGCAGATTGTACGGACTGCATCCTCTACCGCGGCGACCTGGCAACGCCACTTCGCCACCCGTTTGCGCACAACCCAGCCGACCAAAGTCATTCCACCTTCTGTGCCGTGCATCGGACTCAACACCCTGACCAGGCAGTTCAGGGCATGTCTGTTCCCCAAGGCCCACCGCTGCTTTCGGCGGTCTATTGTGCCAGGACCAACCGCGCGATTGCCTCGGCACGTTCGGAGGCCTCGGTCATCTGCGGCTCGATGGCGGCGGCAATATGCGCCGGCACCGTCCGCCCGGGAGGGTTGACGACCCGGTATTTCTCCAGAGAGGCCAACGCCTCGGCCTCGAACGGTCGTAGGTCAATGTTGTCGGCGATCAGCCCGGTCACGTCTTTGCGTTGGCACATGAGGAACGCCAGCCGCGCTTCGCTGATAGTACCGACGCAATCGGTCGGCTTGTAGCTCTCCAGGCCCAGCATCTTGCGGAGCAGTAACCGGTTCTCAGGCAGGTCGAACAGATTGAGGTCGAAGGTCCTCGCAACGGTGTCCTCGGGCAACCAGGCGACGTAGTTCATCCAGACATAGATGCACTTTGCACACCGGCAACACCACGGCTTCAGCTGAGCGCACGAGTGCGTGGCCGGTACCGAGCCGAGGTCGCGGTTGAGAAGAACGAAGACGTTGACGTCATAGATCGGCCGCAGGATATGGAACATCTGGACGTTGGTCGCGATGTGTTCGGCGATGTAGTCATGCAGCAACTGCTCCGCTACTGAGCTCATACCCCACAGGTAGTTCACGTCCTCGCCGGTGCGCTCCCAGGTGAGGTTGTGTTCGTCGGTGCTGTGGGAGATGCCGAGCGCAACGTCGGTATAGCCGTGGGCGAGAGCGAGCGGGAGCGCCGTCCAGTACGAACTGACGGTTTCGGCGGCGATGAGTCGGGCGATTGAAAGCTCGGGATGCAAAGTTGTGGGCGGTGCGTCTAAGCAGTCGTCGAGCACCCACCCCCGGTGAACGCGCCCCGGCGAGCAGGACTCGACAAGACCATCGATCAGCTCGTGTTGCATCGTCCCGCGCCCGTAGGTCGAGTGCGAGTAAACAAACGCGTCGTAGTCGATTCCGGCCCGTTCGAGCAGCTTCATACTGGTGAGGCTGTCCTTGCCGCCGCCGCACAACATGAGCGTGGGCACATCGCCGGGAGTCACTTTGATTGGCGGGAGAACCCCCGGGTCAGCCAGCACTGGCATTGCCAGCCGGTAGTCCGGGAGATCGTTCTCATAACGCCACACGGCCCAGACGTTGTGGAACACCGTTTCCCACAACTTCCAGAACGCCTCGGTCACAAGGTCGCCGTAGGGCCCGAAGTCGACGTGATCCGGCTTCAGGCTGAGCGCCTTGTTGGCCTCGAATGCAAGCAAATGGAACTCGACGAGACGGAGGTAGTCCGAGCCGAAGCGGGCTTCCAGATCGCGAAAATCGACGGTGTCGTACCAGTAGGTCGTGGTGAAGGCGAAGGTGTCAACGCTATATCGGAGATGGAGGTGGTGGACGCCCCGGATGACAGGTTCGAGCTTGAGGGTGCTCATGCGCGCGGCCTTTCGAGTGCAACCCGGCGGTGCATCAGTCGTGCGTGACCCACGAAGTCGTTGATCGGGTAGTGGAGGGTGAAACGGTTATCCCAGAGGACTAGGTGGCCCGGTTCCCAATGCACCCGGCACACGAACTCGGGTCTGGTGATGTGAGCCTGCAGGAACTCGAGGAGTGGACGGGTCTCCTGCGGTGTCATGCCCTCGAAGCGGGTGATGAACATGGTGTTCACGTACAGGCCCAAGGCTCCGTTAGCGGGGTGGCGCCGCACCACCGGGTGAACGGCGGTGAGTCCTTCTCGATCGGGACGGCCGGGCCCATCGTAGGAATGGACCGCTCGCAGGTCTCGGAGCACATCCTGCATCGGGGGGCTGAGGGCTTCGTATGCCGCGATGGCGTTCGCGGAAAAGCGTGTCGCCGCCGACCGGAGGAACAACTGAGGCATACAAGCCGGTGATGGAGCCACAGGGATCCTGGAACGTCACGTCAGCGTGCCAGCCGTCGCCCCCGAACAACCGCACACCGTCGGGGTCTTTGCGCATCTCGAGGACCTCGGGCAGCTCGGGAACGAACAGCACCCCCTCGTCGGAGTGATGGACGTGGGCTGGACCGAAGTGCTCCATGAAGCCGTTGAGCATTGGCGGGTCCAGCATTTGGCCGGGGAGGACCACGACGAGACGCTCGTCGAGCCATTTCACAATGGTGTCGATGTCGTGCAACGAGATCGGTTGTATACCACTCCCGATCACTGCGCCGATCTGCGGTGAGAGGAAGTTGACCTCGACCATCGGCCGAGCATACCCCTCCCCCCCAAATTCCTGTTCACAACCACATCTAATGTGGTGGGTGCGCTCAGTGTGATCAATGCGGAAAAACCACTACAGGTAACAAACCAAACGGACGATGCCTTTGAAGTAACAGCGAAGGGCTAGAGCGTGATTCCGGAAGCGAATTCAATCATCACGGTTGACGGTCCGAGAACTGTCAAGGTCCTTATTATGATCGCGTTCTGCATCGTTGCTCTAAGTGTTGCCATCAACTTGGCGGGCCTTGATATCAACCGGCTCGATGTAGACGAGGAGGCATCGCTTGGGACGCTCTGGACCGGGCTTCAATTCGGGCTCTTGATACTGCTTCTTCTGGCTCGTACCGTTCTCGCTCACCGCGTCGGCGAGAATTGGAGACCGTGGCTCGTCGTTGCCATGTGTGCTGCCTATGTGATGGCCGATGACGTCATCACCATCCACGAAGCCACGACCGAACCGTTGCGAGCCGCCCTCGGAACCAGCGGGTTTCTCACATTCGCCTGGATTATTCCCTACACAGTTGTCGCATTCGCCGTCTCTGTGTCTCTCTTTCCTTGGGTTCGCAAACTCAATCCAGTTACCCGCACTGGCATGTTTATTGCCGCTGGCGTCTTCCTTACCGGAGCCGTGGTGATGGAAGGGATCGGAGGAACCTTGATCGACGCTGCTGGCCAAGCATCGGTCAACGACGGCGCGGGTTTCACCTCAACCAAGTACATGCTCTCTACCAGCCTTGAGGAGTTCCTCGAGATGGTCGGCGTTGCCATAGCAGTCGGAGTCGTGATGTTCGACCTTGCGAAAGACGGAAGCTTCGGGTTTCGGATTGCCCATTCGATCACCAAGGACGAGAACTACTCCACTAATCGAGTGAGCGGCCGCTAGTCCACTTCGGGCTCCCGCCCTTCGGCAATCTGGCGATATCTGCGACTACCACTACGGGTTTGATTCTGACCCGTTTCACCGGACGCTCTTCGCCGCCGCCACGATGGGCTTGCAATGCAAACGAACGTTCGGCGGAGCGGCGGAGGGGGCCACGCCGCCATCAACTGAGTAGTCCTCGGCCCACCCCGCCATCGGACTTGGCCTCTGATGGCTCTCCTTCACCTTCAGATCGTGAACGATTCGCCGATAGCCTCTTCGCTCTTGTACCACAACAGCTCGCGGGTTTCGGGGTTGTCGTAGAACGACTCGAGGGCGAAGGGTTTCGCTTTGCCTCTGAAGGCCGACGAGCCGCTGCCGGGTCCGTAGAACTGTCCGGACGTCGCATTGGGGAGGCACATGCAGCTGATGAGGCCCATGGCCCCGTCTTCGGAGCTCTGGCTGAAACGCATGAAGATGCTGGTGAAGAAGCCCCCCATCCCGCCCTCTTTCACCGACGTCTGCTGTAGGTGGGTGTTGGCCAGCCCGGGGTGAGCTACGAGCGCCTTCACCTTGGACCCCTTCTCGTGGAGCCGGTGATGGAGCGCGGCGGTGAAGGCGGCATTGGCCAGCTTGGTCTGGCTGTAGCGAAGCCAGCGGGGCCCTCGAAACATCAAGTTCTCCAGGGCGGATCCATCGCCGCCGAGCTGTCCGCCTTTCTTCTCCAGGTATTGGGCCTGGAGTTTCTTGCTCGGCGACAGACGAGCCACGCTGGAGTGGTTCACCACCCGGGCATCCCCGTCGGCCTCGGTCACCCGCTCCAGCAGTGGCATCAGCTCCTTTGTGAGGAGGAAATGCGAGAGGTGATTGGTCTGCATCTGAATGTCGAAGCCATCGCCGGTGGCGGTATCGCCGAGTGCCATCACGCCGGCGTTGTTCGCTAGAACATGCACACCTTCAGGGCAGAGTCCTTTGACCTTCGCCGCAGCGATTCGAACCGAATCGAACGACTGGAGGTCGCATTCAACACTATGGAGGTCAGCGTCGGGGCATGCGGAGGTAAGTTCCGCGAAACTCGCCTTCGATCGCTCCGATGCACGATTGAGTACCAGGACTTTGGCTCCTAGTTCAGCCACGGTGGTGGCGGCGACCTTGCCGGTTCCCGATGTTGTGCCCGTGATCACCACTGTCTTACCGGTCATCGAGGGAAGGCTGGACCGAAAGGTGAGGAAGTGTTTGGACGAGCTGTCTGTCATGACGTTGCAAGGTAGTCGACCACAGGTCGGTTTGATCCGGAGTCGTCACCGCCGTGGCAGTGTGTGACGATGTGCGCATCCCTGCGGGGCCCTCCGTTCGTTGATCTTGTCGGCGATGAGGCCGGTTTGTCCGCAGTGCCAGTGGGGTACGTTTGTCGATATGGAACCGAGCGATCTCAGAAGTTTTCTTCAGCCATTAACAGACACCATCTCGGTCTATGCATCGGTTGAGGGGGCGGTGCCGGCGGATGAGGTTGTGGCGGTGGCACTCAACTCTCTTCCCGACGCGCACCCGGACTGGTTGCAGCGATCTTCCATCGAATCGGCGGTGGAAAATGCTCGCAGCATCGATGCTGCCGGTGTGTGCTGGTTCGGGCGAAGCGACGGCTCCTTCAGCGCACCGCTGGTCGATCCGCCCCGTTACGACATCGCCGAACTGGCCCCCGTTCCCCGCCTGACGCCTTTGGTGGAGACGATGCACCGTGATGTGGATCATCTGGTGGTGCGATTCGGGCCAACGACGCGCATCTTGGAGTTTGCTCGCTTCCCCGAAGCGGCGGAGGCGACGAGCTGGACCCAGGAAATCGATTCGGACGACCCTGCCGAGATCGCACACGCGATTATCCACAACGTTCACGAAGGCACCGAGGTTGTGGTGGTCTCGGTTCCCGAGGAGATCGCCACTGCGGTCGTCGATCGGCTCGATCCTGCGCTGCCGCCGAGTGTGAAGGTCTCTGCGGTGTCGCCCGATGAGGATCTCTCGCAAGCCACGGTCAGGGCAGTCGCCGACTTCGCCGCAGTGGACACGGTGCAGGCAATTCGGACCTTTCGATTCATGGAGAGTCATGGCGCCGTTGTGGAGGGCCTGGCCGAGACGGCGTTGGCGTTGGCTAGAGGTGAGGTGACTCGCCTCTTCGTGAGCCCAGCGGTGGAGGAGATGACCCTGTTCGCCGGCCAGTCTCCCACCGAGATCGGTGGCGGCAGCTTCGCTTCCGGTCCAGGTGTAGAGGTGCGGGCCAGCGATGGACTCCTTCGTTCCGCGATTCTCCAGGGCGTGATGGTGCAGGTCATTCCCGACCACGTGCACGACGGGCCGAGCGAGGGCGTAGGCGCCACCTTGCTCCCTGAAGGCTGAGGCACGATGGCGGCCGTACCGAAAAACTGCAACCGGACAACTCATTCGAAGGATTGACCTCATCGAGCCCGGTCTACCCTCGGCTCCAATCCACCACGATCGGCAAAGGCATCGGCCAGCAGATCGCCATAGATAGTTGCCCGGGCCTCGCGGTCTGCCACCAGCTCGGCGAGCCGCACAAGCTGGGTCTCACCGAGGGCTGCTGCCGAGGATGAGAGACGCAGGGAACCACAATCTAGGAAGATCGGGCGTTCGAAGTCGACGCGGCCGAGCTTGAAATTCGGATCGGCGATCAGGCCGCGGGGCCGAGGTGTTCAGCTGACGCGGCGTTCCTCAAGGCCACGCAGGATCGTGGCACTCTCGTATGGGAAACGTACCTCCAGCTGTTGGCCAAGGACATGGCGGCGCACGATCATATCCGGTTCGTTGTAACCGACCATGGCCCGCAAGTGGGTCGTCCCTGAGAACCTTGGATTGATCTCGAAGACGTAGACGGTGTCGCCCACTAACCGAATTTGGATGTTGATGGGCCCGGTGACTCCAAAATGGGCGGCAATCTTCTCGCACGGTCCGGTGACCTCAGGGAAGGGGCCGATGTCCCCCTGCGAGAGGCCGTTGCTGAGCATGAGTATCGGCCCCAGCTCAGGACGCCCGCTGCGATTGGGCGTCCGCAGGAGGTTGCTCAGAGCTCCGCCGATATGGCGGCGCACCGCGATCGAGTTGACGAAGTTGCCGTCGAGATCGTGCATGACACCGACGGTATACTCATGCTCTGGAGTGCCGACGTAGGCTTGGACGATGAACGGGCCGACGTTCTCGAGCAGGTAGCTGGCGAAGAAGCGTAGTTCAGCACGGTCCTGCGCCAGCAGCACATTCGCCGAGCCGCCGCTACCTGTAGCGGGCTTGAGCACAGCGGGAAGGATAGGAAAATCTTCGATCTCCGCCAAGTTCTCGATACTGCGGAACTCAGGGACCGCAAAGCCCATCTCAGCCAGCCTCTCGGCAGTTCGCACCTTGTCAGCACATATGTCGATGACATGGGCGGGATTGAGCGGAACGATGATGCCGGCATCAGCGAAGCGTTGACGATTAGTACTGAGAACCCAGAGCTCGGCCTCGGAACCGTAGAAGAGAACTTTGGCGCCGGCCTTTCGGCATATCTCGAGAACCGTGTCGATATATGCTGGGTCGTCGGCACGGGGCACGACATAAGTGTGCTCGAGCCCGTCGAGCCCGAAACTGGCGGCCGTGATGTCACATCCATGGATCTCATATTCGAGCTCGGAGCGCCGGAGTGCCTTGAGGATCTGTGAACCGACGCCGCCGCCCCCGACACCTGTGACGACCACCGGAATCGGCTGGGCGTCCAGAGTCATGCAAGGACATCCCCGTAAGGGACATCATCATGGCGCTGGAAAACTGCGGCCACATCGGGGTGGATCGCGGCTGCGTAGGCTTCGAGGATGGTAGCGACATCGAGCTGGACCCGATACACCGTTGCCGAGTTGTCAGCAGTCTCGTAGATGACGAAGGCGCCTAAAGAGCCGTGGTCCCGCGGCAGGCCCACCGAACCGACATTGACGAAGAGGGTCTCACCAGTGGAGACCACAAACGGTCGGTGGGTGTTGCCCATGAATACCGCATCGGCCCCAGTGCCGGACCACGCCGCAAAATCGCTGTCTGGATACACGTACTCATGCAATTCATTAGTGGGTGAGCCATGAACGAGAAGCAAACGACGATCACCGATGTCGATCTCCCGGCGCGTCGGCCAGGCGGAAATCTGTGCCATCTCCTCACTCCCGAGTCGTGTTCTGGATGCTGCCAGCCGATAGTAATCATCGCGGTCTCCGGCGATCTCCTCTGTAGCCAAGAGTATCGCTTCGTGGTTTCCCTGTTGACACTCGATGCCGCGATCACGCAACTGAGCGAGGACCGCCATCTCCCCTGGTAGATACCCTACTGCGTCACCCAGGAACATGGTCCGAGAGGGTGTGAATTCGGCGACTCGCTGCATTACCGCCGCGAGGGCAATGTCATTGCCATGGATGTCGGAGATGAGGGCAATCTTCACGCTCGACCGTCCAACAGGTCCGCAAGCCGCGTGACCTCGACTGATCCTTCCAAGCTCGTACCGAGGTTGGCGATGATACGGTCGGCGAAAGAATAGGAATAGATGAGCAATGCGTCAGGGGGGGAGGCGATGAGCTCGGCACGACTTTCGACGACCGTGGCAAACCCGGGGAAGAAACGGCCTTGGAGATAGTCCGAGTCATCGAAGAATCTCAACGTTATATCAGCTGTCTTGATTTCGTCGCGCAGGGTGTAGAGCGAGTTCACCGCCCGGCCGGGGACGTAGACGCCGATCTCCTTCCCTTCGTGACGCTCGAGATATTCTCTCAGACGGGCATGCGCCGCAGCCACGCGGCCGAGTAGGTCATCAGCTGCTACCGGTAGTCGTGTTGGTGGGCTCGACGCGCGCCTGAACGCTCCGTAAATCATCCCACCGAATCCCGACTTACGAACCTCGATGGTCTCGAAGCCGGCTGACTCCACCAGACGGCTGAACGTTTCCAATGTGAAGTAGGAAAAGTGCTCATGGATCAACATCGACAGATCACCGTTCCCGATCTGATCTTCGCAGTCGGGAACGGCCAGGACAGCCACCCCTTGGGGGGTGAGGTAGCGCGCTATCGCCCTCAGGAGATCGCGCGGATCCGGGATGTGTTCGACCAGGGCAAAGGCAGCGATGAGATCGAAGGTCCGACCTGCGATCGCGGGCGATGGGAAGAAGGCGGGTTCGACTGGGACGGGGAATCTGCCGATGGCGGCGAAACCAGGCTCATAGCCCAGCACCTCCATCCCTTTCTCCTGTAGCAGACTGAGAAGATAGCCGGTCCCGCAGCCGATCTCCAATGCTGAATGTGTGGTCGTCCCGGTGGAAGAGATGCTCATGTCGATAAACTTCACGAAATCCTGGGCGTATTCCGCGCCGATCCCGGTGGCATCCATCAACCCCTCGAAGTAGGTTCCTTTGCCATACGATGCCGCCAGAACCTCTTGGACAGCCGGGTCAGGGACCTGTGAGACGATTCCCGAGACAGCATCCTGGTAGAGTTCGAACGGGAGGGTGGCTGGGAACGGATTCGTCGTGGGATCTTCCAAGGGATGCCAGAGAAACGGGAGGGCCTCCAGCTTCAACGACTCGAACTGTTGGTGCGATGACATATCCCTAATCCCATTAGAGGGTAGCACTGATTGCCTTGAACCCTTCTGAGCACGTTCTAATCAGGTCGCGGAACCTAGCAGTGCGGCAATAGCATCCCTCGGAGCTACTCGCGGTTCGAAGCCCAGCTCCCGGGCCGCCTTGCTGATGTCAATATCCCACCGTTCTGGAGCGCCCTCGACCCCTTCGAACACGATCTCGACGTGGAAGTGCTCGGCAATCTGCCGGGCCAGTTGTTCCATCGAGAGTGGCTGACCAGAAGCGATATTGTACACGCCGGGCTCCCCCTTAGAGAGTGCTGCACTGACGGCAGCGGCGACATCGCTTGTCGCCAAGAAATCCTGGCGCCGACCACCATCGCCGAAGACCTTCAGACTCTGCCCAGCAGCAGCGCTGGCTATCCAGTGACGGACCACGGTCGGACGCAAGGCGGCGAATCGCGGGGGTAGCGGACTGGGAATGCGCAATGCAACCGTACTCAAGCCGCCCGTCGCCGCAGCGCAGACCATCTGCTCTGCCAACAGCTTGCTGTGGGCGTAGCCCTCATCCGCAGAGGTCGGATGACCCTCAGTGATGGGCAGTTGCAGCGGCCGCGCAAGAAAGGCGAATGTGCTCATGTGAATGAAGCGTCGGACCTTCCGCTCCCGGGCGAAGTCGAGGAGATGTCGCGTTAGATCTATGTTGACGCTGCGAAAAGCAGCCGCGTCCTCCTCTGGAGAGCCGCCACCGATATGGGCTGCCATGTGCGCGATGGCAACGATATCCTCCAGCCCCCCAAGTACCTCGGCGCAGTTCTGGGACAGGTCTGCCTGTACGAAGAGATGGTCCTCGTGCTCGATCCTGGGGGGAGAGCGCCCGATGCAGATGACTTCATGACCATCCGCGAGCAGCCGCTCGACGACACTGGGGCCGACAAGACCCGTAGCGCCGGTCACCAGGATTCGTGAGCTCACAGTCCGTATCCTCCCTCTCGCCACATCAATTCTGCCTCGCCGAGTCTCATATGCGCAATAGCCCACGTGCCCAGCTGACCATGCAGCGATCTGACCACCGAGATCGGTGGCGGCAGCTTCGCTTCCGGTCCAGGTGTAGAGGTGCGGGCCAGCGATGGACTCCTTCGTTCCGCGATTCTCCAGGGCGTGATGGTGCAGGTCATTCCCGACCACGTGCACGACGGGCCGAGCGAGGGCGTAGGCGCCACCTTGCTCCCTGAAGGCTGAAGCAGTTCCCGAGGGCTGAAGTAGGACCGTGGGCTGGCGGACGCGAAACGGCCGCCGTCTTTGCTGACGGCGGCCGCACCGAATGAACCGGCTCAGTCGTTGAGTTTGGCCTTGGCTGAATCCACCAGTTCCTTGGCTTTGTCGCCGATCTTGTCGATGGTTTCCTTTACCTGGCCCGATGCCTGGTCTCGCTGGCCCTCATTCCGAAGGTCTTCATCCCCAGCGAGGGTGCCGATCGCTTCCTTGGCCCGGCCCTTCGCTTCATCGACATTGTCGGGAATCATGTCGCTGCGTTCATTGTGGTCATTTGTTTGATCGTGTTCCATGGGATCGTCATAACCGGTCGGGCGGCTCTCCAAACATTGGACAACTCATTAGCGATTCTTGGTATGAGAATGCGGCGCACGAGGTCATCCACGCGTGCATGGGCGCTGTTGCACCTCCCCCGATTTCGTTGCGAGGGAAGCCCGGTCTCGAGCTTCAGGTCAGAGCGGTCTATGCGTGAGCCCTAGGACCTCTTTGAACCGACCGGCTCAACGCAGCCAAACGCCGATCAAGAGGCTATCAGGAGTCTCAGGCGTCGACCTGATGGCGATACCGTCCAAGTCCATGGTTGAGCGGTCAAATCGCATCGAAGGTCTCGAGGACGAGGTCGAGGAGCTGGAAGAAGTTGTCGACGAACTTGAAAAGGAGCTCGTCGAGAAGACTGCCCATCCTCTCGAACTCTTCTTCGACCTGGTCTTCGTATTTGCCATCACCCAAGTTGTCTCACTGATTGTCCATGACCTTACGGCGGCCGGCGTGCTGCGCGGTGCCCTTCTTCTGGCGCTGATGTGGTGGGCGTGGACGAACTGGACATGGACTAGCAACGTCGTCGACCTCGAGCCTCGGATCGTCCGCGTCGCCGTACTTGCGTCGATGTTGGGCGTGTTCGGTATGGCGTTCGCCGTACCAACGGCGTTCGAGGGCGACGGCTTGTGGCTGGCACTGGGCTACCTCTGGGTCAGGCTCATCGCGGCCGCGGTCATCATCCACCGAATGCGTCACGATCCTGCAGAGCTCCGAGCGATCCTGTTATACCTGCCGATATCGCTGGCGGCGACCGTTGTCGTCGTGATCGGTGGTGCGGTCGGTGGCGAGGCCTTGCAGTGGATCTGGCTGGGCGCGTTCTGCATCGAGCTGGTCGCAGCCATCTCGAGCGGCCGGGCCGACTGGACCATCGACGCCGGTCACTTCGCCGAACGCCATGGCCTGATTCTCATCATCGCTTTGGGGGAGGCCATTATCGCCGTCGGAATAGCGCTCGAGGGAACCTCGATCGATACGTCACTGGCGCTGCTATTGGCCGTGGGGCTTGCGGGCGTATGCGCTCTCTGGTGGGCCTACTTCGATCGGCTCCAGGAGGTCATGGAGTCGGCGTTGCGACTGGCCGATGAGCACGAAACTGGCCTCATCGCCCGCGACGTCTACTCGCTCCTCCACTATCCGATGATCGCCGGCATCGTGTTCTACGCGGTTGCGCTCGAAGAGGCGTTCCTGCATCCCAACGACCCGATGGAAGGTGTCGTGGCGGTTCTTTTCGTGGTCGCGTTGGGGCTGTACCTGCTCGCTCAGGCGGTGGCCGTATGGCGGTGCTGGCGCACCTATTTGTACGAGCGGGTGATCGGCGTCGCCGTAATCGCCGTGCTGGTAGCGGCCTGGGACGGTGCGGCCAAAGACGTTGTTCTCGTCTCCACGATCGTGCTCATCGCAACGATGAGCGCCGAGTATCTACGGTTCCGGGCGAGGATCCGCGGCGAGGTTCCCGACCCGCAGACTCAGAACGCCTGACGCCGCATAAACCCCATGACCCCGTTCGCCGCCGGCCTGGGCGCTTTCGTCAACTTCTACAACCCTCACTTCATCGGGCGGGCTGCTCTGGAGCCGGCGATCGCACCAGACTGCTGTGGGGCCTCACGTGTGCGACGGCCACCCCCGGCGCCGGCGACAATGAAATCGTGCAGGCCCCATGACAGGAAGCTGTTGGTGTCGGCCGGTCGGCGTGGCTTTGCATCGGATCGGATTCGGTGCCGCTGAACCGCGGGGCGAAGGTGAACCTGACCCCTACATCCGGGCTCGGATGCGGCTGGCGACGCTGTCGAGCTGATCTCGAGACGGGGCGGCGTTCCCGCCGGGGTCGATGCGGAACGGGTCGCCTGCGAACCGGGGCAGTACATGCATGTGGACGTGGAAGACCTGCTGGAAAGCGGCGGTGCCGTCGGCCAAGAACAGGTTGACGCCCTCGCACCGGATCCCCGAGTTGCGGATGGCCACGGCCGTGCGATGGGTGAGATCCCATATGCGCCGCCCGTCCTCGGGGTTGAGATCGCCCAACCCGGCAGCGTGGCGCTTGGGGATGATCAGGGCGTGGCCGTCGTTCACCGGCTCGATGGTCATGAAGCCGAGCGTCCAGTCGTCCTCGTGGAACACGCTTGCCGGCGATCGACCGGCGACGATCTCACAGAAGACGCAACTCTCCGGTTCAATTGCTGAAGTCATGCCTCCAGGATGGAAGCCGTCGTCTGCTCACGCAATCGATTCGGTGCGAAGAGTGCCCCGGCGAAGTGCCGCTGCAACCCGCGGTTACGGCTGAAGGGAAGAACACTATGTTCTGCCCCCGATCGCCGCGGCCGTGTGCGACAGGTCAGCCCTACCAGGGCGCGGGCGATTCGGCTGTCAGGAACTTGTCGATGGCTTGAGCGGCCCGTCGGCCGGCGCCCATGGCCATGATGACGGTCGCCCCGCCGGTGACGATGTCGCCGCCGGCGAAGACGCCGTTCTTGGAGGTGCGGCCGGTGTCGACGTCGACCACGAGGGTTCCTCGTTTGGTGCGGTCGAGATCGGGTGTGGCTCGCAGGAGCAACGGGTTCGGCATATTACCGATGGCGATGATCGCTACTTCGGCGTCGACTTCACTGAACTCGTCAGGAACCGGCACCGGGCGGCGTCGGCCTTCGCCATCGGGCTCGCCCAGCCGCATCTTCTGCAGACGAACACCGGTCAGGTGACTATTTCCGTCTCCGATCAGCTCGATTGGGGCCACAAGGGTGACGAGCAGCACCCCTTCGGCCTCGGCGTGGTCCACCTCCTCGACGCGGGCCGGAATCTCGTCTCGCGAACGACGGTAGGCGATCGATACTGACGCGGCACCGAGGCGGACCGCGGTGCGGGCTGCGTCCATTGCGGTGTTGCCCGCTCCGAACACCATCACGTTCCTGCCCTGCACGTCGATGAGCGGGGTGTCGCTGGTGCCGGTATAGGCCCGCATGAGATTGACTCGCGTCAGGAATTCGCTGGCGGAGTAGACGCCTATGAGGTTCTCACCGGGGATGTCGAGGAACCGGGGAAGTCCGGCCCCGACGCCGAGGAAGACCGCGTCGAAGCCCTCGACGGTGAGGAGGTCATCGACGGTGTCGACCATGCCGATGACGGCGTTGGTCTCGAACAGGACGCCCCGCTGCTTCAGCCGATCGATCTCGGCGGCAACGATCGCCTTGGGCAGACGGAACTCGGGGATGCCGTAGGCCAGGACCCCGCCGAGCTTGTGTAGTGCTTCGAAGACCGTGACCTCGTGGCCGGCGCTCACCAGGTCGCCGGCGCAGGCGATCCCGGCGGGACCGCTGCCGACCACCGCCACACGTGCGCCCGTGCTGACCGGCGGCGTCGGTACCGGCGACCCATGGCCACGGGCGTGGTCGGCCACAAACCGTTCCAGGTGCCCGATATGGATCGGCTTGCCCTTCTTGGCCAGCACACAGGCGCCTTCACACTGGGTTTCCTGCGGACAGACTCGGCCACACACCGCCGGCAATGAGTTGTCCGCAGCGATCGCCTCGGCAGCGTCATCGAACCGGCCGGCCCCGACCAGCCGCACGAACTCCACGATGTCCACGCCGACCGGGCAACCCGTGACACACGTGGGACGAGCACAGAACAGACATCGCTCGGCCTCAGCAACGGCCATCTCCGCGGTGTACCCAGCGTTGACCTCTTCGAAGTCGGTACGGCGCTCGGAGGACGGACGTTCGGGCATCGCCACCGGGTCCCGCTTCATCCGCTCCCGACGACTCAGTTCGCTCACGACACCGTCCCGTCGAACCCCACCGGTACCGCGGCACACGATCGGAGCTCGTCCATGCGGTCGGCCTCCCAGCCGGCATAGGCCCGGTTGCGTTGGGCCAGGAGACCGAAATCGACCTGGTGGGCGTCGAAGTCGGGGCCGTCGAGGCAGGCGAAACGGTTGACACCACCCACCGCCACACGGCATCCGCCACACATTCCGGTGCCGTCGACCATGATCGGGTTCAGGCTCGCCACGGTGGGAATGCCGTGGGCGCGGGTGGCTTCGGCGACCGCAGCCATCATCAGGATCGGCCCGGCGGCGAAAACCCGATCAACCCTTCTCGTAACCAGTAGGTCGGCCAGGGCACCGGTCACGAAGCCGTGCCGCCCGAAAGAGCCGTCGTCGGTGCAGACCTGCACCTCGTCGCACACCGCGGCGAGCTCTGATTGGAAGATCAGGTGGGCTTCGCTTCTGACGCCGATCACCGCGATCACCGTGTTGCCGGCTTGGCTGAGGGCAACCGCAGTTGGATAGGTGACCGCGATCCCGACACCGCCCCCGACCACGACGACGGTACCGAATCGGGCGACCTCCGAGGGAGTGCCGAGCGGGCCGGCCAAGTCGAGTATCTCGTCACCGGTCTCGAGGGCGTTCAGCATTGTCGTGGTCTTGCCAACCGCCTGGACAACGAGCGTGATCAGGCCGGCCTCGGGATCGGCGGCGGCGATGGTGAGGGGTATCCGCTCACCATCAGGGCTAACCCGAAGGATCACGAACTGGCCGGCGCGATGTTTCCGGGCGATTTTGGGTGCCTCCACCCGGAAGAGCTTCACGTCAGGCGCAAGGATCCGAGCATCGACGATCGTGCTCATCCCACAATCATGATTTCGACCCCCGGGGCGGGACAGTGCCGAAAGTCCCTGGGATGGCGCCCGTGATGCCCACCGTTTGGTTGCAGCGGGCGCACAGCTGATCGATGTCCGCGAACGAGAAGAGTTCGTGGCCGGATCACTTCCGGAAGCCATCAACACCCCGCTGTGAGAACTGACGGGCCGATATCGCGAAATCAACCCCAGGAACGCGGTGGCGTTGTTGTGCCGAAGCGGAGCCCGAAGCGGCGCCGCCGCCGAGTTTCTCGCCGACCGCGGTTTCGATCAGGTCACCAACCTCGACGGCGGCCTTCTCGCCGCCTGACCATGCACACCAACCGGCGATACCTTGCCCTCAAGTATCGGGATCGATCAGCAGCTCGTCGAAGACGATATCTACGCCGGGCGTGTGGCTTGCGGCGCCCAAGATCGCGACCTTCTCGAGTCGAGACTGGAGCTTTCCTTCCAGGGTGACCGTAGTGCCCTCGACGGTGATGTCGATCTGTCGCGCTCGGTGTGAGGCACGTCGGTGAAGGGCGTAGCTGATCGCGTCCCTGACGTCCTCGGGCGTGAGGTCTGGGTGGTGGATTCCGATGTCGTTGGTGATGCCGCGCACCCCGGCCAGGTGCCCGACGGCCCGCTCCGCTTCGATGCGTTGCGCGTGGATCGCCACGGTGCCCTCCACTGTCACCCAGCCATCTGCCACTGAAACGGTGATGTCCTGTTCGGGTACGAGTGCATCCCACCTCAGGACGTTCTGGGCCATGTCCTGGAGTTCGCCGTCGGTAGGGGACTGCTCCGGCGATCGCTTCACGTCGATCTCGTTCACGAGGTCGTGCACTCCGGCGACGGTCCGAGCGGCTTGTTGTGCCGCCAGCAGTCGCGCATAGCTGGCGACGGTGCCGACGAGGGTCACCACACCGGAGTCGACGGCGACCTCGATCTGGGATGCGTCGACCAGGGAGTCCCACTCGAGTTCCTCCACCACCGCAACCCGAAGTTCTTCATCTCGTGTTGGTTTCGCCACATCGTGCTCCATGGATGATCGCTGGTGTTCTTGGTGAGCCTGGTGCATCGGTACCACGCCCGGCAGGGGCCAAGGTCCCCTTTGAGCCCAGGGTGGGCGTTCGCCCGTACAGAAATCCACTGGCCCTCGAGCGAACAGTTAGATCACCAGACGCGAATAGGATTGGCAGCTTCATGATCTCTCACACCAAGTTTCGGCTGTTTATGTTGGCAGTTGCGCTGCTGGGTGCGGCCTGCTCGAGCTCATCCGAGGAAGGCTCGCCGACTACGAGCACCGCGCCAACCACCGCATCGACCACCGCACCAGAAACAACCAGCACCTCCACCTCAGCAGAGCCGGCGACCTCGACAACCGACAGCACGCTCATAACCAGCGTCCCACCAAGTGGCTGCGCTGAGGGTGAACCCGAGGTTGGCTTCGTCACAGGTGTTGCAGACTTTGTGAATGTGAGAGCCGAGACCTCGGTGAACTCAGCGGTCTTAGCCGAGCTTCCTCCAGGCGCACAGCTTGCCTACTATCCCGAATCGTTGGCGAACAACAACGGCCGAGCTTGGCTGGCGGTGAAGATCGGCCCAGAAGGCGGAGATCAGGACTGTGGTGCCGTGGCTGCGGAATACATCAAGGATTCTGACGGCAGAATCGTTGGCTTCGTGAACGCTGTCAACTATGTGACTCGGGCAATGTTTGGCCGGGAACCGGAGACGGCGCACGCAACCTATACCCAGAACAACGCCGACTCACCGAAGGATCCTTTCGACGAGTCTGAGCTGGACGCACCCTTGGCTGCACTTCGTCAACTTGGTGACGCCCATCCCACAGCAACTGTCCGCTTCGATCAGTCCGTTCCGGTGGAGGAGGGCGCCCCCAACGGCGTGGGTTGCAACTTCGTTGACGGACTCTTTTGCCAGGTTGAAATTGTTGACGGTGAAGTGGTGATTGCCACCGTTGGCGTGGGTTGGTACGGCGATGGCATCTCAGTGGTTGACGTGCTGTCGAGCTAGTGCTCCGCACGGTCAGCTGATGGAAACGCGGGATTTATGTCGCCGTGGGCATCTGGACCCGGTACGGGTCGTGGTCGGCCGGCGTGCCCACGTTCACAGGGCCAAGTCCGCCGCTTACGCCCAGCTCATGCTCTACGATGTGCCCGCTGGCAGCACGCCCGACTGACCAAAACGACCGCCCCGGCGTCGACCGTGACCGATGACCAAGATCTGATATCACTCCGACCCTGCTGCCGACCCATACACCGCACCCCAAAAGAGTGCGTACACCCACAAGGAACTCACAACCGTCATGACCGCTTCCCCCGAAACCTGGCCCGGCCAGCCGTATCCCCTCGGGGCCACCTACGACGGTGGTGGGACGAACTTCTCCCTGGTGTCCGAGGTCGCCGATCGTGTCGAACTGTGCTTGTTCGACTCCGATGGAACCGAGCGTCGGATAGAGATCGAAGAGGTCGATGCCTATTGCTGGCACATCTACCTGCCTTCGGTCGGCCCCGGCCAGCGATACGGCTACCGGGTGCATGGACCTTGGGACCCTGCAGACGGGCTTCGCTGCAACCCGAACAAGTTGCTGCTCGACCCCTACGCCAAGGCCGTCGACGGAGAAGTCGACTGGGACCAGGCGTGCTTCGGCTACAACTTCGGCGACGACAAGTCGCGCAACGATGACGACAGCGCCCCGCACGTCCCCAAGGGTGTGGTGCACAGTCCTTTCTTCGATTGGGGCAACGATCGTGCGCCGGCGAAACCGCTGCACGAAACGATCATCTATGAGGTGCATGTCAAGGGTTTCACCGCCGGTAACCCCGACATTCCCGAAGCCTTGCGGGGCACCTACGCCGGGCTGGCCCACCCTGCGTCCATCGACTATCTCGTCAGTCTCGGGATCACGGCCGTCGAGTTGTTGCCGGTTCACCAATTCGTGCACGACAACCACCTGCTGGAGCGGGGTCTTCGAAACTACTGGGGCTACAACTCGATCGGGTTTTTCGCTCCACACAACGGCTACGCCGCAAGCAGCGACGGTGATCAGGTTCAAGAGTTCAAGACGATGGTGCGGACTCTCCATCAAGCCGGTCTCGAGGTCATCCTCGATGTTGTCTACAACCACACTGCGGAAGGCAACCACCTCGGTCCCGTTCTGTCGTTCAAGGGCATCGACAATCATCTGTACTACCGGCTGGTACCGGACGACCCGTTTCACTATTACGACACCACTGGCACCGGTAACAGCCTGAACGCCCGACATTCGCGCAGCCTGCAGCTGATCATGGACTCGTTGCGCTACTGGGTCACTGAGATGCACATCGACGGTTTCCGATTCGATCTGGCATCCACGCTGGCTCGGCAGTTCCACGAGGTCGACCGCCTATCGGCGTTCTTCGACCTCATCCAACAGGATCCCGTTGTCAGCAGGGTCAAGCTCATCGCTGAACCGTGGGATTTGGGTGACGGTGGTTACCAGGTTGGCAACTTCCCACCGGTCTGGTCCGAATGGAACGGCAAATATCGCGACACGGTCCGGGATTTCTGGCGCGGCGAGGCGGCCACCGTGCCCGAGTTCGCATCGAGGCTGACCGGCAGTTCCGATCTGTACGAGAGCGACAGTCGGCATCCCGTCGCCAGCATCAACTTCGTTACCGCCCACGATGGGTTCACACTGGCCGACCTCGTGTCGCACAACGTCAAACACAACGTCGCCAACGGTGAAGGCAATCGGGATGGTGAGAGCCACAACAGATCTTGGAACTGTGGGATCGAAGGGCCCTCCGATGACCAGGATGTCATCGAACTTCGGAGCCGCCAGCAACGCAACCTGCTGGCGACGCTCATGCTGTCCCAGGGAGTTCCGATGCTGTTGGCCGGAGACGAGATCGGCCGCAGTCAAGGCGGAAATAACAACGGATATTGCCAGGACAACGAGGTTTCATGGTTGAACTGGGACAAGCCGGACACCGAGTTGCTGTCGTTCACCCGGGATCTCATTGCGCTGCGCCGTCGACATCCGGTTCTACGCCGTCGCCGCTGGTTCCAGGGTCGCCCGATCCGGGGGACCGCCGACATCGGCTGGTTCGGTCCCGACGGAACCGAAATGGACGATGACGATTGGGATTCCGGCTTCGCCCAAGCGATCGCAGTGGTGCTCAACGGCGACGCCATCACGGGCAGTAATAGCCGGGGTCAAAGGGTCATCGACGACTCGTTCCTGATCATCTTCAACGGCAGCGACGAAGACATCGAATGGTCGGTTCCTGAACCGGTCCACGGTCCGTGGCAGATCGTGTTCGACACCGCCCGGCCTTCGCACGACGAAGCTCTGTTGCCCGACGCACCGTTGGATGTTCTGGCCCGATCGGTTGTGGTTTACATCAGCGAGAACGAGATGGCCAGCTGAGGGAGAGCTGGTCGACGGGTATTTGCGGCGGCGACTGGCTTTGGCCTCTACCGGCCACGGGCCGGGGACTTGAGAATGGTTGTCAAGAACGAAACAGCGATCAAGCACCTCGAGGGAGGAAACGAACATGGTGACTGAGACACCAAGCACACCCGAGATCGATACGCCGAGCACACCTGAGGAACGGGCAGCCCGACGGGTGAAGGACTTCACCGACGTGATGTGGCATGTGGCCACATACGTGATTATCAACGCCTTCATGTGGATCATCGTCCCGCACGCGGCCTTCTGGATCACCCTGGGGTGGGGCGTAGCACTGGCCTTCCACGTTGCTTACTACTTCATCGGCGATGAAGGCACGGAGAACCGCCGGTATCAGGCATTTCTAGCTCAGGAGCGAGCCCGCGAGCGCAAGCTCTGACCTAGCCCCCGATGCGACACCACTTGAGATGCGCCGGAAGTGTTGCTCTCCAACACTCCCGCCGTGTGCGGCGCGTGAGTCCCCGGTCTGATCGAGCTGTATCCGCAGATCGCCGAGCTCTCGGGGACCCCAGCCCGCAGCGGATCAACAAGCTCCTGCTGCCCGACCATGCCTAGGCGTCCATAATACGTGGCCGAGATGACAGACGAAGGCGGAGGTATTGCTCGGTTCGCGCTCGTCATGGAGATTGCGGCGGACCAACCCGACGTCGACTGGATTGCCTCCGCTCGTGAGTCTTGCCAAGACGTGACCCTGAGACGCTCCGAAGGCGTTGTTCTCCAACGCTTTCACCGCATGTCGACCATCCTCAGCCAAACTGCGCTAGAGCCAGCTCTCTTCGTACGGGGTGAGACCGAGGGGTTCGGCGCCGGTCTCGGTGATCAGCACCATCTCTTCGAGCTTCACGCCGTCAGGGCCGCCGACCTCGCCGGCGTAGCTCTCGATGCACAGGGTCATGCCGGCTTCGATCACGCCGTCGTAGCCGCCGCCGTACGCACCGGGGATATCGCGTTTGTCGGGCGATTTGATGATCGGCCATTCGTTCTCGAGCCCGAGACCGTGGAAGACCGTGGTGAAGTTCTGTTCTGCGAGTTCGGGCGAGTAGGTGAAGCCCTTCTCGGTGAGCTCCATGAAGGTGACGCCGGGCTTCAGCAGTTGTATGTTGCGATGTACGTGTTCGAACGAGGCGGCGTAGAGGCGACGCTGCCGGTCGTCGGCTTTGCCATCGGCAATCCACGTGCGGGAGATGTCGTGGGCGTAGCCGTACGGGCCGATCAGGTCGGAGTCGCACCCGATGAGGTCGCCCGGTTGGATGATCCGCAGGCCGGTCTCCTGGGCCCACGGGTTCGTTTTCTCGCCGGAGAGGAGGTAGCGGGCGTTGATCCACTCTCCTTCCCACTCGATGTTGGCGGCGTGCAGGTGGGCCCAGATGTCCGATTCGGTGACGCCGGGCCGGGTGGCGGCGAACATTCGCTGGAAGCCGTCGTGGCAGGCCTTGGCCGACAGACGCTGGGCTTCGATCTCCTCAGGGCCCTTCACCGCCCGGGCTCGGTAGATCGGGGCCTGACCGTTGATGACGCTCACGCCACGGGCGTCCAGAGCGGTGGCCTGGAACGGGGTGAGGCGGTCGATGCCAATGCGCATGTCGTCGGGCGACGTGCGGCGCACCAGGGCGGTGATCTCGTCAGCCCAGAGCGCCAGCGCGTTGTCAAAGTTCTCTTCGCCGTCGCTCATGTAGCCCACGGGGCGGGCGGTGTGCACCACATCGATAGTGTCGAGGTGACCGTGGTACGCGTCGTGACCCGCAACCCAGTCGAAGAGCTCGGTCGTGCCGTCGGCGGCCATGAAGAGGTACCGGCAGTCATGATTCAGGGCATACACCTGCACGTTCCGGCTGTCGGTGGCGTAGCGAATGTTGACGGGGTCGTAGACGAGAAGGGTCGGAACGTTGAGTTCCTGCATCATCTGGAGCAACCGGTTCTTGCGGTAGTGCCGCATACGGTGAATGGTTGCGTAGGGCAGGGTCTCGACCATTGTGGTCTCGTCTCTCGTGCGGAGCATGGTTCTGGCGAGAACCTACCCATCGGCGGGTCGGAACGCAAGGCTAGCGGCCTTCACTCGGCGGCTAGCCGAACGAGACGCGCCGGAAGTGTTGCTCTCCAACACTTTCGACGCATGTGGGGAGCGTCTGATCAGGTGTCGGCGTTGATGTCGAACCGGAACGTTGCGGCGCAATGGTTTTCACCCAGGACGGCCGCATTGGGAACCATCTCGATATGCGATCGCTGGGCAAGGGCCGAGCGCAATGCAGCAGAGATGAATGACCCCGAACCAATCGAGTCGGCTGGGGTCAAGTCGTCCAGCTCCGACGATTTCAATGCGATCAGCATCGGATCGATCCGGCTGAAGAATGCGGTGTTCTCGCCGGGCGGAACCGGTGCGATGTACAACGTATCCACCGCACCCCGGCGCAGCGCTCGAAGGACATCCCGAGTGGAGGACGACCCGAGTCCACCGGCGATCGCATCTCGAAGATGAGCCAATCGTTTCGCACGGCGTTCCGCCACGGCCGAGGCAACCACGTCGGTCACCCGGGGAGCAATGACCTCGGCATCGGTGTGCCGCGACCCTTCCACCTCAACCAGCAGGTCGGCGCTGGATCCAAGGGCTTGACGCAGGAAGCCGATCGCCCGAACGTCGCCGGCGGCAACGATCAGGTGGGCACCGATTTCCCGAACGGCGTCACGCACCTCGTCGGCTACCTCGCCGGCATTGTGTTCCCAGGTGTTTTCGGCCCGCTGCTGAAAACGTCGTTGGGACCATCCACCCGGATGGCCACGATGAATGAACTCGGTGTCGCCGTGCACGGTGGTCGCCGCAGAAGCGCCCGGCGCACTCACGCTGTAGACGTCTGCGCCGGTGCGGTCCGCCAGCACCACCACGTGGGGAATCGTTCGAGAGGCGGAGTCCAGCACCGGTGCCAGGTCGGGCAGTTCCTCCACGGTGACCCGAGCCTTGTACGGATCGGCAAGGTGGCCGGTGAGAAGGATTCGCTCAGGCGACGCGATCACCACGCTCGTTGCACCACCGTGGGGTCCCAGCCCCACCAGGGCAGTACGGACAGCCTCGGCGGCTTGTTGGGACCATCCGTGATCGACAATCGACCGGCCGGCGTTCGAAGCGTGCAACGAGTGTCGCTCGATTGCGCCGGTACGGTCCGACTCGGCCGGAATGTAGATCGACGCACACGGGCCGGGTTGTGCGAAGACATCGGCGATGAGGTCTGGGCCGCCCGGCTGGGCTGGCGAAACGTGGATGGGGAACGCTGTGGTTGTCATGGATTATGGCCTCTTTGATTCCGGTCGGATGCACACGGCGAACGCGATTCACGTTCGCCTCGCACAGATCGCTGCGCTTGGTTTTTCTACCCTAGACGCAGCGGAAAGATTTCTCCTTAGAACAACGCATTCGCCCGCCTGCGTGGCCGCTGGATCCCAAAATCCACCTGAGGTTGTGTCGATTGCCTCTGTTGAAATCCACCCACCCGCCTGACACTGAGGCTGTTGAGAGGAGAGTTATGGAAAAGACAGCGCAGGCACCGTGGACGCTGATCGATCGAACCGACCTGGTTCCGCTGTGCCCCCACTGCGAGGGCGGGCTGAACGAGGTCTACCGGAAGGGGACGGGATTTCCCCTGGGGCAGGGTCGCACCTTGGTCTACTTCTGTCCGCACTGCTCGAAGGTCCTCGGCTTCGCACAGGGACGGGTCTTCTGATCGACAGGGGAGTTCCCTTTCCAGCTTTCGCTTGACAACCAACCTAATGGTGTTCTAAGTTCCTAACAGCGTTAGGAACCCATGACCACATCCACTTCCACACCAATCAGCACGCCAAGGGATCGCCGGCGGCAGGAGACCATCGCTGAGATCCTCGACGCTGCATGGGAATTGGCTCGCACGGAGGGCATCGCGTCACTGTCGCTTCGTCAGCTGGCCAATCGAGTGGGGATGCAAGCGCCGAGCCTGTACTCCTATTTCGACAGCAAGCACGCCATCTACGACGCCATGTTCCGCCAAGGACAAGAGCAACTGGCCGAGCACATGGCCAATGTGGCCGACGAGCGCCCCGTCACTCGTGACAGCCTCAAGGCCGGCATACGCCTCTGGTTCGACTTCTGTCTGGCCGACCCGGTTCGTTATCAGCTGATGTTCCAGCGCTCGGTCCCTGGGTTCGAACCGTCGCCGGAAAGTTACGCATTGGCGCAAGCTCGGTTGGCCGCCGCCGGTCGGGTGCTCAACGACGCCGGTGTGACCGCCCCTGCCGCGCTCGACCTGTGGACGGCGCTACTGACGGGCCTGACCTCACAGCAAATCTCAAACGACCCCAGCGGCGACCGCTGGACTCGACTGCTCGACGAGAGCGTCGACATGTTCCTCGACCATGTCGGCGCCTTGCCGGCCCAAACCGGAGATACACCATGACAAACACAAACACACACTCGAACACAACCACCACTGACGCTGCGGCGATCGATCCCATCAGCAAACGTGAGGCCCCAGGGTTGGCCGAGGAGGAATATCGCCGGTGGGCCGTTGCGATAGCCGACCTCAAGCCGGCCGACTGGGACCGATCGACCGACTGTGAGCTGTGGACGGTGCGCGATATGGCCGGGCACGTCCTCGGCGCTATGCGAGCGGCGGCATCGATCAGGGAGCAGCTCAGCCAGCAGCGCGAGATCGGCAAACGGCACAAGGCGACCGGTGAGAACGAGGTTCAGATCATGACCGCACTCCAGATCGAGCGAACCGCCGACCTCTCTGCGGCTGAGCTGGTCGCCGAGACCCGGTCGCTCGTCGGTCCGGCCGCAAAAGGGCGGAGGCGCACCCCGGCGCCGATGCGCCGGCTCGTGAAGATCCCGGTTGATCTCGGGTCGATCGTCGAAACCTGGACGCTCGGGTATTTGGTCGACACGATCCTGACCCGTGACATCTTCATGCACCGGATCGATCTGGCCAGGGCGATCGGCGGAAGCCCCGATCTGACAGGAACCCACGCAGCCCGCATCGTTCAGGACATCGTCGGTGAGTGGGCTCGACGCCACCACCGCCCGTTCGACGTGACGTTGGTCGGCCCGGCGGGTGGCAGGTTCCAGGTGGCCGGCAACCACGCCGAAGTGATCGAGATCGAAGCGCTCGAGTTCTGCCGGATTCTGTCCGGCCGTGGAACCGGCGATGGTCTCCTCGCTCAGCAAGTGCCCTTCTGATCCAAACGCCCCTTCGGGTTGATCAGGTGGGACTGTCCCCATCTGATCAGGAGTGACACATTGCGAGTCGCGGCCCCAAGGCTTAGGTGACATCCTTCGGCGAGACCTAGACGAGTAGCCCAGCCGCCACCGCCCAACAGCTTGCGGATCTGGTCCGGATGGCCGATACTCGCCCCATCGATCCCGACGCCTTTCACAACTTCTGCGTCGCCGATGGCTACGACGCACCCGCCACCAAGGTGTATCCGCCCCATGACCGGCCCGATTTCCATACCCATCCGTTTGACGCTCGGGTGCTTATCGTCAGGGGCACGCTGGTGATGGCGATGACCGATCACGAGGTGGTGCTGGGTCCGGGAGATGTGTGTGACGTCCCAGCCGGAACTCCCCATTCAGAGCAGACCGCATCTTCCGGGGCGAAGGGTTTGCTGGCTAACCGGCGAACTGTCGCCTGATTGAGGCACACCTCCCGTTCAGAGCAGGTCGGACCGGATCTTGGCATCGGTGATCAGGCCTGCAATGCTTTGTTATGTCGCCGTAATGTCACTACGTCAGGCTTCGGCTTGTTCAGCGGCATCTGGCTGCGACAGGAGGAAGCATTGTGTGCAAATTACCCGTAGTGCTCGCAGCGATCATGCTTACAACGGCGGCTTGTTCAAGCGGCGGGAGCGAAGAAGGTTCGTCGGACGCTGCGCCCACCTCGACCAACGCCGTAGAGACCACGTCGACAACGGAGCCAGAAACGTCGACGACCGCTTCGCCGACAGACACGGATACGCGGGGCAACCTGCTCGATCCGGCCTTTCTCACCGCCACCGCAAAGAAAGCGAGGGTTCCGGACGGGACGTTCATGATCGCCGTGGTCGACTCAGACGGCGCTGCGATCGAAGGCAGCACTGGCGCCGACGCAATCGGCAACTCTCCTACTGCAAGCGACGCGTTCCGCGTTGGCAGCATCACAAAGGTGTTCACCTCGCTGGCCACTCTGTCGTTGGTCGATGAAGGACTCGTGGATCTCGACGCAGTTGCAACGGATTATGTGACCCGCGTGCCAGTTCCCCAGGAGGTGACCGTGCGCGATCTGCTAAGCCATCAAACGGGAATCTTCAACTACACCGACGTACCCGGTTTCTTCGGGGATGTGTTTGCCGAGCCCAGCCGCGAATGGACACCGGAAGAGACGGTTGTCTTGATCGCCGACCGTGAACCTCGGTTCACGCCTGGTTCGCAGTTTGAGTACTCGAACACGAACTACGCGATTCTCGGCATCCTGATCGAAGAGGTGACCGGTCAGCCCTACCACGAGGTGGTGCGGCAACGCATACTAGATCCGCTCGAACTGCCCTCTACCTATCTCGCCGGCTTCGAAGAAGGGCCCGAGCCGTTCGATCCGTTCGTGCAGTCCGGCAACGACGAGTACGACTACACTTCCATTGCGACGGCGGCGTGGTCCGCTGGAGCCATGGTGAGTTCGGCGGAAGATCTGCACGCCCTTTTCACCGGCCTGTTCGATGATCGCATCGTTTCCCAAGAGATGCTGGCCGAAATGACCGTCGACCCCTTCTACGGCCTTGGCGTGGAATTGAATGGGTGGCAAAGCGGCCTTATCGGTCACGCCGGCGACATCCCCGGATACAAGACGTTCGTGAGGCACTCTACGGAGTCCGGTATCACTGCATTCCTGGTGGCGACCGATGACCAGACTGATCCGGGCTTTGCTATCGAAGCGGTTCTCGATGCAATGGTGCCCGAGTCTGACGCGGTCGTCGCAGGTGATCCACCAAGAAACGACCTGTTCGTGAATTCGGTCGTTATCGATCCCGACGAGTTGCCCTTCACCGACAGCGTCAACACGATCGGGGCAACCTCTGACGACGATGACCTTGCCGTCGCCTGTCCGGCGAGCGCCACCGACGCCAGTGTCTGGTACACGATTACTCCAACAACCGACGCGGTGTTGTTGGTGAGTGGGGACGGCACTGACTATTCCTACGGGATTTCCGTGGCAACAGGAACCGCCGGATCCTTCAACTTGATCGAGTGCCGACCATTCGCATTCACGATTGATGCCGAGGCCGGCGAAACCTACCATCTGCAGATCTTCGATGATCAGGATGACAGAACCGGCAACGGCGGCAACCTCAAGTTCACGTTGGAGGAGGACCCGGCTTCAGGCGGGTAAGCCCGTCGAGTGCAGCAGCCTCTGCTCCAACTCCTTGAACCAGCGCCGGATCGCCGCTCATCACCAGCTCAACATGATTCAGGGCTGAGCGGAGCCTTTGTCTACCCTCTTGGCTCATGCGAGCAACGATCGTTGGCGGGGGCGTTTCGGGGCTGACAACGGCGGTGGCGATGCGGGAGGCAGGCTGGGACGCCCATGTGGTGGCACGCGAGACCTACGAGTCCACGGTTTCCGTGGTCGCAGCGGCCGTGTGGACCGCAACGGTGTTGGAACCGCACGAGTCGACCAGGCGCTGGGCCTTGGCGAGCCGTGCTCGGTTCGCCTCGCTTTCGAAGGAGCCGGCCACCGGTGTGGTGCCGATGCGCCAACGGGAGCTGGACCGACGCATGCCGGCCAGAACGTGGTGGGAGACCACCCCGTACGTTCGGCGACTCGGTTCCGATGCACTCCCCGCGGGTTACGCCGGTGGTTTCGAAATCGATGGATTCGGGATCGAGCCACCGATCTATTTGCGGTGGCTCACCGCTTTGCTAGGGAAACTCGGCGGAACGATCACGGTAAGCGAGGTTCGCCGCCTGGTTGACGTTGAGGGGGACATCGTCCTCGACTGCTCGGGTTTGGGTGCCGCCGAACTGGCTGATGACCGGACCGTTCATCCCATCCGGGGCCAGGTGGTAGCTGTCGGGAATCCCGGGATTCGCGACGGTGTGACCGACCATTCCGACGCTGATCGGGTCACCTACGTGTATCCGCGTTCTGAAGAAGTCATTCTCGGAGGGGCACGCCAGATCGGCTGCACCGATCCGGAACCCGACCCCGCAATCACACGGCGAATCCTTGCCGATAGCGCTCAGCTCGATGGGCGAGTGGCCGAACTCGAAGTCCTCGATGTCCGAGTGGGGTTGCGCCCGGGCCGCCCGAGCGTACGGGTGGAACGGGCGCAGCTTGCGGACGGACGCCCCGTCGTGCACAACTACGGGCACGCTGGAGCCGGTTTCATCCTGTCATGGGGATGTGCCCAGGAAGTGGTGGACCTGGCTACTACCGCGCCAAATCGGCGGGTTTGAAGCAGGTCGGGGCGGCCCTCGGATACTCCGTTCCTCAGGTGGTCGAGGCGTCGTAGATGCTTTGGATCGATTGATCCAGCGTGCTGTTGAACTCCTCGTCGGTCTGCTGGGCGGACAGGCCTTCGGTGAGGGCGCGGGAGAAGCTGGCGATCATGCCGTGATTCTGCGCCAAACGCTGGTTGGCGTCGTCACGTGCGTAGCCGCCGGAGAGGGCGACAACCTTCAAGATGTTGGGGTGCTGAATCAGCGAGGAGTAGAAGTTCGCTTCTTCGGGCAGCGTCAGTTTCAACATGACCTGTTGATCGCCGAGCTGCTCGGCCTGTCGCAGGATGGCGTCTCGCATCATGCCTTCCGCCTCTGCTTTCTCCGGACTGTGGATGTCGATTTCTGGTTCGATGATCGGAACGAGACCGGCGGAAAGTATCTGCTGTCCGATCTCGAACTGCTGATCGACCACGGCGTTGACGCCGGCTGGGTTGGCCAGCTTGATCACCGATCGCATCTTTGTACCGAACATGCCCTTCTCCAGAGCACGGGTGAGTAGGTCGTCGAGCCCCGCGATCGGCTTCATCACCTGGGCACCGTCAGCCTCGTCGGCGAGGCCCTTGTCGACCTTCAAGAAGGGGACCACGTTTTTCACCGCCCACAGGTAGTCGCCGGTATCGCGGCCATCGATTTGGCGGTCCATCGTCTGCTCGAAAAGGATGGCTCCAACGATGCGGTCTCCAGTGAAGGCGGGGCTCGTGATGATTCGGGATCGCATCGTGTGAATCGCATCGAACATCTCGTCTTCGTTGCTGTAGCTTTCTTCGGTCACCCCGTAGATGCGGAGTGCCTTGGGGGTGCTGCCCCCGCTCTGATCGAGGGCGGCGACGAAACCGTTTCCCCCACTGATCTTGGCCAACTGCTCGTTATTCATTCGTGTTCTCCTTCGGTTTGCTGTTCGATTACCTTCAATAGCATCTCCCAGCGCCGAAACGGAGCTGGGACATAGGGTGCGCTGTACCCAGCCCACACCGGTTTTCCCTCGACCCTCAAATCGTTCTCGATGGCATAGGCAAGAAGCTCGTCCGATGCAGCGTCGATTCGGCTGGTGTCACTCCGGCCCCGGAACCTCTTCGCCAACATCTGGTGCTCGTTGACGGGCACGAGCTGCACCCGAGGTGAGACCGGTTCTGGCAGCGTTTGCATCGTCCACTCCGAGGGCATGGAGAACCGAACGGTGTAGGCCCCCTGGGCCATCTCGGACGACGTGACCGGTGCAGTCATGGCGATCTTCTTGCCGGAAGCTTCCGCCGTCACAGGGGCTGTCATGGCTACCTTGTCCTGCGGAACGTTCTTGCCGAAGATGTACTCGGCCAGCGGGCGAAAGCCCAACTGGGCAGCCTCCTGCGTGTGAGAGGCCCGCACCTCGACCTCGGCAACGATGTAGGGCGCATACAGGCGACGTTCGATGTCGCCCTCCACCGACTGCACTTGGTAGCTCAGGGTGGCGGTCATGCCGGGTGATCGGCGGCCAGGAGATCGTCAAAAGCGTCCTGAACACACTGGCGCAGTAGTCCGGGATCCTCAATCGCTGCCGGGTCCATGTGAAGACAGATGTCGATCGATCCGGCGGTGGTGTACAGCGTGATGTTGCACGCAGTGCCCGCCACCGGGCCCAACGCGTAGGTGTGCAGCGTTTTCGCCCCGGCCACGTAGCTATCGCCCAGGTAGCCGGGCAGGTTGCTGGTGGCAATGTCGATGTGAGCCGCCTGGGAGCGGGTTACGTTGCTGACCAGCTGGCCGGGGAGGAGGTTGGCGACGACCGCCAGCAATGCCATCGGTCCGCCGCCGTGCACCTCTTCCCGCTTTGCATGCAGGAGATCGCGGATGGTGCCGAACCTCTCGGCGACGTCCATCGGTTCGGCCGGGACGTACAGAGGTATGGGCGTGAACGCATTCGAGTCGGAGGTATCGGGTGTGCGGGTACTGACGACGAAGGTGATGTGAAGCCGCTCGAGATCGGCGCCTTGGACCTGGTGGTAACGGGAGGCGCCATCGACAACGCCGGTGACAAAGAAGTCGTTGAGTGTGCCCCCGAGCGCTTTCCACGCGTGCCGGGCGGTGTCGAACGGCACGCTGATTGCCTCCGCGTGGCGCCGGCGGGATCGCCTCTGCCACAGCGGTGATCCGGCCGGGTGCAGCTGATCATTCGTAGCGCGGAGTGCAGTCTCCACCTCGCGACCGAATTCGACCATTTTGTTGGGGTGGGTGAGCACGTCGAGGATCGCTCGACCGGCGGAGATCGGACGGCGTAGGGCGTCGGCCACCAACTCACCAACGCCCCCCGGGTCAGACTCGTCGGCGGCGAGAGGGATCTTCTCGGCAGGAGGTTCGGTGTGGTGAGGATTACGCTCCCGATCGGCGAAGGCACCGGTCATGCGAACAAAACCCGCCCCGTCGGCGACCACGTGGTGGAGCTTCATGGCGAGGGCTCCGCGGCCGCCCTCCACACCATCGAGGACGACGAATTGCCACAGCGGTCGGGTGTGATCGTAGGGATCTTCCAGAAACCGCACCGCCCAGTCGAGCAGTTCGGTGAGAGTCCCGTCGCCGGGGGCGCCGATGCGCCGCACATGCCAGTCGATGTCGAACTCAGCGTCGATTTCCCAGTGGGGTGTGACCACCGGTGCCAACGGGTCGATAACGTGCTGGCTGAGCCTTGGTTCCGCTTCGATGGCGCTCTTTACCGCCGCCCGGAATCGCTCGAAATCGAGCGGTTGATCATAGATCGTGATCGAGCCTCCGCTTGGCGAAAGCCACGGGTCGCGTTGAATCGACCACATCATGGCCTCGGCCTCGGTCATCTCCCGGCTTGATATGTCATTCTCCACTCGACGAACCCTAATACGGGAGCGATGGTGCGAGCTACGGCACAAAGTCCCGTTGGAACCCTCATCGGCTCGGTCAGCGAAGCCAGATCGCAATTCAGCGCCTACTCCTCAGCAGACGACGAGCGGTTTCAGCTGTCTTGGGCTCGATAGCCGAGGCCCTCGTCGCCGGCGGTCCACAGGCTGAGCCGGTTCTCCATGATCTCGACTCTCGGCGACTCGATCACGCTGATCACCGCGTTGTCCTGACGTTCGAGATCAGGAGTGCACTCGCCGTCGGCTGCCATCTGGGTGATCGCAATCTCGTCGCCATTCAGTTGATAGGTGCCGGTCAGGGTGCGGCAGCCGGTCGAGCCGGTGAAGGTGCCGTCGGCGTCGAAGCGAAGCTCGGCCTCGCCCAAAGTCGAGCTGGCGGCCTCGCCCTGGAAGATGGTGTCGAGCACCCACGTGGTGCCGATGAGTTCTGCAGCTGGCAGCGGCGGGATGAGCGAGAAGGACAGGTCGATGCCGTCGCCACCCATTCGCAACTCGTCGCCCACGCGTTCGATCTCCGGGGTCCGCTGCATGACCGTGATGAATGCTTGCTCCGATGCCATCACTGCCGGCTCGCAGCCCATCTCGGTGATTGACCATTCGCCGAAACTGATCGCCGAGCCGTCAAGTTCGTAGGTGCCGCCATACCCGTTGCATGCGGCCCGGCCGCCAAAACGGCCGTCTTCTTCCAGCTGAAACGTGACCCGCCAACCGTCCACCAGCGGGAAGGCGGCGCCGTCGAGCGTGCCGCTTTCGAGTTGCCATTCACCCACGAAGTCGTTGGACCCAGATTCCACGGACACAGTGTCGGAGCCACACGCCGAAGTCAATACCGCAGCTACACCAAACAGAACCAGAATTCGCTTCATACCCCTTTGACGATGCCACGCCCCAATCTGGTTCCCACAACTACCTGGCTATGGAGACGGTGTCGAGTCGGTCTTGGTAGAGCCTCGGGTCTTCCTCGCAGAATACGATCCTGTTTGGCAGATCGTGACTGTCGCGCCACTCCGCAGTAGACGAAACGTCTATGACACACGCTTGCTCCTTGGGAAACCCCAAGGCCGCAGTGCAACCCGACGTGCTTTCGGGTGCGTGGGGTACGGTCCGCTGATGGCATCACAACAGCAGGCACTCGGTTCCGGTTTCGGCATGCGTTCCACACCCCGGGAAGTGATCGGCGGCGCTGACCTCTCTGGTACGTTCGCCATCGTCACCGGTGGTTACTCGGGGCTAGGCATGGAGACGACGAAAGGGCTGGCCGAAGCGGGCGCCGATGTTCTCGTGCCCGCCCGCCGGCCCGACCACGCTCGTGAAATGCTGGCCGGGTTGGGCGAAACGGCGGGCGCGGTAACCGTGGAAGAGATGGACCTGGGCGATCTGGCCAGTGTGACCGCCTTCGCCCAGCGGTTCGTTGCGTCTGGCCAACCGGTCCACATTCTGATCAACAACGCCGGGATCATGGCGTGCCCCGAGACGCGCATCGGTCCCGGGTGGGAAGCGCAGTTCGCCACCAACCACCTCGGCCACTACGCACTGACCAATCGCCTCTGGCCGGCCCTTCTCGCCGGAGCCGAGCGGGGTGGGGGTAGCCGTGTGGTGGCGCTGTCATCGACCGGTCATAAGCTCTCCGACATCCACTGGGACGACATCCAGTTCGAAAACGACTACGACAAGTGGGTGGCCTACGGGCAGGCGAAAACGGCCAACGCGCTGTTCGCTGTGCAGTTGGACGCACTGGGCGAGGCTCATGGCGTCCGGGCGTTTGCGGTACACCCAGGCGGCATCATGACCGAGCTGCAGCGGCACCTGCCGAAAGAGGAGATGATCGGCATGGGATGGATGGATGCTGACGGCAACCTCAACGAGTTGTTCAAGACACCCGAACAAGGCGCGGCCACATCGGTGTGGGCGGCCACGTCACCCCAGCTGGCCGATATGGGCGGCGTCTACTGCGAGGACTGCGACATCGCCAATCCGGTGGACCCCGACAGCCCATACGCCCGCTTCATGGGTGTCAACCCCCACGCCGTCGACCACGCCAGTGCCGCCCGGCTCTGGGACCTCTCGGCCGAACTGACGGGCATCAACGCCTTCGCCTAATCGTCGTCCGATTGGACACGGCCGCGGATCGTGATGGCCTGGCGCTCCCACCCGGCGAAGAGGTGGAGTACCTCATTCCCGTGGGCCACCCCGCCAGTTGACGGCCCACGGGATCACGATGATCCTACGGGGACCACTGATCCAAGGTGAGGCCAACGACCACCGGGGTGCCGTTCTCGTAGTCGATCGACACGTGCCAACTGATCCAATCGAGTCCCTCGTATTCAGGGTTGTCGCCGGGGTCGTGAACACTGAGGTAGTGAAATCCCGACAACTTGGCCGGGATCGCATACGACGACAGCCGTCCGTTGCCCCCCGCTAGCGGCTTGTCCCAGGCGACCATACGATCAGGGTCGTTCCAAGCCGAAACGAAGCTGTCTCCGATCGCCACGGCGAAGGTTTGAGCGCGAATCTCCGCAGCTTGATCCGGGTCGTTTACGTCGAGGGCGTTCGAGGGCCACTTGTAGCTTGTCTCGTCCGTGAGCACGGCGGCCAGCTTGTCCGGGCCGAAGCGAACCGGCGCGCCATGGTGGGAGATGTACAGACCCCGTGCCGAGGCCACCTCGTTCAGGTCCCCTTTGGCGGTGATGATGGCGGCCAGGTCGTCAAGCAACGCCAGCACTTTTTGGGCGCCCGTGAAGACGGCGTCATCGACGATCTCGGCGAGGAAGCGACCGTTCACCCAGCCTGCCCCAACCGGGGTGACGATCTCGAACCAGGTCGAGGTTCCCACGTTGGTCTGAGGACCGGTCAGGGCAACCTCCACACCCGGGACGAGCATGCCGATGATCTCGTTGTCCACGCCGGCCGACCGTCGCACGTTCAGAACGTCGTTGGCGGCCACCAGCACAACCCGCCGTGTTTCGGCACGGTCACCCAGATCTGGTAGGTCGGCCTGTTCCCAGAGTTCCGCGGCGTTGACCGCCGATGGGGTCAGCGGCAGTGCGGCGAGATAGTCGGCTCGGCTGACCGGCCCATCGAGCACCAGACCCTCGGAGGAAAACACCGTGACCGCCTGGCCCTCGAGCCAGAACTCCACTTCGTCAACAGTCGAGAACTGGGTGAGTGTGTAAACGACCTGAGCGAGACGGGCGGTCATCGAGAACGTTCCACCACCGCTTTCGAACTGGCGTGAGAGGTCGACTAGAGCTAGGCCGTCTCTGATGGTCAAACCCAGCAGCACAGTGTCCGGCGGCACGCTGCTGGACAACCCGTCCGCCCGCTGAGTTTCGGTGGGACCTGCGATGAGGGCAAGGATGGCGTTGCGCGCCAGCGCAGGTCCGGCCGGCACTGCCACGACCACCGGGATGGCGTAGCCGTTGCCCTGCACAAAGAAGATGTCGGCGAACTGGGTCGCTGCGATGGTGTCGGTTGTCGTGACCGAACCGCTTGTGATGGACGGACCGGTCGTCGAGGTCGTATCCGATGTCGACACGCTGGTGGAGGGCGTGGTGGTCGTGGTCGAAACTGCAGCCCCATCGCCGTCGCTGCCACAGGCAGCGACGAGGAGAACGAAGGCAGTCAAGAGAGCGACTAGTCGCCTCACGCTGGGCTTAACGGCGCACACGATAGTGACTCCTGGCGTGGCCCGATGTGTTGTCAGCGAAGCCGCCTGCGGGCCACCAACAAGCGAGCCTTGCAACGTGATCGTGCGCTCATGGTTGACGTTGGCTAGGGCCGAACGCCCTTTCCTAGCGACGACTTGGCTCGCTAACTCCGCCGAGCGGACTGCGAGGCGCTGGTCCATCGGGGTGTTGAGTCCAGCCGGATACGGGGTGTGCTCTACGTCTGTCGCGAGCGTTGTCGGAGATGCGGGGCGGCGAGCGCTCTTGAGATGTGACCCTGCACGGGTTTCCGAACCGTTTCCGTGACGACCGCGAAATGAGATGACCGGTGCGCATTGGTCCGCGCATGGACCCGGTTGGGGGTAGGTAGGTTCGGTGCGCATGGGTTTCACGAGGGCCGAGTTGGAATCGTTTCGAGGGGCGATCGTCTCTGATCTCGTTGGGGCCGATCTCAAACTGCTCTTTGTCGGCATCAACCCCGGCCTGTGGACCGCAGCAACTCAAATACATTTCGCCCATCCAGGGAACCGTTTCTACCCCGCCCTTCTCGAAGCGGGAATCATCACTCGGACAATCGACCGAGGGGGAGGCATGAGCAACGAGGACCGCGCCCATCTGATCAGTCGGGGGATCGGCATCACCAACGTGGTCGCCCGAGCGACGAGCAAGGCATCGGAGTTGTCGAAACGCGAACTTGAAGAAGGCGGCCAGCGGTTGCTCGCCTTCATCTCCGACCACCAGCCAGCCGTGGTCGCAGTGGCCGGTATCACTGCCTACCGAGCTGCGTTCAGCAAACCCAAGGCAGTCATGGGGTTACAACCCGAACCGCTCGCGGGAGCCGAGTTGTGGGTGGTCCCCAATCCCAGCGGACTGAACGCCCACGAAACCACAACGACGCTCGCACAGGCGTACCGCCAACCAGCCGCCGCAGCCGGAATAGTGGACTGAGTACGTGAATCGGCGGTGCTGCTAGTCCTTCAGGCGGTGCGCCCGGTAAAGGCGGCCAGCACGGCGAGCGGGTCGTCGCTTGTTGTCGACGTTGCGTTTGCGAGTTGACCGAAGAATTGGACCTCGCCGTCCGGCCCACGGTTTCGCCTGCGCAGTCTCCTGACGCTGACGTCACTCCAAGAAGTGAGAACTCAGCCGGTCCAACGAATACGGCACCAGGTTCTGCGACCACACGCCGGGCAGCTAAGACGCCGGCTGAACCGCTTACCCGGGATCCACAGTGAGAACCACGAGATACGAGCCCCGGCATCAAAGACTGAGACCCTGGTGTGTTCGAGACATTCGGAGCATTCGACCACAACCGTGCCAAGCCGGGGTTCGGTATCGAGCGAGTACAACGCCTTAACACCGTCACCGGTGCGCTGGCCCCGCACGTCTCGTTCCGGCTGAGGTTCCTGGGCCGGCCTTGTGCGGGCCGGGGGAGAGAAAAGAGCCTGCTTGCCCAGCGGATCCCGCTTGGCGGAACCGGTGGTCATGTACGAGCCTCGATCGTGGCGGCGAGTTCTCGATACGCATCGGCTGGCTTTGAGCTGCTGGCATGGGCCAGAACCGACCGGCCCCGGCCCGGGGCCTCGGCAACACGGACCGATTTGGGGATCGGGGGTGGGAGTACCTCGATACCGTGGACCTCGGCGACGTCAAGCAGGACCTGTTGGGCCAGCCGGGTGCGGCTGTCGAACATCGTTGCGATCCCGCCCAGAACCTGCAGGTCCTCGTTGGTGTAAGCCCGCACGTCGCGCACGGTTTCCAGAAGCTGCCCGACGCCGCGGTGGCTAAGGGTCTCACCCTGGAAGGGGATGGCCACGTGGGTAGCGGCGGTGAGCCCGTTGATGGTGAGGATCCCCAGCGACGGTCCACAGTCCAGCAGTACGTAGTCGTAGTTCTTGACCAGCCGTTTCAGCGCCCGGGCCAGAACGAACTCCCGTCCAGTCTTGGTGAGTAGGTGCACCTCGGCACCGGCCAAATCGATCGAAGAGCTGAGGATGGCCAGACCTTCGTTGAGCTCGATCAGGACCTCCTCAGCTTTAGCGCGGCCCACGAACACGTCGTGAAGGCTGGCGCCGATGTTGTCGGCGTCGATACCGACCGCATAGGTGAGACAAGCCTGGGGGTCCAGGTCGATCAGGAGCACGCGGTGGCCTCGTTCGACGAGCGCATCCCCAAGAGACTGGACCGTCGTGGTCTTGGCCACGCCGCCCTTTTGATTTGCGAACGCTAAAACCGAACCCATACCCGGAGCTTAGTTCGCGCCCCCACACCCGGAGGTTGTAGCGGCCCAGAATGTTCTGGGTTTGGTTGTTTGGCGGCACCTCAGTTGGGATGCGGATCGCCGGTGGGCCTAGTGTCGGCACAGACAAGACGAAGGAGTGGTGAGCGTGGGGAACTCGATCAGAAACGTGGCTCTCGTTGGCCACCAAGGAAATGGCAAGACCAGCTTGGTGGAGGCGATGTTGTACCGCGCTGGCGTGCTGGGTCGTCCGGGAAGCGTCGATGACGGCAGCACCGTTGGCGACACCGACCCCGAGGAGCGTGAGCGCCATCAGAGCCTGTCGCTGACCACCGTGTCGTTCCGCTGGGCTGGACACGACGTGACGATCCTCGACACTCCCGGTTATGCCGATTTCCTCGCCGAGGCCCTCCAGGCGATGCAGGTTGCCGAGCTCACGGTCTTCGTGATCGACGCCGTCTCCGGTGTACAGACTCAAGATCTGGTGCTGTGGCGCTATGCCGCCAGGGACAACCGGCCCCGTATGCTTTTCATCAACGGACTCGACCGTGCCCACGCTTCGTTCGAGGCAACGCTGGCCAGCGTGCGGGCTGCCTTCGGTTCCCACACCGAACCGGTCGAGTTGCCGATCGGGCAAGGTTCGAGCTTCCATGGCATCACCGACCTGCTCACCGATGACGCATTCGTCTACGACTCCGGACGGGCCGTGGCGGTGGCGGTCCCGGCTGCTCTGGTGGAGGCCGAGCGGTTGGGGCACGAACACTTGATCGAGGAGGTCGTGGAGGGCGATGACGAGATACTGGAGCACTATCTCGATGGCGACGCTCCATCGGCCGAACAGCTCGAACGACTCCTCCACGATGCAGTTGACGCCGGAAGTGTGTTTCCTGTTCTGTGCGGCTCGGCCACCACCCCGATCGGCGTGGACCACCTACTCGACTTCATCTGCCACGTTGGCCCGGCGCCCGGCGACCTCGGTCCCGTCACCGTGTACGCGGGGAAAATACCCGTGGACGTGACCGTGGACCCCGACGGAGACAGCCTCGCCTACGTGTTCAAGACCCGCATCGACCAGTTCCTCGGAACGGTCTCGTATCTGAAGGTGATCTCCGGCACGATCCGCGCCGAAGACATCCTGGTAAACACCCGCACCAAGGGCAGCGAACGTCTCCGCCAGCTTCTGGCCTTTCGAGGCGCCGACCATCGACACACCAGCGAGATCGCAGCCGGAGCGATCGCAGCGGTTGCCAAGCTGGGCGACACTCGTACTGGCGACACCCTCGCCATTGAGGGGACCCCGGTCGTGGTTCCCAGCCCCGAGGTCCCCGCAGCGGTGTATGGCATCGCTGTGCGGGCCGCTACGCCAGCCAACGAGGATCGGCTGGCCAGCGGCCTCGCCCGCCTGGTCGCCGAAGATCCCAGCCTGACTGTCACCTTCGAGCCGTCCACCCAGCAGACGGTGCTGTCCGGCGGTGGTGAGACCCACCTGCGGGTGGCGCTGGCCCGCCTGACTCGCCTCGGGATCGAAATGGACACCGAAGATGTGAAGGTGGCCTATCTCGAAACACTGGCCGGGCCGGTCGAGATCTCCGCCCGCCACAAGAAGCAGACTGGTGGGCACGGGCAGTTTGCGGTGGCGACGGTCGCATTCGAACCTCTCGATCGGGGTGTCGGATTCAAATTTGAGAGCCAGGTGACGGGAGGCGCCATTCCCCGCAACCTCATTCCCGCCGTCGGCGCCGGGATCGAGGCCGCACTGGTCGACGCAGGAGCGCACGGGTTCCCGGTGGTCGATGTGCGGGCGGTCTGCCTGGACGGGAAACACCACCCGGTCGACTCCTCGGAAATGGCATTCAGGATGGCCGGCGCCCAGGCGTTGCGATCAGCGGTACGCAAGGTCGGCACCGAGGTGCTCGAGCCGGTCAGTGAGGTGACGGTGCAGGTGCCTGATTCCCTCCAAGGGGATGTGCTGGGTGATCTGAGTTCTCGCCGAGCCAGGGTGTTGGGGACCAGCCCGGTAGGAGGGGTCGGTTTCGCCGAGGTGCGGGCCCTGGTCCCCACAGCCGAGATCGGAAACTACGCCGTCGATCTACGTTCGATGACCGGAGGGGCGGGTCTCTTCACCCGTTCTCACCACAGCTATCAGGTGTTGCCCGAGTCTCTTGTGGCCAGGGTTGTCAACGGCGGCTGAATCTGTCAGTGACCGCAAACCTCTAGGCCAAGAAGTTCGCGGGCCAGGGCACGACCGAGCCAGTGCGCGTACTCGTCTCCTGACCACCCCGCATCCCGAACGAGCTGCTGATGAACCGCCGGGCTGTTGAGGAGCCAGACGATGTCAGTGGCATGTTCGGGATCCAGTCCCGCCGTCAGATTCGACACCTTCATGACCGATGTGACCACTTTGGATGCGCCGTCGCGTCGACGCCGTTGCGTCTCGCGATCGAGATCGGCCAGCCGAGAATCGTTCAGTGCAGCGTTGGTGAGAACCATGAACATGTCACTCGCTCGAGCCATGATCTGCGCGACCGCCTTGGCGTAGGCGAACAGGCGCTCCTCGCCGGTGTCCGCAGTCCAGACGTCGCTCATCCAATCCCGCTCGTTGACCGCGACGGGCTCATCGTCTCCGGCAATCGACAGATCGAGGCCCTCGGCGAGAACGGTTCGCTTATTCTTGAGTGTTGCGTAGATCGTCTGCACAGCCACGCCGGCCTCGTCGGCGATTTGTTGCAGGGTCGTGGCCCCGTAGCCCTGCGTGGCGAACAAGGCGATTGCCGCCTCGACAATCGCACGTCGGGTCTGTCGGGCGCGGGACACACGGTTGCTCGCGTCGTAGCTACGGCCAGAGTGCTTGACATCTTGCGGCATGTTGTTAGAGTAGCACTCTAACCAATAGATGTACACTCTATCGAAATGAGGATGATGATATGAAGACTGTGACTTCGATACCCAACGCTGCCAGGAGCACTTTCCGTCCGTCCGAGGGCCGGTGGTTCCTCGATACCTGGATGAAGGTTCTCTGTGATGGTGACTCGACCGGCGGGGCTCTGTCCGCTATCGAATGGCAGGGTGGCGCTGGCTTCTCGCCGCCCCTTCACGTGCATCACGATGAAGACACCGCCATGGTCGTTCTCGAAGGGACACTGACAGTTCGCATCGGTGACGTCGAGCAGCAATGCCGAGCAGGTGGGGTCGCCTGGCTGCCGCGAGATATCCCGCACACCTTCCGCGTCGAAAGTCCAACCGCCCGCTACATCGAGGTAATCACACCGGCCGGGTTTGAGAGTTTCCACATCGAAGGCAGCAGGGAGGTCACCAGCGATTCATACCTTCCAGAACCGACGCCCGTCAACGTGCCCGAACTCGTGGCGCACGCCGCCGAATACAGCTGCGATATCATCGGACCACCGATGGAGCAGCACTGACCAAGCCAGTGGTTTTACTGTTTCAGCGCGGCGATGTCCGGTTTGAATGCCGTCCTGTAAGGCGCACCACAGTGCCAATAATTCAGTCCCGAGACGCCGTCGAAGATGGACGGACGCGTGAAGTGCCCAGGGCGTGAATGGGATACTAAACAGGTGGTTGGCACCGTGGTGGCAGCTACTCCAGTTGGGAGCTGAGGCGACTGTCGTCGAATTGGTTTGGTTGTAGCGATTTGGGTTTGGGGTCGTTCCGGCGTTTCCAGCGGTGGTGGAATCGGCAGAGGAGTTGCCCGTTGTCGATAAGGGTAGGCCCGCCGGTTTCCCAGGGCGTGATGTGGTCGGTGTCGCACCATCGAGCAGGCGTTCGGCAGCCGGGGTGTTGGCAGTGGTTGTCGCGTAGCCGGATCATTCGTTTCTGGACTGAGGTGAACCGTCTTCCGGCGGCCTGGTCGGCCTGCAACGTTCCGTCAGAGTTCATGAGGTGGCGCCGAACCCGCCCCGTCTTGGATAACTCCTCGACGACTGCGGGTGGGATGGGAATTCCGGCGGCGGTGCGGGGGTAGATGATCTTGTTGAATCCTTTGTCCCAATAGGTCGGGACCAACGGCACGAAGGCTGGTGACGGCCCATATGCCACGAAACGAGCGAGGTGTTCTGCGGCTTCGACCTCGAGCGTCAAGTTCGTCAGGCTGTCCAAGTGGTGGAGATCGGCAGGATCTGCATCGGTGACATGATCGGTGCCGCTGGGCACCGGCTCTTGGTTGAGCCGGCTTGCCTGGTCCGCTGAACCGCGATTGTTGTAGTTGTCGGTGGTGATGACTTCGATGTGGGCACGACCGGCGCTTTCGCCGAGAACCAAGTCAACCAGGGCGTCGTGGTTCGCCGCAACACCCTTCACATCCGACTCGTTCTCCAGATGTGCCTTCCGGTCCAGGATGGCGTTGACAACCTGCTCACCGGCCACCGGCTCCAACGTACCGCTGAGATGAACATTGCCGAACAAGTCCGCGGCCCACGACAGGTTGCGTCTGGCCTGGGCCCGGATGTACTCATCGAGGTGTTCGGTCGGGTCTGCTGCGGCCTCCCAGATCCTGAGCTGATCGATGAATTCCTCGGGAGTGCACAGCACGGCCAATGCGGCGAGATCTCTCTCGGCTGCGGCGACCTGGGCGGAGTTGGCCCGGTCCGCCAGCCCGACGAACGCATCCACATGGCCGGTGGTAATTCTCCCGGTCATGGCGGCGTTATGGAAGTGGGTGAACCGGTGCTCGAGTTTGCCGGCCCGTAGTAACTGTCGGGCCCGTCGGCGGGAAAGATGGTTGCGGGAACTCACCATTGCGACTATTGACTTCTCGCCTTTGGTTAGGCACACGGTGTTGGTGTCGCCAACATCCATGTACCGGCCCGCCATCACCGCGGCGTGTTCACTGGTAGCAACCAGACCGCCAACCGCATCGGCCAACTCCTCACGCGACATGCCAGCCGGGTCCGTGTTGGCCACAGCAATCATGCGGTGGGCAGCATCAAGAATCACTTGGCGTTCTGCCTGGAGGAGTCCGCTGCTAGTGATGAGTGTTCCCGCCGAGGAGGTCATGCTTCAACCATAATCAGGGGGTGCGACAGAGTTCGTTGAACAGGGAAAACGACGCGAAACCTGCGAGAGTGCAGAAATTGAGGGACTCCACCGAGACGTCGGCGATCGGCGTGTCGTGCCTACCTGATGATTGAGACTCGCCCTCTGGTCGATTCCGGCTACCGCCGTGTGTACTTCACGCGCCACCTCTCTTCACCTGGATAGCGACTGGAGAATGTGGGAGCAGTTCGCAATTGACCCGGATCGCCCGTACTGCAAGTGTGTGGCAACACGGCAAACGGGCGCCCAACGAAGGAGGCGAGGCCATGTTCGTTGGTAAACCGAGCGACGCCTGGGAAGGGTTTCTGATCTGGTCGCCCAGCGGCCGGACCGGGATTGCGCTGGAACAACTGGACCGTCGGACCTTCCGGCTCGCTTCCGTTATCGCATATTCCGGAGTGACCGGCCTGGATCTTTCTGATGCGGACAACAGGATCATGCGGACGGTTGGACCAGCCACATTGCCGGTGACAGACCTTGCGTCTGTCCCCGGCCCGTTCCGCTGGTGGGCCAACAGCTACGGCGTTCACACACCGGCGGCGTTGATCCATGATCGATTCATCGGCGAGCCGGTGGAAGGGCAGCGGGGCCGGCCCGACGGCGTTACCGAGCAAGACGTGGATCGGTACTTTCGCTTCATGTTGCGCTACTCGGGGGTTCCGTACCTTCGCAGTTGGCTGATGTGGGCTGCGGTCGCCAGCAGAACCCGACTGGTCTCGGGCAAACGGCGAGCAATCTCCATGATCCTGTGGTCCATCGCTGCGGTGATTGGCTTGGGAATCTTCGGGCTGGCCGTTGTCAGCGGTTGGTGGAATCTCGCCATCGTGGCGGCACTGCTCCCCGTCCCAGCTTCGGTGCTCTGGGGCCGCCAGGCGGGGGCGGGTGTGATCATTGCGTACGTGGGCGTGCCCTTTCTGCTCCTCCCATCGCTCCTGGCTATTCCGTTCCTCTTTCTGTTCGCCGGTCTTGAAGCTGCAACGGCTCAGGTCATCGAAATCGCTCGTGGGCCGCTCGCTTCGAACGACGAACAGAATCGTCATCCTCGTTAGCGCCGATTCCGCCAATCCGAACCGCTTGATCGCTCAATCCGGAGCGGTTTACTTGACAGCGGCGCCAGGGAGGAGGACGGTGAACTTCTGAACGATCCCCGTTCAGACCTATTTGAGGGGGAACAAATGCCGAAATACATGATCAACGCTAGCTACTCGACCCAAGGCATTAATGGATTGCTTGCCGAGGGCGGCTCGTCCCGAGTTGCTGCGGTAGAGGCGTTGGCAAAGAGTGTTGGTGGGTCCCTGGAAGCATTCTATTTCTCGATGGGCAAACACGATGTGGTTGCCATCGTTGACCTTCCCGACAACGCGGCCGCAGCTGCGATCGCTATGACCGTTGGAGCGGGTGGCGGACTGTCGTCCTACAGGACAACTGTTCTTCTGAGCGCTGCCGAGATGGACGACGCAACGAAGAAGTCGCCGGCCTACCGGCCACCAGGAGGCTAGCACTCCGCCTACCAAGGGCTGTGGCGGCACAGTGGCTGCGTTGGCAGCCGGCTGTGTCGCGTCGGTCTTTGGTCTAGCCCGACACCATCGAGCGGCCCATCAGACCCAACAAGATTCCAAACCCGATCCCGATGGCAAAACCTTTGCCGAACCGCATGAGCGTCGGGTGGCGGAGCCAATAGGGCGCACCGGCGATCAACAAGCCACACATCACAAGGGAACCGAAAACGTCGTCCTCGAGCAAGGAGCCGGGTTCTCTCGGGCACGTCCCGCCGAATGCTGAGCAGTCACCGATCCAGATGGTCAGTGCCGCGACAGCGATTCCAATCAGAGCGGTGACGACTGCGAGCAGGCGCAGGACGACAGCCAATGCGCTCCCGCTCTTTTCTGGACCTTCGGGTGCAGGCAAGATCGGCGTGGGCCTGCTGCCCTCGATCGATGGTCTTATGGTCATGACCGTGTATCGGGTGCGATCGGCTACGGCTTAATGAGCGCCACAGATCCCAGCGTTCGAACTCGCCTCCAACATCAATCGAAACTGCCGATAGAAGTCAATGGATACACCCGGAAACGACATCAAGGTCGGCGGCACAAGTGGCGGCTTCGGTACATTTCTCGCCGGCGTTGCGCTCGCCGCCGTTTCGGCATGGTTCTTCGTGGACTCCGTGAGTGTCGTGTCCGGCGGCTACGGAATGATCAGCCGCGGGTTCGGTGGAGGGTCTCGTGGATCGGCCGGGGTCGTCTTCTTGCCGTTGTTCATCTCGGTTGTCTGGTTGTTCGTCGACGCCAAGAAGCCGTGGCCGTGGGCCCTCTTCGCCGTTGGCGTGACGGTCCTGCTCGTGGAGATCCTCAGCAGCCTGCGGTTCTGGTTCGACCTGAAACTCTCAACCTTCCTCATCATGTTGTTCGGCTTTGCCGCCGGACTCGGCATGATCATCCGCTCGATGCGCTCGATGCCGCCAGACTTTCTAGACAGCTAGCTCACAACGTGGTGAGCACCGTGGGCAACCCGAACCCGTAACGACCCAACGGTTCGAAGGTTCGCCTGGCGACCATGGCGTGTTGGGTTGCCACATGGACATCTCGGAAGACCCGTTGGATGGGACTGGTGGAGTAGACCGCAGCTAGAAGGAGCGCCACCCTGGTGTCATCGGAGAGTTCCTCGCCGTTGCCAGCCGCCAGCCAGTGATTTCGACGAGCCCGAGGGCGTAGTGGATCCCAAATCGATGAGCTCTCGGATGACTTCGGGGTGAAGGCGACCGAGTGCCTCGGTCTCCGCGGCTCTGTCTCTGGCCAGGTGAATGGCAGCATCCATGGTCACCACGTTACGAGGCGTGCTGGACCACGCGGGAGGCGCCATTGGGCAGCTTCTCGACAGTGAGCCCGGTGGGCAGGGCATCCCGGATCGCCTCCACATGGGTGATCACCCCAACCGTGACGCCGTCGTGGCGAAGCTGGGAGAGTACGTCGACAGTGAGGTCGATCACGTCTTGATCTAGAGACCCGAACCCCTCATCGATGAAGACCGAGCTGACCGCGGTGGCCCCGTTGCTGCTCAATACATCGCTGAGCCCGAGAGCCAGCGCCAACGACGTGTAGAAGGTCTCGCCGCCCGATAGCGACTTCACGCCCCGTTTCTCGCCGGTGTGGGAATCGGAGATGGTGAGATCCAAACCCCATTCGCCACGTCCATCGATCGCCTCGTCCTCCAAGACCAGTTGGTAACGACCGCTGCTAAGTGAGCGAAGGCGGATATTGGCCTGACGAACCACCTGCTGGAGATAGCTCCGGAGAATGAACCCTTCGAGCCCGATCTTCGATGCACCCTTGGCATCGCAGAGGTTGGCAATGCGTTCACGTCGATCCGCTTCGGCGAGAACTGTGGAGAGCTCGGCACCCTCGTTGACGAGCTCGATGATCATCCGCCGAGCCTCATGCAGCGATTGCTGGACGTTGGCACGTCGTGCGGTGGCCGCGGTTGCGTCCGCTCCCGCAGTTTCAGCTTGGGTGGCAAGAAGCTGAAGGTCAGGGTAAGAATCCGGCACGTTCAACTTGGTCAGCGCTGACAGGTCGGCCTCACACTGGGCCCATTGATTGGTGAAATCCTTCACCAGCGCAGTAAGAGTTGCGAACTGATCTTGGGCCAACTCCGCGGTGCGGGCCTCCTCGAGCGTTGGAAACCCTGATGCCTCGAGCGCAGCTGCCAGGTCCTCGGCGCTGCGCGCCGCGATTTCCTCGGCGCTGCGAAGCCGTTCTCCGGTCTCTTCGACGACCATGAGGCACTCTTTGGCGGCGACGGTGTGCGCCAGCACCTCAACCGGGTTGCGATCTCCGGCGGGCGCCAAAAGCGTTTCGCAGGCCTTGATCTGGTTTCTCAGCTCGCCGAGTACGGAGTGATCAGCCGCCACTTGTGTTCTTGTGGTGAGGAGCTGGGCGTGGAGCACCTGACGGGCGCTGGTCAGTTCCTGCAGCGATGCTTCGAGCGATCCTATTGCGTCGGCCACGTCTTCGAGTTGGGCGAGAGCGGCGGTTACCTGGGCAAGCTGGTGCTGGAGGTCACTCACATCGGCGGATCGTCTTTGGCCGAGTTGGGCCAGTGCGGCGATACGGAGAGTTCGTTGCTCATCTTCGAGGACGCGAAGTTGGGTGATGCGCTCCTTCAGAAGGGTGATCGCCGCCTCCAAATCGAACAATGCCCGCTCACAGGTGGCGACGGACTCGACGGCGTCGGTTACCTGAGCCAGCGCTGTCTCCGCCTCCTTCAACAGGGTGCTGGCCTCCTGGAGTGTTGTGGGGCCAACGGTTTCGGCGAGTAGCGAAACCCGTTCTTTGAATGCGGTGACCGCGACCAGCGCTGCGGAGGTTCGTTCTTGGGAGGCAGCGACCATGTGATCGGTGACGCTTGAGGCTTCTTCGCCTGCCGCCGCAGCGGGACGGGGATGTTCGGTGGCTCCACAGACAGTGCACGGTTCGCCCGCGATCAGCGCCTTGGCGAGTCGAGGGGCGACCTCGGCGGTGAAGCGTTCGGTGATTGCTGTTTGGGCGCTGGTAGCTGCGGACAGTTCGGCGGTGGCCTGATTGAGCTCTGATCGAACGGTGTCTCGCTCAGTGACGGATGTGAAGGTGCGCTTGGCATTGGCGACGGCAGTGGTGCGTTCGGAGAGGAGTGCGGCGATCTCGCGCGCCTCCAGGAGCGATTGGGTGAGACTGGCTCGTTCCTCTTTTGCGTGGACGAGCGCTTCTTGTGCCGTCGCCAGCTCCGAGGCGAGAGCGGTTTCGGCCTGGACCGCCGCATCTCGTTGGAGGGCCGCCTGAACAAAACCGGTGGCGTCGGCGACTGTGGCCCGCTGACTGGGGAGGAGTGTGGCGGCTTCCTGCGCCTCGCCCTGCCGAACGGTGAGCAGGTTGGCCCGTGCCTCGAGTTCCTCTTCTTGTTTCGCTAGCGAAGTAGCTTTTGCTTCGAGACCGGTCAACTGGCCGGCGATCGCCGCAGCCCGTTTGCTCAGTTCGGTCTTGTTGTTCTGGTGTTCGGCAAGGGTCTCGAAGGTGTGGATCTGTTCTTCGACGAGCGACTGGAGATCCCGTACCGTGTTGTTCTCTGGAGACGGAAGTCCCGCGTGGGCGAAGGCGTCGGCGAGTTCTGTGGCTGCGTTGGCGCCTGCGAGCTGCGCTGTGGCCAGACGATTCTGGTCGGCGGCAAACCGGCGGTGGCTTGCTACAACCGGCTGCGCCCGCTGGGCCCGCTCTAATTGGACGGCCGCCGCTTCGGCCCGGGGCCGGTCCTGTTCCAGCCGCGCCTTGGTTGCGACCAGGGATGTTCGCCGACGAATTTGTTCGGTCTGATCGAGGGCCTTCTGGTGGGCGGTGCCGGCGGCTGCCGCCACGTCGGATGCCGTAGCCTCGGCTCGCTGGAGGATGGGAAGGATCGCCAGCTCTACTTCGTCGGCTGCGCTTTGGAGATCCCGGACTGGATCCGGTGCATGCTTGTCCGACTGGGGCGACGGTGTTGTTGCCAAGATGGAGAGTTGGCCGGGGGAATTGCTCGCCGAGATTGCACGGAGCTGGCTGGTGAGGGACGCGGCCGCCTCGATTCGGACGGTGCGGACCGTTTGTGCGGTTGTGGCGAGGTTGCGGGCTTCGGTGGCCTTGGTCTTGAGTGCGGCGACCGCCGCATTGATCGCACCGGTGCCAAAGAGCGAGCGGAAGAGTTCGCGGCGTTTGCTGGACGGGGCATGCAGGAGCTTGCGGAACTCTCCCTGCGGGAGGAGACCAACCCGTTCGAACTGGCCCCGATCGAGTCCCGCCAGTTTCCTCAGTTTGGGATTGACCTCCCGCGCTGAACCTTCGTGAGGCTCCCAGGACTCATGGACCCACCGATAGAGAGCCACTTTGGCCGGCTCTTTGGTGAGGCCGGTTGACCGAATCTTGGCTCGCATGTACTCCGGGGAGCGCACGATCTTCCAGCGATCGTTGGCGGCGGTAAAAACAAGTTCAACCCGGGTCGGGTCGGTGGGTCCGATGTGGTCGGAACGGACACCGGCGGTTTCGCGGGTGCCGGGGAGTTCCCCGTACAACGCATACGTGAGTGCATCGAAAATGCTGGTCTTGCCCGCGCCGGTCACACCGCTCACACTGAAGAGACCTTGGCGTGTGAGTTCGGTGAAATCGATGGTTTGAGGATCCGCATACGGCCCGAAACCAGAGATGGTGAGGAGTTCGTATTGCATCAGGCCGCCTCGGTGCTGGAGTCCCCGATGCCGGCGGAAGGCTCGGGGGAGTGCTCTGCGAGCGTCTCTCTGACCAGCGAGCCATCGGGTGTCTCCAGGCCAACGTCGTGGAGGGCTTCCGCTATCAGATTGAAGTCGTCGATCGTGGCGTCTACGCCGGTAGCGACCTGGAGGAAGTCTTGTACCTGCTGGGCGAGGGAGGGGGCACCCTGACCTTCACGGTGGTTGCGGGACATCGGGGGATTGAGGTTTACCAGCGACAATTCGACCAGATGCGGGAACAGCGGGAGAAGGCGGCGCTTGGCTTCTCGAATTGGGGCATCGTCGGTGAGTTCAACCCTCACCAGGTTTTCGGTGTCGGCATTCATCCGGCTGATCTCGGCGAACGATGCCCGGATTGTCCGGACACCCTTGCCGCAGGGAACTTGGACCAACGAGACGGCGCACTGACCGTGCGCGTCCATGTCTATGAGTACGACGGATTTTGGCCCGGTTTCGCTGAAGGAGTAGGGGAGAGGTGTTCCCGAATACCTAATGGTGTCGGTGTTGCGCACGATCTGGGGGCGGTGAAGGTGCCCCAGGGCGGTATAGCTGAACGGCTTGAAACAAGCGGCTCCGATGTGATCGGTCCCGCCGACCGCAGCGATCAAGCTCTTCTCTGAGTCGCTACCTTGGCCTCCGGCGACGAAGCCATGGGCCATGGCGAGCGAGCGCATCCCCGCAGGAACCTCGGCCGCGGCCGCGGCGGCACAGGCGGTGACAACCTGATTGTGCGTGTACGGCCCGTCGCTGGGGTTGAGCAGGGTGAAGTTGGCCGGGATGAGGCGGGGGTCGAGGAAGGGGATTGCCGCAATGGCCAATGGCCCGTCACTGAAGTTCCGGATGGCTACATGAACCTCGTTGCTTTCTCCCGTTTGCTCGGCGTCGGCGCCAGCGGGGGGCGTGGGATAGCCGCCGCGCAGTAGCAGACCGTTGGCCTGGGTGAAGGCAGAGTAGATGGCCACCCGCTCGGCACTGTCATGATTGCCGGCGATCGCAGCGACTTCAATGCCGGCCGAATTGAGCGAAACCACCACCGAGTTGAAGGCTCGGATGGCCTCGGCGGGTGGGTTGGACCGGTCATAGATGTCTCCCGCAATAGCGACGAGCTCCACACCGTTCTGCACCGCCGTGGTAACCAGCCACTGGAGGAACGCTTCCTGATCTGGCAGAAGGCCATAGGTGCCAAACGATCGACCGAGGTGCCAGTCCGATGTGTGAAGGATCTTCATAGGACCAGCATGACGAGGGGGTGTGACAGTGTCGGGGATGCTTCCGGTGAATTCTCCCACACACAGCAGCCTGAACAGGGAAAACGTACTTCTTCAGAATTCTTCTCAGCGGCCGTTGCGGCTGAAATGCTGGTAGTCCTTGAGGCTGTTCCAACGACCACCCCATTGCCACCCGATGGCGTCGAAGGCGGCCACCACCAGGTCGTTCTCCGCAATCATTCCCGGCCGCTTCCACGAGCGGTCGGCATAGGCCATCGCCAACGGTGGGATCACGGTGGCCCGCCGCACGTAAGGGTTTTGGAATGGATTGATGTCCACGGCGAGGCCGTACGCGTGCTGGGAGAACGTCGTGGTCCCGGCGACCTGGCGACACACGAAGGACGTGGTGTTGTTCACATCGCCGTCCGAGGGGGGAAGGAGGTCGACGGGTTCGACGATCCGCATTTCCTCGATGGGGTAGCCGGCCTCGTACAGCTCCCGGAAGACTGAGACCATCCCCTCGGCGTAATCGGCATGCACGATCATTTCGCCGGTATGAGCCCCGCCGTCGAAGCCCACGAAGGAAACCGTGAGATAGCGAAGGTCCTCAGCTCCAACGGGGCACTCGTCGTTCCAGGTGGATCGCTCGAGCGGGTCGCCCGCCAATTCTGCAATGGAAGACTGGAACGCATCGCTCGACGGTGCGGGCAAGGTGTCGATCGTGGCAAGCGCCCTGGTTCGCAGCGGTAGGGGAGTGAGTTGCACGATCACCGAACCCTCGTCGTCCAGTTGGAGGCTGTTGCGGGCCACCCCTCCGGCGATCACCGATTCAGGAACGGCTTCGACAGTTCCGTCAGCTGCATCGGTGGCGCTCTGCGTGACACCGGCAACGGTGGCGTCGATCTCGTCAGTGGTGGCGGTTGCGGTGACGGGTTCAAGCGCCTGGGTAGCTCCGAGCGCAGAGCCGGTGGAGGAGCACGCGGTAATCCCAAAGACGAGCACCATCACGCCAGGCCCGTAGCGGCGAAACCCGTGGTGACTTGGCACCGCTCCAGTGTGGCAGCAAATCGAGGGGCGAGCACCGGGAACCACCACTCGGTCCGCACGAGTAGATGTAGTGAATGCCGGTTTTCGCTTGTGTGTCGCAATTGACCCAGTATCTGCAACACTGGCGGACAATGTCTGCTCGAAAGGCCGCGCGATGAACCAGAACGCCCACTTCACCTTCAACGACGTGGGTGTTGTCTCGCTCTGCCGGATCGAAGCTCCGGAGGTGGTCACCTCCGACGAGGTGGATGAGCGTTTGGCACCGTTCTATGAACGAACGGGCAACCCTGCGGGCCTCTTGAAGCGCCTTGCCGGTGTTGTCGAGCGTCGGCAGTGGGAGCCGGGTTTCACCTTCGCCGAAGCATCGGCTGCGGCGGGCCGTAGAGCTATTGATGAGGCGGGAATTGACCCATCGCGAATCGGGCTCATCGTTGATTCCTCGGTGTGCAAAGCTCGGCTGGAGCCCTCCACCGCCGTCACTGTGCACCATCTCCTGGGCCTCTCATCGCACTGCCTGAACTACGACGTTGGCAATGCATGCCTGGGCTTCGTGAACGGCATGCATCTGGCCGGTCTCATGATCGACAGCGGCCAGATCGACTATGCGCTCATCGTTGACGGCGAAGGAACGCGCGAAATCTACGACAACACGATCAACGACCTCAACGAATCCGGCATGCATCGCGACGACTTCGCCGAGAACTTTGCCAGCCTCACATTGGGCTCGGGCGCCGCCGCCATGGTGCTGGGGCGGGCCAGCGGAAACGATGGCAGCCACCGCCTGGTGAAGGGCTACTTTCGGGCCGACAGCTCCTACCACGAGCTTTGCGTTGGCACTCTGGAGCACATGCGCACCGATGCCCGAGCTCTGCTCGATGCCGGTTGCAGTCTGGTCAAGCTCTCGTGGGACCAGTCGGACTTTCTCGACTGGGAAGACCTGGACCGCTACATCCTGCACCAGGTCTCGCGGGTCCACACCAGTGCGGTTCTCGACGTATTGAATATCGACAGTGACCGCTGCCCCCTGACGTTCCCGATGTACGGGAACATCGGCCCGGCGGCCATCCCGTTCACGCTCGCCCACACGGCCCACACGCTCGAGGCGGGCGATCGCGTCCTGTGCATGGGCATCGGTTCAGGACTTAACACGGGCGTGCTCGAAATCAACTGGTGAAAGCCCAGCTCCCCCCGGAGTCTTTCCCCGGCTATGACCCCGGCTGGTCGCGGTTGGTCAGCATGCCGAGTGGTGATCAGACCGGCGACGGCCCCGAAACCATCACGCTGCATGTCCTCGATTACTGCATCGGCGAGCCGCAGCTCACGCTGTTCTGTGTTCACGGAAATCCGTCGTGGAGTTATCTCTGGCGCAACGTCATCGCTCAGGCCCGTCCGGGGGTACGTGTCATTGCTCTCGATCAGGTCAACATGGGCTGGTCGGACCGAATTGGCAAACCGCGAATCCTGGCCGAGCGAATCGCCGACCTGGGGGCGTTGACTGATGTTCTCAGAGTTGATACGCCGGTGATCACGCTGGCCCATGACTGGGGTGGGCCTATTTCACTGGGATGGGCTCAGACACACCTACCGCAGTTGGCCGGGGTCATTCTCACCAACACCTCGGTCCACCAACCCCCCAGCGCGGCGGCGCCTCGTCTGATCACCGCCATCCGCACACCGGGGGTGATAGGAGCGATGACTCAGCGGACACCGGCCTTCATCCGCGGCGGTCTTCGGCTGTCCAATCCAGAACCGCCGCCCGAGGTTCGCCACGCCTTCCTCGCCCCGTACCGGACGCCCGAGCGACGAGCGGGGGTTCGAGACTTCGTGGAAGACATTCCGCTAGAGCCAGACCACGTTTCCTTTGATGCCCTCAAGCAAGTGGAAGCCCGCATGCCGGAACTCGCCAACGTGCCGGCGCTGCTTCTGTGGGGGACGCAGGACCCGGTCTTCAACGAGCTGTATCTCCGGGATCTCGAGGCGCGGCTGCCTCATGCCGATGTTCATCGATTCACCTCGGCCAGTCACTTCGTGACCGAGGACGCCCCGGTGGCCGAGGCGGTCTGGGCCTGGATCGACGGTTTGGACCATCGCCCCGAACCAGCGCCGGTTGCGCCGTCGGTGGCAACACTTCTCCCGGAGCTGAGTTCGCCCGAGCCACTGGTCACCGAATGGTTCGATGGTGCCTGGAAGTCGATCGGGGGCCGAGACTTCGTTGCTCGGGTCTATCGCATTGCTCGTGGGTTGGTGATCGCCGGAATCCGCCCCGGTGACCGTATTGCCACCATGATTCCGCCCGGCATCGACCTCACTGCGGTGGTGTATGCGTGTTGGCAGATCGGTACGGTGGCGGTTCTGGTGGACGGTGGGCTCGGTGTCCGGAACATGCATCGGGCGGTCAAAGCCGCCGATCCGCACTGGCTCATCGGGATCCCCCCTGCCATGGTGGCGTCAAAAGGGCTCGGTTGGAGCGGCAAACGCATCGTTGCCGGAGAGATGGATTCCCGCTTGCGGAGAATGCTCGGCGTGTCGCATTCGCTCCGGGAGATCGAATTGATCGGCGAAGGTGGTCCAGCTCACGGCTGCGATCGACGATCCACTAGCCGCCATCCTTTTCACCTCCGGTTCCACCGGTCCGTCAAAAGGGGTTTGCTATCGGCGTTCTCAGCTGGCGGCTCAGCGAGACATCATCGCTGATCTCTACCAAATATCGCCTTCGGACCGTCTCGTAGCCGCCTTTGCCCCCTTCGCTCTCTACGGGCCGGCCATGGGCCTGGGGTCCGTGGTGCCCCAGATGGACGTCACGAAACCGGGCACCCTCACCGCAACGGCCTTGGCTGACGCCATCGGTCAGATCGATGCCACGATCGTTTTCGCCTCGCCCAGCGCACTGAAGAACGTAGTTGCAACTGCGGATTTACTTTCCGTTGTTCAGAAGAGAGCGATGGAACGGGTTCGGCTGGTAATGAGCGCCGGTGCCCCAATGGCCGAGGAGCTCCTAGCTTCAGTCGCAACGCTCTGCCCTGCCGCCGCCATTCACACCCCGTACGGGATGACCGAGGTTCTCCCGGTGGCGAATATTTCGTTGTCCGAACGGGTGGAGCATGGTCCCGGACTCGGCGCCTGCGTTGGGCGGCCCCTCGTGGGGGTGGACGTGCGGATCGACCCGTTCGAATCGCAGGCTGGCCACGATCTTCCAGGTGTTCACGGCGAGGTGGTGGTTCGGGCGGCCCATCAGAAGCAGTCGTATCATCGGTTGTGGTGGACCGAGCAACAGAGCCGGACCACCGATGGCTGGCACCGCACCGGTGACACGGGTTGGATCGACGGAGACGGCTATCTGTGGATCACCGGGAGAGTACAACACGTGATCTCCGCCGCCGATGGCCCCATCACGCCGATTCCCATCGAACACGTTGTTGAACAGCTCCACGGTGTAGAGCGGGCTGCGGCGGTGGGCGTGGGTCCCGCCGGTGTTCAAGTGCCGGTGGTGGTGCTGGAGTTGACCCGACCCCGCCGAGGTCATCGAGCGTCGCCGGAACTGACCAACCTCGTCCGCACCGCTCTGCGGGAGGCAGCATTGGCAGAACCCGCTGCTGTCCTTATTGTCGGTGAGATACCGGTTGACAAGCGGCACAATTCCAAGGTTGACCGTTCCCGGGTTGGCGTGTGGGCCGGCAAGGTCTTGGCGGGTAGGACCCGGGTACGGCTGTGAGGGTTCTGGTCACCGGGGCGAGCAGCCTGATGGGGCGGGGCGTGGTGGAGCAACTGAGAGCTCGGGGCGATGCGGTGGTGACGCTGCAACGAACTGCGGGAAACTGGCCGGCTGGCGTTGAGGAGTATCTCGGTTCCGTTGCCGACGCTGACCTGGTGCGGCGAGCTGCTGATCATTGCGACGCCGTGGTGCACCTGGCCGCCAAGGTGGGGATCACGGGTGCTGCTCAGGAGTTCACCGAGGTCAACGTTCAGGGGACACGAACCGCTTTGGCCGCTGCTCAAGCGGCGGGCGTCCGTCGCTTCGTCCATATCTCGTCGCCTTCGGTTGCTCACGCCGGCGAGGCTCTGGTGGGCGCTCCCGCCGGTCGCGCTGATCCAGCAACAACCCGTGGCCACTACTCCACCACAAAAGCAATTGCCGAACTGGACGCACTAGCCGCCAACGGCGCTGACCTCGCCGTTGTCGTCCTACGGCCACATCTGGTGTGGGGTCCTGGCGATACCCAGTTGGTTGGCCGGATCGTCGAGCGATCTCGGCAGGGACGGCTGGCCTACGTTGGTTCGGGCACCGCCCTGATCGACTCTACCTACATCGCCAATGCGGTCGATGCGATCGTGGCAGCTCACGACCATGCCGTCGAGGCAGCCGGTGAACCACTGGTCGTCTCCAACGGAGAACCACGACCGATCGGCGAACTGATCGACGGCATTCTGGCGGCCCACGGCCTGAAGCCGCCGGGCCTGCGTATCCCCACAGCCATAGCCAAGGGGTTGGGCTGGATAGCCGAACAGGCCTGGGACCGCTTCGATCTCCGTGGTGAACCCCCGATGACCGTTTTCACCGCCGAGCAGTTGGGGACCGCCCACTGGTTCGATCAACGACGAACCCGGCAACTCCTCCGGTGGCAGCCTCAGGTCTCCATTGACCAAGGGCTGGAGGCCTTGGCGGCGGCCCGGCTATAAGCGGATCACATTGGCGATAACGGCCGGCGCCGTGCCGGCAAGCACGCTCTGGTAGACGATTTCGGCCGCCTCGATGCCGTCGTGGTGCCGTACGTCCAGCGAAGCTGTTGCCATGGGCACGAACTCGGTCCACCGATCGTTGATTCGCTGCTGCAATTCGGCGCCGCCCCACTCGGCGGTTCGTCTTCTCTACTTGGGTAGGGGCGAAGAAGAACTCCTGGCGGGGCCCGGGGTGATGACCGGCGGGCCGGTCGGCATCCCAGTGGGTGCCGCCGATCGCCGCGGAATGCGTCAGCGAATCGCCTAGAGTGTTCATGGACCGCCCGAACAACGTTGGCGTTGCCGGCGAAGTCCAACAGAACCGAGGGTTCCTGGGCCATCCTCGGCACCGCATCGTAGGTAAGCACCTGGTCATAACAGCCCAGCGATTCGGTGAACTCGGTGTTGGCGGGCGAAGTGAGGCCCGTGACCTTTACCGAACCCCGCCGATGAAGAAGGTGGGCCGTGCCGAATGCTGTCTTGGAGGAGGCGCTAGTGGCGATAACCCTCGTGGCCCCGAAGAACTCATTGTCCTGCAAGAAATCATCGATGAGGAACGACGTTGTGAACAGAGGCTGGAGCAGCATTTGTACGTCCTCACCTTCCACGCTGTAGTTGGAGTCGCTGGAGCAGCGGACGTAGAAGTTGTAGGCGCTCGGAAGATCCGCTCGGTGGGGGCTGCTGTCCACAAACCCACGGGCTCCTACGCGGGTTGGCGTTGCAATGAGTTCCTCGGCCATTGGAAGATAGCCGTAGAATCGTTCGCCAACCGCCAGCCCTTCCACCGAGGATTCCACCACGTCGGCGAATCCCCACATCGGAACAACACCCCAAGCTGATCCGCTGGGGGCTGGAAAGAAGTTCCAGTACTGCATCGCTTCACCGAAGACGGCGTAGGTGATGTTGTTTGCCGTGAGCCCGAAGGCAGCGATCTTCAGCCGGACCTGCCCTTCCGCCAGGTCCGCCGTTGGTGCCACGACGATTTGGGTGTCCTCAAGTTTGGATCGGCGGACTTCTATCACTCGTGCCATCCGCCGAGACTATTCGCTGAATGAGGCGCGTCGGCAATTGCTTCCACCGACTCAGGGTGAGGCAGCCTTAGTTGGCCATCGGATAACGATCGGCTCCCTCGGAGGTCCACCACGCCACCGCCTGAGCGCGGTTGGCCACCTTGAGCTTCCGAATCAGGTTCGAAACGTGGGTGGAGACCGTGCGATCGCTGATGAACAGCTCGGTGCCCACGGCTTTGTTGCCGAGACCGCGAGCCAATCCGTCGAGCACCTGCGCCTCACGCATGGTGATCGGCAAGGGAGCCGGCAGGTTGATGCTTTCGAGCGACCCGCTGGCCCAGTCGAGGACTTCTTCGGTAATCCACCGGGCTCCCATGGAGCGGGCTTTCATGGAGATTTCCGCCTCCAGCCCCGGGACGTCGGCCGACGCCTTGAGCGCTGAGAGCTGCGCTCGTAGCGCTTCATAGTGATGGTGGGCTTGCGTCATGTGCTGGGCCGCCCGCAGGAAGTCGTTGGCCTCGCCACTCAGCTCCGCGTCGATAAAGCTGCTGAAAGCCCGGCCCGCCGGATGATCACCCGGATTGGGGTTCACGGCTCCCTCGGGCAGCGGAACCCCGGCGGCTTGAAACGATCGAGCGGCCTCTAGAGCGGCACTTCGCCACATGGCTTCGTTGGCCGAGCCCGTCAGCCACTCGAGGGACCGGTGGCTGCAGGAGACCGCCTGATCGATATCACCGGTTCGGCGGTAGAACTCGGCCCAGAGGCGGTATTGCTGGCCGGTGTCCTGTGACGTTCCCAGCCGCTCGGCAACCTCGTCGGCGGCCCGCAGATAGTTTTCCGCCCGCTCTAGATCACCAAGGGCGAGAGACAGTTCGGCGCCGAATTGATCGGCATCGAAGCGGTCGGTTCCCTGGAGGGTTTGGCTCTCCAGCCGATCGCGGGTTTGGCTCGCTTCGTTGAGCAAACCGGCCTCCAACTGCGCTATTCCCAACGAAGCCAGAGCGAAGCTGAACTGGTCGAGCGCAGTTCGGTCCTCCGCCAATAGGACAGCCTGGGCCAAGTACTGGAGTGCGGTTGGATCAACCCCACGATCGCTGCATCGAGCCACACCCCGCGCTGTGAGGGCTCTCACGGCCGGCCGCCACAGATGCTGTCGGCGAGCCTGAAGGTAGATGGTCGCAAACCGTGTGTCGGCCGCCGCGAACTTGCGCTCACTCAGGAGTACGAACGCTTCGCCGGTTGCGGCGAGCAGCTCAACCTCCGGAGGATCGTGGTGCTCCGGCGAGGCCCGAGTTGCCAGGAGCCGAAGGAGTTCGGCGTTTGTATCAAGCAGAGCGTGCTCGATGGTGACGCTGCGAAGAAGGCTCACATCATGGGAACTCTCCGAGACCAGCGACTCGGCGTCGGCCAAGAGAAGCTGGGCACGTTCGCTATCGCCCATCTTGCGAGAGGCCTTGCCGCGAAGCGCAAGCAGGGTTGCTTCGTCCCGGAGTGACTGAAATCGGTCAGGGTGAGCCACTTCGTGAAGCAGGAACTTCTCGGCTTCGGCAAAGGAGCCAGCCTCCAGAAGTGTGGTGCCGCGGAGGAGGACGAGTTCCTGTCGAACCGCATGCGCGGCTGGAGTCTCTGACGCCATGGAGGCAAGAAGGTCCGAGAGCAGACCCTGCACTTTCTCGGGTCTGCCTTCGGCTCGCCAGTAGTTGGTGAAGAGATGAGCGGCGGCGACGCTCAGTACCTGGTGTCCTTCTGCGGAAAGTCGGCGGGCGATCAACTCCAAAAGACGGCCCCCGGAGTGACTCCCGGCGGGCTGACGGAGTACGTAGAGGGCTCGGACCAGGACACGAACGTTGTTGTTCCATTCGTGGCTCTTCGTGAGGTCGATCGTGGCGGCGCCCGTCCGTAGGTCGATGTCGGGGGTGTCGAGTTCGCCAAAGGCCCGCTCGAGCCGATCCGTCAACCATCGAGGTACGTCGTTGGTCCCAAAGGCGGCATGCAGCGCTCCGGCATCGAACGCACAGTCGTGGTGTTCACCAGTCGGAATTTGCCCTGCCTCCATGGTCTCAAGCTACCCAGGTGACGAAAATACGTCATTTGACGTATATCGAAAGTCTTGGATCCCCAATAATATTCCGCCCATGACAACTCTCTGCGAGGTGCACCACTAGTACCCCACCAAGTTTCCTGCGGGTGAGCAACGATCTACGAGGCGTAGATGTGCTGGCAGAAGGATGAAGTTCCCAGCGGCGGGTTCCTCGTCCCGAAGCCCGATCGGCCGCGACACCGTGTCAAACGGTAGTCGCACACCCGACCGTCACCCGCAGGATTCTGTCGCTGGAAGTCCAGACCGATCTGCGTAGCACGGTGGTCCCACGATGTGAAGAGTGAAGATCTCGGAGCAGTCGCCACCTCTGAAGTCATCCAAATGAAATAAACGCATGTTCGCTCACGTCGGTGCATAACTACCGTCTGGTGGCCAGTTGGCATTCAGGGTGACCGGTTTGAACGTGGAGCGCGGTGAGCCGACTGCGGTTGGGGAAACTGTAATATTTCGGGTCGTTTTCGCAGGTCAGAGCACTAGGTAGTTCACCTTCCATGGGTGGTACACCCATGGTGACCCGTCAGCATCGCTACCTAGGGTGCAATTGGCAGCAGGTTGCGGCCAGGGTCGAAATCACCCGCAATTTCGGCCCATCGCCAATTGGAGGAACCAACCAATGAAGAAATGTCCTTAACGCGCTCTTAGACAGGGCGGCCCGCACCGTCAGGGTTGGCCACCTAGTCGACGCTCGATCGACTGCGGAAAATGCGCCACCGAAGAGACGCTCGCGTCCGGGGGTTGTCTTTGTTGTTCTATCGATGATTTTCGGCGTGATGTCGCTGCTCACCGCCCAACCAGCTTCGGCGACTTCTCATTTGGGGACGCTCAGCATTGTGAAGACTGCTGATTTGGCCGTGGCTGATCATGGGGACACGATTACTTACACGATGAAGGTGACTTTTGAGCCCAGTCCAAATCGCCCAAACGCTCGGGCCAGGCAGATTGAGGTCCGGGACCGTGGCTGTTCCTCCCCAATTTCCCGCGTGGCGGATGATCCCGGTAACAACAACCAATGGCTCAACGCACGAGAGACGTTTGTATACACGTGCACCTATGTGGTGCCGGCTCATCGGAACAATGAGCCGGACCCAATCAGCAACCGAGCCGAGGTGACCGGGGTACAAGGGACCAACAATCTGCGATTGCCAGGGGCGCTTTCGAATACCGAGACGGTTGATGTGAAGCATTATTCGGGGACGCTCAACATTGAGAAGACTGCTGATGTGGCCGAGGCTGATCATGGGGACACGATTACGTACACGTTGAAGGTGACGTATGTGCCGGGTGATGATGGTGCTGCTGCCCGGAATGTGGTGGTTAGTGATGATCTGTGTGTTGGTTTGACCCGTCAGGCTGATGATCCGGGTAATAACAACAACCGGTTGGCCGGAACGGAGACGTGGGTATACACGTGCACCTATGTGGTGCCGGCTCATCGGAACAACGAACCGGACCCGGTAACAAATCGGGCGACGGTTACTGGTGAGAACTATGAGCGGGTCGCTCTCGCGGCTGCCTCCGCCTCGGCGTCGGTTGATGTGAAGCATTATTCGGGGACGCTCAACATTGAGAAGACTGCTGATGTGGCCGAGGCTGATCATGGGGACACGATTACGTACACGTTGAAGGTGACGTATGTGCCGGGTGATGATGGTGCTGCTGCCCGGAATGTGGTGGTTAGTGATGATCTGTGTGTTGGTTTGACCCGTCAGGCTGATGATCCGGGTAATAACAACAACCGGTTGGCCGGAACGGAGACGTGGGTATACACGTGCACCTATGTGGTGCCGGCTCATCGGAACAACGAACCGGACCCGGTAACAAATCGGGCGACGGTTACTGGTGAGAACTATGAGCGGGTCGCTCTCGCGGCTGCCTCCGCCTCGGCGTCGGTTGATGTGAAGCATTATTCGGGGACGCTCAACATTGAGAAGACTGCTGATGTGGCCGAGGCTGATCATGGGGACACGATTACGTACACGTTGAAGGTGACGTATGTGCCGGGTGATGATGGTGCTGCTGCCCGGAATGTGGTGGTTAGTGATGATCTGTGTGTTGGTTTGACCCGTCAGGCTGATGATCCGGGTAATAACAACAACCGGTTGGCCGGAACAGAGACGTGGGTATACACGTGCACCTATGTGGTGCCGGCTCATCGGAACAACGAACCGGACCCGGTAACAAATCGGGCGACGGTTACTGGTGAGAACTATGAGCGGGTCGCTCTCGCGGCTGCCTCCGCCTCGGCGTCGGTTGATGTTGTCCACCGGTCGGGGACGTTGAGTATCGTGAAAACTGCTGACAAGACAACGGTGAAGCACGGCGAAATAATCACCTACGAGATGGCAGTCAAGTTCACGCCATCTCCCGGACAAGGGGGTTCTTGGGCCCGAGCCATAAACGTCAATGACCCAGGGTGCACCGGACTCATCGGTCCAGACAAGTCTGGCGCCGACGGCGACAATCGGCTCGAGCCAGGAGAAACCTGGACCTACACGTGCACCTACACAGCTCCTGGCCATCGGAACAACGAAGACCCGATCGTCAACCAAGCCACGGTCTCTGGCGAACAAAGAAACCCACTTCTGCCACTCGCCCAAGTCAGCTCAGAACCTGTCTCCGTGGACTTCGTTCACGATTTGGGTGCGTTGAAGATTGTCAAGACTGCTGACAAGACAACGGTCGAGCACGGGGACTCGATTGTTTACACGTTGGCGGTGACTTACAGCAGTGCTGACCGTGCACCAGCCCGGAACGTTGTGGTGACCGACAACCTGTGCACAACACTTAGTGCTCCAGTCAAGACGGGTGGGAACAACAATGACCTGCTCAACACCCGGGAAACCTGGACCTACAAATGCACCTATGCGGTGCCAGGCCACACCAACGGTGAAACAAACCCAATCGTCAACCGTGCGACAGTCAGGGGTGACAACTTTGACGGCACAGCACTCGCCCGAGTCAGATCGAACCGTGTATCAGTCAGGATCAGTCACGATTTGGGTGCGTTGAAGATTGTCAAGACTGCTGACAAGACAACGGTCGAGCACGGGGACTCGATTGTTTACACGTTGGCGGTGACCTACAGCAGCGCTGACCGTGCACCAGCCCGGAACGTTGTGGTGACCGACAACCTGTGCACGACACTCACTGGCCCGGAGAAGACGGGTGGGAACAACAATGACCTGCTCAACACCCGGGAAACCTGGACCTACAAATGCACCTATGCGGTGCCAGGCCACACCAACGGTGAAACAAACCCAATCGTCAACCGTGCGACAGTCAGGGGTGACAACTTTGACGGCACAGCACTCGCCCGAGTCAGATCGAACCGTGTATCAGTCAGGATCAGTCACGATTTGGGTGCGTTGAAGATTGTCAAGACTGCTGACAAGACAACGGTCGAGCACGGGGACTCGATTGTTTACACGTTGGCGGTGACCTACAGCAGCGCTGACCGTGCACCAGCCCGGAACGTTGTGGTGACCGACAACCTGTGCACGACACTCACTGGCCCGGAGAAGACGGGTGGGAACAACAATGACCTGCTCAACACCCGGGAAACCTGGACCTACAAATGCACCTACACAATTCCGGCCCACCGCAACAACGAAACAAACCCGATTCGCAACCGTGCAACGGTCAACGGTCAGAACTTTGACGGCACAGCACTCGCCCGAGTCAGATCGAACCGTGTATCAGTCAGGATCAGTCACGATTTGGGTGCGTTGAAGATTGTCAAGACTGCTGACAAGACAACGGTCGAGCACGGGGACTCGATTGTTTACACGTTGGCGGTGACCTACAGCAGCGCTGACCGTGCACCAGCCCGGAACGTTGTGGTGACCGACAACCTGTGCACGACACTCACTGGCCCGGAGAAGACGGGTGGGAACAACAATGACCTGCTCAACACCCGGGAAACGTGGACCTACAAATGCACCTACACAATTCCGGCCCACCGCAACAACGAAACAAACCCGATTCGCAACCGTGCAACGGTCAACGGTCAGAACTTTGACGGCACAGCACTCGCCCGAGTCAGATCGAACCGTGTATCAGTCGATGTTGTGCATAGCGCAGATCTGCGAGTTCGTAAGTTTGGTCCGCCGTCCGTGGACGCTGGCAAAAAGCTGACGTACACCATCAGGGTAGAGAACCGGGGACCTCACGCTGCTGAAGGGGTGAAAGTCGTCGACAGACTGCCTGCTGGGACCAAGTATGTGAGCGCATCAGGTAACGGTTGGGTCTGCGGGACAAATACGCCAAATACCAAAGTTACTTGCAGACGAAATCGTGAGCTCGCTGCTGGCGAATCGACCCGACTGATCACACTGATCGTTCGAGTCGACCGAGATCGGACTGCCGACATTGAGAACACCGCCGTGGTCAGCTCAGCTACGCCGGATCCCATCCTGCGCAATAACACGGTCACCAAAGTCACCGAAGTCGAACCCAAGAACGCCAAGAAAGCCAAGAAAGCCAAGAAGGCCAACAAGGATGATGACGATGATGATGATGACGATGATGACGATGATGACGATGATGACGATGATGACGATGATGACGATGATGACGATGATGACGATGATGACGATGATGACGATGATGACGATGACGACGACGACGATTAAGACGACGATGACGACAGGCGTCGCCGCTAGCAATTTGGACAGCTAACCACTTGAACTGTCAGAGCAAATCAGGGTGTCACAACCCTGATTTGTCTCTGGCAGTTCGCATGATGACGGGTGCACGTTCAACCGACGCACCAATCTCTGTAGCTTGGGAGTCCTATGACGAGGTCGATCCCACTTTCCGTTCTTGATTTGGCCATGGTTCGCCACGACGCATCGTCCCACCAAGCGTTGGAAGAAACCGCAACCGTGGCCATGGCGGCCGATCGCCTGGGCTACACCCGCTTCTGGGTGGCAGAACACCACAACATGCCGACAGTCGCAAGCACCAGCCCCGCGGTTCTGATCAGCCATCTCGGGGCTCGAACGAAACGACTACGGCTTGGGTCCGGTGGCGTAATGCTCCCCAACCATTCACCGTTTGTCATCGCTGAGCAATTCGCCATGCTCGAAGCGCTCTATCCGGGTCGCATCGATCTCGGTCTGGGTCGTGCTCCGGGAACCGACCGGGGAACGGCCGCTGCGTTGCGCCGCAACATGGACGGCGGAGAGGACGAACGTTTTCCGCGCGACGTTCTCCACGTGATGAGCATGTTGGGCGATCACCGCTCCGAACACTCGCCACCCACGGGCCTAGTAGCGACCCCGGTAGCCGCGTCATCGCCGGCGGTGATGCTTCTGGGATCCAGTGCGTTCAGTGCCCAACTGGCCGGACTCCTAGGTCTGCCCTTTGCTTTCGCTCACCATTTCGAGATGGGTGGCACCCTCATGGCGGCCGAGGTGTATCGCGATTCTTTCCAACCCTCGCCGGTGCTGGCTGAGCCGTACCTCATCGTCACCGCCACCACGGTGGTGGGGCCGAGCCAAGAGAAGGCCGACTGGCTGGCCGCGCCGAGCCGTCTTCGGCGAGCCGGGCTCCGGCGCGGCGAATTGCACCCGCTCTTGCCGCCCGACGATGCCCTACTTCACCCGGCTTTCCCCACCGACTCGTCGGCGCTCGCCGCAGGCCTGGCAGGGACCGCCGAGGTGGTGTCCGAAGGCCTGAAACACTTGGCCGATCAGACCGAGGCGTCGGAGCTGATGCTGTACCCGGTGGCCTACGACGTAGCGGACCGGATTGGAACCTTGGAAGAGTTGGCCGCCGCCTTCTCACTCACTCCTGTCGGGTGATCGACGGTCAGAAACGGCCCCCGTCCACCAGGAACTCTTGGGCCGTACAAGCACCGCCATCGTCGGCGGCGAGGAAGAGCACCATCTGGGCGAACTCGGCCGGGTAGATACGCCGCTTGATCGCCTGATCCCGCAGCGTTCCTTCCTCGCCTTCGGCGGTCCACCACTTGGTCAACTGCTTTTCGGTCGCCACCCAACCCGGAAGCACGGTGTTCATTCGGACACCCATCGGACCGAAGGTGCGAGCCATGGTGCGCGTAATTCCCGAGACTCCGGACTTCGCGATCGCATAGCCGGGAAAGAAGTCCTCTTGCATCATGAAGCTGGACGAGCCGATATTCACGATCGATCCGTGTCCGGCCGAGATCATCTGCGGCGCTACCGCTTGGATGGTGAAGAAGTAGTGGCGCAGGTTCACGTTCAACCGATCGTCCCAGTACTCCGGCGTGATCTCCTCCCACGTGTGTCGATCATCGCTGGCGGCGTTGTTGACCAGAACCTGAATACCGCCGAGGTCGGCAATCACTTGGGCCACCACGGCCTGAGTTGCCGGGATATCGGTGAGGTCTACCTGGTAGAAGCGAGGGACAGAGGAGGGATTCAACGCCGTACAACGGGCGATCGTTTCGGCGGCCTTCTCCGCATTGATGTCGAGAAAGGCGACCCGGCTGCCTTGTCTCACGAATTCTTCCACGATGCCGGCACCGACACCGTCAGCGCCACCGGTGACCAGTACCGACCGATCGTGAAGCGATGGGTAGGTGGCGTAGTTGTGTGGGGGAGCAGCCGTGGGGTCCATCGCTCGATTCTATGGTCGGGACCGGGTCAGCGATGGGGTGTCATGAGGGCGATGGGCAAGGAGATCCCAAGCTCTCGCGTCCGGATGGCGCAAATGCGTCGTCCCGGTTGTACGGCATCCCTGGGCTTAGAGCAGCGATCGCCGAGCAGCGTGGCCGCCCTCTCGATGTCGTCGACGACCAACGCCAAACCCCAGAGGCTCAGTGGCCCGGGATCGAGTTCGGCGGTGCGGGGCCCAACCAACTCCAGAATGGTTTCGCCCGCCCAGAAAAACCGTTGCTGAGTGACCCCATCCTTGAGGTCTCGCGTTCGCCGGAGATCGATACCAACTCGAGACAGTGCCGCCGTTGTCCGGTCCAAGTCTTTCGAGGCGATGACCACATGATCGACCCCGGTTGCGCCGTTGGCGTGCACCGCCGCTGCGGGGCAGGTAACCGACACGCGTGTTTCCAAGCCGTCGAGCTCGCTGGCTTCGATTCCGTGGAAGGCCCACGCTCTCTGTTCACCGTTCTGGCCCAGGATGATCCCCACCGGACCAACGCAGACGGCGTCGTCGACCACGGTGAAGCCCGCCTCTCGCCATGGTTCCGCTGTATCGGGCAGAAAGAGATTGGTGAGCTGGGGCATCGGATCGGTTCCTACGCACCGGTACGGGCTCGACGCATGCGGCTGACGAGAACCGCCTCGGCAGCAGTGTCCAGATCTCCGGGTCGGTTGTGGAGGGCAGCCAGCCGGGCCAAATTGCCATGTACTTGATCGAAGCTCTTCCGCTGGGTCTTGGGGAGACGTTTGCGGGTGTTGAGCATGGTGCGCCATTGACCGAAGATCGCGATCTCCTGCGCCGTGAGCCCGTATCTGTGGGCGAGCATCGGAACGAGTTGCAAGAAATACGCCTGTTCTCGTCGTCGGATCATGGCAACGGCGATGCCGGCACTGAAGAAGAGCAGAACGAAGCCGGGGATTGCTATGAGGAGAACATTCTCGTTTTCTTCGGCCACGGTGAGGGCGCCGTTCCAGGCGCCATGGCTGAGGATCGCCAGGGGGAGACCCCAGCTGAGCGAGGCCGCCACAGACACTCGCCGGGCCACGGCCCACCCGATCGCCAGGCCCGACCACGCCGTGAAAAGCGGATGGGCAAAAGGCGTGAAGAAGCCACGAGCGATGACGGTCTGAAGGAGTGCATCCTGGCTAGCAGCGTCAGAGAAGTACAGAAAGTTCTCGACGACGGCGAATCCCAGTGCCACCCAGCCTGCGTACACCACACCGTCCATCACGCTGTCTATCTCCTTGCGGCGCAGCGCCCAGATGATGCCAAGCATCTTCATGATCTCCTCTGTCAACGGTGCCGAAAAGACCGCGGCCACGGTTTCGCTGGAGGCCGCGAACACGATGCTGTTGATCGTGCCCGCCACCACCCCCGAGATTGTCGCTCCCCAGAGGAAGGCGTGAATGCGGGATTGGAGCGGTTCGGGCTCCACTCGGTCCAGCCACCACAGAACCGGTCCCACAATGAACAGCGGAATGAACGCCAGCACAACCGCCAGCGGGTCGCCGAATGCGATGTAGATCGTGAGCGGCACGGCGAAGAGCATCCCCACAACCACAGGCCATGAGAGCCATCCCGGTAACTTGGGTTTCTTCTCGACGTTTCCCGAAACGTGACCCGTCCAGGCCCAACCGTCCCACCAGCGCCACTCGGTGATGCCCCACGGGTCGCTGTACCAACCCGCCGGTGTGTTGGGCACGGCCGGCGGTGCCGGGAGGTCCGACAGGGGAGGGAGGGTTCGAGCAGACGGCCCGGGTGGGGTGGGTTGCACCCCTTCAGGTTAGGCGAGTCGCGGGCTGTGCTGTCCCTCCGGGGGCCGTTGCTGGGTTGTCCCTCCGGGGGGCGTTCCACCGGGCACGCAGCCCTCGCCTTCGGCGCTGCAGTAACTGCTCTTCAGTTTTGGCTGAGGCTGCTCACCGTGCGTCGCTTCGCCTGGCGACAAGACTGCTGTCCCTAATGGGGGGGTGTTGCTGGGCTGTGACTGCTCAGCGCTTCGAACTTCCGCAGGTTCATGAGAGGAGCTCGCGGACGCGGTCTTTGGGACGCCCGATGATCGCCTTCTTCTTGGTCACCACGATCGGCCGCTGAAGCAGTTGCTTGTGCTTCAACAGGATGTCGACGATCTGGTCCTCGGTTGCTACGTCCTGGTCCGTGAGTTCGAGTTTCTTGAACTTGGAGTCCCGGCGAACGAGAGCGGTTGGTTCGTCTTCGAGCTTGCTGATGATGTTCCGCAGGGCCTTCTCGTCGGGAGGGTCCTTGATGTAGTTGATTTCGTCGAAGTCAACACCCAATTCTTCCGCAATGCGCACGGCATTGACCGAAGAGTTTCAATGACGGTTGTGATAGATCTTTACGTCGGCCATGCGGCAAGACTACCGGGGTCTAGTTGCCACCCATGTCCAACATGCTGCCACCGCTTATGCCTCTTGCATCTTGCTTGAGAGCGGTGTCCACCGTGACCGCGGAGGCATACACCATTTGGCGCAAGGGATCCGACAATGGTCGATGGACCTGCAATACGTAGTTGTCTGCGGTGGTGAACGCCGTCTTGAGGAGTCCCTCGAACGTCTTTGTGATCCGGGCAACCTCGGTGCCGTTGGCATCCTTGATGGCGAAGTTCCAGGCTCGCCAGTTCTCGGCGAAGATCCCGCCTACTTCCTGGCCATCTACGATGTACATGAACTTGATCTTGCCAAAGACGTTCTTCTGCACGATCTGTCCGACCTCGGAACCGAGTCCATCTTGGACGATGACCCGAGATTTGATGAACTTGGCCGGGCGGGTGATCAGCAGTTGGGGCTGCCCGCTCATGTCGACCACCTGATACTTGTGGGTGAAGTACTGATCGATGTCGCCGAGGAAGCGGATGATCTTTTTGAACGTGCTCTGACCAACCTGGCGAACCGCCCCCACCTGATTGCCGTTGGCATCGAAGATGGCGAACTCGGTGTTGACCTCGATCAGCTTCCACTTCTGATTCACCACCAGAATCGGCTGGTCCAGTAGCCCGCCACCGCTGGGTGAGGCGGGCATGGGGGCTCCCCGCTTCTGGGCCTGGTTCATGTGCCGCTGCACCTGGTCTTGGATCTTGTCCGAAGACTGCTGGGGTGCCACCGTCTTGGGGGCGTTCTGGAAGGAGTCAACCGCCTGCCGGCCGTGGGAGGACACTTGGTCCGTCCATGCGTTGCCGTCCCACCATCGGTATTCGTGGCGACCAGCCGGGTCGGGATACCAATTTGCAGCGGGGAGATGAACGTCGCTCATTGCTGCAGACTAGCGCTCTCCGCCGCAGCCGACCATCAGGGTTTCTCGGGGGCGAACTCTCGTTCAGCGGGGGAATCGACACCGAGTTCGGAACATCGATCGGCGGTGTCACACCCTCTGGCTACTGTTGCGGTAGATGACACTCTCGATCTACTCCGCCGATGCGCTCGCGCCGCTCGCCGACCAGCTCAGCAAACGTCTCGGCACACCTCTTCCAGATCCCATGATGGCCGAACTGGTGGCGGTTCCTTCGGTCGGAATGCAGCGCTGGCTCAGGCTGCGTCTGGCCGCGACGCTCGGTGCTTCGGCCGGTGACAGGGGTGACGGCATCGCCGCCAATATCCAGATGCCCTTCCCGGGGATCCTCCGTAGCCGGCTCTTCACCGCCGATCTCGGCGATCAGGAAGACCCCTGGCGGCTGGGGCCTCTGGCATTCGCTGTCCATCACGTCCTCGTTCAGAACATCGGCAACGAGCAGCTCGGATCGGTCACGATTCTGCCGGCCGGGGCTACGTGGTACGGGCGAGCCCGGCGGATCGCTGACGTATTCGACCGCTACGGGACGCGCCGCCCAGAGATGCTGCGGTCATGGGCCGAGGGTCAGGATCTCGACCCCACCGGCGAGACGCTGCGCCCCGACTTTCGCTGGCAGCCAGAGCTGTTTCGTCTAGTTCGCCAACACATCGGGACCGCCAGCCCTGCCGAACGGCTCCCAGCGTTGCTGGCGGCGGTGAAATCCCACAGCCTGCTGCTGGATTTGCCACCTCGGTTCAGCATCTTCGGCGTTTCCACCCTCCCCGGGGGACAGGCGTTCGCCGATCTCCTGAAGGCCTTCGGTGAACACTGGGAAGTTGACCTCTTCATGGTCGACCCTGCCCTGGCCACTACCCGACGGCTCAACGACGGTTTCGGCGATGTCAGAGAACTCAAACGACAGGACGACGTCTCCGCGCAGGAGGTCCGCCAGCCTCTCCTCCGAAGCTGGGGGCGAGCATCTCGAGAGTCACAACTTCTCCTGACCCGTCTCAACCTGCCAGCGCCCCAGCAGCTTCGGTCCGATGTCCCGCGTGAACAAGACACGATGCTGGGTGAATTGCAGGCCCATCTCATCAGCGACGGTGCACCGGCGCCACGCATCGTCCCATCCCAAAAGGACAACACCATTCAGATCCACGCATGCACCGGCAATGGCCGGCAGGTGGAGGTGCTACGTGACGCATTGCTGGCCGAACTGCGCGACGATCCAACGCTGAACGAGTCGGACATCTTGGTGGTTTGCCCGGATCTCGCCAGCTTCGCTCCGTTGATTCCCGGAGCGCTGGGCCCTTCCGCCGAGCGGGCGGCCGCCGGGTGGGACGGTCTGCCCCGCCTGCGCTACACCATCTCCGATCGCGATCTTCCTAATGAGGACGGCCTCAACAGTGCCATTCTGGCGCTCGTTGGTTTGGTGGGCGGTCGTTATCCGGCCAGCCTGATGCTCGACTTCCTGAGCCTGCCTCCGGTTGCCGATGCCTTCATGATGGATTCCGATGATCTTGCTCAAGTGGAGCGCTGGCTGGACATCACCGAGGTCCGCTGGGGGTTGAACGAGGCGAACCGCCAGCGAAACGACCTTCCCGGTCTGAACACCAACACGTGGAAACATGGGCTCAGCCAACTACTCGTTGGCATGGCCATCAACGACGATGATCTCGTGCTGGGCCCAGGGTCTCTCCCCGCCGCTGGCGTGGAAGGCGGCGGAGTCGCCACCCTCAATCGTCTGTTGGCCTTCATCACCAGGCTCGAAGCGATCGACACCGAATGGTCCCGACCCGAAACGATCACCGTGTGGAACCAACGCTTGTCCGCAGCGGTCAGCCACCTGTTCCAGATGCCGTTTCAGGAGGCTTGGCAGATCGAACGGGCCCGCACGGCCATCGCAGGGGTCCTTGCCGACGCCCAGATGGCCAAAGCCGACGCGCCACTGTTTTCTCTCCCCGAGATCGCTCAGCTCTTGGAGGAGCGGCTGCAGTCGCGCTCTGCTCGACCGCGGTTCTTCGATGGAGCGATCACTTTCACCTCGCTTCGTCCCCTGCGGTGGGTGCCGCACCGGATCATCGGGATTCTTGGTCTCGACGAGGCGGCCATGGTAAAGACCCGAGTAAACGGCGACGACATTCTCAGCTCAAAGCCGGACATCGGTGACCCTGACCAGCGTGCTGACCAACGCCAGGCCCTCCTCGAAACCGTCCTGTCAGCAACAGACAAACTCATCATCACCAGGTCTGGAAAGGACGTGAGGTCGAACAAGCCGGCCCCGCCCAGCATCGCTGTAGCTGAACTGCTTTCGGAGATCGTGGCCATCACCGCCTCGGAACATCGGGAGGCGGTTCTCCAGCGGATCAACTACACCCAACCCCGTCATAGTTTCGATCCTCAGAACTTCAGTGGCCGGCAACCATTTGGTTTCGATCGGCGAGCGTTGGTGGCCGCCGAGGCCAAAGTGACGAGCCGAGAGCGGGCGCCGCAACCGTCGCTTCAATCGCCACTCGCGCCACCAGACCCGGAACGATTGACCGACGTGAAGCTGCTCCACGACGTCTTGCAGGATGGTCCCAGGCTGTTCTTTTCCCAGCGGTTGGGGGCCACCTTCCGGCAAACCGATGAGGGTCTCGAAGACAACATCCCCGTCCGCAAAGACAATCTCCTCACCTGGGGGGTGTTGGACGACCTCATCACCAGTGGCCTGCTGAACAAGGATATGAGTCCTCGGCTCCACGTTCTCCGCCAACGCGGCTCGTTTCCGCCCGGCCCGTCCGGGGCCGAGATCCTCGATCTTCAGGAGAAGATCGCTCGCGCCGTGATCGCGGAGTTGACAGAACTGCAAGGAGCAGAGGCCACCGAGACGCTCTCGATCGACCTGGATCATCCAAGCCTGCGCCTGCGAGGTCAGATCTCCCGAGTCGATGAGCGTCGAGGCATCGGTCCCATCCGGGCCTCGGCGTCTGCTGTCGACCAGCGATTCACGCGCCGGCTCTGGCTGGATCTCTGCCTCTTGACCGCCGCCCACCCCCACCAGCACTGGACTGCTGTTGGAGTCACCAGAGCCGAGACGAAGAAGATCAAGAAGGAAGACTTCACCGACTCGATGCGGATGCGGATGCGGGGAGACTCACAGCAGGAACGGATGGACCACGCCATCTACGCTCTCGAGCAGGTTCGTGATCTGGCTGCACTGGGAATGACCGAACCTCTTCCTATCTTCGCCAAGGTCGAACCGAAGCGAGACCCGGGATCACTGAATCGGTGGGCCGATCAATTCGGGATGTCTACTAATGCCTATGCCCGCGCCGCATTTGGGGCCTTGTCCGATGCACAGTTGCTCCAGTTGCCGGCTCGTCCCACCGATCCTGGCGATAGCGCCGAGCCGAGCCGTTTCCTGCGTCTGCATCGCTTCGTCGAAGGATTGATCTCCCACAGCACCGAGGAAATCGAATGAGAGCACGACGCTTCACACTCACCGACCCGCTACCAACGGGTCGAATGCTTCTCGAAGCGAGCGCAGGGACCGGCAAGACGTACAGCATCGCCGCCCTCGTCACCCGCTTCGTTGCCGAGGAGGACGTCCCGATCAGCCGCATCTCTGGTGGTCACCTTCACCAAAGCAGCGGCAGCAGAACTGCGAGATCGAATCAGAGGTCGGCTGGCCCACACCGCCGAGGCACTACGGCAGATCCTGGCCGGGGAGGCAATCACTTCAGAAGATGATGCGGTGTTGCTCCACCTCACCTCCGGGTCAAACGCCGTGCTCACCGAGCGATTCAGACGGATCGAGCGGTCGCTGGCCGAGTTCGATACGGCCACGATCGGTACCATTCATTCCTTCGCTCAAACACTGCTCAGCGAGCAGGGCGTGGCCGCCGCTACCAACCCCGATGCCACCCTCATCGAAGACACCACGTTGGTTGTCGAGGAAGCGCTGGCAGACATCCTGGCCCGCCGAGGAGCCCAAAACTTGCCTACGGTGGACCCCAAGACGGTGGTTGAGGCCGCCCAACTCGCCCTGAAGAAGCCCGAGACCGTCTTGTCTCCCACCCGGGAAGAAATCGAGGAGGCCCGTGCCACCCGAAGCACCAAGCCCTTCGTACAAAACGCCGACACGCTGGCCGAAACCGCCGATGTTGTAGTGGATGTGGTCAACCGTGTCAGCACGGTTCGTCGCAACCGTGCCGTCCTCGGTTTTGACGACATCCTCATCGCCGCCCGAGAACTGGTGACCAATCCCCGCACGGGCAAGGCGGCGGTCACCGATGTTCGGAGTCGGGTAGATGTTGCGCTCATCGACGAATTCCAGGACACCGATGGCACCCAATGGGAGATGCTCGACGCCCTGTTTGGCGAGACGGAGGCAACGCTGATCACCGTTGGAGATCCGAAACAGTCCATCTACCGATTCCGAGGTGCCGACATCAAGGCCTACCTCGCTTCGTCAGACGGCGATGACGCCGAGCTATTCACGCTGGGCACCAACTTTCGGAGCGACCCCGTGCTTCTCGCCGGGACGGAGCGTCTGTTCGAGGGTGCGACCTTTGGTGACCCGCGCATCAGCTTCGAACCGGTCGAGAGTGGAAAGAAGGACTCGGGCCCTCTGTTGCTACGCGGTCATCCGGCCTCAGGGGTTGAAGTCCGAGCGTTATCCGTCAGCGAGTCCTACGCGGGGCCGGCCAAGGAGGCCACCGGGGCCGACATCGCCAACCTGGTCGTGGAGCACCTCGAGCACGGACAGATTCCCCACTCTGGTGGCGCACGCCCAATCCAGCCCGGCGATATCGCCGTGCTGGTGCGGAGCCACGCTCACGTGGATGCAATCCACCGTTCGCTGGTGCAGGCGGGCGTCCCGGTGGTGATCGGAAACGTGGGTTCGGTCATGTCCACCGAAGCGGCGTCACAGCTGTTCGCACTGCTGCAGGCCGTGGCTGCGCCGGCTCGGCCTCGTTTGGTGCGGGCGGCGGCGCTCGGTTGGTTCTGCCATCGGACGTGGGAGGATCTTGATGGCACCGAGCCCGACGAGCCTGGCGCCGGGGTTGTAGCAGAACTCCAGGTGACCTTCAGCGAGTGGGCTGAGCTGCTGCAAAAGAGGGTCTACCGGCGTTCTTTGATCGGATCTGGCAGTACCGAGACGTCGCCGTCCGACTGCTGCAGTCCGGCCATGGGGAACGTTCGCTTACCGACCTCAACCACATTCGAGAACTCCTCGAGAGCGACGGTTCGTCTCAGCAAGTCCATCGATTGGTGGAGCGAATGGAACACCTCATGACCGATGTAGACGAAGACGCTGACGCCGAACTCTTTGCTCGTCGCACCGATTCCGACGACAACGCTGTTCAGATCATGACCGTACATGCGGCCAAGGGTTTGGAGTTTCCTCTCGCCATCGCGGTCGGCCTTGGCGCCGCACCACCAAATCGACGGCCCACCAGCATCGATCAGCCCGACGGCACGCGGACGGTGATATTCGGGACGAAGGATGCATGGGCTCGCAAGGATCTTGACCCGGTGATCGAGGACGAGGAGAAGGCGGAGCAGCTGCGGCTAATCTACGTGGCCGTCACCCGGGCCATCCACAAGTCCATCGTCTATCTCGGCAGCAGACCCAGAGGTGCCCCCCTGAGCCAGCTCTTGTTCGGCGGGAAGGCTCCTCCCTCCGGCGAAGGGGTGGCTGCCGCACTCCAGCCTCGGATAGATGGATCAAATGGTGCATTCCGTGTGACGGTGATCGATGAGGATTGCCCTCCCGTGCGCTGGGTGGGAGCCACCAGTCAAGAGGCCCCGGTACTGGCGGTCGCCGCCATTAGCCGGACCTTCGATCGCGACCCGCAGCGGTGGTCGTTCACTCGCATCAGCGGGAAGCGGATCAACCCTGGTGACCACATCGAGGAGGGATCGTCGGTGGCGCTTCAGGAGGCCGGCCCCGAACAGGGGGCAACCGACGAAGCCACCCCAGATGGGCTCACGGTGGATGACTCCGACGAGCAGGGATCCCCGTTGCCGCTTGGTAATATCGCCGGCGGTGCTGCCTTCGGCACCATGGTTCACGGTGTCCTGGAAGTCGTCGATTTCGCGGCCCCTAACCTCCACAGCGAACTGGCCACCCACGTTGGCAACGCCGTGGCATGGTCCAACTGGAATATCGACCCGGCCGAGCTTAGCGAGGGTTTGGTTTCGGCTATCGAAACACCGCTCGGTCCGCTTTTCGATGGTCGTCCGATGCGCTCGTTTGGCCCAAACGATGTGCTCGACGAGATGACGTTCGAACTTCCGCTGGCACCGTCGGTGCCCTCCGATCGTCGGCCCACTGCAACCGACGTTGGCAAACTGATCGTGGCGCACCTTCCGCCGCAGAGCCCACTGAGGAGCTGGGCCGAGGAGCTTGCCAACGGCGCCCTGCAGGTGAAACTTGCTGGTCATCTCACCGGCGCCATCGACGGGATCTTTCGGGTTAGGACCGAGGGGGAGCCGGACCGGTATGTGGTGGTCGACTACAAGACAAACCGTCTCGGCACCTTTGGATCACCGTTGCTCCTTCATGACTACTCCGAGGGGAGCATGGCAACGGCCATGGCCCATCATGACTATCCGCTTCAGGCGCTGCTGTATGCGGTGGCGCTGCACCGGTATCTGCGGTGGCGGCTGGGCTCCTCTTACGATCCGGCTACAAACCTCGGCGGAGCGGCCTACCTTTTCGTGCGGGGCATGATCGGTCCGGAGACACCCCCCAGCGGATCCGCCGTCCACGGGGTCTTCGCTTGGGCCATCCCTCCAGAGTTGGTGGTAGGGCTCAGTGACCTTCTCCACCATGGCCAACGCACCAAGGCCGTGGCATGAGCCGTTCTCACGTCACGCCACCGGCGCCAACCCCGGTCCAGTTCCTTCAGCCCTTTCTTGATACCGGAGTGCTGGAAACGGTCGACGTCGCATTTGCGAACCTCATCGCCGAGCTCCTCAATGGCGCTCTGAAGGGCAAGCAATTACGGATGGTGGTCCTTGCGGCGGCGCTGGCGGCTCGAGCGCCCCAGCACGGTCATGTGGGCGTGGATCTTTCCACGATCGCCACCACAGCCGCGGTCGATAGCCCGGCGCCCCAACTGCGGGAGAACGAAACCCCGCCGCCGGAGGTGGCCGACCTCCCATGGCCAAACGGCGGGGAGTGGCTCGAGCTGTTTCGCACCATGATGAGAAGGAGCCGGTTCCCCGAGATTCTCACCGATGGCGCATCGCCGCTGCTCACGAATCTGCCGAAGCAGCCGCTGGTGTTCCACAACGGTCTTCTCTACCTCCAGCGGTATTTCACCTATGAGGAGTCGGTCTCAACGGCGCTCAACAAAATGCTCCGATCCGCTTCCACCGCCTCGGCCACCATTCTCGATCCTCATTCGGTCGCCGTCCTCGATTCATCCGCCATGGAGAAGGCGCAACGAGTCGCCGCTGATCACGCCTTGTCACACCGGCTCACCGTGTTGTCCGGCGGTCCCGGCACTGGCAAGACGTTCACGATCACTCGAATTCTCGCCGCACTGCTGGCGGGGAATCCGGAGCTTCGCATCCGGTTGGCTGCGCCCACCGGTAAGGCGGCGGGACGGATGAAGGAGGCCATCCAGGACGCCGCGGCGGACCTCCCCGACGCCGCGACCCATCTCGCCGGAGTCGAGGCGGTGACCCTTCATCGACTGCTCGGTTGGGGCGATGGCATTCGATTCTGGCACGGGCCAGACCGCCCTCTCCCACTGGATGTTGTGGTGGTTGACGAGGTCTCCATGGTTTCGCTCCCTCTTATGAGCCGGCTCCTGTCGGCCATCGGCGGCCAAACCAAACTCATCCTGGTTGGCGACCCGTTTCAACTGGCCAGTGTGGAGGCTGGGGCGGTGCTCGGCGACATCACCGCCAGCGACGGCGAAATCCGGAAAGCGATTGTCACCCTCACCGCAACCAAACGATTCGAGACCCACTCCGGGATTGCGTTACTTGCCGAGGCCATCCGCCTCGGCGACGCTCAAGCGGCGCTGGATGTTCTGGCCGATCCCGGATACCCCGACGTCACGCTCGTGGATCCCGATCATCGCCAGCCCGTGCTCGATCTCGTGGTCGGCACCGGGAAAGCAAGCCTGGCCGCAGCTCTGCAAGGCGATGCCATCCGGGCGGCCGCTCTTGCCAATGATGTCAAGGTTCTCTCTGCTACCCGACGCGGTCCCAACGGTCGTGACCTTTGGCAGAAACAGATCGAGAGTGCCGTTCTCGACGGGGTCAGGGAGGCGGCATTCCGAGGTCGCTGGTATGTTGGCCGGCCGGTCATGGTTTCCGCAAATGACTACCTGCTCAACCTCTTCAACGGCGACACGGGTGTGGTGATTCAGAGCGGTAGACAGCGGGCGGTCATCTTCCCAGACTCAGCCAATCCCCAGCCTCTCGCTCCCGCCCAGCTCGGGGCGGTAGACACCTGGTGGGCCATGACGATCCACAAGAGCCAGGGGTCAGAGTTCTCCCATGCCGTGGTGGCTCTGCCCGAGCCGGGTTCGCCCATCCTCACGCGCGAATTGCTTTACACCGGCGTCACCCGCGCCCAGAAACAGGTCACCATCGTGGGCATGTCAGAGTCGATTCAGATCGCCATAGATCGTCCGATTCGTCGCGCTACGGGCCTGGCAAAGCTGCTTCAAGGAGCGGATACCGGCGGACGGCGCAGATCCTCCTAGGCTGTGTTCGTGGCTGACCTTCCCCCAGGATATCCATCTGATTGGGAGACCGATGCACTGCTGAAGGATGGCGCCACCGTGCACGTCCGGCCCATTCGTCCCGATGATGCCGACCGGATGCGGCGCTTCCATAAGCGGCAGTCACAGGAGAGCATCTATTTCCGATACTTCCGGTACCGGCCTGAACTCAGCGACAAGGAAGTCGACTACTTCACGACGGTTGACTACACCACTCGAATGGCCTTCATCGCCCTCCTGGGCGATGACATGGTCGCCGTTTCCCGATATGAGAGTGAGGGGGAGGATGTTGCTGAGGTGGCCTTTTTCGTGGATGACGAGCACCACGGTCGTGGTCTGGCAACGCTCATGCTCGAATACCTTGCACAACGGGCCCGCACTCGGGGAATCACCACGTTCACCGCCACCGTTCTCAGCGAGAACTACCGGATGCTGGGTGTCTTCAGGAGTGCCGGATTCGAGGTCTCCACTCGGTTCGAGGACGGAGCGATTGCAGTGAGAATCGGCATAGCCAATCCAGCCAAGGCTCAGCCCGCAATTGATGCCAGAGACCAACAAGCTCGGAGCCAGGCGGTGGCTCGGTTTTTCGAGCCAACATCGGTCGCGGTGGTAGGGGCCGGTCGGGCGCCGGGATCGGCAGGCCATGAAATCCTGCGCTCGATCCTCGCCGGAGGGTTCACCGGTGAGGTTGTGGCGGTGAATCCCAACGCCACCGAATCGATTCTGGGTGCCACCACAATCGCCAAGATCACCGACCGCGAAGATCCGGTAGATCTTGCCATCGTTGCCATCCCGGCCCCCAAAGTGCTGCAAGCGGTGGAGCAGTGCGTCACGGCCGGCGTGAAGGCCGTAGTGGTCGTTTCGGCCGGTTTCAGCGAGGTAGGGGCAGAGGGGGAGGCGCGTCTGGCTGAGCTCATGGCGCTCGTACGGCGTAACGGCGTCCGGCTGGTGGGACCGCTGAGTTATGGGGTCATCAACACCAGCAAAGAGATCTCATTGAATGCCCACTTCCTGCCCGTTGAGGCAGCGGTCGGTTCGGTGGGTTTGCTCTCGCAATCCGGCCCGTTGGGGGCGGCGTTGCTCAACCAGTTCGCCGCCAAGAACCTCGGTGTCAGCACCTTCATGTCGGCCGGTATTCGAGCTGACGTTTCGGTCTACGACGTGCTTCAGTACTGGATCACTCATGCGCCAACCACGGTTGTGGCGCTCTATCTGGAGAACTTCGGCAATCCTCGAAACTTCGTGAAAGTGGCCCGGCAGATCAGTCTTGTAAAACCGGTGGTGGCGGTGGCGCCCACAGATCTCAACCTGGCGTCGGTGGCCCGTGCCGGCGGGATCGTGCTCGTGAACCGGGTCTCCGAACTGGCCGATCAGGTGCAGCTGTTCTCCTCCCAGCCCCTGCCGGAGGGGCCCCGCGTCGCCATCGTGTCCAATGCCACCTCGGTGGCTCGGCTGGCCAGGGCCGCGGCCTTGGCGGCCGGGCTGGAAGTTGTGGCGCCGTCTGCATTCACGCAGGGTGTGGGTTTTCCCGACCAGAGCGATTCAGTGCTTGTTGACGACGCCGACACTCTCTCCCTCGCCCAATCCACCGATGCGGGTGTATTTGAGCGGGCCGTCGTGGCCGCGGCGGTATCGGAGTCGGTGGATTCGGTTCTGCTGGCCCTGGTTCCTACCCCGGCCCTTCCTGCGGACAAACTGGATCGAATTGTGGCCGACGTCGATCGCGCTGTCGACAAACCGGTCGTCGTCGTGAATCTGGTCGGCGCGCCGAACACCGGGGCGTCCCCTCCCACCTTCGCCTTTCCGGAACAGGCCGCTGATGCGCTGGGCCGAATGGTGGCCTACTCTCGCTGGATCCGCGCCCATGCTGAACCCACTCTGGCTGCTGCTCCAGAGTCCTGTGCAGCCGTGACCGCCACGGTCGCGGACCTTCTGGATGGTCACAAGTTTCGAGTCTTCGATGTTGCCGACGCAGACGCAAAAGATCTCTTCGACGCTCTCGATCTGCCTGTGGCACGGGCGGCCACCGTCTATGACGTCCGCGACGCCAACCACGTTGCGGATGATCTGGGCTTCCCGGTGGCACTGAAGGCGGCGTGGCAAGACCAACGTCGAGCCGGCGAAGCGGGCGGAACTATCTTGGACATTCGCCACCGGCAACACCTGAAACGAGCATTTGGCCGGATGGGCGGGGGCAGCGATCGACCCGTCATAGTGCAGGCGATGCAACCCACCGGCGCACATTTGCGCGTGAGGGTCATCCAGTCACCCGCTATCGGATCTCACCTTTTCATCGGTGTCGGTGGTATCGGCCGGGCCGACCTTCCGCCTTTTGGTCAGATGGTCCTGCCCGCCGCCACGGCCGACATCGATCGCCTTCTGCTCACTCCGAGCCTCGCAGAGTTACTGACCGATCACGATCCCGAATTGATTCGTCCCTTGGTGGAACGGCTCTCGGTGCTGGCGGAATGCGTGCCCAACATCGCCGAGATCGACCTCGACCCAACCCTGGTCTCGGGTGAGGGCGTGGTTGCGGTGGAGGCGCGGGTAACACTGCGTCGCTGGCCTGCCAATCCGCTCGCTGGAGTGCGAACGGTCTAGAACCCGATGCCTCGGCCTTATCGGTCCTCGACCTGAACGTACTGCCGTTCGCCAGGGCCAGTGTAGAGCTGACGGGGTCGAGCGATTCGCTGCTCCTGTTCGAGCATTTCTTGCCAGTGGCTCAGCCAGCCGGGCATACGGCCAATGGTGAACATGACGGTGAACATGTCCATCGGGATGTTCATCGCCTGATAGATGAGGCCCGTGTAGAAATCAACGTTGGGATACAGGTTGCGGCTCTTGAAATACTCGTCGTTGAGGGCGATCTCTTCGAGCTTCAGAGCGATGTCCAGCAGGGGACTGCGACCGGTCACCTCGAATACGGCGTCGGCCTGTTTCTTCACGATGGCGGCCCGGGGATCGTACGCCTTGTAGACCCGATGACCGAACCCCATGAGACGCCCCTCGCCGGCTTTGACGCTCTCGATGAAGGGTTCGATGTTCTTGTAGGTTCCGATGTCGTTGAGCATGTGGATCACCTGCTCGTTGGCGCCACCGTGGCGGGGTCCGTACAGCGCAGAGGTTGCTGCTGCTGCTGCGGAGTACGGGTCAGAATGGGAGGAGCCCACCACCCGCATCGTGGTGGTGGAACAGTTCTGCTCGTGGTCCGCATGGAGGATCAGCAGTGTGTCCAGAGCCTTGGCCAGTACCGGATTAGGCTCGTAACTGGGCTCTGCCACTTTCCACATCATGGACAGGAAGTTTTCGGAATAGTTGAGCTTGTTGTCTGGGTAGACGAACGGCTGACCGACACTGGCCCGGTAGGCCATGGCTGCCAAGGTGGGAACCTTCGAGATCAGGCGATTGATCTGCTTGTATCGGGTTTCCGGGTCATGGATGTTCTTGGCCTCGGGGTAGAACGTGCTGAGCGCGGCGATGGCGCTGACGAGCATGCCCATTGGGTGAGCGTCGTGATGGAAGCCCTCCATGAAACGTTTGCGCATGTTCTCGTGGATGAACGTGTGATAGGTGACGTCGTGCACCCAGTTCTCCAACTGTTCGCTGGTGGGCAACTCGGCGAAGAGCAGGAGGTAACAAACTTCGAGGAAATTTGAGTGTTCTGCCAACTGCTCGATGGGGTAGCCCCGATAGCGGAGGATGCCGTTGGTGCCGTCGAGATCTGTGATGGCGCTTGCGGTACTGGCTGTAGCGGTGAATCCAGGGTCGAAGAACCACACTCCGGGCAGAAGCTTGGAGAAGGCTTTTGCGTCCACGCCCCCATCCTTTATGGGTATCTCAACGCTTTCTCCGGTCCTGTTGTCAGTGATGGTGACGGTCTCGGTCACGAACAGCTCCTAGCTGGGTTCATTGCGCTTCCGGCACGAAGGTTCGAGCGGCGAGCAACCAAAGTGGTTGGTCTGAAACCGGGCGGCGCTTGGACGATTTTCATTCAATTTGAATGTATCCCACCGGTCGCACAATCAGGTATTGCCGAAGATCGGCCGCTTCTCAGGACAGCGCAAGGATCACCTCGGGTGGCGCCTGAACAAGTTCGATGAGCACACCTTCACCACTGCGAGGGGCATCGTTGCTCCCTTTCGGGTGGATGAAGCAGACATCGTTCCCGCTGGCTCCTTTTCGGATTCCACCGGGAGTAAAGCGCACGCCCTGCCCGCTTAGCCATTCAACCGCTCTTGGGAGATCATCCACCCACAGCCCCAAATGGTTCAGGGCTGGAACATGTACCCGGGGGGAGCGCTCAGCGTCGAGAGGTTGCATCAGGTCGATCTCGACGGCATGAGCGCCCGAACCCAGTTGCAGCACATCCTCGTCGACGTTCTCGCTCTCGCTTCGGTACTCGTGCACTTTCGGGATACCGAACAGTCCGGTCCAGAGACCGGCAAGTGCGGTCTTGTCCAGCCCGCCCAAAGCGACCTGCTGGAGGCCAAGGATCGTGAATGGTCGTTCGCTCATGGAATTAGATCTACCCTGACCGCCACCACTTGACTACCGGGGGTCCCTAGTATCTACGGCCGTGAAGGAATGGATTTCGGAAAACATGGCCGGCTACAGCATCACCACGATTGCCATGGTGGGGTTGGCGGCGCTGTTCTTCTTCAAGAAGGTCATCAAGCTTGCGGTGATCTTCGGTCTCCTAGCGGCTGCTTTCGGCGCCGGTTTCCTCTACGCCGCCTAAGACTCTATTGTCCCTCCGGGGGGCGTCTGTGTTGTCCCTCCGGGGGGCGTTCCGCCGGGCACGCAGCCCTCGCCTTCGGCGTGGCAACAGGCGCATCGATCGGTTGGGCTCGGGCTACGTAGGGCTGGTCGCTTCGCGTGTGTCTAGCTGGTTTGTCCCTCCGGGGGGCGTTCCGCCGGGCACGCAGCCCTCGCCTTCGGCGTGGCAACAGGCGCATCGATCGGTTGGGCTCGGGCTACGTAGGGCTGGTCGCTTCGCGTGTGTCTAGCTGGTTTGTCCCTCCGGGGGGCGTTCCGCCGGGCACGCAGCCCTCGCCTTCGGCGTGGCAACAGGCGCAGCTTTCTACTAGGACCGTTTGAATTTTCTGGTGGCGATCGGAATCGCAATCGCCATGATCGCCGCCGAGTATCCCATCGAGGCGAGCACATCGGCGCCGGCGGGCGTCCCCTGGGTTAGGGCACGGACCGCGTCTACGGTCACCGTCACCGGCTGGTTATTGGCGAAGGGTTGAAGCCAGCCCGGCATGTTTTCTACCGGTGCAAAGGTGGAAGCGGCGAACACCAACGGGAAGACCGGTAGGAATGCGCCCGCTTGAGCCGCCTCAGGGTCCTTGACATACAGAGCGAACGCAGCGAAGACCCAGTTGAACGCGTAGCTGAGGAGGATCGCCAGGAGCACCCCTAGGACGAGCCCAGAGAAATGGCTCGTTCGGAAACCGATGACGAAACCGACGATACAAACGATCGTCATGGTGAGTGCGGCTCGAAGGGCGTCGGCGTTGGTCCGACCAATGAGAACTGCGCTGTGGTGCATCGGTAGCGATCGGAATCGGTCGATCGCGCCCTTCTGGAGATCGTCGGTCAGGCCGATCGCTGTATTGCCAGCGGCGAACAGCGATGTCTGAACCAAAATCCCGGGGATCAGAAAATCGATGTACTTGATGCCAGGAGCGAATTGCACCGAGCCCCCGAACACGAAGTTGAAGAGCAGGACAAAGATCACCGGTTGGATGGTGGCAAAAACGATGACCTGCGGCGTCCGAAAGAGTCGGAGCAGGTTTCGCCTGGTCATAGCCACCACATCGTTGAGCCAACCGCTGAACGGGTTGGTCTGCGAATTGGACAGGCGTGTCACCGCTTCGGCGTTCGAAGTGTCTTGCATACTGGTCACTTCGGGCCTCCGTTGGTAGCGCTTTCATCGCCTCCGGCCTTGCCGGTAATAGCGAGGAAGACATCATCAAGCGAGGGCCGATGAACGGCGAGGTCGCTGAGCTCAATGCCCGCTGCATCAATCGCCTGAGCTACTTTCACCAGCGCCGTCACCCGTGACTCAACCGGGACGGCAACCGTCATCAGATTCTCGTCGACCCGCACCGAGCCCTCACCGATACTGGCGAGTAGCTCCTCCACGCGATGCAGGTCCTGACGTCGTTTTGGCGATGCCATCACGAGATCACCACCAACTCGGGCCTTCAGCTCGTCCGCCGTTCCGTCGGCGATGATCGTGCCGGAATCGATTACCGTGATCCGGTCGCACAGTTCATCGGCTTCTTCCAGGTATTGCGTCGTCAGCAAGATAGTGGCCCCTTCCGACACAAGATCGCGGAGAAAATCCCAAAGGTCCAGCCTGGTGCGGGGGTCCAAGCCGGTGGTGGGCTCATCGAGGATGAGCACCTGAGGGCGTCCCACCAGGCTGGCTCCCAGGTCCAACCGACGGCGCATTCCGCCGGAGTAGGTTCGGACGAGTCGGTCGGCGGCATCGGTGAGCGACAGCCGCTCCAATGCTTCTCCGGCACGACGCTTGGCCTCGGCTTTTGGCAGTTGGTAAAGCCTTCCTACGATCTCCAGGTTTTCGCGTCCGGTGAGAAGATCGTCGACCGCGGCGTACTGGCCCGCCAGGCCGATCATCGAACGCACGGACCTTGCTTGGGAGTCGATGCTGTACCCGCCCACACTCACGGTGCCCGCCGTTGGTTTCAGAAGCGTTGCGATCACCCTCACCAGCGTCGTCTTGCCAGCTCCGTTGGGTCCGAGAAGCCCCCGCACCTCGTTCTTGGGAATTTGGAGGCTCACGTTGTCCACGGCCTTCAGGTCCCCGAAATGGACGGACAGACCCTGAACCGAAATCATTGCTTCCACCCGGTGATCCTAGGTGGCTGCTCGGCGATGTGAGGGCTCTTACCGTGGGCCCGTGCAGATGGTCTCAGTGGGGTGCCCCCGGTCCAAATAGTCCCGAACTCCGACTTCTGGTGAGCGCAACCGATGCTGATGAGGTCGTGCATCGGCTCTCCGGTCTGGGCCTTTTGGCCTACGGGTTGATGTGAGATTGCAGGTGAAGGTAAATCACGGTTCTTCCGACGACAGTCATGTGAGTTCTGAGGGGCCGACGCGCCAACTTTCGTCAAGCCGGAATCGCTGGACCCCGCGTCCCATGGTCGCGCGCCTCCTTCGCCTGGTGCTGCTCGTCCTTCCTTTCGGCATTTCGTTTTCGTTGACGTTCTGGTTGGCCGCTGCCTATCCGCCCGAGCGGCTCCACGTCAACCGCATTCTCTGGGTTATCGGCGTGTGGTCGCTGGCGGTGATCGTGCTGATCTTGGCGGAAAGGGTGTCCCGGCGGCTCATGCCTCTCTCGGCTCTTTTCAAGCTGTCGCTCGTCTTCCCTGACGAAGCCCCGAACCGATTTGGGGTGGCGCTTCGTACGGGCACCACGAAGCAACTGGAACGGCGAATCAAACAGGTGCAGGCGGAGGGCCTCACGGCCACGGAGATTCGGTCCGGAACCCAGCTGCTTGAGCTGATTGCGATGCTGAGCACCCATGATCGAATGACTCGCGGGCACTGCGAACGGGTTCGAGCGTATACGGACATCATCAGCGCCGAGATGGAACTCCCCGAAGCTGACCGGGAAAAGCTCCGCTGGGCCGCCCTCATCCACGACGTCGGCAAGTTGTTCGTTCCGGCGGAGATACTGAACTCACCCGATCGGCCAACCGAAAAAGAATGGGAGGCCTTGAAGTCCCACACCTGGTTGGGCGCTGATCTTGCGGAGCCGCTTCGACCCTGGCTGGGCGAGTGGCTCGATGCGGTTCGTCACCACCATGAACGCTGGGACGGCGGGGGCTACCCGGACGGGTTGGCCCGAACCGAGATCCCGTTCGGTGCCAGAATCGTTGCGGTCGCCGACGCCTACGATGTGATGACCTCGGTTCGGAGCTACAAGAAACCTAGATCCGCGGTCGATGCCCGGGCCGAGATTGCGGCCTGCGCCGGCGGACAGTTCGATCCCCAGGTGGTCCGGGCATTCTTGAACATCGGACTGGGCAGGCTCCGCCTTGCGCTCGGTCCGCTGACATGGCTCGCCAATGTTCCTGCCGTGGCCGCCCCGGCTACGCCGTTTGCTCCTCTGGCGGGCCTTGTGGCCAATGCTGCGCCCGTGCTGGCCGCTGCTGCGGTTGGTGCGGGATCGATTGCGGCGATGCCCGATGCACCCCCAACCGATCTTGCAATCCTGAGTGGCGATCCGGTGCCTGATGCGGCCGAGCCAGATACCGGACCAGCCTCCAGCACTACCGAGCAGGTGCCTGGCAGCAGCCTGGTGACCTTCACCTCCGAGCCATCTCCGACTTCATCCACAACGGTGATTTCCGGTGGACTTGCCACCACCACACCGAGTCCCGTCACAATTCCGGGTCTCACCACAATTCCGGGTCTCACCACGATCCCGGGACTGCCCACCACAAACTTGCCCCCGATCACTACGACGTCGACCTTGGTGCCAACAACCGACGTAGTAACGACCGCTGGGAATCACCACCTCGCTGCCCGACATCCCACCCGTCGTTGTCGGTGGCGGAACCTTCACGTGGTCGGTGGGGGGAATCGTCGGCGGCATCGTGATCAGCGGAAGCGATGCGGATGGCGACCCTGTTCAATTGGAAGTGAACAACGTTCCCAATTGGGTGCTCGTAAGTCAGACCGCAAATGACACCGTGGTGCTACTCCCGGTCCTCATCGCCGGGCACATCGGCGAAACCGCCTCGATCGACGTCAGAGCCATCAGTGAAAACAGTGAAGGCGTGGTTCGTTATTCAGCCTGGTCTCCGGTGAAACTCTCGGTGATCCTTTAAGGCTGGCGTAGGTCGAAACAGATCTTGATGGCGCCGCGCCGGCCAGCGTTCACCGCATGATCGAGGGCTTCGGAGTACTCATCCAGGCGATACGTTTGGCTAACCAAGCGGCCTAGGTCTGCGGCTTGCACCAGCTCGGTGGCCATGGAGAAGGTACGGGCGGTAGATCCGTCGGAAAGCGTCTCGGTTCCGTAGGTGTAGGCGCCCACCAATTCTGTTTCTCGGTGCCACAGAGCGGTGAGGTCCACCTGTTCACTTCCCGGCATGCCGACCAGCACCACGCGGCCGCGTGGTCGGGTACTACCAATCGACTGATTGATGGTTCCTGCCGACCCGATGGCGTCGATGGTGACGTCGGCACCGCCGCTGAGGTCGTCGCCGATTGCGAAGCTCGACGTGGAGCGGCGGACGGCGCGGACGATTTCGTGCGGATCCACAACCGTGGTGGCTCCGAGCGCTCTTGCGAATTCCTTCTGCTCCGGATACTTGGCAGCCACCACGATGTTGCCTGCCTCGGTGAAGTGGCGAAGTGCCGCCAACGTGACCAGTCCCATAGTTCCGGCTCCGATAACGGCCACCGTTGCTCCGGGGGCGACCTTGGCCTTCAAGGCGCCGTGAACTCCAACCGCCGCCGGCTCGATCATCACGGCCGCCTCGTCGCTCAAACCATCTGGGACGGCGTGGATTTGGCTGGCGTGAGCGATGAACTCAGTGGACCACCCGCCGCCGGTGGAAGCGCAGAACCCCGTTTGGATTCCTGGCTTCAGATGACCGCACACGATATGCCGGTAGTCGTTGCCGTCTCCTGGGGCGGCACCATCGAATGGCGCGTCAAAACCGCGCGCCTCATGGCCCAGGACCGGTTCGATGACCACTCGTTGGTCGTTCGGATCCAGGCCGATGACCTCGTGGCCCATGACAAAAGGAAACGAGACCCACGGGCCAAAATAGCGGGCCGAGCGCCCCTCTACCGTGGCGATATCACTACCGCAGATACCCGAGAGAAGGGTGCGGATTCGTTGCCATTCGGTGCTTGGCAGTTCCGGTGGGTCTGCGTTGATCAAGTTGAGCGGCGACCTTTTCGCGGCGCTACCGGGTCGAATCCGTGACGCCACTGCGGCCGCCACGTAGCGGGCCTCGTTGCGGGAGAACTCCAGAGCTTTCACGGCCAGACCCTAACAGCCTCGGGCCCGGTAGCAATCTGGGTGCCAGGTCAACCGATGATCTTGCCGGGATGGGGTGCGATGTGGCCTATTCTCGGTGGAATGCAATCGGCCGCTGAGCTCACCGAGGCGGTTCTTGGCGCAGGGCGCGGGGCCGGGCTTATTGCCGTCGGAGTGACGACCAACGAGATCCTGGAGCCCGCCCGGAGCTTGCTCCATAAGCGAAAGGCGGCCGGGTTAGGGTCATCGATGGCGTTCACCTATCGGAATCCTGATCGCAGCACCGATCCCGCCTCCAGTCTCCCTTCTGCCGAAACGGTAATCGCCGGAGCGTGGGACTACCGCCGATCGGAGCCCGTCCTCGACACCACGGGGCCAGTTGGCAGGATCGCTCGTTACTCATGGCACGACCACTACGCCGACCTGCGGGTGGCTCTGGAGACCATGGCCGATGTCCTTCGGCTCGCTGGCTACCGCGCCGTCATCAAGGCGGACGACAATGCCCTCGTTGATCGCAACGTCGCTTGGCGAGCCGGCCTGGGGTGGTACGGCAAGAACGCCAACCTCCTCGTGCCCGGCGTTGGAAGCTGGGTCGTTCTCGGCGCCGTCGTCACGGACGCACCGCTCGATTGCAACGAAACACCGGTCGCCGACGGATGCGGATCATGTCGTCGTTGTTTCGACGGATGTCCGACCGATGCCATCATTGCGCCCGGCGTAGTGGATGCCCGTCGCTGCCTTGCATGGCTGGTTCAAGGTCCGGACCCCATGCCGCCCGAGTTTCGTGAGGCCATGGGGGACCGCCTCTATGGCTGTGACGACTGCCAGGACGTCTGTCCGCCGGCAAAGTTCGATCATGCCCCCGACGCTGAGAAGGACTCGGAACCAGTGGTCGAATTGCACTGGTTGCTTTCCGCTGGAGACGATGAGCTACTCGATCGGCTGGGTCGGTTCTATATCGCCAACCGGGATCCCAACGTGTTGCGTCGCACGGCACTCATCGCATTGGGCAACTCGGCCGCATCGGCCGATGACGAAAGCAACCGCCTTTTGGCTCGGTATGCCACCGGCCCTGACCCGGTTCTGGCCGAACATGCCCGGTGGGCGCTGGAACGAATGCGAGTGCGAGCGTGAAGCACCTGCTGGTTACCAACGACTATCCGCCCAAGGTTGGAGGTATCCAGAACTATCTCTGGGAATTATGGCGGCGCCTACCTCCGGAATCCACTGCGGTCTACTGCACCCCCTATGCCAACAGCGCCACTTTCGATCTCGGTGAGCCTTACCGGATCGAACGGTCGCCTGAGCCCGTGCTGCTTCCATATCCCTGGCTGCCCAAACGACTCGACGCTCTGGCCGATGAGGTAGGGGCCGATCTTGTGCTGCTTGATCCGGCGGTGCCCCTGGGGATTGTCGGACCTTTCCTTCGCCACCGCTACGGGGTACTGCTTCACGGCGCCGAGGTCACGATTCCGGGCCGACTGCCGTTCACCAAGCAGCTCCTGGGGCGCGTCCTCGACAGGGCAGAAATCGTCGTCTCCGCCGGGGACTATGCCCTCGAAGAGGCCGAGCGATGCGTCGGCCGATCGCTACGATCCATCGTTATTCCTCCCGGGGTGGACACCGCACGGTTCCATCCTTTGAACGCTTTCCAGCGCCGCCAGGCCCGTCAGCGGTTCGATCTTGCCATGGATGCGTTGGTGATTTCCACGGTTAACCGGTTGGTGCCCCGGAAAGGAATGGAGGTCCTCGTTCGTGCCGCTGCGCGATTGCGGACACAATTCCCTTCACTTCAGGTGATGATTGGCGGGACCGGCCGCGAATTTGACCGGTTGCAGGCGTTGACACAAGAACTGGGGGCACCCGTTCGCCTGCTTGGGCGACTCGACGATGCCGATGTTCCCCTCCTCTACGGAGCCTCCGATGCGATGGCGATGCTGTGCCACGACCGTTGGATGGGCCTTGAGCAGGAGGGCTTTGGCATCGTCTTTTTGGAGGCAGCGGCCGCGGGAATTCCCCAAATCGCCGGAAGAAGCGGGGGCGCCCACGAAGCTGTGGAACACAATGTCTCCGGTTTGGTCGTGGACCAGCCGAAATCGGTCGAAGCAGTGGCCAATACAATCGCAGAGTTGTTGACAGACCCTGACCGTCGGACCCGGATGGGCGTAGCGGCCAGGGCGCGGGCCGTTCAGCAGTTCGATTACGAGCTTTTGGCGCGTAGGCTTGACGCCGGTCTACGGGCGCTGGATGCACCGGCTCCACCGGCCACCTCCCCCTGACGGGCGCTCGGAACGACTACATTCGGCTTCGATGACCGGCCGTAAAGAGCAACGATTAGTCAAGAGAACCATCGATGCAACGGTGGACGAGTGCGTAGCGGTCGCACTGGATATCGCCTCGTATCCCGAGTGGGCCGAGGGAGTTGCGTCGGCGGAGATCACCCAGATCAACTCCAGTGGCTTAGTCCAGAACGCCAAGTTCACCGCGGCCGCCCTTGGGCGTTTTGTGAGCTACGAGCTCCTCTATGAGACTCAGCACCTGCCCCATCAGATCTCGTGGACACTGGTGAGAGGCGACATCGTGCGAACGCTCAGTGGGAGCTACGGGTTTTCGCCCTCGCTGGATGAGCCGGGGCAGACTGACGTCATCTATCAGCTCGAGGTCGAACTGGTCATTCCAGTTCCGGGGTTTGTTCGTCGCAGAGCCGAGGATCTTCTGATGAGGACCGCCCTTGAGCGGTTCAGCACCGAAGTAGCGCGACGGGCCACGCGGGCGGCAGAAAAATCAGAAGCTGATTTCTACACCCGAGGGGGGTCCGGGTCGATGGAGTAATCATGCGCTTGCTCCGTCTGGATCTCGGTGGTCAATCGGGATCTCTCAATCTGCACCCGTTCCTCACGGTGATGCAACGAAAAGGGGTTGATGACCGGCAACCGGTCATCAATGCCGCTCGTGCCCTCGCCAATGGTGATGGCGCGGGTGTCCACGGGCTGGTCGAGACGGAGAAGGGCCTGATCGAGCTGGCCGGCACGCCGCCGGTTGACCTTGGCTGCCCGATCACCACCGAGGACATCGTGCTCGACACCGACGAGGCCGCCGGCGGAACCACATCGCCTCCTGCCATGAAGGCAGAGTTGGACCAACTGGTCCGCCGGGCCAGTATCGACGCAGTCGCTGTGGAGATGATCCGAGCCGACCTCGATCCCGCAGCCGCTGCTCGTCTGCAACATCTCCGCAGCTATCAAGCTGGCGATGCCGAAGCCCTAATGGATTCTCGGGTGGTGGCGAACCTGGCCAAGGTGGGCCATGCGCTTTCGGTGGTCAATGAGCAACCGCCAACGCTGATCGAGGCTGCGGCCGGGATGCTGGATCTCATTCAAAGATGGCGCGCCTACGAAGCCAAAGTAGCCGGACACGCCCCGCATGTCGATGCTCTGACTGAGCGGATCGCGGCGGCGGAGACCGAGGTCAAACTGGCCGAGATCGCCCAAATCCAGGCCGAGGGCGAAGCCCAACCGGTGCGATTGACCCATGACGAGGAAGATCGCCTTGATGAATTGGCCAACCCAACCACGGAAAAGCGTGGCAAGAAGAAGCAGCGTGAACGGACCGAGGCGGAGAACGCTGAGATGAACGAGATCCTGGGGCGGATCGGCCTTCCGACCTACACCGCTTATGCGATGCATCGCCTCAATCCTCAGGCCCCGCCCGAGAAGCAAGCTGCTCTCCATGCGGCCACCGCCACCGTTGTCCCGTGCGCAGGCCGATCTGGAAGAAGCGAAGGCCGAGGCCAGCCTCGATCCCGTCCAACGAGAGCTGCAATTCGACCGGGCGGCAATCGCTGAAGACGCTAAACCGCACCTTGGCGAGGTCTTGCCCGAAGACCTCGGCCCGGCTCTGGAAAGCCGGGTGACAGAGCGTGAGAACCCTCTATGGATCGAGGCGCTCGGAAAGCTGTTCGATGCACTCAATTCGGTCGGCTCGGGCATCCCGACCAACATGGAACCGGCCGACCTGCCCCAATGGGCGGTTGAGTGGATTGAAATTACCGAACAAAACGCTCGAGAGAAGGCCGGGATCGCTCCGGACGACATCGACGATCAGGTGATCGCCGCCGAGAACGCCCTTCGGCGCCACGCCAAGGCGATGGCCCGGATCGATCAAATGGAAGCGGCTGCTGAGCAGACCGCTCGCAAGGCCCAGCACCTCGAAATGCAGCTGGCCCGGGCCGAGCAACCCACTCCTCTCGGAGCAGCCGAAGCGTTGGACAACCTCCTCCCGCAACTGGAACGAATCAATGCACATGCCGGATCGTCCTGCCCGGTGGTCCTCAGTGGTCAGTTCGGCGAGCTCACCGACGATGAAGTAGAGGACCTCCTCTTCAGCTTGGAGGCGTTCACTGAACACTTCCAGCTGATCGTGGTCACCGAACGAAACTGCGCACAGCAATGGGCCGCCACCGTAGGTTTGGAACGAGCGAGTTCGGTTTGAACCCCTGGTCCCGGTGACGGTTTACTTTCCTGTGAGTTCGGGAAGGGCCTTGGAGAGACTGCGCATCGCCTGATGGGTTCGTTGTTCGTTCTCTATCAAGGCGAAGCGGACGTTACCCTCGCCGCCGGGGCCGAAGCCCTCGCCCGGTGATGTGGCAACCCCGGCCTCCCGCACCAGATAGCTGGCGAACTCCAGCGAGCTCATATGGCCGTACTCCTCCGGAATCGGTGCCCATGCGAACATCGTTCCCCGAGGTCGCTGGATCGGCCAGCCGATACGGTCCAGCCCATCGCAGAGGACATCGCGGCGCTTCTGATAGATGTCCCTCACCAGCTTGGGGTGTTCGGAGGCCTCGTTGAGGGTCACCGTGGCGGCGATCTGAATGGGCTGGAAGGTCCCGTAGTCCAGATAGCTCTTCAACTTTGCCAAGGCACCCACCACCTCGGCATTTCCTACTAGGAAACTCACGTGCCAACCGGCCATCGAGAATGATTTGGTCATCGAGTAAAGCTCCACACAACAGTCCTTCGCCCCGGGGACCTGCAAAATGGACGGCGGTTCATAGCCGTCGAAACCAAGCTCGGCGTAGGCGTTGTCGTGGACGACGATGAGGTCTCGGCGTTTGGCAAACGCCACCACTTTCTCAAAGAACGGCAAATCCACACAAACGGTTGTGGGGTTGTGCGGGAAGCTGATCACCAGCGTTCGCGGCTTGGGCCATGAGTATTCCCACGAACGCTCGAGATTGGCGATGAATTGTTCACCTTCGGCCAAAGGAACTTCGCGAATCGCCGCACCGGCAAAGATCGGACCCCAGATGTGAATGGGGTAGCTGGGCGCCGGTACCAGGCAAGCGTCGCCCGGCTGAAGGAGCACCCACATAAGGTGGGTGAAGCCTTCCTTGGCGCCGATCGTGCTGATTACCTCGGTCTCGGGATCGAGCGAAACGCCGAACCGACGTTCATAAAGCGCGGCCGCGGCCTCTCGGAGTTTCGGGATGCCCTTGCTGGAGGAGTAGCGGTGATTGCGCTGTTTCCGGGCGGCCTCGACGAGCTTGTTGACCGCAACGTCGGGAGACGCCAGATCAGGGTTGCCGAACCCGAAGTCGATGACGTCGATCCCATCTCGCCGCGCCTGCAGCTTGAGTTCATTGATGACACCAAGCACATACGGCGGGAGGTGATTGATCCGGCGAAACTCCATCCATCTGAATATAGACGGGGAATACTGGGAGCTATGACTATCGAACCCCGCAATCGGTTCATCGGCATCGACGTTGGTGGCACCAAGATCCTTGGCGTCGTTGCTGACCCTCGGAACGGTGAGATCCAAGTTCGTCGCAAGGCGCCAACACCCAAAGCCGATCCAAGTGAGCTCCCGGTCGCCATCGCGGCGGTGGTTGAGGAACTCATCGAGGAGGCCGGTCGGCCGGTTGGAATCGGGGTGGGTGTGCCAGGTCTCGTGGATCATCAAGGCGTCTTGCACTACGGCCCCAATGTTCCCGGTGTCTTGGGTCTAGACATGGCGGGCGAACTCCGCAGACAATTCGGTTTGCCGGTGGTCGGAGAGAACGATGCCACGTGTGCAGCCCTCGCCGAGCATCGGCTGGGAGCGGCACGGGGGACGATGCACGCTGTGGTCGTGAACCAGGGGACCGGTATCGCCGGGGGCATCATCATCGGCGGACGGCTGCATCGCGGTGCCAACGGCTTCGCCGGCGAACCCGGGCACATGCTCGTCAATGCCAACGGCCATGTCTGTGCCTGCGGCAAAGTTGGTTGTTGGGAGTCGGTGGCTTCCGGGGCCGGTTTGGCCAACATCGCACGGGAAGTCGTTGCCGAAGGGAAGGGCGCACGCCTTCTCGCGTTGGCGGGGGGTAATGCGGCTCACATCCGGGGCGAACACGTGTCGGCGGCCATCGCCGAGGGTGATGACGAGGCACAGCTGGTGCTCGACCGGTTCGCCTGGTGGGTAGCCGAAGGACTCGCCAGCCTCATCGCCCTGCTCGATCCGGAGATCATCGTGCTCGGCGGTGGGCTCACCGCTATCAACCGTCACTTCATCTCCGATGTCCAGGAACTCGTGAACGAGACGGTGATGGGGGCCGCCTACCGACCGGAGGTCCCCATCGTCCCTGCTCGGCTGGGCGCCGAGGCGGGAGCGATCGGCGCGGCCATCAGTGCCCGGGATCTTTTTCACGGACGATAAGGGTTAGCCAGTGATGCCCGAGATGACCATGCGGACGACGTCGTCCACCGGCACCGTCGGGTCAGGGGAGTCAGCGTTCACCCTGCTGATCTCCTCGGTAATGCCCCGCACCGCTATCGCCAGCGTCACGGGATCGCCCGGCTTGATCAGGCCCAACTCCATCGCTTCGCGAAGATGACGAGCCGTATCCTCGATCGAGATCGCCCGTCCCTTGCGCAGATCGGCGGCGAAGGTGTTCTCGGTCCATGCGAAATCCACCAGTCGCATCACCTCGGCATTCTGCTGCAACCACTCCAGCGAGGCTCGCACACCCAGCTCGATACGGCGGATGGGGTTGCTTTCGGATCGGATCGCCGCCTGCTGATGACGGCGGATATCCAGTAGGGCGTCGTCGAGAATCTCACAAAGTAGGTCTTCCTTCGAAGCGAAATACCAATAGAAGACGCCCTTGCCTACGCCAATTCCATCCACCAACTCGGCTACCGATGTCGGGTGGTATCCCTGCTGGGCGAACTTCGCCGTGGCGAAGCGAACCAGTTCGTCCCGACGCTCTTGACCCCGGGAGGTGAGTGGGGACTCGGTTCTGGCTCCTACGTCGCGACCGGGCATGGCGTTTGAGAGTACAACACCGGTGGTGCCGGTCAACGCCCGGTGATCACACCCAGTTGCGTGACCTTGCAACCGCTTGGCCCCAACGGGAGTACAGCTCCTCAGCCCTGCTCCGGTCCTTGGCTGGGGTGAATTGAGCATCCACGGTCCAGGAGTCTGTGACCTCGGCTGTGCTCGACCAGTAGCCTTCGGCCAGCCCGGCGAGGTAGGCCGCTCCCAGTGCGGTGCATTCCATGTTCTGCGGTCGGGTCACTGGCACGTTCAGCTGATCTGCTTGCATCTGAAGAAGGAGAGGCATCACGCTCGCCCCGCCATCGACCCGGAGTTCGGCCGGGGGTTGACCTGACCCTGCGGTCATCGCATCCACAACGTCACGAACGCTATAGGCGATGGCTTCAACGGTGGCCCGAGCGATCTCGGCCCGGCCTGTTCCCCTGGTGATTCCCACGATTGTGCCCCGGGCGTAAGGGTCCCAATACGGAGAGCCCAAGCCCGTGAACGCGGGGACGAGGAACACGTCGCCGGTAGTCTCGACACTTGCGGCCAGTGGCCCGATCTCGGCCGCTTCAGAGATGATCCCGAGGCCGTCTCGCAACCATTGGATCGCCGACCCGGTGACAAACACGGCTCCCTCGTAGGCGTAGGTCGGGGCCGCTCCGTCGCCCAATTGCCAGGCGACCGTGCTGAGCAGACCTTCTACCGGCTCGGGCATTTTCTGCCCCACATTCATAAGGATGAAGCTGCCGGTGCCGTAGGTGTTCTTGGTCATTCCGGGCTCGAAGCACGCTTGTCCGAACAGGGCCGACTGCTGGTCTCCGGCAACGCCGCTGATCGGGATCCCGGCCCCCAGGGCGGTGGTGGCGGCGGTCTCACCAAACCGACCGCTAGTGGGTTTGACTTCGGCGAGGGCCGACATCGGAACGCGGAGCAGTTCGCACATCTCCTCAGACCATTCAAGGGAACCGATGTCCAGCAGCAGTGTTCGCGACGCGTTGGAGGGTTCGGTAGCGAACACCGCACCGTCGGTCAGCTTCCAGAGCAGCCACGAGTCGATTGTGCCCAAAGCAAGGTTTTCGTTGACCGCCACTCCGCCCTCGTTCAGAAGCCATCGGAATTTCGTTCCAGAGAAGTACGGGTCAAGCACCAGCCCGGTGGTGGACCGAACCATGGGGAGGTGGCCCTGAGAGTTCAGCTGATCGCAGAAGTGGGCGGTCCGTCGGTCCTGCCAGACGATCGCACGATGTAGCGGTTCTCCCGTGCGTTTGTCCCAGGCCACCACGGTTTCGCGTTGGTCGGTAATCCCGATCGCCACCACCGGTTCATCGATCGACGCCATGAGTTCGGCGATGACCTTCTGCATGGAGGTCCAGATTTCGTTCGCATCGTGTTCTACCCAACCCGGTTGGGGGAAGTGTTGGGTGAATTCGGTGTAGGCGAGACCCTGCACCTCGGACCGTTCGTTGACCGCCAGAGCGCGAACGCCCGTGGTGCCTGCATCCAGCGCCACAACAATTCCCACGATGAACTCCTTCTTCGCATTCGACGGTGGTGGAACCGTCTCCGGAGAAACTAGTGGGTTTTGGTCGCTCTCACCCCTTTGGCAGGGCCGCCGTACCGCTGGTTGGAAGCTCGGGTGAATCGCCGCTGGCTTCGGTGAGTACATCGATGAGTTCGTTGCTGCTGACGGCGACGAACAGCATGGTTCGAACGTCCTTGTCGGTTATCGGTCCCGACGTGGTGAGTACGCCCTCACCGATCAGGGTGTCCACGAGTTCTGACTCCTGGGCTCGAACGACCGCAAGGATCTCCGTGGGGGAGTACTTCTGGATCTCCAGTGCCGCTCGCGATTTCATGACAACGGGTAGCTGATCGTCCTGGCTGGTGGGAACTACGAGGTCGTCACCGGATGCCGCGCCGGTGTCATCGTCGGCGCTCTCCGTAGGCACTTCTTCGGCCTCGGCAACCTCTTCGGTCTCGGCAACCTCTTCGGTCTCGGCTGACAGATCATCGTGGATTCCCTCGATGGTCTCAGTGTCACCCTCGGCGTCGTTCTCCCCTTCGGCGTCCTCGCCCAAAGCGCTCGCTGCTGTGGCGGCGGGTGTTCCATAGGAATCGGGCGGATCGAGTTCGGGAGCGTCTTCTGCTCCGGAGCTGTGGTCCTCCGAGTGGTCGGCCTCGGCGGTCGACTCGGCGGTTGTGGAGTCATCGGCCGATGGATCGGTCTCGGTTTCGGCCAGTTCTCCCTCGTCCCGATCGGCATCGTGATCGGAGGTAAGAACCTCAGCACCAAGCTCTTCGGTATCTGCGCTGGTCACCCATGACGGGCTTTCTTCTACGTCGATTGTGGGGACAGAGCCGGCGTCTTGGTCGATCTGGGCGTTGCGCGCTGCCACCCATGGCGCCGCCTCAGTGATGAGGGGAGGTGAGTTGGCCGGTTCCGATGCCGTCTCGATCAGGCCGGTTTCAAAGGCTTCCGGGTCGTGGTCGGTGTCGTCGCCAGGAACGCGGTCGTTGTCCAACTGTTCCTTGAGGGCCTGACCAAACAACGGGTGATTGGGTTTTGCGGCAGCCGCGGTGATTTGGGCATCGGGGTTGAAGATCGGCGGTGAGGCCACCGTCGGTTGGGTCACGACCGGGGCGCGATCATCGAATAGTGGGCGGCCATTTTCGTCCTCGCCACCAACGGTGACCAACTTGCGAGCAATCGACTGGCTTTGCCCCTCTAGCGCTTCGAGCGGCGACCCGCCGTCACCGTCGTCACCACCGCCTTCGTCGTCGTCGGGCAGGCCGGACGAGAAGAACGGCTTGAAGCCTCCAAAGGCGCCGAACAGGATCGTTGCTACTGCACCGACAGCGGCCCATGAGACGATGCCGGCGCTGCTGAGAGCCAACACACCGGTCAAACCCATGACGAGTGCCGCGAGGGCAACCAGCATTACTCCGCCTGTAACAATCGACTTGGTCATTTTGTCCTCTCTGGATTGGGCACACCGCAGGACGACACCGAAATTCAGTGCGAACGAGCACCACGCGAAGTGGCAGATTGGTGGGTGGCACTCCACGATAGGCGGCAATTTGCCCGGTCGAAAGCATCACCACCGAACGAAAACTGAGACCACGCTGCGTGGGTTTCGAGCAAGGTCTCAACAATGGGGTTAGCATTTGGGCGGTTCTGCTCTCCGGGGTCCTTTACCCAGGGGGTGCGAAAGGTTCCAGCACATCAAGCGTAGGTTGAGGTTGAGGTGACAGTAGACAACAAGGCCACGCGAAGAAGTGCTGCTCGCCGTTCGGCAAAACTTGTTCTCGCCCTGTCCCTTAGCTTTACCGCTGTGGGCGCTCCGTTGGCACAAGCCCAGGATTCACTCGAGGAAGCGCGCAATGAGCGCGAGAAGGAACGGGCCGAGCGAGCCAAGGAACTTGGCGAACTCAAGGCGGCAAAGCTGGACGACCGCGAGCTCTCTGAACTTCTCGGGTACTTGACCGCCGAGATCGCCGCTACGGAACTGGCGGTGACGAGCCTGCATGATCAACTCGTCGTTGTCGAGGCAGATCTCGCCAACGCGGCCAAGATTCAATCAGACGCCGTCGTCGAGACCGAACGCCTGAAAGACGAGATCGCCATGATCGCCGTAGCGGGCTTCGTCCGGTCCACTCATAAAGAGCAATCCTTCTTCAGCTCGGGTTCGCTGAGCGATGCTTACCGGCAGGACTCACTCATCCGCGAGGCCAACGCCGAGCCGGCAGAATTGCTCGATCAGATTCGTCTCGTCGAAGAAGAGGGCAAGCTGGCCGAAGCCCTGGTCCGGGCCGCCGCGGCGGAAACCATCGAGTTGGAGGCACTCCTGGCCGATCGTCTGGTCGGATTGGAAGATGACCGAGCTACCTCTGCGGAGTTGAAGCAGGAGCTCGAGGCTCGGGTCGCTGAGTGGGAAGACAAGGTATCCCAGCGCGACAACGACATCAAAGAACTCACGGCCTACATCATTGCGAACACTCCACCCGACACCACCGGCCCCACTGCCCCACCGCCACCATCGGACCCGTCGGTGCAAGGCTACAACTGGCCGTTGGTCGGTCGGTTGTCCAGCGGTTTCGGTACCCGCGTCCACCCGATTTTCGGAACTCGACGGATGCACACCGGAGTGGACCTCGGCGGCCGGTCCGGTGAACCCATCTATGCCGCAAAGGGCGGTGTAGTGCTATCGGCCGGTTGGCGAGGTGGCTACGGAAATGCCGTCGTCATCGATCACGGCGGCGGATTTACCACCCTTTACGCCCATCAATCCTCCATAGCGGTATCGGCCGGTCAGTCGGTAGCGATGGGAGATGTTGTTGGCTACGTAGGCAGCACCGGCTGGTCTACTGGACCGCACCTCCACTTTGAGCTGCGGCTCAACGGAAATCCAATCGATCCGGTCCCGTATCTACCCTGAGTGCCTGTATCGGGAGGAATCGTTCCTCTGCGCTGGGCTAAGCCTTGGCGGTAATGGTGTGCCAGCCTGAGGCTCCATTTGGCGCAGGTCGGGCGAGGTCGCTCGTTTGGGTGTTGCCGGTGCCATCGGTTGCCCGCACTCGGATCTGGTGCTGACCCGGTGTAGGCGTCCAGCCCAAGGACCATTGCCGCCAACTGTCGTGGCCGAGTGATTCGCCGAGGGTGGCCTCGAACCATTCGCCGTCATCAATCTGCACCTCAACCCGGGTGATCCCGATGTTTGGCGCCCAAGCCACCCCGGCGATCGGAATAGCGGTGCCGTTGGAAGGCACCGTCTGGCCGCTCCGGGGCGTGTCAATTCGCGACTGGGTCTTTATCGGGCCGGATTTCGACCAGCCCCTTGGGATCCAGAATCCGTCGAAAGCTTCCCATGTGGTGAGCTCAATCTCCTCGAGCCATTTCGTGGCGGAGACATACCCATAGAGCCCTGCAACCACCAACCGGGCAGGAAAGCCGTGGTCAACGGGAAGGGGTTCGCCGTTCATTGCTACCGCCACCAATGCCGTTCTCCCATCGAAAGCAGCCTCGGTAGGAAACCCGCAGTCCCAGCCATCAACCGACTGGCTGCGAATCTGAGTTGCGCCGGTCTTGACGCCGGCCTCATCGAGCAGTTCGCTCAGCGGTACCCCTTGCCAGACGGCATTGCCCACCAGATGACCGCCCACTTCGTTCGAGACGCAGCTGAGGGTTACCGGGGCGATGGTGGTGGCGCGGGCGAGAAGTTCGTCGTAGGTGTAGGTGACCTCCCGATCCACCATTCCCCGGATCGTCAGCTTCCATGATGCCGGATCGACCTGCGGCACCAACGTGGCCGTGTCGATGAGGTAGAACTCGTCATTGGGAGTGATGAGCTCCGCAATTCCGGGGGTATTTGCGACCTCGCCGGCGACCGCAGCCGAGACCTGGGCCTGTACCTCCGCCTCGCCGACCTGGGTCACGAGTTCCACGTCGTTGCGGGCAGACTCAACGGTGGCGCGGCCTCGCAGCTGATTCGCTCCCACCGCTACGGCCCCGATGGCAGCCGTCGACGCCGCCACCCAGCCCAGAAATGTTCGCCGCTCCACGGGCCGGGCACCGATGGAGTCCCCGGGCTGGATCAGTTCGTTAGCGGGAACCCGATGGAGCAATGCGACAAGCGCCCCGACCCCAGCGAGAACGGAAACCAACGAGACGGCGGCGGCGTACAACCAGCCCCCTTGAGCATCGACGCCCATGGCAAACAGACCCAAGACACCGAAAACGGCAATGCCAACGACGCCGATGACCCTTCGGTTGAGCGAGGCGACGCCGAGGCCAGCAGCGAACAGGATGGCCAGGATCAATGTTCCTGCGATCAGCGCCGGTTTGTCGGCGAGTCCAAAGACCTGTTTCCCGAAGTTTACGAACCAGCCCGGGGCAAACTCAATGACGCGATTACTCACTGCGATCACCGGGCCGGGTCTCGGAGCAGCCAGCGCACCCGCTAGCTCACCTACGGCAAGCGCCGTTCCGCCTGCGGCCATACCGGCGATCGCTCCCGCCCACCAACTACGCGGGTGTGACACCGGTTGATTCGTGCTGGTTGGAACGGGGGTGGTGGTCATCTTGCTCCTCGAAGCCGACGTGACTACAGGCGTAGGTGGTGAACAGCGGCGCTCTCAGCGCTATCTTGAGCGCGCTTTGGTAAAGATCGGCGAAAAGGCCGGAATTTCGATGATGACGCGCCGGTTAGGTAGTTCTGTGAGAGCGCCAGTCCGAGATTCCGTGAAGGCGGCACCCGATTTCGATCCGGTGCCACCCGCCCCCCGCCGTCGCTCCATAATCAGCGTTGTCTTGGCAGTGTCGCTGCTGCTGGCTTCCTGCGGTGCCGATCAGCCTGGGGAAACGGCGGCGATCACCCCGCCGCCAAGTTCCGCGGGAACCGGCGGTGAGGCCACCAACCTCTTTCCCGACCTCGATGTGGTGAGCGTTGCAACCGGCGAATCGCTGAACCTCAAGGCGGAGCTTTCCGGGGGCGATCTCCCCGTCCTCCTTTGGTTTTGGGCGCCTCATTGACCCACGTGTCGGGGTGAAGCCCCCGGCGTCGAGCAGTTTGCTCGAGAGAATGCCAACATCGTCCGAGTCGTGGGTATGGGAGCACAGGACAGCTTCCCAGAAGCTCAGGTCTTCCAACAGGAGACCGGAACCACCGGCTTCACAATGATTTGGGATGAATCGTTCACTTCGTGGAGCTACTACGAGGTAAGAGCTCAACCCACGGCGATCTTGGTGGACCGTAACGGGCAGCCCATCAAGGGCTGGCTTGGCCGGTACTCTGAGGCCGAGGTTCTGGAGTTGGTGGCCAACCTTTAGGGTTTGACGTTCTTTGAACAGTTTTGCCTTGGCCATTCAGTAGAGCTGGTGCTGTGCCGAGCAGGCGAGCCTAATGGCGGCGAACGGCCCCCGGAGGGACAGCAGCGCTCAGCTTTCGCAGGATGGGCGCCATAAGAGTCATGCTGTCGTCGCACACGTTACGTGAACTGGCCCATGTGTCGAGTTCGTGAAGAGGGATCTCGCCGATCTCGGTGACCTCACCGTCTGCGGGAACGATGCGCTTCTCGGTTCGCACCAGGAACAGCGCTGCAACGATGTGGCCGTCATCGGCGTCGTAGGAGCTCCGGCCAAGGTCCATCAATTTCACGTCGACCACTCCGGCCTCCTCAGCGAGTTCCCGCTCCGCCGCCGTACGCCAGGCCTCACCTACTCCAGCTACACCGCCGAAGGCGATGTCCCAATAGCCGGGATTGATGTCTTTCCAATCGGCCCGGCGATGGACCACGAGGCGATCGTCGGGCCGGACAACGGCGATGTAGGTAGAGCGGTGGCGCAGTACGTCCGCTCTCATCTCCGCCCGCGTGACAATACCGGTGACTGAGCCGTCCTCGTCTACCACCTCCACCATCTCTTCTTCGGCGTTCATCAACTGATTCTACGAACTCGGCGGGCCCGGTGTCCTGATGGATAGCCTCAAGCGGTGACCATGCCGGGGCGTGAACAGATGCTGGCCGTAACTGCCGCTCTGCGATCAATTGCGTCGGCTCGAGATCTGTTGAATCAACTTTCGGTGGAGGAGCGAACCGAACTCCTCACCGCTGCGGGCGACGTCTTCTGCGCCGACCCGGAAGAACGTCGTTTGCGGGTGAAGGTTCTGCGCCGGAAACGGAGGGCAGAGAAAATCGCACGGGACGAGGCGCTGCTGAATGAGACGGGCATCCGCAGTCTTCGGGACAAGCCGGTATTCACTACCCCAAACGTCTTTCCGCCGGAGACGCTGGACCCGGGCGGCGACTCTCGCTACGTGAGCTTCAGTGAAACGGCAGAGGAGCAGCACTGCTACGTCTGTAAAGAGAAGTACACGAGCGTTCATCATTTCTATGACCAGCTTTGTCCTGATTGCGCTCGCTTCAATTTCGACAAGCGGTCGGAACTGGCCGACCTCTCCGGCATGACGGCGCTGCTCACCGGGGGCCGCGTGAAGATCGGCTACCAGGCCGGCATCAAACTGCTTCGCTGCGGTGCTGACTTGATCGTTGCCACTCGGTTCCCGCGCGATGCCGCGGCGCGGTATGCGGCAGAACCAGATTTCGGTGACTGGGGTGATCGATTGGAGATCTTTGGTCTCGATCTTCGACACACCCCGAGCGTGGAGGCTTTCTGCCAGCATCTGCTGCAACGTCGCGACCGACTGGACTTCATCGTGAATAACGCGTGTCAGACGGTGCGGCGCCCGCCTGACTTCTATCGGCACATGATGCAAGGGGAACGGGCTGCCGCCACGGAGTTGGGACCAGAGATCCTCCGAGTAGTTGGTTCCTACGAAGGGTTGCGGGGCTACAACATGTTGCCCTCCACCGACATTGCGTCGTCGGTTGCGGTTCCCATCCGGGGCCTAGCGGCAGCTGCTGAACTATCCCAGCGACCGCTGCTCCCTGACGAGTTCGAGTCGGAGGAGCGCCGGGCTCAGGCGGCGCTGTTTCCCGAAGGTGAGTTGGACAAGGATCTCCAGCAGGTTGACCGGCGGGACCAGAATTCTTGGCGGCTCCTGCTTCAGGAGGTGTCATCGGTTGAGCTGCTGGAGACGCAACTGGTCAATGCCGTTGCTCCATTCATCATCAACGCTCGACTAAAACCACTGATGGATGTCACGCCCGGGTTGCACAAACACGTGGTGAACGTTTCTGCGGTGGAGGGGCAGTTCTATCGGCGCTTCAAGACCACGCGCCACCCCCACACCAATATGGCGAAGGCTGCACTGAACATGATGACTCGAACCTCAGCTACCGACTATGTGGCATCGGGCATTCACATGAACAGCGTTGACACAGGGTGGGTCAGCGATGAGGATCCACTGGAGGTCGCAGCGCGAAAAACGGCTGAGCACCGTTTTCATCCGCCGCTGGACATCGTGGACGGCGCCGCCCGAATTGTTGATCCGATCATCCATGGGATAAACACCGGTGTTCATGTTTGGGGACAGTTCTTGAAGGACTACAAGCCGACCGACTGGTAGTCAGTTTGCGGTTGGTAATGGCGGTTGGTCATAGCGCCACGCAGCGGTCATCGATGGTGCCGGGTGACCAGCCCGACCACATACCAAAGAGGGCCCGTCGGCTGTACTCGGTCCATGCGATAGCCGATGGGGCCGCCACCCGGCGAACGGTCTGGTAGATCCCGCCATCGAAGATCCTGTAGCCTCCCCAGACTCCCGGCCAGTCCTTGGTTGACCCCACTTCGGTCAGAAGCACTGAGCCGGAGCGACGGCTGCGGTTCCGGTGGGTATGGCCAGAGGTGACGAGACTGTCGGGGGCGACTCGGTTCAGCTTTGCTAGAAAGCGTTTGCCTTCGCGACGAGAAATGCCCGGCGGCCAGTACGTTGCCACCGGATGCTCATGGAACTGATGGTGCAGTGCGATCAGATTCTGCGTGGCTGAGTCGCCTGCTTTGGTGAGGATCTGCTCCTCGACGTGTTTCATCGTGCCGGTGCCCTTGAACTCGATAGTGGTGTCGGCCGCTATCACTCGAACGCCGGGGAAGTCGTGGGTTACCACGCCTCGTTCCATCCGCAAGCCGCGTTTGCCAACCGACAACGGGATATCGATGGGGTGGGTTCTGTCGACGTCGTGATTCCCGGGAATGAGAATCATTGGCAACCTCGGGAAGCGGTCGACCAGTTGGCCAACGAGAGCAAAGTCGCTTTCGCGACGGTGGTGAGCCGAGTCCCCTTTGATGATGAGAAGTGATGCGCCCCAGTCGATCGCCTCGTCGATTGCGTTGGTGGCGCAGCGCATGTCGTAGTGATCGCGTTGGCCGGGTTCGTTGTCACGGATGGTTCGGAGCGCGCCCCAATTCCCGGAACCGAGATGGAGGTCCGAGATCGTTGCGATACGGCACAACTCCTCGCCACCGGGGGTCTCGGGGATGTTGGCGCTGAGGCGGATGATGCCTCGGACCGATCGGATTTCGATCTGTTTTGGCCCGGGCGTGAGATTCTCCAAAGCGACCGAACCTGGGCCGCCTTCGTGGACAAGGGAGATCGGATGGTCCTTGTTTACGCGAATGGTCAGTTGGCCACGCGGCAGGAACCCCCAGGTGATCTGCATCGCTCCCGGTTCGACAGCCCACACCTGCATCGGGGTCGGGGTCAGCCAAGAAAAACTCACGGTTGAGTCACTGGGTGACGAAGGCGTTCAGGCGCGCCGACTCGCGCTCGCGCAGTTTCGTGTTGACCCGCTGCTTTTCGAGTGTCTGTTGTACCTGCTTCGCCGCTTGCGGTACAGGGTGGTCGGCGATGAAAGCAGCCGCATCCAGAACTTGTTCTGGTGTGTCGAGAGCGCTGAGCCCTTCCAACATCCGCCCAATCGAACCGGAGGCGAACATTTCGCCCAGCTGATTCCAGTTCTCCTTGATGAACTCCCACGCATAACGGCCACCAAAGCGGTTCTCGAGTGCGAAGCGAAGACTGAACGGGGCATTCTGAGGGCGAACTCGGCCAGCGAGCACCATTTGACATAACTTTGCGGTTAGTTCCTCGGAAGGGAAGGTGGAGAGGCTGTAGAGGTAGCGAAGCTGCTCCTGGGGATTCTGTGAAGTGCGATACATCTCGGCGAAGTCGTCGAAGTCCGTTTCATCACCTACGTGGGCGGCCACCGAGATTGCGGCGGCCATGAGCGACGGGTCAACGAGTGAGGGATCGCGACGGCCGACCGAGACTGTTCGCTGGCACTCTGTTTGGACATCGCGGTCTTCTGCCAGGGTGCCCATGGCCTTCACGAGATCGGCACGTAGTTGCCGGGTGGCCTCTGGTTCATCGACCACCGGCACAAGGCCAAGGTTTGCCAACATCGGCGAGAGGATGTCGTGGGCAATACCCGCGAAGTCATCGCGAGCATCGCCGGTAACCAGAGCATCCAACTGAGAGAGCCCAGCGATTATCCGCAGCCAGACTGGCCGTTCCGTCTCCGACGCCATGGCATCCAAGAGTGTCAGGAAAGTGGTGGTTGAGCTTCTATTGGCCAGCACGCTGGCCCACGCATCGTCGATCAGGCCGTACCGCTCAACGTCGCTGAGTTGACCAACCGAAAGGGACGCAAGCGCGTCGAGCATGGTGGGCGGGTACGCGACCCGAACGAAGCTGGCGCCGTCGGCGTTCACGACGATCCAACGATTCGCGGCGAGGTCGATCTTGAGCGGCTCCGCACCTAACAGGACGGAGCCGGTTGTCACGTTGTCGCCTACACCCATGCGGAAGCGCAGCGGGGTTTGCCACACCGGGTCGGCGGGCGGTGGATCGGTGATCTCGGAACCCGCATTCAAGAAGCGGCTTTGACTCAGCGTGACCACGCCGTCCTTCACGTCCACGGTGACGAGGGGGAACCCACCCTGAAAAATCCAGCCGTCCATCATCTCCCGCACGGGTTGGCCGCACTTCTCTTCTATGGCATCCCAGAGGTCGGTGGTCTCGGTGTTCCCGTACGCGTTGTCTGCCATGTAGCTACGCAGAGCGGAGCGGAAGACGTCTTCGCCGAGATGTAATTCGAGCATCCGAACGACGGCCGCCCCTTTTCGTAGGTGAGTATGTCGAACATGCCTTCGGACTCTTCCGGCGTGTTGACCGTGAACTCGATCGGCCGAGTGTTCACAAGCGCATCCGTGGAAAAGGCTGCGGACCGGGATAGTCCGAAATCGGCCCAACGGTTCCATTGAGGCTTGAATGCGTCGGTGCATTTCATCTCCATGAACGTGGCGAACGCCTCGTTGAGCCAGATGCCATTCCACCACGACATCGTCACCAGGTCGCCAAACCACATGTGCGCTAGTTCATGATTTACCACATCAACAGAGCGTTGCATCTCCGTTTGAGTTGTCACTGCTGGGTCCACCATGAGAATCGCCTCACGGAATGTGATGCAGCCCAGGTTCTCCATGGCACCGAACGCGAAATCGGGGATGCCGATCAGGTCCACCTTGTCGCCGGGATAAGGAACACCGAAGTAGTCAGCAAAATAGGCGAGCGCGAATTCGGCAGCGTCCAAGGCGAATGTGGACATGGTCCCCAAACCCGGGCGCGAGACCACCCGCAGCGGTACGTTGTTCACCAGCCTGGTTTCGCTGAATTCCAGTGGTCCGATGACCCAAGCCACCAAGTAAGTGGACATGATCATCGTTGGGGCGAAATACACGATCGCGGAGCCGTCGGCATTCTCGGTCCTGCGTAGCTCGCGGGCATTGGAGACAGCGTCGAGTCCCACCGGCACGTGCAAAGAGATCTCGAAGGTCGCTTTGTACTCCGGTTCGTCCCAGCAGGGGAATGCCATCCGGGCGTAGGGAGCCTCGAACTGGGTTGTTGCCATCTGCTGCTCAATACCATTGTCATCGCTGAAGGTGCTGAGGTAGAAGCCAACGAGTTTGTCGTTGAACTGACCGTTGAACGAGATGTTTATTGTTGCGGTGCCCCGCCCTAGCGATGAGTGGAGTGTCATCTGGTCATTGGCTTCATCTAGCGAGAACGTTGCTGACTGGTCGTTGACCGTGGCAGTGGTGATCTCCAGACCGGAGGCATGCAAAACGATGCTGTCCACGGCCTCGGGGACGTCCGCCTCGATTTCTACGGTCCCATCGAAGCGCTTTTGGTCGAGGTGGGGTTGGATGAAAATGCGGTAGCGGCGGGGGGTGACGGTACGAGGCAACCGATGCGGGTTGGTAACTGTTTCATCATCAGACACCGTGCGAGGCTAGCCGTCCGGTACCGTCTCCTACCGCCCCCCGCTGTCGGAGATTTGAGAAAGAACCACCTCTATGCCGTCTAACCAGTACGACGTCCTGGGAATCGGGAACGCCATCGTGGACGTGATCGCTACCTGCGAGGATGAGTTTCTTGCCGGCGAGAGTATCGAAAAGGGAGGAATGACCCTTATCGATGAGGGTCGAGCCAAACAGCTCTATTCCGCTATGGGTCCGGCGTTGGAGGCGAGCGGTGGGTCCGTTGCGAACTCGATGGCCGGGATCGCTTCCTTCGGCGGCAATCCGGCCTTCATCGGCAAAGTCCATGCCGACCAGCTTGGTGAGGTCTTTATTCATGACATGCGCGCCGTGGGGGTGGCGTGTGATGTGGTCGGAGCCGATCGCGGCCCCGCTACCGCACGGTCGCTCATTCTTGTCACCCCGGATGCCCAGCGATCCATGAACACCTTCCTTGGTATCGCCGGTTTACTTGAACCTGATGATGTTGACGCCGATCTCGTCGAGCGCTCCACTCTGTTGTTCTGCGAGGGTTATCTCTGGGACGTCGAATCAGCCAAGAAGGCCATTCGGTTCGCCATGCAAACGGCGATCGATGCTGGCAACCGTGTTGCGCTGTCGCTTTCGGACACGTTTTGTGTGGATCGACATCACGCCGAATTTCGGGAGTTGGTGGCGGGGCCGGTGGACACGTTGTTCGCCAACCGAGCAGAGCTGCTTCGGCTCTACGAAACCGATCAGGTGGAGGAAGCATTTGAACTCCTCGGAGCCGATGTTGCTTTGGGTTGTGTCACCATGGGAACACTCGGCTCGATGCTGATCGACAACGGCACGCAGATTAGGATCCCTGCCTACGAGGTCGGTCGCGTTATCGATACCACTGGCGCCGGTGACCAGTACGCCGCAGGGGTGCTTTATGGTCTCAGTCAGGGTCTGTCGTTGGACCTCTGCGGGAGGCTTGGTTCCTTGGCGGCTGCCGAAGTGATCAGCCATGTTGGACCGCGCCCGATGGCTCCGCTCAACAGGCTGCGCATCGAGGACGCCAAAGTGGACCGTCGTTCCTGGGTCAAGGACTAGCAGAACCTAGCCAGAAATGGCTTTCAAACTGGGCCGAGGGATCACCATGTAGAGGATTGATCCCAAGAAGCCCAGGAAGACGATCAGGAGGACCCAAAGAAGCTTGTTCTGTCCGGCAGCCTGCCAGGTGTGGTCCGGGATCTGCAACGATTCCACGAGCGTGAAGATCCAAAGGGCGGTGGCGGCCAGAAACACGCCCACAACGAGGATTCCGAAGACTGAAAAGGCCATACCGGATGATCGCACGAAAGTCGATGGGTCTTGAGGTCTTGCCTTTTGATTCAGACGCTCCAGCCCACGAGTTTGGTCTCGAGGTATTCATCCAAGCCCGCATGTCCGCCTTCCCTGCCGATACCGGATTCCTTGACTCCGCCAAATGGCGCCGCCGCTGCGGTGGGGTTGATGTCATTGATTCCGATGATTCCGAAGCGCAAGCCTTCCGCGGTTCGCCAGGCTCGCGAGATGTCTCGGGTATAGATGTAAGCAGCAAGCCCGTAGTCGGTGTCATTGGCCAACGCCAGAATGTCGTCGTCTTCATCGAAGATGATCACCGGCGCCACCGGTCCGAAGGTCTCTTCGGAATGGATCGTCATGTCGACGGTGACCCCGGTCAGCACGGTCGGCGCATAGAACAGTCCCTGATCCAGACCGTCGTCTACGAGGCGGTGGCCCCCGGTGGTCACGGTGGCTCCCTTCGCTCGGGCATCCTCCACCTGCCGATCGACTTTGGCGAGGCTGGCTTCGTCCACCAGAGGACCGATCGAGACACCCGGCTCGGTACCCACCCCCGCCTTCATCTTGGCCACGCGCTCGGACAACGTGGCGATGAACTCGGGAGCGATCGACCGTTGCACATAGATTCGGTTGGGACTGATGCATGCCTGACCAGTGTTCAGGAACTTCACCAGTGAGGCGCCTTTGGCAGCATGGACGGGGTCGGCGTCGTCGAACACGATGAAAGGGGCATGACCGCCGAGTTCCATGGAGACGCGCTTCACCGTGCCGGCCGCCTGTTGACTGAGCAGTTTCCCAACCTCGGTGGAGCCGGTGAAGGTGAGTTTGCGGACCCGTGAATCATTCAGCCATACCGCGCCAACCGATGCCGGATCAGCGGAGTTCACCATGTTCACCACGCCAGCGGGGATGCCCGCATCGTGGAGGATCTCGAACACAGCGATTGCGCACAGCGGTGTTTGCTCGGCAGGTTTGAGCACCATCGTGCATCCGGCCGCCAAGGCGGGACCAATCTTTCGGGTCAGCATGGATACCGGATAGTTCCATGGCGTGATCGCAGCACAGACGCCGACGGGCTCCTTCAGCACCAGGAATCGTTGATCGGCTCGCGGTGCCGGGATGGTTTCGCCGTACACCCTCTTGGCTTCCTCGGCGTACCACAGGAGGAAGTCGCTGGCGTACTTCACTTCGTTGTGAGCGGCCTTCAGGGGCTTCCCTTGTTCGTTGGTCATCAGCATGGCCAAATCGTTAGAACGCTCGGTCATCAGCTGCCAGGCGCGGTACAGGTACTGTGATCGCTCGTAGGCGGTGCGGGCCGCCCAGTTGAGTCCAGCCGCATCGGCTGCAGCAACCGCTGCTTCGGCTTCCTTGGCGCCCCCATCGGCCACCGAACCGAGCGTGTGGCCGGTGGCCGGATTGGTGACAGTGAAGGTTCGGTCGGTGGTTTGCCACTCGCCATTTATGTAGTGCACCGCTACAACGTAGCGGCACCGCTGGCGGGGCTAGCGAGCGCTCATCTCGCGCCTGGAGGGTCTTCTACTGGTCCGGCCGCGGACAGTCCCCGAATGCTGTCGGAATTTCATGACAAATGGCCCTAAGTGGGTTCGATACCTGGCCGCATGCAGCGATAGCAACGACGCCCCAACTGCTGCGGCAGCGACAGCTTAATCGGACAATTCAACCATCCCATCGCTCGGGATTCTTCCTGTACGGACAATAGGATTCTCGCTTACAGCAACGGGGTGCGCACCCATAGCGGGGCTGATTTGCCCACAGGCGGTATCGGCAGAAGTTGCCAGATAGGCCACTTTTCCTGGTACAAACAGTATGTCGGCGGGGGCGCGTCGCCCCGCCCCTGCCGACACTTTCTTTTTGAGAACGTTGCCTCGGCTTTTTGAGAACGTGGCCTCGCCGCTGTGGCTCAGCGGATGCTGGCGCCTCCGAGAGCAGCCGTTGGCTCTCCCAAGAAGTGGCCCTGGCCCCAGTCGACTCCGATCTTTCGGAGTGTGCGGAGTTCGTTCCAGGTCTCGATGTTCTCAGCAACGACCCATGCACCGAGTCGGTGGGCCATGTCCACCACAGCCGATACCACCGCCACGGCGGGCTTCTCGGTGATGTTCCGTGTTAGGTGACCATTGATCTTCACGATGTCGGGCTCGAACTCGGCCACGATGTTCAACGAGGAAAACCCGTCGCCAACGTCGTCTACGGCGATGCGAACGCCGCGTTTGCGAATCTCGCGAAGCTGGCGCGCCGCCACCGAGATGTTGTTGTAGCGGTTCCATTCGACCGCTTCAAAGACGAGCTGGTCGGCTGATAGGCCCAGTGCTTCGGCTTGGTCGATGCAGGAGTGGATGGCTTCCCCGTCGAACTGACCACCGGGTGCACCGAGATTCAGGAAGAGCAGACCTTCGCCCAGCCAATTGGCTTCTACGGCTCGCAGGCTCAGATTCCGCATGAGTTGGTCGTAGGCACCCAGGCGGCCAGTGCGGGTAGCCGTGGCGATCAACTGCTCGGCATCGATCACACCTTGAGCGCCCACACCCCGGACCAACGCTTCGAAACCGATTGCGGATCGCTTCTTGAGTGACACGATCGGTTGGAACCGAACCTCGTAGCGCTCGGGCTCGGCGTCGGGGTCGGTGGTGAGACCCAGACGGGCCGCATGTCGTGACAGTGTGGTGCCCAGAAGTGCATAGCGGCTCCACTCTGCTGTCTGGGCGTCGTCGGGAGCGAAAGCGAGGCGAATATCTCGCAGCCGGTCCGGAAACGCTCGGATCATCGCGGTCGCAAACTCATCGGGATCACCCACGGAGAGCCATGCGTGGGCCGACCGAACATCCACCGTGTCCGCATACGATGCGGCAAATTCCTCGGCCTCGGCTTGGAGGGAGGGATCGGTTGAACCGAGGAGTACGGCGGTGCCGGTTCCAAGCGAATGATGCGGGCGCAGGTGTAGGGGTGCGAGTGCCATGGTGACAACCGTAGCCAATATGACGACGGTCATAGGGGAGAAACGACGGGATGGGCCCATCTGCTTACATTTGTGACCTCAAGCAGACCACCATTCGTGCCGTTCCCAACACTGTCCACGAGTTCACGGCTCAATGTGGGCTGGTCACCACTCCGAGAGGGGAACTGGTGTCGTCCCCAATCGCAAGGACCATGATGGAAAAGCGGCCGATCTTCATGCTTCCGGGAGAACGAACTGCCGCTGTGTTCGTGGGGGGCTGCAGAGTCACTGCGGGGCTCATGATCGCATTGTCGTGGTGGTTCGCAGTTGGCCATGTGGAGAGTCTCGGTGATCGCGCGGTGATCTTCGGACTCTTTGCAGCCTTGCTCGTGCTCCTCGAAGCAAAGCCCATGAACGAAGGTGATGCCCAACGCTCCGCAACCTTCTCTTGGACGTTCGCGTTCACACTGTTACTGATCGCCCCGCTGAATTTCGCGCTCACTGCGAACTTCGGTGCTGCAATCGTTGGTGAAGTGATTCGTCGGCGAGCGGGCCGGAAGACCGAGATCGCCCATGGATTCACTGCCGCGCGATCCACGATTTCACTCTTCGCCGCCGGGGTCGCCGGAGGGGCCATGACAGAGTTGGATGCGGTGACCCTGGGATCGGAACCAGACCTTCCGTGGCTTGCGGCGGTCCTGGGAGCACTAGCGATCGGGTTTGTTGTCAACGCTCTCATCGCCGGAGCGGCCAGCGCACTGGAGGAACACGTCCCGGTTATCCAATCTGTGCGCGCCCGGTCATTCTCACAGCTACGGACCGATGGTTATCTCTTTGGCCTGGCGCCAATCTTCGCTGTTGTCGGTGCCAGCGCACTGATCCTCATGCCCGTTCTTCTCATGGTCGTATGGGTGATCCTGCACAGCGCAAGCGTGGCGCTCACGAATGAACACCAGGCCACCACCGACGTGCTCACGGGGATTCCCAATCGACGAACATTCGAGACTCGCGGAACTCTCATGTTCGAAGCGGCGCAGCTCCACGGCGAACAGGCGGCGGTGATCCATCTCGACCTTGATGGTTTCAAGGCGATCAACGATCGCCTTGGCCACCAATACGGTGACGGCGTGTTGCGTCAGCTCGCCGAGCGCCTCGAAAACGCGCGTCGCGGCACGGATCTGGTGGCCCGGTTGGGCGGCGATGAGTTCGGTATCGTGCTCGGGCAAGTCAGCAGCGCTTCGGACGCTGAATCGGTTGCCAGACGGATCCTCTACCTCGTAGAGGAACCCCTCTTGGTTGACGGCATCCCTCTCCAAGTCAGTGCAAGCCTGGGTGTTGCACTGTTCCCTGAGCACGGCGACAATCTGGCTACCGTCCTCCATCACGCCGATCTCGCCATGTATCGAGCCAAGACCGATGACGTTGGGGTTTCACTGTTCTCCTTGGGCACGGCGCTCGCCCCGGGACGTCTCTCGCTCGTGAGCGAACTCGGGGCGGCGATCGAGAACGGCGAGTTGACGCTTCACTACCAGCCCAAGGTGGACATGGGGAGCGGTCGAATCCTCAGTGTTGAAGCGCTGCTGCGCTGGAATCACCCCAAGCATGGCCAGGTGAGTCCGGGGTGGTTCATGCCTATGGCAGAACAAACCGATTTGATGCGAGATCTGACCGACTATGTCCTGAAATTGGCCCTTGAACAGTGTTCAGCATGGCATCGCAAGGGGATCATGGTCGGCGTTGCTGTTAACGCATCGGCCCGGAATCTCCATGATGTTCGATTTCCCAACCGGATCGCCAGCTTTCTCAAGGAGAGGGGATTGGAAGCGGGCTGGCTCGAGCTCGAGATCACGGAGAACACCATCATGGAAGACCCTCGACGATCGTCGGCGATTCTGGCCGAGCTCCGGAGCCTCGGTGTTCAAATCTCGATTGACGACTTCGGTACCGGCTATTCTTCCCTCGCCAACTTGCGAGACCTGACGATCGACCGAATCAAGATCGATCGATCGTTCGTGGTCGGCCTGACCGAGGGCAGCGCCGATCTCACGATCGTGCGCTCGGTAGTGGAGCTAGGCCGGAACCTGGGTCTGTCGGTGGTTGCCGAAGGTGTGGAAACCGACGCGGTGCTCGCCATCGTCCGGGATCTTGGTGTCGACGAGTTCCAGGGCTACTTGGCCAGCCGACCGATGAGTCCCGAGGAGCTGGAACCGGTCTTGATCCATGGGTACTTCGACATGGGAGAGCCCAAGAGCGATGTCGTCCGTCCGGGCACCGAGACTCCGGAACCAGGCGGACCTTCGTCCGGTACATCATCGCATCGGCCCAGCGAAGTCTCGGCCCGACTGGAAGTGTGAGAGCAGCCGAGCCGCGCCTGAGATCCCGTTCCCGGTTGTGTCGACGGTAAGTTCTCGTGATGGACCTGCCCGACCGCGTCCGTTCAACGTGTGCGGAGGTGATTCGTCATGCCGAACTCGTGGAACTGGACGAGGAACGGCTTGATTGGTTGGCCGCGACCTGCGGTGAAGCATTGCCTCCGGTCGCTCCGGTAACCCAGGAGTTTTCTGAAGAGCGTGCCATTCGTGTAATGGCCGGCGATGCGATCAACTTCGGGAGTGGCTATCACGACGTCGTACGCAAGGAGCCTGGGCTTTCTGGCGCTCGCACCATGCAGTTTCGACTGGATCGGTTCTTGGCTGCAACGGGTCCATTCAACTGGCGTCGGCTTCAGGCGATCACCCCGGGGGATTGTTCCCAGATCTTTGGGCAAGAACTCGACGGGGGAGCGCTCGAGGAGTTGATGGCTCGTTTCGCCGCTGCGCTCAATGACCTCGGTTCCTTCGTTGCTGATGCCGGTGGATCCGCCGAAGCTGTGCTCGAGCGATGTGATCACTCCGCGGTTCGGTTGGCCGAAACGCTGACAGGGATGCCATTCTATGCTGACCAGGAATGGTACGGCGGCAGGGCCGTATCGTTCTATAAACGTGCCCAAATCACGCCGGCCGACCTTTATCGGCACGGCCTCTGGTCGTTCACCGATCTGCATCGCCTCACTGCTTTCGCCGACAATCTGGTGCCCCATGTTCTGCGGGTCGAGGGCGTAGTGATCCTCCATCCCGATCTCGCCACCATGATCGACCGTCGGGAACGGTTGGAGCCTGGGTCTGGCCCCGAGGTCGAAATGCGAGCCGCCGCAGTGGTGGCGGTTGATCATATGGTTGCGTCTATCGACCGGCCGAATGTGTGGGCCCTTCACGTAGATGAGTGGCTATGGGAACGAGGTGGGGGTGCTCGCTTCAAGGCCGTTCCGCGCCCCCGGGCGCGATCGGTCTTCTACTAGGTTCGGGCCTCTTGGTCTATCGTGGCCGAATGATCGAAGAAGCCCTGCTTTGGGCCGCCCAGGACCCTGAACCGGCCCATCGCGATACTGTTGAACGCTTGATCGCGGCCAATGACCTCGACGCGATTGCCGACCTTTTCACCGGACGAATCGGTTTTGGTACCGCGGGGTTGCGCGCCGAAATGGGGCCCGGCCCCAATCGCATGAACCAACGGGTGGTGGCCCAGACAACGGCAGGGCTGATGTTGTGGATGCACGAGGCAGGGTCTGGTGCACCCACCATCGTGATCGGCTTCGATGCCCGCCACAATTCTCACAGCTATGCCCGTGCCGCAGCTGACGTCATCGCTGCCGCAGGCGGCCGAGCGATCATCGTGGACACCGCACTTCCAACACCGGTCTTGGCACTCGCCATCCTCGATCAGCAGGCCGACGCTGGAATCATGATCACCGCCAGTCACAATCCCCCGGCCGACAACGGCTACAAGCTCTATCTGGCCGACGGAATCCAGATCATCCCCCCAGTCGACGGAGAGATCGCAGCTGCGATCGACCGAGTTGCCGCCGGGGAGATGCTGCCAGACTTTGGACCTCCCACGGACCTGCTCGTTGTGCCAGCCGACCGATGGGTGGAGGCACATCGCCGGGCCATCATGGGGCTCATTCCGGGACCCGAGCGAGAGGTGAGTGTGGTCTATACGGCAATGCACGGCGTTGGCGGTGCTCCATTCATGGCGGCGGCATTCGAGGCGGGGTTTCCTCGCCCACTCATCGTCCCGGAACAATTCCAGCCGGATCCAGACTTTCCTACGGCTGCCTTTCCCAACCCCGAAGAGCCGGGAGCTCTGGACCTCGCCTTGGCCTTGGCTCAGAGTTCCGGCGCCGATGCGGTCGTGGCCCACGACCCCGATGCCGATCGTCTGGCGATTGCCGTTCCTGGCCCGGATGGGGTGTGGGCCCGACTCAGCGGCGATCAGGTGGGTGTCCTTCTTGCAGATCACCTTCTTCGAGCTCACGTTGGCCCTGCACCGGGCAGGCACGTCGAGCAGATCGACATCAGACCGGCGGTAGTGGCGAAGAGCCTTGTTTCCAGTCAACAGTTGGAGGCTCTTGCGGAGGCGGCAGGGGCTGCCTGTGAGACAACGCTTACCGGCTTCAAATGGGTGGCGAGACCGATTGTTGACCAACCCGACCGTCAGTACTTGCTTGGGTATGAGGAGGCGCTGGGGTATTGCGTTGGTGGAGTTGTGCGGGACAAGGACGGCATCAGCGCTGCGCTTGTGGCCATGCAGATGTTGGCAGCATTAAAGGCCGAGGGTCGCACAACGGCTGATGCTCTGAGGGACTTGGACGATCGCTTTGGGTCCTACCGGACCCACTCATTCTCGATCCGACTGGATGACGGGAAAATCACGACCGACGAAATCCTTACCTCCGTGTTGCGCGATCCGCCTCGCGGACTGACGGATCCTTCGAAGGTGGTGGATCTCAGGGTTGACGGTGACCTTCCACCTACCCCGGGCGTGATGGTGAACTACGCGGACAGGAGCCGACTCATCGTGCGACCCAGTGGTACCGAGCCGAAGGTGAAGTTCTATTTGGAAGCCGTTGGGGAACCCGGATACGCCGAAGAGTGCCTGCGAACGCTCTCAGAAGCGCTGACCAGCAGGTTTACTGGTTAGGAATTGCGACCGACCGTTGGCTTCCGGCCGTGGTTGGCCTTCTTCCGACGGGCGTTCAGACGTTTCTTGCGGCGACGCTTCGACATAGGGGGGACATCGTATCCCGAGAAGCGCCCTTCACCGCTGCGGATCCAGGGGAAGTTTCTTTAGTTTTCCGCGGCAAGGCCGACTTTGGGAGGGACATGGTTAGATCCTGGGATTCGAGAATGAAGGGCGCTGTTCAGAAGGCCGCGCCAACCGAAGTTGTGGTCCCTCGAACACTTGGGGCACCGGCAGCCGAGGTGGACGAGATCGTCTCGCAAGGCCCTCGCCTGGCAATTGCGGCAGCTGACCTTTCTGTGGCTGTCGCCGAACGCACCACCGGGCGGGTCCAGTGGCGATCCGAGGCTTGGATCGATCGATTCGGCATCGTCGACATTCTCTCCCGTCATCTGCCGGAGTCGCACGAGTTTTCGGAATGGCCACTCCCACCCGCCGGTGAGACCTGGCGGCGCTCTCGGACGCTGCACAACCAATCCGGTGACGAGGTGCTCTACGACCTGGTTCTCATCGGGGCGGCTACCGAGCGAGGAACGCACTACGTGACGATTCTGGCTACCGAGAGAATCGGCGCCGGGGGTGTTGTCACCGATCGCCCCGACGCTCTTGAAATCATCTCCGAATCGTTGGAAGACGCAGCGGAGTCCAGCGTGGCTGCGGTCTACATAGATCTCGACCGGTTCGAACGACTCGCCGCCGCCGTCGGTAATGTTTCGGCTGTACGTGTTGTAGAACAGGTTTCCCGAAAGATTTCCAGCACCATGCGGGCAACCGACATGCTGTTCCGTCTGCAGGGGGACGAGTTCTTGATTCTTGCTGTCGGATTAGCAGACCGCGAGAGTGCCGAGGAACTCGGTGAACGGGTCCGGTCTGCCATCGCTACCCTCCCTGAGCCCTTCGAAGGGCTGCCTCTCACAGCGAGTGTCGGCGTGGCGGTTAATGAATCCGGCCAGTCCGCCCAGAATCTTTTTGCTGCCGCCGAAACCGCCGTACAACTGGCCAAGGGTCGCGGCCGTAACCGGGTGGTTCTGTCCGATGAGGCACTTCCCTCCCGCAACGAGCGCCTCATCACAGTGGAACGGCAGCTCCGTCGAGCGATCGAACACAGAAATGTCAGCTTCGCTTATCAACCGCTCGTCCGCATCAGCAATCGACAGGTCGAGGGCGCTGAAGCGCTTCTGCGGATCGGCGGCGACGTTGGCCTCTCTGCTACAGAGGTGGTTGCCACGGCGGAACGGGCCGGGCTGATGGGAGCCTTGGGTATTCTCGTGATCGATGGTGTGGAGGAACAGCTGGGCGACTGGCTCGTGAAGCCCGACACCGTTCACCGTCTTATGATCAACGTGGCCCCGTCGCAGTTGATGGACGCCGAGTTCGTTACTCTCCTTGTAATGATCAGCGGCCATCCCGAGCTGGCCGGTCGATTTGGGATCGAGCTGAGCGCTTCTTCCTTCGCGGACAACGTGGAGACGCTGCGCGAGTTGGCCACACGAATGGGCGCAGGGATGCCCTTCGGCGTTGATGGATTTTCGGATTTGGCGCAGTCGTTGGCGCCGCTGGCCGCGGCAGGTGTCTCGTATGTCAAGCTGCACCGCAATGTGGTTTCTCGGTTGCCGATCGATGCGGCGACGAGAGACATGGCATCGCGTCTGGTCAACGAGGCGCAATCACTCGGGCTGGAAGTCATGGGAATCGGTGTTGAAAAGGAGACCGAGTGTGAAGCGCTGTCGCAGATTGGCTGTGATTTGGCTCAGGGATTCCTGTTCTCCAAGGCGGTCTCGGCCGAGGAGTTCCTTCGCTCCTGTGAGGAATCGGGCAATACGGCCGCGCTGGTCTAACCGCCAGCAGCGCTGGTCAGCACAGCAGGGCTGGTCCAACGCTCCTAGTGCCCTAGCTCGCAACGGCTCTCACCCGCTGGTGGGCGGACTACCCTCACGCCAATGGAAAAGTTCGGCTTCGTAGGCCTCCCTAATGCCGGCAAGTCGTCGCTGTACAACGCTCTCACAGGGGGAGGGGCTCTGGCCGCCCCGTACGCCTTTGCCACCACCGACCCCAACATCGGCGTCGCCAAGGTGTTTGATGATCGCCTCCTCGCGTTGGCGAAGATGAGCAAGACGAAGACGATCGTCCATGCGTCGGTTCAGTTTGCCGATATCGGGGGACTTGTTGAGGGGGCCAGTCAAGGCGAAGGGCTGGGGAATAAATTCTTGGCAGGCATACGCGAGGTTGATGCGATCGTGTATGTGCTACGGGCATTCAAAGACCCCGACGTACCAGGGCCAACCGATCCGCTGGAACACCTGCGAATCCTGGAGATCGAGCTCACCCTGGCTGATCTCGAGACGCTCGAGAAGCAGATAGACAAGAAACGCAAAGCCGCTCGAGCAGACAAGTCGTTGATCGATGAGGTCACGGCCGCGGAAGCAGCAATCGCGGTCCTCAGCGAGGGAACGCCGATCTACCGCACCAATCTGTCCGCCGATATTCGAGCCAACTTGGCCGGGTACTACCTGCTCACGAACAAACCGGTGTTGGCCTTGGTCAATATCGACGAAGACCAGCTTGACGACGTCGATTCGGTGGTTCAACCGGTCGTCGATGAACTGGGAGGAGCCTCTCAAGCGGTCTTTGGGGCATGCGTTCAATTGGAGGCCGAAGCCTCTCAACTCGATCCGGCCGATCGGGCCGAGATGCTGGACGGTTTCGGACTGGGTGAGGGTGCTTTGCCACGATTCATCGCCGCGGCCTATCGGGAGCTCGGACTCCGCACCTTTTTCACCACCGGTGAAAAGGAAACGCGGGCCTGGACGTTTCGAGCCGGAGCGAAAGCGCCTGAATGTGCTGGGGTGATCCATACCGACATGAATCGGGGGTTCATCCGAGCCGAGGTAGTCCACTGGGATGAATTGTTGGAAGTGGGGTCTTGGAGCAAAGCTCGGGACGTGGGGAAACTTCGTTCCGAGGGCAAAGAATATGTGGTTGCCGACGGCGACGTGATGGAGATCCGGTTCAATGTCTGAGTTGCTCCAATGATTTGGCCCTTGGTGCACTGCCCATCGGCGCTGCCTAAAGTAGAAGGAGTCTGAGGCGACCCATGTCTAACGAGGTTGGAGCGAGGTGGTGATGGCACTGAGCAGGAAAACAGAGCACGGTCGGCCTGACTCCAGTCACTGGCTTATGAAGGACGGCCATGTGCTTGCCTCGCTGGAAACGGCCGAATCCAGACTGGCGCGAATCAAGGGATTGTTGGGCAAATCAGACTTTTCCGGGGCGTATTTGCTGCCGCACACCAGGTCGGTTCACACATTAGGCATGCGATTTGGTTTGGATGTGGCCTTTTTGGACGATGGGAACACCGTGATGAAAGTGATCTCCCTCCCGCCAAACCGGATTAGCGGTTACCACGTTCATGCAGCCTCGGTTCTCGAAGCGCAGGCCGGAGCATTCGAGAGATGGGGAATCTCCGTTGGTGATGTCCTCGAAGTCTCCGAGGAATGCGAGTGAGCGGCAAACTGACACTGGTGGGAACACCCCTGGGGAACCTGGGAGACCTCACCGATCGCGCCCGCGAGACGTTGGCTGCGGCTGACCTTGTGTTGTGCGAAGACACCCGACGAACGGGTGGCTTGATGTCGAAGCTGGGGTTCACCGGGACCAAGATGTTGGTGGCGAACGAGCACACCGAGCACAGCGTGATCGACCGAATGCTCGACGCGATCGCCGATGGCCAGAATGTCGTGATCGCCACCGATGCCGGAATGCCGGCGATCAGCGATCCCGGATCGCGTCTCATCGTTGCTGCTGCTGATGCTGGCGTTGAGATCGACGTTGCGCCCGGGCCTACTGCGTTGATCGTGGCGCTGGTCTTGAGTGGCCTGCCAACCGATCGTTTTGTGTTCGAGGGTTTCCTCCCTCGCAAAGGAACCGAACGAGCTGGACGGCTAGGAGACATCGCTCGCGAAGGACGAACCGTTATCGTCTATGAGGCTCCCCACCGGCTGGTGCGAACCCTGGAGGACCTAGCTGCCGTTTGCGGCAAAGACCGCATGGCGTCGGTGGCCAGAGAGCTCACCAAGATGCATCAGGACGTGCAGCGAGGAACGCTCGATTCGCTCCATCAGCACTTCTTCAACGTTCCTCCCAAGGGCGAATTTGTCATCGTTGTTGGACCGTCGTCTGCCGAGCCGAGCGTTCGAACCGACGAGGAACTGATCGTGCTGCTCTATGCCGAGCTGAACGACGGTGCCAGCACCCGGGATGCGGTGGCGCTGGTGTCCACCCTGACCGGCGAGCCCAAGCGTAGGGTGTATGACCTCGCCATTGATCTCACGAAGGTTCTGATCGAAGACGACGCATAGGCTCGCCGCTGTCGGTGGCGGGCTTCTCGGCTGCGGAAGACGTTCCCGTAGGCACTTGGCTCGTCGAGGATTAGCGCACGAGCCACTCAACTCCGTCGGCCGTGTCGCGGACCTCGATGCCGGCGTTGTCCAGTCCATCCCGCAGCGAGTCCGAGACGGCCCATGCCTTTTCTCGGCGGGCAATGCGGCGGGCCTCCAACGCAGCCTCCACCACCGGGCCGACAACGTCGCGGACCTCCGTGAGTCCGCCCTTTGCTGCACCTCCCAGGCGGACCACCATCGACCGCAGCGCCGACCGGGCACGGTCCACCTGATCGGATTGCAGTGTGTCTCGGGACCACTCCAGAATCGCCGAGTCGAGTTCGAGAATTGCAGCAACCGCTGCGTCGGCGTTGCGGGAGTTCATGGCTGCTTCGAAGGCCGTCTCGCAGTGGGACTGCGTAGCTTGGAGTGAGTCGGCTACCGCTTCTACTTCTTCGACTTCGATGGACTTGGCTGTTGGCGTGGTGACCATCACGGGAGCGACGCTCCGGTCGCCTCCGGACCGGATCACATCGAGCCCTAGCCTTTCGCCGGCGGCGATCTCAACCGAGACGCCGTTCCGTCGGAGGGTGACAACACCGCGGCCAATAATCTCAGCGGTGTCGGCGTCGAGGTCCATGATGATTCCCGTGTGTTCGTCGATTCCCAGCACGAAACAATTGTCAGGCAGATCGGGCTCGAGCAGCGCCAGCCGTCGCTCACCGAGATAACAGAATCGGGTGTCGTGGTTGCCGCCCTCGGTGTTGTTGAAGTGCGGTATCACGGCTGCATTGATCCCGACTTCGGCGAGCAGGTTCAACCCGTCCAGCCAGAACGGGTCGATCCCAACTTTGTAGATTTCATAGACCGGAACGGTCTTGACGCCGATGGTGAGCGCTGCGGCAGAGGAGAAAACAACAACGCCGCCGGTGTGGAGCTTCTGTCTCAGGAGATCTGGTATTGGCGTATCCGCCCACTGTGACAGAGCAAAGGTTGGGCTGCCGGGTCCGGCAAAGACCCATTCAGCGGCGCGAATCTTGGCGATCCCCGCTTCGAGGGCCACGACGTCACCGGTGTCGGTCCGGCCCACCCCTGCGACCACAACGTCTCGGAAGGTGGAGTCTCGAAAGTACTCGACGGCCTTTTCGGCCAGGATCGGTGCGTTCTCCTGAAAACCGAACGGCGTGTCCAGAAGGACAGCATTGACCGGCGCGTCGTTGGCGTGGTGGGCAGCGATCCGTTCGAAGATGTCGCGATGGGGGGCCTTCATGGTGGGGGCGGTCTCGCCCGATCCCATCAGAACGAGTAGCCGGGGGAGTGTCATTTCGGTGCCTCCGGGGCAGGGGAAGGAGGATCATAGAAGCCCGGTTCGGTTACGGCACGGCGGAGTAAATCGGCAACAGCGCGAGGGTGTTGGGCATGCACGTCGTGGTGGGCCGGGATGAACCATTCGGCTCGGCCGGACGGGAGCAGCGAAAGCGCCCGAGCGACTGCCCGCTCCCGAGCGCCGGTGCCGGGATCGTCGTGCTCGCCAACTGCGACCAAAAGCGTTGGAACGTCGACTGCGCCGAAGATCTCGAATGGCCGATGGTCCCAGAGTCCCCGGAGCACGGTCATGTGACGGTCAAATGTCAACCATGGGGCGATGGTTCCGTCGGGTCGGATTTCGAAATTCGCCATCGTTCCCGCTCGTCCTTCTTCGGGCCAATCGGAAGCATTGCGGGCGATCCAGGCCTCGAGCTCAGCAGCCGGGGTGCCTAGCAGGGGCGGGGGAGCCAGCGATCTCGCACACTCGTCCCAGGTGGAGAACTGTGACTGGAGATCGATGAAACCGCCATCGACGCAGCAGATTTGGGTAACTAGATCCGGATGGCGATGCCCTAGTTCGAGCACGACGTTGCCACCCCAACTTTGGCCAGCCACGGCGGGCTTGTTGAACCCGAGGCCGTTGATGAGGAGAGCGAGGTCGTCGGCGCAGCTGGCAACGTCGTAGCCGATGTCGGGTTTTGAAGACTGTCCGTGGCCCCGCTGATCGACGGTCACCACCGGGTGCCCATGCTGGGCGAGCCAGCGAGCAGCTCCGTCCCATAGACGGGCGTTGGAAGACAATCCGTGGGTCAGAATCCAGGGTGTTCGCGGTTCCACATCACCAGGAATTTCCCAGTGGAGGGTGTGAAGCGAGACGCCCGAGGGCAGTGAAACGATTGAGGTAGTGGGAGTCATTGGCGGATGTGCCGTTCGGTTTCTGCTCGGATCTGGTCGATGAGGTGCAGCATCTCAACGGAACGTTCGATCGGGCGGGGCCATTCCCGAATTCCCCGGACTGCGTCGGCGAATGCTTCGAGCATTTCGCCGTATGGGTTGTTGGTTTGGATCGTCAGGGTTCTGGAAACCCCCTGGTTGTTGACGAGGCTGATCTCGGAGGGATCCGCGCCGCCGGTGTGGGCGTCACCGTTGATTTCGAGTGTGCCCTGGTCGCCTTCGATCCGCAGGAGTTGGCGTTCCGGCTCCACAAAAGAGCACCGCACGGTTGCGGTTCTGGCTTCCTCCCAGACCAGTGTGGCGGCTGTCGTATGATCAACACCTCCTGCTGTCTGAGCGGCGGCTACCTGAATCTCGGACGGCTGGTAGCCCCAGAGTTCCACGGCGGGGCCGAGGCAGTAGATCCCGACGTCCAGTAGAGCGCCGCCGCCCTGCTCTGGGTTCCAGCGGTAGTTGTTTGCCCCATCAGGGCCGATCGTGAACGTGAACGCGGTGTCGATGAGGTGGATCCGCCCAAGGTCGCCGTTCCTTGCGATCTTTACAGCTTCGATCCAGCGGGCGTCGAACGTGGTCATCCACGCCTCCGCCAGCAGCGTGTTGTGTGCGGCGGCTACAGATGCCATGTGCGCAGTTTCGGAGGCACTGCGGCCGATCGGCTTTTCGCACAAAACATGCTTGCCTGCTGCTGCGCACCGCTCGGCCCACGGTGCATGGAGTCCGTTGGGCAGCGGGATATAGACAGCTTCGACGTCGGGATGTTCGATCACCGCTTCGTAACCGCTGACCGATGCCGCCGCCCACGGTTTCTTCACCGGTCCGCCTACGGAAGCGACTGCGGCGAGATGGAGACGAGTGCTCGCCATGATGGCCGGGAGGACGGCAAGTTCAGCCACCATGGAGCGCGCGCCGATTACGCCAATTCCCAGCGGAGCGTCGCTTCGGTTCACAACCTTGAACCCCGGCGGCGGCATCGGGCGGGGTCGATGAGATCAGGCAAGCTCGATGAGCTCGCCACCATTGGCGCCGGATCGATGGGCGGCTTCGAGAACTCGGACCACTTCGAGCGATTGCTCGGGGAGAACAGCTAGTGGTTCCCCGAGGAGGAGGTGGTTGGCCAAGTTCTGGTGAAACCCCCAGCCTGGATGCGGCGCAGGGGAAATGGTGCTTTCGATGAGTCCGTGCTCGCCGTCATAACTGGCCAGGGTCAAGCTGACCGGCGCTTCGGCGTGGTGGGAAATCTGGTTTCGGTAGCCCCGTCCCGGCGCGATGGTGTGGGTGTTCACCGGGGCGTAGTGCCCTTGGAGCGTTCCGCCGGTTCCCTCGATATGGAACTTCGGCCGTCGGATTGCACATACATCGCTCTGACGGAACGTTGCCTCTCGGCCGTCGGCCCACTGCATCCAGACGGACAGTTGGTCCACGTTGGAGGTGTCAAGCCACACGCGCGTGTGGGCCGTGCACAGCACCCGCTGGGGCGCTGAGCCGAATTGCTGGAGGATCCAGTCGATGTGGTGCGAGCCCCAGTCATAGACCGCACCGCCGGAGATCGAGTCTTCGGAGTGCCAGGCCCTGCAGGGGTGTTCGAAGCCGCCCACAAACGTTTCGATGTTGAACACCTCACCAATGCGGTTTTGGGCGATGGCGCGGCGGACGGCCAGCCAATCTTGGTCCCAGCGGCGACTTTGGTGCACGGTGATGGTCCGTTCGACGTCCTCGGCGGTGGCGATGAGGAGTTCGGCATCGCTAGAAGTGAGGCACATCGGCTTCTCCACCACGACATGTTTGCCGGCTCTGAGAAGTTCAAGAGCCAGTTCGGCGTGGAATGCCGGTGGTGTTGCCACGATTGCTACATCGACGTTGGGATCAGCGGCTACAGATGTGCCGTCCGCATGTGCTGCGAGGTTGGGGAAGTCCAGTTTGGCGGCTTCCAAGCGTTCCGGAACGGTGTCAGCGGCGGCGACGAGCGCCAGACCCTCGGTCTCGGTGGCGGCAAGACCGTGGTAGTAACCCATTCCGCCAAAAGGCCCATAGCCGATGACCGCAACGCCAAGCTCGGTTGCGGAGTTAGCGAAAGAAGGGCGGGCCAAGCGCTGGATGAACGTGCCGAGTACGGGGTGGCGGCGGATCGCTGCGGAGTCGAACCCGGTAGTGATCACCGTCCCGGAGCCGTGACGTCGGACGAGAATTGTGGGCCGGTGCTCGAAGCGCACGCTGGTAGTTGCGGCCACCTCAGTGGTGTCATCAGTGGGCTGGAGCGTGAGGACTGCGGACGAGATCGGGACTTCGCCGTCGAGCCGGGTGCGTTCGGCACGGTCGGCCAAGGTAACGAACCACTCCGTATGCGGCAGTACGTCGGTGACGCGACCCCCGGCCAGCTGTGCATCGGGGGAGCTATCGGGAGATGGAGAGAGGAGCACGACCCCTCCGCTGTGGGCGAACGATTGCAGATCGGTGGACTCCGACGCAGTCAGCGGGCCGTGGACCACTCGGATTGATGTGGTGTGAGCGCCTGTTGGGGCAGGGTCGTCGGCTGTGGTGGTGGTGTAGGTCAACATTTGGCGTTGTGAACTTCTTTCCCGGCCTTGTTGTACCTCGTGCCGCTTGCCATGGCTTCCCATTCTGCAGTGATTCGGGGGTAGATCGTGCACATTAGTGATAAAAGACACGGGACCACACTATTGCGAACAATTCGCAATAGTGTGGAGCCTGCATATGGAATCAATCTCGCCGAACAGCATTGCCCAGCGCCAGTTCCGAATGCCATTCGGACGGCTCTCGATGTTGTCCGCAGTGACGCTTGCGTTGGTGGTGTTTGCGGCAGCCTGTGGCTCGGATGATGGCCCCGCCAACGGTGCTGAAACGTCTGAGAGAGACATCAACGAACTTCTGGTGGTCACCACGGTTGCTCCGATCACGTCGATCGCCTCAAGCGTCATCGGTGATCGAGCCACGATCGTCGGTCTCGTGCCCGAGGGCACGAACAGTCATACCTTCGAGCCTCCACCCTCGGCCGCATCGTCGTTGGCAAAGGCCGATGCCGTGTTCATCAATGGCTTGCAGTTGGAGGAACCCACCAAAGACTTGGCGCTGGCGAATATGGACGATTCCGCCGTGCTGGTGGAACTGGGGGACGCCACGATCACTGCCGACCAGTACAAATTCGACTTCTCCTTTCCTGAGTCAGAGGGCAAACCCAACCCTCACCTCTGGACCGACCCCGTGCTTGCCAAGTCCTACGCCGCTCTGATCCTGGAGACCATGAATGCACTCGACCCGTCCGGCGCGGCGGAATACGAGGCGAACTACGCCGAATTCGCCACCATTGTCGACGAGCTCGATGCCGCCATCGGCGAAGCGTTCGCCACCATTCCTGAGGCTGACCGGAAGCTCGTCACCTACCACGATGCCTATGCCTACTTTGCCGACACCTACGGCTGGACCGTGATCGGTGCCATTCAACCGGCAGACTTCGGCGAGCCGACCCCGGCTGAAGTAGTGCGTCTCATTGAGCAAATTCGCGCCGAATCCGTACCCGCCCTTTTCGGATCCGAAGTCTTTCCTTCGCCGGTCCTTGAACAGGTGGCGAAGGAGACCGGCGCCAGCTACATCGATGAGCTGCGCGACGACGACCTGCCCGGTGAACCAGGCGATCCCGAGCACTCGTGGCTGGGCCTCATGCGCTTCAATTTCATCACGATGACCGACGCTCTTGGTGGCGACTCGTCGGCGATCACCAACCTTGAACTCCGTCAGGTTGGACCCGACCTGGCCACCTACCCGCAATGACGTCTCTACGTCAGGAGAAACTATGAATACACCCAGCGGCCTGGCTAATCGTCGAATGCTCAACTCCGCCGCGGAACCATTGATCGAGGCGCGTGATCTCTCGGTCGCCTTCACAACCGGCCCCAACGTTCTCGATGGCATCAACCTCACGGTGGAGCGTGGCGATCTCATCGGGATCGTCGGACCCTCTGGTTCTGGAAAGAGCACGCTGCTCAGAGTGCTCCTGGGTAGTTTGAAGCCCTCCCAAGGAACCGTCGCCAGGAAGCGAGCGATGACAATCGGTTTTGTTCCGCAAGTGGAAAGGATCGACTGGAACTTTCCCGTCACCGTTTCGGAATGTGTTGGCATGGCCCGGTCCAGAGGCTGGAAGACGCCGTGGATCACGAAGCACGAACGGGTCGAGATTCTGGATGTCCTGGAACGACTAGGACTGCATGGCCTCGCCGATCGCCACATTCGCGATCTCTCCGGGGGTCAGCAACAGAGGGTGTTTCTCGCCCGTGCCCTCTTCACCGGAGCGGAGACCATTTTCCTGGACGAACCGACCTCTGGTCTCGACGTGAAGACGCGCCACGAGGTCCTTCATCTGCTCGCCGATCTCAATGGTGAGGGTGTCACGGTGGTTTTGTCCACCCACGATCTCAACGGCATTGCAGCGCACCTGCCGATCGTGGTGTGCCTGAACACCCGCATCCTGGGCGCCGGCTCGCCTGAAGACGTCCTCATCCCGTCCATCCTCGAACAGACCTACGGCTCGCCGATGAAGATTCTCGAACACGCGGGCATGCGGGTCGTTGTAGACGCCGGTTTCAACTCGAGCCTTGACGACTCGAGCCTTGACAACTCGAGCCTTGACAATTCGAGCCTTACCACGGTGCAGCCGAAATCCAGACGGGTGAGCGGGTTGTGACCGGTTTCCTTACCGCTGTTGATCTCATCGGTCCGTATGAGTTTCAGTTCTTTCGCAACGGGGTCATCGTGGCCACGCTGGCCGGAGCACTGTGCGGCTTGGTTGGTTGTTATGTGGTGCTGCGCAACATGAGTTACATCGGGCATGGGCTTTCCCATGCCATCTTCGGCGGCTATGCAGTGGCCGGATTGGTGGGGGTCAACCTCCTGATTGGCGCTGGCATCTGGGGGGTGGTAACTGCGCTTGCAATCGGCGGAATCGTTCGGCGTCGACCCATCGGGTCGGATGCTGCGATCGGGGTCGTCACTACAGCATCGTTCGCGCTCGGCATCGCAGTGGTCCAGAAGTACGGGTCGCCGGGAAAAAACGCAGACGCTCTTCTGTTCGGCAACATTCTTGGCGTGAACGCTACCGACGTGTGGCTGGTGGCGGGGGTGTCGCTCGTGGCAGTAGCTCTCGTAGCGTTCGGCTACCGACCGCTTCTCTTCACAACGTTCGATGAAGAGGTGGCCGAAGCGTCCGGGGTCAACACCACGCTCGTTGAGGTGTTGCTCATGATAGTTTTGTCCGCCACCGTGCTGGCCACCATGAGTGTTATCGGTGTGACCTTGATCGCGGCCACGCTGGTGGTTCCGGCCGTTGTAGCTCGGATGCTGACCGACAGCTTCTCAACGATGCTTATGATCGCCACCACGGTGGGGGCTGTCAGTGGGTTCGTAGGAATGAATTTGAGTTTCCACCTTGACCTGCCCTCTGGCTCCACGATCGTTCTTGTGGCCACCGTTATGTTCCTGGCGGCGTTCCTGCTCGGCAACCGCGTCAGGCTCTCCGGCAAGCTGGCCCACTAAGCCTCAGTTCGATCGGCACGGATGGCCGAGGCAGATCCTGTTCAGCGCTTGGCGTCGTCGGTGAGTCTCTGTACGGCTGCGGTGGGTCCTGCAACCACGACGAGGCTGCCGCGACGGGGAACGGTTTGCGGGGTTACGTAGGTGTAGGTGCCGCCGCGTGGCTTGATGCAAACGACCGAAACGTTGTATCGCGCTCGCAGCTGTGCCTCCGCAAGAGCCTGACCTACCAGGAAAGCGGGAGCTTCGATCTCGGCCATCACGAAGTCGTCGTCGAGTTCGAAGAAATCGATCACCGAACCGCTGACGATTCGAGCGACCCGCTCACCCATCTCGATCTCGGGATAGACCAGGTTGTGGGCGCCGACCCGTTCAAGGATTCGACCATGCTCGGGTGTCATCGCCTTGGCCCAGATCACCGGCGCTCCGGCGTCGCTGAGCGCGGCCACCGTGAGAACGCTCGCCTCTATGGCCGTACCGATACCAACGACGCACACGTCGAATTGCTGCACCCCTAGCTGTTTGAGCGTGGCGGCATCGGTGGCGTCGGCCACGCGCAGGTGGGGGATGACGTCGACCCACTTGTCCACTAGGCGTTCGTCGATATCGATCCCCATCACTTCGATTCCCAGGTCGACCAGAGTTGCGCAAACGGCCGACCCGAACCGTCCCAACCCGGCCACGAACACCGTGTCGGTCGGTGTGATCGGGATCTCCTCCCGGGCGCCGAAACGTCGGTTGGCAAAGCCCAGGATCTTCTCGAGCGTCGTAGGTTCAAGGGAATTCTCTGCTGCCATGTTTCGTTTTTCCTATCCAACCATCAAGTCATCTTCTGGGTATCGGTAGTGCCGGGCCTCGGTCCGGAACAAGAACGCTGTTCCGAACGTGATCGGTCCAACCCGACCCACGAACATCAGAACCACGATGATGATCCGGCCGAGCGTACCCAGCGACGGAGTCACCGAGGCTGAGAGTCCAGCGGTTCCGAACGCTGATGCAGCTTCGAAAAGTAGCTTGGCGGTTTCGATATCGGGCTCCACGATCGCCAGTGCGAACGCTGCGGTTCCCACCGTACCCAGAGCGACGACTACCAGGGAGAGCGCATGCTGCTGCAACTCTGAAGGGATTCGCCGACGAAACATCGTGACGTCGCTATCACCGCGAAGCTGGCCGATCGTGGATCGGATGGCTACCGCAAACGTTGTGGTCTTGATGCCCCCGGCGGTCGATGCGCTGTTTGCGCCTACGACCATCAGCAGAATGAAGACTAGGAGCGTGGACGAGTGCAGCGCATCGAAAGGAACAGTGTTGAAACCGGCCGTCCGGGCCGTGGCGGACTGGAAGAACGCCGCAAGAATCCGGTCGCCGGGATCCAGCGCGCCGAGCGTCCCGGCGTTGGTCCATTCCAATGCGGCGATCACCAACGTCCCTGCGCCGAGGAGGATGGCCGTGAATGTGAGCGATACTTTGGTGTGGAGAGACCAGCGGTCTGGTTTGCGCCACTGCTTTCGGAGTTCGAAGATCACCGGGAAGCCGATGCCGCCGATGATGAATCCGCCCGCCACCACGAGGTTCACAAACCAGTCCGCGGCATAGGATTCCAGCCCGCCGGCAAAGGTACTGAAACCAGCGTTGTTGAACGCAGAGATAGCGTGAAACACGCCGTCGAAAATTGGGCGGACGATCGATCCGCTGTCGTCGCCGATGATAAAGCGCACCGAGAGAGCGACGGCCAGAAGCACTTCTGACAGGATTACGAACTTCACCAGACCTCGCAGGAGTGGCCGCAGCGGTCCAAGGTCGGTGAGGCCGATTTCCGTACCCGCCAGCATCCCGGCCCGTACACTCATCCGCTGCGACACGATCAGCCCCATGAATCCTGCCAGCGTCATGATTCCGAGCCCGCCGATCTGTATGAGCACCATGATCACGATCTGTCCGAAGGGCGTCCATGCGGTGGACGTGTCTTGGACTGCCAGACCGGTGACGGTAACGGCGGAGAAACTGGTGAAGAACGCATCGCTGACGCCGACCGTGGCGTCGGCATGGCTGAAGGGCAACGACAGTAGGGCTGTTCCCGTGCTGGCCAGAGCGGCGAAGCACGCGACGATCAAAAGGCCCGGATGGGAGCGGCGCTTCACGCGCCGCCTCAATTCTCCCCGCGGAATGATGCTCATAGGACGGCTCAAACCGTACTCGGCCGAAAACAGAGGTGTGCTGTTCGGCCAACGGGATAACGCTGTTCATCATCCCGGATGTGCTCCTGCTCGCCATGCCGGTGCTTGCAGCGAACCCGCGCTCGAGCCGCACGTGACGCTGGCGCCTCCCGATAAGCGGCACGAGGGACTTTCTCCTTCATTACCCTTAACCGGGTGACTGAACCTGTGAACGTGCTGGTTGCCGTGGCCTGGCCCTACGCCTCCGGCGCTCGCCATATTGGCCATTTGGCTGGCGCCTACCTGCCGGCCGACATCTTCGCTCGGCAGCAACGGTTGCTGGGAAATCGCGTTCTGATGGTGTCCGGTTCCGACGTCCACGGCACGCCCATCACGGTTCGTGCTGAAGCCGAAGGGGTGGATCCACAAGAGATCGTGGATCGGTACCACGGCGAGATCTTGAGGCAATGGGACCAGCTCGGGATCTCATGGGATCTTTACACCACAACCGGGACCGAGAACCACGCCAAGGTCACTCAAGAGATGTTCCTCGCTCAGCTGGAGAACGGTCACATTGACAAACGCGTCAGTGAGCAGTTCTTTGACCCGGAGGTTCAGCGGTTCCTGCCCGACCGGTACGTGGAGGGAGAGTGTCCGCACTGCGGCTATGCCGAGGCTCGCGGCGACCAGTGTGACAACTGCGGAAAGACGTTGGACCCGATCGATTTGATCAATCCTCGATCGAAGCTGAGCGGGGCCACGCCTGAGCCGCGCGAAACCGAACACTTCTACTTCCGGTATTCAGATTTCAACGACCAGATCCGCAGCTACCTCGATACCAAGAGCCACTGGCGGCCCCACGTCGTCAATTTCGCCAAAGGCTGGCTGGAGGACGAAGGTCTCCAGGATCGGGCGATCACAAGGGATATCGACTGGGGAATAGACATTCCCGTCAACGATCTCGGTCCTGGTAAGAAGATCTACGTTTGGTACGACGCGGTCATCGGTTATCTGAGCGCATCAAAAGAATGGGCGGCAGGGGAGACCAACCCCGCTCGTGACGCCGAATCCTGGCGGGAGTGGTGGGAAGACCCAGATGCCCGTCATGTCTATTTCATCGGCAAGGACAATATCCCCTTCCATGCGCTCTTCTGGCCGTCGCAACTGATGGGTGCGGGCAACCTCCATCTGCCGGACGAGATCCCCGCAAATCAATACGTTACGTTCAAGGGCGGCAAGGCCTCGGCAAGCAGAGGTGTCGGTCTCACGATCGCTGATGCGTTGGACACATTCCAGCCCGACGCTCTTCGTTTTGCCCTCGCTGCGGCCCTCCCGGAACAAGCCGATACCGAAGTATCCGAGGAGGAGATCGCCAGGCGAATCAACGAAGAACTCGTTGCCACATGGGGCAATCTCGTCAACCGAGTGCTCAGCATGGTGAACAAGAACTGCGATGCTCAGATCCCCGGCACCGCCGGCGCTGCGCCGGAGGATGTCGAGTTGCTCGCCGCAGTGGATGCGGCGTTCATCGAGGCTGCGGATCAGTTCCACGCAGCGGAGTTGCGGGCGGCGCTCCGGACCGCAATGAAGGCGGCCCAGGCCGCCAATGGCTACCTCAACGCCACCGAGCCATGGCGCCTCCAGAAGACCGATCCGCAACGGGCGTCAGAAGTGCTGCACACGGCGCTGTCGGCGATCAATGGGGTGCGGGTTCTCTTCGCTCCTTTCCTACCATGGTCGAGCTCGACGCTCGATGAGATCCTGGGAACTCCATCTGGATGGCAGCGAGATGCGCTGGTGCCCGGCACCCCCATCGCCAAGCCCACCCCGCTCTTCGCCAAGATTGATCTTGAGACCCTCGATGTGGAGGCGTAGCGATGCAGTGGTTCGACAATCACTGCCACCTCACCACCGGGGCGGCAAAGAAGCACGTAGCGCCCGCCGACGCTGTCGCTGAAGGCGCTGATCACGGGGTAACCCGTTTCCTGACCGTCGGGTGCACCGTGGCGGACTCGATCGAAGCTATGCAGATCGCCTCGGAGTTCGAGAACGTCTGGGCCACTGCGGGCGTTCATCCCCACGATGCCAAGGGCGGCATAGTCGGTTTGAGTGAGTTGTTTTCGGCCGAGCAGCAGCCGGTGGCCGTAGGGGAGTGTGGGTTGGACTACCACTACAGCCACTCCGAGCACGATGTCCAGGGCGATGTGTTTGCTCAACAGATAGCGATGGCCCACGAGTTCGACCTGGCGCTGGTAATCCACAGCCGTTCCGCATGGGACGACACGTTCGCCATCCTCGACGAACAGGGAGTGCCGGCCCGAACGGTTTTCCACTGCTTCACCGGCGGCCCCGCAGAGGCCCGCAAGGCTCTGGAAAGAGACTGCTATCTGAGCTTCAGCGGCATCGTCACGTTCCCGTCAGCACCGGAGCTGCGGGAAGCGGCGCAATTCTGCCCCGCCGACCGTTTGCTTGTGGAGACCGACAGCCCCTATTTGGCTCCGGTCCCCTATCGCGGCAAAACCAACAAGCCGGCTTGGGTTTCCGTGGTGGGAGAGGCCGTCGCCGAGATTCGTTCACAGCCTCCCGAGGCGGTTGCCGACCTCACCTGGCGAAACGGCGAACGCCTGTACCGGTTGAATCATGGCGGCTGAACTGAGCCAAACCCGTCGACTCACGCGCCCGATGATCGGTGAACTGATCGAACGTCATGGTCTCACGCCCAGCAGGGCTTTGGGGCAGAACTTCCTGTGCGAGCCAGGAACGGTCGACAAGATCGTTCGGCTCGCAGGCGTCAAGGAAGGGGACCGCGTTATTGAGATCGGCCCAGGCCTGGGCAGCCTCACGCTGGGGTTGGCCGATGTGGGAGCTCAGGTGACCGCCGTCGAGGCGGATCGGTATCTGTTGCCCGGCATACGTGAAGTCCTCGAAACGGCCGGTCTGGCGGATCGGGTGAACCTGGTGCACGGGGATGCAATGAAGCTGGATTGGGCAGCACTGGTGGCCGGGCACGATTGGAAAGTGGTGGCCAATCTTCCGTATAACGTGTCCACGCCCCTGATCCTGGACCTTCTCCGCGATCAACCAACCCTCACCGACTGGCTCGTGATGGTGCAGCAGGAGGCGGGCGAACGGCTCGCCGCAGGGTCGGGGAGCCGAACCTACGGGATTCCGTCGGTGCTGCTGGGATACTGGGCCTCGGCCCGTGTGGTCGACACCGTCAGCAACACGGTGTTTCTGCCCCGCCCGCGGGTGAGTTCGGCGTTGCTGAGAGTGCAAAGGCACGAGACGTTGCCGATCCATGCCCCTTTCGATCGCTACGCCACGCTCGTTCGTGCGGGATTTAATCAGCGTCGGAAGATGCTCCGCCGAAGTCTCGCCGGCTTGCTGACCGTGGAGCAGATGACCGGGGCCGGGGTTGATCCAACCGACCGAGCCGAAATGCTCACCCCCGCCCAATGGGGCGAGCTCGCAAAGCTGTAATCGCGCTGGGTCTCCAGACAAGCGCGCCCGCTGAGCAACCAAAAATCTCCAAGCACGGGGAGCGATGCCTGCTGAGCTGTCCGTTGGCACGCGGAGCGACGTCCGTTCAGCAATTACGGCCCAAGTAACCGAACACCTGTTGGAGTGCCGAAGGCGAGGCCTTCGTGGCCGGCGGAACGGCCCCCGGAGGGACAACAATCCTTAACCCAGCTCACATAGCGCCGCAGGCTTCAGCTCACATAGCGCCGCAGGCTTCAGCTCACATAGCGCCGCAGGCTTCAGCTCACATAGCGCCGCAGGCTCTCGGGCCCGCCACCGGACATCATGCAAGGGCCCGGCGTCAGCATGCTTAGGTTGCCGACCAGCCCGCCGGAACCGTGCGGACGAGAACGTGGTCCGGGCCGGGGAAATGACCCTCCACAAACCAGGTGCTGCCACTGCCGGCGAGGCGGGGCGTCTGGCCTGTGGCGTTGCCCAACGCATCGCGGAAGTGAATGAGTTCAGGGACCGCATCAACAGCAGCGGGTTCCAAATCGTTGCCGTTCTCACCAACGGGTCCACCGATCTGATCCCAGCGGGCGTACACCATCGGTGTAGGGCACGCCACCGCAGGTGTGAGGAGGGTCAGGTCCAAGGGTCGGAATTCAAGCGGCTTGACGATCTCTCCAATCCCGCTTACCTGCGCTCGTCCACCAACGGCACAAAATGCAACGTCGGCGCCGATTTCAGCGGCCGCCACGAGATCGTCGAAGCCTGCCCAACGGAGAACTGCCCCGGCGTCTGCGGACCCGCCGCCCAGCCCGGCCTGGCTGGGTATCCGCTTGGTGACACGAACAGCGGCCCTCCGTCCGACGAGATGCAACGCACGGGCAACCAGATTTTCGGGGCCTACCGGCACATCCTGTCCGCTGCCCACCATGGTGAGCCCGTCTCCTTCAGGGTCGATCCATAGGGTGTCGTGAAGATCCACCGTCACCATTTCTGCATCGATCAGGTGGTACCCGTTGTTCAAGACTTCCGTGACACGAAGCGTGAGCGTGAGCTTGGCTGGAGCGGTGAGAAACGCAGGGGGCACGGCTCCAGTGTTTCATCACCATCTGGAAATTCGGTGCTCCTGGATCAACCAGGAATTATTGCGATGGTGGTCGATTGAGGAACGCCGTAACGATGAACGCACCACCGACTGCAATTGCGGCCGCCTCGATGCGGTTGCCAGTAACCAGCGTGATTAGGAAGAAAAGAGCGAGCGCCCCAAATGCTACGAGCAGCTGGATGACATGTTTTGCAGACATGGTGATTGGCTCCCGAGGTTGGACTCGAACCAACAACGCCAGGCTTCAAAGGCCTGTGTTCTACCAATTGAACTACTCGGGAAACTCCTCGCTGAGAGGCAGTGGCAACAACGTTAGCAACCTTTCTCATCTCCGGTGGAGCGTTTCTTGCTGCTGCAGGCGTTAGCCTTGCTCGTCTTATGGGATCGTTGATCAAGAAGCGTCGGAAGCGTATGCGCAAGAAGAAGCACCGCAAGCTGCTCAAGCGCACGCGTATCCAGCGTAGGAACAAATAACGCATACTCGCTCCGTCAGCGATTTCCTACCGGCCGGACCCGAGAGGTCTGGCCGTTTGGCGTTTTGGTCGGCGTGAGACTGATGGTTTCATAGCGGCGCGTTATCCTTTCGCCGCGCGAACAACTACGGTGGAGGCCATGGCGAAGGGTGACGTGTCAGCGCTCGTTATTGCAACCGCTTCCGGTGCGCCGTTGGTGTCGGAGCGGCCGAAACCCATTCACGTCCTCTGTGGCCGGCCAATGCTTTCGTGGGTGCTGAACGCAGTCAGTGACTCCGGAGTATCCGAAGCGGTCGTGGTCACCGGACCAGACGGTGACTGGATCGCCAAGCGGATCATGGATACGCCGCCTTCTGACCTGACAACGCGATTCTTGGAACAACCTCGTTCACGGGGAAATGCCGAAGCGGCATTGATCGGGATGAGCGGCTTCGACGAGTTCGACGACGAAGGTGACGTCCTGATCCTTCCGGCGGACATGCCCCTGTTGACAGGCGAAGTTCTCCAGGAAGTCCTTGCCGTCCATCGCCAGACCGGCTCGGCCTGCACCATCGCCTGCACCCGGCAGCCGCGGCGATCGGGCACCCCCTATGTTCTCCGGGACCGTCACGGAAATGCCATTGGCGTCACGGTCTCCAATGACGATGGTGAGGTGGGTAATCCTGTGGATTCGCCCGTGGGAGTGATGGTTGTGCGGCGCGGTTTGCTTGCACCGGCGATTCGGCGAACCATGCCTGACCCCGCCACCGGTCGGCATCTCCTTCGTGATGTTCCGGGCGTGCTTGCCGATAGTGGTCATGCCGTCACCACCGTCGCCGTCCCTGCGGAGTTGTTCGAAGAAGTAGACAGCAGAATCCAGTTGGCTGCGGCAGAGGCCGTTCTGCGCAACCGAATCAATCAGTTCTGGATGGAACGCGGCGTCACCATGATCGATCCGTCCCGAACCATCGTTGACGCAACGGTCACGCTTTCCACCGATGTCACCCTGTTTCCTGGTGTTTCCTTGAGCGGCAGCACAACCATTGGCGAGGGCTGCGATATCGGGCCAGACACCCATCTCGACCACTGCACAGTTGGGCCTCGCAGTGCCGTTCGGTCATCGACCGGGCAGCTAGCAGCCATCGGCGAACAATGCATCGTCGGCCCGTACGCAGCACTCAGCCCAGGCGCACAGATATCCGACAGAACCGTAACCGGACCCTTCTATGCTGCAGAGGCCTGAACGCTGTTGGGGCGCAATGGAACGACAACGGCACATTTACGTGGGGGACACACGACAATGATAGAAGTCCTAACCAAGAAGAAGCTTCACCTCTTCAGCGGACGTCACAACGAAGAACTCTCCCAAGAGGTTGCGGAGTGTCTGAACGTCGACATCACCGAGGCCCACGCCAGTCAGTTTGCGAACGGCGAAACCCACGTTCGGTTCTCCGAGTCCATTCGTGGTTCCGACGTCTTCATCATTCAGAGCCATGGTTCGATTGAGAACCGGTCACTCAACGACGCCGTCATGGAGCATCTGATCATGGTGGACGCGGCTCGGCGCGCTTCGGCCAAGCGAATAACTGCGGTACTGCCCTTCTACGGTTATGCCCGACAGGACCGCAAAAGCGAAGGGCGTGAACCGATCACTGCCAGGCTGATTGCGGACCTCTTCGAGGCGGCTGGCGCCTCCCGCCTGGTGTCGGTCGACCTGCACTCCGGACAGATTCAGGGTTTCTTCAACGGCCCAGTAGACCACCTCACGGCCATGCCGGTCCTGGTTCGCCACTTGGAGCAGTATGGCGAGGATTTGGTTGTGGTCTCTCCCGATGCGGGGCGGGTGAAGGTGGCCGAGCGGTATGCCCAGAAGCTGTCGGCCGACCTGGCGATCGTCCATAAACGCCACCTCAAGGGCAAGAAAAATCAGGTGGAGGCCAAAGACATCGTGGGTGACGTCGAGGGTCGGCATTGCGTGATCATCGATGACATGATCGACACGGCCGGCACGATCTGCTCCGGTGCTGAACTCCTCATGGAGCGAGGTGCTGCATCGGTTGTGGCGGCAGCAACTCACGCGGTGTTCAGTGGTCCAGCCATCGACCGGCTCAAGAACAGTGTCATCGACAAGGTCATCGTCACCAACACGCTGCCTCTTCCTGCCGAAAAGCAGTTCGACAAGCTTGAGGTGCTGTCGGTGGCCCCCCTCATCGCCGACGCCATTCGTGCGGTGTTCGAAGATGCCTCGGTCAGCAAGATCTTCGACGGTCAGAACCAGCAGTAACTCTGAGGCATGGGGTTGCGTCACCGATAAGCTACTCAGTCGCCCCGCCGTTGGGGTCGGAAGATTTCTCGGAGGATGAGCACAATGGAGCAGACGGTCGTCAAGGCCAGCAGCAATCGCAAGTTAGGGTCGGCTACCAGCCGTCGCCTTCGCCGCGAGGGCCAGCTCCCCGGAGTTCTCTACGGCCTCGGCAAGGACCCGGTGAACGTGCAGGTCACCTACACCGATCTGCGTGATGCGCTCAAAACCGACGCCGGTCTGAACACCGTGTTCCACCTAAGTGTGGACGGCGTGGACGATCTCGTTTTGGTGAAGGAAGTTCAGCGCCATCCCGTTCGCCGTGAAGTCATTCACGTTGATTTCCTGCGCATCGATGCTACCCAGACCCTTTCGGTAGACATTCCGATTCACGTGATCGGCAAGGCCGAAGAAGTACTGAAGGCCGGTCTGCTAGTGGACCAGATCCTCTTCAGTCTGACGGTCGAGTGTTCGCCCACCTCTATCCCCGATTCGCTCGAGGCCGACATTTCCATCCTCACCGCCGATCGCAATGTGATGGTCGGCGACATCAAGCTTCCGGCTGGAGTGGTCACCTCGGTTGATCCAGAGGATCCCGTAGTCGCCACCGTTGTACCTCGTGCCCTCGTGGAAGAAGTTGCCGAAGGCGAAGAAGTCGAGGGTGAAGAGGCCGCAGACGGTGAGGGCGTAGAGTCCGCCGAGGGTGACGACGCCGGTGACGGCGACGGCGCTGAGGAGTAGCCCCCTTCGTGGTTCGTCTTGGCCGATCTGAAGAAGTAGAGAGTCGCAGGGGAACGCCTGCTGATCTCCTTGTGATTGGCCTAGGCAATCCCGGGGAGAACTTCGACGGAACTCGTCACAATGTGGGAGCTGAAGCGGTTGTCCGCGTGGCGGCCCGATACGGCGAGCAACTTCGCAGGGGCAAAGAGCGCTCGCTCGTCTCGGAGATCCGAATCGGTCAGAAGCGGGTGGTGCTCGCCTTTCCCCAGACATTCATGAACAACTCCGGCGAGGCGGTGCGGGCCTTGCGGAAGCGTTATGGCATCATCGAGGGTGAACAACTACTCGTGGTCCATGATGAGCTTGATCTTCCGGTTGGCCGGCTCAAACTGAAACAAGGCGGCGGTCTGGCCGGTCATAACGGATTGCGCTCCATCACCCAGCATGTGGGGGGCGGGCACTTCATGCGTCTTCGGATCGGGATCGGAAAACCACCGCCCAGTCAGGACGTAACTGACTTTGTCCTGAAGCGACCCGGAAAAACCGAGCGAACTATTCTCGACACCGCAATCTCAAACGCATCCGAAGCAATTGAGTTGCTGGTGAGAGATGGCCTCGACGCCACGATGAACGCCGTGAACCGACGCGGCGAGGAGTCGGGTCCTGACGCCACCAACTGAGGTTGCCAGCCCAATGGTGAGCGGGTCCGCGGTGCGGGGTTTTGGACCCCTGGTTCAAAGGTTTGCTGACCTCCCGGCCATGGATCGGGTGGTTGGACGAGCGACCAATGTAGTGGCTGTTGGCGAAGCGGGCTGGGCTCCAGCCATCGCCGGACTCCACCGGGGGACCGATCGTCGCCCGGTCCTGGTGGCGGTCCCCACAACCAACGAAGCTCAACGGCTCACAAACGACCTTCGCGTCCTGCTCGGCGAGGAAGAGGTCGAACTCTTTCCTGCGTGGGAGACATTGCCGTTCGAGCGGGTCAGCCCCAGCATCGAGACCATGGGGCACCGTCTTGAGACACTCTGGCGGATGAGTGATCCGGTCACTACCCCGGCCGTTGTGGTGGCGCCCGTGCGGGCGCTCATCCAACGCCTCGGTCCGGAGGGAGCCGATGCCGCACCGGTGATCATCGGGCATGGCGATGTGATCGATCCCGCCGATCTGGTTGCTCGATTGGTGCAGCTTGGCTACCGACGTGAACCCCAGGTCGAGCACCGAGGCGAGATTGCCGTTCGTGGCTCCATCGTGGACATCTTTCCCTCCACGGCCGACACAGGCGTCCGCATTGACCTCTGGGGCGATGAGGTCGATCGTCTCACCACCTTCAGCATCGCTACACAGCGTTCCGATGCCGACCTTCGCGAGGTTGAGATCCACGGCTGTCGCGAGCTGCTCGTCACCGATGCGGTCATGGAGCGGGCTACGGCGCTCATGGCCGAGGAACCGTGGGGCCGCGAGAACTGGCAACGGCTGGCTAACGGTGAGACGTTCGACGGAATGGAATCCTGGTTGCCGTGGCTCTCCGGCGGAACCAGAGCGCTTCCCGATCTGCTCCCAGCAGATGCCATGGTTGTGCTGCTTGAGCCCAAACGCATGAAGGGGAGGGCCGCCGACCTGATTGCTGAGGAGATCGACCTCGCCAACACCTTGGCCCGCACGTGGGGGGCGCTCGCCCCGGCCGAAGAACGCGACGAGACCGCGAGACCGGCATCCTCGGCACCTCGCTTTCCGATGTTGCACGTTGAGCTCGATCGTGTGCTCGCCAATACGTCGGCACCGATCATGTCCGTGATGTCGATCCCCGAAGGCCCGGGTGTGGCCACCATCGACGTGTCAGGCTGGGATGCTCCGGGCGAGGAGATGGCAAATCGGATCGCCAATCTGACCGCGTCGGGGGCAACCGTTGTGGTGTGCGCAGAAGGGACTGGAACGCTGGGTCGGCTCGCGGAACGCCTCACCGGCTGGGGAGTTGCCCCGGTGGTTCACGAGGCTGGACCCCCCGCAACCTTTGGACCCGGCCTGCATCTGGTGGTCGAGCACATCGAACGGGGTTTCGTGGTTTCGGAAGCGGGAATCGCAGTGCTGGCCGAGTCGGAGCTGACCGGTCGCCGCCGAGCCCACCGAAGGGCTCGCCCCCGCTCCAAACGGCAAAGTGATGGGTTCTTCGAGGGATTGAATCCTGGCGACTACGTGGTTCATCATCACCACGGCGTGGGCCGTTTCGCCGGATTGGTCAACCGGTCGATCGGTGGTCACAGCCGTGACTACCTGCTGTTGGACTATCGCGGTGACGACAAGCTGTACGTTCCGTCTGATCAGATGGATCTCGTTCGCCCCTACAGTGGCGGCGATTCGCCCAGCCTCCACCGTTTGGGTGGAAGCGACTTCGCAAAGGCCAAGTCGAAGGTCAGAGCTGAGGTCAATGAGATCGCCCAAGAGTTGGTAGTTCTCTATCAGCAGCGCCTTTCCACTCCGGGGCTTGCTTTCGATCCCGACACACCATGGCAGGCCGAGGTGGAGGGGGCCTTCCCCTATGAACTCACGCCCGACCAGGCCACCACCGTCAACGCGGTGAAGGACGACATGGAGAGCAACACACCCATGGATCGCCTGGTCGTAGGCGACGTTGGGTTCGGCAAGACCGAGATCGCCGTGAGGGCGGCATTCAAGGCCGTTCAGAGTGGCAAGCAGGTTGCAGTCCTCGTGCCCACCACGCTGCTGGCCTCGCAGCACTTTCAGACCTTCGCTGATCGGTTCTCGCCTTACCCGATACGGGTCGAAGTTCTCAGTCGATTTCTTACCCCCGCCCAGGCCCGCATCGTCACCACCGCCGTCAGCGATGGCGAGGTGGATGTGTTGATCGGCACGCATCGAATCCTGTCCGACGATGTGAAGTTCCCCCGTCTCGGGCTGTTGGTTGTTGACGAGGAACAACGGTTTGGAGTGAAACACAAAGAGGCAATCAAGACCCTGAGTGCGGAGATCGATATCCTTACGCTCACGGCGACGCCGATTCCGCGTACGTTGGAGATGAGTCTTACAGGAATTCGGGATTTGTCCGTCCTCAATACGCCGCCCGCAGACCGTCAGCCCATCCTCACCTATGTCGGCGAATACGACGAACGAGCCGTGGCCGAGGCGATCCGACGCGAGCTACTGAGGGAGGGCCAGATCTTCTTCGTGCATAACCGCGTGCAAAGCATCGAACACATCGCCAAGAAGGTCCGAAATCTCGTACCGGAGGCCCGGGTAGCCGTGGCCCACGGGCAGATGGATGAGGGGACACTCGAGACGGTCGTCATGGATTTCTGGGACGGCAAATACGACGTTCTGGTCTGTACCACCATCATCGAGTCCGGCATCGACATGCCAACGGTGAACACGCTGGTGGTCGATCGCGCCGAAATGCTCGGCCTGGGCCAGCTTCATCAGTTGCGCGGCCGGGTAGGTAGGTCCGGGCAACGGGCCTACGCCTATCTCTTCACCCGACCCGACGCGGCGCTAACCGAAACGGCCTATGAGCGGCTGAAGACGATCGGCGAGGCAACAGAACTGGGGTCTGGCTTCCGAATCGCAATGCGCGACCTCGAAATCCGTGGCGCCGGCAATCTGCTGGGAACCGGCCAGAAAGGCCACATCGCCGCCGTGGGTTATGACCTGTATTGCCAGATGGTCAACGAGGCGGTGAATGAACTCAACGGTGTGGAGCCGGTGCAGCAGGTGGAGGTCAAAGTGGATCTACCCGTCGACGCCCTGATTCCTGAGGAATACGTGCCCAGCGGACCGCAACGCTTAGAGGCCTACCGGCGACTCTCGGCGGTGACCACCCAGGCCGAAGTGGAAGACATCACCACCGAATGGTTGGATCGTTATGGCCCAGTTCCGCCGGCTGCCGAGCAACTTCTGCGCGTCGCTCGCGTGCGGGCCGAGATGATCCGTATCGGCATGCGAGATCTGGTGGTCGTGAAAGGCCCCGGGTTCGGGGCGCCCCGCTGGATGGCCAAGATGGGGCCGGTGGAAATGAAGATCTCCCAGGAAATCCGGTTCAAACGTCTCTTCAAACACGGGGTGTGGAAACCAAGCGAGTACGGGAGCGATGGCGGCGAGGTCCAGGTCGGCCTCAAGTCCGTGGCCGCTGACATCTCCAAGGACATCCTGACGTTCTTCGAAACGATGTTTCCGATCGAAACTGACGATTAAGCCCGGGCCCGCAGTCGGCGCACAACGCGAGAAAACGAAGAATGACGCCGGCGGGGCCGGCGCCACTCATCGTCAGGCGATCAATCCGGGCTAGTTCTTCTTGCCGTTGCCCTTGATTGGCTTGTCCTTCTTGGCGCCCTCATCGGAATCACTGTCATCGGATTCGGCATCCTCGGCCTCGTCGCCATCGACGTCTGCGTCGTCGCCATCGACGTCTGCGTCGTCGCCATCGACGTCTGGATCCTCGGCTTTGCGCTCGGCTTTGGCTGCGTCGCGTTCGGCCTTCTCAACAGCTTTGGCTGCGTTGCGCTCGGCCTTCGCTTCGTCCTTGTCGGCCTTGCCACAGTTGGTCTTGGCGGCCTGACTCACGATCTCGCCTCGGTTACCTTCAATGGTGTCATCCTTGGCGACGCCCGAAACGTACTCACCGTGGTTCACAGCGTCGGAGCAGGCGACGTCGCCATATTCCACGCCGTCCGCATTGACCGGCGGGAGCACCTTTTCCTTGGGCTCGTCCTCGGACACGGCTTCATCGGCCTCCACTTCGATCTCGACGTCGGTTGTGGAGTCCTCGGTAAGTTCTACGGGATCGTCCTGCACGATCGGCAAGTTGCCGGTTGCTGCAGCAGCCGAGGTCCCGCCCAGGGTCAGGGCAAGCGCCGCAGCAGCCACCTTGTGGCCTAATAGTGATTGAACAATCATGTTTCCTCGTTGATGGGGGATAATCCGCAGTCCGCCGTGGATCGACTCGCTCCCGAAAAAACTTGAGTCGCCTAGGTCAGTTTGCCTGTTCGGAGCCCTGCGGCCAATGGGAAATCCCGCTCACCAGGCCATCTTCGCGTCGCAGGCGAGACACTTCGCCGCGCCGAGCCCCGAAACTGAGCTGGTCGTGGTTGGAGCGCGGCGCTCGTTGCTCGGCTAGTCTGCCGCTCGGTGTTTGTGAGCGTCGTCAGGGAGAACAATTCGAGGGAGCGGCGGGTTGCGCTGACCCCCGATGGCGTGGTCAAGCTTGTGGCGCTCGGCCATACCGTGAGGTGTGAAACCGGATGTGGTGTTGCGGCGGGCTTTGGTGATGAGCTGTATCGCAACGCTCAGGCCACCGTGGTAGACCGTGACACTCTCCTCTCTGCAGGTGGAGTGGTGGTGGGGATCGATGTTGTCCGCCACGGCGTGGACGAGACGCATGTCCTCGTTGGAAATGCTGATCCGCTGTGGCGGGCCAATGACGTGAATGCCCTGGCCGCAACAGGTGCCACCGTGCTCAGCTTGGAGCTCGTTCCGCGGATCACGCGAGCGCAGACCATGGACGTTCTCAGTTCGATGGCGAACATCGCTGGTTATGAGGCGGTTCTGCTGGCCGCCTCCGAGCTGCCGCGCATGGTGCCGATGATGATGACAGCGGCGGGGACCATACCTGCTACTCGAACGCTGGTGCTCGGCGCCGGGGTGGCCGGACTCCAAGCGATCGCCACCGCCAGAAGGCTCGGATCGGTTGTGGAGTCTTACGACGTTCGCCCCGCCGCCGCCGAGCAGATCCGATCGGTTGGCGGTCGGAGCATTTCGCTGGAGGTCGACACCACTGAGTCCGAAGATGCCGGCGGCTACGCAAAAGCGCAGGGTGAGGATGTCAATCTTCGTCAGCAGCGGCTACTCACGCCATACGTCGCCGGCGCAGACATGGTCATCACCACCGCAGCAATCCCGGGCATGAAGAGTCCAGAACTTGTCAGCGCCGCAATGGTGGAAGCCATGAAACCGGGTTCTGTCATCGTTGATTTGGCCGCCGAGCGGGGCGGGAACTGTGCGTTGACCATCGCCGATGAGGTTGTTCATCACAACGGCATCAAGATCTTGGGTCCCACCGACCTCGAGTCCCGTTCGGCCGCCACAGCCAGTCAGCTTTTCTCCAACAACGTGGTGAACCTACTGAAGCATCTGACCGACGACGACGGTGAGCTGCGCCTCGATGCCGAGGACGAAATTACCGCCGGCACGTTGGTGGCCCGTAACGGTGCCGTGGTGCACCCTCGAGTAGTCGACGCCCTCGGAACAGGTTCCGCCCCAGTACCGACAGCAGAGGACTCGTGAGTCGCCCGTGACGTTCCTGATCGCACTTACGCTGTTCGTGCTCGCCATCTTTCTCGGGATCGAAGTGATCTCGAAAGTCCCTCCAACCCTGCACACGCCACTGATGAGCGGATCCAATGCGATCAGCGGAATCACCTTGATTGGAGCGGTGGTCTCGGCGGGTGCCGAACAGACCCTTCTCGCCACGTGGTTGGGCGTCGGGGCCGTCACCCTTGCCACCATCAACGTGGTGGGCGGCTTTTTGGTGACGAACCGCATGCTCTCGATGTTCAGCTCCAAGAAGAAGAAGAAACGCTGAAATGGGCGAAACCAGCAATCTGATTCAAGCCGGTTACATCGTTGCCGCAGTTCTGTTCATTCTCGGTCTCAAGGGTCTCGGCAAGCCCCGGACTGCCGTTCGTGGCAACGCACTAGGCGCATCCGGGATGTTGCTGGCGGTAGTTGTCACCCTCACCGACAACAAGATCCTGTCGTTCTGGCAGCTGGGATTGGGACTGGTGCTGGGAGCTTTGATCGGCGGTGTGCTCGCCACCCAAGTGCAGATGACCGGCATGCCCGAACTTGTGGCGCTGTTCAATGGCTTCGGCGGCTTGGCGTCGGTGCTTGTGGTGGGAGCATCCTTCCTGGAGGTCAGAGAGCTGGCTGAGGACCCATCCGCCACGTTCACGCTGGCGGCAGCAGCCACCGCACTGATTGGCGCAATCACGTTTTCCGGCTCGGTTGTTGCTTACGGCAAGCTGCGAGAAAGCGTTGGCTCTTTCGGATTCGGCGCACTCCGCTACATCAATGGTGGGCTTCTCGCGGTGTCGCTGGTGCTGGGCTTGCTCATGCTCGGCGTGCCGAAATCGGTGATTTTGATCGTTGCCCTCGTCATCCTCGGACTCCTGTTGGGCGTGTCTAGCGTCGTTCCGATCGGCGGAGCGGACATGCCCGTGGTCATTGCGCTTCTCAACTCCCTCTCGGGTCTTGCCGCCAGCGCAACGGGGTTCGCTCTGGGGAACAGTCTGCTAATCATCGCCGGTTCTCTGGTGGGTGCCAGCGGGCTCATCCTCACGCAGATCATGTGCGTGGCGATGAACAGGACCCTGTCCAATGTGTTGTTCTCCGCAGCCCCGGTAGCTCTGGAGGGAGCCGATGCCGACGAGACCTACGCCGGCAAGGTCACCTCCACCAGTGCCGAGGAGGTAGCTCTGCTGTTGGAGAACGCCGAGCGCGTTGCCATCGTGCCGGGTTATGGCATGGCCGTCGCCCAGGCTCAACACGCCGTGCGAGATCTCACAAAGGTCCTCGAGGCCAACGGCACTGAGGTGGTTTTGGGATCCATCCGGTGGCGGGCAGGATGCCTGGCCACATGAACGTGCTTCTCGCCGAGGCGGAGATCGATTACGAGAAGCTCATCGAGATGGACGTGATCAACTCCACATTCGCCCAGACGGACATGACCATCGTGATCGGGGCCAATGACGTGGTGAATCCTGTAGCTCGCGAAGAGAACTCTCCGATCTCGGGGATGCCGATTCTCGACGTGGATCGGTCCCAGACGGTCGTGATCATCAAACGCTCACTCTCACCGGGCTTCGCTGGAATTCCCAATCCGCTGTTTGCATCAGATAATGCACTGATGCTCTTCGGGGACGGGAAGGAAGCCGTGATGGCGATCACCAAAGCCTTGGGTGAGCTCTAGACCCCGCAACCCACCCAAATTCCTGTTGATAGCCACACCCAGTGTGGTTCTGGACCTGGAAGAACGCCCGAATGTGGTTCACCACAGGGATTTCGAACGGGCTCCTCAATTTCGGCGAATTTTGGACACGGTCTGAAGTGGAGCCCCGCAACTCGCCGGCGGTCCATACTGGTGACCTCAGCGCAGTAGTCTTGGCAACTGATGGCCCAGGATTCACCCAGTCCCCACCAGGCCGACAAAAAGTCTCCGAGCCATGATCCAGTGGACCACTTTGAGCTGCTTCGTCGGCACTGTCCGGTGGTGAAGTTTGACGCGCGCGAGCTCTTCTTTCCCACGGAGGTAGATGGGTTCGTCAAGGCGTCGGCGCTCATGCGCGGCGAGCAGATTGTCCTGGCCGAGGGCGAGCTCTCCCTGGAACGTCTCGGCGACGGCTTGGGTGATCATTACCTGCGGTTCATCAGCGACGAGGAACGCAAGAGCGTGGTGGGCGAGGAGGCCAAACGGCTTGCCCGGAAGATCCTGTCACCCCGGTTAGGGCGTGTCGGTCTGTTCGGCCGGGTTTTCGACGCGGTCTATTCCCTCATCCACATCGTCCGGCCCACGGTGCCAAACCGCACCGTCAGCGCAGCTGCGCTGAAGGCAGACCGTCTGGGGCTGCACAAGGAGCGACCCGTCACCTACGCCCGGGCGGTGAACACCGGCGGCTGGTTGGTCCTGCATTATGTGTACTTCTATCTCTTCAATGACTGGCGCACCAGTTACCGAGGCTTGAACGATCACGAAGGCGACTGGGAACAGATCTGGATCTACTGCGACCCCAGTGATCACACCCCACAGTGGATCGCGGCATCAAGCCATGACAACTGGGGCGCCAACCTGCGCCGTCACTGGAATGATCCCGAGGTGGTCATTTCCGACGGGCGACCAGTCCTGCACGCCGGCGCCGGATCGCATGCACTGTATTTCCGGCCCGGTGATTATGTAACCCGGCTCGATGTGCCGGGACTCCGGTGGCTGCTGCGGGCGCAACGATGGACCCAAGGGGCGCTTCGCATCAAGGACCAGGCGGCGGAGCGGGGCATGGGGCCGGCCTTTGGTGCCCCTTTCGTTGATACCGCCACCGCCGACGGGGTCGACGCTCGGGTCTGGGACATTCGCGCACTGGACGACCAATTGGATTGGATTGGCCGATTCCGCGGTCTCTGGGGTCTCGATACCCACGACCCCGGCGAAGGTGAACGGGGACCGGGAGGCCCGAAGTTCACCCGCACCGGCCAGATCCGGGTCTCGTGGGCCGACCCGGTGGGCTTTGCCGGGCTCCATCGCACGCCCCCACCGTCCATGATGAGGCGACGGTTCAGCGACGCCAAACTCGATGCGGTGTTGGACGATGTTGAACACGAGATTCGCCGGACGGCCCGAAAGTTACCCTTTGCGGCCCAGACCGAGGCCGTAGAGGACATGGAGGTTGACTCCAAACGTCTGACCGAGCTCATGCGGCAGCGGACCGAACTCACCGATCTGCGAGGCCGCTTGAGCAACCCTACGGTGGACCTGGACTATCGGGCCCATCTCAAGAATGCTGCCGTTCCTCTTCCGCCTCCAGCCGAGACGGGGTACATCCTCACGGTCTGGAGTGTTGTGAGTGTTCCGCTCGTGCTGCTGTCGCTGGCGGCGGTCCTCGTCTTCGATTCCATCACCGTTGCCGGCTTCACCGCGGTGGTGGCCGCCGGCACATTGCTGGCCGAACAGCTGGTGCGGCGACGGTTCCAAGCGGTGGTTCGAATGAGCGTGGTCTTTGCTCTCACCGCGGCGTTCTTTGCCTTCGCTCTCGGTGGGCTGTTCACGGTGTTCCGGTTCGGTATCGGTGCAGTGATCAGCTTGGCGGCGGGCGTTCTCTTCGTCAGCAATCTCGGTGAATTGGGTGCCGCAACCCGGCATCGTCGTCGTTCGCGGCTGGCCAATGACCCAGGAGCGAACGGTCATTCGTCCTAGCGGCGCTGGGCAATAGCGGTCGCTGGCGGCAAATCGGCCTCCCCAGTAACTACGCTACAGCGGTGCTTATTCAGTCCCGGAAGATCATCGCTGTCATCGTCGCCGTCGCAACGCTGACCGCCGCATGCGGCGTTTCCCGGGAAGCCGCGGAAGCTGTCGATGTATCAGCGACCGCCAGTGAGGGATCCTCGGTGCCGCCAGAGTCGATCACAATTCCCGAAACAGAACCGCTCGATCTTTCCGCTCTTCCCCAGGTTGCCGCAACGATCAGCTTCGCCGACGGTTCCACCAGTGAGGTGTCCGGGGAGGAACTGCGGGCGATTCTGAGTCAACTGATCGACAACCCGGAGGCGTCAACGCTCCTCTTCGGTCAACCGATAACCGCCGATTTTCAGCTCGATACGCTTTCGTCGTTGATTCAGTTGCGGGTGCTGGACAAGACGATCTCCGAGGTCGGAGGGTCAGTTCCCGATGACGCTGTGGAGATCGAGGAAGGCGTGATCGCCGACCAACTGCTCAATGCCATGGGCACCCAAGCCGACCCCGTTGCTGCGGCCGCTACCGTCAATGCCGGAGCCGGTGGCTATCTGGACCTGATCATTTCCCAGCGGGTGCGGCAGGCCGCCATCACCGCCGCATTCTCTACCCCTTGTTCTCGGCACATTCTTGTGGAGACGGTGGAGGAAGCTGAGGCAATCGTGGCCCGATTGGCCGATGGTGAAGACTTCGCCGACCTGGCCATGGAGCTGTCCACGGGACCCACTGGCCCCGATGGCGGTGATCTGGGGTGTGCGGACCCCAGTGGCTTCGTCGAGCCCTTCGCCAACGCCATCCGTGAGGGTGGGTTGAACGAGATCCTCGGCCCGGTTGAGACCCAGTTCGGGTTCCACGTGATCGAGGTTTACGCAAGGGAGACCGCTGAAGCCAACCCGGAGGCCGCCCAGAGTGCAGGATTCGCAGAGTTCAGCTCCATCCTCGCCAGCACCACGGTGGAGGTTGATGAGTCACTCGGCGTGTGGGACCCGACGCAAGGTCGTGTCCTCGCCGCCGCATCGGAGTAATCGGCTGTTGTGATCACCGTCGTTGGGCTGGGCCCGGGTGACCCTCGGCTCGTCACCGCCCAGACGCTGGCGGCCATCGAAGAACACCCCATTCGCTTCCTGCGGACCAGTCGGCACCCTAGCGCTCATCTCGTTCCCGGAGCGCACTCGTTCGACTCCATCTATGAATCGGCCGACACCTTCGCAGATGTCTACGAGTCGATCACCGAACACCTGATAGCCGCGTCGGCCGATGCGCCCGTCCTTTACGCAGTGCCGGGATCCCCGTTGGTGCTGGAACGCACGGTGCAGCTCCTCCGCCAGAGCGGGGCGGATCATCGTGTACTCCCCGCGATCGGTTTCCTGGATGTCGTCTGGGAACGGCTAGGCATCGACCCGATCGAGGAAGGCGTCCGTCTGATAGACGGTCACACGTTCTCCACAAGCGCTGCCGGCCAGACCGGACCGCTTCTGGTGGCCCACGCCCACGCCAACTGGGTCCTCTCGGAGATAAAACTGGCGGTCGATACGGCCGACGAAACGACGGCCATAATTCTCCAGGGTCTCGGCACTCCGAACGAACTGATTCAAGAAGTGGCCTGGTCTGACCTGGACCGCACTGTCGAGGCCGATCACCTGACGTCGGTGTACATTCCGCGCCTGGAAACCCCGGTGGCGCATGAGTTGATGCAATCTGTCGAACTCATCCATCGCCTGCGGAGGGAGTGCCCCTGGGATGCTGAGCAAACGCATCAGTCACTGCGGCGTCACCTCGTGGAGGAGACCTACGAAGTGCTCGATGCGATCGATGGTCTTGAATTAGGCGGTGCACAGGCGTATGAGCATCTCGAGGAGGAGCTTGGGGACCTCTGGTTCCAGGTGCTCTTTCATTCCGAGTTGGCCGGAGAGGCCGGACAATTCACAATCGCCGACGTTGCCCGGGGTATCCATGACAAGCTGGTTTCCCGCCACCCGCATGTCTTTGGTGAGGCGGTGGCTGCCGATGCGGCAGCGGTGCTGGAGAACTGGGAGCAAGCAAAGGTTGCGGAGAAGAATCGCACCTCGGTGATGGACGGCATACCCGAGGAGTTGCCGGCCCTCACGTTCGCGGAGAAGGTGTTGAAAAGGGACTGCGCTCCATCCCCGTGGAACTCAGCGAAGCGCAGTTGCGGGAACTCGCTCAGCTAGATCACTTGAGCGAAGAATCGGTATCCAGAGCTCTGCTGGCGATCGTCGAGCTGGCTCGCCGTCACCACATCGATCCCGAAGGGGCGCTTCGGATAGCCGTGAAAGAAGCCCGGGATCGGTTCAAAGCGGTGGAGGGGACACATCCGCGGACCAACTGGATCCTCGGCTGAGGTCAGCTACTCCGGGCGGGGCGGCGGCGGGTTGTGATGGACGCGGCCGGGCGCCCCTCGACCCGACCCCGGCGCCGGGGGAGGAGGCACTCGTGAGCCAGTAGGCGGCGGCGGTTGATGGCCGTATTGGGCCAGCGGTCCTGCGCCCTGGCCGGCACCGTAGGCCGGAGGTGGGGGAGCCCGATAGGTGCCTTGCGATGTTGTGGTGGGTGCGGAGGGAACCAAGGCCAATTCCACGCTGAGACCCGACCCTGGCATCAACCCATCCCGCAAAGCGGTTCCGTGCTGCGGTGGCATGGTGCTGGTGCCGGTGAGCCGTAGTTCTACGGACTGACCCATCACCATCTCGGTGACCCACTCCTCCCGACCCGCGCCGCCGTGGGCCGAGCCGTCGTAGATTGCCATAGCATCGTCGAAAATGAAAACCAGTGGATCCCCGCCGGCGGTGAGAATCGCCGCCACTCCGCTGAGATCGTGGCTGACAACAAGATCTTGGAGTGCGGCGGCCACGGATTCGAAGTTCCACGCCCGCCGTTGGGCGATCCCTGCGAATATCTCGTCGGCATCCTGGGCCTGACCGACACTTCCAGACATCACCATGGCGAAGGGCCCCCGCACGAGAACATGGCCCGCGCCGGGAACGATGAGAGCTCCTGGATCCATGGGAATACTGTAGTTACCTCAGCGCCATCCTAGATTCTTGGGTATGAACCCTTCCGCGGCATTCGATCACCGGGACCCGTCTGTTGTGGCGTTGAACCGGCTCCCGATGCACGGTCTGCAACCACCAACCGACGCTCTTTCTCTCGATGGGGACTGGGCTTTCCAGCACTGGTTCGGGTCCGCCCCCGACGTGCCGGCCAGCGTGGACCAGCTCCCGACGCAATCCCTTTCGCTTCCCACGTCATGGACACTCCACGGCTACGGCATCCCGATCTACACAAACGTCCAGTATCCGTTCCCGGTTGATGACTATCCCGTTATTCCACTGCCTGACGAAGGGGCGGATCACTCCCGGGTCATCACTGTTCCACCGGAGTGGGTGGGCCAACGAATTGTCCTCCGTGTCGGTGCAGCAGAGTCAACGGTGGAGGTGTTCCTCAACGGGCAGTCGATCGGTTACAGCACCGATAGCCGCCTCCCCGCCGAATTCGATCTCACTGATCTTCTTGTGCCCGAAACCGATGCAATACTGACGCTCCGGGTCCAACGCTGGTCGGCCAGCACATGGGTGGAGGACCAGGACATGTGGTGGATGGCTGGCATCCATCGATCCGTGGTGCTCTATCACACACCGATAAGCCGGATCGCCGACGTCTTCGTTTCCACCGCAACGATTGCCCACGATCGTTCTTCGGCCGAGCTGGCGGTGGAAATCGTCACCGATTCCGTGGGACCAGGATCGGTTGTGACGGTGCAGATACTACGGGATGGTGCAGTTGTTGCCGTCGGATCCGGCGAACCGGTTCATGATTCGATTGATCTCCGGATCTCGGTTCCCCACCCGGTGCCATGGACAGCCGAGCACCCAGATCTCTACCAGGCAACGGTGGAGCTCTCCTCTCCTGACGGATCCACACCGCATACGGCAGAGGTTGGCTTCGGCATTCGCACCGTCGAAGTGGCTAACGGAAAGCTATTGGTCAACGGGGCTGCCATCACCATTCGGGGAGTGAATCGCCACGAGCATGACCCCGACAATGGTCGTCATCTCTCCGATGCGGAGATGATGGCGGATCTCATGTTGTTGAAGCGCAGCAACGTCAACGGGATTCGGACCGCTCATTATCCAAACGACGAACGTTTTTATGCCATGTGTGATGCCCTGGGTTTCTACGTGGTGGACGAGGCGAACGTCGAGACTCACGGTCTAGTGGACCATCCGAACAACCCCTCGTTCGACCCTGCGTTTGAGGAGTCTTTCCTCGCCAGGGCCGAGCGCATGGTCCTCCGTGACCGCAATCATCCGTGCGTCATCGTCTGGTCGCTCGGCAACGAATCAGACTTCGGACCGCATCATCGCGGCATGGCGAAGGCTGTCCGAGCCGTCGACCAAAGCCGGCTCGTGGCGTATCACCCGGCCGAACACGATGAGGTGGTTGATGTTCTCGGACCGATGTATCCGAGCTTCGCCGATCTCGAGGCGCTGGCGGCGTTGCCCGATGAGCGGCCGATCATCATGTGCGAATACAGCCATGCGATGGGGAACAGCAACGGCGGCCTGCATCGCTACTGGGACATGATTTACCGAACCCCTCGGTTGGCCGGCGGATTCATCTGGGACTGGGTGGATCAGGGCATCCGTCGAAACGAGCCTGACGGTACGCAGTGGTGGGCCTACGGCGGGGACTTTGGTGATGAGCCGAACGACAGCAACTTCAACCTCAACGGTCTTGTAGACGCAGATCGCACCCCCCATCCCGCCCTCGATTACGTGCGTTGGGTGTATCGCCCGGTCCACGCCCGTGACCTCGACGTGGCACAAGGTCGGGTTGAGGTGATCAACCGCTTTGATCACACCGAGTTACGCAACTGGCAGCTGGGGTGGAGCTTGCGGTCGCTCGATCGGGAGGTCGCATCCGGGGCCGTGCCTCTCCCGGTGATCATGCCGGGCGGGAGGGCCGACGTGTCCCTGCCAATCGCCAGCGGAAAGCTTGCTCGCTCCGGGGAGGAGTTCAAGGAACTGCGCCTGGTCTTGGAGTTCCTTGATCCAAGCGGTCAGGTTCCGGCCGTTGAGGAACTGCCAGTGCCAACTGGTCGTTCGACAGCCAGCGCTCGGGTGCCGCGAACAGCAAACGATGGCGCTGTGTCGGTGACGGCACACCCCGACGGCGGAGCAACGCTGACCGGCGCCGATTCGCGATTGGTGATCGACTCCAGCGGCCAACCGGTGGAGCTGATGATGGGTGGAGCGGATCTGGGCGTGGTGTGGTCTCGAATCGGCATCGATCGGGCCGGAACCGACAATGACAGGAGCTTCTTCGGGAATGAGCAGCTCCTCACCCGCCTGGCCGAAGTTGGCCTCATCCACCCCGTTCCCGAAGTTGCGGTTCCGCTGAAGATTGGACCTAACACAGCCACGGTCACGCTGCTCTATGGGGGCCGTCTGCAATTGCGCGTGCAGTGGCTCGTTGCAGAGAATGGCGATCTGGCTTTAGACCTGCGGACAACGCCCGTTGGTCTGGTGCCTCCGATTCAACGGGTGGGGTTGGAGATCGAGTTTGGGGCAGAGAGCCGGATGGATCAGATCACCTGGTTCGGTCCGGGGCCAGTCGAGACCTACCGCGATCGTTGGCAGGGTCAACTCACCGGCGTTCACAGCCGGTCCGTGGAGGAAAACTACTTTGCTTATGCGCGCCCTCAGGAGAGTGGCAATCACACCAATGTGCGTTGGGCTCATCTCGGTGAGCGTGAAGGTGGCGAAGCAGGAATCCTTGCATTGGGGAGTCCCCGGTTCGATTTTTCGGCCCTGCGAGCCCGCGCCGAAGAAATCGCCGGTGCTACGCATCATCATCTGGTTCCGTGGCGTCGCTCCACGGTCTTGCGGCTTGATGCGGCTCATGCCGGTTTGGGCACTGCAAGTTGTGGCCCCGGCACTGACGGTAGGGATCAAGTGCCAGCGGAGGTACGTAACCGTGTTGTCCTGCGCGCCGCCAGTGGTGACCGGTGGGTGAAATCACCCCTCGAGCAACCGCGCCAATGGCTTCATTGAGCAACTTGCCCTAGGCTTGACGCCGGCAGCGGGGTTCCTACCGCGCTGTGGCGAAATGGTGGGAGAAGACTCTTGTGAAGCTTTTTAGCGTACCGATGCGGGTCATCCTGCTCGCAATCGCCCTCGTTTGTTTTAGCGCGCCTCCAGTTTCGGCGGCAACGATCCCCGGGCCGGTCCGCCAACTCGAGGCCAAGGTGAAGAGCGACAAGATCGAGGTGAGCTGGAAAAAGCCAGCCGACGACGGAGACAGACGCATCCGAGAATATGAGGTCTATGTCGCCGGCCCCGGCTTCAGAACCACCAAGACCGACGTTGATGTAAGGCTTCCCTCGCCGGGAACCTACACCGCCCGGGTTCGGGCGAGGAACTCCCAGGGTTGGGGCCCATGGGCCGAGACACCGCAGTTTACTATCCGGGCCTTGGGCAAACCTTCGGCTCCCACCGAGGTGAAACTGGCGGTTCGCAAAGGCGACGACCTTCGGCTCACCTACTCCGCGCCGCAGGACGACGGCGGTAGTTCGGTCAAGGAGTACCGAGTACGCCTCAACGGCCCCGGCTACAACAACAAGGTGTGGACTGTTGGTGGGGACCGCACGGTGGATGTCAAGAACGTCGCTGACGGCATGTACCGGGCCGAGGTGGCAGCTCGGAACAAATCCGGATGGGGTGCGTGGGCGGAATCCAATCAGGTTCGGGTGGGTCGGACTTCTCCGCCGGGTGCGGTCCGATCAATCTCGGCATCGGTGCGAGACGGAGCGATGAAGGTGTCGTGGTCGCCGCCATCGACCGACGGTGGCTCGCCGGTGCTCGGCTATGTCGTGCGCGTCACGCCATCCTTCGAGCGATATTTGAGTGAGACCACCACCGTGCTTTCCGGTTTCAACCCGGGGAGCTTTCAGATCGTGGTCACTGCCCGCAATGATCAGGGTGAAGGTCCTCCGGCATCGGTTGGAGCAACGATCGACGCGCCACCGCAGCAGCGTATTGGTCCCTTCGTATCGAAGGGATCGTTCGTCGCGCGGCAGTACACCGACCTCTTCGACAGGCCCGCCGATGAAACCGGGCTTGCTTTCTGGAACAACCAGATAGCCGACGATGGCTCGAATGCTCCACAGGTGATTGACGCCATGATGGCGAGCCAGGAATTTGCGCCCAACTATCAGGCCATTCGTCTCTATCTCGCATATTTCAACCGTCTTCCAGACAACCCCGGCTTGAACTATTGGGTCGCGGTTCTCAAACAGCAGGGAGCGCCCCTGTCGGCAGTATCGGGTGCGTTCGCATCGTCCGCCGAATTCCGTCAGACGTACGGGCCGCTGAGCGACGCCGATTTCGTGGCCCTGGTGTACAACAATGTCCTGCTCCGCTTGCCGGACGTCGAAGGCTTCAACTACTGGGTTCGGCAGATGCAACAGGGGTTGGGCCGAGGCCGCCTCATGACGTTGTTCTCCGACTCGCCTGAGTTTCAACGAGCGAGCAATCCCGCAGTTCAGACCGTCGCGATCTACAACTCAATGCTCGACCGCAGCCCTCAGCCGGAAGAATTCCAGCGATGGGTGGCAGCTATTGGAGCCGATCCCGCCCGTCGGGCCCAGTTGGTCGACCAAATTTTTCATAGCGACGAATACCGGACCAGAGTCCGCTAGTGAGGAATACACCCACCGTGTTCAAACGAATCCTGTTTCCACTTTTCACACTCGCCCTCGTGATCGGCTATGCCGCCCCCGTTGCAGCCGTGCCGCCGCTTCCAGTAACCCCGCTCACGGTTACGGTGAACGGCACCACGATCACCGCCACCTGGGGCGCCTCTGCCACCGCCATCGACTATGAGGTAATCCTCACCGGTCCGACCACCGACAGCCGGGTGACCACCGAGACCTCGTTATCGTTCACCAACGTTCTGGCCGGTGACTACACGGTTGGAGTGGACGCCCGCAACGCCGACGGCTCCGTCGGGCCTGTTACGCAGCTCGCCACCGTTGTCGCTGCCGCGCCGAGTGTGCCGACGAATGTGGTGGCTTCGGTGTCGGGTCAGACGGTGAGTGTGGTGTGGGGTGCGCCGGTGTCTAACGGTGGGGATCCGGCGCTTTTTTACACGGTGGCGTTGGATGGGGGGACTCCCGTGGCGGGTTCGGGTGGTGCGGCGTCGTTCTCTAATGTTGCGGCTGGTCCGCATTCGGTGACGGTGACGGTGTCGAATTCGGCTGGTTCGGCGAGTGCGGAGAGTAATTCGGTGACGGTGGCTGCTCCGGTGACAGTGCCGGGTGTGCCGACGAATGTTTCGGCTTCGGTGTCGGGTCAGACGGTGAGTGTGTCGTGGGGTGCGCCGGTGTCGAATGGTGGTTCGCCGGTGTTGGATTACACGGTGAGTGTGGGTGGGTCGTCCCAGACGGTGACAGGTACTTCGGTGTCGTTCCCGGGTTTGGCGGCTGGGTCGTATACGGCGTCGGTGACAGCGAGGAATTCGGCTGGTGCGGGTGCTGCTGGTACGAGTAATTCGGTGACGGTGGCTGCTCCGGTGACAGTGCCGGGTGTGCCGACGAATGTTTCGGCTTCGGTGTCGGGTCAGACGGTGAGTGTGTCGTGGGGTGCGCCGGTGTCGAATGGTGGTTCGCCGGTGTTGGATTACACGGTGAGTGTGGGTGGGTCGTCCCAGACGGTGACAGGTACTTCGGTGTCGTTCCCGGGTTTGGCGGCCGGGTCGTATACGGCGTCGGTGACAGCGAGGAATTCGGCTGGTGCGGGTGCTGCTGGTACGAGTAATTCGGTGACGGTGGCTGCTCCGGTGACAGTGCCGGGTGTGCCGACGAATGTTTCGGCTTCGGTGTCGGGTCAGACGGTGAGTGTGTCGTGGGGTGCGCCGGTGTCGAATGGTGGTTCGCCGGTGTTGGATTACACGGTGAGTGTGGGTGGGTCGTCCCAGACGGTGACAGGTACTTCGGTGTCGTTCCCGGGTTTGGCGGCCGGGTCGTATACGGCGTCGGTGACAGCGAGGAATTCGGCTGGTGCGGGTGCTGCTGGTACGAGTAATTCGGTGACGGTGGCTGCTCCGGTGACAGTGCCGGGTGTGCCGACGAATGTTTCGGCTTCGGTGTCGGGTCAGACGGTGAGTGTGTCGTGGGGTGCGCCGGTGTCGAATGGTGGTTCGCCGGTGTTGGATTACACGGTGAGTGTGGGTGGGTCGTCCCAGACGGTGACAGGTACTTCGGTGTCGTTCCCGGGTTTGGCGGCCGGGTCGTATACGGCGTCGGTGACAGCGAGGAATTCGGCTGGTGCGGGTGCTGCTGGTACGAGTAATTCGGTGACGGTGGCTGCTCCGGTGACAGTGCCGGGTGTGCCGACGAATGTTTCGGCTTCTGCGTCGGGCCAGTCGGTGACGGTGTCGTGGGGTGCGCCGGTTTCTAATGGTGGTGATCCGGCGATTTCGTACAGCGTGTCTTTTGGTGGAGAGTCCGGTTCGACCGTGGGGACATCGCTGACGTTTAACAATGTGACACCGGGAACGTATACCGCAAGTGTGACGGCGTCGAATACTGGCGGTACATCCGGTGCGGGTCAGAGCGGTTCGTTCATTGTGACCGCGCCAATCGGGACTCCAGGCGCTCCCCAGGGCGCGACGGCCGGTGTTGTTGGTCAGACGGTCAACGTGTCGTGGGCTGCTCCGGCTGATGATGGTGGTGATCCCAACATCACCTATGAGATCACGTTGGGTGGGTTGGCTCCGCTGAGTACGACCGGGACCTCTGTTTCCTTCACCAATGTTCTTGCCGGCAGTTATACGGCCACAATCACTGCCTCGAATTCGGCAGGTGAGGGTGGGACTGCAACATCGGGCTCGGTGACCGTGGCGGCTCCGGTGAGCCTTCCGGGTGTGCCGACGGGCTTTGGTGCGTCATTGACTCCTAATGGTCAGGGTGTGACGATCGGATTCGCTCCGCCAAGTTCCAACGGTGGCTCGCCAATCACTGGCTACATAATTTCTCGGACGGGAACCAGCTCGGATTCATTTACCACTACGAGTCTTTCCGAATTGATTACTGGTCTCGCTCCCGGCACGTATTCGTTCACCGTTGCCGCCGTCAACAGCGCCGGCACGGGCCCTGGAACGGCCCCAGACACGGTGACCATCGTTGCTCCCGTGACCCTTCCTGGCATTCCGGGCCCCGTAATCGCCTCGGTCTCCGGACAGACCATCACGGTCAACTGGTCCGCCCCCAGCAACGGCGGCGACCCAAATCTCAACTACACGATCTCCATTCCCGGCGCTGGGACCAAGACCACCAGCTCCACGTCTATCGAGTTCTTCAGCGTTCCCGCGGGGAACTACACGGCCAGCGTCACGGCAACGAATTCGGCCGGAACGGGCGGCGCCGGTATCAGTAACAGCGTGTCTGTCTTCACTCTGCCAGGCAAGGTGGGCAACCTGTCGGCGGGAGCTGAGGGATCGTCGATCATCGTGGTCTGGAATGCACCCGTGGCCACCGGTAACCGCCCGCTCACTGGGTATGAGGTTCGGCTGGAACAGAACGGTGCCGTTCTCGCGACCCAGAATGTTGGTGGCGCCACCACCGGCGCCCGTTTCGACGGCCGTTCCCCCGGAACCTACAGAGTGGTGGTGAGCGCCAAGAACGACCAGGGAACAGGACCGGACGCAGGGGTCGATGTTAACGTCGGTTCCACCACTCCTTCAGCACCGGCCAACGTGTCGGCTACAGCGGCATTTCAGACGGTCACGGTGACCTGGGACCCGCCGCTGACGGTAGGGAACACCGCTTTGAGCGGCTACCGGGTGAACATCGGAGCTATTACCCAAACCGTCGGTGCCGGTACTCGCTCCGTCGTATTCTCTAGCGTGCCCGAAGGCAGCTACGTTGCCCAGGTTTGGGCGATCAACAGCGGCGGAGAAGGAATTCCTGGCGAGTCGGAAAGCTTCATCACCGAGACGGTGTATGCCCCGTTCTCCACGGCCGCGGACCTCATAAGCCGCCAATATCTGGATTTCCTCGGTCGACCCGCCGATGCCCAAGGCCTGGCCTACTGGGAAAGTGTCCTGGGTGCTAACCGGAGTCAGGGTCCGGTGGTTATCCAGAACTTCATGCGCTCCAAGGAGTTCGCTCCTCGTCGCTCTATCGCTCGTCTCTACTTGGCCTTTTTTGATCGGGCTCCGGACCGAAACGGTTTTGACTACTGGACCGGGACCCTTGCCCAGGGTGCCTCGCTGGGCGACGTGGCGGCAGTGTTCGCGGGGTCGCCCGAATTCAAGGCCACCTACGGCGAACTGAACGATGCCGAATTTATCGCACTGGTCTACAACAACGTCCTCCTCCGCTCGCCCGATCTGACTGGTTTCCGTTTTTGGATTGGTCGACTTCAGGATCCATCGATCAGTCGCGGCGATCTCATGGTCGCCTTCTCTGAATCGCCCGAGTTCGTACGTAACTCGAACCCGGCGGTCGATGTGATCATGACCTACCGCGGAATGCTGGATCGAGCACCCGACCCCAGCGGGTTCTCCTACTGGGTCGGCCAAGTTGGCGGGAAGCCTGACGCCCTCAAGGTTCTCATCGCCAATTTCATGGTGAGCCAGGAGTACTACAACCGGGTGCGCTGAGCGAGTACCCTCGCTTCGTGAGTTCAATTGCACAGTTACATGCCCGCGAAGTTCTAGATTCCCGGGGGAACCCCACTATTGAGGTCGAGGCGGTGTTGTCGTCCGGATCCTTCGGTCGTGCCATCGTCCCCTCGGGTGCTTCAACCGGCCAATTCGAAGCCGTCGAGTTGCGAGACGGCGGAGACCGCTATCGCGGGAAGGGCGTTCTGACCGCTGTCAAGAACGTCAACAGCGTGATCGCTGAAGCCCTCGTCGGGGCTGACTCGTATGACCAACGGGCCATCGACTACCAGTTGCTAGCACTCGACGGCTCGCCAAACAAAGCCAACCTCGGCGCCAACGCAATGCTCGGCGCCTCCTTGGCGATCGCTCGTGCCGCCGCCGATGACCTGCTCCTCCCGTTGTATCGCTATATCGGGGGTACAAATGCGCATGTGCTGCCTGTCCCGATGATGAATGTCCTGAACGGCGGCGAACATGCCGACAACAACATCGACTTTCAAGAGTTCATGATCATGCCCGTGGGCGCAAGCAGCTTCTCCGAAGCACTGCGGTGGGGTGTGGAGACCTATCACGCATTGGCCAAGGTCCTCCACGACCGAGGCTTGTCTACCGCTATTGGCGATGAGGGCGGATTTGCTCCCAACCTGGCGAGCAACGAGGATGCGCTCAAGCTCCTCATGGAGGCCATTGAGAAGGCCGGTCGTGTCCCGGGAGAGGAAATCGCCCTGGCTACTGATGTTGCATCCAGTGAGTTCTACAAAGACGGAAACTATGTCCTCGCCGGTGAGAACAGGACACTGAGCTCTGCAGAGATGGCGGGCCTGCTCGACGATTTCGTGGATCGTTACCCGATCGTTTCGGTGGAGGACGGTATGGACGAGGAGGATTGGGATGGGTGGGCCATCCATACCGGATCGACCGCCTCGAGGTGTCAGCTTGTTGGCGACGATCTTTTCGTCACCAACACCAAGCGCCTGGCACGAGGAATCGAGGCAGGAGTCGCCAACTCGGTGTTGGTGAAGGTGAACCAGATCGGAACCCTCACCGAGACGCTCGAGACAGTAGCCATGGCGGGCCGGGCCGGCTACACCTCTGTCATGAGTCACCGCTCCGGTGAGACCGAAGACACCACAATCGCCGACCTGGCCGTCGCCACCAACTGCGGGCAGATCAAGACCGGAGCTCCGGCGCGTTCTGACCGGGTGGCGAAGTACAACCAGTTGCTCCGGATCGAAGAAGATCTGGGCGATGCCGCCATCTTCCCCGGCATGGATGCCTTCAACAAATAATGGTCAGGACTCAAGCGTCTGCTTCCTCGCGCGAGGTGTTCTCCACACTGGCGTTTTGTGTCGTCTGCTTCGCGCTCATCGCGGCGCTGGCAGTGCTGCCAGCGCGAACCTGGTGGACGCAACGGCAGACGCTGAACGCCGCTGAGGAGCACCGCTCTGAGCTCCTGAACGAGCGAGCTCAGCTAACATCACAACTGGGCAAGCTACAGACCGACGCCGAGGTGGAACGCTTGGCTCGCGCTAACTACGACCTTGTGTTTCCCGGTGAAGAGAGTTTCAGAATTCTCCCTGCGGGGGAGTAGCGCTACAAAAGGGCGAACCGTACCCGCCGGTTGTCGGCGAGCTCCGGCCCGAATTCTGTGGTTTCGCCAAATCCCTTTGACGTGAGTGAGGCGTCGGAGACACCACCCTCAACCAGGTGTTGACGAACTGCGGCCGCCCGTCGCTCACTGAGGCGGAGGTTGGCTTCTGTGCCACCGCTGGTGTCGGTGTAGCCCTGCACCTCCAGCCGGAGGTCGACGTTTGCGCCGGTGAGGATCGCCACGGCCTGATCCAACGTTGGCAGGCTCTCGTCGAGGATCACATCTGACCCCGAGCGGAATTGGATCGGATTGAGATCGAAGAGCTCGTTGAGATCGGTGGTGACCTCAACATCGGTTGGCCCTACAACCTCGATCAAGTTCGTAACGGCGGTAACCCCGGGGACCGCAGCCGCCGCAGCCTCTGCGGCCGCCTTTGCTTCCTCGGCCGCCACCTTTCCGGTGAGTGTGGCAATTCGTCCCACCGGTGATGTGGAGCCGTCACTTTCCACAACGAATTCGCCGTCGGTGACAATTCCCAATGCGCTCACGGCCTGGTCGACCTCGGGTTGGAGTATGCGCAGTTCGTTGGTGACCGGCGGGGTGATCCCCTCCACGGCCCCGGCCGCAAGTACCGCAGTTTGAGCTTCCAGTTCGTTGCTCACCACGCCCCTGAGCGTGGCGTTGGTGCCATCCATGATCACGGTGGCTTCGCCTACGTTCGCCCCCTCGGCGGCCTGCCGGACCGATTCCTCGAGCACCACCAAACGGTTGTCGACCGATGTGATTCCCGCCACTGCGCTCGCCGCTGTCTCAGCCTGTTGGGACTCGGCCGTGGTACCGACAAATCCCGCCAGAATTGCCACGGTGCCGTTGGCGCTACCGCTCACACCGTCAAAGGTGCCGACAGCCGCGGCGACGCTGGGGCTCAGATCGGGGTCTGGATCACCAGTGGTCTGGGTTGGTTCGGTCACGGTGGTCACGATCGAGGGCGCAATCGTGGAGTTTCCACTGACTTCCTCGGCCACGGCGGAGGCGCTGAGCCTGGTGGCATCGAGTTCATTTGGCGAATCGCTGCCGAAGATCCGGGGCCACAGATAGGTGCCGGCCAAGATCAGGAAGACGACGACAGCCCCGAGCGCAACGATTTGAGTGTCAGCAGCAACGTTCCAGCCGGGGATCAGACGATCCTCGTCACGGTCGCGGGGTCTGGGTGCTGCATTTCTCGAGTCTTCCACGTTTCTCCAAGGGGTCGCCGTATCTGGCAACGACACTAGTCGTGTGCGAAAGTAGCGGGGTGATACCGGTTGTCTTTGCTTATCAAAAAGTCCACGGTGCGAGCGCGGCGGTCGGGTCTCTAGGCTGGCATCGATGAAGGAACTGCTCCCTGATCTGGAGAAGTGGCAACGACAGGGCAAGAGCATCGCTATTGCCCGGGTCGTCGACACCGAGGGTTCTGGGCCTCGACTACCGGGAGCGGCGATGGCGGTGAATGAAGACGGCGACGTGTCGGGCTCCGTGAGCGGCGGGTGCGTGGAGGGTGCCGTGGTACACGAAGCGCTTCAGTGCTTGGATGATCGAACCCGGAAGATCGTGACGTTTGGTTATTCCGATGACGAGGCATTCGCCGTTGGGCTGACCTGCGGCGGAACCATTCACCTGTTCATCGAACCCCTCGACTGGTGAGCATCTTCAACGTCCTCAGTGACGCCCTCAAGAAGGAGACGCCGGTAGCCCTCGCCACCATCGTGGCCGGACCGAATGTCGGCGCCAAACTGTTGGTTCGGCCCAACCACGACCCGCTGGGGTCGCTGGGGAATGCAGATCTAGATCGTGTTGTTTCCCGCGACGCTGTGGGCGAACTTGCCGCGGGAATCACATCGGTCCGCAACTACGGACCAAACGGAGAGGCGCGCCAAGAGGAGCTCAAGGTCTTCATCGAAAGCTTCGCCGCGCCGCCGCGCATGCTCATCTTCGGAGCTGTCGACTTCACCGCTGCGCTGTGCCGGGTTGCCAAGGTTCTGGGCTACCGCGTCACCGTGTGTGATGCTCGCCCCGTCTTCGCTACCCGAGCCCGGTTCCCCTTGGCCGACGAGCTCGTGGTCGACTGGCCGCATCGTCTGCTGGAGACCGTGGGCCCCGAGCTCGGCCCTCGCGATGCAATCTGTGTGCTCACCCACGATCCCAAGTTCGATGTTCCGGCGGTCATCGGGGCGTTGGCCACGAAGGCGGGGTATATCGGAGCGATGGGGTCGCGCCGTACCACCACCAACCGCCAAGAGCGGCTCCTCCAGGAAGGGGTCACTGTCCGGGAGTTGGAACGGGTGTACGCACCGATCGGGCTTGACATCGGGGCCCGAACGCCGGAGGAAACGGCAATCTCGGTGTGTGCAGAGATCATTGCGCTGCGCTCCGGTCGATCGGCTCCTTTTCTCACTTCTACCGACGGCGATATCCACCGAACGGTCTGAGCCGGTATTCGATGATGGATAGGCTTGGCGGGTGACCGTCGCTGCCGTTTTGCTCGCCGCTGGGGGAGGGACCCGCTTCGCTGCGGAAGATCACAAGCTTCTCGCCTTGCTCGACGGCCGACCGGTTGTTTCCTGGGCCTTGGCAGCTGCGATGGCGGCGGGTTTCAACGAGGTAATCATTATTCAAGGAGCGGTCGATCTGACCGAGGTGGTCGATGACGCAGTGAAGCGCCATGGCTGGGCCCCAACCGTGATCCATAACCCCAAATGGGAGCAGGGCCAGGCAACCAGCCTGCACCGGGCGGTTGCCCACGCCCGGGAGAGGGGCCACCGTGCAGTGGTGGTTGGCCTCGGTGACCAGCCCCATGTTGGGATCGGTCCATGGCGTACCGTTGGCGCAACGAGCGGGTCGATCGTGGCCGCTACCTTTGACGGTGCTCGCCGCCCTCCGGTCAAACTCGACCAGTCGGTTTGGGATCAGCTTCCCGAAGCGGGCGACGACGGCGCTCGGGTACTCATGCGGGCCCATCCAGAACTTGTTTCGGAGGTCCCCTGTTCAGGAGATCCCCGAGACATCGACACCGTGGATGACCTGGCCGAAGCTCAACAGCTAGCGACCGCCGAGGCTGGCCATGCGGCCGATCCCCGAGATGATGAAATGGTGAGGACCCTCTTGGGTCGCACCCCGATGGGCAAGTACTCGGTGGCGGTGCGCCGCCACGACCGCAGCCCCGTGGTGCTCAGCAACGCTCCGCTGCTAGCCGACGGCACACCGATGCCCACAAGGTTCTGGTTGTGTGACCCCGCGCTGGTCAAGTCGATCAGCCACATCGAATCTGGTGGTGGTGTTCGCAGGGCCGAGGCCGAGGTGGCCCCCGAGGCGATCGTCCGCACCCACGCCCTTGCCGAGGCCGAACGTAACGCTCTCATAGAGACTGGCTACACAGGCCCCCGGCCATTTGGCGGCGTGGGCGGAACGCGCAAGGGCGTGAAGTGCTTGCATACCCACTACGCCAACTACTTGGCGGGCGCTCCGGATGTGATCGGCGAGTGGACCCACAGCGCCCTGGCGGCGGAAGGTCTCTCGTTCAAGCCGTCGGAGCCCGGAGTAGCGTCACAATGACCGAGTCACGAATGCTCTTTGAGCCCGGCGAGCAACTCACAACATTCACGCCCATCGGCGTGACACCGTTGGCGGTATCTCCCTTCGTCTTCCCCATGGGCTATCAGAACGTCACCGACGACTATCTCACCAGCGATCCACCTCGCCCTGAGGAGCTCTCTGCGTTGCTTTCCGTGATCGAATTGCATCTCGACGACGTAGCTCGCGTGCTGGGGGTTGACGCCAGCCCCCACGACGGCCGTACTGTGCTGGATATGACCTTCCGAGATGGCACCGTGCACGGCATTGGACCAGTCTTTGAGACCATCGCCGCAGTAGAGATTGGCGCGCCACTATCCGATCCCGCTGCCGTACATGGGTTCGAGCTCACTCGGGCTGCCGCCGAAGACGTGTTTCGTACACTCGCCACCGAGTCGCTGGCCGACCGCCTCCACAACCCCGGCCTCAGCGCCGAGCGGGCTACCACGATCGTTGGAGGTTGTTGCCTGGTGGTGGGAGCGTTTCGGCGCTTCGACTTGCGTCGAGTTGTCGTGGACGGCAGCGGAGGAGCGGCATGACCACGACGGCTCGACCACCGTCGCCGCAAACGAGTCTGCTCGGCCGCCGTCTCCTCCTGCGACCGTTGCGGCCGGACGACTTCTCGCAATGGTCGGCGGTGCGTCGCCGCAACCACGAATGGCTCACCGTCTGGGAGCCGTCGAGCCCGCCGAACGCCCCAGACCTAACGGCCGACAGAAGCGCTTTCGCACTGCGCTGCCATAGCCGGGATCGCAGCTGGCAGATGGGCACCGGCTACGGCTTCGGAATCTTCGTGGGCGGTCACTTCATCGGGGAAATCAATTTGAACTCGGTGCAACGCGGGGCGTTCCAGAATGCCTACCTGGGATACTGGGTGGATCAGGCTCGCGCTGGCAACGCCTATGTGCCGGAGTCGGTAGTCCTCGCGTTGCAGTTCGCCTTCGACTCGCTCGATTTGCATCGGGTCCAAATCGCCATCGTGCCTCGCAACGTTCGATCATTACGGGTGGTGGAGAAACTTGCGCTACGAAGCGAAGGTGTGGCGCAGCGTTATCTCGAGATCAACGGCACGTGGGAGGACCACGAACGTTTCGCGATAACGGTAGAAGAGTGGACCGATCGAGCCGTCGATCTCTCCGCCAGATGGCTCTAGCGCAAGGTCCTACTGGATGTTGCGAGTGAGGTCGATGCCGGCAGCGGGGACGTCGTTCGGGGCAACGTTGGCCTTGGCGGCCGCAATCGCCAGCAATACGATCTCGCCCAGTTCACGCAGTTTGCCATCCAAGGAATACTCCACCCGGTAGTCCGGGGGCATCTCGTGTCTGAAGGCCCACAAGTCCACCCGGCTCTCCAGTCGGTCGGCCTCGGAAACAGGGATGGAGAAGAAACGTCGTGACTGCTCGAACCGGAAGTGATTCTCGTTCAGGAAATGCGTCAACAATGCCGAACCCGCCGGATCGTTCGCCGAGACCGGGATGTCAATCCAGGATGCCGAGGATTGATCGGATTGTCCCATACCAGAAACATCGGCAATTGCTGTCCAGAACTGAGGCCCTTTTCTTACAGTGGAAGTCATGACAGGATCTCCCCCGCTCCTGATCTTGGCGTCGGCCTCCCCGCGCCGCTCGGACCTGCTAAAACTCGCTGGGGTCACGCCGGTCGTGGTGCCGGCGGAGATCGACGAAGCGGCACAGCCAGGCGAATCCGCCGCCCAATTGGTGGACCGTCTCGCTCGTTCGAAAGCGATGCGCGTAGCGCACAACCGCCAGCCCACCGGCGTTCCCACCTTTGTGTTGGGCGGGGACACGGTGGTGTTGGTGGATGGCCAGATTCTCGGCAAGCCGGAGGATGACGCCGCTGTGGTGGAAATGCTTCAGCTGCTCAGTGGGCGATCCCACGAAGTGGTTAGCGGCGTCGCCGTAGTGGAGGTTGGTGGCGAGCTGCGATCGGCGATCCACGTCACCACCGTCTGGATCCGCGAGCTCACTCCAGAGGACATCGCATGGTACCTGAGCTCCGGTGAACCGTATGGAAAGGCGGGCGCTTACGCAATCCAGGGCCGCGCCAGCGTCTTCGTGGATCGGATCGAAGGGAACCACGCCAGCGTTGTCGGTCTGCCCATCTCGCTGGTCGAGACGCTGCTCACAGGCTTTGGGTATCCACTCCGCGCTTTCGAGATGGGGGTGACGTGAACCGTTCTGCCCCGACTCTCTTTCCCGGACCGGCGTTGGTCCGACGAGGCGTCGTTGCCTTCGTGGGCATGCTCTCGCTCTATTACTTCGCACCGAATATTCTGGAGCTCTTAAACTCCGCACCCGAACTGGTGAAGATCAATCGCCGCTGGTTCGTCTTGATGATCGCGTTAGAGATCTGCAGTTTTGGATTTCTCTGGTGGCTGACTCGGATGGTTCTGCCCAGTGTGTCCTGGTTTGTAGCATCCACGAGTCAGCTCGCATCCAATGGAGCCAGCCGAATCGTTCCCGGTGGAGCGGCTGTGGGCGGTGCGGTTCTGTACCGGATGCTGTCGGTCAGTGGAACGACCGCAGGCCAAGCCGGTGCCGCATTGGCGGCAACCAGTGGACTCTCCACCACTGCCCTGGCAGCGTTCCCGGCGGCCGGTATGGCGTTGGCGTTGGCGGGGGCGCCGATCCCGGAAAGCCTGGTTCCAGCGGTGTTGGCCGGTGGAGTGCTCTTCCCGCTGCTGGTGGGAATAGGGGTACTCTCCGTCCGTACCACCAGGCCGCTGGTGCGGTTCGGCATCGTTTTGAGCCGGATCGTGGCCCTGGCCGGCTCGGCCAGCCGTCGAGGCTGGTCCATGGATCCTCGAAAGCTGGTTCGGGAGCGTGACAAGATGGTGGAAGCGGTGGGCAACAACTGGTTGCGTGCGGTCGTCGCCGCCGCTCTCAATTGGGTCTTCGACTATCTGGTTCTGGTGACGGCGCTCGTAGCGGTGGGGGCCGATCCCCGTCTGTCGCTGGTCCTCCTTGCCTATACCACCGGTGCTGTGCTGGCCATGATCCCGGTCACTCCCGGCGGTTTCGGTTTCGTCGAGACTGGGATGACCTACATGCTGGTGCTCAGCGGCATCACCAAAGGTGACGCCTTGTTGGCCACGCTGGCCTATCGCATTGTTTCGTTGTGGTTACCGATCCTCGCTGGTGCCGGGGCCTGGCTGCTCTTTCAGCGACGCTATGGCAAACAAGACGAGCCGATGGAGGGCGAACTGCACTCCCACCAGAGGGCGAAGTGACCTTCAGCCTTCCTGGTTCCTGAGAAACTCTTTCCCTGGCTCGCAAGTGGTGTTGAGGGGGCAGAAGGTGCAGGAACCGCTGGGGGTTCGGGTGGGCTGAGCGTCAGCCTGGCGGAGCTCCACGATCCGGGCGACGCCTTCGGCGGTCCGCTGGGCTGCGGCCCAGAGAATATCTTCGGTGACCGCTTCGGTATGGGGAGCTGCGGCGTCGAGGTAATAACTCACGAGAAGGCGAGGCGGCACCCCGTACTTGAGCGTGTCGATCAAAGCATAGAACCGGAGGTCATCCACATGGGAACGGTGGACGCGCCCGGTTTTTAGATCGATGATGACCTTGCCGGCTTCTTGACCTCGGGCATATCCCAGCTGTAGATCTACCTTGCCGCCCAGTTGCAGGGCGCCGCCCAGAAAGCTCGCTCGGACGCGGGACTCTGTAACAGGACGCCATTGTCGGCGTAGGGGTGGAAACGATTCCATGAAACCGGCAACTTGGTCATTACAGCTGGCCACCAGGTCGGCGCGTTCTGCTTCGGATAGCCCCAGAAGAAAGTCTCCTATCGATCGGTCGGTCTCGAGCCGGGCCAGTGCCGCCTCGATGAGGTCCAGCGGTGTTGGTTCGCCACGGAAACCTACGAGCAGTTCGATCGCTTTGTGGGCCACGGTCCCTCGGGCGGTGGGGACACTCCATGCGAACTCACCGTCACGATCGCTTACGTAGTGTTGCTCGCAAGAGAGCACCATCCCGAGGGACCGCTTGGAGACGAAGAGGTCGTCTTCCTCGGTGATCACTGTGGCCATCGGGCTGAACGCATCCTGCAGCTCGGCGCGAAGTTCGGCTTGGAGCGATGGCTCGAAGGATGGACGATCGATTGAACCAAGCTCGTCGAGTACCCGTTGTTGGGCCACGTTGAGGGCGACTGCTTCCATGGTCGCCTAGGCTACCGCCCGCAATGTGGGCGCTTCGGCGAGCGGGAGCGAGTCATGGGCAGGAGCGACGCCCAGCAGCCAGCTGTGGCTGGTGGTCCATAGCGTGTCATAGAGCGACCGGGCTTCATCTGCTCTGAGCCCGGAGGCGAGAACCACGCCATCGATCATGTCGGCAATGACAGCGCTGAGGGGCCGTCGTGAGACGATCACCGAAACCGTGATGGAGTCGTCTCGGTTGCGGGTGACCGAACGGCGCACACCGGGAAGACGGGGCGGGCTCCGGAAGCTCGGAGCGGTCACCCCCCGGGCCAGCGCGTGGTCGGTAAGCACTCGACCGATGGCCGCAAAGCTCATGGCGTTTGCCTGGGTTTCGAACGTCCCTGGGACTTGTTTGGTGTGCATCTGCCACTCCTTGGTTTCCACTACTAGGAGTATGACCGAGGGGTATGACAGTGTTCGGCTGCGGGTCTTTGGGGGACCTACTGGCCTCGGTACTCAGCAGAATCAGAGAAGTAGAGCAACACCTCGGCCCGGCTCAGACCGTTTGTCATCAGATCTTTCCAATACGCGGCGCCCTTGGCGTCGGCGGGGCGCCTCAGCACGTTTTGGTACATCCGGTCGACGAAACCGTCGTCGTTCAATACGCCGTAAGTGTTCTTGAACTCAGCGCTGACCGCAAAGGCGTACGCGATGTCTATGAGCCGAGCATCAACCGTGGACCAGTATTGAAGACCGGGTGCATCGGGCGGCCGAAGGAATGCGGCGCTGTAGAGCCGGACAACGGCTTGCACTCGAGCCTCGGTTGGCTGGATCGGTGTTGACGGTTGGCCCGACGAACCACTGGAACTAGGCGCTGCCAGCTCGTTGTTCCAGGGCCAGTTGCTCTCCGCACTGGCACCTCGCTCCACTGCCCCGTTGTCCGGGGCTGCACCCGCATGTCGTGAATTGCCTGCGAAATCTACCAGGAGGGCCGCGGTGTAGTTGGCACTGCCGCCGTCGACGGCGGCACCATCGGCCCGGGGCGTGAAGCTTTCGATGGTGCTCACACCGGCGTCTACCGAGCCGTTGACCAACACCAGAGTGCCCAAGGGGAGATGGCGATCACTGGAGTGGGTCGTTGCGGTCCGATTGCCGACCGTGAGGTTGTTTTGGTAGGCGATCTGGGTGGAGATGCCGGTGGTCAGCGGAAGCACGTCGGGTCGGGAGATGATGAGGTTGTTGGCGAAACGGACGTCTTGGCTGTCATAGGCCATGACCTCGGACCCGATCCGGGCCACGTCGGGCGAGCGCATGTTGTGGTAGAAGGTGTTGTTCACCACGTCGAGGTGAGCACTCCGGTATGCCTGCGTGCCGCGTCCGCCGTTGTCCACACAAATGTTGCTGCCGAATAGCGTGCGACCCTGGTATCCGCTCTCCAGAGTTACGTCTATCACGAAGCAGTTGCCGTCGGTCACGCGCGTTCCGCCTCCGAACTGGGTGGTCTTCACCAGGTTCTCGTTGTTGTAGATGAGGTTGCCAACGACGTAGTTGTTGTAGCCATTGGCGTCAGGGCCAGCGCCGTCGTCGACCAACCCCAGCATCGACATGCCAGAGTGCTGGTCGGGGTTCCAGTTGGCGTTGCTGTGGATCGTGTTGTGGTAGAACTCCAGATGGTCGCCACTGTGGTAGGTGATGATTCCGCCGGCTCCGAAGTGATGGACCTCGTTGCCGACAAATCGTAGATGGTGGGATTTGCCGGTGATCAACATGCCGATCGCATTGGGGTTCTGGTTGCGGTCGGCGTCACCCCTGAACTCCAGTCCCCGCACCTCCACATAGGAGGCATCGTTGATCTCCAGTCCGCTGCCTTCTCCGCCATCGACTACCGGATTGGCTCCCGGGTAATTGACCAGGCGAATCCATGCGTCGTCGCGGCCCCGGAGTCCCATGGTGAACCCCTTGTAGGTACCGTCCATTACCCACAGCGTGTCGCCAGCGGTCAGTTGGGCACTGGCAAACTGGAGTGAACGCCACGCCTGGTTGGATGCTGTGCCGGCGTTGGCGTCGCTACCCGCAGGTGACACGAACAGATCGCGGCCGGTTTGAGCCTCCGCGGGGGAGACGCCTCCCGCAATCAAGGTGGCGACAAGAAGTAGCGCGCCGAAGAGCCGAATTGCCTTTTGAGTCATTTGAATCGAACTGCCTTTACGTGATTGTGCCGAGATCCGCTGAGTTCGAAACTAGCCGTAGAAGGCCTGATAATTCGACCGTTCCTTTGACCAATCTTGGGTGAAATTGCCCAGTAAGCGGCCCTTTGGTCACCAGTGGTGGTGCCGGAACCACACGGCGTAGAAACTTGGGCGATTCCTGGGCGGTCACGTGCGAAACTGCCCACCCGATGCTCGGTTGGGCAGTCTCGCGAGTTGTCTCGTTTCCGCGGACTTTGGGGTGGTAGCCGCGGAGCGGTTGTCAGTTCCGGTCCATCAGTTGCGAGTGATGGTGATCCTGGCCACGGGACCGTTCCAGTCGAAGCTGGACTCCACATCGCCAACACCTTCGATCCCGCGATGACGCCGGATCACGCCGTTCTCCGCCAGGGCGGGGTTGCTCGTACCGGTGCCGATGTCAGCACTGTTGCAGAACTCGGCGGGAACCGTGTCAACCTTCAACTCCGTATTGATCTCGGTGCCAGCGTCATAGCCCTGGACCTGCAGCGTCTTGCTTTGACCATCGCGCTTGGGCAGGTTGATGCTGTCCAAGCCGGCAAATCCGTCGTTGGTACAAACCAGCATGGAGACGAGGCTGAACTTGTCGGCATCGGTTTCGAACGTGAAGGTGGCTGATTGGCCGGGGCCAATCGGATCGACGCTACCAACGCCGCTTACGCCGAGGCTAGCGTCATCGACCGCAGCGTTGAGCGCCATGGCTAGCGTAGGAACGTCACCATTCTCCGCCACGCCCGCCACGGCTGCGCTGGCGGCTCGGCCGTTCTGGAATACTCGGACATCACGGGTGTGGGCGGCATAGTTCGGCGGTGTCAAATGTTGCGCTGCTGTGGAGTTGGTAATCGTCACCGTGTAGGTGCCCGCATCACGGCTTGCGCCGGCGCTCGGCAGTGCAGCCACCGACACGGTCATGATGCTGAGAAAGCCCAGCAATATCATTCGGGTTTTGGTCATTAGTTTCCTCCTCTAGGTACAAGAACCGGACAGCTTGTCTGATTCCGACGGAAGAAACTGGGTCAGTATCGCGATCTATTCCCAAATAGACTGAAATAAAACCGACATAAAGATATAAATAAAACTGGCATAAAATCCCGAACTATATGACTATTCTTGGAGAGGGAGCTGGTTTTGGGCCAGGTCTGCTTCCTGAGCCCCTCCCTTGTCGAAGAGTGCATCGAGGATCCGGGTGTCGCCCGCGGAGCTGTCACCGCCACCGATCTTGTACTGTCCGGCCTCTGCGGTTACATCCCGAACCCGGCGGACCCCAGCGCTCGGGAAACCCTCTTGACTGAGGATCGCAACGGCGATCCCGGCGCGCTCCAGGTCCAGCCCTGCTGGCAGCGCCGCTTTTGCCACCCGAGCTGTCACGAGACCCTGTTCGGCACGGACCGTGAGGTTGATTCCGGTGTCGTTTTCTTGGTAGGTGCCGTTGGCGTTTGGCGTAACAATCGCTCTATCCCAACCTTCGATTGCCAGGGCTACTTCCCAGCCGGAGTTGGCAGCCAGTTGAGCGTTGCGTCCATCCAGCAGCGCCTGCGCTCCCGTGCCGGTGCCTGGATCGTAATCCAGGTACAGATCGATCGTTTGGATGCTGAGACCCGTGGGGGAGTTCCAGGGGTTCCGGATCGGGGCGTCGAAGAGGAACGAGAAGACAAAGTCGCCGTCGGCGCCTTCCCCGCTTTCTCCCACCACCACCTCGAGCAGGTCATAACTCCCCGGAGTGAAGACGTTGTCGGTGGGGTAGGTGTAGAAACCTGGCCCGTAGTCGTCGTTCTTGGGATCGGGCAGAACTCGGATCTCGGTAAAGCCCGCGATGTCGGGAATTGGGACCTCGGCCGGGCCGGCGGAGGGCGTGAGCGATGACCCGGTCTGTATCCGGATGAAAACCTTGTCACCAACCGTCAGGGAGCCCAGCGTCTCGATGGGGATGGCCATTTCGAGGCCCGAGGCGGACAATGCCGACTCGACCACGTCGCACTGGTTCGGATAGGAATCCACGATCGATTCTGGCGCCAGGGTGCTGGAGATACAGGCACCTTCGGCTTCGGACCAGCGGATGAGGTGAGTGGCATCGAATCCGAGCACGAACCGGTCATCAATAGTGGTGCCCCGCCGGCTGGTACCGCTCGGGGTACCGAGGTAGAGGTCCATACCGTTCTCGTACCCGCCGTCGAAATACAGACCAACCCGGTCGGCGTCAACGGCCACAGCCATCCGCGAGATCACGTCGCCGTCGCCGGTGAAATCGAACGTGGTGGCGTCGGCGAAATCAGACGGGTTTCCGTCGATCACCACCGTCACAGGCTCACCGGAGGACGATACGGGGACCACCCGCGGGTCGGGAATGATGGGGACCGACACCCAACGAGGGCGGACCTGGCCGAGGGCGTCATAGACCTGTCCGAGCAGCTCACGGTACGCTCCGTCGAAGTAGCGATCGTCGCCAGAGTCCTGGTCGTCGCCGTACCACCAGAACCAGTCTGAGCCTTCCGCAGACAGCATCAGATCGGTAGCCGTCACAAGCTGTGCCGCTGTTGACGTGCCCCGGCGCTCGGCCGTGCGAAGGTCTTGGCGCGTGGTACGGAGCAGTTCCCACGCTCGGGCTTCTTCGGCCTCTCCGATCCACGTGGCAAAATTGGGAGAGAACCAGGCGGCGGGGAAGACTTCATCGAGCTCACCAACATCGTCGGGGTGGTTTTCCAAGAACTCCGAGGGGGTAGTGGTTGTGAGCCACTCGGTGGTGGTGAACCGGTCATACATCGCCCGCAAGAAGTCTCGCCCGTCGTTGGGGTAGTTCTCCCAGGCGTTTTCGCCGTCGATGATCAGGGTCACGAGCGGAGTGGCGTCGGTATCGGCGGTCACGCCGCTCCGGGCCAACTGAATTCGAATGTCGTTGATTCGGTTGAGAAGGTCGTCGGCGGCATCGTCGGCCCCCCGTCCCGAGTACTCGAAGCCAATGAGGTCGGAAAGTCGCAGATCACGGAAGAACATGTTCACATCGCCCTCCCGGGTGGAGACCCGGTAGGGCTTATAAAGGACCTCAGCGTCGATGACGGTGTCTTTGCCGTCTCGGCTGAAACCGCCGTTGTCGAGACTCTTGGCCAGGACATCTTCTCCGGTCCCCACCCAGCTCACACCGTTCTCGGCGAAGATCGGCATGATCGCCTGAGCCACCGCTCCTTCGCCGGGCCACATGCCGTTTGGCAATTGTCCCAAGAGTTCGTTTGCTCGGGCCAGGCCACGCTCAACCTGGAGCTGGGCGTCTCCGTATTCGCGGAAGCTCGCTCGAGGGAGAATCGCGGAGGGATCTCCGGGCCGGGCCAAGTCGGTGTCGGCGATCAGTGGCAGGATCGGATGAGCCAGAGGGGAGGTGATGATCTCCAGCTGGCCCGAATTCCAGAGATCGGCGTGGGTGGGAATCACCTGGGCGACGAGGTCATCGATGGCATCCAGCACGGCGATGGTGTCTTCGTCGGTGAAGCCGCGGTCGTCGTCTCGCAGCGCCCGCAGCCTTGGATCCTGTTCCACGAGTTCTGGATCGATCCACCCCAAGTGGAAGAGAGTTCGTAGATCGCGCAGGTCCTGATCGGAGAACGACCCGCCGGTATCCCGAAGCTCCCTCAAGCTCTCGTAGCGATCAGACCGTTCGATGATCTGGCTGTTGATGTCGAAGAAACGGTCGACCAGGAACCTCCTTTCCGTGGGTGTGAGCTCCTCCGCTGGGGTCCGGGCGACGTCCTCATAGATGTCGTTCGATCCCGCCTTCAGGTCCACGAGTTGGTTCATCAGAACCGGCGTAAGGTTGATGGTGAGACGCAGGTCCGGGAATTCCTCCACAAGGCTGGCCATGTCTACGTAGTCTTTGGAGGCGTGGAGGCGGACCCAAGGCCGGCTGATCAAGCCGTCGATCTCAGGGTAGTTGGGTTGATGCTGGTGCCAGATCAGCGCCACTTCGATATCCGGCAGGTCTTCCTCGGGAATGACCAGTTCGCCTTCACCATCGATCTGCCCCACCGGACCCGCTTCGGTGGTGGAGTTGGTAGTGCGCTGGGTGTTAGCGGTATCGCCGTCGCCACTGGAACAGGCCGAAGCAACCAGTGCAAACGTGAGTAGGAGATTGAGAAGTGTTTTCATTTTTGGGACCTCAGAGAACCGGTTGTCAGCGTAGTCGTGGCGGTTCTGCTCCCGAGTCCAGCGTGGTTCCTTCCGCGTTATGGAAAAGACTGGAAGACTCGCACGTAGTCGACCTCCATGACCGCCGGCCACGAAGTGCTGTTGTCCGGTGAGCCGGGGAAGTTGCCGCCCACAGCAAGATTGAGGCGGAGGAAGAATCTCTGATCGAAGGGGGCCGGGAACGGGCCGACCTCGCTGGTCCAGTCGTCTACCGAATGCACCTCCACATCGTCGATGAACCAGGTGATCCTCTCATCGGTCCAGCGCAGCGCAAACGTGTGGAACGTTTCGTGGAAGCCTTCGCCGTTGGCCCTCACATCCAACGGTGATTGCTCCCGACTCCCGTCGCTGCCTGCGTAATGGAAGTTCACCCGCGCCACGGCGGGGTTTTGACCGCGTAGCTCCATGAGATCGATCTCGCCGCTGCGGGGCCAGAGGCCGTACGCATCGTCATTCGGGGACAGCCAAATTGCGGGCCAGAGACCCTGACCGGCCGGAACTTTGGCGCGCACCTCGAACCAGGCATATCGAAAGGCCACGGTGTCTCGTGTGTGGACCATGCCAGAGCCATAGTCTCGGACCTTGTTCCCCGGGCATGTGGTTTGGTTGTCGGTTGCTGTGATCGCGAGCACATCGTTCGCAACGCTGACGTTGCCAGGTGTGTAGCAGTGGAGTTCGTTGTTTCCCTCACCGAACGTGCTGTGCTCGATGGTCCACAACGAAGTGTTCAGCCCGGCCTCGTTGAACTCATCTCGCCATACGAGTTCATACCCTTCTGGTGCTTCCACCGGCGGCAAGGTGGTAGGGATTGTGGCAGGGGTCTCCGCGATGGCAGTGCTCGCCGTTGTCGCTGCCGTCCCCGGGGCGGTGGTGATGGCGGTGGGGGCCGCCGTGGATTGAGGCGGGCCAGAGGTTGCCCCATCGGTTCCAGATGAGCAGGCTCCGGTAACGAAAAGGCTGAACGTTAGTCCTGCACCGACGCCCCGCAATCCCATCGACCAAGTTCTACCAGACGTCCTATCATTTGTGTGACCACTTGCCCGGGTGGCGGAATGGCAGACGCAGAGGTCTTAAACACCTCGGCCCGCAAGGGCGTGTGGGTTCGAGTCCCACCCCGGGCACTGCCTCCCCCTCCTAGGCAGGCGCAAGAGGAGCCGCCGAGAACTTACCGGCCCATACCCACGAGGTCTTCTTGGCGCATTGCTGGCGTTGGTGCAGTCGGCGGGTGCGGCACCACGCCCACAACATTCCGGGTGGGCCGAAGTGCGGTGCGCTTCATTTCTGCGACGAGCGATCGAATCCAGCGGGCCAGCCACTTCACCGATCGAATGGGGTGCCGCAGGGTTCGCGCCAGGATTCTGATCGGGTTGCCCATTCCTCTAAGAGGCCACAACATCTGTGCTGCAACGCCAGAGGGCATGTGTTCATTGATGCCATAGGTCTGGGGCCGCCGGTTGGATGGCATGAAGTAGGTCCCGAATATCAGATCCCAGATGGGAAGGAAGACCGAATAGTTGCTATGAATTGCCTTCGGTTCGTTGGTGTGGTGCCAGTGGTGAAACTCCGGCGTGATGATCAGCTTGTGGAGGGGGCGGAGACGCCACCGGACGTTGGCGTGCAGGAAGATGCCAGTGAGGATCTGGACCACCGTGAGCACGCCGGCATACTGACCGGTGAATCCCGCTCCAAGCAGGAACGCAAAGGCGGGGGCGAGGATCACGCCATCGAAGGGATGTTGGCGAAGACCCGACACCCAATCGAGTGTTTCGGTGCTGTGGTGAACGGCATGGAAGCGCCACAGGAACGGGACTTCGTGGCTGAAGCGATGCGTCCAATAGATCAACGCATCGAAAAGGAAGACACCCAGGATCATGGATGCCCAGCCGGGAAGCATGGACACCAACGGGCGCAACGCAAGCCCGGGCAACCAGCCAAGGCTGAGAGCGCCGATGGTCACCGCCACGAATACCCCCAGTGGGGCAACGAGCGGGGCCACGATGCCATGGGCCATATCGGTGCCAAGCTCCCTGCGTCTGATCTTCTGCTCGGGATGGCGGGGCATCCACTTCTCGAATGGCACCACCAACACAAAGAGGAGCGCCAGCAAGAACAACGGCTCGCGGGAGATGGCGAGCGATGCGCCGATGAGTGCGAGTCCTGCTCCCACCGCAAGGCCCCGCCGAAGGTTTCGTTTTGATCCGCCAAGAGTCATGTCATCGAATGTGACACAGGGCGCCTATCTGTTGCAAGAGCACAGCTCTTGGCTCGTTCAGTTTGAGTTCAGGCAGCAGACCCTGTTTCGTTCCGAATCCAAATGGTCCGCTGGGGGAATGGGATCTCGATCCCGGCCTCGTCGAGCGCTTCCTTGAGCTTCTTCCGGGCAATCCGGCCCATCACCCATTGCTCGGCTGGCTCGCATTTCACCACGGCCCGAATGACCACTGAGGAGTCGCCCATCCGTTCAACACCGAGCACGTTCGGCTCCGCGATGACGGTTGCATTGGGTTCGTCGCTCTTCCAGATGGCGTCCAGTGTCTTCTTGATGGTGGCGATCGCATAGTCGAGGTTGGTGTCGTAGGCAACCTCCACATCGATCACCGCGTTGCTCCAAACCTGGCTCGTATTGCCTACCCGGCTGATCTCGCCATTGGGGACGATCCACAACGTGCCAGATTGATCCCGCAGCCGGGTGGTCCGCAGCGAGACTTCCTCGATCTTTCCGGTGGCCAGGCCGGTGTCCACGATGTCACCAACGCCGAACTGATCTTCGAGGATGATGAACATGCCGGCCAGGAAGTCCTTCACCATGGATTGGGCGCCAAAGCCGATGGCCAGACCGGCGATACCAGCGCTGGCGATCAGTGGTGCGAGGTTCAGATCCAGTTCACTGAGCACCAAGAGCCCGGTGAGGAGGAAGACAGCCAGGGAAACCGAGCTTCGAAGCACTGCACCGATCGTGACGGCTCGCTGCTTCGCCCTGGCCGCCAGGGTGTGCTCCCGGAGTGCTCGACGACCGGCAACCGTTGAAACGTCGTCGGGAAGCGGTACATCCCGCAGGAGCGGGGATTTTTCGGCGACCCGGCGTTCAAATCGATCGATCGCCCGATGGAGCATTTTGCGAATGAACCAGGCGACGAGGATAATCAGGAAGATTCGGAGTGGCCGATCAACCATCCAGGTGGCGATCCGTGCTGCCGCATCGCTGCCGGTTTGGTTGTAGACCCACTCACAGAACAATCCAGGGCGCGCGCCACAGGCGGTGGTCAGATCGAGGAGCTCGTCAGGCATTGCCTAATCGTAGATTCGGGAGGCATCCCCCCACGGTTAATGCCAGAGACCGGTCAGGTGAGCTGCTTGGCGAGCGTTTTGGAGGCGACCATGCGGTAGGCGTCCTTAAGGATCTCGGTCACTTCATCCCAGTCGGGGTCGACGTCGAGGTGTACACCGATCCAACCCCTGTGGCCCACGTAGGCCGGACGGAAGAAACGGTCTGGCTCGCGCTCGGTCAGTTCGAGTTGCACGTCCGGTGGTGCCGCGCACCAAATGTAGATACCAGGCGTGGCGTGATGGTCTTCCCACAGATGGCACAGCACCTTCTTGTCCCGGATGAAGAACGTGGGCGTGTGATGACTCAAACGCTCGCTTACCTCGGGGAATTCGGCTAGCAGGCTTCGGAGACGATCGAGGACCTGCCCGGCCGCATCGCTCTGAATGGCCATGGCTCTAGTATGCCGGGGTGAGTTTCGCTGGTGCCACCGCAATGACCGAATCGGGAGTCGGAACGTGGTCGGGCGCCATAGCGCCAGACTGGGACATCGTGGGCAACGCCAACGGCGGTTACCTTCTGGCCCTTGCGGGGCGGGCCATGGCGGGCGCCGCTGATCGGCGAGACGTAACTACGATCACCGCTCATTTTCTTCGCCCCGGCCAGGAAGGGCCGGTGACGGTGGATGCTGACGTGGTCAAAGCCGGTAGGCGTTTCACGACCGTTCGAGGCACCGTGGTGGCCCACAAACCTTTGATATCAGCACTTGGCACATTTACGGATCTGAGTGAAATGCCGGCCGACGAGCGAACGATGATCCTTGGTGAGCGACCGCTGTTCCCCAGCCCTGAGGAGTGCACGCAGATCGAGGCGGGCGAGACGTTTCCGCCCAAATTCATGACGAATGTCGACTTGCGCCTGCACCCCGACGACAACTTCTACGATGCCCCGTCTGGCAACCTCCTGATGCGGGGTTGGCTCAAGCTTGTCAACGATGAACCCTGGGACACGATCGGCCTTCTTCTGGCCTCTGATGCGTTTCCGCCCACCATCTTCAACAGCACCATCGGTGTGGCATGGGTTCCCACACTGGAACTAACTGTGCACGTGCGAAAGCGGCCGGCGCCCGGTTGGCTCCAGTGCCATTTCTCTTCCCGTTTCGTGAGCGAGGGTTTTGTGGAGGAAGATGGACTGATGTGGGACGCCACGGGAACGCTGGTGGCCCAGTCCCGGCAACTTTCTCTCCTCCCCCGCACCCCCTGAAATTTCTGCTTAACCCAACATCCTGTGTCGGTCGGATCAGACAGAACGGGGAATTGTCACCTTCATCAGAAATTTGCCGGCGGCCTCCACGTAGTCCGTCACCGGGGCCATCACCGTGGGAGTCGAACCGCCAGGAATCGACGTGCTATGGGGGCGGCCACAGCTGGGTGGTGGGATTGAACTGGGACCATGCGAACCAGAAGGCTTCGTGGCCCCCGAGCTCGTTGCCGTTGGAATCGACCGCCTCGATGCCACTCCCCGAGGAGACGATTGAAATGCCCGCGACGTCGATGGTCTCGCCGTTGGCCAGAAGAGCAACGGCGCTGGGAACGTGGAACGCAATTGCCTCACCGGTTTCTGGCGAGAGGACGCCCAGCACCTTTTCCTGGGCCGGTAGCCGACTGTCGACCTCGCCGATCGGGAAGATCGGCCCGTCATCATCCCGGCCTCGTAGTGGATCGAATCCACGGCCAAGATCCAATTCTTCGGCCAGGATGGTGGTTTCCGGGTGCTCGGCCTTCCATGCGCCCCAGGTGCTGGTCACCACGTTCGCCTGCGGGAGAACGACGCCGGCATCGGCCAAGGGCCCGGTGACCGCCTCGCCCAGAAACGTGTCGAAAACGCTTTTGGTGGTGAGGTCGAACATCACCTTGTTTGACCGGCTCAGAAGGCCTGAGGTCCGAAGGATGGGTCGGTCAAAGCCCTCGACCTCGTCGGTGAAGAAGACCTGCGCCGAACCGCAGAGCGTGCAGTATGGCATTCCGAAGTCACGCCCTCCCAGCGAGTCATTCACCATTTCTCGGATCTCCATGATGTGTTTGGGATACGCCCGAGACTCGCCGTTGATTTCCACACCGAACACCACCCGTTCGTCCGTGTACCAGTCGCCTCCTGCCGCATCGGTCACCGCCGGATTGTCCACCGCCGGAATGCAGCGCTGACAGTTACCGGTGGTTTCACCGAATGGCTGATCGTCGATGAAGACGCCGCCCCAGCTGATGAGCCGCCAGTCGACCGTGCTCGTTTCGTCGAACAGCGGCTCCCATGCCGGTAAGACAATGGTGTAGAGCAGCTTCTTCTGGTCGAAGTAGTTCGGCGGGGCGGGAACATCCCACGCTATTAGGTGGTCGGTGACGGCCCGCCAATCACCACCCAGGTCCACGCCCATGACGTCGCTGGCGGCCCTGGCAATGCGCGGCCTGGTGTCTTCGCCGGAGACGAATCGCAGGAGGTCGCTCAGCAGCCACGCAACTCGAACATCGCCCGAGGCCCCCATGGTGTCGAATGCGGATCGGTCGTCAACATCGAAAAAGCCGTCCTCGAGCGAAGGACCGAAAACCTGGGCGATGGCCGCTTCCAGTTCAGCGTCGAGCGGACCGGCGAGGAATTCCGGTGGCTCTCCAAAGTCTTGCACCCGCCCCGGTGGGAGTGTTGGTACGGCGATCGTTTGGCCAGGGTTGGAATCGGCGGTTTGGTCGGCTGTGCAGGCGGCTGCCAGGACAACGGCGGCCACGATGAGCGGGAGGAACCTCATGCCTGCAGTAAACCGATCACGGCGGCCTCTGCTTCCAACGCCTGACGCAAGCGGCGGCCTGACCTCCTAACCTTCTGACATGGCAGAGCATGTGTTTCGTAGTCCGTTGCCGGATGTTGAGATCCCCGAGATCGCCCTCACTCCGTTCGTTTTCGGGGATGAACCCTTCGGAAAGTCGGGTGGCAATGATCGACGGTGCGACGGGTGGATCGTGGACGTTCAAGGAACTCACCGATGCCATCTACAGCCTCGCAGGCGGATTAGCAGCCGAGGGGCTGGGGCCGGGCGTCACGGTCGGCCTGATGGCTCCCAACATGCCCGAATACACCATCGTCTTTCATGCTGTTGCGGTCACCGGGGGGACGGTCACCACGATCAACCCTGTCTACGGAGCTGAGGAGGTTCGCTACCAACTCAACGACGCAAACGCAACGTTGTTGATCGCCGCCGCCCCCTTTGCTGAAACAGCGGTGGCTGCAGCAGAGGGAAGTGGAGCGAATGAGGTGATCACGATCGGACCCGTGGATGGTCATCGGTCAATCGCCGAACTGATGGCCGCGCCGATAGGCCAGGTCCCTGTTGATCCGAAGGATCACATCGTTGTTCTGCCATATTCCTCCGGTACCACGGGCCTGCCCAAAGGAGTGATGCTCAGCCACTACAACTGTGTCGCCAATCTTGTGCAGAGTAATGCGATGCTCTCCTACGAACCCGGGGAAGTGGCGCTCGCTGTTCTTCCATTCTTCCACATCTATGGGATGCAAGTTCTGATGAATGGGCTGCTGGCCAGTGGTGTCACCGTGGTCACCATGCCCCGCTTCGACATGGAGCATGCGTTGTCATTGATACAGGAGCACGGCGTTACGCAGTTCTACGCCGTTCCGCCCATCATCCTGGGCCTGGCCAAGAGCCCGCTGGTGGATCAATACGATGTCTCGTCACTCCGCAAGATCTTCAGCGGTGCGGCCCCATTGGGTGCTGAGCTGGCACAGGAGGCAGCGGCCCGGGTGGACTGTGTAGTGGTGCAGGGCTACGGGATGACCGAGCTGAGCCCGATTAGCCACGCCACCGTCGGTACTGACGTGACCCCCGGTTCCAACGGTGTCACTGCCCCCAACACCGAGTGCCGAATCGTCGCCCCGGACGGCACCAGCCAAGGCCCCGGTGACGAGGGAGAATTGTGGATTCGTGGCCCGCAGGTGATGAAGGGGTACCTCAACAATCCGGAGGCGACGGCGGTCACCATCGACGCCGATGGCTGGCTCCACACCGGTGATGTTGCTCGGATCGACGGCAACGATCACATGTACATCGTGGATCGGGTGAAAGAGCTAATCAAATACAAAGGTTTCCAGGTTCCGCCTGCGGAGATGGAAGCGCTCATCGTCACTCATCCCGCGGTTGCCGACGTAGCCGTGGTCGGAGTGCCAGACATCGAGGCGGGCGAACTACCCAAGGCCTTTGTGGTCCTGAAGCCTGGAGCTGCGGTTTCGGCGGAGGAACTCATGTCGTTCGTCGCCGAACATGTGGCCTCCTATAAGAGGATCCGTCTCGTGGAGTTCGTGGACTCCATTCCGAAGTCCGCCAGTGGCAAGATTCTGCGCCGGGAGCTTCGGGCGCCCGCCCAGTGATTTCGGTTCTCACCGGCGGCCTTGCCTAGCTGACCCGCCATCTATTCCGGGAGGTCGTGGACCGGGAGCGTGACCATCAGTGAACGAACGGTCTCGATCGTGTCAGCGTCGGCCGCTACTTTATCGTCTCGATAGTGCCGCACCCGGGCAAATCGAAGTGCGACACCGCCGGGGTAGCGCGTGGATGCGTGACTGGAGTCCACGGCGATTTCCACCACCAATTCGGGGCGGGCAAAAACCGTGATGCCCTCCCGATGGGTCTCCCGCATCAGTAGCTGTTCGGTCTGCCACCGAAGGAGCTGATCGGTGAGTCCCTTGAAGGTCTTGCCCACCATGACGAACTCGTCGGTGTCGTCGCTCCGAGCGCCGAGATGCAGGTTGGAAAGCCAACCCTTGCGTCGACCGTGTCCCCATTCGGCCCCTAGAACCACGAGATCCAGGGTGTGGACCGGCTTGACTTTCCGCCAGCCTTTACCTCGTCGACCCGCTTCGTACAGCGTGTCGATCCCTTTGACCATGGCCCCCTCGTGGCCCGCTGCCAAGGCCGCCTCCATTTGCGCCTGGGCCCGATCGGGGTTATCGGTGGTCACCGAGGGGATTCGATGCTCACCGGCTACCGCCTCCAGGTGGGTCATTCGCTCGTGGAGCGGTTGGTCCAGGAGATCCTGCCCGTCCCGGTGAATGATGTCGAAGAAGTGGGGTGAGGAGCCGAGCACCTCACCGTCCAAGATTGCGGCGCGGACGGCGAGCGATCGAACGACATCGACCACGCCAGTCACACGGGTCGTGATGTCGTTGAGGTTGCGACTGAACACCTTTACTTCAGCGCCCAACTTGTGTACCTGGATTCTGATGCCGTCCAGCTTCCACTCAATGGCTGCCATTCCGGTTTCGTTCAGCGCAGTGGGAACATCGGGTGAGGTTGCGGCCAGCATTGGCTCCACCGCTCGGCCTACGGTGAGTCCGACGGCCGCGAGACCTGCGTCACCGGCGACGCTGGCGATGGTGCCTGCTTCGCCGAGGTCACCGAGAAGCATGGCGGCCCGTCGCAGCAGCGCCAGTTTCACTCCGAAGGCCTTGCTGATCGCCGACGCAAGAACCCCAGCCAGCGCGCCCTGTCGAAGTCCTCCTACCAGTACGTCCGACAGGAAGTTCGCTTCCTCGGCCGTGGCTCGTTGGAAAAGCCCGGCCACGATGTCCCGTTTGGCGGCGTCAGAGCCGCTCCCACCGGTGCGGCTCACCGCGTCCACTGCGGCATCGACGTCGGCGAGGGTTAGCGGAGGTCCCGACGGAGCAGCGTCGTCGTTCCGGTCGACGCCACTGCTCTCCACCAGGGCCCATCCGATTCCCACTCGCCCCTGACGGGGAACGCCAGTGAGTAGAGCGACCGCGGTAGGAACTTCTGAGGGGCCGACACCGGCCAAGAAGCCGGCGAGCGCGGCCACTTTCTCATTGCGAGCTGAAGTGGTGGCTGTCGCCTGAGAGGCCTTCACCAGTTCCGAAAGCGGTGTCGAGGTGGAACCCATCTCTGAGACGATGCCGCCCAAACCAGTCGGCCGCAACCGCAACCCCAGTACCACCCAGGAGCAAGGCGAGGCCCATGCGGCCCGATCGCTGATGCATACTCTGGCCGGCCGCAAGAAAGAACAGACCACCGCCGGTGGCGGCCGAGGCGACGCCGATCCGCTCCGCAAGGCGGAAAGGGGAGCGGTCTGACGCTTCGCCAGGGGGCATAGAGCGGCGGTGATCTGTAAACCAGTGGAGGTCTGTTGCAGTCTCCAGTCCCAGCGCAACGGCCAGGTCGATCAGCTGTCCCGGGTGTTGTTCCCGGACGAGCAGGCCGTCCAGCACCCCGAGATCGGGGTGGAGCTTCGGCTCTTTGAACAGGAGCCCGGTAGTTGGCGGGACAGCGACCGTCGAGGTGGCGATGTAGGGCACGTTGAGATAGGAGTGGTCCGTCGACGTTTTGCCGTCTCCCAATAGACTGTTATCGATCTCGGCGATCTGATCGCGAGTATCAACCACGGCCACATCATCGCGTTTGATCAGCCAAGGGAGATCGCCGAATCGGCTGGGCAGGAAGAAGTTGATGGTCTCGGGATGCAGTTCGAAGCGGGGTTCGGTTCGCTGCCAGGCGAACGTGGCGAGACGGATCGTGTGCATCCTCAGTTCCCTTTCCTGTTAGTAGAGGCGGTCTCGGGATCAATCTCGGCTTCTTCCAACAGAGTTTCGGCGGTTTCAACGTCACTTTCCACTGAGGTGACAACCACGTTGACCGACGAACCAAAGGCTTCGCTGATTCGATCGGCCAGGACTTCGACGCCGAGTGGTCTACCCTTTTCACCACCGGGGAGCTGGCCTTCTGGGGCGCTCTTTGCAAGGGTGAGGTGAACCTCGGGGGCTTCGCTCTCTTCAATGACGTCATCGATGGCGATCGAGATGATCTGCACATCGGCTCGCCAGCCGTTGACGACCTCGGTCACCAGGGCCTGGCCGGGGGCCGAGCTCATCACCGGGGTGGGGCGCCACTCGTCGATGATCTGTAGCGGTGCCACCACGAGTACCGTGGCGATCACGGTGGTGCGCAACCGCCGGGCAATGGGCTGGCGAGTCTCGAAGAGACGCCCCTTTGGTACGAGACCGAACATAACGAACGTGACGGCGCCGGCCGTGATGATTCCGATGACGTTGGCGAGAAAGAGGAGGAATGATCCGGCGGCCATTTGCCACTCACCCATCTCCAGCGTGACCCCCACAACGGCCAGGGGCGGGATGAGAGCTACGGCAACCGCCACACCAACGATGGCGTCGCCGGCCTGTTTGCGAACGTGGCTGTAGGCACCGGCTGCACCAGCCACCAGCGCCACCCCGAGATCGACCAAGCGGGGCGAGGTTCGGGACAGGAGTTCGTTGGGCAGAGGCGCTGGGTCGCCTGGCATGAGCCAGGAGACCAAGACGGCGATGGCGATGGCCATGATGGCGCCCGTGGACGCGACCCACAGTGACCACAGGGCCCGCTCGGACCAGTCCATTACCAGAGCTGCCGCTATTCCCAAGACCGGGGCCATCAACGGGGCCACCAGCATTGCTCCGATTACGACGGCCGTGGAGTCTGCGATCAACCCGAGTACTGCGATCAGAACCGAGAGTGTCATGAGGCTGTAGAAGCGATGGAGGAATGGAGTGCGTCGAATACCTTCGTGAAAGAGGCCGGCGACGATCCGTTGGCGCTCTGTGGTCCCGAGTGGGTCAATCCGCAGCCGCGATGAAGCCAGAGCCGCCAGGCCGCCCTCCAGTGGATGTCTAAATGTCTGCTTCGCGTTCAATCTCGTTCCCTCTTTCGGGGCGAACCTGACGCAGTACCTCTGCTCCGATGAAACCTAAACGCAGATGACGGTTTGGCGATGGGTATGGATACCGACCGTCGGTGGGTAGAAACTCCCAGATTTCCGCCCTCCGTGGTCGCTCCTGACCAGCCCGAACATGTTCCGACTGCAGCGACAAGCAGCTCGGTTGATTTGCGGATTCCGATGCAAGAGACGCGAGGCCCAGAACCGACGAGTCGAACAACGGGGTCCATGCGACCTATGCATTGGCGTCTTGATAGGCGCTAGTTCCCGGCCACTGGAAACACCTCGTAGCCCTGTGCCACAGTGGCGTTCAACAACTCGTGGGTGATGACTCGAGAGCGCCGGGCCAATTGGTCCGGCGTTCGAATTTTTCGCATCAGCGATTTTGATCCCTCAGAGTAGTTCTACGAGCCTTCGCAGGGCGCGACCGCGATGTGAGATGAGGTTCTTTTCGGTCTTGGTCATCTCTGCAAAGGACCGACCGTCGCCGTCGGCGGGGACGAACACCGGGTCGTAGCCGAAACCGCCCTCGCCCTGTGGTTCAGTGAGTATCACACCGGCGGTGGTGCCGTTCACCACAAGGTCCGGGCGCCCATCGGGATAGGCGACAACCACAACCGTTCGAAAGTGGGCCAGTCGATCGGTTGGGGGTACACCGTCCAGGGCGGTCAGCAGCTTCTCCCACCCCCCATATCGTGCGGTTCGAACCCCGGGGGCCCAATTGAGGGCGTCCACAAAAAGTCCGGTGTCGTCGGCCAATGCCGCCCGGTTGGTGGCGGCGCACACTTCCCTCGCCTTTTTGGTGGCGTTTCCGATCAGGGTGTCTGCGTCCTCGATCGTCTCGGGGATGTGGTCGGGTCGGGCCAGCACGGTGACATCTGCTTCGCCCAGTAGGTCACGAAGCTCGGTGACCTTCCCCGGATTATTGGTGGCGAGGACCAAGTCCACTGCTGCAGATCAGGGACGGGGGGCGGGCGGGTCGGCGATCAGGGCGTTCTGCGCATCGGTGATCTGGGAGACACCGAGGGCGCCGAGGTCCAGTAGTTCGTCCAGTTGGCCTCGGCTGAAAACCTTGCCTTCGGCAGTGCCTTGCACTTCGATTAGATTGCCGTCGCCGGTCATGACGATGTTCATGTCAACCTCAGCTGCGGCGTCCTCGATATAGGGCAGGTCGAGGCGGGCTTCACCATCCACGATTCCCACACTGATTGCCGCGCAGGTTCCGATGAAAGGATCGGTGCCGATGTTCAGCCTGGTGACGGCATCGTGGAGAGCGACGAAGCCACCGCAGATCGACGCCGTCCGGGTGCCGCCGTCTGCCTGAAGGACGTCGCAGTCCACCGTGATGCTCCGCTCGCCCAGCTTCTTCATGTCCACCACGGCCCGGAGGCTGCGGCCGATCAGCCGTTGGATCTCCTGATCCCGACCAGATTGGCGACGGCGAATTCGTTCAGGGCTGGATCCTGGCAACATGTTGTACTCGGCGGTAACCCAGCCTTCGCCGGTGTTGCGCATCCAGCGCGGCACATCGTCCTCTACCGACGCCGTGCACAACACATGCGTGCGGCCGAACTTCACCAACACCGAGCCGTTGGCCATGTCGGTGAAATCACGCTCGAAGCTGAGTGGACGGAGTTCGGAGTTTTCTCGGTTGTCGGGACGTGCCATGGCGAACCACGCTAGCGGTGGCACTGTTGAGCCGGCGTCCTCACGCGGGCAGCGCCCGCCGCCCGTTCTGGCTAAATTGGGGTGTCGCCGCTGAGTTCGCCAGCTTTGGTGATGACCCGGTCGAACAACCCGTACTCCTGGGCCTCCTGGGCGGTGAACCACTTGTCACGGTCTGAATCGGCTTCAACTTCTTCGACGGTGCGGCCGGAGTGGAGTGCGATGAGTTCGGCCATCTGGCGCTTGATCTTCACCAGGTTTTCGGCCTGGATGGCGATGTCGGAAGCCTGACCCTGAATGCCAGCCGAGGGCTGATGCATGAGGATGCGGGCGTGCGGCAGAGCGTAGCGCTTCCCGGCAGCACCAGCCGTGAGGAGGAACTGGCCCATGGAGGCACCCAGCCCCAGGCAAACCGTTGCCACGTCGGGGCGAATGAACTGCATGGTGTCGTAGATGGCCATGCCAGCGGTGACGGATCCTCCGGGGGAGTTGATGTAGAGCCAGATGTCCTTGTTGGAATCTTGTCCGGCGAGGAAAAGCATCTGGGCGGCCAGTTGGTTGGCGATGTTGTCGTCCACCTGGGAGCCCAAGAACACGATGCGTTCTTTCAGGAGGGCGTTGTAGATATCGAATCCGAAGCCGGCGCCGGAAATGTCGGCTGTTGGGAGTCCAGGGATGGTGGTCATGGGGTAGAGGTTACCGTCCCTCGTTGGCCGCTCAGTCACGTGAAAGGAAGAGCGTTGGCGCCACGGTTGGTTGGAGGCGATCAGCCCAACGTTATGACCCCAACTACCCCAGCCATCACCATGGCGCTGGCGATGTATTCGCTACGCAGGTGTTTCTCGTGGAGCCACCAGACCGAGATGGCAAACGCCATCACCAACTCCACCTGGCCCAAGGTTCGTACCTTGGCAGCGTTGGTGAGCGTTACCGCTACCGCCCATCCCGCTGATCCGCAGACGCTGAGCACCCCCACGGGCAACGCCGAGCGCCATGCACGGTACACGTTGACGAATTCTGCTGGGGCTGATGTGAACAGCTGCGTGCCGTTCAAGGCGGTCTGCATTCCCAGCATCACGGTCAGGGTCAAGAGGGCTCGGTGAAAGGCGGGTGCGTCGCTCAAGGAGTTGGACGCAGCCCGGATACCCACGGCGGCCAGTGCGAATCCACCGGCCGCCAGGATGCCCATGAGGGCGGCCGGATCGGCGATGCTCGACATCGCTTCGCCGAGATGACTGGGCGCCGCCAACCAGGCCACTCCTGCCATACACAGAACGATGGCCACCCACCCCAGCGGCTTCAGTGGTTCACCCAAAGCAACTGCGGAGACGATGGCCACGATGACTATCTCGGTTTTCGCATACACCGTGCCGATGGCAAAGTCGCGGAGATCGAACGAGCGGAGCAACGCCAGCGTGCCAAGGATTTGGGCAAATCCGGCGGCGCCGATGATGGGCCAGAATCGGGGCGGCACGGTTGGCAGGCCCTCGCCAAGCACGACGAACGTAATGACCGTGGCGGCGACGGCGAGCGGGAATCCGTAGGTGTAGCGGACGAAACCAGCGGCATTGACCGACAGAATCGATCGGAGTTGGTGCTGCCGCGAGGTTCGGAGAATCTGGAAAACGGCCGCTGCCAGCGTGACCGGAATCCACACGGGTTGGGCCTTAGTAGGCTTCGGTAGCGAGGGTGCGGAGTTCGGTAACTGCAGCCGCTAGGCCGTCGGGGTGTCGAAACATCGCCGATCCGGAGATGAGGACGTTGGCGCCAGCCGCCGCCGCTCCGGCCACCGTGGAGGCGCTGATTCCGCCGTCGACCTCGAGATCGATCCAGTGGTCGGCGGTGTTGAGGAGATCTCGTGTGGCGCGAATCTTGGGTTCCATGGCTGCGATGTACTTCTGACCGCCGAAGCCGGGGTTGACGGTCATCACAAGAACCATGTTGAGCAGGTCCAAGACGTGTTCAACCCGGTCGATAGGGGTATGCGGGTTGAGGGCCACAGCCGCCTGGGCCCCGAGGTCGTTGATCATTGAGAGGGTCCGGTGAAGATGGGTGCAGGTCTCTTCGTGGACGATGATCAATTCGCAACCGGCTTCAACAAAGCGGCTGATCAAGTGATCGGGCTCTTCGATCATCAAGTGCGCTTCGAATGGGACCGAGACCGCTCCGCGCACGGAAGCGATCACGTCCGGTCCGAAGGTGATGTTGGGAACGAAGCGGCCATCCATCACATCGAATTGGATGCGGTCGACGCCTGCCTTCTCCAAGGCCTGGCACTCATCGCCCAATCGGGCGAAATCGGCGGGAAGGACAGAAGGAATTATCTTGATCTCTGCGGCGGAACCGGTTTGCATGCGGCCAGTATGGAGCAGTGAACGAGATGGAACTCACGGTGGACCGGATTGCCGTGGGCGGAAAAGCGATCGGATTGGATGATTCCGGTCGGGTGACCTTTGTGAGCGGCGCTGTCCCCACCGAACGCGTTCGGGTGGCGTTGACCAAGCAGTCCAAACGATTCGCAGAGGCCGTGGTCGTCGAGGTCCTCGATCCATCACCCGATCGGGCCACCCCGCCCTGTCCGCACGTGACCGGTCAACCGCGGTGCGGTGGTTGCGACTGGCAACACATCACGCCCGATGCCCAGCGCCGCCTCCGAGTTGCGATCGTGGAAGACGCCCTCCGAAGGATTGGGAAGCTGGACACTGCCGCGATCGCTATCACGAATGGACCCCGTCTTCCCACCGAGGGCTATCGCACCTCGGTACGGATGCTGGTGGACAATGACGGTCGTCTCGCTTACCGCCAGCCACACTCGCATGCACCGTTTCGCCCGGACACCTGCTTGGTTGCCCACCCTGCGGTCAACGACCTCATCAAAACCGCCCGGTTTCCCGGGTCCCGCGAGGTCACGATACGCGTGGGGGCCACTACCGGCGACCGGATGGTGGAAGTGACGGGCCGATCTGCACAAGAGTGCGACGTTCCCGCTGATGTGCGCGTGGTCGAGGCGGGGAGTGTTTCGATTGGCACCCAAACCTCGATCGCCGAGCGGGTGGAGGCGGTAGATCTCCGGGTCTCGACGGGGGCGTTTTTTCAAGCGTCGCCCAAGGGCGCAGCGGCCTTGGTTGCTGCCGTTCGTTCTGCGCTCAGTGACATCGACCCGACCGGGGTGCTGGTCGACGCCTACGCTGGCGGGGGGCTCTTTTCCGCAACCGTGGGAGCGGATTGGTTGGCCAACGGAGGCACGGCAGTTGTTGCAGTCGAGTCTAATCCGCGAGCGCTGGAAGATCTTCGTTTCAACCTGCCCGCCAGCGCTGTTCAAAAGGTCGAAGCGAGCGTTGAACACTGGAAACCGGTCCCGGCGAAAGTGGTGATCGCCGACCCCGCCCGGGCCGGTTTGGACACCGGGGGAGTGGCCGCTCTCACCGGCACCGGTGCCGAGAGGATCGTGCTGATCAGTTGCGACGCCGGATCTTTGGGCCGCGACGCCCTACTGCTCACCGCCGCCGGCTACACGCTCACCGACTGCACTGTGCTCGATCTCTTCAACCACACCAGCCACGTTGAGGTGGTCAGCCGTTTCACCAAGTTGAGTGCTCTGGAGCAGTAGTGGAGTTACGAACCGGCCCGAGCGGCGTATTCGGGGGAGGCGAGGAATCCGTTGACGAGCACGGTCAGGCCGACTCCTTCGTCGGCCAAGCCGGTCCAGTAGGCGAATCCGTTGGTGTCTGGCGTTCGGTTGAGCATGCCCACATAGATCATCAGCACGTCTACCCGTGACTTCACGCTGGCACCGGCCGCCTTGATGGAGATTTGCGTCGGAGGGGTCCGCCGCCATCCGTCAACTTCTTCCACCGTTGGCAATGCCGCCGACGTCAACAGTGCGGCTTCGGCGTGAGGACGGATTCGGCCGGCGAATTCGGGCGAGTTCAGGAAGCTCAGAACGACTTGGCCGGGAGTGATCTTGCGGGTGTTCAACAACCCGGTCCAGTATGCGAGGCCGGATGCATCGGCCGGACGCCCCAGGAAATCCTCATACTGGCGGGCCACAAACTCTTCGCCCGAAGCGAAGGGTCCAACCGCCACGGGGCACCGCAGGTCGGCTGAGGCGGAATCGGTCACGCGCAGGTCAACTCCGGGAAGGACGTCGGTCTCCGAAATCGGGGCATCCACATATTGGCTGGTTACCCACATGCGGCCCTCAGCGGAGCAGCGAACATCAACCCAGATATGGGTAGCTCGGCTGGCCATCATGTTGGCGGCGTGCTCTGGTGAATCGAGCCAGAGCCCGGTCGCCTCCGAAGCGGGATTGAACATGACCAATGCATTCTCGGCGGCCCACATGTTTTGGGGGAAATCGTCCAGGAGAGCGATGATTTCGCTGTGGCCCAGCGTCTGGCTCTCCATCATGGTCACGCTGTTGGAGCCGGCGTACGGGGCCAATGATGGCATCTGCCGCAATTCACCGAAACCGGCGGCCCGGCGGGCGTCGTTGTGATCGGCGGCGATTCGCTCGGCGAGCGCCCGTTCCACTGCCGACATCGCCGATGGTTCGGAGTCGCCTGCCGCCTCGACGGCGGTGGGTTCAGCCCCGCTGCTTGTAGCTGCAGCGGGGGTGATCGGCAGAAGTGCGGCTGCGAGAAAGGTTGCGGTAAGTGCTAACAGTTGACGGGAAACGGGCGATAGGGCGGCGGGCACGGACGAGACATCGGCGTTGGGCAAATAATCCTTGAGCGGTTAGGTCATTGTGGCCTATCTTCTAGCTTCTTGTTGAAGCAGTGACCTGATCGGGACAAGGTTGCTACGCATCGCTTAGCCAATCCAGGGCGAGTCCCCTGAGCTGGTCAATGTTGACACCGGTAGTGGCGCTGACCCACAAAACGTCGCCTGCTTCGAGCTCACATCCTTCGGCCAGTTCCTTTCGTCTTTTCTGGCGCATTGATGACTTGACCTTGTCGTGTTTGGTGGCGATCACCGTATGTGGGATCCGATGTGAGCGAAGCCACGCCAGCATGGAAAGGTCGAGATCGGTGGGGCCATGCCGCCCGTCTATCAGCACCATCACCATTACCAGCGATTCCCGTTCCAGCAGATAGTTCTCAATCATCTGGCCCCAACTGGCCTGAGCTTTCTTCGAGGCTCCCTTTGCGAATCCATAGCCTGGGAGATCCATGATCCCTCTCGTGGCTGGATCCTCGTTCAGGACGAAGAGATTGAGCAATTGAGTTCGACCTGGTGTTTTCGATGTGTGAGCCAATTTCTTGCGGTTGGTAATCGCATTGATCAGCGTGCTTTTACCAACGTTCGACCTGCCGACAACGGCGATCTCGGCATCCATCGCCGGGAGAGTCTTGTGATTGGCTGCACTCTGGGAGAACCGCATGTCGAGAGGTCGCACCCGATCAGACTAGGAGCAGAACAATTCGATGTTCTGAGTATCTCAAGAGGACCTAGAAGGCGGTCGATAGGAAGGCGTATGGATGCTGCTGAGATCATCGCTGCCACGCCGGCACCCTCGAACAAGCAGGCGGTTTTGGCATCTCTCGGCGCGCTCCTGGAAACGATCGAGCTGGAACAGAGCGAACTGGTTGAACATAAGGCCCGCACCGCTGGCTTCAACGATCAATTGAACAGCCTCGCCGCCCAGCGTGCTCAGGTAACCGAGTTCACCGCCGCCCAAGACCGGAACGAGCCGATCTCGTTCGTCCTACTCGAGACGTTCGACTTCCTGCTCGAGGACGACACGCTTACCCTCGAGGTTCGGAACGACCGTCTGATCGGCCTCTTTCGTTCCGCAGCCGCCTGCATCATGGTGGCCGACTGGACCGACGACGCTCCGATCACCACCGACTGGGTGGAGACGTTCAACCGGGTGACCGATCGCAAGATTCGGGATCTCCGAGCCAGCTCGCTGGGTTATGCCAAGGTGGGCATGATCAAGTATCTGCAAACTGTGCAGATCCCGCGCGACGTGTACACCATGGCCCACTACGACCGGGCTCCCAAGGAGTACTGGCTGCAGTACGCCGGATTCAGCCTCGTATCTTCGGTGCTGAAGACTCGCAAACTCTCCCAACAATTGCGTTCCGAAATGGGTCCAGCGATCGCCATCATCAACGTTGCGCTGGCCAAGACGGTCCACGTCCCTCGCCCCGCCGGGCTCTGATTCCGTACTCGCTCTGCTCACCGTGCTGTCCCTCCGGGGGGCGTTCAAACGCCACGCATGCTTTGCCTTCGGCGTTGCAGCAGATGTATCGGCACCGACTGGGTGGACTGCTCACCGTGCTGTCCCTCCGGGGGGCGTTCAAACGCCACGCATGCTTTGCCTTCGGGGGGCGTTCAAACGCCACGCATGGGGGCTGTCCCTCCGGGGGCGTTCAAACCACGCCAGCTGATCGAGGGTGGCGGTACCCTGCTGGACGTGGTGGATCACTTGGCCGACGAGCTGGCCTGCGAGCGTTTCCAGTGAGTGACGGTGTTTTATGACTGAGAGCGACCCCGTGCTGGACCAATGGCTGGCCGAACACACAGAAGGGCTCATTGCCATTCGGCGCAACATCCATGCCCATCCGGAGCTCAGCGGCGCCGAACATGCCACGACCGAGCTGGTGTTCGAGCGGTTGCTTTTGGCTGGCCTTGCCCCCCGCACCCTGGCCGTTGGAACGGGATTGGTTTCGGACTTGGACCCCGCGGACAACCGTGGTGACTCGCAGCGGCTGGCGCTGCGGGCCGACATTGATGCGCTGGCCATGGATGATGAGAAGGACGTGCCGTATCGCAGCCAAGTGCCAGGGGTAGCCCACGCATGTGGCCACGATGTGCACACAGCGGTCATGTTGGGTACGGCGCTGTACTTTGCCCATCATCGTGACCAGCTGCCGGGTCCCCTGCGTTTTCTCTTTCAACCGGCCGAGGAGCGTTTCCCCGGCGGTGCTTTGGACGTCATCAGCGACGGTGGGCTGGATGGCGTGTCTGCGGTCGTTGGCGTGCACTGCATGCCCAAGATGGATGTGGGCTCCATCGCATTGCGAGCCGGGGCCATCACCTCGGCGGCCGACATGGTGGAGATTGAGTTGTCTGGGCCCGGTGGACACACGGCGCGGCCAGAGGAAACGGTTGACCTGATCACTGTCGCGTCCCGTCTGGTTATCGACCTGCCGGCCCGCCTCCAGGAACTTGCCGACGGCGCCGGTGCGGTCAAGTTGGTGTTTGGTGCATTCCACGCCGGCGATGCGGGCAATGTGATCCCATCTCATGGCCTGTTGCGAGCGTCGGTGCGCACGCCGTCGGCTGCCTTGTGGGAGCGGCTGCCGAAGCTGTTCGATCAGGCGCTCGAGGAACTCCTGGCCGGCACCCCCGCCGCACATCAGGTTTCCTACATTCACGGCGTCCCTCCAGTGGTGAATGATCAGGGGATGGTGGAGCTTGTTCGGCGGGCCGGTCTGGCGCAGCTCACGGAGGCGGGTATTCACGAGGCTGAGCAGAGCTGGGGCGCCGACGACTTCGCCTGGTTCACACGCGAGGTGCCATCGGTGTATATCCGTGTGGGCACCCACAACCCCGACAACACCGGTCCCCGGATGGACCTTCACGCCGGCCATTTCGATGTGGACGAACGGGCCATCGCTATCGGAGTGCGGATCATGGTGGCAACCGTCCACGAGTACTTCGCCAAACCGTCGCCCTGATTGACACTGGAGGCGTTCACGCAGCGGCTAACCACCAGGTTCGGCGGCCGTGATGGGGCTATAATGGGAACCGAGCTTGCCTACGTAGCTCAACTGGATAGAGCGGAGAGCTTCTACCTCTCAGGTTCGGGGTTCGAGTCCTCGCGTGGGCGCAAATGACCACCCACTCCCACGCGGCCGCCAGGACAGCTCTTGTGACCGGTGGCGGAAGCGGGATCGGCCGAGCCGTCTGTGTGGCACTCGCGGAGGCTGGCTGTAACGTCGCAGTTGCTGATCTCAACAGCTCCACGGCTGACAAGACGGCGGGCATGATCGCTGGATCTGGTGGCACGGCGATCGGTGTGGCGATGGATGTCACGAGCGATCACTCTGTCAGCGAGGGGTACTTCAGGACGATCGAAGAACTCGGCGCCGTAGACATTCTTGTCAACTGCGCGGGCTGGGATTCGCTGATGCCTTTCCTCGATACCGACGAACGCTTCTGGGACAAGGTGATCGACATCAACTTCAAGGGCGTGCTGCGCACTACCCACCACTGCCTTCCAGCGATGGTCCACCAGCGCTGGGGTCGGGTGGTGAATATCAGTTCAGACGCCGCACGCGTGGGTTCTTCGCTCGAGGCGGTGTATTCCGGGGCCAAGGGCGGCGTGATTTCGTTCACCAAAACAATTGCCCGAGAGATGGCCCGGAACGGAATCACGGCCAATGTGGTATGCCCTGGACCCACGCAAACGCCGCTCCTCGACGGCATCGTGGCGGCCAGTGATGACGGCGAGAAAGTGGTAGGCGCAATGGCTCGTGCCGCCCCGATGAAGCGTCTAGGACAACCAACCGAGGTGGCGTCGGCGGTGGCCTATTTCGCATCCGAAGAGGCTGGGTTCATCACTGGTCAGACCCTTTCGGTCTCCGGCGGGCTCACGATGTCCTGACAGCACAGCGTCTGTGCTTGCCTTATCGGTTCAGGTCAGAAGCATGACCAAGAAGATGAACCCCAGGCTGCCGCTGATGATGATGGCGGCGAGTGCGGTGATGACAACGGACGGGAACGACGAGACGGCGGTGAACGCCGCCGACAGGTCCTGAAATTCTCCGACCGAATCCTTGATCGTTCGCTTGATGGTGCGGGTCAACTTCGCCTGCCGGAAGACACCCATCTTCTCAAGGTCTGCCTCGTCGAGCGACCGTAAGCCCTTGGCGTTCGAGATCGTGTGCACCAGACGATCGAAACTTTGGCTGATCCCGGCAGCTTGCTCGGTGATTTTGGTCAAGGATCGCCATGATCGAAAGGCCGCTCCGACGCCGATAGCTGTGATCACGCCACCAGTGAGAAGCCAGAGCGTACGGAGCGTTCCCGACAATGCCAGCAGTCCCGTTATGAGCGCTAACCCACAGATCAGGGCGGTCATGAGAAAGAGTACGTGGGTCACCCGGCTCGCCTTGGTCGCCATCCTGATGAGTAATTCGTAGCCCTTTTGGGCCAGGTGCTTCCCCTGCTCAGGGCTAAGAAACCCCGAGTCAGATCCCGGTGATGAAGTGACCGCCATGTCACCTTTTCGGCCAAAGGTGTCGATGCCTTTACGATAGTTCGTGCGGCCATTGGAACTGCTCCTCGCCCGCTGTTGACTACCGCAATGGAGCCATGGGAAGACGACCAGGCCGGTCTCCGGATAACCGATCTAGCCAAGCGTTACGGATCTGTGGCCGCCGTGGACGGGCTCGACCTGTCGGTCCCACCCGGCGCACTGATCGGTTTCCTCGGTCCCAACGGATCGGGCAAGACCACCACCATGCGGGCGATCCTCGGCATGGTGCGGCCCGATCGCGGCACGATCACCTGGAACGGCCGGGCAATCGACGACAACGCTCGGAATGGCATCGGATACATGCCTCAGGAGCGTGGCCTCTACGCCCGAATGAAGGTCCACGAACAAGTTGTCTATTTCGGACGGCTGGCCGGTTTGAGCCGCTCGGATGCCTTGGCCCGGGCGGACCAATGGCTCGAACGCTGGCCTTGACGGTCCGAGCCGATGCACTGGTGCAGGAGCTCTCAGGTGGGAATCAGCAACGGGTTCAGCTGGCGGTTTCACTGGTTCACGATCCCGATCTCCTAGTGCTCGACGAGCCGTTCGCTGGACTCGACCCGGTGGCCGCCGAAACGATGCGCCTCGTCATCGCCGAGCGGGCCACGAGCGGTGCCAGCGTCCTCTTCTCGTCCCATCAACTGGACATCGTTGAGGACCTGTGCGAACGGTTGTGATCGTGGCCGATGGTCGGATGGTGGCGGCCGGGGCGATCAGCGATCTTCGTTCGGCATCGCCGACCCGCTGGCTGCGGGTTCGGTGGGTCAATCCGCTCGACGAGTGGCAACCGATCGACGGCACGGTTGAGTCGTTCGACGGCCTCCGGGCGGTGGTTCGCCTGCATCGCAACGCCGACGTCGCCGCCGACTCGCCCAGGCGCTGTCGGCCGGCATCGTCGCCGAAGTGGCGCTGGAGCCACCGGCGCTCGATGAGGTCTTCACCAGCTCGTTGGCCCGAGCATCAGCGGTGCTTTGGTAGCTCCCGACCACGACATGACCAGATGATCTGGACGATCGCCATGCGAGAGATCGTGACCCGTGGACGTTCGAAGGCGTTCCTGGGTTTAACCGGTGTACTGTTCGTCGGCGTCATGGCGGTGGCTGGTGTCCAACTCTTCCTGGCCAGCACCAACGAGGCACGCGAGGTCACGATCGGCGTTACGGGAAACGGGGAGGCGTTCGTCGAAGCGCTCGACATCGGCAACGAAGACGTAGACCCGACCGTCGAGGTCGTCGACGACGGCGAAGCCCAGCTCGGCGACGGGACCATCGACGTCCTTTTCGACGGGAGCACGCTCACCTGGGAAGGTCTGCCGGACTTCGCGCTCGACGGATATGTCCGCGACACCGTCCAGCAGGCGACGTTCTCCCAGCGTGCCCAGCGCCTCGGTCTGAGTGCCTCCGATCTCGGAACGCTCTTCGTCCAGGTCTCCATTGATGAAGTTCGACTCGACGGCGGAGACGACGAGTTCGGCGTCCGTTTCGCTGCGGCCGGCGTCGCCGGTCTCGCCACGTTCATGCTGCTCCAGATCTGGGGCTCCTTTCTGATGATGGGTGTCATCGAGGAGAAATCCTCGAAGGTCGTGGAGATCCTCTTGTCGCATGTGCGTCCGTCGACGCTGTTGACCGGCAAGGTGCTCGGCCTGGGGATCCTGGCCCTTATTCAGATGCTGATCTTCGCGGCCGGGCTGGGTGTCGGGCTGATCCTGGTGCAGGACATCTCAATCCCCGCCAGTGTGTGGACCACGGTGCCGTTGTCTGTCCTGACGTTCCTCCTCGGATTCGCCTTCTACGCCACTGCCTACGCTGCCGTCGGGTCAATGGTGTCGAGGCAAGAAGACGCCACCACCGCCCAGCTACCGGTGGCGTCGCGTTAGTTCGACCGGCTCGCAATCGTCGAACCTATCGACTTCGATGCAGAGCTGCAGAAATGGTCCGGCGTGAGCACCGCCCACGAGTTGGTCCCGACCGCCAGATTGACCTGAAGCCCCGGCCGGACTCGGTTGGCATTTTGTTTCGCGGGAGCCTTTCCTACTGTGCCGTCCATGGAACTTCGATTGGACGGCAAGACGGCTCTAGTGACGGGAGGGTCACGGGGGATCGGCAAGGCCATCGCCATGGCCTTTGCCGAGGCGGGTGCAAACGTCGTGATCACGGCTCGCAAGGCGGAGCAACTGGAGGCGGCGGCGTCGGAGATCGGCAACGAGTGTTTCTGGATGCCGTCCAACGTGGGGGATGCGGAGTCGGCCACAGAGGTGGTGAGAGCCACCATCAAGCAGTTCGGCGGGATCGACGTTTTGGTCAACAATGCGGCTACCAATCCCTACGTGGGCCCCATGATCGAAGCCGACCTGCCTCGTTGGAACAAGACGATCCAGGTCAATCTCACCGCTCCTCTTGTGTGGACCCAGGCCGCATGGAATGCCGGCATGAAGGAGAAGGGCGGCGTTGTTCTGAACATTGCCTCAGTGGGCGGGCTGGCCACCAGCAGCGAGCTGGCGGTCTACAACATGACCAAGGCGGCGCTGATTCACACGACCAAACAGTTGGCTGCCGAACTGGCTCCCGGCGTGCGGGTGAACGCTGTAGCGCCTGCCTTGATCAAGACCGACTTCGCTCGTCTGCTGTGGGAAGGTGAGCGGGGCGAGAAGGCTGCCAAGGCCTACCCGTTGAAGCGGTTGGGCGAGGTGGAGGACATCGCCAACGCGGCCATGTATCTGTGCTCGGATGCGGCCGGGTGGGTGACGGGGCAGACGCTGGTGCTCGACGGCGGTGCCACGATCGACTTCCTTGGCATCTAGCGCTGTACGGGGACACGCTGGTCGTCCTCGATGAGACAGGTGAAGAGGCTGAGACAGGTGAAGAGACAGTGCTTGATCTAACGTTGGCCGAATGAGTCGTCGCCGGGAACGAACGAAGCGGGTTCGCAGCATCATTGCGGACCAGCCGCCCTTCGCTCAGGCCCGGCGGCGTCTCCCTCCAACACCGCTGGTGTCCGAGGACGAGTTGGAATCAATTCACTTAGCCTCGCTTCGTGTTCTGGCCGAGACCGGGATGGACTTCCTGCATCCAGATGCTCTCCGATTGTTGCGAGACGCCGGCGCAAGAGTGGACGGGGAGCGGGTTCGGTTCGACGCCGAGATGGTGATGGAGTACCTCTCCTATGCTCCGGCGGAGTACACACTGCACGGCCGCAATCCGGAGCGGAACGTACATATCGGGGGAGAATGGATCACTAACGCTGCCGTAGCCAGTGCGCCGAACTACGTGAGCTTGGATGGGAATCGAATGACCGGCGACCGGCCCGGATATCAGGATTTCCTGCGGCTTGGGCAGATGCTAAACCCCATCCACGTGTTCGGTGGTTTCCCGGTGGAGCCCGTTGACCTTCATGCCTCGATCCGACATCTCGAATGCGCATATGACGCCCACACGCTCACCGACAAGGCCTTCCACATTTACAGCCTCGGAAAGCAACGAAACCTTGATGGACTGGAGATGGCGCGGATCTCTCGCGGGATCGACCACGAGACGTTCGAAGCGGAACCCAGTCTCATCACGATCATCAACGCCAGTTCCCCGCTGCGGTATGACCATCCGATGCTGGAAGGCATCCTGCAGATGTCGGCCCGGAACCAAGTTGTCATCGTCACGCCGTTCACGTTGGCGGGAGCGATGGCACCGATCACTATCGCCGGGGCCATCGTTCAGCAAAACGCCGAAGCACTGGCGGGGCTGGTGCTCACCCAGGTGGTCCGGAAGGGATCTCCAGTGATGTATGGCGGCTTCACCTCCAATGTGGACATGCGATCCGGCGCGCCGGCTTTCGGGACCCCGGAGTACGCCAAAGCGGCACTTCTGGGTGGCCAACTCACTCGCCGGTACGGGATTCCCTACCGATCCTCCAACGTGAGTGCGTCCAATGCGGTGGACGCCCAGGCGGGGTATGAGTCCATGTGGGCGTTGTGGGGAGCCATCACCGGGGGCGCACACTTCATCATGCATGCCGCCGGCTGGATGGAGGGAGGGTTGCATGCGTCGTATGAGAAAATGGTCATCGATGCGGACTTGCTGAACATGGTGGCGAAATTCCTCGAGCCACTAGACCTGAGCGAGGACGCGTTGGCGGTGAGTGCTATCGCCGATGTGGGTCCCGCGGGACACTTCTTCGGTGAGGAACACACCCAGTCCCGGTACACCGACGCGTTCTACAGCCCCATGGTGTCGGACTGGCGCAACTGGGAATCCTGGACCGAAGGCGGCTCGCCCGACGCCAGGAGTCGAGCCAACGCCGTGGCTCGGTCGGTGCTGGAGGACTACGAGAAACCGCCGATCGACGATTCTATCGAAGCTGAACTGCGGGACTTCGTAGACCGCCGGCTTGTCGAGGGCGGCGTCGAAACCGACTTTTAGTCCACGGTTGCAACAAACGGTCCGGCCACCGTTCGGTGGAGCGGTCGGCAGGTGGTTCACCTATCGTCGCGGGACCATGTTCGGGCGTGCTGAAGCATCATTTCTCGGAATGATTCCGGCTCCGACCGTTCCGGCGACTGTATCTCCACCATGTGCTGGTGAATGCTCACCGGAACTGGCGTGAGGCCCTGCCCAGCGCCGAGGTTTGCGCCGGTTGCCGTGGAGAACCCCCAGAAATGATGGGGGCAACGAAGGACCCCATCCTTGACGAGTGCATCGCCGAGCCGCTGTCCCGAGTGGGGGCAGGTATTCTCGAACGCGACGACACTCCCGTCAGCGTCTCGAGTCGCGACAACCCATCCATCGCACAGCTCCACGCAGCTCCCCGACGGGACCTCGGTGGCGGGGAATCGAAACCGTGTCATGTCATGCGGCCTGATAGCCCAGGCGACGAGAAATCACGGCTGCGGTCTGCATTGTGAGCTGCGCCAGCTGCCGCTCCACCGGGTCCATCCGTTCCGCTGGCCCTGCCACGCTGAGGGCCGCCACGACCGCATTGGACTCGTCCCGTATGGGGGCCGCCACGCTGAGCACCCCAACTTCGGCCTCGTGGCGATTGGTTGCATACCCCCGCCGGCGGGCCTCGCTGAGATCCTTGCGGAGCATCGAAGTATTGGTGATCGTGAATTTGGTTTTGGCTTCGAGGGTCCAATCCTTCAATAGGCGGTCCTGCTGGTCTTTTGGCAAGAATGCCAGGATGGCCTTGCCAGTGCCGGAGCAGTGGGCCGAGTTCCGCCGTCCGATTTCTAGGAACAAGCGAAGGGTGGTGGGTGCGTCAAGCCGTTCGATGTAGACGACTTCACGCCCATCCAGCACTGCTACCTGCACGGTCTCACCGGTCTGGTTTCGGAGAGCGCTCATTGGCGCGATAACCGCCTCATGGAGGTCGAGCTGGCGGGGTACGGCAGATGCCAGATCGAACATCGCCAGGCCCAGGCGGTAGCGGCCGGTGGTGGGGTTCTGGTCCACCATCTTCTGTTCGTTGAGAGTAGCCAGGAGTCGATGGGTGGAGCTCTTGCCCAGATGCAAATGGCGGGCCAGATCGCTCACACCCCACTCCGGTGTGATCGCCGTGAATGCTTTCAGCACCCGGACCGCGTTGGTTACCGATTGCAATCCCATGGCCGGACAGGATATGCGCCTCCTGATCTGTTCCGCTATCTGAGACGCATTCCCATCCAGCGGAACATTGGAAGTAACGTCCGTCACATGGGAATTTTGCGGTTGAGTCACACTGCCATTACCGCACCCGACCTCGATCTCGCGGCTGCGTACTACACCGAGGTCTTGGGTTTGGACCTCACCGCGCGCACCGAAGACTGTCTCTACCTCAAGGGCTGGGATGAACCGGACCATCACTCGCTGGTCGTTCGCTTTGATCCCGTGGTCGGTATCGATCGGGTCAGTTTCAAGGTGGAACACGAGTCAGACCTCGATGAGTTGGAGGCTCGAATCGAGGCCGCCGGCGTCGCGGTCACCCGAATCACTGATGGTGAAGAGGTGGGCCAGGGTGAGTCCATCCGCTTCCAGGCGCCGTCGGGGCACGAAGTTGAACTTGTTCACGATGTGCACAAGGTGGGCCGCAGGCTGCCGCTCACCAATCCCGGCCCCTATCCCGAAGGCCTTCGGGGAATCGCTCCGCCGCGCGCCGATCACACACTCCTCCTCTGTGAAGAGGTTGGCGAAATCAGCCGCTTCTTCATGGACATTCTGGATTTTCAGTTGACCGAACAGATCTTGTCGAGCACCGGCCACCAGATCGCAGCTTTTTTGCAGCGATCCGGCCGTCCTCACGACATCGCCTTTGTGCAGGGCGTCAACGGGGGACTGCATCATGTTTCGTTCTGGCTGGATGACTGGGATCATGTTCGGCGGGCTGCTGACGTGCTGGCATTCAACGGCATTCCGGTCGACATCGGTCCCACCCGTCACGGCATTACCCGCGGGAACACCATCTATTTCTTTGATCCCATGGGAACCAGAAACGAGGTCTTCACCGGCGGCTACCGAGCCGATCCAGACTTCCCAACGATCACATGGACCGAGGAGAATCTCGGTCGGGCCATCTTCTACTACGAGGGAAAAGACAACGGTCGCTTCCTTACGGTGCACACCTGATGGGTATTCTTCGATTGTCCCATGCGGAGATCCGGGTGCCCGATTTGGAGTTGGCCCACGCCTACTACACCGAGGTGGTCGGTTTGGTGCAGACTGGATCCGAAGGCGACCGCATCTTCCTCAAGGGTTGGGATGAGCATCAGCACCATTCGTTGATCCTGAAGGCGGCTCCCACCTACGGCCTAGAAACACTGGGCTTCAAAGTTGACACCTCAGCGGCTCTTGATCAACTGGAAGCAGCAGTGCGCCAAGCGGGGTTGGAGACCTCCCGCCACACGCCCGGCACGTTGAGTGTGGGCAGCGGCGACGTGGTTCGATTCACCGCACCGAGCGGTCATGTGATCGATCTCGTCCATGGCATGGACCAAGTGGGCAACGGCTTGCCGTTGCTCAATCCGCCCGTCGCTCCGGCGAATCTTCGGGGCATGCACCCGCCTCGTATCGATCACATCTTCCTCATGTGTGAAGATGTCGACGGAATCTGCGAGTTCTTCCAGACAGTTCTGGGATTCCGGCTCACCGAGCAGATCATGGCCGATGACGGACATCAACTGGCGGTGTTCCTCGAGCGGAGCCACTCCACTCACGACATCGCCTTCATCACCGGTCCCAATGGCGCTTTCCACCATGTGGCGTTCTACGTAGACGATTGGAACGACCTCCGCCACGGTGCCGACACCTGCGCCTATCACGGTGTGAACGTCGACGCCGGACCCACGCGCCACGGTGCCACTCGCGGATGTGGCCTCTACTTCTTCGACCCGGCCGGAAATCGCAATGAGCTCTACACCGGCGGGTACTGGTTCGATCCCGATGATGCGGTGACCACATGGACCGAGTCCGAAATGGGTCGCGCCATCTTCTATTACCAGGGCCAGGTCAACCCGTCGTTCATGACCAATCACAGCTGATGACCGATCACACTCGCCCACCAGCTACGCCCGCCGGCCCGGCCTCTGCCCGAGTGGATGCTCCCGCCTACCTGGCCCGCTTCAAAGAACGAGAGGCGGCCGAGAACGCCAAAGCGGCCTCCAACGGTACCGAGCCCGTGGTGGAGGACGAGCAGACGCCGTTGTACCTCCGTCGCTTCCGGAACCGGGAGAAGGACTCGGCCGTGCCGAATGACGTGCCGCTCTGGAGACGGTCTTCGCTGAGTGTCCAACAGGCCCTCACCGAGGACAATCGGAACAAGGAGATCTCGCCACCACCATCTGCGAAGGTCGGCCTGCTCAACGACGTCTACCTCATTCGTCATGCCGAGACCCAGGGGTACTCCACTGACTCTGGCCTCACCCCGCAAGGGGCATGGCAGGCCCACACCTACGGTCACACCCTCGCCAAACGAATCAAATCTGGTGAGACCGTGGTCCTGCGTCACGCCGCCACCAACCGGGCCACCGAAACCGCACAACAGATTCATCGTGGTTTGCTCGACGGGGTGGCACAGTACGAAAAGGACATCACCATCGTGGACCCCGCCCCGATGGCGGAGTTTCGGAACTTCCAGTTCGCCGCCCCCGATGGGCTGAAGGACGTGACGGCGGCATTCCGGCAGTACCACTCTCAGCTGGAAGCGATCGAACGCACGGGTAAAGGTGACCGTCCGGGTTGGCTGGTGGAGATGGATCGTTTCTGGGCCACCCAGCAGGGGGGAGCCGACCCCATTCGCCATTGGCTCACCATTCCCATGCTGTACTTCGAGCCTCCCTCCATGACCGTCAGGCGGTTCTGGGCCGGTATTCAGCGACTCTCCGCCGAATTTCCTGGTGCCCGGCTCGCCATCTCCACCCACTCTGGATGTATCCGAGCCTTTGCCGTTACGGCGATGGGCTATGACCCCGGTGAGCCCTACAACACCGAGCATGTGCGCGTGAAGCTCATGGACGACCACAAGACGGCGCTGGTCGCGTATCGCAACCGCGTCCAGGAGGTACGGGTCCCGGACATCGGTTGGCTGCCGCCGTGGGCGGTAGATGAGACCTGGGAGCCGAAGTCGTGATTGCGAACGGAGAAATTCAGTGTGCAAACAATGCCCGGTTGTGGACTGGGAAACAGCATTTACAACTATCGAGTCTTTCGGCGGAGCGCCGAACATTGGAGGAGTCATGAGCGATTTCATCGTTTGGTACGACCGCTTCGAACCCGAGCACAAACCTCGGGTCGGCGGTAAGAACGGCAGCTTGGGCACGTTGATGATGGCAGACCTCCCAGTTCCGCCGGGGTTCGCTCTCACAATCGAGGCGTATCAGCAGCTCTGGCGAAACGTCGAGCTTGCCCAGGCTGTCAATCTCGAACTTCAGGGCATTCAGCACGATGATTTGGTCGCCAACATTGCAACGGCTGCCCGGATCCGAAATCTCATCGAATCAGAGCCCATTTCTGCTGAGATCGTCGACGCCATCACTTCTAGCTACAAAGCGTTGTGCGACTTCTGCGACGTGCCGGACCTTCCCGTAGCAGTGAGGTCCAGCGCAACGGCCGAGGACCTGCCCGATGCATCCTTCGCCGGGCAACAAGACACATTCCTGTGGGTTCAGGGAATCGAGTCGGTGCTGGAGAGCGTCAAGAAGTGCTGGTCGTCCTTGTTCACCGACCGAGCGATCGCCTATCGCCACCAGATGGGGTACCTCCACCAATCTATTTCAATGTCTGTGGGAGTTCAGAAGATGGTGGATCCCATCAGCTCTGGCGTTGCGTTCACACTCAACCCGGCCAATGGGGACCGCTCGCAGGTGGCGGTGGATGCGTCGTGGGGTTTGGGAGAGATGGTCGTGTCGGGCGAAGTCACGCCAGACAACTATCTGATCGACAAGGTGCTCCGCCAGATCGTGAAGCGAACTGTTTCCGACAAGGGTGCCGAGATGGTCGTTGGCGACGATGGGGCGGTTCACAAAGTCGAGGTGGATCCCGAGCGTCGGATGGCGCCGGCGCTCACCGACCAGCAATTGCTCAATGTGATGGCGCTCGCTCGTCGGGCCGAGAAGCACTACGGGTGTCCTCAGGATGTGGAATGGGCGATCGACCGCCACTTACCGGAAGACTTCAATGTGCTTCTGCTTCAGAGCCGACCCGAGACCGTGTGGTCCCAAAAGGACGCCACCCCGATCGCCAAAGGTGGCCACGACATGATGACGTCGATCGTCTCCACCCTCGTCTCGCCGCTGCACAACAAGGACGACTGAGCGAGATGAAACCAACTAACCAGGAAACCACAAGGAAAAGAAAATGAGTGACAAGCGATTTCCGAGCCCGTTCGAACTGGACACGCCAGCTGGCGCCGAAGGGTGGGAGGATCTTTATCCCTATTCCGTGGTGTTCAGCGAGCACCGCAAGGACTATGAGGACAGTCGCTTCTGGTTTTGGGATTCGATGCATTGGGGCACTGCCCTGACCCCGTTCGACTCCACGTTCTTCGAACTCGCCATCGCAACGTTGAGCCAGATGAACAGCCGCCACTACCGAATCCCACCGGCGGACGGCATCGACTACCGGGTGCTCAACGGGTACGCCTATCTCTCACCCGTCGGGGTTGATCCCTCGCAGATCGAGGCCCGGGTTCCCCAATTCATGGAACGGGCCGGTCACTATTTCGGCAACTGGGACAGCCTCTATGAGGCGTGGCTGGTCAAGGTCCGCTCCACCATCGACGAGCTGGAGGCCCTGGACTTCAGCCCGCTTCCGGAGATGGAAGACCTTCCCATTATCACCGATGGTGTCGCCCTCGGTTCGGGGTACCAGCTGCAGAAAGACTGGCATACCTTCAAGGACTTGATTCTGAAGGTCTGGCAATACCACTTCGAGTTCTTGAACCTGGGGTATGCCGCCTACCTCGACTTTTTCGGCTTCTGCAAGGAGGCGTTCCCCAGCATCCCCGACCTCGGGATCGCCAAGATGGTGGCGGGGGTCGAGGTGGACCTCTTCAAACCCAACGAGGAGCTGAAGGTCTTGGCCCACAAAGCGATAGAGCTTGGCATCACCGACCTTTTCACAGATCCGGCTTCCACCGGCAGCCGGCTCACGGGAGCGGCTGCGGAAGAATGGACTGCGGCGTTCGATGCGGCCGCCGATCCCTGGTTCAACTTCACCTCGGGCAACGGCTTCTACCACTTCGACAAAACCTGGCGGGACTACCCGGAGATCCCGTATGCCTTCATCAATGATTACATCGTACGAATCCAGGCTGGCGAAGACATCAGTCGACCGATCGAGGAGATCCAGGCCGAACGGGACCGGGTGGTGATCGAGTATTCAGAACTCCTGGCGAGCGACGAGGATCGGGCCGCATTCGAGGGCAAGCTGGGGCTCGCCCGCACCGTGTTCCCGTACGTGGAGAACCACAACTTCTACATCGAACACTGGACCATGAGCGTGGTGTGGCGGAAGGTGAAAGAGCTTGGCGCCACGCTCGCCAAGGATGGGCTCATGGCCGATGAGAGCGACATCATGTTCCTTCGCCGCGATGAGGTAGACGAGGTCCTGTGGGACTACTACTCGGCGTGGGCGGTGAATGCTCCCAACGTCTCGGCTCAGCACTGGGGTCCCAAGATTGCCAAGCGGCGCGAAATCCACGCCGCCCTCAAGGATTGGGACGCACCGAAGGCTCTGGGTGAGCCACCTGAGGTCGTCACCGAACCATTCACCATCATGCTCTGGGGCATCACCAGCGACTCCGTCAAGTCATGGCTCGGGCAGGAAGACGCCGGCGGCGACCTCACGGGTATGACCGCCTCTCCCGGTGTGGTGGAAGGCAAAGCACGGTTGGTCTTCGGACCCGAGGACCTTGGTGACCTCGAGCAGGGTGAGATCCTCGTTGCTCCGATCACCGCACCGAGTTGGGCCCCCGCCTTTCCCAAAATCCAGGCCTGCGTCACAGACATCGGTGGCATGATGAGTCACGCCGCAATCGTCTGTCGTGAGTATGGGATTCCTGCGGTAACCGGCACCGGTTTCGGTACGAAGAAGATCGAGACCGGCATGATGATCCGGGTAGATGGCTCCGCCGGGACCGTCACCATTCTCTAACCCTCAATCGCTACCAGTCATGGAGTAGATCAATGCTCACAAAAGAACAGAACGACGAACTGACCCAGGTTGGTCCCGGAACGCCCATGGGCAACCTTCTACGCCGTTATTGGTACCCGGTTGCCATCACGCGCGAACTTGATGAGTTCCCGATCAAGAAAGCCCGGTTGCTTGGAGAAGACTGGGCCGTCTTTCGCCAGGAGAATGGTGAGTACGGAATCGTCGCCGAGAAGTGCCCGCATCGGGGTGCGTCGATGGTCTACGGAATCGTGGAGCCTGACGGGATCCGGTGTGGCTATCACGGATGGAAATTCGACGGTGAGGGCACGCTGGTGGAGATTCTGGCCGAACCGGACTCCAGTGAGAAGTTCCGTTCGCAATGCAGCATTGGCGCCGGTGTCGCCCAAGAACTGGGCGGATTGGTGTGGGCGTACGTGGGGCCCAGCCCCGCCCCGGAGCTACCGCGCTATGAGGCGTATGTGATGGAGGGCGTCCGGGACATCGGTCATTCGGTGCTGCCGTGCAATTGGCTGCAGATCATGGAGAACTCCGTAGACCCTTATCACGTTGAGGCGTTGCATGGCCGCTACTTCGAGTTCTTGTCCGAGCACATGGCATTCGAAATGCCCAGTGCCTTCAGTGCCAACAAGCACGACAAGGTCGCTTTTGATGTGTTTGACCATGGCATTATCAAGCGAAGGCTCTTGGTGGGTCAGGATGAGAACGCCGACGATTGGAAGGTGGGTCATCCAATGGTCTTTCCCTACAACATGTGGGTGGGTGGCAATGGCGTTTACCAGATGCAGATCCGAGTGCCGGTGGATGACACCCACAGTTGGGTTCTTTTCTACACGGTGCACGCCCCCGAAGGCGCCGACCTCCCCGATCAAGCCCGGCCAGTGGACTACGAATACGAGTGGCTGGACAAGGACGGCAACCACATCGTCGACTACATCGAAGGTCAGGACGTCATGGCCTGGGTCACACAGGGAGAGATTGCGGACCGTGTGAATGAGCACATCACCAAGAGCGATCTGGGTGTGATCGCCTTGCGGCGGATGTTCAAGGACGCGATGAACGACGTAGCCGAAGGGCGTGACCCTGTGGCCGTGGTTCGGGAGCCGCATCAGTCCATTCCGCTTCCGCTCGAACGGGATAAGTTCGGTCGCGGTGCCGAGTTCGCCACCCAGTGGATAGACCGGGGATCCATGCGGTACTCGCCCCAGGCCGACGACCTCAAGAAGCTCCATATGGAAGCTGCAACCAACCGCGGCGACGCTTCGGACAAGTTCTAGGCGACGCTAGGAATTCATGACAACGATTGACCATGTGGAGTGGGCCCAGTACCTCCAGGCTGGGGTCGATGAGCAACGGGAGCTTCAGGCCATCACCAAACAAATCGATCGTCTGACGATCGAAGATGCCTATGCCATCCAGGCCGCCGGCCTCGATCTGTTGCTCGAGGGTGGCGCCACACTCGCCGGTGCCAAGCTAGGGCTCACCTCGGCGGCCAAGCAGGAGCAAATGGGCGTGAACGAACCGGTTTATGGATGGGTCACCGAGGCGTCCGTTCTCCGCGAGGGGGGCGAGGTTGACCTAGCCGGGCTCATCCATCCCCGGGTGGAACCGGAGATCGTCTTCATCCTTGGCGCCAACCTGGCCGGACCGGGTGTCACAGCCGAGGAGGTTTTGTATGCCACCACCACGGTGGTGGGTGGGATCGAGGTAATCGACTCCCGTTTCGAGAAGTTCAGTTTCACTCTGCCCGATGTCATCGCCGACAACACCTCGGCCGCCCGGGTGGCGATCGGAACCGACGGCATCAACCCCCTCGAGATGGACCTGGCCGAACTGGGCTGTGATTTCGAGGTAGACGGCGAGATCACCGGTTCCGCCACCGGTGCTGCTCTTCTGGGCAGCCCGGCGGAATGTGTCGCCATGTTGGCCAACCATTTGGGGAGATATGGTCATCAGCTCGAAGCCGGCTGGCTCATCATGGCAGGGGCTTGTACGGATGCCCGCCCGTTGAGTGTGGGCACGGTAGCGACCGCCCGTTACTCCCATGTTGGCCCCGTCACCGTTAGAGGAGTCTGACATGCCGCTCATCCAAATCAACATGGCCAAGGGGCGGACCGCTGCGGAGAAGAAGGCAATGATGGAGGCGATCACCGAGGCGGTGGTCACCTCGGTTGGAGCGCCGCGACCGTCGGTGCGTATCTGGATCAACGAGTTCGAGACCAATGAGTTCATGGCGGGTGGGGAGCTCCTGTCCGACCGTGGCAAACCGGCCCCTGTCGCTGCTACCGATTCATGAGTGGACCGCATCTGCTGCTGGATTTCGGTGGCGTTGTCCTCCTCACCCCGTTCGAACTGCGCTCCTATGCCGAGGTGTCTCTCGGTCTGCCATCGGGCTCCCTGGCCTGGCAGGGACCGTTCGAGCCAGCCGCCGATCCACTCTGGCGGTCGTTTCAGACCGGTGAGATCAGCGAACGCGACTACTGGGAGGCACGGGCTCGGGAACACCGTCTTGACATCAAAGCCTTCATGCGGCATTTGTATGATCCACCGGGAGACCACCTGCTGCGACCTGAGGTGATGGAACTCATCGATCGGACCCAGGCGGTGGGGCGCAAGGTGGGCATTCTCACCAACGATCTCCAGGCCTTCCATGGCAGGGAGTGGATGGAGGCCTTTCCGCTTTTCAGCCGGATCGAGGCCTTTGTGGATGCGTCTATCACCGGTGTTCTGAAGCCACATCCAGATGCCTACAAGCAGGCGCTGCTGGAGATGGACGAAGACGCAGAGAGCGTTGTGTTCGTTGACGATCAGCCGATCAATCTCGCTGGTTCCGAAGCAGCCGGCCTTCCCTCGGTGTGGTTCGACGTCACCGATCCGGCTGGCTCAGTTGCCGCCGCCGCGGCCTCATTGGGGCTCGATTGACCCATGGAACACGCGCGGCTGGCCACCGAGTTGCTGGCGGCTGAGCGCGGTCGGACTCCGTACCCGCTTCTGAGCGAGGGTTTCGGCTCGGGCTTCGGGTGGGATGACGCCCGTCGTATCGCACTGGCCATCGATGAACTCCGTCGCTCCAACGGCGATCAGATGGTCGGCTACAAGCTGGGCTGGACCTCGGCGGCGATGCGCAAAGCGCTGGGGATCGAGCGGCCCAACTGGGGAACGATGTGGGTCAGCCAGGGTGTTGAGGACGCACTGGACCTTGAACAGCTGATCGTGGCAAAGGTGGAACCAGAACTCGTAGTTCGGGTTGGCGCTGATGTTGACCCGTCCGCCGTCGCTCGCCGAGGTAGCTGGAGCTTGCACCCAATGGACAGTCGGTCTGGAAATCGTTGCGCCCCGTTTTGGCTCCTTCGTCTTTGAATGGCTCGACAACACCGCAGACAACTCCTCTGCGGCCCGCTTCGCGATCGGCGAGTTCGCCGAATGCGCCGATCCGAGCGAGATAGAAGTGGCGATGACCGACGGCGCCGAGACACGGACCGGGCAGGGTTCAGCGGCGATGGGCTCACCTGTGAACGCAGTGCATTGGCTGGTGGGAGCACTCGCCGAAGAGGGCCAGCAGCTTCGGGCCGGCCAGATCGTCTTCACCGGCGGCCTCACCGCGCCGTTTGACCTCGTTCCGGGCCTGGTCGTCTCTGCAACCGCCTCCGGTCTCGGCGCCAGCTGTTCGTTCCGCTGCAACTGACCAGGCCAACCTGCAGTCAATGACGCCCACTGGATGGGCGCTGCTGACTGCAGAACGCCATCAGCCGCTGACGATGAGGCTTTTGAGATCGTCTCCACTCTGCACGTCGACAGCAGTGAGCCTCAGTTCAGGAGGTAAATGGGCCGCATCGGTTCCGGCAACGACGGCCACGGGACAGCCCACCGGCAGGATGAAGAACCCGGAGGCTACAGCAGCGTCGACGATGATCGCCCAAATCGCATCGCCATCGGCATGGTTCATCATCAAGCCCTGCGGAGTTGCCTCGGCGCAAACGAGTCACCCGTAAACATGCGGCGGCCTAAACCGGCGCTGCAGAAGCAAGATTCGGAGAAGCCCCGTTCTTCGGGGTGGTTTCCGCGTTCCACCGCACTTCGCACTGGCAGCTATTCGCCGGAGCGCAACGAATCGGCAGTAACGCGAAGGTCCCGCCTGTCGACGATGGCGAGACGCCCGGCTTGAATCAGGCCCTCGAGGGATCCGTCGCTCACCAGAAGAATGTCGGCCACTACGGCCTCAGACGGCGAGGGCTCGCCATAGCAGTCGTGCCAAGCCAACTCGACCAGTTCGAGAAGGTCGAGTGCGCTTGACGCAATATCTGCTCCGAAGAGGGACACCACTTGTGGTTCCCGCGCTTTTCGCCGCTCGGCTCGGCTAATGGCCATGGACCTATGTTGCCATCTCACCGTCGGGATTGTTCGGGAGAGGTGGCCGCTCATGCGCCTTTTCTGGCCTTCGCCTCTACTTCGAGACGCCGCGGGCTTCGGCGGCGATGCGTTTCTTGGTCGCGGCCCAGGAGCAGATGGGGCATTGGGTGAGGTCATGGTTTCGGGCCGGGCAGTGTTCGCGGCCGAAGTAGATGATCTGGAGATGGCGGTCGCTCCAGGTGTCCATTGGGAACACGGCTTTCAGATCCTTCTCGGTTCGTTCCACCGTTGAGCCGTTGGAGAGACCCCAGCGGGCCGCCAGTCGGTGGATGTGAGTGTCGACGGCAAAGGCGGGTACGCCGAACACGCCACCCATCACCACGCTGGCGGTCTTGTGGCCAACGCCTGCCAGCGACTCGAGGAAGTCCCAGTCCGGCAGAATCTCGCCGCCGGCGTCCATGATCTGAAAGGCCATCTTGGACAGGTTTTTCGCCTTGGTCGGTGCCAGTCCGATTTCACGAATCAGATCGTGGATCTCATCTGGTGAGAGCTCACTCATCTTTTCGGGGGTATCGGCAACGGCGAACAACCTCGGCGTCACCTCGTTGACCTTCTTGTCCGTGGTCTGGGCGGAGAGCATCACGGCGACGAGGAGCGTGTAGGGGCTGGTGTGGTGAAGCGGCACCGGTGGATTGGGGTAGAGATCGTCGAGGATCTCCCCGATTCGCCTGGCTTTCTCCGCTCTCGTCATGCTCGGAGTCTACGAAGCCGGCGACGGAACGACCGAGGCCATTTCGACCACCAGATCGTCCAGCAGACGCAATGCGGTGTGAGACTCCTCGCCGTTGATCGTGATGGAGAATGCTGCGTCTCTCCCGTCCGGCGTTGTGAAGTATCCCGATAGGGAGCGGCCGCCGATGATCGTGCCGGTCTTGGCTCGCACGTTGCCAGCGGTGGTGGGGCCGGTGAGGCGGTTGGTGAGGGTCCCAGATCGCCCGGCGATCGGGAGATTGTCATGAAGCTCGTTGAACCACGGGGCATCTCGAGCTGCCACAAGGAACTCGATCCACTGGCGGGCCGAGCGCTGGTTTGAGCGGCTGAGGCCGGAACCATCGCCGAGTTGGCCGCCGACGAGCACCTCGATTGTGCCCAGTTCCGTGCGTATCTTCTGGAGACCAGCGGCCGTGCCACCGGTCCCGCCAGACGCCGCATCAACCTCGCGAATCAGCGCCTCGGCGTTTTGATTGTCACTGGTCAACAGCATGGTGCGGACAAGGTCGATCACCGGAGCGGAGTCGTGCACGGCGATGGTTGTCATGCCTTCGGGTGTCGGCCCGATCCGAGGTGGGTTCTCGACCGAAACGCCAACCCGCTGAAGAGCTTCCACCAACCGCTCCCCATTTCCAAGGGCGGGGGTGGTGATGAAACGGTCCGATTTGGTCCAGCGGTTGTCGTCGAGCGTGAATGCGCTCAATGGTCCGGTGAAGGTGGGCATCTGCCAGTCTTGCCATCCCGGTGCCATCGTGGTCGGTTCGTATCGACCGGCATCGATGACAACTCCGTCAAGACTCCGGACGGGGGCGATCGCTTCTGCGGTGTCTCGAGCGATTTCGTTGAGATCGGTCCCGGTGAGCGTGGGGTCGCCGCCGGCCACGAAGTAGATGGTGTCCCCACCGTCGGAACGGATTTCGGTCGTGAAGCGGTGCTGCGGTCCAAGTATCTGGAGTGCTCCGGCCGCAGTGATCAGCTTCTGGTTGGATGCCGGGAAGAGCTCGGTCTCGAGATTGTGCGACCATACCTCACCGACCCCGTCGATCCAGAGTGCTGCGGAAATCTCCAGGCGCGTGGCCAGTGAGCTTTCGGTCAGCGTCCCCAGCTCTACCTCGACGAACTGAGGAGCAAGCGTGTACGTGGCGGTAGTGGATGACGTGGTAGTGGGTGGGGCGGTGGTGGCCGGGGCGGGGGCCCTCGCGGCAACGGCCGACGTGCTGGATGCGGCCGGACCAGCTTCACTTGTGCTCGGCTGTCGAGCACCGCTGGCACCTACCGTGGCGCTGCACCCCGCCAGAAGCAGGGCGAGACCGGCCACAAGGCTGGTGAGTTGACGGGACACCGGTTGAGTTCAGCACACGATGGTGGCGGCCCGTCATCAGGCCACAGTTTCAACGTCCGCTGTTAGGACCAAAGCCCTTAGTCAAATCGTTCGGATCGTGCGACGGTTGCGCTATGCCACGGGTAACGCTTTTTCAGCACGCCCTGCAGAGCGTGCGGCGGGCGGGAACGGACCCCGGCCACGTGACGGCAGGGAATCAGTTGTGGCCACGCTGACGTACGAGGAGATCTCGATCACTGGGATCGTGCAAGGTGTGGGGTTCCGGCCATTCATTTACCGGCTTGCCAACGAATTAGGACTCAGTGGCGAGGTGGGGAACAGCGCCAGTCAGGTTTTTGTGACCGTGGCCGGACCAGGGCCGGTGATCGAGGAGTTCGTGCGTCGAATAGCCGCAGACGCTCCGCCCTTGGCTCGTGTGGATGCAATTGTCCGGTCGCCTCAATCCCGGCGAGTGGCTGCTCCCACCGGCTTCCGAATCGTCGACAGTCGCACGGATGTGGGAGTCAAAACGATCGTGCCGCCCGACGCCGCCGTTTGCGCGGAGTGTGTTGCCGAAATGAAGGATCCCACCGATCGCCGATTCGGCCACCCGTTCATCACTTGTACCAATTGCGGTCCCCGGTTCACGATCATCACAGCACTTCCGTATGACCGCCCGGCCACCACCATGGCGTCCTTTCCTATGTGCGATGCCTGCAAGAAGGAATACACCGACCCTGGCGACCGGCGATATCACGCTCAACCGATCGCCTGTCCAGACTGCGGTCCGACCCTCGGGTTCTACAGCACTGCCGGCGAACCCTTGGAGGGCGACCCCATCCACCGTGCGGTGGAGGCTCTACGCAACGGGGAGATTCTTGCCATCAAGGGGATCGGCGGGTTTCATCTGGTCTGCGATGCGCTGGACAGTGGGGCGGTGCAGCGCCTTCGTGACCGCAAGCATCGGCCGCACAAACCCTTTCCGATCATGGTGCCGGATATGGGCTGGGCCCGGCGGATCGCCTGCCTCGGAATCGACGCAGCTGATCAGCTACTGGCGGTTGCGCGACCAATCGTTCTGGCCCAAGCGCAGAGGAGTTCCCCCGTTCCGGGTGTGGTTGCGCCGGGAAATCCGTTGATTGGCGTGATGCTGCCGTATACGCCGATTCATCACCTGCTGTTCGACCTCGGGCTGGGTCCAGTGGTGATGACGAGCGGCAACTTCGCAGGCGAGCCGATCGTCCATGAGGATGATGACGCATTCGCTCGATTGTCGTCACTCGCCGATGGATTCCTCATGCACGATCGACCGATTTCCGTTCCCTGCGACGATTCAGTGGTCCGCGTTGTAAACGGTGAACTCCTGCCGATTCGGCGGGCTCGCGGGTTCTCTCCGATCCCGATTCGAATGCCGCATGCCAAGCGGTCGGTGCTGGCCGTTGGCGGAGAACTGAAGAACACGTTCTGCATGGTGAAGGACGGGACGGCCTGGGTGGGTCAGCACATCGGCGACATGGAGACGCTGGAAACGCTTGAGGCGTTCGAGAAATCGGTGCGACGATTTGGCTCCTTCTATGGCGTTCGGCCCGATCTCACTGCGGTGGACTCTCATCCGGGCTACGCCACGGGTCGGTGGGCGCGAAGTCACAAGAGGAAAAGCCGTCTTGTGAAGGTGCAGCACCATTGGGCCCATGTAGCGGCGGTGATGGCCGAGCACGAGCTGGAGCCCAGCACTACGGTTCTCGGTTTCTCCTTTGACGGCACGGGATTTGGCGCCGATGAAACAATCTGGGGCGGGGAGGTTCTCCACGCCAATGCCTACGGATTTGAACGCGTCGCCGGGCTGAAGCCGGTTCCGCTCCCCGGTGGCGACGGAGCGATCCGGCACCCCAGCAGAATGGCGATGGCGCATCTCTGGGCCGCTGGTCAGGAATGGTCAGCCGACCTGCCTCCGGTTGGAGAGTTCAACGAGCAGGAACTATCGCTTCTCCGGGCTCAGTTGGAGCGAGGGGTGGGAACGGTTCCGTGCTCCAGCATGGGCCGGTTGTTTGACGCCATTGCCTCCCTGGTGGGGCTTCGTCATGAGATCTCCTATGAAGCCCAGGCCGCAATCGAGCTCGAGCACCTTGCACTAGCGGCTCACAGCTCCGCCAACCTCGCCTTTGCATGGGACGGCTCTCAGTTTGATTCAGCTCCGCTCGTGGCAGCCGTTGTTGACAGGCTTCGGCGCCAACCTGGCGACCTGGAGGTCGCCGCGTCCATTGCGGCCGGTGTGCATCATGCGGTGGCCGACGTGGTCTGCGAAACCGTTGAGCGATGCGGCGAAGGTCAACCGATCGTCCTTACTGGTGGGTGTTTTCAGAATGCGTTCTTGCTCCGGCTCACCAAGGATCGGCTGCAGGCGATGGGCGAGCAGGTTCTCACTCATCAGATCGTGCCCCCGAACGATGGGGGCCTTTCGCTAGGGCAGGCTTTCGTCGCTGCCCACCCGGCTCCCCTTGACACCTTCCGACGAAGTCATGACCCACGGACCTAAGGAGCACCCATGTGTCTAGCAGTCCCAGGCCAAATTGTTGAGGTGCGCGAGGAGCGAGGGACCCGTATGGCCACCATCGACTTCGACGGAATCCGAAAGGACATCTGCCTTGCCTACTTGCCCGAAATGGAGGTGGGGGACTACGCCATCGTGCATGTGGGTTTTGCCATCTCCAAGATCGATGAGGCCGCTGCCAAGGAAACGCTGAAGATGTTTCGCGAACTCGGAATTCTGCAGGACGAAATGGATGCGTCGGAAGAGCTAACCCAGTGAAGTATCTGGATGAGTTCAACGATCCGGAGCTGGCGCGACGGCTGTTCGATGAGATCGGGCGGGTGACCACACGGAAGTGGGCCATCATGGAGGTCTGTGGTGGGCAGACCCACGCCATCATCAGGAACGGAATCGATCAGCTGTTGCCAAAGGAGGTGGAGCTGATTCACGGTCCTGGCTGCCCGGTATGTGTCACCCCGCTGGGCGTGATCGACAAGGCATTGGAGATAGCAAGCCGACCCGATGTCATCTTCTGCTCGTTTGGCGACATGTTACGGGTGCCCGGTTCTGGCAAGGACCTCTTCAGTGTGAAGAGCCGGGGCGGTGACGTTCGAGTTGTCTATTCGCCGCTCGATGCGGTCGCCTTGGCGGAGGCAAACCCCAACAAGCAGGTCGTATTTTTCGCAATCGGCTTCGAGACCACGGCTCCGGCCAACGCCATGGCGGTGCACCTCGCCAAGGAACGGGGCCTGAAGAACTTCACGGTTCTTGTGAGCCATGTCCTGGTACCACCGGCGATCGAGGCGATCGTGAGTTCACCCCACAGTCGCGTTGACGGCTTTCTTGCGGCCGGACACGTGTGTTCGGTGATGGGGACATGGCAGTACGGGCCGTTGGTCGCCAAATACCACGTTCCGATCGTGGTAACCGGTTTCGAGCCGCTCGATGTTCTCCAAGGGATCCGCCAGGTGGTGATTCAGCTCGAGGAGGGTCGGGCCGAACTGGAGAATGCTTATGAACGGGTGGTGAGTGAGCAGGGAAATCAGCCGGCACAAGCGATGGTCAATCGAGTTTTCGAAGTATGCGACCGACAGTGGCGAGGTATCGGCGAGATCCCCGTGAGCGGGTGGTGTCTCTCGGCTGAGTATCGGGGATTTGACGCGGAGGTTCGATTCGATGTGCTCGACGTCGATGCTCCCGAGTCTGACCTGTGTCGAAGCGGTGAGGTTCTCCAAGGCATGATCAAGCCGAATGAATGCGCCGCATTTGGCCGGGAGTGTTCGCCGCGAACGCCGCTCGGAGCAACGATGGTCTCGTCCGAGGGCGCGTGCGCCGCCTACTACCAATATCGGCGACTCAGCGGCACACCGGTCGGTGTAATTGAATGAGTTCTTCACCGCCAAACTTCACTGGCTGGTCATGCCCGATTCCGCTGCGGGACTACGACCGGATCGTCCTTGGCCACGGCGGTGGCGGCCAGCTCTCTGCCGAGCTGGTTGAGCACATGTTCATTCGCGCTTTTGGGTCGGGTGAAGAACTGCGGGACTCGGCCGTTCTCACACCACCGCCGGGGCGCCTGGCGTTCTCCACCGACTCCTACGTTGTGCGACCGCTGTTCTTCCCAGGTGGGTCGATCGGCGATCTCTCCGTCAACGGGACCGTCAACGATCTTGCCATGAGTGGGGCGCAACCGCTCGGACTCAGCTGTGGGTTCATCCTGGAGGAGGGACTGGAGATGGCTGTCCTGGGCCGCGTTGTGGAGGAGATGGCGGAGGCGGCTCGAATCGCCGGCACAACCATCGTTACGGGCGACACCAAGGTGGTCGACAAGGGAGCCGCCGATCAACTCTTCATCAATACCGCCGGGATCGGGCTGATTCCTGACGGAATCGATATCAGGCCCGACCGGGCCGCGCCGGGTGACATCGTGATCATCAGCGGAGACATCGGCGTCCACGGCATTGCGGTCCTGTCACAACGGGAGGGAATCGAATTCGGTACGGGCATCGTGTCGGATTCGGCCGCCCTCAACGGGCTGGTGGCGGAGATGCTTCGGGTTTGCCCTGACATTCATGTGCTGCGCGATCCCACCCGTGGGGGTGTCGCCGCTTCGCTGTGTGAGATCGCATCCGCTGCCTGTGTCGGTATCAGCTATACCGATTCGCTCCTTCCGGTTCCGGGTGAAGTTGCAGCCGCTTGCTCGTTCCTGGGGCTTGACCCGATGACCATCGCAAACGAAGGCAAACTGATCGCTATCGTGCCGCCGCACGCGGCCGAGGAGGTGCTGGCCACCATGCATACTCACGCCAGTGGCACCGGTGCCGTGATCATCGGATCAATCACCGAGAACCACCCCGGGGTTGTGGTGGCGAAGACTGCGTTCGGGGCCACCCGCGTCGTTGATCTGCCACTGGGTGAGGTGCTCCCGCGAATCTGTTAGGCCCGGTACCGACGGCGACTGGTTGCAGCAATTAGTCTCGATTTGTGCTGATCAATGCGTACGCAACGCATACGGCCCCGCCGCCTTTCGAATTCCCCCACAAACCCCGCGCCCACCGGGATTGGCGTGACCCCGATTTGCATGAGCATTTGCGGGGTTTGCGGGGCTACGTAGAGGAACCGGGCGTTGAACCCGATGTTCTCACCGCGGCCATCGTGGATCACGTTCGGCGGGTTCGAACCCACATTGCATTCGAAACCGGTGAAGAGAATTTTGCCGCTGTGACGGATTGGGCGCTGGCCGCCAATGCCCTCCTTTTTTTCCCAGATTCGTCGCTCCGTGATCCAAACTTTCGAGTTCTGTTCGACCCTGATCAGCCCGGTCCTGATCCCGATGCCTTCGTCCCGCAATTCCCACATGGCGAGGAACGTAAGCAGCGCACCACCGCCAGTCTTGAACTGGCCGAAATACCGGTGAACAAGGGGCTGCCCTTAACGGCTCCCGACCCCGAGGTGGTTCCCCAATCGATCAGCGACGTCATCGATCGGCTGTGCTCGCTCTTGGTTGTAGCCGTGCGGGCTGAGTCCCTCTCTGAGGGAAATCCGATCTCTCTAGTGCAGCTACGAGGCCACCTGCCAAGGGCGTTTGCTGGACTCACGGCCAAAGAAGAAGCGTTCCTCGCCGTCGAGGCCCCAGTACAGCAGGATCTGTTGAACGCCCTCTGGCGATATGAGTGTGTGCCGGTGCTGTTGTGGGCGTTGGGCCTCATGGACCAACTCGAATTCCCTCGTCAGGTATGCGACGTGCCGGGCATTACCGATCTGGTGTTGGGCGCCGACCTCGACGCGCTCGAATCGACAGGGCAGCTCCGTCCGGTTTCCGAGCTGCTCGACGAGGTTGATCTGATGTACCGGCTGCACTGGGCCATCCGAGACCGAGAACTCAATGATCAGGAGCCCATTCAGGGAGTTGAACCGGGTGTGGTGATGGAACGCCGCAACGCTCTCGAATGGCTGGTCGACACCGCCACATCATGGGACAACCGCTCGCTCACAACATAGCTACAGTGCTGCGATGGCGAAGATAGGGCACCGATCTGAGCACCATGGCGCATTCTCGGATGTGGCCGACCCCTTTCTCGGGCGCGGTGAGTTGATTGAGGGCACCACGATGGGTCAGCAATGTGGACGCAGCTAATTCGCGAATCAATAGGGTTTGTGGACAGCTGACCAACCCGAGCAGGTGTCGACACACGTCATTTCGGTAGACCTGAATCGGAGTCGTCGATCCAGGGCCCGATACCGCTGATCCGATCGATCGTCACCCGCACAACGACTGCCGACGGCGAATCTCGCATGGCCAAAGGATGGCGTTTGAGGCCGGTGTACTTGACGGCCAACTTGTCCATGAGCTTGGGGTCCGGTCCGGGTTCGATCCTCGCTTGGCCACGGATCACGAGATGTCGTTGAAATCCCCGTTCGTTGCGTTCGGTGTCTTCGATCGACAGCAGGATCGAGGGGTCAGCGGCCAAATTTCTGGCCTTCACACTGTCGCCGTCGCAGCCAAAAACAATCTCGTCTTCTTGGGCGATGACCCAGACCACCGAGACCTGCGGTGATCCGTCGGGGTTGTTCGTCCAGACGTGCGCCACAGCGTCAGAGCCGAGCAGCATTTGGGCGGGGGACGGGATAGTGGCCATGACCCACGTTATTCGGAATTTGCCTACGTGGACAGCTGAGCGCAGATTCGGTGTGCTGGCGGGGCTGCTACCTCCCGGCTGTGTCGCTTCTGCGAGATTCCCGGTCCCACCATGGCAACACATGTTCGCGCAGGTCCAGATCGTGGGTGATCAAGCACACATGCCCATATCCCGACAGGATTGTGAGCCGGGCATTGGAGATGCGCTCGTGCATGTACTTCGCCCACCTGGTTGACGGCAGGAGCTGGTCTTGGTCGCCGGCGAGGAGGAGGGTGGGAACGTTGATGTCTTGGAGCCGGTTTCGGATGTCATAGCTGCGGAGAATGGTCAAGCGACGGCGATAACCGTCTCGTCCGATGTGCAGCATCCGCTCATGAAACTCCTTCAGGTCCTCGGCGTTGGTATGGGCACTATGGATTCGCGATTCCGTTCCGCGCCGAATGAAGGGCATCGCCGCCCACGGCACCAATTTCATCAGTAGCCGACCAACGTTCAGCTGGATTCGGTCGTGCAACCAGGGAAAGGAGTTGACGATCACCAAGCCGGTCACCAAATCTGGCCGTGCCAACGCTGTGCTCATGGACAATGCACCGCCGAAGGACTCACCGAGCAGCACCGCGCCATTTGGCGCTACCTCCTCTATGATTGCGGCGAGTTCAGAAACCAGCGAATCCATCGTTGCGTCGCTGTCATCGGGCAGGGGAAAAGCGACCACGTTGAAGCGCTCGGCAAGCAGCGGAATCTGCCGGTAGAAAAGCAGCGCCGTGCCATCCAAACCGGGGACCAGGATGATTGTGTCACCTTCGGTCAGGTCGCTCAGATGCCTCTTCATGGGACAGCTGTGGTTCTGTTGTCGATGCGGCGGACGGGCAGGCCAGCCCAAGTTCCGGGCCCTTCGAGTCGGCTGAACTTCGGAACCAGCGACATGGAGCCGATCTGGCAGCCGTCCCCGATGTGCACGCCGATCTGCACGTGGCTGTTGATTCCGATCGTGCTGCCTGAGCCCACGTGAACGGGAGCGATTCGGACAACTCCGTTCTCAACGGTGTGCCCCGACATGTGAACCCCGGCCCCGATCACCACGCCGTCCCCCAGTTCGATATTGCAGTGGTCTGTCACGCCAAGACTGTTTACCCATACCCGGTGCCCTACCTTGGCCCCGTTCATCCGCATGTACCACGTCCATACCAGCGTGGCTTGGGTGAAGGGCCCCACCAGGGTTCGCACCACATAGGTGGAGATCATGTAGCGGCCCCAGTTGCACAACTCCGGTTCGAGCGAGGAGATGCGAAGCTCGCCTTGGCGAGGCGGACGCCAACCGAGCAATCGCATCGCGCTAGCGGACGCCGCCATCAAAATGATCGAGAAGATCACGTAGGCGGGAATGAGCGACATGGAGACGATCATGACCTTCAACCACCGGGGCGACAGATCCAGGGATGCGTGCCATTCGAAGAACGCCACCGTGGGCAAGGCGGCGATTCCGACGATCAGGCTCTCGACCACAAATATCGAAGCAATCGTCCAGACGAACCGCGCGACAAGCACCGGTTTCCATGCGTCGTGGCGCGGTTGGGGGCTCATGTGAGCAGCGTCGCTTGGATCCAGCGGCCCGCCTAGGGCCAGAAGTCCCCGAATCAGAGGGACCAAAGGCCCTGGAGCGTTAGGCCGCTGGTGCCACGGGCCCCCGAATGACTCGTTCGCCCCGCTTCGGGCCGGAAGTGGCTGTCACCGCCGTCCACTGACCCCCATGCGGGTCATCGTTGTAGATCACCACCCAATCGTGGGTACGACTGAGCTGGTGCGCTCGAGCGGTGTTGGAGTACATCGCGGTGTAGTGGCGCCCATCTCGCACGGTATGCAGAATCGGGAGCCATCGTTCGTGTTGAGCATTGAACCGACGGGGGGCGATAGTGGTCAGTTCGCCTCGTGCGGCGCGTTCCCTGTATTCGCGGTCAACATCCAGGAGCTCGGCTCGCGTCGGGAGGTTCTTGACAACGGGCTCTACCCATTCTGGATCGGTCGGTTCAAGAGGATGGATCTTTCCGAGCCGGCCCGCCAGGGAGTCAACGACGGACTGCACCCGCTTGTGGCCGAAGCCTTCGATGAGGCCGAGGCGGCCGTCGTGCGCCGCGAGTTCGAGGTCTTCGAGGCTCTCGATCCCGAGACGGTCATGGATCTTCGCCGCCAGCCCGGGCCCGATACCGGCCACCGTGCACAAAACTCGCTCCGGTGCCACATCGCCACGTAGCCGATCGAGCCATCGCCAACTGCCGAAGTCAACGGTGTCGGCGATCGCCTGCGCCAACGACTCGCCGATCGTGGGGATTGCTATCAGGCCGGGAGTCCCACTCTTGCGGTAGATATCGCAAAGGGGTTCCGTCATGAAGTGCAGGGCATCCGCCGCTCTGCGGTAGGAGCGGACGCGGTAGCCGCCAGCTCCCTGGGCTTCGAGGAGTTCAGCGGCCAGCCGGAACTGCGCTTCCATATGCGAGTTGAATGAAGCGCTGGCAATCGTTGGTTGTTCCGCGGTTCGGTCGCTGAACTCATCCTTGGCGACGAACTCGTCGTTCTCTGTCGATCGGGAGTTGGTCTCGAGAGTTGTTGCTTGGTTCATGATCTTCAGTCTTCGTGAGGTTGCTGCTAAGCACTCTCCATGTCCTGATCGCCCCCCGCCGGTGGCGGTTGGTGCCGTTCCACGACTCGTTCCAACTGCTCAACCAGGTTTGGCGTGACACGGTCGATGGCCTCGTCGGCATACCGTAGAACGGCGTCGAGGGGCCGAGCGCCGATGGCAACGAGGGGTATTCCGGCTTGCCAACTGCACACAATTCCCTGCGGATTGAAACACCCACAGATCGAATCTGGCGTGGAGACGGCAACGTCGATCGAATGCTCCAATGGGCAATCGGCTTCGAGGGCTACACAACCCCATGTGTCGGTGGTGAAGCACTTGTGAACTCGGTGACCGGCGTCGGTAAGGAGCTCTTCGGCTTTGAAGCGGTCGAGGCTCCGTGATGCGAGAAGCAGTACGTCCATGCACGAAGAGTCGCAGCACTGCTGTTCCCTCGGTAGAGGCTAAAGGCCACACCCATCGGCCTGGAGTCCACCTCAGCTGCGGACGGGGCGCCTGACCCGGGACGACGGTCGGCCTGAGAGGTGCCCGGTGACGTTGCCCGTTATGGCCGCGATCACGTCGGGCATGGCGCCGAGATTGTGACCGGGGAGGAAGTAGTCGCAATAGGGGAGGGCGGCGGCCATGGATGCCACCAGTGGTTGGTAGTCAGAGCCAGCGCTTCTTGGGTTGAGCCACACAATTCGGTGCGCCCGACGCGACAACTTGGCCATTTGGGCCGCCAACTCTTGAGGCGGGTCGGTGTCCCAACCGTCCGATGCAATAACTACGATGGCTCCCCTCACCAGTGATCCCCAGGTTCGATGGGTGAGGAGTTCACGAATGCTATTGGCTACTCGGGTGCCTCCGAACCGGTCGCCAACCTCGTCACTGGCCCGGTCGATGGCTTCTGCTGGTGATCGGTGCTTCAGGGAGTTGGTGAGGCGGGTGAGATCGGTAGCGAAAGCAAACACCTCCGCTCGGCCGGCCATGACGAGGGCCCGGGTGAGATGCAAGTAAGGGCGGGCGAAGCTTTGCATCGAACCGCTCACATCCACCAGTACCACAACCCGGCGGGGTCGAGTTCGCTGGCGAGCGAAGTGCACGGTTATGGGTTCACCGCCGGTTCGGAGGGCCGATCGCAGCGTCCCTCGTAGGTGGACGGACGGTCCGGACTTCCAGTTCTGCTGGCGGCGGCTGCGCCGATGGGGCCAGTGGGTGAACGCCTCTGCGAGCGCTCGTTCGACGGCAACGAGTTGGTTTGTGTCGAGGAGGTCGAACGGGATGTCAGACTCGGCGGCGAGTGGGGACGGCAGACGTTCGGGAAGTACGGTCTCACCCTCTTCGGCATCTTCCTGATGTTCCCCGACCGAAGGAAGCGTGGCCCAGGGCAGCGAACTCCCGCTTGTCTCGTTCTCCGCTTCTGCCACGCGCAGCGAGACGTAGGCATCATCGGAGTCTTTGGGTGGTGCCGGTACCAAGGCGCGTCGGCCGTGGGGATTCTTGAGCTCTTCGAGTGTGATATCGAAGACAGATGAGAACACCTGGTTGAAGGTGGGTATGTCTCGATGGTCCACCAGGAGACTGACTCGCGCAACCCAGTACATCTCGTGTTTGGAGAGGGGATTGATCGCTTCCATCGCGCTGATCAGTCGATTGATGGCCCCCAACGGAATGGAGACACCCGCCTGGATCAGTTTTTGCGCGAGCGAAGCGCCGAACAGGGCCCGATCGACGCCGCTGAACATAGCTCCCTAATTCACCGATTAGCCCCGAGTGATGATCCAGATGATCAGGGCGATGAGTGCCGCCCCGGCGCCGATGGGGGCGAGTCGTTTGATCATTGCGCCACCCGCAGCGTCCATCAGGTCGAGTGCCTCATGCTCTTCTTCGGGCTCATCGAAGGTGCGCTTGATAGGGGCGGTCACACCGGGAGCGGACGTTGCCGCGGCTGTTTTGGCCGATGCGGCCGCAACATCGGCCGCCGAACCCTCATCATCCAGGTGGGCGATCTTGTTCTCGATGCACTCGACGAACTGGTCGATCAGTTTCTTGGAGACATCACCGATCACACCCTTGCCGAACTGGGCCACCTTGCCAGCGATTTTGAGGTCGGTGTTGATCACGACTTTGGTGTAATCACCTTCCGCGGTCATGTCTGCGGTGATCATGGCGTTGGCGTTCCCGGACCCTCTGGAATCCCGCCCTTTGGCATCGATCTTCACGTGCCGCTTTTCTTTGTCGAGCTCGATGAAGTCGGCCGTCCCCGCATATTCCGCCGTGACAGGACCCACCTTGATCTTCATCTTTCCGCTGTAGACATCGCCGTCTTGGCCAGTGAGCCGGGCCCCGGGAAGGCAGGGGGCGATACCGGGGATGTCCGTCAGCACCTCCCAGGCGGTTTCGATTGGAACCTTGACGGTGAATTCGTTTTCCAGCTTCATAACTCTCCCTTTGGGTCTACTTCAACAATAACTTCCCGGCTGACAAACACCATTCCCGGGGAACTACGCGACATCGGCTTCCTTGCGAAAGGCGTGCGCCAGCGTGGCAAGATCGTCGGGACTTTTGGCAAGCGCTCCCAAGGTGGCGATCCCCAGATCCCGTTCCATCTCCGTAACTCCCAATGCGTGGAGGGCCGAGACCCAGTCGATCGCTTCGGCCAGACCCGGCGGTTTGTCGAGGTCCAAGCCCCGGTTTCGGGCGATGAAGCTGGTAGCGGCATCGATGAGCGTGGTGCTGCCGCTGGGGATGTTGCGACGAACGATCTGAGCAGCGCGTTCCACCGACGGATACTCGATCCAGTGGTAGTAGCAGCGGCGTTTCAACGCGTCGTGGAGTTCCCTGCTGCGGTTCGAGGTGAGAATCACCACCGGCGCCGTGGCAGCGGTGAATGTTCCGAGCTCGGGGATGGTGACAGCGGCCTCGGCGAGGAACTCGAAGAGGAGTGCCTCGAATTCGTCGTCGGCCCGGTCGATCTCATCGATGAGCAGTACTGGCCGCCGACCGTCGAGCTGGCGAACGGCCTTGAGCAATGGCCGGTCGAGGAGGAAGTCCTCCGAGAAGAGATCGCTCTGTCCCATCGTGTCGCCGCCCACCTCAGCGGCTCGAATGCTAAGTAGTTGATGGGGGTAGTTCCATTCGTACAACGCTTCGGATGCGGCGATTCCCTCATAACACTGAAGGCGAATGAAGGGGGCATCCAACGCCGCGGCGAGCGCCTTGGCGGCTGAAGTTTTCCCAACGCCCGGCTCACCCTCCAACAGCAGCGGTTGTCCAACCGCCTGGGCCAGGAAAAGCGCGGTGGCGAGTCCGTCGTCAACGAGGTAGTTCACCGCGTCCAATCGGACGCGGAGTTCGGTGAGTTCCATCTGCCGTGGCCTAGGCCGCGCCGAGTTCTTCGGCGTAGCGGGTACGGCACCCGGGATTGCAGAACCAGTAGTCAGCTCCGTTGTGGTGCAGGTGGGGTGTGTCGTCTTGGATGGTCACGGCCATGTTGCAGACGGGATCGATGGCTGTGGCGGGCCGACTCACAGTAGGTGCTTTGGGGGGCTGCAAACCTTCCAGCCGCACGGCTTTGATGACATCGGCCAGGACCGACAGGGCGATCTCCTCTGCGGTCTTGGCACCGATCCAGGCTCCAACCGGGGACCGAACGGCCTTGCGTTCCTCAGGGTTGAGACCCATTTGATCCAGCACGGCTAGGCCACGCCGCTGACTGGCCACCAGCCCGATGAAGCCCACCCCGGCGTCGAGTGCGGCTCGAATGGAGGCCTCCTCATTGCGCCCGTGGCTGGCGATGATGACCGCAGCCGGCGGGGCGTCGGCATCGATTGAGCCTTCGTGGGACGAGTCCACCGCGTAGCCGAGAGCCCCGCCGAGGTGAATCAAAGCGTCTGCGATGGGGGTCTGGCCAACGATGGTGAGTCCGAAGGCGGGAATCATGGGTTCGAGAAAGACTTCGAGGGCTCCGCCCGAAAGGCACGGGTTGATCGTGGTCACTGCGCCTGGAGTGGCAGGGAATTCTTCACCGTTCTCAGGCAGTATGCGAAGCAAGACAGATTCGCCGGACTCCAGCACCCCGAGCGCAGCCGTCCGCACCGACCCTTCGGCACACTGGCCGCCGATGAAACCCTCGATCGAACCATCGGCCAAAACGACTGCAGCGTCGCCCGGACGAACCGACGTTGGGCACTGCGCCCGCACAACGGTTGCCTGTACAAAGGAACGACGTTGCTGCACCAATTCCGCAACACGCGTTGCCACCCGATGGGATGTAGGAGTCATCGAAAAGTCACCGTGCTTAGTGTGCCTTCCTAAATCGAAGGAGTGGCGTTGCCCTGCATTGCTTCCCACACCCGGCTGGGGGTGAGCGGCATGTCGGCATGGCGCACGCCGAATGGCTGAAGGGCATCGATCACGGCGTTGACAACCGCCGGGGGCGAACCCACCGTTGCGGACTCGCCGATGCCTTTGGCTCCGATCGGATGATGCGGTGAAGGGGTAACCGTGTGGCCGGTCTCCCAGTCGGGAACTTCCATCGCAGTGGGGATGAGGTAATCCATGAGCGATCCGGCCAGACAGTTGCCGTCTTCATCGAAGCTGATCATCTGCATCAGGGCCATACCGACGCCATCGGTGAGTCCGCCATGGACCTGACCTTCGATGATCATTGGATTGATCTGGGTACCGCAATCATCGACGGCTACGAAACGCCGCACCTTCACCTCGGCGGTGCCGGGGTCTACGTCGACTACACAGATGTAGGCGCCGAATGGATAGGTGAGGTTGGACGGGTTGTAGCAGATCTGCGCCTCGAGGCCGCCTTCGATCCCGTCGGGGAGATCACCGGCGCCGTGGGCTCGCATGGCGATGTCCTGAATGGTGACCGACTTGCTGGGATCACCCTTCACCGAGAACGACCCCTTGTCCCACTGAAGGTCAGTGACACTCACTTCCAGCATCCCTGAAGCGATGATCTGCGCTTTGTCGCGCACCTTGCGGGCTACGAGGGCGGCTGCTGCTCCCGATACCGGGGTGGATCGGCTTCCATACGTGCCGAGGCCGAAGGGAGTGTTATCGGTGTCGCCCTGGAACACCTCGATGTCGTCCGGGGGTATGCCGATCTCCTCGGCGATGATCTGGGCGAACGTGGTCTCGTGGCCCTGACCCTGGGTTTTCACGCTGATACGAACGACAGCTTTGCCGGTGGGGTGGATACGAAGCTCGCAGCCATCGGCCATCCCGAGTCCCAAGATGTCCATGTCTTTGCGAGGCCCGGCTCCAACCGCCTCTGTGAAGAAGCTGATGCCGATGCCCATGAGCTCGCCGCGTTCGCGTTTCTCGGCCTGTTCCTTTCGCAGTTCGTCGTACCCCGCCATCGCCATGGCTTTGCGCATGGCGGGCTCGTAATTGCCCGAGTCATAGACCCAACCGGTCTTTGTTTCGTAGGGAAATTGGTCTTCCCGGATGAAGTTCTTCAGGCGGAGCTCGGCCGGGTCCATCTTGAGGTCATAGGCGAGCACATCAACCATCCGCTCAACCAGGTAGACGGCTTCGGTGATACGGAAAGAACATGCATAGGCAACACCGCCCGGCGCTTTGTTGGTGAACACGGCGTCCATGTGGCAGTAGGCGGCGTCGATGTCGTAGCTGCCGGTGAAGACCCCAAAGAACCCTGCCGGGTACTTGATGGGGGAGGCCACACCGTTGAAGGCGCCGTGATCGGCCAACACATTTGTGCGGATGGCCTGGATCTTGCCCTCCTTTGTGGCAGCGATTTCCCCGATCATCACATAGTCTCGGGCGAAGCCAGTGCTCACCAGGTTCTCGGTGCGATCCTCGGTCCATTTCACCGGCTTGCCGATGAGGAGAGAGGCCACGATCGAGCACACGTATCCGGGGTAGATCGGCACTTTACCGCCGAACCCGCCGCCGATGTCCGGGGCGATGATCTGGATCTTGTGCTCGGGAAGCCCCGCCACTAATGCGTACACCGTGCGATGGGCATGGGGGGCCTGGGTAGTACTCCAGAGGGTCAGCTTCCCGCTGACCGGGTTGAGGTCTGCCACACATGCACAGGTTTCCATCGGGGCCGGATGCACCCGGGGGTAGACCATCTCTTGCTTGACCACCACGTCGGCCGCGTCGAAAACGGCCTGCGTGGCCGCCTCGTCCCCGGTTTCCCAGGTGAAGCAATGGTTGTCAGTCTTGCCTTCGAGGTCGGTCCGAATGATAGGGGCATCGGGCGCCATTGCTTTGCGCACATCTACGACCGGCTCGAGCATCTCGTACTCGACGTCGATCAATTCCAGCGCATCGCGGGCGGAGTACCGGTCTTCGGCAACGACGAAGGCAACTTCCTGGTGTTGGAAGCGGACTTTGTCGGTGGCCAGCACGGCTTGCACGTCGTTGGAGAGTGTGGGCATCCACGCCAGGTTGTGCTCGGCGAGCATCGCTCCGGTCACAACCGCAGTCACCTTGGGATGGGCTTCGGCCGCAGAAGTGTCGATCGAAATGATATTGGCGTGGGCGAACGGGCTGCGCAGGATGGCTAGATGCAGCATGCCAGGAAGGACGATGTCGTCACAGAATTGGCCTTGGCCGCGGACTAGCCGAGCGTCTTCTTTGCGAAGCATGCGCCCGAAGCCAACCGGCTTGTGATCATTCAGGTTGTTCTGGGGCGTTGGGACTTGGTTGGCGTTTTCGGTGACGGTCATGCACTTGCTCCTTCGAGCGATACGGCGGTTTCGCGATCCTTCGATGCCGCCCACTGGATGGAGCGGACGATCGTGGCATAGCCCGTGCAGCGGCAGATCTGACCGCTGATGGCTTCTCGGATGACTTGTTCGGTTGGATCGGGATTCTTGTCCAGCAATGCCCGGGCGGTGAGCATCATCCCCGGCGTACAGAACCCGCATTGCAGACCGTGGCACTGGATGAAGCCCTCCTGGATGGAATCCAGTCCATCGGCGGTCTCCAAGCCCTCCACCGTGGTGATTTCGTGACCGCCGGCCATGGCGGCCAACTGGGTACAACTCTTCACGGGTTGGCCGTCGATCAGCACAACACACGTGCCGCAGTTGGAGGTATCGCAGCCCCAATGCGTGCCCGTGAGCCCAGCATGCTCGCGGATGAAATTCACCAACAAGGTGCGGGGTTCAGCATCTAGGGTGACGTCGTTACCGTTGATCTTCATTGAAATTTCCATGATTAAACGTTTTGTCCTTGTGCTCGGGCGACGGCTTTGCGAAGCGAACGAATGGTGAGCTCCTTCGCCAAGTGGGTCTTGTAGGCGGCGGTACCTCGGGTATCGGTAGCGGGGTTGGCATTGGCGGCGGCGATCTCACCGACCTGGGCGTAGAGCTCTTCGGAAGGGACCTGACCCCGCAACGCATCGGAGATCGGCTGGACGTTGGTGAGGTTGGGCCCAACGGCGCAAAGCCCTACCCGCCCGTCAAGGATCGTTCCGTCATCGGCGAGTTGTATTGCGGCACCGGCCGAAGCCACCGCCCAGTCTCCCGCCCTGCGTTCCACCTTGTGATAGGCGCTGGACGAATTGGGCCGGCGGGGAATCCGCACTTCGGTGAGCATCTCACCGTCAGCTACCGCCGTTTCGTAGGGCCCCTGGTGGAAGTCGTGCATCTCTACCACCCGCTCGCCGGAGCTGCTTCTGATCACACATTGCGCGCCTAGGGCGTCGCAAACGGCGCTGAGATCCTCCGACGGGTCTGCTTGGCAGAGCGAGCCCCCCAGGGTCCCCCGATTGCGAACAACGGGGTCGGCGATGACCTTCTCGGCGTCGGCGAAGATCGGCAGAACCGCCGCAAGCTCCTTACTATCCAGCAATTCCTGATGGGTTGCCAAAGCGCCGATTCGGACCTCGGTGTCGGTGATGGTGATGTGGCCGAGCTCTTGTCTGAGGTCGTTGATGTCGATGATGTACTCGGGATTGGCCAATCGGAGCTTCATCATGGGGATCAGACTGTGCCCGCCCGCCACAATTCGGGCCTCGTCGCCTAATCGCTCCATGAGCGCGATGGCGTGGTCAACGCTGGTGGCTCGTTCGTATTCGAGCGGTGCTGGAACCTGCATCTCGTCCCTTTCGTTGCTTGGGTTCACCCACTCTCGTCGGGCAATCGCACATGTGTCAATCGTCACTTCACGATTGTGTGAAGTAGGCTGTAGTTCTTGACACCGGCGCAGCTGAAAACCTTCGTAGCGGTGGTTCGGCACGGGTCATCCAGGGCCGCCGCCAAGGAGCTGGGGGTGGGCGAAACGGCGGTGAGCAACCACATCAAGGCGCTACGCACCGAGTTGGATGACCAGCTGTTTCGGCGATCGGGTGACCATTTGGTCTTCACGCCCGGGGGCCTCCGTCTCGCTACTCGCTCCTTGGAAATGCTCGGTCTGCAAGACCAGACCCGAGCCGAAGTGCTGGCGGCGTCCGACGGTCAGCGGCTCCTCCGGCTCGCCACGTCGTCGCTTTTTGCTGAATATTCCGCGCCCGGCCTGATCCAGTTGTTTGCCACACGCGCCAAAGACTTGCGTGTGGAGCTTTCGGTCTACCCGCCTCAGCAGTTCGCCGACCTATTGGTGCGCCGGGCCGTTGATTTGGCCCTCGGCCCCAGACTCGCCGCCTCGTCTGCCGACGTGGTTTCCACCGAGTTCGTGAGATATCAGATGGTGCCCGTGGTGGGGAGGACCCATCGCCTGGCGGGAAAACGCGTGTCCATTCCCGAAGCGCAACAGCAACAATGGCTGCTTGGGCCGGAGGCGCTCGATGTGGGAGGGGTGGCCAATCGGATGTTGACCGATCTGGCCATTCCCGACACGCGTCAGCTGGTCTTTCAGAGCAGCGAAGCTGCGATCAGCGAGGCTCGGTCTGGGCGGGGGATTGCGCTGGCGCTGGCCCACCGGGTTGTGAACGAATTGAAGGTGGGCCGGCTCGCCGCTTTGGATGTCGGTGCCGGAAGTAGCCACGGCACATGGACGGCCTACTCCCTGGAACGCCGTCAGTTGACTCCGGCAGCATCGGAACTGTTGCGTTTCATCTCTTCACCCCGTGCGATGCAGGCGGTGCTCAAAGGGTCCGGGGCGCATATCGCCCGCTTTCGTCCCAGCGTCCACGTGACCCTCTGGAGCTAATGGCGGTCGGAGCGAGCGCGATATTTGTGGAAGCGTTGAACTCCTAATGTGATCCGGATTCCAGACAAACGTCGAAAACGCCCGCACTCTTTAGTCAACCTACGAGTTGAAGGAGAGAGCAATGGCGCTCACAATCCACGCACCGCACTTACCTCATCTGGAGGACTGGGCGAGGCACCGCACGATGGTGATCGGGATTGCGGCCGTCGCGATTACCGCAGGAACGGTGTATGTAGTGCAACAGCAATCCAATGAGGCCACTCCGTCGGCGACCTTGTCGGCACCAGCCGCCACTGGTTCTGCGTCGTTGGATGCTTCTTATGTGACGGCTGAGGCGAATCGGATGTCGGCTTTGCGAGATCTGCCGACGGCTGCGGCTGCTGCGTCTGGTTCTGCGTCGTTGGATGCTTCTTATGTGACGGCTGAGGCGAATCGGATGTCGGCTTTGCGAGATCTGCCGACGGCTGCGGCTGCTGCGTCTGGTTCTGCGTCGTTGGATGCTTCTTATGTGACGGCTGAGGCGAATCGGATGTCGGCTTTGCGAGATCTGCCGACGGCTGCGGCTGCTGCGTCTGGTTCTGCGTCGTTGGATGCTTCTTATGTGACGGCTGAGGCGAATCGGATGTCGGCTTTGCGAGATCTGCCGACGGCTGCGGCTGCTGCGTCTGGTTCTGCGTCGTTGGATGCTTCTTATGTGACGGCTGAGGCGAATCGGATGTCGGCTTTGCGAGATCTGCCGACAAGTTCGGCTGCTCCGTAAGCATTTCGCAGCGCCAGTCAAGCTGGGGCGAAGAAATTCGCCCCAGCTTGATTTCAACTTCGGAGCAGTGGGTTGCGTTTCTAGCGGGGTGCTACGAACTTCGCATCAGCGACGTCGCCTATGGTCCGGGCAATGTCGAGCAGCTTGAAGTCGCTGTAGCGCGGACCCACGATTTGGATTCCGACCGGGAGCCCTTCTACCAAGCCGGTGGGGATCACCACCGACGGGAGGCCGGGCATCGTGGCGAGGCCGGCCCAGAAGAGCGTGTCAACGTACGGGCGATTGGTGCCATCCACAGCTACGAGACGGGTGGAGTACTGAGTCTCGGTGTCGTGCGGAAACGCCGGGGTTGGGGCCACCGGCATGATCACCGCATCCACCGTCTGGAACACCTGGTCCCAGGACGCCATCGCTTTGTGGCGGATCTCATTGTTCTTGAGCCAGGTTTTGTGGCTGCTGGTCATCAGCCGCGGCAGAAGCGCAGACATGTCGTCGAACGCAGCTTCCCGAGCCGCTTTGGCGAGACCGTTGTACACCGGGTCGGGGAAGCCGGCCGCGGTGAAAGCCCAGAGTAAACCCAGGTAGGTAATGTGCAATTTGTCGGTGGTCATGGAAGGGCGAAGATCGGCATCCACGCCCGCCCCGGCAGACGCCAGTTCTGCCCCGATGCGTTCCACAGCCTGTCTGCATGCTTGGGAAACCGTTGCCATGGGATCGTCTGACCACAGGGCCAAACGAAGATCGGTTACGGCCGGCGGACCGTCGCTGGCTGGCAAAGCGGCGCCCGGCACTCCACTGAAGGCGCCGACGGTGAGGGCGGCTCGAAACATCAATTCGAGGTCATCCAGCGAACGACCCAGCGGACCGGCAACGCCCAGATCATGATGGGCCAGTGTTCCTGGAGGTCCCGGAATGTGACCGCGGAGCGACAGTACGCCGTGGGTGGGTTTGAGTCCGAAGATCCCGTTCATGTGAGCCGGCTGCCGGATGCTTCCCCCGATATCGCTCCCGAATTCGACCAGGCTCATGCCGGTGGCAACAGCCACGGCGGCGCCGCCAGAGGATCCGCCGGCTGTGCGGTCCGGATTCCACGGGTTCCGGGTGAGCCCGTACAGGTCGTTGTAGGTCTGATGATCGCCGGTCATGAGTGGCGTATTGGTCTTGCCGAAGATGATCCCACCGGTGGATTTGATGGCATGGGCCGCATCGGAATCGGTATCGGGCCGATGCTCGGCGTAGTCGAGAGACCCACACGCCGTGGTGAGACCGACCGTCTCGTAGGAATCCTTGAGTGTTACGGGAAGACCGCCGAAAGGTCCCAAGTCCTCGCCACGAGTTCGTTGATTGTCTGCCCCAGTAGCGGCGCTCCGAGCGGCATGCAAGTCCGATGTCACGACTGCGTTCAGTTCGTCATTTCGGGCTTCGATAATCGCAATCTGAGCTTCCAGCAACGCGGAGCTGGACGTCTCGCCGGCATTCAGACGGCGTATGGCTTCTGTTGCGGTGACCGCTGACAAATCCATGCCGAAACGATAGGGCTTACCGTTTGCGTTTTTTGGGGGGCCGCTTGGGGGTGGGGCGCCCCTTGCCTTCGGTGAAGCCTCGCTTGGTGCTCTTGGAAACGGACAGATCGGGATCCTTAACCGTTCGCTTCTTCGAATCGGCCTTGGCGCGTTTGGTCTTTGTCTTCCTAGTTGGTAGGAAGCGGTTTACTTGCGATGCGTACTCCTCATACTCGCGGCCGAATTTCTTTGCCAGGCGTTCCTCTTCCCATCTCGCCTTCATGTTGAAGAAGGCGATCAGCGCAAGCGTGGCCAGAGCCCGGAAACGGCTTCCCGACGCCCCTGCTATACCTATGGCCAGCAGCATGACGCCGGTGTAGATCGGATGCCGCATTCGGGAGTAAAGGCCGCTGGTCTTGAGTTCTCCCGCTTCCACTGGCACCGGTGTTGGAGTGAGGGACCGCCCCAGTCCGAAAGCCCCGAGTGCCACGATCGCTAGCCCAGCGATGTTGAGGGCCAGGCCGACTGCCTGCACGCTCGGCGTTCGTTCCCACGCGTCGCCGGTGGGAAGGAAGATGACCAGCGCAAGGAGGACCACCTGTACGGCCACAAAAGCCCAACCGGTCTGTTTCTCATCCACCCATGCGAGCGTAGGTGGTGGGAATCTCGTTTGTCCGCTTGGCAGTAACGATTGAAATGCGGCAAACTCCCCGACGTGGAACTCATCCCCAGCTCTCGAATCCGTCGTTCGCCCTACTACGAGGCCACGATTGCGGCCGGCTGTACAGCGTGGACGGTCTATAACAAGATGCTCATGCCGTTGAGCTTCGGTGACCTTCAGGCAGAATATGACCGCCTCATCAATGGTGTTTCCATGTGGGACGTGGCCGGTGAACGGCAAGTGGAGATTCAGGGTCCCGACGCCCACGCTTGCGCTCAATACCTTTCTTCCCGTGACCTCTCGAAGATGGGCGAGGGACAGGGCTACTACGTGGCCATGTGTGATCACGACGGTCGAATTCTCAATGACCCCGTACTCCTCAAACTCAGCGGGAATCGCTACTGGTTCTCCATCGCTGACAACGACATGCTGCTGTGGGCGAAAGCTATTGCCACGGAGAAGGGTTTCGATGTGCTGGTTTCTGAGCCCGATGTCTCCCCCCTCGCCATTCAAGGCCCAAAGGCCGAGGACCTCGTAGCCGAACTGTTCGGTGAGGAGATTCGATCACTGAGGTACTTCTGGTTCACCGAGACCTTCATCGACGACATCCCGATCGTCTTATGCCGATCCGGTTGGAGCAAGCAGGGTGGTTTCGAGCTGTTCCTCCAGGACGGCAGCCGCGGCGTAGAGCTGTGGAACCGGGTGGCTGCGGCAGGGGAGAAGTATGGGATCGGGCCGGGCGCCCCCAATCACGTTGAGCGAATCGAGAGTGGCCTACTTTCCTATGGGGGCGACAACACGCCGGACTCCAACCCATACGAAACGCTGATGGGTCGATACGTGAAGCCCAACATCGAGCCGGACTTCATCGGCAAAGCTGCACTGGCCAAGGTGGCGGCAGCGGGTCCCGAGCGTCAGATGGTGGGGTTGTTCATCCATGACGACACCACCGATGCCTGGCCTTTACCCCAACGCACCCCGATCTGGCAGGGTGATCGCCAGGTAGGCACGCTGTCCGCCCTGGTGTGGTCGCATCGTCTCCAGAAAAAAATTGGCTTGGGTCAGTTGCTTTCCACCGTGATCGAATCGGGAGAACCGGTGGAGGTGGAGGGTCCAGACGGCCGATCCAACGCCACCACCACAGGCTTGCCGTTTATCTAGACGTGATGTGAGGCCTGCGGCTTGTGCGGTGACTCGAGGCGAAACTGCTTACTGTGCACGGAAAGGGTCCGCGACCACCGAATCGGTTGGCTGCGGCGACGGAGCTGAGGTTGCGGCGAACGACGGTGCCGGTGGCGTGTGACCGACGCGAGTCGGATGCGGGGGTAGCGGAATACCGCTTGAGCCAACCATCCCAATCATCGGTGCCACCTGATACGCCGCCGCTGCATGCTGTAGCGCTCCGGGGGGATGCGACGGTGCAAAGTTCGATCCTGCGAGCATCATCGAGCGGACGGCTCCGGCGAACGTTGCGTCAACGTTCTTGAGAGTCACCATTTGTTGATCTGCCGATAGCTCGGCTCGTACCGGTTGTGAATTCACCAACACCATTCCAAGCCCTACGATCCCGAACAAAGCGAAGCCGAGGAATGCCCAGCCGGCCGCCTCGCCTGGCAATACCAACATGCCGGTGAACGAAACGGCGGCAGCCCCGAGCACGAAGTAGCCAGCCCGCTGGACAGGCGTTGGCCCAGTCTTGGGGGCAAGGGGAACCGAGCCAGACAGTTGCTTTCTGAGGATCGCTGCAAGGATGAGCACTCCGATGACCCCGCCGACTATGCCAAGTGCCGCCCACGGACTCGTCCGAGTGGCCGTCACCTCTTTTCGTTCACTGATCGGGACACCAGTCATGGCGCATATCGGAGGGAATGCGCCCATCTGGAACATTGGGGCGGGAATCGTCACCGACGAGGAGTTCTTGGCCATAGATACGCATCGACGGGAACGACTAGGGCCTTAAGAGTCCGCCTCCTGGGCGTGGCTCCGCGCCACCGTGGGCGTTCTCGGGCGGCAAGTACCCCACCGTGCGAGTGGACCAGCGCCGACTTCCGCTCTGCGCCCCCACGAAATCTCTGCTGAAAGCGACTTTCGGGCGTTCTGTCTGCTGAAGGCGACACCCAGTGTCACCTCCAGCAGAGATTTCAGCGGAGGGGTTATGCGAGGGCGGTGCGGATGGCTTCGATCTGGGCCGGGTTGACGCGGAACCACGCCCACTTGCCGCGTTGTTCCCGTTCCAGAATGCCAGCTTTCACGAGCTGGCCAAGGTGGTGACTTATCGTGGGTTGGCTCTTGCCCAGGGCCTCGGGAAAGTCGCATGCGCAACCTTCGCCCGCACTGGCGATGATGCTGAGGAGACGGAGGCGAACCGGGTCGGCGAGAGCCTTCAGGACCGAGGCCAGCAGTTCGGCGTCGACCTCGCTCAATGTTGACCCCGTGAGGGGGGCACAACAGATCGGCTCGGCGGTGTCCATGTCTGAAACATAGCACACGTATTGACAAGCGTCGATATGTTGGCGTACGATTCAGGACAAACATATCGACATCTATCGAAATGAAGGAACCAATCCAATGCGACTACAGCTGGCCATGAATGTCACCAATCTTGACGAGTCCATCGACTTCTACACCAAGATGTTCGATACCCCCGTTGCCAAGGTCCGCCCCGGCTATGCCAACTTCGAGGTGGCCAATCCGCCGCTCAAACTCGTTCTCTTCGAGACGCAAGGCGCAGGGGGAACACTCAATCATCTGGGGGTCGAAGTGGAACAGGCCGAGCAGGTCACAGCTGCCGAACAGCGGATCGTCGGGGCTGGTCTCCAGACCAGCGGCGTGGATGACACCATCTGCTGTTTCGCCCACAAAACCGAGACCTGGGTGGAGGGACCGGACAACAAGTGGGAGTGGTATGTGAAGACTGGCGACGCCGAACAGCTGGAGAACGAGGTCATGGCCAAGGTCGAGGTCGGCGGTTGTTGTACCTAGTCACTCTGTGGTGACCGGGTGCCTCGGCTACCTTCACGGGATGGGGAGCGACTTCGACCCGTCGGCGCTGATCGAGATGGTGACTGCACTGTGCCAGTCGATGCCGGGAGCACGGGAGGACCACCCCTTCGGACCGGCTCCGACCGTCTACAAGGTGGGCGGCAAGTTGTTTGCGCTCATCGGGCTGAGCGGGATCGGGCCCGGTGTCAATCTGAAAATCCCGCCGGAGGATTCAGAGGCCCTGTGTCAGATCGACGGAATCGAACCGGGTTATCACATGAACAAGAAGCACTGGATCACCGTCTATTTCCGGGAGTCGACCGATCGGGAGCTTCTCACCGAACTTGTCGAGGACTCCTATGCCCTGGTGCGTTCCAACCTGACCCGCAAGACCCGTCTGGCCCTGGACGCTTTGAGCTAAGTCAAGGGATCAAGATCACCTTGCCGGTGGTCTGGCGGCCCTCGAGCATCTTGTGGGCTTCGGCGGCTTCCTGCATTGGAACCCGGGCGCCGATTCGGACGTCGAGATTTCCGGCTGCGATCCAGTTGAAGACGTCGCCGCTCCGACGCAGCAGATCCTCGCGGGTTTCGATGTATTGGAAGAGGCTGGGCCGGGTGAGGAACAATGACGGTGCCAGATCGAGCGGGCTCAACGGCTCCACTGGTCCCGAGGCGTTGCCGAACGTGGCCATCATGCCGCGCGAACGGAGCAGCGAAAGGCTCCGCGTGAACACGGATTTGCCAACCCCGTCGTACACCACGTCGAGGGCACGCACGCCGGCGATCGCTTCCACTTCGTCGCCGAAATCAACCTCGCGGTAGAGGATCACATGATCGGCACCGGCCCCCCTGGCCAGTTCGGCCTTCTCCGGTGTCCCCACGGTGGTGAAGACCTCCGCTCCGATCATCTTTGCCATCTGAATGAGCAGCAACCCCACCCCGCCCGCGCCGGCATGGATGAGGCAGCGGTCGCCCTTGGCCAGCGGGAACGTGTCGGTAACCAGGTAGTGCGCGGTCATACCCTGCAACATGACGGCGGCCGCAATCTCGGAATCCACCCCGTCGGGAACCGGCACGGCAACGCGGGCAGGAACCACCACCTTCTCGGCGTAGGTCCCGAGGGCCGAGGACCACGCCACGGTGTCGCCAACGTTCAGACCGGTGACCTCCGCTCCAACCTCGGTGATCACGCCGGCCCCCTCGAGCCCGGGTGTAAAAGGCATCCGTACCGGGTAGAGGCCGGTGCGTTGATAGGTGTCGATGAAGTTCAAACCGGCGGCCGCCACGCTGACCAGCACATCATCCGGTCCGGGTAAGGGATCGGGCACCTCGGTCCAGTTGAGAACCTCGGGGCCACCGGTCTGGTTTATTTGAACAGCCTTCATGGGGCGAGGCTAGTCACCGCTCACGTAGGCAGTCACATTGGCGGGCACAGACACGCCCGGTCGGACCCGAGGGTCATCAATCGGTTGTCCCATCGCCAAGTGCGTCGGAACGACGCCGGCCCAGATGTCGAGTTCGTAGTCTTCTTCGTCATCCACGGGTGGACCGGACCGGATCTTCGCTGACGCGTGCTCCATCGACAGTCGGAAGACCGAGGTGCCCTGAATTTCCTTGTTGTTGTTGGGACGGAGATCGGACTGTCGCCCGGGGATCAGGCGTTCCACGAACATCTCCAGAGCATGGGCCTTTTCAGATTCTTCTGTGACCTCATCGGGTATGCCGATCACCACCAGTGACCGGTAGTTCATGGAGTGGTGGAAGGCGGAGCGGGCCAGCACCAATCCGTCGATCAAGGTCATCTCCACGCAGATGGTCTGTTCTTCGGCTCGGGCTCGGCGCAGCACGCCTGCGGCTGGGGCGCCGTGAAGGAGTAGGTAATCGCCGTCGCGGACACAAAACATCGGAATCACCACGGGTTGGCCGTTGCGAATGGTCCCGACGTGAGCCACTAACCCCGCATCGGCGATGGCGTTGATGGTCTCGGCGTCGTAGTGGCCACGATCGGCTGCACGCTTGATCTGGACTGTCTCGTTCGGCTGATCGGTCACCGCTCAAAGTTAGACCATATAACTACGCCGCACCTACCGAGTTCTGGCGGATTCTCGAGCTTGTTTGACCCGGGAAATGAGGTCGTCCACGCTCGGTCGGTCATCCGGACCCGCGCCTCGATAGACCCAATGCACGCTTCCGTCGGGGGCAATTACCACGTTGCCGCCCAACTGCATCGTGTCTTCCGTGGCCTTCTCCATCCGGCCAACGCTCCCGCTTCTCAGGAGCGTCGCATAGCGTTTGATCACCCTCCATCCATAGACCCGCCACACCGAGCCCCGGCCGTAGTCGAACAGCCGGTAGATCGAGAGATCAATATCGGTGAGGATCGGGAGGTCCCAACCGGTCCGCTGGCGGTAGGCCCGGAGGTACTTCGGGTCACTGAAGGTGATCAGCGCAAATGTCACGTCCGGTCCAAATTCGGCTCGTCGTTCGCTCACGGCGACGACATGGGCCTTGCACGGCAGTCAATGGATGTGCCGATGAAAGATCAGCACCACGGACTTCCCGCGATGGTCCGCCAACGACCACGTCGTGCCGTCCTCAGCGGGCAGATTGATGGTGGGGGTCACGCAGTACCAAACAGATGGCGGCCAGTAATGCTTCCCGGCTGTCCTGGTTGGGTCTCCGCCGTGGTTCACCCGCTCGGTTTTGCTGCGTCATTCTTTCAGCGCCGCCATCATCGCTTCATGGATGGCGTTCACGCCTTGAAGTGGCCGGACCAGGACCTTGAACTCGGTGATCTGCCCGTCGTCGTTTGCGGTGATGATGTCCACGCCATTGACGAACTTGCCCCCGATCGACGTTTCGAATTCCAGCATCGCACTACGATCGCCGATGATCTGCTTTGTGTAGCGGAATGGCTGCTCGTCGCTGCCACCCAGGGTCTGACCGGCGGCCAGAAGGTACGCCGTAGTTATGCCTTTCCCCTTTTGAGGGGTGAAAACCACGGGGGAGTAGAACGTCACGTCGTCATGCAGGACCTTGGCGAGGAAGTCTGCGGTCAGAGGCCCCGATTCCATCTCTCTGTGCCATTGGGCGACAACATCTTCCATCACAGTCATGTCCCTAGGTTAGGGCTGGCCCATCTCACCGCATAAGGTGCGCTGATGAACACAGTGCTGGTGGAGAAAAAAGACGGCTATGCGATCATCACGCTGAACGATCCGGATCGTCGGAATGTTTTCACGCTGGACATGAGCGCCAAGGTCTGCGACGCCATGGACGATCTGGAATCCGATGTGGGGATCAGCGCCGTCATCATCACCGGCGCCGGCAAGGGCTTTTGTTCCGGGGGTCATCTAGACGAGCTGTTGGCCAACCCGGGCCACGACGGCCTCCGTAAGGTGTACGCCGGCTTCATCAGGATCGCGGAATCCCCTCTCGCCACGATTGCGGCGGTCAACGGTGCTGCCGTGGGCGCGGGAATGAACGCCATCCTGGTCTGCGACCTGGTGGTGGCGGCCGAGTCAGCAAAGTTCGATTCACGCTTCCTTCAGATCGGTATCGGGCCCGGCGGCGGCCATACGTGGCGGCTGCGGAACAAAACGGACATTCAGACCACCAAGGCAATGGTCTTGTTCAGCGAAGTGCTGGACGGAAGGCGAGCGGCCGAGGTGGGGTTGGCCTGGAAGTGTGTCCCCAACGAGGAGCTGTTGGAGGCAGCCGAGGCGTTGGCAGCAAAGGCGGCGAGTGCGCCGCGGGAACTGCTCATGCGTACCAAGGAAACCATTCACCGCACGCAAACCATCGCCACGGGTAACGAGGCCGTAGACAACGAGCTGGACACCCAGGTGTGGTCGATGGGGGAGCCGGCCTTTGTGAACATGGTCGCTGCCCTTAAAGAGCGGATGAAGGGCTGAGGGATAGGGTCACCCCAGTCCACCAGAGGAGCGAACCAGATGGTCGTCCGTGCTGCATCTTTCAAGGAACTGACCACAACCGAGTTTCACGACCTTCTGAAGCTTCGCGTCGATGTGTTTGTGGTGGAACAAGAATGCGCCTACCCCGAACTCGACGGGCGGGACAAGGACGGCGGTACTCGACACCTGTGGATAGCGATGCGAGGTGAATTGGTGGCAACGCTTCGGATATTGGATGAGGGCGACGTACGCCGAATCGGCCGGGTTGCGACGGGCAAGAACTACAGGAAGAAGGGACATGCCGCAAACCTGATGCGCTACGCCCTCACCCTCGCGGCGAGCCCCATTGTGTTGGATGCGCAATCGCACCTTGCACACTGGTACGAGCAATTCGGGTTCGTACGGGACGGACACGAGTTCCTAGAAGATGGGATCCCGCATATTCCAATGCGACGCGAGTAGCCGGAACCCAAGAACTCAGGTTGGTTGGGTGAGGAGCCTTGGCCCTACGCTGCTCGAATGGATCTCAACGAACTCTTCACCGTCCAGGGCAAGACCGCAATTGTGACCGGCGGTTCTCGGGGGATCGGCTACATGATCGCTACCGGCCTGCTCTCCGCCGGTGCCAAGGTGTACATCACCGCACGGAAAGCGCCGGCGTGTGATGCGGCTGCAAAAGAACTGAGTGAGTTTGGAGAGTGCATTTCGCTTCCGGCGGACCTCTCCACGTCGGAGGGCCTGTCCGCATTCGTCGCCGCATTCAACGAGTCCGAAGACAAGCTCCACATCCTCTGCAACAACGCCGGTGCCAACTGGGTTGCGCCACTGGGCGAGATGCCTGAGGCCGGATTCGACAAGGTCATCGACATCAACCTCAAGTCACCGTTCTTCCTCACCCAAGCGTTACTGCCCAACTTGAAAGCGGCGGCAACGCCCGAGGACCCCGCTCGCGTGATCATGACCGGATCCATCAACGGGATCGCCGTCCCCTGGGTGGACAACTTCTCGTACTCGGCTTCGAAGGCCGGATTGCACATGATCGCAAGACACATGGGCCAACGCCTCGCTAAGGATCACATCACCGTCAATTCGATCGCTCCGGGCCCGTTTGAATCCAAGATGATGGCCACCGCCCTCGAAGGCGACGGAAAAGCCATGGTGGAAGGGATGATCCCACTGGGTCGAATCGGTTCGCCAGAGGACATGGCGGGAACGGTGCTGTGGCTCTCCAGCAGGGCTGGGGCGTACATCAGCGGAGCTGTCATCCCGATCGACGGTGGGGTCACCGGATTCGCTTCTTAGCGGCTCTTTGCAGCGTGCGCCGCAGCTAGCACTCCGGCCACCACGAGCTCGGGATCGGCGTTTGGATTCGCCGCCACCGATCGCAGCCACTCCTCACCGTCGATAGTTGTGATAGAGACGAAGACGGATTCCGGGAGCTCCGCCTGAATCCTTTTGGCGCCCACGTGGCCGTGACGCCAGTTCACCACCCCACTCTGCGGCGACGTTCGCGCCTCTAGATCCTCATGCTCACGGACAAGGTCATAGAGCTGGTCCGCCAACACCATTGAGTGGTCGATCCATTGCGCGATGCCCTGTTTCCCGTAGGCCAAAAGCGTGGCGGCCAGCGGTGCCGCGCTGGCACCGTGTGAGCCCAGGACTCCCATATTTGGTTCGCTCAAATAGGCGCCGTCGATGGCGATGGATCCATGCGCCTCGTCTGGGTCGGCGAAGAGGATCAGGGCGGATTCCTTTGGCTGGAACAGCCATTTGTGGGCGGACACCGAGACGCTGTGGGCTTCCTGGATTCCGTCGAGAAGGTGGGCGTGGCGCTCGCTGAGCCGGAGTGGTCCGGCCCAGGCGGCATCAACATGGCGCCACTTGGCATCGGGGGCAACGTCGAGCGATTCTATGGCGCCCGTACTCGTGGTCCCGGCGGTGATGACGGCCGCGGCTCCTTGAAGATCCCCGGTGGAGTCCCACCGGACCATTCGAAATGGGAGGCCGAGGATGTTGGCGGCTTTTTCTATGCTTAGGTGGGCGTCCGCCGTAGCCACAACCTCGATGGCACCGGCTTCGCGTGCGGCCCAGAGCGCAGTGAGATTCGCAACCGTGGAACCGGGGGTCATGTGGCCCCCGCCCATTCCGAATAGCGGGGCGATCCAATCCAGAACCGTCGCTTCCAGCGCGCGAGCGGTGGGGGCCGTGTCGGGGTGCAGCAGGTTTTGGTTCCGGCTGGCGGTCCATTGCTGAACCGCCCAGGTGATCCATGGGGTTGGAGGATCCATGTGTGCAAAGAATCCGGGGGCGCCGAGATTCTGGGCTGCATCGAGGATGATTGGAGCCAGCAGTTCCAGTGTGGCCTGCTCGCCCATCCCCGATTGCGGCAACACCTCAGGAAGGCGGGCAAGCCGGTCGCCTCGGGAAGCGGTGAGGTGTTCGAGAGCGTTGGCGAGGCCGTGACTGTTCGCATCGAACTCCGGCCAGCTTCGCATCATGCTTGGATACTAGATCCGACGGGCCTAGGCACTGGTCGGCTCGCAACGACGGTTCTTCAAACGAGCTGCCAGTCCTCCACGCCATATTTCGGCTGTAGGTGACATTTGGGCGTTCTGTCTGCTGACAGTGGGTGTAGGCCTGAGCAGAGATTTCGGGGTTAGGGCTTGGGGGTGAGGCGGGTGGTGAGGGCGACCATGGCGTTCACGGTGCCGAAGTTTTCAATGGTGATGTCCACAGGATCGATGTCGATGTTGCATTGCTCTTCCAGGAAATGGACGAGTTCCATCGCACCCAGCGAATCGACGAGCCCAGTAGTCAACAGGTCGGTGTGGGGTTGCACCGGGGTGTCGGGATCGAGGCTTACCTCGTCCTCGATGAACGCACATAGTTGGGCTGCAAGAGCTCGATCGGCCGCCAGGGTCATTACGTCATTCATACTGTTTCCTTTACGGCGGCGAGGGCGATTCGGATCCGTTTTCGATCGATCTTTCCGCTGGGGGTGGTTGGCAGTGTTTCCGCCAGGTCAATGTGAGCGGGGATCGCCACCGGCGAGAGTCGGCCCGCAGCCCATTTCTGAATAGCTTTGAGGTCGAGGTCGGCGCCGGCTCGGAGCACCACCGTGGCGGCCAAGGTGCCGGGCTGCTGGCCCCAGGGCCCGGCGACAGCATGAAGGATGTCGGGGTGATCAGCAAGGGTCGACTCCACTCCCTCCAGCTCCACACGTATCCCGCGTAGTTTGACCTGATGGTCGGACCGTCCGTGGAACCACACCATGCCGTCGCTATCCATGCTCACTAGGTCACCAGAGACATACCAGTCCGGCCCATCGGTACGTCTCCTACTGCTGGCGGCAGTGAGATCGCTCCGGTTCCAGTATTCGCGCATTCGGGTGGATGCCGAGATCCACAGCACGCCCTTCGTGCCAGGGGGAACAGGCATTTCGTTCTCGTCGACCACGCGCATCTCGGCATCGCCACAACCAGGCCCAATCGGTACGGCTTCGCCGTCGGCCGGTGGTCTGGTGAGTCGGTACACGTTGGAGGCATTGACCTCCGCAGGACCGTAAACGTTTTCAAAAGTCGTATTCGGCAGCGCCTCCATGAGCGCTCGAAGTGCTGCCGCCGGGAAGACTTCACCAGCAAAGAGGATCGCCCGCAGTGAGCTCAAGTTCCGTGTCTCGAGCGCTCCCCGCTCCAGTATTTGCTGGAGGAGGAAGGTCACGCCGTACCAGATCGTGGTCTGCTGTTCCGCGGCGCGCTCGGTGAAGCTTGCGGGGAAACGAAGATGAGGTTCTCCCATCTCCACAATCGCCGCAGCCGCCAGCGGCATGGCATAGAGCTCGAAGGTTGACATGTCGAAATGCAGCCCGGTCATTGCCGCCAAGCGATCGTGCTGGGACAGCTGGTGAGTCTCTACCGCGCACCTGGCGTATGCCAACCCGCTGGAATGGGTGTGCAGGATTCCTTTGGGAGTGCCCGTTGAGCCGGAGGTGTAGATCAGGTAGGCCGGATCATCCACCGCCACGACAGGTAGTCGTTCGGAAAGGGTGTGCCCGCTGAGTTCGTTGATGTCTATGAGCGACATACCGGCAGCGGTGATTCCGGACTCGATGGACTCGCAAGCGCCGGTGGCCAGAACCAGCTTCAGTTCAATGCCGGGCATTTTCCACGGAGCGGACCGCTTGATCGTGGCGGCATGACCGATGAGGGCGGTGACCCCAGCGTCGACCAGCACCGATGCGATGGTTGCTGCCGGCGCCATAGGGTCGAGAGGGACCATGATCCCACCCGCTTGGAGAATCGCATGAACCGCCTCGAATGACTCATGGCCTTTGGGTCGCAGGACCGCAACACGCTCGCCCTTTTCCACGCCGCCCGCAACTAATAGTTGCGCCAGCCGGGCCGTACGTTCTTCAACCTCAGACCAGGAGAACGAGCTGTCCAGCCCGATCAGAGCTTCACCGTCAGGGCGCATCGCAGCAGCCCAGCCAACGAGGCCAGCGAGAGTTGTGGGGGAAGGGTAGAAGGTCATGGGCGCTAGATCTACTGACGAATCGTGGTGCCGTATGGATGCACCAGGTTTCACTTCTCTCACGCTAGGTGGTCACCGTTTGGTGCCGTAGAGCCATCTGACCCGCAAGAACAGGTGATTCTTCTCCCGACGCCTCAACTCTCTCGTGGTTCAATTATTCTCCATCCATGAAACACCCTCAGAGCCTCGGCCTCACTAGGTCGATTGAACCCTTCGCTAGGTAGTACTTCGCAGAAGTATGGCTTTTTGGATGCATCCGCGGCATGGTGGTCGCCGTAGGTCTGTGCGGTGGCGCGGACGCGTCCGGTGGGGTTCCGCCTCGAAGGAGTTTTGATGTTGAAATCGTTGGGTCGTCTCTCCGCAGCGACATTGGTGGTCATGGCGGCGTTGGCCACGGTGTTCGCCAGCTTGGCAGGAGCTCATAACGCCGAGGACAGCTTCGTCTTCCTCGACGTATCGGAATCGACGCTCGTGGGGCAGGTCGATTACCCCTTCGGCGACCTGCGAGAGGCGCTGGGCTTCCAGCTTGAGGGAACCGATGAAGAGATGGTGGCTGAGTTGGTGTCTCGCCAAGACGATCTTCATGCGTATTCGCAGGAGCATCTGTCGATTGCCGGTGACGGTGTGGACTTTGCGATCAGCTTCGACGATCTCGGGACCCTTCTCGAAGAGAACCCTGACAAAGAGATTCGATATGTCCAGATTCCGTTCGCGGTGGAAATCACCACACCGACCGTTCCTCAAACCCTCGATGTGAGGTTCAATCCGTTCTTTGCCGAGATCGAGGACAAGACGGCGCTGGTGTTGATCGAGAACAACTGGCAGGCGGGAATCTTCAACAACGGTGAAGGTCAGAACCAGGATGCGGTCTTCTACTTCACCGCCGATACGCCCAGTCAGAACATCGATCTCGGCAGCCCCAATCGCTTGAAGAACTTCACCGAGAGCATTTCGCTGGGGCTTGACCACATTCGTACCGGCCCGGACCACATCTTGTTCGTGCTCGTCCTCCTTCTCCCCAGCGTTCTCGTGTTCAGTACTGGGGCATGGAAGCCGGCCCAAGGGTTCGGTAAGTCGCTGTGGCGGGTCACGAAGATTGCCACGATGTTTACGATCGCCCACTCAATCACGTTCACGCTGGCCGGGCTGGAGATCCTCCCGCTGCCATCGGCCAAGGTGACAGAGACGATCATTGCGTTGTCCATCGCTGCCGCCGCACTTCACAATTTGCGTCCGGTGTTCCCCAACAAGGAGTGGATGATCGCATTTGGGTTCGGTCTTTTCCACGGGATGGGCTTCGCTTCACTGGTGTCGGCGCTGCAGGTTGGCAAGAGCACTCAACTGGTATCGCTCATGGGACGGAACGTAGGTATTGAGATCGGCCAGCTGATCGTCATCTTCGCGTCGTTCACCTTTCTGTATCTCCTACGAACCACCCTGGCGTACTCCGTGATTCTCAAGGTGGGATCGGTTGCACTGGCGCTGGTGGCTTCGGCGTGGATGGTGGAGCGAATGTTCGAGGTTGACCTCGGCACCAACACCTTGGTGGAGAGGTTCGTGCGATACCCGCGTTCGATCATTGCGATGGTGGTTCTGACCGTTCTGGCGGCGGGTTACCACTACCTCGAACGGTCACGAGGTCGCCTCGTTGGCGTGAGTGACGAATCATCGAAGGACGACGAGCTCACGAATCTGCGGGAGCCCGTTTCTGTCTGACACGCCCGAGAATGCGAAGATCAACTCATGACGAATGCGGGCGAAGCCGACAATCTAGTGTGGGCATTCTCCGGTTTCGTGCGGATGATGCTGGTCACACCCGTTCGGTACTCAAGATCAGGTAGAAGAAACTGACACTCTCACCAGAAACAGAAATCGAGGCCGATGTTGACGAAGCGGCTTCGCCTGGACGGCGGTCGCTGAAACACGACACGTTCTGGAGCCTGCTCGCCAACGGGTCACGCATGGTGGCCGGCATCGGGATCTTCTACCTCCTAGCCGTCGAGTTCATCCCCGAGGACTATGGACTTTACGCGGCAGCGATCGCCTTGTTCATGATCATTGGAGCGTTTGTGACGCTGGGAACGTCGCACATCGTGGCCAAGCGCATCAGTCAAGACGCCTCAACGGCTGCGTCATCGTGGGGAGCAGCGCTGCTACCCGGCATCCTGCTGTCGTTCGTTGTCGCGGGCGTGCTGGCAGTTTTTGCTGGCATCTCCGTGCCTGGTCTGGATGGAAAAACCATCTTCCTTCTTGGACTGGCAGAGTTCCTCGGTTCTTCGATCAGCGTGCCTGCCGCATTTGCTCTCCAGGCCCTCGATCGTTTTCCCGCTGCCTCGGTGCTCACCGCTACTTGGGCGGTCATGCGTATGGGTTTTGTGGGGTACGTGGTGTACTTCGTAGAGGCGCCTTCGCTCGTCGACATCAGCATTGCATTGCTGGTGGCTTCGCTCCTCGCCGGCGTCTCTAGCTCTGCTGCTCTTCTGAGGGTTGTAGGTCCACCCAAATTCTCCCGCCGCGAAAGCGTTCAAATATGCAAGGACGGATTTCCGTTCTCGCTTACACAGGCCAGCGGAGCGCTCCTAGGTGACATCGACAAGCAGATGCTGCTTCGTTTCGATGTGACCGGTGAGTATTCCGCCGGCATCTACTCCGCCGGTAACCGGGTCCTTGGTCTTTCCGCTGCACCCATGTACGCGGTCCTTGCCGCCACCTACCCGCGCTACTTCGCCAAAGGTGGCGAAAGCGGCCTACGAGGAACCTGGGGATACAGCAAGCGGTTACTCCTTCCCGTTGGTGTGTATGCGGCGTTGGCCGGTGGTGGGCTGTTCCTTGTTGCACCACTGATCGACAACGTCCTCTCCGGGGACTACGTAGACACGATCAGCGTGATTCGCTGGATGAGCCTGGTGCCGCTCATCCACATGCCGGGCCTCTTGGCTGCGGAGGCGCTCACCGGAGCTGGGTTTCAACAAACTCGGAACAAGTTCATTATCGGCGCCGGTCTGCTCAACGGTGTATTGAATTTCGCCCTCATCGGTCAATACGGAATCAACGGAGCGATCATCGCCACCTACTCAAGTGAATTGTTCCTCTTGGGCGGTCTGCTGGTCTGGATCAAGAGGAAGCTGGCAACACTTTGACCGCTCCATCGCCTCGAACAATCACCTACGAGGAGCTGCTGGCCGCTGACCTCAGCCACGCCCAACCCGCTCTGGTAACCGGGGTCGAAGCGCTCTCCACGTTGTGGTCGCCGCAGGATGTTGTAGACGCCGTTGGTGACACCGTCGTCCCGATTCCCCATATCACCAGTGGCGACTATGTCGGCAGCGAAATCCGAGACCGCACAGTGCGGGACTATTACGAGGAGATGATCAAAGATCTCCCCACCGAGAAGATTCCGTACTTGGCCGAACTCGCTTATGACGAGCATTTCCCCGTGCTCGCTGAGCAACTCGTTGACCCGCCGCCGCTGAAGGACGAGACATTCGGTTTGCGAGTCATGTATTTCGGGCGCGGCGTTCATTCTCAGATCCACCACCACACCGGTGGCAGCGCCATGTTGTTCTGCATCCACGGCACCAAGATCGTCCGTCTCTACGGGCCCGATCAGACGCCCAAGCTCTACAAGAAGCCGGGCCGAAACTTCAGCCAGGTATTGGTGAGCAGCGTTGGGGAGAACAGCTACGTCTTCGACGAAGCCAAGTACCCCGACTTCGCCGATGCCGAATACGTCGAGTACGAGGTTAGTGCCGGGCAGGTTCTCTTTATCCCGATCTGGTGGTGGCACAGCATTCAGAATCTTGAGGGTGTCAGCCTCACGGCGGTCTATTTCTGGGACCAGTCGTGGAAGAACACGTGGCGTGATTTCGTACCGCCCGAGCTGCCACCGCCTGGCATGCGGCTCGACTATGCCCGGACCCTCCTCTACAAATACGGAGTCAATCCGCTGAAGCGGTTCCGCAAGTAGTGGCTCCGTAAGTCGAGACGTCCGACGCCTAGGACCGTCGAACGGTCACGCCCGAGACCACCAATCCGTTGCTGAGGATTTGGTGGTAGTCGACCGGCAGGGAGAGTTGTTCAAGCACTGCGAGTGAACCGGTGGCAACGAGCGTGGCCGGGGCACCGGAAAGCCCGGTGAGCGCCATGTCGCCAAAACCCACCCACGATGACGTCAATGCGTACTGTGCTTTGTAGAACGCCTCTTTGGCACTGAACACCCGGATCACGGCCTCGTTGTGCAGACCGGGGTCAAGAGCATCGATCTCATTCTGTTCCGGTTCGGTCACGATCATGGTACGGACCCCGTCCTTCAGAGCTTGGATCACTTCGGCATCGAGGCCTATGCCGAACGATCCGTCCGTTTTTGCCGCCACGGCGGCAACGTATTCTCGCCCCTCTCGACGGGTGTGGGTGATGGCGGCAGTGATTCCCTTAGGCCAGTCCGGCATACGACCATTGCCAACCGGAATGGATCCCGGGGTGAGGCCGAGGGTCTCGATCGCGGCCCGAGCACAGGCTCGGCCGGTCGCGAACTCCGCTCGACGACCTGCTACGGCGTTGCCGATGAACGCCTGTTCCTCTGGAAAGAGGGGTGCGTCCGGGAGCATCTCCGGACTCTCGAAGGCTACAACCTCGACCTCGGGGAACAGGGACTCGATGGCTTCAGAGCGGAACACACCCGAGACCATAGACGCGGTGAGTCTCTGCCTTGGAACGGAGGACGGTCATGGAGCAGAACCCCGAAGTCGAGCAATCGATCGCTGTTGAGGGAGACGGTTCTGTTGTGTATCTGGCCGTGGCCAAGAGAGCGAACGCCAACGCTCTGGTTCGGTGAACTTGACCGGTAGATGAAAAGACCGTACATTTACCTGTGCCGGTTGTCGCACCCGGCCCCGCCCGACCAAAAATATCGCACCAAGGACTCTTCATGATCTTCGAACAGCACTATCTCGAGTGCCTCTCACAGGCCTCGTATTTCATCGGTGACGAGTCGACCGGGCGAGCCGTGGTGGTGGACCCCCGCCGCGACGTTGCGCCGTACCTCGAGACCGCAGCCGAGTACAACATGACGATCGAACTGGTCATCGAAACCCATTTCCATGCCGATTTCCTTTCCGGCCACCTCGAACTGGCTGACCAGACCGGGGCCGCCATCGCTTTTGGTGATGTTGGCGAGACCGAGTTCGAATCCCGCAAACTCGCCGACGGCGAACGCATCGAATTGGGCGAGGTCATTCTGGAGATCCGACACACTCCCGGGCATACGCCAGAGTCCATCAGCGTGGTTGTTTTCGAACACGCCGACGACACCATCCCCTACGGTGTCCTCACCGGCGATGCTCTCTTCATCGGTGACGTCGGCCGCCCGGATCTTCTGAGTTCCAAGGGCGTTACCAAAGAAGAACTCGCCGGACAGCTCTATGACTCGCTCCACAACCAGCTGATGACCCTTCCCGACGAGACCAAGGTCTATCCGGCCCACGGCGCCGGCTCAGCGTGCGGCAAGAACCTCTCCACCGACACCTGGTCCACTATCGGGGCACAGCGCAAAAGCAACTACGCCGTGGCACCGATGACCAAGGAGGAGTTCATTGGGGTGGTCACCGAGGGGCAGACCGCACCGCCGGCCTACTTCTCCTACGACGCCGGATTGAATCGAGAGTTGCGTGAGTTGCTCGACGAAGCAACGCCGCCGGTGGTAATGACCGTTGAGGAAGTATTGGCGGCTCAGGCCAACGGCGCAGTCGTGCTCGACACACGCGCTCCCGATGCGTTCGCACCTGGCCATCTGAAGAACTCGGTCAATGTGGGGATGGCGGGCCGCTTTTCCGGAATACACCGGAGGTGTGATCACGCCCGGTACACCCATGGTGATCGTGGCCGACGAGGGTCAGGAGCTCGAAGCGAAGAATCGGCTGGCCCGTATCGGATTCGACAAGGTGCTCGGTCACCTCCCCCACATCGAGGCGGTGCTGGAAGAGCATCCCCAGCATGCCCACCGGAGCTCTCGTCTCGATGTCGACGGGCTGCGAAACGCATTGGCCACGGTGCCCCACCTCCAGCTGGTGGACATTCGTCAGCCCGGCGAGACGGCCAATGGAATTATCGAGGGGGCCCACCTCGTTCCGCTCACCCAGCTCAACGAACGCCTTGGCGAACTGGACCCCGCCAAACCGACAGCTGTGTATTGCGCCGGGGGATACCGGTCCTCAATTGCGGCCAGCCGCATGATCGATGCCGGGTTCGAGGACGTCTCTGACCTGCTCGGGGGCTATGGAGCCTGGGTCAGTGCCCATCAACCAGTGTGATGAATAATCTCGTTCAAAATCGTCTCCCTCGCGTGAGCAACTAAGTTCTGCCGTACACAACTTTTCTGGAGGTCGCATGACCCGTCTCGGGTTCTTGCTGGATAGTGATAACTGCATTGGCTGCCATGCCTGCACGATCGCTTGTAAGAGTGAACACGATGTGCCGTTGGGGGTGAACCGCACCTGGGTCAAGTACATCGAGACCGGCACGTTCCCCGACGTCGCCCGCAAGTTCTCGGTGATGCGCTGCAATCAATGCGACGACGCGCCATGTATGACGATCTGTCCGACGTCGGCCCTTTTTCGGGCCGATAACGGCGTAGTCGACTTTCAGGACGACAACTGCATCGGCTGCAAGTCCTGCATGAACGCCTGTCCCTACGACGCGCTGTACATCAACCCCGAGACCAACACCGCCCACAAGTGCAACATGTGCAATCACCGCATCGAAGTGGGCCTGGAACCGAGCTGCCAAGTGGTCTGCCCTACGGAGGCCATCAAGATCGGTGACCTCGATGATCCCACCAGTGAAATTAGCCGAATCATCGCTCGGGATGACGTGGCGGTTCGTGCTCCCGAGCAGAACACCAAACCCAAGGTCTACTACCGGGGGGCTGACCAGGCATCGTTGGATCCCACGCGGAGCGCCATCGCCAACGACGGCATGATCTGGGCCGACACTCTCAAGAACACCGCCAACAACAAGAACCATCCTTCGGTTCCGGTGCATGTTGGCAAGAAGCCGGCCGACGAGAACGGTGTTGTGGCCAGGACGGCCTACACCACCGCTCATGCGATGACCTGGAAAGAAAAGGTTTCCGGCTACCTGGTCACCAAGGCGATCGCGGCTGGCGTCATGCTGGTGGCGGCCTTGCTGGTCATCATGGGCAACGCCGATTCCCAAGCGGCGGTTGGCGTAGTGCCGCCCATGATCGCCGGTGCATTCCTGGGGATCACAGGTGTTCTACTCATCACCGACCTCAAGCAGCCAACCCGCTTTCATTATCTCATCACCAAGGGCAACTGGTCCTCATGGCTGGTGAAGGGCGCCTACGTGCTCATGGCTTTTGCGGCAGTTTGCGGACTGTGGTGGCTCGCCGGTCTCACCGAGTCCGCGTGGCTCCTACGGGTACTGGTGGTGCCGGCAATCATCGGTGCTCTGGGCACCGCTGGCTACACCGCCTACTTGTTCGCTCAGTGCGAAGGTCGGGACCTGTGGCAAACGCCGTTGCTGTTGCCAGTGCTGCTCTCCCAAGCGGTGACCGCCGGCGGCGCCACCTATGCGCTGATGGACCTGTTCATGGACATCCCCGAGGGCGATGCAATTCGGTGGGTGCTCCTCGGAGGGCTGGCCGCCACAGCCGGGTTCATCTTCGTGGAGCTCTCCTCCCACGGCAGCCGTCATGTCGAGCTGGCCATCGAGGTAATGACCAAGGGTCGTTACGCCAAACAGTTCTGGTGGGGCGGCATCGTGGTGGGGCTCATCGTGCCCGCAGCTCTGGTGATTCTCACCCTGGTCGCCGGTAGCGACTCGCCCATCATCCCCGCCATCGCGGCCGTTTCGGCCATGGTCGGAATGTTCGCCTACGAAGACGCGTTTGTCCGTGCCGGGCAAAGCGTGCCGCTCTCCTGATGACTCTGCTCGCCTACGCTCCAACATTGGTTCCGCTCGCCTGCGTTCGTTCCTCACTCCGGGTCGCTTCACGGCTCGCTCCGCTCGATCAGAACAGAATGCTCTCGATGCTGCTCCGTCCCTCCGCAGCCTCACAAGTTGAATGCAACCCTGTCCGCCGCGGGCATCCGGGCTCCGCTTCGGGTCGTTTCAGGCTCGCTCCGCTCAACCAGAGCGGCAGATCCGCTCTGCTGCTTCGTCCCTCCGCAGCCTCACGAGTTCAACGCAACTCTGTCCGCTCCGGGTCGCTTCACGCCTCGCTCCGCTCGGACAAAACATCGCGCTCTTTGTGTTGCCTTTCTGGCGCGGCGGCAACGTCACCTCGCTCTACCTCGATCAATACGCTCCCTGGGGGTTCACTTTCTCATGACTGATTTGGCTAAATATCCGCCGTTTGCGCAGTGGCACAACTGGACCGAACTGGATGCCAAAGCGTGGCCTACCAAGGTGGAACGAAACTACACCCTCGTCCCGACGACGTGTTTCAACTGCGAGGCCGGCTGTGGTCTGGTGGCCTATTTCGACAACGAGTCCGGTGAGATCGCCAAGATCGAGGGCAACCCCGAACACCCCGGTAGCCGTGGTCGCAACTGTGCCAAGGGTCCGGCCACGCTGAACCAGACCTACGACGTCGAGCGTGTTATGCACCCGATGAAACGCAAGGGTGCCCGCGGCGCCGGTCAATGGGAGCGCATCTCGTGGGAGCAAGCGCTCACCGAGGTGGGGGAAAAGATCCGCACCGCATTCGTTGAGGACCGCAAGAACTCGGTGATGTACCACGTTGGTCGCCCCGGCGAAGACGGTTACACCGACCGCGTGTTGAAAGCATGGGGTGTGGATGGCCACAACTCCCACACCAACATCTGCTCGAGCAATGCTCGAATCGGCTACCAGTCGTGGATGGGTCACGACCGTCCCAGCTCAGACTTCGCAAACGCCAAGGTGATCTTCCTGATCAGTGCCCACCTCGAGGCCGGGCACTATTTCAATCCCCACGCCCAGCGCATCATGGATGCCAAGGCCCAAGGGGCCAAGATCATTGCAGTAGACCCCCGCCTGTCCAACACCGGCGCCAAGGCGGACTATTGGCTGCCAACCTGGCCTGGCACCGAGCCGTTCCTCCTGTTGGCGATCGCCCGGGAACTCATCGCGGCCGGAACCTGGAATGCGTCCTTCATGAAGCGGTGGACCAACTGGGAGACCTATCTGGAGAACAAGCACCCCAATCGTCCCGTGAAGTGGGAAGAGTTTCGACCCGCTCTCCTTGAGGAATACGCCGAGTACACCCCCGAAGCAGCGGAGCAGAAGAGCGGCATTCCCGCCAGCACGATTCGGGAAATCGCCGAACTCATCGGGCAGCACCCCACCAAGTTCGCCTCCCACAACTGGCGAGCCGCCGGTGCGGGAAACATGGGTGGATGGCAAGTGGCGCGATGCCTGTTCTTCCTCAATGTGCTCACGGGTTCGGTCGCCACCAAAGGTGGGACTGCCGGCAACGGCATGAACAAATTCAAGCCCGCAGCTCCATTTGGTGGCCCCACCATCCAGAGTTGGAATGAACTGGAATGGCCGGTGGAGTACCCGCTGGCGTATCACGAGATGTCCATTCTTCTGCCGCATTTCCTCAACGAGGGACGGGGCACGCTCGACGTCTACTTCTCACGGGTTTACAACCCGATCTGGACCAATCCCGACGGCTTCAGCTGGATGGAGGCCCTGACCGACGAGGCGAAGGTGAAGTGCCACGTTGCGCTCACACCAACGTGGTCGGAGACGTCGTGGTTTGCCGATTACGTGCTGCCGATGGGCGTCTCCACCGAACGCCACGACGTTCACTCCTACGAAACCCATGCCGGTCGTTGGATCGGGTTCCGCCAGTCGGTGTTCCGGCGGTATGCCGAACTTCGCAAGCAGGCAGAGACCGGCGACGGCTCGCTGGGTCCTGACGCTCGGAGCTATGACTACAACCCCGGTGAGGTGTGGGAAGAGAACGAGTTCTGGATCGATCTCTCGTGGCGAATTGACCCCGATGGTTCCCTGGGTATTCGCAAGTACTTCGAGTCGAAAAAATACCCCGGCAAGCCGGTCACGGTGGATGAGTACTACGGCGAGATGTTTGGCGAGAACGTGCCCGGTTTGGCCCAGGCCGCCGAAGACGCTGGCCAGTCGCCGCTGGAGTACATGCGCGATCGTGGTGCTTTTGCCGTGCCGACCGATCCGTATGAACCCTATGAACGACCGGTCGCCGCCGACGCACTGGAGGGCTGCGAACTGGATGCCCACGGCGTCTACCGCAAAGCTGGAACACCGGGCGCCTGGGATGGTCAACTGTCCGGGCTCGATGATCTCAAGCTTTCTCCGCTCGGCGACGGTTCACCGGCGGTTCAGATCGACGGTGAAGCCAAAGAGGGTTTCCCAACGCCGTCGAAGAAGCTTGAACTCTTCTCCACCACTCTGGCCGAATGGGGCTGGCCCGAGTACGCCACCCCGAAGTGGATTCCCAGCCATGTGCATTGGGAAGACCTTGACATGGACGGAAACGAGAGAATTCTCCTCCCGACGTTCAGGATTCCTACGCTGATCCACACCCGTTCGGCAAACTCCAAGTGGCTCAGCGAGATCAGCCACCGGCATCCTCTCTGGGTGCATCCCTCCGATGCCGAGAAGCTGGGGATCGAGGAGAACGGCCTGGTTCGCGTGAGCACACGGATCGGTCATTTCGTGATCGCCGCGTGGCGGACCGAGGGCATCCGACCCGGAATCGTGGCCGCATCTCATCACATGGGCCGATGGCGCCTCGAAGAGGATCAGGCGAGGAACTGGGGCGCAGGCAAGGCCGGTATCACCCACGAGAAGAACACTGGTCCTGACGGAGGCACCACGTGGAAGTTGAAGAGAGAACACGGCAACGAGCCCTATAAGTCCAGCGACAACGACACCAGCCGAATCTGGTGGAACGACACCGGCGTGCATCAGAACGCCACGTTCTGTGTGCAGCCTGATCCCATCAGCGGCATGCAGTGCTGGCACCAGGCGGTTCGGGTGACACCTGCCCAGGCCGGGGACGAGTACGGAGACGTAGTGGTAGACACCGCCAAGTCCCGCGAGGCCTACCTGGACTGGCTTACCAAAACCCGACCGGCAGGAACCAACAACTCTGGTCTGCGTCGCCCCCTGTGGTACGCCCGACCCCTGAAGCCAGTCCCCGCCGCCTATAGATTGAACAACGACTAGCCACCGACTCTAGGAGACACCAGTGTTTGACATTTTGCCCGACAGGGTTCCCTGGTTCCTGGCCGGACCAGCCCTGGGCTTCCTCATCGTGGGACTCTTTGTCCTGGCCAACCAGCCCCTCGGGGCCAGTGGCGCCTATGTGCAGACAACTGGCTTTCTTCGCAAACGCGATGGCGTGGTCGTCTGGCGGGTCTTCTATTTCGTCGGTATGTTCATCGGCGGGCTGTTGGTCACCCAGGTGCTTCGCACCAGCGGGGGTGAAATCCGCTCCGGCTACGACGCGCTGCGAGCCGATTTCCCGTTGGCGCTCGTCATCCCCATGGTGTTTGCCGGCGCCACGCTCCTGGGTTACGGAGCCGCAGTAGCGGGAGGTTGCACATCGGGTCATGGAATGTGCGGCACGGCGCAACGCTCGCCGGCGAGTGTGGCTGTCACCGCCACCTTCATGACCACGGCGATAATCACAACGTTTGCCCTCGGCCTCGTCGTCAAGGCCGTGGCATGACTCGGCTCGCAAGGCAGAAGAACAACACGCTGAACGCCGTTGGCCTCCTCTTCGGCATCCTCTTTGGCGCCGTCCTGGCCGGGGCTCGCCTTCACGAGTACGACACGATCCACAACATGCTCAGCTTCGAGGAATACGACGTCTTCCTCTTCATGGCGTCGGCCATCGCCGTCTCGGCACCTCTTCTCTGGCTCCTAGAGCGGAGAGGATTCACCACGCCACTAGGCGGTGAGTTCTCACTATCTCGCTCCAAGCCCGAAGCCCATCACATCAAAGGCGGAGCAATCTTCGGTGTTGGCTGGGCGATCGCCGGCACCTGCCCAGCACCCGCACTGGTGATGGTGTCGTCGGGGGCGATGCTCGGCCTGGTTGCGATCCCGGGTATTTTCCTCGGACTCCACTTGCGGGAACGTCAGGTGATGAGCGCTCTCACCGCGGGCGACGGTGAACACCGGAGTCTCGAAAAGGTCTGAACGCCGATCTTCCTTTGTCCATACAATTAGACTACGATAGCTAAATGTCTGTACGACAACTTGATCGAAAGAACCCGATGCCGCTGTGGGCTCAGCTCGAGGTTGAGCTCCGGCGCCGACTCGAGGAGGGGGAGTTCAGCGAAGCATTCCCCACCGATCTCGACCTCACCACATCGTATGCGGTGAGCCGTCATACGGTTCGTGAGGCGGTTCGGCATCTGAACAAGACCGGCCTCCTCAAACGGGAACGGGGCCGGGGCACGGTGGTCAATAAGGCCGAATTCGAGCAATCCCTCGGCACGCTCTACAGCCTCTTTCAATCGGTCGAATCCACCGGTGTAGAGCAGACCAGCGAGGTCCTCGAGCTCACCGTCGTGGAGAACCCCGAAGCCGCGATGCATCTGGGATTGGAGGAAACCGCTTCCCTGGTGCACCTATCTCGGCTGCGTTTGGCTGCCGGTTCGCCCTTGGCGGTTGACCGGATATGGCTACCGGCGGAGACCGCAACTCCGCTGCTGGAGGCCGACTGGTCCCACACCTCGCTCTACGGTGAATTGGCAAAGATCGGTGCCCCGCTCCCGAACCAGGGCTGGGAGCGGCTCATGCCGGTAATCCCGTCCGCCGCCGACCGCACCAAGCTCGGCCTCACCAAGTCCGATGCGGCGTTCTTTCTCGAGCGGCTCGGAACCAAGGACGGCACGCCCGTCGAATGGCGGACCACGGTGATCCGTGGTGACCGCTACCGATTCGTGAGCGACTGGTCAGCTGGCCGCTCAATACAACTCCGGCCGTCTGCGGCCTGATCCAGGCAAGAAAGAAGAGAATCATGACCTTCAAGGTTCACCCAGTCGCCGCTTATGAAAACATCCTCCACGGCGGAGCTCAACTCGTGGACGTCCGTGAAGCAAACGAAGTTGCGGCGGGCACTCTGCCCGAAGCGGTCAATATTCCGCTCAGCGAGTTCGTCGACCGGTTCAACGAGCTGGACACCACCCGCCCGGTTGTGCTGCTCTGTCGTACCGGCGCCCGCAGTGGCCAGGCGGCAGGGTTTCTTGCCGCCAACGGCTTCCATGACGTCACCAACCTCGAGGGCGGAATGCTCGCCTGGTCCGACCGCAACTGATCGGGCACTGCAATGGGGTAGATATGTCGATGATCCACACGTCTATGGCGCGGTTTATCGGGCGCGGTTTATCGGGCGGGGTGCCACAGGCAATGCTGTGATCGCAGCTCGTCTCCCACGCGGACGGCGAGCCCAGCGCTCATCATGTCCGTATCTGGGCGACGAGGTTGCTGGTGTCGAACAGAGCACGAAGACTCTGGATCACGGTCGCTTGTTGGAGGACGCTGGTGTTGTGGACGAGAAGGGACCATCTCCGTTCCCAGCGTGGGCACGACATGACGAAGGGTGGATTGGTGAGTGAGCCGTTGCGGGTAGTGATGACGTTGGCGTTCTATCCACGGGGCGGCTCGGCTCAGGTGGCGCGTTACCTGGGCGACGCGCTCGGGGGCCACGGGTGGACGGTGACAGTGTGCTGTGGGTCGTTGGGTTCGCCTGGCTCGGCCTCGCATGCCGCGACGTTCTTCGCTGATCTTGATGTCCAGGCGCTCGATTTCACCGAGGCGGTGGACTGGTTCGAGCAGGGCCGGGATCCCATGATGGCTCCGGTCCCGATGCATCCGTCGTTCGAGGATCGCCCGGGTGTGCCCGACCGGGTCTTCGCATCGCTGAGCCAGGCCGAGTACGACCATCAGGTCACCGCGTGGAGTTCGTTGCTCGGCAGGGTCGGCCCCCCCGATGTCTACCACGTTCATCATCTGACTCACGTCAACGATGCCGTGTCCGCTGCGGGTGACATACCCGTGGTCGTGCACCTGCACGGCACCGAACTGAAGATGCTGGCCGCGATACGGGACGGTGCGGTCGAGTCATGGTCCCATGCGTCGGCGTGGGATCAACGGCTCGTGGCGGCCGCTCAACGCTCAAGTCGCTTGGTCGCGAGCGCCCCGAGCGTCCGCGATCTGGCCTGCGAGCTGTTGGGGGTCGAACCCGATTCGATCAACGTTGTCCCGAACGGTGTCGACCTGCAGCGTTTCTTCGCTGACCCGTTCCCCGCCGAGGAGCGGTCGCGTCACTGGCGTCGATGGCTCGTCGACGATCCACGGGGATGGGACACGTCAGGGCGAGTCGGCTCCGTTGGCTATTCCGCACAGGACGTGCAGCGGGGCTTCCACGATCCATCCACAGGCGACCCACTGCCCGTGTTGTTGTTCGTCGGACGCTTTTTGGGGTTCAAACGAGTGCCATTGCTGGTCCATGCCTACGCGAGGGCCAGAGCGACGCTCGGCCCGGGCGCGCCGCCGCTCGTGATCTGGGGCGGCTACCCGGGCGAGTGGGAAGGTGAGCATCCGCACACCGTTGCAAAAGCATTGGGTGTCGACGGGATCTTCTTCGCTGGCTGGCGTGGTCACGACGACCTGCCCGTTGCGCTCAATTGCGCCGATGCGTTCGTAGCACCGTCAGTTGATGAGCCCTTCGGGCAGGTCTACCTCGAGGCTATGGCAGCCGGTCTGCCCGCCATCGCTACGAACTCCGGTGGCCCCCCATCGTTCATCAACACCGACGCTGCCCGACCCGACGGCTGGCTCGTCACTCCGGACGATCAAGACGAACTCGCAGCAGCAATCATCGCGGCAGCCACCGACAAGAACGAGCGCCAACGCCGCGGCCGTCGAGCGCGCGAACACGTGCAACGCTACTTCGGCTGGCAAGCCATCGCGCGAGAGTTCGAGGCCATCTACTCCGACGCCATCTCCACCCACCAACAACGTCGATTTGATTGAACGGCCAACGGAGACATCCATGACTTCCGGCATCACCCCGCCGATTCCGTTGCCCGTCGAGGTCACTCGTGGATGGGGGAACTGTCTGTCGTCTGGACGTGACCAATGGTGTGGCCCCAGAAACCGCGGGGCGCAAGGAGCTGATCGATGAGGTACTCCAGGCGAGAGTCGAACTGGCGCCGGAGCGACCGGGTGCTTTGGCGCGCTTCTTCGTAGGGGATCAAGTCGAAACCGTGTTGCTCGAGGTCTCGGTAGAGGTTGACGAACAGCGAGTCGTCGTCTTTTTTGTAGAGCGCATCGAACTGGGCGCGGTAGCGAGTGAGATCGGCGTCGGCAGTGAGTTCTTGAAAGAGTCGAATAGAACGGCGCAGCATGAAGTACGGAGCGCGGTTCTGTGCGCCTCGGATGATCTGACAATGGAGGGCCGCGTCTGACACGAGACCCAGTGCGGTGACCCAGTGCTGGCCTTGATGGTGGCTGCGGAACAGGCGCAGCATGGGGAATGTGGTGTGGGTCTCGATGACCCCGGCAACCCACTCTTCCCAGGCTTCGAACTTGTTCACAAGGTCTGCGACGTCGGCATCGGGCGCCCACGCCATCACGAGATTCGTGGGGGTGATCCGCTCCTCGGTCCCATCGTCCAGGGTCATCAGCTTCCGTTCTCGCTCGGAGAACGCGCCGTAGAGCGCGGGGAGGTAGCCGATCACCAGGGCGGTGGTGAGCACACCGGTGAATGCCTCGGCCAGCGCTCCGAAGCGGGGAATGGTCTCTGCCGGGACGATCTCGCCGAAGCCAACGGTGAAGAAGACGATGCCGGAGTAGTACATGGAGTCAGCGAGATTGCTGAGCGCGCTCACCCCGCCGAGGCCCCACCAAAGCAGCCCAAAGCCGACGATTTGTTGGCCAATCCACGCCAGGAGGAGTGAGAAGACCAGCGTAGGGGCGAAACTGGCCAGCACCCGGTCCCTCTTGCGTTCGTCGCTGATCCGGACGGCCGCAGTTCGAAACACGCCCCAGACCCCTCGCGTAACCAGCCGGCTGAGCCACCAGCGTCCATTGGAGGTCTGGGTGGTGACGAGGGTGTTGATCATGTCCAGCAGGACCGACACCACCGCAACAGCGCCCAGGACGATGGCCAGCACATGCATGCTCTGAGTCTAAGTTGGCCTCGTAGCAGGATCCCGGACTGTGCCCCGCGACCCACCCGGTCTCATGGCCGAACAGATCAGGTTCCGGTCCATTGCGGTGAGCGTTTCTCGGCGAATGCTCGAGGTCCCTCTTTGGCGTCGTTTGAGGAAAAGACCTTGCCCTGCAAACCTTTTTGAAGCTCCCAGAGTTCGTCTTCGTCATAGCCCTGGCTGGCCGCCCGGACTAGTTGAGCCGACGCCGCAACCGCCAACGGTGCGTTGACCGCTACCCGTTCCGCCAGCGCCATGGCGGCAGCAACCGCCTCACCAACCGGGGTGATCTCAGTGACCATCCCATACTGAAATCCCTCCTCGGCGGTGATCGGATCGCCCGTGATCGCCATCTCCATGGCCTTGGCATAACCCACCCTGCTGGGCAGCCGGAGCACGCCACCGGCGGCTGCAAACAGCCCCACCTTCACTTCACGAATTCCTAACTTGGCGCCACTGGCCGCCACCAGCAGGTCGCAGGTCAGCGCCATCTCCAGGCCCCCGGCGACGGCAAAACCTTCGATCGCGGCGATCAATGGTTTCTCCGCACCGGTGCGGGCAAAGGTGAGGAACGGTCCAATGTCTTCGCCTCGGGCGAATGCCTTCAGATCCATGCCGGCGCAAAAGCCCTTCCCGGCTCCGGTGAGGACACCGGCGGTCAGCCCGGCGTCGCTGTTGAGTACGTGGATCGCCTCCATGAGCCCGTTGGAGAGCGCACCGTTGATGGCGTTGCGGGCCTCTGGCCGGTTGAGCGTAATGAGAAGGATCCGACCCTTCCGTTCGGTGAGAACAGCAGGTGTTTTGGAGGCATCGTCAGGCATGGTGGAACTGTAGGGGACCGCCACGCTCGGTCCGAATTGGCTGTCGCCCCTGTCACATGTCGCGGATTCCGCTCTGGAGGGCCTACGGTTACCCCTGCCTCGACAACACCTTGTTGTCGTTGGGTTCGCAGACAGTGAGTCTTTTCTCTCAGCGTTTCGTGAGCCGCAGTGCCGGCGGAAGCCAGCCAGAGAGAAATTGAGTTCCATGTCAACATCCCCCTCCTTCGCCTCCTTAGGCGTGCCCGCGTTCATTTGTAATGCGCTCGCCAAACGTGGCATTCACGAACCGTTCGAGATTCAGGCGGCCACGATCGCCGACGCCCTCGCTGGCAAGGACGTTCTGGGCCGGGCCCCAACCGGCTCGGGAAAAACTCTTGCCTTCGGAATCCCGATGGTCGCCAACGCCACCAAGGCCCGTCCCAAACGACCAACCGCCCTTGTTTTAGCGCCAACCCGCGAGTTGGCCGAGCAGATTCACACCGAGCTGCGAACCTTCTCGGGCGACACCCGGATCGGCGTTGTTTACGGTGGGGTCGGCTACGGACCCGCCAACTCCGCTCTCCGCAAGGGTGTGGAGATTCTCGTTGCCTGTCCGGGACGGCTGGAAGATCTGATCGAGCGTGGCGATGTCACGCTCAATCAAGTGGACCACGTCGTGTTGGACGAGGCTGACCGCATGGCGGATATGGGCTTCATGCCCTCGGTTCGTCGGATTCTCGACCAAACGGCCCCAGGCCGTCAGACCGTCTTGTTCTCCGCCACCCTGGACGGGGATGTCAAGAAGCTCACCCAGCAATACCAAAACAACCCCGTCCGCCACGAGGTGGGTGAGGAAACGCCGGACATCACCGCCGCCAGTCATCGATTCTGGAAGACGGAAAAGACCGAGCGGATCGCCGTCACTGCCGAAGCCGTGAATGCGGTCTGGCCAGCAATTGTCTTTTGCCGAACCCGCCATGGATCCGATCGCTTGTGCAAGCAACTGTCGCGACTTGGAGTAGAGGCGGCGGCCATCCACGGGGGACGGAGCCAGGGTCAGAGGACGCGGGCGCTGGCCGCCTTTTCAGACAACAAGGTGCAGGCACTCATTGCCACCGACGTTGCCGCTCGCGGTATTCACGTTGACGGGGTGGCGATGGTGGTTCACTACGATCCGCCCGAGGATCACAAGACCTATGTTCACCGCTCCGGCCGTACGGCTAGAGCTGGTGACGGCGGAGTAGTGGTCTCGCTCCTTATGCCCGAGCAGTTGAAGGATGCGCAGAAGGTGCAGCGCCAGATCGGCCTGAGCGAGCCGATCACGTCGCCCGATACCGCTGTGCTGCTGGATCTTTCGCCGGGACCCGTCAAAGCCAAGCCGAAGCCGCAGCCGGTTCAAGAACAGGCTCGTTCCCAAGGTAGAAAGCGGCAGGGAAGTCGCAACGGAAAGCCCGGCGGCAGCCGGAATCGGAACGGTTCCTCCCGTAGTTTTTCCGGTGGCGCAAAGTGGGAGACGAAGAAGTCGGCGGAAACGTCGGGTTCGTCAAACGGAGGCGCGGGTTCGTCAAACGGAGGCGGGGGTTCTTCGAACGGAGGCGGGGGTTCTTCGAACGGTGGTAGGGCGCGTTCCAAGGGAACGGCCGGACGCCCTGGCGCTGCCCGCAAGGCTGCTGCCAACCGGAAAAGCCGCCGGCAGCATCTCCAGCGGGACGCTTCCTAATTCAACGCTAGCTTTCGCCAAACTCAGTGTGAATCCACCCGCTCAGGGGGTGGTTGTCGCAAGGAACGGTGAGGTGTTGATCGGCTCGGAAAACTTAGCTGACAGCTTTCGCGCCGAGGCGTATGCTCTCGCTGAAGGGGCCGTTTCCCGGTCCCCCTAAGAATCCAAGGATCGTCATGTCGAACGTTGAATCACTTCATCGGGGCATGTTGAGAGCTATTGAGAAGCGCAACTGGAGCGATCTCGAAGCCTCCCTGCATCCCCGCTACACCTACACATCCGCCGAAGGTGCGGACCAACCAGCGGCGGCAGGTATTGCAGTCGCCCAAACCTATACCGCAGCATTTTCGGACCTGAAGTTCGAAGTGCTCCATCAGTTCACCGCCGGATCTACCTCCATCATGGAAATCCGCGCTTCGGGCACCAATGACGGGGAACTCATGGGTCTTCCCGCCACCGGTAAGCCGGTCCAGGTGGACATTTGCAACGTGATCGAGGAGCGAGATGGCAAAATCTTCGCTGAGCGCGAATATTTTGATTCGGCGTCGCTCATGGCGCAGCTGGGATTCGAGGGAACTCCGGTGAGCGCCAGCCATCGCAGTACCGTTGCGGCGATGTACGAGGCCTTCGGCCGCGGCGACATCGACTTCATCCTCGCCCAGCTCAGTGACAACGTTGCGTGGGACACCGAAACCCCCAACTGGGGTATTCCCTGGTATGCGCCCCGCCACGGCAGAGCCGGGGTAGCCAAGTTCTTCGAAGTGATCGGCCAGGAGCTGAACTTCAAGGCCTTCGAACCGGTTGCCATCCTCGCCAACGACAGCCAGGTGGCCGCCGTTATTCGGGTCGATCTGGAGGTCATAGCGACCGGCAATTCAGTACAGGACACCGAGGTTCACCTTTGGAACTTCGCCGAAGACGGCAAGGTCACCGAATTCGCCCACATTGTGGATCAGCATGCCCAGCTCATCGCCTACAAGGGGACTTTCGACGCCTAATCCAAGGGACTGAATTTCGAAGCAATAATTGGCCCCGTCCTTCGACTTGGAGTGCCCGCCCGCCAGCGATGAGCTGGGCTGTCTCGTTCTGCACGCGAACGACGTAGAGTTTCGTCGTGGGTGTATTGCAGAAGTCGAAACCGCCTCGTTACTCCGCTGCCGGGCTGGTGCGTAAGGGTTTGCGAGGTGATCCGTGGCCGCGCGTTTGGCGCGAGGTGCCGCTGAAGAAGTCCTATGACGTGGTGATCATCGGCGGTGGCGTGCATGGCCTGGCCACCGCGTACTACCTGGCCACCAACCACGGCATCACCAACATCGCCGTGCTGGACAAGGCGTATCTGGGCAGTGGTGGTTCGGGCCGCAACACCGCCATCGTCCGGTCCAATTATCTCACGCCGGAAGGGGTGGCCTTCTACGATCGTTCGCTCCAGCTCTACAACACCATGGCGGTGGATCTGAACATGAATGTCATGTTCTCGGAACGGGGCCACATGACCCTGGCTCACACCGACGGCGCCCTCCGCACCATGCATTGGCGGGCCGAGGTGAACAAGCTGCAAGACATCGACTCCAGCGTGATCGACCCGGCCGAGGTGAAGAAGCTCGCTCCTAGTCTGGACACATCGAGCCACCCCCGGTATCCGATCCTGGGGGCGCTTTACCACCCCCCGGGCGGCACGATCCGTCATGATGCAGTGGTGTGGGGGTACGCCCGCGGCGCCGATGCGCGGGGCGTGGAGATGCATCAGAAGACCGAGGTGCTGGACATACTGGTGGAAGGGGGATCTGGTCCCAACGGCAAAGGGCCGGGAGGAAAGGTCACCGGTGTCCGCACGTCGAAGGGCGACATCTCGGCTCCGATCGTGGTCAACTGCACCGCCGGCTGGGCCACCCTCATCTCCGACATGGCCGGTGTCAAGCTCCCGATCTCCACTCGACCCCTCCAGGCGGCGGTCACCGAACCGGTAAAGGTGTTCCTCCCCACGGTCGTGGTGTCGGGGTCGCTGCACGTGTACGTGAGCCAGACCGACCGGGGCGAACTCGTCTTCGGCGCTTCGGTTGATCCGTTCAACAACTACTCGGTTCGAGGGTCACTGGACTTCACTGAGGAATTGGCCGGTCATGTGTTGGAGTTGATGCCGGGCATCTCACGGATGCGCCTGCTCCGGCAGTGGGCCGGCCTGTGCGACATGACGCCCGACTACTCACCGGTCATGGGCTTCACGCCGGTGGAGGGTTTCCTGTGCGACGTCGGTTGGGGTACCTACGGATTCAAGGCTGGTCCCGTGAGCGGTGAACAGATGGCCGAGTGCATCGCCACCAACGAGACGCCCAAACTCATTTCCGCATTCAATCTGTCCCGATTCGCTGCCGGCGAACTCGTCGGCGAAAAGGGCGCAGCGGCCGTCGGCCACTGAGTCCAGGAGGAATCATGCTCTTAGTACCCTGCCCGAACTGCGGGCCTCGGAATTCCGCCGACCTACGGTATGTCGGCGAGTCCCATACCCGGCCCAACCCCACCACTGCCCGCCCGGAAGAATGGCGTTCGTATCTCTACATCGAGGACAACCCTGCGGACTGGTTGCGGGAGAGTTGGTATTGCCGATCGGGCTGCCGTCGCTATTTCACACTCGAACGGCACACGGGGACCAACGAGTTCCGGAATCCGCCGATGCCGGGGAACAAGATAGGAGGGAAGGCATGACCAGGCGTTTGCCGGCCCAGGCGGGCGAGGTGATCAACCGTTCCACTCCACTGTCCTTCAAATGGAACGGCGGAAACCTTTCGGCGTTCGAGGGCGACACGATCGCTTCGGCACTGTTGGCCAATGACAAGCGGATCGTCTCCCGCAGCATGAAATATCACCGGCCCCGAAGCTACCTGACAGCTGATTATTGGGACCCCAACGGGTTCGTGCAGGTGGGTGACGATCCCAATGTTCGGTCCGGCCATCGGTTGGTGGAGAACGGCATGACGATCGAACCGCAGAACGTGTGGCCCACGCTCGACTACGACATCAAAGCCGCCAACGGCCTGGTTGGTCGTTTCCTCACGGCTGGCTTCTACTACAAGACCTTCATCAAGCCCCAGGCGTTGTGGCCGGTGTATGAAAAGGTCTTGGCTCGATTCGCTCCCGGCGGCACGGTCGACCTGGACACCCCCCATGGCTACCACGACAAGCGGTATGCCCACCCCGACGTTGTGGTGGCCGGCGGTGGACCGGCCGGTATGGCCGCAGCGATAGCGGCAGCATCTGCAGGGGCACGAGTGATGCTGGTGGAACACGAACATGCGCTGGGCGGGCACCTGCGATGGGGAAGTGCCGAGGACCGGGTGTTGTTGGCCGAGCTGCTCAGCAAGGTGGAGGCCGCCGGGGTGGAAGTGCTCACCAACTCCACTGTCACCGGACGGTACGAAGACAACTGGACAGCGATCGTGCAGCGCAGCCATCCCATTGCGGTGGAACGTCTCATCAAGGCTCGCGCCAAGGTGCTGGTGGTGGCCCCGGGGCTGATCGAACGGCCCTATGTCTTTGCCGGGAACGACAAACCTGGCGTCATGCTGTCCGGAGGGGTGCGGCGTTTGATCAATATGTACGCCGTGAAGCCCGGGGAGCGGGCGGTTGTCTTCACCGGGAACGCCGATGGTGATGCGGCGATCGGCGATCTCCAACGGGTTGGCGTGGAGGTGGTCCGGGTTGTCGATGCGCGCCGAGGCGAAAACATCGTGGCCGCCAAAGGCGGAGCCAAGGCGCTCGACAGCGTGGAGTTGAGTGATGGCTCCGTCGTCGAGGCCAACCTGCTGGTCACCGCCGTTGGCTGGACCGCCCCCACATCGCTGCTGAACATGGCGGGCGACCGACCGGCTTACCACGAGAGCTCGGCCCGGTTCTATCCATCGGCCCAGATCCACAACGTTCTGGCAACGGGCGGTATCGCTGGTGACGGACGTACCGATGAACTGCTGACCCACGCCGAGGCCACCGGGCGATTGGCAGCCAAGCGCTCCGCCGCGGTAGCCCATCGTCTCCAGGCACGCACCGTCAGGGCCCAACCGGTGCACGGACCCGAGCCAACCTGGCCCGAAGATGATCGGCAGTCGCTGCCCCGGGACTCCCATCCCGCTCTCTTCCGTTCCACCACCCACGGGATCGTGGACTACTCCGAGGACGTTGGTTCCAAAGATCTGGTAGCAGCCGCCAAGGAGGGGTACGACTCTGTGGAGCTGTTGAAGCGGTACACCACCGCCACCATGGGTCCTTCGCAGGGCAAATTGGAAACGGTCAACACCGTTGCTGTTCTGGCCGAGGCGCGCGGCGAGACCATCGAAGAAGTCGGCACCACGGTATGGCGCCCGCCTTATGCCCCCATCACGCTGGGGGCATTGGGCGGCCGGGTATTTGAGCCTGTCCGGGTGTCATCCATCCAGCCATGGCACGAGGCCAACGGGGCAACGCCGATCCTTGCCGGCGCCTGGGTGCGCCCGGAGCACTACGGCGACCCCGCCGGTGAGGTCACGAACACGCGCACCAACGTTGGCATCATCGACGTGACCCCGCTGGGCAAGCTGGACCTCCAGGGACCCGATGTCCCCAAACTGCTCAACCATCTCTACACCAACAAGTGGCTGCAGCTGCCCGTGGGATCGGTGCGCTACGGGATCATGTGCGCCGAGGACGGAGTGGTACTCGACGACGGTGTCACGGGCCGGTTGTCTGACAACCGCTATCTCATGACCACCACCAGCTCCGGTGCCGCCACCATCTGGGAGTGGGCCGAGAACTGGCTTCAGACAGAACACCCGGACTGGCAGGTGCACGTCACCCCGGTTACCACGGGATTCACCAGCATCAATGTGGCGGGTCCCAAGAGCCGGGAGCTGGTGAGCCGACTGGTCCACGACGTCGATCTCGGTCCTGATGCCTTTGGCTACATGCAGGTTCGGTCCGGGACCGTGGCCGGAGTTCCCAATTGTTTCATGTGGCGAATCGGCTTCACCGGCGAACTGTCCTTCGAGCTACACGTTCCCTCTGGCTACGGGCTCCACGCGTGGATTGCGTTGCTGGAGGCTGGGGAGGATCTCGGTATCAAGCCGTTCGGCTTGGAAGCCCAGCGGATCATGCGATTGGAAAAGGGCCACTTCATCGTGGGCCAGGACACCGACGGACTCACCAAAGCCCCAAGCCTCGGCATGAACGGGCTGATCAAACTGGACAAGGATGATTTCGCCGGCAAGCCCGAGTTGGCCTGGGCGATGGAACAATCGCTCCCGTCGCTCGTTGCGATCCAGACAACCGATCCGGTAGAGGTTCCCGGGGAGGCGTCCCAGATCGTGCGGGCCGGAACCAACGAGATCCTCGGCCGGATCACGTCGTCACGCATGTCTCCAACGCTCAACAGATCCGTCTGCCTCGGGCAGGTGGCACCGGAGGCCGCAACACCGGGAACCGAGCTGACGATCGTCATGATCGATGGTCGCCGGATCACCGCCCGGGTGATCGAACACCACGCCCATTTCGATCCCGAAGGAGAACGACTCCGTGGTTGATACACCGAAATTCGAGAGCCCCGTCACCACCATCTACCCAACGGGTGAGACGGAGGATTTGACGCTGGGCGATTTGTCCGAGATCACGAAACAGATCGTGCGGGCCGACTCCGGAACTGTTGCTGCGGATCAGTTGGCCGTTGCCTTCGGGTCCAGCCGGATCGATGGTGAGGTGGGTGTGCTGGGTCAACGACCGGGTGAATTCATGGTGGTCGGTACGCCCACGGCTACAGCTTCGCTGGTGGAGGGTCTTGACCGTTCCGGTCATGTGAGCGTGATCGATCACACCCATAGTCGGGCCATGTTCCGACTCACCGGTCTTGATGCTCCTGCGACCTTGGAGAAACTTTGCAGCGTTGACTGGAGCGACCCAATGATGCCGAACGGTGCGGTGGTCTCGGCAAGTGTGGCCAAGGTCGGCTGCGACATCGCCCGACACGACCGTGGTGCGGACCGGTCCTATCTCATCGCCTGCGATCGATCGTTCGCTCAGTATCTGTTCGACGCCATCATCGATGCCGGCAATGAATTCGGTATCGCCGTTGTGGCTCTGGACCCCGCGCTCGCCTAGTCAGCGGTCACCGAACACCTTGCGCCGGTAGAACGCGACTGCGGAGAGAAGTAGACCAAACGAGATCGCAGCCAGGACCGCCAGGGAGCGGCCGACTTCGGTGACGCTGCCGCCGGCAACGGAGACCTTGAGTCCCTCAATCGCCCAATAATGCGGCGTGAACCGGGCAATCGTCTGCATGGCCGGTGGGAAGATCTCCACCGGCGCCATGGCACCGCCGAGGGCGGCGAGCACGAGGCCGGTCATGATCCCCACACCGTCGGCGGCTTGGGCATTGTCCAGAGCTGACCCCAGGAAGATCCCGGCACCGGTGGAGAGCAGGATGAACAACACCAGGATGAGGCCGGTGGCGAGCGGGTCACCCCAGCTCACACCAAACGCCACGGCGGTGACGACCACGATCAACGCTGCCTGGAATGCCGCAATGCTGAAACGGCCCAGCGTCTCACCCATGACCAGTTGCCAGGTGGATACCGGGCTTGCGGCCTTCCGCCGGGTCATCCCGAGATCACGGTCGCGGATGACTGCGCTTGCGGCGGTCATCGACGACAGGAACACGAACAGAATCACCTGGGTGAGTGAAGAAGCATCGAACCTGCTCAGTCCCTCGAAAAGCACGGTTCCCACCCGCTCAACTCTGATTGACGTGGCAGGCACCGCCGCTGTCGCAGCAGCGATGTCCACGGCGTCTGCACCGACGAGCTTGGCTTGGCGCAGCACCGCAATCCGTTGGTTCTCGATCGCTATGGCTTCGTCGAGTTCGGCCCGACTATCAAAACCCACACCGGGCCGGGCAAGAAAGACGATCGGCTCTGATGGGTCTCCACTGAAGACGACCGCGGCGGTGAGGATATTATCCTCGACCGCTTGCGCCGCAGCCTCTCGCGAATCATAGGTGCTCACTTGGTCCTTGGGTAGGTGCAGAAGCACCGCAGCCCCGGTTTCGGTGTCGGCCCCAACGACCCCCAGCGAGGACTGGGAGTCGGCCCCGAAACCGACCAGGAGGATGATGAGAAAGGGGAGGATGAAAACGAAGAAGATGTTGGCCCGCTCACGCAAGAAACGAAGGAGTGCTACCGCAGCCAGGGTCAGCATCAGGTCCCTCTCAAGTGGTTTCGTCGCGCAAAGGCGACCGTCAAACCGGCAACACCGAAGAGGCCGGCTGCCGCTGCATGCGTCAATACTTCAGTAAACGATCCGGTGCCGGCGTTGAGTCCGATTCCGTCCATCACCCACTTGAACGGAGACAACCGGGCGATGCCACTGAGCACTCCCGTCAGCGGAATGGGAAGAAAAACACCGCCGAAAATCGCCCACGCCGTGGCTACCACCGAACCTATTTGCCCGGCACTGTCCTCGGTGTTGGTCGCCCCGGCAATAGCCAGGGACACGCCGACCGCGGCGACACAGAGGCCTATTCCGATGGCGATCACACCAAATGGAGGTCCCCAGTTGGCATCCAACAGCAACGACGTGGAAACCACGAGGGTGGTGTACGAGATGAACGCAACCGCCCCCGCCGCTATGCCCTTGCCAACCAACGGCGCCGCTCGACTGATGGGCGTCATGAGCATTCGAGCGAGGGTCAACTGGCGGCGCTCCCGGTGAATCGTGGAAGTCAGCGCCGTGGCTGCAATGAAGGCGAAGTAGCCGGAGATACCAACGGCGAAGTACGTGCCATCGGTGAGCACGCGGGACCCGGTTTCCTGTTGGGTCACGGTCAACGGGCCCGAAAGGTCGTCCGCTGGCGCACCAAGCACGCTGAGGACCCGTATCGAATCGAATGTGCGCCCGCTTTGGCCGGCAATTGCTTCGGCGACAGCCGTGGCGATATCGGCATCGGCGTCAGCCACGATGAGGATTGGTCCCGGTTCGGAAAGCGGGTCAGCGACGGATTGGCCCAGCGCCGCCGAGTACACGATGGCCGCACCGGTTTCGCCGTTCTCCACCATGGATCGGGCTTGGCTGGCGGAGCTCACCACGTTGAGGTCGTTGAAACCGGCGGAGCGGAGCCCAGCCAGTAGCCCATCCAACGCATCGTTGCCGATTTCGTCGACGATGGTGATGTCTGGTCGAAACACGCCACTTAACGCGGGGCCGATCGTGGAAGACAAAGCGGCCGTAATTCCCAGCGGCGCGAGAAATGCGAGCACGAGGAAGGAACGGTTGCGAATGAACCGCTCGATGTTGGAGCGGGCGATCACCAGCACGGCCATCATGCTCCGGTCAACTCCCTAGTCATCGCGTAGCGCTTTGCCCGTGAGGTGGAGGAAGACCGCTTCGAGGTCCGGCTCCACCACCTCCACCGACTTGACCTGACCGCCCAGTTGCCCGATCCTTTGCAGAATCGCCGGCAATCGTGACGCCGCTTCGTCAACGTAAACGTCGGCACGCGGCCCAGCCGGCACGATGCGGTACACACCTTCCAGGCGTTGAATCGGGTCGAGGTCGATCTCGTCGGTGAGCACCAGCTTGACTCGGTCGTGCTCGCCGATCTGGGTAACCAACTCCCGGCGAGTTCCCTGAGCGATGAGTTTGCCCTCATCCATGATCCCGACCTGATCGCAGAGTCGCTCAGCTTCCTCCATGTAATGGGTGGTGTACAGAAGAGCTATGCCTCCGGCACTGAGAGCTTCTACAGAGTCCAGAATGGCGTTCCGGCTTTGCGGGTCAACACCGACGGTTGGTTCATCGAGAACCAGCAACGCCGGTTCGTGGAGCAAGCCGAGGCCGATGTTAAGGCGGCGTTGCATGCCACCGGAATAGTTCTCCGTACGTTCCTTGGCGCGGTCCCTGAGGCCAAGAATGTCGAGGACTTCGTCGATGCGGTTTGTGAGCGATCTGCCGGAGAGGCCTTGCAGTCTCCCGAACAACTGCATATTCTCTCGCGCCGAGAGATCCGGGTAGATCGCGATCTCCTGGGGGACGTAACCAATGTGCCGCCTTGCCGCCACGGTGGAGGTGGTCACCGGCGATCCGGCGACTTCCACACTTCCGGCGTCGGCCCGGAGGAGCCCACAAATGATCGAGATGGTGGTGGTTTTGCCAGCACCGTTTGGGCCCAACAACCCGTAGGTTTCACCGCTGGCGATCTCGAACGAAACGTCATCCACCGCCACCCGTTGGCCAAAACGTTTCACCAAACCTGACACCTTCAATGTCACAGGCTTTCCCCTCCTCCGCTTTCGGATATCTGTCCTTCAGCGTCGCTTGTCGAATCCTAGCGACCCGATGTCCGTGGCCTTAAAGCGCGTCCCTTGAACCGGTGATCCGTGGCAGATCGTGCACGATGTCGAAATGGTTCCGGCCGGCAACTTCCCGCAGTTCCACGACGGCACCGCTCACCTCGAGAGCCGCAGCGAATGCACGGCTTTGTTGTTTGAATGCCTCAGTTTCGTTCTCGCCCCAGACGATCGTGAACACTGCAGTTCCGTCCACGGGTGGGAGGGCGAAGAGGGGGCTTGACCGCCTTGCCGTCTCCAGGTCCAATCCCAGCGCATCGTTTATGTAGGTGCCCACCAACGGCTGCAGGTCATACACACCGGACAGAAGTACCGCTCGGTGCACCGATTCACGCACCGCCACCCATGCGGCCAAATGGGCGCCGGCCGACGATCCCGAAACCGTGAGGCGGGCGGCGTCACCGTCGCACAGATTCTGCAGAACCCAGCGGGCCGCGGCACACGCCTGATCGATGATCTGCGGAAGCGTGGCATTGGGAGCCAGGGTGTAGCCAGCCGCCACGTAGGTAACGCCGGAGCCATGGAAGTCGAGGGCGGGGAACGACGCCTCAGCTTTGGAGAGCTCCTGCCAATAGCCGCCGTGGAAGAACAGGTGGACGGGGCTCGACGGATCGTGGGGATCGGCGGGTTCGAAGATGTCCAGCGCCTCGGCGTCGCTGGAGCCGTATCGCTCTGTTCGGTAAGGGACTGAAGCTCTCGCAGTTGCGCTGGCAGCAACATAGTTGGCGATCAGCGGTTCTATGGCATCGATACAGCTGCTGGGTGAATAGGCCCGCTCGCGCTCGGTCCGATCGGCGGGAACGGTGATCTCAGAATCGTGCACGGATTTCCCACAGATCGGGGAAGGCTGGTCGAAAGAGGGTGGTCTGGAGATAGGCCGCTCCCAGCGACCCGCCGGTTCCCGGCTTGGTACCGATCGTGCGCTGGACCATCTTCACGTGGCGGTAGCGCCATTCCTGCAAGCCCTCATCCAGATCGGTGAGACTTTCGCAGAATTCCGCCAATGCCGGATCGGTCAGATAGATCGTGATCAGCGTCTCTTGTACTGCCTCCGAGGCTGTGACCGGTTGCGAAACATCTCGGTACAGAATGGCCGCCGGAATTGGATGACCCGATCGATCAAGGTAGGCGAGGAAGCGATCCCACGCTGCGGGCGCCTCGAGCCGCTGAAGTAAGCGGGAATGCTCGGCGGGATTGTGAGAGAACCGCTCCACATGGGCGGGATCTTTCAGACCTAGGAGAAACTCCAACTCCCGGAACTGGACACTCTGGAAGCCGCTGGCGTTAGCCAGGAATCGTCGGAACGAATCGAACTCCAGGGGCGTCATCGTCTCCAGAACATCCAACTGCGCCACCAGAATCTTCAGGATCTTCAGAACGCGCTTCAACTGATGGCCACCGCGATGAGGTGCATCATTGTCGAGATGGTCCACCATGTGATCCAGTTCGTGCAGGACCTGCTTGAACCACAGCTCGTACACCTGGTGGATGATGATGAATAGCGTCTCGTCGTGTTCAGGCGGATCGGAGGCAACCTGCTGGAGCGACAACAACTCGGGGATTTTGAGGTAGGACCCGTACGTGACTTCTGGGCTCCTGGCGTTCTCGGCGCTGTTCACGAGATATCTCCTTCAGATGGAGTGGGAGGGAGTGGATTCAGCTGAGAGACGAGCCGTCCGGCCCGCTCGAAATCCACCTCGTCGACAGAAGTGACGCCCTCGGTGAGAGCGTCCAGAATCTGGGCTTGGGCTATGGCTCGCGCCTGCACCTCGGCGTAAGGAATGGTGGAGAACATGACCATTCCGTAGCGTGCGGCGTACCGGTTGGGATGGCGCCGCTGCAGCTCCAATGCCAGCTCTCGCTTGAGGAGATAGGAGGGATCAACAACGCCTGCTCGCATCTCCAGGTAGTTGTCCAGGGCCATGTCGGCGATCGCATCCGCGTCCGGTTTGCGTTCTGAGGAGAACCTGGCCAATGCGCCGGCCAAATCATCGGGTTCCTCCTTGAGTTGGCGCACCAATTCGGCAGCAGATTCCATGGCGGCATTCATCCCCTGTCCGTGGAAGGGCACGATTGCGTGGGCCGCATCGCCCAGGATCACCGAGCGATCCGTGTAGCTCCAAGGGCTGCAGCGGATCGTGCAGAGCGAGCCGGTTGGGTTGGCCGTGAACTGTTCCACAAGGTCGGGGACCAGAGCGGCGAAGTGTGGAAACTCCCGGTTGAAGAAACCCTCGATCGCCGCCGGCGAATCCAGTTCGGCGAAACTGCCGCCGGGAGCGGCGATGCCGGCGTGGTTCGGGAGGAAGAGGGTGGCGGTGAAATCTTTCTGGGGGTTGGCCAATGCGATCAACATGAAGTCACCCCGTGGCCAGATGTGGAGGGCGTTGGGGTTGAGCTGGAAGTCCCCGTCGTCACCCACGGCGATGGTGAGTTCCTTGTAGCCGTGGTCCAGTGGTTCTTCACTAACCGCACCGCCGTTTGCTGCGATCGTTGTAAACCGCACCAACGAGTTTGCCCCGTCGGCTCCCATGACCAGACCGAAAGGCCGGACGATCGAGACCTCTCCAACGGTGAACCGAAGCGAGCGACCCACGAGGTCCACTTCCCGGAGCCGATGCTCAAAATGGAAGTTCACTCTTCCGGTGGCTTCGGCAGCGTTGAGAAGGATTGCGTTGAGGTCCCGGCGGTTGACCGAATGGATCACCTCGTGCTCCTCGAGTCCGTAGCGTTGCAGAGTGGTTTCGCCGCCGGTGTGCACCATTCGGCCAACCATGGGGATGGTGATCCCGGAGACCTCCTTCCCGATTCCGGCGGCTTGAAGAGCTACGATGCCCCGGGTAGCAAGGGCGAGGTTGATGGAGCGTCCGCCGTCGAAGCTGTTTGTCCGAAGGTCCGGCCTGCTCTCGTACACGTCAACCTGATGACCCCGTTGGGCGAGGTAGAGCGCAAGCAGCGAACCGGCTGGTCCCGCCCCCACGACTACAAGCGGACCGACGGTGCTAAGGGTGCTCATGGGAGTAGGGCCTTCAGGATGGTCACGAACCTGTGAATGTCGACAAAGGTGTTGTACAGGGGAACCGGCGCCACCCGGATCACGTTTGGATTGCGCCAGTCACAGCGAACGCCGGCGGCTTCGAGTGCCTCGTACACGGCCCGCCCGTCTCCACCCGGCGTGGTGATGCTCAACGCAAACTGAGCACCCCGATCGGTCAGTTCCTTGGGTGTGAGGTTGGTGATCTTGTTGCCAAGCTCCGCTTCCAGCAGGTAGTCGAGGTAGTGAATCTGGAGCTCCGATTTTTGGCGTAAGGCGGGGATGCCGCCAGCCTCGTCGATCAACTCGAGACTGGCTCGGAGAGCGGCCATCGAGAGAATTGGTGCATTGGACAGCTGCCAGGATTCCACCGTGGGGATCGGTTCATAGACCGTCTGCATCTGAAACCGAGTGTCTTTACGGGTGCCCCACCAGCCTAGGAATTTCGGTAGATCGGGCGACCGGAGATGGCGTTCATGCACGAATGCTCCGCCAACTCCGCCCGGTCCACTGTTGAGGTACTTGTAGGTGCACCAGGCGGCGAAATCGGCACCCCAGTTATGGAGATCCAATGGCACGTTGCCAACCGCATGGGCCAGGTCGAAACCCACCTGCGCCCCAACCGCATGACCAGCTGCCACGATGCTGGCCATGGGGAGCACCTGGCCGGTGTAGTACTGGACGCCGGGAAGCATCACCAGCGCCAATTCGTCACCGCATTCGGCGATTGTCTTGAGCAGGTCGTCCGGATCGATGGTGGCGGCGCCCGGGCGTGGGCCCACCGTTACCAGCGATTCTGCCGGCTCACCACCGTGAAACCGAATCTGGGACTCAACGGCGAAGTGATCGGAGGGAAAAGCGTGCTCTTCGATGAGTATCTTGCGCCGCTTCCCTTCGGGTCGGTAGAAGCTCACCATGAGGAGGTGGAGATTTACCGTGAGCGAATTCATCGCTACGACCTCGTCGGGTCGGCCGCCCACGATCCGGGCCAGCGATCCCGTCAGCAACTCATGGTAGGGCTCCCATGCCAGCTCACCGGTGAAATGGCCCTCGACGCCTAGAGCACCCCAGCGCTCCAGCTCGGTGGTCACGTAGTCCCGGGCTCTGCGAGGGAGCGCTCCGAGCGAGTTGCCAACGAGATAGATCGTTTCGCTGCCGTCACCGTCGGTCGGGATGCTGAACTGACCCCGAAACCGTGCCAATGGATCGGCCGCATCGAGCGATTCTGCGCACGCCAGCGACGCATCGAACGGTGGTGGCTCTCCGCTCATTGGAGGGCTCCGGCGTCCAGCGAGAAGAACGCATCAGCGTTGCCGAATCGCAAAGCGTCACGGGTGGGGTCGTCCAGGAATGAAGCGGCGTCGATCACAGCGCCGGGATCTTCCTCGCCTAGGGGAAATGGATAGTCGGACCCCATCATGATGCGGTCGGTTCCCATCACTGCTGCAAGGTGAGCCAACGCCGGTTCTCCGAAGACGGCCGAGTCGACACAGAACCGGTCTGTGTAGGACGATGGCGGGTTGGGGCAGTCGGCGCGGATGATGTCTCGGCGGTGCCAAGCATTGTCGACCCGAGCGATCTGGGCTGCGAAGTTGCCACCGCCATGGGCGAAACAAATCTTCAGGGTTCGAGGCAATCGTTCGAAGGCGCCAGAGAGGATGAGCGAGAGGATGGCGAGGTGGGTTTCGGCCGGCATCCCCACCAGCCACTTCAGCATGTATTTGGTCATGCGGTCCGGCGCCATGGTGTTCCACGGATGAACGAAGACGGCGATGTCTTCGGTGGCGCAGTGATGAAGAAATCGAACCAGTTCGGGGTCATCGAGGTTGCGGCCATCAATATGGTTGCCGATGTGAACGCCAACGTGACCGTTGGCCTTTGCCCTACTCACCTCGCGGCAGGAGGCGTCGATGTCTTGGAGCGGTGCATGGCTGAGGGGACGGAGCCGAACCGGATCGACGTCGCACATTTCCGATGCCATGTCGTTGATTTTGGCGGCCCAGCGTTCGCCGATGTTGGGAGCGCAGGCATAAGAAAACAGGATCGGGGTTGCTGAAATCACTTGGATCGTGGTTCCGGTGCGGTCCATTTCGGCCAAGCGGGCGGCGGGATCCCAGAGCGGCGCCTCCACCGGTCGGTACTCTTCATCGCCGCTCATCATGAAGCCGGTGCCGTCGCCGTCGTCTCGGAGCCAGGGCGCATCGGAACTGCACAGGATGGCGGCATCGTCCTTGCTCAGCGCCGGGAAAAAGTGTGAGTGAACATCGATCCGCCGAGCTCGGACGGCCGCTCCTTCGTTCACTTCTCCGGCCGGGGGTGGACGGTTCCACAGGATGTACAGGTGCGGGCTGCTTCGTCTTCATAGAACGCCTCGAAAACCGGTGGGAGGTCGGCCACGATCGACTCCAGCTGTACTTCGGCCCGATGGATCAACTGGTGGCAGTTGGGGCAGAACCATTCGAATCCGTCAACCGCTCCTTGGGGGCGGGCATATTCGATCACCATCCCAATGCTGTCCGGGTCTGGTCGTTGCGGCGAGTGACGAACGTGGGGCGGTAGCAGGAAGACGTCGCCTTCGGTGATCGGCATGTCTCGTTCCGGGGTGCCTGGGCGGTCGCGGATCTTGAGGATCATGGTGCCCTTCAGCTGGTGGAAGAACTCTGGAAGCGGGTCGTCGTGGTAGTCGGTGCGTTCGTTCCCTCCGCCCACGATGGTGACGATCATGTCCGAGTCCGGCCAGATCTGCTTGTTTGACACTGGCGGTTGGAGCGAGTCGGCGTTGTCCTCGATCCACTGCATCAGGTTGAACGGCAGTTGCATGGTCATGTCAGCTCCTTAGGGCAGCGATCGCTTTGATCTCGATCAGCAATTGAGGATGGGGGAGTTGGTGCACGGCCACCGTGGTGCGAGCCGGTGCGTCGGTAGCCGAAAAGAACTCCGCCCATGCGACGTTGTAGGGTCCGAAGTCGTTCATGTTCACCAGGAATGAGGTGACGTCGATCAGGTCGCTACGGTCCAGCCCGATCGTGCCGAGGATGTGCTCGATGTTTTCCAGCACCGTTCGGGTTTGGACGGCGATGTTCAGCGTGGTTGTGCCAGCCTCATCCACCTCGGCTCCGGCGAAAGTGTTGTCCGGTAAGCGAGAGCTGGTGCCCGACACGAAGGCCAGGTTCCCCGCCACCCGCAGATGCGGGAAGGCTCCCCGGGGCGTTACAAGCTCAGGCATGTTGTGATTGTTGCAGATCGGTCGGGCCGGAGCCTAAGCCTCCGGTGATTGGAAGGGTTGGGTCGTGGCAGCCCGAAAAGTCGGCCAACGGCATCCTGGCCGCCCGAAGCCTCGATTTCCGAACCTTGCGGCGGCCGCGTCAACGAACACCGAACCTTGCAGCGGCCATGATCCCACGAGCCGCTCTTCAGAAGTCGCCGCTGCTTCCCCGGTGATCGTCCGGGACCGGTTCATGGGCAGCCTCGGGGTGGTCGCATTGCTTCAGCGCTGCTCCACAGAGACCATGACCTCCAACGGGTCCGCGACGGCGAAAAACAGTTTGAGATCGACGGGTTCACCTTCGCCGAGCGGACTGGTGAGTCCCAAACACATCACATGGAGCCCGCCGGGTTCCAGAACCAAGTTGTCGCCCGCCCGGATCCTCAACAGTTCGTCGGTGGCGGGGTTCATGGACATGACCCCGTCGTTCATTGTGGTGGTGTGGAGTTCGGCCTTGTCACAAACCGGGGAGGAGGCTCCGGTGAGTTGGTCATCGGCGCCCGACGAATTGTTGATCTCCAGATAGAACGCTCCTTTGTCAGCGTCGGGGGCCGTGGGACGAGCCCAAGGATCACTGACGATCAGTCCTGCGGGGTCATCACCGCACGAGGCGCCGATCCCGAGCGTCATGATCAGAATGGCGGCGAATGCACTTCGTCGAATCATCCGAGCAGCTCGTTGATATCTCCGGCGAGATCATCTGCGGTGAGGTCTGGAGACCACACGATCCGCAGTGCCCCATCGGGTCCGATTCCCATGAGCGTTGCCGTGTGGTCGACCACGTAGCCCTCGGTTGCCGAGCCCTCGCCCAGCTCGTAGAAGACGCCGTACAGACTGGCGACACGGTCGATATCGGCCACGGTTCCTGTGGCCCCAAGGAACGACGGATCAAAGAACTCGACATAACGCTGCAGTGATTCCACATCGTCCCGGGCGGGGTCTACCGAAATCATGAGCAGGGTGGCCCGGTCCCTCTGCTCCGCACTCAATTGTCCGAGAGCTTTGGTGGCGTTGGCGAGGGTGTTGGGGCACACATCGGGGCAGTTGGTGTAGCCGAAGTACACCAGGAGAAGCTCATCGTTGAACGCCAAAAGGTCCACCTCATCACCGTTTGCCAGATACAGCCCGTCCATCGCTGCCGCCGGCGCATCGCCGCTGAGGACCGTGCCGGCGTACAGGTGGGGCCGGAATGCTTCGACGGCAGTGCGTGTCAGAAGAAGAGCGAGTAGGACCGTGGTGGTCACAATCAGCCCAGTTCTTATCCGGCGAAGGGTTTTTGGTTCCATGACAATTTCACCTCGGGTGGCAAGAGACTTCCTTACGGATAACAAAGGAAGAGGTGGGCTGCTTCATAGGCGACGGCGGTGGCACCAGTGGCGTTGCGAATTTCGTCACCTAGGACAGCGATGTGGTTGACGATCTTGTCGCCGTCTGCCGCCAGGGTTTGATAACGATACTCACCGCGCACTACGCCGGCGCCGTCGACAAGTATGTATCCGGGATCGAATCGTACGACCCCTTGTGGTGAGGTTTCGTAGAAGCGCTGGAAGCCGCTGCCCACGATCGTTCGGATTTCGGCCCCGCTTCCGCCAACCCATTGCCAGACCGTTCCATCGGCTTCGGAAACCGCTGCCGCCTCGGCGAGTTCGGTGTTGCTGGTGACGGGGTTGAGAGAGATTGTGATCAGGCGAAAGTCGGTCCCGCCCAGGTTGGTCTCGGCGGGAACGCGGTCCCGCACTTCTTGCATCGTCTCGTTGATCGCCGCGCACTCCTGGCCGCAGTCGATAGGGGCAAACGTGTAGAGCGTCACGACACCCCGAGCCGACTCGCTCGTAGCCATCGACCCGTCCTGGGCCATGAGCGAGTAGCCGGGGGCCAGGCGGATCCGGGGAAGGACCTGAATCGGTTCGAAGATGGCGAACGCTACGGCGGCCAGGATGAAGAGCCCGAACACCAAGCCGGACGCTTTCACCCAACCGGGGACGGCAAGGCGCTCGTCCTCGTCAACAATAGGATTGTGCGAATGAAATGGGCCGGCTGGATCTTGGGAATCGGGGCGTTCCTGGCGATGTTCTACGCTTGCGCCCTTCCCGGTGATTTCGCTGTTGGTCGGGACGCCAGCGACGGCCTCGCCGGAACCTACACCGTGAACGGAATCGACCCCACCGGTCTGGAGTATTCCGGCACGGTAGTCATCGCCACCACCGATCGAGCCGACACCTATGCCATCGAGTGGATCATCACCGGTTCGATCCTTCGCGGCACCGGGGTTCACACCGGCAACGAGTTTATGGCCGAGTGGACCGCCGTCTCCTCGGTTGGCGGTGGGTCCGGCACAAGCATCTACACCGTGGAGTCCGATGGGCGCTTGATTGGCACCAGGCAAGTTGACGGCTTCGATACGGCGGGCCCGGAAGAGATCTTCCCCGAGGCTTGATTCATTGGTCATCCCGGCACCCCTAGTACGTAGTTCACGAGGGCCCCGAGTTGTTCGTCGGTGAGCAATTCCCCGAACGTGGTTGGCATTTGATCTTTCTCGAATCCCGGCAGAACGTATCGGTTGGGATCCAGGATCGACGAGCGAACGTATGCCTCCGCAGCGACTCCAGGAATTCGTTGGTCCGCCCGATCCGCCAAGCCCGCCAAGGAAGGACCAACGATCACGTGGTCTGGTGTAAGGGAATGGCAGGTGACGCAGCCGGCCTCCGACCCCAGTGCCTTCATGGAGAAAAGCTCCTGTCCGTCGGTGGCGGTCACGACGGGGCCCGCCGGCGTTTCCGAAGTGCAGCCCAAGGCAGTCATCCCTGCGACTACGCCGAGAATTGCTCCGGACAGGGTCCGGGATCGGTGAAGTATCGGGGTCATCCTGACCCCTCCTCGGTGAGGGTGAGCAGGTAGGCGATGAGAGCGTCCAGTTCTTCGTCACTCAGCTCGTCACGGTAGATGGGGAGCATCTGGCCCGCCGGCCACCCCGGGACTACATATTGGTCCGGAAGGAAGATGGACTGGCGGAGATAGTCGGCGGTGGTCAGGCCGGGAACTCTCTCGCCGCCGATCGAACCAATGCCCGCCAACGAAGGCCCCACGCCGTCGACTCCTGGTTCAACGGAGTGGCAGACCGCACACCCCGACGCCCGGGCGTTGAATACCTTGCGGCCCTCCTCCGCACCTGGGGTCAGGGGCGTGTCGCCAATCTCCACGACGAGACGGGTTCCGGGTTCAAGGGTGACCTCTCCGGAAAAGACCTGGGCCTCTGAGCCGTCGGTGAGCGCAACCACCTGGACGTCCTTCGGCCCCGCTTCCACCGGCCAATCCAAGATCCCCAGGGATCGATCCGCGCCGGCGGCCAAGGATTTTGAGCCAAGCGACGTGCCGTCGACGCGAACCTCGATCTTGTCGAACCGGAGAGATGTTGGGCCCGTTAGTCCCCGCAAGTCCTGGCCAGCCACATGATCCACCGTGACCCGCACCTGGCTCTGCTCGGTTCCGCCGTGAAACGGTGCCCGAGTGGCGAACACGACCCCGACCACCGAGAGCGCCACCAACAGGCTGGCACCGGCGAACGCCTCCCGCTTGAGGGTGGGGTTGGTGCCATCGGCGGAGGGGTGGGACCCGGGGTGTGAGAGTGCACTGGTCAGTTCCGCCGGCGCCACCCAGTCTTGCGAAATATCCGCTGACCACCGCCGGGCGGTGTGCGGAGCACGGATCCCAAGGATTCGTTCCGATGCCAGTTGATTGCCAATCCCGTATCGGCAGTCGTTTGGAGGGCAACCAACCAGTTGGACCCCGGAAGCGCCTTGGTCCATGAAACCTCGGACGCCGGTAGCGGCGAACATTCCGGCGCAGCGAACCGGAACAAGGGCGTCGCCCGGTGCAGAGATAGTTGACTGAGTGACATGTCGATCGCAGGCCACGACTACTCGCCGCCCTGACACGTTGGCCGGCGTGACCGGCTCCCAGCCGGGAAGCTTTATTGCGCCGAAGGCACACGAGCCCAGGCAAATCCCACAGGCGACACACGCTGCGGAATCCACAACGGCGAGCGCGGGCTGGTCGGCTCGCTCGACCATCGTGAGCGCTTCATAGGGGCAATCGACAACGCAGAGGTCACAGCCTGTGCAGGATTCGGCGTTGATCACCACCGGGTCCGGGTCGGCGCCGCGAAGAAGTCGGGGGAGGAAGGTGAACAGCGCGATCGCCATGATGCCGAGCGCTATCGCCAGCCAGCGGGCGTCGGACAACAACGGGGGCAGAAGGAACAACACGAATGGGTCCAAGGGCATGTCCGGGAGGAGCCGCGTGGGATCAGCGCGTTCGAGCATTCCTACCGGGAACGCCAGCGAGACGAAGAGGAGTGAGCCCCCCATAAGGATCATCCAGTGCCGGGGCGGAAGCCAGGGCAGCTTCGAACGACGAAGGTGGCGAAACGTGAACCAGGCGATGGCGCCCGTCAGGCCTAGATGAAGGAACCACAGGAACAGAAGGAAGGCCGATCCCGATCCTGAACCGATTCCCGAGAGCTGATTGATGGCGAGGTCGGCGCCCCAAGCGGTTCCACCGATGAGAGCAATGGTGACCTCGGACAGCGCCTGGGCCCGGACGTCCCACACCAACCAGTAACCGGTCACGCCAGCCAGCCAGACCAGGAGCAACGCGGCGACTCCGGTTGCCCATCGCCAGCGCCGCGGTCGGCCCGTGTATCGACCAGCAGCGAAGATGCGCCATCCGTGGATGAGCGTGGTGAGGACCATGGCGGCCGACGCATAACGGTGGGCCGCTCGCATGATTCGCTGGATGGCGTTCGCCTCGATCGAGGCAACCGAGTCATACGACGCCTGGTGACCAAACTCAAAAAAGAGGGTGATGTAAAACCCAGTCACCACGACCACGGCGAGCAGGAACACCGTGATCGTTCCGGCGTAGGGGAGCGGGTTGAGGCGATTTGATCCTGCAACCTTGCGGACCGGCCGTTCAATCCAGAGCGAAGCGTGTTCCAGCGCACCGAGAGCACCCGCCAACCGTGGCGGTTCAGCCGCACGGTGTGGAGGGTCAATCGGTGCATCTACCACGGTGTGAAATCAGTCCCTGGCGCGTTCAGGTTCATGTTGAAGATCTGGTCGATCAGTTGTGGTCCGTAGGCAACAACGAGGAGAAGTGCCGCGGCGATCAGCCAGGGCTTGAAACGATCGAGCCAAACCGGGGTGAGCTGGGGATGCCGAATGGATTCCGCAATGGGCACGGAGGGAATCAATGCGGGATCCACCTTTGGTCCGAGCATCGTGCTGACCATGATCCAGCCGTAGATCAGTACCGAAACGAGCAGGATCGCTCCGCCGATCGACACTCGCAGCAGGTGACCGTTCCATTCCTCGGGTACGTATGCGGCGTCGCCCAAGGGGGTCCGACGGGGCGCCCCCAGCAGACCGAGAACATGCATCGCATTGGAGAAGATGATCATTCCTACGAACCATGTCCAGGCCTGAACAAGGGCCAGCCGAGGACTGCGGAGCTGGCGTCCACTCAGGTAGGGCACCATCCAATAGGTGATACCCATGAATGACAGGGTGACAGCGGTGGCCACGGTGAGATGAAAGTGGCCCGGTACCCAGGCTGTGTTGTGTATGACGAGATTCAGGTTGTATGAAGCGTTGGTGAGCCCGCCGATCCCGCCGAACATGAAGAGGATCGCCGCCAATAGCTGGGCGGCAACAGACGGGTCGCTCCATGGCAGTTGCCTGATCCAGCCCACCAGACCGGTGCCGCCGCGTTTCCGGGCCGCATACTCCAACGATGCAATGACGGTGAACGCTGTGATCATGGACGGGAAGAACACCGAGTAGGTGAGGAGTGCGTGGATCCACTTCCACGTTTGAGGAATGCCCGGATCGGTGAATTGGTGATGGAATCCCACCGGTACCGAAACGATCAGAAACATCCAGAACGCCAACCGGGCGAGAGAATCGCTGAACAGTTTTCCGCCCACCTGTTTGGGAAGCATTCCATACCAGGAGACGTAGGCGGGAAGCAGCCAGAAGTAGACGAGCGGGTGTCCGGTGAACCAGAAGTAGGTCCTGGCGAGCTCGGGGTCGGTGTTGTCGATCAGGCCCAGCGACCACGGCAGGAGCATCGTGAGGATCTCGACGGCGATTCCCAGCGTGGCGATCTGCCACATGGCGGCATTGATGATTCCACCCAAGGCGATAAACGGTGATCTGACACCGCGGTTGTCCTTTCGCCATGCGGCGAGCGTGAGGTAGAAACCCAGTCCTTCGATCCAGCTGCCAACCACCACCAGGGTGAGCCCGAGATAGAAGGCCCAGCTGGCCTGCAGCGGGGGATAAAACGTGTACAGCACCGTTGCGCTGTTGGTGAGGATCGGTATCCCGGTGGTGATCAGACCAACCACCATGGTCCAGAAGCCGACCTGGTTGATGCGGGGATGACTGAGCGATCGACCGAGGCCCTTCATCGTGGTGAGGTTGGTGAAGCCCACGATGAAAAAGGTGGTCCACACCAGCGCATTGAGAACGCCGTGGAGGGTGAGGCCCTGGTAGTAGGACTTGATGATCGGATCGAGATAGGGGTACACATCGACACCGGAGAATTGGAACGACTGGAGCGGCCCCATCAGGCTGCCGATCATGAGTGCGGTGATCGCTACCACTAGGTGGTAGCCAACGAACTTCTTCTCCGATGGCGAGAGGTCGAAACTCTCCCGGGGTGAGGTGATCGTGGCCGCTGATCCTCCAGGATCATTCATCGGTTGATCAATCAAGGTCATTACGAGCCCTCCTCGGTATCGGCGCTGTCCTGGTCGGTGGCGGTCGTGGCGTCCACGACGTTGACAACTCCGAACATGGCCGCATGGCCCTTGCCGCAGTACTCATGGCAGATGTAGGGAAACTCGCCGACTTGATCGAAGGTGAAGGTCATCTTTGAGACCTGCCCGGGCACCACCATCATGTTGACGTTCGTGTCGGTGATCTTGAAACCGTGTTGAAGATCGGGGCTCGTGACATAGATGTCGATGGTGGAGCCAACCGGCACCTCCAGTTCTCGAGGCACGAAAGCCCACGTTTGAGCAACCACAAACGCTTCATAGTGACCGGGCGATATTTCGCGGATGCCGGGGCTCGCCCAGGGCTCGCTGTCCAGCACCGTTCTGGGATCAACTTCCGATTCGGCGCCGTTCACCTGGAAGCCCATGGCGAAACCCGAGACCGAGACCGTGATGAAGAAGATGATCAGCATGGCGACGGAGAAGCGCATCCAATTTCGCTCATAGGGATCGATCCCCATGGTGAGGTCCGAGTCGTCGTGTTCTGCCGCTGAGGTGGTCACGCCGTCACACCCCGGCTCAACAGGATCACATAAACCGACGCCCAAAGGAGGATGAGCGTGATGACGAACATCACGAGGATGAAGATCGTTCCTGTTGGTTTGAAGTGTTCAACGTCTCCGCTCATCGACGACGTTTCCGCAGCCTCATGAGGGTTGGTCGGCGGTTCAGTCACAGCCACTGGCGGTTCTCCATCTGTTCTGTTCTCGCGAGCATGCCCAAACTTGGCACGCCACCGAGTTTTGAGGACTGATCCCGGCCGAAGTAGGGACCAAATCCCCTATTGATCGACATTTGTCGGACCTACGTTCTCGGCAGGTCCTCAACCGGTCGAGCCTGGAGTGCAATGCAGCAAGAAGTTACTGGATTCGCAAGGTTGTGGTCCGAGGGTTCGGCAGTCCGTTCGCTTCCAGCGATTGTGGCGCTTCTGACGATTGCTTTCGGTTCCTGGGCAGGGATAGCGGGGGCCCAGGACACCGAACCACCCCCCGGGCTCACCGAGGAACCGGCGGCCGAGGTTGATCCAGCGGCCGAAGTTGACCCGGCGGTCATCGAACAATTGAGCGAGGGTTCCCAGGTCTACAGTCAGATCTGTTCCTCCTGCCACCAGCCCGGCGGCACGGGACTGATCGGGCAGTTCCCGCCGTTGTTGGACAATCCCCGAATTGACGATTCCGCCTACATCAAAGATGTGATCAACAACGGCAAACAAGGCGAACTGGTTGTTGACGGCGAGACCTATAACGGGGTAATGCCGTCGTTCGGGACCCTCAGCGATGAAGAAACTGAGGCCGTCATCGCCTACATGCAGAATGATTTCCAAGTGCCGGCCGGCGCCGAACAGGCGGTCGGACCGACGGGTCCTGTAGCCGGAACAAAGCTGCCCGCGCTAACGAACATGACCGCAATCATCGCCTATCTGCTGGCTGCGGCAGTTGCCGGGCTCGTTTTCGCCCCCCGCCTCATCAGCACCAATGATCGTCTCAATGTGCCCTGGTTGGATGTGGGGCTCAAGACTGCGGTAATCACGATCGCCTTCATCTTCTTCACGGTGGTCGTGCCCGATTGGGCCATCAAGAGTTCGGCGGTTTCCAAGCTTGATCGGCCGTTCCAAGACGCCATCGGAGTGGGCTTGTGGGGCGCAGGGTTCTTGGCAGTTCTGTTTGGGCTGTGGTACGCCCACCGGGAATCGAGGATCTGACCGTGGCCGGGCTGGAGTTCTTCGACGTCAATATCCCCTGCTTGGCGGCTTGCCCAGTGCACACCAATGCCGGCATGTACGTTGCCGCCATCGCCGACGGCGACGACGAGCTGGCTTACCTCACGGCTCGGTTGCCCAATCCCTTCGCCTCGGTCTGTGGACGTGTTTGCGCGGCGCCCTGTGAAGACGCCTGCCGGCGAGGCGAGATCGATCGCCCGATCGCCATACGGGCGTTGAAACGGTTTGTTACCGAGCAGTTCGGGCCCGAAACCGGTGACCAGGAAACGTGGAAGAAGGTAGCGGCCCCCCCTTCTACCAACCTGGCCCAGTCCATCGGGATCGTAGGCGGAGGACCAGCCGGCATGGCCTGTGCCCATGACCTGCGACGTCACGGCTACCAGGTAACCGTCTATGAAGCCACCGACAAACTGGGCGGGGCAATGTGGTTGGGTATCCCGGAGTACCGCCTGGATCGCCAAGTCCTGGCTGCGGACATCGACGCCATCGTGGCGATGGGGGTGGAGGTTCAGTACAACACCAAGCTGGGCCAGGACATCACGCTCCAACAGCTCAGAGAAACCCACGACGCCGTCTTTCTTGGCATCGGTGCAACGCTGGGCCGTGGCTTGGATCTAGAGGGAGCCGATGCTGACGGCGTGTTCAAGGCCATCGAGTTTCTTATCAACATGAACCGCGGCTTCGAGGTCTCCATCGGCGAACGCGTCATCGTGATCGGCGGTGGCGATGTTGCCATGGACGCAGCCCGCACTGCGCTTCGGGCTTCGGACTACCAGGATCAGCAGGCATTTGAGGATCGTCCCTCCATGACAGAAGCCTTCGATGTGGCCAGAACGGCGGCCCGGGCTGGCGCCAAGGACATCACCATCATGTCGCTCGAGTCCCGAGCCGAAATGCCCGCCCATGACTTTGAAGTCGAAGAGGCCGAGCATGAGGGAATCAAGTTCGTAAACCGTCGTGGCCCGGCCCGTATTACCGTCGCCGACGGATCAGTCACCGGTTTGGAGACCATAGGCGTTACGTCGGTCTTCGATGCCGACGGACGTTTTGCGCCAGTCTTCGACCAAGAGGACAAGCGGCACCTCCCGGCGGACACGATCATTCTGGCGATCGGTCAAGCTATCGATCTCGAGTCGCTGGGCAGCGCCGGACCAGCGATCAGCCCGCGCAACACCATTCAGGTGGACCAAGAAACCGGCGCCACATCTCTGGCCGATGTCTGGTCTGGCGGAGATGCCGCCAAGGGACCCCGAACCCTGATCGATGCCATTGCCGATGGCCGGCGAGCAGCTACCGATATCCACCGATCCTTCGGCGGGGAAGTTGTCGAGGACAAGCCGGGGTACATGGTGGAGCTCAAGCAGTTTCACCGGCTCGACGACCTGTATGACCGTCAGGGTCGTGTGGACGTGCCAACGCTGGACACCGGACGTCGGATGGGTCTGGCCGAGGTCGAGTTGGGCTTCACCGAGGAGCAAGCACGGTGCGAGGCAAACCGTTGTCTCCGCTGCTTCGCCAACATCCTCCTCGACGTTGACAAGTGCGTGCTGTGTGCTCTCTGTTCCGACGTTTGCCCTGTGGATGTGATCTCTCTGGTCCCTTCAGAGGAGATCGATGCCAGTGTGATCGGTGGAACCGCTCTTCTGTTGGATGAGTCAGCCTGCATTCGATGCGGGCTTTGTATTGAACGATGCCCCCCCGACGCTCTGTCGATGGGGGTCTGGACTGGAGTGGGAGTGCCCGTATGACGATCACGGAGAACCAAGTCGAGGATGATCAGGCCCCCAACGATGGCGCGTCGGGAAGCCGTCCCCAACCGATGACCATTGTTGAACGGGTCCGGGCCACACCGGTGGCCCGCTCGATCTGGCGTACCCCGCAGAAGATCACGCCGCGCGATCGCGCCGCCAGCCACTGGTCGAGCTTCCTGCTTCACATCTACCCGGTGAAGGTGCGGAAAGCCGAACTGGGATTCAAGTACTCCTGGTACCTCGGGGTGATTTCCACGGTGCTGCTTGGATCACTGGTGGTTTCGGGTGTGTACCTCATGTTCTTCTATGTGCCCTCTCCGGGAACGGCCTACACCAACATTCAGACCCTTCAGACCGAGGTGGCGTTCGGCCAGTACATGCGCAATGTCCACCGGTGGTCGGCCCACCTGATGGTGGTGGCTGTCGCCGCCCATATGGCCAAGGTGTTCTACCGGGGCGCCTACAAGCCGCCCCGGGAGTTCAACTGGGTGATCGGGGTAATGCTGCTCGTCCTGACGCTCCTGATGTCCTTCACCGGATATCTGTTGCCCTGGGATCAATTGGCGTTCTGGGCGGTCACCGTAGGTAGCGAGATGGCAGGGTACGTCCCCTTCATCGGCGGCAACGTGCAAAGTCTCCTCCTGGGCGGCCCGGTGGTCGGGTCCAGCACGCTGCTGCGTTTCTACGTTCTCCACATCGCCGTGCTTCCCTCGATTCTCATCTTCGTTCTGATGATCCACCTCTGGCGCTGGCGGAAAGACTCGATGTTGGAGCTGGATCGCCACGAACCCGAAGTGGGCGAAACCCTGCCGTCCGCCGCGAGCAATCGAAAGGATGACGCCAATGCCTGACAAAGGCGATACAAAACCGGGCACACCAGTTGCCCTCACCGGCAAACCTCCAGTGGCCGACGGGCGCCGGGTGCTCGGGATGGTTCCCGGAAAACCTGTGGCGGGGGAGCGCAAGGATCCGATGGAAGACGACATGGTTCTCGTCTGGCCCCACCTGCTCGTCCGCCATGCCGTCGCCGCCATGTCGGTCCTGCTGCTCGTTCTGGTGATATCGGTCTTCTTCGACGCTCCGCTTCGTGAGGTGGCAAACCCCACCGTCACACCCAACCCCGAGAAGGCCCCCTGGTACTTCGCGGCCCTGCAGGAATTGCTGGCGCACTTCCATCCGCTTATCGCCGGGGTGCTCATTCCAACCGCGATCATCGGCGGCCTGGTGGCGCTGCCCTATATCGATCGCAGTCTGTTCTTGAAGCCCCAGCATCGCCGGGTTGCGGTCGCAACCTTCACCACGTTTCTGGTGATCTTCCTACTGCTCACCATCGTGGGCTTTGCATTCAGAGGTCCGAACTGGGGTTGGGTTTGGCCGTGGCAGGAATGGCATGGCGAGTTGTGAGAGGAACTGAGCAGTGAGAGGAAATGACCGGTGAGTGAAGAACTTGAACGTCGTCAATTCTTGAATCGCGTGTGGCAGGCGGGAGGTGCGTTGATTGCTGCCGCCGGCGCGTGGACATCATGGGATCTCCTCCAGCCTCTCCCGACAACGGGATTTGGCGGCAAGATCCGCTCGTTGCTTCCCAATCAGGTGCCCGAGAAGGGCGTGGTGGAGGTGCCGGCCGCCCGCGCCTACCTCGCCCGAATCAACGGCGAGGTCGTCGCCATTTCGGAAAAGTGCACACATCTAGGTTGCCGAGTGCCATTCTGTGAGTCCTCCGGTCAATTCGAATGCCCCTGTCACGGGTCGGTCTTCAATCGGGCCGGCGACTACGTCACTGGGCCGTCACCGAGAGGTCTGGACCGGTACCCCACAGAACTGGGTGATGACGGACTTCTCTACATCGATACCGGCAGCAAGGTGGAAGGTCCGGAGCCGGGTTCGTTCCAGATCGATGAGCCAGCTACGGGGCCAGCCTGCGCAGCAGAAGGACACGGCTAATGGCATATGAGTACGACGAGGAACTCGAGCAGTCCACCAACCGAGTGATGGTGATCGGCGCCGTCCTGCTGGTGGCGATGGCGTTGGTCTTTCCGCTCTATCGATGGTTTGAACCAACCAATCGCGAATCAGCCCGCCAAGAACAGTTGGACTCGCTGGCAGAAACGGGCGAGACCCTGTGGGGGTTCAACTGCGCGTCATGCCACGGACTCAGCGGCGAAGGTGGGGTAGGTCCTGCGCTGAATTCCAAGCAGTTCCTGCAATCTGCAACCGATCAACAGACGGAGGTGTTGATTTCGGTGGGAGTGCCCGGGTCCCAGATGGGTGCCTATTCCCAAGACTTTGCGGGTCCGCTCACCTCTGAACAAATCAAGGCTCTCGCCGTGTACATCCGGTCATGGGAAGAGGGCGCACCGGACAACCCCAACTGGCGAGACGGGCAACCCTAAGACAGCGCTGGTCAGCCTTTGGCGGTCTCGGACCGAACCAACCGACCATCTACGGTGGTTGGCAGTCCGAAAAGAAGGCTGGCAGCTATGACAGCCGAAGCGATGCACGCCAGGATCGCCCATCGATACGTGTCGGTTCGATCGATGAGTACCCCCGCCAGCGGTGCCCCGATGAGACTGCCGGTGCCGGGACCCGTGTAGAGCAGCCCCAGTAGCGACCCCAGGCCGGTCACGCCCATTCGATCCGCCACCACGATCGGACCGAGCGCAACAAATCCGCCATAGCCGACGCCGAGAACCAGCATGAATACCACGAGCACCGCGAACGACGAGCCGGCCACCAACCAGATCACGAAGCTGCCGGCGTGTATCCAAAAACAGGCTCGATACAGCCGAAACGAGCCGAACCTTTGAACCAGCGCCCCAAATCCGATTCGAGACACCACACTCGCGCCGCCCAGCACGCCAACGAGCACCGATGCCTGCACCGGAGTGACTCCTCGCTCTTTGGCGTATTGGCCCACAAAAACAAACGGTACGAAAAGAGCCAGACCGAGAGCGAACGAGGACAGGTGAATTCGACGGAACACCGGACTGGAGATGGCGTCACCGAATCGAGACACCATGTCGGCCCCGTGACCCGGCGGCTTTGCTGCTAGCGGAATGCAAAGGAGCAGGATCGCCGTTCCCACAATGGCGAAGATGACGTAGGTGTCGCGCCAGCCGTAACGGTCTATCAGCGCGGCCGACAACGGCGACATGATCAGCGTGCCGGCGCCTATCCCTGCGACCGCCAGACCAACCGCCACCGCTCGCTGCCGCACGAACCATCCACCCACCATCGCCACCATCGGCACATACCCGCAGGCCGCGGCGATACCGACTCCGGCCCCGTAGGTCAGGTATCCGATGGCTAGCGACTGCACTCGGCTTGTTAGTAGTAGTCCCACAAAGAGCGAGACGGCACCGATGAGAAGAACGATGCGGGGTCCGAATCGATCCATGAGACGCCCGGTAGGGATGCTCAGCCAGAAGAAGGTGAAGGTGGTAATAGCGAAGACCACTGCGGTTGCCCCGGCAGCTGATTCGAATTCTTCACTCATCGATTCGAAGAAGGCACCGAAGCTGTAGGCCGTACCCAGTGTCACCGCTGAAGAGAAGAACGCCGCCACAACCGTGAGCCAGCCACGGCGGGAATCGAAGCCGTGAGCGGCGGTCATCATCAGGCGAGCCTAGTGAGACGGTCCCCGTCAACGAGATTCGAGCCTGCGAGTTGTCTCACATCGTCGTAAAAGCTCTGCGCCGGCTGGAGAACAGCTCTGTGTGAAGGTGCCGTAAGGCTCTGTCCTTTGATGCGTCGTCATCACATACTCTGGAGTCATGGAGGCTACGGATGCGGTATCGATGTGGCTGGCCGAGGGTCAGATCGATACTGACCTCGCCGAACGGCTACGCGCCTCATTGACCGCGCACGAGGAGCCGGAGAAGGCGAACAAACTGATCTGGATTTTGGTGTCGATCGGTGCGGTCCTCATCGGCGGCGGCCTGCTGTTGTTCATCGCCAGCCAGTGGGACCAGAGCTCGCCAATCCGTCGACTGGCTCTCCTCTTTGGCATCTACGTTCTCACGATAGCTGGTGCCGCTTTGGCCGACCGCCAGCGCCTTGGGATCACGGCTCGCGGATTGTGGTTTCTGTCGTCGATCGCAGTGGGGGTCAACATCTTCCTCATTGGCCAGGTGTTCAACCTTCCGTTGAACTACTGGCAGGGAACCTTGCTGTGGATGATCGCCACGTTGGCGATGGGCTGGGCGGCGCCGTCATCGGCGCAGGGCTGGTTGGCGGTACCGCTGGGGATTCTCACACTCGGTTGGATCTCCACCCCCTCGTCGCAGTTTTTCGACCAGGGCGCGTTCCTGTGGGACTCGGGTGGCATTCGACCACTGCTGCCCGTGATCGGCCTTGGACTCGTGGCTCTGGGTCTTCTGGTCGATGCCACCGATTTTGCGTTTCTGCACCAACCCTCCACCGCATTCGGTGCACTGATGGTGAGCGGGCCGATCACCGTCTCGACCTTCCATCCCGACGCGTTCGCCTGGATCTTCCAGATCGACTTTCGACTGTTCCACCTCATGCTGATCGTGATCGCGGTTGGGCTCGTGGCTGCCGTTTGGTACCGCACGCCCGGATCTCCTCTCGTCATAGCATTTGGTGCTGTCACATTGTTCTTGCTGGCGCTGCTGCCGCAGGTGGAGGGTGGCACTCGCACCTTCGACGCTGAAACCGTTTCGTGGCTTGCGGACACCTTCCGAGACTCCGAACTCGCCTTCGGCTTGTACACGGCTTTGGTCTTCGGCCTGGCGGTGGCCACGATCTTGGCTGGCCAGCACTACGGAGTTCGGGGTCTTGTCAACGTTGGCTTCGCCATGGTCGGCGTGTTGCTCCTAGCCGTCTACATAGGACGAATCGCTGGTGAGCTGCCCACATCACTCGCCGTGATCCTTGGCGGTCTCTTGTTGGTCGGTGGCGCGATCTTCCTTGAACGGAAGCGCCGAGAACTGACCTCCGATTCGACGAGCGAGGTGGTCTCATGAGCCGGCGGCACGTGATTGCGGTCGGCGTCGCCCTGGTGACGATGCTTGTGGCGTTGGCGCAGCCGTTGTGGATTCGGGCCACCGGTGACGAGGTCGCTCTGTCGATCCGGCCGGTCGATCCACTTTCGCTCTTCCGGGGCAACTACGTGGATCTCACCTACGACGTTCCCGTGGAGGTGCCGGTGCCGCTGGAACGCGGCGACGTTGCCTACGTGGTATTCGACGACGCCAGACCGGCAAACGGACTCCGCGTGTCCGCGAGCCGTCCGACGCTGGCATCTGGCGAGACCTGCATCCGCGGCGAGGTCATCTCCAGCGATCGCGTCACGTTTCCTTCCCTCGAGCAGTACTTTGTCACGCCCGAAGAAGGGTCACGTCTTGAGGGACAGCTGTCCACGATGGTCAGCATCGTCCGGACCACCGGGTCGTGTCGTGCGATCCTCGTGGCCATCGAACCCCGCTGATGGCGGGTTCTCGGCCCACATGGCAGTCCGAAGCGTCGCTCAACCGCCATCTGGCCGCTCGAACTTTCGCTTTCCGAACCTTGCGGCGGTCAGCTCGTGGGGCGGGGTGGGCGTTCTAGCCTAACAGCGACGATTGCGGCGCTGGCTGACGCAACGATTACGACCGACGCCCAGCGGCGGTCACCCGTGGATTCTGCGATGAAACCCGTGAGAACCGGACCGACGGATCCCACGAGAACGAGTACAGACCCGTAGAAACCCATGGTGGCGCCCAAGGTGTCCCGCTCGAACAACTCTTCTGCCTTCATGCCCTGAAGCGGGCTGAAGGCGCCGATTCCGAAGCCGGCCACCAGCGCAAAAAGGATGGCCACCGGAAGCGTGCCGGAGAAGGAGAGGAGTACACCGCCGATTCCGATAGCGACGAATGCTAGGAGCAGGGCTCTGTCGTTCCCGATCCGCTTCACGATTGGCGTGAGCGGAATGCGTCCACCGAGCTGGCTGAAGCCTCGTAGCCCTGCCACTGCGGCCGCCGTCCCGGCGGGAAGTCCAACCGCAGTCATTGTGGGAACCTGGTAGACGAGCATGGTTGCCATGGCGATTCCTCCGAAGCCAACAGCGAACGTGAAGCGGCGAGCGTCCGGTTGGGACACCATTGACCGGAGCACGGTGGTCAGCGGCGGTTGCACACGAGCTTCAACAACCTCACCAGTGGGAAGCAGGGCTGCGGCCGACACGTAGATCACGAACGCTGCGGCGGCAAGGAGGCGAGTGGTAGTCCGCCACCCGTAGGTCTCTTCTAGCCAGGACGCCGTAGGCAAATAGATCGCCGAGGCTGCAGCTCCCCAGATGGTGAGCACGGCGATAGCTCGAGCCGGTTGGTCGGGATTGAGACGAACGGCGGCGGTCATGGTGACGTGGTAGAAACCAAGGGATCCCAGCGCTCCGGAACCGATCGCGGCGGCCACGAAGAACAGCCCGACCGAGGGAGCGACCGAAGCCAGCAGCAGCGCACACGGCCCCAGAACCGAAGCGAGCAGGAAGACGGTTCGGTGACCGTATTTGTCGAGCAAGCGGCCACCGGAAACGGTGGTGAGTCCGATTACCACCGTGCCGGCCGAGAATGACGCCGCCAGGGTCGATTCGCTCCAACTCTCGCTTAGCCGGATTGGGTCCAGCAGAACGCCGAATGCGTAATACCACGTGCCGTACGAGCAAATTGTGACAGCGCCGAGGATGCCGACAGATCGATGATCGATCGTCCCGCGGTCCGGCATGTACTGACTCTAGAGACGATCTGCGAACCGAGCCGTAACCGCTTCGAGCATTGCACGACCGCCCCGGCGAGTCAGAATGATTGAATGCGCACCGTATCGGCGTTCATCCGGCTGAGCCGACCTCACTTTCTCCTCGGCGGCGTCCTTCTGTTCGCCGTGGGTGCGTTCAGCGGTGAAGAGGTCGATGCCGCTCGTTATGTGATTGCTCAGATCATGGTGACTGCCGCCCAGATCACTGCCCACTATGTCAATGAATACGCCGACGTCGAAGTCGACAGCTTTGTCACCAACCGCACGTTCTTCTCGGGCGGTAGCGGCGTGTTGACCGCACACATCTTCGAGCCGCTCCTGGCCCGCCACGCCGCCATGGTCAGCTCGGCGATCGCGGTGAGTGCGGCTGCGATCGTCGCCACCTACAGCCTTCCCGCCGCTGCTCTCGGAGTCGCCACTCTTGGTGTTTCGTGGGCGTACTCGATGCCCCCGGTGCGACTACTCGACACCGGTCTCGGTGAGCTGGCCACCACGCTCGTGGTGGCAGCGGCCGTGCCGCTCATCGGATCGCTTGCACAAGGCGGGTCAACGCCAGAGTCGCTTTGGTGGTCAATTGCTGTGCTCGTTCCTATTCACTTCGGGATGATGTTGGCGTTCGAAATTCCTGATCTTGAGACCGATGCGGAAGCGGGCAAACGGGTGCTGGCCGTTCGGATCGGGCGTCAGGTCACCATCCAGTTGATGGCCTTCTTGGTGATCGTCGCTGGCATCGTCGCGGTCGTAGCGGGGGTGATTGGAGCGATTGCCGCACTAGCGGCCTGGGGTGTTCTTGCCGCCGCAGTGCCAGCCGTGATCGCTGCCGAAGGGCTCAGGAGGAACAACTATTCCATCCTGACTGCGGCAGCCGTGGCAACACTCGTAGTCGCCGGCAGTGCCTTACTGGCAGGTAGCTGACAAGGACTCGCCGTGAATCATGAGACGCAGCTGGGGTTGTCTTGTTTCCTCGTGAACATGACGTCCAATCAGCTGGAAGCCGTAGGCCTCATAGAACTTGCGGCCGATTGGATTCGCTTCGAAGACATCCAGCTCAAGAAATTCGCGGCTGGCCCTGGCGTGATCCATCAACGCCTGACCTACTCCGTTCCCCTGATGTCTGGGGTCGACGAAGATTGCGCCTACTTCGTTGCCAATTAGGGCCAAGAAGCCGACCACCGTCTCCTGGAGTTCATTGACGACCGTCTCAGCCACGGGGAGCCAGCGCTCGGCGATCTCAGCCCTTTCCTTCTCAAGAAAAGCCTCCGTGAGGAAGGGGTGCGCGATTCGCGACGCCTTGTGCCAAAGTTCGAGAACCTCGCCAAGATCCTCTGATCTGTAGGGTCGGATCATGTGATTCATTAGAACATATAACGATCGCGCCACTGGCCCGAGTACGGGGTCAACTCCGCTTTGTCACCGTACGTACCGCATTCGCACCGAGAAACGACTCCCGCAGCCCTGGGTCCTCGATCGTCGCAGCTAGGCGTTCAATTATGTTGCATTCCTGGAGCCAAGCTCGATGTTTCGCGAAAACCTCGTGTCGAGCATGGCACTCAAGGCCGAGCCGACGCTCAGCGCCTGCACCCCATACGGGCTAGCCGGGACCCACGTGGTTTGCGAACTGACCTTTGGTGAGGATTACTTCTACTCACAGGTCTTGGCTGAGACGCTGACCACGAGGTTCGGGATTTTTGTGGAGGATGGCCGCGTCTGGGCGTCCGATCTCGAGATACCCGCTGGGGAGACTCCCAACGGAGTGCTCGCTGCCGAAGCCGAATTTCGTGTGTGGGTCGAGCGGACCCGGCCCGAACTCTACGATCAGGTCTTCTTCAATGAGTTCCCCGGTCTGTTCGAGGAGAACTCCGACGGGGAAAAAAATGCCATGATTTGGCTCGAGTTCGGGATGGATCGTGCGTCCGCTGAGCTCCGCATGGAACTCCTCGACGATTTCATCGCCTCGCGGCGATGAGGGACAGCTGATTTCTTATCCGGCCTCTGAGGGGGCGAGAAACGAACTCCACGGTTTCCCCCCTTCAGCGCTGTAGTGGTGGCTGTTGGGGATGGTCTGGCTGATGGGCTTTCCGAGCTATTCTCTCCATTCGATGAGTGGCGATGGAGGTTGTGGTCGGGTTCTTGGAACCGACGATGCAACACCACTGGAATTCTGGGTTGCGGTCGAGGCGGGCCAGAACCTCCAACTCGATGATGTTGTGGCTCTTGATCGTGTGCTGGCGAATGGTGATGTGGTGTCGATTTATGGGATCGTCGGCCAGGTCCGAGCCCGTCACGAGGGCGCCCGTTTCGATTCTGACGTGTTCCTTATTGCTGATGGTTTGTTGCCGGCTGAGGTGAGTGAGGCGGCGCTTGTCCAGGTGACCCGGATCTCGCCGGAAGTTTTCGTTCCGCCGTTGCCGGGCACGCCGGTTCGTAGGGCATTCGGTGCTGAACGGGATGCGGCGCTTGATTTCACGGAGGTGACCCGCAGGTTGCCGGCGGGGCTTTCCCATGATGGGGAGCCGGTGAGTCTTGATCTCGATTTCATCGACGGGACCAAGGGCGCCCACGTGAACATCTCGGGCATCTCCGGTGTTGCGACCAAAACAAGCTATGCAACGTTTCTGCTCTACTCGTTGTTCACCTCTGGTGTGCTCGGCGCGGCGGCGGCGAACACCAAGGGGCTGATCTTCAACGTCAAGGGGGAGGACCTGCTTTTCCTGGACTATCCGAACACCCGGCTCGATGAGACCCAGCGGGCTCGTTACGGGTTGCTCGGACTGGAGGCGGCACCGTTCCAGTCGGTTCGTATCCTCGCTCCTCCCCGGAAGGGTGATCCAAACGGAACGCCGGCCACTGGGGCCCGCCATGCGGGTGTGCGACCTCTGTATTGGACGATCGCCCAGTTCTGCCGGCAGGGATTGTTGCCGTACCTGTTCGCCGATGCTGAGGACGAACGCCAGCAGTACACGATCGTGGTGCAGTCGGTAGCCGCCCAGCTCCAGCATTACGCACGGTCCGGTGACACCAGTGATGGGGCGGTCCGGATCGAGGGTCGAACGGCCCGCACGTTCAGCGATCTTGTGAGCATCATCGAAGCGCAGTTGATCCCCGATGACCCTGACGAGCCGGCGGATCCACGATGGACGGGACGGGCTATCGGTTCGGGCACCATTAACGCTTTTGTCCGCCGCCTCGCCTCAGCCGAACGCCATATCGGCCATTTGATTCGTGCGGATCTCGACGATGCGCCGCGTCACGCCATCGACTTGAACGCCCAACAGGTGACGGTGGTGGATCTGCACATGCTGCATGATCGGGCCAAACGTTTCGTGGTCGGCGTGGTCCTGCGCCAGGCCTTTGATGCCAAAGAGGAGTCAGGGACCGCTGAGCCGCTGCAGTTTGTCGTGCTCGACGAGCTCAACAAGTACGCCCCCCGTGATTCGTCGAGTCCAATCAAGGAGATCCTCCTCGACGTGGCCGAGCGGGGCCGGAGCCTGGGGATGATTCTGATCGGGGCGCAACAGACTGCTAGTGAGGTGGAGCGGCGGGTTGTTGCCAACTCCGCGGTTCGTGTGGTGGGCCGGCTCGATACTGCCGAGGCGGGCCGTGACCAGTACGGCTTTCTGCCTGCGGCGCAACGACAGCGGTCCACGATCCTCAAGCCGGGGTCGATGTTCGTATCCCAACCCCGCCTGCCGGTCCCGCTGCTGATCGAGTTTCCGTTCCCCGCGTGGGCCACTCGTGCCGCCGAGGCAGATCTTGCGGCCGCTCCGACCGGCGGTGAGGGCGATGTCCCTGCCGATCCTTTCGATGGTCTGGGCTGACCGGGCGGCATGAAGCTGCTCCACACCTCGGACTGGCATGTGGGCAGGACGATCCGAGGAGCGTCGCGGGCTGAGGAACATCGAGCGGTTCTGGGTGAGATAGCGGAAATCGCCGAGCGGGAAACGGTTGACCTGGTCGTCGTGGCCGGAGACTTGTTCGACACCTCCACCCCTGGTCCTGAAGCGGAGGAGATCGTCTACCGGGCGTTGCTGGGGTTGGCCAAGACCGGTGCCGAGGTGGCGGTCATCGCCGGCAATCACGACAACCCTCGCCGGCTTCGAGCTGTCGCCCCATTGCTGGAGCTGGGGCGGGTGCACGTGGTTGCCGAACCCACTCGGCCCGACGAGGGGGGCGTGTTGTCGCTGAAGGCGGCGGACGGATCGGACGTGCGCGTGGCGATGCTGCCGTTCGTGTCGAAGAGGGGGATCGTACGGGCGCAGCACCTCATGGAACAGGCGGCGTTCGAAAACGCGCAAAGATACAGCCAGCGGCTGAGCCTTCTGATCGGTGCGTTGTGCGACGCCTTCGAGACCGACACAGTCAACATCCTGGCGGCCCATGCGTTCGTGTTGGGTGCCACCGCGGGTGGGGGCGAGCGCAGCGCCCACCTCGTCGAGGAGTACGCCGTCACCGCACCCTCGTTTCCCGTGACGATCGGGTACGGGGCTCTCGGGCACCTTCACGCCCCTCAGGTCGTCCCGGCTGGGCCGGCGTTGCACTATTGCGGTTCGCCGCTCCAGCTCGATTTCGGCGAGGAGTCGCAGGCCAAGCAGGTGAACGTGGTGACCCTCGAACCGGGTGCTCCCGCCGATGTCGTTGCGGTGGGGCTCGGGTCGGGCCGGCCGCTGCACACCGTGCAGGGGACCTTGGAGGAGATCCGGTCGTTCACGATCGACCCGGATTCGTGGTTACGCGTCGTGCTGAACGAGCCGGGCCGAGCCGGTCTGGCCGAGGACGTGCGGGAGATGCTCGGACCTGGGGTGGTCGAGGTGCGGATCAACACTCCGGTTGCGGCGTCGTCCCAGGCCCGGTGGGATGCGAATCACAATCGGTCGCCTCAGGAGCTCTTCGCCGAGTACCTCCGACTCCAGGGGGTCGACGACGTGCGGGTAGGCGCGTTGTTCGCCGATCTGCTCGACGAGTATCACGACGGTGTGGAGTGGTGAGGCCAGTACGGATCGAGATGAAGGGATTCGGAGCGTTCCGGGAACACACCGAGATCGACTTCACCGATGTCGACCTGCTTGCTCTGATCGGCCCGACCGGCTCGGGCAAGTCCACAGTCATCGACGCGATCACGTTTGCGTTGTACGGCTCGGTTGCCCGCTACGAAGACAACCGGGCGGTCGCTCCCGCCATCAACGGCACCAGCAACGAAGCCCGGGTCGCTCTCACATTCGAGCTCGGCGGGGCCAGTTATGTCGCCGTTCGTGTGGTGCGGCGGACCAAAACCGGGGCCACCACCAAAGAGGCCAGGCTCGAACGGGGATCCGAGGTGCTGGCTTCTGACGCCCGATCCATGAGTGAGGCTGTCGAGGAGGTCCTGGGGCTCGACGTGGACCAGTTCAACCGAACCGTCGTACTTCCGCAGGGCCGGTTCGCCGACTTCCTGCACGACAAACCTTCCGACCGGCAAGCGACGTTGCGGCAACTCCTCGGCCTGGGCATGTATGAGCGAATCGGCCGGTTAGCCCGCCAGCGGGCAGCCCGCTTCGGGGACCAGGCCGATGTGCTGCGCGGCGAGGCGGAGGAGAGCGAAGGTGAACTCTCCGACGACCGGCGGCTCGAACTCGTCGCCTCGCTGGCAGGGATCATTGAGGTTCGGCAAGGGTTTGAAACGACTCGTGGGCAACTGTCGGTGGCGGCCGCAGAACTCGACGAGGTGCGGGCAGCGGTCGATGCCGCTAAGCGCAGCGTGGAGCTTCTCGAGACCGTTGTTATGCCCGAGGGGATCGACGAACTGTCCACCGAGTTGCGGACGGCCGACGAAGTTCGGGCGGCGACCAGCGCCGAACTGCTCACTGCCAAGAAGGCGAGAACCAAGGCAGCCGCAGCGGTGGCCGAGGGTCCCGACCTCAGCACCCTGGCCGTCCAGTTGGGCATGCTGGACACGATCGACACACTCGCCGGACGGCACGAGGATCTAGTCCTAGAACTGCAGGCGGCACAGAAGTCGGCGGCGGAGAGCCGGGCCCTTGTCGATGGGTTTGGGGAGACGCAGACGGCCTTGGATCTCCAGGTGGAGGAGGCCCGGTCGGCGGAGAACGCGGCCCGCTTGGCGGTAGCCGGACAGCCGGCGCTTGGCCAGATCGATGCGTGGCTCAACATCCACAGACTCCACTCCGATGCCACCAGGCGAGTGACCGACGCCGAGAAGGCCCTCGCAGTGTCGTCCAAGGTCATCGGCCCGCTCGAGAGCGCCGCCGACGAAAAGGCAGCGGAGCTGGACCAGGCCCGCCAAGAGGCCGAGGAATTGAAAACTCGAGCGGGAGTGGTGGCCCATGCTGATCTGCTGGTGGTGGGCGAACCCTGCCCCCTCTGCCTCCAAGACGTTGCACATCTGCCCGAACACCACGTGGACGACGCCGAACTGCGGGCCGCGAAGACACGGGTGAAGCGCAGCGAGACCGAGGCGATTCAGGCCAAAGCAGCGTTCGAGCAAGCGACCGCAGCGATGCTGCAGGCCGAAACCAAGCGTGACGCCGCGCTCGAGACGCTCGCACAAATCGACAACGAACTCATCGGGATCGACAGCCCAGCGGCCTTGGCCACCCTACGCGCAGAGATCGTCGAGCTCGAGGAGACGGTGAAGAGCGCGACGGATGCGACCCGTGCCGCAGTCGAAAGCGCCAAGGCACACAAGGCGTCGCCCGAGTACCGGTACGCGATCACCGCGGCCTCAGAAGCGGACGACCTCGCCAACACGCTTGCGGGTTCTGAAAAGGCTACCGCTCAACAACTCGAGGCCTCCCGAGCCGATGCGGCCGCCCTGCCCGATCGCGAAAACCTCTCCGAGCAACAAACAACGGCAATCGGACTCAAGGAGGACCTCGCATCAGCCCAGAAAGCACTCGAAGAAGCCGAGGACGCCGACGAGCAGGCCGCGGCAACGCTCGAGCAGGCAAAGCAACGGCTCACCGAGGCCAACAACCAACTCGCCGCCGTCCGTGAACGAGTAGCAGGGCTCGAACCGCCGGCGAATCCTGGCGACGACATCCTCACCAACTGGACAGCCCTGAAAGACTGGGCCACCCGACAACATGAGATCGCTCTCACCCAACGCAACGAAGCCACCGAGCGCTATGAGATCATCGCCACCCGCCAAGCGCAGCTTGAAGATGGCCTACGGGCAAAACTCGCTGGGATCGTGGAAGAACACGAACATCTCGCAGTCGAGGAAATCGGCCTGAAACTCGCTGGCATCGAGGCGACCGCGCAGGCAGCGATTGAGGAATTCGATCAGCGGCGCACACGGTTGGGGGAGCTTCGAGACCGCATCGAGAACCTCGACGAACAAGCGACGGTGGCCACCATGCTCGGGCACCTTCTCCGCTCATCCGGTTTCGAGGGATGGCTGATGAAAGCTGCCCTCGACACACTCGTCGAACGGGCCACGGGACGGCTGCTCGAACTCTCCGGAGGGCAGTATTCGCTGGAGGTCGGGGACGGCCGCGCCTTCGCAGTGCGGGATCACACCAATGCCGATGAACTGCGCAACGCCCGCACGCTCTCTGGCGGTGAAACCTTCCTAGCGTCGTTGGCGCTGGCCCTGGCACTGGCCGAGGCGACATCGGAAATGGCCACCGAAGGTGCACCGCCGATGGAATCGATGTTCCTCGACGAGGGCTTCGGCACACTCGACCCCGACGCCCTTGACGTGGTCGCAACCGCCATCGAGGAGTTGGGTGCCACCGGACGCATGGTCGGGATCGTCACCCACATACGCGAACTCGCCGACCGGATGCCGGTTCGGCTGGAAGTTACCAAAACCGCAGGCTCGGCGTCGGTGGAACGGGTGGAGGTCTGACATGCGATTCAGCGTCGAGAGCTGGGCACCCGAATACGGCATCGCAGCCGACGGCGAATGGTTCGCCGACCGATCCGAGGACGTCGAGATCGACGTCGAACGCAAGGCCGCCGACTGGAACCCCATTCAACCAGCGTCGGTTACGGCGCTCGATCGCATCATGTTCGTCGACGGCATCCGCCGTATCGACGCTCGCATCTGGATCCATGACGGCGACCGATCACACGTGGGCGTGTGCGCATCCGTCGCCGCCGGAGTGGTGTCCTGCGCCGGACCCGTGGCCGAGGTACTTGACGTGGTCGTCGAACGCGGCGTGTACGCCACAGCCGCTTCTGGCGGCGGCCCGATCGTCACGAAATACGCTTCGTACGAGTTCCGTCCCACCGCCGACGACGAGGTCGAGTCCACCTACCTCGCCATCCACGGCCACATGACCGCCCTCGAACAATCGATCGCCGACACTTCTGACTGCGACCTGATCGTGTTCGACGGACCCTTGAGAGGACGCAACGATCCGGCCGGGGTCGGGTACGTGAAAACCCACCAGGTGCAATACCTGCCGGACGACGTGATACCCATCCTCGGCAAACTCGGCGACGGTCAACGAACCCCGGTGTTCCTCATCGGCGGCCACGGGTTCACCCGCTACTGCTGGTACCTGCGACTCCCGGGACCGAGGAACCAACCGCTGTCTGGAATCGTCCGCCTCGAGCTGCCGGGGACCGGCACCGCCCAGGAAGCGGTGAAGCGCGCCGAGGAGGTTTCGGCTCGGCTGCCGCGTTTCGCTAGCCAACCGCACAAAGAACCCAGGGCCCCGCAGAACCTGTACCCCATCGCCGGTCTGGAGCACACGCTTCGGCGACGCCTGGGAGATGCCAATCTGCTGGACCGCGGCCTCAGGCTGGTCGCCGCGGGCTTGGTCCCATAACGTTAAGACCTGAATTCGCCAGCTTTGTGCTGGCTCAACTCGACTCGTCGACCGCGGGTAGGACGTGAGTGGCGATGGGACCGACTCCGCTAGGTGGTCAGACGCCGAGGAAGCGGGTGGCGGCTTCGATGTAGACGCGAGCGCACGTGATGAGTTCGTCGATCTCGACGAACTCGTCCTTCTGGTGGGCGATCCACTTGCCGCCGGGGCCGTAGACAACTACTGGTAGTCCAGCATCGCGCCACAAGATGGTTCCGTCGGTACTGCCGGGAACTCCGCCGTAGACCGGTTCCTCACCGGTAACAGCGGTGTGGGCTGCGGCAACGGCCACAACAACAGGATCGTCAATGGAGGTTTCGGTGGCAGGGCGATCGACGGGCGTTGTCAGGGTGATCTGAACGCCCAGTTCGGTTTCGATTTCGTCGGCGAGGTTCCGGAAACGGGTCAGCAGGTCGTGGTGGTTGATGCCGGGGATTGTGCGGATGTCGAAGGTGAGCAACGTCGCATCTGGGATCACGTTGATTTGGGCGAGACTGCCGGCGTCGATGTGGGTGGCCGTTACGTAGGGAAGACCGAGCTGGGGGTGTTCGCCGTAGGTGGCCTGAAGGTCCGCTTCGATATGTCGCGTGGCCTCGATGAATCGGCCGGCGGCGCTGATGGGATTGCGGCCTTGATGGGGCATTGCACCGTGGGCCATGACACCGGCGATGTCGACCCGAAGGCGGAGCGCACCCTTCTGGGTGATGCAGACTTCACCTCCCTCGGGTTCACACACGATGGCGCCATCGACGCCAGTTGCATGGCCTTGTTTGATGAAGTGGTGCACCCCGATCATCATCTCTTCTTCATCGCACAGGATGGCGAGGACGATCGAACCGGGGAACGGTCCGCGCCGCTGTAGGGCCCGGGCGGCAAACATGAACGCGCCGACCCCGCCTTTCATGTCGGCTGCGCCGCGCCCGTAGAGTTTGCCGTCGATGATCTCGCCCCCGAACGGGTCTACCGACCAGGTCGCCGGATCCCCCTCGGTCACCACGTCGGTGTGGCCTTCGAACAGCAGCTTGGGTCCGGGCAGTCCGCCGTCGATCGTGATGATCACGTTGGGGCGGCCCGGTGCGACGTCTTCTTGCACCACGTCCCAACCGAACTCCGCAGCCTGTTCAAGCACCACCGCAACCGCCAAGGCCTCGCTGCGGCCCCGTTCGGGTTGGTTGACGCTGGGCGCCTGAATGAGGCGCTGGGTAAAGGCCACAAGACCTTCGGTGTCCAGCGCCTCGGTTCGAGGCGGTGCCGTCGTCATCGGAGTGCCGCCGTCATCGGATCGTCGGCCTCAGTTGATGGCGAGTTTGGTGACGTCGAGTGATCCTGGCAGGTTCACTTCGTAACCGGTCAGGCCGGTTGTCTTGACCGAAAGTGTGGGAAGGATGAAGAGCCACTGATCCGCAGCCTGGGCTGTGATCTCGTCCAGCACTTGTTCGTACAGTGCATTTCGGGCGTCGGCATCGGGCTCGGCGTCAGCCTGGTCGAGTAGTGCCTTGGCGGCCGGGCTGTCGTCGCCCCAGTAGTACTCGGGGTTGCCGTACTGAGCCAGGTCGAGCGGTTCAACGTGGGCAACGATCGACATGTCGAAGTCGTAGTTCGCGAACACGTCTTCGAGCCATACGCCCCACTCGACGTTGGTGATGTTGGCGGTGATGCCCACTTCGGCGAGCTGGCTGGCGATGATCTCGCCGCCACGGGATGCATACGACGGCGGCGGAAGGATGAGCTCGAGGGTGAGGTCCTCCGCTCCGGCCTCCGCCAGCAGCTCCCTGGCCCGGTCGGGGTCGTAGTCGTAGACGCCGGTGAGGTCCTTGTAGTACGGGTCGAGCGGGGTGGAGAACGTTCCGATCGGCGTGCCATACCCGGCATAGGCCAGATCCACCACCGCTTGACGGTCGATGGCGTGACTCACGGCTTGACGGATCCGGATGTCATCGAGCGGGGGACGGCGACCGTTGAGCGACAGCGTCACTTCGCCGTAACTCAGTCCGGTGAGGACATCGAAGCGATCATCGGCTTCGAATGCTTCGAGAAGCTCGGGTGCCGACACGCCGGCGACCAGATCGAGTTCTTCGGACAACATGGCGTTGTTCAGTGCGTTCGGGTCGGGGATGTACTGGAAAGTGACTGTTTCCAGCAGGGCCGGGTCGCCCCAATAGTCGTCGTTTCGGGTGAGCACGATGGAATCACCAACGGTCCACGAGTCGAAGGTGAAGGGGCCGGTTCCGACAGCAGTGTTCTCGATGTCGTCGATGGCGTTCTGGTTGAGCACGACACCCTGACCCTGGGTCATGAAGAACAGCAGGTTGGCACTTACCTGAGTGAGTGTGACTTCGACAGTGGTGTCGTCAACTGCGGTAACGCTGGCGATGGGCGCGTAGGTGGTGGCAAATGGATGGGCTTCGTTGAAGGCGACGTTCTCGATTGAGAACACCACATCGTCGGCAGTGAAGGCGTCCCCGTTGTGGAACGACACACCCTCCCGCAGGTTGAAGGTGTAGGTAAGGCCATCCTCGCTGATGTCCCACGACTCAGCCAAGAGCCCCGTGATCGAGCCATCAGGCTGGAGTCGGACCAGTGTTTCGTACACGTTGTAGAGCAACACCTGTGGGATCGCGGCCGCGGGGCTGGCGGTGAGGTCGAGCGTCGGTGGTTCGAGCTGAAGACCGATGCGAGCTTCGGTAACGGCCGAAACCTCCGGAGCGGTGGTCGCCACCGTGACCGGGCTGCTGCTCGTAGTCGTCGCCTCAGCGGTGGTTTGAGTGCTCTCATCGGTCCCAGAGTCGCTGGAACATGCGGCGATGACCAGTGTGAACCCAAGCACGAGCGCCAGAGCGGTTCGAAGGGTGGGGCGGCGGTGGGTGGACTGTTGCATTGACGACTCTCCCTGTGCGTCTACTGGCGTATGATCGCCAGCCTTCGGTTCAACGCTAACACGCTCAACAAGAGCGCAAGGAATGGTCGAGAATCCCTGATCTATGGGAGCGGGCTGAGAAACGAGCCATCGAGCCGCGGTATTGCGTTTACCAGCGTCTGCGTGTACGCCTCTCTCGGGTTCCCGAAGACCGTGCCCACGGGTCCTTCCTCCACGATTCGCCCATGCTCCAACACAATCACCCGCTCGCAGATCTCGTGCACCACCGACAGGTCGTGCGAGATGAAGACCATGGTGAGATCGAACTGTTCTTTGAGGTCCTGAAGCAGTTCGAGGGTGACGGTTTGGACCGACATGTCGAGGGCGCTTACCGGTTCGTCCGCCACCAGCAGCCGGGGGCTGGGAGCCAGCGCTCGGGCGATGGCAATTCGCTGTCGTTGGCCGCCGGAGAATTCGTGCGGGTAACGGTCGACCACGTCGGTCGGCAGGGAAACCGCCTCCAATAGCGAGGCCACCCGGGCGGGATGGTCTCCCTCGACTCCTAGCGACCGCAGCGGTTCAGCGATCACGTCGCCAACTCGCATGCGCGGGTCGAGCGAGCCCATGGGATCCTGGAACACCATCTGGGCAATGTCGCGCAGTGGTCGAAGGTTGTGGCCGGACGAGACGTCGATGCCGTCGACGTTCACCTCACCGCTCGTTGGTCGATCCAGACCGACGATCATGCGAGCCAGCGTGGACTTGCCGGATCCGGACTCACCCACAATGCCGAAGGTCTCGCCGGGGTGGATGTCGACCGAGACCCCGAGGAGGGCGTCGATAACGGGACGGGAATCGAACAATGACGTTCGCCGCAGCTTGTACTGGCGGTGGACATCTCGAATTCGGACCAGCGGAGTGCCGGTCGGAGGCGGTCCCGGCGGCTTGCCTTCCGCCTTGGCTGATCGGCTCATCGGCGGCACTGACGCCACCAGTTCATCGGTGTAGGTATTGGAGTTGCCCGAGAAAACGGTATCGGTCGTTCCTCGATCAACGACTGCCCCGTGCCGCAAGACGATGACGTCGTCAGTCATAGATGCAACGACGGGGAGATCGTGGGTGATCAGAATGAGGGCGGTGTGGTGGGCCAGCACCTGATCTCGTAGAACGCTTAGGACCCGGGCCTGCACCGTCACGTCGAGTGCGGTGGTCGGTTCGTCGGCGATCACCAAATCCGGTCCGCACGCCAACGCCATGGCGATCATGGCCCGCTGCCGCTGACCGCCCGAGAGTTCATGCGGATAGGAGCGAGCCCGGCGTTGAGGATGTTCGATCCCGACGCTGTCGAGCAGTTCGACCGCTCGCTCCATTGCGTCGTCGTTGCCGAGGCCCCGGTGCAGCCGCAAGGGTTCGGCCACCTGACGACCGATCCGCATCACCGGATTGAGAGCCGTCATCGGCTCCTGGAAGATCATGGAGATGTTCTCGCCGCGGACAGCACACAGGGCGGCTTCGCTGCGGCCAAGAAGTTGTTGGCCGTCGATCGTGATGCTGCCACTTGCCGAGAGGCTGTCCTCCAGAAGGCCGAGGATTGCCAGTGCGGTCAGGGTCTTTCCCGAGCCCGACTCTCCAATGATGCCCAAGCGCTGGCCACGGTCGACGGAAAAGGAGATGTTGTCGACCAAGTTGACGCCCTCGGTAGAAACGGTGAGGTTCTGCACGTCAAGCAGGCTCACGAGCGCCTCGATTCCAGTCGAGGGTCCAGCGCATCTCGCACGCCGTCACCCAGGAGATTGAAGCCGAGCACGGTGAGGGCGATGGCGAACCCGGGCCAGATCGCCAAGCGCGGAGTGATCTGCACGAAGGTCTGGGCGTCGCGCAAGCTGCGGCCCCACGATGGCGTTGGCGGCTGCGTGCCGATTCCCAGGAACGACAACGCCGCTTCGGCCAGGATGGCCAGGGAGAACAGGATCGTTATCTGCACAATCAGAACCGAGGCGATGTTGGGCAGAACGTGGCGCAGGAAAATGAACGTTTTGCCCCGCCCGTAGGTGCGAGCGGCAGCCACGAAGTCCCGTTCGAAGATCGACAGCGACGCACCTCTGGTCACTCTCGCCACGATCGGAATGTAGGCGACACCTATAGCCACCATCGCCGAGGCGGTTCCCGGACTCACCGCTGCCACCAACAGGATGGCCAGAAGAACGGGCGGAAAGGCATAGATCACATCGGACATGCGCATCACAACGTCTTCCACCCAGCCGCGGCGTGCGGCAGCGAGACCACCGAGAGGTATTCCGATCAAGATCGCAATCGTGACTGCCAATACTCCAACGAAAAGGGCGGTGCGAGAGCCAACCATGATTTGGCTGAGAAGATCTCGACCGAACTGGTCGGTTCCCAGTACGTGGCCTCGTTCGCCCAGTGGCAAGAGCCGTTTGTCGGCGGCCACTAACTCAGGGTCGAACGGTGTCCACACAAACGAGACGAGGGCGGTCACAATGACGCCTATCACAATCGAGAGCCCCGCAACGAAGTTGAGTCGCCGCCAGCGGGCCCCTCGATGGGGTCCAATTGGCTCCAGAACAGTAAGTGCCTCCTGAATAGCCATCAGTGCGACCTCAATCGGGGGTCGAGCAATCGGTAGGTCAGGTCGACCGCAAGGTTGATCAGGAGGATGATGCCGACGATCACGAAGGCGCCACCCTGAACCAACGGGAGATCTCGCCGGCTGATGCCATCGAGCAACATCTTGCCCAGGCCGGGAAGCACAAAGACCGATTCGATCACCACAGTTCCTGCCAGCAGCGCACCGAACTGGAGGCCCAGAACGGTGAGCACTGGAATGGAAGCGTTACGAAGGCCATGGCGCCAAAGTGCTTGGGAACGGGTGAGGCCCTTCGATCGAGCGGTGCGAATGAATTCCTCCCGCAACGTCTCCAGAACTGCGGAACGTACGTACCGGGTGATGATGGCGCTTTGCACGATCGCCAGCGCCACCGCGGGAAGGATGAGAGCTTCGATAGAACCGAAGAACGAGTCGCCCCAGCCCGGGAAACCGCTGGCGGGGAACCATCTGAGCCGAACAGCAAACAGTGTGACCAACATCAGGCCCGCCCAGAACGCCGGCACTGCCAAACCGAGCTGGCTCACCACCGACACCACAGCATCGCCTTTCTGCCGATGTCGGGCGGCGGCGAACACACCCAGCGGAAAGGAGATCAGAATGGTGAGGACGAGGGCAAACACCGCCAGCGGAACGGTGACCTTCAGCCGATCCATCACCTGAGGGCCGATCGGTTTCCCCGTGAAGACGCTCTCACCGAGATCACCCCGGATGGCATGAGTGAACCAATCGAAATACTGCACTGGAATCGGCCGATCAAGTCCCAGTTCCTCTCGAAGCGACTCAACCGCCTCGGGCGTTGCCCTGGTTCCCAGGATTACCGTCGCCGGATCACCGGGCAGAATGGACATCACGCCAAAGACCAGCATCGACGCGATGATGACGCTGAGCAGGAACACCGCGAGCCGTCGGATCACGTACATACTCCGACTGTTATAGCGGAGGACGGGGACCGTTTCTGCGGTGGCGGGCGCTTTGCGTAGACTCGCCTCATGTCGCGTCTCGATAGTTATCGCAGTCTGTTCAGCGTTGAAGGGAAGCGAATCGTGGTCATTGGAGCCGGCAGCGGGATCGGCGAGGCCGGCGCCCTGGCGCTTGCGGCCCACGGGGCCGACGTCTTGTGCGCCGATCTCTCCGAAGAGAGCGCCAACCGGGTGAGTGCCGAGATCGTGGACGGCGGAGGAACCGCCTCCGCGGCAACGGTCGATGTTGGCGATGCCGCCTCGATCCACGCACTCTTCGACGACTTCGGCACGCCCGATGTGCTTGTCACGACACCGGCGATCAACGTTCGCAAGCGCTTGCTGGAGGTCACCGAGGAGGAGTTCCTTCGGGTGGTGTCGGTCAACATGATCGGAACGTTCCACGCAATCACAACAGCGGGACGGCTGATGGCCGAGAACGGGGGTGGATCGATCGTGGCCATCTCCTCGATCCGTTCCCAGGTGGTCGAGCCTGGCCAGGGTGTCTATGCCGCCACCAAAGCCGGCGTGCTTCAGATGATTCGTACCCTTGCCGCCGAGCTCGGTCCGCAGAACGTTCGGGTCAATGCCCTGGCTCCCGGTGTGGTGGAGACCCCTCTCACACAACAGATCAAAGACAACCCCGAGTGGTACGAGGCCTACGCCAGCAAGAGTGCACTGGGCCGGTGGGCTCAACCCAGCGAGATGGCGGGTCCAATCGTCTACCTGGCATCGGACGCATCCAGTTTTGTCACCGGATCGCTGTTGGTGGTCGACGGTGGCTGGCTGGCGGTCGACGGCCGATTCAACCCTCCGCTCTAAGTGACCCGATGACCCTCATCGACGAAGGCAGGCTCACATACGTTGAGGGAACCAAGGTCGGGCATCGACCTTGCGCACCGTCGGTTCGTTCATCTGAGCCTCATTCGTTGCGGTCAAATATTCGGGTTCAGAGCACCTGGCCGGCGCTGTAGGCGGCGTCGATCTCCGACGCGTACATCTCGTTGACCACAGAACGTTTGATCTTGAAAGTCGGTGTCATCTCGCCGGTCTCGACGGAGAAGTCGCGGGGGAGTATGACGAAGTTGCGGATGTGCTCGACGCGGGCGAAGTGGGAATTGACCTCTTCGGTGATCTGCTTTTCGAGTTCGGCCCGGAGGGTGGGATCGGACGGGAGTCCTGCGACATCGAGGCCGTGTTCGTGTGCGTATCGCTTCGACGCCTCGGGGTCGAGAGTGACAAGGGCGATCAGGTACCGCTGCTGCTCGCCGACGCACACGGCCTGCGATATGAGGTGGAGGGCGGTGAGGGCCTCTTCGAGGTTTCGAGGCGCGATGTTCTTGCCACCCGACGTGATGATGATGTCCTTGCTGCGACCTGTGATGTACAGGTAGCCATCTTCGTCGAAGCGTCCCAGGTCGCCCGACTGCAACCAACCGTCGATCACGGCTTCAGCGGTGGCAGCCTGGTCCTTGTAGTAGCCAGCGAACACGTTCTTGCCCCGCACCAGGATTTCGTCGCCGTCGCTGAGCTTCACCTCGACTCCTTCGAAGGGCTTTCCGACCGAGCCGTACTTCACGGCGCCTGGAAGATTTGTGGAGGTTGGGCCGCTGTCCTCTGATTGGCCGTAGATCTCGATGATCGTCATGCCGAGCGATCCGAAAAACTCCAGTGTTGCAGGCGGAGTCGGCGCGGCGCCCGAGACCAGTACGCGATGTCGGGACAGCCCGGTGGCCTCGCGAATCTTCGCGAAAACGAGCTTGTCGGCGATTTTGTATTGCAGATCCAACACAGCGTTGGGTTCCTCGCCACGATTCCGCAGGTTCGTGACCTTGCTGCCGACTCCTCGCGCCCATGAAAGGATCGCCGCCTTGGGTCCGGATGCTTGGCTGAACTGGTCGGTGAGGACGGACTCGAAACGTCCCCACACCCGGGGGACGCCGAAGAAGATCGTGGGACGAACCTCCTTCAGGTAGTCGGCCAGCTGGAGCCCGTCGTGGCAGTAATAGATGGTGTAGCCACGTTCGATCGCAATATGGATCGAGGCCATCTGTTCCGCGATGTGCGAAAGCGGCAAGTACGACAGCATCACCTCATCACTTGTGGTGTCGATCGAGTCGGCGATGGTCCGGGCGGTGAAGGCGAGATTCTCGTGGGTCAACATCGCAGCCTTCGGCGGCCCGGTGGTTCCGGAGGTGTAGATGAAGTCCGCGACCTGGTCGGAGCGAAGCTGCGCCATGCGATCGTCGACCTCTGAGTCGGGAGTAGCCTCGGCTTTGTCGATGAACTCGTTCCAGCTGAGAACCCTCGGGTCCTCGTCTGCGCCCTCCATGAGTATGACGTTGCGCAGTGAGGGAAGCTCGTCCCACTTCTCCTGGATCTTCGCGAGCTGGGCCGTGTTCTCGACGGCGGCCAACGCCGACTCGGCATGGTTGAGGATGTAGGCAACCTCGGCCGGAGAGTTCGTGGTATAGATGCCAGCGGATATCCCGCCGACGCGCATTGCCGCCAGTGCAGTGACAGTCCATTCGGGGCGGTTCGACGAGAGAATCGCGACGACGTCTCCTTCACCGAGGCCGAGCGTGATCATCGCGCGGCCAACCCTTCGGGTGAGTGTGTTGAAATCTCCCCACGTGGTCGACCGCCACGTACCCGTGAGTTTGTCGTGATATGCAGTTCGATCGGGAGTGCGCTCAGCGTTGCGCTCGAGCAGATGCGGAATCGTGCCTTCCATGCCGGTACCGGCCTCCCTGTGTTGGGCGCAATGGTACCGCCTCACTTTGGCAGCGATGTCCGTTGTCTCGGAGGATCTTCCAGACGGTGGACCGTCGCCGACTCACCGCTGTCAGGAATGGTGGTGGGCGTAATGCTCGGCGAGCGTATCTCGTCCGAAGTCGGCCGAGAGATCACGCCACACGGTGTGCACGTGGTTTACGTCGCGCTGGGTGTTGTCGTACTCGCAGAACAGTTCCGCACCCTGGATCCGATAGTAGTGTGGCTCGCCGACCTCGGTGCCTCCCGCCCAGGCGAACGAAAGCGATCCAAGTGCATCCCCGTCGAACTTGGCCAGCTGGGCGTCGGCTAGCTCATCGGCGATTCGGCCAATGTAGACGCCGAGGAGCGCTCGCAGGATCTCCTGTTGCCCGGCGTCGAACGTCGCCGCCGACAACCCCTTCGGCTTCGCAGTAAACGACACCGCAGCCAGCACGTCGGCTGTGACGCCGATCTTGTCAACGGCCGCTTGATGTGCTGTGGCCATCAACTCATGGAGGTCTGCTTCGAGCTGGCCTCGCCAGATCAGCGGCAGGTCGAGGGTGGAGTCACCCTCAGCCAGCACCGATCGGTTGACGCCGACGAGGTCGACAGGGGCGATCGGTGACATCCAGCCCGTGGCCCGTTGCTCGTCCGACAGTGAGTGCATGAGCTCGCGAGCCAGGTCCTCGGCGGCGCCGAGGGGGCGATGCAGGTGTGGTCCGAGCAACGGCGTCGAGGCGGGATCGGCGCCCAGAAAACACGGAGTGGTGGAGGTGACCTCGCCCTCGACAATCGTGAAGTGCAACGAGATGTGGTGCCCGCCGAAGCGCCATGACCAGGTTGGGTCGCCGGGCGATCCGAAGATCGAGATCCAGTACAGCAAAGGGTCGCGGCCCCGTTCTCGGCCGAATCCCGCCGCGAAGCCCTCGCTGTGGTCCAGCACGTTCTCGAGTCCAATGATTGCAGCTGCGGTGACGTAGCCGGCTCGGGACAGGCCGGTGGCAAGCAGGCGCATCGTGTTGCGATGTTGCGCCGATGTCATTGCGGCCAACGGAAGGCCACCGTGGTCGGTCGGTGTGTAGAACCAGCGCTCCCGTTCGCCATCGGCTTCGAAGTCGAACGTTGCTGTGCTGCGCTGGTCTTCATCGAGTGATTCGAGCAGCGATGCCGCCGCGACGGCCATCCGGGCGGCCAGGTCGCGGCGAGGGTTCCCCGAGCGGGTGTTCAAGAGTCCCCCGGTGCGTGGAGTCCGAAGATGAGCTCAGGATCGCCCGGGGTCCAAGTGTTGTCGACTTGTGAGCGTCGCCCGACTCGGCGTGTCCGCTCGAGCAGGTTGCGACCGAGAGCGAGCTGCGTCGACTCCCAATCGGCGAGTGCTTTGTCGACGGTCGGGCTGGACTCGATTGCTGCGGCAAGCATCCAGCCGTCGTCAGCTGCCTTTGCCGTACCGGCGGCGGCGTGGGGGCGTACGGCGAACGCGGCATCACCGAGCAAGCAGATCCGGCCGAACGCCATTCGCTCCACCTCGATGTCGTAGACGACCTGCACGAAGAGCTGTTCGGTTGACTCCACGACGGCGGCGAGACTGGCGGGGAGTCTGGCGCGCGCATGGGCTCGCACCTCTTCCTCATGATCGGCGCTCACCGATCCGGGAGGAAGAGACAGAAGGCGACGTTGCCCGTCGCGGTCGGTCATCAGATTGTCGAGGTCGGCTCCGTCGAGATAGTTGCGATACCACACGAAGTTGATCAGCCGCTCGCCTGGCTTTACCGAACCATCGAGGCCCGGGATCGGATACACGAGGATGTGGCTGTTCGCGTAGACGTAGTAGGTGATGGCGTCCGTGAGTGATGCGGCGACGTCAGCCGGTAAGTCGGATTCGGGCACCATGCCACGCCACGCGACGTAGCCGGCGTAGCCCTCGGCGGCGCCCGGCTGGAGGCGGCTCCTCGCCGTCGACCCGACCCCATCGGCACAAACCAACAGATCCACCGAGGTCGACGTGCCATCGGCGAAGTCGACTACGACCCCATCGAGGGCGTCATCGCGCGCTGTGAAGCCGACCATCTCGCTGCCCAGCGTGTACGGCGACGGACGCCAATGGTCGAGCAGTTGGCGATACACCGTGTTCCACGAGCTGAACAGGTATCGATGCTCGGTGTCGTGCTGGACAGTGCCGTCACGTCGAAGGTATCGGATGCGGCTCGTAGCGATGCTGATCTCGTCGAGCGCCACGCCGGCGCGCTCAACAAGATAGCGAGACGTTGCTTCCAACAGCCCTATACCCGCGCCGCGCTGTTCGAGCTCGCGAATCGAACGTTCGTGGACGACGACGTCGTGGCCGGCGTCTCGCAGCAGACAGGCGGCCGTCAGACCTCCGAGCGACCCGCCGACGATGCTGACGGAGAGACGCTCGGACGAGGGGGATGTCACGTGGTTGACGGCCGCATCCTCAGCCGGGCTGACCGAAGGTGGCGATGCGATCCACGGTGCACTCGAACAGCACGCGGCGCTCCGGGATCGAGGGATCGCGTAGGCCGTAGGTGTCGCCGTCGCCGACGTACTTCACCCAGATGCGGTTGAGCTGCTCGGTGACCCATGCGCCTTCCTCGGGGTCGTCCTCGGCGATCTCCCGATCGACGGTGACCTTCAGGCTGAGCCAGTGGTACATGTTCTCGGGGTTCATGATAAGGATCGAGATCTGGGGGTTGTTGCGGATCCAACGGGTCTTCTTTCGGTGGCTCGCAACGTTGACAAGGACTTTGTCGCCCTCGTAGTCGAACCACATCGGCGTCAGATTCGGACGTCCGTCGCTCCCCATTACTGCCATGACGCACGCAATTGGCTTGTCCATGAGTTGCTTGTAGTTGTCGTCGAGATCGCTGATGCTCGAGATTGCGTCATGCGAACCGACCGAGAATTGGTTGGGTTGTAGTCCCTCGGAAACATCGAGGAATCGGGCAACTGGGACAGACATGAACGGACCTCCTGCGTCGAATGGCATATTCTTCCACAGCTTTGGCCTCTGCACCAGAAAGGTCCGCTGCGTGCCGTCAGCCGCGTGTTGCTGCGATCAGCGCCCGATAGCTCGATGGGTCGATGTGGGCGTCGATGAGGCGAGGACGAAGCCAGTCGCGGTCGAGTTCGGCCCGCAGCTCAGTCGGCGAGCGCACGACGACACCGTCGATCCCGCTCGCCCTCGCGATCGCAGCGAAGTCGGTCCTGCGATACCGCACGGCTTCGTGGCTACCGTGCTGGTCGCCCTGTTTGATCTCGATCAGGCTCAGTGAGGCGTCGTTGAATACAACCACCGTAATCGGCAGTGCAAGCCTGCCGATGGTCTCGACTTCGGCCATCGACATTCCCAGGCCACCGTCGCCGACGAGTGCAACCACCGGGCGCTCCGGGCGGGCGACTGCGGCGCCGATCGCTGCCGGGACGGCGAACCCCATCGTCGCCGATCCATTGGAGATGAGTAGATCGAACGGTTTCGCCACTGGCCACAGCGGCATGATGGCGAGGAAGTGGGCCCCGGCGTCGACGGTAACGGTTGTCTCGGGCGGGACTGCGGCGGACACGGTGCCGACCAGGTGCACCGGGCCGAACGACGACGTGGACTCACAGGAGCGAATTGAAGCGCGGCCCGAGGCACGGAACTCCTCGGCGGCGCCGGCACTCCACGGATTTGACTCTTGCAGAACACGTTGGGCCAGCTCAGTGAGGTCACCGACGAGGTCGACCGTGGCAGGTAGATACGCGTCGAGCTGAACGTCGGCCGACAGACGCACCACCGGAACGTTGAGCGTCCAGGCCGCAGGAATAGGTTCGACGAGGTCGAGCCCGACGGTGACGATGACATCCGCTGCCTCGAGCGTGTGACGCTCGAGCGCACCGTTTGTGAACAACCCCGCATTCAGCGGCCCCTCGGTGGGCACCATCCCCACGGCCTGGTAGGTGGTCAGCACCGGGGCGCCGAAGTGTTCGAGCACCGTGCGGATCGGGTCGCCGATGACAGCCGCCTCCATGCCCACAATCACCAGCGGCTGCCTTGCCATCGAGAGAAGATGCCGGGCTTGCTCGATTCCCGCGTCCTCCACCGACGCCGGATTACGGCGCAACGTCTCGAAGGTGGAGACACCGCTGACATCGTAGTCAGCGTGAACGGCGCCGAAGGGCCACGAGTGGGCCAGCTCGACGAGCTCGGCAAGGGAGTCGTCGCTGACGTCGGCGCTGAGCGAGCGAGTCACTTTTGCGACCGGTGCGAACAGGGCACGTTGATCGATCCTCTGATGAGAGACTCGGGCTCGATCCATCATCGGAACCGTGTCGGTGACGACGAGCAGGGGATATCGATCGAGCGTGGCCTGAGCAGCACCGTTGATGGCCGACGCGGCGCCGGGCCCGCGCGTGGCCACCACCGCCGTTGGTGTGCTCGTGAGTAGGGCATGAGTGCTCGCCATGATCGCCGCGGCCGTCTCACCGTGGGCGAGGTGGAAACGAATCCCCACGGCCATCGCCGCACCGACGACGTCGAGATTCGGACCCCCGCCGGGCACGCCGAACATCGCCGTGGACCCGGCGGTGCGGAGTGCGCTGGCGAGGCGGATGGCAAGTGTATCGGTGTTCACGATGACGAAACCTAGTCACGATCCGTCTACCGAGTCGTGCTCGAAGACGAAGATTGGATTGACGATTCGCTGCTCCGAATCAGAAAGTACACGATGGCGTCCTTCACGGGGCAGCCGCTCGAGGGTTCGAGGTGTTGCTCAACCGCCCAAAGGGGTGTTTTGCAGGGGGATTTCTAGTCGGAGAGGAAGGTCAACGCTGGATTTCGAAAGGTCGACCATTCAGGGCTCGGCCGAAACACTGAGGCCGCGCACTGAGGCCTGGAGTAAGGGCGGCGTTTTATGTATAAATAGGGCGTGGTCCGCGAACTGCGTTGGATTGTGGTGGTGTTGATGCTGGCAGCGGCGTGTTCCACGACGGATCAAGTGACTCAACCAACGCTGGCGTCGTCCTCCACGTCGGCCCTTTCATCGAGCTCAACGACTGCGCCCGGCACCGAGTCCACCACTTCGACATCGACTGTGGTCACTTCGACTGCCAGCCCAAATCCTCCCGACACGGTTGGACTGACACCGGCCGACTGCACAGAAGACTGGCCGCCACTTACCGGAAGCAGTCAGCTCACCTGGATCCGGAACGACCTGATCTTGACCGTGATCGATGGAGAACTGGCCTGCCTCGGTACGGCGGTGGGGGATGGTTTTCAGTGGGGTCCGTATGGAGATCGGCTGCTGGTCGATCAGAAGATCCGAGCCGAAGGAGGCACTCTTCTCATTCGGTTGCCGCCTGACACGGTTGAAACGGAATGGACCAGACCGACCGGTCTGCGCATGCTGATCTCAGACGGGGCGGGGCAGTTGGCCAAGGTAGAGCTGGACGGAACTGTGGACCCGGTTGATCTGTTCCCGGCAAAGCTGACTTCGTTTGCCTATCATCCCGATGGGCTGCACATCGCGCTGGCCGAAGAGTTCGGGATAACTCTTGCCCGCAACGATGGCACGAATCCAGGTCTTCTGGTCGTGGCGTCGGCACCGACGACTATCTCACAGATCCAGTTTTCGGATTCAGGCACGCATCTCTGGTTTCTTGCCGAGCACGACAACACTCGCCACCTCCATGTGATCGACCTCGAGACCGAGTCGAGGCCGCCTGATCCGGAATTGGATAGTTCCTTACTACCGATGGACGAGGATCAGCCAGCCATCATTACCGATGAGACGCTGACTAGCTTCGTTCTCGACCCGAACGATGCGACGCGCTCGGCGGTGTCGTCTGGCGATTGCGATGCGGCAACGACGCGGATCGTCACGAGTTCGGGACAAAAGGGCGACACCATCAGCGGAGTCGCTGTTGGTTTCACCGACTGGAAGGGCGGTTCGGGATTGGCTCTCACTCAGGGATGCGGTGATTCGAAGACGCTTGTCGTAGTTGAGGTAATCGAGGGTGTTCAGACCGGGGCCATGACTGCGGTAGCAGACAGCGTGACAGTGGCCGATGTTCGAGATCGGCTGCCCGACCCAACTTTCACACTCGAAGGCGTCACTCTCGCTGGGTTCACCTGATAAGCGAGATGCGTTCCCCGGTCGGGGAGCTGTCTCGGGCTGGCTGCCGTGGGCGTGTCGAGCTTGCCCTGCGCTTTCCGAGAAGCCGTCGGCGGTTGCCAACAAGGCCGCACGGCTGTGCGACGACCTCGAATGGACGATCCGGGGAGACCTAGCTCCCCGCCGCCGCCTTCTCGAGCCATTTGTCGACTATCGATCGATTCGCAGCGATCCACTCTTCGGCATGTCGCTTGACGTCGGCTTCAGTATTCTCGCCGTTGTCGTAGCGCACGTTCTGTGCGGCGATGTCGCCGACCTGCAACTCGACGAGTTCAAACAGCGCCACTGCTACGGGGTTGGCGTCGGCAAACGACTTGTTCGCCGTGACCCGAATGTCGGCGGCCTCCCAACCGATCCAGCATGGATCGGCGCTGCACTCGTCGCCGAGCGGGGCCGGATCAGCGTTTGCAAAGTTGAAGCCACCAGGCGTAGTGCCGTCGAGAACGTTGGCGCTCGTGCCCATGCTCAGCCAGAGCACAGTCTCGCCGGGGATCAGACGCGTGAGATAGCCCGACGGACTCCACGTATATTGGATAACCGGGAGGCCGCTCTCGACTCGGTCGATCGACGTAGAAACAAGTCCGGGGTATCCCGCCTTGATCTGTTCGAGGTTCGACCATCCGTTGAAGTCGATCATGTCGGCGATGATGTCGTCGCACGTCCAGGCCTCCGGGCATCCGAAGATTTCTCCGCGTCCGTCGCCGTCGATGTCGAACAAAGCAGTCAGCTCGGGGTCGGCGTTGATCTGGTCGAGCGACTCGATGCCATGTTCGTCCGCAACCGACTTCGTGATCACGAGACCTTCGAGCGCTCCCGCCGGAACCTGGTCGCCAAGTACCGCAAGATGGTCACCGACGACCGTGCCATCGCCGAGTTCGCGATCGTGCCACGTGTAGTGCTGGGAATACCATCCGTTCGCCCAGAAGTCGAAGGTCCCCTCGGCCATAGCGAGGTACGCCTCTGCCGGCGGGTACTCGTTGAGTGACGGATCGGCAACGGTGTATCCGAGCCGTTCGAGCAACGCCGAGTACAGCGCAGCCTGGAAGTACCCGGTTGACCAACTGGCGCGGCCCGGCCGCACCAGAATTGCGGCCGACCCCTCAGAAGGCGCAACCGTCGTCACCTCGTTGGCTCCGCCGGGGATTTCGGGGCCACAGGACGCGACCAGGATCATCACGGCCAACACTACGGTCAGATGTCGTTTCGTATTCATGAGATCTCCATTCACAGTTCTGGACACGTAGCGCGGGCCTCGGTGTCCCGAGGCCCGAAAGCCTCCCATTCGGCCAGGGTCATGTTCCGCCCCGCAGCTGCACACGCAAGATCGGCCCATTCGTCCACGTCGAGGTTCCAAATCAACGCGTTGGTGTCATAGGGAGTCACCACGCGCAGTGACTCCGCATCCGCAACACCCCACGGCCGTCCGCCCGCTTTCGTCGGGAGCGGCTTGCCGATCTGTCTCCCCGACTCGAGGTGCCAGAGTCGCGGAGTGCCGTCCGAAGCCGAGAACAGCAGCGTGCCGTCCACATCAAACACCGGGGGCGGGACGATAGATCCGACGACCACGCCGCCGTCCTCGAGCTTGCGAATCGGTTCCGTCGTCCGGACATCGACCACCCACACTGCGCCTGCCCCACCGAAGGCGACGATCTGATCATCGCCCGGCAGGAATGCAGCGGCAGCGACACCCCCGGGCATCTCCGGAAGCGGTATTTCGGCTCCGGACTCTGCGTCGACGATCACCGCAGCTGAGCCGTCGCCGAAGACCACCACGAGTCGCTGGCCGGTTGAGTTGAAGTCGGCCGAGGTCATTGTTCGCTCGCTGCTGTACCCAGGCCAGTCGCCGCCGGGTTCGTCGACCTTGGTGCCGGTGACACGGAGTGCGCGGGCCACCCGGCGTCCGTCGTCGCTCCACGCAGGCATGTAACGTCCCCAGAAGTCACCGAGATAGTCGCCGGTGCGCAAGTCGTACGCGTTGCGCATGTCCATGAAGGTCGAGGTCCAGATCAAGACATCAGACGACCCTGCTGACGCGAACTCGAACGTGGCGGGCGAGCCCGCAAACTGGGCAATCTCGACGTCGACGTCGAACGATCGACGCGTCGGTGGCTGCGTCGTGAGGTCGAACAGACCGTCGCTCACCAGACCAGCCGCCAACATCTTGCCGTCGGAGGTGATGGTCGGCCGATCCGACGATCCGATCGGCACCGAACGGGCCAGGAGGCGGGTGCCGTCCAGCGACGCGATCACGACACCGTCATCTGTGGCGACCCCCAGCCGCGACCGGTCAGAATCGACGGTCAACCGGTAGACCGTTCGTTCCTGAGTGTCGAAAGCGAAGTCCGCGCCGACTGTGAACGAGTCGTCGGCACCCGAGTTGGCGCCGAGTGAGCGGCGGGTAACGCGTCCGTCGTCAGCCAGCAGCAGGATCGACCCCTCGCCGGCACTCGTGGCGTCTACCAGCTCCGCCGCCAGCGTGTTGAGCGATAGTCGCTCGCCGGTCGATAGCCGCCACCGCACGACAAACGAATCGCCTGCGACCACGAGAACGTCGTGATTGGTCTCATCGATCCAGAACCTCTGGGCACGGGTCGCGATGAGATTGAAGTCGTCCTCACCCCAGGTGTTGACGATCTCGGGGCCATCGGGGCTGAGGTCGTTCGCGTTCCACACGCGCAGGTACACACCACCAGAGCTCACGATCCGATCACCGTTGCGATCGAAGGCGAGCTGGGCGATACCGCCCAGTTCGTCGCGGACGGGTGGATCAAGGAGTTGCCCCGGCTTGAGTGGTATCTCGTCCGGGGCTCGAGGTGGGTTGGCGAGGACGCTGGCGGTGACCTCGCCTGTGTCCCGATCCCTGATCTCGATCATGCCGTCCGCCCGACCGATCGCCAGCGACGCGCCGTCGTTGGTAATCGCAATTGCCTGACTGTTGTCGGCAGCCGCGAACGGCTCGACTGTCCCGTCGATCCCATTGACCAGCACGATACGACCGCCCGCCGCGGCCACTGCTGCGAGGCCAGCGGGGGAACTGGCGAGGATCTCGGCGGATTCGACTCCTGCGGCCGCCGGGCCCAGCACGATTGGCAGAACGGTCACCGCACCGGTCAGCACGTCGAGTAGATGCACTTCCTCGTCGGTCACAGCGAGCAGACGATCATCGGTCAGCCATCGCGCGTCGCGGTAGTCGTTTCCGGCGCCAAGGTTGCCGAGAAAGGGTCCGGCGTCGACCAGCACACGTTGCAAGGCGTTCAGACCCTCGAAGCCAGGATCTCGTCGGTATGTCTCGACAGCCATCAGTAACGCCGATTGGCGGTCACGTTCGACGACGAAACCGGCGTCGCCGCCGAGACGCGCCGTCTCGGCAGAATCGGCCTGTTCTACGGCATTGTTGCGTTGAACCAATGCATAGAGTCCGAACACGGCCGCGAGAATCGCCGACGTTGCGAGCGCCAGCGTCACCCACCGACGGCGGGCCGTAGCGCTCTTCTCCTGGGCGTCGCTGTGCTCCCGACTGGCCTGGAGGTACGCTCGCTCGCTCAGGCTCAAGGCCATGTCGGTCTCGGCTGCCCAGCCGTCGAACTGCGCCTGGCGTCGACCGCGCAGCAGATATCCGGAGTCCCCACCGGATTCCTCCCACTCCTGCATAGCGGCATCGAGCCGCTTGCGAAGGACTAGCTGATCGCGTTGGTCCTCGATCCATCGGCGGAGCCGATTCCACTCTCGGAGCAACGATTCGTGGGCCACCTCCACCGTCGGCGCCCGCGACACCGGATCAGAATCGAAGGTGAGGAGGCGGTGCGCTCCGAACCGCTGCAGACCTGCGTCGAGTGCGGCCCGGTCAACCTCGAGCGCGCTCAAATCGGCTCGCGTAACGCGACGTCGCACGTGGTCGGTGCCCTCCTCGACGGTGACCATGCGCAAGAACGCCTGCTGCATCGACCGTTGCCCGACCGGGCCCATTTCCGCGAAAAGGGATTCGGCCCGTGTCGCCACTGCACCGAGTACTCCACCGGAGGAGCGATAATCATCGATGGTCAGCACGTCCGTGGTTCGCCGCTCGAACAGGTCGGTCAACGCATACTGCAGCAGCGGCAGACCACCCGGTTGGTTGGCCACATCGCGAATCATCTCAGCGACAAGCCCCGGCTGGATATCCACATGAACAGCCGCTGCGGGTCGTTCGATCGCTGCCCTGAGATCCGCTTCGCCGGGCATCGACACCGGCACCAGGCCTTCTTCGACGAGCGCGCCGAACTCGGCATAACGCAGCGGCCGGTCGAAGAAGTCAGCGCGAAGCGTCAACACTACGCGCAACCTCGACCCGGCATCGGTGACCGCAGCCACAAGGCTGTCAAGAAACAGTGACCGCACCGACTCGGACCCGGTAGTCGCAAACAGTTCTTCGAACTGGTCGATGACCAGAACCAGCTCGGTCGAATCATCTGGAAGCATCGCATCGAGCACCCGACTGAGCCCGCGCCGGTCCGCGAGCAGCTGGTCACCGATCGCCGCATCAAGCACCGCTACCGAACGCAGCGCCCTCTCCAACGATTCGAACGGGTATGCGCCGGGATACATCTCGGCAACCAGGAGCGGCGCGGTCCCCACGCCGAGTGACGGCATTAGACCCGCCTTGACAAGGCTGGATTTGCCCGACCCCGACGGGCCAACAACGGCGACGAGTCGACGACGCAGGACAAGTCGCAGCATTCGTTTGACGAGGTCGTCCCGGCCGAAGAAGTCGGCGCCGTCGATTGCCTGGAACGCCTGAAGGCCCTTGTACGGGCACCGCGCATCGGTCCGGCGCGACGCTGACTCGTGGTCGTCGGCCAACTCGACCACGTCGCAGTCGAGCGCCTGACGTAACGCGCGGATGAGTTCCTCGACGGTTCCGTACCCCGATCCCACCAGGGCAACCTCGAACACGGACCGAAGCTCCGGGCGCATCACCGTCGATTCGAGAACTTGGTATGCGTCACCCATGGGTTCGATGCCGAACAGCACATGGAACGCCAGGCGGGCGAACGCGGCACGATCGTCCGCCTCTTCGCCCGCGTGACGACCGACGACGAAGTCCGTCACGTAGGCGTCATCCGCCGACGAGCACAACACCGCGCGAGCGCAGAGATCACCGTGCACGACCCCGCCCCGATGGGCGACGTTCAACGCGTCACCGATCTGTTCGATCATCTTCATCGCGGTCCAGTCGCTTGGTCGGTGGCTGGCAAGGTACGAATCGAGACGTTCGCCGTCGAACCATCGCATCACCTGGTATGCCCGGCCCGGCTCCCGCCACGTGTCCTGCACGTACACGATATTCGGATGGTCGAGCTTGGCGACTTTGGCGACATCAGACTCGTAGCGGGAGATGAACTGCGGGTCGTTCGCAAGATGAGCGCCGGTGACCCGAATCGTCACCTGGCGGCCGACCGACCGCTGATAGCCCCGGTAGACGGTTCCGGACGAATCCGTCGAGATCTGCTCGCGCAACTCGTACCCGCGGACAGCCCGAGCGATACTCGGAGTTTCCTCGGCCGGACCATCGAGGGCCGGGTCACCATCCAAGATTCGGTGTTCGAGTTCCTGGAGCTTCTCCGACGGCTCGATCCCCATCTCCTCGATGAACAGATTTCGTGCCCGGGTATAGGCCCGCAGCGCTTCCCCAATCCGTCCCGCCCGGTACAGCGCCACCATCTGCAGGCCGCGAAAGCGCTCGTGTAGTGAGTACTCGACAGCGAGGCTCTCGAGTTCGCCGACGAGCATGTCATGTCGACCGAGCGCCAGATCGGCCTCGATCCGATCACCCAACGCAACAAGGCGGGCCTCGGTCAGACGAGTGATCTCCGGCAACAGGACCGTCGCCCCGTCGAGGTCGGCGTAGGGGCTTCCCTGCCACAGCGCCAACGCTGCTGCCAGTTCGTCCGAGGCGCGTAGTGGATCGGTCTCGACGAGCGGTCGTGCATCCTCGATCGCTGCCGTGAATCTGCGCTCATCGACACGGCGCTCAGGAACGTCGAGCGAGTAACCAGCCTTGTCGGTCTCGAGCCCTCCAGAGATTCTGCTGCGCAAGTGATGGACGTACCCCTGCAACGTCTTACGCGCCGTGGGCGGCGCCGCCTCCATCCACAGACCCTCCATTAGGGCATCGGTCGAGACAGTTGCACCGTGCGCCGCGAGCAACATCGCAAGGACCAGGCGCTGCTTGGGTCCACCGAGGTCAACCTCCACGTCGCCGTCGAAGGCGCGCAGCGGGCCCAAGACTCGGTAGTTCATAGTTCCAAAGTACTCCTCAGCCACTGACCCACTATCCAGTGTTCGGGTTGGAAGACGGTTGGAGTGGCCTCTTGACGAGGTCTCAACAGCACGTCGCTTCGCTCGACGGACCTCACGACGCGCCGGGGCCGGAGGTCGTCCCGACCACCGCAGACGGTCGGGACGATACCTCCGGAGCCCATATTGGCATGTCAGATCAACGCTGATTGGTCCAGTCCGGGGCCAGTCCGACGTTGGGTCCTTGATTGGTGGTCGCGGCGACTCGAGCCGCTTCTTGGCTTGTCCAGTCCGGGGCCAGTCCGACGTTGGGTCCTTGATTGGTGGTCGCGGCGACTCGAGCCGCTTCTTGGCTTGTCCAGTCCGGGGCCAGTCCGACGTTGGGTCCCTGATTGACGGAAGGACTCTGGATTACCGGCGAGGTCGACGCCTCCTCACTGGCGAATGTTCCGCTCAGTTGCAGCGCGACGACCGCCACAAGGACCGTGATGGCGAGCCCGAAGAGAGCGGGCAACACAGGAATGCTGTGTCGGCGTCCGGGGTGATCAATGGTGAGTGTCATAAGGTGCTCCGTTTCGTGAGAGACATCGGTCGTCCTGCGGTAGTGGCCGCAGCGTCCGTGGCCGGTGCTCGGTGTTCGATTTCTCACTGTGAAGCAGAGCGGTTCCCGGGCGGATGAAGTTCGGTTGGAGATCGGTTGGAAGGGCCACCACCAACAGCATCAGCGCCGGCTTGCCATCGGTGGCAGGAAGGATCCTGACGGCTGATCGCAAGGCATTCCTGCTGGGCAGGCTGCCGGGCGTGTCCCGATCAGCCGGTGGTGCCGAGGCCGCTCGCGATGGCATTCACCGTGACGAGCAGTTGAGGCAGCATCGACTCGGCTGATGCCGGATCCTCGGCCTGTCGGGTCCGCCACGCGGCGATCAGTTCGATCTGGCGGCGATGCAGCGGACGCAGCGCCGGGTCCCGTTGTAGCAGCGATCGAGCGATGTTGGGACGCCGGTCGCGCAGCGGCCCGCCGTAGATCTCCTCGAGCACCTCGGTGGTGCGGGAGTGCTCGGCTTGGATCCGGTCGAGGAACCTGACCCGAATGTCGTCGTCGGCGACCATGTCGGCGTACCAACTCATGATCTCGGCATCGGCGGTTGCGATGGCGGTGGCGGCGTTCGACACGATGTAGTGGAGCGGCGGCCAGTCGAACGCGTGACCGACGAGTTCGCGGAACTGGCTTTCATCGCTGGCGCGCAAATCGGCGAGCGCAGTTCCGAGACCGAACCAGCCCGACAGCAGGAATCGAGCCTGGCTCCACGAGAACACCCACGGGATCGCGCGCAGATCGGCGATGCTCGGGCGACCGGTGCGCCGAGCCGGTCGGGAGCCGATGCGGCTGTGCTCGATCACGTCGATCGGAGTCGCTTGCCGGAAGAACTCGATGAACCCCTCAGTGTGCAACAGATCGGCATACGAGGCTCTGCTGGATGCGGCGAGTTCGTCCATCAGCGGCTCGAGGTGAACCGCGGTTGAGGGGTTCTCCGGCGTCCCGATGACCGCGCCGGCCGTGCCCGCCAAGAGGAGCTCGAGGTTGTGCTCGGCGGTGATCCGGTTGGCGTACTTCTGCGAGATCGTCTCGCCCTGCTCGGTGACACGGAGGGTCCCGCGGAGCGATCCGGGGGGCAGGGCCCGGAGGAACCTATGGGTCGGGCCGGCGCCGCGGCTGATCGTGCCACCTCGGCCGTGGAAGAAGCTGACCGCGACGCCCATCTCGGAACCGATCCGAGCCAGAGTGTCCTCGGCGCGGTACAGGCCCCACAGACTCGCCAGGATGCCGCCGTCCTTGTTGCTGTCGCTGTAGCCGACCATCACCTGCTGAATCGGCAAACCCTCGTTGTTGGCTCGTGCGCCAAGCGTGCTCCGGGTGATCGGGTGTTCCAGGAACGCTCGCAGAATGTCGGGGCTCCGTTCCAGATCATCGATCGTCTCGAACAAGGGGACCACGGGCAGCAGGCAGCGAACGTCACCGTCCTGCCTGGTCAGCAACCCCGCCTCCTTGGCGAGCAGGTACACGACCAGCAGGTCCGACACACTGCGGGTCATCGACACGATGAGACCGCCGATTCCGGCTGTCCCATTCGACCGGATCTCGTCGCGCAGCACCCGATACGCGCTCAGCACGGCCTCGGCTTCGGGCCCGATCGCGACGCCGGCGGCGGCGAGCGGACGCGGGGAGGAGAGCTCACGCTCCAACAGTGCGAGTCGCTCCGACTCGCCCCAATCGGGAAACAGCTCGCCATCCGGCAACCCTGCGGCAGCGAGGAGTTGGGCGACGGCGAGGTCGTGGAACTTGCTGTTCTGCCGGATGTCGAGAACCGCCAGGTGGAACCCGAACGTCTCGGCCGAGCGAATCACCGGTCTGACGTCATGGTCTGCCAACCGCCTGGCGCCGATCCCGTCAAGGAGTCGGCTCACCAGGCGGAGATCGTGCACCAGCTCGTCAGCGTCGAAATAGGTGCCGCTGCTTGAAGCGGGGTCGCCGCCCGCGACGCCGCGGGGAAGGCGGGCCCGGATGAGGTTGATCGCTTGGCGCCACGGCTCGTCGGGGTTCCGCTCCACCGCTTGCGCACCGACCGGGCCGAGTGTGGTGGCAGTGGCATTGATCCATACAGTGAGCTCGCTCGGTGCCGGATCGATCAGGTCGGACAGGCTGAGAAGGGCGGCGAGCTCGTCGAGCTCGCCGTCGAGCAGCGCGACCGCATGCTTCCGCAGTGAGTGCAGGGAGCGTTCGGTCACGTCGGCGGTGACGAACGGATGGCCGTCCCGGTCCCCACCGACCCAGGTGCCGAACCGGAGCTGGGGTAGTGCCACACCGTCCAACAGGTGGGGTTCGAAGCCCGCCGCAGCCCACGCCGTGCGGAGCCTGCCGTCGAGACGGGGCACAACCTGCGGGAAGACCCGAACCAGGTAGTGCGCGACGTTTCGGAACTCGTCCGCAATGTCCGGCCGTTCCAGGAAGATTTCCCCCGTCCTCCACAATCGCTCCAACATCGCTCGGAGGTCAGCATCGATCTCGGCCAGCTCCTGCGGTGTCCACATCTGGTTCTCACGAGACACCAGCAGCAAGTAGAGCTCGCGGTGCTGCTCGAGGATGGTGGCTCGCTTGGCCTCCGTGGGGTGGGCGGTGAGCACCGGCTCGACGACGATTCCGCCCAGCCGGGTAGCGATTGCGCCGGGTTCGTGACCCGCCTCGCAGAGATCCGACAGGATGCGCCCCCAGGAGCCCGAGATCGCCGCCGGGCCGTCGGCGGACTCGCGGCTCCTGCGGAACTGCGCGGCAGCGTTCTCCTCTGAGAGCGTCGCGAGCCTGAACGCGATCGAAAGTGCCTGCGTGAATCGGTCCGCATCGTCGGGTTCGACCGAGGAGTCGTGGCGATCGCCCCACGGCAGAGCCGTCGCGATCTCTGTCTCCCCGAGGTCGACCAGCACGTCACGGAACGCGTCGAGCAAGTACCCGAAGTCGGCGGCCGCCTTCTGGTCGTCCAAGTTGAGGGGAGCGGGAATCTCGACGCGCATCGCCCCAAACTACCAAACCGAAGGTCAGTCTCGGCGGGCCCATCAACCCGGTGGAACGCCTAAAGGCGACCGGTAGTTCTACCGACAAGGATGAGATATCAACGCTGGAGATTGGATCACGATGACTGCACTGAGCGACATTCAGGGGATCGGCCCGTTTCTAGCGAGCCAGTTGCGAGAGGCTGGTTACGCCACGGTCGCCGGTCTCGCCGCTGCCGACCCAGACAATCTCGTCGCCGTGCGCGGTATCGGCTCGATTTCGGCCCGACAGATCATCGCTGCGGCGGCCGAGATCACCTCGGCGACTCGTAGCGAGCCGTCGGCGCCGAAGAGCACTCAGGATGCCGAAAAGGAACTCAGCGGCGCCAAAGAAGCCAAGAAGAAGAAGACGAAACAGAAGACGAAGAGCAAGAACGCCAAGGCAGGGAAGAAATCGAACAAGGCCAAGGCCAAGGCCACGAAAAAGAACAAGGCCAAGAGCAAGGCCAAGGCCAAGAACAAGGCCAAGGCCAAGGCCAAGGCCAAGGCCAAGGCCACGAAAAAGAACAAGAAGAAGAAGAAGACCTAATCCGGTCGCTCGCGTGAACTCCCTCGATGCGTTGATTCGGTCGAGGCGTGTGGGTACCAGCGAACGCAACCGGCATCGCCATCACGGGAATCTGGTGAAACACCGCTATCTCTAGGTTCGGAAGTCGTGCGGAGCACGCATCGAGCGGGCGTCGAGATCACGGCTAAGCGGGGCGCGCACTTGGTCAGCACATTCCTTGCCTTGTGCCTCTTCAAGTGGCGGGCGTATGGTTCGGACCATGGCTATCACCGTCCACGACAGTCCAGCCACCACATCTTCACTCAAATGAAGAAGCTGCTTGGAGTCGTTCGAGTTCTGGTGGCGCTGGGGTTGTTCGTTGCGGTGTGGGAGTTGTACAAGCTCTTTGGCGAGTCCACCGGCGCCGGAAACGCTCGAGAAGGATGGCTTCCGGTTGCCACCGACGACCTCACGATGCCCCACGTCAAAGACATCGCCCAGGTGCTGCTGGACCCTGTGCAGCGGGGCAGCGACGAGAGCCTCACCGTCTTCCTGTTGAGGTCAGCCTGGTTCACATTTAAGGAAGCCGCAGTGGGATTCGCCCTGGGGACGGTGATCGGTCTGGGCCTGGCGGTGGTGATGCTTCGATCCAGATTCCTGGACAGGGGATTGGTTCCCTGGATCAATATCAGCCAAACGGTTCCGCTGATTGCCCTCGCCCCAATTGTGGTCACATGGGGCCGCACCACCTTCCTCTCCGACACCCAGGCTGTCTCATTGATCGCCACCTACCTGACTTTTTTCCCGGTGGTGGTGAACGGCTTGGCTGGCTTGAAGTCGCCTGAGCCCGAAGCGCTGGAGCTCATGCATTCATATGCTTCTTCGTGGCGGGGTTCGCTGCTGAAACTTCGGCTGCCGGCCTCCCGTCCCTATCTCTTCCCCGCATTCAAACTCGCGGCCACGCTCAGCGTTGTGGGGGCGATCGTCGGAGAGATCTCCTCGGGAGTTCGAGGCGGGTTGGGCCGTGTGATCCTGGATTTTGCTGGTCGATACAGCACCGGCCCCGAAAAACTTTATGCCTCGGTACTCGCGGCTGCGTTGCTGGGACTGTTCGTGTTCGGTCTCATCGTCGGCGCCGAGCGCCTCGTGCTCCGGAATCAGAACCTTGGTGATCGAAAATCGGCCGCCCCCAACGTGGCCGCAAAGATCCCAAGCAGGCTGGGGAACTCAGCATGACTGATCCCGCCGTGGTCATTGCTGCAGTAGACCAGACCTTCAATCTCAACAGCAACGACGAGGTGCGCGCCCTCAGCGGAATCACCTTGGACATCGCCGAGGGTGAGTTTGTCTCGCTCATCGGGCCGAGTGGGTGCGGTAAGTCGACGTTGCTCCGGCTCATCGGAGACCTGCTCAAACCCACCGCCGGCACGGTCACCGTGTTCGGGAAACCGGCTGAAGAGGCCCGGCTGAACCGTGCCTACGGCATGGCATTCCAGAGCGCCGGACTCTTCGACTGGCGACGGGTGGCAGCGAACATCGAACTGCCCCTCGAGCTCATGGGTTGGTCCAAGGAGGAACGCCACGCTCGCTCGGCAGAAATGCTGCAATTGGTCAAGTTGCCTGAATTCGGCGACCACTATCCCAATCAGCTGTCCGGTGGGATGCAACAGCGCGTCGCCATCGCCAGAGCGCTCTCGTTCAAGCCCCCACTGCTGCTCATGGATGAACCATTCGGAGCCTTGGACGAGATGACCAGGGAGCACATGCAACAGGAGCTGATTGCTATCCGAGCAGAGCTCGAGACCACCGTGATCTTCGTGACACATTCAATCTCCGAGGCAGCCTTCCTGTCAGACCGGGTTGTCGTGCTGTCACCCCGGCCGGGCCGGATCCACGAAGTCATTGACGTCAACCTGGGACCACGCTCATTCGGTACTCGGGAAGACCCGGAATTCTTCAACAAAGCCACCGAAATTCGGGAGTCGTTACGTTCAGTGGAACGCGCCGCCGGGACGACGTTGACATGAACGAACGATCCCTTCCTGGGTTTGTGCCTCCCGTGGTAGTGGGAGCGGTTTTCTTTGCGCTTTGGGAGGGGCTCGTCACTGTCTTCGACATCAAAGAGTTCCTCCTCCCGAAACCGTCGTCTATTTGGTCGGCCCTGGTTACGGGCTGGAACGGAAGCGAGGATGGAGCGCTGAGTGGTACGGCGGCCCTGAGTTCCGCAGGATTCAACACCGGCGTCATTGCGGTGTCGGGATTGATTGTCGGCGTTGTGGCAGGGGCCATGCTGGCTCTGCTCACCACCCGGTTCCTCCGCGTAGGGCAGACGCTCACGCCCTTCGCGGTTGCCGTCAACGCCACCCCAATCGTGGCCCTGGCCCCCATCTTCAATGCATGGTTCGGCATCACGTCGCGGCTCAGCAACCAGGCGGTTGTCGTGGCCGTCGTGTTCTTCCCCGTCTTCATCAACACTGCGAAGGGCCTCACAGAGGTCCATCCAAATCAACTGGAACTCATGGATTCATTGGGTGCATCGCAAATGACCATCCTCAAACGGGTCCGCATCCCGAATGCGCTTCCGTTCTTCCTCACCTCGCTGCGCATCGCAGCGCCTCTAAGCGTGATTGCAGCCATCGTCGCTGAGTACTTCGGAGGACCGACGAGCCGGCTGGGTCCTGTGATCACTCAGAACGCAAGTTTCGCCCGCTACGACGCGGCGTGGGCCGCAATCGTCGTGGCAAGCGCACTTGGCCTGGGTCTCTTCGTCCTTGCCGTGCAGGCGGAGCGGCTGTTGATGCCGTGGAAGAAGGCCGAAAGCCGATGAACAAGTGGAAAAATGATGGTGCCGCGCCTTCGTGGCTGCGGACGAGAACTACAAACAACCCAACACCTATAGGGAGAAACAAATGAATAACGTACAGAAAAGCCTTAGGCGCTTGCTAGCGCTGCTATTTGCGGTGGCATTGGTCGCCGCAGCCTGCGGCTCTGAAGATTCAGCAGGCGACTCAGCCTCTGACGGAGGGGCGAGTGACAGTGCCGCCGATGACGGGGCGGTGGCGGACGATACAGCGGCCGATGACGACGCCATGGCCGCCGATGACGACGCCATGGCCGCCGATGACGACGCCATGGCCGCAGATGACGACGCCATGGCCGCCGATGACGACGCCATGGCGGAGTGTGACTCGCTTCGCCCGGTAAGCCTGCAACTGCAGTGGTTCGCCCAGGCCCAGTTCGCTGGATACTACGCCGCAGTCGATCAGGGTTTCTATGAAGACCATTGCCTGGATGTGACCATCCTCGAGGGCGGCGTTGACATCGTGCCCCAACAGCAGCTGGGCTCAGGAGCCGCTGACTACGTCATCTCATGGGTGCCCAAGACCCTGGTGTCGCGGGAAGAAGGCATCGACATCGTGAACGTCGCCCAGATCTTCCAGCGGTCCGGAACGTTGCAGGTCGCCTTCGCTGACTCGGGTATCAGCGGCCCGGCCGACCTGGCTGGGAAGAAGGTTGGCAGCTGGGGTTTCGGAAACGAATTCGAACTGCTTGCCGGTACCCGGGCCGCTGGTGTTGAACCTACAACCGACTACGAAATCGTTCAACAGAACTTCGACATGCTCGCCCTGATCAACGGCGAAATCGATGCCGCTCAGGCGATGACCTACAACGAATACGCACAGGTGCTGGAGACGGTCAACCCAGAAACCGGCGAACTCTTCACCGCTGATGATCTCACCGTGATCGATTGGAATGACGTCGGAACGGCCATGTTGCAGGACGCCATCTGGGCCGACGGCACCAAGCTTGGGGATGCGGACTACGACGCTCAAACCGTGAGCTTCATTGCGGCCTCCATCGAAGGTTGGGCATGGTGCCGAGACAACGCAGATTCCTGCGTTGATATCGTCCTCGCCAACGGCAGCACCCTCGGACGGTCCCACCAGGAGTGGCAGCTGAATGAAGTGAACAAGCTGATCTGGCCCTCGCCCGGTGGCGCCGGCGTGATGGATCAGGCGTTGTGGGACCAGACCATCGAAATTGCCACATCTGAATCTGTGTTGAGCGGAGCACCCGACAGCGGGGCGTTCACAACAGAATTAGCGGAGGAAGCACTTACCCACGTGGCCGACGGGGTGGACACCACTGGCGAGGGATGGAGCCCTGCCACCATCACGCTGAACGCCGGCGGCGAGTAGACGCCCCCACGTAAGCGGAGTTCCCATATTCCTGTCCAGAACCACACCCACTGTGGTTCTGGACAGGGATTTGACCCGATTGTGGTTCACAACAGGGATTTGGGTGCGGAGCACACACTGGATGACGACGTTTTGCGACAAGCGGTCACTGTCCGCAGTTGACATCCGTTGAAACTATGGTGCGGCTCATGGTCGCACCCGAAGATCTGTATGAGTTCCCGTATCCCTCAGCGGATTTGGAAGCCAACTATCCGTTCGAAGAGTTGGCGTTCACCAGGTTGGATCCTCCAACTATGAGCGAGCGGGCAGAAGAGTTTTCGCGTTAATGGATGGACGGCGAAGCCCTCGAATGTTTTCTCCCGACCCGGTTCCGAAGCGGCTGATTGAACTAGCAGTGGCCACAGCGTCAACCGCACCGTCGGGGGCTCATAAGCAGCCATGGCGATTTGTTGCCACACAGGACCCGGAGGTGAAGCGGGCCATTCGGGCTGCTGCGGAGGAAGAGGAGCGGGTGAACTACCTGGAGAACCGGATGAACGAGGAGTGGCAGGAAGCGTTGGCTCCGCTTGGTACCGATCATCACAAGGAGTTTCTGGATATCGCGCCTTGGATTGTGGTGTTGTTCGAGGAGCGTTACGAGCTGCGGCCCGACGGTGAACGGCGCAAGAATTATTACGTGAAGGAGAGCGCAGGCATTGCTGCGGGCATGTTCATCACGGCGCTCCACAACATGGGGTTGTCGACGTTGACCCACACGCCAACCCCCATGAACTTTCTCTCCCGACTTTTAGGGCGGCCCGAGAACGAGCGTCCGTTTGTGTTATTCCCGATCGGGTTTCCGCTGCCCGGCGTGAAAGTTCCGGTTCTGAAGCGCAAAGCGTTGGATGACGTGATGGTGACCGTCGGCTCGTAACAAGTCTCAGCGGATCGTGGCTCGCCATACCGACGAGGAATCGTCGAATTGGCCGATGGCCAGCACGGCGTAGTCGTCGCCCACCGCCACCGGTCCGACCCAGCCTGCCACTCCCGATAGCTCGGTGATCGACTGCTCGGACCAGTGCAGCCCGTCGGCTGAGTAGGAGACGAATGTGTCCGGGCCGATGCCTGTCGAACCCTGAGCGTCGTCGTAGGCGGCCTGCATCTCGGAGTAGGTGACGGTCATCAAGGTGTTGCCATTCGTTGGGTCTGTGACTGTGATGAGTCCGCGATCATGGTCGACCCCAACGGAGGGCGGAAGGGCGAAACCTCCGGGCACTGGCTCACCGTAGAGATCGGCAGTCACCACCGGAGTGCCGCTGGCATCGGTGACTGAGAATCCATTTTTGCCCGCCGTGGCCGTCAGGGTGAACTCGCCGGACTCGATGACCGTGGGGCCCCAGTTGGTGGGGTCCCACCATTCGGATTCGTGCTCTCCCCAAGCGATCAGACCCATCCCCCCCACTGCGGGCTCCTGAGCGTCACGGGGGAGAGCGGCGAAGGTGGTCCAGCTGGTGCCGCCGTCATCGGACTCCCAGAGCGTCGCATCCGGCTCGGCGAGCATCAGCAGCCGCCCGTCGTGGGTGCCGAACCAGTGAATGTTCCCATGACGTGCGGGCAGCTCCGTCTCCTCCCAGACCAATCCATCCCTGGATTCGTACGGTCCGCCGCCGGTGCCCCAGACCCACGTGTCGGCCAGATATCCCTCGGCGGTGGCGGTTAGTGCCGAGAGATGGTTGTCGCCGCCCGCCCAGTCGTCGGCCCGTTGCCAGGTCTCGAAGTCGTTGGTGGCGAAGAGGACCACCTCGGGTGCTCCGCCGCTGATCGACCGCTCGTAGGCATCGAAGAGGTCCCGATCGACATTGAGGTTGTCGACCGAGTCGGAGAAGACCTGGAAAGGCCCAACCGACACTGAGACTTGCCACGGTTCGATCATCACCCCCAGGCCCGTCGCGTACGGTTGCAGCGCGTCGGGCAGAGCAGCCGCCACGTTCGGCTCCAGCCGGTCATGATCGAAACCCTCCCAAACCGAAGCGGCGATCACCGCTCCCGACGGTCCGGCAGCAACTTTGAGAATCTGCAGCTCGACCACTTCGGCGGGCCGCTCCGGAATGGGCAAGGTGTAGCCCAGAGATGACACGGTCCACACCTCGCCGACGGTGGAAGTCCAGGCCACTGCCTCTTTGGTGCCATCGGCGGGAAGGAACCCGACAGCCACCAACCCGGGACCGCCCGAGACGAGCGTGTCCACGCTCGCTCCTTCGCCGAGTAGGGCTGTTGTGTCGACTTCGGACCACGCTGTGCCGTCCGAGGAGAACCACAGTGCGTTCGGTTGATGCGAGTCCCCAATCACAGCCCAGATCCCGGAATCGGTGGCCAACATCGAGGTAATGTTCTCTCCTTCGAAGTCAGAGACCAGCTCCCACGCAGGGGCAGGGCCATCCATCACGACCAGGGGCGCTTCACCGACCGGGTTGATGGTGGCTGCGGCTTCACCAGCAACCGGGATACCCAGCCAGATCGACTGATCGTCGGAAGGTTCGGGAAGAGCCCCTACCGCCGCAATAACTCGGTCGTTGCCGACACACGATGCCGTCAGCATGGACTCTTCACCGAATGCCTCAACCATTGGGGTTGCCGTCCACTGCTCGAGGTCTGGAGTGAACAGCAGCAGTTCGCCGCCATAGTCGACCATTCCGGACTCGAGCCCGTCGAGGTCATCGAACCTGAGCGTGACCAGTGTGTCTCCCTTTGCTGGGTCGGTGACAGCCACCGTTTCGCTGGAGAAGTCGAAGACCAGTTCTTCGGGGACCGCGTAACCCCAACCCCACATCGGGTCGTCGATCTTCAGTTCGGTGGACACCAAGACTTCACCGTCTGGGCCAGCCACGGTGAACTTCTCCGCAGCGGGATCGAAGGTAATTGTGTACCCGTCCCGTTCGATGACGGAGGGTTCGGGCGTGGCTCCCCAGCCGACCTCGCCCTCGGAGCCGGTGGCCAGCACCCCGGCCGGACCGGCGGAGGTGATCCGAGACACACTCACATCGGGGCCGGGCACGTCGTCCCAGGCGCGGCCACCGTCGTCGGAGACTTGAATGGCCTGCTGCGAACCCCGCCAGCCGTTTGCGACCAAGCGGTCCCCGACGACGAACAAACCGCCCCCACCATCGAGTGTGCCGATTTTCTCCCACGCTTGTCCGTCCCGGGAGGTGAGCAGGCTCGCCGAAGGGGACATGTCGCTCACAACGGCCACGTACTCGCCGCCGACGGTGACGATGGCCGGAACGTACTCGGCCTCCATCGGGTTGTCGGTGGCTGTCGTCCACTTCTTCAGGTCTTCGGTGGTGAACACCAGACGTTCGTCCTCAGAGGGGCTGTTCGTGCGCCGCTGGGCCTCCAGCACCTCGTCGAGACCGAGCGATTCAAGCGACTCGCTGAACACGGCGAAAGGCCCAACGGAAACCACAACGGTCTCGGGGGTCATTCCGATCCGGTCGAGCCCGACCGATGCGAACTCGTCCGGAAGGGCTTGCCATGCGGCCTGCTCACTGGCGGCCCAGTCCAGGCCAGGCCCGGCCCCGGCGCTCACAACCGCTCCATTCGGCCCGAGCGCGGCCGCCGCGAACCACAGGACGTTGTAGATGTAGGGCTGTGGTGCGGGGTCGACCAGGTACCCGAGATCCGAAGCCTCCCAGGCGACTCCGTCAGCGGAGAACCAGGCGGTGGCGGAGTGTCCCTCGCCAGTCGGGACGAAACCGAGGGCCAGCAAGCCCTGCTCGGAACCGACAAGCTCTCGGACAGTTGCGTCAGAGCCGAAGACGTTCGTGTCGGTCTCGACCCATTCGGTTCCGTCCTTGGAAGTCCACACCACCGAGGGGGCGTAGTAGCCAGCCTCGTGGTCGTGGGCCAGGGCGTAGAACCTGTCGTGAGCGGACACGATCGTCCCGACCGTGTACGGCTCGGCGACCTCGAACACCTTGGACCAGGCCAGTGATTGTGCTTCGACAGTTGGGGTTGAGGTTGTCGTTTGCATCGGGGCGACCGTTGTCGACGCCGCCGTGTTCGAGGCATCCTGACTTGAGCACGCCGATGCGATGAGCGTGACAACGGCAATCAATACGACGACACACTTCGTTCGATTCATGTGAAGCTCCTTCAAGTAGGTTCACTTCTACATCTCTTCTGTATTCCTTCCCACGAGCGTTGTGAAGAGGCGAACGGCCACAAGGGTGGATCTGTTCTCTTCTCCCAGACCGGTCGTCAGACTTGGCCATGCGAAACACCTATGCTGCTGCCAGTTCGGTGCTACAAGCCGACGCCCAGTGACTGCGGCATCACGCGCCCAATACGTGCTCTATGGGGACACGATGGTTTGCGAGATGACCTTCGGTGAGAACTACTTCTACTCACGAGTGTTAAGTGAGACGCGGACCTCCAAGTTCGGTGCCATTGTCTAGGACGATCTTGTGGGGGTAACGAGCGTCCGTTTGTGTTATTCCCGATCGGGTTTCCGCTGCCCGGCGTGAAAGTTCCGGTTCTGAAGCGCAAAGCGTTGGATCACGTGATGGTGACCGTCGGCTCGTAACCTTGACAGGGGTCCGGAAAGTGGCAGTCCGAACTTCGAGGCATCTCAGGCTTGTTTGGCGGAGTTCCACGTGTTGCCTGCCAGGACGACGAACACCATGCTCAGCACGAAGAAAGCGGCGTCACCGTTGGTGTTCCCGAGCAGGGCGGTCAGTAAGAAGACGAACGCTGCCACGCTGAACATCGCAGCCGAGGTTCGACGAGATTGGATCTCTCGGTGGTCAAGCATCTCTCTGGTGCCTCCTACGAACGAGCCTATGGGTGGTCGGTGGATTCGGTTAGAGCACAACGTCCCGTCGGCCGACGTCTGCGGCGCGTTGTTCTGTTTCTCGACGTACTGATGTCCCACCGCCGTTCCCCACGAGCTGCCAGGCCACCCCCGTCAGGGGGAGTTCCGTGGTGCACCGAACACGACCGCCGATGAAGGTGTGCGACCTCGCCGGGAATCGGTCGGTGGGGAGAGCGACGTCGGCGTGACGACGAGCGAGTCGTGATCGTCCGAGCGCTCCCGATCGGAAGTGTCGATGTGTGCGGTTGTGTTCACGATGCGGACTCGATGGTGCCCGTTGCCTCGATGTTGCTCTGGCTCGTGAACACCCACCGCGCTCGGTACACCAGGCCGTCGTATCCACCAGAGCCGACCATTACACCATCAATTAGGTGTGTCCCGTCGTCCTCGATCAGCCCAGACCAGTCACCGGACCACGTACCGCCATCGTTGACGAGTGTGAAGGTGCCCTCGTCAACGACCGGCGATACCGAATAGTCGACGACGGTGACCGTTACCGTCGATGTCCCCGACACGCGTTCGTCGTCGAGGGTCTCCAAGCACATGTACCGGTTTAGCTCGTCGCCTGCTGGTGCAACCTCGCGGCAACTCTCAGTCCCGGAAACCGAAACCGGTTCAACCTCATCGCTGCATGCTGCGATCGGTAGAGCAAGTGCGAACGCCACTGCGGTCAATCTCAGCATGACGTGACCTCCTCCTAACAGGATGACGCCGAAACACATCGTGCGGAAGGGGCTTCCGACATGCTTCTTGTCGAGATTCGATCACCTTCAACCGGCAATCTCGGCAACTCAGAAGCCGGGCGATATCGCCTCGGATCGCTCAATATCGCTCGCTCGCAATCGCATCGGCCCCATCGCCAAAAGTGCCCGACTTCGGCATGTCGTGGGACTCCCGGGCAAACCTCGTAGCGGAGCTGGTAGTCCAGCACCGCGCAGAGAGCGTGTCTACTGACTGCCCAGACTGGGTTGAAATTCCAACTCCGCCCGATCGATCGGTACCAGTTGGGAGGGATGTGAGTCAGCCCATTTGGTGACTTACTGACAAACGCCCACTGCGTCCGTAACAGCTTTGAATGCACTCTATTGCCGATGATTTCGGTTGTCCATTTACCCGCCGACCCGAGTGCACATCGATGGATCAGGCCCAAGTCGAGGCGAAGGAGACGTCGCGTGGCGGGAGCTGTTAATCCAACACGGGCCAACTGCGATCTCCCAAGGTCACGCCGGTCGACGCGTTTGCCCTGGTTAGTTTGGTACGCCCCCTGGGACTTGAACCCGGAACCTGCGGAATTCAGAGGGCCTTGACAAGGGTCCGGAAAGTCCGGTGCCGCCGGTGAACAGGGGTTTGATCCGGTGGGTTGTCCGGCCAGTCCAGCCCGGTCCGGTGAATGTCGGGAAGTTTGGCACTTCAGGCTCTCGCTCTCCAATCTCAAGGCACAGGACCGAAGCTGGCTGCATCGGACTTGGCCGGGGGCGGACGTCGCCCGCCGACCCAGGAAGCACCCCGACGATACGTGCTACTGGTCGGGTTTATTCCACTCCTAGCGCGTCGAAGATGTGAGGCAGGGCCTCATCAATGGTGAGCAAGACTTTGGTGTCGTATTCGAGGTACTCGTTGTAGTTCAAGATGTTCCTGTATCCGACGGTGGCGTCGTCAGACTCGGTGATCACTAGTCCGAAACTGTCGTCAGCGGCCACATAGTGGGCGATCGTGCCTTCCGAGGTCCTGTGTTCTGCGAACAGGGCCATCAACTTGCGGAATTCGTCGTGGCCAAGAAATGGTTTCGTCCGGTAGGTGGTCATGAGGAGCATGTCATGTCCTTTCTGTGGAGATGCGAGGCCGACCGTTGTGGTTGACCTATCTGCTTGTGTAATCGCACTCGCCAGGATTTGGTAGAGGCCGCCGTCACAACTTGCGGTCGTGTTGGTCAGCGTCGAGAGCTGGTGCACCGCTTGGATGCACCAGCTCTCAGATTGCCCTTCGTAGGTTGTGGATACTGATCTGGCGGTGTGCCGTCCCTAGTTCGTGGCGGCTGCGGCCGCCCAGGAAGCAACGGCTCCGGCGGGCGGCCGGTGGACCGTCGCAGGGCTCGGGTCGGAACCTTGGGTGACCACCACGCCGGGGTCGTGGACCTCGTCGACGACCAATGGCTGCGTCTTCAGGTTGTAGCTGTGTGAGGCGACGGTGCCGCTGTGACGGCCGAGTTCGAACCCGAAGCCGAACTCGAGCAAGTCGAGTGACCACGGACCCAACGTCCACTCCTTCTCGATGATGCCAACGTCGATACCGACCCGGGCCCGGACTTTCGGTCGCAGGCTGATGTCGAAGCCGTATCTCGGGTCGCTGACCGTGAAGCCGTAGTCACCACCGGGGCTGCGACGCTCGGCGGTGAACGCGACCGGCTCCCGACTGTCGAACCACACCATGCCTTCGGGCACACCGCCGGTGAGGTTCGTCGTATCATGGGCATCGACGCGCATGCCGATCTTCCCGTTCGTGATGTCGGCGTCGACACCGATGTCGAGGGCCGCATAGGCGACGCCGACGTCGAGGATGAGGTTCGTCTCCTTACCGCCCCTCAACCACCAACCATCGATGCTGCTTCGCTCGTTCCCGATTACCGGGTCGATGTGCTCGCTGAAGGACTTGTCGAAGCTGGGGCAGTTCCTCGTTTTCGGATCCGGTCCCGGAATCGAGATCTTCAGTGAGCAACTGGCTTGCGCTTCGAGGACGAACTCCTTACCGTCGAAGGTCTTATTCCCGGGAAGGCCCGTTGCTTGGTACGCCGGGCTTCCGTTGGAGGACACGTTGACGGGTGCGACCGCCATCTCCAGTTGCATCGGGTCCGATCCGCCGCCCGATCGATGGGTCACGTCGATCGAGAAGGGTGCCCGAACTCCGAATCCGAAAGCGAACGCGTAGTCGAACTTGATGTAGTAGCGACCGTGCCACCACGTCTTCTTGGCGATCGTGTACTCCCATGTATCCTCGTGGGCCTTGCCGTAGCTGAAGCCGGTGAGGAAGTACTTGGTGTTGAACTTCGGCGCACCGCCCCAGTAATCGATGTTCGATCCGGGCGGCAGATGTTCGGGGGCCAGGGTCAGGGGCGCCAACGCTTCTGTTGCGTCGTAGGCACTCGCAGTGATACCTGAGGTGTGCGCAACGAGTGACCCGGCAGTCACGCCATTCGGCCCGGTGATTCCGTTCGGTCCAGTGATCGGAAGGACTGTCACACGACGGATCGAACGCTCTCCGCCGTTGACGAGCAGGTTGAGCAGCTCGGCGTCGTCCATCGCCAGGGCGTGACGAACCCGCACGTTGCCGGCGACCCGCTTGCCGGGCCCCTTCTGGGCGAGCTTCTTCCGGATCGTGTCCAGGTCGTCGGCCAGCGCCGGACTGGTCTTCTCGTCGCTGTTGATCGTGATGCAGAAGTCACGTAGGGCCCGGTCCTGTTTCGGACCGCACAGGTTCCGCCGCGGCTTCACTGTTACCTCGCGGTCGATGAGGATTCGGTCCTCGAGCTCGATGATCGTCTCTTCGTACTTTGGTGCCGCCCCGACCAAGCGTTGGAACTGCGGTTTGAAGAGCTGATCGACTTCCGGTGCGTGGCGCAACGAAGTCGCTTCCACGAACTGGGCGAGGTCGAGCTGGCCGCCAGGAGCAACACGAACCGTGTCGAGTCCTGAGCTCGCGAGCTCGTCGGCATCCACCGCCTGGACGAACAGCGGCGATGCCAGGGCTTCGCTCACCACGGCCTCGGCTGGTCGCGTGTCGGGTTCCGCCGGTGGTTGCTCGGGATCCCCGGCTTGAGTCGGAGCGGTTGGGTCGAGTGTCGAACCGGGCAGGTCCGATCTTGGAATGCCGGGGACGTTCGCGCCGACCGGTACTTCAGCCGCGCCCGCCGACTGAGAACCGGCTACGAGGCTGAGTGCAACAACGATCGCGACCACCGATCTCATGAACCGGCCCCGTGCTCGACGATGCTTGTTGTAGTAGGTGCTTTGGTTGTTCATCGGTCTCTCCTTTGTTTTGAGTTACCGATGAGATGCACGGACCCGCCCGCGGGTTCGCGGCGATTCGGTCCTTTCTTGGCGGCGTGCCTATTCCGTCTGCGGACAGACCGGTCGTGGCTCTATGTCGGGCCCGGCGTGGCGAGCCCATTCCTCGGCGGTCATGTCTCGGTCGGCGAGAGCGCACACCTCGGCGGCCCATTCGGTGGGACCAGGCCAGCGGACGATCTCGCCCGCATTTGATGCGGTGACGATGTGGGCGCCATTGCCGATGCGGACCGAGCGGGTGTCGGCTTGGTGGACCTCGGTGACGGCGACGTCGGTCCAAGCGCGGTCCCACAGACGAACCGTTGAATCCCGGCTCACGCTCGCCAGTAGCTGTCCATTGGTGTTCCAGGCCACATCGCGCACGGCATCGGTGTGACCGCTAAGGACTGCTGCGATATCCCAGTTTCCTGTTTCCAGCACAACCACGTTGTGCGATGCGCCGGCAATGGCCAGGAAGTCCTCGGCGGCATCGAATGCGACAGCTCGCACTTCTGCTCCAATGTCGAAGATCTCTGTGAGACTCGACTTGGTCGTCGAGTCGAGTACAAGAACCTGGCCGCCGAGGGTCGCCCCGACGACGGTTCCGCTGGCGGGTCCGATAGCGAGCGCCTGAACGCGGGTCTGTCGCGCGACCGACAATTCGCGCCTCGCCGGAGGCGAGGTCGACTTCGTGCAGTGCGCCATCGGCGTCGCCGACGTAAGCGAGGCGTCTATCCGGGGTCAACACCAGGCTGACGAGGGGCGAGCCGAGAGTGACTAGCTCCTCCGCTCCCTGCGGTGTGCTTCGGACGATGCGGCCGTCGGAGCCGACGCTGATCGCCTCAGCGAGGCCTGCGAGCTCGATAGCTTGCACCCGATCCCGGTGGGCGTCGACCATGCTCGTGCCAGCGCTCGCTCTCCACCAGATCAGCCTCCCCGAGCGGCCGGCGGCGACGACAACCTCGGTGTCCTCGCTCGCATCCAGATCGAGCACCCCTTGTTCGGATCCGGTCTCGGTCAGGGTGTCGACGGCACTTGTTCGCCCCGAGACCCATCGGCGAACGGTGCCGTCGCTGCCGGCGGAGATCACAATGCTCCCGGCATAGGCGACATCTTGTACGTCTCCTTGATGGCCGGTCAGCTCCGCGATCGGGATCCGCAGATTCTCGGGCGACCAAAGCCGAATCGTCTCGTCGGCGCCGGCAGTGGCGAGCTCGCCCCCGTCGCTGCGTGCGGACACCGCATAGATCTCGGCGCCGTGGGCCTCGTCGATCGTCGTCGTGGTGCCGGTATCCAGATTCCAGGTTCGGATCGAGTGGTCACGACCCACCGAGATGACCGTGTCGCCGACAACAGTGACGTCATGGGCGACGTCTGTGTGTGATTCGGGAGCGGCCATCACTCGGCTGGTTTCAATCTGTAGCTCGCTCACTCGACCGTCCCGATCGCTGAACACCAGTCGATCGTTCCCCTCGCGCCACTCGATGGAGCGAACCTCCGAGTCGGTTGCGTGGCTGAATTGAGGAGCACCGTTTCCAAGCTCCCACAGCCAGATTCCTCCGTCGCCGGCGATAGCCGCAACGGTCCCGTCACTGCTGACCGTCACGGTTCGTAAGCGAGCTTCTTCGGTGTTGGTCTGGCCGCTCCCCGAGCCACTACCTGATTGCGATCCGCCGCCTCCAACGCCTTCACCGGCACCGCTCGGCGACGCTACAACATGCTGCTCGGCAATCGAGCCGTCGCCTACTTCCCAAACCCGCACCGAGCCGACCTCATCGATCGAGACGACCCGGTCCTCGCCGGCAATAAACGCGACATCGCGCACCTCCCCTTCATGTCCCTCGAGCTGAAGGATTGAACCGTCGGGCCGCCAGATCTGCACCGACCCGTCGACGCCTCCTGATGCAATCATCCCGTCGGCGCTGGCGGCAACGGCACGCACCTGCCCCGAGTGTCGGAGCACGATCTGGGACTGGCTGACTTCCGCGACGAGCGTCGCGAACAGCGCCTGGCGCGTCTCCTCGGTGGAACTTACCTGATCGCCGGCCACTGCGAGGAGCGCTGCGAGTGGTAGGTCGGATCGGAGCAGAGCGGTCTCGGACTCGCTGGCCAGTCGGCGGGCGAGCGCCAGTTGCGACGCCTCCTCGGCCCGCGTCGATTCCCGGCGGGCGAGAACCGCACCCGCGACGGCGACGACCAAGAGCAGCACGAGGACCGACGTAACTATCTGTCGGACCCGGCGGTTCCGGGTCCGCCGTGCCTGGGACGCACGGAGGAAATCCGACTCCGCAGCCGAGAGGTCCGGCTGAGCCCGGCTCGCCCATCCTTCGCTCTGTTCCAACACCGAACCCTGCTCCAACAGATCCGAGGTTCGGCCCCTCTCTTGCCACGCCCGGGCGTTCTGCCGGAACTCGTTCGCAGTGGCAAGGTCGGCCCGGGAGGCGTCGACCCATCTCTGAAGCTGGGTCCAGCTGGTCAATAACGCCTCATGCGCCAACTGAACGCCGTCGTCGGTGATGGTTACCAGCCGATGCTTGGCGAGTCGGTCGACCATCTTTCGCTGTCCGTTCGATAACTCCTCGCGGTAGCGGAGCCACGGACGTCGGGCTGGCGTCCCGTAGCCGGCACGATCAGCCGCAGGAGAAGACGTCGCAGCGTCTCCTGCTCCTCTTGCCCCAAGGATCGGGTGAATTCGTCGGCCGTCCCGGCGAGAGCGCCAGCGATACCGCCGATCTCGTGGTAGGTGTCGAGCCTGAGCCGGTCACCGCTCCGGCGAGCAAAGATGGTGGCCAGGGCGTGCGACACGTGAGGCAGCGCTGCAGGCGCGGCGAATGCATCGTCGACCATCTGCTCAACGAGGGAGTTCTCGATCGGTACGCCCACGCGCAACGCCGGTCGCTCGATGGCCCGGCGGAGGTCTGCCCTTGCCATCGGACCCACGAAGACGTGTCGGCCGAGCAGATTGGCCAGCCGGGTGTCGCTGCCAAGCGGGCCGTAAAAGTCGGAGCGGATACCGAGGACGACCCTCGTCCGTGCCCCGAGCTTCGAGAGCTCGATGATCGCAGCGATGAACTCCTCCCGCTGAGCGGTGTCAGTGCATTGGGTCAGCACCTCCTCGAATTGGTCGATGACGAGAACCTGACCGCTTCCGCCCTCCGATGCTTCGCCGTCAGTGGGCGGCTGCCCGACCGTACGCCACAGGCGGCTCATTGGTTGCGGGCCCGGCGTGAGGAGCGTGACCGACCACGAAACATCGTCGCCGAGGCCGCTGGCGTGAATCCGCGGGATCAGTCCGGCTCGCAACACTGACGACTTCCCCGCCCCCGACGGTCCGCCGACGATGAGAATGCGATCAACACGCAGCCGATCGACGATCTCGTCTACCAGCAACTCCCGACCGCTGTAAAACGCGGCTCGACTCTCGTCGAAGGCGCGCAGTCCTGGATACGGGTTGATGATCTCCGCATCGACGGGCGGTGCCAGAACGGGCGTTTCCGCGTCCACGAGATCGCGCAGCGCCGTGGACCACTCGTCGATCGATGAGAACCGGTCCTCGGGAGCCGGCGCCAGACCACGGGCCAGGACCCTGCTCCACGGCTCCGTGAGCTCCGCGAGCCGAGTTCGCAGCTCCGGCGGGGTTGGTGGGGGCGCGCCAGTGACGACCTCGCACAGCACTGCGGTAGCGGCGTAGAGGTCGGCGCGATGATCGACGTTCGACAGTGGCGTCAGCTGCTCGGGCGCTTGGTACCTCGGCGTCCCGCCCAACATCGTCAATGAGTCGACGCCGGTGCTGAGGTCCTTCGCTAGGCCGAGGTCCGCGATCAGCAGGCGTTCGTCGGGTTCGAACAGCTGGCGCTCGGCGGTACCGGGATGGTCGGTCGTATCGATCAGCAGGTTCCGTGGAGTGATGTCGCGATGCACTACATCGGCTCGACGCAGCGCATCGAGTCCGGTGCTCACAACGTCGATGAGAACGTGCAGATCGGCGCTAATCCACGATGCTGATCCGCCGCGTGAGTCGAGGCGATCGGCGAGCGTACCCCGCTGCGCCAGCGTCATCGTGAACCAGGCCCGACCGTCATCGGTCTCGCCGATGTCGAACACCCGGACGAACGCCGAACAGTCCACGCGGCGCAGCAGACGTGCCTCTTGAATGAACCGTTCGCGGACCTCCGGATCGCGGCTCCAACCGATGTCCAGAATTTTCAGCGCAACGGTGGTGTCGAGGACCTCGTCGGCGGCGGAGTGCACCGCAGCAAACGCGCCGCGGCCGAGTTGGCGGCGAACACGGTACCGGTCGATCTGGGTCGAGCCGGTCATGTGAACTCCAGTTTTACGGCGAGTATCGTCCGCGCCTTAGCCAAACGTGATCTGACCGTCCCGATCGGGATACCGAGCTGCGCTGCGATCTCGTCGTACTCGAGCTCGTTGTCGACGCGCAGTAGCATGGTCTCTCTGTAGGGCTCGGCGAGCGCATCGAGGGCGTCACGCACCGTCGCCCTTGTCACCACAATGCTGCTCATCCGCCGACCGGCAGACGCGGTGTCCTCGACCTCGTCGGTGTTCGGTGTGGTCGAGCCGTTCTCTCGTCGAAGCCGCATGAGCGCCTCGTTCCTGGCGACAGAGTAGAGCCAGGTGCGGAACTTCGACCGTCGCTCGAACTTTGCGAGATTTGCTTCAACCTTGATCAGGGTTGCCTGCGCGACCTCGTCGACAGCGGTGGGCTCGATGATCAGGCGGGTGATCGCCGGACGGGCGAGGCCCAGTTGATGGATCGCAGTCAGCACCACCTCCAGCGCCGCGACGGATCCGGATTGCGCGGCCTCGACCAGCAAGTCGAGCAGGTCGTCGAGCTCCGGATCGTGCTGCTCCCAATAGTCCATGAGCTGGTCGCAGGCGCGGTGGGCTGCGCGGCGCTCGCCCTTTCGCACATCAGCAACGAGGCGATCCATCTGCGAGTTCGGCGACTTTTCCCCCACGCCAACCTCCTTGGTCGGACTCTAGCAGTATCGGCAAAACCTGAACAGCTCGCGTCGGCAGCGGACTCCGCCGCTGGTTATCGCAAACGCGCTCCGCGGACAGTCACGCCACTTGGTTCAGCCAAGCATTGGATCGTTGATTTCTGTGTGCAGAGAAGCGTGGCCTCAACGGGTCCGCCTTGTGGTTCGACAGTGTGTCGGGGTTGTCTGTTTGTCAGCGGAGCGATAATCCGCAGGTCGGTGACTGCTAGCGGGCCGGTGAACAGGTTAAACGCCTTGGGCGGGGTCGCTGTGCCTAACGAGCATCCAACGGTTTGGTTGGATGAAACGTTGGATACGGGCTCCCAAAGTCACGCCGAGCACAGCGTTTGCCCTGGTCAGATTGGTACACCCCCGGGACTTGAACCCGGAACCTGCGGATCAAGAGGGCCTTGACAAGGGTCCGGAAAGTCCGGCTCTGTCCAGTGGGGTCGGTGCTGTCCAGCCGATAGTCCAGCCCGTCCACCGTAGTCCGGGGGAGTCCAGCAAGTTCGTTGGATTTCTCGTTGGACGGTCAACGTCGTCAACGTCAGCGCACTTCTGCTCCGTTGGACCGCGTTGAGATGGGTGGTCATTTTGATCGTTGGACCTGGATGCCGTCTGGTGGGATCATTTGGCTTGGTTGAGGGGGAAGCTGTTGCGACACAAGACGTTTGCATCTAGGGAAGGCATGCCGATTTTGCGGCATGTGCGGTCGCATCTGCAGGCTGACGGGTCGGGACTTGATCGAGAAGGATTCTGGCTGCCTGATGAGAAGCCGGACAGACCTGGTGAGGTCCGTTTTTCGCCGGGGGCGCTTGACGGCATTTTAGTTCATCATGGGGGCGGTGGCGTTGGGTCTGAAACCGGGGCGAGGGTGGCAGATTTGGTTCTGATGTGCCCCGGGTTCTGTGAGGTGCGCCGTTCTGGAATCGGCCATGCTTCTACTGAAGGAGAACCCGAATGCCTCGTCACTATTCACCTGAGTTACGCCGCCGCGTCATCGATCTGATCGAGAGTGGCCAGACCGTTGCGAAGGAGCCGAGAATGGTCTGATTCCTGCTCCGTCAGCTTCTTCTGGCTCAGTTCCTCCACCGCCTGCGAGCGATCACTGAAGCCGTCACCCACGATCATTGAAAACTGACATTGGTGTCGGGCTCCTGGGCAGCATCCACCACTGATGAGGGTGGCCCGTCCAGCGTGTCGAGCGACCAAGCATCGATTTGCCAGAGGAGCCATCTCCATCAAGAACCAGGAGACGTACGTGAAGATTGAGGAACTGAAGAAACAGGGCTGGACGAACAAAGAGATCGCCGAGGAGACCGGGTTTCATCCGGCCACGATCGCCAAAGATCTCGGCGCCGATGGGCCGCCAACGAAACGCTCAGTTCCCGGACGGGGCGCTGGTACTGAATCAGCATTGGCAGAACCGGATCAACGAGCTGCTGAAGAAATGGCTGAGACTGCTGGGGATCGGTGTGTGGCATCGGCTCCGCTCCGAAGGTTTCGATGCCGGCTACTCGACGGTGACCCGCCAACTCCGAGATGTTCGGGGGCCGAGGTTCCGGGCTGCTGAAGGGGCGTCGGTCCCGATCCACACCGACCCGGGTGAGGCAGCCCAATTCGATTTTCTGTGACCTGTCGGACTGGGCGCAGCGATGGGAATGGTCGACACCGTTGTTCTGTTTCGGGATGATCTTGTGCTGGTCTCGGCAGAGGATCTGGTGGTTCACTACCGCCCAGGATCAGCATCACACCTTCGAGGGCATGGCCCGATTCTTCGACACGATCGGCGGTGTCCCAGCTGCTTGAAGGACCGATCGCATGGGAGCTCTCGGCCGTTCCCAAGGAGCGCGATTCGTGCTGCATTCGATCACGTCGTTGCCTCCAAGACCACGGATCACGTCGTTTCCATCGATACCGACGATCAGGTCATCGCCTGAAATGCCAACGAGCACATCACGCCCTGCACTGCCGAGAATCGTTGCCGCTAGTCCGTCGCACTCGGGCGTGGGCGCTGTCTCGACATTTCGATTATCGGGACTAGTGCCGGGCGTCGTGGCGACCGAGCTACAACCGACCTGCTCCGGAGGCAGGTATCGAGTACGACTACGGAGCTCAGTTACGAGAACGCAGTACTGGACTTCGAGCGTCCCACCCATCGATCCAATGGATGGCATCGTGCGGACCGTGTGCTGCCCTTTTCCGTAGTTGACCCGGCCATCGCGCAGTCGCTGGTAGTCGATGTAGTAGCTGAATACCCGGGGTCGGTCCTCCGGCTTGTCCGGCGGCCCCACGTCCGGTCCGTCGGACTCAGGACCATCGCGAAGTTGTAGAGCCGTGGGAACGATCCTGTTTAGAGCTTTCCGACGAGTGCTAAAGCTGATCCGGAGTGACTCGTCCGTAGTAGCCAGAGCGACCTGGGATCGCATTGAATCTGGAAGTGTGACCCACTCCCCTGACGGAAGTGTTAGATCCACGGCTTGATAGCGGCCCTTCGGAAAGAGATCCACGAGCTCATCCGTGACCGAGTCTCGCTCCTTTGAGTGAAACCCGAAATTCAGGGCGATATCGATGTTGTCGCCGGCACGGACGGCAGGCTCGGTGAATCGGATTCTTTCCGGGATGATCGAGACTCGATGGGTGGGCGCACGGTCCGGTTTGGATGCTTGCACAGCCGAAACAACGGCGTCTGCGATCGCGTCGTGTCCGTGCTTGTTCGGATGCATAGTGCCCTCCACGTTCCACTGATCCAGCATCGACTGGAGTAGCGGCACGAACCAGGACTGGTCGTGCCTGTCGTGCAGCACGTCGTCACCGGGAAACGGACTGGTCCCGATGGTTCGCTTTCCCGCGCAGTACCCGTGTTTCTCGAAGGCTGGGCCTATGGCTGTGACCGCATGACCCCCGAGCTTGATTGCCTCGAGCCGGATAAGCTCGTTCAGCCGGATGGCGACTTGCTTCATCCACTCGGATTCCTCCTTTGACACGAACGTGAAGGCCCCGCACCCGTCTTCCGAGCCGTCTTTGTCACCAAAGGTCCCGTTCGGGTACGTCAACAGGTAGTAGTCCTCGACGTCAACATTGAAGTAGTCGAGCCGCTCACCGATCATTCCATAGCTGCCAAACCGGACTATCCCGCCGCAGTCGGGCTCATCGTCGCAACCGGGCATCAGGTGCGAATTGTGGACGAGGTAGTCGGTAGTCAAATGGGCAAGTGCAGAGTTGACCTTGCCGCGCACGGCAGCTTGGTCGTGGCACGGCTTATCCAGCCAGAGGCTGTCAATGATGTCTAATGGGTTCCGCTCCTTCTCATCGAGAAACTTCAGGTTGTTGCAGATGAGAAGGATGCTCTTGAAGCCAAGATCGTTGACTCCGACCTGCACGAAGACCTTGTCGACACGCCGCATGCGCTGCTCGGAACATGAAGATGCCTCCGTGCCCTTGCATAGCGCACGCACGAGCTGATCTAGCTGAGGCTCAAGATCCGGTTCATCGGTCGGGGGATCGATTCCCGCATAAGGGAAGAGCACTCCGGTTGTCAACTTCGCGCCAGAACAGGCAAACGAGAGAAACGTCACCGACTTGTGCGGATCCTGCAATCGCCGGGCCGCCTCGGCGGCACCGGCGTTTCGCGACCGATGACAGCGCTCGTCGTCCCAGCTCGGGTCCGATAGCAGGCCACTATTGACCGCCTTTTCGACCGGGTTTCCCTCGCCCGCCGCCGAGGAGTCTCCTAACAAGACGATCAACTGATCCTGAACGTCAATAGATGATTCTCCGGAAATCTCGCCGCCATTGATGAGCTCTACAGTCAGATCCACCCGGTAACGACCCAACGTGGGAACGGTCGCTGTCGTCGAGCATGAATCAGACGTCACGGTCCGAGCGAACCCGCTCGCGGAGATCATCCAGACCCACACTACTGTCCGCACGGCGCTCTCGGTTGCGCACCCGTCGAGGATGACTTCCCAGGAGTCCGGGTCCGCATAAGCCGGGTCGTACCCGTAGACGTCGAATGTTCCTGCAGAGGTTGTCTCAGCAGCGACGACTCCGTATGACGACCAAGACTCATGCCAGCGAGCCGGCATTTGCCAATCGATCACTACCTTGCTGGGCTTGGCGACACCTTCAGTCACCCCAGCTGCGTCAGGGGGTTTTCCGGGAGCCGCCGATGCCGATGTTGGCGCGGCGATCTGACTTCCCAGAATCGCAAAGACAAACGCGATTAGAATTGCAAGCTGTGACGTACGGCGCCGAGATCGTGTGTCGTCGAAACGAGTGATCTGCATCCTTGACATGGTCTTCTCCTTCGTAGCGGTATGTCCTGTGAGATGCAGGAAGTGCTCGTCGAGTTCGCGAAGATGCATGTCGCTTGAGGCCGCGGCGTTATATGCCTGCTATTTATGCGCCTGGGACTATCAAGCCTGACGGGTTCAGGACGCGGGTGCGCGTACCTCGCCGAGCGCGAGATTGGCTGCCCCGTGGGCGGCGATCTCCTCCTCGGTCAGCCGTCGTCCAGCGAGCTCGCAGACCGTATCGGCCCACTGCTATGGACCGGGCCAGCGCAAAGTCTCCCCAACGTTCGACGCGGTAATGACCGTTGAGCCATTGCCAACGTGAACGGACCGGGTGTCGTTCTTGTGAACCGAGGCCATACTCAGCTCGCTCAGGTCGCGGTTCCAGAGCCGAACCGTTTGGTCTTTGCTTACGGTCACGAGCAACGGAACCATCAGAGCTCCACGCGGCATCTCGCACTTCGTCGCTGTGGCCAACCAGCAGCGTTTCCTGCGACTAATCGTCGGTGCGTAGGATGAGCACCTCCGATAGGGCGCCTGTCACCGCCAGGAAATCGCCCTGCGGGTCGGCGGCGAGATCACGGATCTCCCAACGGGTGTCGTTGATGACTGACTAGGTCGAGCGTCATCGGTCGTCTCCAACATCCACAGTGTCCCGTCAGAAGTTCCTGCCAGAATTCCGTTCCCGACGGGAAGCACTTCGAGCGCTCGGATCGGAGCACCGAGTCGCCCGAGCATCCGGGATCGCCCGGTCACAAGGTTGATCTCGTGCAGCCCGCCGTCCTCGTCCCCGACGTGCGCGAACAGCTCGTCACCGGTCACTGCCAGACTCCGGATCTCGCTTAGGAGTTCGAGCAGCATGTCGAGATCGCCATCCCGTGTCGTCCGCAAAACGCGGCCATCGGAACTTTCACTGATTATGTCACCCGTAGACAGCAACCGAACTGCCCATGCTCGATCCGAATGGGCATCAACGACCACGCCGCCTCGATCTTTGCTCCACCACAACAGCGCACCCGCTCGTGTTGCAGCGACCACCTCGTCGTGAGTGTCGGTGCCATCAATGTCCAGTACGCCGAGACTCCCCTCAGAGATGACATCCACCGCCGGGGTTCGACCCGCCACCCAGCGACGGACCGTCCCGTCACTTCCGCCCGATATGAGTGTGCTCCCGGCAAACGCGACGGCCCGGACATCGCCCTGGTGGCCGATCCGCTCACCCTGGGAAACGAAAAGGTTGCGTGGAGACCACAGCCGGATGGCTGCGTCCGCACCTGCCGTCGCCAGCAATTCTTGATCCACACGTACAGCGATGCCGTAAATCTCGCCATCGTGCGCCGGGTCCGTTGGATTGACGTTGGATGAGCCCCAAAACGGTGAAACCCCAGGCGGGCCGAAAGCGGGTCTGACCTGGACCTTTGTGGTACACCCCCCGGGACTTGAACCCGGAACCTGCGGATTAAGAGGGCCTTGACAACGGTCCGGAAAGTCCTGTGCTGGCCGGGGAACAGGACAGCCGTCCGGTGGATCATCCGGGCCGTCTGTCGTGGCCCCCGCAGATGTGGTCCGGCTGGTTCGTTGGAGTTCGCGTTGGATGCACGGTCCCGATGTCGGGCGCCGATTCTGTGATCTGCAGCGTGCGTTCTCGGCACCCGCACGCCAGATTCCCGTGTTCGTCGCAAACCGAGCTGAATCATGTCGGCTTGTGGTGCTCAGTCTACGGCTGCGACAGGTGCGGCCGGTGTGGCCCCGGAGTCCCGCTTTGACAACACGATCGCGCCGGCGGCGAAGACCACAGCCAAGGCGCCGAACAGCCAGCCCACAACGGGGATGGCGGTCAAGATCAGATAGACAGCCAGCCCGACCGCGAGGGCGACCAGCTGCACCCACACGTTGTTGTCTTGTACTGCAGGGACCAGGCGGCTCCCCGCGAGGCCAGCCACGATCGGGGCGGCGTAGATCACCAGGAGGAACAGGGCGAATGCGACGACCACCCAAAGGACGACGAATCCGAACCAGAACGTGCCAACCAGTAGTCCAAACCCGGAAAGGCCGAACAAGATCGACCAGAGGATGCCCACGACGATCGAGAGAACCAGGAGCGCCACAATCGCGGTGAGGGCGATGAGCCCGGCGAGCAAGCTTGGGGCAGGCCGCTGGCGGGCTCGAGTCAGCACTGCCTCGAGCGGGCGGCGCAGCACCAGCAGAACGAGCGCACCGACCACGAACAGCGTGACGAACCGGTAGAGCCCACCGACCACCTGGTCGCCGAATGTTGCCGGCTCGTCGTCCTCGTCCACCGTCACGTCCTCAGGGCCGATCACCGTTCCGGTCCGCTCGTATTGGCCAGCCCCTCCGTAGATCTGACCAGCAACGTCGCCCTTGATGTTCATTTGCCCGGCCGCGAATAACACGTCAGCGTCCATGTCACCGTCGAGTTCGACATTCCCGCCCACCACCGCCACATCGCCTCCGACCGGGCCCTTGACGCGAAGCTGACCACCGGCAAACCGGATGTCGCCTAGAACCTCACCGTCAACGGTCAGCTCGCCGCCGGCCACGGTCACGTCACCAGTTACCGTGCCATCGATCGAGATCTGGCCGCCGCCGACCAGGAGGTCACCATCGACGGTCCCGTTCACGTCGACGGTGCCCGCAAAGGCATAGAGATTGCCGTCGAAGGTCTCACCGGCCGCGATCTCGACGGAGTCGCCGGTCCGAAACTTGCCTCCGGCCCGACCCTCACCGGCTATTTGGGCAGCTGCCGGTGCCAGCAATGCAAGGAGCAGCACCAGGCCGCCCATCACGGCCAAGGGAATCCGGCGCGGTCCTATCGAGCGTCGTTGTTTCATCGAACGCCTCCATCTGTGTGTCGCGGGCTGACCCGATGATTGTCTATGCAGACAGGTGACCTCGATAGAGGCGGACGTCCCAGCGGCTCGGTTTCCAATTCACATGGACTGGGTGAAGCTACGTGTCCATCAGGTTCCGGCCGGCGAAGAGAATGGCTTCGTTGTTCGGGCTGTACTGGTACATGTTGGGTGTGTCACTGAGGTCGATTTCCTGAAGCTCCTTGGCGATGGGGTGGTCGCTGCCGATTTCCAGTCTGGCGGCGTCGGAGTCGCGGCTCTGGGCGAACTGGAGGGGATTGACGTAGACGTTGGTGACCAGGGGGATTCCGGTTTTGAGCGAGTAGGTGATGTAGCGCAGGCGCTTGCCGGGCTCGGTGGGCAGCATCTTGCCTTCCATACTCAGGATCCTGGAGCCCTTTTCGGACAGGTCGCAACGCAGCTTGTCCCCGGAGCGGGTGAATTCGATGTCGGCGATGAACTTCGGATAGCCGTAAAACTCTACGCCTCCCACCCGGGCGATCTCGGTTGTGACCGGGAGGTGCCACACGTAGAGGGAGAATTCCCGTTTGAGGGTCTTTTTGAGTGCACCGGCGAAGGGGATGGACCGCTTCTGGAATTCGATGAGCACGCCGACGCTGAACTCGTTGTAAGGACCCAGATCAGTCTTGCGGTATTCGAAGGCGGTGAAGGATACAAGGCACTTGCCTGGGAAGATCTCTACCGGGCGCATGTCTGGATGGGGCAGATAGTTGCGTACCTTGTTCGTAGACGCAGTGAAGACAGCGTTCATGGAAAGATTGTCGTAGTACAAGGACGGCACTTTGAAGACGTAGCCCTCCTTCTCGATTTCATGCTGCACAATGTCGTTGAGAAACTGTCCGCGCATGGCTTGGTCCTGTCTCTTGCGGGGGTTAGATCGCTTCGTCGGCATGATGTGGCTCATGGTGCTTCTTGACTATCAACCTGACATGGACTGTTTCGCCCGGGTAGTGCCGTAGGTCCTGACGACGCATGAACGACCCGTAAAGGACGATCAGGATTCGGCGGTCCGGATTTTCTTCCCGTTCTCGATCAGGGTGTCTTGTGCCTTTCCGAGGGCGAACTCGCGAGCGCGGTCCGGGAGCAGAGCTAGCTTCGACTGAATCTTGGCGTCGGTTCCGACGAGGTATCGGGCTTTCGGCTTGTTTGCGGTGAGCGCGAGTTCGACCGCCGCGGCGACCTTGTCCGGTTCGATAGCCCTCTCATTCGTTTCGGCCAGGAATCCGCGGAACATGTCCATCAGCCATTGATAGCGCTCGGTCAAACCGTCACGCTCGAGCCGGATCGTGGCGTCGTCGAGCTGCCGTGCGGCCTTCGTCCAGATCGACGTCTTGATCTCGCCGGGCTCGATCACCGACGAGTTCATCCGGCCTATTCGGGCGAATTCCCCGCGCATTGACCAATTCAGTGCAGCTACCGCATGCTTACTCGCGGCGTACGGACCCATTCCGGCAATTGCGACGCGGCCGGCGATCGACCCGATGTGCACAAACCGACCGTCGGCAGCATCGATCAAAGGAAAGGCAGCCTTGGTCATCGCGACCAGTCCGAAGAAGTTCGTTTCGAACACACTGCGCCAGTCGTCGATTTCGAGTACTTCGACAGGTCCGCCCGGGCCGATACCTGCGTTGTTGACCAGGGCATCCAGGCCGACTCCTGCTCTAGTGATGTGGGCGATCGCGGCATCGATCGACGCGGGCTCGCACACGTCGATGATTACCGGTTCGATGTCACCCGAGTGTGCGGCCGTCAGCCGATCGCCATCCTCCGGCCTGCGAACACCTGCGTAGACCTTCCACCCTGCGGCAGCCAAGCGTGAAGTGCATGCCTCCCCGATCCCGGTGGACGACCCTGTGATCAGAACCGCTCGTTGCCCCATGTCAATTCCTCTCGTTGAACTGATGATTGGAGTGTCGCCGCTGTTCGTTGTATCTGCAAACGGAGGTTCGGGTCGACCAACGCTAGGTCTTTCTGTAGGGCTCGGAAACCCGCCTTCCCTGTTCAAGCGGCGTTTCGGTATTCATTGATGAGAGCGTCGCATCGGCTCGTTCAGATCGGTTGTCGCGCGTGCCACGCGGTGGTGTCCCTGGGATGTCGATGACGACGAACATGAGGCGGTCATGGGTGACTGCCGGGCTGGACGGGAAGGCAGGTGAAGAAAGTGTCGAATGTGGTGTCGCGACGGTGTTGGGTGGGTGTCCCTGGTCTCCGCATGGAATGTCGGGCGCCAAATCCTGTGACCTGCAGCGACGCGTTCTCGGCACCCGCATGCTCGGCCTCGAGCGGTCCGGTGATCTCGGCCTGCCCCTTTTGATGGTGGCGGTTCGGACTTGACCGATGGCGTCGATGATGATGTGAGTCCAGGGCCTGTCGGGCTAACAACCACCGTGAAGCGGCCGAGGGGGTACGAACGTTGATGAAAGCCCTTCCGTTGCGTGCTTTCAGGAGTGGAACAAGCATGAACACTTTTTCTCTAAAATATGTGGCGGATAAGATTCTCATACTGCCATTATTGATCTTGTTCTCCCCTCTGATGTTGTTGATCGCAATCGGTATCCGGCTGGAGGGATTGTGGGACAAAGAGGCTCGTGGGCCGGTTTTGTACAGTGAGACTCGCATGTCTCAAGGGAAACCTTTCAGTATGTATAAATTTCGTACGCTAAAACTCTCAGTGATTCAAGACATGACGGAGCGGGACTCCGCAACCTTCTTTCAACATGACCGCAAGAATACGACTCGCATGGGTCGTTTGATCATTAAGGGCTATCTTGACGAACTACCTCAACTGTTTTGTATTTTGATCGGAACGATGACGCTGGTGGGGCCGAGGCCCCGCATCAACAGCGTGTACAGCAAGGACCTCAAAAATGGCAATACGGCCTTGAAGCATCTGAGGGCAGGCCTGACCGGAAGCCATCAAATAGGGAAGGGCACCAAAGAGTTTTCCATCGATCAAAGCGATGCATACTACGAAAGAGTTCAATCCTCGAGCGCGTTTGGTTTACTGGCTTTTGATCTGTCAGTCTTGTACAAATCATTTCTCAAAATGGTTAAGGCCGAAGGCCTTTGAAGGAAACGGATCACGTTCGACCTGTTCAGCAATCTCGTCGTAGACGGCGCGATCTAACCCGGAACTTTCATAGGCCTGCTCGAACGGTGGGTGTCGTGGTCACGGTGAGTGCTCGCAAAGCGGTGCGGACCTGAGGGTGCCTGACGAAGCCCCGGTTATCAGCACGGTTTCGGGCATCGGTCAACTCTACTCTGCAAGGTAGCCACCTGGAGCCTGTGGGTGCCCAGCATCCGATCGTGGCTGGTCAGGCGACATTCTTGTATTCGTTGATGAGGCACCCTCAGTGCAGGAGCCCCGACCTGCGGAGTCGAGAGGTAGTGTCGGGTCATGACGGACTCTTCACCCTTCGACGCTCAGATCACGTTCGTCTACGTAAGCGGGCTCGACCGATCTGCAGCGTTCTATGGACACGTACTCGACCTCGAACTCGTTCGCGATCAGGGCGCATGCCAGATCTATCGGGTCGCGACCGATGCCTACATCGGGGTGTGCGACCACCGAGTTGCGGAACCCGGTGGTGTGATCCTCACGCTCGTGGCTGATGACGTGGATCATTGGGCCGACCGCCTCAGCGCGGCCGGTTACCGCGTCGATGGACCTCATGCCAACGCTCGGTTCGGTGTGTACCACTGCTTCGTGCACGATCCCGACGGGCACCTCGTCGAGATCCAACGGTTCGATGAACCGCTCTAGCTGACCTCACTTGATCGAGCGAACCGGGGGTCAGATCGCAGAGTTCTACTCCGACGTGAATCCCGCACGCTGGCCGAGCTCATTGTCGATCATCAAGAGGCCGTAACCATCGTTCTTCACCATGCGGAGCTTGGCGATGAGCGCTCCGACCGATGCTTCTTCCTCCACTTGCTCGTTCACGAACCATTGAAGGAGGTTGTAGGTGGCGTGGTCCTTCTCCTTCAGCGCCAGATCGCTCAGTTCATTGAGCCGTTTGGTCATTTCGTGTTCATGAGCGAGCGAGGCCTCAAAGACCTCGAGTAAGGAGCCAAACTGGTCCGGGGGTCCTTCGATCCGGCCCAGCCCGACATGTACTCCCTGTTCGATGAGGTAGTCGTAGAGCTTGGCCGCATGGAACTGCTCCTCCTCGTGTTGGCCCCTCATCCACGTAGCCGCACCGTTGAAGTCGTTGTGGCTGCAGTAGGCCGACATGGCCAGATAGAGGTAGGCCGAACCGAACTCGTGGTTCAGCTGTTCAGACAACGCCGTTTGCATCTGCTCTGAAATCATGATGTCACGCTCCGCCCCTAGTCGATGGTGTGCGAAGTGATGGTATCGACTTGGGGCGGCGCACAGGAATCCAGTCTGGGTCGACACAACGAGCCGCACGTCGGGTTCAACCCATTTCGTGAATTCAAGGGCGACAACGAAGTCCAAACCGATTTGGAACAGGACAGCCCCGAGTATGGAGTTTGGTCCACCGCATGATCCAGGCAAGGAGGACCCCCAGGGCCGCGACAAGCAGAGCGAACGGAATCTGGGTGGCGTTGGACATGTAGGTTGCCTCCCCGTGTTCTTCAGGCCGCGGGCAGTGTTTCCTCGCACCAGGTACAAGGGACTCCCGCGATCGACCGGCAAGCCACGCCAGAACAACAATCACCGGCACAACCGATAGGAACTGGGCCAGCTTGTCTTGGAACGCCTCTTCGACCGCGTCGGGATCGGCGGCGATGACCCGGTTGAAGGGCCCGACCACCGTCGACCACAGAGGTTAAATGCCGCGGACGCGGTCGCTGTGCCTCACGAGCATCCAACGGTTTTGGTTGGATGAAACGTTGGAATCGGTCTCCCAAGGTCACGCCGATCGACGTGTTTGCCCTGGTCAGCTTGGTACACCCCCCGGGACTTGAACCCGGAACCTGCGGATTAAGAGTCCGTTGCTCTGCCAATTGAGCTAGAGGTGCTTGTAGTGGATCTCCCAGCGTAGCGGAGAAATCTTGAGGGTGACCGAGGGGATTCGAACCCCCGACATCCAGGATCACAACCTGGCGCTCTAACCAACTGAGCTACGGCCACCAAGGCGAACACGAAGCATAGCGGATGGAGTAATCCGAGCGACTGGGATTTTCGGCCCACCTGGGAATCGCTTGTGAAACGCTTCACAAAGTGCTCTACTGGACTGTGGGTAGGCACAAGAGCTCGAAATCAGGGCTCCAAACAGCAAAGAGGTGAACGACGATGGTGTCGTGTTCCATCCATCTGACCGACAACGGCCTCACGGGTTTCCTGAGACCGAGGATCCCCGACCCAGCGGCGACGCCGGGGCTTCTCAGTAGTCAGCGTCTGACCGCGGCGGCCTTTAGCGGTCGAGCCTGGCCAGGAACACCCCAACTCAACCGCAACGGATTCATCGCTTTCTGGGAAGACGATGACGCCATCTCCTCCTTCCTCGATAGCGACAAAACCGACGACAAGAATTCGTGGCACATGCGCACGAGCGTTACCCGGGCAATTGGTCGATGGCCGGGGCTGCCCGCCGGGATTGACCGGTCTGTTCACACCGAATCCGCCGGGCCGGTGATCGGCGTTTCGCTTGGTCCACTGCGGTTCTCCAAGGGGTTTCGATTCAACCAGCTCAACACCGGGGTGGAGACGCAACTTCTTGAAGCCGATGGCGTCATTTGGAAGTCGGCCTTCTTCGCTCTACCTAACATCCTTTGCACCGTTTCGTTCTGGGAGTCGGCCAACCGCCTTCACCGCTTTGCTCGCAGCGGCGCTCATATGGATGCAATGAAGGCATCGCTGGACAAGGACTATGACCCGTCGCTGCCGCACGGAACGAAATTCTTCGCTCCGGACTCGGTGTTCATGAGTCTCAGCCCGTATCGGACCGACGGTTCACTACAGGGGAAGAACCCACTGCCCGAGGCGGTGTTCGGCCAACTTGGTGCGAATCTCTAGTAGTCGTCTCCGGGGTCGCCAATCACAATATCCCAGCGGTCGAGGCAGTCTCTGCACCGATAGGGGAGCACGGTGCCCGGTTCCAATTCGCCATCCTCGGGGAACCACCCCAGCGGGAAGCAGTCACCGCCGCAGTCAACGCAAACGATCTGGAGGTCCGGCATCACCATGAGGGTGACGGTACCCGCCGCATTGAAGGGAGTGATATGCCGGTGGGGCGTAGTGAACGGAAGGTCGTGCTGCTGGGGGCGGCGTTCGGCTCCTTTCGATGGGACGGATCGGCATTACGCACCCTTCGATGGCGCCTTGAGGAGAAGCGGAGCGCTGGACAGACCGGCATCGCTCCGTTTGACGGTGGCTTCGCGTGCCACGTGAAGCGGGCGCGATCGGCACTACGCACCGTTCGATGGCGTCCCGGCGTTTCCAACGACCCGTCAGAAGGGCGCACGCACTAGTCTTTTCCGGTGACTGCTGCTGTGTCCCCGCAGACCGAGCGCTCGATGCGGAACCTGACCGTTGCCGTGATCGCCGGCGGGATTATCACGTCAATCTCCCTTGGTACCCGCTACAGCTTCGGGCTCTTCCTCGATCCGGTGATCGAGACGCTGGGAACCGACAAGGGGGCCTTCTCCCTGGTGATAGCGGTCCAAAACATCGTATGGGGTGTGTCGCAGCCGCTGGCGGGCGCGATCGCGGACCGCTACGGCACCGGCCGAGTCCTCTCTGCGGGCGGGCTGGCCTATTGCGGTTCGTTGCTCATGATGAGTACCGCCGACTCCAACGGGGTGCTGCTGCTGTCTGCTGGTTTCCTCACCGGAGCCGCCGTTTCCGCCGCAAGTTTCACGGTGGTCCTGAGTGCAATTGGCCGTATGGCGCCGCCAGCGCAGCGCTCCATGGCCTTGGGTGTAGTGAGCGCAGCCGGGTCGATTGGGCAGTTCGTGATCATCCCGCTCACCCGCAACCTCCTGGACAGCGGGACATGGCGATCCACTGCTGTGGTGCTGGCCTTCATGACCCTGGCTATTCTGATTTTTGCTCCGGTCCTCCGGGGCAGTGCTTCAGATCAGCAGTCGGCGGCGGAGAAAGAGTTGCAGGGCGAGGGCAACGCTTTGCGAGTAGACCTGCAACGCGCTGCCGCTTCCCGGTCCTACCTTCTCTTGAACCTCGGCTTCTTCGTGTGCGGATTCCATGTGGTGTTCATCGGAACCCACCTGGCTTCCTATGCCAGAGACGTGAACGTCTCCGACAGTGCCGCAGCGCAGGCCCTGGCGCTCATCGGCCTATTCAACGTTTTTGGCTCGCTCACCGCTGGGTTCCTGGGCGGTCGTTACAACAAGTCCAACTTGCTCGCCGGTCTCTACGGTCTCCGGGGACTCTTCATCCTGGGCTACCTCCTCACCCCGGTTTCGGACGCCACCACCGTCATCTTCGGTGCGACAATCGGGTTGCTGTGGCTGTCCACCGTTCCGCTCACCTCGGGGATCGTCAACCAGATGTTTGGCACCCGGAATGCGGGAACCCTCTTCGGGATTGTCTTTCTGAGCCACCAGATGGGCTCGTTTCTGGGCGCATGGCTGGGGGGTGAGATCTCGGATCGAACGGGTAGCTACAGCGGAGCCTGGTGGACAGCAATCGGCCTGGCGGTGATGGCAACGATCTGCCATCTTCTGATCGATGATGGGCCGGTGCCAGACCAGCCTGCCTTACCTGCATATCGAATTTCACCAGCGGCGGGTCTGCCCGCCTCATCCTGATCAACGGCCGACTGCGATTCGAGTCGCCGGCCGTAGTTGGTTACGATCGAGCCACCCATTCCACCGAATAACTGGGCGCCCGGGAGAGCGAGATGACTGCGATCCAACGTGACTACTCGCTCCGGGGCCCGGAAACGTTGCGGGCGATTGAACGAGGACTGGCAAACGCCCAGTGGTATCGGCCGCCCATCAATCCGGCCCGGTTGCGTGACTTGTCGGCCCGCACGAACGGCAGGGCGGCGGTGGACACACTCCTCTGGCTGGGGTTGATCGTTGGTTTCGGCGCCTTGGCATGGTCGCTTCGAGGCTCATGGTGGGCGGTGCCAGCGTTCCTCGTCTACGGCGCACTGTACGGGGGAGCGGCCGATTCCCGCTGGCATGAGATGGGGCACGGCTCGGCGTTCAAGTCAGCGCCGGCGAACGACGCGGTCTACTACCTAGCCTCGTTTATGTTGCTGCGGGGAGCAACCCAATGGCGCTGGTCCCACGTGCGCCACCACACCGACACGCTCATCGTGGGCCGCGACCCCGAGATCTCGTTTCCCCGCCCCACAAGTCGGCGTGACATCGCGCTCTTCATGCTGGGCTGGAAATCCGTGGTGCCGTTGGTCCGCACCATGCTGCGCCATGCCTTCATCGGGCTCGACGAGAACACCCGGGACTACACCCCCGAAAGCGAACAGAAGGCCGTGGTCTGGGAAGCACGGGCGTATGTGGGAATCCTCGCCGCCGCGATCGCTTGGAGCGTGGCCACCACCAGCATCTGGCCGGTGATGTTCATCGGACTCCCAACGCTCTATGGCGTGTGGTTGGTGGTCTTCTTCGGCCTCACCCAGCACGCCGGCCTCACCGAAGATGCGCTGGACCACCGGCTCAACACCCGCACGATCTACATGAACCCGGTCTTCCGTTTCCTTTACAGCAACATGAACTACCACGTTGAACACCACATGTTTCCCACCGTGCCCTACTACAACCTCCCTGCCCTCCACGCCGAGGTCAAACAGCACCTCGCCCCACCGCTGCCAAACACTGCGGCCGCCTATCGGGACATCCTCACCGCACTGGATGGCCAGGCGAAGGACTTGACGTTCGAGCTCCCTTCTCGCAACCTGCCAACCGGTCCGGATCACGACGGCGTCGGCACGGTGGATGTTGGCGTGCGTCTCTGGGGGACACCCGGAGTAGACCTTGGAGCCGTCGACTCGCTCGTCCCTGGCGAAATTCGGCGGGTCGACATAGCCGACGCCACCTTCGCCGTCTACCGGCTCAGCGACTCCGAGATCGTGGTGACCGACGGCCTCTGCACCCACGGTGCGGCCCACCTGGCTGAGGGTACGATTGTGGACTGCATGATCGAATGCCCCAAACACAACGGGCGTTTCGACCTTCGAACCGGTGAGCCCACGCGCAAGCCGGTGAAGGAGGCCCTGCGGGTCTACCCGGTGAAGATCCGCGATGGGCGGATCATCGTTGAGCCCGAGCCCGACCAGGCCCGACCACGCCCTTAGCGGAGACGGGAACGGAGCCTGAAGGCGGCGTCCACACCCTTCAGCACGCTGTCGGCCAACGTGAACGTCCGGGAAAAGGCCGAGCGCACGTGCACCGTGTCGTAGGTCCCGGTGGACCACCGTCGTTTGTAGAGATCGTCGCCCAGCTGGAGGTCGATTTCGTCCACCCCGGCCGCGATCGCCTCCTGCACACCAAACCGAAGCAGGAGCTGGCCGGGCGAGAAGTCTGCGAGCTCAGGATCAAAACGGCCCAGGATTGCGTTGGCAACACCACCGGTCCAGAGAAAGACATCGAAGGCGGCAGGCTGTCCGTCGATCCAGAGGGTTGTGATCGACGCTTGCCGACGCTCGGCTAGGGAGCGCAACATAGGCTCGAAGAAGTGCGAGTCCGCACCCTTGCCGAAGTGTTGCCGGGGAAAGTCCGCTTCGGCCCGGTCGTACAACGGTTGGACGGTGGCCCAGGCGTTCATCACTTCATCGAGGTCGGTGGCGTGCCGGTATTCCACATCGTGGTCGGTCAGGCTCCGGTCTGCTTTGGCCAGCTTCTTGCGGAGCCCGGAGCGGTCCGGCGATGCCAGGAACTCGCCGATGGTGGCCGAGCCCGTCAGTGATATCACGGGACATTCGTCTTGGAGTTCCGCCCTGGTTTCAAGGTCGGTGTTTCGACGCAGCTCGTTGATACCAGGTGCCCCGTACCGAAAGTTTTGAAGATCCAGGACGGTTCGGCGATCGGCCAACGCTTCCTCGAGCAGGAGAGTGACTACGTCGGCCTTCAGACCAGTCTGTTGCAGGAGCCTACCTACCGCACCGACGCCGGTGCCGAGAAAGCCCATTACGACCACCGGGCCTCGTGCCCGGGAGAAGAACGGGGCGAGGCCAACCAGCTGCCCATCGGCGGTGCGAGCGGTGATGATGTGAAGATGCCCCTTGCCCAGCGCCCGCCACCAGTTCAGTGCGGCATCGGGGTAGCCGAAGGGGCCGACGTCGACAGACTGGCAGGCCAGTTCGTGCCAGTCGTCGGCGATCGACTCGGCATCTTCGATGGACCCGATGACACCGATCTCGATGGTCCGGGCCGCTTGCCCTGCGCTCTTGGCCACTAGGAGGTGATCTTCGACTTTGCGGCTCGCCAAACGGTCACGGCCCCAGCCTTGAACTTGTCGCTGCGGTCCGACGATCCGTAGGGGGCGGGCTTCAGTCCGGCGCGACGAAGATCGTGATTAGCGGCGTGTACCTTGGCGCCCCGTTCCAACCACGGCGTGTGGAACACCAGAGAGAACGAAACGGACAGGTCGTCACCGATCGTGTCGATCGTGTGGGCCAGACGGGGAGAGATGTAGATCCCGTCGCCCGGTTCCAGCATGAATTCCTGGGTCTCCTTCGGCAGCTCGGGGAGGCGGCCGTACCCCGACCCGGTCATGGACTCGAGGGTTCGGGCTTCTAGGTCCGGATCCACGAACCCTACGGTCACCCGCTTGGTTCCCTGGATCTGGAGCAAGAAGTTGTGTTCGAAGTCCAGATGAGCGGGCGTGGTGGCACCGGGCGGAGCGATGAAGATGTACCCCTCGCGGCCGGTCATGCCACCCTGAAAATCGCCCAGCATCTCATCGATCGGGTCGAGGCATTGGTCGATCAGCTGCTTCATCTGCGGATCGACCTCCAGGTTGCTCAGCGCCAGCCAGCGTCGCAGCTCGATCACCTGTTGAACGATCTCGCCTGGTGATCGATCCAACTTGGGGACGTCATCGGTCGGGAAGAGGGTGGGCAGGTCGCTGTTGTTCATCTCCACATGGGAGACCGGGATGCGATCGCTGAGCTCAACGATCGCTTGATGGGTCAGGCGAGAGTCGCCGGCGAGACCATGTTTGAAACCGAAGGGTCGCTTGCCCTCGTTCGCTGTCCAGGTGTCCCGGTCTACGTCCACATACATTATTGAGCCTTCGTCCTTGTTTGTTTGCGAGCGTTGGTGGGTCCACCGGCTCGCGCATGTCCCGCATGAGCTGCTTCCACCAGACGCTGAGAAATGGTAGCGGAGAGATCGGACCGTGCCGAAGCGATCGCGGTAAGTGTGAGCATGTCGGTCCGGGGGTCACCTCGATGGCAATGGTCCCAGTCGATGACGCCGCTGATTTCGTCGCCATCTCGGAGGGTGGCCCCCAACCAAAAGTCGCCATGGACCAGAACGGTCCCGTCGGACTCGTCGTAACTAAGCCTCTGGAGCGTTCCAAGCACAAACCCCGCCCGATCAAGCCACCGCCGCAGTTCGCTCGGCTTCATCTTGAACCCGTCGATGTCCTGTCCGGGTGTCCATTTCAACTGAAGGCGGTTTGGAGTCGGCTGGGCGATGACAACCGGCGCCAGGTCGAAGTGGATACTCTCCAGCAAATCCAGCGTGGTCCGAGTGGCCGCGAGGTGCGCTGGATCGCTGTAGAATTTCTCGACGCCGTGGGGGCCGGTCCCCAAGACCACCGCCCCCTGGTCGTTGTGCTCAACGCCTATCCGACCCGTCGGTGTTGTAGGCCGATCAAGCAACGGTTGGTCCGAGGCAACCAGCATCCACGCCGGAGCCAGCTCTCGACCTCGGCCCCGCTGGGCGAAGCTGCGCAGCAATGCAATGGCCCCTCGGCGGCCGCGGCCAGCGGTGGACATGGCAGAGGAAAGAACGATCGAGGCGATTTGGGGTAGATCGGTCCGGAACGCCGTTGGCGACGATTGTGAGCTTCTCAACAGGGCGAAGGTCGTGATGTTGGGACAGCCAGCCGCTTCAAGACGCGAGCGAACTCTGGCGTATCGGCCATACGACGTCCCGAGAGGCTTGCCCAAAAGTGGGTTGAGGGCCCGGAGCGGGCTGTGGGGGTTGTCGGCAATGAGCACCAGACGTCCCCCCGGTCGAACGGTGGACCAGCACGCATCGAGATCGGTGGAGCGGGCCGGTCCATCCAGGATCAGCAGGTCCCATCCCGACTCCGGTGTGTGAGCAGCGTCCAGGGTCACCAGCTCGGCTACCCGGTTCTTCAATCGGTTTCTGATCGAAGCGGGGTCCGGGCTGAAGACGGCCACTCGTTCGTTGCCCTCAAGGTCAAGAAGCTCAGCCCACGCGGCACGATTGGTTTTCATGTGAGTCGGTCCTCTGTCAACGATCTGAGCCCGCGAGGGCCGGTGGTACGCAGGACGTGGGCGATTCCTAGGTACGCGGTCCCTGCGAAGGTAGCGGCAATTGGCCAAGGTGTCATCCGATCGGCCAATGCACCGATGCCGTAGGCGCCGGCACCGGCCACCGCAACACGGGGGAGAAAGCCCAGACCGATGGGGCCCAGGCCGGGGATCCTCATCAGGATCCACCAGAGCATGGACATCACAACCACCTCGGTGATGAGTGTCGCCACAGCAGCTCCCTCGAAGGAATAGCGAGGGATGAGAAGGAGGTTGACGACCACGTTGGTGGAGAGCCCCAAGAAGGTCACCAGCGGATACCAGCGGTGCTTGTCGGCAGCAACGAGAGAGTTGAACGCCAGCCCGGTGAAGAAGACCACGGTGGTGGAACCCACCAGGAGCCGAGCGGCGTCTCCGGCAGGTGCGTAGTCGTCGCCATACAGCAAGCGAATCACCGGCTCTGCGAAAAGAAGCATTTCCATGAGGAGCAGACCCCCCACGAAGCTGAGATAGATGGCTCCCTGCCGGATGGTTTGCCGATAGCGATCGAGGTCATCCGGCCATGCCTTGGTGAGCACGGTGAGGATGGGAACCGTGAGGGCGGTGGATGCGAAGCGGGCGAGGTCGGCGAACTTGTAGGCCACCGAGTAGGCACCGACGGCCTCGAACGTGTCCAGTTTGGACAACATCACAGAGTCGATCCGAAACGAGATCGTGGATAGCGCTCCGCCGAGCGAAAGCGGAATCGCTTCGCGAGCCAGGCCTTTCCAGATCTGAAGATCCACTACGTAGTGAAACGGAATCAACCGGCGGGCACGCGGCAGCTTGAAGCCAAGCATCACGATTTCGGCGATGACCGGCGGGATGACGAACAACAACAGCGTTCCTCCCCGGACGGCGATGGCAACGGTCACGGCCAACTGGGCCGCCTGACCGATCACTCCAGAAATCGCCACGGTCTGGAGACGCATGTGGGCCTGGAACGCCACGTTGTAGGCCGCCGAAGGCGTGGAGATCAAGAGCGTCAAACCGCCGATGGCCGTTGCCCGCACAACGCTCCCGGGGTAGTTGGCCAGAATGACAAACAGGATTGACACCAGGTAACCCACGCTGCCAAGCATCGTGCGGAGGACAATGTAGGTTCCCGCAAACCGGGCCTGGTCCTGGTTCTTGTCCAAGACCCCCGTGATCGCCAGGCGGCCGATCCCCATGTCCGTGAAGATGGTCATCATCCCCAGCAGGCTGAACACGAATGCAAACTGACCGAACTGGTCCTTGTCCAACGTGCGGACGATCAGGACCGTGCCGGCCCAACCCATGAGGGCAATCCCCAGCCGACCGAAGAAGAGCGAGCTGGCGTTTGCCAAAAGGCCGCGACCGCTCGTGCTCATTGTGCGACCGTGCTCATTCTGGCACCGTGCGGCGAAACGGGAACTGGGAGTCGACCCTCCAGCGTCCACTCCAGCGCCGCACCATCACCGTCAAATGGGTAATCTCGGCGCTGACCGGCAGATGGGGAAGTGCAGTGGCCTCAATATCGCTAGGAATGACCCCCTGTGCGAGGGCCATGTGCGGCTGGATATAGAGCGCCATGTCGCCATACGGGGGATAATCGGGCCACTGCGCAAAGATTCGGTGGGTGATGGCGCGGACCGGTTCCTCGGGTTCCAGGTTCAGGTAAGTGGTGATCTCATATTGGGCGAGCGAGGTGATGGTCACCGCGAAGCGATCGGTAGTTGCTGCAAGCTGCGCAAGCTCTTCACGGGTTTGCGATGTGATGCTGATCGGGGGGACGAACGGGTAGAGAACCGTGATGTGGGCGGGGATCCCTCCGGGGGTAGCACCGCCGACCGCATCGAAAAGATCCTGTGCCTCCGGCACCAGAAACAACAGCGACGTGGAGCCCCGCCATCGAGACCTGCTCTCGCCGACCAACCGTTTCGCCATGGCGAGCGGCGAACGTTCGGGCGTGCTCCGCGGCCAGGTGTAGGCCGGCGGCAGAGTGATCCCGGTGTGCTCGCAGAGCAGCCTCATGTCGTGATGATCCCGCTCCTGGGGTTTGTAGCCGGTGTGAGCCCGCACCTGGCTAGGCGCCGACGCACAGGGAATACTCCGGGTCGTACCGTCCACATGTAACTCACCATTGGCCAGATCGGACGGATCCAAGGGCGGGTAGTCGTCGAGTCCGCCGGTGGTGACCATGATGAGGTCGACTATTCGACCGGACCGATGCCGCAGCACGGACCGCACCGGGAAATCTCGACCACTCGGGGCCCGCGCCACAGCAACCTCATAACCCAGTTGAGCCAATGCGATTGCCGCTCGCTCCTCGCCATCGTCAGCGGCGTCGATCCAGATGTCAACGTCGTTGTGGGGGCGGGTCTGTCGTCCCAGCAACAGGTCTACCCCCCACCCGCCGGTCACCCACCACCGAACACCACTGTCGTCCAACGCCGTGGCGATAGACGCCAGGGCATCCGGAGTGATTCGGTAGAAGCGCTTTCGGAGTTGACGAACGAATTCGGACTGAAAGAAGTCCTTGGCCAATGGGAGCCGAGCGAACGAGCGGGCGCCGCTCCTCAAAATTGTCCGTATGTGTTCGCCCAGCACGTAACGAGGCTAGCGATCCTCAACCACCAGGGAGTGGGTCACAAAGCACTATTGAGGGGGGCGAAGACCCCTAACTGCGAAGGTGCCATTTTCGCTAGCATCACCGTGTGGCGGTCATGGGCGAGGTCGGCTCTTCTGAAGAGCGGGATGCACTCAATAACTCCGCGCGTTTTGGCCGCAACACCGCCGCGCTGATCACAGGGCGTGTCGGCGTCGCTTTGGCTGGTTGGGCGGGCACGGTTCTGATCGCCCGTGACCTCGGGACAGAAGGGTTCGGCCAATTCACGCTGGTCTTCTCACTGCTCGGGATGCTGTCCATCATCACCGACCTCGGCGTTGGACGAGTTGCGGTGGCGGCGTTGTTGGACCCTGATCAGGACCGAGAATTGTTTGGTGGCACCTACATCCTGCTACGAGCGGTGTTGGGAGGATTCGGGTACACGTTGGCCGTGCTGGTCGCTCTCCTCGGCGGATTCCCCAGCCCGGTTCCGTTGGCTGTGGCTATCGGTGGGTTGGTCGTTCTTTTCGCTACGCCGTCGCATGCCTATGAGATCGCCTTTCAGGTCAAGGACCGACTGGCGCCTCTCGCCGTCGCCGAGTCGCTGGCCAAGATCGGTCAACTCGGATTGATCATTGCCGTGGTCCTGCGCGGTGGAACGCTGATCTGGTTCGTGGTTCCGGCCGTTCTCAATGATCTCTTTGTTCTGGCCTGGAAGGCACCGGCAGCGCATCGACTCATGGGGTTCCGGTATCGGATCGATCTCGGTATTTGGTGGTCGTTGCTGAAAGAAGCGGTGCCGCTGTCACTGGGCGCGGCGTTCGTGACGCTGTACTACCGGCTCGACTCGGTGATGCTCTCCAAACTGGACACGTTCGAGGCCGTTGGCGCCTACGGGGTGGCCTACAAGTTCGTGGACCTCGTTCACTTCGTCCCGATGGCTGTTGCCGTCGCTCTATTGGCGCCATTGGCAGCAGCTTGGCCCACCAACGTTGCCCAGTTCCATCAGCGCGTCGATCACTCGTTTCGATTGTTGGCCCTCGCAGCTGGGGCCGGCCTCGTTGGGTTCTGGCTCTTCGCCACCGAAGCTGCCGTTTTCCTGTACGGCACGGACTACGACAACGTTGGAGTTGCAACCTCCATCGTGGTCAGCGGCGAAGTACTGGGGTTCGTTTCCACCGTGGGGATCACAGCATTGATCGCCGTGAACCGCCACCTCTGGTATCCGGTGATCACCCTCACCGGTTTGGGCCTCAACGTCGTTCTCAATCTATGGCTGATTCCTGACTACTCCTTCGAGGGAGCTGCCGTAGCCACCCTCGTTACCGAGGCGGTCGTTCTCGCTCTCCTGTGGACCCGACTGCGGAAGATCCCAGGCTGGACGGAAAGTCGCCACGTTCGCACCTTCTGGCCCCTCCCGGTTGCCGTTGGTGCCGGTCTGGCCACTGGTTATGGCTTGGAACAGATAGTGCACTGGATCCCGGCTGCGGTCGGTGCCGTTGCGATCTATGCCGGTGTTGCTTTTGTCCTGAAACTGCGGCCCTGATCGCGGCGTTGATCGGTGTAACAATGCCGGTTGGGAGCGCTGAAGGGTCTCGAATGCTGCCCCGTGCGGCACAACGCTCCCCTGACACGCAAGCAGCGGCATAACGCTCCGTTGAGGATTTCCGGCCGCCAAACAAGCTTGCGCCACCGTCGGGTGGACTCAGCGCTTCTGCTGCTCGAAGATCACTTTTCGGATCACTTCGCTGGCGGTGAATCGACCGATCGGTCCGGTGGAGTACACCGCACTGACCACCCGGCCTTCGGGATCGACAAGGAACGAAGTGGCGTGCAGGTAGGTCTGGTCGCCAGTGTGGACAAAGGCGCCCGTCACAGCAGAAATTGCGTGTGCGTCAACCTCGGCATACATCGGGTAGCCAACATGCAAACCCGCTTTGAGCGCAGCAACGTTGGCCACGGGGTCCACCGACGCGGCCGCCACCTTCACACCAATGCCCTTGAGAGGTAGTCCGTGAACTGCGAAGTCGACCAACTGGTGACGGCAGTAGGGTCACCAGTCGCCGCGGTAGAACATCACAACGGCCCAGTTGCCAGCGACCGTAACCGTGATGTCGATCTCGTTGCCGTCCAAATCCTTGGCGGGCAGCGGCGGGAGCTTGTCACCAGAGTTGAGATGGGCCACGAATGTACAGCCTAGGCCCGAGTTGGTTTGGCGAAGGAATTCCGAACGTTGCGTCGGCGATCGCTCACCGATGAAGATCAGGGAGGAAGGCGTCGATCATGGCCCGGGCGTGGCGGCTGACGGCCTCGGGATCGAAGGGTGAGATGCCCTCGTGGAGTTCGAAGTCACGAGCCAGCGCGTACGGAGCGGTTGCCGCGCCGAGGAACATGTGGAAGAGGTGTTCCCGATGGGTTGGCAGTTTGACGCCGTCGGCTTCCAGCTCCTCCAGGAGCGAGTCGAACATTTCGTGCATTGGCCGAACATGGGTGTGGAGCAGCCAATCCAATCGATCGCATGGGTTGCTTCCGTTTGCCATGAAGCGAAAAAGCTCCGGTCGCTGAGCGAAGAAGACCACGAGTTCTACGAGGATCGTGTCGGCTTTGGTCCGAACTGGATGGTTGACCGTGGTCTCCAGCATTGTCCCGAATCGAGTGTGGAACTCGCCGAAGGCGCGTTCGGCGGCAGCTTTCCAGAGATCTTCCTTCGCTGCGAAATGGTAGGGAAGGGCCGCCGAGGGCACGCCGGCCCTGGCGGTGATGGTGCGAGTGGAGGTGCCATTGAACCCGTGGGCGGCAAATTCGACGAGGCTGGCGGCAATGAGCTTCTGTCGGGTTTCGATGCTGCGGTGTTGGCGCTTGTCCGACAAATCAATTATCGGCGAGCTGGTGACGGTTGTCATAGGATTGAGTTGTACTGCAGTCGAACGGTTCGATCCAACAGGGGTAACGAAACGGCAACATGGCGGTTAACGACGCAGTCACATGGTGACTAGGTAGTTCTGCGGGGGTGGCGGCAATCACTGAGCGGGACAAACACCGTTCCGGCCGCCTGATCGGCGGACCGATGCGGGACGTTTGGACCTCGAGCCGATGGCAAGATAACTCATTGGCTTCCTGGCGTGAATCGGACGATCGAGGGTCAGATCTCCAGCACGATCTTGCCGGTTGCTCGTCGCTCCATGAGCTCGGTGATCGCCGAGCCAGCCTCATCTAGCGAGTAACGACTGGAGATGAACGGCTTGATTTTACTCTTGCCATACAGATGGAACAGCTCGGCAACGTTCTTGGCATGCCCCCGTGGATTCGATATCACAAAAGCCCCCCAGAAAACGCCGACGATCTGGCAGGATTTCAGCAGCGGCAGGTTGAGAGGGATCTTGGGTATACCGGCGGGAAAACCGACCACGAGGTAGCGTCCTTCCCAGTTCATGGCCCGGATAGATGGCTCGGCGTAGTCACCGCCGACAGCGTCGTAGATCACGTCGACTCCGCCGCCGCCCGCCTCCTTGATCTGGTTCGACAGCGCCTTTTGCTGGTCACGATCCAGTGGTTGGCGGGGGTAAACGATGCCCGCGTCGGCGCCGTGCCGGAGGCACAGGTCCACCTTGTCCTGCGTGGAACAGCCGGCGATGACCTTCATTCCCATCGCCTTGCCAAGTTGCACCGCAGCAAGGCCTACACCACCGGCGGCTCCCAGGATGAAAAGCGTCTCGCCTTCTTGGCCCCCCGCCCGGTTCTTCAGTGCGTACTGGCTCGTCCCGTAGGTCATGAGCAGCGCTGCGGCCTCATCGAAGGGCATAGCATCGGGAATCTTGGTGGCCGAAGTTGAGGGGACTTCGATTTCGGTGACCATCGCCCCCCAACCGGGAAAGGACAGAACTCGGTCCCCAACGGCGAGGTCGGTGACGCCGTCTCCCACTTCTCGCACAACGCCGGCCAGCTCTCCGCCCGGAGCGAATGGCCGGGGCGGTTTGATTTGGTAAAGGTCTTGGATGATCAGCGAATCAGGGAAGTTGACCCCAACGGCCTTCACGTCGATCACCACATTGCCGGGCCCGGGCCGGAGCGAGGGAAGTTCCTCCACCACCAGAGTTTCGGGACCACCGGGCTCGTTCGACAAGACAGCTCTCATGGGCTGAGGTTATTCGATCCCCTTTGATTTGAGAAAACTCACAGCAACAGTGGAGCCCGGTTGCCAGCTGCCGTCCTCTGGTTTACAGCAGGAGCTTCGATCGCTTTGTAGGCTGACCGGATGCGACCAATCGCCAGTCACGTTGACACCGGCTCCGCGGTGTTCAAGGAGAACGTCGAGGCGTACGAAACGTTGGTGGCAACCTTGCGGGAGAGAATGGAATGGGCGATTCGTGGCGGGGAGAACCGCGATCGTTCGATCGAGCGACACCTGGCTCGCGGTAAAATCATGGTTCGTGATCGCATCGATTTGGTCATCGATGATCACACCCCCTTTCTCGAACTCAGCAGTTTGTCCGGGTACGGGCAGTACGACAATGCGGCTCCCGGCGGTGGCATTGTTACGGGGGTGGGCCTGGTGGAAGGGGTCCCTTACGTCTTCATCGCCAACGACGCCACCGTCAAGGGCGGCTCTTTGTTGCCGGTGGCGATCAAAAAGCATGTTCGGGCGCAACAGATCGCTGACGAGAACGACCTCGGGGTCATCTATCTTGTCGATTCCGGCGGAGCGTTCTTGCCGTTGCAGGACGAGATCTTCCCGGACAAGGATCACTTCGGTGGGTCGTTCTATCGCCAGGCCAGGATGTCCGCCCGTGGTCTCCCGCAGATCTCGGTGGTCATGGGTGGCTGTACCGCCGGTGGAGCCTACGTCCCCGCCTTGTCTGATGAAGTGATCATGGTCGAGGGGATCGGGCGCATCTTTCTGGGCGGTCCACCCATCGTGAAGGCAGCATTGGGGGAGGTGATCGATCCCGATGAACTGGGCGGGGCCCAGCTGCATACCCGCGTCTCCGGTGTCAGTGACTACATGGCCTCAACCGAGCGCGAAGCGTATGGTCGCGTTCGAGAGATTTGTGCTACCACCAATGCTCGCCGGATTGATGATCGCCAAGGTTGGATCGACTGGGTGGAACCACGGCCACCAGAGCATCCAGCCGAGGACATCTACGGCATCATCAGCGCCGACCATCGGATCCCGTTCGATGCCACCGAAATCATTGCCCGAATGGTGGATGGATCGGCGTTCTCGCCGTTCAAACCCGAATGGGGAACCTCGATCATCTGTGGCTTCGCCCGAATCTGGGGGCACCTCGTCGGGGTGATCGCCAACAATGGGATCATCTTCTCCGAGGCCGCGCTCAAGGCCACCCACTTCATCGAGTTGTGTGAGCAGCGGCGGATCCCGCTCCTGTTCCTCCAGAACACTTCGGGCTACATGGTGGGCAAGGACTCTGAGGCTGCCGGGATCGCCAAACACGGTGCCAAGATGGTTGCGGCGGTGGCCAATGCCACGGTGCCCAAATACACCGTCCTCATCGGAGGGTCCTACGGCGCAGGGAACTACGGGATGTGCGGGCGGGGCTTCGAACCTCGGTTCCTCTTTACCTGGCCCAATTCCCGGATCGCCACCATGGCCGCCGACACCGCTGAAACCGTACTTGTGGATATCCGTGAGGGTGGGATGAAGGGCGCCGAGACCACCGAAGAACACCTGGCCGAGATCCGGGCCGCGATCCGGAGCCAGTATGAAACGCAATCGGACCCCTACTACGCAACCTCTCGGCTGTGGGACGACGGCTTGATCGATCCCGTACACACCCGAGACGCCCTAGGACTGTGCCTCGCCCTCGCCGCTCGTCAAAACGAACCGGCCCCCGGGCCCGGCATCGTGTACCGGATGTGACATGAAGATTCTCATTGCCAACCGAGGCGAGATCGCCCGCCGCATCATCCGCACCGCCCACCGTCTGGGCCATCAAACCGTGGCGGTCTACGCCGACCCCGACGCCAATGCTCCTTTCGTCTTCGAGGCCACCACAGCTCGCCGAATCGGCCCGGCGGCCTTGGCCTCCAGCTACCTCTCGTCAGATCGCATTCTGGCGGCGGCCGCCGAAACCGGCGCTACCGCAATCCACCCTGGATACGGCTTTCTCTCGGAGAACACCGCCTTCGCTCGGGCCGTGATCGAGGCCGGGCTGATCTGGATCGGACCCTCACCTGAGGCGGTGGAGGCCATGGGCTCCAAGATTCAGGCTCGCCGGCTGGCCGAAGAAGCTGGGGTTCCCATCATTCCTGGATTCGACGAATCCCAAGACCGAACCGAGCTGGCGGCGGCAGCGGAGCGCATCGGGTTTCCCGTGCTCGTGAAAGCGGCGGCGGGGGGCGGTGGCAAGGGAATCCGAATCGTTCACGACGCCGCCGGATTCGATGCCGCTCTCACCGAGGCGATCTCCGAGGCCGAACGATCCTTCGCCGACGGCGCCATGATCGTGGAGCGCTATATCCAGCGCCCCCGCCACGTAGAGGTACAGGTGGTCGGGGACAAACACGGCAATCTCGTGGACCTGGGCACTCGGGAATGCTCGGTTCAGAGGCGCTATCAGAAGCTCCTGGAGGAAGCGCCAGCACCGAACCTCCCCGACGCCACCCGTCAGGGTCTCCGCACGAGCGCTCGCACACTGGCCAAAGCCATCGGCTATGACTCGGCGGGCACGGTGGAGTTCATCGTCGACGACGAAACCGGCGATTACTTCTTTTTGGAGATGAATACTCGCCTGCAGGTGGAACACCCGGTGACCGAGTCCGTCACGGGACTGGATCTTGTGGAGCTGATGATCTCCTCGGCTGCTGGTGAGCCGCTACCAATCGAACAGTCCCAGGTTCAGCTGGTTGGCCATTCCATCGAGGCCAGAATCAATGCCGAGGACCCGGCCAACGGATTCGCCCCCCAGATCGGGACGATCGTTCACCTCCGTGTTCCGGAGAACGTTCGGTGGGATGCGGCCATCGAACACGGCTCGGAGATTTCTCCGCACTACGACGCCATGGTGGCCAAACTGATCGTGAAAGGGCCTGACCGACCCACCGCTCTCAACGCCCTGGCTGGTGCGCTGGATTCACTGGTGATCGGCGGGCTCGTCACCAATGCGGGGTTCCATCGCTGGCTGATCGACCAGGCCCCGATGGTGCAGGGTCGGATCACCACCCGGTTCCTCGACGAGAACGACATTCCCGACCGGGCCGATCCCCACGAAGCTGGCGCCATCGCCGCCACGGTGGTTGCGGCACGTCGCCATCCCGCCAGTGGCCCGTGGACCTCGCTTCCGGAGTTCTCGTTGACGCCCGCTCGCCCCGTGCGGCACATGTTCCTCAAACACCATTCCGGCGAGGTATTGGAGGTCCCGATCCAGCGCGATCGAGCAGTCCTGTCCCACATCGCCATCGACGATGTGGGTATCACTGTCAACCGCAACGGCTACTCCCACTTCTTCACCGTGGTGGACCGAAGCACTCACTGGGCTCCGGTTTCTGACCAGTCCCACGGCTCCGCGGGCGCGATCATCTCTCCGTTCCCCGCCGTTGTAGCTGAGGTGAACGTCGCGCCCGGCGACAAAGTGGAGGGCGGCGAAGTGCTGGTGGTCATCGAGGCCATGAAAATGCTCCATTCACTCACCGCCGGTGGTCCAGGCACGGTGGCCGAAGTCCGTGTGGCTCCCGGCGATCAAACAGCGTCCAATCAGATATTGATCACGTTCGAGGAGCACTAGATCGCCATGCGCAACGTCTACATGACCGCCGAGTTGGAAGCGATCTATGACCAAACGGTCGAGTTCGTCAAGAGGGAGGTCAAACCCAACGGGGAAGATTGGGAAGAGGCGGGGATGGTCCCCCGAGACGTGCTGCACCAGATGGGCTCGCTCGGCATGCTGTCCCTTCGCATTCCCGAAGAACACGGGGGGCTGGGGATGGGAATGCTGGCGTCAGCTACCTTCGCGGAGGCGCTCGGCACGTCCACCTTCGCCGGTTTCGACGTGACCGTGCTCGTCCACACCGACATGGCCGGTCCGCACCTCTTCAACTCCGGGTCACCAGCGCAGCTGGAGCGATGGGGCCCCGACATCGTGAGTGGTCAGACAATCCTCTCGATTGCGGTTACGGAACCCGATGCGGGCTCCGACGTGGCAGGAATCCGCACCAGTGCCAAGAAGGACGGCGACGGTTGGCGGCTCAACGGCTCCAAGACCTATATCACCAACGCCGTCTACGGCGACCTCACGATCGTCGCCGCCAAGACCGACCCCGGCAATAACTACGGGATCACCATGTTCCTCGTGCCGGCGGGCACCGAAGGTTTCACCGTTGCAAACAAACTCGACAAGCACGGCTGGCGCTGCTCCGACACCGCCGAGTTGTTGCTGGACAACGTCTGGGTGGATGGCGCCCAGGTGTTGGGGACAGTTCATCGGGGATTCTACGAAACGATGAAGAATTTCCAGAACGAGCGGATGGTGCTGGTGGGAATGGGCGTTGGGGCAGCCCAAGCGGCACTCGATCTCACCGCCGACTACTGTCAGAACCGGCCGGCATTTGGCGGTCACCTGTTCGACAAGGGGGCGATCCGTCAGCGGCTGGCGATGAACCAGGCCAAGGTCGATGCGGTCCGAGCGTCCATGTATCACGCCGCCTGGCTAGGCGACCAAGGTCTCGACAATGTTCGAGCGATGTCTGGTGTGAAAGCCTGGGGTTGTGAGGTGGTGAACGAGGTGATGTATGACTGTCTGCAGTTCCACGGCGGGATCGGGTACATGCGGGAGTCGGTGATCGAGCGGATGACTCGTGACGCCCGGATTCTCCCAATCGGCGGCGGTGCCACCGAAGTCATGCTCGAGGAAGTGGCGAAGCGGCTCTGATGGCGGTCCGCCCCATCGGTCGCCTTCGTTCGGTACTTTTCGCTCCGGCGGTCCGTACCGATCATCTCGACAAGTTGGCCACCCGCGGTGCCGACGTCGTGGTGATCGATTGCGAAGACGCTACTCCGCCCGATCGTAAGACCGAGGCTCGCCAGAACGCGGTTCGTAACTCTCAGTCGCTTACCGCACAGGGCGCCACGGTTCTCGTTCGAACCAATGCCGTGTCCACGCACTGGTTTCTGGAGGACATCAACGAAGTCGGTCCGCACGTGGCCGCGGTGATGATCCCCATGGTGGAGTCCCGCCAGCAGATGGATCAGATCGATGCGGTGCTTGCTGGCGCCGACCTTCCTGATCTGGGCGTGTTCGTGGGGCTCGAGACCGCTCACGGGGTTGCTAACTCCGTGGAGATCCTGTCCCACCCGCGGGCCATCGCTGCCTATTTCGGCGCCGAGGACTACATCGCCGACGTTGGCGGCCGAAGGACGCCATCAAACATCGAGGTCCTGTTTGCCCGTTCGCAGGTAGCGATGGCCGCCCGGATTGGATGCGTTCCTGCCGCCGACCAGGTGGTGACAGATTTCAGAAACACCGAACGGTTCCGCACCGAAGCAGACTTCGCCTGCGACTTGGGCTTCCGGGGAAAACTCTGTATTCACCCGGGACAAGTGGCGCTGGCAAATACGGCGTTCACGCCTACCGAAGAAGCGGTCCAGCGCGCCCAGGAAATCGTGGCGGCTCACAGAGCGGCTTCTGCGGCGGGGGTTGCCGTTGCGGATTACAAAGGTCAGATGATCGATGGTCCCTTAGTAGCTCAGGCGCAGCAGATACTTGGACTGGTAGGAGAAACGTCATGAGCGCAGGGAAATGGTTTGAGGAGCTGACGCCGGGGCTGGTGGTCCACCACGCCATTCACAGAACCATCACCGAAGCAGACAACGTGCTTTTCACCTCGATCACCATGAACCCGGCCCGGGTACATCTTGATTTCCACTACGCCGAGAACGAAACGGAGTTTGGCAAGCCGCTGGTCAACTCCATGCTCACTGTGGCAATGGTGGTGGGGATCAGCGTGCACGAGACCACGTTCGGCACGACCGTCGCCAATCTGGGCTTCGACAGCATTGATTTCCCTGCTCCGCTCTTTCACGGTGACACCCTCAGGGTGGAAACCGAGGTGCTGGCGGCCCGGCCCAGTAGGTCTCGACCCGATCAGGGAATCGTCACGTTCGAACACCGGGCCCACAACCAGGATGATGTCCTGGTTTGCCGCGCCACCCGCAACGCCCTCATGCTGAAGCAGCCCGGCGTCTAGTACTCACATCCGAATCGTGTAGCTCCAGGACGGCGGTGCTCTTGCAGGCACCGATTGGCTAAGGCCGCTGTTGTTTCCGGACGATATGGCGAGCATGGGATTCATGAAAAAACTGCGCGGCGAGTTTGTTGACATCATCGAATGGATGGATGACTCCCGCTCCACGCTGGCGTGGCGGTTCCCCCGCTACAACAACGAAATAAAGAACGGTGCCGAACTCATCGTGCGGGAGGGACAGCGAGCGCTCTTTGTCTATAGAGGCCAGTTGGCCGATGAATTCGGCCCCGGTCATTACCAGCTCACCAGTGAAGCACTGCCGATTCTCAGCACGCTCGACGGGTTCAAGCACGGCCTACAGTCGCCGTTCCGCAGTGAGGTCTATTTCATCAACACGCGGCCAGTCACCGATCTTCGCTGGGGTACGCCGCAGCCCGTGACCATCAAAGATCCCGACTTTCGGATGGTCCAGGTGCGGGCCAACGGAATGTGTGTGGTGAAGGTGGACGATCCGACGGTGTTCCTGCGGGAAGTCATCGGAACCGACAGCTCCGTCGACATCGCCGAAGTGACCGAACTTCTGCGACGAGTCATTTCGCTGGCCTTCTCTGACATGATCATCGCCTCCGGCTACGGTGCCCTCGAACTCCAAGGAAAACAGGTGGAGCTTTCCGAGGAGCTGCGCCGGTTCGTGGTGGAACGCGTGGACGATGAATTCGGTCTCTCCATTCCAGAGTTGACGATGAACATCTCGCTTCCCAACGAAATCACCGCAGCCATGACTCGGGGTGTGGCCCGAGGTGTGGAAGAGGCAGGCTACGTACACAACGTTGGTGACACCGACCGCCTACGCGAGGTAAGAATGGCCGACTCGATGCTGGCTGCGGCCAGCAACGAGGGTGGCTCCGCCATGGGTGACATGATGTCCATGGGGATGGGCCTCAACATGGCCAATCAGATGACCCAGAATATGGGGAGCACTGCGGCACCAACCCACTCTGCCTCGCCGCCCGCCGCACCGCCGCCAATTCCCACGGCCGCTTCGTATTTTGTGGCCATTAACGGTACACAGGCCGGGCCGTTTCCCGAGAGCCAGTTGTCGGGCCTAGTCGCCAGCGGTCAGATGACCGCAGCCAGCTTGGTGTGGTGTCCCGGCATGTCGGACTGGGCTGAAGCCTCAACCGTGGCAGATCTCGACGGCCTGTTCGGTTCCACGCCCCCGCCGCTTCCTCCTCAGTAGGGCGGCCGCAGTGAACGACTCCGAAACCACCAACTACAACGCTTACCAAAACGTCGATACGCACCCATGCCCGAACTGCGGCAGTCCATTCGAGTTCGAAATCACCTCCCAGAGACTCATGTGTCGTGGCTGCGGGGCATTGGACACTATCCATCACGCTCCGGATGCGCAGGTCGAAGAGCAGTCCTACGACGAGATGCTCATGCGGTCGCTCACCGAGAAGAACCTCACACATTCCCCCGGTGAGAACGAGATCATCTGCCAGAACTGTGGCGGGCAAACCACCTTCATAGGTTCCCTCACCGCATCCCGATGTCCCTACTGCGCCACCCCGATGCAGCTGAACGATGTTCATGAAGCTCCCGACCGGCTGTCCGTTGACGGCATATTGCCCTTCACCGTGGATAACGACGCAGCCAGGAAGGCGCTCGATGCGTGGGTCAAGAGCCGTTGGTTTGCTCCCAACGAATTCAAGAAGTACTCCAACGCTGGATCGTTCTCCAGCCTGTATGCGGCGTACTTCACCTTTGACGCCAACGCGGTCACGGATTACGAGGGCCAACGCGGTAGGGACCGAAGAATCAAGTCCGGCAACTCCACGAGAACGGTAACCACCTGGTCGAGTCGGTCGGGGCGGGTCTACGACTCGTTTGATGACATCACGGTTCTCGCCAACACGGGACTGAACCCTGTCTTCGTGGCAGCACTGGAACCTTGGCCAACAGCAAAACTTCAGCCGTATTCCGATGATTACCTCGCTGGTCACCTCGCTCGAACCTACGACCACGACGCAGCGGCAAGTTTCCAGACGGCCCGGACGGTGATGGATCGCGAAATCGTCAAGACCATCAAACGGGACATCGGTGGCGACCGCCAACGGATCGATCACAAGCAGACCTACCTTCAAGACGTCACGTACAAGCATGTGCTCTTCCCGATCTGGCTGTTGACGGTGCTCTATGGCGGACGGACCTGGCAAGTGTTCATCAACGGAGACACGGCCGAGGTCCACGGTGAGCGTCCGTACAGCAAGGTCAAGGTCGCAGCCGCCGTGTCGGTGGTGGTTCTCCTTATCCTCGTCTTCATGGTCCTGCGGAGTCTCCGGTGATCCTGACCATCTTTTTGGTTTTGGTGGGGTTCATCGCTTTCGCCGGCGCATTGGGATACACCGCTGCCAGGACGATCCGGCACAACTACGACGAGCAGTTGGCGCTCCTTCCCGGTCGAACCGGTGTGGTTCCCACCGCATGGGTTGGCTCCCATGAACCGGAGGCCGAAATGCATCGCCGCCTCGTACGTGCGGTTCGAAGTACCGGTTCCTCGGGCCCGGTTGACGTCGATCTCGCAACCCGAGCGATCCAGCTAGAAAACGAACTGGTCCTCATCGGGCAGCAACCGCCTGACCGTCGCATCCAATCCCTGGCACAGCTCGAGCCGTTGGTGGCGAGGTTGGAAACCATTGCGGCGGGAATCACAGACCGATCCAGTCCCCGCGACCAAATCGAGAACGACCTCGCCGACCTCGAGAAGCACGTTGAGCTCATCGACGAGGCCCGAGCCGAGTTGGACGAATCTTCTTGAGCGCTATTCAGCTGAATGTCAGTTTCGCATGAGACATTGGGTGGTGTGAGAATTCTCGTAGTTGAAGATGAACGGACGGTGGCGTCGGCCTTGCGGCGTGGTTTGCAGGCCGAGGGCTACGACGTCGACATCGCCGAGAACGGTGAAGACGGTCTCTGGCGGGCCCAGGAGGGCTCCTATGACGCCATCATCCTGGACATCATGCTCCCCAAACTCAACGGCTACAAGGTGTGCAAGACGCTCCGCGACGATGGCGACTGGACCCCGGTGCTCATGCTCACCGCCAAGGATGGCGAATATGACGAAGCCGAGGGTCTCGACACCGGCGCCGACGACTACCTCACCAAACCCTTCTCGTTTGTGGTCTTGACGGCGCGTTTGCGGGCCATGCTGCGCCGGGGGAGCGGCGCGCAGGAGGGATCGGCGTTCGAGGCCGGGGATCTCCTCATGGACCCGGTTCGGCACCATTGTGAGCGGGCCGGAACCAAGATCGACCTCACCGCCCGCGAGTTCGCCATCCTCTCCTACATGGTGCGGCGAAGCGGGCAGATCGTCACCAAGTCCGAGATTCTCGACAACGTCTGGGATTACGAGTTCGAGGGTGATCCGAACATTGTTGAGGTCTATGTTCGACGCCTCCGCAAGAAGATCGATGAGCCGTTCGGAACCCGCACGATCCACACGGTGCGGGGTGTGGGCTACCGGCTCGAACCGGAACTGTGAACAAAGGATGAAAAGCCTTCGAACCCGGATCACGGTTCTCGCCACCGGGTTCACGTTCGTCGTCTTGTTACTCGTTGCTGGTTCCCTCATCGCCGCACAGCAACGCCAGCTGAATGACGCGGTCGACGCTGCCCTGAGCGACGCTGTGACCGACGCCCAGTTGGAACTGGGCGTGACCTTCCGAAGTGGCGGGGGAAGTCGGCGCGGCTCGATCAGTCGGGAGGCTGTGCGAATTCTCGCCACCAACTCCCAACTCATCAGGGCCGACGGTCGCGTCGAGGTAGCCACCGGTGACCTGCGTGACGTGGCGGCCATTCTGGATCCTGGGGCCGCTTTCAGCGACGAACTGGCTGGTCAGTTTCGAACGGTCACGAGCGAGCAAGGTGAACGCTTCCGAGTAGCGGCCACACCGGTTGGGGACAATTTTGCGCTCATCATCGGCTATTCGATGGCCGACGTCGACGAGTCACAGAAGGCATTGCGCCGCAGTCTTATGGTCATCCTTCCGATGCTGGCCGGCCTTCTGGCCATCCTTCTGTGGATCGTCACCGGCCGAGCGTTGCAGCCCGTTGAGGCCATGCGTCGCGAGGCTGACGCCATCTCTTCAGACGAGCTTCAGGCGCGATTGACGGCGCCGAGCACCGAAGAACTGGGCCGCCTCGCCAACACCCTCAACGCCATGTTGGGCAGAATTCAGAACTCGGTCGAGGCCCAGCAGCAATTCGTGGCGGATGCATCACATGAGCTGCGCAGCCCGCTTACCGGTATCCGAAGTCAACTGGAGGTGAATATCACTCACCCGGCGGCAGCGGGCCGCGAGGAGGCCGAGCAGGAGATGCTGGCCGAGACGATTCGGATGCAAGCGTTGGTGGAGAATCTCCTCGCCCTCGCTCGATCGGACCAGGGCCGCCAGCATGTTGCCAAAGCCTGGGTCGATCTAGACGACGTGGTCCTCAGCGAAGTGGCGGCGGCGCGAGAGGACGGAATCGTGATCGATGCGTCCGAAGTGTCAGCGGCTCAGATCATCGGCAACGCTGATCAGCTTCGACGGGTGGTCCGGAATCTGTTGTCGAACGCCGTTCGTCACGCCAACAGCCGCGTGGAGATCTCCCTGGTCGAACGCGCCGCCGGCGTGTTTCTTACGGTCAGCGATGACGGACCGGGTGTGCCGATTGATATGCGAGACAAGATTTTCGAGCGTTTCACCCGTTCCGAAGCAGCTCGGGATCGGGACTCTGGTGGAAGTGGGCTTGGTCTCGCCATATCCCGGACGATCATCGAAGGTCACGGCGGTTCGCTGACACTTGATCCTGGTCTCACCGCCGGTGCCCGCTTCTTCGTGCACCTCCCACCGAACCCAGAAGGGTCCTGACGCCTCTCGTTCAGGTATTCAGATTCGATTCAGATGATGTCGCCATACTCGGCACATGACTACCCAAAGTGAATCCCAGAACGCTTCTGCTCTCCGCGCTGGTGTGGCCGGCGCCGCCATCGGAGTGGCGGCACTCGTAGGTGGGCTCGTAGTGCTCCCGGCCGTTGCCGGTGCCCAGGATGGCGTAGAGCCTGAAGCTACCGCTGAAGATGGATCTACCGCAAGCGAACGTCCCAACGTGCTGGAGGAACTCACCGCCGAGGGCGTGATCACCCAAGAGCAAGCCGACGCAATTCGCGAACGGTTCGCAGAACATCGGGCCGAGTTCGGCGGACGCCGCGGTTTTGGCGGCCACCGGGGCGAAGGCCTACGGGAGGTCTCCGATGCCGTAACCGAACTGTTGGGGCTCACCCCGGTAGAACTTCGTGAAGCATTCGTGTCAGGGCAGACACTGGCAGAGATCGCCGAGGCCCAGGGCGTCAGCACCGAGGTGTTGGTAGACACGATCGTTGCCGAAACCCAAGCGCTCGTGGATGAGAAACTCGCCGCTGGTGACATCACCGCCGAGCGAGCCGAGTCCATTCTGGACGGGCTCGAGGCAAAGGTTGAAGAGCGAGTCACTGCCGAGCGACCCATCCGGGAGGGTGGTTTGCGTGGACACCATCGGCGCCACCACAGTGACGCCGACAGCTCCGACGACGTTGATGCCTCACTTCCCAATGCGTAGCCACGGCTAGGGTTAGGGGAATCGTCAGATGTGTTTCTTTCGGGACGGCTGGCTAAAGCCAACTGCTCGCTCCCGAACAATGCACACCGAGGTGCACTGACCAGCATTGATCTCAAGAAGGTCCGTGGGGACTACACCGCCAAGAGGATCGCGGAGATTGTCGAAATCCCGGAACGCCAATTCCTGATGATTGACGGCGCCGGTGATCCCAACACCGCCGAAGAGTACCGCCACGCCGTAGAAGCGCTTACCCCCTGGCCTACGCACTTCGAGCCGGGGTCAAGAAGGCGAGCGGCGTCGCCTACGTGGTCATGCCGCTGGAGGGACTGTGGTGGGCCGAAGACATGCGGGACTTCAACACCGCGGACAAGTCGAACTGGCTGTGGACCGCAATGATCGGCCTCCCCGAGGCCGTGACCTCCGCCATGGTCGAAGAAACGCTGCCCAGGGTCACCAAGGAGAAACAACTGGTGGCCGGTGAACGTGTGAGAGTGGCACGATTCAACGAAGGAACGGCTGCCCAGATCCTCCACATTGGCCCCTACGCCGCGGAGGAGCCCACCATCGCAACACTTCATCAATTCATTGCCGACAACGGGTACCAACTCAGCGGCAAGCACCACGAGATCTATCTCTCCGACCCACGCAAGGCCGACCCATCCAAACTTCGAACCATCATCCGTCAACCGTTTCGTATGGCTGACGCCGACAGGTAAGCCCCAGGCGTTAGAGAGCGGCCAGGGCGGCGTCGTAGTTGGGTTCTGTGGCGATTTCTGGGACCAGTTCGGTGTACTTCACATTGCCATCGGCACCGACGACAACAACCGCGCGGGCACAAAGTCCCTCGAACGCGCCGTCCACCAGCTGGAGGCCGTAGCTGGCCGGAAAATCAGGGCTTCGGAACGATGACGCAATTTCGACATTCTCGATCCCCTCGGCTCCGCAGAATCGTTTCTGGGCAAATGGGAGGTCTGCAGAGATGTTGAGCACCACCGTGTCTTCCAAAGCGGCGGCCCGGGAGTTGAACGTTCGGACGGCCGTTGCACAGGTTGCGGTGTCGAGGCTCGGGAAGATGCTGAGCACCACGTTCTTACCGGCGTGATCAGCCAAGGAGACAGGACTGAAGTCTGTTCCGACCAGCTGGAAGTCAGGAGCTGCCGAGCCGACGGGCGGGAGATCTCCATTTGTGTTTACGGGTTTACCACCAAGGGTTACAGATGCCATGCCCCATTTGTATCCGGCCAGATCACGGCTTAGGCGCTTTTGCCTCGAACTCGTGGGCATCTTCAGAAATGGCCACGGGTTCCCTCCCTCGACCATGGTGAGCACCATCAGGCTTGGGCCGTCATGATCCAATGCGGCTTGCAGGGCCGAGCGAAACTCCTCCGGGGTCTCGGCCCGGGCCGATTGAACACCAAAGCTCTCACCGAACTTCACGAAATCCGGGTTGGTCAGCGTCGATGCAATCGTGCGGTCCGCCCCGAATTTCTCGGTCTGCATCCGCTTCACATTCAAGTAGGCGCCATTGTCATGCACCACGAGCGTTACCGGGATCTGATGTTGCACTGCGGTGGCCAGCTCCGTGGCGGTGAAGAGGAAACCACCGTCACCGATAAGGCCCACTACCTTGCGGTCGCCCGCTCCTACCTGCGCACCGATGGCATGGGCTGCGCCGGCACCCAATGTGCCAGCAGGACCAGAGGTGAGGAAGGTTCGCGGATAGCGGAACTCGAACAAGATGTGGGCTGCGAAACCGAGCTGTGTAACGTCTTCCACCACGATTCCATCGTCGGGAAGTACCTCTCGGAGCACGGTGAGAATTGCCCGCTGCGGATCCAACTCTGCGGTCTCTTCCTCGAACTCTTGTCTGAGGGCCAACAGGTCCTCGCTCCGGTCCGGCCGGGCGGGAATGCTGCCGAGCGCGTGGGTGATGGCGTCTACGCCCATCGCCGCATCGGCGTGGAGCCCAACGGTTCCGAGGTCGTGGCGGTCCAGCTCGTCTGCGTCGATGTTTACCTGGATGATCGTGAGATCATCGTCGGTTCCCCAGCCCCGCGGGAAGTCCAATCGTGTCCCGATGCCGAGCACAACATCGGCGGTGGCCCACAACTTGTGGCCAACCGTGATCGGCACCCAGAGTGGGTGTCTGGCATCAACCACGCCGTGACCCTGCCGTCTGGTGAACACCGGGGCTTGGATCATCTCGGCGAGTTCGGTGATTTGTGGGCCGGCGCCATAGGCGCCGCCCCCAACAACGATCAGCGGCGAGTTAGAAGCGGCGAGAATTTGGGCGACCTTTTGAACCTGCACCGAATCTACCGATGGCACCGTACGACTGGGTGGTTCGAGCACACCGTCGGTTTCGGCGTTCCACAGATCAGCTGGCCATTCGATGGCGACTGGCCGTGCCTCGTTGGCCATCAGCTCGTTTATCGCCTTCTGAACGATCATCACGGCACTGTCGGGGGAGGTGATCGCCGCCGCATGCTTGGTTACCTGGCGTAGAACGGCGCCCGGGTCCTTCAGATCGTGCAGCGCCCCGGTGAGCTTGCCGGCCTGGAACGTGGCGATCGCTCCGATGATGCCCAGTACCCTTCCGCCTGACCAGTAGGCACTGGTGAGGGCCGCAGTGGTGTTGAGCATTCCCGGTCCCGGTACGACACAGAAAGCCGATGGCCGCCCCGTCACCTGGGAGTGCCCCATTGCCATGTAGGCCGCCCCCTGTTCATGGCGGGTCACGATCGGCCGGATGTCACGGGCATCGACAAGGCGATCGAAGAAGTCATCGTTCTGGACCCCGGGAAGACAGAAGAGCGTGTCGATCTCCAGTTTTCGGAGCGCGTCGATTGCCAAATCCGCTATTGAGGTCACGGCTGCAATCTAACCCACCTTCTGATCGTAGGTTCTCGGGCGGGGGTGCGGCGGCGTCACTCAGCTGGCGAGGTTTGGTATGGGATGATCTCCGAGGGCCACGCTGATGTTTTTGGTCTCGGTGTAGAAATCGAAGCTCCAGTCGCCGCCATCGCGACCGATTCCCGACGCCTTGACGCCACCGAAGGGCGTTGGCAGGTGGCGGACGTTCTGTGAGTTGACCCACACCATGCCACACTCCAGTGCGTTGCTCACCCGATGGGCCCTGCCAACATCGTTGGTCCAGAGATAGCCGGCCAATCCGTAGGGAATGTCATTGGCGAGCTTCACAGCATCCACTTCATCGCTGAAGGGAATAGCGGTGAGAGCAGGACCGAAGATCTCTTCCTGAGCGATCGGCATGTCGTTGGTTGCCGCAGTGAAGAGCATAGGCGGCACGAAGTTCTCCGATGGCCGATCCTCCATGTCGGTCCCATAGTGCACGGTTGCACCTGCGACCTTGGCGGCGTGGATGTAGCTCTGGACCTTTTGGGTGTGGCGAGGATGAACCAAAGGCCCGATGACTGCGCCAGGGTCCAACGGGTGCCCAACTGGGATGTCCTTGATTCGTGCCGCGATTCGTTCGGTGAACTCCTGGTAGATCCCGTCCTGAATGAGAACCCGGCTGGACGACGTACAGCGTTCACCGTTGAGGCTATAGATCATGAAGGTGACGGCATCGAGTGCACGGTCGAGATCGGCATCTTCGAAAACGATCACGGGGTTCTTGCCCCCCAATTCGAAATGGACCCGCTTCAACGTTGCGGCCCCTTGTGCTTGAATGGCCGATCCGGTAGAGGACTCTCCTACAAAAGCGATGGCTTTGATGGCGGGATGCTCGGTGAGGGACTTCCCGGCGGTGTGGCCGAGTCCGTGCACTACGTTCAGCACGCCGGGAGGCAGTCCCGCTTCCCGTCCGATCTCGGCCAGCAGATGAGCGGTATAAGGACTCCACTCCGCCGGTTTGTGGACCACGGTGCAGCCGGCTGCCAATGCCGGCGCAATCTTCCATGTGCTCAACATGAAGGGCGTATTCCACGGTGTGATCACACCAACGGGTCCGATGGCACGGCGCGTGGTGTAGTTGATATGGGTAGCGGTAGGGAGGCTCTGGCCGTTGGCGATCGATGGCGCCATGTCCGCGAAGTAGCGGAAGTTGGCAGCCCCTCGGATTGCTGCTGCACCCATGAAACGCATCGTTTGGCCCGTATCTACACACTCGACCAGGGCAATTTGCCGAGCTCGCTCGGTGATGAGCGTTGCAACGTTGTTGAGAATCTGCCGCCGTTTCTCACCCCCCAGCGCCTGCCATGGACCGAACGCTTCGGCCGCAGCATCTGCCGCGGCGGCGATGTCCTCCTGGTCGCCGGACGCCACGTCGCCGAGCACGGATTGGTCGATGGGGGAATGGTTGAGAAACGTCTCGCCCGAAACGCTCGGCATGGGGGTTCCCCCAATCAGATGGGGGAGCGGTTCATCGGCGAAACGCTGGAGGTGGGTGAGGGCCTCCTGGAGGTTTTCCTCGAAGGAATGGGAGCTGGCTGCCATCAGAGGTCTTCTTTCTTTGCCAGGCTCGAATTGCCGGGCCGGTGGATTTGATCGAGGTGGGCACGAATCTGGTTTCGGTTGACACGGTGCGGATGGTCGATCTCCTGGACTTCGCCGCTGAGTGCCACGATCAGATTTGGAGCTCGGGCTGCGAGGAAGTCCTCGGTGCTGTCCAGGAGTAGGGCGAGGAAGCTGTCTTTCGTTGCGGAATCGCGGCCGGGTCCGATCCGGGCGGTGATAGCCACGAACGCATAACGAGGGTCACCGTCGGCGATTCGATAGTGCTCTCTAGATGCAGCCCGGGTTCGCAGGCCCGCCATTGCGGGCAGTGGATGGGTCAATGCGGCGGCGTGGACAGCGTCAACGAGTGTCTGAACGTCACACTCGGCGCTGAGGTTGGCGGAGTGTTCGATCGTGATGTGAGGCATTACTTCACACGTTAGACAACTTGTTTAACTTGTGCAACAATATGTCGGTGAAGCTGTTGTCGTACCACCTTCAGGCCGAACCGGGTCCTCGCTTTGGCATGCTCGGTCAGAGCGGCACGGGGGTGATCGACCTGGGCTCGCGCACGTCGTTCCGATCCCTTGGCCACCTGGTGGAGGCCGACGGAATCGATTCGGTTCGTACTCACCAAACCGATCCTGTCGACCATTCGATCGGAGATGTCGTCGTTGACCGCCTCCTCACCCGGCCCGGCAAGATCTTCTGCATCGGCGTGAACTACGGCGGACGCAGCGCCGAGTACGACGACACCACCGACAAGTCCTACCCAAGTGTCTTTGTGCGATTCGCCGAGTCGTTCACCGGCCATGGACAACCCCTGATCCGGCCACCTGAAAGCCCACAGTTGGACTACGAGGGTGAGATCGTGGTTGTCATTGGCAAAGCGGGACGAAGGATTGATCCAGCCGAGGCTCGCAGTCACATCGCCGGCGTATCGCTGGGGAATGAGGGCACCATCCGAGACTGGGTTCGCCACGCCAAGTTCAACGTCACCCAGGGAAAGAACTGGCGCCACAGTGGCTCGATGGGGCCGTGGCTTGTGCCAATCGAGGAAATCCCGCCCTTCGATGACCTCACGATCGAGACTCGGGTGAACGGAGAGGTACGTCAACACGATTCGCCGAGAACCATGAAGTACCCAATCGAGTATCAGATTCATTACCTCTCCACTTTCTGCACGCTCGAGCCGGGAGATGTGATCTTCACCGGTACCCCAACCGGCGCCGGCGCCCGGATGGATCCACCGGTCTGGCTGCGTCCCGGCGACATTGTCGAAGTGGAAGTTCCCGAGATCGGCATCCTCCGCAACGGGGTAGCCGATGAATAGGGAACCGCAGATGAGAGGATTCGACGAATCGCTCCCCATGGCACTGCTCCGGGCCCGGGAGTCCACCATGCGGCTCTTCCGGCCCATTCTGGCCGAACACGACCTCACCGAGCAGCAGTGGCGAGTGATCCGCGCCCTTGCCGCAAACGATCTTCCCATGGACGTCGGAGAGATCGCAGCTGCGACGTTCCTTTTGGGCCCCAGCCTGTCTCGGATTTTGGCCAACCTCACCAGCCGGGGATTGCTGATCCGCAATCCTGCGCCTGACGATCAGCGTCGATCCGTGGTGCAGTTGACAGCCGCAGGTCGTGACCTGTTCAGCATGATCGCCCCAGACTCCGAAGAACGTTATGCCCAGCTGGAGGCATCCTTTGGTGCTGATCGCCTCAGCGATCTACTCACGCTCTTGCGAGAACTGGAGAAGTCGTGATCACCCTGACACAAGACCAGATTCGTTCCGAGGCAGAGGCTCTCGACCGCGCCGAGCTCAGCCGTCAGCAGATGCGCCAGACCACCGAGGTCTATCCCGATGCCACTATCGACGATGCCTATTCGATCCAGGCCCATTGGCGACAGCTCCGGCTGGATCGAGGCGAAACACTCATCGGTCACAAGATCGGGCTCACGTCGAAGGCGATGCAGGCCACAATGCAAATCACCACGCCGGACTCGGGTTTCATCACCGACGCCATGAATTACACCAGCGGTAGCGGCCCGGCAACGATCGAGGCTCACCACCATCTCGATCTCAAGATCGAGGTGGAGTTGGCCTTCGTCCTCAACGCCCGGTTGGATTCCGAGGACGTGGAACTGCCGGACGTGATAGCCGCAACCGAATACGTCACACCAGCCCTTGAGCTCATTGCGGCGCGGTCCTATCGGGCTGATCCCGTCACCGGGCGGCGGCGCACCGTGGTGGACACCATCGCCGACAATGCCGCCAACGCCGGGATCATCACCGGAGGGGTGGCTGTGGGACCTGAGGCGATCGATCTTCGCTGGGTGGGTGCACTGCTTGAACGCAACGGCGAGATCGAGGAAACGGGACTCGCCGCTGCGGTTCTCAATCATCCTGGCAACGGGATCGTCTGGCTCGCCCGCCGCTACGCCCAGCAGGGCATGGTCTTGAATGCGGGCGACATCGTTCTGGCCGGCTCGTTCACACGACCGGTCGATTGCCGACCCGGCGATTCCTTCCGGGTTGACTACGGCCGCCTTGGCCGGGTGGAGGTTGAGGTCAGATGAGTCTCTACTACGTGCAGAAGTTCCTCTATGAACTGAACCGTAACGACGTAACCCAGGCGGCCTACACCGCCGACCCCCTGGGCACGGTGCAACGCTTTGGACTCGTGGCGGGCATCCAGAATCTCTCGGCGCAAGAGCAGGCAGCCCTCACCGGCCCCGATATCGGTCTGCTCTATCACCTCGGTGTCAACGGCCAGATCCTGATGCACTTCGCAGCGTTTCACGAAATCGAGTGGGCCGATTATTTGGAGCGCATGCGGAAGGGGATCCGTGACCACGGACCGGTCCGAGAAGGTGTGTACGCCATGACCACCCAGGCTGACCTAATGACAGAAAAAGGAGAAGCCTGATGCCTCTCGTGTTCGCAGGAGTTTGTAGCCACGCCCCCGGCATTACCGGCCGTGCAGAATTGGCGGACCCCGAACTCAAGAACGGGCTGTACAGCGCCTTCGCTGAGCTGCGGGCCCGTCTGGAGGAATCTCGCCCGGACGCTCTGGTGGTCATCGCTGCTGAGCATTTTGCCAACTTCTTCATGAACAACATGCCACCATTTGCTGTGGGCATGGCCGACCACTATGCCGGGCCCATCGAAGACCCGGATTGGTTGAAGATCCCAAAGTTCACCGCCCCCGGCAACCGGGATCTTTCGCAGCGGTTGATTCAAGAAATGATGCAGACCGTGGATGTGGCCTACGCCGAAGAATGGCTCTTCGATCACGGCATCGCCGTCCCGCTTCATTTCCTGACCCCCGCATTCGATCTGCCCGTGATTCCGATGAACGTGAATTGTCAAGGCCCACCGCTCGCGCCGATGCATCGCTCCTGGGCTTTCGGCGAGGCGATCCGACGAGCCGCCGATTCGGTCCCTGAACGGATCGCCGTTGTGGGTACCGGCGGCATCTCTCACTGGCCGGCAACCCCGGACTCGGGAAAGATCAACGAAGCGTGGGATCGGGACTTCCTCGACCGTTGGTGCCGGAATGATCGAGACCAGCTGCTGGACTACGACGATCTCACCGTCTATGCCCACGCCGGTCAGGGCGGGTTCGAAATCCGGACGTTCCTCGCTGTAGCTGCGGCCGCTGATGGCGCACCGGGAACCGTGCACTACTACCAGCCGATCCCGATTTTTGCGGTTGGCTGTACCACGGCCACCTACGACCTCGGGCCAGGGTCCTGATCGTTGATCTCTCAGGCGTCGTGCCCTTGCTGCCGATACTGCCCTGGTGTGGCAAAATGATCAGGTGAGTGGCGCCCCAAGAGAACCTGGGTCAGGGGATTCGGGCCGCAGTGTGTACGTGGCCTGGAATGGACGCGAGTACCCGCTTCCGCCGCCGGCTGGATGGGAACGCCGCTCCGACGGCCGGTACTGGCCGGTGGACACCGGCGGCTCCAACCTCCCGCCGGGTGGATTTGGACCCCAGCATGGTGGACCCGGAATGATGTATGCGCCACCGGACACACTCCCGGTTCCATCGGTGGCCGATCGGATGGGGGGCAGACCCTTGCGACGCCGCGGTATTGCGGCTCTCGCCGGTGGAGCCGTTGCCCTTTTCGCATCGATGCAACTGATCAGCATGGACATCCTCGGATTCACTGTTGAACAACAGGACTTCGTTGGCAATGGCGATGATGGAAACCTGCCAGACTTCGCTCCGGTTGGAGAAGAACGCGAGCTCAGCCAAGACACGATCGCCGAATTAATCGAGATCACATCGTGCAGCAACGATGGGGCCGGTGCTCATCTCGAGGGCACGGTTGCCAACCCGCTCGATGGTCCCCGCGGTTACTCGATCACCATTCAGTTTCGGGTCGACGGGAACCGGCAACTCGACGGGTTTGCTGAGGTCGATGTGCCACCGGGAGTGGCCATACCATTCTCTGCGGTCAGCGCGTCACCATCTGTCAATGGTTCGGTGGAATGTTCGGTCGGCACTGTGATCCGTTTCATACCCGAATAGGTCATATTACCCGAGGATCGAGTCCGGAATGGCTCGATAATCGTCCGCCATGTGCCGCCTGAACGTTCTACTTCGTGCTGTCCTTGGGGCAGCAATCCTCGCTGTCGCCCTGATCGGTTTCGTTCCTCCCGCATCCGCCGCCGGCTCGGCCGGTCCCCGGTTCGAGGCCCAGACCATGGGCGACGCCCACGTCGATCAGGCTGCTCGCCTCTATCGGACCATCCTGGTCCGAGAGGCCGACGCCGCCGGCGCTCGCTATTGGGGTGGACTACTGGCCGACGGGTATGCCGTGGAGCGGATCGCCCAACACATGCTGGAAACCCCCGAGTACATCGCCCGCTCGACTGGCGACCACATCCTGGATGCCTACCAGGGTGCGCTCGGTCGCCGGCCCCAAGCGGCCGGCTACGAATTCTGGGCTCAATTCGAAAACCCCACCGCCGTGATCATTGCCATCTCCGATTCGGTGGAGCACCAACAGCTCACCAACACCGAACCTCCGCCGGAACGGACCCCCCGAGCCCACCCGCTCGGTTATGTAGACACCGGCAACGGTGTATTCGTGCCGCCAATTCTGCTGGAAATCCGTTGGTGTGAGTCACGCGACGACTACACCGCTGCCAACACCCGCTCCTCGGCTCGGGGTGCCTATCAGTTCCTCACCGGCTCCTGGGCGGCCTATGGACATGCGGCTCGTTACGGCGTGAAGCAGGCCCATTTGGCTACTCCAGCGCAGCAGGATGAAGCGGCGCTTCTCACCTGGCAAGAATCCGGCACGCGGCCCTGGAATGCCAGCCGTCACTGCTGGGGGTAGCCACGGTTCTCAGCCCGGAGCAGAGCCGGAGTTGTCTTCGGGTTGTGTCTCTGTTTCGGGGGATAGCTCTGTCCCGCTCTCGGAGCTGGACGGTGTGGCCGGAGTGTTGAGCCCGAGTTCGGATTCGAGACGAGAGATTCGTCCCACCAGTAATGTCACCGTCGCCTCCAGTTGGGCCAAGCGGTCGGTGCGAGAGAGCGCGGCCGATGCCGTGGATTCTGACCGAGCGTTGCTGAGTACCTGGGCGTCGATCGGACCACCGAAGAGGTGCATGTAGCGGTCTTGGCTTTGACCGGGACCACGGCCGAGATCCACAACCAACGGCTCCTCCAGCTGGGCTAGGTCGCGTAGCACTTGTTCCACTGCTTCAACGGAGGAGAACCCTACGTAGCGTTCGGTTCGAGTCCGAATCTCACCCGGCGTCTGCGGGCCGCGTAGGAGCATGATCGCCAACGCCGCCAGCTGATGTTCATCGAAGTGGAACGTCTCTTCGAGTATGTGTTTGTGCTTATCCGTCCGTCCCGATGAGATGCTGCGGCAGAGCTTCTGGGCTCGAAGTTCCATCATGGCCGTGACCACTTCACGTTCGGTGTAGCTGGTGACCGGGTCACGATTGGTTTTCTGGTTGCAGGCATTGACCAGAGCGTTCGTACTGAGGGGATAGTGCTCCGGTGTCGTGGCTCGCTTTTCGATCAGGCAACCAAGCACACGGACTTCAACGGGGGAGAGTTCCATCGCTTGAACATAGCCCCGCCGATAAATGCGGCATGTCGCTTGCCTGGCAAATCTGGGTCTGTTCCTGTTCACAACGCCATCACGCCCTACTGTGTTACCCAGTCGTCTATTTTGAAGGAACCCTGAGATGTCTGACCAGAATGCAACACCCCCCGGTTGGTATTATGCGGCCGGCGATCCACCCGGGACTCAGCGATACTGGGATGGCGCCACCTGGCAGGGTGGGCCGCAACCGGTAGCGGCAGCTGGTGCAGGCGTTGGTGTCGCGAGCGGCCCGCAGTTGGCCGATCCTGGAAAGCGGATCATTGCCCGAATCATCGACTTCTTCGTCATTCTCGTCCCGGTGATCATTGCGATTGTCTTATTCGGGCAGGGCTTGGTCGGCAGCATCGTCACCTTCCTGATCGGCGCCGGTTATGAGATCTATCTCTTGGGAACAAGGGGCTACACCATCGGCAAGGGAATCCAGAACGTCAAAGTGGTGAATGCGGACTTCAGCGACATCAACATGGAGACCGCCGCAAGGCGGTACGCGATCACCTTGGTACAAGTCATCCCCGGCGTCGGTCAGATCCTGTCGGTGGTGCTCTTCATCGCCAACGTTGTGCTCCTCTTCACCGATTCCGAACGCCAGGTGGTTTGGGACAAGATCGCGAAAACCAAGGTGATCAACAACTAGACGGCAACGGTGACATCTACAAGCGACACGCCGCCCGGCTGGTACCACGCGGCCGGTGATCCGCCGGGTACTCAGCGTTATTGGGATGGCGTCACCTGGCAGGGGGGCCCACAACCGGTCAACCTCGGCAACGTCTCGGGATCGCTTCTGTCCGGCGCCCTCGCCGACCCCGGGAAGCGCATAGCGGCGCGATTCATCGATCTCATCCTTTGGACGGTGATGACCTCGGCGGTAAGTGCTGTCAGCGGAATTGGCATCGTAGGGATTCGCGCCGGAGCGGCGATTGGCTTGTCTCTGCTCAGCGGAGTCCTTGGCGTAGCGGCCGTCATAATCTATGAGACTCTCATGGTCAGCGCACGGGGCCAAACGATTGGCAAGCAGGCGCTCGGCATCAAGGTGGTGCGGGTGGACGGCCAGCCGATCGAGCGGGCGGATGCGTTCAAACGCATCGCCCTCTTTGCGGTCTACGCCGTGCCGTTTTTAGGCTTCCTCGTTGCGTTCGTGATGGGCGTCACGTCGCTGGTCATGGTGTTCAGCGACGAGAAGCGGCAAGCCCTCTGGGACAAGCTCGCCGAAACGATCGTGGTGGACGCCTAGGCTCTACTGGCCCTCCGGGGGCGTTCAGACGGCACGCAGCCTCGCCTACTCGGCCTACAACAGATCCTTTGCAACTGGTCACGTTGTTGCTTAACGGGCTACATCCCTCCGGGGCGGCACAGGCGAAGCGACGCACGCTGAGCAGTCCGAGCTAGATGTAACCGAACGCCTGCTGCCGCGCCGGGTAGGCGAGGCCTCCGTGGCCGGTGGAACGGCCCCCGGAGGGACAACAGAGTCGCCTAACCGACGATCTGGCGGCCGATGATCTCTTTCATGATCTCGTTGGTTCCACCGTAGATTTTCTGGACTCGGGCGTCGCGCCAGGCCCGGGCGATGGGGTACTCCTCCATGTAGCCATAGCCTCCATGGAGCTGCAGGCAGCGATCCATCACAGAACACTCGAGGTCGGTGGTCCACCATTTCGCTTGGGCGGCGTCCTCAGCGCTGAGTTCACCTTTCATGTAGGCCTTGGTCTGCGCATCCAAAAACACCTGCGCGATGTCTAACTCGGTCTTCATCTCGGCCAGCTCGAACTTGGTGTTCTGGAACGCTCCGATCGGTTGGCCGAATGCCTTGCGTTCCTTCACGTACTCGACGGTCCATTCAAAGGCAGCTCGCGCATGATGCACTGCACCTATCGACAAACTCAGCCGTTCGCGAGGGAGGTTGCGCACCAGCCCCAAAAAGCCTTCGCCCTTCGTTTCCCAGGAGGTTCTCGGCGGGGACTCGCACGTCGGTGAAGAACAGTTCGGCGGTGTCTTGGGCGTGCATTCCAATCTTGTCGAGGTTCCGACCACGGCTGAATCCGGGCATGCCTTCCTCCACCACCAGCAGGCTGATTCCCCGATGTTTCTGGGATGGATCGGTCTTCGCGGCTACCACCACCAACGAGGCGTTGATCCCGTTGGTGATGAACGTCTTCGACCCGTTCAGCACGTAGGTGTCGCCTTCTCGGATGGCCGTGGTGGTGATTCCGGCGAGGTCGGAGCCGGTTCCTGGTTCGGTCATGGCGATGGCGGCCATGTTGGCGCCTGAGCAGATTCCTGGCAGCCACCGAGCCTTCTGGTCGTCCGTAGTCATGTCCATGAAGTACGGGAGGCAAATGTCGTTGTGCAAGGTGATGCACATGCCGCTCGCCATCACCCCCGCTCGCTGTACTTCTTCGTTCAGAACCACGTTGAAACGCCAGTCGTCAACTCCGCCCCCTCCGTATTTCTCGTCCACTTCGATGCCGAGGAATCCCATGGAGCCCGCCTTCTTGAACATGGCGGTGTCGACGATTCCAGCCGACTCCCAGCTGTCCGCATGCGGAACGATTTCAGCTTGGACGAACGCTCGTGCGCTCATTCGGAACTGCTCGTGCTCGTCGTCAAAGAGATCGCGCTTCAGCATGGTCAGACACTACTCACCACTGCCCGCCGGTGGGTAGTTCGAGCCCCTACCATCAACAGGGTTATGACCACACCCGAGCCAACGGTCGCTGAACCAGACAATCCCGCTCAGCGTCTGTATGAGGGCACTGTGGCTGTTGTTATCGCCGGAGGCTTGTGTCCAACGCGGAATCAGCTGGACTGGGCCATGGGTCGCGCTGGTGCGGCACGCATCATCGCAGCCGACAGTGGTGCTGATCATGCACGAGAGCTGGGTTTGACCGTTGACGTCGCCGTAGGTGATTTCGATTCGGTTTCCGATGCAACCCAGGCCTGGCTACACAAGAGTCGAACCCGGCTGGACGTTCACCCCGAGACCAAGGACACCAGCGATCTCGAGCTGGCATTGGAACTGGCGGCGGGGATGGCGCCGGACCGTATCGTTGCGCTGGGACTCAGCGGCGGGCGCACCGACCACGAATTCATCAACTTGATCGTTCTCGCCAGTGACCGGTGGGCCGCCAACAATGTCCTTGGCATTACCGGTGAGACGCTCGTGACAGTTGTGCGCTCCAAATATACCGCGATCGGCGAACCCGGAGCAGTGCTCTCGATGGTGGCGGTGGCAGGACCAGCCCGAATCACTACCGAAGGTCTGTTGTTCGGACTCGAGAACGAACAACTCGCCCCCACGAGTTCACGAGGGCTGAGCAATGCATTCAAAGGCTCGGACGCAACGATCACCGTGACAGAGGGGACGGTCCTGGTATTCCAACCCGATGCCGGAACCTATCTCTGGAGTGACCAGCGGTGAGGTCGCACTCCACAAGCGATGGACAGCCCAGGCGGGGATGGTTTCAACGATTCCTCATTCTCGTCAACGTGATAGCGATCGTTACTGCGTTGACGGGCGCCTATGTCATCAACAACAGTCACGGCCGAATCGAGGCCATCGAACGAGTTGCGTTGGGGGGATCGCTCACTCCTGCCACGGGAAGCTCTCGTCCGGGGGAGCGCGTGATCAACGTTCTCTTGGTCGGCTCGGATTCTGCAGCCACGCTCGACGACGACGACCCCATCGGTCTCGAACGTCAGGGTGAGCGGAATGGCGATGTCATCATCGTGGCTCATGTCGATGAGCGAGATGGCTCCGCGGCTCTACTGTCGATCCCTCGTGACCTGTGGGTTCCGATCGCCGGCCGTGACCGGGAGGCCAAAATCAACAGTGCATTTGCCGTAGGCGGACCGGCCATGTTGATCGAGACCATTGAACAGAACTTCGGGATACCGATCAATCACTACGTGAACGTGGACTTTGCGGGCTTCCAAGGTTTGGTGAACGCCTTGGGCGAGGTAAGCGTCTGGTTCGACCAGCCCGCCCGTGATTGGAACACGCGAACCAATACCAGCCAGACCGGCTTCCAGATGCTCGAGACGGGCTGTCAGCCGCTGGATGGGCGGACCGCACTGGCATACGTCCGGTCTCGCTACTACCAAACCCTCGATGACGATGGCGTCTGGGTGTCCGAGCAGGCGAGCGACCTGAATCGCATCCGCCGCCAACAGGATTTTCTCAAACAAGTGGCCGCAAAGGCCATCAACTCCGGGTCACGTAACCCCTTTGTCTTTGACGGTCTCATCGATGCAGCGATTGAGCATGTCACCCTTGACCAGGACCTTTCGCCAGCGCTGCTGCTTGATCTGGGAGGCGCATTTCGGCAGTTTGATTCCAACAATCTCCAGGCCTACAGCCTGCCGGCCGAATTCGGCTGGGTGGGCTCCTCCAGTGTTCTCTTTCTGAATCCGGACCACTCCGAACCCATCTTGGAACTGTTTCGGGGTTCCGAACCGACCGACCCACGAACCGTACGGGTGGAGATCGTCCACACATCGGGAACAGGGACCGAGGCGGAAGCACTCGCCAGATCGTTCCTGATCAGGGGATTTGGCGATGTCCGGGTAAGCCCAGCTCCACTCCTCCATTCGGGTATCGAGGTTCGCTACGGCCCCAACGAGGCCAGCGTGGCCCAAGTAGTTGCCGGTCAGATGACCGATCCGGTCCGGCTGGTCGAGGTGGGTGGTCTTCCCCCTCGGTCGGTCGTGGTGGCATTCGGCGAACCCCTCGCTTCAGGCGGTCTGCCCGAGGGCGGCACGGCACCCGATGACCTCACCGATGCTGTCATAGCCTCCGGCAGCGAGGATGGCGTGGACGCTCCGGGTGAGGGAAGTGCCGCGTTAAGTCAAGATTCAGGGTTTAATGCGGCAAGTTGCGGCCGATGAATACCCTACGGGTCCTGGTTGGCCACGGACCGCTGTGAAAACAGGTAAGTCCACCCATCATCAGCCCCCGTGTCTGACATAGCTAGTCTAATCGCTGGTGGAATCCTGACTTGAGGTGAGTGAAACGTGGCAACAATTGCCGTAATCGGAACTGGGTACGTGGGACTTACGACCGGCGCCTGTTTTGCCCATCTGGGTCACGACGTGATCTGTGCGGATATCGACGTGGAAAAGATCGAACGTTTGCAGCGAGGGGAAATCCCCATCGTCGAAGAAGGACTCGGTCGAATCGTCAGCGAAGCGCTGGCTGCCGGGAAGATCAAGTTCGTCGTCGGTGCGGTGAACGCCAGCTCGTACGCCGAATTCCACTATCTGTGCGTGCCAACCCCCCAAGGTGATGACGGCTCGGCTGACCTCCACTATCTCGAGGCCGCCGCCGAAGAGATCGGCCCCTGCCTTCCCACCGATTCGGTGGTAGTGAACAAGTCCACCGTTCCGGTGGGTTCCACCGAGGTCGTTGCCATGCATCTCAACCGTTCAGATGTGCAGGTGGTTTCCAATCCGGAGTTCCTCCGCGAGGGGACCGCCGTCAAAGACTTTCTCAACCCAGACCGTGTGGTCATCGGCGCCAGTGACCAAAAGGCTGCTATCAGGGTTGCGGCGCTTTACTCGCGAGTTCGGGCGCCCATCATGGTGACCGACCCGGTGTCGGCAGAGACCATCAAGTACGCCAGCAACGCCTTCCTCGCCACCAAGCTCAGCTTTGTCAACGCCATCGCCAACCTGTGCGAGCATGTGGGCGCCGATGTCAACGATGTGACGCTGGGGATGGGCTACGACACCAGGATCGGCAAGGATTTCCTACGCCCCGGCCCTGGATGGGGCGGCAGCTGCTTTCCTAAAGACGTTGCTGCGCTCGCCAAAATCGCCGAGGACTACGGCTATGACTTCACCCTCTTGCGTGAAGTCCTAGCGGTGAACAACGCTCAGTTCGAACGGACCGCTCAGAAGGTTCTCAAAGCGCTTGGCGATGACCTGATCGACAAGAAGGTGGCCGCTTGGGGCCTGTCTTTCAAAGCTGGCACGGACGACCTCCGAGAGTCTCCTGCCATCGAGGTGCTGCAGCGGGTGAGTGGCGCCGGGGCACAGATTACTGCCTATGACCCCGCGGTGCCCAATAGTGTCAAGGAACTACCATTGGTAGCGGTGGTTTCCGATCCGTTGATCGCAGCCAAGGACGCTGATGTTCTTGTCGTGCTCACCGAATGGCCGGAGTTCAAGTTTGTCGATTTCGATCAACTGGCTGAACAGATGAGGGGCCGGGTCATCATCGATGCCCGTAACCTGCTGGATCGTTCGGTTCTGCTGCGTCGTGGCTTCACCGTGATCGGCATCGGTCGCTGACCCCGTGGCCCGTGTCGTAGTAACCGGAGGTGCCGGCTTCCTCGGCTCCAATCTTGTTCGAGCGCTCCTGGATCGGGGTGATGAGGTCGTCGTCTTGGACAATCTCGTAACCGGTTCCAAATCCAACCTCGAAGAGCTTTTCGGTCACGAACGCTTTTCGTTCACGAAACTCGACGTCTCCAATCACGTCTGGGTGCCTGGTCCGGTCGATGCCATCATGCATCTGGCATCTCCCGCATCTCCGGTGGACTTTGAACGCATCCCGATCCAGATTCTCAAGGTCGGTTCGCTCGGCACTCACAACTGCCTCGGTTTGGCCCGTGCAAAGGGCGCCAAATTCTTCTTTAATTCCACTAGCGAGGTCTATGGAGACCCGCTGGTGCATCCCCAGCCCGAGACCTATTGGGGCAACGTGAACCCCAACGGGCCCCGCAGCATGTACGACGAAGCCAAGCGATTTGCCGAGGCGCTCACTCTGGCCTACCACCGGCATCATGGCATCGACGTTCGAATCGTGCGGACGTTCAATACCTACGGGCCCTTGATGCGCCCTGACGACGGACGGGTGGTGAGCAACTTCATCACTCAGGCTCTGCGCGGCGAACCCTTGACCGTGTACGGCGACGGAACCCAGTCCCGCAGCTTCTGTTACGTAACCGACCAGATCGAGGGCCAACTGGCGTTGCTCGACTCCGACTACGCACTGCCCGTGAACATAGGAAACGACAAAGAGTTCACAATGCTGGAGTTGGCCGAACAGGTTGTAGAAATCACCAACTCATCCGGCGGGGTGGTGCATGAGCCGCTGCCCAAGGACGATCCGATGCAGCGTCGCCCCGACCTGACCGTTGCCAATCGCGAGCTGGGCTGGTCGCCCAAAGTCCCGCTGCGCGAGGGCTTGGAGAAAACCACAGCCTATTTCGCCGCCGTCCTCGGTTTGTAAGTCGGCCTTCCCTCTGGGAGGCGTTCAAACGGCACTCAGCCTTCGCCTCCGGCCTCCAAAAGACAGCCGGAAACTGCAACTCGGACTACTCAACGCAGTGCAGACAGACGTTGAGCAGTCCCAGCCCAGAGTCACGACCATCTGTTGGAGCGCCGGAGGCGGAGCCTCCATGGCGGCGAACGGCGCCCAGAGGGACAGCAATCATGCAGCCAGCTCCCATCGCGCCGCAGGCCTAAGGCGCGCTGCGCAGTCCGAGCAGGCGAGCCTCCGTGGCGGCGAACGGCCCCCGGAGGGACGGCAATGTAATAGGGTTGGGGTCGATGAGGGTCGCCGTCACTGTTGAGCAGTTCTGGCACCCGGTCCCCGGTGGAACGGGCCGGGCTACACACAAGACCATCAGGGCGCTCCAGCGGGCCGGTGGCGTGGAACTGGTTGGTATTGCCGCCCGGCATGGAGACCAGGGGAGCGACCCCGGCGGTGACAGCCACGACCTCACCATCCCAGTTGTGCACAGCGGCCTGCCTCGTCCTTTGCTCTATGAGGGCTGGCTGCGTTTGGGATGGCCTCGGACCACGCGCCTGGCGGAACCTCTCGATGTTGTGTGGGCGTCGGCCATGGTCCCTCCGCCCGCGTCGTCAGTTCCGATGGTCTCCACCGTTCATGATCTCGAATTCCTGGATCACCCCGAGTGGAATTCGGCCCGAGGTCGAATGTTCTTTCCCCGGGCGTTCGCCGCCACGGTGAAGAGATCTCAGATCATCGTGACGCCCTCGCAACACGTTGCGGATCGTTGCCTGCAGGCCGGCGTTGCTGCGGATCGGATCCGCGTCGTTCCGTGGGGCGTATCGAAGTCCCGGGTGCACCGAATAGAGGTTGACGAGGCCCGAACCAATTATCAACTGCCCCCTCGGTTCGTGTTGTGGGTGGGAACCCTCGAACCGCGCGAAAAACCTCGCCGGTTTGGTTCAGGCGATGTCCACAGTGGATGCTCCTCTCGTGGTGGTTGGTCCGGAGGGGTGGATCTCCGATGGTGCAGACATTCTCCGCCCGCTCGGTGACCGCTGCCACCGACTGGGCCGAGTGTCGGACCGAGATCTGCACCTTCTGTATGCGGCGGCCAGCGTTTTTGCCTTTCCCTCTCATGCCGAAGGCTTCGGGCTCCCGGTACTGGAGGCGATGGCCCAGGGAACGCCGGTGGTGACATCGTCGGGAACCGCCACTGCCGAGGCGGCCGGTGATGCTGCGCTTCTGGTGGACCCGGCCACACCCGAAGCGATTGCCGCTGCCCTCAACGAGGTTCTCCAAGACAATGCAGTCGCCGAGGAATTGCGGATGAAAGGGTTGGCGAGGGCACGAGAAATGTCTTGGGACCGAACTGCGACCGGGTACGTAGAAGCTTTCCGTTCCGCCCAACAGCGGAAGGGCTCCAGGGATTGATGGAGTCCATTGGAATCAACCTGCTGTGGCTTGAACCCGGCGTTGTAGGGGGAAGCGAGAATTACACACTCAGTCTGCTTCGGGCCGTCCATGATGTGGACCCCTTGGACTTGGAACTGGTGTTGTACGGGCCGCGGGCCATTTTGGATCACCATCCTGACATTGGGCACCGGTTCGAGTTTGTTGTGGCGCCCAACCTGCACGCCAAGAGATTGGGTCGGATCGCGGCTGAGCACACCTGGCTCTCACGGCATACCGGTCGTCACCAACTGATGCACTACGCCGGCGGAGTACTGCCCAAAGGTGCTCCGGCGCAATCGATCCTCACGATTCTCGACGTCCAACCACTCGACCTGCCGCAGAACTTTGGCCGCATGAAGCGCGGTTGGCTTGGCCAGATGATTCCGCGCTCGGTTCATGACGCCAAACTCATCACAGTCCCCAGCAAGTTCACGGCCCAACGCTTGGAAGAACTCCTCGCTGTACCGCAGGAGGTGATTCGTGTGGTGCCCTTCGGTGTACGGCCGGGGTCCACACCCCAGACTCCCATCGGGGGCGACCCGGTGGTCCTCTATCCGGCGATCGCCTACGCACACAAGCGGCATTGCGACCTTATCGATGCCTTTGTCGCCGTTCGGGCGACCGTACCGAATGCCCGGCTGGTCCTGACCGGCGGTCCCGGACCGCTGATCGACACCGTTCGGGAGCAGATTGCCTCCTATGGCCTCGGTGATGTTGTGGAGATCACCGGGTGGATTTCAGAATCGGAAATGCAGGAGTGGTACAGCAACGCAACGGTAGTGGCGTTTCCCTCCGAGTACGAGGGGTTCGGTTTGCCGGCGTTGGAGGCCATGAACCACAGCACGCCGGTCGTAGTGACCGACGCTGGTTCGTTGCCGGAGGTGGTTGGACCGGCGGCCACGGTGGTGCCAGTGCGAGATCCGGTCGCTCTAGCCGAAGCGATCGTGGCCGTCCTCACCAATCCCGAGAAAGCCGCTGAGATGGCGATGGCCGGGGCCAAGTGGGCATCCCGCTTTACTTGGAAGAGGGCAGGCGAGGCGCTGATTTCCGCCTATCGTGACGCCCTTGCCTGAAGACCTCCCGCCGTTTCGAATTCTTGTTCTGTGCCCCCACTTTGATCCGGACCTTCATGCGGCTACCGGTGAAGTGATGACCCGCCTCGTGCATTCCTTGGCGGCTCATGGCCACACGATCGACGTAGTCACGTCACTGCCGTGGTATCGCGATCACAGTGTGGAACCAGCGTGGCGAGGTCGTCCGGTCAGAATCGAAGCCACCAGCTTCGGTTCGATCACCCGCGTCTGGCCATTTCCCACGGACAAGGGAAGCATCGTCTCGCGTGGTCTGGCTTTCGTTGCGCAGACCGCCCTTTCCCTGGCGGTATCGGTTTTCAAGAAGCCGCCTGATGTCGTGATTGCGATGTCTCCCCCCATTTTTTTCGGCAGCGCGGCTCGGATCTTGGCTCGCCGGTTCCACGTGCCTTTCATCTTCAATGTGCAAGACATCTTCCCTGACGTTGCCGTGGATCTGGGAATGTTGAGCAACCCTCGCGTTATCGCTGCGGCGAGACGGCTGGAGCGGTCCCTCTATTCAAGTGCCGATGTTGTCACGGTGCTCTCGGAGGACCAGGCGGAGAATGTGCGGATGAAACTGCCAACCGGTGTGGACCCCGTCGAACGCGTGCGGATCATTCCCAACTTCGTGGATACGTCCCGCGTTCAGGTGGTGGACCGTCACACCCAGTACCGAAGGGACCATTCGTTGGAGGAGAAGACGGTGGTCATGTACTCGGGAAATGTCGGGTTCAGCCAAAGTTTCTCGTTGGTTCAAGCGGCTGCCCAGCACTTCCTGGATCGGCCAGAGCTGGTCTTTGTGATCAACGGAGAAGGCGCTGCCAGAGCCGCAGTAGAAGAGTGGGCCGCCCCGCTACCCAACGTCCTCCTGACGGACTTTGCGCCCCGAGAAGCTGTGTCCGACGTCCTGGGGTCGGCTGACCTGCATCTCATCCTTCTCCGGAAAGGCCTTGCCAAGAGCAGCACGCCCAGCAAGCTCTACGGGATCATGGCGGCTGGTCGACCGGTTCTGGCCTCTATCGATGTTGACAGCGATGCTGATCGGATCATCTGCGCCGCCGGAGCCGGCTCGGCTGTTCCTCCCGATGATCCTCATCTCTTCGTGGAGGCGGTGGCGGAGATGTTGGCCGACCCGGAAGAGCTGCGAGCGATGGGAGAACGAGCGCACGCCTATCTGAGCCATCTCTACACCCCTGACCAGCAGGCTGAGGCGTATGGGCTACTGATAGCAGAACTGCGCTCGCGGTAGTCTGAAGGTTTCACTATCGTCTCAAGGGTCTCATAATGCGCGCAGTAGTACTGGTTGGCGGCTTCGGAACAAGGCTTCGTCCTCTCACACTTTCCACCCCAAAGCAGATGTTGCCGGTCAACGGTGTCACCATGCTGGAGCGGGTGATCGCCAACCTTGGCCGCCACGGCGTGACCGAAGCGGTGCTCGCCCTCGGGTACCTTCCCGAGGTGTTTCAGGAGGCCTACCCCAGCGGAGAAATCGCCGGCGTGAAGCTGCACTATGCAGTGGAGTCCGAGCCGCTCGATACCGGTGGGGCCATTGGGTTCGCAGCGCGTGAGGCGGGTTTCACCGACCAAAGGTTCATCGCCCTCAATGGAGACGTGATCAACGATCTCAATCTCTCGGAGCTGGTAGCTCGGCACGAGGCGTTCGGAGGTGAGGGCACACTTCACCTCACGCCGGTGGAGGATCCCTCGCGCTTTGGAGTGGTGCCCATCGATGCTGACGGGCGAGTTGAGGCGTTTATCGAAAAGCCCCGGGCCGGTGAGGCCCCGACCAACTGGATCAATGCCGGTACCTACATATTGGAAGCGTCGGTTCTGGATCGCATCCCCGAAGGCCAAAGGATCAGCCTCGAACGAGCCGTTTTCCCTGACATGGTGGCCGCTGGTCAACTGTTCGCAGTTCAGGAAGCGGGCTATTGGGTGGATGCCGGCACCCCGGAGAGCTATCTCAAGGTTGCACTGGACCTCGTGAACGGCGTTCGTGCCTCCGAACCTGCCATTGCTGCCGACGCTACGATCGCCGATGACGCAACGATCACCAACTCCATCGTGGGATTTGGGGCCCAGGTTGACTCTGGAGCAGTCATCGAAGGGTCGATGATCCAAAGCGGGGCGCGGATCGGAAGTGATGCCCGTGTCATCAATTCCATCGTGGGCCCTAATGCGCTCATCGGGTCCGGTGCTGAGCTGCTCGACCTCACCGTCGTCGGCGATTCGTTCACGGTAGACGCCGGTACAACCCACTCGGCAGAGAGACTTCCGGACGAGTAGCGCCAGCCCCTTTTGCAGTTCCGGGGGGCGTCAAGAACAATCGAAGGATGAACTTCGAGACGATCACCTACGGCGTTGCTGACAACGTTGCTGCTATCCGGCTGAACAACCCCTCCGGGGCCAACGCCGTGACCCCCCTGTTCTCCTCAGAACTCCGTGCAGCAATGCTGGAGGCTCACGTGGACAACATGGTCCGAGCCGTCTGCGTTACCGCGGAGGGAAAGGTCTTCTGCGCCGGTGGCGATTTGAAGTTGTTCGCCGGCGAGGGGGCGAACGTTGGTCGGGTGGCGTCGGACATGTTGACCGACTATCACGGCGCTCTCTATCGAATGAATGCGATGCCGAAACCGGTGGTCGCCGGTATCGGTGGAACAGCTGGGGGAGCGGGTATGTCGCTCATGGCGGCCTTCGACCTTGTGATCGCTTCCGAGAATGCCAAGTTCATCATGGCCTACACCAACGCTGGCGTGACCCCCGACGGCACCAGCACGTACTTCCTTGCCCGTCACGTTGGCGTTCGGCGCGCCCTCGATCTGGTGTTGAACAACCGGATGCTGACGGCCGTGGAAGCTGAGGACTGGGGCTTGGTGAACCGGGTCGTCCCTCCTGGCGAAGCCGACGCTGCTGCGCTGGAGATGGCCAAGAAGTTGGCGGCCGGACCGGGGTTCGCTCTGGGGCAGGCCAAGAAGCTCGTGTACCAAGGTTTCGATTCGACGTTGCCCGAGGCCGGCGAGCGTGAGGCCGAGGTCTTCCTTGCGGCCAGCACCCATCCAGACGGTTTGGAGGGCATCGCCGCATTCGCTTCGAAGCGAGCGCCGGTCTTCAACCAGCAGTAATATCGCTTCCATGGCTTCTGCCCCAGCCGACATTGTCGGCGTAGCTGTACCGGCCGATGGCCAAGGTCGGCGTTCCACTTCTGAGTTCGCCAAGACCGTGCTGTCCGAAGCCATCGGCAACGCCAATCCCGCTGCGGCCACTGCCGTCCAGGAGCAAGCGGACTGGCGAGCCAACTACCACCGGCACTTTGTGGCTGCGGTGGAGGCGGGCATCAGTAGTCCCGCCAACGCCAATCAGATCGCTGAACGGGGCTTAGCTGCGATCCATGACCGCATGCGCTTCGTCCGGGATGGCCGAGACGAACTCCTGTCCGAGGTCCTCAGCACCCGAGCAACCGGTCGCCCATTCGACACCAAAGTGGTCGGCGCTACCCAGGGACCAGCGACGCAGTACACCGTTCCTTACAAGGGGCTGGATTTGAACGGGGCCGACCTCCGCCGGCAGTTGGAGGTCTGGGTGGCGAGCGGTGTGATCGAGGTGAGCGCCGCCAGTGGGGTGGAAGAGGTTTTGGATTCCCCAGACTGGCTCGACCTCTCCGACATCACGATCGTGGTGATGGGCGCCGGCGCCGAACTGGGGCCCTACCCCGCCCTCATGGGTCTGGGGGCCAGAGTGGCCGCTTTGGATCTTCCGCTTCCCGAAGTCTGGCACCGGCTGAGTGCGAGGTCCGGCCAGCGAAGCAAGCTTCTCTTTCCCTCTCGCCACGGTGTGCCGGGTGCAGACCTCTGCGCCGATCTGCCTGAGGTTCGAGACTGGATCAACACGATCGATGGTCCGTTGGTCCTCGGCGGATATGCCTATGCCGATGGCGAAGCCCACCTGCGCGTCTCCGTTGCCCAGGACGCCCTGATCGCCGATGCGATCGCTCGGCGCCCCACGGGGCATGTTGCCGTGGCGCACCTTCTCACCCCCACCGATGCGTACGCGGTGTCCGAGGCAACCGCCGAAGCATCCAGTCGGGCGTGGGACCAGCGTCCAATGGCGCTGAAGGCGGTGCAGGGAACGCTCCGCAAAGTTTCCGGGGACCGGTTGTTCGAAATGGCGATCACCGACTGGATCGATGGCAAGGACGGCTACCGGGCCGCCGTGTTCGACACCCTCGTCTCCCAGCAGGGCCCTAACTACGCTCTGGCCAAACGTATTCAGGAGTGGCGCGCCGTCTCGGCCCGAGCCAACGGTATGCGGGTGTCCGCCAACGTCAGTCCATCCAGCACCACCCGATCGGTGACCAAGAACAAAGTGCTGGCGGCGGCCTACCGAGGAGCTGGAATGTTCAATATCGAGGTGTTCCACCCCAACACCACCAACGCCTTGATGGCCTTGCTGCTGATTCGGGACTTGCGGACCGTCACCGGTCCAGCCGACCCGCATGTGGAACTCACCAACCCGCTTCAGCTTCTCTCCGACGCCGCTTGCCACGGAGGCCTGTGGCGCAGCCCCTACAAGACCCGCACGGCCCTCCCGTTGGCGGCGGTGAAAGGCATGTTCACCAGGGCTGGTTAGGCCATCAACTACGCCATTCGGCCGAGATGGGTGAGGCTCAGCATTACTTCGCCGTTTTCGTTGGATGCCTCCAGATCCACGGTCCCGGTCAGTCGCCATTCGTCGTAGCCTTCGGGATCGCTGATGATCTGGATCACCTCTCCGGTGGTGGAATTCCATAGCAACTTGTCGGCGGCACGGGCATCGGCGTCCACCATCACGGTGTCGTGCTCATCCCAGTAGGACTGGAACAGCTCTGCCGCCCCGTCGAGCGGCAACGCATGAGGCCGGTAGAACGCCAGCTGCTCGACGTATTTCCACATACGGTTTCGAACCAAGACATGAAAGGCCTTGGTGTGGGTGAAGTCCACGCCCGGTGGCGGAGGGGCAGGGGCGGCCTCAGCTTCCTCCGGATTTCGAAGGCTTTCCCACTCATCGATGAGTGAGGAGTCCACCGTCCGGATCACCACTCCGAGCCAGTCGATGATCTCTTCGATCTCGGGAGTGCGGACGTCCATCGGAACGTTTTGGATAAGGCCTTTGTAGACGTCGGACAGATACCGCAGGAGCACTCCCTCGCTCCGCTTCAGACCGTGGAAGTTGATGTACTCCACCACGGTCATCGCTTCGGTAAGCATCTCCCGCACCACGCTCTTGGGTTTGGGGTTGTTCTGGCCAACGTAGGGATGACGGAGCCGGAACTGATCGAAGTGTCGATAGATGGCCTCCCGGTCCGGCTGTGGCGGTCGAACTTCGGCGAGACGTTCCATACGTTCCTCATACTCCACCCCCCGACTTTTCATGTCGGCCATGAGTTCATCCTTGGCCTTGTTGAGCTGGGCAGCGATGATGACTCCGGGATTCTCCTGGACCGCCTCAACGATGGTGAGAACCCGGAGGTGATGGGCCGAGCGGACTCTGCTTTTGACTCCGCTCGCATCGTCGGCGCTGGGGGCGCCTCCTCCGGTCGCTTCGAGCTCGCTTCGCTCGATCAACGAAAGCGGATCAGTTGAGCTGCTCCGTCCCTCCGCAACGGAACCCGCTGTCGCATCGTCGGCGCTGGGGGCGCCTCCTCCGGTCGCTTCGAGCTCGCTTCGCTCGATCAACGAAAGCGGATCAGTTGAGCTGCTCCGTCCCTCCGCAGCGGGACTTGTGTGTCTAGCTCCGCTCGCATCGTCGGCGCTGGAGTGGGAGTGGAGAGCGTCGTGGATCGCCACGCCGTCGACGGTGACGCCACCTTCTGTGATCTCAGAGTCGGAGACCTTCTCGACTTCCACGTCCTCATCCAGAGCCGGGAGGAACTCCGGTTCCTCGTCGCCATCGGCGGGGAGGGCGTCGATGGCTTCAATGGCCCACAGGCTCAACGGTTGGTTCAGAGCGAAGTTTTCCTGAACGTCGAAGGTGACGCGCACCCTTCGACCCAGTTCGTCCGGTTCATCGGGGAACTCCAGAAGGTCGGCGTCCCGCAGTGACCGATAGATGCGGATGGCCTGGCGCTGATGACCGCGTTTGCGTTTGTCGGTTTCGTGATTCTCTCTCAAGATGCGCTTCATGGCGCCGCAGCCGTCGCCGGCGCGGTCCAGCACGTTCAGCATCATCTGGTGGGTGACGTCGAAGCTGCTGGTGAGCGGTTCGGGCTCGCCGGTGACCATGCGCGTGAACGTGTCCTCGGTCCAGTGGGTGTAGCGACGATCCGGGGCTTGTTTCTTCTTGGGTTTCTTTTTGGAATTGCCACTGGACGCTTTTTCATCGGCCCGGAGGTTCTCCACAACATGGGGTGGGGCCTGTACCCAAACATGGCCCTCGGTGTCGAAACCCCTTCGACCGGCCCGGCCGGCGATCTGTTTGAACTCGCGGTTGGAGAGCAGCCGATTTCGTTCACCGTCGTATTTGCAGAGTTGGGTGAAGAGGACTGTCCGGATCGGCACGTTCACGCCCACACCCAGGGTGTCGGTGCCACAGATGATCTTCAGCAGTCCTTCCTGGGCTAGCTTCTCCACCAGCAGTCGGTACTTGGGCAGTAGGCCAGCGTGATGGACACCGATCCCACCCATGATCCACCGGCGCATGTCTTTGCCGATCGGCGTGTCGAACCGGAAGCCGCCGACGACGTCTTTGATCCGGGCCTTTTCTTCTTTGGTGAGCGGGTCCATGCTCAGGTAGCTCTGGGCCGCTTCGGTGGCTTCCCGTTGGGTGAAGTGGACGATGTAGATCGGTGCGCGATCCGACTCGAGCAATTCGAGGACCGATGCGTGCAAGGTGGTTCGCCGATACTCGAAGGTGAGCGGCACGGGTCGAGTTACCGACTTCACCGTGACCGCCGGGCGGCTACTTCGCCGGGTCAACTCGGCTTCGAAGAACTTGGTGGGACCAAGGGTGGCACTCATAAGGCAGAACTGGGTTTGGGGAAGCTCCAGCAGGGGAACTTGCCAGGCCCAGCCGCGTTGGGGATCGGCGTAGTAGTGGAACTCATCCACCACGGCCTGGTCCACGTTGGCGCGGCTGCCTTCTCGGAGTGCAATGTTGGCCAGGATCTCGGCGGTGCAGCAGATGATCGGAGCATCGGGGTTGATTCGGGCGTCGCCGGTGACCATCCCAACGTTCTCGGCTCCGAAATCGTGGGAGAGGCTGAAGAACTTCTCACTCACCAACGCCTTGATCGGGGCGGTGTAGTAACTCCGTTGGCCCCGTTTGAGCGATGCGTAGTGGACCGCCGCTCCCACCAGACTCTTGCCCGAGCCGGTTGGCGTGTTCAGGATCACGTGATTGCCGCTGTAAAGCTCCAGAATCGCTTCGAGCTGATGGTCATAGAGTTCCAGACCCTGCTGTGTTGCGAACTCGGTGAACCCATCCAGCAGTTCTCCCTCATCCACGTCGCTCAGCCTACCGACCCGACCTCTCGCTCGGTGTCCGTGTCTGCCACGGGCAGACCTATGGTGGTCCAATGCAAACTGGAACGGTTCTCGCATTGTCAACAGCCCCGGACTACGGGGCAGAACTCCAGCCGCACCAGTCGATCACGTTAATTGAGGGCGTTGGTATCGAGGGCGATCGCCATGCCGGGAACAGACGGTCAGTGACGGTGGTCTGCACCGGCGAACTGGCCAAGGCGGCAGCCGATCACGGCGTCGAGATGATCGACGGAGTGACTACCCGCCGCAACATCGTGGTGGACCTGCCAACCTTGCCCAGACAACACGGTGCCCGTTTCACCATCGGTGAGACCGAATTGGAGGTGTGGCGGGACTGTGCTCCCTGCAGCCTCATGGACGAGTTCTTCGGCGATGGCGCACGCACCGCCCTGAAAGAACGAGCCGGAATCAGCGCAACGGTGATCCGGGGTGGACAGATCTCGGTGGGCGACACCGTCAGTCTGATCTAGGGGCGGAAACGATCGGTTGCCCGAATGAGGGCATCGAGGTTGGCTGGCTCGTCGAAAGAGTGACCGGCATCAGGGGTGATGATCAGTTCCGCTTCGGGCCATGCCTGCTTGAGATCCCAAGCGTTTTGGATCGGAGTAATCACGTCGTAGCGGCCGTGGACGATTACCGCCGGGATATCCCTTATCCAATCGACATTGCGGAGCAATTGATCCTCGGATTCGAACCAGCCGTCGTTGACAAAGTAATGGCTCTCAATTCGGGCGAGTGAGACCGCAAGGTGGTCGTTCGTGAATGTTTCCACCAGATCCGGGCGAGGGAGTAGTGACAGAGTTGAGCCCTCCCAGGTAGACCACGCTGCAGCGGCGGCGCTCACCACTGCCGGGTCGTCGCTCTTCAAGCGCTGGTGGTAGGCGCTCATGAGGTCATGTTGTTCCTCGGGGGCCACATGATCTCGGTATGCCTCAAACAAGTCAGGGAACAGGGCGCTGGCTCCCTCTTGGTAGAACCATTGGATCTCCCACGGGCGAAGCAAGAAGATGCCCCGCAGAATGATCTCTGTAACCCGATCGGGGTAGGTCTGGCTGTAGGCCAACGCGAGCGTGCTGCCCCACGACCCGCCAAAGACCTGCCATTGCTCGATTCCGAGGTGGTCACGAAGGCGTTCCAAATCGGCCACTAGGTCCCACGTGGTGTTCTCTCGAAGCTCGGCGTGCGGGGTGGACCGTCCACAGCCCCGCTGGTCGAACACGATGATTCGGTAGGCCGCAGGATCCCAGAGCCGACGGTGCTTGGGATTGGATCCGGCGCCGGGCCCACCATGAAGGAAGACGGCCGGTTTCCCATCAGGATTCCCCGACTCCTCGAAGTAGAGCGAGTGAAGGTCCGAAACGTCCAGCATCCCGGCGTTGAAGGGCTCGATTTCGGGATAAAACGTTCGACGCTCAGTCATGCGCTCAGCATGACACAATCACGATAGGACAACACCACGGTGTTGTAACCCGTGCGAGCCGGCCTTCTTAGAACCGGACGGTGGTCCGGAAGGACTGGCGCTTCAGCTGGTCGCGTCGTTTGAGTCCACGAAAGAGGAGGAAGAAGCCGGCAAGAAGAAGTGCGCTCGGGCCGGCGGATTCTCCACCTGCCAGGGCGGCACCGGAAGCTGCAACGAGCCCGCCGGCAACACCCATGAGGTTTGCCTTCCGGAACTCGGTCTTTCGTTCGGAATTGAAAGCCTTCCGAGCTTCCTCAACAATTTCAGTGGCCTGAGCAACAACACCGGGCGCATCCGCAACGCCCATCTCGTCGAGCTGTTCGATCATCCGGGCGGGCGTAACATCTTTCGCCAGACGGGTGGCGGCGACGATCAGCGGATCGCTGGTGGTTTGGCTCGCTGTGTATTTGGTGGTGATCATCTGTTGCCCATTCGGTTCGCTGCTAACGGTTCTCTATTCTGCATCCCCATCGGCGATTTTGAGCGTTTTCTGCATATGTCATCGGCCACAGCAATTCGGCGCGACCACTGACCCATCGAGTCTTCCTTCCTCTTGTAACCAGGAAAAACACTGGTTCGGGATCTTTCTGCCGTGCCACTGTGGGGGTCGTGATGACCATTTGCGTGGCATGAGCAGATGTGCATGTGCGAGGTCACTTACGGACATCGAGTCAGGCGGGGCTAGCCGGCAATCAACAGAACGACGAAGAGCGCCGATACCCCGGCCGTAAAGAGCTGGGCCATTTGCACCGGTGAAGTGCCGGACTGGGCCACGGCGTATGGCTTGAATTGGTCCAACAGACGGGCCACCACCACTGCAGCTCCAACACTGGCGAACCCCCACAGCGACGTACTGATCATCGAAAAGACCATGAATGCCCCATAGAGCAGGATGAATGGTCCCAGCCGAGATATCTTCGCCAACTGCCCCCTGGTGTACATGAAATACACCGTTGCAGCACCCACTCCCGCACCGGTGGAGCCACCCAAAGCATGGGACATGCCGGGCTCGAGAAGGATGGCGGCGCTTCCGGCCGCGGCGGCCGAACTGGTGGCCACCACCAGGAACCATTTCGGATCGATCGACTCGAACGCCCTGCCGCCGAAATAGAAAGCGGCCATCGTCACTGCCAGCGTGATCGGAGCGTCGGTGAGGAACAAACCGGTGAAGGCCCGCCAGACTTCGCCGTCCCGTATCCATCCGGTCGAAAACGCGAGGAGTTCCCAGTTCTCGCTACGAAACCCCAACTCTCCTGTGCCGCTGAGCTGGGCGATGAATAGCGCAGCCGCAATCCCCATGAGGCCGAAGGAAACCCACATCGTGCCGGTGACCTGGCCGGGGCGGATGATCGCATTGCTTCCCGCCTTGGTGCACTGGGGGCAGTGGAAGCCGACGCTGGCGGTTCGCATACAGGCGCTGCAGATCGGCTCGTCACAACGCTGACACCCCGTTCCGGCCGGACTCTTGGGGTGGAGATAACACACGGCGTTGTCGGCGACCATGAGATATCTATCGGCCCCTGCAGGGCGTCCTTCACCATTTCGGGACGGCATCCGGGCATCGCCAGCGTTCACCTTAGACTCAGGCGATGGTCAAGCGGATGGAGATCGTGGCGATCGAGGGTCTTCCCGAGGTGAAGGCCGGTGATGATCTGGCAGGTCAGATTATCGATGCATGTGCCGTCGAGTTCCCGCTCGAGACCAACGATGTGTTGGTAATCAGCCAGAAAGTCGTCAGCAAAGCGGAGGACCGTCTGGTCCAAGTGAACCCGGATGATCCGCTCAGTCACAAACCGTTGGTGCTCGCCGAAGCCAAGCGGGTGTTGCGCAGGCGGGGCGATCTGATCATCACTGAAACAGCGCATGGTTATGTGTGTGCCAATGCCGGGATCGATCGTTCGAACGTCTCGCCCGATGTAGCCGCTCTCCTTCCGGTGGATTCGGATCGGTCTGCTCGCCGAATCCGAGATGCCATCACCCACAGGACCGGAACCCAGGTTGCCGTCATCGTGGCCGACACGTTTGGGCGGCCGTGGCGGCGCGGTGTCACCGATATCGCGCTCGGCTGTGCCGGGATCCTTCCGATCCTGGATCTGCGGGGAACACCGGACTCCACCGGACGCATGTTGCATGTGACCGAGGTGTGCATCGTGGATGAGTTGGCGGGCGCCGCCGAGTTGGTGCGAGGCAAGAGCAGTGGTGTAGCAGTGGCGGTCATACGTGGCGTGGATGAGGCCTGGTTCGGTCCGGGTTCGGTAGTGGAAGACGTTGTTCGCAGCTACGACGACGATCTGTTTCGCTGAACCGAGCGACGGTAGTTTTCGCCAGCGCAGATGGTCGGCCCCGCCGCAGGGTCCTCAGGCCGTCAGAGTTCCAGGATGGTGTTGCACAGCGCATCGAGCACACCGGGTTCACTCATGACGGTGTCGGTAACAACGCATCTGACCCCAAGTTCTTCGATAACCGGAGCGAGGGCCGCATCCACGGTGTCGATCACCAGGGTGCCGCAGATGTCCTGGTAGTACTTCGCCACCCCGGCGGCTGACGACTCGAATCCCATTTCTGTCAGCAGTCGAGCCGCGGGACCCTTCAAAGCTTTGCCGCCAACGATTGGCGAGACTCCGATGACTCGATCCCGGCGCCGCTTCAGATGCTGACGGATCCCCGGAACAGCCAGAATCGGGTCGACGCTCACCACCGGGTTGCTCGGAGCGATGATGATTCGGCCGGAGATATCGAGTGCCGCTTCAACGCCCTCGGCCGGATGGCTGGACTCCACACCCTCGAAACGCACGGCCGAGACTGCCACGTTGTGCTGCCGGCCAACGAAATACTCCTGGAAACCAATTTCGTCACCGGCGCCGGGACCCTCGGCAAGGGTCACCATGGTTCGGACCGGATTGTTGGTGACCGGGATGATGGTGAGATCCAATTCCCAAGCGCGAGCGATCTCCGCCGTCACGGTGCTCAGGGGGACGCCTTCGGTCAGTCGTTGCGTGCGGTAGAGATGTGTGCCGAGATCCCGATCACCCAGGCTGAACCAGTCCTGTCCGCCATAGCGACCGACCATCTGCATCGCCTGCCAGGTTTCGCCCTCCAGTCCCCAACCCCGCGCGGCGCTTACCTCGTTGGCCAGGGTGTAGGTGATCGTGTCGAGGTCTGGAGAGATGTGCAACCCGTGCAGGACCATGTCGTCGGCCACGTTCACCACCGCAATAAGGTCATGAGCCGCAATGCGACGGTGCAATCCCTGGAGAAGTCGGGCCGCGCCCACCCCACCGCTGATCACGGTCACCATCGAGTCAGACACACCCCGAATCTACCCAGTGAGACCGCGGCCACGGGAATCTGACGGCCAGGCTGTTCGGTTAGTTAGGGCATGCCCCCCTCCGGCCTCAAGCGAGTCCGCCCCATCTCGGCCCTTGTAGCCCTGATTCTCACGGCCGCTGCATGTTCCTCAGATGTTGGTCTCGAATCATCGCTCACCGGCGACGACTCGCCGTCTTCGGTCGGTGCCGAGGTGGGAGCGGATCAAGGGGTCTTTCGCCCGAACGAGAATCAGGCCCCGTTCGATCTGAGCGGGGGAGCGCCGCTTGGCGATGACACCTCGCTGATCCGTTCATCTGTGGAGGACCTGTCGGAGTTTGTTCGATCGATCGTGGGCATCTGGGAAACAGACTGGAACCGGGCCACGGTGGATCTGGGCGAAGTGGCTGCCGGCATCCAGCGGAATGATCCCCGGGACGCCATCCCGCCGATCGACGAACCTGCGTTCGAGAGTGTCCTGGCCGGCGCCGAATGGATGACTGCCAACGAGCCCGGCGCTCTGGTGCAACTGGACGAGGAGGTCCGGTTCTATCCCCTTTCGATCATGACCCGACACGAAATCGTGAACGACCGCTTCGGTGATATCCCTGTTGCGGTGACGTTCTGTCCGCTCTGCAACACGGCGTTGGCGTTCGATCGACGGGTAGACGGTGAAGTTCTCCGTTTCGGTGTTTCCGGTCTTCTTCGCAAAAGCGATCTTGTGATGTGGGATGACAAAACCACGAGCCTCTGGCAACAGATCACGGGTGAGGCGATCGCTGGCCGCTATGCCGGTACGAAGCTGACTCGGCTGGATACATCGATCGTTTCGTTCAGTCAGTTCGCTGAGAGTTTTCCCGACGGCCTCAGCCTCTCTCGGGATACCGGATTCGAAATCGGTTATGGGGCCAACCCGTACGTTGGCTACAGCAGCGGATCACGGCCCTTCGCAGCGTTCTTTCCTGACGAACCGGACGGTCGCTTCCCGGCACTCGAGCGGGTGGTGAGCCTGACCATCGGCGAAACCGAGCGGGCCTATCCATTCTCAATTCTCTACGGTGAGCTCGTCATCAACGACACTGCCAACGGCCAACCGGTCGTTGTGTGGTGGGCCCCGGGAACTACCGACGCACTTGATGCCCGTTCCATCGCTGACAGTCAAGCGATCGGCACTGGTCTAGCGCTCGGCCGAGAAATCGATGGCCGCGAACTCACGTTCACAGCCAACGGCGATGGCACGTTCATGGACAACGAGACGCAGAGCACGTGGAATCTGTTCGGCGAGGCAACCGCCGGCGATTTGGAGGGTTCCCAACTGCCGGCGATACCTCACCGCAACGAGTTCTGGTTCGCCTGGGCTGGCTTCTTCCCCGAAGGAGAGGTCTACCAGCCGTGAACTATTAGGGCGTTAGAGCACGCTGAACTTGAGACCGGCGTGAGCTTCGAGATTGTCGATCAGCGGACCGCCCATGGATGAGGCTGGCGTCCAGAAGCCGCCACCGGTGGTGGTGCGTGGTGTGCGGAGCAGGGTAATGGCCGCTTCGGTCAGCATCTTCGCGGTTGAGCCGTAGCCCGGATCTCGGTCGCCAGTGACCTTGGTCCGAGTCACTTTTCCCTCTGCATCGGTGCCACGCAGAATGATGTTGAAGAAGCCCTTTTCTTGCTGCTTCGGCGTTGGTCCCTCCCCGGGCTTGGGGAGCACCTTGGCCAGAAGTGCCCGGGTTGGTTTGATGCGAGCAAGACCGGCGAAACCGCCCAAGCCTCCGGCCATTGCCCCGGCCTTGGCCATTCCCACCGGACCCGAACCGGTGGCCATCTCCTCGGAATATCGAAAGTCTTCCCCATAGGCGAAACCCAGGAGCGCGTTGCTGCGGTGCACGATCTTGGTGTTGGTTGCCGCCATCAGAAATGGGGCCAGCCAAAGGTCTTCCTCTTTGTGCTCGCGGACTCGGGTGAGGCTGGGTTGGCGAGTTTTCGGCCGTTGCTCCTCTGGGACCAGGACCATCGGGTTGGAGAGGACCTTTGCCAACGCTGCGTCCTGGGACACCTCCTCCATCATGTTCATCATCGATGCGATGGTCCCGCCGCTGGCCGTGCCGCTCATACCTTTCACGATCAGTTCGATTAGGTTGCAGGATCGTTTGTTGGTGGCATAGGCGGCCTGCTGCGTAAACCAGACGCCCATGTCGGACGGGATCGAATCGAAGCCGCAGGCATGCACGATCCGCGCCCCCGTCGAACCGGCCGTTTCTTGATGGGCCTCGATCATTTGCGCCATCCAATGGGGTTCGCCAGCGAGATCGCAGTAGTCCGTGCCGGTCTCTGCACAGGCGGCCACCACCATCGATCCGTACTGTGCGTATGGCCCAACGGTGGAAATTACGAGTCTCGCAGACTGCACCATCTTCCGTACCGATTCTTCGTCGGCGGCATCCACCACCAGTCGTGGCACGTCGAACGCGCCCGTCTCATTTGCGACCGACTCGAGCTTTTCGGCGTTACGTCCGGCGATAGCCCACGACAGGTTCTCGTCGGCGCATCGGGCAACGAGGTTCCTTGTGGTGATCTGGCCAACAAAGCTGGTGGCACCGAACAGGACGAGGTCATATTCACGATCCATGCCGTCACGTTACCCACGGACTCAACCCTTTCGAAGCGTGTTCGCTTCTGGGGGTCATGGCCGCTCCAGGCTTCGGTGATCGTTGAGTGATCGTTGAGGTGGCCGCTGGAGGGTTCGATGTTTGTCGATGTGGCCGCCGCAACGTTCGGAATTCGACGTTTCCGGCGGCCGGGATGTCATTCGCCGACGTTTCGGGCTGCCACGGGTTTGTTGTTTCGCAGATCGGAGAGGAATTGAAAGTAATCAAGAGTAAACAAGGGAGATGGCCAATCAGCGTGATCTTGACCTCTTTCGTTTGGCATCGCTACGCCAGGGCGCCATTTCGGTCGCTGAACTGAGATCCATCGGTTTGGATTCCGCGGCGGTACGACGCCGAGTTCAGGGAGGAATGTTGCAACCGTTTTACAGAGGTGTCTACCTCGTCCCTTCCCTTGGAGGGCCTGACCAGCAACTGCACGCCGCTGCCCTCGCAATGCCAAACGGGGCGCTTGCACGGTCCACCGCTGCTGCGCGTTTGGGGCTACCGATGAAGCCGAACGGAATACGGCTGGTCGTTCCCCACGGCATGGCTCGCAGGATTCGGGGGATTGTCGTCCACGAGACTCGATCGCTTCCCCCGGAACACCTTGTGCTCAGCGATGGACTGGCGGTCACCAGCGGCGCCAGAACCTTGTGTGACCTTGCGCCATTCATGGGGAAGAGGTGGCTTCAGCACCTCGTTGAACTAGCGCTCACCCAAGGCATTACGTCTGTGGAAGATCTTCTAGCGGTGGTTTCCGAGCGGCGAGGCCAGCGTGTCAGGGGTATGCGGGAATTCGCTGTTCTGCTTGCCGCATTGTTGGACGACGAACCCTATCCCGAATCAATGTTTGAGGTAGATCTAATGAAGGGTTTCGCAGAGGTGGGGCTGATGGGGATGTCGCGTCAATACCGGCCGAGCTGGTACGACGGCATCCGGGGAACGGTCGACTTTCACGACAGCTTCGGTAGCGACTCAATCGTTGAGGCTGATGGGCGTGGTTTTCGCCAGGTTACGCAGGCCCACAATAACGATCGGCAGCGGGATCGACTTGCCGTGGGTCACGGAGCGGTCGTCATTCGGATTGGCCATCGGGAATTCAAACAGCGCCGGATGGGAATACTTCTGGAAGTGAAGGAGATCGTCGAGCGCCGCCGCCTTGCCCGCGCCGCCTGACCCTGGAACATGTGGCCGGTGCAGGGTTCGGTGTTTGTCGACGTGGCCGCCTCAAGGTTCGGGAATCGATGGTTCGGGCTGCCGGGTTGGCTTTGCGCGACGTTTCGGGCGGCCGGGACCCTCGTGGCCAGCAGCAAGTAGCGGGCTAGCGGGGCGGGTGTTTCATTTCCCACTCGACCAGTTCCAAGTCGGACTCGACCATCATCTTGACCAACTGTTCGAAGGAGACCTTACGCTCCCAGCCCAGAACCTTCTCCGCCTTGCTGGGATCGCCGATGAGAAGATCAACTTCCGCAGGCCGCATAAAACGCTTGTCCTGAACCACATGGTCCTGCCAGTTGAGCCCGGCGTGACCGAAGGCGAGTTCGCAGAATTCCTGCACGCTGTGGGTCTCGTTGCTGGCAATCACGAAGTCATCCGGCTGATCCTGCTGCAGCATGAGATACATGGCTTGCACGTAGTCGCCGGCGTAGCCCCAGTCGCGTTGCGGATCAAGGTCGCCCAGTGCAAGTTGGGTCTTGAGACCGTGTTTGATCTGCGCTACGTGATGGCTGATCTTGCGGGTGACGAATTCCAGGCCTCGGCGTGGTGACTCGTGGTTGAAGAGAATGCCGCTGCTGGCATGGAGGCCATAGGACTCGCGATAGTTCACGGTGATCCAGTGGCCATAGACCTTGGCGACGCCATAGGGGGAGCGGGGCCAGAAGCGGGTGTCCTCGGTCTGGGGCACCTGTTGGACCTTGCCAAACATCTCCGACGAGCTGGCCTGGTAGAAGCGAATGTCGGGGTTTACGGTGCGGACAGCATTCAGGAGTCGGGTGACGCCGATGGCCGTAGTTTGGCCAGTGAGCTCGGGCTGTTGCCACGAAGTCTGAACGAATGATTGGGCGGCGAGGTTATACAGCTCGTCCGGATTGGCTTGGCGAAGTGCGGCGTTGAGGCTGTTTTCGTCAAGCATGTCGCCCTGAATGATCTCGATGTCATCCTGGATGTGGGCGATGCGTTCGAAGTTGAGGGTGCTCGAACGGCGAACCATGCCACTCACGTCATAGCCCTTCTCCAGGAGCAGTTCGGCAAGATATGAACCGTCCTGGCCGGTGATGCCGGTGATGAGTGCTCGACGTGTCATGTCTTCTCCTGTTGGGTGTCGGCCGGCATAGCGGCCACGTTCATTCGGGCGTCGGCCAACACCGTGGCCAAGGTTTCGCGCAGAGGGATTTGGGGTGACCAACCTGTTGCCGAGCGTAGGCGTTCATAGGAACCCCGATGCACAGCTAGTTCGATTGGGCGGATCAAATCTGGATCTGTCACGGTTTCTATCGGCACGCTGGAGCTCTGAATCAACATCTGCAGCAAATCGCTTACCTGAGTGTCCACCCCGGAGCAGATGTTGTACGTACCCCCCGAGGCACCGTGTTCGGCCAGTAGGCGGTAGGCCCGAACGACGTCGCGAACGTCGAGAAAGTCTCGTCGCGGGCTCAGGTCACCATGGCTCACGGTGCCGCCCCCTTCCAGTTCGGCTTGGGCGATCTTCAGAGCAAACGCCGACGCTGCGAAATTTGGGGACTGTCCGGAGCCCAGATGATTGAAGGGCCGAGCCACGATTGTTTCCACGCCGAAGCCACGGTGAAACTGGCGGGCCAATCCCTCTGCTGCTTCCTTCGATGCACCGTAGGGGGAGCGCGGCTTCACCGGGGAGTCTTCGGTGAGCGGCAATTCCTGAGGCGTGACCGTGCCGTAGATGTCGGCACTTGAGACCAAAACCACTCGCACCCCTGGTCGGGATTGCGCGCCGAGCAACACGTTCAACGTTCCCTCGGCGTTGATTCGAAATGTCGCGTGAGGGTTATTCCACGAACCACCCACGTCGCTCCAGCCACCTAGATGGTAGATGATGTCAGGTTCTACATCGTTGACCAGGGTTTTCCATCCATCCGGGTCCAACAGGCTCGGGCCTGATTTGGAGCCGACCCCGGTCACATCGTCGCCGTTTTCAGTCAAGTGAGCAACCAGGTGGGGGCCAACGAATCCAGATGCCCCGGTAACAATTGCTCTCACGGGCTCCGACACTAATACGTGCCGGATCGACTAGCCTTGACCTGTTGTGTCTGAGGGTGAAAAGAACGTGAATTTGGATGATTCACAGAACGCTATTACTGGAGATTCGCCCGGTAATGGGGTGACCGTTGGGTCCTATTCGGATGGTGTGATCGACCTCCGCGAGAACAGCTTTGAAGATCCAGTCACTACTGATTTCGCCGACACCCCGGCAGTCATGGCACTGGTCGTCGTGGAGCAAGACGACGAACGGCTCTACGACGTTCTCACCGCCATGGCTGACCAAACCTACGACAACCTGTCCGTCACGATACTCAACGCCACCGGAGTAGCGGAGATGCCCGAGCGCATCCAACATGCGTGCCCGTTTGGCGAATGGGTAACCATGGATCCGGGAACTGGGTTCGCCGAGCTCGCCAATTGGGCTCTGAAAAACGTGGACCCTGTCGCCTTCCCCTTTCTCGTAATCGTCGACCAGTTCACCGCTCTCGCTCCTGCCGGGCTGTCGTATCTACTCGAGGAGATGTACCGATCCAACGCCGGCATCGTTGGTCCCAAACTCGTTGGCTGGGATGACGGCTCCAAGCTGATCTCGGTTGGCTACGGGTCCGATCGGCGCGGGCGTCGGATCGAACTGATCGAGCCCGACGAGTTCGATCAAGACCAATACGGCGGTGTCAGCGACGTCTTCATCATCCCTACAGGTGTGCAATTGATTCGCACCGATCTCTTCCTCGCGTTGGATGGCTTCGACCCCTTGATGGGCGATGACAACGAAGATCTCGATTTGTGCTGGCGCGCCCATGCCGTGGCCGCCCGTGTGATCGTCGTACCCCAGGCAGCCGCCCGGCATCGTAGGCCGGTCTTGTCAAAGAGCGCGGAACTCCGGCGCTATCGCGAGCGATCTCGCCATCGACTACGAACCCTGTTCGTCACCTCGTCGCGCCTGTCGCTGCTACGCAGCATTACTGGCGCCGTGGTGGGGATGGTGCTCGGAGCCATCGCCAATCTGCTCCGGGGACGGCCCGGCTATGCCAAGGCCGCCCTCACCGCGATCGGTTGGAATGTCCGAAACATGGGGAGCGCCCGTCGGCGACGACGTCACCTCCGTTCGATCCGTTTGATTGGTGATAGCGAGGTTCACGCGCTCCAGTCCCGGATCGGTCCTTCGGTCGGCAGCATCGTGGAACAATCGCTCCGGCCCAGTGCGCGCTTTGTCCATTGGTCCCGCTCTGTTCGGCAAAGCCTCGTGGACGAGCGCCAGCGGATCGGCTCGGCCGTGGTCGGATTCCTCGGTATCACGCTGCTGTTCATCGTGATGGGATCATTTGACCTGCTTGGGCAGGCCCCAGTGGTTGCTGGTCAGAACCCCGTCTTGGGGGATGGTCAGGACCTGTTGCTGCAATGGTGGAACGGCTTCCGCCCCAGTGGTGCTGGCGGCATCGGCGCAGCTCCGGTTTCTTTCGCCGTGCTCGGTTTGCTTGAAATCGGGCTCTCCTGGTCGTCCAATCTGTTGTACTCGGTCTTGTTGGTCGGCCCACTGTTCGTCGCCGCACTGGGCACGTTCCGAATGGTGCGACCGTTGGGCGGACCGCGGTCGGCCGCAGTGGCCACGGCGGTGGCGGTGGCTAACCCCCTGACTGCTGACGCCCTCGCGGCGGCCCGCTGGGAGACATTGGTCCTTTGGGCGGCAGCCCCGTTTCTCGTGGTCTCTGCGGCTCGCCTCGCCAACCTCGAGCCGTGGAACAAGGTGGAGCGTGTCCTTCCTATTCGGTTACTTCGCTTCGGCCTTCTGGTTGCCCTGGTCGCTACGCTCGCACCGGCAGCTCTTCCCGTTGCCGTGCTGGCGGCAATTTGTGTCAGCGTCTTCGGCGTTGTCACCGGCCGGGTGTATCGAATCGGCTACGGGCTCGCCGGTGCTGTTGCTGCCGTTGTCGTGCCAGCGGTCATGCACCTTCAATTCTCGCTCGATGTGCTTCGTGGCGGTGGCTGGGCGTGGGTCGTCGGAACCGCATCGGCTGAGGAAGCCATAGGTGGCTTCGGCGAGCTGGTGCTTTTTGCTCCGGGCCGATCCACGGGATCGATCTTGATGTGGGGGCTTCCAATCGCTGCGAGTTTGGGCCTGCTTTTCGGGCGGGGTCGCCGGTTCGACGCTGCGCTTCTGGGTTGGATCATGGCGCTTATGGCTTTTGGCGCAGCGTGGCTTTCGATCGATCTCGCTGGCAACGGTCGTCTTCCGGGTGCCGATGTTCTCCTCACCTTGGCTGGGGCGGGCCTGGCGCTGGCGGTTGGAGCATCGGTTCGTTCGGTGCAACTGGACCTCAAGCGGTACGGATACGGATGGCGGCAGTTCGCCACGGTGGCTGCTGCGCTCGGCGGCGTGGTTGTTCTCCTTCTCGGCTTTGGTCAGGCCCTGGGTGGCCGCCACAATCATCCCGAGCTTGGTTATGCGGAGATCACCACACGTCTGGAACCAAGGAACTCCAGCGGCCCCGGCCGAATCCTCTGGTTGGGCGACCCTCGGGTGCTGGCGGCAGATACCGCCGTTACTCCGGCAGCCGAGATTTCGTATGCGATTACCGATGGTGGCGGAACCGATATCGGCGATCGCTATCTCCCCGCGGCCTCACCGATTTCGCGAGAGGTGGGCGTGATGATTGACGTCGCCAATTCTGGCGATTCCGTTCGTCTCGGTCGCCTCCTCGCCGTGTTTGGCATCGACTACGTGATCTACCAACCGCAGCTGGCCCCGGCACCGTACGAGGGGCCGTCGTACGACATTTCCGACCATCTCAACACCGTGCTGGCCAATCAGCTCGATCTCCGTCGGCAACAGGCCACGCTCAACTTGATCGTGTTCAGCAACGAGGCCTCTCACGGGAGTGCGGTAGTTGTTGACTCCAGCTTCGATGCCAACACGGTCACACTCACCGGCCTGCTCGATACCGATCTCAGTGGTGGCGTGGCAATTGTGCCGGACTCCTCAACCGCGATCGAGCACCGATTCGAGTCAATCCCCGGGGTAGCCGCTGGCGATCGAATTCTGCTTGCCCTACCGGGCGACGGGTGGGAGAGTTTTGGGGGCGTTGGCCCTATCGAGACCACGATCGGCGGTGCTTCCCTGATCGAGGTATTGGACCCCGGTCAGTCCTTCGGGGTGCGCTATGCCACCCCCCGCTTCGCTGGGCTATGGCATGGACTCCAGTTGGCATTGGTCCTGGCGGCCTGGTACTTCGCCAGTAGAACCATTGCCTCAATGAAAACTACGGAACCCGAGCCCGGCCCCACCGTCGATCTTCGCGCCACCCTCGCCTCTGAACGGGCTCAACCGTTCGATGAGGAAAACCCATTTGTCGCCGTGGATGACGCCTCGATGGGCGGTGTGCGGTGAAGCCGGTGCAGCGATGGTCGATCGTCGGGGGGGTAGTAGCTCTGCTGGTGGGGTCGATCTTTCTTGACCAGGTGCCCAACCAGGCCGGTCCGGTTCTCGCACCGGCCGATCCTCCAAATGTGCGATCGGCGATCTACCAACCGTCACCGCTCACGGCCTCGTGGTATTGCGCCGTTGGTACCAGCGATGCGTCGGGTTATGCCGACCACACCGTACACATCACCAATGCATCCGAAGACCAAGCTACAGCCACTCTCTCCATTGTCACCGAGGACGGCCCCGGTCCGTCCCTCCGGTTGGAATTGGGTGCATTCGCCACCGAATCCGTTGATCTCAACCAGGTGACGTCGGCAGAGAACTCGGCGGTTGTGGTGGAGATCGTGGGCGGCCAAGGCGTTGTGGGTCACGACGTGGAAACCGAATTCGGCTCAGCGTCGGGGCCATGTTCCACCACCGTGGCAGGCAATTGGTACTTTGCCAGCGGCAGTACTCGTCGTGACACCAGTCAGTATTTGGCGTTGATGAATCCATTTGGTGAAGACGTCGTTTTGGATGTTGTGTTTCGCACCGCCACCCGCGAACGCCGTCCGGAGGATCTCACCTCATTTCCCGTTCAGGGCCGGACAGTGAAGATCATCAACGTTGCAGACTACGTATCGATCGAACCCGTGGTCGCCACCACGATCACCGCGATTCAGGGGCGTGTCGTTGCCGAGCAACTCCAGGTCGCAAACGGTGAGTTGGGCCCATCTGGTGCGGCCCTCACATTGGGTGTTGCATCGCCATCAACCGAGTGGAACGTTCCGGCCGGTCGGGTCACCGAGTCGGGTGACCATCAACTCGTTATTTTCAATCCAGGGGAGCAGCAGTCTGAGATCGAATTGTCGATCGACCTCTCCACCACCGAGCAAAGGTCCGCATACGGGCTGGTGCCGATCGAGCTCACCGTCCAGCCTGGGCGATTCGAGTCGCTGGACATGGCCGACCTTTTGGGCGCTCTCCAGGTGCCACTTCCCATCGAGTTTGGTGTTCGAGTGGTCGCCGACAATGGCGTTCCCGTCGTCGTGTCCCGAAGTCAGCTGTACCCAATGGTCGACAACTCCCTCGTTGGTGCGGAGGACTCCGGCGCAACTGTGGAGGTCGCCGGGGGCGAGGCCGACATCTCGCCCGACCCTGCGGCTGAACCCGACGAGAGCACGGCCGTTGAGGATCCGGATCGGGAGATCATCACGGTGGACCCTTCAACTATCGAACGCCGGGATCCAGCGGGGGGTGGTGCAAGCAGCGACGGCGGCACCCTCGGAGGAAACCTTCTTCGGCAAGACGGCGAGCCCGGGGACGCCGAGAACGACATCGCAATCGAGGATTTCGTGAGCGTCAACCTGATGCAAACCATTTTGGGCGACACCGCACAGGCCTCTCCGCTAACAGGCGTGTCTGCTCGTCCTGGATACGCCTACATGGCCGATCAGTGGTTCGTTCCGTATCACCGATATCTTCCCGACGGAGGGACGGTGCTGGTGATCAGCGCCCCGACCGATGCGTTGGTCTCTATCCGTGGGATGGCGGGCGGCCGACTCCTCGACCCGCAACGTGTGGCGGTTGTGGGTGAGACCCGGCGAGTTGTCTCGGTGGTGTTGCCGGTTCCGCAGTCGACATTGTGGATCAGTAGTGACGCCCCGATTGCCGTGGAGGTCCAGACGGTCGATCTGGATGGCCGGCTAACGGTGAGCGGAGCGGTTCCGGTACTGCTCCGCTGAGGCCGCTCCAGATCCGAATGGTGGTTACTCCAGTAGGGCGCCGAGTTCGGCAAAGGTGATCGGGCCGAACATCGTCTTGCGCACTGTGCCATCGAGGTTGGCCACGATCGTGGTGGGCACCCCGTCGATCCGGTAGCGCTTGTGTCGCTCCGGATCGGTCTGGACGTCTATTCGCTCACGGGCGATGTCGCTCTGGTCGATCTTGGAGATCGTTTCCCAGACCTGAGGGCAGGTATTGCACGTAGTGGATCCGAACATGGCCACCAGAAGCCTCGCTTCCGGTTGAACGAACTCAGATCGGTCGACCTCGGCAATTGAACGATACGAGGGTGACGACGGTGGCTCGGATCGCCGTCGCTGGAGGAGATAGGCGACGCCAACAGCGAGTATGGAGAGCCCCGCCAAGAGCCCGAGCCGCAAGACCACTGGGTCAGCGCGTATCGGCGTCGGTTTCTTGGACCATGTTGGGGGCGAGTGGATCGCCCTCAGCACCGGAGGTGAATTCACCGTTGTTGAGATTCTCGCCTGTCTCGGGCTCGATGGACGCAGCAGCCGGATTGTTCTCCGCCAGGGCGATCAACCGATCAACTTCGCGTCCACTCACCGTCTCATGCTCCAGGAGGCTCCGGGCGATGAGGTTGAGGGCACCTCGTTTGGTCTCCAGAAGATCCTTACAGCGGGTCTCCATATCCACCAGAATTTGGCGGGTCTCGGAGTCGATCAGGTGGGCGGTCTCCTCGGAGAACTCCCGCGACCCCATCATTTCTCCGCCCAGGAACACCGGGCCGTTGTCGCTGAGGCTCATGGGTCCGATGGCGTCGCTCATACCCCACTCAGTCACCATTCGACGGGCCATCTGGGTGGCTTGTCGAAGATCGTCGGCGGCGCCGCTTGACATTTCGCCGAAGACGACACGCTCGGCATTGCGACCACCGAGAGCCATGATGATGCGCTCTTCAGCTTCGGTCTTCTCCAATTTGTGGCGGTCGCCCAGCGGGAGCGTCATAGTGACGCCGAGCGCCATACCGGTGGGGATGATCGTGACCTTGTGGACCGGGTCGTGCGTGGGGAGCAGGGCAGCACAGAGAGCATGACCAGCTTCGTGGTAAGCGGTGCGTTCCAGTTCCTCAGGGGCGCGGACCATGCTTTCGCGCTCGATGCCGATGAGAACGCGATCGCGGGCCTGATCGAAGTGTTCAGCCGAGATCTTGGCTTTTCCTTGGCGCACCGCGAAGAGCGCGGCTTCGTTCACGAGGTTGGCAAGGTCAGCGCCGGACATACCGGGCGTGCCACGGGCGATTACAGAGATATCCACGTCGTCGGCCATCTTCTTGTGCTTGCTGTGGACCTTCAGGATTTCCTTGCGGTCATCCAGTTCGGGGAGCGGAACGACCACTTGGCGGTCGAACCGACCCGGCCGAAGAAGTGCTGGGTCAAGAATGTCGGGCCGGTTGGTAGCGGCCATCATGACGATTCCTTCGGTTGGCTCGAAGCCGTCCATCTCGGACAGCATCTGGTTGAGGGTCTGCTCACGCTCATCGTGCCCTCCGCCCATGCCCGAGCCTCGTTTTCGGCCGATGCTGTCGATCTCGTCGACGAAGATGATCGCTCGACCCATCTTTCGGGCTTCGGCGAAAAGGTCGCGAACTCGGCTGGCACCAACACCCACGAACATCTCCATGAAGTCCGAACCGGTGACGCTCATGAATGGAACGCCGGCTTCGCCAGCAACCGCCCGAGCGATGAGGGTCTTACCTGTTCCAGGCGGACCTACGAGAAGAACACCCTTGGGGATTCGGGCGCCGATCTCGGCGAACTTGGCAGGGTGCTTCAAGAAGTCGACCACCTCGGTGATCTCTCGCTTCACACCCTCATAACCAGCAACGTCGGCGAAGGTGGTGCCGGGACGCTCGGTTGTGTAGGTCTTGGCTTTGGACCGGCCGACCGACATGATGCCGCCCATTTGGCTCTGCTGGCGACGGCTGATCCACCAGAAGAACAGGATGATCAAACCCAGTGGAAGGAAAAGTGACAGGATGCCCGTGAGAGCGGAACCGGTGTCGGTGAACGCCTCGATGGTGACACCCTGCTCCTCCAGAAGTTGGAGGTCCTTCTCGGGGATCTCACGGACGCTGGTGGTCCGATACTCAACCGGTGGATCGTCGTTGGTGGTCACGTCGATACGGAAGGTGGCATTGTCGAATGAAATCTTGGCGATCTGGCCGTTTCCTACCCGCTCGATGAACTCGGTGTAAGAGATCTCTTCGGCGGAGTTCGTGGTGCCCCCGCCAACCGCCACTACCAGCAAGGTGATGATGACCGCGCTGACCACAAGGATTGCCCAGCGGGGCACGCTGCCTTCGCCCTTGGATCCGGGAAGGCGGGGGTTTCGGCCTTGTTGGGGAGGTGGCAGATTTGGGCCTTGCTCTGACATGTCATCCAGTCTATGCGTTGAGAGATCGGTGTCCGTGGTCGGGCGCTCGCTGAAGGACACCCGTCACAGATACCGTCGACCGATGCTGTCTACGCCTGAGCATGTTCGCAATGAACCTGTTGCGTGGACCACGGGAATGGCTTTGGGATTGTGGGCTTTGGCGCTCGTTGGCTCGACGATTTGGGTCGTGGTCGTTGCCGGGCTGAGTGGACAGGAACCCGGTTCGCTTTCGCGGACCCCGGCCTGGCTCTTCCTGAGTCAACTCGGGCTCTCGGTGTTCTATGGCCTTGGTCCGCTCGTGGTGGCTCGGCAACGGGATCCCGCCAGATCGCCTAGCGAGATCTTCGGACTACAGATGAAGTCCACCGACATTCCGATCTGGGGTTCGATCGGAGTTGCGATGCAGCTAGTAGCGATCCCGCTGCTCTACCTACCGATCAGCCAGTTCGTGGATACCGAAAGCGTCTCCGATGCCGCCCAAGACATCATCGACAATGCCGTCTCCTGGTTCGACGTTGGGGTGCTGTTCCTCATGATCGTGGTGATCGCGCCCGTGGTGGAGGAACTCTTCTTCCGAGGATTTGCGTTGCCGGCGCTCTTGGCCCGCTTTGGTCCGTGGCCTGCTGTGCTGCTGAGTTCGCTGTGGTTCGCAGCCAGCCACTTCCAAGCGATCCAATTTCCCGGTCTGCTGGCGGTAGGGCTCGCACTCGCCTTCGCTAGGGTCCGGACGAAGCGGCTCATTCCATGCATCGTGCTTCACATGGCGTTCAACGGTGTCACGTTCGGCATCTTGGTCAGCCAGCTCACGCTGACCTGACGCCCAACACCGACGGGCGCCAACCCCAAACCCACTGCCGAAGAAGGCGCGGTGCGCTAACGTCGAATCATGAGCCATATCTGATTTGCCAACGTAGGTTCGTCTAGATCAGAGGTAGCTCACGATGACCGCATCACTTCTCGCTCGTTCGCTTTCGATATCTCAGGGTCCACTTCGCCTGCTCGATCAGGTTGACCTCACCGTCGCCGAAGGCGATCGGATCGGGCTCGTTGGGCCCAATGGGGCAGGTAAGTCCAGCCTGTTGCGAATTCTTGCGGGTGAGGCCGCACCCGAGGACGGGACCGTCCTGCTTTCGCCACCCACGGCCACCGTGGGTCTCCTACCCCAAGAGCCAAGCAGATCCGCCACCGAGTCAGCCGAATCGTTCCTTCGGCGGCGGGTGGGGATCAGCGCCGCTCAGCAAGAGTTCGACGAATCGCTCGTCGCTGTGGAGGAGGGTGCCACCGGATCCGCCGAGCGCTATGACACAGCATTGAGCAATTGGCTTCGCCTTGGTGCCGCCGATTTCGACGCCCGAATGCACGAGACCTGGTCGGAGCTCGGATTGCTTCCCAACCGGCTGAAGCAATCGACCCGTTCACTTTCCGGGGGAGAGGCGGCGCGCTGCTCCCTGGCCTCGATCCTTCTCTCCCAATTCGACATCGTGCTACTGGATGAACCAACCAACGACTTCGACATGGCCAGTTTGCAGCGATTGGAAGAGTGGGTGTTGAAACTGAATTCGCCGCTCGTGGTGGTGAGCCATGACCGAACCTTTCTGGACCGCACGATCACTTCAGTGGTGGAGATCGATCCTCACCACCGGAGTCTGAGCCACTTCGGTGGCGGGTGGGCGGGCTATCTGGTTGAACGCGATCGCGCTCGGGCAATGGCCGAGCGCCGTTTCCTCGACTATTCATCGCAGCGGCAGGCTTTGGCCGACCGTTCTCAGAAACAGCGTGAGTGGGCGAGTCAAGGTCAATCCAAGGTCCGAAGATCGGACGAATCGGACAAGAATATTCGACACTTCAAGATGGAGCAGACCGAAAAGCTGGCGGGCAAGGCCGCACAGACACAGCGGGCGTTGGATCGCCTGGAGGTGGTGGACAAGCCGTTCGAACCATGGCGGCTCAACCTTTCGATTCCCACCGCCCCTCGAAGCGGCAGTGTGGTTGCAGCGGCGACCGGAGCCACTCTCGACCGAGGCACATTCACCCTCGGACCACTCAATCTGGTGATCGAATGGGGTGACCGCATAGCCCTCACCGGCGAGAACGGAAGCGGGAAGACAACGCTGATCGAACTGTTGCTGGGAAGGATCGAACCGACGTCGGGGGTTAGATCGCTGGGCCCAAGTGTTGTGCTGGGTGAAGTGGAACAGGCCCGGGTGGCGATGACCGAAGATCGCCCACTACTGGAGGTATTCGTTGACCGATCGGATCTCTCGATGGTGGAAGCCCGCACGATGCTGGCCAAGTTCAACATCGGTTCCGATCACGTGGCGCGATCCGCCGCGACGCTTTCCGCCGGCGAGCGGACCAGAGTTTCCCTCGCACTGCTGATGGCAAACGGTGCCAATCTTCTCGTTCTCGACGAGCCAACGAACCACCTGGATCTCGAAGCTGTTGAGCAGCTGGAGCAGGCCCTCGACACATTTGACGGCACTGTGATCCTGGTGACGCACGATCGCTCGATGCTCGAGCGTGTCCGCACAACTCGACGGTTCAAAATGACCGACGGCCAACTTAGCGAAGAAGGCTGAGGCCGGAGCGTGGCCGCCCGACGTCCAAGCTTCCTTAGGTTATTTGGGGCATTTAGTGCCCTCAAGGGCATTGAACGCACCGGATTTGCCAACGATTACGCTGGCCAAGATTTGTCAAACGCTGAGCTTGCGGCGACGCCCGGCGTGGGTGCCAACGTGCTCAAGTGCTTCGGCGAGATTGATGTCATCGCCGGCCAATGCCCAGCTTCGGGTGTCACAGGTGGTGCAGGAGTTCATGATGAGGTCGTGGCCATCCACGTTGATCTTCAACTGCACAAGTTCTGAACTGCACGTGGTGCAGGATTCTGCGGGGGTTAAGGCCATTTGGGTGTTCCTTACTGATCGCCGAAAAGATTGCGACGTCCCGATCGGAGCCCGCCCACTCATTGTGAGCAACCACCACGGAAATGAGCCGTGCGAGCCATTTATCCGATGCCAAACGTGAGTCACCTGACCTATTGCGTCTTGACACACCTCATCGGTAGAGAAATGTAACACTAGAGGGGTTGTGACTGCCCCCACCACGAACCGTCCTCGACCCAACCCGCTCGACCGGCCAATTGCCGATGAGAGCGCGGCCAGTCCGAACTTGGGTCGATCCACGGCACCCACCAAGGCGCGGGTGCAGACCAAAGACCCGGCTGACCACCTGGAGCGGTGGGGAAAGTGGGCCAGTCTCGCTGCGGCGCTCGGGTGCGTCGTCTTCGTCCTACTCCAGATGCGACCCGACCTCCTTGTCTCCAGCACCACGCCATCTGGTGGCGATATGGGTGCCCATGTGTGGGGGCCGGCCTACATGCGGGACCACCTTTTGAGTCAGGGGCAACTGACCGGCTGGACGCCGGATTGGTACGCCGGCTTTCCGGCCTATCACTACTACATGATCGTTCCACCGCTGGCGATTATTGCTGTGAACGCCGGTATCCATCCCCTGCTCGGGCTGCCGTTGGCGGTCGGCCTGCTGGCCGCCAGTTGGATGCTGTCGAAACACACCGCCATCCGGAAATCCGGTCTTCGGGGTGCGATTCTCGGCATTGCCGCAATCGTGGCGGTCTCGCTTGTATCCATCCCTTACGGAACAGCGTTCAAGTTGGTTTCCGTGGCTGGTGTAGTTCTGATGCCGCTGGCCGGTTGGGCGATGGCGCGATTGGCGAAAGCCTCCGAACCCATTCCGGCGCTCATCGCCATCGCCGTCACGGTGTTCCTCTTCGATACCAACTTCAATATCTACGGCGGGAATATTGCGAGCACCCTGGCAGGGGAGTTCGCTTTCTCCATCAGTCTCGCACTGGCGCTACTGACCATCGGTTGGCTCATGCGCACGCTTGACACGGGCCAGTGGCGGGCATCGTCGGCGGTCCTGCTGTCACTGGTTGCGTTGACCCACGTCATTCCGCTGATCTTCGTGATGTTCGTCTCGGTGGTCCTTTTGGTGTTCATTCCCAAGGTGCCCCGCTGGTGGGCATTGGTCATTCTCATAGCCACGGCCCTGCTGCCGTTGGGCTTGAATGCCGATTTCTCCTCGAGCCGCCGGGCCGCTGCTCTGGCAACGTTGCCAATCGTGCTGATGGCGTTCGCGGCGCTGGCACCGGTGATAATTCGTCGAATCGGCACGCTGGCCGTGGTGGGCCCAGCCGGTGCCCTCATTGCGGCGATCTGGTTGTTTCCGTTCTACATGCGCCGCGACTACTTCAACGACATGGGCTGGGAGCGGTTGGACGACTATTGGCCGGCCCTGCTCACAACGCCGATGAAGGTGGCTCTGCCGGTAGCGGCGGTGGGAGCTGTTCTTGCCTTCGCTTTCCGTGACCGTTTGGGCATGTTGTTCAGCGTTCTTGGCGTGGTCACCGCCGTCGGGGTTGCCAACGTTCCAGACGGCAAGCTCTGGAATGCCAGGATCCTCCCGTTCTACTACCTCTCGGTTTACCTCCTCGCCGCCATTGGCATCGCGATCCTTGCCCGGGTGATCGGAGCCGCGGTGTCGGAACGTCTGGACAGGCCAGACTTCGCCACCACCACCGGTATTGCTGCTCTGGCGTTGGCCGCCTCGCTAATTGGAATTTCCTTCACGCTCCAGAACGTTCCTTTCGGTAGCACCGAGTCTGGTTCGTGGGAATTGCTCGGTATCGATGGTGGCGAGCGCAGCTTCATTCCCAGCTGGGTCACGTGGAACTACAGCGGGTATGAAGAAAAGCGGGCCTACGGGGAATATTCCGCCGTGGTCAACACCATGGCCACCGTGGGTGAAGAGGTCGGTTGCGGTAGGGCGATGTGGGAGTACTCATCGGACCTCGACCGGTACGGGACACCGATGGCGCTGATGCTCCTGCCCCACTGGACCGACGGTTGCATCGGTTCAATGGAGGGTTTGTACTTCGAATCCTCGGCCACCACCCCGTTCCATTTCTTGAACCAATCCACGCTCTCCACCGGTCCGTCGCGGGCTCAGCGAGACCTTCCGTACCAAGATTTCGACATCAACCGCGGCATCGCACAACTCCAGACCAGCGGGGTTCGCTATTACATGGCGCAATCTGACGAGGCGATTGCGGCGGCGGCCGGCCACCCCTCGCTCTCCCAGGTGGCGGAGAGCCAACCCTTCATCATCTATGAAGTTGCCGACGCTCCGCTCGTGGAGGCGCTGGCCTTCGAACCTGTGGTCGCCACCGGCCCATCCGAGGATGCGGTCACCGAGCTCAGTAGCCGATTCGACGTGGGGTGGGAAAGCCAAGCCGTTGCTTTCTACAACGATCCACTCACATTCCAGGCCCTTCCCGCAGAGAGCGGTCCAAGCGATTGGGACCAGGTTTCCACGCTCATTCCGAGCGATGGCACCCCCGTCGCGGCAGCGACGGTCAGCGACGTGGCCGTTGGTCAGTCCAGCGTCTCCTTCACCGTTGATCAGGTGGGCACGCCGGTGCTGGTGAAGATGTCGTACTTCCCCAACTGGGACGTCTCGGGTGCCGATGGCCCTTACCGCGCAGGGCCCAACATGATGGTGGTGGTTCCAACCGAGACCACCGTGCGTCTTTCTTATGGCAACACATGGGTCGAATACATGTCGTTCCTGCTCTTTGCGCTGGGGATTGGAGCAGTGGGCGTTCTGGCCTACGAGGGTGGGCGTTTGCGGCGGCACTCGGCACTGGACACAGACGTTCAGGAGGCGGGTTCGGGGGGCCTCGACTCACACGACGACGACGACGATGGTCTCGACGAACGTCTCGAAACCGACCTGTTCGCCAAGCTCCTCGCCGAAGATGACCGTAGCGAAACGCCCAACCGCTCGCCCGTGGTGCCAGAAAACCGGGCCAACGCCCAGGTAGACATCGCCAACCGAATGCTGGGAGCATTGGACGCCGAGGAACCGGAGTGAGAAGCCGCCTACGCCGCTTCGCCCTGGTAGGGGTCCTTGCCACGGTTCTCGACGGCGGGATCCTCTTGATCGCTTCAGAACAAGTGGGAACTGGTGAACTCTGGGCTGCCAACACCCTCGCCTTAGCCGTTGCTTCGATCTTTGCCTACGTGGCTAATCGATCGTTCACTTTCCGGGGCGAACCTAGCGCCCGGTGGGTTCGTCAACCCGGGTTGTTCTTTGCCACGGCCACCCTGGCCGGCGCAATCGATACCTCCGTACTTCTGATCTTCTTTTCCCTGGTGGATATGCTGTTGCTGTCGAAAGTGCTCGCCATCGCCGTAGCAGCGGTGCTGCGGTGGGGGGTCTACCGGTACATCCTGTTCGGGGAGGTCCGACGCGAAATGGAATCCCGGGTGGACCGACCCTCGGCACCGGGGATGTACCGCCTCACGGTTGTCCTGCCCGCCTTCAACGAAGCAGACAGGATCGCCGACTCGATCGCTGCGTTGAGAGAGGCGTTGGAACCGCACGTTGGGGCGGAGGAACTCCAGATTCTGGTGGTCGATGATGGCTCGAGCGACGAAACGGTACACATCGCCGAGCGGGCCGGCGCCGATGTTCTGGTCCAAGCGGAAAATCGCGGGAAAGGGGCGGCTGTTCGAGCCGGAATGGTCGCGGCTTCGGGGCGTACAACGGTCTTCACCGACGCAGATCTCGCCTATCCGCCCGCACTGGTCTTGGAGTTCATGCGCCAGGTTGAGGATGGATGGGATGTTGTGGTGGGCAGTCGCCGCCACGAAGAGACCACCACGTTGGTGAAGGCTCGATGGTTCCGAGAACTCGGGGGACGTTTCGTCAACTGGCTCACCCATCTTGTACTCCTTGGCCACTTTCGTGACACCCAATGTGGCATCAAGGGGTTCCGCGGCGACATCGGGCGAGTGATTTTCGAGCGCTGCCGGATCGACGGTTTCGCCTTCGATGTCGAAGTGTTTCTCATCGCCGAGCAGGACCACCTTTCTCTTACCGAAGTACCGGTCTCGGTCGAGAACCGGAAAGGGTCCACCGTGCGTTTGTTGCAGGACACCGTCAAATTCTTCGGCGATCTGGTGAAGCTCCGACGGGCTGTGGGGTGGGGTTGGTATCGACCCAACGCGGCTCAACTCTCGGTCCTCGATGCGCGAGCCGTGAAAAGTTCCGGCCCGGTTTCCTCGGAGCCAATGACTCGCTGATCGTTAGGTTTGGTATTGGGTTAGGCGAACCATCGAAGTCGCAGTTCGGGCGGCGTAGAATCTTCGGGTGCAAGATCTTTCGGTAATTGTGAAGGCCTACGACGTCCGTGGTATCTACCCGGACCAAATTGATGCTGCTACATGCGAGGCGCTGGGCGTGGGTTTCGCTGAGTTCATCAAGGAAGTGGAGCCGAGCACCACCGAGATAATGATCGGCCACGACATGCGGCCGTCGGGACCCGAACTCGTGGAAGCATTCTCTAGCGGTGCCAACCGGCAGGGCCTCGGCGTGGTCAACATCGGTCTCGCCTCCACCGACATGATGTACTACGCCTCCGGCTCGGAAGACAAGCCTGGCGTGATGTTCACTGCATCGCATAACCCCGCTCAGTACAACGGAATCAAGGTTTGCCGCTCGGGTGCCGCGCCCATTGGGCAAGACACCGGGCTGGCGCAGATTCGTGCCACGGCCGAGGCCTATCACGCTGGCAAGGTGGCTGCCGCAGAATCCCCCGGTGCCGGCAGGACCGCCGAGATGCTCGATGCGTTCTCAGAACACGTTCGCAGCTTCATCTCCCTGGAGGGGCTGCGGCCGCTGAAGGTGATAGCCGACACCGCCAACGGGATGGGCGGCCTCGTGGTGCCAGAAGCGTTTGCCGGTCTACCTTTTGACCTCGAGGTGATGTACGAAGAGCTCGACGGCACCTTCCCCAATCACCCCGCCGACCCCATCCAGATCGAGAACCTCGCCGACCTTCGGGCTCGCGTGGTGGAGACCGGAGCCGACATCGGTCTGGCCTTCGATGGTGACGCCGATCGCGTCTTCCTGGTGGACGAAAAGGGCGAACCCGTCAGTGGATCGCTCACCACCGCCCTCCTCGCCAAGGCCACCCTGGCGGTCACCCCGGGGGCAAAAATCATTTACAACCTGATCTGCTCCGACGTTGTGCCCGAGGTCATCGAAGAGAACGGCGGCATCGCTATCCGGAGCCGAGTGGGCCACTCTTTCATCAAACAGCTCATGGCCGATGAAGGCGCAGAGTTCGGAGGTGAACACTCCGCTCACTATTACTTCGCCCGGAACTGGCGGGCCGACAGCGGTCTCATCGCCGCCATGATGGTGCTGGCCGAGTTGTCGGCCAGCGGAAGCTCGCTCAGCGAACTCCTCGAACCATTGAAGCGCTATGCCGCATCGGGTGAAATCAACACTCGGGTATCGGACGCTGCGGCCGTGATTGAACACGTGGCAACGCACTACGGAGAAATGCAACAAGATCAGCTCGACGGCCTGACGGTTCGCTCCACCGACTGGTGGTTCAACCTCCGGGCTTCCAATACCGAACCGTTGCTGCGGCTCAACCTTGAGGCGGCCGACGACGAAGCCGTTGCCATGCGAGTCGCCGAGGTTCAAGCGGTTATGACCGCCATTTAGGAAAAGGGCAGAGAATGGAGCTTCTGGCGTGCACCGTCCAGGAATACGCATGGGGCGACACCAACTCGATTCCTCACCTCTTGGGGGAGGAACCTGACGGGTCGCCGAAGGCGGAACTCTGGATGGGCGCCCATCCTCGCGCCTCCAGTCGATTGAGCTCCGGCGTGCCGCTGGGGGAGCTCATCGCGTCGGACCCCGAGAGGGCACTCGGTTCTGCAGCAGCCAAACGTTTCGGCCAGCTTCCGTTCCTGTTCAAAGTTCTCGCCGCCGGTGAACCGCTCTCGATTCAATCGCACCCAAATTTGGCGCAGGCCGAAGCCGGTTTCGCACGAGAAAATGAACAGGGCATTCCCATCGACGCTCCACACCGCGTATATCGGGATGCCAACCACAAACCCGAAATCATCGCTGCGCTCACCCCTTTTCATGGCAAATGCGGATTCCGGCCAATTGCCGAAGCCCGCCGCTTGTTCTCGCTTCTCGTCTCTGGGGGCGACGCCGGAGCGCTCACGCAACTCACGGAGATTCTGTTCGAGCCCGGCGATGATCGAACGGTCTATCAAAACGCAATGGCCTACCTGCTGGGGGCTCCGGACTCACAGGAGGAGGAGATGGCCACAGCCACGGTTGCGGGCGCCGAAGCGCTGCTGGCATCAGATTCAGACGCAGTCAGGGTGTTCGCACTGGACCTCGAGTGGACCGGACGCATTGCGGCGTCGTTCCCGGGCGATATTGGGGTGACGGTGGCATTGCTTCTCAATCATGTCGTCCTCGAACCGGGCCAAGCCATGTTCCTCGACGCCGGCAACCTGCACGCCTACCTCTCCGGGGTCGGAATGGAGTTGATGGCGAACTCCGACAACGTTGTGCGCAGTGGCCTCACGCCGAAACACTGCGACATCGCCGAACTCTTGGCAGTGGTGAATTGTTCCCCCATCGAGGTTCCGGTGCAGCAGCCCCAGGCCGAGACGTGGACGTACGATGCGCCGGTCTCGGAGTTTGCGCTCGATCGAATCGTAGATCCCAACAAGTCGTTCCCGGTCACCGGGCCCGAGATCCTCTTCATTCAGAACGGCTCGGTTGATCTGTCCGGCTTCGCCGCCAGCGCCGGAGACGTGGTCTGGATCCCCGCATCGCAAGAATCGTATTCGGCCCGAGGCGAGGCCACGATCTGGCGAGCCCGCGTACCGGTGTAATTGTGCTGTCCCTCTGGGGGCCGTTCGCCGCCACGGAGGCTCGCCTGTTCGGCCTACAACAGGTTCTACGTAGCTGAGGGCTTGATTGCGTAGCGGGCGTCCTCCGGGCTGGTGTGGGTGTTGTGGCGAGCCCGGGAGCCTGCGGCGCCATGGGAGCTGGCTGAATGATTGCTGTCCCTCTGGGGGCCGTTCGCCGCCACTGCCATGATCTGAGTGGCTCTTTGCGGTTGCGGCGGGTGGTGTGGTCCGCGAGGATCGGTTGTATTCGATTTGGTGGCACTCACCGGTCGGACAGTATCTGAGCGGACCCGTAACAGCGGGTCTGGTCGCTAAGGATGTCGTTCCGGCAAGTGCCGTGCCACCTCTACCAATAAAGGAAAATAGAGATGGCTTTACTTATGATGGCTGATTCGGCGCGTGTTGTGACGGGCGGTGTTGACACTCACAAGGATTTCCATGTGGCGGTGGTGGTGGATGAAACATCTCGCCGGCTCGGTGTCGGGCATTTCGTTGCCGATCTCGAGGGATACGGCGAACTTTTGGCGTGGATGGGTTCCTTCGGTCTGATCGACAGGGTCGGAGTCGAGGGAACGGGCTCCTATGGCAAGGGTCTGGCGAGGTTCCTGACGGTCGGGGGTGTGGGGGTGGTTGAGGTCCTGCGACCGGACCGTCAACTGCGTCGCCGTTACGGAAAGACCGATGCTGCCGACGCTGAGGCCGCAGCTATCACCGCGCTGTCGGGCCGTGATTCAGGGGCACCAAAACGTGGCACTGGGCCGATCGAATCGCTACGGGTCCTGCGAGTCGCCCGTGATTCCGCTGTGACACAACGGACTGCGGTCACGAACCAGATCGGATCGTTACTCATGACCGCGCCTGAACCGGTCATCAAACGATACGCAGACAAAACCGGACCGGTGCTCTACAAGGCGTTGGCAGCGTCCCGGCCAGGGCCAGACACCACCGATCCCAAGACTGCTGTAGTACACGCCCTGAACGTGCTGGCTCGCCAACAACAGTTCTTGACCGGTCAGATCCGCACCCTCGACGAGAAGATGGCACAAATCGTTTCTATCGTGGCGCCACGCCTGACCGCCCGGATCGGTGTCGGAACCCAGACCGCAGCCGCCTTGTTGATCTGCGCGGGCGATAACCTGACCGACTGCGGAGGCTCGCCTGTTCGGCCTACAACAGGTTTTACGTAACTGGGGGCTTTGCTGCTCAAGGAGCTTCATCCCTCCGGGAGGGAGTGAGCCTGCTGTATCACCGAGCGAAAGGCATCTCCGCCTAAGCTGAGCTGGTGACATTGGAATCGTTCCTACTGGAAATTCTCGCCTGCCCCGAAGACAAGGGTCCACTCTTCTATATCGAGGACGAGAACACGCTCTACAACCCCCGGCTCACCCGCCGATATCGGATCGAAAACGACATTCCCATCCTTCTGATCGACGAGGCCGAAACGGTGGCTGCCGAGGAGCATGCTCGGATCACGGCCCGGATCGAGGCGGAAGCCATTTCGCCAACGTTCACCAGTGACCAGGAGGGGAGTAACTGATGTCTGAACGTCTGGATTCATTGGGCATGTGGGACGCCATGTTGGGACTTCCCGAGCAACTGGAGGAGTCGATGGCGGCCATCGGCACCATCTCCGGTCTCCCCAAAATCGCCGATATTGAACACGTGATTATCGTGGGCATGGGAGACAGCGGATTTGGCGGCGAGGTAGCGGCCGCGGCCGCCCGCCCATTCAGCTCGCTACCGATCGTGGTGTACGGCGGCTATCTTCCGCCCAGTTGGGTTGGGGCCACCACACTGGTCATCGCCATTTCCGAATCGGGCAGTACCGAAGAGACACTGGAGTCGCTGGAGGCCGCAGTGGAGTCCGGAGCGTCGTTGGTAGCGGTCACCAGCGGTGGCGAACTCGAAACGCTGGCGCGGCGGGCCGGCGCCCCCGTCCTTCCCGTGGTGGGATCGGCGCCCATGCCCCGGGCTGCGTTGGGCGCCTTGGCGGCGCCAACCATGCTTACCCTGGAGCAGTTGGGGTTATTCCCAGGGGCCCGTACTTGGATCACCGATGCGGTGATGCAGTTGAAGATTCGGCGCGACGAACTCAGCTCCGACAAGTCGCCAGCCAAGAAGATCGCCAGCCGGATCGGGCGAACCATGCCGATCATCTACGGAGGCGGCACCATCGGAACAACGGCGGCCAAGCGGTGGAAGATCGCGGTCAACCACAATGCCAAAGCCCCGGCCTTCTGGGCGCCAATGCCCGAGTTGTGTCACAACGAACTCGTGGGGTGGGGACAGCATGGCGACGTCACCCGGCAGGTTTTCACCGAGGTTCAGCTGCGTCACGAGTACGAGCACCCTCAGACTGCCCGTCGCTTCCAGTACGTGGAAGAGAAGACGCTGGAGGTTATGGCCGACATCATCTCGGTAGAAGCGGCTGGCGAGGGACCCATCTCCCAGTTGCTCGACCTCATCCTGATGGGTGACATGGTGAGTCTCGAAATGGCAGCAGCTGAAGGTCTCGACCCCGGCCCGCTCCCAATCGTGGATGATCTGAAGACCTGGCTCGACAGCTAGTTACCAGGTGAGCTGAGCCTGATCAGTCGGGTCACCCACAGGCCTCTCAGGTTCTATCCGCAGGGCAAAAGAGAATTTCCCCATTTGGGGAGGGTGACTTTGGGCCCCAAACAGCCCGATTTCCAGGCTTCTAAGGATTGAGGAACGTTTTGAGCCCCTCGGCGGCGGCATCGCCGATTCGGTTGAAGATCGGCTTGAGAAGCGGGTCGAAGATCTTGAAGGGTCCGTTCAGAACGAGATCGGCCTCGTAGGTCACAACGCTGCCCGTGCCATCCGGGGCCACGGTCACGATGTCATCTGAGTAGAAGAATTTCGCCTTGGCCAACGCCCGGAAACGGCGGCCGGCTTCGAACTCTTTGACCACATACTTCAACGGGAGAGCGGGTGCTGGTCCCACGCCGTTCACCACCAGCTCGTACGCAGCGTTGAGCCCCGGTTCGGTTCCGGCTACCTGCTTGGCCGACTGTACGCCCGGATCCCATTGGGCGAAGTTGGTCATGTCGGCCATCTTTGCAAAGGCATCGGCGGGGCTGAGGGGAGTAGTAGCGGAGGTTTCATAATGAGCCATTGCAACAGTGTGCCCAAAACGGAGCCGTTGAATCCCACCCGGCGGGAAACCGGGCTCTACGCTTGGGCGCATGACTACCACTGAGAACCGGCCGCTCACTTTGGCCGAGGGCGATTACAAGATTGCCAACATTGATCTTCACGGCCCGGGCCGCAAGCAGATTGAACTAGCTGAACACGAGATGCCTGGCCTCATGGCTTTGCGGGCCGAGCACTTCGACGAGCAGCCCCTCAAGGGCGCTCGGATCATGGGCAGCCTGCACATGACCACCCAAACCGCCGTACTGATCGAGACGCTCACGGCACTGGGTGCCGATGTTCGGTGGGTCAGCTGCAACATCTTCTCCACCGACGATGCCGCCGCAGCAGCAGCCGTTGTTGGACCCACGGGAACCACCGACCGACCCGAGGGTGTGCCGGTTTATGCATGGAAGGGCGAGACGCTGGAGGAGTACTGGTGGTGCACTGAACAGGCCCTCAAGTGGCCAGGTCAGACCGGCCCCAATTTGATTCTCGACGACGGCGGCGACGCCACGATGCTGGTGCACAAGGGCGCCGAGTACGAAGCGGCCGGTTCCGTTCCTGAGGCCGGCGAAGACGACCCCGAGGAGTGGGGTGTGATTCTGGATCTGCTCCGCAAGCTGCAAGACACCGACCCCGGGCTCTTCACCGCGATGGCTCCGGGCATCCGGGGTGTGAGCGAGGAGACCACCACCGGTGTGCACCGGCTCTATGAGATGCGCGACAACGGCACCTTGCGATTCCCGGCGATCAACGTGAACGATGCCGTTACGAAGTCCAAGTTCGACAACAAGTACGGCACCCGCCACTCCCTCCTAGACGGGATCAATCGTGGCACCGACGTGATGATCGGCGGCAAGGTGGCCTTGGTTTTGGGCTACGGCGACGTTGGCAAGGGGTGCGCAGAAGCTCTTCGTGGTCAAGGTGCTCGGGTGGTCATCACCGAGATCGATCCCATCTGTGCTCTTCAGGCGGCCATGGATGGGTACGAGGTCAACACCATCGAGCGAATGCTCGACAAGGCCGACATCTTCATCACTTCAACGGGCAACAAGGACATCATTTCGGCTGAGATGATGGGCAAGATGAAGCAGGGCGCGATCGTTGGCAACATCGGCCACTTCGACAACGAGATCGACATGGCCGGGCTCTTCAAGAGTTCGGATATTCAGAGAATCAACATCAAACCTCAGGTGGATGAGTTCCGGTGGCCCGACGGCAAGAGCATCATCGTGTTGTCCGAAGGCCGACTTCTGAACCTTGGCAACGCCACTGGCCATCCCAGCTTCGTGATGAGCGCTTCGTTCGCCAACCAGGTCCTGGCCCAGATCGAGCTCCACAAGAACGCTGACAGTTATGACAAATTGTCGGTCACCACGCTTCCGAAGAAGTTGGATGAGAAGGTGGCTCGCCTTCACCTGGATGCGCTGGGCGCCAGGCTTACCACTTTGACCCAGGAGCAGGCCGACTACATCGGCGTCCCCGTAGACGGCCCCTACAAACCCGACCACTACCGCTACTGACCAACAACCACCACCGAAGAACCGGAACCTCAATTGGGAACGATCTTCGCCGTAATCCTCGCTGGTGTTCTGCTCTGGGCGGCGGTAGCGAAGCTCCGGGATCGAGCGGGAACGGTCACCGGCTTCGACCAACTGGGTCTTCCCCGCGCTCAGTTGCTGGCGATTCTGGTGCCCGTGGCCGAGGCGGCGACGGCGATCGCCCTCATCGCCATGCCTGGCTGGGGTGGAGTGGTTTCTTTCGCTCTTCTGGCCGCATTCACGGTGGTTCTCGTGACCACCATTCGAACCGGCCGGCTGGTTCCCTGCCGGTGTTTTGGTGGAACAAGCGATGCGCCGGTGAATTGGGGGCATGTGCTTCGTAACGTCGGGTTGATGGCCATGGCGGTCTTGGCCACGCTAAACGATCGCCTAGTATGGCCAAGCATGTTGGAATACGTTCTCGCATTGGCACTCGTCGGAGTCGGTGCGATATCCATTCGAAGCCTCACGGCGCGGTCTACCGTGACCTCATGAATTGGCGCCCGATCTTCGTTGCAGCCCTGGTGGCTGTTGGTATGACGGGATGTAACACTGGTTCCAAGGCCGACCAGGACCCGTTGAACCAACCCAGCGTTACCGTGCTGGGCACGGCGGTTGACGCAGAGCAACCAAGTCCAACGCTTGGTTCGGCGGTTTCCACCGAACGCTGACATCGCCGTCGCTGAGATTTACGAGGAGTGAGCGGACGGTTGAGCGAGGACGTTGGCTTTCTGGCTGTTGTCACGGCTTCATTGCTAGTGCGGCGCCGATGAGATTTGCGTCGGGGTGGAGGAGACCGAGGCACGCCGCCGCCGCCGCCATCGACGCCCCTGTTGTGATTACATCGTCGATCAGAACAATCTGGCCCGAGGGGGGTCGGTGTGTCCAGTCCGGCCGGATGCGTAGCCGCGGTCCCTCCAAGCGGGCGGTGCGATTGCTGCCGAACTGGGCTCGCCCGCTGCGGGTGAGGGAGGGGGCGGCTTCCACGCCGAGTTCGCTGGCCACCGCATTGGCGAGAAGTCGGCCCTGGTCGAAACCACGGCGGCGACGCCCCTTCGGGCTGGCCGGCACCCACGTGATGATGGTGGACGATTGAAGATACGGGCGAGTGTTCCTTGCGAGCGGCACCGCCAAGCTCTGCAACAAATCGGGTCGTCCGCCCCGCTTCACGGCCTGGATGATTCCCGCCATGGCCGGCTCGTACTCCCACACGGCTACAACGTCGTGGAGGCCGGGGATCGACGAGGGTGGGGCAGGCCGAAGTGCATCGGCGCACTCGGTACAGATACGAGATAGCGCAGCCGAGCTCCTTGACCGTGTCAATGGACGTCGGCATCCTCCGCAGCCCCGCTCCAACAGCATAATGTAAGTGTACGTTATTAAGAGCAAATAGACGCGAACAAATCCCACGGGTCTGAGGCGACGTGAATGCCTTCAGGAAACGGTTGGATGGGTCGATACCAACCACGTGATGGAACGCGCCACAACCGTCGCCCTCTGCGATGACCACGAGATCTACCGGCGAGAACTCATGACCGCGTTGGAGCGGGATGCTGAGATCCAGGTGGTGGCGGAGGCCGATATTCCCAGTCAGCTTGGCCCGGTGATCAACGACCATCCCCCAAAGATCGTGGTGGTCGATCTGACGCCGACGCAAGGAGACGCACTCGAAATCATCAGCACCCTGCGAGACCTGATGCCCATCAGCGCGGTGCTGGCGGTTGGTGGGCCGAACGACGAACTGGCCCCCGCTCTACTCGCCGGCGCGAATGGGGCAGTGGACAAGAATGTTGCGATCCGTCTGGGACCCACCATTGTCAAGACGCTGGTGCGGGGCCACATATTCATAGACCAGCGGGCCGCACAGTCGTTGCTGCGAGCGATCAACAGCCACCCTCGACGAGCCAGCATCCCGGCCCGACAGGTGGACTTGGTTGATCGCCTGGCGTCGGTGGAAAGCATCGCCGACATCAACGGGGATGCACTGGCCGAGGCGGCAATGGAGCGGGAACTCTTTGCACTGCTCGTGACGCTTCGTGGTGTGAGCGCCAATTCGTCGGCCGGAGTTCTTTCCTGAGTATCAGCTGCGAGGGTCGGCAACCCGGCCGATGAAGAGTGGCTCGCCGCTCTGATCGTGCTGTATCACGAACAGGAACGGTCGATCGACGCTCAGGCTCACTGGTTCCGGCGCTGATGTTGTACTGATCACTAGCGCGGTTGCGGCTGTTGCCGTGGTACCAATTTCGTCTACTTCGATCGTGGCCTGATGGAAGGCCCCCGACACGTAGAGGTTGGCCGGAGCGATGCCGGTGAGGTCGGCGAGTGTTTCGCTGAACACGTCGACCACTCCCAGCTGTTGGAACAGAGGGATCAGGTCTTGCGCCGTCTTGAAGTTGAATTTGGGAAATGACAGCGAAACGGCATAGTCCGATTGGGTTGCCGACAGGTTCTCGAGGAATCCGCTGTCCATCCGCCGCTCGACGTTCGCCAGTTCCCCCGCATCGGGAACCACCACCATCATCGAATAGCCACCCCAGTACGGCAGGCGAACCATCTGCCAGCCCTCGCCCGTGCCATAGGTGGTACGGACGGAGCCGTTCATGGTTGGGACCATGGCCGCTGACCCATCCGGCAGCGTGAACGCCTGATCGCTGGTTCGGGCCGGATCGAATTCGGTGAGCCAGGTGGCCTTGAAGAAGACCGTATTCACAAGAACCAATCGAACCAATGCATCGATGCTGCCCTCGGGCAGCAGATCCGGGATTCGATCCCTCGTCTGATCGGCCACCCAGGCGTTGATGAGTTGGCGCGCTGCTTCGGGATCGGAGGTGAAATCTAGCGCTCGCATGTCGGCGCCGTAATACTGCGCCAACACGCGAATGAAATCCTCCTCGAATGGGAAGCCCGTCTGGCCGAACGGAGCGTTGGCGATGTCCAGCTCCAATGGCTCGGCACCGTCGGGAACCTGGCTCGCTGCACGCACAATTTCATCCAGGGCGTTGCGTGATTCGTCCCACTCTTGGCCCAAGCCTCCCAAGGCGGCTGCCAGCTGGTCCGCGGACTGGTTTCGAGCCCCGGCCATGAGCATGGAGAAGGCCGAAGCGATGCTGAACGGCGAGAAGATGAAGTTCTCCTGGCTGTCCTGGGCCAGGAGAGAATAGAGCTCAGCCGCCAATTGCCGGTCCCCGTCAACCGCTGCAGTGCCCCCTCCTGGTGAGGAAATTCGCTCGAAGGAATGGCCAATCGTCTCGATGTCACCGAGCTCCGGATCCGACGGTGGCGTGGGGTTCGTTCCGCCGCTGCCGTCGTCCAAACCGCCTGGGGACGACGATGCCCCGCAGGCGGAGACGGCCGCGCTGGCCAGGACAAGAGCGAGAAAGCGTCGACGGGTGGTGAGATCCATGGTCCTACGACGACGCTGCGGGGCGGAAAGTTCCGCACCCGAGCTGTGACCGATGGATGGCGGGGGCTGTCCAGCGCTGCGGACCTACGGGAGTACGCTGGTAGAGCGCTATGAAGCTCTTCGACAAGATTCTCAAAGCAGGCGACGGTAAGCGCCTGAAAAACATCCAATCAGTTGTTGCTCCCGTCAACGCGATCGAACCGGAAATCGAGAAGCTCACTGACGATGAGCTGAAGGCCAAGACAGCGGAGTTCCGGACCAGGCTGGACAACGGGGAGACCCTGGACCACATCCTGGTGGAAGCATTCGCCGTCACCCGAGAGGGGGCCAAACGGGTCCTTGGTCAGCGGCACTATGACGTTCAGCTGATGGGCGGGGCCGCTCTTCACTTCGGCTGGGTTGCTGAAATGAAGACCGGTGAGGGCAAGACCCTCGTCTCCACCCTCCCGGTGTACCTCAACGCTCTCGGGGGGAAGGGGGTCCACATTGTCACGGTCAACGAGTACTTGGCGTCGCGCGATGCGGAGTGGATGGGACGACTCCACAACTGGCTGGGTCTGTCGTACGGTCTCGTGGTTCCCGGGATGAACGACAGTGCGGTGAAGCGGGAGCAGTACGCCCGAGACATCACCTATGGCACAAACAACGAGTTCGGGTTCGACTACCTCCGAGACAACATGGCCCGAACCAAGGAGGCCATGACCCAGCGGGGTCACAATTACGCCATCGTCGACGAGATCGACTCCATCCTGATCGACGAGGCCCGAACCCCACTGATCATCAGCGGCAAGGTCAAGGGCGCTGCCGACCTGTACACGCGTTTCTCCCAGATCGCGGCTCGCCTCAAACCCGAGATCGACTATGAAGTGGACGAAGAGAAACGCCTCGTCACCGTTACCGAAGAAGGCATCAACACCGTGGAGGCCGCTCTTGGCATCGAGAACCTCTACGACGGCGTCCAAGGCGACCTCGTTCACCACCTCAACCAATCCCTTCGAGCCAAGGAGCTGTTCAAGTTAGACAAGGACTACCTGATCGCCGACGGTGAGGTGAAGATCGTCGATGAGTTCACCGGACGCGTCTTGGAAGGTCGGCGCTGGTCTGACGGTCTCCACCAAGCGGTGGAGTCGAAAGAGGGCGTTGCGATCAAGGAGGAGCAGCAGACCATGGCCACGGTCACGCTGCAGAACTACTTCCGCATGTACGAAAAACTCTCCGGCATGACCGGTACTGCGCAATCAGACGCCGCCGAACTGGAGACAACGTACAACCTTCCCGTGGTGCCCATCCCCACCAACGAGCCACTTGTCCGACTGGATCAACCCGATCTGATCTACAAGACCGAAGAAGGCAAATACGAATCTGTGGTCGAAGACGTTTTCGAGCGGGTACGAAACGGTCAGCCCATTCTCGTTGGAACCGCATCGGTGGAGAAGTCCGAGAAGATCAGCCGTCTCTTCAATGAAAAGGGCATCGCCCACGAAGTCCTCAACGCCAAGCAGCACTTTCGGGAGGCCGACATCGTTGCCCAGGCGGGCCAGCCGGGAGCGGTCACCGTCGCCACCAACATGGCCGGTCGTGGTGTTGACATCGTGTTGGGCGGCAATGCGGAGAAACTGGCCGAGCGAGACACCCATGCCGAGGGTTACGAACTCGGTGGGCCCGACCCGGACCCCGAAGCCGAAGCGTATTACCAGAAGCGTCTCGACTACTGGGGCGGCATCTGTAGTGTCAACAACAAGCGGGTCATCGAGGCCGGTGGGCTCTATGTGCTCGCTACCGAGCGGCACGAGTCCCGCCGGATCGACAATCAGTTACGTGGTCGTTCGGGGCGTCAGGGTGACCCGGGCGAAAGCCGTTTCTACCTGAGTCTCGACGACGATTTGATGCGTATCTTCGCTACCGGAGCAATGAGTTCGGTAATGGATCGGGCCATGCCCGACGATGTCCCGATCGAGTCCAAACTGGTCACCAAGTCGGTGGAACGAGCCCAGCAAACGGTGGAACAGCGGAACGCCGAAACCCGCAAGAACGTCCTGAAGTACGACGAGGTATTCAACCAGCAGCGCAAGGTCATCTATGCCCGACGGCTGCAGTTGATAGAGCAGGGTGATCTCCGCGACGACACCCTTGCTGCCATCGCTACCACCGCAAACGGCCTTGTGGCAACCCACTGTGGCGATGATCTGGAAGACACCTGGGATCTCGAGGCATTGCTCGCCGACACACGGCAGTTCTGGCCCACCGAGCTGACCGAGGACGATCTGGTAGATGTCAATGGATTGAAGGGCTTGCGCGAGACGCTGGTGGAAGATGCCACCGGAGTCTATGAAAAACGGGAAGCCGAACTTGGTTCCGAAGTCATGCGCCAGGTCGAGAATCAGATCATGCTGCAGTTGATCGACCAGCGGTGGCGCGAGCATCTCACCGAGATGGATCAGCTGCGTGAGGGCATCGGCCTCCGGGCCATGGGCCAGCGGGATCCGCTCACCGAGTTCCAGCGTGAGGGGTTCGACATGTTCTCCGGAATGATGACCGCGCTGGAGACCGACTATGTCCGCTACATCATGCACGTGCAGATGGTTCAAAAGCCCACATCACCTCCTCCAGAGGAATCCAAGGCCCCCGAGTCATCGGTCGAGTCCAGCGATGTGAAGGCCAAGGGGCTGAACGCCCCGGTCCCCACCACCACCGACATGCATGCCGAAAAAGCCGACGTGAATGCTGCAATCGATCCCAATGCACCGAAGGCGCCAGTGGATCGCGTGGCCAAACCCAAGATCAACGACGAGTGGGCCAACACTGGCCGCAACGAACCGTGTCCGTGTGGGAGTGGCACCAAGTTCAAAAAGTGCCACGGGGCTGCATAGGTGGCTGAGATTGATGACACCATCGAGCGACTCCGCCGTGACCTGATTGAGGCCGACGAATATCTGAAGGTTGGGGCATTGCAGGCCCGCCTGCCTCAACTGGAGGCCGAGATGGGTCGTCCTGATCTTTGGGACGACGCCGACCGGGCTCGAGAGGTCCAGACCGAATTCACGTCTGTGAAAGGTGATCTGGATCTCTATGAGGAGTTGGGTGCTGGCATTGGTGACCTCGAAGCCCTGGTGGAGTTGGCGGTTGAGGAAGGCGATGGCACTCTGGACGAGGAGATCGCCGAGCTGTCTGAGAGCCTCACCGATCGGTTCGCTCAGCTGGAACTGCGTGCCCTATTCACCGGCGAATACGACCATGGTGATGCGGTGTGCCAAATCAACAGCGGGGCCGGCGGCACCGACAGTCAAGACTGGGCCGAGATGTTGTTTCGGATGTACGAACGGTGGGCCAAGAACAAGGGGTTCGCACTGGAGGTCGAGGACTGGCAGGAAGGTGGCGAGGCCGGCATCACCACGGCCGCCTTCACCATCCGCGGCCGCTACGCGTACGGTCTGCTTCAGGCCGAGCGGGGGGTTCACCGACTGGTGCGGATCTCGCCTTTCGACCAGCAGGCCCGCCGGCATACCGCCTTTGCCAGCTTCAGCGTGTGGCCAGACGTAGCCGAGTCCGCTCAGTCGATCGATATTCCCGACAAGGACCTGCGAGTAGACGTCTTTCGCTCGTCGGGTGCCGGTGGCCAGCACGTCAACACCACCGACTCCGCGGTCCGTATCACTCACCTGCCCACCGGGGTAGTTGTCTCGTCCCAGCAGGAACGCAGCCAGCACCAAAACCGCGAGACGTGCATGAAGCAGCTGACCGTGCGACTACTGGAGTTGGAGAGGCAGAAGCGCGAGGACGAACTGGCGGCCGAGGCCGGTGAATCCAAGAGCACCGAGTGGGGCAGCCAGATCCGTAGCTACGTCCTGCAGCCCTATGAGCAGGTAAAGGACGAACGAAGCCAGCTGACCTCGGGCAATCCGAGGGGCGTGCTGGACGGAGATGTCGAACCCTTCATGGAAGCATGGCTTCGCTGGCGCCGTGTGCGCGCGTCATGACCGCATCAAGCTCAAGTCTTGAACTAGATTTGTGTGCTGATCTGATGAGGGACATTTCTTGATCAAACTTGAGAACGTAACAAAGGAATACAAGGGGTCGCCGATCGCCTTGAAAGATGCGAACGCCGAAATCAACAAGGGTGAGTTCGTTTTTCTCGTTGGTCCTTCCGGATCCGGCAAGTCCACGTTCTTGCGGTTGTTGAACAAGCAAGAGGTCCCCGACTCGGGCCGGGTACTGGTGAACGGTAAGGATGTTGGCGAACTCCACCCCTGGAAGGTGCCGCTGCTTCGTCGTCAGATCGGGTGCGTCTTTCAGGACTTCAAATTGTTGCCGTCCCGGACGGTTCGCGAAAATGTGAGCTTCGCCCTCGAGGTCATCGGCAAGCCGAAACACATCATCGAAACCCAGGTGCCAGCTATCTGTGAGCTGGTCGGTCTTGGCGACAAGATGGAGAAATACCCCAACCAGCTCTCCGGCGGTGAACAACAACGCGTCTCCATCGCTCGTGCGTTCGTCAATCGACCCGTCATCCTGCTGGCCGACGAGCCCACCGGTAACTTGGACCCCCAGACCGCAAACGGCATCATGTGGCTCTTGGATCGGATCAATCGCTCTGCCAACACCACGGTGGTCATGGCCACCCACGACCGCGGCATCGTTGACACGATGCGGCGTCGAGTCATCGAACTCTCGCATGGCTCAATCGTCCGAGACCAGAGTCGGGGCGTGTACGACTGATGGCCGTTCGCGTCGATTACATCATCAAAGAGACCGCCCTCAACATCATTCGGAACCCCTCGTTGAGCATCGCTACTGTGCTCACGGTGGCGGTATCGCTGTCTCTCCTCGGTGCAGCGCTGGTGATACAGCAGGGAGTATCGGGACTGAACACCCGCTTCAAAGACGATGTTGAGTTCATCATTTGGATCAACAATGATGCCAGCGATGACCAGATCTCATCGGTGGAGCGCGCCCTGGCGGAGTCTCCGGTGGTCAAGAGTGCAGTGTTCATCACCCGCGAGCAGACGTTCGCCGAATTTGAGGAATACTTCGCCGAATCGCCCGAGGTGTTGGCCGCGGTTACACCCGAAGACCTGCCCACTTCCTTCCGGGTGGTGCCGGTGAATCCCGACCTCAGCGTGGTCGAACAGCTCGGCAGGCAGTTCACGCCGTTGCCAGGGGTGCGTCAGGTCGACTTCGCCGGCGACTACATCCGCCGGCTCAATCAGTTCTCATCCGCGGCCAGCATCACCATGACTGTGGCGGCGTTGGCCAGTGGCTTGGCATCGAGCCTCTTGATGTACAACACCATCCGCACCGCTCTGTTCGCTCGCCGGCGAGAGGTGGAGGTGATGCGCCTGGTTGGGGCCACCAACTGGTTCATTCGTATCCCCTTCATGCTCGAGGGATTACTCCAGGGCCTGGTTGGTGCCATATTCAGTGCGGGCGCAGTCCTGGCCCTCAATCGGGTTGTTGGTGGTGCGGTGAAGGGTGCCGACTTCCGTCTGTTCGACTCATTCGCATTGGAGAGCGGTCAGCTCTGGGTGATCACAGGGATTCTGCTGGCCTCCGGGGCGTTGATCGGTGCCGTCGGATCGGGCGTCGCGGTCACCCGGTACCTCGAGGCGTAGCTAAGGCGGGAGCGAGCTTGTGAGCCTGCGGAGGTGTGATTCTCGCTTGTCAGCGCACCCGAGCGCCTGCGGAGTTGTGAGCTGGCTGAATGATTGCTGTCCCTCCGGGGGCCGTTCCGCCGGCCACGGAGGCCTCGCCTACCCGGCCGACAACAGATCGTCAGAAACAAAACGCATAACGACTCAGCGGGCCACATCCCTCCGGGGAGCAGCTCAGCAAGCGGTGCGTTCTGGTTGAGCGGAGCGAGCCGTGAAGCGACCCTGCGGCGAGGCACGAGCCTGGGCGAGCGGAACCAGTCAATAAGGCCGTGAGGCTGCGGAGGGACGGAGCAGCTCAGCAAGCGGTGCGTTCTGGTTGAGCGGAGCGAGCCGTGAAGCGACCCTGCGGCGAGGCACGAGCCTGGGCGAGCGGAACCAGTCAATAAGGCCGTGAGGCTGCGGAGGGACGGAGCAGCTCAGCAAGCGGTGCGTTCTGGTTGAGCGGAGCGAGCCGTGAAGCGACCCTGCGGCGAGGCACGAGCCTGGGCGAGCGGAACCAGTCAATAAGGCCGAGAGGCTGCGGAGGGACGAAGCAGCAAGATGCGCCTTCTGTTTTGGTCGAGTGGAGCGAGCCGTGAAGCGACCCTGCGGCGAGGCACGAGCCTGGGCGAGCGGAACCAGTCAATAGGGCCGTGAGGCTGCGGAGGGACGGAGCAGCTCAGCAAGCGGTGCGTTCTGGTTGAGCGGAGCGAGCCGTGAAGCGACCCTGCGGCGAGGCACGAGCCTGGGCGAGCGGAACCAATGTTAAAGCGACAGTCGGATGATGGCGAGCACCGCTCCGAAGACGCTGACAATCTGGACCACCCGGGTGATGCGGTCATCTACCCACGCGTGGATCGCTCGGGCGGTCAGCACACCGGCCAGTGAGAATGGCATCAGTGCCAGTCCGGTCCGAATGTCGATGGCTTCCAGTTCCCCGGCGAGCGCAAAGCCGCTGATGGTCATGGCGCCGCCCACCAGCATCACCGTCCCTACCGTGGCGCGGAGATCCACTCCGGCGCCATGCTGGTACATCAGGCCCAACGGCGGACCACCGATACCGGTGGCGGTGCCGAAAAGCCCGCTGGCGAACCCGGCCGTGAGCAGGGTGGTTGTCTTCCGGGGTATGGGAGGGATATTGGCGGTTACCAGGACTGCCGCCAGGACCACGGTTGCACCTACGTAGGCGAGGAACACGGGGCTCAGCCGCGAGACGAGAAAGGCTCCGATCGCCACGCCGGGCGCTCGCCCTCCGATCAGACGAAATGCCTCTCCCCAGCGCACCGATCCTCGATTCTGTAGGAAGACAGCGAGCACCACCGGGGTAGTGGAGATGATGACAGATTGGGGGAGGAGCTCAGGTTCAACCAGCACAACGACCGAGAAGGCGGTAACAACGGCTCCGAACCCGATGCAACCCTGCACCAGTGCTCCGGTGAAGATCGCCAGACCCACAATGAGGAGGCCTGCGAGTCCGACGTGCACGGGCGTCAAGGCTACACCGGTGGGTGCCTTCGATTTGGGAACCAGCGACGGAATCGCGGCGCTAATGCTCGAGTGGCTCTTTCTCAGCTAGTAAGAGTTCTCAGCTGATGAGAGGGGAATGGGTCGTGGAGATCGCAGCTGGAGTTGGCTGTAGCAGCTTCACGTAACGCCGGTAGAGAATCCACGCCCCGATCCCGGCCACGAGCGCCAGCGGGGGCCAGACCATCCAGTTGAATACCACTCCGATGAGGGCACTGAAGATCGTCCAGATCCAACCCATCCATGCACCTAACCCGTTGGTGCAGCGCGCCTGATTCAGATCGTACGGACGATAGGAAACCGTGCGTTCGGTGCCGATCGGGGTTCGTCTGGAGCTGGCAGTTGAAGTTGTGAAACGCGTCGGGCCGGCGTGTGTCTCAAACTCAATCGTGTTTGCGTAGACGGTTCCACCCTCGCTACCGCTCCGAGCAACATGGGCAACAACGTGCCCGGGGGTGGTTCTGCCGTCCGGGAAAGGTTGTGCCTGCCAAAGGATGAAGAAGCCCACCAGCAAGAACAGCAAGACGAAGGGGGGACCGGGAAATGGCCCCTGGACCGCTCCGGCCAGGACTGCCAGAACGACCATCGTAATGGCGTAGTTCCGAAGCGCTGGTTTCAAGCTTGCAGTGAGTTCCTTGACTCGGGCTACCTCAGCTTGATCAGCTTCATGGAGCTCTGCGGTGGGCTTGGACCTGAATGCGCTTGCGTCTAGTCCAGCGAACCTCCATCCAGTTCTTCGGCGAGTTGTTGGCACTGGTCTGGGCGGTTGTCGCAGTGGCGGTATTCGGGTTCCATTCGTGTTCGATCTCGGTGTGCACATATGTGGTGTGCTCGTGTTCGATCGATGGCACCCTCGGCGGGGAGGGCTGCGGCTCGACGACTTCACGGAACGCCGAGTTCGTCGTGGCTGATGATCGGCCGGTGATTTTCCGGCGGATCGCGTTGAGCAGGAGCACAGCCGCACCGAACGCGAGGAACGGCCAGAATTCACGGAACAAGATGACCAGAATCGGGCCGCTGGTCATCATGGTGAACCAACCGATCACCTGACGGGAGCGGTCATAGCGCTTGGCTACCTTCTCATCGCCCAATCGATGACACACCTTCACTTCCGTGCCAATCGCCGGTGGCCGGCCGCGCCGAAGTGGAGGTTCAACGTAACGGACCGTAGAGCCCCACTCACTGGTGAAAGTGATCACTGCAGATGACTTGACTGCTCCGTTGCTTACCATGGCTTGGACATGCTCGCTGACCGTGCCTACGGTTCGCCAGGAGCGGAAGAATGGCCTGCCCAAGTAGCGAAGTCGGCGGCCCTCTCGAAAGATCAGCAGAAGCCCTAGCCAGAGAGGGCTAAGAGTCAGGAAGACGATGATGTCTTCTGCGGTCAGGCGTCCCACCTGCAAGGTATCGACGTGTCATCAACCGAACCTGAGTGGTGCCGGTTTGCACGAGACTACAGCGCTGGGTGGGAGCGCATCCGAATAGAGAGAATCAGTGCGGTGGCCGCGGCAAGGAGCGTGATAGCCGAGAGGGCCACGGCGACCGACGAAACGCGTGCGAGAAGGGTGATGATCACCGGCATGGCCATACCGCAATACGCTGCGAAGTAGTAGGAAGCGCTGAGTGCACCGCGATTTGTGTCGTCGGCGATGGCGTCGGTGAGAGCAAGACCGGCGGTGAGGATAATCCCCGAGGCAGAGCCCATCAGCACGGCGGCGAACGGGACCAGCTGCCAAAACTCGGTCACGAAGGCGAGCGTCCCCACAACGTACCCAACCACTCCAATCCGGAGGCCGACCAGCAGTGAGCTTCGGGCATTGCCTACTCGTCGAAGTATTGGCCGCGACAACAGAGCCGACACTGCGGTCAGGGTCCCTGTTACGCCTGCCACCAGCACATCACTCCCGCTTCCAACAGCACCTCGAAGGATCACAGGAAAGAGAGCGAAGCTCGTGGAAGGAAATCCGAAGACCCAGATTGCGGCTGGCGCCAAGACACCGAGGAATTCGCCGCGGGAAACGGCGGGAACCCCCACCTGAGGACGCAGGCGTATTCCGGGGTCGGCCCGCTTTGTCTCGGGCAACTGGAGCATGGCCGCGAGGACCACGAACGTGACAGCCGCGTGGAAGACGTAGGGCACCACCAGGGGGGCCGAACCGAGCCGTTCATACAGGGCCGAGGAGATCGGGCCGAAACCGAATCCCACGTAGATTATGGCGGTCGTAGCGCCGGCCAAGCGCAGCCGTTCAGTGGCGGTGGAGCCACCTTCGTTGAGTTCGCTCAGCCAGGCGGTGCCAACGGAAAGCACTGCGCCGCTGACGGCACCGAGCAGGAGGCGTCCAAGGAAGAGCAGGGCCAGCGAGTTGCGGCCCAAGACCAGTATCAGCGACGCGATTGCCGACAGGCCAGTGAAGGGAAGAATGACGGGTCGCCTACCGAATCGGTCCGATAGTCGGCCTGCGAAGAGGAGTGAGAAAAGGATTCCGACGACGTAGATGGTGAAGATGCCGACTGCGCCGGTATCGCTGAGCGAGAGTCGGTCCTGGTACCGCAGAATCAGCGGTGTACTGACATTGGTTCCCCAGGCCACCACGAACAAACCGGCGGCGAGAATTCGCTGTTGACGACTCACTTCCGCAAGCCGGAATTCACCCGTTCAGCCAAAGACACCACTTCACCCAGTCTCGCATCGGACTGGACAAAAACGCGAAAGCACTAGGTCCGCCTGGCGGTCTCGCACGGGTGACAGCCCAGGTTCTGCGCTGGCGCTGACCTTCGGCTGCCCGAAAGGGGCGGCTAGGCGCTTGTTGGTGGTCGGTCTAGCGGCGGGTTGCGGCCAGGAGACGGAGCACGTAGTAGAACATGGTCATCAGCGAGCTGAACAGACCCAGTGCCGCTGCAACGTGAGCCCAGGCCGGGAACTGTCGTACGATGGTCTGCGTCTGGTACAGAATTGTTGCTCCCGACAAGCGATCATGCCGACGCTGAAGATGATTCCCAGCTGGAAGCCGAAGATCGCACCGGCCACGATGAGGCCGAGGGCGGCAAATCCGGCCCACAGCAGAATCGGCCGCATGAATGACAGGTCCTTGCTGGTGGTCATGCCGATCACGGTGAGGCCGGCGAAGCCGACCAGGGTGATCAGAGCGGCCTGCCAGACGAGTCCGGAAGCGTCGGCGTTGAAGACACTTCGGAGCAGCGGGGCGAAGACGATGGAGTACATGCCGGCCATACCGAAGAGTCCGGCGTACTGGATGTTGGTGTTGTCGATACGTTGGGCGGCCTTGAAGGACATGGTGCTACCCAGATACATGGCGCCGATCAGCCCCAACCACAGGAAGCCGTTGCCCGAGAAGAAGTTCAGAATGCCCTGTGCGAGGCCGGTGACGAAGAGAACCGTCTCGAAGGCCATAAAGGCCAGTACCGCAAGGGCGACATGCTGATAGACCCGGATGAGAAATGCTGAGCGCACGTCCTCATCGGCATTAATTGCCGGGATGTATTGGGTCTGTTGTGGGTAAGCCATTGAAAAGCAACCTCCTAGATTGCGAAGAATCTCCAGTGTCTCACGTTTTTCGGGCCGAAAGGGTTCCGGGTTGATCGATTTCTCGTCTGGGTAGAATGACGGCTCAATGGCCACTCAGATGATCTCCACCAATCGCTCAGCGCGACGGAACTACGACATCACCGAGTCCTTTGAAGCCGGCGTGGTGCTCTATGGCTCCGAGGTGAAGGCACTGAGGGAGTCAAAGGTCCAGCTCAATGATGCATACGCCCGATTTGAAAACAATCAGCTGTATTTGGTCGGTCTGCATATCGCTCCGTACTCCAGCGCCGGAACACACGTCGTCCTCGACCGAACCCGGCGTCGCAAACTCCTGATGCATCGGCACGAGCTCACCCGGTTGTCGTCGAAGATGAATCAGGAACAATTGCTCCTGATTCCCATGGCGATGTATTTCAAAGACAGCTACGTGAAAGTGGAGTTGGGTCTTGGCCGAGGTCGCAAGACGGTAGACAAGCGCCAATTGATCGCAACTCGCGATGCTGATCGTGAAGCCCGAAGAGAGCTGTCTGAACGATCTCGCTAATGGGTGGGCTGGGGGAGTTACAGGGCGACCAGGTGAAGCCGACTAAAATCGATCGGGTGGGGAAGCAGATCGAACGGTTCCGTCAGACTGAACGGCGACTCTGGCAATCGGTGGGCGTGAAACCGACGGAACGAACGTGCGCCTACGCACGGGCGAGATTGTCCGGGTGCAGGAGACGGGCGACGGTCCACCCGTTCTGCTCATCCTCGGCGCTGCGAACGCTGGCACGAGCTGGATGTCGCTCATGGCCGAGCTCCCGGAATTTCGGTGCATCGCTCTCGATCGTCCCGGTTGCGGGCTCAGCGACCCGATCGTTGGTGGTCCGTTGCGAGACCTCGACGCGGTCGAGTCCTATGCCGACCAGCTGCTGACCGACGCACTTGACGCGCTCGAGCTTCCCAGCGCCGCCGTGTTGGCCACGTCCTACGGCGGCTATTTCGCGATGCGTGGAGCTGCGGCGAACCCGACTCGGATTAGCAGCATCGTTGAGTACAGCTGGTCGATGGGCGCGCCGATGGACACGGTGGCCCTGTCAATGCGCCTGGCATCGATACCGGGGATGCAGTCCGTCGCTGCCAAAATGCCCGTCACTCGGGCGATCGTGAAGGCACTCTTGCGCCAGATCGGGCTCAAGCGGGCGCTCGAAACGGGGACCTTCACCGACGAGATGATCGACTGGTTCCTGTCCGTGCAGCGCGACACCGACACGATGGCCAACGACCTGCGGTCCTCGCCGAAGATCATCACGCCGTTGCGCGGCCTCAACCAGCGCATGCTTCACACCGACGAGCTCCTCTCCAGAGTGACGATGCGGTCGCTGTTCCTGTGGGGCGATGAAGACCCGAACGGGGGTGTGCTCGTCGCCAACGAGTTCGTGGCCCGTCTTCCAAACGCGCAGCTCGAAGTCATCGCACAGGCCGGTCATGCCCCTTGGATCGACGAGCTCGCCCTCTGCGCCGACCGCACCCGAGCATTTCTCGCCGCCTGACCGCAACGTCGACCAGGTTCGCTGTGACTCGCAGTCTCAGGCGGGCGGATCGAATCATCGAAGCGTTGTATGGAGCATTTGTGGAGGGTGGAGCTGGGGGGAATCGAACCCCCGTCCGCTAAGCAGTCACTGCCAACGCTACGACTATTCCCGTGTTTCGGACTTACGGCTGTCCGGCTACCGGGTTATAAACCGCCAGGGCTTTCCCTGGAGTCAGAAGTCTTTCCCTGTCCGTCAGTGGTCTCTCCCACCGTCCATCACTACTTCTGTTACCGGGCTGTAATGATCAGGCCCTGCGTGGCCTCACGGCTCGCAGTTTTCCTCTGTACTGCTTAAGAATTAAGCGGCAAGAGCGAAGTCGGTTTCGTTGCCGTCTTCTAAAGAGCCCCGTTTTACGAGTCTGAGCAACTCGAGTCGCACCGACAGCTTCTGGTCTCAACGTCGAAACCGATCAGCCCCTTGTGCATGTTGATAGGTTTTCAAACTGCGAGTCCCAGTCTACCTCGGCCCTGTGACGGTCTGTCGGTCGGCGGTCACTCGACGGTGGCGCCATCGACCACTGGCGGAAGCGGGTCGTGGCCGACTTGGAGCGTGTGGAGGCGGGGTCGATGGGAATGTCTGGTTCAATCCGCACGTGCAAATCAGACCGAATCATTTCCATTTCCGCTCCACGGCCCGTTCGATTCGGAGATCGCCGCCGTAGCTCAGGACGGATCGCCCGATTTACCAATGCTCGGATAGAACCGCAAAAGCTTATTCAAGTTTCAGTTCGACCTCGTGAACTGGAGAAACGTCGAAGTTCAGCCCAATTGCTGCGCCTTGAATCCTTCGTTGTCACACCCCTTGCTCATGATGAAGGCATGAAGACTTCTTCTGCGTCTCGATGGGGTGCGCCCCAAGGGTATGGTAGGTGTGGCGGCCTGTTTGGTGGAGCATGCGGATCTGTCTGGCGGTGCTGGACGTTGGGGGTTTGGACGAGGACGGTGTGATAGATGCTGTTCGTGCGAATGAGAAGGTGATCCGCCTAATGGGTGGGGTGTCCGCATCGTTGGGTGCCCGTTTGGGTGATCTGGGTGGTTTGTCGGCGGCCGATGTGTTCTCCACGGCGGGACGGTTGTCCGATGGTGCGGCCAGGAGTGTGGAGCGGAGGGCAGGGTTGTTGGGAGCGATGCCCCACGTTGGAGCGGGTTGTGTTGCGGGAACGATTGGGACCGAGAACGTGGATGCGGTGGCGATTGCCCGCCACAAGTTGCGGCATGACAAAGGCTGGCAGGAGGTGTTCGATGCTCATGATGCGGGTGTGGCCCGCAAAGCATCCAGGATGCGGCCTCAAGCGTTCCGGGCGTGGCTTGGAGATCTGGTCAGCCGGATCAGTGACGATGGTGAGACCGACACCGCAGCGAACAAGCAACTAAATAGGGCGTCGCTGTGGCAAACGAAAGAGGGCCGTTGGCGGGGCCGGTTCGATCTGGACACATTGTCCGGTGAGCACGTCAAAAACGTGTTGGCTGCAGAAGCCAGATCGATCGTGGCCCAAGCCCAGAACGCCGGCCGCGAACCGCAAGCTGGTTCGGGTGTACACCATGGCGAGTGGGTGGACGCCGAGGCGCTTGTTGAGTTGATTGGTTCGGGCAATGGGGCCCGAGGTCGGGCGTCGATCAACCTGATCGCTGATCTGCAAACGGTTGCCTCTGGGGTCTGGGATGGGACCGTCAAGCGGACGGGCCGGGGCGCAGATGTGCCGTTATCGGAGTTGCGTCGCCTGTTGTGTGATGCGTGGGTGACTCACAATGTGATGGGCCCATCCGGCAGGGTGCTGGCTGTGGGGCGGTCCTATCGGACCGCTACCGATGCCCAGCGGGCCGCGCTGCGGGTGATGTATGAGACGTGTGCGTGCTGTGAAACGGCGTTCGATGACTGCGAGATCCATCACATCATCGAGTGGGAAAACGGTGGGTTCACGGATCTGGTCAACCTGATCCCGTTGTGCCGGATTCACCACGATCAGATGCACTCAGGCGGCTGGACCATCAGCATGGATCCCGAGCGGTCGGTCACGGTTCGCCGCCCTGATCACACGATCTGGGCGGTGCGCCCGGTGCCATCGGCCGGTCCGGCTGTCAAACGCGCCCAGGTCCGTGAGCGGCCAGAGACTCGCTCCGTCAACTCGGATTGGGGTGGGGACCCACCAGACGACCCTGAGCGAAGTAGGTCCACAAATGAATAGCTGGGGCACGCTACCGACTGGTAGCGGTGCCACCGCATACCCCGAAACACCACGTCAGACCACCCGGACGCAGTCCGGGGCGCAACAGCGCCCGGGGGACTGGGAGCAAGTGGATCAGTTAATGACCCTCCGGCCGGGACCGGCTGGTGCGGGCGGGGCGTCGGCGCCGATGAGCCTGGCAGGGGTGACCAACCTACGGGTGTCTATCCCGGCGGCTGCGTTCGGGTTGCGGGTGTGGGAAGATCCCCGCCGGATCGGGGGTGTGGACCTGCGGTACTGGCTGCTTCGTCGCCTTCACACCCGTTCGCATGAAATTCATACCGTTGCCGGGCTGGTGGAGCAGCTCCACGCCGCAGGGTTCACGGTGCGGGGTCGAGTGTCGAAAACCGTGTCCGACGCGCTCGCTACCGAAACCAGCAAGGGCAGGATTGTTCGGACAGGGTGGGGCCGCTACCGGGCGGGCCTGCCGATCCCGAAGACAACCTGGTGGCGGGTCTGTAACCGGACGGGGGTACTGCAACGAAGGCTCGAGAAACAGTTGCACCAGATCGCAGAACGGTACTTCCATCACTGGAGGTCTCATGCACCGATCCCGGCGGACCGGGTTGCCAAACTTTGGAAAAACGTTGGCGGCCCCTACCCGCATATCAGGATCCGGTTGGCCCCCCGCACCCTGTCGGCCTCCGTTCCGTCCTCTGGCCGAACAAAAGTCGCTGCCGGGCGGAACAGCACTCAAGAGAAACCCTCCTCCTCCACGCACACCCCCCGTCAAGACACAGTCCACTCCCGTTGGACACGAAAACGGCCGCCACCGGCCCGACAACCCCAACCCCAAGCAGAGCGAACACCAATTGAGCGAACACCACTCAAGGTCCACAGACTCATGGACCTCACCCCACCACGAGACGCCGCGAACCTCAACAACAGTGGACCCTGGTTGGTTCTAGATTTTCAACTGGCGTGGACGGCTCGGGCGACTTCGCCCCACTTACTGAGCGCTGCAGGGTTCTGGCGTAGTTCGTCATCGAGCAGGTAGAGCGCTACCCGCTCGGCAGTTTTGCCATACCGCTCGATCAACCGGTCGGCCATCTCGTCCCAGCGGCACACAAGTGCGTAGTGCTCGACCATTTCATCTGTGATCGTTTGCTCCATCCCTTGCAGGTCTCCGGCCTTCATCTGCCGGCGCAACTGGGTGGTGGTCCCTTCGAAGCCAAGATCATCGAACTGAAACGAGTAGTTGGGGGTTGTGCCGTAGAAAGCGATTTGTTGTTTGGCGCGTGCCAGCATTGGCGCCCGCTCCTCGGGTGAGTCTCCGGCAACCGCGAAAACCGGCACGATCAGGTCAACGTCGCCGGATTTGGGAATCAGTCGCTTCTCCAAGTACCGCTTGGAATGAAATGGATGGACGTGGAGACCGTCGGCGACCTCGGCTGCCGTTTTGACCATCAGCGGACCTACGGCCGAAATATCAACCTTGACCGGATAACCATGCTTAGGTGGGGCCCAGTCCGTCGGGAGCAGCGAAAGATTGTAGAACTCGCCCTCGTAGTGGAGTTTCTCCTCCTCGTTGAACGCCCGGAAGCACGCCTTGGTGGCCTCCACGTATTCCTTCATTCGGCCCGCCGGGCGGGAGAATTCGGCGCTGTATCGGCGCTTCACGTGGGCGCGCACCTGACTCCCCAAACCCAAACGAAATCGACCGCCGGTGTTGGCGGCCATTTCGTAGGCGATCGCCGCTGACACCATGGGACTTCTGGGGAAGGCGACGGCGATGCCGGTGGTGAAGAAGAGCGACGGCGCCGCCATGGCCGCAGCCGTGATACGCATCCAGGGCACCGAACTCGTTTCGGTGAAGAGCAGGCCGGCGAACCCTTCCTTTTCGATGTTGCGGGCGAGGGTGACGGTTTGCTCCCATGATGACGGCCCAACCATGACATCCAGGTTCATCGGGTCACTCTGGTCACTGGCGGCCGCTCACGCAAATCCTTTCGAAGAATTCGGCAATGGCCGCCCTCAGTACGTGTAGAAACCGCGCCCGTTCTTCCGACCCAGGAGACCAGCCTCCACCATGCGGGCCAGGAGCGGTGGGGGAGCGTAGAGCTGTTCTTTGAACTCCGCATAAAGGGACTCCGCTACCGCCATCGTTGTGTCGAGACCAATCAGGTCCGTGAGCCTGAGCGGTCCCATGGGATGGGCACAGCCAGCCACCATGCCATCGTCGATGTCTTCTTTCGAAGCGAAGCCGGACTCAAACATGCGAATTGCCGACAGTAGGTAGGGAATGAGAAGAGCGTTCACGATGAAGCCAGCGCGGTCCTGGGCAACGATCACCCGCTTGTCCAGCTGCTTCGCAGCAAAGTGCTCGGCTCGCTCTTTGGTGTTCTTGCTGGTGTGCAAACTGGTCACCAGCTCCACAAGTGGGAGGACCGGAACGGGGTTGAAGAAGTGGATTCCCACCACATTTTCGGGTCGCCCTGTGGCCATCGCCAACTTCATGATCGGGATCGACGAAGTATTCGATGCGAGGACGGCGGTGGGGGAGGTGACGACTGCATCCAGTTGTTTGAAGAGAGTGACTTTGGCTTTTTCGTTCTCCACGATCGCTTCCACCACCAAATCGCAGTCGGCGAGTGAGTCGACATCGGCTACTACCGAGATCAACGATTGGGCTTCGGCCGCTTCCTCTTCGGTGCGCTTCCCAGCGCTAACGCCGCGACCAAGACTCTTACGAATTCGGGCTATCCCGGCTTCGGCCGCGTCGGAGTTGGCTTCCACCACGGTGGTGAGAATGCCGGCGAGTGCACATACCTCGGCTACACCCGACCCCATGAGGCCTGCGCCTACTACACCGACGTGCTGGAAGTCTTGGACAACTTGAGGGGTCTCTGTACTCATTGCTTAGAAAGCTAACGGATGAATCCTCACGAAGCGGTTATCGAGGTCGCTGAATCGGTCTTCATTGCGGGGGTGTCCGCTGACTCGCTTGGCAGGATGAGCGTGAACGCTGCGCCCCCCAGCTCTGCGATCGGTTCGATGACAAGTTCCCCCGAGTGAGCGTCGATAACGCTCTGGACAATTCGAAGCCCGAATCCTGAGACCCGGGGCCCACGGCGCGGAGCCGATGACCCCAGGCCCGAGCCATCGTCGGCGATTCGGACGGCCACCGCCTTGCGGTCGTCGCTCATACGGGACGAGAACACCCGCACGTCGATGTGACTCCGGCAGTGTTCGCTGGCATTGGTCAGAAGATTGGAAACCGCCCATCTCAGCCTTCGTGGATCAGTGGTCGCCACCAAAGTGGAGCCGGCTTGGTCCGGACGCTTGTGAAGCTGGGCGTGGGGATGACGGCTGGCCTCCAGGTGAACGATTTCGAACAGGTCTACGCCGATCGGGGCGCTCACGACTCCCGAGGGCTGGGTGAGGTCCAATACATCGTCGACCAATGAATCGATGCGGGCGATATTGCGAGCGAACATTTCAAGATCCGGTGAGGCAATGCCATGTTCATACGCAGAAGCGGCCGGTTTCAGCCGACTCCTGGTGAGATCCAGGGCAGCTTTAATGGCGGTAACAGGCGAGCGGATTTCGTGGCATGCGGCGAGTAGTTGTTGAGCTTGATATTGCTGGTCCAACTCCCGCTCTCGCACATGCCGGGCGAGTTGCCGGTAGTTGCGCTGGGTGGAAAGCAGCACGAGCGACATGAAGATCTGGATTCCCAGCAGGATGATCAGTGCGGTGAGCATCGGCAGGCCTATCGATCTGACCGGAGCCGGTATCCCGTGCGGGGGATGGTGTCTACTCGGTCGCGGCCTAGCTTCTTTCGGAGGTAGCGGATGTAGACCTCAACCACATTCGGATTCCCCGAATACTCCGCACCCCAGATCTTGCTCAGGAGTTCCCCCTTGGACAGCGGGCGATCGCCAGCCTTGATCAAGAGAGCGAGCACTTGACCTTCGCGGGGCGTGAGGTGGACCCGTTGTTCGTCGTCGAGTTGAACTTCTCGGCTGGAGGAGTCGTACTTGATGCCGGCGAACATGGTGGCGTCCGCAGTGGACCGAGGTCGTCGCATCAACGCACTTACGCGCGCCGCCAGGACGTCGACCGAAAATGGCTTTCGCAGATAGTCGTCGGCGCCTAGCTCCAATGCTTCGATCTCGTCGAAGTCGCCGGCCTTGGCAGATAGGCAAATGATGGGTGTGGAGACTCCGGCGCTCCTCAGAGTTCGGCAAATATCGAATCCGTTGCGAGACGGGAGGAGCAAATCCAAAACGATGAGATCGTACTTGCCCGTTAGAGCAAGATCGAGCCCTTCCTGACCGTCCAGGACCGTGGTGGAGCCAATATCGTTTCGTTTGAGTGTTTCCGTGACCGCCTGAGCGATGTCGGGTTCGTCGTCAATAATGAGTGCTGAAATCATGGTTGTCGCCCTTCTTCGATCCGATAGCTGACGAAAGCCTTAGAAGCGATGTCGTTGGATTGGTCCGTGATCCACCTGATCGACCGCACCGATAAGCGAAGATACCCATCGTGGCGAGCGAGAATTTGAGATCCCATAAGGCAGAGTTTGGTCGCTCTGTCACGCCATCTCGGGGATCTCGTGAGCTAATTCAACAAGAATCAACTCAATTGCTCCTTCACCAATTGGCCGAGATTCGTCGAACATTCGAGACCTGTGGTGAAGCAATCTGGGGCTTCGGCTTCGACCCATCTCGTGTCCCGATGCTTTTTGTTGCATCAACCCCCGGCACCGGTGAACGCTTTGGCGTGACATCGGGTCCGGTGGATCCCAGGAGGCTGGCAGCACCGCCCGGAGCCGGAGTATTTGAGCTCACATCTGCTTCGCTCGAGCGGCGTCAAGGTGTTTCGGGTGCTGAAGGTCGCACCGATAGCAGCCAACAAGCTCAGTGGTTCGTGAACGATCCAGTTGCGACAGTGCATTGGCCCAGCGGTGAAGATGGCGTCCGCTACACCCCCGATCTGGCGGTTGGTGAGGCATTGGTCTTCGACTTCGGGCTGCCGGGATACCGCCCTGATTCGTGGGAGTTCGCCCGCTTCGTGGTGCACGAAGCGTTCCATCACCACCAACTCTTCGATGTCCACTGGCCCGTTCCGCTGGGGTATGACCCGGCTACGCCGGCGCTGGAGTCTGCTGAGCTCGACGCCGCAGCAGCCGCCGAGGGTCGGCTGATCGAGTTGGCGGCGATGTCGCAGTTGGAGGGGGACGCCCTCCAATTCGTTCGCCGTTACGTCGAAATGCGCACCGCTCGGTATGAGCGATGGCCGATGATCGAGAGCTTTGAACGAGGCACAGAACAGGTGGAGGGATCTGCCCGGTATGTGGAGAATCAGTACAGTCGCTGCAACGGGCGTTCCGCCCGTTTGAACATGCCACCGGAAGCTCTTCGAGCTGATCGCGATTGGCATCAGTTCGGTAGGCTTTACCGGACCGGCGCCCGCATTCTTGAGCTCCTGGATCGATTTGACGTGAATTGGAGAGGTCGCTTGGCCGGCGGAGAGGATCCGTTTGCAGTCCTTACCCGAGAGCTGCAGTAGAAGACGATCTGTCCTACATCGGCGAGGTGCTAGTCGTCGCTCAGAATCGCATCCCAGTCGTTGGTGGTGAGCGGGTGTGTGGGCGTTTCTTCCAGGACCGTTGATCCAATGCGCTGCAACTCTGCGCTGGCCACCGAGAGTTGTCGCATGACGGTTCGCCACTGTTCGGTTCGTTCTTCAAGGCTTGCGGCCAACCGGTCGCGCTCGCGCGTTCGGAGCGTCGTTTCGTCGTAGCTTCGGGTCAGTTCGGCCACCATCTGCTCCCATTCCGGAATCGGCCGGGTCAGCCACAGCCAACAAGCGGTCCCCGCCGTTGACAGGGTCAGGGCGCTGCTCACTTCTGCACGAAGCTCTGAGTGCAACTCGATCGACGAATGGATCCGTTTCCGATCACTGTCGATGAAACGCATCTCGGGCCCCGGCATCGCCCGAAGTACGTCAACATCGCTGCCGAGGAGTTGGTCAAGCCTCGTCTCATGGTTGGTCGTGAGGAGCACCAGCGTGGCACGATACGCGGCATCAAAGGCGGGGTGGTGACCGATCATCGTCGGCCGAGCCTATCGGTCAAGCCAGTCCCGCTGGCATTGCTGCGCATGGGTCAATCGTCGGCCCTTCGCATTCGAGAATGAACCGGTGCTGCCCGAACCTACCGAACCACGACTGTGTCGTCGGTCACTTTGTGGTGGTGTTGTCGGTCACTTTGTGGTGGATCGAGTAGTTGCGCCCAGTAATAAGGTCCGTTCGGCGTTTCCCATGCCGAGGCAAAGAGGTATAAGATCGTGTCGGCGACAACGAGATCTAGAGGCGAAATGGCTACTTCCAACGAGGTGTCCCCCCTAATTCGGGACACCAAACAGCAGACTGTGGCGCGCTCCGAGCAGCGCCCCCAGGGACCGGGTTTTCGGCTTGGCCGTACCGGTCCGGCCATCATGTTGTCCGACACGCTCTCGATGCTGGTGGGCGTCCTCGTTTCGCTGCTGTTCGGTTTCGGCCCAAATCCAAGCGTGGCATCGCTTTCGATTCTCTTCGCAGGGATCGGCATCGCACTTGCTGTTCTGTCCGCTGGTGGTTCCTATCGAAGTCGCGTTCACCTATCGGTGCTCGACGAGTTGCCAGACATCGCTGGACGCGTCCTGGTGGCCGGTGCGTTAACCGAGCTTCTTGCAATGGTGTTGAACGCCGGATCGGGGTTCGTCGTCGCCTACTCGATTGCCTCGGCCTTCCTGTTTCTTGGCCGAGCGACCTGTTATGCAATTATCCACTCGGCCCGCCGGCGGGGAGTGGCCCGGCATCGCACGTTGGTCGTCGGTGCCGGCGCAGTCGGATCGGCGCTTGCAGCCGAGCTAGTGCAAAACCCACGTTATGGCCTCACGCCAGTGGCTTTCTTCGACCCCCATCCGATGTCAGTTCCTGGCCGCAACGAGTCCGGGATCGAGGTGATCAAAACCGGCAACGTTGCAGATGCGATCTGGTCAACCAAGGCCACCGTGGTGATCGTGGCCTTCATGTCCGTGAGGGAGGCTTCCTTGGTCTCGGTTATTCGGGAATGTGATCGCATGCACACCGAGATCCTTTGTGTGCCTCGCCTGTTTGAGCTTAGTTCCGATGAAGGGTCACAGATGGACAGGATCGGTTCCATTCCGCTCCTTCGCCTTCGCCGGGACGCCAATCGTTCCCGAGCGTGGATCTCCAAACGCGCCTTCGACATCGTGGTTGCGTCGATGGCTCTGGTGTTCCTCGGGCCGCTGCTGGCAGTCCTAGCTCTCGGCGTCGTGGTATTCAACGGTCGCCCGATCTTCTTCAGCCAGGAGCGCCTGAGCAAGGACAGCGCACCGTTTCGGATCCTGAAGTTCCGCAGTCTTCCCCACGCCGCAGCCGATGTGACCGATGCCGATTGGAACAACGTGGCGCGTCAGCCCAACTGGTTTGGCCGCCTGCTGCGCAAGAGTTCACTCGATGAGTTGCCCCAGCTCCTGAACATCCTTCGCGGCGACATGAGCATCGTGGGACCTCGCCCGGAACGACCGGCCTTCGCCGATCAATTCTCCGATAGTTTTCCGGGCTACGCCGACCGTCATCGCGTCCCGGCTGGTCTCACAGGTCTTGCCCAGGTGGAAGGACTGCGAGGTGATACGTCGATCGCCAAGCGAGCCGAGTTCGACAATGCCTATGTTGAGCGCTGGAGCCTCTGGAACGACATGAAGATCATCCTGCGCACGCTGAAATCTGTGACAAAAGGCGAAGGCAAGTGAATCAAAGCCGAGCCGCCAGCGCAGATGCCTATGAAACGATAGCCCGCTCCGAGTTCAGCGATCATCTACGGGAGATGGTCAAGCAGTGGAAGATCATTCTTCTGGCGAGCGTTGTGGTGGGATCGGCGCTGCTCTTCCTCGGCCTGCGGGAACCGGTGCTGTATGAGGCCAATGCCACCATGCTGGCGGTGTCCAGCGATGAAGGCGACGCCAATGACGCCGAATTCCGGGCCGAGCAGGCCGCAGAGCTGGCCGCCACTCGTTCCGCCCTCGCCCGCGCCGTTACCCGCTCGGGCCTCAACCTCGACGTTGACGACGTTGAATCATTGGTAACGATTGGTCTCCGTGAGACGCCCGGGTTCATCGTGATCAACGTCACGGCCGAGGATGCCCGCGATGCGGTGGTCTTGGCGAGTGCGATCGCAGAACAAATGGAGGAAGAGGCTCCGGAACGCAACGCCAGTGTTCTACTGGTAGACCCTGCTCGCTCAAGCGGCAAGTCCATCTCAGGATCTCCTCTCACCGGTGCGATTCTTGGCGCCATCGCGGCAGCACTTCTGACCGCCGAGGGGCTCATCGCCATCCGTAAGCTCCGGGGACGCCTTTCCCCAATCTCCCCCGATGCCGACATCCAGCGGACGCTCGGCGTTCCCAGCATCTCGGTTGGATCCACCCGCCGCGCCACTGATGTGGACTCGCTCGTTCCGTTCTTCTCCCGTACTCTCTCGGACCGCCCCGTGGTTACGGTTGTCCAGAACGGCCCAGTGGGTGACGCCCGGATCGCGGGCCATCTTGGCGTGATTGCCGGGAGGTTCCACAACCGAGTGCTGATGGTCGATGCCGATGTCAACGGTGCCACTCTCCATCGGCATTTTTCGGTCGAACGCAGTCCTGGCCTGTCCGAGGTATTGGAGGGTTCGGCCCAACTTCGGGAGACGCTGAAGAAAGTGGACGCGAACTCTTCAACCGCCTTGTTGTCGGCTGGATCGAGCACTCCGGAAGGGCTCAATGGTTCGGCCAGAGTCCGGGCCACCGAACAGGTGGTTATCAATGCCGGAGCCGATGCTGCGATCGTCAGCGTCACTGCGGGCTCATCACTCGACGACGAACTTGTTTGTGTCCATCAGTTTCCTTCCGCAGTTGTTCTCGTTACGGATCCTCACAACCTCACCCTGGCAGATCTACGGCGCACCGCCGATCAGATTCGCTCGGTCGGAGGCCGCCTCGTCGGCGTGATCACCGCTCCGGCTCAAGGACTCGACGCCAGCGAATGACCACCGTTTCCCTCGTCCACGAACGCATCACCGAGTTGGGTGGCTCGGAGAAGGTGGTCGACGAGCTAGCGAGAACATTTGACATCCAAGGTTTGTTCGTTCCCATCGCCGATCGGCGTGGAGTTGGACTCGACCTCGACGAACTCTCCATCACCACCAGCCCGTTGCAGCGGGTGTACCGCCACGACGGGCGCTACTCCCATTTCCTTCCCGCTCTGCCGATCAGTTTCCGCTCTTTTGACCCGGGCAAATCAGATGTCGTCATCGTGAGCCATCACGCATTCGCCAACCGTGTAACAAAAAGGGTGCTCGACCGTCCCGTGATCAGCTATGTCCATAGTCCAGCTCGTTGGATGTGGGATCAGCGATTCGCGCGGGCGGAGGCTCCCTCAGCGGCGGCCTATGCAGTGTTGCGGACCTTCTGTGCCACCCAACGCCCCTTGGACCGCAACGCGGCAAAACGCGTCACAAAGATGCTCGCCAATTCCAGCGAAGTGGCGGAGCGCATCGCCCGATGGTGGGATTGCGACTCCGTGGTTGTCGCCCCCCCAGTGGATATCGACTTCTTTACACCGGATCCCTCCGTGGCTCGGGAGGAATCGTTCCTGTACGCCGGTCGCCTCGTGGGATACAAGCGGCCGGATATCGCTATTCAGGCAGCTCGTCAGGCGGGGGTGCGGTTGGTCGTTGCCGGTGATGGACGAGAGATCGAGCGCTGCAAAGTGCTCGCCGGACCCGAAACTACATTCGTCGGTGCCGTGGACGATGCCGGATTACGCCAGCTCTTTCGCCAAAGTCAGGCGCTGATATTCCCCGGTCTCGAGGATTTCGGCATGATTCCCGTAGAAGCCCAAGCCACCGGCTTACCGGTAATCGGTCTCGGTCAAGGGGGGATCCGCGACACCGTGGTGGATGGAATCACCGGGCGGTGGGTCGGATCCGAGATCGATATGGACCAGACGCCCGCCCTCATCGAGGCCTTCGCGTCCGCCATGGCAGCGTTCGATCCCTCCAGCTATGACCACGAGAAGATCATTGCTCACGCTGAACAATTTGCCCCCGAGGTCTTTCGCTCCAGAATGCAGGCGATCGTGCAAGCAACCCTCGCCTGACCGCAGACCCTCGCCTAACCGCAGTGCAGGCGGCCAATGTCACGGCCCGCAGCGCGGCTTGGGTCCTTCGCCACTGGTGATTTCTTTGACCGTATCCCAGGCCGGTTTGGCCCTGCCATCAGAGGTGACTAGCCCGAAATGATCCTCGCGATCGCTTCCGCGGGAGTTTAGATCTTCCAGCGTGTACAGGAATACTGGGCCAAAACGCGAGCTGGTTGCTGCACAAGCCAACGCCGAACGGATCATCTGCTCGTGCTGCTCCATTGAAATCGAGTTCCGGCCTCCAGTTGGCGCTCCGTATTCGGTGACCCAAATCTTCACCCCGCTCGCGGCGTTGAACTGTCGTAGGACAGAAACGACCTCGGTAATTCGGAACCAGCTGTTCCAGGTTTGGTTCTCGCCGGGGAGGGCTGGAAAAGTGTATGGATGTACGGCTACGGCGTCGAAAGAGGCTCTTTCGCCACCAGCCTCGAAGAAGCGCCGCAGAAAAGTAGGGCCGCTGAGACCGTCACCTTCGTCGTCCGAGGGTGCCAACCCTCCGATGAGGATCGTGGCGGAAGGGTCGGCGGCGCGTAGTTCTGCCGCGGCGGCGTTGAAGAGGCTGGCATAGCGTTCCGGATCCGACCCACCCTCCCAAAACCCTGGGATGTTGGGTTCATTCCAGATCTCCCAATGGGTGATCGTGTTTTGAAGATCAGAACGAGGGGAGTCGGGGCCATAGCGTCGTACGGCGGCAGCGGCCAGGTTCGCGAACCCGTCGTCTGTGTCGGGAGGATGTTTGTCTGTTGTCCCCTCCGGCCGCGCCCACGTGGGGGTGTAGGCCAGAATTCCGAGCACTCGGATATCTCGCTCGACGGCCAAACCAACCGCTCGGTCCACGATCGTCCAATCGAGAGAACCTCTCGTGGTTTCGATTTTTGACCAGTCCAGGTCGATCCGGATCCAGCCAACGCCAGCGGAGGCAACAAGGTCGAATTGCCGAGTGATCTCTGCATCGGTGAACTCCATAGGCGCAGAACCCAGAGAGATCCCTACCTCGGCTGTTCGATTCGGGTTGTCGATGATCTCCGCTACCTCGAGGCGACTCGTATCAGGCAATGGCACGTCGAATTCTCGGTACGCGAGCCAGCTGCCACCGCCAACGAGCACACCCGTGAGAAAGAGGGCCCAACGCCGGTTTCGTTGCTTACGCCCTCGTCGATCCTGCCGCCTCATCATGGGTCTGGCGTCGGCGACAACGGCAGCTGCGCCAGCTGGGCGAGTTCGTCGCCGAAGCGTTCGAGTGAGTGAGTGAGGCTGAGGCCACCCCTGATTGCCCTGGGGCCGGCAGCACTACAGCGTTCCCACGCCGCCGAGTCCTGGAGCAGGTGGGCGATGGCGGCCGCTAGTGCGGGAGGGTCATTCGGTGGAACATGAATGCCGGCATCACCAAGAAATTCCACCGCCCCACCCAGCGCTGTAGCGACGACCGGAAGCGCCAGCGCCATGCTCTCGAGGATTACGAGAGGCCCGGCCTCGGGCTCGATGCTGGAAGAAATTGAGAGGCTCCACCTTCCCATGATCTCCACAACTTCCTTCCGGTGACCGAGAAAATCCACTCGACCGGCGAGGTCGGGCTGTTCGGCTCGGCGTTTCAAGCATGCCTCGTACTCCGAATCGCCGGGGAAGGGAGCTCCCAGAATCTCGAGGTGGACATCGGGGACCAGCGCAATGGCCTCCAGCAAGCTCTCGTGCCCTTTCCAGGGCGTAAGGGCTGCAACGATTCCTACGACGATGGGGTCACGGCTACGCATGGTCATCGCCGTGGTGCTGTCCCGAACATCGAAGCGCGCCCCGTTGAGGATCACCCGGGTATCAATTTCCATGGACCTTGCGTAGGCCGCCGCCGTGTTGGACACGGCGAATGCCCGATCGACCGCGCCCCGAAAGAGGCGTAGGATCGCTCGGCGGTCAGACCGGATCATCACGTCGTGGATGAAGAGTCCGGTTGGGGGTCCGAGGTGTCGCCCGCCCGTAGCCGGCAGGGCGAGGGCACTATTGAACAGGACCACATCGGCGTTCTGAGCCAGGGTGCGCAGGGGCCGGGCCGTTCGCGCATGGCTTAGCGCCAGTCCTGCCATCGCCAGCGGACGGGGTCCCGGGCCCGGCTTCAGCTCGCGGATCGTCGTTACGTTGATGCCTTCGGTGGACGCCTCGGCCGCAAGGGGGCCATCGGCGCACGCCAACGTGACCTCGTGGCCCATCCTGACAAGGTGGCTGAGCTGGCCGACCAGTACCCGCTCGGCGCCAGAGAGCAGTCCTGTGTGGGACACCGCCAATACCTTCATCCCAAGAGCCTGGCATAGAGATCGACGGTGGAGAGGGCCGCCCGCTCCCAGGAAAGCGGCTCGATCAGTTTGGCTCCGGCAGCTCGTAGGTGTTGATTGTGGGTTTCGTCCCGCACGGCAGCACCCAAGTGGTTGCGCAAATCGGCGGCATCCTCGGGCGTGACCAGGGGGAAGCCCGCGGGGGCGAGTTCTGGCAGTGCTCCAACGCCGGTGACCACCACTGCCGCCCCGCACGCCATAGCTTCGATGGGTGGGAGCCCGAAACCCTCATACCGGGACGGGTAGGCCACTGCGGTCGCCGCGGCATACAGCGCCGGCAGCACATGGTCCTCTACGTAGCCCAGCTGAATCACGTCGCCGGCATCGGCCGATGCAAGCGAACCCGATCCGGCCGTGACCAGTGGGATATCGATATCCCGACAAGCGGCCGCCAACCCCGGAACGTCCTTGCGGGGCTCGATGGTGCCAACGTGGAGGACGAACCGCTCAGGCAACTTCAGTGATCGCATCGTTTCCGCAATCGTGGCTTCAGTCGGTCGGGAGAGATCGCGGCGAGGCGCCAGTGGGGTCACGGTCGAATCTCGCCCGAATCGGGCTCGGATTCGGTCGGCCGTGAACTCCGAGACGGCGATGAGAGCATCAGCTCTTTTGAGCATGACGGTGAGGGCCGCTCGTTCCAGCGCACCCCGCTTTTTGCTGAACGCCCACGGGACATCGAAGACGGACAAATCGTGAACCGTTGCCACCGAGATCGGTCCGATGCGAGAAAACAGGGTGTTGAGCGGCAGGTCCACATCGAGCGAATGCACGATGCGGGCCGATCGGATCGGCGCCAGGCTCTGCATCGCCCGCTTCATGCCCGCACCATCGGGTATGACCGTGGTGTGGAAACTTGGCGGGATCAGTGGGAGTCCTGAGGCGCTGACCCGCGCACCGAAACTGAAATCTTCTGTAGCGTCTAGGCGGGCGATGGCATCCAGGAGTTCTCGGCTGTAGGTCTGGACACCACTTCCTCCCGGGGTGAGGGCGAGCGCATTGAAGACGATTGAAGCAGAGATGGCAACACTCCCAGAAGTAGCCAGTAGAACGCATCGACGGGAAAGATCTCCCAGTAGGCCGCAACGATTCCCGCACCGGCGGCCGCCACGGAAGCTGCGGTAATGCCCAACGCCACCGCCCTGTCTGTTGGGTTGATGATTGACGGGTGCGCCTTGGAGACTCGATGGCCAAATGAGATCGCCGATGCTAAAGACCAAAGCAGGAACCAGAGCCCCAGGGGACCCAGCTCCAAGAGTGTTTTGACGTAGTAGTTGTCCGGTTGATAACGATTGCCGGCGACCGGTGAGGGGAAGGGGCGGTCGGCGCTTCCCGATGCGTCCTGAACCCGTTCGGCCGCCGCTCCCACACTGCCGATCCCATCACCAAACGGTTCGACGCCTTCGTCGATCACCTCGGAAACCCAGCCGGTGGTGCGTTCATTGAGAGAGGAGGATGACGCGAGGACGCCGATGATTGGACCGGGGCCGAGAAGGATGGCCACGGCCAACAGAATTGCGCCGTGGCCAAGAACCCGGAATCGGCGAACGACGAGGTAGAACCCGCCGAGCGCCAGACCCAAGATGGCGCCGCGGACGACCGCCGAGGACATGCTCAGGATCATGACCGGTACCGAGAGCAGAAAGAGCTGGTTACGCCGACGACGTCGATCGGTGAGCGCTACCGGGATGCCGAGTAGCAGCACCACCACCACGAAGAACGCAAACGGAAACGGCTGCACAAACGTGGAGAACGTGCGCATGATCCCACCGGCGAACCGGATCTGGGAGTTGTACTCGTAGCCAATCGAGTTCAGTCGCTCCGGCCCGAGCATCTGTTGCCCGAGACCGACTATCGACGTGATCGCACCATTGACCATGAAGATGGTGATCATCCGATCACGATCGCGTTCGTTCAGCGGAGCGAGCCAGAGGATGACCGGCAGAAGAAGGTAGAAGTACGCAACTTTGAGCCCGGTGAGGGCGGCGATGCCAGGGGAGAAGACGAACGAAACCAGACCGAGCGCCAGAAGTGCTGCCGTTGGCACCCAGAACCCGGGGATCTGTCGACCGGGACCGGTTTCTTGAAGCTGAGCCCTGCTGCGGGTGCGCTGGCTGGAGCGATGAACGAGCGTGGCGATGAGGATGGCCAGGACGGCGCCCTCCTTCCATCCATCGATGATTCCAGGCAAATCAACGAGCAAGAGGAGACCGTCGTAGGGGAGCAGGGCTACCAGGAGGAGAACACCGACTTGGGGCCTGCGGACCGAGGCGGTTCCCAGTGGGATCAACAGTGCCAGAATCAGAAGTGCCACAGGAAGCACGGCGAGGGTGGACACAGCGAACACAGCCTCTCAGCCTAGGCCTTCTGCACCGCTTCGTCGTTGGGAAAGCTTGCGCTCGGCGGATAGGTCGTTTGCACTGAATCCGGCTCTCGTCGGGTCGGTGCGGGTCGAGTTGGCCCGTACTCTCGGAGTCCTTCGGTAATCGCTGGATTTCGTCAAGACCTCGCCCATCGCCTCACGACTCGAGATGACGGGTGGACCGCGTCGATCGGGCTAGTATGCGGCGCAAGCGCAGGGGGGCGTACCCCAGCAGAAACCCAAGGGAGAAACTACATTCCTACTTCACCGGAGACGTTTGTTTCGTGACGGTGGTTCCTACGATTCGGATGATCGCCACAGACATCGACGGCACCATGTTGACGCCGGCAGGAACGCTTTCGCCCAATGTCCGAGCTGCGCTCCATGAGGCGGTGGACGCCGGCATCCACGTAGTCCCCACAACCGGGCGCCCCCTCGTCATCACTACCGGGATCATGGATGCGCTCAACTTGGACGACTACTGGATTTTTGCCAACGGCGCAATCACGTGGCATGCCGGTAGGTCCGAAACCGTGCGGGGCTACTGGATGGAGCCCGAAAAGGTGCGGTCTATGATCGCCTCTATTCGTCACTTCGTGCCGAACGCCGGTTTCGCTGTCGAGTTTGAATCCGAGGCGATTTTCGAGCGAGGTTTTGAGAGACTTGTTCCCGTTGGGCCCGGTTTGCACTTGGTGGATGACGTTGCGGCAGCGGTGAACGCCCGGGTGCAGAAAGTGCTGGTTTACGATCACGCGACAACCCTCGACGACCTCTTCCAAAAGACGGAACTGGCCGTCGGTCACGAAGCCGTACCTTCGTACTCGGGGATGTCGTTCATCGAGGTGGCAGCTGATCTCGTGACCAAGGCCATGGCCGTGATGGAGCTGGCGGAGGAGCTCGGAGTCGAGCGGGATGAGGTCGCCAGCTTTGGCGACAACCACAACGACGTTTCGATGCTCGAATGGGCCGGTCGAGGGTACGCAATGGGCAATGCCACGGCTGATGCGAAGCAAGCTGCTGACTACGTCATCGGTTCAAATGCCGACGACGCCCTCGCCAGCCAAGTTCGGGCGCTCATCGCTGAACACGGTTGATTGGCCGATGAGCGACGAGCCAGATCGGCAGATCCACCGGGCAACACCACCCGTGCGACAGCGACCCCGTCCTCTCCGGGGGGTACCGGGATTCCTGGGTCGTCCTGTTTGGCGGGAGGCCCGTTCGATCCGAGAGCTTCGGCTCTTGAAGGAGAGCCCGCTTTGGCAAGGGCATTCGATCCCTGAGGGCCAGGGGCGGCCAGTGCTCCTGATCGCCGGTTTTCTCGCAGGGCCCCGCACCATTGATGCCCTCGCCCATGTACTTCAGGTTGCCGGATGGGATGTGTGGCAGGCCGGTGTGGGCCGCAACGCCGGCCCGGCGTATCGAGGCATCAGGCACTGCGAGGAGGATCTGCAACGGCTGCACGATGCCTCGGGGGACAAGGTTCGGGTGATCGGTCATTCCCGCGGCGGCCAATTCGCCCGGATACTGGCGGTGCGCTTCCCAACCGCGGTCGAGCAGGTCATCACTCTGGGTGCGCCGTTGTTGATCAAGTATCCCAGCTACGCCGTCGTGAAGGTACCGGCCGAAGCGCTTGATCGTCTCTGGCGGGTTGGGACCTTTGGCTCGGTCGATGTGGAGGCCGAAGCGCAGGTGGATGGTGATCGATTCGCTCCGTTTCCTCCCAACATCGACTTCGTCAGTATCTACTCGCGCTCGGACGGCATTGTGGACTGGCGGACCTCGTTGGATCCAGCGGCGGTTGCGGTGGCCGTGGATGCATCTCACGCCGGCCTGCCCAACAGCATCGCTGGTGTCACCGCAGTGGCAGCAGCACTTCGGCGCCGTTAGGTTCTGAGCTGTGGCAGAGTTGCAGTTCTTTTTCGGCACGATGGGCAGCGGGAAGTCCACCCAAGCGCTTCAAGTTCACTACAACCTCACCCAACGCGGGTTGCACTGTGTGCTTCTCACGCAGCTCGATCGCGCCGAAGGGGTGGTCTCCAGCCGTCTGGGCGTCACAGCCGAGGCCCTGGCCATAAAACCCACGGTGGATCTATATCGGCTGATTGCCAGTATTCACCGCTCGGGGGAGGGCTTGGATGCAGTCATCTGTGACGAGTCGCAGTTCTATGAGCCTGCGCAGATTGACCAGTTGGCGCGCGTCGTCGACGAACTTCGGGTCGACGTGTATGCCTACGGCCTCCTCACCAGTTTCCAAGGAGAGTTGTTCCCGGGATCCAAACGACTGCTGGAGATGGCCGATACCCGAAACGAACTACAGGTCGAAGCTCGGTGTTTTTGTGGTCGGAGGGCAACCCACAACGCCCGCTTGGTGAATGGCCGACAGGTCTATGACGGGGAGCTGAAGGTAGTAGGCGACACGACTGCCAACGCCGAGGTCGAGGTTTCCTACGATTTGCGCTGTCGAGAGCATTGGTTGTCCGGCCGGAATGATGCTCGGCAAAGAGCCCTTTTCGATGAACTCCGGCTCGACGAGCTGCCATTGGAGTTGGAGCATGGGTTCTGATCTCGCCGCACGCAAACGGGAGCTACCCGAGCATGACCTCAACAGTCCTGCGAACCGTCGAGCTCCCACCGGATAGGAGCCCGGCCCCCCTCGCGCAGCAGTGCATTAGCCCGCGGAAAATGGCGATGAGCCGAAAAAACCTCGCCTCGCCGAGAGCGGACTGGGATGGGCGCTGGCGATGACCGCGTGACGGCCGATGTCGATCCGGTCGTGCTTCTTCTGAGCTGCGGCGCCCCAAAGGACGAAGACCACACGATCTGGTAGGGCGTTGATCGAATCGAAGATTGCGTCGGTGAAGACCTCCCAGCCGCGGCCGCGGTGAGAGTTTGCCTGCCCGCCGCGCACGGTCAGAACAGAGTTCAACAGAAGCACCCCTTGCCGGGCCCATGGCAGGAGTGAGCCGGTGCAAGGCCGCCCACAACCGATGTCCCTCTGCAATTCGGCAAAGATGTTTCGCAGCGACGGCGGCGGTGGATTTGGCGGCTGGACCGAAAACGCCAGACCGTGACCTTGCCCGTGCCCGTGGTAAGGGTCCTGGCCCACCACCATGACTCGGACGGCTGTTCGGGGCGTGTGGTGGAGTGCCGCCAAGACCTCGTCTTCTGGGGGATAGACCGGCCCGAGCTGGCGCTCCTTCGCCACAAAGGTTTGGAGGGACCGCCAGTACGGTTTGGACTGTTCCTGTTCGAGCAGTTGGATCCAGTCCGGATGTGGTGCCACCGTCCCGTTGTATCGCGGCAGTACGCTCTCCCGGTGCGCCCCGACCGCCATTTCTCCCGCTTGATGCTCGGGCTGGCGCTGACGCTGGTGGCCTCTTCTTGCACAGCTACGCCCACCCTCGACGGGGAGTTCGCGGGCACTCTCGCACCGGCTACCACAGAGACCTCCACTACAACCGAAGCGCCCACTACCACCACTACGATCGCCACGACAACGACCACTATCGATCCCATCCTTGAACAGATCGAGGGGATGACCCTGGAAGACAAGATTGGTCAAATGCTTATGCCAGTGCTCCGAGGTACTGCAGCGGACACGGCCAGCGCTGCGGACCGTTCCTACAACCTCGCTTTGGGCGATGCCGAGACACCGGCCGCTGTGGTGACCCGCTATCGCCTCGGTGGCGTGATGTATCTGGGGCCGAACGTGGAATCGCCGGCGCAAATCGCCACCTTCAGCACCGGCCTTCAGGAGGCGGCAGGTGGTGCGGGTCTCTCGCCGATGTTCATCGCAGCTGATCAGGAGGGGGGTCGGGTGCTTCGTGTGCGCGGCGAGGGCATCACCCCGATCGGTTCTGCGCGCTCCTTGGCCGGGGATCGCGATGCCGTCTTCCAGGCCGGTGCCATCACCGGCGCGGAGATGTTGGCGATTGGTGTGAATGTTGTCTTTGCCCCGGTGGCAGACGTGGTTCGCTCTGATGTGGGCGTGATCGGGAATCGTTCGTATGGGTCTGACCCGATTCTGGTGGGGGAGATGGTGGCGGCCTCGGTCGACGGTTTACAACAGGGTGGTGTTGGCGCCGTTGCGAAACACTGGCCGGGGCACGGTGCCACCGAGGTGGATTCGCACCAGGCTCTCCCCACGGTCACCAGCACTGAAGAGGAATGGCGGCGGCTGGACCTCCCGCCGTTTCAACGGGCCGTAGACGCTGGAGTGAACGCAATGATGGTGGGTCATCTCGCACTACCGAGTCTGGATCCGGTTGGAGAACCGGCAACGATCTCTCGGATCCTCACCGAGGACTTGGTGAGAAACGATCTGCGATTCGACGGCGTGCTGTTCACCGACGCAATGGACATGCGGGCTCTTGACGGGATTGCCGAAGACGAACTGGCGGTTCGTGTGATCGAGGCCGGAATCGACATCCTCTTGGTGCCACCGGATCTGGCGGCTGCGGTGGCCGGTATCAACGGTGCACTTGAGAGCGGTCGCCTCGATGAAACTCGGTTGGACCAAAGCGTCGAGCGGATTCTCCGAATGAAGGCCGACCTCGGCCTTCTGTGAGCAGGAACGGTGTTCCACTCCCCGAGCGTTAAACCGGGAGGGCGGTAACCACCTGGTTGCCTCGGTAACTCCGCGTGACCGGGTCAAAGGTTCCGCCGCAGGTGACCAAGTGAAGGCCGTGTTCGCCATCGGATCGGAAGAGCTCGGTTGAAGGTAACTCGGTCTTGTCAAACAGCTGAACCGACGTGACTCGGTAGGTACGAAGTGTTCCGTCCGGTGCTTCCAGCACGATCTCATCGCCGACGTCGGTCAACCGCAGATCGAAGAAGAGACCTGGTTTACCGGAGTAGTCAACGTGGGCGGCGATGACCGCAGCACCCGGCCTCCCGGGAAGAGCGGAGTGCCGGTACCAGCCGGCGGTCAGCGCAGCCGGCACATCGAGCTGGCGATCGGTGGCGATTCCCACCGGGATGACCGGTCCGTCGATACCCAACCTCGGTACGGAAATCCTCACCGGTGCGAATGCCGCTTGATCCGGGAGTTGACCCGCGGCCGAGGGTCGACGCTGAACGATCCCCGCCACCGTGACCGGCGCAGAGAACGGCAGATCAACCGCTGTGGCGGTGGGAGCGGGTCTGACCTGGACCAAGGTGGGGTCGCCCGCAATGGTTGTGGACGGCACGACCAAGAGGAGGGTGAGGATGACGGCGAGGTATGCGCCGATGATCCTCAGATAGGTGCTCACCGCTTCACTCGACGCCTCGGAGCCGCTGGCGCCCGACGAGGGCGAGTAGGCCGAGGGCACCGATTCCGGCCAGGATGAGTCCGGCCGATCCATCTCCATCGCTGCCGGGTAGGAGACCGCTGTTACCCGTGGGAATGCCATCGGGCGGAGTTCCGAGGTCGCTGATCCGTTGCAGAAGAAGCTCGGCATCGCCCTGGTCCGACAGGATTGCTGTAGCTGACGTCAAGGAGCCCTCCACGTTGGAGACCACGCTCGTCAGTAGTTCGTTTCCGTTTTCGTCCGCTATTTGCACCACGTAATCCCCGGCCGGAAGGTCGGTAGTGAGCGACTCACCGGGAGCCAGGCGAACTTCTGCTGGTGCGCCGCCGTCAACCGATGCCACGGTGATCGTGGCCACACCAGGCCCGGGATTGCGGATGGTCAGGCGGCCTTCACCGGCCGCTACGGGGCTGAGGTCGTCGGTGAAGGACTGAAGCTGCACCTCGCCCGATGCGGTAGGTGTGATCACAAGAGTGCCCGGTTCACCGGTTACGGGAAGCGCCGCGGAAGCAATGGCGAGGTCCGAACGCTCCTCGGCCGTGGCCGCAGGGTCGTCGCTGGCCGCAAACAGTTCCACTTCGTAACTCCCGCCCGGAAGGTCCAGTGGCCCCGCCACCTCGCCGGGATTGAATCCACCGATCAGGAGTTCGCCATCCAGATAGGCATCGACGGGGGTGTCCGGAATCCCGTGCAGGATCTCCAACCCGGCTTGGCCCGCCGGCGTGGCGTCGACCGGAGGACTGGTTGTTGGGGGAGCCGTGGTTGTGGTTTCGGTGGTCGGGGGTTCGGTGGTGGGCTGGGTTGTTGGGGGTTCGGTGGTTGGCTGGGTTGTTGGGGGAGCGGTGGTGGGTTCGGTTGTTGGGGGAGCGGTGGTGGGCTCGGTTGTTGGGGGAGCGGTGGTGGGTTCGGTGGTTGGGGGAGCGGTGGTTGGTTCGGTGGTTGGGAGTGTCGTGGTGCCGTTGGCTCCATCGGATTCGCCGCTGGTCGCTGCCCAAAGCCCAATGCCGACGAGCCCAATCAGCGCCGCCCCAATGAGCCACGGAAGAACTCGACGTCGGTTTGATTCCTTTTCCGGGGCGGCAGACGGCAGCGGAGCGACCGCTGGCACGGTGCCAGAATCCTTTACGGGCGCAGCAATTGCGGTCGGGGCAGCGAAGAGTGGTGAGTCGGCGAAGGACATCGGGGTGTAGGAGCGCAGGGCGTCACCGCCGGCGGCTCGGAGCCGATCGGCGAATTCCCGTGCCGATGCCACCCGTTCGTTGGGGTCCACCGCAGTGGACTCGGCGATCAGTTCTCGGATCGCCTCGGGTGTCGAACTGTCGGACGTGGTTCCAGCCTCCAAGAGTTTGCCAAGGCTGTAGACATCTCCCGGAACGGTTGGCACACCGCTGCTGGCGACCTCGGGTGCAATGGTGATGTCAGGCTCGGGTGTGCCGCCGAGGCTGAGGCCCATCCCGGCCACCGCAAGCTCTCGCCCATCGATGACCACATCACGCGCTTGAAGTGCGCCGTGCCGCAAGCCGAGGGAATGACCCTTCTCCATCGCCTCTGCTGCGCCAAGGGCAACACCGGCGGATTCGTTCCAGGTCGGTGGCGTTCGAAAGTCCAGACGCTCTTGAAACCGGGGTGCGTCGGTACGCAAGGAGACGACGGTGAGATCCTCGCCCGGGCCGCCGGTGATCCGGGTGACGGGCACCAGGCCATCGGTATTTCTGGCTTCGGTGGGAGCGGTGTTGAGAAGACGGTCGATGTGAGCGTTGCTCCACGTACCGGCTGGTACTCGTTGCACCGCGACCGGCACGGTCTCGGGCGAGGACGCCCCCCGCCGAAGCGCCGTGGTTTCGGAACGATCAAATCCAAACCACGAGGACGTGGGTTCGGCATCGCCAAGGTCAAAAGGTGTGCCCTGGGCCGATGTGTTGTCGTCTGTAACCAAGAGGTCCGCCTCCAGTGGGTGTGCAACCGCAGAGAGTACCAATCGACCACGAAGAGCTTTAGGGGCAATAACGCCCAGCGCAGTGGGCCGGGCCGCCTAGCAACCACCTGGTCTCCCCCCGTTGTTGTGTCGGTTTTCACAGCCTCTGCTAGTGTGTCGTGGACCACTATCGTTGATCCAGGAGAGGCTCATGGCTCAGGTTATTTTAAAGGACATCAACAAGGTGTACCCCAACGGGTACCACGCAATTTCCGACCTCAACATAGACATCGCGGACGGCGAGTTTCTTGTGCTGGTTGGCCCCTCCGGCTGCGGCAAGTCCACGGCATTGAGGATGGTGGCGGGTCTCGAGGAGATCAGCGGCGGTGAGATGTACATCGGTGACCGGCTCGTGAACGATGTCCATCCCAAGGATCGCGACATTGCAATGGTCTTCCAGAACTATGCGCTGTACCCGCACATGACCGTGGCCGAAAATATCGGTTTCGCCCTCAAACTGGCCAAGATCCCGAAGCCAGAAATCGAAGAGCGAGTTCGCAAGGCTGCGGCTGTTCTCGACCTAACGGAAAACCTCGATCGTAAGCCGGGGCAGCTCTCGGGTGGCCAACGTCAGCGAGTAGCGATGGGCCGTGCCATCGTGCGTCAGCCCAAGGCATTCCTCATGGACGAGCCGCTGTCCAACCTCGACGCCAAACTGCGCGTTCAGATGCGAGCCGAAATCGCCGGTCTGCAGCGTGACCTTGGAGTCACCACGCTCTACGTCACGCACGATCAGGTGGAAGCCATGACCATGGGCGACCGAGTTGCGGTTCTCAAGCGCGGCTTTCTCCAGCAGGTCGACACGCCGCAGAACCTCTATGACAAGCCGTCAAATGTGTTCGTTGCCGGGTTCATCGGCTCACCGTCGATGAACCTGATGAAGGCAACGCTGTCAGAGGACAACGGTGGGCTCTGGGTGAGGTTCGGCTCCCAAAACCTCGAGGTGAGCTCGGCCACGGTGGCCGCCAATCCCTCGCTTCGATCCTTCGTTGGCAAGGACATCGTGGTGGGAATCCGGCCCGAAGACATCTCCGATGCCGACCTGGCGACGGTCGAGAAGCCCAACGAAAGTCGCCTGACCACCGAGACCATCATGCTCGAGGCACTTGGCTCAGAGGTCATTGTTCACTTCCCGCTCGACGCCGAACCGTTTGCGATCATGGATGCCGAGTTCGAGGGGGAGGACGCTGTGGAGCAGAGCAAGGACGCTCAGGGCAGAACCATTTATGTTGGTCGCTTCAGCCCGAGATCCCGAGCTCGTATGGGTCAGCCTCTCACGATCGACGTCGACACTACTCGCATGCATTTCTTCGATCCTGGTTCGGGGAACGCAATCCGGGGATAGTGGCCTTACGGATTCCAGCGGTGGGAAAGCGGCGGATCCCGCTGAACTCGCTCTGGTTGAGTCGCGCAACTGATTCTTCCCTCCACCTGGACGCCGTTGACGCTCTGGCTCGGGCGGAACTGGCCGAAGCAGAAGTGGTGCGGCTCCAAGCGGTAATCGCCCACAAGGACGAGATCATCGCTGAAGCTCGAGCCGCTCTCTATTCCGCGAGAACTGCGCTCGAGAGCCATCTGAACATCAAAGAGGAACTCAAACGCTGACCTCGAGGTGGCGAGTGGGCGAAATCCGCTGTGCTGAAGGTAGGCCTCATCTGCGCCAGCTACGGTTCGATAGGACACTTACCCCCGTTTCCCGTCCAGTACTTAGATTCGGAGTGTTGTGCGAACAATCGCCCCCCTAGAACGACCACCCGATACCACGGTCGTGGTGCCTGGTTCGAAGAGCCATACCAACAGAGCTTTGATTTGTGCGGCCCTTGCTCCCGGCACATCAGGACTCGAGGGGGCGCTGTTTGCCGACGACACCATAGCTATGGTGGGAGCTCTTCTCAGCCTTGGAATCTCGATCTGGGCTGACCCCGAGGGGCGAACCATCACAGTGATGAACCCGACCGGCGAGATTCCCTCAGGTCCTGCCGACCTCGACGTTCGTATGTCGGGGACCACCAGCCGATTTCTCCTCCCCCTTTTGTGTTTGGGTGAGGGTGAATACCGCATGGATGGCAGTAGTCAACTGCGTAGCCGCCCGATCAAAGAACTGGTCACCAAGCTCCGGCAGCTTGGAGCCAGAATCGATGGTGAGTCCCTACCGTTGACCGTGCACGGCGGCTCGATGCGAGGCGGATCCGTTGTGGTGCAAGGGTCGGTTTCTAGTCAGTACCTCTCCGGCTTGCTCATGGCTGCTCCTCGAACACCTGAAGGGCTGTACGTCCGGGTTGGCGGAGAATTGGTCTCCAAGCCGTACATCGATCTGACGATCAAGACGATGCACGATTTCGGTGTTGAGGTTGAGGCGCATCCGGAGTACCGAGAGTTCAGCGTCGCTCCTGCGGCCTACAAGCCCAGTACCGTCTCCATCGAACCGGATGCGTCTGCGGCCTCTTACTTTTTTGCAGCTGCGGCCATCACGGGAGGCCGAGTGCGCATCGACGGACTCGGTCATTCCACAACACAGGGAGATCTCCGTTTTGTCGAGGTCCTTCAGCGGATGGGCGCAGAGGTCAAGATGACCGCGACCTCCACCGAGGTACGCGGTACCGGAACGTTGAGCGGTGTCAACGTTGACATGCGGAACATCTCCGATACTGCTCAGACCCTCGCCGTCGTGGCCACCTTTGCCAATTCACCGACGGAGATCACTGGGATCGGTTTCATCCGGAAGAAGGAAACCGATCGAATCGCCGCAGTGGTGACCGAGTTGACCCGGCGAGGAATCCGGGCGGCCGAGACTGCCGACGGCATGATCATCTATCCGGGACCGGCCCAGCCGGGCACGGTTACCACGTATGAGGATCACAGAATGGCGATGAGCTTCGCCCTGCTAGGTCTGGTCCACCCCGGAATTACCATTTTGGATCCGGCCTGTGTCAGCAAAACATTTCCCGAGTTCTTCGAGGTCCTCGATACGTTGCAGCCCGACTCAGTCGGCCTCTAGGAACCTCGTGCGCTTCGCCCAGCTGATCGGATCCAAGTCTCTGGAGATCCTGCGCGGCCCAGATCCAGAGGCCCGTCCAGGCCAAGCCGTAGTGGAGATTGACTACTGTGGCATCGGCGGCTCGGACCGTTCGGCATGGGTAGCCGGAGAGGCGGCTTCTCCCGCTTGGTTCGGGCATGAGTGGACCGGCCGAATCGTGCAATTGGCACATGACATGCCAGATCGGTTCGTTGGCCAGCGCGTGGTTGCCGCAGTTGGTCCGTCGTGCGGCCAGTGTCGTCCTTGCGGTTTCGGAGCTCCCGCTCACTGTGAGCGGGTCCTCGAACAAATTGTGGGTCTTGACCCGATGGCAGCCTCGCACGGAGGATTCGCCACCCATACCGTGGCGGACGCTCGCCGGCTTGTGCCTGTCGGGGAAGCCATCGACACTCGAGATGCGGTTCTTACCGAACCGGCTGCGGTCGCCGCCCATGCGATACGGCGCAGCGGATTCATGCTGGGAGATGTTGTGGTCGTGCTCGGTACGGGCACGATTGGGCTTCTCACTGCGGAGCTGGCCCGTATCGGAGGAGCTGCTGAGGTGGTTTCGGTCGATCATGCGTCGGCTCGGAGGGAGTTGGCCTGCGATTTGGGGGCAGATGCGGCATTTGCCGGTGTCAATGAAGGCTTGACTGCTTGGTTGAATGACCACACGAATGGTCTCGGCGCAGACGTGGTTTTCGTGTGCGTCGATGCGGCCGAGGCTATTGCGGGCGGTTTGGGCCTGGTTCGTCCGGGCGGAGTGATCGTGGCGGTCGGTGTGGGAAATCAGATCGAGAACTTGTCCGTCACCGCACTACTCAGACGGGAGGCGGACTTCCGGGTGTCGTTGGGCTACAAGATCGATGATGTGCGCCGAGTGCAGACCCTGATGGGGGCGGATCAGTTGCGGGTGCGGCCTTTGCTGCAGCCGGTCGACGTTGCCTTGGATCAGCTCGCCGATGCCCTGAACAACGAAAACCAGAGCAGCGGGCCCCCAAAAGCCGTGGTTCGGACTTCTACATAAGCAGCGAGGGTCTGCGTAGCAGGCGAGTTACCGCTTACCAGGAGACTGGCTTGCTGACCACCGGGCCAGCTCAGTCAAGAACGATTCGGCCCATCGGCTCGCATGATTCTCGAACACGAGGGTCCGCATGGAACGCATCCGTCGCTTGGCGTCGTCCTCGTCGAGAAAGACCGCTTCCAACAACGCTGCCTTCAATCCATCGATGTCGTAGGGGTTCACGATCAATGCGTCGCTCAGTTCATGCGCTGCGCCAGCGAATTCGGAAAGCACCAGCACACCCGTGTCGTCGTGACGCGTGGCTACATACTCCTTGGCAACCAAGTTCATGCCATCGCAAAATGGCGTCACCATCATCACGTCTGCACAACGGTACAACGACATCAGTTCATCGAAGTCTTGGCTCTGGTGAAGGTAGTGAACCGGTGCCACTCCGACCTCTGCGAAGTCGCCGTTGATCTCCCCAACCAGGCCGTGCACACGCTCTCGCAGCGCCACATAAGCGTCAACGCCGTCTCGGGAAGGTTCGGCCACTTGCACGAACTTGACCTCGTCGGGGAGGAGCTTCTCTTCGATGAGTAACTCCTTGAACGCCCGAAGCCGGACATCGATGCCTTTTGTATAGTCCAGGCGATCAACCCCGAGAAGTACGGCCTTCGGGTTCCCCAGCCGTTCTCTGACGAGAGCCGCCTGCTTTGTGATCTCGGGGCGGTTGGCCCCCTCGGCATATCGGTCGGCGTCGATCCCGATCGGGAACGACTTCACCTTGATCTTGCGACCGTTGCGTCCAAGGGTGTCGCTGGTGATTCGGGTAGCGAGGTTCAGTGACTCGGCGAGTCGGGCGAAGTTGGATGCCGCCGCCGGCGTCTGAAAGCCAACGAGATCCGCCCCGAGGAGGCCGACGGTCAGGGCCTGGCGCCAGGGGATCTGCCGAAAGAGTTCGCCCGGGGGAAATGGGATGTGAAGGAAGAATCCGATGGTCAGATCAGGCCGGAGCGCCCGCAGGAAGCCGGGAACCATTTGCAGCTGATAGTCATGGATCCATACGGTGGCATTGGGGGAGGCGGTCTCAGCGGCGAGATCTGCGAATCGCTGATTCACTTGGCGATAGGCGTCGTACCAGGTTCGATGGAACTCCGCCGGTTCGATCTTGTCGTGATAGAGAGGCCACAACGTCCCGTTGGACATGCCTTCGTAGTAAAGGGCGTATTCCTCTTCGGTTTGGTGGACAGGAACGAGGCGCATGCCCTCATGCGTGAACGGTTCGGTTGGCCCATCGATGTGCCCTGGCCATCCCACCCAAGCGAAGCGCTTGCGGTCGGCCAGTACCGGCGCCATGGCGGACACGAGACCGCCGGGGCTCACCGTCCACTCGGCGTCGTCGTCACCACCACTGCGGCGAACGGGGAGCCGGTTGGCAACCACTACGAGGTCGGCCGTGTGGTCGGTCCGGCGTTCTGGGTGATGGGGGGTCATGAAAGAAGATCCCGTTTCGTTAGACCGAGTGCACCGACAAGATACCCACGAAGACTGTCGTCAAACTACCCACCAGGACCGTTGATTGCGTTTGGGAGGTTCGGTGCCGATTGATTGGGCGACTAGCGACGCAGGAATTTGCCGAGGATCGACGCCAGTCCGCCGCTTTTGGATCCACTGGACCCACTGGCACCGGAGGCCATCCGGGCAACGTCGTCGAGGCCGAATCCGTCGCCGTCGGTATCCAAGATGGCGGCAAGCCCACCGAGACCCGGGCGCGAGGTCTCTACGGATTGGCGTTGCTGACCAAGGACCGAGCCGAGATCGGTAGGGGACAGGCCTTGGCTTTTCTTCTGTTTGCTCAGGTAGCCCATGACAAGCGGCGCCAGGACCGGGAGGAGCTTGGCGATGGCGCCGAGGTCCAGGCCACTCTGAGAGGCCAGGTTCTGCTCTACTGCTGGTTGTTTCTGACCAAGCACGTGACTCAGGATGCCGGCCCCCGCTCCGCCGCCGCCGAGGAGATCGCCGAGTTGACCGAACACAGCGTCGTCGTGGTCGTCGAGCGCAGTTGCCAAGCTGGCGGCTCCCTCAGGGGACCGTGAGTTGTTCGCCATGCCAGCAAGGATCGCAGGAAGGGCCATCCCTACCGCTGAGGAGGCCTTGGCCTCATCGACCCCGAGTGTTCCGGCGATCTGAGACAAACCCCCGCTGCCCAACTGGGAAATAATTCCTTCGAGAAGATCTGACATTGTGGGAAGCCCTTTCGCTCTTCGACCTGGATGCCCGAGTGGGCATTCGAGGAACTGAAGACGGGCAGCCTACTTGCCTAACCACCGCTCCTGCAGGGTTGTCCCCGAAGCGACCCGCATCGTGGACTCTCCGCACCAACAGCGCCGCTCAGGCCTACCGCGGTTCCCTCAGAGATCTGGGCGCTTGTGAATGCATCGATGAATGTATCTTCGGGGACAACGGGCAGCGCCACTGTTGAACCCGCAAGAACAGCCACGGTGACGGGGTCGGGCAATACCGCAAAGGCCCATTCGGGTTTGGATGCGCCCGGTGTATCAATGGTGAGAACCAACTGATCGCCCGGTCGGATGACTGCTGCGAACGGGAGAATTGCCACCCGGGCCGTGACGGTCTCGGAGTAACCCACTGGACGAATGTCGCTCGCAGCGTTGGAGATTCGAGGGTTCAGTACGGTGGCGTCTCTGCGGAGAGCGCGCCGACTGAGGCGAAGCCAGCCGGACTGAATGTAGGTTTCGTTCCCCTCATCATCGAGAGAGCTCAGCGTCACTTCGAGATCGGCGTCGGCCTCACCGTCGGGCAGGCGAATTAGCAGATCAGCCGAAGCGCTGCCGGTCAGCACCAGCGTTTCTTCCAGTGGCTCGCTGACAAATCGAGCGGCACGGTCTTCCCGGGCCAGGGGCCAACGCCAGCCAGGGTTTGGGCCCCAGATAATCGAGGGGTCCGCAGCAGTGGTCATCGCTCCCTCGGCAGGATCGGTACGAAACGTGGCGATGACGCCAGCAGCCGGTTGCGTCGAGGTGTCCGAAGCCTGGACTTCCAGCGGTCGGAGCAGCGATCCGTCCAGCGAGGTGCCACGGGAGGGAGTGAGTGCATCAGCAAGCGTGAGGCGGAGCGGCTCCACTTGGGAAATCGGCCACTGCTCATACGATGCCTGAAACCGGGCCAAGGGAAGGTTGGGCGCATCCGTTCCCACCTCGTAGAGCACGGTGATTGGCGGTTGACTCCGATAGACCGCGAGGGCATCGTCATAGCTCAAGCCGGTCAGCCGCGATTGCGGCAGCTCGAGTGGTTGGCCAAAAAGGATGCCGTCCCCGCCGATACAACGAGGTTCACCAGGGGAGTAAGTGACGGCGCGCGGCGGGCGACGAACAGGTCATAAAACTCCAAGAGTGGTACCAGCGTGTCCGGTCCGAGCGGGTCGATGTGGAGGCCGTTGTACAGATTGGCTCGGAGCACTGGTGCGGCGGTGAAGTTGTCCAAAAGGGCCGGAAATCCTCCTCCGGTTTGTTCGTCCTGCCACGCCCCGGCGATGAAGGTTGGAACCTCGATCCGATCAACGAAGAACTCTGGGGAACGGCTCCGACTGAGAGTGGTAGAGAAGGGCTCGTTCAGCGCGGTGGCAACGAGATCGGGGTTGTGGACCCGGAGGGCCTGGTTCTCTGCGCAGATTTCGTCGCCGGCATCGATGCGGTCTGACGACCACCGTTGACCTTCAGCCCCGGCGTTTCCCGTGACTCTTTGGGTCCAGCTCTGGCCGAAGCCGTTATTGAAGAGGCCGCCCGGAAACAGAACGTCATCCACATTTGCGATCACCGAGAGTGGAGCGATTGCTGCCAGGCTCGGCGGCTGCGACGCCGCCACGTGGAGCTGCATGATTCCGGGGTAGCTGATGCCCCACATCCCCACACCCGCTGACCAATCTTGGGCCGCAATCGTTTCGATCACGTCGTAACCATCCAGCCGTTCGATTTCGGCGAAGCCATCAAAGGATCCGCCGCTGCACCCGGTGCCGCGAACGTTCACCTGGACGAGGGCATATCCCAGCAGCGGCAGGGTCAGCCGGGCGGCGTCGGCGGCATTGGGATTTGACGGTTCGTATCCTGAGTACTCCACGAGCGTGGGAAACGGACCGTCGGCCTCGGCGTTTCCGGCCGGCAGCGTTACATACGCCGAGAGCAGCGTTCCATCCCGGGTCTCGATGTAGTTGTAACCGGCCACGACGCTTGTCTTGTCATAGAAACTCTGCGGCGGAGGATCCTGGCTGGGAATATGAAGAGTGCCAGCGGTGGCGATGGCAGCGTTTCCGTCGCTAACCAACACCTCGATGACCGTCGGCGGCAATGCGCGCAGAAGCGCGGTCCCATTCGGCTCCACGCGGTCACTTGCCAATTCCTGCCCGGTGATGGCATCCCGCGCAACGATGGTCAACTCCGGATCAGCGTCTCGAATTGTGAGTTGGCCGAAGGCTTCCTCCAGGTTCAACGAAATCTCCGGTAACGGGACCGATGTAGTAGAAGTCACGGCAGGGCGTTCGAGAACAGTGCCCGGGTCATCCGTTTCCAACGGCACGGGTTGTTCGACGTCGGGCGCCGCTACGGAGGAGCAGGCGGCTGCCACGACCACCACCATCGCCAGCGTCAAGGTGAGGCGGCGAGCCGACGGGCGCGCCAGCTCCTGAGGGAAAGCAGCGGGATGCACGGCCCCATAGTGGCTCGCGAGACCATGCCATGGGGTGTAGGGGCGCGGAACAATGATGTTTCGCTTTGGATTTGGGTGGGGTCCGACTATTTTTAGCTGATCTGGCCTACCTTCCTCTGCGGGTGGAGTGGTGTCGAAAGGCGCCCTCTTTGCTGCATCAATTTTTCATCGACCAAGGGTTCCGATCTCCGGATGAGCTCAGCGCTGCCACAACCCATTCCCGTTCCCGGCTCCGCTGCCACGCGGCGCCCAAGCAACGCAACTCCCAACTTCGGGCTACCGCTGTCATGAAACGGTTGGCTGTTACGAAGCGAGACGCCGGTATGACTCGAAACGGTGGCTCCCGTGGGCATGGGTTTGTGCTGTCCCTCGTCGTTCTTTTTGTTGTGCTGTCCGGCGTTTTCTCAAGCTCCCGTCTCGCTGATTCCGCCGTAGCGGATGAGTCCTGGGTGGAGGCCGGGTGGAGTGGCGGCGCACTGCCGAACGCTTCCATCGTCTTGAAGAGCATCTCCAGTTCGGACCAACGGATCGCCGACACGATCCTGCCTGAGATTCGAGAGTTTCCGGGGGTGGAGTTCGCATTTGTGGATGTGTTGCCCGCAGGCCCACCCATCATTCATCTTCGGGTGGCCTCCGCCAACCGTCTCGGTCCTTTGATCGAACGTGTAGCAGATACATCCGCTGCCCTCGGGGGAGATGGCGAGTTGCTCGTTGGCGGTCAACTCGTTGCCGATTCCGAGGTTGACCGGTCAATCAGCCGAGCCACTCTGATAGCGGTAGTGCCGGTGGTGCTCATCTTGGGCTTTGTAATGGGTGCGCTTCACGGACCAGCGATCGGAGTTGCTACCTCGCTGGCAGCGGGGCTGTCGTCGTTCTTGGGGGGCCTCATCGGTTCTTCGATGGCCGGCCAATTCGACGGTTCGCTGGGGACCACGGTAGTGCCGGGTGCATTGGTGGCGCTTCTGGTCTCATCGGTCCTGTCATTGCGGCTGATCGCCTGGTTCAAGCGCCCGCTCCACGGAGATTCCGCTGATCACATTTTGGCATCGGTGCGTTCGCAGCTGCCAGGGTTGTCGCTCGTCTTTGGTTCACTTGCGGTCATCGCTGCGGTTGCGGCGATCTTCAATCGGGGCTGGTCACCGGCGGTCACCGTGTTCATGGGAGCACTGTTCGGAACCCTGGCCACCCTGGCCATTCTTCCGGTCTTCTTCAGCAACCTGCCGCCGATTCTCGAGAACGCCGAGCTCCGTACCGTCCCGATGAGAATCCCCGATGGCCGCGATCTCCCCGTCGTGGTGGTGATTGTCGTTGGCGCTCTCCTTCTGTTGTTGGGCTTGATCGCCGCCGGGACTACTGCGAGCCGTTCACTGATTGATGCAGAGACGACCGGAGGTTCTACGTCGTCGCAAATTGCTGCCGAGTTGGTTGCGTTGGGAGGCGATCCCGCCGCGGCCATTCGGGCAACCGCACCGGCCGCCGCATCACCTGAAGATTTCCAGAATTGGGCCTTGGCCGCCTCTCGTTATCAGGGCATTGCCTGGGTGTTCACCGAGGACGGCCGGTTCGAGGGCGGCGAGCTCGTGGCGCCAGTTACCGCGGGGTCGGCGTCGATCGATTCACTCACCGCCATCATTACCCCAGCCGAATCGGCCCGCTCGGCGGCAACCCAAGCCACCGTACGAGCACTGAAACAGATCGATGAACCTGCCGGGGTGTCCCTCGAGGGTCTTGCCGTCGACGCCGAAGCAAATAGTGCTGGGGCGGCGAGCACACTATGGCTGGTGGTTGCCTTGCTGGCTGTCTCCAGCGGTGCTGTGGTCTTCTTTGTGGTGGGAGATATCGGCCTTGCAGTGGTTGCAGTAGCTCTTCGCCTGCTCACGTCGGCGTCGGTGCTGGGTACCTACCATGTGATTGTTGACGGCGCCAACGCCACCGAGCTGCAGGTTGCCGTGCTGATCGTCGGCGTCGGGGTCTCGCTGTTCGAGGTGGAGTTGCTTCGTTCGATCAGCGAATCCAACGAAGCGCCGAAAGACTTCGTTTCGATGGCCCTCCGCTCCAGCGCCGCCCCGGTGATCGCGGGAATGGGCGCTGTTGCAGTGGCTGGCATTGGGCTACTTGGGTCCAGCGTGGATACCGTCGGGCGCTTCGGGGTCGCTCTGACCGCAGCAATCGTCCTGGAGGTCATCATGGGAATCTGGATTCTCCGGCCGGTAGTACTGGGGGAGCAGGCCCTGCGGATCTCCCTTCCCGGCTATCGAGGTCGATCGCTTCTCGGACGGAAGGGTCCCTCCACCGATCAGACGGTCAACCCTGAATGGCGCAGAGTGGTCAGCGGTCTTCTCCGAGAGGAGTTCCAGTTCCAGACCCAACCAGGCGAAGCGGATCTCGGGAGTGTTTTTGTGGAGAATACGCCCCTTTTCAATGAGCTTGCTCAACACAATCTTCGCCTCCGCGAAAACGGCTTGCGGATCGCGGGCGAAGGTCCCACCGTGGTGAGCGTGAAGGCTGTCAACGATGGTGATCCGGTCACCGTTGCGATCACTGTCGATCATCCGGCCCGACAACTCTTGGCTGGCGACGGTCGCCTCCTCGGGGTGAGGGCAGCCGAACGCCGAGACGGAATGCTCTGGCTGGCGCAGGACCCCTCCGGCCGGTACCGGATCGCCGAAGCCGTTGACATGGGGAGTGGTGTGCCGCTTCCCGGCAACGAGACCGCCGGAGTTACCGACAGCCCTGTGCAGGGTGCTTCGGCCACCACGCGGTAGCTGTCCTCAGCTCACAGCTCGAGCAGTCTGAGGTCCGCTCGGCGGGTGAGTTGACCGTTAGGCTCGAAGTGCAGAAGAACTACCCGAGCGATAGGTGTTTTCGAGAAAATGGCCGAGCTTCCCCCCAAAGTCACCGATTCTGTTCTCGACTTGATCGGGAACACGCCCCTGGTCCGACTGCGGCGCGTCGGCGCCGACTTGGAATGCCCCGTACTTGTGAAGTACGAGGTCTTCAACCCCGGGGGAAGTGTGAAGGATCGAATTGCTCTCGCCATGATCGAGGAGGGCGAACGGTCCGGTGCGCTCCAACCGGGCGGCACCATTATCGAGCCAACCAGTGGCAACACCGGAGTCGGCCTCGCCATCGTGGCGGCACAGCGAGGGTACAAGTGCATCTTTGTCGTCACGGACAAGGTGGGGCCGGAAAAGGTAGACCTGCTCCGGGCCTATGGCGCAGAGGTTGTGGTGTGCCCGGTGGCGGTTGCCCCCGAGGATCCGGCGTCGTACTACAGCACGGCGGCGCGTCTGGGGAAAGAACGACCAGACGCCTTCGCCCCCAACCAGTACTCCAACCCCCTCAACCCCCAGGCTCACTACCTTTCCACCGGGCCCGAGATCTGGGACCAAACCGACGGTCGAGTCACTCACTTCGTTGCGGGTGCCGGTACGGGCGGCACCTTGACCGGTGTAGCCCGCTATCTGAAGGAACAGAACCCTGAGGTTCAGATCATCGCTGCTGACCCGGAGGGTTCGGTGTACTCCGGCGGTTCGGGACGGCCCTACCTGGTGGAGGGGGTGGGCGAGGATTTCTGGCCGGTGACCTATGACCCGTCGCTCGTGGATCGGGTGATCGCCGTGTCTGACGCCGACTCGTTCCTCACCGCCCGCAAGGTTTCTCAGGAAGAGGGCCTACTCATCGGGGGATCCTGTGGCACCGCAGTAGCTGCGGCTCTCACGGTCGCAAGCGAGCTCACCGCCGATCACATGGTCGTGGTCCTCACTCCAGACTCTGGGCGCGGCTACCTCACCAGCATCTTCAACGACGAGTGGATGGCTCGGTTCGGTTTCCTGTCCTCGAAGGGCCCCACGGTGGCCGATGTCATCGCCACACGAGAGAAGGGCGCTCGTCCCAGCCTGGTGTACGTGCAGCCGGATGACACGCTCCGTGATGCTGTTCTCTTGATGCACAAACACAGCGTCTCCCAATTGCCGGTGGCCCAAGGCGAGATGCCCTTGGCCAATGCCGAGGTTTTTGGTTCCATCGATGAACTTCGGATAATGGACGCGGCGTTCGGTGCTACCGACGTACTTGATCGCTCCGTTTCAGAAGTGATGAGTGCTCGCCTGCCAACCTTGGGAATTGGCGAACCGGTTGAGCGGGCTGTGGGCCTGCTTGATTCGGCAAGCGCGGCGCTGGTTCTGGACGGGGGACGTCCTTCCACCGTGCTGGCACGGGCCGATCTCCTCACGTTCCTCTCCAGCAAGTCTCTCTAAATAAGGAATCACTCCGTTGTCAGACACATCTCAGAACTCCGCCGACGCCGGCTTCGGGTTTGCCACCCGAGCAATCCATGTAGGGCAAGATCCCGAGGCCATTACCGGGGCCGTCACCGTGCCGGTGTTTCAGACCTCCACGTTCGCCCAGGAGTCCGTGGGGAAACACTCCGGCTACGAATATGCCCGAACGGGGAACCCCACCCGAACTGCACTCGAAACGGCGCTGGCCTCGTTGGAAGGGGCGGCGTTTGGTGTTGCTTTCGCCTCGGGAATGGCGGCCGAGGACGCAATCTTGCGCCTGCTCGAACCTGGTGATCACATCGTCATCGGGAACGATGCCTACGGCGGCACGTTTCGGTTGATCTCTAAGATCTTCACGAAGGTGGGGATCACTTTTTCCTCACACGATCTGGGTGCGCCGTCGGAGCTAGCAGCAAATTGGCCGGTCAACACCCGGATGGTCTGGGCGGAGACGCCAACCAATCCGCTGCTCAACATCGTGGACCTCCAGGCTCTGGCGGCGGTGGTGCATTCCAACGATGCAATGCTGATCGCCGACAACACTTTCGCAACGCCGTATCTGCAACAACCCCTTCAGTGGGGTGCAGACGCAGTAGTGCATTCCACCACCAAGTACATCGGCGGCCATAGCGACGTAGTCGGTGGTTTTGTTGCTACCAACCAGCCCGAGCTTGATTCTCATCTTCGTTTTATCCAGAACTCGGTCGGAGCGGTCCCTGGACCTTGGGACTGCTACCTCACGCTTCGGGGGGTCAAGACGTTAGCGGTGCGGATGGATCGGCATAACAGCAACGCAGCCAGCATTGTCGAACTGCTGGTCAACCATCCGGCGGTTGGGACGGTCTTCTATCCGGGCCTCCCTTCTCACCCAGGTCATGAAGTCGCCGCTCGCCAGATGAACGGCTTCGGCGGAATGATTTCCTTTCGGGCCGCCGGGGGCCGAGATGCCGCCATGAGGATCATCGAATCTACGCGCCTCTTCACCTTGGCGGAGTCACTCGGTGCGGTGGAGAGCCTGATTGAGCATCCGGGCGTCATGACCCATGCGTCTACCGCCGGATCCCCGTTGGAAGTGCCGGATGACTTGGTTCGACTCAGCGTGGGCATCGAGGACGTCGACGACCTCATGGAGGACCTCGGGCAGGCTCTCGACTCGTAGAATCAGGCAGTGCATCGGAACAAGATCGCTGTCGCCCCTTCGAGCGGAAGGCACGAGTCGCTTCGCGAGGCGGTGCTGGCCGGGGGCGGAGAGCTCGTTGACCCCCAAGACGCCCTGGGCCTGGTGTGGGCTGACTTTCACCGCCCCCAGGATCTCGGTCCCGTTCTCGCAAATGCGACGTCTGTAGAATGGGTGGCTCTGCCGTTTGCCGGGATCGAGCCATACATATCACTGATCCGCGAGCGAACCGATTTGTTATGGACCTGCGCTCGTGGTGTGTATGCCCGACCGGTCGCCGAACACGCCATCGCTCTGGCCACTGCCGGACTTCGCCATATCGTTGGTTATGCCAACGAGCGACGTTGGGCTGAGCCCCATGGGCGAATGCTCGTGGACGGATCGCTCACCGTCTTTGGCGGTGGCGGGATCACCACCGAGATCATCCGTCTTCTTCAAGGGTGGAACTGTGCTGTCACGGTGGTTCGCCGTTCCGCCAGCCCAATGCCCGGAGCCGTCCGCACCGTGCAACCGGACCTGGCGGTCGACGCCGTGGCGGGCGCCGACGCCGTCATCCTTGCCCAGGCGCTGACCGACGAGACGAAGGGGAGTATCGGCACAGCCATCTTCGACGCGATGGCGTCGCATGCCTGGCTGGTGAATGTGGCCAGAGGTGGCGTGGTCGATCACGAGGCACTCCATCGAGCCTTGGTCGAGGGATTGATTGGGGGCGCCGCTCTGGATGTGACCGACCCTGAACCTTTACCAGAGGGTCATTGGTTGTGGGAATTTCCGAACGTGGTGATCACCCCGCATATCGCCAACACCCCGGAGATGGGAATTCCACTGCTGGCGGCTCACATCCAAGAGAACGTCGAGCGCTGGATTGCCGGCCAGCCCGTGGCAGGCGTGGTGGACCCGGTGGCTGGTTACTAGTTCATTACAAACCGGCTCTGCCAGGGTGGGTCTGCCGTGCCGTTTTGCACTGTGGTTTTGCACTTCCGCCCTCGGCTGAATATGTTCTTTGGGCCGGTGTGTCCCGCGACACACCCATGAGAATTGCGATAGAGTCACTGACGCCCTAATGATCACCGGTTGATCGTTGGCCGAGAAGGAGAGATATGACGGTCCTCGAGACTGCGAACACTACAGCGGGTTCCAGCGCTGGATACTCCACTGTGGCCTCTCGCGCCCGAGAGTGGGCGGTGAAAGCTCCTGAACAGCTCGCCATGCGCGAGAAGGACTTCGGCATCTGGCATGAGTTCACGTGGGCTCAGGTCTGGGACACGGTTCTCGATGCGGCTCATGCCCTTCAAGTCCTCGGTCTGGAGGTCGGCGATCGGATGAGCATTCATTCCGAGGATCGCTTGGAGTGGATCATTCTCGATCTTGCCACGGTTGCCAATAGGGGCGTCACGGTGGGGCTGTACCCCACCAACCCCCACGCCGAGGTCGAATACACGCTCAACGATTGCGGCTCCAAGATCCACTTTGCCGAAGACCAAGAGCAGATCGACAAGGTGCTCGATCTGCCGCGTGACCGATTCCCGAGCGTCGAGAAAATCATCTACGTGGAACCCCGCGGTGTTCGCGGGAATGCCGGATACACCGATGACCGGTTGATCTACTGGGATGATTTCATCGCTCTTGGTCAACAACACCGGGCCGCCCATGGTTCGGCGGTAGACGAGCGCATGCGCGCCGCCGAAGCCGACGACATCATGACCCTGGTCTATACGTCGGGTACAACGGGTCCCCCCAAAGGGGCCATGATCACCAACGCCAACGTGGAGTTTGCGATCGATGTGATCGTCAACACGCCGCAACGAACACCGGACGGCAAGCGGCCCGGTCCTCACGATCAGGCTGTCACCTACCTCCCACTTTGTCATGTGGCTGAGCGGGTCTTTTCCACGTGGTCGCTCGTGTCGGCCGGCGTGGTGCTCAACTTTGCCGAAGCTCCTGAAGCGGTGTTTGCCAATCTGCGTGAGGTCCAGCCCACGCTGTTCTTCGCCGTTCCTCGGATCTGGGAGAAATTGCATGCCGGCGTTATCATCCGCGGTTCGGACTCCAGCAGGTTCAAGAAGCTGATCCTCCATCGGGCGCTGAAGGTTGCCGGCTGGATCGGCGAGACCCGTGTGGCCAACAACGGAAACTGGACCCCTGCCACTCGAGTGGCGTATGTGTTCTTCAACTTCCTGGTCTTCCGGGCACTCAAGGAACGGCTCGGCTTACGGCGCGTACGCTACGCCGGAACCGGTGCGGCCCCGATCGCTCCGGAGGTCATTCAGTTCTTCATGGGAATCGGGTTGGACATCTACGAGCTTTACGGCATGACGGAGAACTCCGCCATCGCCACCGCCAATTTCCAGGGTCGAGTCAAGGTCGGCACCGTCGGCGAGCCCTACCCCCAGATGAAGGATGGCCTCCGCATCGATGAGACAACCGGCGAGATTCAGACGAAACACGCTGGCGTTTTTGCGGGTTACTGGGGCAAACCCGAAAAGACGGCGGAAACATTCACTGAGGACGGTTGGCTGATGACCGGAGACGTAGGCGAGTGGGTGGACGGAACCCACGTTCGAATCGTCGATCGGATCAAGCACATCATCATCACTGCAGGCGGCAAGAACATAAGCCCGTCCGAGATCGAGAACACGCTCAAGGTGAGTCCGTTCATCAACGAAGCGATGGTGATCGGCGACCGGCGCAAGTATCTCACCGCTCTGATCGGGATCGAACTGGACACTGTGGGCAACTGGGCTCTCAAGAAGAACATCCCCTACACCACCTACCGGGATCTCAGCGAGAAACCCGAAGTGTTGGAGCTCATCCAGAAGGAAGTGGACCGTACGAACGAAAAGTTCGCTCGAGTTGAAGGCATCAAGAAATTCCAGCTCCTACCCAAGGAATTGGATCACGAAGATGGCGAGATGACCGCCACCATGAAGTTGAAGCGGTCATCGATGGAAGAACTGTTCTCCGAGCTTGTGGAGTCGATGTACTGATGGACATCTTCATTCAAACGTTGGCCAAGGCAATTGCCCTAGGCTCGATCTACGGAATGCTGGGGTTGAGCTTCGTGCTCATCTTCAAAGGCACCCAGGTTTTGAATTTCGCCGCCGGCGCCATCTCGATGGCGGGCGCTCTGTTCATGTCGATCCTGATCGTTGACGGCGGTATCCCGTTCCTCCCCTTCGACAATCCACTCGCCCCCGATGGCACGCCCGGTATCGTTCTCTGGATAGTCCACCTGCTCATCGCACTGGTGTTGGGTGGAATATTGGGCATGGTGCTCGAACGCATCGCTATTCGCCCGATGATCGGTCAACCGTTGTTTGCGATGGCCGTGGTGACCTTGGGCCTCGAGATCGCTATTCGGCCCTTCAACCTCGACGCTGCCTCGATCAAAGGCCGTTCGATAGCTGTCCCGTGGGGTAACGAAAGCTGGACTTTTGGGGGAGCGATCATCCCCAAGAGCTACTTGGCGGCAGTTGTCGCCGCATCAATCGCCTTCGTCGTCGTATTTATCTTCTATCGATCCAAGCTTGGTGTTGCTATGCGGGCCGTGGCGTTCGACCAGGAGGCGGCAATGGCCCAGGGCATCAATGTGGGCCGCGTCTTCTCGATCGCCTGGGCGCTGGGTGCGGCCCTCGCAGTCTTGGCGGCGATCTTCTTTGCTATGGCGCCGTGGCCGCCGGCCGGCGTGGTGAGCCTGGAGCTCCACCCCATCTGGGTATTCCGAGTGCTTCCCGTTGTCATCCTCGGCGGTCTCGATTCGGTCGTCGGTGCCATCGTCGGCGGGCTCATCATCGCCACGCTCGAAATCTTTGCGGGCCAGTACCTGTCGCAGTGGACCAGCATCCTCGGTCCGGGTTACTCCACAATCGTGCCGTATCTGGCGATGTTGGCCGTGCTGCTGGTGAAACCCTACGGCCTGTTCGGCACGGCCGAAATTCGGAGGGTCTGATATGGCCCTCGGTCGTCCCCTCCTCCGTACGTCCTATGAACAGGACGCCGCCATCCTTCCCACGGTCTTCCAGCGTGTGGCCCTTGGCCTCTTCTTCCTTTCCGTCACCCTGATGGCGCTTGGCGCTCCGGTCTTCGGGGCTATCCCGCGTTACCTTTTTGGCAACACCTGGCTTACTCCGGTCACGATCATGCTGTGCTTCGCAGTGGCGGCCCTCGGCATCAACATTCTGGTAGGTGTCACCGGACAGGTTTCGCTGGGTCATGCCTTCTTCATGGGTGCCGGCGCCTACACCGCTGTGATGCTGGGTGGAAATGTCGGAAAAGAAGAGTCATGGAAGGCGTGCGTACCGTTCCACGACAACATGGGCCTTCTGGCGTCCCAGGGTGAATGCGGGCTCGGGCTGCCCATTTGGATCTGGCTGCCGGCGTCGGGCCTCGTTGCTGCCCTAGTGGGTGTGCTCGTCTCTCCTGCTGCGGTCAAAGTGCGAGGCCTTTATCTCGCCATCGTCACCGTTGGCCTGGTCTTCATTGGGCTCCACATCGGCCGAATGCTCCCCGAATGGGCAGGCGACTATGAATCAGGTCGCCGCTGGCCCACTCTCGACATACGCTTCTGGAAGGAAGAGTCGCCACTGATTGCGATGAGTGATGACGGTAAGTGGTTCGGCCTCATCCACCTCAGTGAAGAACAGAAGCAGTTTTTCTTCATCTTCGCCATCGTGGTCCTCGTGACCATATTGGCGAAGAACCTCGTGAGGAGCCGGACCGGTCGGGCCCTCCAGGCAATCCGGGACCGCGATGTCGCAGCCGAGGTCATGGGCGTGCCGGAATTCGAGTACAAGCGGCTTGGTTTCGCCATCAGCTCGTTCTACGCCGGCCTCGGCGGAGCGCTCTTCGCTTCCTATACCGGGCGGGTGTCACCGGTGGACTTCGGTCTGCTTCTGTCGGTTGACTTCATCGCCATCCTTCTGATTGGCGGTGCTGGAACCATTGCCGGCACCCTGTTGGGTACGGTCTTCGTTGAACTTCTACCCGACGTCGTGGAACGACTTACGAAGTGGTTCGAGTCCCAATTGGATGAATCCGGGCCCGTTAGCGCCGTAGCCAACTTCATGCTCACCTCGGGTCGAGCTGGGGACTTCGGCCCTATCTCGATCGGCACGACTGCACCGGGCTGGCCCATGAGCACGTTCCTGTGGAACCTGGTGATCTATGGCGTATTGATAGTTGCCTTCCTTATTTTTGAGCCCCTAGGACTCTTTGGCATTTGGATGAAGTTCCGCAACTATTGGAAGGGTTGGCCCTTCTCGTACTAGGAGATGCGCTACACCTTAGAGAATCGCGAGTCGAGTCCCCGAACGGCTCACGTGACACACAAAACGGGGAGGAGAGAACCACTAATGAACTACAAGAAACTACTTGCCATGCTAATGGCACTTGGATTGGTCGCAGCGGCCTGCGGAGGCTCTGATGAGACAGCCGCCGATGACACTGCTACCGATGACACCGCCGATGGCACCGCTACCGACGACGCCGCCGATGACACGGCGGCTGACGACGCCGCCGATGACACTGCGGCCGACGATGGAGGTACACCCGGTGAGGTTCTGACCGACTTTGGTGTAGACGGCACCGTTATCCGGGTTGGCGTCAACGGCGACCTTTCAGGTCCGTTCAGCGCACTAGTGAACGAAATCGTTGCAGCGCAGGAGGTCTACTGGGAGATGGTAAACGAGGCCGGTGGCATCGAGGGCTACACCGTGGAGGTTGTCAAGCTTGACAGTGGCTACGCCACCGACAAGGGCATCGCCAACTACCAAGAGCTGGCTCAAGAGTCCGAAGAGGGTGTATTGATGATTTCAGAGAACACCGGTTCTCCGATCACCAACTCCATCTTCGAGGATGCCATCGATGACAACATGCTTGTAATCCCGCTGAGCTGGGCTTCGCTTTGGCCCGACCCCGCCTACAGCAACATCCTTGAAAAGAACATCACATACTGCGCCGAGTCGATTAACGGTATCGAGTGGCTCAAGGACAAAGTGGAAGCCGACGGCAAGGAAGCCAAGCTGGCCATCATCTCCCGCCCGGGTGAGTATGGTGAAGACGGCCACGTTGGTGCCGAAATCGCTGCCGAAGCACTGGGCATCGAGATTGTCTACAACGGCAAGGGTGAAGTAGCCGGCGACGACCGCACGGCAGTAATCTCCCAGCTGGTTGGCTCCGGCGCCACGATGGTCTGGAACACCCTGACCCCGGGTGAATTGGCCGACGTCTTCGGTGGCGCTGTGTCGCAGGGACTCACCGCTGACTGGTCGGGCAACAACCCGTCCTTCAGCTATCCCGCACTGCTCCCGACCGACCTCGCCCCGCTGTTTGATCAGTACTACTGGCAGTCCGGTTACGGGGTTCCCTTCCGTGAGGGTGGCAGTGCTGGCATGGCCACCATGGTCGCCGAGATGGAAGCCCGTCGCCCCAATGATCCACTTTCCGACAGCTTCGTTGCTGGCTGGCAGGAAGGCATCATCGTCGAGACAATTATCCGTCAGGCCATCGCCAATGGCGATCTGACTCGTGCTGGCATGGTCGCAGCCTCCCAGGAAGTCGACGAGTTCGATTTCCAGGGTCTTGCTCCCAACCAGACCTACAATGGTGCTTACGATGACATCATCGTGCGTGAGAGCTATATCTATGACGTCGATGCCTCGGCGTTCGATCTCCAGCCCCTCAGCACCGGTGAAGGCTCCTCGGGTCTAAAGATCGTCGATGGTCCTTACACCTCCCCGACGCTCGAGTCGTATGAGTTTGGTGGACCCTGCATCTGATGCATGTGTGTCTTTGACACATGTCCCGGCCTAATTGGGCCATTGGGGTGGAGGGGAGCGAAGAGTTCCCCTCCACCCCGCCCTGAATACATATGTAACAAATCGCTAGTTGGAAAGAAGTAGGAGCGATGCTTTCGATCGCAAATCTCGAGGTCGTCTACAACGAGGTCATCCTCTCACTTCGGGGATTGTCTCTGGATGTGCCCGACGGGGAGATCATTGCACTACTGGGCTCCAACGGTGCTGGCAAGACCACAACGGCACGGGCCGTCACCGGCCTCCTAGATAATCACGAGGGAAAGATCACCAAGGGTTCGATCACCTACAACGGCAAAGACATTGCTGGCAACGAACCCTCCTCAATCGTCCGTGGGGGAATCGCTCAGGTCATGGAGGGACGCCGTTGCTTCGGTGAGTTGACCGTGGACGAGAACCTCCAAACCGGCTCCTTTACGCAGAAAGACAAAGCCGGGAACAAGGCCCAGTACGACAAGGTCATGGAGCTGTTCCCGCGACTCGGAGAACGTCGCAAGCAGCTGGCGGGGTATATGTCCGGCGGGGAGCAGCAGATGCTCGCTATCGGCAGGGCACTCATGGCAAAACCGGACCTACTGATCATGGACGAGCCATCCCTGGGCCTTGCGCCTCTGCTGGTGCAGCAGGTTCGCGACGTGATCGTGGAGCTCAATAACGAAGGGATGAGCATCCTCCTGATTGAACAGAACGCCATGATGGCACTCTCGATCGCCGAGACCGGCTACATCATGGAGACCGGGAAAGTCGTCATGGACGGCCCAGCGGAACGCCTGCTGGCCGATGACGACGTCAAAGAGTTCTACCTCGGGCTGCATGGCAGCGATGACGAGCATGGCAGCGAGGGGCGGAAATCCTTCCGCGACATCAAGCACTACAAGCGAAAGAAAAAGTGGGCATCGTGAGCGACCAGGGAAAGATCGCAGGGCCGCTGCTGGAGGTTGAGGACATCGTCCTCCGCTTTGGTGGTGTGACCGCCATCGACGGCGTGTCGTTCAACGTGAAAAGGAACGAACTTTTTGCCATCATCGGCCCCAACGGTGCCGGAAAGACTTCGGTGTTCAACTCGATCTCTCAGGTGTACAAGCCCCAGGAGGGCGACATCCGCTGGAAGGGTGAAAGCCTGATGGGCGAACGCCCCGACGCCGTGGCGCGCCGTGGCATCGCCCGCACCTTCCAGAACATCGCCCTGTTCGGTCACATGACGGTGATCGACAACATCCTCACCGGACGCCATATCCAAATGGAGTCGTCCTGGCTTGCCGGCATGCTCTGGGTTGGCAAAGCAAAGAAGGAAGAGATGGCTAACCGCCAGCGCGTGGAAGATATCGTCGATTTCCTCGAAATTCAGCCTTACCGCAAACTCCCCGTTGGCCTGTTGCCCTATGGCATCCAGAAGAGGGTGGAACTGGGTCGTGCCCTGGCGATGGATCCCGAATTACTCTTGCTGGATGAACCGGTGGCCGGTATGAACCTCGAAGAGACCGAGGACATGGCTCGTTTCATCCTAGACATACGCTCTGAGCTGGGTATTTCGATGGTTCTGGTCGAACATGACATGGGCCTCGTGATGGATATCGCCGACCGTGTGCTCGTGGTGGACTTCGGCAAGCCGATCGGGACGGGACTGCCCGAAGAGGTGCAGGCCAACCCCGACGTGATCGCCGCCTACTTGGGTGAGGACTTCAGCGCCGACGCCGGCTCCGCCGCCGGTTTCGGGTGAGTGGAGACGGTACTTCTCACGAGCTAGTTGAACCGAAAGAGACGCCGACTTGGATGTGCGGCATGCAGCTCTGTTAGATTCCAGAGCGCCTACCGAAAGATCGACGGCTCATGAGTATTCCGATTCGCTCGCTGGCCTCCTTTGTCGCACTCGTCATGCTCATGACGGCGTGTGTTCTGACCGGTTCGGACGGAACGAATGCGCCAGCGCCCGTTGCCGACAGCGGGCCCGAAAGCGCAACCGAAGACATCGAGGGCGACGGAGATACGAAGGTTCAGAGCAAGGAGGTTGCCACCGATTTCGGTGTCGGGCCGACCAGCATTCGGGTGGGGTTGAGCGCCGATCTATCAGGGGTACTCTCCGGCCGCACGACACCCCTCGTCGAGGCGCAAAAGGTTTTCTGGGAGATGGTGAATGACCAAGGGGGTGTCGCCGGTCGCAGGATTGACTTGGTCGTCTTGGACAGCCAGTACGACGTCGGTATCACCGTCGACAACTATGAAGTACTGTCCCAAGAGAGTGACGAGGGTGTCGTGATGATCGGGCACGTGACCGGCTCACGACATAACGCTGCTATCGCAGCATTCGCCCAAGCGGACAACATGGTCGTGGTCCCGGATAGCAACTACTCCGGGTGGGCCCACCCCGACATCGGGGCTGCTCAGTTTGAGCTCAACGCAAACTACTGCATCGAGTCCATGAATGGAATCGAATATCTGCAGGGGAAGGTAGTCTCCGACGGTGAAGTTCCAGCCGTTGGAGTCTTGAGCTACCCGGGTGAATATGGTCAAGATGGGGCAACGGGGGCAAAATTTGCGGCAGACGTCCTCAATATTCCTGTTGTGTATGACGGTGAAGGAGCGCTCCTGCCAGGCGGTGATTACACCGAAGTTGTCGATGCGTTGGTCGAATCCGACGCGACGATGGTTTGGATCAGCGCTGGGCCAGCCGACTTGGCGAACGTTTTTGGAGCTGCACTTGGCCGAGGCTTTCAGGCCCACTGGAGTGGCAATAATCCGACATTCAATGCTCAGCTGCTGAATGGAGATTTGGGACCCGCGCTTGATCAGTTCTACACCCACAGTGCGTACACGGCCGTTTGGGATTCCAATACCTCCGAGGGCATGGGCCAACTGGTAACAGCCCTCACCGAAGCTAGGCCGAATGACCTGATACAGGACGTCTACGTTCAGGGCTGGATTGAGGCTCTCTTCACGAAGGCGGTACTTGAGCGAGCTGCTGAACTGGGAGATATGACCAGAGCCGGGGTCCTCGCGGCGGCAAATGAAGTTGTGGTTGATTTCAAGGGTCTCGCTCCTGATCAGACCTGGGCTGGAGATCTTGACTATGTCGTTGTCCGGGAAACATATTTGTATGAGGTTTATTCGGCTTCGTACAAACCAATGTCCATGTCGAGCTATGCAGTTCTCGAAGATAAGAGAAGTGCCGGTACGGGATTGGTGGCGATCGACGGCTACTCGCCGTTTAGCTCCGACGTCGCCATGGAATTCGACTTTCGCGAACCGTGCTTCGTGGCAAGTGGTCTCAAATTCGACTGAGTCTTACGTCATGATGACGGGTCAGCTTGATCGGTCCCAAAGGCTGTCGGAGTTGTCAATGGTTGGAGATGCGTAGCGATCGGCCGGCCTGACCTTCGAAACGTCAGACCTTCAGGGTTGTGTCGAGCTGATCGAGAATTCGTCGGTCTTCATCGTCGCCGTTGTTGTCGGCGGTCAGAAGCCGTTCACCGAGGAAGATGCTGTTCGCTCCCGCATGAAAGCAGAGTGCGTGCAACTCCTCCGACATCGAGGCTCGGCCGGCGGAGAGGCGAACCACTGACCCTGGCATGACGAGGCGGGTGGCCGCGATCGTTCGGACCAGCTCGAGTGGAGCAAACTCGGGGAGGCCGTGCAGTGGCGTGCCTGGTACTTGTATCAAGAGGTTGATGGGGACGCTTTCAGGGTGCGGCTCGAGCGTGGCAAGCTGGGTAAGTAGACCCGCTCGCTGGCGACGAGTTTCGCCCATCCCGACGATCCCGCCGGTGCACAGGCGAATGCCAGCGTCGCGACAGTTGGCGAGGGTCGTGAGCCGGTCTTCGTAGGTGCGGGTGGTGATGATCTTGCCGTAGAAGTCGGCCGACGTGTCGAGGTTGTGGTTGTAGAAATCGAGACCGGCATCGCTGAGCGTGATTGCCTGCGCGGCGGTCAACATGCCGAGCGTGACGCAGGTCTCGAGACCGAGTTCGGCCACCGCCTCGACGGACTCGGCAACCCTGACGACCTGGGAGTCAGACGGTGATCGCCACGCCGCTCCCATACAGAAGCGAGTTGCACCCTCGGCCTTGGCCTCGATGGCCGCAGCAACGATCGACTCCGTGTCCATCAGTGGCGCTGGGATGAGATCCGTGCCGTGATGCGCGGACTGTGGGCAGTAAGCACAGTCCTCGGGGCATCCACCCGTCTTGATCGACAGGAGCTTGGCCGCCTCAACGTTGTGGGCCGCGAACCGCTCGATGTGACAGGTGTGCGCATCGGCGAGCAGGTCGTGGAACGGGCGCTCGATTACGGCGAGAACCTCGTCAACTGTCCAGTCATAGCGGGGGTCCATCATGGCACTAGCATCCCTCGTGATTTCCCAGATACCAACCTGGAGGACCGCGAACGTTCCTAGAGGATTTGGGAGAGGAAGAGTTTGGTGCGGTCGGACTTGGGATTGGTGAAGAAACCTTCGGGCTCGTTGATCTCAATCACGTTTCCGTCCTCCATGAACACCAGGCGATCCGCCACCTCACGGGCAAATCCCATTTCGTGGGTGACCACCACCATCGTCATGCCGGTTTCGGCGAGGCCCTTCATGACGTCGAGCACCTCGGAAATCATCTCCGGGTCCAGGGCCGACGTTGGCTCATCGAACAGCATCACATTCGGTTCCATGGCGAGGGACCGGGCGATCGCCACGCGCTGCTGCTGACCGCCCGAAAGTTGGCCGGGGTACTTGTTGGCTTGCTCCGGGATGCCCACGCGGGTCAGTAGCTTATGAGCGGTGGCTTCGGCTTCGGCTTTGGGCTTCTTGCGAACCCAGATCGGAGCGAGGGTGATGTTGTCAAGCACCGTGAGATGGGGAAACAGATTGAACTGCTGGAAGACCATCCCCACTTCTGAACGGATCTTGTCGATGTTGCGAAGGTCGTTGGTGAGCTCGATCCCGTCGACGATGATGTCGCCCTCTTGGTGAACCTCGAGGCGATTGATACAGCGAATGAGAGTGGACTTACCCGAACCGGAGGGGCCCAAGACCACCATCACTTCCCGCTGTTTCACGGTGAGATCGATACCTTTGAGCGCTTGGAAATCACCGAACCACTTCTTCACGCCCTTGCAGACGATCATGTCGGCCCGCGACGCCAATTCTGGTGACATTGCATTTTCATCGAGAATGGTCATTTTGATGCTTCCTTGGTGACTAGCGGGCTCCGACGCCCAGCTTTGTTTCTAGGGTGCGGCTGGCACGGGACATGGAGTAGGCGAAGACCCAGTAGACGAGTGAAACAAACAGCATCGGTGCGATGGAGTGACCGATGAAGGCTGTCTGGCCGGGTACGACGTTTCGAGCGATATAGAGAATGTCGAATGCTCCGATAATGGAGACCAGCGAGGTCTCCTTGAACGTGGCGATGGCTTGACCCACCAGGTTGGGGATCGATACCCGGAGTGCTTGGGGGAGAATGATGAACACCGTGCGCTGGAGGGTGGTCAGGCCGAGTGCGTCTGATGCCTCGAACTGACCCGACCGCACCGACTGCAGACCACCGCGAATATTCTCGGCCATATAGGCCGCCGAGAACAGCGTGTAGCCGATGAAGACGCCAGCAATCTTGGACACGGACATGCCGTTTGGGAGGAAGAGGTTCAGGAGGTTGTCGAAGAAGAACAGAATCACGATCAGCGGTATGCCGCGAACGCTCTCGATGTAGATGGTGGACATCACCCGAAAGAGAGGCATCTTCGACGTGCGCGCCAGCGACATGAGCACACCCATAGGGAATGACGCAAGCATCACGTAGTACCCCAACGTGATGGAGATCATGAACCCGCCGAGGAAGCTGTCGGCTCTCAGTTCCAACGTGCTGGGCGTATTGATACCGGTAATCAACCAGTGGCTGATAGCAATGGCGCCGATCCACGCATACGCAAAGTTACGTCGGACTCGGGGTTCACCGGAAAAGGTGGGAGCGAGCAATGCCACGAGGCCGAGAGCCAGGAGGGTCAGGCGGACCTTTTGCAGCATCGACACCGAGCCCGTTGCTCCTAGCACGAAGGTCAGAGCACACAGCGCAAGGATGCCGACGCCAACCGCTCTGGCTAAGGCCTCGTTCCCCGGCCGGGCGAGGAAATAAAGGAGAACTCCGCCGCCGAGTCCGAAGAAGAGCGCGATGGGGATGTCTACCGTGAAGACGTACCCGTAGTCGAAGGCCGGGTCTCGAATCACGAAGAATATGAGAAATGCCGGGCCGAGAATCCACCATCCCACCATCGCTTGTTTGAATTGACTAGCAGGAAGAATGCTCGATAGCGCCCGACCGCCGAAGTAGGCAGCAACCGTCACGCCCACCATCAAGGACAGCCAAAGCTTCGTTTCCAGCAGGATGGTGCCGGGCTCGAGTACGGCCTCAAGGTTGATAAGTCGGTCGTTTCCGAACGGAACGAACCAGATGGTCGCAAGTACCGCAGCCGCAATGGCCAGAAGGACGACCGTCAAACTAACGGCGGCCTCGTCGCCATCGGGTCGGTTGTTCACGGCCATTCCAGCCACTGCCATGATGCCTGCCCCAAGGGCCAGCATGACCAGCCGGGGTGTTGCGCTGATGGGGGCAAGAGCGCCGATCAGCGCAATGAACGCACCGGCGCCGGTCACGTTGATGAGGATCTTACGAACGGTGAACGTTGGGAAGTATCGGAACGCCCCAACGGTGAGCATTGCCGTGCTGAGCAAAGTTCCGAAGCTGAACCAAATGCGGCCATATTGTGATGCTGGGTAGTTGTTCGTAAACAACAGACGCATGTTGGTGGTGACGGCGTGCCAGTCTCGTTCTTCAGCGAAAATCAATCCGAGTATCCACTGGAGGATGAGGACGAGGACGAGTCCAAAGATCAGGGTCTGGATCGTGTTGCTGACCGACGAGAAGAGGTTCTGCTTGGCCCACTCTTGCGGACTGTGGGCAGCTTGCTTGGGAGCGAGTGAGGTCTCAGCGAGCGCTTCGGTGAGATCGTGGGAAAGGGAGAGGTCAGTCATGTCATCGCTCCACGATGGCCAGGCGGCCATTTATATAGTTCACAATCACGGAGATCGTTAACGAACAGACGAGGTAGAACGCCCCCCAGATAATAAAGACGGCCAGAAATTGATTGTTCTTGTTGAACACGCTCTGACCGACTTGAACAATATCGGTCATGCCCACGGCGATCGCCAGCGAAGTGTTCTTCGTGAGGTTGAGGTACTGATTGCCTAGCGGTGGCATAACGATCCGGAAGGCCTGGGGCAAGATGACCTTGCGCAGTGCCTGGGAGCGGCTCAACCCAAGAGCTGCAGCCGCCTCCGCCTGGCCCTTCGCGACGGCCAAGATACCGCCTCGGACGATTTCGGCCACGAAGGAAGCGGTGTAAAAGACCAAGCCCAAGAAGACGGCGGCGAAGTTGACCGACATCGTCAGACCGGTTGGACCAAAGTTCGAGAATCGACCGGTGCCGAGCGTTGGCCGCATTGCGTCTATTGGGCGGGAGCCACGGGCCACGTCGTTTACATCCGCTCCGAACTTGTCTCCGAACCAGCCCCAGAAGTCTCCGCCAGAATTCACTATCCAGCTGGACAGACCAGGCCAGACGACCCACACAACCAGGGCCCCGACAAGGGCCATGACGACGGCGAAAACCATGCGAAAGTAGTCGTCATCGGTGAGCTTTGCCAGGCCGGCAGGGGTGCGCCTGCTATTCAAGAAGCGACGGACGAACTCGAATGCGGACCCTAGGGCGATGAGCGTGAGAACCGCCTGCATCAACGGTTGGGGAATCGCTCGCCACGCATCCTCGATGGCATAGAGCGGTACTTCCAAGAAGCTCATGAGTCCATTGGCGAACCAGGCGATCAGGCCGGCCACCAGAAGCAATCCGAGTGTGACTCTTCCTGCGATGCTTTCGCCACCCTCCCGATCGCGCTTGGCGTGGAGACTGCGATTGACGAAATAGATGGGCACCGACAGGATCAACAGCAGTGCCATGAACTGGTAGAACCCGTCGGCGTAGAAAACCCGCGGTAGCGAGATCCCTTTCTGGGAGATGTAGAGCCAGCCGGGAATCGGCCCGCTCTCTCCAAGGGGCGAATCAGCATTTCGCAATGCCCCAAGTTCGCTGATAATGAAAAACCACAGGATGATTTGGACCAACACAGGAATATTGCGGAGGGTCTCGACAAATACCGAGCCGATCTTATTGGCGAGCCAGTTGCTGCTGAGCCGGGCGAGACCGACGACAATGCCGAGTAGCGTGGCGAGGAGGATCCCGGCACCGGCCATTCGCAGGGTGTTGACCATTCCGGCCCACAGAGCTCGACCCGCCGTATCGGGAACGGTGTCTATTCCTTCTCCGAGTTGGAAATTGGCGGGGCCGCTCATCCAATCAAAATTGACCTCGAAACCCTTGTCGGCCAGGTTTGTGCTGGCGACGCTGGAGAGGAACCAGAAAGCAGCGATAACAACAACCATCACGCTGATTTGGATTAGCCACTTGAGGATTGAAGCGTCGCGCCAGATCGGTGGTCGCTCGTGTTGGGATCGATCTGGAACTGGTTGCGCTAACGCCACTACTGACTCCCATTGGTTTTCTGAACGTCGCCCCAAGAGGGGCGACCATCACACTACTTGCCTCCGGCTGATGTGACACACGTCATATCAATTATTCGTGTCGGAGTATTGAAGAGGGAGTGGGTCGCATGGACCCACCCCCTCCGGGAACTTACTCGGCGAGGCCAGGTGCCTCGCGTGGTAACAGGGTTGGACTAGCGGGCCGGTGGTGCGTAGATGAGACCACCCTCGGTCCAGCGAGCGTTGGCCGAGCCGGCACGTTCGAGACCAACGGGGTTGAGGTTGCGGGCGAAGATCTCATCGTAGTTTCCTACCTGGCTGATCACGTTGTAGAACGCATCGGCGCTGAGACCCATCTTGGTTTGCAGCTGACCCTCGCCGCCGAGGAGGCGAACCGTCTCGGGGTTGTCACCTGCTAGGGCATCGTCCACTGTGGCGCTGGTGGCACCGTTCTCGTCAGCGATGATCGTGGCGTAGACGACCCAGTTGACAACGTCGGCCCACTGGGAATCGTTCTGTGCGTACAACGGGCCGAGTGGCTCCTTGGAGATGGGGGTGGAGGGGAAGATGACCCATTCTTCGCCTGGAGGCTGCTGCTGCGCTTTACGACCAACGAGGCCTGAACCGTCTGTGGTGATCACATCGCAGGTTCCGGCGATGAACGCATCCACGACCTGGTTGTAATCCTCAAAGGTCTGCACGGTGATCGTGATGCCCAGCTCGCCGGCCAGCTCGGAGATGTTGGTCTCGGTGGTGGTACCGGCGTTGGTGCAGACAACCGCACCATCGATCTCGGCGACTTCGCTGGCGCCACTGAAGCCATCGGCGGCCCGGGCCATCAGCTGCTGACCGTCGTAGTAGGTGGTGGGACCGAAGTCCATACCTGCTTCGGTATCTCGCTGTTGGGTCCAGGTGCTGTTACGCATCAGAACGTCGACCTCGCCAGCCTGTACGGCGGCGAAGCGCTCGGCGGCGGTGAGGTTGGTGAAGTTGACCGCTTCGGAGTCACCCAGAACAGCGGCGGCTACCGCACGGCAGTAGTCGGCATCGATGCCGTTGACCGAACCGTCAGCTTCAACGAATGAGAAGGCAACGGCGGCACCGGAGACGCCGCAGTTGAGGGTTCCTCGCGCCTGGACTGCGGCAAGAATGCCACCACCCTGGGTGAGGTCGACCGTCTCGCCGTCGTCTGCGGCAGTGTCGTCTGCGGCAGTGTCGTCTGCGGCGGTGTCGTCGCCACCGGAATCGTCAGTGGCTTCGTCGCTGGATCCGCCGCAGGCGGCGCCAACAAGGGCGAACGCAAACAACAGAGCCAGCATTTTCAAAAATGATGAGCGCATGAATTTTTCTTCCTTCTGCACCGACGGGATCAGCCAGGGTGGCTGAACTCTCCCCAATTCGGCGACGGATGGAGGGTAGCTCAGTAATCGCGGCTCCGCTCGTACATGTGTGACCCCCGTAACAGAGGCGTCACAAAGCAGGCACACGTTTTCGCTCGGCTCTGCAGGATTTCCGAACCGGATACGAGACTGTTATTCGTCTTCGATGATGTAGACGGTCAGGCTCAACTGATCTTTTTCGATCGTCCCGAGGGCCACGCCTACCGCATTGTTGAGCCACGCGAGGTCTGGATCGCCGGTCTCAAAAGTCATGAGTTCTCGAGGCCCGCCCTCGGCCGTCCCGCGCCCGATTGCTGAGTAGGCGACCGTCTGTTTCCCGGTACCGATACGAGCGGTGATCTGGAGGCTTTGGATTCCGTCGGCTCCAACGGTGACACGATCGAGACCTGCGACGGGACGCTCACCTTCCCAATGCTCAGATGTTGTGGACCCTTCAAAGGGAACGTCGAGCCGGAAACCCGCTGACACATTCCCGATCGGGGTGAAGTTGAGGGTGGCGGAAATCTTGGCAAATTCGGTGAGCTTGGGCATGGGACCCTTCCTACCAGTTGGCGTCGACATCCAACGAAATCACTTCGCCGAGTGATGCGTGGAACTCGTGGAAACCCTCCGAGCGCGTGCGGCGGGAGTTGGGGGAGACGTCGAGGGAGACGGCTGAGGGCGTGAGTCCGAACTGGGTTGCCTGAGACTCGAACTCCGCCAACCACCGGCGGGCCTGATCGGCATTGGACGTACTGGCCACACCCTCGGAGAGTGCGTCGTGCTCCAGCTCGGGTGGTGCAAACACGCTGACCATGTGCGGAGCAATTTGAGCCAGCGCAGCATTGATTCTGCTCCGGCCCTCATCGTCCTTGACCACCCTCGACATGTACATCTCTGCGTGGGATCGATGAAAGGACTCCTCGCGCTCGGCCTGTACTGCTAGCTCCGCCAGCGGCGTTATCGATGATTCGGTCAGGGCATCCCAGCGGAACAGCTCGGCCATGTCGTACAACCAATGACGGACCAGCGCCAGGTCCCAGGTATCGCATGCCAGCTCAGCCAGAGCGCAGCTGCGGTAGTCTGCCGGGGAGCGGAGCAGGGCGAATCGATCTACCTGGTCGGAAGGCATGAGCATCTCGTACATGGCGAGAGCGTGACCGAGCTCGTCTTGAGCGATTGAGCAAAACGCAAGGTCCTCTTCGAGAAACGGGCCGAGCCCGATCCAAGTGGCATGGCGCGAACCAATCATGTGTTCATCATCGGCGAAGGTCAGTAGGTAGGAGTAGGCCGCCGGGGTGAGGTCAAGGGGTTGGCTCATGCGTCATCTCGCAATCGCTTCCGGCGGGCGGCCACGGCACTGCCGTCGTTGGCTCTATGGCTCACATTGGCGGTGGTCTCAAGCAGTTCCTGATCACCCTCGATGATGTGGGCTCGGTCCACCAGCCACATTTCGGAGCCCTCACCGCGACGGCTGTAGGCGTCACGGGCGAGAAGACCGGCCATTTCTGGATCCGGTGCGTCGAGCGAGCCCGCATGGCGAAACTCCTCTTTGCCCGCTTTCTTCAGAAAGACTTCGTAGGTCCTCATCGCATTACCTCTATCGGGTTCAAGCAGTCGGGACAGTAGGCGAGGGACCGGCAACGACTGGGCCCCATGGGGCTTGTGTCTTTCACCGCATCGGAGCCACACACCGGACAGCGGAGTGTTCCGTCGGCCCGCCGCAACGTGACGGTGAATTCTCGTTCGAGATGTTCGATCGCTGATGGTGAGACACGGTCTTGAGACCACACCGGTGACCGCAGCCAGTCCACCCGTGCCGACGACACCCCAGCCACCGCCTTTACCGCAGTTTCAACGTCCGTTGCAATGAACTTCAACGCCGGGCAGCCGGAGTATGTAGGGATCATCCCTATCCGTACTTCGCCATCGGTTTCCACGGCGACCGATTCGAGCAAACCGAGTTCCACCACCGAGACCCCCGGGTATTCGGGGTCGAACACCGTGGCAATGGCCGAGCGAACGAATCCTTCGAGCGTTGTTGTAGAGAGGTTCATGACCCAACTCCTGCTGCCACGGCCGTCTCCAGCGCAGTCCGTACCCATGCGGTGTCGCGATAGTTCGCCGCCGCGGTCATGATTCGGCGTTTGCTGTCTGGCCCACCCTGGCGCATCGTTGCGATCAGGGGTTCCCAATCGATGTCTGTAGTTATCCAAGCGCCCTTGCCGTCGGCGGCTCGGTCATCAAAACGAAGGTTGGGGTCGGGAATCTCGAATCCGTACCCCTGCAACAACGGGACGTACTTCTGGATGTAGGCGTGCCGAAGCTGTTCATTGGGTTGGCTTTTGATCTTCCAGGCCAACAACGGGTCGCCAGGGTCAGAGTCTGGTCCGAAAAGCTGCACTGCCGGCCACCACCAGCGATCGAGAGCGTCCTGGAACATCGCTCTTTGCGTGCTGGTCCCCTCGGCGAGCCGCAGCAGCATTTCCTCGCCGTGGCGCATATGAAATCCTTCCTCGGCAACGATGCGCTTGAGCACCCGCTTGTAAGGGCCGTAGGAGCATTCGGCGAACACGGCTCGTTGGGAGGCGAATGCCGCGGCATCCACTAAGTACGCAATTGCGATTTGGTCGGCCCAGGTGACCGCTTGGTAATGGAAGACGTTGTGGAACCGGCTGGATCCGGCAAAGAGCTGCTCCAGCATTTCGGTTCGGGATTTCACACCCATGTCGGCTGCAACTTGATAAAGCAGGTGAGCGTGGCCAATCTCGTCTTGGGTTTTGGCCAGGAAGATCTGCTTCAACCGGACTCCAGGTGCTCGGGGGATCCAGTCTCTCTCGGTCAGACCGCCCATCAGCTCGGAGTTGGCATGGAACTCGATGAAACGAAAGACCTCGTTCCGGTACTCCTCAGGCATGTCATCTCGGGGCTCCACCATCCCCCCCTCGTTGATGAAATGCTGAAAGCTCTGATCGTCGCTCCACGAGTTGATCATGCGAGGTTCCTTTGATCGAGGGTGCGGGACAGTTTCCCACCTTCCGAGCGTGGCACGCTGCCCGGTTCATGAATACTCACCGTTGCGGTTATTCCCAGCGCGCTGGTGAGGGCGGCGACCACCGCCGCTTGGATGAGTTCCGGTGGGCCACCGGTCGCATCGTGTTCACATCGCACCGTCAAGGTGTCCAGGTTGCCCTCCCGATGAACCACCAATTGAAAGTGGGGGCTGGCGCCTCTCACGCTGAGCAACGTGTGCTCCACCTGGGACGGGTACACGTTGACGCCTCGGATCACGAGCATGTCGTCGGCCCGGCCAACGATGGCGCTCATTCGGGCATGCGTGCGGCCACAGGGTGAGGGGTCCCTCCGAATCGAACACAGGTCGCCCGTCCAGTAGCGAAGGACGGGAAATGCTTGTTTGGTGAGGCTCGTGAGCACGAGGACCCCAACTTCGCCGTCGGGAAGACGCTCCCCGGTCTCGGGATCGACGACCTCGGGCAGGAAGTGGTCCTCCATGATCACCAGACCGTCTCGGTGCGCTGTCTCACAACTCACGCCTGGACCGATCACTTCGGACAGGCCATAGATGTTCACGGCAATCATGCCGAGTTGCGCTTCGATTGCGGTCCGCATGGATTCGGTCCAGGGCTCGGCGCCGAGAATGCCCACCTGCATCGAGGCGTCCCTTCCTCGTTCGGCCAAGAGTTCGGCCAGGGTGAGGGCGTAGCTTGGAGTGCAACAGATGGCCTCCGGGGCGAAGTCTTCGATGAGCATCAACTGACGCTCGGTATTTCCACCACTGACCGGGATCACGCCGATGCCGGCAAGCTCGGCACCGGCGTGGAGGCCGAGCCCACCGGTGAAGAGACCGTAGCCATAGGCGTTGTGGAGCCACCACCCGGGTTCGATTCCTGCGCCCCGAAGGCAGCGAGCCACACACTCACTCCAGATCATCACGTCCTCGGCGGTGTAGCCAACGACAGTGGGTTTGCCCGAAGTTCCCGAGCTCGCATGGAGGCGAGCCAAATCACGTCTCGGACTGGCAAAGAGTCCGAACGGATAGTTGTCGCGGAGGTCGGTCTTCTTCAGGAACGGATAATTGGTGAGGTCGTCGAGGCTGGCGGGATCGCCGATCCCATCGAGGCGTTTGGCCATGACCGGGACGTGGTTTCGAAGACGCTTCACGGTGGTCTGCAGACGCTGCAATTGGATGGTTTCCAACATCTCGCGCGGCATCGTTTCGATCTCCTCGGAGAAGAAGCCCGGTGCAAGATCCCTGGGTGCGCTAGCGGTCACCTTGGGATGTTAGCCGGAGGCGTTTCAGGTCGTCAAGGCCTTAACGACGCCGCTTTGCTCGGAAAACGCTTGTCAAATCGCTTCCTCCATTAGGGTGGATTTTGTGGATGTCGAGGCGTGGCCGGCCGAGCCGGTGGAAGTCCTTCTGGGGATCGAAGTCATGGAACAGTCATCCCAGCGAACCGTGATGGAGATGACCGTGGGGAGTTCCATGCTCAACGACCACGGCATTTGTCACGGGGGAATAGTGTTCCTCCTGGCCGATGCTGCAATGGGGCGCACCGCCAATACTTCTTCCCCGGCGCTCGCCACCCATGCCGAGGTGGACTTTATGGAGGCTGTCAGCGAGGGAACCCGGTTGCGGGCGCGTGCCGTGCAACGTCGGCAACGGAACCGGCTGGCGATTTACGACGTCTCCGTCGCTGTTGTGGAAGCTGACGATGCCGAGCGTGTCGTGGCCGAGTTCCGCGGCCGAACGTTGAGACTGCGCCCGTCCGAGGGCTCCTAACAATGGACAACTTCGAACAGCGGGCGGCCGAACGCGTAAAGAGCTGGCCGGAGATCGACCACGAAGCGTTCTTGGCATCCTTCCACCTTTTCCGACTGGCCACGTTGTACCTGAGTCACTTGGAGAGTGCGGTCCATCGCCCTGCGGGTGTATCCACAGCCGGTTTTCGCGTGCTCTTCACCGTCTGGATCTACGACGAGATGGAGCCTCGACAGATCGCCAGACTGTCCGGTGTTTCCACCGCGGCGGTGTCTGGAGTCGTTGGCACGCTTGCAGCCAAAGGGCTGGTGAACAAAGACCGCGATCCCGACGATGGCCGGCTGGTTCAAATCACCTTGACGCAGGCTGGAACGGCGCTCTTGGCCGACGCCTATGCCAAGCAGAACCTCGAGGAGCAGCAGATGTTCAGCGTGTTGGACCCCGGCGAGCTCGAGCATCTCACCTCCACCCTCAGAAAGCTCGTACGCCGCCTCTCTTGAGTGTTCCCGTCTAGAGCGTTCTGGCCAAAGGTGTAGCGGCCGAAGCGATGGCCAGCCGGTCGGCCAAATCCGCGGCCACCGCGTTCTCGAGGTCCGGCAAGGTTGCTCTGCCGAGGCCGCCGAAGCCCGCAGTGCCGATGCTGATCGAGGTGAGGCCAAGCCGGCGCTGGAAAAACGATTGGTGCAGCCGCACATAGTGCACCTTTTCTTTGCGAATGAGGTAGAGCTTTTCTGCGATCACCCCGGTCCGGAAGAGGAACTGTTCCTCTCCAACCGCCCATCCCAAACGGCGGGCGCGTCGGCTGGCGTGCCATCGAGCGGTTGCGGTGTACAACGCCAGAACGATCAGGCCGATCACCACAACGGCCCTGCGATTGCCATTCGGCGCGGCTATTGCCGCAGCCGCCAAAGCTCCGAGCACTGCGATTCCTCCGATGCCCCAGCGGACCAACGAACGGCGCTCGGTCAGAGGGCTGACCCTTTGGAGGTCCTCCTCGCTCAGTTCCACCATGCCAAGCGCATCAGCGGCGAACATCGGCCAGGAATCCAATGCAACGGCGGGGGCGAGGTACTTCACGCCAACCGAACCGGTCTCGACGTCGGCTGTCTCGAACGCGATGCCTTCCAGACCTAAGAGTCGAGCGAAGACATGACGATCCACCTGCACAAGCTGCAGTCGGTCCCGTCGGGCGCTCAACTGGATTTCGGTGAGGAGACCGGTTTTGATGCGCAGACGGTCCGGGTCGCTCCACAAGCGGAAGCCGCCCAGGCGAAAGATGGGATTGAGGGCCGGTAGGACGATGGCAGCGGCGGGACCGAGGGCGAAGATGATCGTGCCCCTCGAGACCCCTTCTCGAAGCTCGGGGGCGGCGAAGTAGGCCACGATCGCGGCCACGAGAAGCGCTATCCCTAGCAGCGGGCCGCCCGAGGTTGCTCCGCTGAACTTCACCAGATCTCCCATCCGCGTCGCATGGATCGGGGCAGCCTCGAATGGATCCACACGAGGAGCGGCAAAGCTGGGAGCGTCCTGCGACACGAATCCGGGAGGGGCGGCAGCAGGCATGGCACTGCTCCCCCTGAGAAGAGTGAGGAGTGCGTTAGCGTCCTCAACCGAGAGGAGCCGAAGCTTCACGTCTCCGCCTTGTGATGCGTCGCTGGCGGTGACCTCCACCAAGCTGGTAGCGCGGGCGATGAGACCTGCCGAGGTCGAAAGGTTCTGTATGTTCCGCCGGGGCAGGACCTGTTTGTTCTTCTTGAAGACGCCGTACTCGTGCAGCAGCGCTTCGCTGGTCAAGGCATATCGTGTGCTGTAGTACCGAGCTAGTGCCGCTCCGAGCGGAAGGATCACCGCGATCATCGGGAAGATCTCTGCGGAATCGCCGCCTCTGGTTGCGATGAACGCAATCGGCAAAATGAGATCTCGTAAGGACGACACGAACTCGACGAGCAGCGTGTACGGGTGAGGTCGTTTCCAGTCGATCTGGGCCGCAGAATCGATCAGTGGCTCGGCCACGTCACTCATCGACGCCCTTACCCAATTCGGTGCGGATCTGGCGCACCGTTGCCGTTGCCAAGTGCGGGATCGTGAGATTTGGTGCGCCCACCCCGGCGGTGTGCACGGTGATCGTTTCCAGATCCAGCATTCGATCTACCGGGCCACTGTTGGTGGTTACGGTCTGGATTCGGTTGCGGGGAATGATGACCCGGTGGCGACCCAACACACCGTGTTTTGCTTCTACCCAGAGCGGGGTGAGCTGCCATCCCCAGTTGCGGTAGCGAACCCCAGCCCACCATATGGGGAGAGCTGCGACCGCCAGCACGAGTACCCCGGCGGCCACATATGCAGGAATTCCGAGTTCCAGGGCGGTTGCGGCCCCGATAGTGAAGCCGGCCGTGATCAGGCCGAGGACGAGCCCGGTGAATGCGCCGCCCCATCGCCAAAGCTTTCGGACCGAAACGGGAAGTTGTTCCACGATCTCTATTGTGGCACCCGCGCGTCACACCCCGTCGGGTAGAACCTGTGGTGTACGCAGACGTCACACCTCCTCGGGTAGAACCCCGCGGGTCCCGTCCTAGGCTGTATGGCTGTGCTGACGGTCTCGGGGTTGAAAAAGGAACACGGAAATCGCCTGCTGTTCCGCGACGTCACGTTCGAGTTGCGGCCGGGCCGCCGGATCGCCCTGATCGGCGGAAACGGGGTTGGCAAGACCACCCTGTTAGAGATCGTGGTGGGGATCCAAGAGCCCGACGCCGGTGGCGTGCACCGGCCCAATGACTACGTGGTTGGCTATCTGCCTCAGGAGCTCACCGAGTCCTGGGGCGGCACCGTTATCGACGAGGTCCTGGCGGGAGCGTCACACCTGAATTCGATGGAGGCCGAGATAACCGCCGTCGGGGAGACGCTGGGGCATATCGACCATCCCGAATATGACAACCGACTGGAGCGGTTTGGTGACCTTCAGAGCCGGTTCGAGCAGCTCGGCGGGTACCAGATCGAAGCTGAGGCTCGCCGGATCCTGGGCGGCTTGGGTTTCACCGCCCAGGATATGGACCGGCCGCTTTCGGAGATGTCCGGCGGATGGCAAATGCGGGCGGCACTCGCTCGCTTGTTGTTGGAGAAGCCCGATGTGCTCGTGCTCGACGAGCCGACGAACCATTTGGATGTCGATTCCGTGGCGTGGCTCGAGGCGCAACTGCAGGCCTTCCCCGGCTCGGTGCTGTTCGTGAGCCATGACCGTGACTTCATCGATGCGGTGGCCGAACGCGTCGTGGAGGTGGCTTGGGGAACGGCTACCGAATATGTCGGTGGTTTTGTGGAGTTTCTCGTCCAGCGAGAAGAACGGATAACCCAGGCGGCGGCCAAAGCGACCAGCCAGCAGCGCCAGCGCGCCCACACCGAGCAGTTCATCGAACGCTTTCGCTACAAGGCGACAAAAGCCCGACAGGTTCAGAGCAGGATCAAGGCGTTGGAGAAGCTGGAAGAGATCCAGGTTCCCCAAGACGTGAATCTGAAATTGAAGTTCGCGTACCCCGAACCTCGCCGGTCCTCGCGGGTCGTGGTGAACATCGAGGATGCCGATTTCGGCTATGACGATGAGCCTGCCGTGATCTCCGGTGTGAATGTGGTTGTGGAGAGAGGCCAGAAGTTGGCCTTGATCGGACCAAACGGGGCCGGCAAGTCCACGATCTTGAAAGCCATCCTGGGTGATCTCCGACCTCGCAGCGGATCGGTGACATTGGGCCAGAACGTGGACATCGCCTACTTTGCCCAGCATCAGGTGGATGCTCTCGATCTCACCCTCACGGTTGAGGAGGAGTTCCGGCGTTCGGTCGGGAGCGAGCTGGAAGGCAAGCGAAGCTTCCGCACCGTGCTGGCATCGTTCGGTTTCCGAGGCGACGCAGTGGAGCGGTTGGTTTGGCAGCTTTCCGGCGGGGAGCGGACCCGCTTGGCGCTGGCGGAGACCATGTGCAACCCGGTCAACCTGCTGATCCTCGACGAGCCTACGAATCACCTCGATCTCCCCAGCTGCGACGTTCTGGAAGATGCGCTCAGCGTGTACCCCGGCACCGTGCTCCTCGTCAGCCACGATCGTCACCTCATCCGCAACGTCGCCGAACAGGTTCTGGAAGTTCGGGATGGCACCGCTCGTTTCTTCGTCGACGTTGAAGAACATCTCTTCCATCCCGGGGGAAGCACTTCCTCCGCCTCGACCAAAGGACCGGTGTCGAGTTCGCCTCCCAAGCTCAAGGCGAAGCCGAAAGCACAGGCCAACAAAGCGAAGCCCGCACAGGCCACTACGACGAAGCCAAGCACGGCGCAGCCAAAGCCGCCGCCTCCGCCATCGTCGAAGGCATCCGGGAACGAGGCTCGTCAGCTCAAGAAGAAGATCGACAAGCTGGAGGGAAAGGTCCAAACCCTGGAGGCGGAACTCTCGGCGGTTCAGACCGAATTGGCCGATCCTCAGGTGTATGCGGACGCCGACAAGATGCACGATCTCATCGACAAGAACGAGACGCTGGAACGCCGGCTCCAACGCGCCATGACCGAATGGGAACTGGCCCTGGAGAAATTGGAGTAGCCGAGTTGGCCGGAGGCGGAGCGCTCTACAAAAGGTGGAGCGCTCTACTGAAGATGGAGCGCGTTCAGAATGAAGCCGGCGTGGGCATAGGCCATCGGTAGGTTTCCCAGCGCTCGTTCTTCCATCGGGTCGACTCCGGCGGTCAGGAGCCCGGTTGCTCCCACGCGTGAGCGAAGAATTGCGAAGAGTTCTTTGGCCTCTTCTCGACGACCGGTGAGCAGTAGCGCGTCGATCAGCCAGGATGTCGCCAAGTGCACGCCGTGGCGTCGGCCCGGGAGTCCATCGTCGCTATGAGTGGCATAGACGGTTCCGCTGGTAAGGAGCTCTCGGCGCACCGCATCCACCGTGGACACAAAGCGGGGATCATCTGCGGTGATGAGGCCACTGAGTCCGACCGAAAGGGCCGCAACGTCCAGGTCCGAACCATCGTACGCGGCGGTGAATGACTGTCGTTTTTCGGACCATCCGTTGGCGAGTACATCCTCTGCGATCTGGGTTCGGAGCGTCAACCAGGTGTCGGGGGCCCGGTCGCAAAACTGCCGCGCGATGCGAATGCCACGGTCGACCGCCATCCAGCAGTGGACCTTTGAATGGACGTAGTGACGGGGAATTCGTCGAATCTCCCAGACCCCGTGATCCGGTTCTCGCCAACGGTGGGCAACCGAGATCACCAGCTTCTCGACCAGCCGCCAGTCCTTGAGGGTCAGAGTCACGCCGCGCTGGCGCAACGTCTCCACCAGTTCCAGAACTTGGCCATAGAGGTCCAGCTGCACTTGCAGGTCCGCGCCATTGCCAACGCGGACCGGGCGAGCACCGCCGTACCCTGGCAACCCGGTGATCTCCGCCTCGGGAGGGAGATGTCTTCCGGTCACCGAATAGAGGGGCGCCAATCGGTCGGTCTCGGGCCGGATCAGAATCACCTGCTGAAGCCAATCGATGAGTCGGCGGCCTTCGCTCACCGAACCTAGCTCTGCGAGAGCTCGGCAACTGAGGGCGGCGTCCCGGATTCGGCAGTAGCGCGTGTCCCAGTTTCGAACGCCGCCGAGGTAGTCGGGAAGGCTCGTTGAAACCGATGCCACCAGAGCGCCAGTTGGGCCATGTTGCAGAGCCTGAATGGTGATTGCGGCCCGGCGGATCACCTCTCGAGCGGACTCCGGCAATTCCAGGGGGTCGCTACGGTCGGTCCAGAATCGGTGGGTATCGGTTTGGCGGTCATACTCGGGGCGAGGATGATCGTCGAGTGAATCTGTGCCCGCTCGGAGCTCGAGAACCACCGGACCTCGCAAGAGGTCTACGACAACTCGGGCCGACTGGTTGGGGCCATAAGACACCAGTGTCCACTCGTGACCCGTCCAGCCATCTCCGCTGCAATGCAGTACCAGGGGTTCGATAGCGCTTTGAATTCGCACGCCGTTCGGGGTGGTGACCAGTGACGTTGGTACTCGGCCGAAATCGAGGCGAGGCGAGTATTCGATCGTCGCCTGACCGGTTCCCTCGATGACCCGCAGGAGGTCGGTGCGTCCGGCGAGGTCTTCGGCCCGACCCCCGGAAACGTCCATGTAGTCGGTGACCGTGAAGTCTGCGAAGCGGGTCTCCAGGATCATAGATCCCGGTCGATAGTGCTGGGCCAACGGAGCGGAGCCGTCGAGTGGTCCGATGCTGAACGCCCCTGCCGCCTGACCTCCCAGGAGTTCTGCGAACACTGCGCCCGAGTCGATACGGGGCACGCACAACCAGACGATTCGTCCCTGCGGATCCACGATCGCCGCAGTTCGTTGGTCCGACAGTATCGAATGGTGCTGGAGCGGCTGGAGCCCTGCTCCGGTGAGCCAGTCAATTCTCAGCTCCGAGAGCAACGCAAGAATGCGAGAAACCGCCTTGGGGGAGTCGGTGCGGAATTGGGCGGCCGTTTCACCCGGACCAACGCGGATCCCGACGTCCGGACCGGTGAGAGTAATCATGGCATCTTCATCGGTTTCGTCATCGCCGATGAACAGGACTGCGGTTGCACCCACCTCGGCCCGCAGACGCTCGAGGGCATGGCCCTTGTTCGTGGAGGTGATGGTTAACTCCAGCACGTCGTGGCCGCTCCGGGTGTGTACCCCCTCCCAAGTCTGGGGGCCTTCCGCAAGAGCATTGAGCGCAGCGGCTCGGCCGGCCTCGTCCACGTTGCGGAGATGGAACGCCACGCCGGCTGGCTTTTCTTCCACCCGTCCGGCGGTCCTGGCGCAGATTCTGAAGGTCTCGTCCACCAGAGCGTTCCGAAGCTCGGCCCGTTCGGGGTCCAGATCACGGGTAAAACCAACGTCGAATTCGCTGCCGTGGCTTCCGACGAGACGGACAACTTCCCCGAGACCCGAAGCCAGTTCGAGGTCGGCGAGGCTTCGCCCGGAGATCAAAGCGGAGTAGGTATTATCGGCACGGCCCAGCCGCTTGAGTGCTGCTGCTGATTCGCGATCCGCAACCGCCTCGGACGGATCGTCCACGAGGGGGGCGATTGTTCCGTCGTAGTCTGACGCCACGAGGAGGACAGGCTCCGACGCGAGTCGACGGAGTGCGTCGCCGAGGTCAGTGAGGCTCTCGCTCGTCATTGTCAGAAGCGTAGATCAGGAAACCCCGACAATCACCAGTAGAGGGCGGCGTACACTTAGGCCCGCTATGCAAGCCAATGAACTGCGCAAAGTCTTTACCGATTTCTTCGTCGAACGGGGCCATCAGCCGATTCCTTCGGCGAGTCTGATCCCACACGACCAAACGCTGTTGTTCACCAACTCGGGCATGGTGCCATTCAAGCCCTATTTCCAGGGGGATGAGAAGCCGCCATCGCTGCGGGCGGTATCGATCCAGAAGTGCGTCAGGGCCGGCGGCAAACACAACGATCTCGATGAGGTGGGCCGCACCTCACGTCATTTGACGTTCTTCGAGATGATGGGCAACTTCTCTTTCGGAGACTATTTCAAGGAAACGGCGATTCCCAGTGCGTGGGAATTCGTGACCGACGTACTGGGGCTTGATCCGGAACGACTGTGGGTCACGGTGCACCTCAGCGATGATGAAGCCGCCGAGATCTGGCAGACCAGCGTAGGAATCCCGGCCGACCGGATCCAGCGCCTGGATGATGACAACTGGTGGCGGATGGCCGACACCGGCCCCAACGGGCCAAGCTCAGAAATCTTCTGGGACAAAGGACCCGAATATGGGCCCGACGGCGGGCCGGCAAACCCCGAAGCCGACGAGCGATTCATGGAGATCTGGAACTTGGTCTTCATGCAGTTCGAGACCGATGCCGAGGGGAACTCCAAACCTCTGCCAAAACCCAGCATCGATACCGGTGCTGGGCTGGAACGAATCCTCATGGTCCTGCAAGGCAAGGACTCCGTGTTCGAGATCGACGAGATGGCCCGGCTCATCCAAGTCGCCTCTGAGGTCACCGGCTATGCCTTGGGATCCGATCCTGCCGCCGATCTCGCCCTCCGAGTCCTCGCCGAGCACGCCCGCACAACCACGTTCTTGATCTCCGACGGCGTTTTTCCCAGCAACGAGGATCGCGGCTACGTGCTGCGCCGCATCATGCGCCGGGCTACGCGGTTCGCCTACCTCCTCGGCGTCAGCGATATCATCACACCGTCGCTCGTCGACGCCGTCGTGAGCATCATGGGGCCGGACTACCCGGAGATCGTGCAAAACCACGACCTGATTCGAAGTGTTGTGGAGCGGGAAGAGACCCAGTTCCGCCGCCGGCTCGCCAACGGTCTCAAAATGCTCGACGAGGAACTGGCCACTTTGGAGCCAGGGGCCGACGTTCCCGGCACCGTTGCCTTCACTCTGCACGACACCTACGGATTCCCGAAGGAAGTAACTGCGGAGGTGGCGGCTGAGCGGGGCCACGGCACCGACCTGGTTGGTTTCGAGAGAGAGATGACCAAACAGCGCGAGCGGGCCAAGGCCAGCCAGAAGGGCGCGGTCGTCGTCACCGATGCTGATGTGGTCAGCCAGCTCGTTGAGGACAACAACCTCACGATCTTCGTGGGTCGAGACCATTTCACGAACGTCCAGGCCGAGGTTTTGGCCGTCACCGGCGGCGACGACGGTCCGGTCAGCATCTTTTTGAACCAGAGCCCGTTCTACGCCGAAGCGGGCGGGCAAAGCGGCGACACCGGTGTGATACAGAAAACCGATGCGTCCGGCCACGTGGTTGCCGAGGCTCGTGTGACAGATACAAAATTTGCAGTTCCCGAGGTTGCTCGTCATTTGGTGGAGATCACGAAAGGCGAGTTTGCGCCCGGTGATGCGGTGGTCGCCTCAATTGATGTCGATCGTCGGAATCGCATCCGCCGACACCACACCGCCACCCACCTCGTTCATTGGGCCCTTCGGGAGGTCTTGGGCGACGGGGCCAAACAGCAGGGTTCGTTGGTTGCTCCTGATCGACTTCGTTTCGACTTCAGCCATTTCGAGGCTCTCCGTCCGGATCAGATCGCCACGATCGAAGACATGGTGAACGCCGAAATCCTCAATAACTCCTTGGCTACCCATCCCGAAGTGTCGCGCGCCGAGGCCGAAGCGATGGGAGCGATCGCATTCTTTGGCGACAAGTACGGCGAGCGCGTGCGAGTCCTTCGCGCTGGCCCGTCCATCGAGTTCTGCGGTGGCACACATGTGCGGGCGCTCGGAGACATCGGCCCGGTCAAGGTTGTGTCGGAGAGCTCGATCGGGTCCAACATTCGTCGCATCGAGGCAATAGCCGGTGACGAAACCATCAAGTTGATCCGATCCGAGCAGGCCACATTGGCCGAGGCGGCCGAGGCCTTGAATGTTCCCGTGGGGTCGGTGGTAGAGGGGATCCAGAAACGCCTTGCCGAGGTGAAGGCCCAACACGATGAACTTGTGGCACTACGACGCAAACTTGCGGTTGGGCGTGCTGCGGAGTTGGCAGACCAAGCGGTCGACGGGGCAATTTTCACTCGTGTCGACGGTCTGGCTCGCAACGATCTCAAAGATCTGGCTATGGCGGTGCGGGATCAGCCCGGTGTGAACGTTGTTGTCTTGGCCGGCGCCCCCGAAGGTGGCGGCGCTGCTCTTGCGGCCGCGGTCACCCCCGAGGCTGGGGTTGAGGCCGGTGCCATGGTTGCCCCCGCCGCCAAGGAGATCCAGGGTGGTGGCGGCAACGGAACCGATTTCGCGATGGCGGGAGGCAAGTACGTCGAGGGCCTCGATTCCGCTCTGGCGGTGGCCAAGGCTGTCTTCGACGGTCGCTGATGGGGGATTCTGCTCGCATCACTGGCGATCGGTTCGCCGGTCGAGGCCTCGGAATCGACCTTGGAACGGTTCGGATCGGGGTGGCGCTGTGCGACAGCAATGGAACCCTGGCAACTCCCTATCAGACCGTGCAGCGCAGCGGCGATAGGAAGACCGACCATCAGCGACTGCGAGCGCTCGTGGAGGAATGCGACGCCGCCTTCGTGGTGTTCGGCGTGCCGTACTCGCTTGCCAGTGGTGAAATCGGGCCCGCCGCGCAATCGATTGTGGACGAGATCGAACAGATTCGCCAGTCGTTTGGCGAGCACGTTGCTGTGCACCTTCAGGACGAACGCCTTACCTCTGTCACCGCCGAGCGGCGCCTGACCGAGATGGGGGTAAAGGGCAAGCGACGAAAGCAGCTCGTGGACCAGATTGCCGCTGCGGTTATTCTGCAGACCTGGATCGATGGCGTGACATCGGGAGGTTCCGACCATGCCCCCGCCCCAGGGACGGGCTGAATTAGCATGGACCCCGTGACTGCACCAACGCAGACTCCGCCTACGGAGCCACCGGTTCAACTGGACTGGGATGAAGAAGATGAGTTTGTTCGCGTCCGCCATGCTGGTTGGCGTATCGGCGGCGGACTCCTGTCGGCAATTCTGATCATGTTCGTGGGTTATACGGCCATCACCACCGGGCGGGGCTGGTTCGATCGCCAGCTGGACCCGGTCGGAGAACCCGGCGACCCCATCGATCTCAACGTCGCCCGCGGCGCCACCACTTCCGACATCGCCGCCCAGCTGGCCGAGAACGGCGTGATCCCGAACAGTACGTTCTTCCGCTACTTTGCCGAATGGAACGATGAGGGCAACTTTCAAGCGGGCGACTACACGTTCTACTTGAACTCCTCAGCGGAAGAGGCGATCGCTGTTCTCAACGACGGTCCCAAGCCGCCCGAGGTGGATCAATTCATCGTGCGCGAGGGATTGTGGACCACCGAGATCGTGAGCGAACTGGCCCGACAGCTCAACGGGGTCACCGAAGCGCAGCTGAATGCGGCCTTGAGCAGTGGGCAGGTTGCCACCCGGTATCGGCCCGAGAATGAGACGTCGTGGGAGGGGTTGTTGTTCCCCGACACCTACGAGATCACCAAGGGTGCAACCGCAGACCAAGTGCTCCAGAGAATGAGCGACGAATTCGCCAGGGTCACCGGTGGCTTGGGGTATGGCGGGGCAGAAACCAAACTGGGGTATTCCGCATATGAAGTGCTGATCGTGGCATCGATGATCGAGGCCGAAACTCGTCAGGATGAAGAACGACCCCTGGTGGCGTCGGTGATCTACAACCGCATCCGGGAGCAGTGGATCATGGGCATCGATGCCACCTGTATCTACGGTGCCGGCGACCGCGATGTGGAGCTCACCCGCTCGGTTCTGGACCAGGAGTCACCCTACGGCTGCCGCAACGTCCGGGGGTTACCGCCAACGCCCATCAACTCACCGGGCAAGGCGTCGCTCGAAGCGGCCATCAACCCGGCCGAGACCGACTTTTATTACTACGTCCTGACCGACCCCCAAGGGTTCCACACCTTCGCCGAGACCGAGCAGGAATTCAACGAGGCCCGGGAAATCTGTCGAGATCTGGGATTGTGCTGATCGCCCCTACCGGGGCCACCCGCGTGGCGGCCGTCATCGGGTCACCTGTCCGCCATTCACTCTCACCGGTGATTCACAACGCCGCATTCGCTGCGGCTGGCGTGGATTGGATCTATCTCGCCTATGAGGTGGCGCCCGGTTGTGGTGCTGCTGCGGTCGCTGCCATGCGGACCCTTGGCATCGGCGGACTCAGCGTTACGATGCCGCACAAGCAGGACGTGGCGAAAGCGGTGGACCGGCCATCGGCATCGGTACAGGCCCTCGGAGCCTGCAATTGTGTGTATTGGTCTGATGGCGAACTGGCCGGCGATAACACCGACGGCGACGGCTACGTCGCCTCTTTCGCGGCGGCAACCGGATCATCGGTGGCTGGTCGGACAGTTTCGGTTCTGGGAGCGGGCGGGGCTGCAGTGGCAATAATCGAAGCCTTGGGGCGGGCCGGAGCCGCTGGGATCCACGTTTGGGCCAGAAGATCGGAGTCCGCCCAGGCGGCGGCATCGGTCGCAAAACTGGCGATGGCAGGACCCATTGACCAGGTAGAGGCGTCCAGTCTCATCATCAACGCCACTCCCGTAGGGATGCATGACGGTCCAAATCCTCAAGGCATCCCCCTTCCGGCCGACTTGATACGCAAGGATCACATCGTGCATGACATCGTCTACGAACCACGGGAAACTCCGTTGATGCTGGCAGCTGGTCAGCGAGGAGCTACCGTTATTGGCGGCGTTGGAATGCTTGTTCACCAAGCTGCTCAACAATTCACGCATTGGACCGGGGAACCGGCGCCACTGGATGTTATGAGTCAGGCGATAACCAAACGAAAGTAAGAAAATGCTTCAGGGATCACTCGACAACTTCACACTCGATGAAGTGTTGAACCTTTTGGCCGGCACGCACAAGAGCGGACACCTTCGAATAAGCGGTGATCGTGGCACAGGCTCGCTGTGGGTCGACGACGGAAAGCTCGTTCAAGCCGAGGCCTCCAACGTCACGTCCACAGGCGACTGGGAAGACGTGATGTTCGAGCTGCTGCGGTTCGAGAGCGGCAACTTCTCCTTCGTCGGCGATGACATCGCACCGACTCCCTCAGACCCGGTGGAGGTCGCGCCACTGGTGGAACGCGGCAACGAGTTGCTGGCGGAGTGGCAATCGATCGAGACGGTCATCAAGTCGCCCGATCACTTCCTCACCATAAATCGAACGCTCCCAAGCGATCAGGTCATGCTGACCGGCCACGAATGGGAGACGGTGGTGGCAATCGGCGAGGGCCGGACCGTGTCGAAAACGTTCAACCGCATCGGTGTCGGTGAACTCAAGGGGTGCCGTCGAATCAAGAGCGTTATCGAGCGGGGTCTCGTCACCATCGAAGAACCGACCCTTCGACTGGGAGAGCAATCCGAGCACGACGAAACGGCGCTCGCCGAGGCCTCCGTCGATGCCCCCGCAGCGCGAGCCAGCATCACCGAGGACTCGCTGACCGCGGCCTTCTTGACCGAAAGCGCTCCGGACGAAGATTCAAGGGAAATGCCTTCCAATGTGGTTCCGCTGCCGCAATTCGAGTCCGAGGTCAGGAATGAGATCCCGGCGGCACTAATCCCACCTACGCCCCCACCAGCACCACCGTCTCCCGAAGAGATTCGCCAATTCGGTGAATCGGTTGACGATGCGTCACTCCTCTCCGGTCTTTCGGCCAGCGCGCCCCCGCCGCCGCCGCCCCCTCCGGCTACCAACGTGAACGCCGACGGTTCAGCTGCCGCTGACGACGAGGCCAGCCTGTTGATGAAATACCTGCAAAGCGAGACCTAGCTCATGCCGCTTCCTGCGGCGATCTGTTTTCTCCTCGGACCCTTGCTTGGGCCGCTTCTGGGTGTGCTCGTCGACCGCAGCGTGGATCGGGAGACCCCAGAGCCGTTCCTTCGCTGTCCACGGTGCTCCCGACGATTGCCGGTCCCGTTCCCGGTGCCGGTGGCATCGTGGTTCGCTCGTTGTCCCAACGGCCATCGCTCCTGGCGATATCCGATTGTCGATCTCGGGGCCGGCGTTCTTTTTGCGATTGCGGGGTGGACCTTCGGTTGGTCTTGGCAACTTGTGCCCTACCTCATCTTCTTCGCCATGCTTGCGGTCATGAGCGTCGTGGACCTCGAGCACAAGCTACTGCTCGACATCTTCACCTTTCCCGCGTTGTTCTTTGGACTTTTCGTGGTGTTGGCACTCAGCGGTCCCAATGACTTCGAGGCCGGCATCGCCCCCGCATTGTGGGCGGGCGGTCTGTATTTCGTCTTCTTCTTCCTGGCCAATCGGATCTACCCGCCCGGAATGGGTTTGGGCGACGTAAAACTGGCACCCAGCCTTGGCCTTTTCCTGGGGTGGCTGGCTGACGATTCGTTTCGGGGAGTTCAGATCACGATGACGGCCATCTTGATCGGCCTGTTGAGCGGTGCGGTGATCGGGATGATCGCCCAACGCAGCCGCAAGGCGGAAGTGCCTTTTGGACCCTTCATGGTCTTGGGCGCCGTTGCCATGATCGCCGTCACCACCCCCGCGGGAGTCTGACCCCAGCAGGATCCCGCCTGTCCATTAGGCTCCGATTGGTGTCTACCGGTCTTGATTTTGGTTTCAGCCCCGAGCTGGTCGCTCTCCGCACCAGAGCACGCCGGGTTGCGGAACAGGGTGTTGCCGACCATGGGGTCCACTTCGATTGCTGGTTGAACAGCCACGTGCCGGCCTTCTCCAAAGTCTTGGCGGAGGAAGGATTCATCGGCATGACCTGGCCCACCGAGTTCGGGGGCGGGGGGCGGCCGCCGATCGAGCGGGTGATCATGGCAGAGGAGATGATTTCCATCGGGGCGCCGATTGGCGGCAGCTGGTTTGCCGACCGCCAGATGGGACCAACGCTCATCGCCTATGGGACGGCCGACCAGCAGGCGGAGTATCTCCCTGGCATGCTCTCGGGCAACACCACCTGGTGCATCGGGATGAGCGAACCGGATTCGGGGTCCGATCTTGCGTCGCTGAAGACCAGCGCAGTGCGCCGCGGCGATGAATTTGTCATCAACGGACAGAAGATCTGGACGTCCTACGCAGCCCTCGCCGACTACTGCTACTTGATCTGTCGAACCTCAGCTGACGGACCGCCGCACCGTGGAATCAGTGAGGTGATCGTCCCCATGGACACGCCCGGTATCGAAGTCCGCCCGATCAAGGATGCCGTTCGGAACTCGCACTTCTGTGAGGTGTTCTTCACCGATGTTCGGGTGCCGGCGGCAAATCTGGTAGGCGTCGAAGGGAATGCGTTCAAACAGACCATGGTGCAGCTCGAGCACGAACGAGGAGGAATCGACCGCCTTGTTTCCAACCGCATGGTTTTCGAGAAGGCGAAGTCGTTGGCAGACACGCATGACCCCTTGGTCCGAGACGAGGTCGCATCGCTGGAGATCGGTTACCGCATTGGGCGACTGTTGGTGTACCGAGAGGTCCTCAAACAGGCGCCCCGCGGTTTCAGCGCCGCCACCAAGACCTTCTGTACCGAGCACGAGCAACGAGTGGCAGATTTCGCCGGCCGGGTTCTGGGTGCCGAGGCGATGCTCGACACCCCGTGGTCGCTCAACATCGTGTACGCACCGTCGTACACGATCATGGGAGGCACTTCGGACATCATGCGCAACATCATCGGTGACCGCGTCCTGGGTCTGCCCCGGTGAGGCCACTAGCTGGCATCAAAGTCGTTGAGGCGGCCGCCTTCATCTCGGGCCCGTTCGCAACGATGATCCTGGCTGACCTTGGCGCAGAGGTGACGAAGGTGGAGCCGCCCCGAGGTGAGCCCTACCGCCGCCTCGGCAACCTCTATGGCAACTCATCCCTGGTGTTTCGAGGATGCAACCAGAACAAAGCTGGTGTAGCGCTGGATCTCAAGAGCCCCGACGGTTTCGCTCATCTCCAACACCTACTGGCGGACGCTGACATCTTTCTCACCAACTGGAGGCCCGGGGTAGCCGAGTCCATGGGTTTGACCGCCGAGGCGGTGGAACGTGCCTTTCCCAACTTGATTTGGGTTCGGGTCTCGGGGTACGGCCAGACCGGTCCAAAGGCCACGAACCCCGCCTATGACGGAGTTATCCACGCCGAATCCGGCGCGATGCTGTCCGGGAGAGGCGACGGCCGGGGCCCCGTGGTGATGAACTCCAACGTGGCGGACAAAGTGACCGCGATGACGGCTGCCCAAACCGCCACCGCCGCATTGTTGGAACGGGCCCGAACGGGCAAAGGAATGATCTGCGATGTGGCCATGTTGGACGCCAACGCCTATTTCTACAGCGATATCAGCCCGGGGTACCGCATTCCGGAGCATCCGGTGGATCCCTATCCGGGAGAATCCGCGGCTGGGCGGACCACCTTTACCACCGGTGAGGGCTGGATCACGGTGGTACCGGTAACGGGTCGACAGCTCCGTGGAGTGCTTGCCGCGATCGGTGAGAGCCACCAATGGGATCGAATGAAGGCGGCCGGTTCCGAAGCCATCTGGCCCCAAATGCTCGAACTCGTAGAACCGGCACTGCTTACCGCATCCGCAGAGGTTTGGGCCGAGCGTTTCACTGCCGAGGACGTTCCCTGCACGGCTGTGAAGGACTTCTCCGGTCATATCGCCGATCCCCAGGTCCACCACAACAGAACCTATGTTCCAGTAGATGATCCGGGCACTGGCACATTCCTGCAGGTGCGATATCCCGCCACTTTCGACGGGCAACCAGTGACGATCGATCGGCGCCCCGCTCCGGATCTGGCCCCGCCCGGTCAGGCGTAGATGCTGGGGCGGTCCGGGAGGGTGACCGTGGCGGTTTCGCCGCTTTCCAATGATTCGAACACGGCGTCCACCACGGCGTTGCCAGCGAGACCGTCCCATGCGCTTGGCCCCACGGTTCGACCCGACCGAAGCGACCCCACCCATGCCTCGTTCTGTAGCCGATAGGCGTCGGCGAAGCGGCCGAACCAGTCCATGCCGACGTTTACGTGAGTCTGTCCGTCTGAGCGGTGGACCGCACGCACCTGAGACCCGGTCAAAACCGACCCCCTCTCCGCCGTTACTTCCACCGTGACGTCGTAGGCGTATCCGCTGTCGTCGAACTCGACGGTGGCGTGGGCTCCCGAGCTGAGCGTGCAGACGACGAGAAGATGCCGGATTCCGCCGGAATCCCGATGGGTGACATGGGCGTAGACCGCAACGATTTCGGCATCGCTCAGGAACCGGATCGTGTGGAAATCATGGACCGCAGATTGGTTGACGATCGCAGCAGGAGAGCGTGTTTCGGAGTGGGTGTTGACATGCACGCAGCGCATGCTGTGGATCCGGCCCAAATCGGCCAACGATTCCTGGAGCTGGCGGTGGGCGAGGTCATATTCGCGCATGAAGCCGAGTTGAAGAAGTCTTGAACCAGTTGCCGCCTCAGCCTGGATGATTCCTAGACAGTCGGTCATGGTGGTGGCCAGTGGCTTTTCACAGAGCACCGGCGTTCCTAGCTCGATTGCCGCCAGCGCCAACTCCGCATGGGTTTCATCCGGTGATGCGATCACAAGCCCGTCTACCCCGCCCGCTGTCGCCAGCATCATCGGGTCTCGCATCCCCACTGCATCGAGCTCCGCGGCAAGCGTTTCCGCAACGTCACCCACCGGGTCCGCCACAACCGAAATCGCCACACCGGGCATGTTCGCCAGCGTTCGGGCATGGAATGATCCCATTCCGCCTGCCCCGATTAGACCAATTCGTACCGAATCCATTTCGATACTGTATTGCCGGCGGCGGGATCGGAGCCCCGTCCGAAGCCGGTCACTGAGTAGGCTAGGGCGGTGCAGAGCGTTGTCTTGGTGGGTTTGATGGGATCGGGGAAGTCCACCGTGGGGCGGGCACTGGCGCTCCGGACCGGCGTGCCCTTCTTGGATCTCGACCGGCTAGTCGAGCAAAGCACCGGCCTCACGATTGCTCAGATTTTCGCCACCGGGGGGGAAGACGGATTTCGCGTCCACGAAACCGGTGCACTGTTGGAAGCTCTCTCCAGCGATGGTCTCAAGGTGATCGCCACCGGTGGCGGCGCAGTGATCTCCGAGGTCAACCGAAATGCCCTTCGACTTAGCGGCGCAACCGTCGTCTATCTCGAGGCGTCTCCCGCGGAGCTTTCGGCACGGCTAGGGCCTGACCGCACCCGTCCCCTTCTGGGAGACGATCCTCTCGGGTCTCTCACCCGATTGCTCGAGGAACGCGGTGATCTGTATGAGGCCGTCGCTCACCACGTGGTCCCGGTGGCGTCGCGAACGGCGCCGGGCGTGGTCGACGATTTGGCTGCGATCCTGGGGATCGATTCCATGGTCACCGGCCCGGTTTTCTACGAACCGGTGCGGGTGGGAGAGGGCAGGGAATATGCCGTTCACATCGGCCACGGTGTCCGTCATCACCTGCCCGAGGTAATAACCCCCACGGCCCGACGCGTGGCAGTGATCACTCAAGAGCATCTTCCCTGGACTGTTGACCCGGGCATCGAGCACCGGGTGCTCAACGTCCCCGATGGTGAGACCGCCAAGGATCTTCGGGTCGTTGCCCAGATTTGCAGTGAACTGTCTCAGTGGGGGATGACGAGAAACGATGTTGTGGTCGGCGTCGGCGGCGGCGTGGTCACCGACCTTGCCGGGTTCGTCGCCTCGGTCTACCACCGCGGCCTGAAGGTCGTCCACGTCCCCACAACACTTTTGGGTCAGATCGATGCTGCGATCGGGGGCAAGTGCGGTGTGAATCTGCCCGAGGGCAAGAATCTCGTTGGTTCGTTTTGGCAGCCGACCGCCGTGCTGTGCGACACCGAGACACTAACAACGCTGCCGGAGGCCGATTACAAAGCGGGTCTGGGTGAGCTGGCGAAATATCACTTTTTGGGCGGCGGCCGGTTGGACGAGCTGGCTATTGCGGCCCGTGTGGCCGCGTGCGTGCGGCTCAAGGCCGACGTGGTGGCCGAAGACGAACATGAGGGTGGTCGACGAGCCATTCTCAACTACGGCCACACGTTGGCCCACGCACTCGAAGCGGTCACGGGCTACACGCTTCGGCACGGATCGGCCGTCGCCATTGGACTGCCGTACGCCGCCGAGGTAGCGCGTTTGCTGGGGCGCATCGACAGCGAACGCGTGCGAGAGCATTTTCGGGTGTTGGACGCCTACCAACTTCGAGCAACTCTGCCCGAAGGGGTGAACCACGCCGAACTCATCCAACTCTTCAGCCGCGACAAGAAGGCCGTGGAAGGCGTGACGTTCGTCCTCGATGGGCCCAATGGCGTGGAGAGCGTGAGGGTGGATGACCAAGCGCTTCTGACCGAAGCGTTCAAGGTGTACGACCGATGAAATTCCTCACGCTCGCACCGCTTGCGGATCGTCTAATGAGGCTCCGCTCTGCCGTGCTTACCGCGGGACACCAGCAGCTCCTGATCACCGATCCGTTGAATATTCGCTGGCTCACCGGATTTACAGGATCGTTCGGTTCGGTGCTGGTCAGTACGGACGAGACCGTTCTCATCACCGATAGTCGCTACACCGTTCAGGCTGGTGAACAGCTGCCGGACCACGTGGAGGTCGTGATCACCGGCAGCGATGCCGGCCACCGAGTTGCTGATCAGCTTTCGCAGCGGCTCAGCACCGACCAACTGGCCTACGAGGCAGATCACATCACGGTGTCCGCCCTCGAAAAACTCACCGCGGCGTTGGCCGAGAGTGGTGCGGTAACGGAATTGGTCCCTACAACAGACCTCACCGCAACACTGCGTCGGATCAAGGACACCTCCGAAGTCGAACGTCTTCGGTCGGCTTGCCTAATTGCCGATGAGGCGCTTCACGCAACGTTGGAGTGGATTCGCCCCGGCATTTCCGAAATCCGAGCGGCCCGGCAACTCGAATGGGAGATGGCCGAACGAGGGAGTGAGCGACCAAGTTTCGAGACGATCCTGGCCAGCGGTCCCAACGGCGGGAAACCTCATGCCCGACCGTCTGACCGAGTGATGAAAAACGGTGACATGGTGGTGATCGATTTTGGAGCCACGGTCGACGGGTATGGCTCCGATATGACTCGAACGCTGGTGGTGGGGGGTAAGGCCACCGCCGAGCAGGAGAACTGGTACCAGAACGTTGCTCGAGCCCAGGAGGGCGGGGTGGCGGCCCTCGCTCCCGGTATCGACCTGAAGGAGTTGCATCACACCACCCGGTCGCTGCTTCTTGAAACGGGCCAGGACGGAACCTACAACCACGGCACTGGCCACGGCGTTGGGCTCTTCATCCACGAGGACCCGATCATTTCACCGCGATCCGAATCCACAGCCGAAGTGGGTATGGCACTCACCGTGGAACCCGGCGCCTATGTCGAGGGCGTGGGCGGGGTGCGCATCGAGGACTTGCTCATGATTACCCCAAGCGGATCCGAACCGCTGACCACCTTTCCCAAAGGACTGGCTGTTCACTGAGCGCTGCGCCCTAGACTCGGAGCGGCGCATCGCCCGCTCACTCGCTGAGGAACTCTTCCGGCTCCTGGGCAGCCCATCGAGCAGTGGGCGATCGGAGTTCCTTGAGCCTGGAGGCAATGGCGACGGAGGGAATTGTGCCGTCGGCAACCTTTTGAGAACTTGGTTGAAGTCAACACCGTTCACGACGAAAGCCTGTCCGTCCAAGGTCAGCTGGGCAATCATGTGCTTTTCCATGAGATCAACGTCGGGCTCAAGAGGCGTGGCTTTCGGGAAGCGCTGGATCGCTTCGATCGGTCTCGACGGTCGAAAGTCTGATGCACGAAGAAGAACCCGTTCGCCGTTGCGGAGAATCGCCAGCACGCCGTTGACCGGCTCCTCTGTAGATCCAGTCCTGCGTCGACTCAACAGACGTGCAGCTCCGAGAAACGTTAAAACAATTGCCGAGCCGACCGGCACCACGATAGCGGCGAACGAAAGAGCAGATCGGAGACGGCCCAACCGCAGGGAAAGTCGGCCGGGAGGACGAAGGTTCACGCGCACGGCCAAAACCACGTCCTCGCCGAGGATCTGCTGGGTCCGCGCGGTGAGCCGTTCAGTGGGTGCTGCCATTGGGTTCAATCCCCTTGATGATCACGCTTGGCACTCCGGTGCTGATAACGCCACTATCTCGCGGAAGTAAATCGCCATGCAAGGTTCCTTCCCGCTGACATTGTCTCCGGTGCGGAGCATCGACGAACCCTTCGGCGACATCGGCACGTGCGGTGTCCGTCTCGCCCTAGACTCGGAGCGGTATGGCGTCCATCAACACATCAGATTTCAAGAACGGCATGGCCATTGACCTTGGAAGCGACGGCCTCTTCCAGATCAATGAGTTCCAGCATGTGAAACCCGGCAAAGGTGGGGCCTTCGTGCGCACCACGCTGCGGAACATGCGTACCGGGGCGGTCGTCGATCGCACGTTCCGGGCTGGCGAGAAGATGGAGCGGGCGTTCATAGAGAAGCGCGATCAACAGTTCCTCTACAAGGATGGTGGCGACTTCGTGGTCATGGATGCTGAGAGCTATGAGCAGATGACCGTTCCGGCCGCCACTATGGGTGATGCCGGGAACTTTCTGCGCGAGGGTGACTCCATCTCCATTCAGTTCTACGTGAACGAGATCGTTGGCAGCGACATGCCCGCCTCGGTACTTCTCACCATCACCGAGACCGAGCCCGGGTTGCAGGGCGACCGTGTTTCTGGCGCAAAGAAGGACGCAACCTTGGAGACGGGTCTGACCATTCAGGTTCCTCTCTTCGTGGAGGAGGGTGACGTGGTGAAGGTCGACACCCGCACCGGCGAGTACATCACTCGCGCCTGATGAAAGCCCAGGTCCGAGGGGAGATCGGCAGTCGTCGGGCCGCCCGCGAGAACGCTCTCGAGCTCGGCTACGAGCAGGAAATGCGGGGTCTCTCCACCGAAGAACTGTTTGCCACCCTGGTGGTGCCTGCCGATGACCTGACCGTGCAACTGCTCGTGGACGCGGAGAACCACCGTGCCCAAGCTGATGAGTTGATCGCCGGCGCTTCCGATCACTGGGATCTCCATCGGATGGCGTTGATGGATCTCACGCTTCTTCGAATAGCGGTTGCCGAACTCATCGAAGGAAATACACCCACCGGGGTCGTCATCGCGGAGGCGGTCTATCTCACTGGGCTGTTCTCTGCCGAGGAGAGCAGCCGGTTCGTGAACGGTGTGCTCGGAGCAATCAGCCGCCAGCTCTCCACCGGCGGGCCCGATCCCCTCGCGTAATCTGATGGGAGCGGCATACTGAGGGATGCGCGAGAACACACTCAAGTCCAAGTGGAAGAGTGGCGAAGCCACACTGGGATTGTGGCTGTCGGGAACGGATCCATTGACCGCCCGCAAACTCGCCGGTAGCGGCGCCGATTATGTCTGTATTGACATGCAGCACGGGACTGCGGACTACGGCAGTGCGCTGGCAATGCTGATGGCGATGGAGGGTCAGCCGGCCATTCCCATCGTGCGTGTGCCATGGAACGAACCAGGGATCATCGGGCGAATGCTGGATGCCGGGGCGATGGGCGTGATCGTTCCTATGGTCAACACCGTGGCCCAGGCCCAGGCCGCCGTGGCGGCGTGCCACTACCCGCCGATGGGCTCCCGCAGCAACGGCCCAATCGTCGCCGCCGACGCCCTCGGGCCAGACTATGGCACGGAGGCGGACAACGAAATCATCTGCATCCCAATGATCGAGACGGTGGAAGGGGTCGCCAACGTCGAGGCCATCGCCGCCGTACCCGGTGTAGCGGCGTTCTATGTTGGGCCGAGTGATCTCAGTCGTTCACTGGGCATCCCGCCGAATCTGGAGCAGATGGATGAGAGTTTCCTGGATGCGGCCTCCAAAATTGTCGCTGCGGCCAACGCCAATGGTGTCACCCCGGGGGTTCACAGCACGCCGGCGATGAGCGCAGCACGGATCGAAATGGGCTTCCAGATGGTGACCGTCACCTCCGATGTCCAGGCCGCGCAGATCTACGCCACCTCCTCGATCGCTGGCGTTCGGGCCGGTAAGTCCGGAGCCTCGGTGAGCGGCTACTAACCCGCCGTTCTTACCCACGATGGCGGCTCGACGCCTCCGCGTGACAATCGGCAAGGAATTCTCACAGACTCCGGTCGTGCCTGAGGAAGCAGCGGTGGTGCCACAGTAGATTCGTTTCAGCCGTGAAATGGGTCCGGGAGGCCCATACGGGAGGAGAAAAACAGAATGCACTACGCACATCGAGGCTGCCTCCGATCCGGAGTCGGCCATGGCTGAACGAGAACGCCAATTGTCGCCCCCATTCGGGGGCGTTTTTGTACCAAGGACCACCGTGTTGGATCGCGATGCGGTAGCCCGAGCCATTCGGCGCATGGCCCACGAAATCATCGAGCGCAACGAGGGTCTCCAAGACGTTTGTGTGATTGGGTTGCAGACCGGCGGAATCCCGTTCGCGTCCGCCATCGTTCGGCAGCTTCGGGACATCGAAGGAACCGAGGTTCCGATCGGGAAACTCGACGTTGCTTTCTACCGCGACGACATCAACCTGCGGCCAGTACTCCCTGAAGCGGCTACGGAGATCTCTTTCGACGTTGACCGTCGGATCGTCGTGCTTGTCGACGATGTCTTGTTCACCGGTAGAACCATTCGGGCGGCGCTGGACGCTCTGATCGATCAGGGCCGGGCGCGGGCGGTTCAGCTAGCGGTCATGGTGGATCGTGGACATCGCGAGCTACCGATCCGGCCAGATTTCGTTGGGAAGAACCTTCCCACTAGACGAGCCGAGGTTGTCAACGCCACCTTGGACGGCGTGCAGCTCGGCGAAATGCAGAGGGGACGCCAATGAACCAGCTTCTGTCAATCGACGATCTGACCGTAGGCGACATCGAACAGCTGATGGCTCTCTCGTCATCGTTCTCAGAGGTGCTGCGGCGCTCGGTCCCCAAAGTGCCCGCCCTTCGTGGCAAGACGGTGGTCATGGCGTTCTTCGAGGACTCCACCCGAACTCGATCGAGCTTCGATCTCGCCGCCCGGCGGCTTTCGGCCGACGTTGCCACGTTCGCCGCTGGTGCGTCGTCTTTGAGTAAAGGCGAGTCGATTCGGGACACGGTAGAAACCATCAGCGCCATGGGAGTCGACGCCCTCGTGGTTCGCCATCCTCATCCGGGCGTGCCGGCCGCAATAAGCCGGTACACCACGGCGGCGGTGGTGAACGCTGGTGATGGACGTCATCAACACCCCACTCAGGCGTTGCTCGATCTGTACACGTTGAAGACCACGATCGGTGACGTTGCCGGCAAGCGCGTCCTGCTGTGCGGTGACATTCTCAATTCCCGCGTGGCTCGCTCAAACGTTGCGCTGTTCACCAAGATGGGGGCCGAGGTACTGGTGTGTGGACCGCACACCCTGCTACCGCCTCACTCCTCAACGCACATGTTTGGCGAACCGGTCCAGGTAGTTCGCAGTATCGACTCGGTCATCGGCTCGATCGATATTGCCTACATGTTGCGGATTCAGAATGAACGAATCGCCGACGCCGCACTTCCGAGCGTTCGCGAGTACCGGGCGATCTATGGCCTCACCACCGATCGCGCTGCCAAGATGGCGTCTCACGCCGTGATCATGCACCCCGGTCCCATCAATCGTGGCGTGGAGATCGACGCCGACGTCGCCGACTCGGAAGCGTCGCTCATCACCGCTCAGGTTGCCGCTGGGGTCAGTGTGCGGATGGCCGTCATGTATCTCTTGCTTGGTCCGGGTCAGTTCGACGATGCCAGCGTTGATTTCGACCCCGACGCTGTTTCGAATCCGGGCCAAAAAGCCCCCGACGGCGATCCGCCAGTTACAGACGGACCGGTTCCTGACTCCTCTGCAACGCTCAATCTTACCGAACCGACAGCCCCCAGCCCGGTACAGGAGACCGCCTCATGAGCCAGACCATTGTCCTGAAAGACGGCCGCTTGATCGACTACGCCGGAGAGCGAATTGCCGATGTGGTGGTCGATACCACCAGCGGCATGATCACCGAAGTAGGAACCGGCCTCGCAGCAGACACTGAGATCGATTGTGAAGGTCTGGTGATCTCGCCGGGATTCGTCGACCTCCATGTGCACCTGCGGGAGCCGGGTCTGGAGGCCGCGGAGACAATTCTCACCGGGAGTAGGGCGGCGGCCAGGGGCGGGTTCACCGCAGTCGTCGCCATGCCCAATACCAACCCGGCCATGGATTCGGTGGCGGTGGTCGAACAGGTTCTCGCTGCCGGTCGGCTCGCCCTGTGTGAGATCTCACCGTCGGCGGCCATTTCGATCGGCCGAAAGGGTCAACAGCTCTCACCTATGGGGGAGTTGTTGGGGGCTGGCGTCCGGATCTTTACCGATGATGGAAACGGTGTGCAGGATGCGCGGTTCATGCGCCGAGCGTTGGAATATGCCGGGGGACTGCCCAATGGTGGATCCCCGGTTGTACTGGCTCAACACTGCGAGGTGGAGGCGCTCACCGAGGGTGGCGTGATGCACGAAGGGGAGTGGAGCGCCAAGCTGGGACTTGGTGGCCAACCCTCCGAAGCTGAGGATCTGATGGTCATGCGTGACATAACGCTCGCTCGTCTCACCGGGGTTCATGTCCACTTTCAGCACATGTCCACCGCCGGCAGTGTGGCGATGATTCGGGCTGCCAAGGCTGGCGGCCTTCCGGTTACCGCCGAGGCAACGCCGCATCACTTCACCCTCACCGATGCCAGCTGCGCGGACTTCGACCCGGTATTCAAGGTTCATCCACCTCTGCGGACTGCCCAGGATGTGGCGGCGGTGCGGGTTGGTCTCGGTGATGGAACGATCGATGCAATCGCCACCGATCATGCCCCCCACACCCCAGAATCGAAGGACCGTTCATTCGACGATGCCCCGCCGGGGATGCTCGGCCTCGAGACGGCGTTTTCAATGGCCTACACCGAGCTGGACCTTCCGCTCGCTGACCTCTTGGCCCTGTTCACTTGGCGCCCTGCCGCTATCGCCGGGCTCAGCGATCATCAGGGGTCGGCGTTGTCGCCGGGTCGGTACGCCAACATTGCGGTGATCGATCTGGATCATCGCTGGACCGTCCGCGGGGAACATCTGGCCAGCATCGCCCGGAACACTCCATTCGAGGGTCGGCAACTCACCGGTCGGGTTCGCCACACCTTCTATCGAGGCGAACAGGTGTTGGCGGATTTCGAGGTCACCCGATGACGGCCGCCGTCGGCAATCGGGCTGTGTCCACGGCCAGGACACCCACCGCTGCGGCTCTCGTGCTGGCCGACGGTTCGGTTTCGAAGGCGAGCTCATCGGGGCTCGCCCTTCGGGAGGAATCGCCGCCGGTGAGGTGGTGTTCAACACTGCGCACTCGGGCTACCAAGAGATAATTACGGACCCGTCCTATGCCGGGCAGATCATCTCCTTCACCTATCCCCACATCGGCAACTACGGCACCAATGCGGTGGATGCCGAGAGTCGGGGAGTATTCAGCCGGGGTGTCATCGTCCGAGAGCTGTCTCGACGGGCGTCGAACTGGCGTAACGAACAAAACATCCAGAGCTTCCTGGAAACCCAAGGCCTTCCTGGGCTCAGCGGAATCGACACCCGGCGACTCACCCGCCTGCTTCGAGATACCGGAGCTTTAGTGGGGGCATTCGGTGCAGTCGAAGGTGTTGAAGCCCAATCGTTGGAGCAGCTTGCCGCCGCCGCCGCCGGAGAGCCGGGTACGGACGGAATCGACCTCGTTGCAACGGTGACCACCCCCAGGGCCTACACCATCGGAAACGGTTCCTTCCGGGTCGTTGCTTATGACTTCGGGATGAAGACCTCCATCGGTCAGCAGTTGGCCAAATTTGCCACCGTCGAGGTAGTACCGGCGGCCACCCCGGCAGCAGAGGTTTTGGCCATGAATCCCGACGGCGTCTTTCTCTCCAACGGCCCTGGCGACCCCGGAACCGTTCCGTATGCCACCCGGGCCGTCACCCAGCTGCTCGGGCAGGTTCCCATCTTTGGCATTTGTCTGGGCCATCAGTTGCTCTCCACCGCGATCGGCGGCACGATCGTGAAGCTGCCATTTGGCCATCATGGCGCCAACCATCCAGTCCGAGACGAGACAACCGGCAAGGTGGAGATCACCAGCCAGAACCACAACTTCGCCGTTGACGCTTCATCGATTGAGGGACGGGCTCATGTGACCCACGTGAACCTAAACGACGGTGTTTGCGAAGGGATACGGGTGGAGGGAGCCCCTGCGTTCAGTGTGCAACACCATCCTGAGGCCAGCCCCGGCCCGCACGACAGTCGGTATCTCTTCCAACGTTTTCAGGACCTCATGTCAGGAACGGCGAACTGATGGGAAAACGAACCGATATCTCCACCATCTTGGTGATTGGATCCGGGCCGATCGTGATCGGCCAGGCCTGTGAGTTCGATTATTCGGGCACGCAGGCATGCCGGGTTCTCCGCGAAGAGGGCTACCGCGTAGTTTTGGCCAATTCCAACCCGGCCACGATCATGACCGACCCCGATTTCGCGGATGCCACATATGTGGAACCACTCACCGCATCGGTACTCACCAGGATTATCGAGGTCGAGAAACCACAAGCCGTCCTGCCAACATTGGGCGGCCAGACCGCACTGAATCTGGCCATGGAACTCGATGCGTTGGGTGTGCTGGAACAGCATGGCGTAGAAATGATCGGTGCCGACGCCGAAGCGATCGAGACGGCAGAGAACCGAAGCAAGTTCAAGGAAGCGATGATCGAGATAGGACTCGACGTGCCCCGCAGCGGGACCGCTACCACGATGGAAGAGGCCCACCGAGTTCTGGAAACCATCGACTTGCCGGTGATCATTCGGCCGGCCTACATCCTGGGTGGCCGCGGCACAGGGATTGCCAATACCCCGGCAGAATTCCTGACGATTTGTCAGAATGGCATCGATGCCAGCCCGGTTGGTGAAATCCTCGTGGAGGAGTCCATCACCGGGTGGAAGGAATACGAGCTAGAGGTGATGCGGGATCGCCTCGACAATCAGGTGATCATCTGTGGCATCGAGAACATCGACCCGATGGGAGTGCATACGGGTGATTCCATAACGGTCGCTCCGATCCAGACCCTGACCGACGTCGAGTACCAGGAGATGCGAAATGCTGCATTTGCGGTGTTGCGTCGCATCGGAGTGGAGACCGGTGGGTCCAACGTCCAGTTCGCCGTGCATCCTGAAACAGGACGAATGGTGGTGATCGAGATGAACCCCCGGGTGAGCCGGTCCTCCGCTCTCGCATCCAAGGCCACGGGTTTCCCGATCGCCAAGATCGCGGCCAAGTTGGCCATCGGGTACACGCTCGATGAGATCACCAACGACATCACTACCGCAACACCGGCCAGTTTCGAGCCTGTCATCGACTACGTCGTGATCAAGATTCCTCGCTGGAACTTCGAGAAGTTTCCTGGAACCACTGGCGTCCTCGGAACCTCAATGCAAAGTGTTGGCGAAGTCATGGCGATCGGTCGTACCTTCCCCGAAAGTCTTCAGAAGGCCTGTCGGTCTTTGGAACAGGGATACGCCGGCCTGAATTATGGACCCGGTCCCAATCCGTTCGATGACCTTTCAGACGCCGATCTCCAAGAAGCGATGGCAGTTGCTACGCCCCAGCGGCTTTTCCAGGTGGAGGAGGGGCTGCGGCGTGGACTCTCTGTGGAGGAAATCTATGAACTCACCCAGATCGATCCCTGGTTCATAGACCAGATGGCGGCCGTCACCGAAGAAGCTGCCGTTCTCAGCGGACTCGACATAGACGGCCTCACCAGGTTGCAGTGGCGGCGAGCAAAACAGTTGGGATTTTCCGACACGCAGCTGGCCGGGCTACTCAGCCGATCCGATGGCGATGCGTGCACCGAAGCCCAAGTCCGTGCAACCCGGCTAGCGGTGGGGGTTGCCCCAACGTTCAAAACCGTCGACACGTGCGCCGGTGAGTTCGAAGCGTTCACGCCCTATCACTACTCCACCTATGAAGATGAGAGTGAGGTTCGTCCCAGCCAAAAGCCTCGTGTGATCATTCTCGGCTCCGGGCCAAACCGGATCGGCCAGGGCATCGAGTTCGACTATTGCTGCGTTCATGCAAGTTTCGCATTGGCCGACGCCGGCTTCGAGACCGTGATGATCAACTGCAATCCTGAGACCGTCAGCACTGACTACGACACCTCGGATCGTCTCTACTTCGAGCCGCTGACCTATGAGGACGTAATGAACGTCATCGAGGTCGAGGACCCGGTGGGCGTGATCGTTGGCCTTGGCGGTCAGACGCCGTTGAAGTTGGCATCGCTGCTACCGGCTCATTTGGTGCTCGGGACGTCCCCGGCCAGCATCGATGCCGCCGAGGATCGTGAAACCTGGGCTGCATTGTGTGAACGCCTCAAGCTACCCCAACCGCCCGGTGGCACCGCTCAAGGCGTCGCTCAGGCCACACGTATCGCCAACGAGGTGGGGTATCCGGTATTGCTTCGACCCAGCTATGTGCTGGGCGGTCGGGCGATGGAGATCGTATTCTCCGACGAGGACTTGAGCACAGCCATGAAAGCTATGGCTGCCGACGGCACGTTGGGCCGCGAAGGGGGACTGTCAGCTCAGCGACCGGTTCTGATCGACCAATTCCTGGATGACGCCACCGAGGTTGATGTGGACGCCCTGCGCGATCACACCGGAGCCACCATGATCGGCGGCGTGATGGAGCACGTTGAGGAGGCTGGTGTTCACTCCGGAGATTCGGCGTGCGTTCTTCCGCCTCCCAACCTCTCAGCGGCAACCATCGCCGTTCTGGAGGATCACGTTCGCAGCATCGCCGCTGCACTGGAAGTGGTGGGTCTCATCAACGTCCAGTTCGCTGTGCAGGTTGGTGGCAATGGCGATGCCAGCGATGCGGTGTTCGTGATCGAGGCGAATCCACGGGCGTCGCGCACCGTTCCATTCGTCGCCAAGGCCACCGATCGACCGCTGGCGAAGGTTGCCGCCCGGCTGATGGCCGGGGCAACTCTGGCCGAAGTCGAGGCAGAGGGACTTGTCAGGTTGCCGGTGCCCGGTGAGACCGGCTCCGGTCTGTATGCGGTCAAAGAGGCCGTTCTGCCGTTCAATCGTTTCCCGGAGACCGACGCCCTCCTGGGACCGGAGATGCGCAGCACCGGTGAAGTCATGGGGATCGATGTGTCTCCCGGGCTGGCCTTTGTGAAGGCCCAGTTGGGGGCCGGTATGGAGCTGTCAGCGGACCATCCGGAGAAGGGATCGATCTTCCTCTCCCTTGCCGACCGAGACAAGGTGCGCGGCACAGAAGTGGCCAGAAATCTGGCCTCTCTCGGCTACGGGTTCGTCGCAACGGAGGGAACCGCTCAGGCGTTGGCCGCTGCTGGAATTGAAGTGAGAGAGGTTCTGGCGAAACTCGGTGACGAAGAAAACCGCCGGGGGGCTCGCACTGCGGTGGATGCCATCAAGGCCGGCGAGGTCTCGCTCGTGATCAACTCGCCGAAGGGGCGTGGCGCCCGCGCCGATGGCTCCTATATCCGTACTGCAGCCTCCATCCATTCCGTGCCGTTGATCACCACGCTGGCGGCGGCCGAAGCGATCGCCGTCGGGCTGGCGGAATGGACCAAGGCGCCGCTGGAGGTCCGTTCGCTTCAATCGATTCGGGCGTTGCGTTGACCGACATTTCCACCAGCGTCGGTTCGGTACAACTGGTATCGCCAGTGATGCCAGCGTCGGGAACGGTGGGCCATGGGGCTGAACTCGAGGCTTTTGGTGATCTTGGCACGCTCGGTGCTGTCGTGGTGAAGTCGCTGCTGCCACGACCGTGGGAAGGTAACGCTCCGGTTCGAGTGCATCAGACACCCTCCGGGATGATCAACTCCGTTGGCCTTCAGGGTCCGGGGCTCGAGGCGTGGCGCCGGGATCACCTCCCCGACCTGATCAACTCCGGGGCCGCCGTTGTCGTTTCCATCTGGGGGCGCTCGGTGGATGAGTATGAAGAAGCAGCAACAATGGTTGCCACTCTGCCCCCGGAGGTCGTTGCGGTCGAGGTCAACATCAGCTGCCCCAATACCGAGAAGGGCAACGAGCTCTTTGCACACTCGGTCGACGCCACGGCTGCGGTCATCACTGCCACCGCCGCCGCAGGAAGACCCCGGTGGGCCAAGCTCAGCCCGAATGCCGGTGGCCTGCTCACCGCTGTTGCAGGAGCTGCACTGAAAGCGGGCGCAGAAGCTGTCACGGTAGCGAACACGTTCTTCGGCTTGAGTGTTGACCCCATCACGCGTCGGCCCCGCCTCGGCAACGGCGCCGGCGGCGTTTCCGGGCCGGCAATACATCCATTGGCAGTGAAAGCGGTGGCCGAAGTTCACGCTGCTCACCCCATGGCGCCCATCGTGGCTGCGGGGGGAGTGAGCGGTGTAGACGATGTCATCGAATTTGCTCTCGTCGGGGCCAGCGCGGTTCAGGTAGGTACCGCCAACTTCGCAGACCCCCGTATCTGTTTCCGGTTAACCCGCGACACGGGAGACTGGTGTGCTAAGCAGGGGGTCGAAAGATTCGCCGACCTGATCGGGACCGCTGACCTCTCACCGGCTGAACTCAGAAAGTAACTCCCCTCATGTCTACAACTGCAACAAACGGACTGCCAGCATCTCTGCGCGAGAAAATGGCATTGGCTCTTGATGTTGATGACCTCGTACGCGCCAATCGCCTAGCACGCGATCTCAAGCCGTGGTTCGGTGTGGTCAAGATCGGGCTGGAGCTCTACACCGCCGCCGGGCCCGACGCCATAGGGGCAATGATGGACCAGGGTCTCGACGTGTTTCTCGATCTCAAGCTCCACGACATTCCCACCACGGTCAACAAGGCAGCCAAGGTGGCCGGGGCGCTGGGCGTCTCCTACCTCACCATGCACGCCCACGGGGGCGCCGCAATGATGCGGGCCGGGGCCGAGGGCTTGGCCCAAGGAGCATCCAATGCGGGACTGGCTCCTCCTACGGCTCTCGCCATCACCGTACTCACGAGCGACGACAACGCTCCCGATCACATCGTTCCCAACCGCCTCCGCCTCGCCATCGAAGCGGGATGCGGCGGGATTGTTTGTTCCGCAGCAGACCTCAAGAGCATCGGTGAGATGGCGCCGCGCATCGTTCGGGTAACCCCCGGGATTCGGGCGGCGGGGGCAGACCGCCACGACCAACCCAAATCCGTCACCCCCAAACAGGCACTGGATGCAGGCGCGGACCTACTCGTCATCGGCCGAGCGGTCACCCTGGCCGATGATCCGGCCGCCGCCGCTCGAGCATTGTTCGCAGAGCTGTAAAACAATCTGAGCTGGGCTGACTATCCGTTTCGTGTCAGTTGCATTACGGTAGATACATGCCAACACCACCCAAGCTCACCGACGAACAACGCCGAGCCGCGCTGGAAAAAGCCGCCCTGGTTCGCAAAGTTCGCTCCGAAATAAAACATCGCCTGAAGATGGGTAGCGTCACGCTTCCCGAACTCCTCGACCAAGCTGACGCCGACGTCGTCATCGCCAAGATCAAGGTTCTGGCTGTGCTCGAATCCCTCCCGGGTGTCGGCAAGGTTGGGGCCCGGCGGTCGATGGAAGAGCTCGGCATAGCCGAGAGCCGGCGGCTGTCCGGCCTGGGCGCAAAACAGCGAGCAGCTCTATTGGAGGCATTCTCCTGAGCGGACGGGTCGTTGTTATCTCTGGCCCCGGCGGTGTCGGGAAAGGAACAGTTGTAGCGGCCCTTGTTGCGAAATATCCCGACCTCTGGCTCAGTCGGAGCTGGACCACTCGTGCTCAGCGACCCGGCGAGCCAGATGATGCTTATGTTTTCGTCACGCGCGAGGCGTTCGAAGATCGAATCGCAGAAGGCGGTTTTCTCGAATGGGCGGAATTCCTCGACAACCTCTATGGCACGCCGGTCCCGGAGGCTCCTGAGGGGGCCCACATCATCCTCGAGATCGACGTCCAGGGCGCTCGCCAGGTTCTTCAGCTGGTGGACGATCCCATTTTGATCTTCCTCCAGGCGCCGAGCCCTGAAGCTCAACGTCGGCGACTCGAAAAGCGAGGGGATCCGCCCGAGAAGGTTGCCCAACGGGTGGCCAAGGCCGCAGAAGAAGCTGATGCTGGAGCCCAGCTCGGGGCGATCGTCGTCGTCAACAACACGGTTGAAGAATCGGTTGAGGAGCTGTATCGCATCATCACTGCTGGCGCGGATTCCAGCGCTATGCTGGGAGACTTATGACTGAGCGCACCGATTCAATGATGGAACCAAGTGTCGAGGAGCTTCTTCGCCGCACCAATTCCAAGTTTGCGCTGTGCACGTTCGCTTCCACCCGAGCTCGGCAGATCAATGCCTACTTCGGTGATCTGAACTCTCAGGGAGTCGGTGCCCACGTGCCCCCACAGGTCGCTTCGGTAGCCCGCAAGCCGTTGTCCATTGCATTCGAAGAAATCGCCGCCGACAAAATCATCCGGGTGGCGCTCCCTGATCCCCTCGAAGTTGCCGCCGCTGAAGCTGCTGCCAAAGCCGATGCCGAGGCTGCGGGTGACGCAGCCGAGTAACGCTCTTTTGCCGCTCGCCGGTAAACGAGTTGTCCTCGGAGTTACTGGTGGGATCGCGGCGTATAAGGCCATCGAGGTCTGCCGCAGGCTGATCGACCTCGGCGCCCACGTTGTGCCGGTCCTCACCGATGCTGCTCTCAACATGGTGGGCGAGACCACCTTCCGAGCGTTGGCTTCGGAACCGCCCAAGACGTCGCTGTGGACCGATGACGTCACCATCCCGCATACAAACCTTGGCCAGACCGCCGATGCGGTCGTTGTCTGCCCTGCTACGGCCAGAATCATCTCCGATCTCAGAACCGGACGCTCTGCGGACCTGTTGTCGGCAACGTTGATCGCCACGGAAGCGCCGGTCATCGTGTGTCCTGCCATGCATACCGAGATGTGGGAGCATCCGGCGGTGGTGGAGAACCTCGGCGTCCTTGTCGCCCGCGGTGTGATCGTGGTCCCTCCGGAGGAGGGTCGTCTCGCTGGCGGCGATAGTGGTAAGGGACGGTTGGCCGCCCCCGAAGCCGTGGTGAACGCCGTAGTCGCGTCGATCGGGCCTCAGGCCAAACTGCTCGCCGGCAAGAAGGTGCTCGTGAGTGCTGGCGGTACGCGTGAGCCAATCGATCCGGTTCGTTTCATTGGCAATAGGTCATCGGGTAAGCAGGGGCATGCGCTCGCCGAGGCCGCTTCCCTTGCAGGTGCAGACGTCACGCTCGTCACCACTGCAGCTCTTCCTTCGTCGTCGGCAATCCGTCGCGTGGAGGTGGAGACGGCCGCCCAGATGCACCATGCTGTGATGAGCGCCAGTTCAGATGCTCATGTGATCATCATGGCGGCCGCAGTTGCGGATTTTGCGCCGCAATCTGTGTCGCTCCAGAAGATCAAGAAGGACGCCGGTGTCCCGTCGATTGCGTTACAACCGACGGAAGACATTCTCAAAGAACTGGGCACTCAGAAGGCGGCCGGACAGATCTCGTCGCTTCTCGTGGGTTTCGCCGCCGAGACTCAGGACCTCGCCTCGAACGCCCAGTCAAAGCTGCGGAAGAAAAAGGTGGACCTCATCGTGGCCAATGACGTTGCGGCCGATCACGTGGGATTTGCTCACTCCACCAACGCCGTCACTATCTACGGAAATGACGGATTTGAGCTGGTGTTGTCCCTACGATCCAAGGAGCAGATCGCCAGTGGAATTTGCGAAGTAATTGCCGACAGGCTGAAGAAGTAAACATCCCAAACAGAAATGAAACCAACGCCGTGAACGGAACCTTCACCTTTACCTCTGAGTCGGTGACCGAGGGCCACCCAGACAAGATGGCCGATCAAATCTCTGACTCGATTCTCGATGCCATCCTGACCGAGGATCCCGATGCTCGGGTGGCGTGCGAAACTTTGGTGACCACCGGGATGGCCATCGTGGCCGGTGAGATCTCCACCACGGCCTATGTAGACATCCCGCGGGTTGTTCGGGACCGGATCACACGGATTGGTTATGACTCTGAAAGTTATGGCTTCGACGGGGCCACCTGTGGTGTCATGGTCAGCCTCGATGAGCAGTCCGCCGATATTGCAATGGGCGTAGACAAGTCCGAGGAGATCCGGTCCGGTGCGGCCTCCGGGGATCCCTTTGACGAACAGGGAGCCGGCGACCAGGGAATGATGTTCGGTTATGCCTGCACCGAGACCAAGGAGTTGATGCCGCTTCCCATCCACCTCGCGCATCGGATGGCCGAGCGGCTCGCTGAGGTGAGGCGTGCCGGGACCGTCCCCTACCTGCGGCCCGACGGAAAAACCCAGGTGAGCTTTGACTACGAGGGCGGGAAACCGGTCCGTCTACGGACGGTTTTGATCTCCACCCAACACGACGAAGGAATCGATCGAGACTCGATGATCCGTCCGGATCTGATCGAGCACGTGATCCGACCGATGGTCCCTGAGAAGTTCGCAGGAGATGATTACGAGGTGCTGGTGAATCCCACGGGGCACTTCGTGATCGGTGGTCCCGTTGGAGATGCCGGCTTGACCGGCCGCAAGATCATCGTGGATACCTACGGCGGATCCGCTCGCCATGGCGGTGGAGCCTTCAGTGGGAAAGACCCGTCCAAGGTGGACCGCTCTGGCGCATACGCCACCCGCTGGGTTGCAAAGAACCTGGTGGCGGCGGGAGCGGCCGACCGCTGCGAGGTGCAGGTCGCTTATGCCATTGGAGTAGCCCATCCCATTTCGATCATGGTCGAGACGTTCGGCACCGAGGCGGTGGATCCGGAGAAGATCAACGCTGCCGTCGCTGAAGTCTTCGACCTTCGCCCGGCAGCGATTCTTCACCACCTCGAGTTACGGCGTCCGATCTATGTGCCAACCGCCGCCTACGGTCACTTTGGTCGACCGGCCACCGACGACGGTTTCTTCACTTGGGAGCGCACTGATCGAGTTGCCGCACTGAAGTCCGCGCTCGGACTCTGAGATGCCGCTGCTCTGCGCCACCGGCGTAGGGCTGAGGTTGGATTCACGATGAAGCAACGGGTGGTCCGCGTTCTTCCCGATGTCTCCGGGCTCAACAAGGCGTTCGATTACTCGGTCCCGGAGGAGCTGACTGGCCCACCAATTCAGGTGGGCACGATCGTGAGGGTTTCGATCAACGGCCGGCGGACCGCGGGTTGGGTGGTAGCGGTCGATACTGTGCCGCCCAAGGGTCTGGAGCTGGAACCATTGCTGAAATCGTCTTCCTTCGGGCCGCTTCCCGAGGTTGTCGATCTGGCCGAGTGGGTGGCGAAGGAGTGGGCCGGTCGCTGGTCAGCCGTCCTCGGAACCGCTAGCCCCGAGCCCTATGTGCATCGCATTCCTTCACCAGTTCCGATTCTGGTTGCGGCTGGGCCGGCGATCACGGGTGCGGCGTCACTCTTTGACGGGGCTGGGGCGCGGATCGTTCGCAGTGCTCCAGCCAGCGACCGATTCGAGATCGTCCGAGCCGCGGCCGCTCGTGGCCCGGCGATAGTGGTGGCCCCGGACCACGTGACCGCTTCTCACTACGCGGGACGACTGGCCAGGGCCGGGGTTCGAACCCACCGATTCCCTCACGATTGGGCGGGCGGTTTCAATGGCGGAGTTGTGCTCGGCGCCCGGTCGGCGGTGTTCGCCAGCGTTCCCGGCCTGGCTTCGATCGTGGTGCTCGACGAGCACGACGACGGGCTGATCAATGAGCGGAATCCCACGTGGAATGCTCGGGATGTTGCGATCGAAAGAGCTTCCCGGGCAGGAATTCCGTGCCTTTTGGTCAGCGCGAGCCCCAGCCCTGCTGTTATTCATCGCATTCCGGACCTGCGGCTACCCAACCGGTCCGCGGAACGAGACGGCTGGCCGATCGTGCAGGTCGTCGATCGCCGTGATGACGATCCGGGTCGAGGTGGATTGTTTACTGGAGTACTCACCCGGCGGCTGCGGGAGGGCGGCCGGGCCTTGTGCATTCTGAATCGGAAGGGTCGTTCGGTCATGATGGCCTGCGCCGTTTGTGGCGAGTTGGTCCGGACGCAGGATCGTCAGGAGCTCATGGTCGAGGTAGAGGGGAGTCTGGTAGCGCTGCGGTCGGGAGAGTCCAGACCACTGGTGTGTGCCGAGTGTGGAGCCACAAAATTGAAACGGCTTCGGCTGGGCGTGACCAAAGTGGCCGAGGAATTGAGCATCTTGTTACGAGAGCCCGTTGGCGAGGTCACAGGTACCTCGGCGGGCGGTGAAGGCCTTGACCATCGCGTGGTAGTGGGAACCGAGGCGCTGTTGCACCGGGTGGCAGCGGCTCGAACCGTGGCGTTTCTCGACTTCGACAACGAACTCCTGGCACCGCGTTACCGAGCCGCAGAACAGGCGATGGCCTTGTTGTTGCGAGCCTGCTCTATCGTCGGGCCACGTTCCGATGCGGGACGGGTTCTGGTGCAGACCCGCTCGCCGAACCACCGGGTGCTTCAGGCCGCCATGAAGGCCAGCCCCGATGGATTCACCTCGAGCGAATTGGACCTGCGGGCTCAGGCGAACCTGCCCCCGTTCGGCGGACTGGCGCAGGTGGGGGGGTCGGGCGCAAATGCATTCGTCGAACCACTGCGGGCCCAACTTGGGATCGAGGTGATCGGTCCGGACAGCGCCGACAAGTTCTTGGTGAAAGGCCCGGACCGAGCAACCGTGGCGGCCGCACTCGCGGCCCTGCCACGTCCCAAGGATTCCCGCATATCGGTGGCGGTAGACCCTCCTCGCGCCTAAAGGGCTTGTCACCCTACGTTGGGCGTAGACCACTCTTGGCGGCGGACTTCGGCGAATGTAGCCGTAGCCGTGTGGCCCACGTTGAGCGAACCGATGTTTCCCACAAGGGGGAGGTAAGCGATCAGATCCGCCACAGCGAGGGTGTTCCGATGAACCCCGCGTTCTTCATGGCCCACTACGATCGCCACCGGGCCACCGCCCAGCTCGGTGCGAAAGATCGGTTGTGCATCTTCGGTGAGTTCGATTGCGACAACTCGATACCCCAACGCCCGGGCTGAAGTCACCGCAGACGCTCCGCTCTCGGCTCGTTCGATCTGCAAGAACCGATCACAACCTTTTGCCGTGATCTGAACCTTGGGGCTGTTCGGCTCGGCGCTTGGCGGCACCAGCCAGAGGTGTTTGGCACCATAGGCCGCCGCACTCCGCATGATGCTGCCAACGTTGAAGGGCTGCTGGACACCGTCGCATATGACCGCGAGATCATGCGCGGTCTGCTTGCGCCACGATCGGTGCAGGCGCTTCAGTTCGGTGGGGCTCAGTGGTTTCATCCTGTCGCTTTCGGCGTCACGTCGAGGATCCGAAACCCCTTCTGGGCTGCCCGCCGTTCCACGCCATATCCTTCTGAAGCCATCCACTTGGCCAAACTGTCGGCCCCAAGGTTCTTTTGGACCACGAGGTGGGCGGATCCCGCCGGAGACAGCCGAGCCAGCCAGGAAATCAGGAGGTGGCGAAGTGCCGACTTACCTATCCGGATCGGGGGGTTGCTCCAGATGCGGTCGACGATGAGGTCGTCTGGGACCTCCTCAGGTGCCACGACACACACGTTGTTGAGCCCGAGGGCGGCGGCATTGCGTTCACATAGCTGGCGGGCTCGGGGATTGACTTCCACCGCCCAGATCGTGGCGCTTGGATTCCTCTTGGCCAGGGTCACGGTGAGCGGACCGTAGCCGGCGCCGACGTCCACGATCACTTGATCTCCAGGTACAGGTGGCGGCCCGGCGATCAGGAGAAAACGACTGCCGGTGTCCACCTGACCGGCGGAGAAAACCCCCCGGTCGGTGGCCAAGGTGGCGGTCATCCCTGGCACGTTGAGCACCACGGTGGATGGCTGTGATGCAACGTTGCCGTCGTCGACGTCATCGCTGAAGTAGTGGGCCACCGCTTCAGCCTATTGAGGGGCAGATGCACTACCCTTCGCAGCCATGACCCTGGCACAGGCAACCTCGGCGGAAACGGCGGGGAATCAGCCTCACCCGGTGACGTCGGTGGGTTTCATCGGCCTAGGCAACGTGGGCTCAAAGCTGGCCGGCAGCCTCCTCCGCAACGGCTACCACCTGACCGTACGCGATCTCGACCGTGGTCTCGCCGAGCCGTTTCTCGCACAGCGGCGCGAAGTGGGCAGACTCCCCAAAGCAGATGGCGCAGGATTGTGACATGGTGATCACTTGCCTCCCCAGTCCAGCGGCGTGCTCGATCGTCATGGAATCGCCCGACGGTGTGATCGCCGGCCTCTCTGCGGGGAAGCTCTGGGCTGAAATGTCCACCACCGATTCTGGTGAGGTGAGACGAATTGCCGAGCGGGTGCGAGCCGCGGGGGCCGAGGCGATCGATTGCCCGGTCTCCGGTGGATGCCACCGGGCCGATACCGGCAACATCAGTATCTTCGCCGGATGCACCAGGCCCACCTTCGAGCGAGCGTTTCCGGTGCTCACTGCCCTCGGCCGACGGATTCTGCATACAGGCGACGTTGGGAGCGCCTCGGTGCTCAAGGTCATGACTAACTATCTGGCAACCGCCAACCTCGTTTCGGTTGCTGAGGCGTTGGCAACCGCCAAGGCGATGGACCTCGACATGGGAACAACTTATGAGGCGATCGCCATCTCCTCGGGAACATCGTTTGTTCACGAAACCGAGGGACAGGTGATCCTCAACGGCAGTCGAGACATCAGCTTCACGATGGATCTCGTTGCCAAGGACATCGGGTTGTTTCAGAAGCTGGCCGAAGACCACAACGTCCCGCTTGAGGTATCGCCGTTGATCAATCAAATCTTTGCCGACGGGATCGCCCGTTACGGAGAACGTGAACTCTCGCCGAACATCATTCGGCGTTTGGAGGAAGCAACCGGGCTGCGGGTCGTGGCTGATGGCTTCCCGGCCGAGATGGTGGATGACGAGCCCGAGGAACCCGGCTATGAGGTAGTTCCGCCGGGTCGAGTCCAAACCTGATGGCTGCCCGCATCGCGCTTCTCGCCTGTGCAGAAGGCATGGACCTGGACACCGACGGGCCATTCTTGTTTCCGGCTCTGGATGCCGCGGGGCTGGAGTATGACGTGGTCGCATGGGATGACCCCAAAGCCAAGTGGCCGAGCTACAGCAAGGTCATCTTACGGGCCACCTGGGACTACTTCAGTCGTCTCGAAGAGTTCCGGGCGGTTCTGGATCTCATCAGTGACCAGACCCAGCTACTCAATCCATTGGAAGTAGTGGAGTGGAATGTTGACAAACGATACATCAACGAACTGCGACGGGCCGGCCTGCCCGTAGTCGACACCGCATTCGTTTCTCACCTGATGCCGCCAACGGAACTGTTGAATGCACTTACCCGCGTTGGCAAATGGCGGTGTGTTGAAGTGGTGGTGAAACCATCGGTTTCCGCGGGCTCCAACGACACCTACCGCTTGGATGCCACCGACGGTTCGTCGATCGCCAAGGCGGTGCAGTCGATCGTTGATTCCGATCGAGTTGCGATGGTCCAGCCTTACCTGGTCGATGTCGATTCTTATGGTGAACGTGGGTGCGTGTATTTCAACGGGTCCTTTGACCACGCCTTTGCCAAAGCGGCGCTCCTGTTGCCTGGAGCTCAGGCGGTTGACGGACTCTTTCTGCAGGAGGAAATCGAGCCGGTTGACCTGAGCGATGCTGAGAGAGCCGCAGCGGACGCCGTGAACGCGTGGCTTGTGGAGCGATTCGGGCCGCTTTTGTATGCTCGAATTGATCTATTACCCAGTTCCGACGGGCCTCAGGTCATCGAGGTGGAACTCATTGAGCCGTCCTTCTTTTTCGATTCCGACCCGCCCGCAGCCACCAGATTTGTGGAGTTACTCCGCTAGGGCCCCTCGTCTTTCCCCGGCTTGGTGCCCTTGCCGGGCCCGTCCTCGCTATTGCCCTTGCCCGGTTTTGTGTCCAGGGAGCGGTTCGTGGTCGTGGTGCTGGAAAGCGATGTTGACGGAACAGGTAGCTCCGTGGGTTCCGGAGCGGTGGCGGGAACGGTGGTCACCGGAAGGGTCTCCACCGCTGTTGTTGGGGCGATTGTGGTTGGGGTAGTCGTTGGAGGCGGGGCTGTGGTTGTGGTGGCGGTTGGTGGTGGAGCGGTTGGTGGTGGAGCGGTTGGTGGTGGAGCGGTTGGTGGTGGCGCAGCTGTGGTTGGTGGAGCGGTTGGTACGGGGGTGGTTGGGGCCACCGAACCATTGGCTCCGGGTCGACTCGTTTCTGCTGGTACGGGGGTGGTTGGGGCCACCGAACCATTGGCTCTCGGTCGGGTCGCTTCCGCCGATGCGATGAAGTCTGCGAGCGATGGATTCGATCGGTCGTCGGGTGTGTTGGTGAGCAGGTCCGTGTCGCTGGATCCCGAACCAGAGTCCGCCAGCACCGATGGTGGTTGCCCCGGATTCGGAGAGACCACCGTGATGGCATCGGCCGGAGACCCGGCGGCAATATTCGCCAACGTGGCACCCCCGAGAGCGGCGGCCAGCAGAGCGAGACCTACCGCAGTGAGCCCTACCGCCACGGTGCGGAACGGGTCACGTTCTGTTGGGTTGGTGTCTACTCGTCTCACCATGACGGTGCGGAAGGAGGTTGAACCAGGAACCGATGAATCGAGCTGAGGTTGCCTGATGACTACTGGTTCTGCCAACCGTGGGGCCGGTCGTTTGTTCAACTGCTCATCCATCGCCTGTTATCCTTGTCTCGCCACCGCTTCGGGGGTCATCGTAGTAGCGCTCCACATGCGGTAATTGGGTGAAGCCACCCGTAGAACTATTCCGCCAATACGGCGTCGATCGAACGGTGGCCCAGAGCCAAATAGAGCGGTCGGTCGGCTGAATTGGTGAGGAGCACCAGCGCAATTGCGATGGCCCAGCCGCGGGCTCGAACCTTGGATGATCGGTCAGCACCCCACGATTGAAGAGCGAGATCCCGGGAGGAGGCATCGAACATCCTCCAGAAAACGGCCAGATCACACGCCGGATCGCCCGCGGTGATGTCACCCCAGTCCACGACCGCAACGATGCGCTCATTTCGCACGATCACGTTCCCAGGGTGAAGGTCACCATGTAACCAAACGGGCGGTCCCGGATAGACCGGCGCGGCTACTGCTTCGTGCCAGAACTCGCGCACCCGTTGCGCCCGGTCAGGGGAGAGAAGCCCTGCGCTCTCCGCAGCAACGAGGGCGTTCATTGTGAGGTCGTTCCGTCCGGCGAGGGCGATGCCGCGGAACGGGTTGAGCGGAGCTTCCGCAACCGCCGTGGTGTGAAGCGCTCGGAGAAACGTTGCCATTTGCAGGGCTGCAGTTTCGAACCTACGCAGCGGTGCGCGCAGTGCGTCTCGTCCTTCCACCCAGGTGCAGATACTCCACGGCCAGCCAAATGTTGCCGAGGGGAGACCGTGTCGAATCGGTACTGGAATTGGCAGCGGCAGGCGAGGAGCGAGCTGGGAAAGCCATCTTTGCTCGTTGCGGATCAGTGTGACCGCCGCATGGCGACGGGGGAGTCTGACCACCAGATCACTACCAAGCTGGAAGAGGGCATTGTCCCATCCCTCCGAGACGAAGCGAACCGGAAGGTCGGCGAGATCGGGTTGTTGTTCGACAAGCAGGCGCTTGACCAGTTCCTCATCTATTTCGATTTCCGCCTGGGGAGAGTTGAGGGACGCCATGATGGGAACTACGTGAATTGCCGTGTGAGGGCAGCGCCAGCGGCGGCAAGGAGCACCACCACGATGAAGGGCGCCCTACGCCAGAGTGCAACTGCCGCTACCGCCAGTCCGACGGCCCTGGCGTCGACCGACAACTGGCGATCAGAAACGAATGTTGAGGAAGCGACGAGTGCTGCTATCAGCGGGGCGGGCAGGAGCACTGCGGTGCGATCAAGCCACGGTGGCAGCGTCCGGTCGCCACCCAGAAGCAGCGGTCCGGCCGATTTCAAGGCGTAACTGATTGCGCCAAGAACCAGCACCGTAAGCAAGGCGTTCGTCATCGCAACCCAGCCCGTTGATGTGCGGGTTCTCGCCATGGTCTGAGCAAAGCAACCGCAGCGGCGGCGAGAACGATCGGAATGCCCGGAGGAAGAAGTGGTGCTCCTGCGATGGCCACTGCGGCACCGGCAGCGGCGATCAGTCGCTGCCGGGGGTCGATGAGACGGGGCCACAGGAGCGCCAGAAACGCGGCGGGGATGGTGGCGTCTATACCAAGATCGGTGACCAGGTCACCGGCACCGCCGAGAATGGTGAAGCCCAAGACCGTAAACAGGTTCCAGAGCACGAAAACACCGATGCCGCCGGCCAGATAACCGAACCGTCGCCAACGAAGCTCGGTTTGGGCAGCACCGACGGCCAGAGATTCATCGATCATCAACTGTGATGCCAGGGCTCGCCACCACAGCGGACCGCGCAATGCGGGTGCCATCACCACGCCGAAGGCCAGCGAACGAAGTGCCAGCAGCGCCCCGGCGAGCACCGCCGCCACCACGGTTCCACCGTCGGCCAGAACGAGCGCCGATGCAAATTGGGAACTGCCCCCGAAGATGATCGAGGAGAAACCGATTGCCTCGATCAGGCGAAAGTCCGCTTCGGCGCACAGAATTCCGAACGCTAGCGCAAAGGGGAAACGGCGAGGGAGATGGAAGCCGCTTGGCGGAGAATTCGGTTGCGAACGGCGGCGTCGGTCTCGGGAGGCGGTAGAGCGCTGGTGGAGTCAGCGGACGGCACTGGAATACCGTACTAAGGGGGAGTGGCTTCTACGCTCACCTCATGACCTCTGGCATTCCCCAAACGATTACCGCACTTCTCGTGAAGCAGGACGGCTACAACCCTGATCCCGAGGGCGGTATCCACTTCGAAACGATGGATCCGTACCTCGAGCTCGGGGAAGTCGCCGTTCCCGAGCTCGATGCAGGTCAGGTTTTGGTGGAGATGGCGATGGCACCGATCAATCCGTCGGACCTTCATTTTCTGAAGGGCGAGTACGGGCAGCCCCGTCGGGCGGGCAAGCCAGCTGGTTTCGAAGGCGTCGGAACGGTGATCAGCGCCGGCGATGATCCCTACGCCCAGTCCTTGATTGGACAACGCGTGAGTTTCGCCGCTACCCCCGACGGCACCGGCACCTGGGCCACTCATGCGGTAGCGCAGGCAATGCTGTGCATTCCTCAGCCTGCTTCGGTGGGAGACCACGACGCCGCCGGGTTCATCGTCAATCCGCTCACTGCGGCCGCGATGTTCGAAGAGGTCAAGGCAGCCGGTTCACCCGGTGTTGTTCTCACCGCCGGCGCCAGCCAGGTGAGTAAGTTTATCGTTGCCTTGGCGAGGGACGCCGGACTGGACGCGATCTGTATTGTTCGGCGGGATGTCCAAAACGATGTTCTCACCGAGCTCGGCGCAACGGTCATACTCAATCAGACCGATGCTGACTTCGCCGCCAGGCTGAGGTCCACCATGAAGGAACGCAAGCCGCATTTCTTCATCGATGCGGTGGCGGACGCAACGTCCACCCAGATATTCAACGCCATGGGCAAGGACAGCATCTGGATGATCTACGGATCGCTGAGCCCCGAAACACCGCCGCTGTCCAACACGGGCGAGTTGATCTTTCAGAACAAGGTGATCAAAGGATTCTGGCTGTCGCCATGGCTCACCGCAGCACCGTTGGAGGAAAAGCTCGCTGTCTTCGCCGAGGTGCAGGCTCGTTTCAGCGATAGCCGCTGGAGTACCGACGTTGGCGCCACCGTGACCTTGGATTCGGCGATGGACACGCTCGTAGAAGCGCTCGCCGACCCGAGAGGCAAGGTGTTCATCCAGCCCTAGGAGACGTGGAGTACTCTCGGCCAGCGTGGAGGATCAAGTCAGCCGGAGCACAGAGGAGGATCCGGGATGGTTTTTGGACACCCGTCTCGGTCGGCTCATTCTGTCTGTTCTTCTGATCGCCTTCATGTACTTCGTCGTAGTGTGGAATCTTCCTGATGGCGGCGCCCGCGATCTGCTCCGCCCCCCGATACAAGAGACCGTATGGGCTGCCGGAATCGGGCAGGACTGGGGAGTGTTCGCCCCGAACCCAGTAAGTACCTCCTATCGCGTCGAGGCCGACGTGACCTTTGCGGACGGGACCGTGGAACGGTACGAGTTCCCCCATGGCGACCCCTTCGTTGGCGCCTACCGAGAGTTTCGGTGGCGAAAGTTCGAGTCGCGAGTCAGGCGTGACGAGAATCGTCGGCTGCTTCGCCCGACGGCGCTCTGGATAAGGGATCAATATTCCGATCGTGATGTGACGCGGATCGTCCTTTATCGGAGGACAAGGAAGGTGCCCGAGCCCGGCTCGGGCTCGGTGAGCGTGTGGGAGGACGAGGAGATGCTCTCCGTCCCGTTTGCAGTGGCGGGATCATGAACAGCGGGATCATCACCATTCTCAGCCGCGGACTGCAGCGATGGAACTCCTTCTGGTTCACTCCAAAGTCCACCATCAACATCACCTGGATCCGCATCCTGCTGGGGCTGACCAGTCTGCTCTGGGGTCTCGCTCTCCTGCCGGACTTCGACACCTTCTTTTTCGATGACGGCCTCTTCGCCGAACCGAGCTATTCGAACTGGCGGATCGGCGCTCTCCAGTGGTTCCGTCAAGACGAGGCGGCTGTTGTGACCATGGTTGTGTTGATCGTCTCGGCCCTCTCCCTCACGGCGGGGCGGTTTGTGAAACTGGCCGCCCCGCTGATCTGGTACACGATGATGTCGCTCCAGCAAGATCTGATCGTGATGATGAACGCCAGCGACGTGTTGCTGCGGCTCTGGGCGTTCTATTTCGCGGTCTTCGCCATCCTCACCCCGTCTCGGTATCTCTCGATCGGTGCCCGTGGGCAGCGATCGGAGCCTTTGGGCGAACGTCGCTGGCCGCTAGGGCCGGCGTGGGTACTGCGGATTTTTCAGCTCCAGCTCTGTGCCATCTACGTGGCAACGGCGATCGCCAAGGCCCCGGGCAGTCGATGGCACAACGGAACAGCGGCCTCGATCGCATTAGGCCTCGAGGAGTTCCAGCGTTTCTATGTGCCGGGGTTCGTTCGAGAGAGCGTGATTCTGGGCAGCCTCTCCACCTGGTTCGCCTTCGGGCTGGAGATCACGCTGCCGCTGCTCCTGTGGAACCGGCGCACCCGTCTGGTGGCGGTGGTTTTGGGAGTCGCTCTCCACTTTTCGTTCGACTACGCGATGCGTCTGGGCTACTTCTTTCCTGGGATGCTCATCGGCTACGTGGCGTTCATGCGTCCCGGCGACGTGCACTCGATTCTGAACTTCATCCGCCGCGTGTTCGCCCGGCTCCCGTTCCTTCGCTCCCACCCCAAATTTCTGCCCAAAGCGACATTTCACTGAAATTATCTGGGTGGGGTGCTGTTGGTTGGGGTAGACCGTGAGCATGACCGATTTCGCCGATCTCTCCGCCATCTACCTGAACGCTTCCCTGAAACGGAACAATGCGGACTCCCACACCCAACTCTTGATGAACAAGTCGTCGAAGATCATGGAGTCCGAGGGGGTCGAAGTAGAGACGATCCATATGCTCGATCACCGCATCGGATTTGGCATGGTGACCGATGCCGTGGCCGACAACGGTGCTGACGCCGATGACTGGCCGGCTATTCAAGCCAAGATCATGGCCGCTGACATCTTGGTGATCGGTAGCCCGATCTGGCTGGGCGTCAAGAGCAGCCTCGCAACGCTGGCGATTGAACGTATGTATGCGAGCAGTGGCGAGAAAAACGACAAGGGGCAATACCTCTACTACGGCAAGACGGCCGGCTGTATCGTGACCGGCAACGAGGACGGCGTGAAAGCCGTTGGAATGGAACTCCTCTACGCATTCCAGCACATCGGTTTCGTCGTCCCGCCCCAGGCCGACTGCGGTTGGATCGGTGAGGCAGGTCCCGGGCCTAGCTACGGCGACGAAAACCCCGACACGGGGAAACCGTTTGGTTTCGACAACGATTTCACCAACCGCAACACCACGTTCATGACGTGGAATCTGATGCACACGGCTCGGATGCTTCGTGACCTTGGGGGATTCCCGGGGAAGGGCAACGTGGCCGCCGACTGGCAGAGCGTCACAAACGCCGCACAGTTCTAGGTAGGTGTTCCTACCGAAATCCGGAATTGCTCAGGAACTCTGCGATTAGCGCCGACGTTACTAGTAGTAACAATCGGCCAGCAGGCCAGAGAGGTGTGCGTTGGACAGGTTCCTGGAAGTGTCACTGGGTGTACCCACCGTCGTCTTCACGTTCCTCCTCATCGTCTCGGTCGGATTCTGGCTCCTCACCCTCGTGACCGGGGTCGGCGGCGACGGCATGCTGGACATCGACGTCGATCTTGATATGGATATAGAAACCGACGTCGGGAACGGTCTCGGCGGGTTTCTCCGCAAACTGCAACTTCACCACGTCCCGATAACCGTCACGTTCACCGTGCTTAGCTTCGTCGGCTGGTTCGTCAGCTTCGGCCTCTCTCTGCTCACCACGAGTGACACTGGTCCACCAGGCGTGTTCCCAGCTATTGGAATCTTCTTTGGATCGCTTCTGGCGGCCGGATTTGTCGCCGGGCGGGTGGGGCAGCGGCTTGCTCCGCTGTTTGCAGTGAGGCCGCACATCGAGCATCAAGACCTTGTTGGTCGGTTGTGTACGGTCCGAACGGGTTCGGTCAGCCGCACCTTCGGCCAGGCTGAGGTGGTAGACGCCGAATCCAGCACGCACACGATCCAGGTGCGATGTTCGGAGTCCAATTCTCTGACACAGGGGTCCCGGGGACTGATTGTGAGCGTCGATAACGACGGTCTCTTTCAAATCAGCCCCGACGTCGCTGCGCTCACCTAGCCCTCACCCAAACGGCAAAACCTCAGGTCTCTCTTCGATCGTTCCGAAGCCCATTAGAGAGCTCTGTCTACGCATGTGGCTTCACAACGTTTCTTCGAAAGGAAACTCCGGCAATGGGCACATTCATCATTTGGCTACTAGTGGCGGCAGCCTTGGTACTGGGCATCGTCGTGATCGGCGCGCTGGCATTCGCCAGTTTCTATCGCAAGGTCCCCCAGGGGTATGCGCTGGTGGTCAGTGGCGCCAAGAAGGTTGACGTTACTTTCACCGGACAGATGGTCTTGCCGGTGATCCACAAGGCCGAGACCATGGATATCTCGGTGAAGACCATCGAGATCGATCGTCGTCAGACCGAGGGATTGATCTGTCAGGACAACATCCGCGCCGATATCAAGGTGAACTTCTTCGTGCGGGTAAACAAGGCCACGGAAGACGTCATCAAGGTGGCCCAGGCCATCGGGTGCGACCGGGCCAGCAACATCGGAACGCTGGAGGAGCTCTTCGCCGCCAAGTTCTCCGAAGCGCTGAAGACCGTCGGCAAGCAGATGGATTTCATCTCGCTCTATACCGAGCGAGCCAACTTCCGTGACCGCATCATTGAGGTGATCGGAACCGACCTCAACGGCTACAGCCTGGAAGATGTGGCCATCGACTACCTGGAGCAGACGCCGCTGAGCGCACTGGACTCCAACAACATCTTGGATGCTCAGGGCATTCGCAAGATCACCGAGCTCACTGCCATCGAGCACGTGGCAACCAACAACGCCCGAAACGACGAGCGCAAGCAACTCACCGCCAAGAACGTTGAAACCAAGGAAGCCGTTCTGGAGCTGGAACGTCAGCAGGCCGATGCCGAGGCCCGTCAGCAGCGCGAAGTGCAAACGGTGATCGCCCGCGAAGAGGCAACCACCGCAGCTGTGCGTGCAGAAGAACGGCTCCGTTCAGAGATGGCCGGCCTCGAGGTTGACCAGAAACTCGGCATCGAGAAGGAAAACCTGGAGCGAGAAATCGCTGTGGCTGGGAAAAATCGCGAGCGGGTTCTGGCCGTCGAGGTGGAGCGAGTCCGCAAGGCCGCCGAGCTGGAGGACATGAGCCGCCAGGTGGAGACCCTGGCAGCGGAGAAGTCGCTCGAAGAGGAGATGGCCGGAATCGCCGACCTCCGCCGCAGCCGGATCGCGGTGGAGAAGACCGTGGCCGTCCAGGAAGAAGAGATCGCTTCACTGCGAGTCGTTGAGCAGGCGAATCGTCAGAAGGACGCGGCCGTGATTCTCGCCGAGGGTGAGGCTCAGGCCAGCCTGGTGAAGGACATCAAGGCTGCTGAGGCCGCTGAAGCCGCCGCCGAGTTCCGCGCCGGTGAGCAGATTCGTATGGCCAAGGCCGAACTGGAGTCCAGCCAGCTGGGAGCGCAAGCGAAGATACGTATGGCCGAGGGCGTGCAGGCCGAGTCCGCCGCTGCCGGCCTTGCTGAGGTAGAGGTTTTGGAAGCTCAGGCCGCTGCCAACGAGAAACTCGGTCTGGCCAATGTCAACGTTGAGCTCGCCCGCGCTGGAGCGGTTCGCGAACTTGGTGAGGCCGAGGCCTCCAAGCTCCGGGATTCCGGACTGGCCGAAGCGGAGATCACCGAAGCGAAGCTGAAAGGCGAAGCGAAAGGTCTCACCGACAAGGCCGCAGCGATGCGTGAGCTTGAGGGTGTGGGCCAGGAACACGAAGAATTCGTTCGTCGTCTCGAAGCCGACACCAAAGTCCGCCTCGCCGAGGTTGACGCCACCATAGGTGTAGCAACCGCTCAGGCCGATGCCATGAAGGCCGGTCTCGAATCGGCCAACATCGACATCGTGGGCGGCTCCGACATGTTCGTAGACAAGCTCGTTGGGGCGATCACCACGGGCAAGTCGATCGACGGCATGACGCAGAAGTCCGACACGCTCAGCAAGATCCTCGAGCCCTATCAGAACGGAGACGAGGACCTGGTTGCCAAGTTGACCGAAGCCATCGCTGGTCTCGGTGCCGACGGCATCCGGGACCTCAGCGTGGCCGATCTGCTCAACCAGCTGAAGAAGTAGCAGGCAGTTTCATGCCTCCGCTCGCCTTTGCTCCGCACCGGCTGCCCTACGCTTCCGCACTGCCGACTCTTTCCTCTGCTCCCGCTCCGGGCATCCGGGCTTCGCTCCGGGTCGCTCCAGTCTCGCTTCGCTCAATCAGCGGGGCCCAGTAGCTCATGCTGCTCCGTCCCTCCGCAGCCTCAGGGCTTCTAGCTCAGGTGATTGCGTCCGCTCACGAAGACAGTGTTGTCCCTCCGGGGGGCGTTCAAACGCCACGCAGGCTTTGCCTGCTCGGCGCTCCAATAGCTGCGTCAACAGGTGCGGATCGGACTGCTCACAATGCCCGCGTTGTCCCTCCGGGGGGCGTTCAAACGCTTGATAGAAACGTTGTTGCTCAGGTGATTGCGTCCAGTCACGAAGGGTGTGTTGTCCCTCCGGGGGCCGTTGAAACGCCACGGAGGCTTCGCCTCTGGCGTTCCGATAACTGCAGTCTGAAATCTGGGATTGGGGCTGCTCACCGGGTATCGCTCCGCGTGTGTGTTGTCCCTCCGGGGGCCGTTCTGACGCCACGGAGGCTTCGCCTCCGGCGCTCCAGTAACTGCGGTCTGAAATGTAGGATTGGGGCTGCTCACCGGGCATCGCTCCGCCTGTTGGAAGACAGGGGGTTCGCTTATGGCTGAGGGGCAACAGACCTCCACCTACCAGCTGCTGCGGGGGCGGTTGGAGCAAGCCGCCGACGATCTGGCCCAGCGGGCCAGTTCGCTGAACCAACGCCGGTTGGACACCTTTGGGTCCAGCACCATGAAGCTGTTGGGAACCGAGCGGGTCCGGACCGAAGCCAACGCCGTTCCCCGAGATGTGGTGGCGCTGGGCGATCAGATGATCCTGGCCTACAACGTTGCGGCTGGGCTGAAGTCGGAGGTTCGAAGCGAGGACGTGTTCGCCGTCCATCACTACACGAGCGACCCAGAAAATGCGTTGGCTCCGATCGTGCTCAGTCCTAATCCCGAGGGCCTTTCGGGTACCGCGCTGGATGATGACCAATTCCACCGGGATTTCGAGGAGCTCCACACCTATTTCAAAGACACAACGCTCCAACAGCTCTATCGCAGAGCCGACCGCCTGCTCGCCGTCTTCCGAACGGGGTCAGGAATCGGCGACGTGCGAGTGCTTCGGTGGCAGGTCGAGGTCGACGGCACGCTTCGGTATCTCGATGCCCGTGGCGATCGCGATCATCGTTTCCCTCCCCATCAGGATGTGGAATGGACCCTCGCCACTCGGGCCGATCATGTTGGTTCCATGCACGTTGCACTTACCGATCGAGTGGTGGTCAACCCGCTGGGGGGTTCGCTGGAGATTCTGCTCGACGACGGGGGCGCCGGCACACAGCTTCTGACAGATCCGCTCCAGCATGCCGATCAATCGCTCCAGGATTGCCAAATCTCTTGGGCGGTGGCTGGCGATTTCGTCTTGCTCGACGTCCTTCCCTATGGCGAGTTGGATCATCGCTACTACGTGGTGAACCTCCTCACCCACACCGCCGAACGGATCGACGATCTGGGTCAGACCTTCCGGCAGCTGCCCGACGGGCAGGGGATCATCTTTCCCTCCGGGGTCTACATGAAGACGGGGGAGATCAGGACGTTCGATCTCGAAGCCGACAACATGGAACTTCTCGAGGTCGTCCGGTCGCCGAACGGCGAAGACGTCGTCTATGTGTTCCACGAGAGAGCCAGTGGCGTCAGCGTTCTCCTGCCCTACAACGTTGTCCGCCAAGAGGTGACGGCGCCGATCAGCTGCCATGGCCATACGTTCTTTCCCGACGGCACCATGGTGGTCTTCAGGGAGGAAGCCGAGCCAAGCCGCATTCATCCAATTCAGATATGGGCAACGCCGTTCTCGAGCGTCGAGTGGTACGAAGCGCAGCCCCGGCAGAGGTCGGAGCTGGACCGCATCGGCAACGCCGCCTTGGTAAGCGGCATCGCCGACGCACTGGCCTTGACCCGCCTCGTCGGTGGGGTTGAGCCAAGCGCTTCGGTGTATGCCGATTTGGTGGCATCGGCCGGACGGTTCGTCGATAGTCACCACTGGTCAGCCGACCCCGAAGCGAACGATCTCGCCGGACCAGCCCGCGACATTCGTGTAGTGGCCGAACAGGTCATCGACGAGTTCGAACGCATGCTGGCTGTCAAGGGCGCAGCCTCGAGCGCTCTCAACGAAGCGGAAGCCTCGGTTGGCAGGACCCTGGAAGATCTTCGTCTGAGCCCTCCCCGAACCACCGAAGCTTTCATCGATGCCTTGGCGTTGGTGCGCACGGAAATCGGTCATCTTCACACCGTTCGGGACCGTCGCGAGATTGACATCGCTCGGGTGGACGAACTGATCGAGAGCAGCGACCAGGCCTATGACTCGTTGGCACAGAGGGCCGCAGCGCACCTGGCTTCGGATGGCGCATTCGCTCCCTACCATGACCGACTCGGCTCGCTGGGCGACCAGACCCCGAGTCTCGATTCTTCGGTGGCCGCCAACGCTCTGCTCGAAGAGGTCGACGCTGTAGCTGCCTCCATGGACGTGGTGGCTGGCACCGTCAGCGACCTGGTCGTCGATGACCCTCGTGTTCGCACCAGCGTGCTCGAGCAGGTCAGTGGCGTCTTGGCCGAGCTCAACCGGGTGCGAGCCGGTGCAGATCGCCGCCGTACCGACCTGATCGAGTCCGAAACCGGGGCCGCCTTCGCCACCGAGCTCGGCCTTTTCGGTCAATCCATCGCCACCGCGGTCGGACGAGCCGACACTCCCGAGGCCTGCGACGAAGCTCTGGCCCGGCTTCTGCTTCAGCTCGAGCAACTAGAGAGCACCGGACCCCGCACGGACGCCCAGCTCGAAGAGCTCAACAGTCGTCGTGATCAGGTGACCGAGGCGCTCGGCGGCAAACGCCAGCAGCTGGTCGACGATCGCCAACGACGGGCCGAACGGTTGATCTCCGCCGCTACCCGCACACTGGATCGAGTTGCTCACCGGGCGGAGAAACTCAGTTCGGTCGATGAGATCAACGGCTTCTTCGCCGCCGACGCCATGGTGAGCCGAATTCGCTCACTGGTGGAAGACTTGCGCGAACTGGGCGAGCCGGTTCGGGCCGATGAGCTGGCGTCGCGATTGGGCGCCGCCCGGGATGGTGCGGCGCGAAGTCTGCGGGATCGCCAAGACCTTTACGACGGCGAGGCGGTGAAGCTGGGACGGCATCGATTCAGCGTGGACGAGCGAACACGGGAGCTCACGATCGTCCCCACCGGTGACGAGCTGGAAGCGGTGCTCACGGGCACCGAACTTCGCCTTCCAGTCCACTCCGACGTGCTCGATGCGTCCAAAGGTCTGTGGGACCTTCCTTTCAGCTCCGAGACCAGCGATCTCTATCGTTCCACGGTTCTCGCCTTCCACTTCGTCGATTCATTGCGAGACGCCCCGGAACAGATGGCGAATCTATTCGCCCGGCCCGGACCAGCGGCCAAGGAAACCATCGCCAAACGGGTCTTGCCCCTTATCCAGGCCGAGGTCGATACTCGCCTCGACGAGGGCTATGACCGTGGCGTTCACGATGTAGATGCCGCCACCATCGCCGCAGTGGTGGGGCCCCTCATCGTTGCCGCCGGTTCCCTCGTTGCCCCCGGCCGTCTCCGAGCCGAGGCCCAGATGGCATGGGAGGGAACCGATGAGGAGACCAGAGCAACCTGGTTGCGTAGAGGAAACGCCGCCGGTCACCTCGGCCTTTCCGCCCCCGCCTTTGCCGACCTTGCCGCTGAATTGCGGACCACTCTCGAGATTGAGCCTGCTGTGGCCAGCTACCTCCTGACGGAGTTGACGGTCGAAGCCGAGTTCGCCTTCGCCACCAGTCCAGCCGCCACCGGTCTGGTGCAGTCCCTGCGAAAGAACCCGGTGGTCGCCTCGATCGTGAGCGACCTCTCCGGCGACCTACACGGCGCCCATGCAGTACTCACCGACTACCTCAACCGGGTCATCGAGGTAGCCGAGACCCATCTGATCCCGGAAGTGGTCGCAACCCTCTTGACCCCCGGCCTTCCTCGGCGAGTAGTGGAAGTTGATTTGGGGTTCACCATTTCTGGTTTGTTAGGCCAGCACACCACCGTCTCCTCGGGAACCCTGACCGGCCGGGTAGACAACATCTCCGCACAAGTCCGTCACCACGTTGGCGAAGTGATGCCCGCTCACAAGGTGTTCGGCCGGGCCCGACGAGCAGCCCTCGCTGAGCTTCGTAGGAAACTTCGCATCGATGATCTGGAACCGCAGGTTGCGGAAGGTTTCGTCCGCAACCAGTTGATCGACAAGGTCTACCTCCCGTTGATCGGCGACAACCTCGCTCGACAGATCGGCACGGTCGAGGATCGCACCGGGGCCCGCTCCGGTCTGTTGATGCTGCTGTCGCCACCCGGCTACGGGAAGACCACGCTGGTGGAATATCTCGCCGACCGTCTGGGCATGGCGCTGGTGAAGGTCTCCGGTCCGGGGCTCGGCCACGATGTGACCTCGCTCGACCCCGCCCAGGCTGCAAGTGCTACGGCCGCACGCGAGATCGACCGCATCAACATGGCATTCGCGGTTGGCACCAATGTGATTCTCTATCTCGACGACATCCAGCACACCAATCCGGAATTCCTGCAACGGTTCATCTCCCTCTGTGATGGGCAGCGTCGGGTGGAAGGCGTGTGGAACGGGGAATCCCGAACCTTCGATCTGCGCGGCAAACGTTTTGCTGTGATCATGGCTGGCAACCCATACACCGAATCCGGTCAGCGTTTCCAGATCCCTGACATGCTGGCCAACCGGGCCGACACCTACAACTTGGGTGATGTGGTAGGCGGAAATGACGAGGTGTTCGCCAGGAGCTATCTGGAGAATGCACTAACTTCCAATCCCGTACTGGCTCCGTTGGCGGGATCTACGCCCGAAGATTTTAATGCTTTCCTCCGTGCGGCCGGGGGCGAACCCCTGTCCGAATCGGCTCTGGGCGGGTCCTATTCTTCGGCCGAGATCAACGAGATGGTGGCAGCCCTCAGGCACCTTCGCCAGGTCCAGGAAACCGTCTTGAAGGTGAACCGTCAGTACATCGCTTCAGCGGCAACCGACGACGCCTATCGGACCGAACCACCCTTCCTACTCCAAGGTTCGTACCGAAACATGGCCCGGCTGGCGTCCAAGATCGTCCCGGCGATGAATGCCGGTGAGGTGGAAGCCCTTTTGGACGACCACTACATCGCCGAGTCCCAGGCCCTCACCGGTGCCGCCGAAGCGAATCTATTGAAGCTGGCCGAACTGAGGGGTCAGTTGCAGGGAGAGCAAAGCGAACGCTGGGCTGAGATCAAGGCCACGTTTGCCCGCAAGCAGCGACTGGGGGGAGGCGATACCGACCCTGTCACCCGGGTGGTGGCTGCCATCGACAGTGTCAGCGAGGCATTGCAGCTGCAGGATCCCCTCGCCGCACGTGCCATCGACCTCCTGGCTTCTACGGCCAATAGCCAGAAAGCCGCCGGGCCCGACACTCCGCCACAGCGATGAGCGGACGGACTATTCGATGTTGTGGTCCAGCGCGTACCGGATGAGTTCCTGCCTGCGGGACAGGTGAAGCTTCTTCAGGATGTTCCGAACATGGTTCTCCACGGTCTTGGCCGAGATGAACAGTTCTTCACCGATCTCTTTGTACTTGTGGCCCCTGGCCACGTACTGAAGAACCTCGCGCTCACGGTCAGACAGGGGCTGGGTACCGCCGCTGGCCTTTGCGAGCTTGCGGAATTCGCCCATCACCAATCCGGCCAACGCAGGGGAGAACACCGGCTCGCCATTGGCGGCGGCCCAGAGTCGATTGCGCAACTCCTCCGGCGGGGTGGACTTCACCAGGTAACCATTGGCTCCGGCAGCTACCGCATCCAGCAGATCCCGCTCGGACTCCGAGACGGTAAGCATCACGATGTTTGTGTCGTCCCCGCATTCTTTGGCTACCGCGATGCCGCCTCCATTGGGCATGTGTAGATCACAAACCACGAGATCGGGGCGGTGCTTCTTGATTGCGGCGATGGCTTCTGTTGCATCGCTCGCCTCGCTTACCACCAGGAAATTCTCGCCCAAGTCGGCTCGGACTCCCGAACGCCAGATCGGATGATCGTCACAAAGGACTACTCGTACGTGATTCTTGACCGCTTCTACAGCCATAGCTGCACCTCCGTGCCTCGGCCGGGTCGGCCATCGATCTTGCTGGTCCCGCCTGCTTCACTCATGCGAGCTGCGATTGAGTTGTTCAGTCCCTGTCCCCGTTTTGCTGACGCGGGATCGAAGCCCACTCCGTTGTCCTTTACGGAGACAAAGATCAGAGACTCATCGGCGAAGTCGGGTTCGGAATAGACGGTGACCTCGGTGGCCTGGGAATGTTTGCCGGCGTTGTGGAGCGCTTCCCTCACCGCTCCGATGAGGGTGGTGGTTCGTTCCCGGGTGGCGCCTGGCAGGTCCGGAGCACAGATTACTTGCGCCTTGTATCCATACATCTCTTCGGCGTCTTGGGCCACCCGTCGGAGCTCGGTGCCGAGGTCATCGGGATCGGCTACCCCGGCGAACAGGTAGTTCCGAAGTTCCAGTTCTTGTTTCCGGGCCAAGGCCACCAATTCGTCGTCTCCTGAACGTCGCTGGATCACGGCGAGTGTTTGGAGGACCCCGTCGTGCAGGGTGAGAGCGACTTCCTCCCGCGCCCGAAAGCTCGAGATCTGCCGATCTGCCAGCTCCAGCCGCTTGAAAAGGTATGCCGAGGTCCAGCCGGCGACGGCCATCAGCACCAGGCTGGAGGTTCGCGTGAGACTCCAGGGCGTGTCGTTATACGGGAGCCAGCCGGCATACCGGGCCAGCCCAAAGCCGATCCCGGTCAGCACCGCAGCCCGTTGGCCGGCTGTTAATGCCACGGTGGCGATGATTGCCACCGGGTAGACCGTGGGGAGCGATTGTGAATGGTCCGGCGATCCATAGACCCAAACATCGGTAAGGAAAAGCACGGTGACAACCGCGATCTCCGTGAAGATCCACACGGGTCGAAGGATTCGGTCGGCGTTCTCGAGATAGGCGGCGGTGAGGAGAGCGACGTAGACGATCAGCCCAACGCAGAGGAGTATGCCCTCGAGCGGGCGGGCCACGTCTGCCCGGCCGAGTTCACGAACGTTCCGGTCATACACCTCGTACAGAAAGATCGCCACGGCCCATGAGACTGTCAACCAACGAAAGACCATGATCCCGCGCAGAATGCTGTGACGGGTAGGGCGGCTCACCAGTGCGGGCGACAGGACACCCAGTACCGGCAACGTTGTCATGTACTGATTATCGTCGATCGACGGACCCGCTGTAGCCAGGGGAACGAAACCGAACCCAAGATCGATCGCTCCGGTTGCCACAGCACAAGGACAAAGCTCAACGCAACGACTGCCGTGCCTCCGACGATGCCGAGTGGCGTACGGGTCGTCCATAGGCCCTTCACTGCGAAGGAGAGCATTACTGAAAGCAGCAGCAGGAATCGGTAGCTGTAGGCACTGGCGCCGCGCCTGGCAAACAGTGCCGACTGTTCAAAACGCGCCACCGTCGACACGATCCCCGCCAGGACCACTGTTGAAGCGACGATCAGGGGAATCTTCTGGAGCCACCAAGCGGTCGATCCGGTGATGGCGGTGGGCAGGAGGCCTAGGGAATAGAAGACTCCACCGGCGAATACGGCAGCCGTGAAGTGCCAGAGGTAAACGCTCATCGCCATGCTATTGGCGGCGATGGTCGCTGTCCACAGACCCGGCCGCCGGTCGATCAAACGATTCACCGCAGGGGCAGATGCGATGGCCAATGCCGAAGAGCCGGTCCCGAACAGCATCAAGGCAAGGGATGGCGGATGTGTGGGTGAGAGCGCCCCAATACCGTCGAAATGGACCATTGAGACGGGGTAGGGCCCAACCGTAACCAGAAGGAGCGCAACACCGAGTGCAGAGACCCCGGCCAGGGCGAGGTAGGGACCGGGACGGATCAGCCCGTCCTTCCAGGCAAATCCCGCTACCTGAAAGCCGAGCCAACCAAGAACCCAGTTCAGATGGGAGATCGGGTTGAAGGCACCGACGTCAACGAAACGCAAGAGTTCGAGCGAGACGATTGCGGCAGCGAGGAACGCAGTGAATCGGGCAGGATTGCCTCGGAACATCGGCAATGTCTTTGGGGCGATGGCAGTATCGATCGTGTAGTTGGCAATGAACCACAGCGGAATTGCCGCGGCACCGGCAGCCAGAACGGCGAGCCCGCCAACGCCAGCCATAGTTGCCAAAGCGATTACGCCAAACCAGAAAGCAGCGAGAACTGCCACCGGGGTGTAGAGGCGGCGTAGGCGAGCAGTCAGCCAATCGGCATCGGTAGCGCTCACGGTCCGCCGGTGGGCATCGAGCGAAGCGGCAGAGGCGAAACCTCCAACAACGAAGAACAGCGGCATCACCTGCATGAACCAGCCGATCGGAGCGAACTGCGGGGCGAGGTCCAAGGCATTCCCGGCATGGATCGATCCGGAGCCGTCTATGTACACACTGATCGCCAGCCAGTGGCCAAGCGCAACCATCAACATCGCAATTGCCCGATACAGATCGATCGCTCGGTTTCGTCCTGCGCCGCTATGCGTCGTGGGCTCGGCGGCGGCAAGGCTCGCCAGTGAGGGGCTCGACGAGACATCTGCCGACGATGCAGTAACTTCTGGAAAGGGCGCTGTTGTCATGTACGAAGTGTCGGACAGTGTGTCGGTCAGCCGCCGTGGGGGATTCCCCCAAACGGCTTTGGGGTAGCCTCAGAACCATGAGAGCAGTGGAGTTCGTAGACGGCACCGTGACGATTGCAGAGATCGCCGACCCGATCCCCGAAGCCACCGAGCTTCTCGTGCGGGTGGAGGGATGCGGGATCAACGGCGCCGACATCCTCCAGGCCGGGGGAAACTATCCGCCTCCGGTCGGTGCCTCCGTTACACCGGGTCTCGAGTTGGCCGGTGTGGTAGAGGCCACCGGGTTGTCATGTCGTCGCTTTGGAGTCGGTGATCGCGTGATGGCGGTGGTCCCCGGCGGAGCCCAGGCGGAGCGATGCGTTTTCGATGAGTCACTGGCGATGCCGGTACCAGATCTCCTCGACGGGCCGATGGCCGGAGGCTTCCCTGAAATATTCGAGACAGCCTTCGATGCACTTTTCACCCAAGGTGGCTTGACCATGGGCGACCGAGTGTGCATTCACGGGGCCGCCGGCGGGGTGGGCACCGCCGCAGTCCAGCTCGCGGTAACGGCCGGTGCAACTGTCACCGCCACAGTGAGAAACCCCGAGATCCGGTCGAAAGTGGCAGCACTGGGCGCTGTGGCGCTGGACCCCGCCCACTTCGTTGACGGCGGGCCTTTCGATCTCATTCTCGAGCTTGTTGGAGCACCAAACTGGCCCGCCAATGTGCAGGCCCTGGCCACCGAGGGGCGAATCTGTGTCATTGGCGTCGGCGCAGGATCCAAGGTGGAGATCAACCTCGTTCACCTCATGGGAAAGCGAGCGAGGCTCTTTGCATCCACGCTCCGGGCTCGTCCGCTTTCTCAGCGGGCGCTGGTGGCTCGGCGGGTCGAGCAGCATGTCCTTCCCCACGTTGAAGCGGGCCGAATATCGGTACCGGTCGCCGACACCTTCACTCTGGCCGATGCTGCCGCAGGATATGAGCGGTTTCGGGCGGGCAACAAGTTCGGCAAAGTCATCCTCGTCCCGTGACCTGTCAGGGGTTGTGACAGTCAGTCGTCTGCTAGTCGTCCTTTAGGGCGACGGCGTTTGGCGTGACATTCATCTTGGGTTCGTACTCCGTAGCCCGAGCGTTGGCATCCGCTTCACCCGCCATGGCGATCCTGAGTTCGGCTGCGCAGGACTCACAAGGTCCGAAGAAACGGCCGGTCGCCGGCCTGGCGCAGCGTGGACAATCGAAGGAAAGATCGGCGCTGACGTCGTTCATGTCCAGGGATGCCTCGCGCATCAACCGACCCTAGCGCGCTTGTCTTCCGCAGCAGGGCTGTTTCCCCCAACAGACTGTGCATCACAGCAAGGCTGTGCATCACAGCAAGAGGGCGTCGGTCATCACCTCCACCAGAGCGGGTCCTGGGTGGGTGAGTCCGGCCAGGATGGACCCTTCCAGATCGGAGGCGCTGGTTACTCGGCGGCCCCACGCACCGCACAACAGAGCGAAATCGGCGAAGTTCGGGTTGTGGAGCGACGTTTGCCAGACATCCCAGTGCGCAGCGCGTTGTTCTTTGGAGATCTTCCCGAGTTCACCGTTATTCATCAGGATATGGGTGATGTTCATCTTGTACTTCACCGCGGTGGTCAACTCCATCGCGTACTGCCCGAAAACCGCCGTCTCCGCTGACGCTCACCACTTGACGCGTGTCACCAACGGCGGCCCAGGCACCCATTGCGGCCGGTAGAGAGAAGCCGATGCTGCCCAGGTAACCAGACATCAACACCCGCTGAGACCCGCTGCATTCGAAATAGCGACCGAAGGAGTAGGTGTTGTTTCCCACATCCACGCAGATCACCGCTTCGGGATCGATCAGTCGTGACAGTACATCCATCAACGCCGCCGCTCCGATCCCACGACCGGCATCGTCGGTCCGGCGTCGCTCCTTCTCCTGACCCCAGATCTCCCACCGCTCGGCCACCTCGGCTGCCGAGTCGACTGCGGGTACAACACCGCTGATTCGTTCGTGGAGCAAGGAAGCCGTGACGCCAACATCACCCTGGAGGGGCATCTCAACGGCGTGGAATCGCCCCAGCGCCATGGGGTCACGGTCTACCTGTATCAGCGGTTTGTAGTCTGCGATGCCCGTGTGATTCGAGAAGCTTGCTCCGAAGACGAGCACGAGGTCGGACTCATTCATGAACCAACTGGCGACCGGCGTTCCCGATCGTCCCATCACTCCACATCCCAGCGGGTGAGTGTCGGCGATCAGACCTTTGGCTTTGAACGTTGTGGCTACCGGTGCTCCCAGATGCTCGGCCAGAGCGATTACCGATGCCATATCGTCGCGAGCGCCATCGCCAACAATGATCATTGGACGGTCTGCCCTCCCCAACATCGTGGCCGCCTTGTCTAAGGATTCCGCAGGAGGTGCAATGGTGCGTTCACCTGTGCGCCCCAGGGGGGAGCCGGGCGGCGTGTCGCTCTCCACCTCGGCGTGTTGGACCTCGTCCGGGAAGATGAGATGTGACACGCAGCGTTCCACCAGTGCGGTCTTCATGGCAAGCGTCGCCAGCTCGGCATGATTGCTGCCGATCTGAACGGTCTCGCTGAACCTCGCCACGCCCGCGAAAGCGGCCGCAAGGTCGGTGTCTTGAAAGGCGCCGCGACCTTTTACCTTCGAGGGCACCTGTCCTGACAGGGCCAGGACCGGGGCCCGGTCTTCCTTGGCGTCGTAGAGTCCAGTGAGCAGGTTGGTTGAGCCCGGCCCGGCGATCCCGAAACAACCCGCAACCGAGCCGGTCAGCTTGCCGAAAGCGCTAGCCGCAAATGCCGCTGCTCCTTCGTGGCGAATGCCGATGTAGGTGAGGTCTCCCCGTTCCTCGGCTTTCCTCAGGGAATCGGCGAGGCCGAGGTTCGAGTGCCCCACCATCCCGAAAACGTGGGTCAAACCCCAGTTGACCAGGGTTTCTACCATGACATCGCTCACCGTGCGGACGGGTACGGGCTCCGGAATGAGCGAGACGTACACCCCGTCGTCGCGGGCCTCGATTGGGAAACATGCAGGGGCGTCGCTGAAACCAGCAGGAGGCTGGCCATCGATGGGGGAATAGTCATAGCCATGCCAGGGGCAGCGAAGCCAGCCTCCTTCGATGGAACCCTCGCCAAGAGGACCTCCCTGATGCGGGCAGGCGTTGTCCAGACACCCGTACTGCCCCTCATGGTGGCTGATAGCGAAAGAACGGGTGCCGACGCTGACAGTGGTCACCCTTCCTTCGGCTAGCTCCTCGGGACCGAGCACACGATGCCACTGCGCCCCAGCCGCCGGAGCGGGATGGTGAGCAGAGGGGCGAGAAGTGGCGGCCATGGTCTCACCCTAGGAGTTGGGCGCACTGCTCGTCACCCAACTGTGGTCACCCGAACGTTTCGTGGCTCCCGTCATTGGATGCTGCGGTGGTCTCCGACCGCTCCTGTATGCGTGCGATAGCATGTCGTTGAGGTTGCGAGGAGGACCGTCATGGAGCGTCCAGCCGGAGTGGTCGAGTTTACGCCCGACAGTGTCCTTTTCCCGTTCGAGTCCCGCTGGTTCAACAGTTCGGTGGGCCCGGTGCACTACGTCGACGAGGGCGTCGGTCCTCCGCTGCTGCTCCTGCACGGCAACCCAGACTGGTCGTTCCTGTACCGCAAGATCGTCATCGGGTTGCGCCAGGAGTTCCGCTGTGTCGTCCCCGACTACCCTGGCTTCGGCCTGTCGGTTCACCCGAGCGGGTACGGGTATACGCCCGCCGAACACGCTGCGGTTATCGGCGAACTCGTTGAACACCTCGATCTCAACGACATGGTCGTGATGGGCCAAGACTGGGGCGGGCCGATCGGCATGGATATCGCATCCCGCCGAGCCGACCGTGTGCGCGGTCTCGTGATGGGCAACACGTGGTTCTGGCCCGACAACGGCCGCATGATGAAGATCTTCAGCAAGGCGATGAGCAGCAGGCCGATCCAGTTGCTGATCAAGCGTCGCAACTTCTTCGTGTCGCCGCTAATGAAGCGATCGTTGAAGGCCAGACTCTCTGACGAGGAGTTCGCCCATTACACCGCCGTCGTCCCCACCCCGGAATCGCGGGAGGGCATCGCCGTCTTCCCGGTCGAAATCATCAGATCTCATCCGTGGCTGGGCGAACTCGAGATTCGTGTGACGGAGACGCTTACGGAGAAGCCGATCGTGCTGCTGTTCGGTCGCAAGGATCCGGCGCTCGCCAGCGACTCCGTGGTCGACCACTGGCGCAAGCAATTCCCTCACGCCACCTACATCGACTTGCCAAACGCGGGACACTACATCCAAGAAGATGCGCCCGACGAGATCATCGAAGCGATTCGGGCAGCCTTCGGCTGAACATCGTCAGCCCGGCGACACATCCGGATTTGTCGACTGATTCTCGCTGCCCTCCCGACTGGATCCGGCCATGATGGGGAGCCGGCAATTCAGACCTGCTGCACGCTCTCAGGAACCATGGGGCCGGTGCCGCAGGTGCTGCCCGCATCCGCTTTGGTCCAAGTGCTTCACCAAGCGGCATGTAGCACCCAGAACCAAGATCAATGCTCGATTCTTCTGACGCGGTGGCCCTCCTGAACAGGACTTAGGTCAAACAGCCTGTTTCTATGGGCCAAAAGGCTCAAGTTGGGGACCCCGATGTGCCGAGAGTGACGGCTATGCCGCCGTTGCTCTTTCGCCGTCTTCGCCCGCCGCCCGGCCGTCGGTGGGTCAGGGGGGGACCGCTGCAGGAATCGCTGGATCTGCTGGCCCGCAACAGGACAACGCTGAGTCGGGCCGAACGCAAGGTGGTCGTTGATTCGCTCTTCCATGAGGGCACCCGGCGCTTGCCCTTTCTTCACCGGTACTACTCACTGACCATGCTTTCGGTCCTCATCGCGGTCCTGGGTCTTCTTGCGGATTCAACAGCGGTGGTGATCGGGGCGATGCTGGTTGCACCGCTCATGGGGCCGGTTCTGGGGGTGTCGGCCGCACTGGTGATGGATTGGCCGAGGAGGGTTGCCGGCTCAGCGGCAACCGTCGCTATCGGCTCCGTGTTTGCCGTGGCGCTGGCCATGGTGATCAGCTTCGCCATGCCCGGCGATCCTCCGTTGCTGAGCGATGAGCTTTTGGCGCGAACATCACCGACACTTCTCGACTTGGCCGTTGCGCTGGTGGCCGGTGCGGCTGGCGCCTATGCAAAAGTGCGACGCCAGGCGGCTGATGCGATTGTGGGAGTTGCGGTGGCGGTGGCGCTGGTTCCGCCGCTGGCGGTCACCGGGATCACGCTCGAGTTGGGTCGCTACCAAATGGCACTGGGATCGTTCTTGCTGTTCCTTGCCAACGTCAGTGGGATCATCACCGCCGGAGCCCTCACCTTCATCGTTGTTGGCTTTGTTCCCGGTGGGCGGCTTCAGTCGAATCGGTCTCACCTAGCCCGCAGTTTGCGGCTGGCGACATTGGGCAGCGTCTTGATCGTGGCACCGTTGCAGATGGTGGACCAATGGCGGCCCGAACCGACCATAGATTCCAATCCCCAGGAACTCGTTGCTGCTGCGGTCGAGGCGTGGCGGGGGGATGTCTCCATTATCGCAATGGATCTCACCTTGGGAGATGGCGACGCCACCGCTCCTCTCATTGAACTCACCGTCACGTCTGACCTTGACCCCCAACAACCGTTGGCGGTTGACACGCTGGCCGAGGAGCTGGCAATCATTATCGGCGAACCGGTGGAGGTGAGCGTCACCACCGTAGAAAGCAATGTTCAGACCGCCATCGGCGATGGCGCTTCGGCCCAGAGACGCCAGCCGGATCCCGGAGACGAGTAGACCCCTTACTCCACCTCGTTTTGTTCAATGCCAGGAGCCGAGCTAGAAGCCTGCCCAGTATGTGTAGCCGCGTTCGGCCCAGTAGTCGTCGGGCCGTTCGTTGGTGAAGCGGATGGTGGCAATCTGCTTGATCGACTTGATCCCGTATTTGTGTGGCGTTGCCAACCGAAGCGGTGCCCCATGGGCGAGGCTGAGGTCCTCAGCTCCGAGTTTGGTGGCCAGCAGGGACTGTCGGTTCAGCATGGTGGCACGATCAACTCCCACGTAATACTCATCGTCGCTTGTTGACATGGCTACGTAGCCGTAGGTAGGCGGAACGTCATCGAGGTAGCGGTTGGCGAAGTCTGCAAAGACGGCACCACCCCATCGTGGCTTGGCGCTCCAACCCTCGATGCACTTGTGCTCTAGTACAACGTCAACTTGAGGGAGCGAATCGATCACTGCCCGCATGGCATTCAGATCGAAGGTCTCCAGGACCTCATCGTTGACTCCCAAGACCGTGAGCTCGTATGTGGCGACGTCATAGTCGTCGGGCAGACCCAGCCTTCCGTTCACTCTGATTGAGGTTGCGTCGGCCAGATCGAACGTGGGCGCTAGTTTGGACTGGCTGCCCAGCGTTTCCCAAACAGCTTCGTTCCACTCGTAGCCCTTGCGGAGGATGTCCGGCGTTCGCCCATCGAGCGGCCGATTCTGCACTGCGCGAAATCCAGCGAAACCTGCAGCCGCAGCAACTGCCCCGGTCAGGAACGAGCGGCGGCTCCGGCTGCTGTACTCCGCTTTGGAGATCGTTGGGCCCTCCGCAGCCTCCGCGGCCAAACGAATCAGCCGCTCATCGGCGGATTCGGTGAGCCTCTTCGTGAAGTCGCTCATCCCTTCACGTCCCGTTTCAGCTCGTACCCCGTCACCATGGACGCAAAGTTTGACCAGCCTGCTCTGGCCACTTGAAGTACATGGGTGATGAAGAAGAGTAAGAAGCCGATGGTGGAGCTGAAGTGAATGGTGCGGGCGAATTCGTAGCCCCCGAGCAGTCGAGTGAGGGGACTGAGCTGGGTGGGGGAAAGTATGGCCAAGCCGCTTACGACCACGGTGAAACCCAGAAAGAGAACGCCGCTGTACGCAGCCTTCTGAGCTGCGTTGTAGCGACCGTGGGGTGGTGCGGTCTTGCGTAGTTTCAGATCGTGCGCTACTACCGCCGCAGCATCGACAAGATCTCGTCGATCCGGCACGACGTGGCGCCACTCGCCGGACCGTACAAGGTAGACGGCGTAGGCGATCCCATTCAGTGTGAAGAACCAGCCAAAGGTGAAATGGAATGCCATTCCCTTCGCCAACTTCCTCTTGAGCCCGAGCGATTCATTGAGCCACTCCGGGAACAGGTTGAACCAGTGCCAGCCGGCAATACCGACGCCGAAGGGGTCTTGCACATCCGCTCGATAGATCCGGAGACCACTCCACACCATGATGGTGATCAGCGGAAAGTTGATCCAGTGCATCCAGCGACTGGCCCGCGTGTGCTTGAACACTGCGACCGGAGGAGATTCCGCCAGCAAGGTTGCGGACTCATCGGCTGCCATGAGAGGGACACTAGGCGAAGTCATATTGGAGTGAACCGGTCTTCCCGAAGGTTTCATTCCACTGCGACGCACCAGGTTCTCGGGTGGGCTTCACCGGCTGGGTGGGTGGTTCCGTACCGAGTTTGGCCAGAGCGCCTAGTCTCACAAGGATGAGAACCTCTCGGGTGGTTCATACCGTCAGTTGCCATGCTGCCGGCGAAGTAGGTGACGTCATCGTTGGTGGTGTCGCCCCACCGCCGGGTGCAACAATCTGGGAGCAGTCTCGGTTCATTGCGAACGACGGCGAGCTGCGTTCGTTCATGCTCAACGAACCTCGTGGCGGAGTGTTCCGGCATGTCAACCTGCTCGTTCCGCCTGTGGATCCGACCGCCGATATGGGCTTCATCATCATGGAGCCCGAGCACACGCCGCCCATGTCTGGATCCAATTCGATGTGTGTTGCAACCGTATTGCTGGAGACAGGCATCGTTCCCATGAGGGAAGGTGTCATGTCACTTCGGTTGGAAGCACCCGGGGGAGTGATCGACGTGCAGGCGGAATGCCGGGAGGGGAAGGTCGAGCGGGTCACCATCACCAACGTGCCGTCATTCGTTGGTGAACTGGACAGCCAGCTCGACGTGGAGGGATTCGGCTCGCTACGGGTGGATACTGCGTTCGGGGGCGACAGTTTTGTCATGGTGGACGCCGCTGATCTTGGGTTCACTATCGAACCGAGCGAGGCCGCCGACCTCGCGTCGGTAGGTATCGCCATCACCAGAGCGGCCAATGAGCAGTTGTCATTCAGCCATCCAGAGAAGGAGTGGCGCCACTTTTCCTTCTGCCAGATTGCCAGCCCGTTAGCTCGGGACGATCATGGCTTCACGATGCGGAACACGGTGGTTATCGACCCCGGCAAGCTCGATCGTTCACCAACTGGCACCGGAGTATCGGCGCGAATGGCCGTGCTAGCGGCACGGGGCCAGATGAAGGTCGGAGAAAAACTCACGATGACCTCGATCATCGGATCGGTATTCGTAGGAGAGATCGCCGAATTGACCGAAATTGCTGGTCAAACGGCCATCAAGCCCACCGTTTCCGGCCAGGCGTGGATCACGGGCACCCACCAGCACACGCTGGATCCGACCGACCCCTGGCCAGCCGGTTACCGGCTCGGCGACACGTGGTAGGCCGAGGTTTCGCCGAATCCGCTTCAGGCCCACGGATTGCCGGACAGATACTTCCAGCCCGCATCGGGAAGCAGCGCAATCGCGGTTCCTCCGTCACGGTCGAGCGCCATCTGAGCAGCGTGGATCACCGCGCCGCTGGAGGTGCCGGCAAAGTGTCCCTCATGGGTCATGATTTCTTGGACTGTCTTTTCGGCGATGTGGCTGGCGGTTTGCCACCGATCGTCGACCAGTGACAAATCGGCAACCGGGGGCTGGAACGGATCGTCCTGGCTCCGCATGCCGCCAATGGGGTCCGCTACATAGGGTTCGGACGAGTGGACCTTGATGTTAGGGAACGCTCGTCTCATCCCTCGACTGGTTCCGGTGAGAGTGCCACCGGTGCCGTAGGCGCAGACAAGGTGGTCAGGGGAAGTTGCCAGGGGCCAGTCACGCTCGAGCTCCAGGGATGTCCCGAACTCGTGGGACGCAGGGTTAGCGGGGTTGCCGTACTGATACACCATGTGACCTTCACCCTCGGCGACCAGTTCTTTGGCACGGGCGATGGCGTCATTTGGACCACCGGCTACCTCGATGAGATCGGCTCCGTACGCTCGAAGCAATTGCTTGCGTTCGGGCGTGGCGCTGCTGGGGAGGCAGATGGCGATCGGGTGGTGATTGAGGAGCGCTACCCGCGCCAGTCCAATCCCGGTGTTGCCCGACGTAGCTTCGATCAACGGAGTGCGACCGGGGAGCAGGCCGCGATCTTTGGCGTCATGGAACATCGCCCACGCCGGCCGGTCCTTGATCGAGCCGGTTGGGTTGTACCACTCCAGTTTGGCGAAGAGTCGCGTGCCAGGGGGAGCCAGTTCCCGGAATTCAACAAGTGGGGTATTACCTGGTTGCACACTCATTTAACACCGAGCCGCTGACAGCCATTCCAAACGGGACGGATCGTCCGACTGGCAGGCGTTCGTCTACAACGGCTCGAATAGCTAGCGCTCGAAGCCGTTCCGTTCCTGCTCGGAACGAATGTAGGCAATGACGTCGTCCACCTGCTCAGCGGTGAGGCCCTGGATCGCGGGCATGTTGCCGAACCCCCAGTGATGTTGCGGTGCCCCATTGGCGATAGCCGACCGATAGGCGTCGTCGCCGTGATGATTGGGCTCGTACACGATGGAGAGTTGTGAGGGGCCCTTGTCCGTGCCGCGAAGATCTGCGCCGTGGCAGGAAGCGCATTGCGCTGCATAGACGACCGCACCTTCGCTACTAGCGCCGCCAGGGTCTTCCACTGCAGACTCGTCGCCACAAGCGCTGAAGAGAAGAGCGATCAGCACCGCTATGGCCGTTGCCGGTATTGTTCGTGTCCTCACGAGGCCGCCCCGATGAGGAAGGCGGTGGCGAGAATGACTACCGCGATCACCGCAGCTTCGAACGTCACAATGCCTCGGAAGTGCCGCTCCGGACCGTCGCGGTGGATCCCGCCATCGAGCTGCGGGATGAGAACGAAATGGTTATACGCGCCCGCGGTACCAGCAACCCCGACCAGGGCGACCTTGGCGAGGAGAATCCGCCCCCACGGCGTGGTCCAGAGCTCCGAAATCGAGTCCAGAACGAGGATGGCCAGAACGCTTCCAGCTGCTCCGGCGGTCACAACTGCGAGAGCAGCAACCACCGAGAACCGAAGGGCCAGCGACGCTGTGGCCACGGGAGACTTCCGGCGGAACCGGCGCCAGATAACGAGCGCCATCATGAGCAGGCCTCCGGCCCAGACCGCTCCGGCGGTGACGTGAACCACATTGATGATGGCGTGAAGAGCGCGGGGCCCCTCGCTCACGGTGTGACCGTCGAAGAGGAAGGCTGCGAGGATCGCAGCAGTTCCCGCAAACGCCGGACCACTGGAAGGAGCTTGCCAAACGTGGTCGTCGGCGTGGCCAGAGAAGCCCACCTCGGCCGATCGAGCTTCGGCCATGGTGGAGGTACTGGAGCCGATGCCAGCGCCCACCAGCTCTCGTACGGCGACGAGGGAGTCTGTGCCATCCACTATGGTGTCGGTAACGAGCGCAGAACCGCTGGAGAGGAGTAGGCCTCCAAACACCCGGAGCGCGATCGCAGCGCCGAGCGTTGAGTTGAGGGTTCCACCGATCACCGTGAGGGAACCAACCTGGTTCCAAGCCGCTCCCGCCACTGCGAGCTGCGCAAAAAGTTCGATTACGGACCCGATGACCAGCATCACACCGGCTCGACGAACCCAGAATACGACTGATCGAATCTCGGAGGAACTGCCGCGCAGCACAAACAGCAGAAAGACGAGTCCTCCCACACCGATCATTGCACCCGAGAGTGAGAGCACCCGACCGAACACCCCAACGGAGCTGGCACCCGCCGGACCTGGTGACTCGTCAAGGAACTCGTCGATGCTCGTAGATGGGGCCCGGAGGCCTGGCTCGTCCACGGTCTCTGACAGCACGGCACTCGGAGTCGGTGACGATTCCACCGGCGTTACCGATGACGGAGTGGTCAAGGTCTGCGCGGGCGGTTTGTCTGAGATTGCAGTTGGCGGTTGCGCCTCAACGGTGAAGCGAAACGTCCCCTCGATGGGGTGCGCATCGGCTGCTTGCACCATCCATCGCACACCTACCTCACCGCCCGTAAGCGCTTCGTTGAATCCCAGAATGAACGTACGGTTGTCAGGCGAGCTGACGGTGTCCGGCTCACGTACGGCGCCGTTGGGATCCAGGACCACAAATCCCTCGCCAACCGGTTGGGCGTCGCCAGAGAAGACCAGTACGACCTCGGTGACCTCACTGTTCACGACCTCTTGGTCTGCGGGTGAGGAGGAGACGAAGCCCGTGTGAGCCGCCGCCGGTCCGCTCCAGAACCCGATTGTCAAGAGAACAAATCCGGCCACGACGGCACGCACTCGACCTAGGCCGCTGAGACTTGGGAGAAAATGCACCTGGTTACGTTACTACAGATTGTCGTACATTGGCATCGCTGGGAATCAAGTTATGCCGCGGCAGACATGGTTGAGAAGGTCGTAGAAGTGATGAAACTGAATGCTCACACTCAGGAGCGCAACGCCTAGCCCTGTGGCCGCAAGGACTCCGCTCAAGAACACCACTCTCGGCCGCGGTTGATTCAACAACGCCTGCACTCGCCCAGTGACGGATCCGCCCCCGAAAGCGGGGATCACCGCATCGAACGAGGACGTCTGGAGAGCGGCACGGGCGATGGTGGTTGCAACCAGCTGACGGTCACCGCCCATTGCGGTTGCTGCCCGCTCGTCCGCGCCGCGTTCGGTTGCATGGCGAATCTGGTGGACCAGTGGGGCCAGTGCTGGCAATAGGGCGTGAGAGAGCGCAGCCGCTGTCAAGAAACGGTGGTGGCGCTCTTGGAGATGGGCCTGTTCGTGGGCGAACACAACTTGGCGCTGGCGAGGGGTCAGCGGCGCCAGCAGACCGGTGGACACCACAACGCAGCCGCCGCCGGCGGGCGTGGAATACGCCAAGGGTTTATCGGTGGCGACGATACGGATTCGCTGGCCCGGATCCTCGCTCAGGATCAGCCGGCGAGATCGAAGTACCTGAACGAAACGAGCAGTGATCAACCCCAGAGTTATTGTTGCGATGATGCCGGGTGTGAACCCGACTCGGTGATGAAGAGGGATTACCCGACACCAGTCGAGAATTGTCTGACTGCGAACGGGCCCCAGCAGGAATCCGGCGGCGACGATGGCGACCATGATCGTAAAGGTGGAAGCTGCTATCACCGCCGTGAAGGTGAGGAACAGCAGGGTCCGCCGCGGCGTCGCTGGCAGGTGGAACGCTCCAAGACCAGCGGCAACAAGGACGCCAACGAGACCGGGGGCGAGGAGCTGGATCATCAGGAATCGTCCTCGTCGAGCAGCTGCCGCAGAACGATCACCTCCTCGTCCTTGAGCGAGTCGACGAAGGAACTGAGGACTGCAGCGGAGTCCACCGCGTTGTACAGAGTGGCGCGCATCTGGTCGGCGCGGTGGGCGGACTCGGGCTCGATCGTGGAGTAGGCGTAAGCTCGTCCGTTCCGCTCACGAGTGAGCAGCCTCTTCTTCCAAAGGCGGGATAGCACTGTCATCACGGTGGTGTAGGCCAGCTCGGGTGCTACCGCCTGGTGGACTTCTGCCGGAGTGGCCGAACTCGCCGTGGCCCAGAGATAGGTCATCACCTGGTTTTCCAGTTCTCCGACGGCTCTTCGTTCTGGCAATGTGCAACCCCCCTATCCGAAGAGGGTACTCACTCAATCGTGATCGAGCCGGGTCCATGCTGGGGAAGGGCGGTGGGCGCTATTGGGCCGGCGTGTTCTCAGTGTCAGCGGTTGGCGAAGCAGGAATGCCCGGACCAATAGCGGCGGTCGGGCCGGCTTCGCGGGCCCTCCGGAGCCTGTAGATGAGGTGCTCGGCAGCCTCGGCGCTGATCCGAAGCCAAATCTGAATCCGAGCGGCGAGAAACGGATCTCGAAGGTCGACAACAGACGAGATGGCCTGGAGCTCTGTTTCGCGGACCGTTACGGGATCCATCGAACCGAGTGAGCGCATGACCCGGAGCGTTTCGGCGATCGACCGCATCAGATAGTCGTTCGAGCCGTCCCATTCGCTGAGGTCGATTGCAGCCCAGCCCAGCCAGAGAGCCGAGGCTGTGTTATCGGTTGCGGAGACCTCGAAGGTTGCGGGGGCATCTTTGTCGAATCGTTCGGGCCGCACGCCGTAGTACTCGGCCAATCGCTCTACCAAGTTTGCCGACGGAATCCGCATGCCAGATTCATAGTTGTCGAGGTCCGTGGGGGTGAGCCAGAGCTCCCGCGCCACCATTTCGATCGACAACCCCAACCGTGTGCGAGCCCGTTCCAAGAGCACGCCAATGGTCACCCCACCCCGAATTTCGTCGGGGGGCGGCGCTTGCGGGGCCTTGTGGAGATCAAGCGCATCGGGCGCATAAGGTTGAATGTCAGCGGACACTCCCTTCTTATCGACCGCAGGGAGCCTTCACTTAATCAGATTCGATATCATTGCCGCTCGCCTGCAAATCCAGAGGATGCTGAGTGACGAGAGTCGAGAAGGTCAGCGTGTTCTCCAGATGCCCACACCGTGTATCGGGATAGCGGACACCGCACTTTGTGAAAACCTCACCGATCTTTTCCGCAAACGGGCCCCGGGGATGCTCCACCAGAATGGCAGCGAGCAAGTCGCGGGGAAGTAGCTGAAGCCGTGGACCCAGCACGTCGATCAAGCTTCCCGCTGCAACCAGGTAGTTGAGTGTTCCTCCGTCCACGGGAACGTCGATGTTGAGATGCATTGAGATGGCTTCGCCAACTGCGGTAGCGCTCTCCACACCGCGGTGGGGCTCCACCAGCGCAGCCGCCTCGGTAGCGCCGCGGACGGCAAAGCAGGGTTCCTCATCGGTGGGAATGGCGTTCTTGGTCAAACCGAGGTCATGCAGAATGCACGCGACGTAGAGAAGTTCGGGGTCTGGCAACAACCCGTCGATCTCACCCAGTGCCCTGGCGAAATACCATGTCCGGTAGCCGTGCGCAGCCAACCAGTCCACGGCGGAGAGGTTCCACAGCGCCGTTGCCCCGATGCACAACTCCGAGTCCGGCGGGGCCAGTGATTCAAAGGTCGAGTCGAGCGGCAGAGCGGGGGTTGGACGCACAGCGGCCTCAAATACTGACTCGATGCGACCGTTGAGCTCCGCCTTGTCAGCAGCGGTGAGTTGACCACCGGTTCGGCGGCCCCATGCAAACGTCCCGAGGTCTGTCATGGATTCTCAGGGTAGGCGAGCCTCAGGACGGTCTCGCAATGGAAACGGCCCGCTTCAGCCGGGCTGGCCGGGATTCGTTTGGGCCGAGCTGCTCGGGGCTCGATCTGCGACGAGTGGAACAAATCGCACGGCACCGAGGTCGTCCACCACCGTTTCACGACCGACTGCGGTAATCCTGAGAAGACGTTGCACTTTGCCTCTCGCACCCAGGGGAATGATCAGGCGTCCGTGCTCGGCGAGTTGGCTGACCAGAGATTCGGGGATCGTCGACGCTCCCGCCGTCACAACGATCGCATCGTAGGGTGCCTCATCCGGCCAACCCTGGGTGCCATCACCATGGATCACATGAGCATTGGAGTACCCGAGTGATTTCAGTCGCCGGCTGGCGCTGGTCGCCAGAGCCTCGTGGCGCTCTATTGACCACACCTCGCCGGCGATTCGGCTCAGTACCGCTGCTCCATAGCCCGATCCCGTACCCACCTCCAGGACCCGCCCCTCCGGTCCCAACTCAGCGGCGGCTGCCATGAGGGCAACAACATAGGGTTGGGAGATGGTTTGCCCCTCCTCGATCGGAAGGGGCTTGTCGTCATAGGCGAACTCACGAAGGTGGGCGGGGAGGAACTTCTCGCGAGGGACCTCTGTCATTGCCTCGAGCACCGACCGATCGATGATCCCGCGACTCTCGATGCTCTGTTCAACCATCCGTTTTCGTTGCTGCGACCAGTGATCATCCGCACGGTCCATGGACCGAGGGTAGGAACGTTGGCGGCTAGGGGCAAGGGTCGAAAGGCAGGTTTCTGTTTAAGCGAAGAACGGTCAGCTTCGCTGCCCATTCCTGAGGTGGAGACCGTCGGCTGATCGGACGGCTTGGGCAGTGTCGAAGAGTCGTCCGACTCTGGTAGCGCCGGAGGGTGGGGCGGAGACTGTGATTGGAGCACATGCAGCAGGGAGGGTTCTATGGTTGCCACAATCAAGCCACAGCAGGATAAACAGATCGATCTGGAGCCGACCGCCTCCAACCGAGCTGGCTACGCCATCGCAATGGTCGTGAATGGCGCTCTTCTCTATGTGGTGCACCACTTAATCGAGTGGGGATGGCCGAACTTCCTCACCGGAGACTTCGAGGAGCTCCTTCCGCTTCTCACCTTCTCATTCATCGTCAGCATCGTCGTCAACGCCGTCTTCTTCGTCAGTAGCGACGTGGTGACGAAATCGGTTGCGGACCTTCTCACCTCCTTCATCGCATTCGTTGTTGGTATTCGCACGCTGCAGGTCTTTCCGTTCGACTTCTCGGAGTATGCGACCGATTGGTCAACACTGGTACGAGCGGTGATTGTCATCTCCTTGATCGGCATTGTGATCGCAATAATTGCGACTTTCGTTCGACTGGCAACGAGCCTATTGCTGAGGTGAAGTGGCCTCGACACGCGGTCGGAAGGCCGATAGTTCGGCGGCGAGCAGGGCGAGAAGAAACGCGGGAATGGCGATCATCCAGAGGAGTTCTGAGCCGACGTTGCCTCGTCGGGGTTGGGCGAGCTGGAAGAAGATGTCGATTGCAGGAACCAGCACGATCATCGAGGTGGCCACGGCGGCGAGGGATCTGATTGTCCGGATCCAGAAGTTGCGTGATTCCAAGGACTGGGTTGAACCCGACAGAGTGGCAACTACGGCCGGGAGTGCGAACAGATAGCCGACTTCAGCGCCGAAGAGCGTGGCGGCCACACCCAAGACCCAAAACATGACGATCACTTCTGCTCGTGAATCGGGACGGTTGAAAGACCCAACGAGTCTGGACCGGAGGGCGAGTGTGGAGGCTCCGATCAGGAGGGCCAGGACGATGAGGTAGCCGTACGCTTCAGGGGAGGCCATCGTGGTCCGCCAGTTTGCAATCGCCAACCATACCGGGACGGCAACAATGGCTACTGCACCAGCGATGGCCAGAGTCCGGAACGCTCCCGACAGAACGGGTTTCCATGATCCGGTCCGGGAGAGTTGGAGGGCAAGGACTGCACCTGCCAAGACAACGATCGGCAGTCCCCAGGAGTTTGGGTACCGCACCAAACTGGAGGGGCCGACGGAGAAGTAGACCTTCTCTGACCCTGCTCTCGGTTCGTCTAGATCGAGGGTCCCTATGTGGCGGGCCAAGGCAAGCGTGTTCCTGCCGTGCTGCAATACGCCCGGGGTGTTTATTCGATCAACAGAGTCTCGTTCGGTGTGGTACACCGAGGATCCGCCGAGGTAGGCGAAGTCAACCCCCGCCGCACCGGCATCGCGGAACGGAGCGAAATCCGTGTTGGATCCACCGATGGCCTTCGTCAGTGCTGTCAGAAACGAAAAGGCTGAGGGCGCTGGCACCGCCGCGGCGTATTGATCGACCGCCCATCCCGTCGGTTCACCCACGTCAATGAGGAGCGATCGTCCGGCGTCACCGATGGCCTCAAGGTTGACGACAAACCCCACATCGCTTGCCCACGGGTGCCGATTCACAAAGGCCGTTGATCCAAACCGCGGCGCCGGTTCCTCACCGTCGGTAAGCAAGACGATCACGTCGTTTCGTAGTGGTTCGGCCGATAGGAGAACGCGAGTGACCTCGAGTACGACGGCAACGCCAGCCGCATCATCGTTCGCCCCGGGCGACCAGGGCACCGTGTCGTAGTGACTCATCAAAAGCACGGAGCCTGTAGATTCACTGCCGTCGATTCGTGCCATGACATTCACCACTGTGAGGCCCAGATCGGTGCCCCCGTAGTAGTCCGATGCAGGAGCTTCCTGTTGTTGGGGCTTCAGCCCGAGAGCTGTCAGTTCCGTGACGATGTACTCCCGGCTTCGGCGGTTTGCGGGGCTGCCAATCGGTCGGGCATCGCCGGCGAGGCTCTGAATGTGATCAAAAACCCGATCTCGGTCGATCTGGTCATCGCTGGAGCCGCTTCTGGGAACCATTGGGAGGATCGAAAACGCCCCAACGAGCACAACTGCAACCCAATGAGCGAAGACGTTCCGGTACGTGACGAGCGCATTCATGAAGTTCTCGGGCGTGACGTTCACGGCGCCCTGATGGTTGCCGCCCACGGTGCTGCGCACAAGGGTCCTGCGACCCTGTTCAGCGGTCGGTTCAAGCGATGACCATCAGTACATGATTGCGAACGAAGGGTCGGCCTCATCACTACCTACCGTGCTCAGAGCTGCAGACGTAGCCGAACTTCCCAAAGCGCCGCTTGGGTCGACGCCCGGTGTGGAAAACCAGTTGTTGTGGACCGACGAGACCGGCGCCGCTGGTGTACTGACGGTGCGGAAGGGCCACCGGTTGGGGGCCCATACTCACCGGCAGAATCACCACCATTTCTGGGTGCTGTCCGGTGCCGCCACGGTGCTTGGTCAAGAAATCGGTCCCGGTGCCTACGTACACGTTCCCAGCGGGGTCGAGCACGACATCGATGCCACTGCGACCGAAGGTTGCACCGTCTACTACCTGTACATTCAGCCGGCATAGACGTGACCAGGCGATGACCTGAGCCCGCGTTAACTGAGCAGAACTCTTTCGAGGTGTTTCGGAACCACAACCGAGAGGCCAAGATCGGAGACGATCGACGATCTGAGCGCCTCCGCTCCGTCGGGCTCGCCATGGACAAGGAAGATTCGTTCCGGTGCGTTGGCCGCCGAGCCCACCCACTCGATGAGTTCGTTGTGGTCGGCGTGGACCGAAAACGATCGAATATTGGCGATTTCGGCCCGGACCGTGGTGTATGAGCCCAGCATCTTTACTTCGGTAGCCCCTTCCACCAAGCGTCGGCCTCGAGTCCCTGCCGCCTGAAAACCAACGAGCGCAACGCTGTTTCGGAAGTCCGGCAGCAGCCGGGCAAGGTGGTGGAGAACTCGGCCGCCGGTTGCCATCCCCGACGCCGAGACGATGATCGCAGGGTGTTTTCAGGAACGCCAGTTTCTTGGAGTCCTCCACGTCACGAATCTCGTGCATCTGGCCGGCGTTGAACGGGTTGGCCAGGTCGGCGACCGATGACCGGATGTCGCTGGCCTCATTGGCGATGGCGGACCGGTATACCTCCAGAGCGCGAAGCGCCATAGGACTGTCCACATAGACCGGAAGTTCGGGTATCGCGCCGGTCGCAATGAGTTCACGTAGGCGGAAGAGGACAACCTCGGTTCGATCAACTGCGAAGGCGGGGATCAGCACGGTCCCACCCCGACCTGCGGTTCGTGTGATGACGTCAGCAAGCTGATCGATCGCTCCCGCGTCGTCATGGGTCCGCCCGCCATAAGTGGACTCCATCACGAGGAACTCCGCGGCGCCCGGCGGAGTGGGTGATCGCAGAATCGGGTGAGACTGGCGGCCGAGGTCGCCACTGAAGAGAACCGACCGATTTGTGGCCGAAACGTCTACCGTGACCGTGGCCGAGCCCAAGATGTGACCGGCGGGTTGAAGAGTCACTTCGATGCCCGGAGCGGCACTAGTTCGTTTGGCGAACGGCGCGGCGCGAATGTGCGTTAGCGCAGCCTCGGCGTCAGCTTGGGTGTAGAGAGGTAGCGCCGGACGATGTTTGGAGTAGCCCATGCGATTGGCGAACGATGCCTCCTCCTCCTGAAGGTGTCCGCTGTCTGGCAGCACAATGGCCGCGAGGTCGGCCGTGCCTTGGGAGCAGATGACGTCGCCCCGGAAACCCTGTGCGACGAGCCGGGGCAGGTAGCCGATGTGGTCGATGTGGGCGTGGGTGATGATGATGGTGTCGAGATCGGCGGGATTGAAGGGGAACGGTGCCCAGTTCCGCTCTCGGAGCTTCTTGAGGCCCTGGAACAGTCCGCAGTCGATCAGAACAGCTGATTCGGGTGTCTCGATCAGAAACCGGCTGCCGGTTACGGTCCCCGTTCCGCCGAGAAAGGACAACACCGGCACAGACGGTCGGTCAACAGGTCCGCGTTTGGCCCGATCCGAACTCATTCTAGCGCTTCCACAAATTTGGTCGTGATTTCCAAGGGTGCTCCTCACAGCGGATTGCGCAGGTCATCTGGACAGTTCGAACAGTCTGGAGCGTGGCCCTATTTCCGAAGCCAGAGGTAGGGCCCTTGGTCATCTTTCCCTCACCTGTTATCCCCTTGTTGTGAATGCGCGCCGAGGCGGCTTCCTCCGGGTGATGGTCAACCACACCACCGCGGCTGTAACGATGGCACCCCCAACGAGGGTGGAGCCCCCGGGTGTTTCGTTTGCGAAGGCCCAGACCCAAAGTGGTGCGAGAACTACCTCGCTCAACAGGAGCAGGGTTGTCTCCGAAGACGGCACCACCCGTTGCGCAATGTTGAAGAGGGCCAACGGCAGACCCAGGAGAACGCTGCCCGCGAAAACACCGATCAGAGCGTCTCGACGACTGAGGTCGAACCCACCGGAGGCGAAGACGATCACTCCGGGGAGGCCGGTGACGAACACGCCAGCCATCAGAATCGGCAAGGCCGGATCAACCGGTTGCGCCGATCGAATGATCGTTGCGTAGAGCCCGAAACCGACCGGTATCGCCAGCGTGACAAGCGCCCAGGGGGACAGGTCGTCGGTGATCGTCCCCGCCGCCATTACGCCCACACCGATGGCGCTGATCGCACTCGCTACAACTACACGCCACGTGACCCGTTCTCCGGTCAGCAGCCAGGTGAAATAGGCGGCCGCCACCGGTCCGAGCGTCTGAGCGAAGAGTACGAACGCCACGGTGGCGAGGTCGAGGGCGATGATGAAGAGGCAGTTGATTCCGCCCAGTATCAGTGCCGCCCAGATGTGCGGACCACGAATCGCCGAAAACACCACACCGAGCCGCCGTCGATGTCGAACCAGCAGTGCGAGGCCGGTAACCAGCAGCATCCCCATCCCTCGGAAGAAGAGATACTGCCATGGGCTGACGTCGTCGGTGCTTCGAAACGCCAACCCTCCGAAGCTGAACACCACACCGCACAACAGAACGAGGCTCGACCCTTGGAGATGGCTCAAGACCGGGCCGCTTGGTGCCTCACGTTTGGCGGGGCGAGACAGCATCATGGAACGGTAGCGATCCGATCTTCGCTAGTTGCGTCGATTCGTTCACACTGATCGGTTGGGCGACGGGATCGCTCACTATTGTGGTTCGATGGAAGACCCCAGAGTACGGATCAGCCAAGGCAGCACCTTCGAAAGCCAAGTCGGCTATTCCCGGGCCGTCACCGACGGGCGTTGGGTGTTCGTTTCTGGCACCACGGGCTTCGACTACGCCACCATGACTATCGCTGATGACGTTGTGGAGCAAGTGGAGCAGACGCTCGCCAACATCGATGCCGCACTCATCTCCGCCGGGGCAGTGGCTGCGGATGTGGTTCGGGTGAAGTACTACCTTCCCGATCCGGCTGACTTCGAGGCATGTTGGCCGTCGTTACGCCGATACTTCAAAGAAGCACTACCGGCAGCGACGATGCTCGTGTGCGGTTTGGCTGACCCTCGGATCAAGGTCGAAATCGAAGCGACCGCCTTGAAGCCCCGCAGCTGACATGCCCGGGATGCGGTTTGTCATCCACGAGCACTACGCCAAAAATCATCACTTCGATCTTCGGCTGGAGCGCAATGGAACGCTGTGGTCCTGGGCGCTGCCGAAGGGAATGCCAACCGATCCCGGCCGCAACAGACTGGCGGTTCGGGTAGAGGACCACGATCTGGATCACATCGACTACGAGGATCAGACGGCAGTTGTTGGCGGGCCGGCCGGAGCGGTGAAGAAATCGATCTGGGACACCGGAACCTACGAGGTGGTCCGAGAAAACCCGACCAAGCTGGTGGTGGCGTTGAAGGGTGAACGGCTTCGCCAGAAGTTCGCCATCTTCCAGACCGGTGGGACGCAATGGATCATTCACTTGATGAAGGCGGACGGGTCAAGCACTTCTTGAGACGGCTCGGAGGAGGTGCGGCCGAGATGGTAGTAGTACCGTCGCCAGCATGGCTTCAGTAGTGATCACCGCAATCGGCGACGACCGGACCGGACTTGTGGGTGCGCTGGCCGCCGTGGTCGCCGAGCACGACGGAAACTGGAATCGAAGCCACATGGCCGAGCTCGCCGGCAAGTTTGCCGGAATTGTCCTGGTCACCGTGCCCGACGCCGAAGCGCCGAAACTCTTGGAGTCACTCGAATCTCTGGAAGCTGATGGCCTACTTACGATCACCGCGGAGTTGACCCAGGCCCAACCCGAAGTAGTGGCGCCTCAACGCATCATGCTCCAGCTCGTTGGTCAAGATCACCCCGGCATCGTTCATGATGTTTCCCAGGCGCTGGCCGCCAGCGGCGTCAGTATCGACGAGCTCGAGACCGAGGTGGGTCCGGCTCCTCAGGGCGGGCACATGTTCACCGCTCGGGCGTTCCTGGAACTACCGCCTGGCATGAGCGATGACGATCTGCGAACCGTATTGGAAGATGTTGCGCAGGACCTGATGGTGGACATAGACGTGGGTCCAAAGACCTGACCGAGTCCGAGCATCAATTCCTCAGTGCGCAGAATGCAATCTGACCTGACCTCGCTTTCAAGGTCTTTGCCAACCTGTCATAGGATTCGGTGATGGTCGATCATCGCATCTCTCGTTTCCCTGTTCCTGAGCTTTCGGACCTGCCCGAAGACATCCGAGAACGGATCGAGGCGGTGCAGGAGAAGTCCGGGTTTGTTCCCAACGTCTTTGTAGCGTTGGCTCATCGTCCCGATGAATTCCGAGCCTTCTTCGCCATGCACGACGCTCTGATGGAGAAATCCGATGGGCTCAGCAAGGCCGAGCGGGAGATGATCGTCGTGGCTACCAGTGCAACCAACAACTGCCTGTATTGCGTCGTGGCGCACGGAGCGATCCTGCGGATCAGGGCAAAGAATCCGCTGATCGCTGATCAGTTGGCCACCAACCCCTGGAAGGCCGATCTCAGCGACCGCGAACGAGCGATCGTGGACTTTGCGCTGCTGGTCGCCGGCAATTCAGCAGCGATCACCGACGATCAGGTTTCTGCACTGGCGGGGAAGGGCCTCACCCAAGATGAGATCTGGGATATCGGCGCGATTACAGCCTTTTTTGCGTCGTCGAACCGGTTGGCGAACCTTGCCTCGATGCGGCCCAATGACGAGTTCTACTCGATGGCTCGCTAGCCGTTTTTTCTGACCTGGAGCGCACTTTAGCCGCCTTTGGAACTCGGTCGCTCCGAGCCACGGCTCCTCACTGAACCTGGTTTCACATCGGAGCCGGGGACCTTCGGCTCTTGTCGATTATTGCAGATCGTGCTGGCATTGAGGGCGAGGATTATCGCAGAGGACTGTCACCATGAAACTGACCAAGGCCCGGCCGGATACGCAGAAGAAAAAGCACCGGATGCGACCAACGACCAACGCCAAGTCCGGAGCGACCGAGAAGTTACAGCCGGATCTTGAGATCATGGCGGCCACGGCGGCCGGACTGACCAAAATCTACGGCGAGGGTGAGACGGAAGTGATCGCTCTTGACCACGTGGACATCGGGTTCGAGGCGGGGAAACTCACCGCCATCATGGGACCATCAGGCTCGGGCAAATCGACCCTTATGCACTGCATGGCAGGACTGGACTCGGTGACCGAGGGCGAGGTCAGAGCGGGCGATGCTGTGATCTCAAGGTTGTCTGACAAAGAGCTCACCCTTCTGCGTCGCGAACGAATGGGGTTCATCTTCCAGGCTTTCAACCTCGTTCCGACTTTGACGGCTGAGGAAAACATCCTGCTCCCGCTGCTCCTGGGCGGTCGTAAGCCTGACGAGGCCTGGGAGGCCCAAGTTGTGGCCAGCCTCGGTCTCGGCGATCGGCTTCACCACCGGCCTGATCAGCTGTCGGGTGGCCAGCAACAACGGGTTGCGGTCGCCCGGGCGCTGGTAACTCGGCCGGCCGTCATCTTCGCCGATGAGCCAACTGGCAATCTCGATTCCAAGAGCGGTGAGGAAGTCCTGGGGTTCCTGCGGCGGGCGGTTGACGACTGGCGTCAGACGGTGGTGATGGTCACCCACGATCCCAAGGCAGCCTCTTACGCTGATGTGGTTGTCTTCCTTCGAGATGGCCAACTGGTTGGACGGCTGGAGAACCCAACCGCTGATGAGGTACACGACCAAATCCGGGCGCTTGAAACCTGACCGTCATGCGACTCATGCTTCAACTCAGTCTGCGGACGCTTTCGGCCAACCGTCTGCGGTTCATCCTCACCACCTTCTCGGTTCTTTTGGGCGTGAGTTTCGTGGTTTCGTCGTTTGTTCTCACCGATGGATTGACGCGCACATTTGACACCATCGTTGAAGATGCCAACGCCGGAACGGATGCCCAGGTTCGGGCCCGGAGTGACTTCGACGAGGTCAGCTTCACCGATCGCCCCATCGACCAAGCGCTCCTTGAGGTCGTCGCCGCTACCGAGGGAGTAGCGGAAGCCGTTCCCGGTGTGCAAAGCACGCGGATCATTCCGGTCAAGTCTGACGGAGACCCGGTCACAACAAGCGGGGCACCGATTCTCTCCTTCAACTGGACTGACTCGTCCCCGTCGGTGACCGTGGTGGAGGGTGCTGCTCCGCAGGGGCCAGGCGAATTCTCGATGGACGAGACGTCTGCCGAGCGCGAGGGTTTTGTTGTCGGCAACTCCTACAGCCTCATTGGCGCCAACGGCCCGGAGCCCTTCACCCTGGCGGGAATTACCCGTTTCGGGGAAGAAAACGCGTTGGGCGGCGCCGTGCTGCTGACCTTCACGCTCCCTGAGCTCCAGCGACTCGACGGCACCGAGGGCCTGCTCCAATGGATCGATGTCTCCGCCGTTGCCGGCGTCGAGCCTGATGCCCTGGTTACTATGTTGGAGGCCGCTCTCCCCAGCACCGTAGAGGCCGTGACCAGCGAAGTTATCGTTGCGGAAGGGCAGGATGAATTTGGTGACATCCTGTCGATCATTGGCAACATCCTCCTGGGATTCGCTCTCGTGGCTGTCTTCGTGAGCACGTTCATCATCAGCAATACGTTCAACATCTTGTTGGGGCAGCGGGTTCGCCAGCTGGCACTTCTTCGAGCTCTTGGCGCTAGCGCTCGTCAGATCAAGTTCGGAGCTGTGCTCGAAGCTTTGATCGTTGGGGTGTTGGCGTCGCTTCTCGGCCTCGGCGGTGGAGTGCTCTTGGCAATGGGGTTGGCGGCGCTCATGGATGCGATGGGATTCGGCCTGCCCAGTATTGATCTGATCATTGCACCAAGAACCATCGTCATCGCGGTCGTGGTCGGGATCGGTGTCACCCTCATGGCATCGCTGTCGCCGGCCCGCCGGGCTGCACGAGTGCCTCCGGTGGCGGCAATGCGAGCGGGATTCCGGTTCGGGTCCGGCGAGGGAACCCGGCGCACGGTTATCGCCATCATTCTTTCAGTGTTCGGTACTGCGGCCATCGCCTACGGACTCTTCGGTGGTTCGGACAACACCGGTTTACTGTTCCTTGCGCTGGGGGCGGGTGCAGTCCTCGTTTTTGTAGCGGTATCCATGTTTGCACCGCTCTTTTCCAGCCCAACGGCGTCCTTCCTCGGCGCACCCCTCGAACACCTCCCGGGAGCGAACATCACCGGGCACATAGCTCGTGGCAACGCCTCCCGGAACAACAAACGAACCGCCTCCACCGCAGCGGGACTGATGATCGGACTGGCGCTGATAGCGATGGCGAGCGTTGTCGCTACCTCCCTCAAGGCTTCGCTGCGTTCAGAACTTGGTTCAACCCTGACGGCAGAATTCCTTGTCTTGCCGCCGAACGACGGAGACTTCAGCAACACTCTCGCGGCCCAAGTCAGGGCTCTGCCCGAATTCAGCGAGGTCTCCGCCGTTCGGTATGGCAACATGCGGGTGGCCGGGGAGCAGAAGGCGGTGACAGCAACCGACCTTGCGATCGTGACCGATCTGTTGGACATCAATGTTCTGGAAGGTGACACGGGAGTTGCGGCCGAACCCTCATCGATCGTTCTCACGAAGAAAGCAGCGGAAGACAATGGTGTTGAGGTCGGACAGCTTCTCGTCGTTGAATTTGCCGAGTCCGGGATTCAAGCTCTCACCGTGAGCGCGGTGTACGAGAACGACTTCCTGGTAGGCGACTACCTCATCGACCTGTCCGGCTGGGATGAAAACTTCGCCAGCTTCAACGACAACGTCATCTCGGCAAAGGTGGCGCCAGGGGTCGACGTGGCTGCCGCGGCTGCTGCGCTCGAGCCACTGGAACAAGCATTGCCTCAACTCACGTTCCAGACCAAGGATGAGTTTGCCGCCGATATCGAAGGTCAGCTGGATTCACTGCTTGTCATCATCAACGTGTTTCTTGGACTAGCGATTGTGATTGCGCTCCTGGGTATCACCAACACTATGGCCCTTTCGGTCTTGGAGCGGACCCAAGAAATTGGCCTCATGCGAGCCATCGGGACCACGCGGCGACAGACCCGCAGCATGATTCGTTTGGAGGCTGGCGTGGTCTCGCTCTTCGGGGCGCTCCTGGGTGTACTCGTTGGCTTGGCGTTCGGCTGGGTCGCAGTGATCGCCATCCCCGATTCCTTCATCAGCAAGCTGTCGATTCCAGTCCAGACACTGGCTGTCTATGTGGTCATCGCCACAATCGCTGGGCTTGTCGCCGCCTCGATCCCGGCCCGGCGCGCCGCTCGGCTGAATGTCCTCGACGCCATTGCGCAAATCTGAGAGGCCATCGGTCCGCCTATGACCAGTTGCTCTGGGCTCTGTCATTCAGCACGTGGTTGACTACGTTGCCCCAGAGAAGTCCAAGCGTGAGACCTTCCGCGACGTCTAGTGGTAGATGAGCCCCTACATAGATTCGGGCGGCGCCGGTGACACCAGCCGCTACCACAGCGCCGCCGCGAACGATTGGGCTGGCACCACGCGTGGCGACCAACGCTAGTGTCGTGGCAACCGCCGCGTGACCAGAGGGAAAGCCCAGCCCGGTTTGCACCGATCCCCGCACCTTTACCTCGGTCAAGCAAGCTTCCGGCCGACCTCGGCCGATTATCGGCTTTATCACCTTGACGCCACTCCACACCGCAACGCCAGAAACCAGCGATGCGGCGGCGGTTTGCTTCCGACCTCGCCTGAGGAGTTCGGCCGAGACCACGACGACGGCAGGCAAAGAGCCGGATTGCATCACACCCCAGGCGGGCAGGTGAAAAGCGTCCGGAGCATCGTTGCAGGCGCGAAACATCTGCTCTTCGCGAGTACCTACGGTGTGCCTGCGAGCCTGCAAGGCTGCGGCGACAGCAAGGAGAGTGCCAGTGGTGAAGCCGACGGCTTTGGCTGGATGCAGCATCACAGCTCCTCGTCGATGAAGCTGTTCCGGATGCTCTCGTTGAGCGCATCACGGGAGACGAGAGCCAGGCTGTTCCCGAGGTCGATCGATAGCGCTGCGGAGTTGTCAGCATTGAAATCGAAATCCCACCACACGCATCCCCCCGGGAATTCGTAATACCGCTGAGCGCGGAAGGACGGCGTGATCTGATCGATGTATTCGAACAACTCCGCTCCTTCGAGGTCGCTGGGTAGGGAAACTGCGTCGCTGGTGTCGCAGGCCTCGACGAAACGAAGCACTGCGGCAACCGTTCCGGCACGATCTGAATCCAGGCGCAAGGTTGTGCCTTGCTGCGTGACGTCCACGGTCTGAACGGTCCAACCCCGGGGGAGTTCGGTGAGGCAGGGGAGGAGTTCGGCCGACGGTACCGACTGGGCCACGATCAGGATCGACTCTCCGCCCTCACAAGCCGGGGCAGGGAGTGAGCTCGAGACCGAGCAGGCTCCGAGTAGCCCCAGGAGACAGGTGTAGAGAACAACGTGAATCGGGCTCCAGCCCAGGTGTGTGCGGCGCCTTTTCATGCCAACCCAATGTCGCTCAGGCTGCCGAGGAACACCATGAGCAATGCGGTGACGACCAGGACAACCCAGAGCGTAAGGCCGATCCTCCTGACCGACCACCGCTGAATGGCGACCAGCGGACGCTCAGGAGTCAGTTCACGAAAGCACTCCAGTAGCGCCCGTCCATCCCGCTTGACGCTCGCCCGCAATGCCGAGGGAAGCGTCACCCCACGGGACGCCGAAAATGCCTCGGCGATCTCTTCGTCGCTGAATTGTTTCAGCGCTCGCTCGTATACCAGTTCGGGCGAGCTCCCCAGAGCCAGGACCAACATCATGTTCGCCAGATCGACCGCCTGGCGCCAGGGCGATGGTCGCACCTCGCCGAAGGCGACGTCGATCAGTCGAAGACGATCGCCTTGCACCATGACGTTGGCCGGCTTGATATCGCGGTGGGCAAGGCCCGCACTCCACATCTGTGCAACGCAGGCCAAGCCGGCGTCGATCAGGCTCGGTGTCACATGGGTCTGACCGATTTCGACACCTCCCTGGATGAACTCGGCGACGAGGAGGTATTCGTGATCTGGGGTTATCTCCACGATTCCCATCGGCTCCATACAATCGACGCCGGAGCTGCGCATGACACGAAGCATGTAGTCCTCGTGCTGGATGAGTCGCCGGACTGTGCTGAAGCGTTGTTCGTCTTCTAGTCGGCCGTAGCGAAGGGTCCGGAACAGCTTGTAGGAACGATCCGAGCGCAGGTGGCTGCGGGCGTACAACTTCGCGAAGATCCGGGAGCCGTCGTCGGTGGTGATCTTCAGCGGTGTGGATCCGGCAGAGCTCTCAAGCCCGACCAGCTCCACCTCTTTGGCGGTGATTCCAAGTTGGGTCTGCAATCCGTTTCGGATAGCGACACCCCGGGCTCCGGTGACATCCAAGTGAGCCGTCTTGCCCCCTCGGTAGGTGATGGGGAAGACCGACTCGGGTGCCCAGAGTCGGTAGACGAGAAGCGTCACGGCTACCCCGACCGTTGCCGCCGCTAACACATCGGTTGGGTGGTCAACCGCCACGTAGAGTTGGGCGAAGCCGAAGATTGCGATGACAGCGGCAGATGTAAAGAACCATGATCGTCGCCACGATCCGAACGGAGCGAGCGTCACGCCGGCACAGACCAGGCTGGCGGTGAGCAGCGCTACCGGACGCGATGGCTGCGCGAAGCCCTCCCAGTCCCCGATGATGGACACACCCAGTGGTCGAGGACGCCCAATCTGAACGGAGATGACCGTAGAAATGAAGGCCACGACCGACAGGGCGACTACGAGCAGAACGACGTGCCTCACCCTCCGTGCCGCCAGTCCACCAATGATGGTGACCCACCCAACCACTGGCGTAGCCCAGGATGTGCCGATCTCGTTGATCTTCTGCATCGTGGGCGTGAGCCACGACTGCCGGTTGTCCACGATCGGGGCCATCCACTCCAAGTCACGATTGGTGATCCAGACCTCTGGCCCGTCGAACAGAAACACCAGTGCCCAAAGACATGCCCAGCCAACAAACCCGATCAGCCACGCAGTGGCGGTCTTGTTGAGTTCCCGGGGCAGCGGTGGAGGCTCTCCCGAGGGTCGCCGTCGTTGGCCGGTGACTGGCGTGTGGTTCGTGAGGATCAGGCCGTCTGGGCTGGCCGTCGTCTGATCAGGTCCCGCATCGCTCATGACCTATGCCGCCTGGATGGACGAGGGAGGCGTCCGGCCGACACACTCCGCTTCGAAACATGAAAGACTCGATTCGTGCAAGCATCGGGATTTCGCTGGATCGTCGGCGCGCTGTTCGTACTGGCGCTCGCCTCGTGCACGAGTGGCTCCGAACTTGAGGCGCGAGATGACAAGACCGTTGGTTTGCGTATCGCCAGTTTTGATTTTGCGGAGAGCAGCTTGCTCGCCGAAATGTATGCGCAGGTCATCGAGGCGACTGGTATTCCAGTGATTCGACTCGGCTCGGTGGGACCGCGGGAGATCATCTTTCCCGCCATGGAGTTGGATCGGATCGATCTAGTGCCTGAGTACCTGGGCACGGCGCTCGAGTTCGCCGGTTCCGAAACGCCGAATCCAGATACCGAATCGGCGCTCGCCGACCTTGTCCGGCGATTGGCGGATCGTGGCCTGACGCCGCTCCAACCGGCGGAGGCGGAAGACAAGAATGTATTCGTGGTGACAGCGGAGACCGCTGAACGGGACGGACTGGAGAACATCAGTGACCTGGGTTCTTTTGCGCCGGACCAAAGCTTCGGCGGCCCGGCCGAGTGTCGTGATCGTGACCTGTGTTTGCGGGGGCTGAACAGGGTCTATGGACTCTCCTTCAAAGAGTTCGTGCCCCAACGGTCCTTGGAGTTCACTGCGGAGGCGTTGCGACGCGGGGAGATCGACGTGGGTTTGATGTTCTCCACGGCCGCGCAGCTGGACGATGCCGAGCTGGTGGAACTGGTCGACGATCGCGGACTTCAGCCAGCGGAGAATGTAGTTCCGCTGATTCGGTTGGAAGCAAACGAGCGCTGGGGACCCGGCGTCGCCTCCGCACTCGGAGCACTCGCCGAGCAACTCACCACCAGCGAGTTGCGGAGTCTCAACCTGCTGGCAACGAAGGGTGACAGCGTGGAGACTGTCGCTAACGAATGGCTGATCCGAAAGGGCTTGGTCTCCTAGGAGGGTCGCAGTGGGGGCCCTTTGACTCTTCCTCGAAATCTGTGCCTAGTTCAGAATTCAGCCAAGGATTCGGAGGTGGTGTCAATGCGGGAAACGGTGCGGTGGCATTCATCAGGGTCGAAGCGTGCTGATCCACTCGCCGCGGTCTCGGTCATGTCCCTACTTGGAGTCCTCCTGCTTGGCGCCACCTGCACGGGGGAGTCAGGAGACGTCTTTGGCAGTGCCAACGATCAAATTGAGGGATCGGGGCAGGTAATCTCCAAGAGCAGATCGATCGAGGACTTCAACGCGATCGTGCTCGCCGGTGAAGGTCGCGTGCTGTTCGCAGAAGGTACTGACGGCCGAATTGAGATACAGACCGACGACAATCTGCTGGACCGGATTGAGACGAAGGTGTCTGGGAGCACGCTGACAATCTCGACCCAGTCGGGGATCGACATCGATCCGACCGACGGAGTTGTGTACCGGTTGGGATGTCCGGAGCTGACCGGCGTCGTTTTGAGCGGTGCCGGGTTGATCGATCTGGCGCAATGCGCCACCGCCAATGAGCTCAAATTGGAGATGGCGGGGGCGGGGACAATATCTGCTCCGAGTCTTGCCACTTCCGCGCTCGACGTGTCGTTGCCAGGTGCGGGCCGGATCGTCGTCAGCGGACGAACGGATCGGCTGGAAGTGGTGCTCGCCGGTGCAGGGAGTTTCGATGGAGCGGATCTTGTGGCAACCGTTGCAATTGTTGATTCCGCCGGAGTGGGCGTGGTCACTGTTTGGGCCACCGATACTTTGGATCTGTCCCTAGCCGGAGTCGGCACTATTCGCTATTACGGCGAACCGACCGTCACCCAATCCGTACCGGGGGTCGGCTCGATAGAGGCGCTCGGTTCGAGGTAGCGCAACGGTTGGTGCCAGCCATCCCGCTTGGTGTGAAGTGCGCAGTCATCAACGAATCCGTCCCCGTCATCTACGAGAAGCTCCTGGCCATCGGATTGGGTTGATCAACGCAGGCGCGCTCGAAAGAAGTCTCAACGCCCGTGATGGATTTCCGCCACAATTGGGAGGCCGTCCGGTGCTCGGGTGGCCTCAGCGTCGACGCAGGAGGACTAGCGTCACGCACACGGCGGTGATGCCAGCAAGGACTTGACCGCCCTTGGCCAGACGGTTGACGTCAACCGATGGTTTCCACTGCACGGTGCCGTCGTGGACCTCATACACCCCGACGGGGTAAACCGCGAGTCCGAAGCCGCTGCCGAAGCCGTTCCCGCCGCCATCGTCTTCGGTGGCCTCCCCGCCGCCACCACCAGCTCCCCCAGCTACTCGGGCTACAGGAATGATGGTCACTCCGTCAAGGTCGTAGGCGTCCCCGAACACTCGGCGGACTGATAACGAATCCCGGATGCCCTTGATGTTCTCAAGAATTGGTTGCATGTCTTTTGTTGTTGTCATGTCATTTACCCCTCTGGGTGTGGGGAACGGTCTCCCGCCGTCGAGCGTCACTGGCGGCAGTCCCTCAACCGTTCTTCTTTGATTTGCATTCTCGCGCACGCCAGCATTCTTCAATAGAGACCTATGTCCCCCGCCACCGAACGACTACTACATCCGAAACACCAACGACCGACTGCGAGCGATTCCGGTAAAATGACGATCTCATGGATTCATCGCAGGGACCGGGAACTCTCCGGCCCTCCAATCGGTTAATCAGTCAAGTGTCCAACGTGTCTGTTGGCCCCAGTAGGAAGCATCCCCCATGAACGTAGCCAACCACCCTGCATCTGTCGCCCGCCCATCCGTAACCGAAACGATCGCCACAGCCCGCGAATTCATTGGAGACAAGAAATTCGTGGCCGTTGCTGACTGCATCGACACCCTTCTCGACTGCTATAACGCCGCCGCGCTTCCCAATGTGAAGTCCGAGATCAGCGAGCTGATTCCGCAATTCAGTAACGGGAACCTGCGCCGGGTGCAAGAATTCGTGCGGGCGCTCGATCAAATCGAGGTGGCACTGCTGGTGCCCGAGGAATCTGACTGATCGATCAGCCGGACAGATCAGGGTTCGGAAGCTTGGTTGCCTGATGCGCTCCGATTAACTGCCCGCGTCGAGTTGGTTGAGAGCATCTTCGATCCCCCGCCAGAACGTGGGATAGGCAAAGATCATTGACCGTAGTGTTGCTACCGGGGTTTTGGCGTGGACCGCCAGCGCCAGCATGCTGATCATTTCTCCACCGTGAGGTCCGACCGTGGTGGCGCCTAGGACAATCTCCCGTTCCGTGTCGATGACGATCTTGATTACGCCCTCGTTGCCCGGACCATGGAGCCAGCCGCGAGCGGTGTGAGCCACGTTCTGAACGACCACCTCGACCGGGAGTCCGGCATCGCGCGCTTGCGCTTCTGTCATTCCCACCGAACCTACTTCCGGGTCGGTGAAGGTAGCGCGTGACATTGCGCGGTAGTCGGCCGACGGGCCCTCTTCGCCGAGAATAGATGCGATTGCGATGTTCGCCTGATACATGCCAACGTGGGTGAAGAGGCCCTCGCCGGTGACATCGCCAACTGCCCACAGCTTGTCACCGGCCACCATTCGGTCGTTGACCTTCACCAGGCGGGCATCGTGGGGGAGTCCCACCGTGTCCAACCCAATTCCGCGAACATTGATGGACCGTCCAACGGCAACGAGAAGCCGCTCGGCTCGAAGTTCGGCGCCGTCGGCGAGGACGACAATGGTGTCCTCGCCCTCGCGACGAACCTCCACGGCGCGCACGCCGGTGTGGACCGTGATGCCTTCGGCAGCCCATGCCTCTGCAACAACTGCGCTGGCCTCGGGCTCTTCGTTTGGCAACACACGGTCAAGTGCCTCAACGACGGTGACCGTGGTACCGAACCGATTCATCACCTGGGCCAGCTCGGCCCCGATTGCTCCGCCGCCCAGAACGATGATTGACGCCGGCAGTTCCTTCGCGGCCACCGCCTCTCGATTGGTCCAGAAGTCCACGGTGTCGAGGCCTGGTATTGGCGGTACGGCTGGCGATGTGCCCGTGGCAACAACAATTCCGCGTGACGCTTCGATGGCCTGGTCGTCGACCATGACTACGCCGGGGCCGGCGAGCCGGCCGCGACCTCGAATGAAGTGCCCGCCCTTGCCGACGAACCGGTCGACCGCAACCTGGTCGTTCCAGTCGTCGGTTGCGGAATCCCGGATTCGTTCAGCGACCGGTGTCCAGTCCGGTGTCACGGTAGCGGTTCCCGCCATCCCGTCGATCCGGCGGGCTTCTTGCAGAAGGTTGGCGGCCCTGATCATCATCTTGGATGGTATGCACCCCCAGTACGGGCATTCGCCTCCCACGAGATCGGACTCTATGCCGACGACGTTCAAACCTCGCTCGGCAAGGGTGCCGGCTACGTGCTCTCCGGCCGGGCCCATTCCGATCACGATCACGTCAGCTTGAATGGTTTCCTTTGTCATGTTCGCTCCTCTGCTACCCAACTCTATGCCAGGTTGATTTGTTCTCGGGCGCTTCGCGCTCGGCGCCGTACCTACATTGTCCTAACCCGATCCGAACCTTGGTTGTTCCGCCTGTCCCAGCATCAGGTCGTGTGCGGGTGGCCAAGCAACGGAGAGCGAAGGTTTGGCCGTTGGCGAGCCATTGGGTGGTGCCGGCACGGGCCCGCTGGATCAGGGAAACGCTCTGGCTGAAATCCATGGACGTACTGGCAAGAATCGCATTGATGGGGGTCCTTCGACGAGGCGAACCTCTTGTCCACTCGACACTTCGGTGACGATCACTGAGAACGGGATTGGGGCGTCTTCGAGTCTTTCGAATGCGACATTGCGGTCCCTGAGGCAGGCGAGGTGAGACCCCCGAAAGGGGATCGGTCCTTGCTGGTCGAGCGCTGGTGATCCACTGGTCAACCAGCGCCCACCGGTCATGAAGCCATGACGTCAGCTCGGTTCGATCTAGAGGGATCCGGCACCAAACGTCGGTTGTTCCGCCTGGTCACAGCATTCGGTCAAGGAGGCAGGCGACGTGGTGACCGCAGCTCTTTCGGAATCTGCATCCAGTACGGCCGATCCACGCGAAGAGGTGGGCAGTAAACAAGCCAAACCCTCGAAAGGTTCATTCCATGCAAACACTCCGCAAGATCCTGGTGGCGATAGCCACCCTTTCACTCGGCCTGGCGCTGTTCGCTTCGCCTTCGGGAGCCCAGGACGACGCTCGAATCCACCTGATCCACGGGATCCCCGGAGTCGATGTCGACGTCGCTGCCGATGGCGAGGTTGTTTTCGCCGACTTCTCCTTCGGTGACACCCAGGATCTCTCCTCCCTGGCGGGCACCACGCTCCCCGCCCTGCAGGTGCTCGCAGCGGGCACCGACACGGTCGCGATCGATGCCGGTGACGTAGCGCTGCCCGCTTCGGGCAACTACACGATCATCGCCCACCTCAATGCCGACGGTGTTCCCTCGCTTGCAGTGTTCGAGAATGACACCAGCACCATCGCCGCCGGCGAGGGTCGTCTTGTCGTCCGTCACGCGGCGGCCGCACCGGCCGTCGATATCCTCGCCAATGATGCGGTTGCCTTTGCCGCTGTCGAGAACGGTCAAGAGGGCTCGGTCGACCTCGCTGTTGGCACTGTCAGCGCCTCGGTTGTGCCCGCCGGTGGCTCTGATCCCGTGATCGGCCCGACCGACTTGCCAATCAGCGACGGTGTCTCCCTCACGGTGTACGCCGTGGGCTCGCTCGGCGACGACAGCCTTACCGTCCTCACAGAAAGCATCACTGGCCTGGGCAGCGCCCCGGTAGCCGTGAACACCGGCAACAGCCCGATTTCCGAGGGCGGCTCTGAACTGCCTCTGGCAGCGTTGTTCGCTGCCGCTGGGGTCGTCGCCCTCTCGGGTGGGGTCCTCGTGCGGCGTCGGGTTGAGGCCTGAGCCGAGACGCCCGGGAAAGCTCCTGTTATGACGCAGTTCCCACGACCACAGGGGTTCGTGATCGCCCTGGCGGTGGCAGCATTCGCTGCCGCCGCCAGCGGCGGTTCACGATCTGAGTCGACAACGGCGGGCGATCTCGGTCCGCGATCTACGGCCACGGTGGCTCCCCTCGTAGTTTCGGAGAATTCGAACGACACCCACAAACGGGCCGGCAGAGCGGCTGGCAACCTTGAGGCAACACTTTCGGTGCCTCCTCCGCAGTTCGGGACCCCCATCGGAACTGCGACAGACATTCCCAGCGCCGATCGCAATGTGCCCGTGCCCGTCGGCGTCCGGTACCCCTCAATCGGAATCGATCTAGCGCCGATCGAAGCGGTCGGCGTCGAGCCGAACGGTGAAATGGAAATTCCCGGCGCCGATGCTGTCGGTTGGTACGAGTTCGGTCCAAGCCCTGGCGAGACCGGTTCGGCCGTTCTGGCGGCCCACATCGCCTATGACGGCGCCGACGGCGTCTTCCGGAACCTCATTGACTCCGAGGTCGATGACATCTTCACCATCGTGTTCGACGATGGATCACAGAGTGACTATCTCGTCGGCGAACGGGCCCAGTACGCCAAGACCGCACTTCCATCCGAACGCGTCTTTGCTCGCGGCGGGGCTCCAGTGGTCACGCTGATCAGCTGTGGCGGCGACTTCCAGCGATCCCTCAGCTCGTACCAGGACAACATCGTGGTCTACGCTGTCCCCGTCGAAAGCCAGGGAGAAGCCACATAACGTGTTCGAGGAGTGAAACGAAATCCTCAAGGAGAATTGGTCTTCGGTGGCCGAGCGCTGGTGATCCACTGGTCAACCAGTGCCCACTGGTCATAAAGCCATGACGTTAGTTCGGTTCGATCTACGGGGATCTCGCTGCAGGGAATTGACCAATAGGCGGCGTGAACTGTGCGGCGGAGGGGGAGGTTCCGCCAGATCTGGCCCAACGAATACAGATCGTCGAGGCCCTCGTGGGCCACGAATACCACCGTCATGTCATCCCGGGCCTGGAGCGCAGCGACCGCTGCAGTAGACCGCGGCGGCAGTACGTTCGGCATGCCCGCAGCTCGCGTTGCTCGGTCAGCTCGGCCCATATCTTCGAGCGACTGGATAGAACCTTGCCACCGGTTGGGTGTCCAGTTGCCGCCTTCGGGAAAGATGATCACCACGCTGTGGTCATCCATGGTGGCGCACATCTCGGTGATCGCCGCGAGTTCGCCAAGCTGGTCTTTCGGATGCTGTTCGAGGAATACGTTTGGGAGTCTGAGCATGATGTGGTTGATGAAGGGGTCCCACAGCAGCTTGTGGGTGCCCAACATGCGCAACTGCCGCCCATAGTCCCGAATCACCGTGCGCGCCAGCAGGAACGCATCGCCGGGCCCCGCGTGGCGGGCGAAGGTAAGGATCGGACCGTCGATTCGCTCGGTCATGGGCAGCACAAATTCGAAACCCAAGTAGAACCGGAGGGCACGCGTGACCAGTTCGAGCCACCATCCGAAGACCGCGTTGTGGGCCCGTTGGAAGAGTGGAGTTTTCACGCGCCAGCCGAAGCCGCTTCCAACCCACAAGACGAATGCGGCCAGAAGGCCGAGGAATTCGGCAACGCAGAGAGCGATCCCCAACCCGCCCATACGGGAAAAACGCCATTCTCGCCGATCGACGATGTCAATTAGAGCCAAGAGGAGGTGGAGCAGCGGGGACGCAATCGTCACCAGCGCGGTGGCCGCAAAGACGATCGGCGTGATGAGGAACACGCGGAACCAGCGCGGCGGGACCCAGATGGTCAAAGGTTTGTTCACTGACCTCCCTCCGGGTGGGCCCGATCGAGTCGGGACTCAATCAACTCTATTTCACTCTGCTCCCCTCGGCCCGTGGCTAGCCTCGCATGATGGCCGACAAACCAGCGGGTGGTGAAAGCGAGACCGTCGCATTCGTCTTAGGGGGCGGTGGGCTCCGGGGAGCGGCCGAGGTAGGAATGATCAAGGCGTTGGCCGAAGCGGATATTCGGCCCGATCTGGTGGTCGGTACTTCGATAGGAGCAATAAACGGGGCGGTCATCGCGTCCGGCCCGCTCCAAGAAATGGCTGGCCGCTTGGAGGGGATGTGGGAGGAACTCACCGCACGAGGAGTTCTGCGAGAGGGTCTTTTCAGTCGCGTTGCCAACATCGTGCGGCATCGGACGCATTTACACACCAATGATGCGATGCGGAACCTCCTGGTGGACTGGCTTCCGGTCAAGCGTTTTGAAGACATGGCTGTTCCGTTCCAATGCTCGGCGGCATGTGTTGAGCTTTCCTCGGAATGGTGGTTCGATTCGGGCGCACTCATCGACGCCGTGCTCAGTTCCTGCGCTGTGCCCGGTTTGTTGCCTCCGGTTGAAGTGAACGGTAAGCATTTCATCGATGGCGGGGTGGTCAACTCGATTCCAATCTCGCGCGCCCTCGAGTTGGGCGCGACCACTGTGTATGTACTTCACGTTGGCAACATCGACACCCCGTTGCGAGTTCCCAGCAACGCTTGGGATGTGGCATTCGTCGCATTTGAGATCTCGCGCCGCCACAGGTTCCACACCGATATGGAAGACCTACCCGAGGGTGTCACCATCCACGTTCTTCCAACGGGGCTCGACAGTCACGCCCAGTTCAACGACCCGTCCAAGCTTCGCTACAACCACAGCGCCTCCATTAGATCGGGCATCGACCGGGCCTACGAAGAGACACTCAAATACTTGGCAGCGCCGGCCAGTATCGGCCCTTAGGCTGATCGTGCTCGCTCGAGCGACGCAACCAATAGGAGTAAACGTGGCGGAGAAAAGCCGATGGGTGCTGAAGACCGAGGAAGATCCGAATCACTCCCACTGGTATGTGGACCGCATGCGGACCAAGGCGGCAGAGGGCGAAGATCTTGCCGGCGAAGCGCGATTCATTGATGCAATGATTCACCGTGGAGCCCGCATCCTCGACGCCGGTTGCGGGCCGGGTCGGGTCAGTGCAGCCCTTGCTGAACGGGGCCATGAGGTAGTCGGCGTCGATGTAGACCCTGTGCTCATAGCCGCAGCCGAGCAAGATTTCGCCGGTCCAACGTGGTTTGTCGGGGATCTGGCGGAGCTGGATCTACCGACACATGGAATCGCTGCGGACTTCGACGTGATCGTGGCAGCTGGCAACGTGATGACGTTCCTTGCCCCCAGCACCCGTCAAGAAGTCCTGCGGCGATTGGCACGCCACCTCGGGGCTGGGGGACGAGTTGTTGTTGGCTTCGGAGTGGGCCGGGACTACTCATTCGATGAGTTCTTCGGAGACGCTGCCGCCGCCGGCCTCGATGTCGATCTGAAGCTGAGCACCTGGGACCTCCGGCCCTTCACCATGGCCTCGGACTTCCTGATTGCAGTTCTTGTAGTCGCCGACTAGGAGAACTCTGGGTTCCATCGATTGGATCGTTGGAGCAAGCCCCCGATGCCGCCTCTTCGTACCAGCCAGACCGAGAGTCCGGCCAGAGCCGTCATGGAAGCGATCCCGATCACGAGTGGTGTGGCCGAAGTGTCCACCCGTTCGCTGAAGAAACCGCCGAGAACCGCGCCGCCCGCAACGCGAACGGCGCCGGTAAGAGCAGAGCCCGACCCGGCGATTGAGCCGAGCGGGTCCATGGCTGCGGAGTTGAGGTTGGGCATCAGGAACATGAAGCAGGAGAGCGTAAGACCAATGATGGGCATGAACAGCCAGAAATTGGGTGTTCCGTCGCCGAGCGCTGTTACGAACACCAGGATTGTCAGCAGGCCGGTAAGCGCGACGAAACCTCGGTTGACCACCCGGTCGATTCCGAGCTCTTCGACGATGCGACCGTTCACGATTGCGGCGAGACCGAACAGCACTGCGACCGCACCAAAGATGATGGGGAACTGTGCCTCTCGATCGAATACTGCAGAGATGAGGAGCTCTGAGCTGGCGAGGTAGGTGGTAAATGCCGCCTGGATGAAGACGGTGGCCAACGTGTAGCCAAAGGTCACTGGTGTGCGGGCAACCTGCCAGTAGCCCCCGGCAATGACTGCTGGGCTGAGCGTTCGACGGTTCGCCGGGAGCAGCGTCTCTCTGAGACGGACACTCCAGGCCAGGATGGCAATGGCGAACAGGACGCAGAACCAGAACACGCTCCGCCAGGGCGCGATGGCAATGATTACCGCACCAAGCGATGGCGCAATCACTGGAACCAGCACGAACACGGCCATTACGTTCGACATCGCGCTTGCCATGGCGACGCCCTCGAAACGATCGCGAACGATCGATGTGGCAACCACACGAGCTCCGGCAGCACCGATTCCCCAAACGAAACGACTGGCCAACAAGAGTTCGAACGATGGAGCGAGAGCACAACCGACTGCGCCAGCGATGTAGATCGTTGCCCCTATGTGCAGCGCACGCTTCCGCCCGAAGCGATCGGCGAGTGGACCGTAGAAGAGTTGGCCAAGCGCCAGGCCGAGAAAGAAGACAGTGACTACTCGACTTGTGGCCGTTGAGGTGACACCGAGCTCGAATTCGGCGCGTATCTCATCGAAGGCCGACAGCATGACGTCGATCCCCATAGCGGTGAAGGCCATGATCGCTGAGACCAGTGCCAGAAGCTCTTTGCGCCCCATGCGATACTCTGGTTTGGTTGGTGCCGAGGAAGGTGGGGCGTCGATCAGCACCCGACAATTCTACGGTTGATTGAGCATCCAAGGGCTCTAGACCGCTGGAGAGATAAGGGACTTTCGGCACTTGTGAGCTCGGTGGTTTCCCGAGACCCTGGTGCCAGCATCGATGGAAACACCTGGTGCTGGGCCGAGGAGGCATCTGATGGCGGGTAAGAAAGAAGCGAGACGGCTCGACAAGTTGGACCGTAAGAACAAACGGGAACGGGAGCTGGAACCATTCCAGGTCGAACTGCTGAAACTCCAAGCCCATCTCGAAAACCACGGGATGAAGATGATCGTTCTGTTCGAGGGTCGGGATGCGGCCGGGAAAGGCGGCACGATTCGGCGTGTCACCCGGTATATGAACGAAAAGCATTACCGGGTGGTCGCCATGGGCCGGCCAACCGATGATCAGCGATCGCAGTGGTATTTCCAGAAGTACGTCGGTCAGTTCCCAAGTGCTGGTGAGATGGTTCTCTTCGACCGCAGCTGGTACAACCGGGCCATGGTCGAACCCATCTTCGGGTTCTGCACCGAAGAGGAGCACCGGAACTTCCTTCGCGGGGTTGTCGGATTCGAAAAGGACCTGGTGCGGCAGGGGACCGTCTTGGTGAAGCTCTACTTCTCCGTTACCAAGGACGAACAGTTGAGGCGCTTCAAACGTCGTGGCAATGATCCGTTGCGGCAGTGGAAGCTGAGCGAAATCGATGTGCAGGCCCAAGATCTGTGGGAAGAATTCTCCACCCGAAAGTACGAGATGCTCACCCGGACCCACACCAGCGACACTCCATGGACGGTGATTCGGTCGCAGAACAAACACCTTGCTCGGCTGAACGCAATGCGGGTGATTCTCGACGCTGTCGACTACGAGAAGCGCAACCCCGATCTGGACTTCGTACCAGATCCCGACGTCGTGGTATCGGGCGCCCACGAAATCGAACTCATGGAAGCTGAACGTATCCGCAACGGCGAGTTCTCCAGCTAAGGAGGTTGTGAGCCGACGGTTGAGTGCCGTGCTCAGCTAGTGCTGCAGCCGACCGTTAGAACCCAGCCAGGACTGGATGTTCGGCGGACAGACCCCTCAGGCCCTGCTCCTCAGCACGGCGTTCCAGTGCAAGTACTCCATGCGGAGTTGTCCACCGAGAGTGAAGCAGAAAGCGCCACTGTCCTCGGCCGCGGGTTCTCACTTTGGCCTCTGTTCCGGTCGGATGGAACCCGGCGAGGATACGTATGGGAACGAACAACCAGAACGAACAACCAGAGAGAAGGAACGAAATGGCTACCCGCACAACACTCGCCGACACTGGATCGGTCGAGCAGCCGATCCGGTCCAACCGCTTGATGTGGTTTGTTATTGCCGCTGCTGTGGTTGTAGTCGCTGTCATCACCACATGGTTGGCGATCGACGACAGTAGCACCCCAACGCTCACCTTCGATGGGGAGTCCATAACCTATGACGGGCCGACCACGTTCGATGCCGGCGAGGTCACCTTTGTAATGGACGCCAGCGACTATGGGCCAGGAGTGGCGCTCCTGATCTCGGAGCTGAATGACGACAGCATCACGGTCGACGACGCCAAGGCATACGCTGCTGACCACTCGGCCACGCGGGTGCCCTCATGGGTCGAGGATTTCGAGGCTTTCTTCGCCACAGCCGAGGACCCTGAAGATCGGGTGATCGAAAAGACGGTCACACTGAACGCCGATACCCGCTACCTATTGAGTGCTAATACTGCACCAAGCGACACCGATTACATCCACGTGGCCGCCATCATCGACGCCAAGTAGCGGTTGCGACTCTGCGTGCCCCAGACCGGCAGCACCCAACGCCGTTTCTCCCTGAGCGGCGATGGAATGACAGCGCTCGGCTATCGGTTCCCAAGGTATGAGGCTTGCTGGCAAGGTTGTCGTAGTGCTCGGCATTGCAGTGATTGCGGCGGCATGCGCTTCGGCGCCCTCCACTGGCGCAGAAGGGGCCGGTGAGCCCTTGTTTCACCCCGATGGCTGGGTAGGTATCACTGAATTTCCGGGCGGGGATTTGTACGACCCCGTGAAGGCGGGGGAGAACCTTCCCGCAGGATTCCGATCTGTTCTTCGGCGCGACGCGATCGCCCCGGTGTACACGCCCAGTTTTGTAACCAGAGAAGAGATCGACTGGCCCAAGGACGAACTTGTCATCGGCGTGGATCTCAGCGACGAAGCGAGGGCCTATCCGGTCGGGTTTCTCACCCGCCGTGAGATCGTCGTTGACATGCACCGCGGCATTCCGACCTTCGTCACGTGGTGACCACTTTGTGGAACGGCGATGGTCCATCGCCGAGAGATCGACGGCTCCGAGATCGTGCTGGGCAATCACGGGGCTCTGTGGGGCAACGCCATGACGTGGTACGACCATGAGACCGGCAGCGTCTGGAGCCAACCCATCGGCGAGGCAATTCTTGGTCCGCTGAAGGGGGCGAAACTCGAGTTGTTGCCGTCCACGTTGACACGATGGGGCGATTGGACCGACACCCATCCCGACTCCTTCGCTCTCGACGCTCCAGCGGTAGCCAGTGGCTTCGCCCTGGAGAGCATGGTGATTGTGGTCGAGTTGAATGCGACGTCGGTGGCCTATCCAGTTGAGAGGGTCCGAGAGGTGGAGGTGGTCAACAGCACGGTCGGGGGAGTGCCCCTCGCAGTAAGAGCCGATCCGAAAGGCGATAACTGGGCGGTATTCTCCCGGCAGCTCAATGACCGAGTGGTTGAGCTCGGAATATCAAATGGCTTATTGGCGGAGGTTGGGGGCGAGGGTCGTTGGGAACCGGCCACCGGTCTCGCATCTGACGGAAATGGCGACAACCTCGGGCTGTTGCCGGGATTTAGCTCGTTCCCGAACGACTATGTCACCTTCTTTGGTGACGGCGCCTTTTGGCTCCCGGAAGGCGTGGTACCGGTCGCCGAACTCCTGGGCTAGCTGATACAGCCTTCCACTCGCCGAGACGCATCGAAAGTGTTGGATAGCAACACTCTCGATGCATGTCGGGGGTGTTAGAGCTAGGACGTCAGTGGGGGGAGGCAGTGGGTTTCGATCCCGATCATCTCGATGCACATGTTGTCATCTGAATCGACCAACACAACCGATGACCGTGTGTACTTCGCACGCTGATCCACTGGGACGAGCATGGCTCGCAGTTGTCCGCCCTGCGATCCATCAAAAATGCGTATTCGCTGGATACTCGTTGGCAGAGAACGGCATTCCAATCGATGATGCGTCCACAGCAGTGCCATCTGAAGTCCGCCATCAACAAGAGCGGGATCTATGGCCCAATCTCGATCCGCCCACGACATGCGATGGGTATCCGAAACACCGGCCCAGATTCCGTCTTCGCCCACGTTCACATTGTCCAGGACCTGGAACTTGGCCCCGTGGAAGAGGACGTCGCCGTCGTAGATCCCCTCCAGGTTCTCCCCAGCGGGTCGCTGTGTTGGTGGGCATTGGTGCGAACTGGGCAAGGAGCTGGAGAATGCCGAAGCGCTGTACCGCAGCCGACCTCCGCTGTGGAGTTCGACCCTGATCGTTGTCTCATCGACGGTGGTGGCGGACAGTTCTACTGCCACGTCGTTTCCGGTCTCGAATCCGTCGGCGACCAATCCGTTGAGAACGCGTATGTCCGTGAGCTCGGTGATGGTCAGATGGGGAGCGTGTTCTGCCGCCGCTCGCGCGAACCAGTCGATCACATATGCCACTGGCACGACGACGGTGCCGTTGACCATGTGATCAAGCAGTTGGGGATGCTCGGTTCGATTGAGGCTTACGGTGCGCCTCGTCGTTTGGCCGGGGACGAGAGTGCCGGTGGGGCCGAACAGCAACGAAGCAACGTTCCCCAGCCATCTGCCGTGGTCGGTTTGGTCAAAGACGTGACGCATACTGGCAGCAGATCGCCGAAGGATCTGGGTGTCCTCCGAGGGCTGCTTACAGTCCTGGAGAACTTCCCAGGCGGCGGCAAACACCTCGTGGGCTCCGGCCTGTTTCTGCCGCTCTTTCACCCGGGCGACAAATGCGGTGTCCTGGGGGAGTGGTGCTTCGTCGGCATTGCTGCCGCCCAACGAGTTGATTGCTTTCAGGACCAGGTCTCTTCGATCACGCAGGTTGAGCGAAGCGAGCTGTGACGGTTCGATCGGCGATCCGATCCGGTAATCCTGGCTGCCGTGGCCAACGGGAAACTCCGCCTTGCCGGCAATCGGCTGGACGGGGAGCCCGCCACTGAATCGGATGGGCACCACAGGAATATCCATGGCGATTGCGAAGTCAAGAAACGCTGCGCTGCAATGAACTGTCAGGTCCCGGCAACTCCTGCTGCGGGTGCCGTCGGCGTGGAGAAAGAGGGAATGGGGGCCAGCTGCCATCTTCTGTTTGATGTCGGCGAGAATGTCGAATATCGAGGCCGGCTGTGACTGGTCGAAGTAGACGGTCTGGGCCACCGCCCGGCAGTCGGGGTGATCTTCCAGAGCCCGAATGATCTCGCCGATCCAGCGATCCCGATGTTTGGCGTTTGCGATCGTTGTCATGGGAACGCCGGTGAGAGCGGGCAGCAGATTGGACACCATCAGGGATTCGATCTGCACCTGATGGTTGGCAAGGTAGATGACAGAGCGACCGTGGAGACGATCGAGGGAGCCAGGCTCAGGGATCAGAATCCGATGCACGTTTCGGTCGAAGAGCCCCTCTAAGAGATCCTGGCCGAGCCACTGATCGGGAGTGCCGCGCTGCTTGGTCCAATAGGTTGCCATCGCTTCCCGAACCGCAGGAAGGTTGATTTCCACAGCGTCGGTTGCAGCCGTCCGCGGAGGTATCGCTGCATTCGGATCGCTGACAATCCGCATCCCCATATTGGTGACTTCATAGATCCGTAGGCCGTCACACCAGAGTGACCCCCGACCGATGACGAACGGACCTTTCTCATCCACCCCAACCTCGGTGATCTCCATGACAGTGGAAATCAACGTGTTGCTGGGCGTCACCTGACCCCGGTATTTCCAGGTCATTGGGTTGTCAAGCTTGAGCGGCTCGAAGCGGGCGTTCGTCACGCCGTCGGCCATTCCCTTTTCGAGCATGTAGAACTGAAGCAGTTGTGCCAATGCCTCGATCCCGAGCGAGCCGGGTTGCACCGGGTCCTGGAAGAAATGGGCCTTGAAGAACCATTCGTCGATGTCCACCTCCTTTTCACCTCTGACCACGCCCAAGCCGGCCTCACCAACGCCAGTAGAGAGCGAGGCTCGATCCAGCATCAACAGCATTGGCTCGGCCAACCGGGCCTCACCAGAGCAGTAGCGGGCGGGACGTGGACTCAGGTCCGTCCAAGCCTCGTTCGCCAACCCCAAATGCAGCCGGTCGGTCTCGCTCACGGCAAGGCCGACCTGATCCACGAACGCCTCGGGTGGAAAGAATCCAAATACGGTTTGCATCGTGTAGACCGAACGGTCGCCGAGGAAGCACTCCACATCGAAGCCTTCGATCAGCATTCCGCCTGCTCGCGAAACGCTGGTCAACCTTACGTGGGTGGTGAGTGTCCCGGCGGTGCGGGTGAGTTCACCGGTCTGGGTGGCAGTGCCATCGAGGTTACGGAAGAGAAGATCCTCATCCATGCCCGTAGCTGACCCGACAGCCGAGGCCACCCATCCACACGGCTGCAATGCCGCTTCCAGCAGCACGGCATAGGGCATTGTCTGTGCGCCGTTTTCGTCGAAGTACCAAGCGTCAGGCGGGATGTCGTATTCGCAAACGATTTCCATTCCCGCTTTACAGTCATTTAGATCGCCCTTGATATCCCGAATGCGACTAATGAAATGGTACGGCTCGCCGGGGAGACGGGGCGAGCGCCGGGTCCCGTCGAACTCCTCATACATCGACCCAAACGCTTCGGAAGGTCTTCCCCATGCGCAGGAGATCATCGCTTTCCAGTCGAATGGAAAACCACTCGGGTCGGTGGCTACAGGGTTTGGCTCACTTCGCTGCTCGTAGAGCTCCGGCATCGATGTCAACGGCCAGTCCGGGACCAGTTCAACTCCGATCCGGTGGGCATGGAAGGCCGGTTTTCCGTCAACGAAGCCCACCACGTCGCAGATGATCGTGGGATGGGGACCACTCCGTATCTCCTCGACGTGCAGTTCGTATGCCACTCGCTCTGTTGCCGGGTTGATTTCGCCGCGGCACTTCAGCTCGAAGGGCTGTTCTGGCAGCGGCTGGAATCGCCAGCCGTCTCGCTTCGTGGTGTAGCCCAGGGCGGCGAGGTAGAACGACATCGCCTCGATACACGCCTCCACCATGAAGTTGCCTGGCATACAGGGGTCGTTCTTGAAGTGCCCGTCGAAGAACCACGCATCATCGGCGATACGTGCTTCACAACGCATGAAACCACGTTGCCAGGGTCCGCCGGAGGGATCGAAGGTGGAGACCTCATCGATGAAGAGCTGCTGCCCGTCCTGGATCTTCGGTGTGCGGGTGTGGGTCTGGGTCCATTCGAAGCCTGGGCCGAAGCACTCGAAGGTCCTTCCCTCGCTGAATGCGCTCACCTCTGACCTGGAGAAGTTGTGCTTCGTTCCCACCACGTCGGGCGGGTCTACGCGGGCGTCCGGGCGGAGTGCTGACCGACCTTCTTCGGGGGTCCAGAGGATTCCGAGGGCATCGGCCAACTCCGCCTGAGTAAAGAAGCCCGCCTGGGCATCCCGGACGGTCAGCCGTGGCTCGCCGTCGACGATGCAGTCATATTCGAAGAAGAAAAGACGGATGTCGCCGTGTTTGGCATGACCCGTGATTCGAATCTCATACGCGAGCGTCTCGCCGGGGGAGGGGAGATCGCCGTGATACGTCAGCGTGCAGCCCAGGAGGCGGTAGGAGCTTCCTGGATCGTTGATTAGGTCAATCCCCATATAGCTGATCAGCATGAGGTCGGCCTGGCCGGACTCGATCATGAAGCCAGCCGGCATGTAGCCCTCGTTGAGATACCACGCGCCTTGCACTACATCGGTTTCGGTCCAAATGGTTCCCTTGCCCAGTTCGCCCTTGGGGGATTCAATCCGGGTTACCCGATCGGCCAGCAGCAGCGGTGGTTCGGGCATGCGGCACTGAATGGAGCGCTCGTCCTGACTGGAAAAAGCCGGACCAAAGAGTTCCGAGATCCGCCCGGATGAATGGAGTCTCAGCTGTTCCTTGTTCCACGGCGGCAGGAACGGTTGAGAGTCGGCAATTTGAGGCACGACTGGCGGAAGCACGACCGGAGCCTCGACGGCCGGCACCGCGAATTCGGCGGAGGCTCCATGCGAAACACTCAGAGGCGAAGCGACTCGAAGCGCCAGAAACTGCTCGTGGATCGCATTCTGTTGGACGACGAACTCTTGATGGCGTTGGATGATCATTTCCATCTGCGACTCGATCAGCCGCGCTACCGGATTGGACGTGGCCGGCTCTTCAGGCACGACCTCGACTTCGAACTGCCTCTGCGGCTCAGGGTGCGTGGCACACGAACCGCCAGTGAAATGATCCGGCTCGCCTGCAGCGGGCCGGGTATGGACTACCGCGCTGACGACAGCTGTACTTCGTGCGACTGTTGCTGAGGCGAGTACCGGGGGAAGCGTCGGGGCGGGGGGCATGAACTGGCCGACCAGCTTCCTTTCCGGACGGGCCGGCAGGTGAACTGGATCAGGGTGAGTGTCGAAATGCATCATGGACTTGGCGGGGGCGGGCTCGACGATGGGAGGGGTCAACCGCTGCGTGAGCGCCGCATGGTCGACCTCTACGCCGCACGCAACGAGCGCCGCCGCAGCGTCGAATACCTGGGAGACACTCTGTTCTTTGCGGTCCAGTTGGACCGCGACGATGTCCTCGCCGTCCAGGATTGAGCGGATGAAGCTTGTACAGGCTCCAGCCGGCCCGTGTTCCACAAAGATCCGCACGCCATCGTCATAGGCCGCCTGGATTGTGGCCGGGAAATCGATGGTGTTCTCGGCCTGATGCGTGATTGCCTTCGCACACGCCTTGGCGGAAACGTCATAGGCACGATTTGTTCCGTTGGAGTAGAAACGAACGCCGCTGGCCGGGGTCACCTTCCGCTTGTGAATTCGCTTCCACTCTTTGTGGAAGGCCGAGCGCACCTCGGGCACATGGCAGGCGAGATTGTATGAGACAGGAACACAGCGTCTACGGCCTAGTGATTCGACGACCCGTTCGCATGCGTCGAGGTCTCCCGCAATGACAACATCCCGTGCGGTATTGATGATTGTGAGGTGCACGCGATCCTCACCGGCGATTGCGGACCGAACTTCATCTAACGGCGCCAGCACATTCCACACCGCCCACTGCACTGACGGTTGCTGCCAAGCCCGCGCGACGACTTCGAAATGGATGCCGAGTTCACGATCCATCATGCCGCTGGCGTCGATCTCCCGTCGCATTTCGTTCATGTCTGACCAGACCCCGAACGCAAACAGGCTGTTGCTCTCGCCTGAGGAGTAGCCGATGGCCGCCGACGGTTCCAGCTTCAAGACTTTCTGCGTGAGTTGGGCATGAGCCTGGCTGAGTAATGCCGTTCCCCAGAGGTAGTCACTCGGTGACGGTGTGACCTCCGCAGACCCGAACACCCATCCGGCCACTTCGCCCAGCGGGAATCTCTCCGCGGTTGGGGTGGTGAGCTCGGGGATCGCCCGCAGCAGCTCCGCTCCCATGCCGTGATAGGCCGCCCCGGCTGCGGTGAAGACGTACGCCAGGTCTCCGGTGACTGGGGTGGAGCGATAGTAAATTCCGGGACCAGGCGGCACGCCGTTCTCGATGTGATCCTGGGCCCGCACGCGCCTCATGCTCAACTGGTCATCACTGTCGGCGACAATCACTAGGCGGGCGGGGCCAGTGTCTGACTCGTCACCGGTCAAGAGGGCAGCAAGAACCGCTTCCGCCGTTTCGCCCGAATAGATGTGGAGGGCGGGAACCGGCCCCGGCAAAGCGGGCGCAAGATGGTTGGTGGCCTCGGCTAGGAAGACCGTGGGAATGACGATCCCATCCATTGGGTTGACCGAGACCGCTGCTGTTCGCGGGCCAGCGTGCACGGCCAGCCCCGAACCTGAGGAGGCGTTGGAACTGAGCAGCGGTGCGCCGCCCGGAGCTTGACGGTGATGAAGGCAGAGCGCCGCTGCGGCTACCCCCAGAAGCCCGCTGGCGGCATGGGCATGGCCGAAGAGCGGTGTGAGAACGTCATCACCGCCCGCCGAGCCGAGAATCAGGTCAGCGGAGCCTGCTGGTTCGTCGCCGGAATCAAATTGTCCTGGCACGAGCGCGTACACCTTGTCACCGTCCTGCTCGGCGTCTTCCTGCCGTTTGAGGATCAGTGCGACCGCCGCATCACCGGGGGTTCGATGTTCCTGCGCCAGACACTGCCTAGCAGCGACTTGGTGAGCGGGGTTGCAGCACAGGTCGACCGCTCCGACCAGCGCAACGTCGATCTCCCCGGCCTGAAGCGCCCGAACTGCCAACTCCAGCGCGCTTATCCCGCTGCGTTCTTCGGCACTAACTGTCATCGACGGGCCAGCCAGGTCGTACTGGCTGTTCAACCGGTTGGCCACGATGTTCGGCATGCTTCCGACCACGCTGGCTGCTTCGAGTGGGGGGCCAGAGGCCTGTTGGGCTTCAGCAATCCATTGCGGGGAGCACGCCCAGCTCCCGCCAAGCTCGGGAAGTCGCCACCTGACACCGAAGCGCGCCGCCTCGGGGTCGGTTCCCATTCCCACGTACACGCCGGTGGTATCGGAGGGGAGCGGTCCGAAGTCCGCGATTGCCGCATCGGTCACGGCCACCATCGCCAACTGTTGGCCCAGCGTTTTCTGCAGATCGCTGGGAGGGAACTTCTGCTTTGCGATGTCGAGACTGATCGATGGCATCGTTCCCCATCCGTTCTCATCGAGACACGATCGAGAATGAAGGAGAGCCTGCGTGAATGCTGCTGTTCCGATTGCCGAAGCAGCCGAGACTCCTAGGCCAACGATCGCAACGGTATCCCGAGCAGGTACGGCGATACTTGGCTGCAACGGGAGTGCTCCCACCGCCGGCGGTTCTTCCACAATGAGGTGGGCGTTGTTCCCCCCGAAGCCGAATGCGGAGACGCCGGCCCGCATCACACCGTCGGAGTCGCTACCGAGTTCCCACGGTTCGTTGGCACCGAGAAGCCGGAACGGTGAGTCGCCGATCCCGGGAAGCGGTGTGTCCACATGGAGCGTTTGCGGACGGGTGCGATGGCGCATCGCTTCTATGACCTTGATGACTCCGGCAACCCCGGCGGCGGTGATCAAATGCCCGATGTTCGACTTCAACGAACCGATCGGAATGTCGCCGCTCTCACCGTAGACGGCGGTGGACGATTGAATTTCTGTTGCGTCGCCAACCTGGGTGCCCGTGGCGTGACATTCGAGCAGCGAGATGTCTTTCGCAGCCAGACCCGCCACTTCCAGCGCTTGGGCCATCGCCGCAGTCTGCCCGCCGGCCGATGGAACTAGAAGTCCACGACCACGGCCATCGTTGGAAAGCCCAACTCCTCGGATAACACCATGAATCGTGTCGCCGTCACGAAGGGCGTCGTCCAATCGGCGCAGGGCAACAAACCCACACCCTTCCGACGGGACCAGCCCGTCTGCATCGGCGTTGAACGGGCGTGACTGGCCGGTGCGGCTGAGAGCGGTGAGAGCCGTAAAACCCATGTGGATGCAGAGGTCGTCGGCGCAGTTCACGGCTCCCGCAAGCATGAGGTCGGCGGTGTTGTTATGCAGACGATCGCAGGCGAGCTTGATGGCGTAGAGGCTGCTGGCACATGCCGCATCGAGTGCGAGTGCACCGGCGCCTAGTTGGAGGGCTCGCTCCAGGATGAGGGCGGGAAGTCCCGAATTGAAACGATTTCGGGGGTCGGTGGGCTGGATGCCGGCTTCGTTCAAGGCCTGTGAGCCATAGCCCGCAATGGCCCGGATCGCCTCGGCCTCCACGAAGGCCGCCATCCTGGCGGAAGGGAATGACAGGTTGCCAAAGATCGCACCGAAGCGGGTGGGATCGGTCTCCACATGACCGGCGTCGCGAAGCGCCTCTCGGGCGGTGTGCAGAGTCCACTGGAAAACGGCATCGAGGTCTTTGATCTCCTCTGGTTCAATCGCAAATCCCTCGGGATTGAAGAGTTGATCGAAACCCTCCACATATCCGCCCCTGTCGGATACCGTCCGATCCGCCGAGTCCTGATCCTTGGAAACGATGCGGTCCGGGTTGATGCCCCATCGGTCAGGTGGGACTGTGGACAGAAGGTCCCGCCCCGATTGGACGGCGTCCCAGAGGTCCTCGGGTGAACGAGCGCCGGGGAGCAGGCAGGCGCGTCCGACGATCGCAATCGGTTCGAACTGGGTCACGAAACAGGCGCCGGCGAAACACTTTGAAGAACGCCGCCTCCAAGCACCAATTCAATCTGATCGGTCTGGGGGCTGCGCACCTCATCCACCAGCATGCGGGCTCCCTCGTGCAGCGGGATCAGGCTCACCCCCATGGACTCGAAGTGGGACCGGAGCGACGGGGTCACCATCCCGCCGTCCCATGGACCCCAGCCCAGAGCCTTTACACCACAGGTCGGACCGCGCCGGAACGCTTCTGAAACCGCCACCTTGTTCAGCACTTCGTTCGCCATGGCATAGTCCACCTGACCCCGATTCCCGGTCCGGGCAGCTACGGAGGAGAAGAGCAAGAGGAGCTTCAGTTGGTCGCTTTCCGTCGCGGCAAGCAGAGCCCGAAGGCCCTGCACCTTGGTGTTGAACACGAGATCGAATTGGTCGTCGGTCTTGTCTTCTATCAGGCGATCAGCCAGGACTCCCGCCCCGTGAACAACTCCGGTGATTGGGCCCACCGTGGCGCGGATTTTTGTGAACAGCTCGGCCAGCGTCACGGTGTCGGTAACATCGATCGCTTCGTAGCAAGCCCGACCGCCGGCTGAGTCGATAGCGGCGATTGTCGACCGGATTTCACGATTGGCCAGAACGCTGGAGACCTGTCGAGACAGTTCCGCGGGGGTTGGCATCGTGCCTGACGTTTTGGCTTCCGCCAAGAGCACTTTCTTCAGCTCTGTGTCGCCGGTGGCCGATGCGCAGTTCGCTGGCTCAACCTGCAGAGCGGAGCGTCCGAGGAGAACAAACTTGGCACCCGATTCGAGAGCGAGCTCGATCATCGTTGCGGCGGTGACTCCCCGCGCTCCACCGGAGACCACGATGACATCGTCGGGACCCAAAGGCATTTGGCCCGGCTGCACTTCTATCGGAGCACTGCGCAGCGAGAAGCGTTGCCCATTCGTCAGTCCAACTTCGCGCTCGGGGCCACCGGTCAACAGTTCGTTGGCAATCGCCGACGCGATTCGTTCGGCGTCGTCGCCCTCGGGCTGCATGTCGATTGCCTTCACCGAGGTTTCCGGCCATTCGACAGCAGCTGTTCTGGCAAGGGCGATGAGTCCGGCCGACCAGGTGGCGGCACCGGACGCTCCGTCGGTACCAAATTTCCCCCCTAGTCCAGACACAGCAACGAACAATCTGGCTTCGGAGTTTCTAGCCATTGCCCTAGCGGCGGCGAAGCCCTGCCGATTGAGAGCGATCGCATCATTGACGTCTGCAACCGGTCGCAGCCCGCCGAGGAATATGACTCCGGTATGCGCCGCTACTACCTCATCGGTGTGTTCCGCGTAGATCCCCGCAGATCGCAGAGCCGTGACCAGGCGAGGGGCAACATCGCCACCGTCGCTGGTAACCGCGATGCGGCCGGAGGAGAGTCCGGCCATCCGCTCACCCGAAGGCGGAGCGAGCACGGTCTGGAGTACGAAGCGTGAGAGCGTGGGGCCCGCCGGCGTCTTAAAATTTGCGGCGGAACTGCTTCCTCCTGACGGAGTTGTTACTTGTGATGCCATGTAGTTGACGATCTCGCCGAGGGTGACGAGGTCGGCCATGACTTGGAGGTCGACTTCGGGGAGTCCAGGGACGGCTTCTTCCATGCCGGAGAGAATTTCGACTCGTTTGATTGAGTCGATCCCGAGGTCGCTTTCGAGTCCCATTTCCATGGACAGCATCTCGGTGGGGTAGCCGGTTTTCTCCGAGACCACGCCGAGGAGCACCATGGTGAGGTCGTCGTTGCCAGCGGTCGTCTCCACCGGCGCCGCCACCGGGGGAGTTGCTTCTGTTGGTGTTACTTGTGATGCCATGTAGTTGACGATCTCGCCGAGGGTGACGAGGTCGGCCATGACTTGGAGGTCGACTTCGGGGAGTCCAGGGACGGCTTCTTCCATGCCGGAGAGAATTTCGACTCGTTTGATTGAGTCGATCCCGAGGTCGCTTTCGAGTCCCATTTCCATGGACAGCATCTCGGTGGGGTAGCCGGTTTTCTCCGAGACCACGCCGAGGAGCACCATGGTGAGGTCGTCGTTGCCAGCGGTCGTCTCCACCGGCGCCGCCACCGGGGCAGCGATCACCAGGGCGGGAGCAGCGGCAACTGGAACAGGTTCGGGTAGGCGCTCCACCGGAACAGGTTGGGGGATCGTCGCGGCGGGAATCGGCGTAACGAAATCCGGGGCTGCCGGTTGCACCGGCGCGGGCGCAGGAACCACGATTGTTGCTGGTGTGGGCGCCGGCACCGAAGGGCGGGAGGGCGCAACATGAGTGGTAACTCCACCGGCAAGCTGGCCTAGAACAGTCACGCTCTGCTGGGCGGCAGCAAGGAACGTGCTGTGCACCTGAGCCATCGCCTTCACGTAGTCCGCATGCGCCTGGGCGGTCTGGTTCTGGATGGCGGCGTATGCCTCCAGCACTCCCGTCGCGGGGGCCAATGTAGGCGCCGGCGGCACACCGGGGTTCTTGGGAGGTAGGTGGCCATTGTCAGCCGATGCTGTGTGCCCGTTTGAACTGACGGGGGGAGTGCTTGGGGTAGGAGAAGACATGAGTGGAGTGGGAATCCGTTCAGATTGATGAGTTGGTGGAAGTTCGTTTGCGCTCGGCTGGTTGGGGCCGGCAAGTTCGCTGAGGTCAGCCGGCGGATACGGCTTGTCGTGATTGGCACCGTTGATTGCGATCGTCAGTTTGGGGGAAGCGAGTTCGTGAGGATTCTGTGCCGCGGCGTATTCAGTCCACAGCGACCCGAGGTCCATCGGTACGCCAGCCGCAACCAACTGCCCGAGCCCAGACAGAAATGCCCTGACGCCTGGCTTCTTCTTCGAGTCCAATGTGATCGCCCGATGATCACGGCCCCGGAGGATCTTCTTCACCAGGCCCGTAAGGATCGATGAGGGACCGACCTCCACAAAGACTCGCGCACCGGCGTGGTGCATGCCTTCGATCATCTCGACGAATCGGACGGGGTTGGCCAATTGCCGCCCCAGTTGCGAACGCATTTCCTCGGGCTGGTGGGGGTACGGCGCCGCCGTCTCATTGGCATAGACGGGAAGCCCAGGCTCATTGAACTCAACCGAGTCGAGGAAGTTGGTGAAGGCTTCGCTGGCCCCGCTGACAACCGGTGAATGGAACGCCGTTGCGACGGGTAGTCGCTTGGCCGTCGTACCGTTGGTCTTGAAGTGGGCTTCCACTCTTTCGATGGCGTCGGTTGGTCCGGACAGCACCACCTGAGACTGACTGTTGTGATTGGCCACAACCACCTCAATGCCGGAAGAGTCGAGGATTTCCCTGACTTTTTCGATCGGCAGTGCAACGGCGGTCATGGCTCCAGCGGTCTGGGCCGCTTCAGCCATCAACTCACCTCGGCGGCGTGCCACCCTAAGCATGTCCACTTGACTGAGGACACCGGCGGCATGCAAAGCGGTGATTTCACCGAAGCTGTGTCCACCGGTGTGCGCTGGCGAGATGCCAATTTGGCGCAGGAGCGAAAGAATCCCAAGGCTGGCAGCTCCGATGGCTGGCTGAGCCCATTCGGTGGAGGTAAGCGTCGCCTCTTGCAACTGCTTGGCGTTCGGAGCGAATGACGTGCGAGGAAAGACAACCTCTTGAAGACTGGTTTCGCCCCAATTCAAATCAGCTGCGAGGTCCCACGGTTTCAGCGCAGCTGTGTGATAGCGGGCCAGCTCGCTCCCCATCCCGAGGTATTGGCTTCCCTGTCCGGGAAAAAGTAGGGCGACCTCGCCGGTGGGATGACCCACGCCGTAGTGTATTCCATCGGGTGTTGAGAACGATTCGGCGGGATTGTTTTGGATGCGATCGATCGCCTGAGCAAGCCTGGTCTGAAGGTCTTCTTCGGTGGCAGCAACCAGTGAGAGTCGGGCTGCGGCGTCAGCACGGTAGGAACGTTGGCTGGTCTGGGCCAGGTAGGGGAGATAACCAGCGACCGTGGCGGCAGCCAGATGAACCTGGGCCTGAGCGGTAACCCCGGCTCCATCGTCGCCACACAAGACAACCAATTCGGCGTCAGCGGTGCGTAAGCGGGGAGCCGTGACCCCGGGGCCGGTGTACTCGGACAACGCAACATGGAAGTTTGAACCACCAAAACCAAACGAGCTGACCGATCCCCGGCGCTCGTGATCTGAGCCCCTGACCCAGGGGCGCGGACTGGTGTTCAAATAGAACGGGGAGTTCTCGAGGTCCAGTAGGGGATTGGGCGCATCAACCTTTGCGGTTGGGGGCAGCACCTTGTTGTGCAGTCCCAGGATGACCTTGATCAGCCCCGCTGCGCCGGCGGCGGCCTTGGTATGCCCGATCTGGCTCTTCACCGAACCGAGGGCGCACCATTGACGGTCAGCCCGGCCGCTGTTCTTGAAAGCAATTTCCAGTCCGCCGAATTCAGCGGCATCGCCGGCGACGGTGCCGGTGCCGTGGGCCTCGATCAGTTCGACCGTGTCCGGTGTGTATCCCGTTTTCGCATAGGCATTGTCGAGTGCCCGTGCCTGGCCACTGGAAACGGGCGCATAGACGCTCTTGGAACGACCATCGGAGCTTGCGCCAATGCCGTTGATCACGCAGTAGATCCGGTTGCCATCTCGCTCGGCGTCGGAAAGGCGTTTGATCGCAACCATTCCAATCCCTTCACCGAGCATTGTGCCGTCGGCACTGTCGGAGAACGGCCGGATGTCTTCGGAGGACGAGAGCGCCGGAGTCTTGGAGAAACACATGTACATGAAGATGTCGTTCATGGTGTCCACCCCGCCGGCGATGACGAGATCGCTATCGCCGAGGTAGAGCTCGTTGACACCCATGGACAACGCCGAGAAGGATGAGGCACAGGCCGCATCGGTGACGCAGTTGGTTCCGCCCAGGTCCATTCTGTTGGCGATCCGTCCCGCCACCACGTTGCCCAAAAGCCCTGGAAAGGTGCTCTCGGTCCATTCCGGATGCAGGTCGGCAATCTGTTCGCATGCCGCCAGAGCAACGTCCTCGGGAACACCGGCCCTTCGCATGCCCTGGAGCCACATTGGTCTGCTCATGCGGCTGGCCATGGCGCCAAAGAGTTCCTGGCCTGAGGTGACCCCAAGAATCACCGACGCCCGCGACCGATCCAGTTCGCTGAACTGGCCGGCGATGGCATCGTCCAGCACCCGTTGGGCCACGATGAGCGCTAGGAGTTGAGCGGTATCGGTGGAGGGCACCATCGTTGGCGGGATTCCGAATCCCATAACGTCCAAATCCACCGGTCCGAGGAAACCACCCCGGCGACCGTAGGTCTTGTCGGGTGCAGCCTGATCGGAGTCATAGTGATCGTCGATCAGCCAATGGCTGGGAGGCACATCGGTGATCCGGTCGGTGCCGGCAAGGATGTCGGTCCAGAAACCGGTGTTGTCGACCGAGCCGGGAAACAGAGCGGAAACGCCCACAACGGCGATCGGTTGGCGCGGGTGGTGGGTCATTGCTGGGCAGTCCTTGCGAGTTCTGAAGTGGGTGACCAGGCATCGGCCACCTGGAACGGGCGGGGCGAATAGTGGAAGGCAGACGGCGGGACGGGGACCCCGTAGCTTCGGAACTGATGGGCTCGGGTGATCACCGCCGCACCTTCCATCAGGTTCAGACCAACCTGGACCACTGAACGATTCTCGGGTTCGGCCAGGAATGATCCTTGGGTCCAGGCATTGAATGCACCCATCGCTGGACCGCACCAGATCTGATAATCCATCCGGCGGGGCTGATGCCCGTCGATCGCCCACCGGCTGGAGAGTCCCAGGTAACTGCGGAACGTGAGGGCCATCTTGTGGCGGGGGTCGGCCTCGGCCTTCGCGACCTGGTCGGGGTCCCGCTCCAGCCAGAACGCCCGGGTGCTTTCCCAGCATTCCTGGATCGACATCCCAAGGACTCTTGTTTCCAGCTCGGCTACCTCATGGGCCGGGATCGAATCCAGGGATGGGTAGCTCCGGTAGAGGGTGTACAGCTGCTTGGCTCGGGGAGCGAACATCGTGCCCCGCTTGAGTACCTGAAGCTCGACACCCAGTTCGAACATGTCGGCGGCAGGTGCCATAGCGATATCGGCGATGTCCGCTTTCGCCAGCATTTCTTTGCCGTCGGCTGCAAGGCCAGACTCGACGCAGGCCTGGTTGACAGTGCCAGTGAGTACGTAGGACGCTCCCAGGGCGAAGGCTGCGGCGACCGCCTGAGGTGTGCCAATGCCACCGGCGGCACCCAGGCGGATGGGCCGGGCATAGTTGCGCTTGCCTTGAACCTCATCTCGGACCGCCTGAATCGCTGAGAACAATGGCCCCAGCGGCCGGTTGTCGGTATGGCCGCCGCTGTCACTCTCGACGGTGAAGTCCTCTGCAACTGGCAAGGCGGAACCAATCCGAGCCTCTTCGGCGGTCAGCTTGCCTGTGGCAACCAATCCGTCGAGGAGTTGCTGGGGGGCTGGATTCATGAAGTGACGGGCAACTTCGGGGCGGGAGATCTTGGCGAAAACCATGTTCGGCCGATGAACGATGCCGGACGCATCGAGGGTGACCCCGCTGTAGGCATAGCGAACGACTGCAGGCGTGAGCGTCATATACGCAGCCGCCGAGACCCGGCGGACTCCACGCTCGATGTACATGTCTGCGACGGCCGCCTCGAGGGCAGGCTCGTTCGGCGAATGGATCAGATTGCATCCCCAGGGCAGTCCGTCGTGACCAAGCGCAGCGATCAGCTCGTCGATTGCAACGGACACCCGGTCATAGGAGAGTCCACCAGCTCCGAAGAATCCAAGAAATCCATTCCTGGCCATTTCGATCACCAACCGCGTGGTGGCGATGCCGTTGGCCATGGCACCGCTCACGTAGGGAAAGCGGGTCCCGTGCGCTTCGTTGAAGCTGCGATCTCCGAGCCATTCTGGATACAGCGGCGGCAAGATCGCCGTCACCGGCAGTCCAGTGCTTGCACCGTTTCCGTTTGCAGCTGGGGTGTGGATCGCACCGCCCGAGGCGATTCCTCTTTGGCCGGTCGCAGGGTCCACCACCACGTAGGCCGTTTCTCTTACGTGCTGAATGGCTTCAACGAGTTCGGTGGGGTCGAAGGAAGGGGTCGTGTCTCCGGACCAGTCTGCGACCGGCGGTAACCCACTCCTTCTGTTCACTTGGTCAGCCCTCACGCTTCAGCTCTTCACCCCACCGGAGAGGCTAACGCCAAGGGGAGAGTGAGCCGTGGCGCCCCCCGCACGTTACCGCAAGGTAATGCGGTCCTTCCTGGTCCGCCCGATGAGACGAAGCGCCGTCGCTCGCTCTCGTTAGGCCTTCTTCACCTTGTCGGCCATGATCAGAATTCCTCGGCCATCGATCTTCCCATCGATCGGATGATCACCTGGGATCAATCGAATCGACTTCACTTTGGTCCCGATCTTCACGCCACCGGTCTTGCCATCGAGCTTGAGGTCCTTCACCACAACCACATCGTCGCCATCAACTAAGAGGTTGCCGTTGGCGTCTCGGACTTCACCAATCGCATCGAGGTCGGCGAACCATTCGTGACCACACGTTGCGCACTCGTAGCCGTCGGGGGAGATCAGCGGATCCGGCATCGTGCAAACCGGGCAATCGGGGGAGCTACTCATGACTGATGTCTACACCATCGACCCGGCCCCCGTTGGTCTCCGGTTGGGAAATGGCGACGTGGCAGGAGCAGAGTTCGCCAACTAGCGACCTGGCCGACTGAAGGTTTGAAATCCGAACTCCGGATCTGCCAGGGTGCTCGCTCCCGACGTTTCAAGCGGCCAGGCGAGGCCGCTGACCGACCACGTGAATCCGGCCGGTTTGGCGCGGCCTTTGGGATGTCGTCGGTCGATCGAATTAGGCCATGAACATTGCGAGTGCCGCAACGGTGCCTGTGGTTGCGAATCTGTGGAGCGTTATCAAATTCGATCGCATCCGGGTGCGGAGCGCCAGCGATAGCCCTAAGCCTGCAAGGCCAAGCGGCAACCACCATCCCACGTACTGTTCGGCCAATAATGCAAAGAGTGCCGCCGCGGCCAGCCCGATCACCTGAAGACAAATCGCAACCTCCAGCACCACTTGATCGCCGTATCGCACCAATGGTGTTGCCTTACCGATTGACTCGTCACCCTTCTCGTCGCCGAAGTCTTTGTAGAGAGATGTGGCGATTGCGAAGGGTAGAGCAACCACCGCAACCCACGCCGATCGAATGAGTGAACCGTTGGTCAGTGCCGTGCCGAGCACGAGCGGCGTAGCAACATAGGCCGAAGCGAGGAACGCTGCGCCAACGAACCCGCGATCCGAGAGTCTCAAGCCCGGGGCGGAATAGGCGAACCCGACGGCACTCACCCCAGCGATACACAGTGCGGCCGGAACAGAAGACCAGAAGGCTAAAAGGGTCGAAATGCTCGCCAAAAGGCAGACGAGGAGAATCAATGCGTCCCGCTCGGTGAGTTCTCCGGTCGCCAGGGGTAGCGGGCGCCGGTTCAGGCGGTCAGCCGCCACATCGGTGATGTCGTTGTACACGGCGATGAAGCCGTAGGTGAGAACAAGAACCGCGGTGCCAAGGATGAGCGTATGCGTCTCTGCCTGGCGGGTCACGCCTACGGCCAAGAAGACTGCGACTGGAAGTTTCGCGTTCCTCACACGGAGGAACCGTTCCAGCACGCGCCCGCGAGTCCAGCCAGCATTCGCAGCTGTGGGGAGTTGTGTCAGCACTCTGGTGGATCCCGAGTGATCGAAATGGCGACGGAGAGCACCCATGACCCGACGGCGGCGAGACCATAGGTGAGGGTGATGAAGACGAAGAGAAAGAATCTTCCGGTCGAGCCTGCTTTGCTCCAACCACGAAACATTGCGATCAGGAGTGCTCCGCAGCCGAACCCGATGACGGCGGTGGCCATGAGGGCCATCAAGGTGTTCGACAGTGTCCAGGAACCGCTTCCCCTGACCTCAACAGAGAGACCCGAAAGCAGAGCAATCGTTGCCGTTGCCAATGGTAATGATCCGGCTACCAGCATCGATGGCGTAGCGCTGCTCGACTTGTTTCGATCGGATGGCAGAAACGATTCAGCTTGAAGCCACTCAGGATCAGCGGGCTGAATTCGTTCAGATGCTGCGGGCTGTTGGCTTAGCTCGTCGTAACCCACGACTTTCTATCGGCAAGGTTTCGCTCGAAATGACCGAGGGCTTCTGAGGGTATGTCCGTTCCGTTTATAGGGGTTCGAGGTTGTGGGTTCTCGCCTCCGCAGCGTGCGTCGGATCGATCATTATCAGAACAGCGACACCTGGGGACGTTCGGGGGTGAATGGTGGCGTCCACTCCGGTCCGGACACGGCAGCTTTTCCGGCGAGTACATCTGCGGCTTCGTTTCCTTCGTCGCCGGCATGGCCCTTGACCCACGCGATGATCAGATCCGGGTGCGCTGATGCGACCGCATGGTAGGCCGCAACGATGTCAAGGTTTTCCACCGGCTTCTCTCGTCCAGCCATCGAGGTCTTGCGGTCCCATCCGTTCCGCTCCCAGCGAGCCATCCATCCGGCTTCATACATCTGCTGGGCGTATCGGGAGTCGGTCACGACCGTTAGCGGTCCGTCAGGGTGACTGCAGATCGCCTCTAACACGGCTGCGAGTTCCATTCGCTGATTTGTGGTGGGAGTCGGGGGCCGGCCCCAGCCGTGAGTACCGGCATCGAGGTTCACCCACGCCCAACCGCCAACCTTGGTGCCTCCATTGTCACAGGACCCGTCGGTGTGGACGATCGTTCGCTCTCCCATTGCGATGCAGACTACCGGCGGTCGTCGTCGCGGCAGTCGCCAACGTGGCCGGAGCAGAGTTCGCAAAACGCCAACGTGGCCGACGCTGGGTTCGGAAACCAAACCCTGGCCCTGCCAGGATGCTCTCGGCCGACGTTTCAAGCGGCCACGACTGCCCTGTTGCATGATGGTCCATCGTTCCTCTCAGTTGGTGGCTTCTCCGAAGCACGTATTCCGATCAATTGTCCAGAGGCGACTGGAAACGACCGCAAAATGATCTCCTTCCTTACGTCGAACCCGCAGGTTGGGTCAAGGCTGCTGCGACGACGTTCCTCAGAGACGGAGTACTAAGGTCGACGCTTCTGCCAAATATGCCGCGACCGAAACCGGTCTTGGAGCGTCCGATACCTGTGATGATGACTACTGCCGGAAAAACTCAGCTCGACACCGAAGCCTCGGCCGCACCGCCATCTCTTGAGGGCTCGATCCGTGCAGATCTAGTCAACCTGTCCGCAACGCGGTCTGCAGTGGCATCGTGGCTCACCGATCGCGTGAATCAGCTCGAGATCGATGACATTGTGCTGGTCTTCAGCGAACTACTGGCCAACGCGATCAATGCCGCTGCTCCCCACGATTCGGTCGAATATCGAGTCGAAAGCGACGCTTCACGGGGTGTGAACCAGCTACGGGTCACAGTCACGAACTTTCGGGTTGAGACAGGGTTGATCAACACCTGCGCAATGCCAGAGCCCGACGCCGAGGGAGGCCGTGGCCTGCCCATTGCCGAGATGTACTCAGACAGTCTCGAGATTCTTCTCGCCCTTGATCGCGTCGAGGTGACAGCCACGTTCACGAGTAGTGACATTTCGAACTGGCACACGAGGGCCTAGGGGGAAGCCAAGAGATCGGAGCCGCCTAAGCCAGGCAAAAGGCACCTCGTCAGCCTGGGTCCTGTACGGTCGCTCGGATGACCGGTCGGACGAGAGCTCCACGTCCGCCATCCGAACAGTTCTGGCGGGGTCTCACCCGTCGCTGGCGAGAGTTTGGAGGACGATCGCGCCGATATGAATTCGGATCGTTTGTGTTGCTTGGATCGCTGGCCGTGGGTCTGTTGGGAGTTGTTGTGCTCGGTCTCGCGGCGGCATCAGACTCGGCTGGGCTCCTCGGTCTTGCAGTAGCGTTTCCGGTGGTCTGTTGGCATGGCGTTGCCTCGATCGCGGTCACGGTCCGGCGGCTTCATGACATTGAGCGATCAGGGTTGTACGCGCTTGGGTTTGCATTTCCGCCGCTGGGACTCGTGCTCCTAGCGATCCTGTTGGCGAAGGACGGTGGCGTCGAACCCAACCGCTACGGAGTCTCGCCAAAGTACTTCTGACCTCCTCCCAGTGAGTTCGTGCTGCTTGCTCTCGCTGTCTTACAGCTGTATGATTAACGTATGACAACATCGTCAAGTGTTACGGTCCGACTGAGTTCTGATCATCTGGATTGGCTCCGAAGTGGAGGGAGGTCTGTGACCGATGGAGTCCGTGAGGCAGTCGATCGGGCGATGCGGGAGGAGAGCTATCGGAGCGCTCAGGAGGTGCTGCGGCGAATCCCGATGGAACAGGAGGATGATTGGGGAGACGTCGAGTCGTTCATGATTGCGGCGAGGCCCCATGAGGGGTGAGTTGTTCTGGGCCGAGATTGTTCACGATGATGGTGTGGTGAAGCGTCGTCCGGTTCTGGAGTTTTCGGCGTTGGAACTCAGTGCTCCGATCGTTGTGCCCGTCACGACGACCGTGAGAGGTTTGCCCTCGGAAGTGTCGGTGAGGGAATTCGGTGTCGGGGGAGTGTTGAACACCTTGGCGACGGGACCGATTCGACGGGAAAGCCTGGTCGAGCCGATTGGTTTGGTTGACGAAGCCCTGATGCGCGATGTCTGCACCGCCATGGCGTGGACGATCGGGTGTGCATGAGGCCGGATTACCTCGGGGTTTCGGCGGCAGCCTTAAAGCCCTCATTCTCTGCGATCAGCGCCGCGGATGTCCGCTTGCGCATGGCTCGCTCGACCACCCGGGAGCCTGGACCGGTCAGCTCGATGGACAGCGTGTTCACGCATCCATTCTTCGCCCGGGCAATATGATGGGTGGCCGTTATTGTGGTCAGCCCGATTCGCCTTTTCCAGGCAAACTCCTTCTTCTTCGAATCAACAACCGTGACGGTCCAGACGGCGGCAACCAGGTCTGGTTGCCATAGTTTGAAGCGGTCACCGGGTTCAAGAGCGCCGGGATCCAGACGTTCAACCCGTTCGATCGTCGGTGTCACTTCTGGTAGCGACATGATGTCGGTGGTCAGTTCCCAAACCCGCTTCGGTGATGCTCGGATCGAGATCGAGTGAGTAATTGCCAAGAAGCTCAAGCTAGCACCCGCCCGCAACACCGGGACTAGGGTTTGCTGGTGCAACTGTGCCTCTTCACCGAACCCCAGCAGGGTGCCAGCTACGAGCAACTTCTCGCGGTTGCACTTTCGGCGGAGCGGAACGGCTTTCACGCTTTCTTTCGCAGCGATCACTACTTGAACATGGGTGATGGTTCGGGTCTTCCCGGACCGACGCACGCGTGGGTCACGCTGGCCGGTCTTGCCCGCGAGACCAGCACTATCCGTCTCGGTACGTTGATGAGTCCGATCACGTTCTATCATCCTGGCCCGTTAGCGATCATGGTCGCTCAGGTCGATGCGATGAGTGAAGGACGGGTCGACTTCGGAGTCGGAGCGGGATGGTTCGAAGCCGAGCACGCGGCCTACGGCTTGCCGTTTGGATCACTGGGGGAGAGGATGACTCGATTCGAGGAGGGCATCGAGCACATCGTTGGGCTGTGGACGACACCCAATAACGAGACCTACACCAGCTCCGGTGGTCAATGGAGTTTCACCGATTCGCCAGCCCTACCTAAACCCTTTCAACGCCCCCACCCTCCAATCATCATTGGCGGTAGGGGCAAGAAGCGGACGCCGGCTCTCGTCGCAAAGTACGCCGCCGAGTTCAACACTCCGTTCGTTCCCGAGGCTGATCTCGGAGAGATCCATAGTCGGATCTTCGCCGCCTGTGAGGCGATCGGGCGGAGCGAGATGCCAAAGCTTTCGGCGGCCCTGGTCGTGTGCGCAGGAGCCGACGACGCAGAGGTGAACCGGCGGGCAGCAGCGATCGGTAGAAAACCGGATGAGCTCCGCGAAAACGGGCTGGCCGGCACTCCCGAGGAGCTCATCGACAAGCTCGAGCGGTACGGCGCCATGGGAGTGCAACGTATCTACATGCAACTCCTTGATCTGGACGACCTGGACCAGGTCGACCTCATCGGATCTGAAATAATTCGCGCCTGACGCAACAGCGACGCCGGTCTGCGGAATCCACCGCAACTAAACACAGACCACCTTCTCAGCAGGGAAGCGAAGAGTGGGTGGTTGACCTTTGTAGACTGTGTGGTCTACACTCTCAGAATGGCAACTGCGACTGCTAACTCGACCACGGTGCGAGTGGATCGGGTGACTCACAAGCGCATCAAGCGGCTTGCTGCGGCCCTCGGTACTTCGGATGGTGATGCTTTGGCTCGTTCAGTTCGTTTGATGTTTCAGCAGGTTGCAGCTCAGCAATTCGACTCGGTGGATTTGACCGATGAGGAACGGGAGTGGCTTGAAGCTGACGCCAGGTGATGTTGTTGTCGTGGATCTGGGCTTCCCGGTGGGCCACGAGGCAGGTTTGAAAAGACCGGCAGTGATTGTAACCGCAGCAAGCCTGATTAGGTCCGGGGGAGTGCTTCAGGTGGTGCCGCTGACCACAACCGATCGTGGTTTCGTGGTCGAGGTCCCTGTGCTCGCCGACGATGAGAACGGTTTGTTAGTTGATTCGACCATTCAGCCGCAGCACATCCGGTCGATTGCGACGGAGCGGATAACAGATCGCTTAGGCAACACCGGTCCGTCAGTTCTGGCCGAAGTTCGCGAGGCGCTCGACGCGCTTCTTGAACTTCCGAACGTTTGAGATACCAATCGGAGACTGGCTGACGTCGTCTTACGGCACCTATTGAGCTCTGGTGGTTACGCCGGGATGGGTCCGGTTCCACTGGGTGTGGGCGGTGTCCAGGGTTCGGAGCCGCCGTCCAAACTCCAGTGCAACCCTGCGCCAAAGGCCGGGGTGGGCTGCCATGACCTCATCGAATCCGGCATGGTCGATCACCAGGATGTTGGACTCGCCGCGGGTGGTCACGGTGGAGGGAGCGCCGTCGCAACCGATGAACAGCTCCATCTCGCCCACGATCCCGCCAGGCCGAATGCTGGGGTAGGCGTAGTCGTCGGTTACTACTCCCACCGAACCGTGGAGGATCACGAAGGCCGCATTGTGCGGGTCGCCCTGACGGATCAGTACGGTTCCCTCGTCGACCGTTCGTTCCTCGCAGATTGCCACCAGCGCTGCCAGCGCTTCGGGCTCAGCGTCGGCGAAGACGGGGAGGGAAGTCAGTTCAGAAGCAATGTCGGTCATGATTTGAGGGGCCCTTCGGAGTCCACAATGGCTGCGCTCCACCCAGCGTAGGCTCGCAAACCCGTTGCTCCCGCTCCAACACGGACGCGGGTCCATCCACACCGGCATGCCCCGACGGCACGACTTGGGTATTTCGGTGAGCCGGTCATCTAAACAAGCTTCCTAGTGTCTTCTGTCGGTCAAGGCTGTTCCCTGTTGTGCCGATCAAGACTCCGTGGATGTCGAGACCATTGCGGGTTCCCCGGTTCGGGCTGGATGGATCGTGGTGGCGATTGTTGCTGTTCCTGTTGTGTGGTTGGCGTTCGCTATTTTCAGTCCGCCGGAGCCGACGGCTGACTTCGTGGCATTCGAGGCCCGCAACGAAGCGATGTTCTCGTACGAACCGCCTGAGATTGCGGGTGCGAAGTTCACTGGTCGAACTGTCGAGAATGGAGGAGCATTGTGGGGGGACGAGTTCATTCAGAAAGTGTGGAGGTATGAGCACCTCACTCTCACTTATGAGATTGAGCACGACGCGGACGTCGAAACGGCGATTGGCTTGGTAGTTGCAGACTTGGAGGCACTCGGGTGGCAATTGGCTCGTCAGGAACCAACTGAGTCGCTCAGGATCGCGTATGAGGATGCAAGAATCTTCGATGACCTCCCCGCCGATGAAGGGAAGGACGAAGCTGACGTGCTGCGAGTTTACGTATCGACGGTTGGTGGATCCGACGGTCGGCCTCCAGTGCGCAGGATCGTGATTGACCTTCGGCCGGACCGGATCGATGAGAAGAGTGAAGAAGCAATCTCGGTGGTCGTTCGACTTCCGAAAGGTGGTCATGGCGAGCCAGTAGATGGCTGGGTGCGACGCGGCAAATATGACACGGTCGCCAAATTCTGGCTTGACCGGGCTGTGATCACTGAGCGGATTGGGACGACTGATGAGTTCAGGATGACGCCGACGGGTGCTCCGCTCGAGACCAGAGTGACTCTGCCCGAGCCTGGCCGTTACGGCTTCAAAGTGGGAACAGTGATCTACTACAACGATTGCGAAACGTGCGGGTCGTTTCACAGCATCAAGACCATACGTGTGGATGTGCAAGATGGCGACGTTGTGGTCCTCGAGCTTGGGCCATCGATCAGCCCTGATGAGATTCCAGAATCGATGTTGAACTGGCCGTAAGCCATTGAGATTGCGGGTGTCGCGGCGATTGGCAACGATGGGTTCACTTCGCTACCGGCTTTCCGGGTGCGAAAACTTGTCGGCGGGGGAGGGGCGCCGTCACATGTGAAGCGACATCGCAATGAACAGTGAACCTCTGATCGTTTGATCCGAGAATCCGCCCGTTCCGATGAAACAGGAACGCGGCCGGCGCTAGGTTCGGAAACCGAACCCTGTTACTGCCACGATGCTCCGCGCCGATGTTTCGGGCGGCCACCTGTAAAGCGACATCGCAATGACAGTGAAAACGACACCGAATGTCAGTCGACGCAGAGCGGTCGCTAGGGCCTAGACGTTCGCCGGTGGTGGAGTGGGGTCGTATTGTCGTGGATCACTCGTGAATAGGAGCGGCCTCAAACCGGCGTCTACCTAGGCGACTTCGCCGGAGGTGCAGTGCAGCGACTCATGTGGGTGCCCGCAATTACGAGCGGGTCTCAGGGTCGTATGGGCTAACGGCCCCGATGCAGTGCTCGATATTGACAGGCAAATCCTTCCGCTACAGGTGGGATTCTCTTCGGGTAGGAGTGGCCACTAATCAACGTCGTAGCTTTTGCGTGCGAGCGGTAGGCCCTGGGGCATGATTGTTCGATGAGGATTACTGCTGCAGCTGTGCTGTTCGACAATGACGGCGTGCTCGTGGACTCACACGAGCAGGTCGTTGCGTGCTGGACGAGGGTCGCAGACGAGTTCAGCCTCGACATCGAAGTGCTCCTTCAGCAGCTTGTAGGGGTGCGAGCGATGGACACGCTCGCTCGGCATCTGCCCGCAGAACGGGTGGGAGATGCCGCTGCACGGTTGGAACATCTTGAGATCGAACTGGCTGCTCAAACCAAGCCGCTTCGAGGGGCGATCGACCTCGCGCAGGCGCTCGACGGTGGACGCTGGACGATCGTGACATCTGGGAGCCGTTCTCTCGCCGAAGCACGCTGGCGCGGTGCTGGGATCCCGATCCCGTTGAAGAGTGTGACCGCAGACGATGTCACGATTGGGAAACCAGATCCAGTTCCGTTCCTTGCTGGGGCCAGGCTGCTGGATGTGGATCCAGGGAATTGCGCTGCGTTCGAGGATTCAGCCTCGGGGGGCGAATCGGCACGAGCGGCAGGGATGACGGTGATCGCCGTTGGCCGCCAACCCTGGCCCTTTCAACCGTCAGCGAGAATCGACGATCTCGGAGCTGTCAGCGTGAACGCTGTTGGGCCGGTCATTGAACTTGATCTCGCTCTGGCTGGGGCTTGAACGACGCCACCGTGGCGGCTCGCGGTACTAAGTGATATCGGGTGGTCCGGCCGCCCGTAATGACGGTTCGCGAGTGGCCAATGGTGGCTTCTCAGTTGCGATTATCGTGTGGGTCCAGACTGTGGCTGTCGGGTGTTGCCGCGACAACCTGAGAGCACCTTGCTGTGTCCAACCCGCTGGTGAGTAACTGCCGTTCCGATTGCGGTGGTGATGGTGATCCTCTTGGGCGTGCGATAGTTCAGAGGTGATTGTCCTGTTGAAGCCTCGAGCCGCATTGATTTGTTTGGCGCTTCTTGGCATGGGGTGTGGGCTAGTTTCGTCGGGTTCGGGCGTGTCCGAATCGGGTGGTTCCGGCGGCGGGTCGATCCCCCGACGCATCGACCCAGAACCGAGAGGCGAGACCATCGGTGGGGTCATCGAACCGGAAAACGCTCTCGTGGAAGACTTTGGACCCGGATGGGTAAAGACCGGTCGCTGGTATGTCGAAGGAGTAACCGAGGTGGTGTCGGGTTGCGCTGAGTGGGACGCATTGGCGATGATCGATGACTGGGGAGGCACGACGACGTTGTGGGTCAGTGGGGTCGCAGAGCTCTCCATGCGAGTGGCGGATCTCAATTTCGGTGCTGCTGCCTATGTGGCAGAGGCTGCTCGGCTTCCCGAATCGTGCCCAGAGCTGACGCTCGACGGAACCGTTGTGTCGGTCACGGCATTGGACTCGTTCTCTGACGAAATCACCTGGTTCAAACTCGACGCATACCCACGATTTGACCAGGCAACGATCGGCCTCGATCCGGAAATGGACACCGGTCGGGAGGCCTGGGTCGCTTTCGCGCATCGCTTCAATGTCGTCTCGAGATTGGTCGTGTCCAGCGGGGAAGGTGTCAACGAAGACATCGTGGAAGCCCTGGCGCGCCGCGTGATTGCATCTCTCGAAGGTGCACCCACCGAGGGAGCAGGTCCGTTGTCTCCACCTGAGGGTCCTCCAATGTTTGAAGCCGGAGTCTTCCCCGATGTCACCTTCAGTGCAGACGCCGGCTGTCGAAACGCTGGGCGAGTCGAGATCGATGGAACACGCTGGGCGACGAACGAGAACGCTCCCACCGAGTGGCAGGGCCGGGAGATCCCGGGGCGGCTTGAGGTTGATGGCAGCGAGGCAGTCTTCGTCTCGGCAGACGGGTTTCGGATTTCGATGACAACAGGTGGAGTTCAGGCGAGCTGCTCAATGTGGTCAGTTCCAGATGAGGCTGACTCGCCCGGACTGAGCCAGGGATTCGGTCGACTGTCCTGCGAAACCGGGACTCTCATCGACGAACGCCAACCCGATATCGGCCAGGACCCTGAAACGATCGCCCGTTCAGCGTCGCTTGACGTGGTACGTGTCGAAGCCGGAGACCCGCTGTTGTGGTGGGGATACGATGCCCAAGACAACGTGGTGGTCGGCGTCGCTCTCGGAGACATCGCCAATGCTGACTACCAAGTGTTCACCTGCGGACAGTAGAACTGGCGCGACGATCACGCTAGGTCAGCCCACCACGACCCAGCTAGCCCACTCGATCGTGTAGGTGTGACGGAACAGATTGACGTTCTCGCCCATGGGAGAGGCCACCCCCACTGCTCGTAGCCAGTTCGAGGTCAAGTGTTGCAGCGCCCTGTTGTCCAGTGGTCGGCCGTCGACTCTGACGAACACGATCGAGGACTTGATTCTTTGGTCGGAGCCTTTTGCGGTTCTTGCGTTCATCGAGGTAGGTGATGGCGGCGAGGAGTTCGGGGGAGAGGGGAACGGTCCATTCCTTGTTCCCTTTGCCTATCACCCGGATGCTTGTGTCGAATGTCAGTCGGCGCAGAATGGATGCTAAGACGTAGACGTTCTACCGGTTGGGGAGTGGGTCGTATTGTCGTGGATCACTCGTGAATATGAGCGGCCTCAAACCGGCGTCTACCTAGGCGACTTCGGCCGGATCTGCGGTGCGCCGTACTGCGTTCGGGCTCTCGATTATCGCGTGGGTTGAGTCATGCCGATGTTGGATCAGCGAGGGCGATAAGCCGTCGACCGGTGCTCGATGCGGTGGACGATGACCAGTCGCTCCGTCTCTGCGATCTCGTACACGATTCGGTAGGCGCCCCGCCGCGCCGATCGCATGCCTGCGAGTTCGCGCTGCAAAGCCCCGCCGAGACGATGTGGGTTATCGAGCAGCGCGCCGAGTAGGAACTCCACGATCGCTGCGGCAGTGCCCTCGGGCAGCTTGTTCAGTTGGCGTTCTGCCGGTCCGGTGACTCGGAGCCCGTAGCCGGGTTCCTCGTCACTCACTTGGCCAGGTACCGGCTGCGGAGTTCGTCACCCGTGATGAAGTCGCCTGCTGCGTATGCTTGCCGGGACTCCTCGAGTTGCCGCACGGCCTCGGGATCAGAGAGCAGCTCCAGCGTGTCCTCCAGTGACTCGAGTTCTTCGGGGCTGATGAGAACAGCGGCCGGTCGGCCGTTTCTGGTGACGATGATCCGGTCGTGGGTGTGTTCAACGCGGTCGACCATTTCGGAGAACTTCGACTTAACGCTTGCCAGCGGCAATATTTCAGACATGACTAGTATTGTAGTCACATATTGGAGTGGAGTCCACCGCCGCTGGCTCACCGCCGTGACCACGGGTACCGAGCGAACACTCCGCACGAAACGCAGGGTATGCGGGGTTGCTTGCGCATTTCGTCCAGGGTTATCGAGCGGGTGAGTGGGGACGTTGGTCTTTGTGGAACGAGGAACGGTGCCACCAAGTACTGCGCCCCCGGCCACAAACAGAGCGCGTGAGCTGGCAGCCCCAATTTGATCCGAGAATTCGTCCGCTCCGATGAAACAGGAACATGGCCGGCGCAAAGTTCGGGGATCGTCGACATGGCCGATCGAAAGTTCGGAAACTGAACCCTGTCGCTGTCACGATGCTCCGCGCCGATGTTTCGGGCGGCCACTACCTGCGAGAAAAAGCCCGAGAGAGCGGTAGTGGATTCAAATGGGTGTTTCCGATTCAATCAACATTATTTCGGATAAGCCTATGAACTGGGAGTAGTAGTAGGGACCTTCGTCTCTGGCAGGCTCGCCCTGCAAGTTGCTCAATCGGTTTGTGATGCGACTCGATCTGTACTGGATTCCTCTTGGGGCCGGTGAGCGACCAGGGCAAAGCGTTGTTCGAGTGTCCGGATGGATCTTTGAAACGCTGGCAGCTCTGATTGACCGGCGGCCTCGGCAGCGGTTGTTTCATTCGGCGCTCATCGCCGCCTCGGACGCCGGGACCATCACAGTGGAAATGGCACCAATACCAGGTGCCGCCGGATCCAGTGATCGAGGGGTCGTAGCCATGGGTCCGGTGGGCGTGAGATGGCTTCGGAAATTCCGAATCTTTCGGTACGAGGTTCGGTGTTGGCCGAACGGTGAAATCCCAGACCTCGCGTATGCACTCGCCAGCCCGGTTCTGATAAGCGACGTTCCTTCATTGGTTCAGCAAGTCCTGGAAAGCCTTTCTGAGGTACCAACGCCCGTTTGGGGTCGAGACGAGCTCCGGACCGGAGAGATGTGGAACTCGAACTCTGTGATCGCATGGGCCTTGGCGCGATCGGGTCTAGACGGTGTGGCTGGTCCCCCGCCTGAAAACGGACGGGCCCCGGGTTGGGATGCTGGGCTAGCTGTGGCTCGATCGCAGCACGCCTAAGACGCTCCCGCCTCATTCAGAAGCACTTCCCCCACGCGGATTATTTCGGAAACACCGGCCGGCCGGCTCAGCTGAAACGGGTCGTTGCGAAGGGTGCGAGATCTAACGAGCTGGATCCAGTGGCTATGCGCTGCGCAACTGCCTCGCCAAGAGCTGTGGAGTGTTTGAACCCATGGCCGCTGCACGGTGACATCACCGTGATGCGATTGGACCGAGGGTCGGAGTCGATGAGGAAGTGGTCATCGGGCGTGCTCGTGTAAAGGCAAACAGCCGCCCGGATGCATCGTGGATGAACACCATCCAATTTTGGCTGCAGCTTGGTCCGGTAAAACGAATCGATTTCGGCTTGGGACACGCTGCGGTCGACGGTACCCATAGTGGTGGTGTTGATGAACTGCTCGCTGACAACCTTCAAACCCGGTGTCGTGCCTGGCGGTGTAGGAAAGACCCCAACGTAGTCTTCGTCGGTTTCGCCAACCCAGATGATGAAAGGAAACCGGTCGTGCGAAAATGCTGCCAGATCATCCGCTTCGAACCAGTAGACCACTTGCCGGGTGACTTCCGTCAGGGCGGCGTGGCGCTGGTGAGCCAGTTCGCTCAGCCAAGGCCCGGTGCACAACGCCACGTGTGATGCGGAGTACGTGCCGAGATCGGTGGATACGACGACTTCATGATCAGAGGCATCAATGGTGGTGACCGGTTCATTCACATTTATCACGGCGCCGCCCGCACGGGCCAGGTTGAGCTGAGCAGCTACGGCATGTTCGGCCATGATGAGTGCACCGGTCGGCTCATAACCGACCGTGAGTCGGTCAGGCACCTTGATTTGCGGGTGGTCGGCACGGACTCGTTCTGGCGAACGAAGTTCAAAGTGAATCCCGGCGTCGCCGGCAATGCCGGCCGTCGCTTTTGCAAAGTTAGACCAACGTTCACCGTCTTGGACTGACTCAGTGAATATGTAGCCGCCGCATTCATACAGGAGCCTCTGACCGGTGAGCGTTTCGAGTTCACGCCATAGTTCGTGCGAACGGGCGACGAAGGGCAAGTACTGTGGCCCCTCCCCCACCGCGAGGCGGCTGATTCTGGTCTCGGCATGTGTGGAACCCAGTTCGTGCGGCGGGTCGTACCGGTCGAGGCCAAGGACTGACAAGCCCAGTTTTTGGGCGTGATAGCCGACGGCAGAGCCCATTGCGCCGAGGCCGACGACGATCAGATCGAAATGCCCAGCATCATTCACCTTGCACTACCGCTTGGCTTTCGAGGTAGGAAATCGTTGGATACCGGGGTGGATTGTCTGGGCTGTGGCAGCTCGGCAGACACTCCATTGGATAGTCCGCGTTTGCATTGAAGAAGAACGGGACAGAGTAGCGGTCGGTGTTGGCGGCGTTGTTTGCGAAGTGTCGCGTGCTCAGGAACCGATCGTTGCTCCACTGACGGAGGAGCTCCCCGGTGTTCACCACGAGTGCTCCAGGCACCACCGGAACCGATAGCCACTGCTGGCGGGCATGGCTGAAGATGGTGAGGCCCGGCCCGTCCTGAAGCAGGAGGGTGAAGAACGTGGTGTCGACGTGGGGTGCGATGCCGAATGCATCGCTGCGTTCCGACGGCGTCTGGGGCGGGTAGTGTGTCAGCCGCAGACGCCAGAACGGATGGGTGAATGCAGGACCGAAGTAGCCCGGTTCAAGATCGAGCGCCACGGCATAGAGCGGAAGCAGGCGGAGAGCTAGGTCGGTTATTCCGTTTGCGTACCGCTCGACGGCCTGCCGAAACCCGGGCAGCTGATCTTCGAGGAGCCATTGATTGTCATCGAAGCCGAGTTGCCGATCAGACTTGATCAGAAACGCCTCGTTCAAGTTTCCCCTGTCTCGGCGAGGTAGTTTCCTCTCCCCCATCGGTAGATACCCGACGCCACCAACCGGCCAATCGGGACGGTCCATTCGAATCGTCGTCTTCGTCTCGATCGGCAGCGAATGGAACCGACGGGTCTCCGCCAAGATCTCCTGCTCCTGCTCAATGGTGACGCCATGGCCCACCAACTGGTAGAAGCCCACGTCTTGTGATGCATCTCGAAGCTGTGCCGCTATGCGCTGCAGCCCGGCTGGCGTTGGTCGAGCGAAGTAGGGCTCAACGTTGATCGTCGGAATGTCACCATCGCTTGCCGGAACAGGTACCGATGTGTCCCAAGCGGCGGACTCCGCTTTCAGTTCCCGTTCACGCTGCTCGGCGTCGAATGAATTGGCGACCACGGGACAGATTCTACGGCGGCATGTCCGTCCCCGGAGGAGTCACCGGCCTCCTGGGCCTGGGTCGGTTCATTTCGGCAAGTGATCCTCACCTCCTAGGCTGGTGTTCTTGCCCACCTACTCCCCCACGGACTTGCCTGCCGAGGCGCTCACGTTTCTCTCGGAATACCACTTGGCAACGTTGACGGTTCTGAAACCCGACGGGTCGCCGCAGGTCACCCCGGTCGGCTTCACCTATGACCCGGAGCTCGGTGTACTACGGATCATCACCTGGCTCGACTCTTGGAAGACGAAGCACCTCATGGCCGGCCATGACGATCGGGTAGCGGTCAGTTCAGTTGATGGGGGGCGGTGGCTTACGTTCTACGGCACAGCCGTTACTGCGACGGAGCCTGATCGAGTATCCGAAGGAGTCCGACTCTACGCCGAGCGGTATCGCACCCCTAAGGATCGGGACGACCGTGTGGTCATCGAGGTTGCCGTGACCAGAGTGATTGGACGCGTCTAATGAGCAAGATCGACGAGATTGGGGACACTGACGGCTGGCGGTGCTGGCTTTGCGATGAAGCCATTGACCCGGACCGTTCCGTAAACGATGAGCGCGGCCCAAGTATCGATAGCCGGATGCCCCGTTCAAAGGCGAAGTCGAAGGCCAAGCGAAAAGGAATCGCCCCGGCTGTCGAACGCCTCGCTCATCGAGGCTGCAATACCGGCAAGGGAAACACCACACCAGTTGTGCATTGGCCTGATCATCTCTTCGTTGGCGACCCCGCCGAGATTATTCCCACCGTGGAGCGGCTGATGCGCAAGGGGGGACGCGAAGCGGTGGCCCGATGCCCCAGTCGTGAAGACGCCGACGATGCGGCGAGTTGGCTTGTCGACAGGATCTCTCGCCTTGAACCTGGTCTGGAACTGACCACGGTTGTCCAGGAGGGCGGCGGACAATTCCTTGTAGTGCTGGTGCGAACCTGACCCGCTCGCCCCGCTGTCGTTGTTTCGGGGTGGAAGCGGTCATCGAGGTGGCCTCGATGCCTGTTAGCAGTTGTAGAAGATCCGGATCTCGTCGGTGTTGTTGTTGTTGGCCTGCAGCGAGGACACGGTGAAGGTATTGCCACCGGAGATGGTAATCGCCGCGATTTCGCTGCCCTCGAAGGCCCGATCGCCGCGAAAATCGAGTCCGCCCGCAGGCAGTGAACCACCGAGATAGGTGTCGGTGTTATCCAATTCTGAGTTGGTGGCTGCGTAGCCAATAATGTCGCCGGGCACCTGCACGCTCACGGGTCCGATGATGTTGCCGCTGGTCTGGGGCGTGTAGTGGAGATACATCGAACAGACATTCAGATTCGGCAGGACCCCAGTGGAGTTGGGGGCAACGAAGGGAGAAGCTGCGGGAGGACCGCCACCCTCATTGAACAGGAATGCAACCGTGTCCGACTGGTACGGAATGGCAGAATCCGGATTCAAATCCAACGAAGGCGACGCATAGCCCGATTGATAGTTGATGTTGACAAAGGCGTAGCCCGAAGGAGTTGGCTGAGGTGCGGGCGGGTTGAAAAGGTCGGCTGGCGGACCCGGTGGCGGATTCTGAGGATCCACCGCAGCCGGCGTGTTGGGGTTCTGACGAAGTTCCTCCATCGTGGCCCGGGGTTCCCCGATCTGATCTCCGGTAGCGACGATTGCGTCGCCCGAGTTTTCCTCGAGCACGCCGATGGCAGCGATCGTGACGAAAACCAGGAGCGCAAACGTCAGGGCGTATTCGGTCAGTGCCACCCCTCGCTGTCCAGTCTTGGTTGTTTCTAGTCTCATGCTTTCCTGGCTCTCGCGTTGTCTAATCGATGAGTCGAACGGGGTCGCCGATGATGTTCACGCTCCACGTGGTCGTGTCATCGACTGCCCCGGTTGATCGGTAGTAGATCCGCCACCAGCAATCTGTTCCGTTGCAGGTGTACCCGGTCAAGTCGATTACGACCCGGATCATTCGGTCGTGGAACGGATTGGAGGAATCGCCGGGAATCTGGGTGACATCAAGACAGGGTCGCGTTCCCGTAGAGGTGTTGGTAAGTGCCGCTCCGAACGGACAGGTTGTCACTTCGGCGCCGCCCGAACCCGTTACATCGGGACCGGCTCCGAAGGGAGTGGTCCACCCGTACGTCGTCTGGCGGTTTACCGTCTCCCAGCTGAATGGCAATGGATTTCCGAACGGGTCCAGAAACTGCATGAACTCAGAACCCTCTGCGGCGTCCCAGATCAACAGTTCCATTTCCTTGCCTTCGTGAACGGCGTCGATCTCGGCGAAGAAGAAGTCTGCCTGCGACACTCCCGCATTTGGTGTCCGGGTGTTCTCACCGATGTAGACCGACATCCTGTCGAGCGCGTTGATGGTGGGACACGAACTTGCCGTGAGCGACGAACAGAATGCTGCCCCACCATTGGCCCTCACCCGCAGCCCGTACATGTTCTTGTGACCGGTGGAACCGTCGGGAGTCCGCACGGATAAGTAGTATCGGCCCGACTGTGCAGCACCGGGGATTCGGAAAGCGGAGAGCCAATTGGCGTCCAGCACTTCTCCGGTGTCGGACGGGTCGCCGGACCCGTCGTCGTACACCGGACACTCGGTATCGGCGGGAACGAATACTGTGTTCCCGTCGGTAGCTGCTATCGGCGGCAAGGAGAAGTTGTCTGTATCGCTCAGGGGGGTGTTGTCGGCCGGGAAGAGCACGAGATTCAAATCGGGGGTGTTCCGCACCGATCCGTTGCTCCGAAAATGTTGCTCGCCCCGGTTCTGTCCCCAACCCTGTTCCTGCCAGGTGAGTGGATCGTTTCGTTTGCACCGGCCGCCGTGGAAGACCTCAACGAAGAGGTCTGCGGTCACACCGATCGGTTTGTTGACCACGTAGACGTAGCCGGGTCCGGTTGCATCATAGAGTGGGCTGTTGCCAGAGTTGAGAAGATCCCCGGCAGACACACCCATGCCAGTAGCGTGGGCGTTGAGGTAGTACCCGGCCGGCGGCGACGCACCTCCAAGGTCAAGGTCTGCGGTGCCCAAGGAGTTTGTGGGATTGCCGAGCGGCACAGGCAGCGAATACTCGGCCGAGGCTCTCCGTTCGATTTCGATACCGGCCACGACCGGTGCCGCGAAGTAACTGGCTTCCTCTGTGTGGATGGTTACCTGTAGCTGTTGGTTGCCCAACGGGACTACCTCGATCTGGGGGAACGAAGGCTGGATGCCAGTGGCGAAACCACCTGGTTCCTCGAAGCCGTTTCGTCTGGCCGCATCAACGGCCACTTGCTCAGCGACGGGGAAGTTGGGCATCCACACCACGCCGGCCAGCGCCGCGGCGTCCGCCGCCCGTTGCGCCTGTTGGGCTTCTAGGTACCATGCCCCGACATCCACCGCAAACGCGGAGAACAACATGAGCGGCACGAGCAACAGTGCCGTCATGGCCATCACATACCCACCTTCCCGTTGACGGGAGGCGCCGGTACTACTGCGATCCTGCATCATTGTCTGGGTTCCATCCTCATCACGGCTGTCTCGGAAATGGTCTGTGTGCCCTGGCCGAAGAATCCGGTTTTCCACGTTCTGGTGCCGATCACGTGCACACCAATCCACGTGGCGCTCGACTGGTCTGCGTCACGGTTCGACGATGTGCTCGGACACCAATTGTCGTCGTGCGTTCCCGTTCTCCCGCTCTGATCGCAACCCCATTTGGTGACATCATTCAGCGTGGCGAGAGTCAACTGAGAGCCGACGTAGATGTTGCAGGATTCGCCGCTGCTCACTGGTACGGACCCAAGACAACCAGCCGGGCGCTCGCCATTGGGACCTGATTCGAAGATAGTCACCTGCTGCAGTTCGATGTCCTGTTGCCCGAAGGTCGCGGTGATGGCCAGGAGGCCTTGTTGGTCGGCGAGCTCGCTAGTCGACATCTGACTGATCGTCCTAGCTCCACTTCGCGCCCCCTGCGTCACCACCTGGGCATCACTCCAGGCCAAGCCAAGCTCCAGTGTTCCAACCACAAGAAAGGTGAGGAGGGGTATGACGAGAGTGACCTCAACCATGACCGACCCGCGCTCGCTGCGTGTATTGGACCTCCGTAGCCAGCTCATCCGGTGGGCTCGATTCGGTTGACGGCGGTTTGTGTGAGGGTTGCTCCATTACCGAACAACCCGGTGATGAAGGCGTGTTCGGTCTCGACGTAGACTCCGATGTAGTCCGGAGGGCTCCCCGTCAAAGAGTCATCTCTGCTGTTGGGGCACCAGAATCGATCGGCAGACGTACCCGATACGCATCCAAAGAAGTCATTTTCGCTCCCGTCGGTTTCGTAGAACAACTCGTCGAGGGCGGCACGGTCGTAGACGTTGCAGAAGTCGGTGGGACCCGATTGTGAACCGCTTGAAAGACATGACGCCGGCACCGGATCCTGTGGGGTGACCGCCCTGTAGACGATGACCTTGGACACCTGTGAGCGATTCATAGAGTTCAGTCCATGGCTAACGCTTTGCAGTACCAGGAAATCGGACTCGTCACCCGCTCCTGCCACTGACGCCGCCCGCCCACCGACTCGGCTGGCGTTGTCGGTCGTGAGCTTGTCCTTGAAAAGAAATCCGAACTCGATCACACCAAAGATCAGCAGAAAGAAGACCGGCGCGACAAAGGCCGCTTCCACCAACGTGGAACCTCGCTGTCTTGATCTCTTGCTTGTGAATCTATGGGCCGCCATCGACTTTGTCTTCGACGCAAACCCAGTTGTGGTTTAGCCTCCAGGCACATCTACCTACGCTAGAAGCCGGGCATTTCGCAGCATCGAGTCCGCAGTATGTGGCTCTGGTAGTGCTGGTTCGAACCTAGCGCCGTTCACGGGCGTTGACTTATTGCGGAACTTCGGAGAAGGCGGCGTCGAAGTACTCGGCGATGTCACGGAATGTCACGATGCCAACCGAGCGACCCGTCTCGTTCACGAGTAGCAGGTAGCGGTGCCGCTTGGCCGCCATTTCATGCAGCCCGTCGGCGATCTTGGCCGACGGCAGCGACGCTGCCATCTCCGTTGTCATCCAGTCCCCCACCACTTCGTCGATGAGGTCCTCCACCCGGCAGGCCACCTTACGGAAGACATCGTGCTGTGTGAACTCGCCGATCACCACGCCTCGATCGTCGATTATTGAGACGAGCCCACGATCGGACTCGATCATGAGATTGACTGTGTCGAAGAGCGTCGTGTCCCTCGTGATTTCCAGCGGGACCCTGCTGGGCATACCATAGAAGTCGACGAAACGGAGTACGTGCTCGGCGCTGAACTCTTTGGGATCGGTGAATTCGGAGTCGAGAAACGACGACGCCAGCGCAATCAAGTCGTAATGGGTGACGTTGGCGAACTCTCCCCCGCCCAGGCGAACGGGAAGGTTCCGAAAGCGGTGCGTTCGCATCAGGCGCAATGCGTCCATAGCGGACGCACCGGGTTCGATTACGTGCGGGTTTGGCGTCATGTGCATCGCCACCGGGTTGTCCCACACGTCAGGAGATCGCACCACCCTGTGGGTGACGTCGTGCTCGGTGAAAATGCCCGTGATCTCGTTTCCGTTCATCACGAAAGCACAGCTGGTATCGGCTTCGGCCATGGCCAACACCGTTTCCCGGACCGACGTTGTTTCTTCAACGACGACTTGCGACGAGAGCTCCATGTCGGCGATGGAGGTCTGTTCAAAATGGGTGACGATGGCCATGCCGTCAGACTAATTGATCCGGCGCTGTCTCAGTTACGGAAGACCAGATTGTCGGCCCTATCACCAGGACACGACGGCCAGGACTCGGAGCAGGGTGATTGACCCCTACGCCTTTTTGCGGGGGATGTCGGCGTTCTTCAGCACGGTGCCGTCAGGGGTGATCATCCCTGCTTTGGATCCGAGAGACAGAGTGTTCGCCGCAAAGAGGTCTTCTTTGTTGATAAGAGCCCAACGGTAGCCATCGACCTCCTTCTTCAGCCGCTTGAAAGCGGCCGTGGGAGCGGCGCCGAGCTGGGCCGTCAACCTTCAGTCCCTCCGGGAGCGGTTGATCGAAGAGATCGCCCGCCACGGGTAGACCCGATCAGGGATTTCCTCCACCGGAAGAGAATCCTGCCGATAGAGAACTCATGAGTTTTCGCAGGTGGACAGCGATGCCGTCAGGCGCGCCACTATGGGTGTCCTCTGCATCGAAGCTGCAGCATGTGGCGCTACGCCGCTACCACTGGCGACTTCACCCGATCTTAGGACTGATAGCGTTTCTGGTGCTGGCGCTGGGGCCACTCGAGGGGTCGATCGGGGCGCTCGTAGCGATCGCTCTTTCCTTTGCGGCCTGCCTTGCGATCATCGGCTTTGTGGGCAATGGGGAGGGAAGCGCCACGCGCCTCATTCTCCTAGTCCTCATGGATAGTGGGTTGATCGCGTTGTTGGCGGCTTTGTACCCAGACCTGTGGGTTCCGCTACTGGCACTCGAGGCCGCAGTTGTGAGTATGGGTTGGCTCGAGTCGGCCCGAGTCACGGCGGTCCTCCTCGGGACGGCGGCCGTGTTGATGGGAATGGCCGGATTGTTGGCCCAGCCCGAGCAGTGGTTGTACTCATTTGCGATCTTCCTTGGGCTCTCAGCGTCCGTATCCGTAACGGCCCTGTGGTCAGCGAGCGAGCTTCCTTTGAACTCCTTTGCCCGATCCTTGCAGTCGGTTCGAGCCTTGGTGTGGCAGGCGAATTTGGACGGAATGGTGAGCGAAGTCATCGGCCCGGTCTCGTGGCTGGTCGGCGTGTCTGGCGAAGAACTGGTTGGGACCAAGATCGAGGACATCCTCCCCGCCGATATGCGGTCTGACTGGGAGAGCCAACTCGAGGAACTCCAATCGATCGGCTACAGCAGTTTTGTCCACGAGCTGAACGTCCGGTCTCCGCGCACGGTCCGCACCTCGATGAGGTTGATCACCGTCGATCATGGAGAGCCACAAATTCATGGCGTCACCGTGGATATCTCGAGCGATTGGCTTGATGGCGAGGCGCAACGGCGTCATGCGTCGGTTGTGAAGCACATGACCGACGGCCTCATGATCGTTCGCACCGACGGCGAAGCTGCACCGCCGGTGGTCGATCGGATCAACAAACCTGCTGCGGAGCTTCTGGGATTGCCAACGACGGTCCAGTGGGAAGAAATGGTGAAAGCGCACACTCAGCTGAGTGAGCGAATCGCAGCCGTCCTGGCCAATCGGATCGAGGATCATTTCGACTACGAGTCCGGGGAGGGCTCAGCCGCCCGCTGGGCCAGGGTTCGTGTTTACGCAGTCAGCGAGAACCTCGTTGCAGCTCAGCTCTCCGACATCACCAGCGAGCGAGCGGAACAGCAACTTGTTCAACACCAAGCTCGTCACGATCACCTTACTGGTCTGCTGAATGCCGGCGAGTTCCGGCGCCAGCTGGAGGAGCGTCTGGGTAAGTCCAGTCCGCTCTTGGTCTTTCTCTTGGACCTTGACTGCTTCAAGCCCGTTAACGACACGTTCGGCCATGCGGCGGGCGACGTCGTCCTGCAAAGCGTGGCTCGCCGCCTACGGAACTCACTCAAGGCCGACGATTCCCTCGCCCGATTGGGGGGGGATGAGTTCGTGGGATTTGCCGAAGGCCTCACGCTCGCCGAGGATGCGGAGCGTTTCCGACTTCGACTCGAAGCTGCCTGTGCAGAGCCGGTGGTGGTCAGCCCGGATCTCACCGTGCGAGTCTCCGCATCGGTCGGGTACACAATTGGAGAAACATCGGCGGAGGTCGATCAGCTGATCGCGGCGGCAGACGCAGCGATGTACGAGCGAAAGCGCGGAAAGAAGCTCCGCAGTGCCGCTCCGACACCAAACCTCAGTAGCTCCACCTAGTCCCTTTGTGGAGGAGTGGACCGGCTCCGCCAAGCGCTCCACTCCTCCGCTTGCAGTGGTATCAGGTGCATCAATCTCCTGCCAGTTTTCCGACGGTATTAGTCAAGATCCCTCAGGCCGGTCAGCGAGAGAGCGCTCACGACGCCAATGGGCATTCCTTCGGCATTGATGACTGCGACCGCAGCGGTGTCATTCTGATTCATCAGTCGAGCGGCATCCATGGCCTGCGAGCCTGCAGCGATCGCAGGAATATCCCGCATCCCGTCGCCCACAGTGGCGTCAAGTCCATGATCGTGAAGTGCTTTGGCGATGTCGTGCAGAACCAAAAGACCCCGGTACTCGGTATCGGCTACCGGGACGGCCGGTGAATCAGGATTACCGCCGAGCCGATCCACCACCTCCAGGAGCCCGTCCGATGGCGACAGGAAACCGACGTTTTCGATGGTCACACGATCCACCGGCAAGTCCAAACGTTGTTCCAGATGGCCCCGTCGCTCCCCCACCTGACCGCTCGAAACCGAATACTCCCCCATCATTGCTTGGGAGACGGCTGTGGCCAGCAAGGCGGGAATAACGAACTCCGCTCGACCGGTGGTTTCGGCAACGAACATCACTGCCGCCAGCGGCGTTCGGTACCCGGCGCCGAGAACGGCGGCCAAACCGACCACGGGGAAGAGTCCGACGGTCTGGGAGTCAAACAGTAATCCGACCACCCGACCCAGAAGGAGACCCTGCACCACCAGGGGCAGAAACACCCCGCCTACCCCACCGGCAGCCAACGTGGCGGACGTAGCGAGCGCTCGAAGCGCGAACAGCCCTAGGAGGACCCCAACGGAAACAGACGGATCGAGCACGATCTCGGTGATGAGATCAGCCGCCGGGCCGAGCGTGATCGGCATGCTCACCAATGCATCCGCCGCCAATACCGCAAGACCTAGAATCGCCGCCACCAACGGCAGCCGTACACCTATTTGAAGCCGAACCGGCATTTCCTTGGCCTCATGAAAGAGCATGGCCAACCCGCGTGCTGTGAGCCCGCCGACGATCCCTAAAACGACCGAACCAACCACCTCATCCGTTATGGAAAACTCTGATGCCTGGATTGGCAGCAGGCGTTCCGCACCGAGCAGGAAGACGAATACGAGGTAGGAGACAGAGGACGCCACGAGGGCAGGTATCAAGGCGTGTCGGGCGATGTCTCGTCGATAGGGCGCCTCCAATGCAAAAAGTACGCCCGTAGCGGGTGCCCGGAATATGGCCGAAACCCCGGCGGCCGCCCCGGCGACGAGCAAGATTCGCTGGCTACTCCGCCGGCCAAGGAACTTCAAGTGGCGATTGTCCAGCCACTGACCCAGGACCGCACCGGTATACACCGACGGGCCTTCCATCCCGAGCGCCCCGCCGCCTCCGATCGTCGCCACGGCTGCAGCCAGCTTTGGCGCCAAGCGAAATGGATTCAGTTGGTGCCTCTTGTGAAAGGCCCCAACGAACGCATCTGAAGTGGAAGAGTCAGTTCGGCCCCCGAAATGCAGGACAACGGCGGCGATGGTCAACCCGACGCCGGGTGCCACCATCATGACCAGGATCGATCGGTCCTCATCTAAGAGCCAGTGAAGTAGTCCGTCGACGGTGACCCATTCGAGCGTTGCGACAATCAGGCCAACCACAGCGCCGAGGGCTGCATAGGTTGCGAAACGGGCGACACCATTGGCCCCGGTCACCGAGTTGGCGCGCGTCGACGCCCGGGTGTCCTCAAATCCCTCTCGGAACGACTGCGAAACCGGCACTGGAGGAGCCTACGCGTTGCCGCTCTTTGAGTTGGGGCACGTCTTCAGACCGAAACCGGGACATACGCCACAGGCAGGGACCGATCGCCGGATACGAATGCCGCTCCGTCCCTGGGTGCCGTCTACGATGAAAACCGATCAGCACCGAAGCCGAGGAGCGGAACGATGTCGGAATTCTTTGAAGGCGTGGGCCCCATCCACTACGAAGGCCCAGGGTCCGACAATCCCCTGGCCTTTCGTTGGTATGATCGGGACCGCATCGTTTTGGGAAAGTCGATGGAGGACCATCTCCGCTTCGGTGTGTGTTATTGGCACTCGTTTGCCTGGGATGGTTCAGACATCTTTGGAGCCGGCACGTTCGACCGTCCGTGGAATCGTCCCGGCGGCGATCCGATGGACCGGGCTGCTGTCAAAATGGAGATGGCATTCGAATTTTTCGAGAAGCTCGGCGCACCGTTCTTCTCTTTTCACGATCGGGACATCGCCCCCGAGGGCGCAACTTTTGCTGAGAGCTGCAACAACTTCGATGTCATGGTGGAACAGGCCGAGGCCCACATGGCTCGCACGGGAACGAAACTTCTCTGGGGAACCGCGCAGGCGTTCTACCAGCCCCGGTACGCCGCCGGTGCCGCTACGAACCCCAATCCCCTGGTGTTCGCCCATGCGGCGGCCCAGGTCAAGCACTGTATGGATGCCACCTACCGGCTCAACGGAGCGAACTATGTGCTGTGGGGTGGCCGAGAAGGCTACGAAACTCTGCTCAACACCGACATGGCCCAAGAACTCGACCAACTGGGTCGGTTTCTCAACATGGTGGTTCAGTACAAGCACGACATCGGTTTTGAGGGAACCATTCTGCTGGAACCCAAGCCCCAGGAACCCACCAAACACCAGTATGACTACGACACCGCCACCGTGTACGGGTTCCTTCAGCGCTATGGGCTCGAAAACGAGATCAAGGTCAACATCGAGGGGAATCACGCCACCCTTTCCGGGCATGACTTCGCTCACGAGATCGCAACCGCTGTTTCATTTGGGATTTTCGGGAGCATCGATGCGAACCGCGGCGACGACCGCCTCGGTTGGGATACCGACCAGTTTCCCAACAGCGTGGACCAAATGAGTTTTCCCGTGTACGAAATCTTGAAGGGCGGTGGCTTCACCACTGGCGGCTTCATGTTCGATACCAAACTTCGGCGGCAGAGCTTGGCCCGCGATGATCTGTTTCACGGACACATCGGTGCAATGGACACGATGGCGCGTGCCTTGCTGGTGGCCGCCAGCCTCATCGAGAATGACCCCATCGGCGAGTTTCGCTCTGAGCGGTATGCGGACTGGTCCGGGCCGATGGGACGAGACATCATGGCGGGCAACCTCAGCCTCGCTGACCTGCACGCTCAGGTGATGGCGGACAATATCGATCCCAAGCCGGTGAGCGGGCGGCAGGAGATGCTTGAAAACCTGCTCAATCGGGCGATCGAGCGAGCCAAGTAGCTCACCGCACTCCGAGCCAATGGCCTAGGTCGGCACGCTCGACCGCAGGTCGAAGCGGTCAACGAGATCTCTCGAAACGCTGGTAAACGGTCATTGTGGACCAATGTTGCCCCAACAAACCGGAGGTTCGGGCGGTTGTAGGTGATTACCATCTCCACTGTGAGTCTAATTCCGTTGATCCTGGCGGCTGAAGAGGAAACGTCACAGCTAATCAAACAAGAGACCGCAGTGGTCATCTTGTTGGGTATTGCTGCCGCGGTTGCCGTCTTCGCCCGACGTGCCCGCTTCCCATTCACCGTGGCCTTGGTGCTCGCTGGTTTCGTAGCCGCCGGGCTCGGGGAGGTGGTGTCGGTGGAGGCCAGTTCGGACCTCATTCTGGCATTGCTGGTGCCCCCGCTCCTGTTTGAAGCGACGCTCAACCTGCCGTGGAAGAAGCTCAAGGCCGATCTTGTTCCAATCCTCACCCTGGCGCTGGCGGGAACCCTTACCGGGTCCTTCGCTGTAGGGACGGTGGTCCACCTGGTGCTCGACGTGCCATGGGCGCTGAGTTTCGCCTTCGGTGCTCTTATCTCCGCCACCGATCCTGTGGCGGTAATCGCCTTCTTCAAGTCGCTGGGTACGCCCAAGCGACTGAGCGTCCTGGTAGAAGGAGAATCGCTCTTCAACGATGCTGTAGCTGTCGTGGTGTTCGGCGTTGCTCTCGACGTTGCCGAGGGCCAAGCGTTCGGCCTCGCTGATGCGTTCGGAGACTTCTTCATCGTTTCGGCCGGCGGCCTCGCCGTCGGCTTGGTCCTGGGGTACGTGGTCAGCGAGGTCATCCTCGCCGGGGTCGACGACGCTCTCATCGAGACGTCCACCACCCTCGCCCTCGCCTTCGGATCGTTCCTTATGGCAGAGGAGTTTGGGCTCCTCATCGGGCGGGACGACCTGCACTTCTCGGGAATCCTTGCCGTCGTAGCCGCCGGGCTCATGGTGGGCACACGAGGAATCGGAAACACCTCTCCTACGACTCGAATGACGCTCGAGCATTTCTGGGAACTGCTCACGTTCCTCGTCAACTCATTGGTATTCCTCTTTATCGGACTCACGATCGGCCTTCGCGACCTCTTCACCGAATGGTGGCCAGTTGTGCTGGCCGTTGTCACCGTGTTGGCCGTTCGAGTTGTGGTTGTGTACGGCCTCACCGCCTTCAACGGTCTGATCCAGCCCACTCGGAGTATCCCTCGGAACTTTCAGCACGTGATGTTCTGGGGAGGACTGCGAGGGGCGATTTCACTCGCTCTAGCGCTGATCATCAAGGACAACGAGGCCCTGCGAGAAGAGGTCGGTGGCGAAGCGATCCAGACCGTTCTGGTCATGACCTTCGGCGTTGTGTTGTTCACCTTGCTGGTTCAGGGTCTTACCATCACCGGCCTCATCCGTCGACTCGGCCTGTCTGGTAGAACCGAGATGGAACTGGAACAGCAGACCCATCAAGCGGTTATCCACATGCGCCGAGCCGGACAGGCCACAGTTGGCCAACTTGGCTCCGAAGGAGTGATCGGGCGAGAGATGGCAGAGGCGCTGTCGTTGGCCTATGCCGACGATGTACAGATAGCATCCCGCGGTCTAGCTCAGCATGTGCGGGCCCATCCCGAACTAGGGGCCGAGATGCTCATACGGGCCCGTCGGGAGGCGTTGGTGGCCGAACAGAGTGCATTGGGTGAGATTCTCCGAAGCGGTCTGATCGAGAACCAGGTGGCCGAAGAGCTGTCCATCAAGCTGAACAACCGCCTGGCCGCCTTGGAGATTCTCAGCAACCGGTGGGAACCGGAACCGGACGAGAAGGCGGGAATTTGAAGATGAGTAGCGCAGAGGACATCGTCTATGTCTCATGGGGCGGTTCGGGCCGGAACGACACGCTGGAGGAGGCCGCCCGTCGCGCCAAGGATGCAGGGGTCGGTTTCATCTATCTCGGGGTGGTCGACAATCAGAAGTTCGGCGATGTTGCGAAGCCCACGATGGAAACGCTCCTTAACGAGCTTGAGTTCATTCTCCGATCCCAGACCTTCGCTGTCATGCGCCAGATCAACGGAACCGGCGTGGAAACCAAGGTCGTAGTTCGGCAGGGTGAAGTTGCGGAATCGATCAAGAGTGTCGCCGAGGCCGCCGGGGTGTCCTCGGTCTTGGTGGGTGGGCCCCTTCCAACTCGCGACCAGCAGACCCCAGCCCAGGTGATCGACCAACTCCGGATCGACACCGGACTCACGATCACGCTGATCTAAGTGCCAGCATTCCGGCGTCGGGCCATGATCTGGCTAGCGATCTCCCTTACGCTGGTCATTGCACTGGGCCCAGCTCCAATTTCGGCATCGGCCAGGCAGTCAGGGCGATCGGCCAGCGTCCGCCAGAACGATCCGATCGTACGGATTTATCTCGCTGCGCTCAACCGCACTCCTGACCAGACCGGCCTCCAGTATTGGACCGACGTGAATCGAGCGGGTCTCAGTCTCCCATCGATCGCCGGCTATTTCATGGAATCGGCGGAATTCCGTCAAAAGTTCGGTTCCCCCGATGACGAAGGCTTCGTGGAACTCGTCTACCAAAACGTCCTCGACCGTTCAGCCGACGCCAACGGTCTGGCGTACTGGACCGACCTCCTGAAAGGCGGTCAGAGCCGGTCGGTGATCCTCAATGGGTTTGCTCAGTCGCCCGAGTTCGTGGCCCACACTGCGGCGCTACTAGAACCGGTCGGCGAGCCAGCACCGATCCTGATGATTGGCGATTCGATCTTCCACGGGATCCGAATCCTCGATGTTCCCGTCGGTGGGCGCCAGCTTTGGTGGATGACCGAGGAGGGCAGGCACCCCGACGCCTTGCCTGGGTTACTGGCTGCCTCCCGCTCGCAGGGGGCTCTGGAGTTGAGTCCCATCGTGGTGATTCATCTCGGGACAAATAGCTGGCGGAATGACTACGTTCAGATGTTCAACCGGGAGTTGGCGGCCCTGCCGAACCACACCGTCTTCGTCGTCAACGTTGCAGCGGATCGAAGCTGGGCGGCGGCTGCGAACACTGGTCTCGCCAAGGTTGTTCAGAGCAATAGCAACGTGCAGCTGATCGATTGGAACTCCGCCGTCAGCCAACACCCGGAATGGTTGCGGGCTGACGGAGTGCACCCCACTGCAGCTGGCCTTCGGCAGCTGGCCGAGCTTGTGGAGGACGGGCTGAACTCACTCGAGTCCGCCCAGCCGAGTTGAGTGGCCGCTGCTCTGAGGGGCCTGGTTAGGTAGCAGCTGGGCGCATCATGTTCATCGCCACTCTGGCGAGGTTGTAAAGAACCACCAGTAGGAGCACGAAGCTGATCAGTCCCCCCACGAGCGGAATGCCGCCAAGGACGGCCCGGGCAATGATGGCCAGCACCGCCATGGCGAGGTGGCCGGAGTTTGGAGCGGTAAATAATCGGTTCATACTCACAGTCTGCGCTGGATCTGCCGTATTCGTAATCGGGGCAAACCCTGATCTGACCCTGAGTACGGGCGAGTCACACAGCCCTGGCAGGGATAACGGCTTGCATGGCGTCCACCACTGCTGCATGACGGCCGTGAAGCGCTCCAAGTTGCGCTTCCGAGGCACGACCTTCCAGACGGGTGCTGGTCAGGCGACGTAGACGGTGCATTTTGAGGGCCGAGATGTAGGCCGTGACCGGCGCAATGACGGCGATGGCCAAGCCGGCTGCGGGCGAGAAGATCACCCCAAAGGCCAGGGCCAGCACCACCCACCAAGCGGGGTAGATCACCAGACCCAACATCAGTTTTGAGGTGGCTTGGAAGTTGACGTCGCGGCGATCGCTGAGTTTTCCGGTCAACTCGAACGCCGGAAGCGTGAGCACCTTGCCGACCACCGTTGGGATGGCCCATGCTGCTGTTCGCAGGCGGGAGACCCGCTCGATTCGTTTCAGCTGCGGTGGTGTGAAGTCGATGACCGATGCAACCGCCACTCCGAGGTGTTGGCATTCATCCAACAGGTCGCGGGCTGCGTCGAGCGCAGTGAGGGCGTTGCTGTCTGAGCGATCAACAGACCGGTTTAGCGTGCTCAGAGCGGTAGCCGAATCGATTCCGAACTGGGCAGCCGCGATTTCTGCGGCCACCACTGCCGCCCGATGTTTGTCCTCGGACTCCCAGGTGGGAGCCACCGAGGCGAGCCCGGTTTTGATTCGATCCGTGAGCTCCCGCACCGATTGGCGGTCAGTATCGCCACCTCCAATGCCCTCTACCGGGATGACCTCGCCAACGGCAACGGTCACCGTGGACCGATAGGTGGTTCGGTCCGGATAGATGATCCCAATCGGTAGCACGGAAACCGCCGAACTCGTGCCCAGTGCGATCCGCGCTGCGCCGGTTTTCAGATCGAGCAGGCCGGCGTTGTCATGAGACACTCCCTCGCCAAAGAGAGCGATCATTTCACCGGAGAGCAGTGCGGCCCGAGTTTCGCTGAACATGTCGTCGTTGCTGCCCCCGCCGTCCTTGACTCGATGCACCGGGACCGCTCGAGCGAGCGCGAGGAAAGGACGCAGAAGAAGATACCGGGGTTCCCACAGCACGGCCTTGGCCAGGAATCGAGGTTGACGTGGCAGCGTGGCGATCAGCACGGCCGGGTCTATCAAGGCGGAGTGATGATTGGACACCACCAAAACCGGTCCATCCTTGGGAATTCGCTCGGCGTCGAGCACTCTCACCTCCGAAAAGAAGAGGTGCATCAAGATTCTGCACAGTGCCGCGACGATCATGACCGTTGGATCCTGCACAGTGCTGCGACGGTCATGGCCGTTGGACTCCCACTCCATAATGATCGTTTCATTTGGGCCACACCTGAAGTCACTCGGTAGTGTCAAAACCATGGCATCGAGCGCACCATTGACCAAACAATTCAAGACGGTGAACGGCCGACAGATGGCGTATCACGAAACCGGTTCGGGCGATCCCGTGGTTTTCCTCCACGGCAACCCCACGTCTTCATACCTATGGCGCAACATCATTCCCGTCGTGTCTGGTTCACATCGTTGCATCGCTCCGGATCTCATTGGCATGGGCGATTCAGAGAAGCTGGATCCGTCCGACCAGAACTCCTACCGGTTCACGGAACACCGCACGTACCTCGATGGGCTGCTGGACCAGTTGGACCTGGGCAACAACGTCACGTTCGTGATTCATGACTGGGGTTCTGCCCTCGGTTTCGATTGGGCTAACCGGCATCGGGACCGCGTCCGAGGGTTGGCCTATATGGAAGCGATCGTCCAGCCGGTGGACTGGGAGGACTGGCCCGAGACCGCTCGTGGGATCTTCCAGAGCATGCGGTCCGACGCTGGTGAGGAAATGATCCTCACCAAGAACCTCTTTCGTCGAGGCCATCCTGCCCGCATCGATCCAGCGCAAACTCTCCGATGAAGAGATGAATGAATATCGGCGCCCTTTCGCCGCAGTCGGTGAAGATCGGCGGCCAACGCTCACCTGGCCGCGTGAGATCCCGTTGGGTGGAGAGCCCCAGAACGTTGCGTCCATCGTGACCAGCTACGGCGAATGGTTAGCCACCTCCGATGTCCCCAAGCTCTTCATTAATGCCGACCCCGGGACCATCCTGATCGGCAAACAACGGGAGTTCTGCCGGTCGTGGCCAAGTCAGACCGAGGTCACGGTCAACGGCCTTCATTTCATCCAGGAGGACTCGGCCGCTGAGATCGGCGCAGCGTTGAAGGACTGGCTGAACCTCCACTAGAACGAGCGCGGGCGATGACCCCTGGCGTGGTGGGGTCGCCATCGCCGAAGCGCTGGGCGGACGATTCATCGTCTCCCGGCGGGATCCGACCGATCCGGTCAAAACGGTCGGCGACCATGTTTGCGAAGCGGTGCAGCGGCTCTTCAAACCGAACGGCATAACGGCCCTCGGTGAACCCGCCGTTTTCTTGCCCACGCTGGGAGCGTTCGCAGATTTCGATGTCCTCGTTGTTCACCAGAACCCAGAAATCCCGGGTGACGGTGAAGACGTCCTCTGGCACCTCAGTGGGATTGGGCGGTAGGAGCCAGGTGCATCGTTCTCGCGTGATCCCCGGCGCCAGTGGTTCCAATTGGATCACGAAGGCGTGATTAGGAAGAACGCTGAGGAGCACGTTGGGGAACAGGGCGAGAAAGCGACCGCTGGTTGCATCACCGGAGTCGAGGTTTGGTGCTGGTGGCATCGCCAGCCAGTCACTGCGATCGTCGCCTGAAACCGGCGTTGTGGTTTGGCCGCAGTACATGCCGGCCCCTTGCCAGCGATAGTGATCTTTCACCCGAGATACCTTGGCAAGTTCGGGGTGCACCCAGGTCAGGTGGTAATACTCCTGGAAGTTCTCACTGAGCAGCTTCCAGTTGGCCTTGATCTCGAACGTCGTTGATTCACGCACAGTCCAATCGTGGAGCCCGTACCCGGCGAGCCGCTCCCCCAAGTCGCCAAACCACTCCTCCAGTGGGGCTGTTGTGGGGTCCAGGTTGGCGAACACCACGCCCGCGAAAGTGTCAACCCGTACCTGTTTCAACGGGTAGTCGTTGGCATCGAAGCCCTCCACCGCGACATCGGTGAACCGGGGTGTGGCTACCAACGTGCCGTCCAGTCCGTACCCCCAGCGATGGTAGGGACACCGGATCATCGAAAGTCCGTTGGTGTCAGCGGCCAATAACTCCGTACCGCGGTGGCGGCAGGCGTTGAGGAAGCCTCGCAGCGTTCCCTCTTTGTCCCGAGTGATGAGGACCGAGCGAGTGCCTACAGATCGAACGAGGACCGTGCCGGAGACGGACAACTCATCGAGGCACGCCACCCCAACCCAGGATGAGTCGAACACTGCGGTTTGCTCCACCGCGAAAAAGGCGGCCGACGTGTACGCGGTTCCCGGTGTTGTGGTGGCTTTTTCAACGGGTCGGCGCACGCCCTGCCAGAATTCGCCGACGAAGGTTTCAGGCGTGGTGCTCATCGTGGGAGAAGTGTGCCTTATGCGGAGGATCGCTGTCCACCAGCACCACTGAGCAGATCCTAGAAGCTAGCAGCGACCGCGATCAGGTAGAAGCCAACGCCGAAGACCAACAGAACGGTGGCGATAATGCCTATGATCCTGCCCGCATTTGCCGTGCCACGATTGGTGGGGTCCCGACGGCCGGCGTCGATCCCGTTGAGCTCCTGCTGGCCCACGTACCATGCCACCGGTCCGAGGATTCCGCAGCACACGAAGCTGAGAATTCCAACCACCAACGCCGTAGTGGCCTGGCTGCCTTCGGCAAACCCCGGGCCACCGAACCCGGGGGCATGGCCCGGCTGTGGAGCGCCGTAACCAGGCGTTGCAGCCGTTTGCGGGCCACCCTGCCACTGCGAGCCGTCCCAGAAACGTGTGGTTCCCGGTGGGTCTCCCTGAGCGTGATACCACCCCGGCGGTTGAGAAGGTTGTTGATCAGACACGACGCCACTCCCTGTCCAGCGATGATCGTCTGGCCGAGCATAGGGCACATGCCGACGGCGATCGGTGATGGATGTAGGCTAGTCAACAGTGCTCGTCCCCCTACAACGGATCGATCCTACGATCGCCACCGGACTCGGTTTCGGAGCCGTCGCCGTACTGGCGGTCGGTTCTTCCGCGGTTGATGAACTACCGGTGCTCTGCCTTTTCCGGCGCTGCACCGGAGGCTACTGCCCCGGCTGCGGAGGCAGCCGAGCTGCGGTTGCACTCCTGCGGGGCGACGTGGCCGGATCGTGGGCACATCATCCGTGGGTGTTACTGCTCGTTCTGCAGGCTGTTGCGTTCACCGGCGCCATCGCGGGTGGCAAAGCGCACTTCACCCGGCGGGTTCGGCACCGGCTACTGATCGGCAACCTCGGGCTGGGGTTGACCATCTGGACCATCCGGTTGGCCTTTGAACTCATCCCGATTCCCTTCGCCTGACATCGATGGAGGATCTACAGCACCTGTTCGTCTACGGGACGCTTCGACAAGGTGACGTGCGCTGGCAGTTCCTGGAGCCCTTCGTCGCCGACTCGGGAACGCCGGACAGCGCAGCAGGAGCGCTGTACGACACCGGCCTGCAGTATCCGGCGGCGCGATTTGATGAGTTGGGCACCATTGTTGGCCATCGTTATCTACTACGACCTGACAGGACCGACGAAGCGCTCGCACTGATGGACCACGTGGAGAGCGCAGTGGAGGGCCTCTACCACCGAATTCTCATCGTCACCGATGCCGGGATTGAAAGCTGGGCTTACCAGTACGGCGACGGCTTGGTCTTGCAGCGCATCACCTCCGGGGATTGGTTCCGTCATATCGGGTTCGGCACAGCTACGGGGTAGTTCTGCTGGTCGCCATGGGGCCTCTCAAGGCCGCAGCGTGGTCCTACCCTCATCATGGTGCCCCGAACCTTCGCCGACCTCGACTTGTCCTCCGACGTGGTACGAACTTTGGCGGCGCTCAAGATCACCGTGCCAACCCCGATACAGGAGGCCGTCCTCACCGATGCGCTGATGGGCCGAGATGTGCTGGGAAAGGCGCCAACCGGGTCGGGCAAGACTTTGGCGTTCGGGATTCCCGTTCTCCAACTGGTGGAACGGGCGGAGCCTCGCCGACCACGCGGTCTGATTTTGGCCCCCACGCGGGAACTGGCAGAGCAAATCCGCCGAGACCTCCTGCCGATCGCCAACGCGGTAGACCGGAAACTGGTGGCCATCTACGGCGGCGTCGCCATGAACCCGCAGGTGAAGTCGCTTCGATCGGGCGTCGATGTGGTCATCGCCACCCCGGGCCGTCTGATGGACCTCATCGATCAGGGCGAGGTCTCGCTCGATCAGGTTGACGTGGTGGTGGTGGACGAAGCCGATCGAATGGCCGACATGGGCTTCTTGCCCGATGTGCGCCAACTCCTTGATCTCACCAACGCCGGCCGTCAGACCCTCCTTTTCTCGGCCACCCTGGACCAAGCGGTGGCGGTCCTCACCGAGCACTATCAGGACCATCCCGTTTCTCACAGCGTCGCGGGCGCGGAGGATGACGTGTCCGAAACAAACCACCGCTTCATACGGCTGAAGCAGCCGGACAAGATCCCGATAGCGGCTGACATCATCGACAGTCATGGGTCCACATTGGTCTTCTGCCGAACCCGGCACGGTGTTGACCGGGTTTGCCATCAACTAAAAGCGGTGGGGATCAAGGCGGCCTGGATTCACGGAGGGCGGTCTCAGGCCCAGCGCGACGCCGCCCTGATGGCCTTCACCGATGGGCGTGCCCGTGCCCTGGTGGCTACCGACGTAGCGGCTAGAGGAATCCACGTTGACAACGTTGCGTGTGTCCTTCACTTTGATCCGCCCGCCGACGCGAAAGATTACGTGCACCGATCGGGGCGGACAGCTCGTGCGGGCCAAAGTGGCCTTGTTGTCAGTTTCGTCACCAATGACCATTACAAGCGAGTCATCCGGATGCAGGATGAGATGGGCCTCGAGGCGGACTTCGAGACCGCCGGTGAGGTCAACAAGCGGCATGGCGCCACGCCGGTTACCGATGCCGAGCTTGGCCTCCAGTCCCATGGCCATGAACAGTCCAAAAAGTCTCGGGAATGGCGCGGCGGCAAGAAGGACCGCCCGTCAGCCAGATCAGCCAAGGGACCCCGGCCCAGGTCGAAACCAAAGTTGACGAGCGAGTCGAAATCGAACGACCGGAGGACTGCCAGTCACAGGGAGGCCCCCGATCCGAAGACCAAACGTTCAGGCTCCAGTAGCGGTGAACGCACCCCGGGAAAGGCCAAGGCCTCCAGCAAGGGCGGGAAACCCAAGCGCAGTCGCTCGGGAAAGCCCCGGCCCAAGAACAAGGGAGTTGCCAAGCGGCGGGGCACGGGTCGTCGCCCCTAGTTCGGCGGGGATTTCTCTTCCACTAGAGTTGTCGTCATGTCTGCGGCGATTGAGGTGACGAACGAGGTTGCGGACCACTTCGAACGCTGGGTGCTGGAGAAACGAGCCCGCTCGTCTCGCGGGCTCTCGGCTCGTAGCGAGGCGGGGTATCGGACCGACGTCGGCACCTTCGCCAAGCGAGTAGCTGACCGCTCAGGCCGCCCCATACCTTCCTTCGATCCCGACATTCCCAACGCTCTCAATCTCAGCCACATGGCCCGGATCTCGATCACCGACTTCACCGAAGACAACCTTCTCCGAGTCATGTCAGACCTAGTGTCCGAGGGGTACCGCAACGCATCGCGGGCCCGTATGTTGTCCGCACTACGGGGCTTTTGCGGGTGGCTCGTGAAGAACCACCACCTCGATCGAGACCCAACGTTGGGGTTCGAGACGCCGTCGAAAGACAAGGGTCTGCCAGTGGCGCTGACCAGCGACGAACTTCAGCGGGTGGTCTCCTGCGTCACCAGCCCGGCACCAAAATCTCGAGTCCTTTGGCCGGCTCGAGATCTCGCGATGTTGGCCGTCCTGGCGGGCTGCGGGGTCCGGGCGTCGGAACTCATCAGCATCCGGGTAGGAGACTTCCGTTGGGAGGACCCTCCTCGCCTCCGCGTGACCGGCAAAGGAAACAAGACCCGCAGTCTTCCCCTGAGCCCCGAGGTGCTGAACGTCGTAGATGAGTACCTGACCGAGCGGGAAGGCGCCGAAGGCCCAATACGCCCAGATGCCCTCGTGTTCGTTCGGGCGAAAAACCACAAGAAGTTCACGGTCACCGCTTTGGACTACGTGGTCGAGCTATGGCTCCGGGGCTCCGGAATCGCCCCGCCGGATCAGGAAAAGGCTCACCTTTTCCGGCACACGTACGCGGTTGGTGTGCTGGACAATGGTGGAACGATCGCCGAACTCCAAGCCCTACTGGGGCATGAGTCCATCGCAACAACGTCCATTTATCTTCGTATGAGCGCCGAAGGCCTTCATCACACGGCCGCCAGTACACCGATGCATCGTCTCCTGGCCTCCAGATCCTCGGTTTAGGCGCCGATAGGGGTCATGATGTCGGATAGTCTTCGAAAGGTCGGCACTGTGCGCAAGAGCTTTTTGGTTTCGTTCCTATGCATCGTCACGCTTCTTGGTGCCACCCCGACGCTGGCCGAGGTAGAGGGCGGCACTGCGGGCTCTTCGATTCCCGACCTCAACGCGGTTGCCAAGGATTTTTCGGCCCGATATGTCTCCACGTTTCGGGTGGCAACCACGATGGAGGAACTTCAGTTCGCACCGGATTTCAAACCCGAACACGCAAACCTCTTGCGCCTCTACCAGGCGTACTTCAATCGGGGTCCCGAGTTGAGCGGGGCCAAATACTGGGTCACCACGTGGACAGACGTAAAGGCTGAGGGTGTAACCGCGCAGCGCCCCGCCGGTCATGACTACCTCGGCGAGTTCGCCGACCTCTTCACAAAACAAGCGGAGTTTCGGAATACCTACGGCGACGCTGATAATGCGGAATTTCTCAGCCGGGTCTACAACAACATGCTGGGTCGAGCGCCTGACCAAAATGGCTTTGACTATTGGCTGGGCTACATGAACGGGACCAATGCCGAACAACCCGGTGTTGTGCTCAGCAAAGGCGCCACCGTCCGGTGGGTCACTCGTTCGACGGAATTCATTAATCGATATCCCTTCGGGCATACCGACCTCAGCGCCCATCCGTCCGATAACGCCAATTGCGTGCCCAACGAACTCACCTTTCAGGGAACGGAAATCACCGGGATCTACCGGCTTCGCAACGGCGGAATCAGGGAACTCTGTTGGGGTGTCCGCAACACCGATGTCGAGGGCGCCTGGAGTCGCCTCGTCCAGGTGGCCGAGCCAACCCACTTCTCGCCGGTCGTCCTGCTGGGCGTTTATCAAGGAAATGGCGCTGGCATCGTTGCCTACGCCGGCCCGACGTTCGGAGCCAATGACACCTACATCGGCGATCTCTGGCTGATCTCTGCTCAGGACGTCGCTACGAGGGACGATCCCATCGAGGCCGACCTCACGATGGCCCATGAGTTGTCACACGTGTTCACTCAACTCGACGCTGAATACCAGCCCTGGCAGGATTCTCCGTGTTCAACGTACGAGGCGTACTCGTTCGACTCTGACGGCAACGGTTCGATCGACACGTTTGGGTGCTACACCGCGAATTCGTACTTGAATCAGTGGGTCAGCAACTTCTGGACCACGACAGAGCAGGCGAACGCCGGAAACCGCAACGCCCTTTGCGTGGAGGGCCATGATTTCATCAGTGGTTATGCCACTACCTCCCCCGAGGAGGACCTCGCCGAATCGTTCAGCGGGTACGTCTACAGCGCCAACGTTTCGAACCAGGACGCCAAGTTTGCGTTTTTCGACTCGAGGCCCGAATTGAAGGCGTACCGGGACCGGGCCCAGTCATTTGAGCGAACCGGCTACACCGGAAGCCTCGATCAGTGCCCCTGAGCTACTCAACCGGAATCTGACTCGGCTTCGGCAACCCGCTCCAAGAGTTGATCGCGGATCGACACGCCCTTTTCCCGGGCATTGTCTCCTGTCCTACGCCAGCCGTGGCGAGCGGAATACAGAAGCGGAGGTTCGCCCAGGCGACCCTCCCGGACATCGATCACCCGGGCGAGGAACAGGTCGTGATCGAAGCGTTCGATCCGATCGAATGTTTCACATCTTAAATAGGCGATGGAGTTGGGTACGAGCGGGAGACCCCAATCGGCGTCGACTTTCAGCATCTCCTCACCGACGTACTTGAACTTGCGGCCGGGATAGGAGAAGTACTGACCCTCCATTATCTGATCGGCGGCGAGAATGGAGACGCCAAAGTAACCCGACTTCACCATCAGCGGGTACGTATCATGTTTCGGACTGACCGATGCGAGCACGACCGGTTCATCAAAAGCGATCTGGGTCACCCAATGGCTCGTGTATGCCCGCGATTCGTTGTCATGACAGGCCCCAACCACCTGGACGCCCTTGATCATCTGCCCCAACGAACGTTTGAGGTTTTGGTCAATCATCCGGGCTCCTGGGGTTGTGGACGATTTGGAGGAGATGGGGCCAGGCGGCGGCGAACCCGGAATGAAGATCCATGGTGTCCACCTGGTGGGACTGGACCCATTCCACGGCATCGGTTTCGAAATTGAGCGACGAACCGAACCGTTCGGGAACCTCCACGACGGCGGTGATGTAGGACCAGTCCGTGGCGGGCTGAAACACGTAGGTCCCCAACACCGACAACGGAGTCGGGGGTTCGCCGACTTCTTCGGAGGCCTCCCGAAGGGCCCCCTCCAGGGGTTCCTCGTGCTCTTCCAAAGCACCGCCAGCACAGGACCATGTTCCCCCTTCATGAGCAAACGGTGACCGCTTCTGAAGCTGTACCCGGACCGTGCCATCGCCACCCCTATGGACGAAGAGGATGCCAGCGGCCCCGAACAGCCCCCATCGGACGCGGCCATCAGAGCAGGTAAGAAACGCACTTCCGCTTCGTTGCTGACCCATGTTTCACTCCTCCGGCTTCTACTCTTTCACAGCGATGGTCATACGGAGAGCCCAACGCCCTCAGATGAGCGTTGTGCGGCCTTTCCAATACTCGTCTTTCAGGAGACGTTTGTAGAGCTTGCCTGTTGGGTGCCGAGGGAGTTCGGCCCGGAAGTCTACCGACCGGGGGCACTTCACATCGGCGAGCTGGGCTCGGCAGAATGCGATGAGATCGCGTTCGAGTTCGCTGCTGGCGATCGCTCCGTCGGCCAACTGCACAACGGCTTTCACCTCTTCACCAAAGTCATCGTTAGGAACACCGATGACCGCAACATCGGCCACCAGCGGATGCATCGTGAGAACGTTCTCTGCCTCTTGCGGGTACACATTTACACCGCCGGTGATGATCATGTGTGCTTTGCGATCGGTCAGGTACAGGAATCCGTCGGCGTCGAGTTTGCCGATGTCACCGAGAGTGGACCAGCCGTTCGCCAGATGGGACCCCGCCGTTTTCCCTGCATCGCCGTGGTACTCGAAGCTTCCGCCGCCAGAAAAATACACTCCGCCCTCCTCCCCCACGCCCAGCTCATGGCCGCTTTCATCGCAGATGTGGATTTCGCAATTGATCGGCCGACCGACCGTGCCCTTGTGGGTCATCCACATCTCGGAATTGCAGTAGACGAAGCCGTTGCCCTCGGTGCCGGCGTAGTACTCGTGCACCACCGGACCGAGCCATTTGATCATCCGCTCCTTCACCGCCACCGGACATGGCGCAGCTGCATGCACAACCGACTTCAGGCTGGAGAGATCAGCTGCAGCTCTGATGGGCTCCGCCAATTTGAGCAGGCGAACAAACATCGTGGGCACCATTTGGGTGTGGGTAGCGCGGTATCGCTGCACCACTTCCAGGAAGCGCTCGGGATCGAAACGTTCCATCACCACCAGTGTTGAACCGATGATGTGCGAACCCATGCTGAACCGCAACGGGGCCGCGTGATAGAGCGGGGCCGGGGAAACATACACCGACTCCTCGGTTTGGCCGAAGAGGGCGCGCTGCAGCGAGGACACCGGGTGGCTTGCCGATTCCAATGGCTCTGCGGCATGGGGCTTCTTGACACCCTTGGGCCGGCCAGTAGTTCCCGAGCTGTAAAGCATGTCTTCGCCCGCAACCCGATTCTCCATCGCTTCCGGTAGCTGGGCGGCAATGGCAGCCTCCATAGAGGCATAGCCGTGCACCACCGAGTCCAGCATGAACCGATGCGAGACATTGGGGGTCTTGTCCAGTAGCTCCAATGCCTGATCAGACTTGTGGGCCGACGTGATGAAGACCTTGGCGGTGCTGTTGTTGATGATGTAGTCCATCTCGTCGGTGGTGAGACGAGAACTCAGAGCGGTGAAGATTGCACCGGCGTAGCGGCACCCCCAGGCGATCGGAAGAAACATGGGGTGGTTCTCCAAACAGAACGCCACATGGTCACCGGGCCGGACCCCGCACGAATGAAGCAGGTTGCCGATCTGATTGGCCAGCGCATCCAGCTTGGCGTACGTGATGATTTCACCCGTGCCGGCCATGATGATCGCCGGTCGATTGGGCGCTGCGGCGGCAATCGCTCCTGGGTACATCACTAGCGAAGCTAGCGGACCGCCCGGCAGCAACTCAATTCACTGGGGTCAATAGCTGGACCCCAGCGTCGTGATCAGTCGCTGAACCCTTCGGAACATTGGCTCCACGACCAATCGTCGATCGAGTCCATCAGGGCGCGAGCCTCGGTTTCGAGACCAGTACCGGTTGTGTCGTCGGCCAATTCTTCGAGAACTCGGTCCAATTCTTTCTCGGTCCAGAGGTCCTCCCATTTCTCACCGGTTTGGGCCTCGTAGTCAGCCTGGGCTGCGGCGTTGAGCGGTGCTGCACGCTCGGCTGCGTCTGCGAAGATCTGGCCAATCACCACAACGCGATCGATGTCGGCTTTCGTCGCCGCCAGTTCTTCGGCAGGAACGCGTTCATTGGGATCGATCCGGTCGATGAGGTCGCTCCCTTCCTCGAAGGAGACAAACACCCCAGCGAGGCGACGGGCGTTCGAAACCGCGGTGTCCCTTTTCATTCGGACTCGAAGCGGTTCAGCGAGCGTCCGATCAGCGGCTCGGGCTTCCATTTGGAGGAGCGCGGCCTGGTTGATCTCATCGACGCCTGAGATCGTCCTGTCGATCGAATCGATGAATGAACACATTTCTCGTTCCGGCCCCGTCAGATCGGGGTTCCCAAGCCAAGCGAGCCGCACCGGCGCAGAGGAAGAGGTGGTGGTGCCGAGTTCCGGAGAGGTGATCTGGAAGGTCGGCGACTCGGCTTCCTCAGGCGGAGTACAACCCGCCAGCAGTCCGACCATGACGACGGACGCGACTGCTATCGGCTTCGATACGACAAATCCCGACAGACCCATACGCCCATGATCGACTGCATCCGATGAACACTTGAGAAGTCCGACCCCTACGAATTTCGGCAGGCCACTCAGCAGGCGACGAGAACCGGCACATGGTCGAGGGCTCCGGCCAGTGACTGTTGACCCACGATGCTTCGGACGTCTTTGGTTCGAAAGCTGGCAACCCGCTCACTCCAGGAATCGATCGAGTCCCGATCCAGTCCGAAATTGAAGAACGTGAGCATCGGCCCCTCCTGAGCAAAGGCATCGCAGTGAATTTCAACGGGATCGGCAAGGGTCGAAGAAGCGAAGGTGAGGGTGAAAGAAGCCATAGGTCGAACCTAGGCCGACCACCCAGTGGAAGGTAAGTACCACGACCGGTGGGTTTCTTGGGGAAAACCTCCGGTTCAGGCGTTCTGGGCGGTGAGCCCTCCATCGACCACCAGCACGCTGCCGTTCACAAACGAGGCGCTGGGCAGCGCCAGCGAAAGCACGGCATGGGCCACCTCCTCGGGTTCTCCATAACGACCAACCGGAACACGGCGACTGGCAAAGAGGTCTTTGTCCTCCTCGGAGATGGCTGCGGTCATGCCGGTGCGTATGGGGCCTGGGGCAACACAGTTGACGGTGACCCCCCGGCGTCCAAGCTCTACTGCCAACCCACGGGTCAATCCAACGATGCCGTGCTTGGAAGCGGTATAGGGCGACATGAACGGCGTTGCCCCGATTCCCTCGGTGGAGGAGATGTTCACGATCCGCCCGCGCCCCTCCCGCAGGAGGTCAGTCAGGCAGGCTCGAATGAGGAATGTGTAGGCCTCGAGGTTGGTCCCCAAAGTGGAATCCCAGGCCGCTTCGTACTCGGCGGAATCGATGGGAGCGGGAATAGAGACTCCGGCATTGTTGATCAAGATATCGATCGCTCCCAACTCGCTGCGGATGCCTTCAACCGCGGTGATGACGGTGGCCTGATCGGTAACGTCGGCCACCCGGCCGGCACAGGTGTGTCCTGCGCCATTGATCTCGTCGGCTACCAACTCGATTCCGCCGGCGGTACGGTCGATCAGTCCAACCTTTGCGCCTTCGTCGGCGAAGAGGTGGGCCATCGCTCGCCCCATCCCCGATGCGGCCCCCGTCACGATGACTACTCGGCCGGCGACAGATCGATTCAAACGACTCAGGCGGTCGTTTTTTTGAGCGTTCATTGGCTGAGGCTATCGGTCTGCCGGACCCCGAGAACAGGCAACTCTGTGTCAATAGAGACGGCTTGGTAGCGTTGGAGAATGGCTGAGGAAACCGAGAACGTCCGCGACCGCATTTCCGTATCGACCGTCGACGGAGTAGCAGATGTGCGCCTGCAACGCCCAGGCAAGATGAACGCTCTCGATCCGGAGATGTTCCGAGCTCTCGTGGAAACGGCGGACCACCTCGCCAAAGAAACCTCGGTTCGAGCAGTTGTGCTGAGCGGCGAAGGCCGATCATTCTGTGCCGGGCTGGACTTCGCCAGCTTCACCGGAATGGCCGACTCGCCGGAGGACAGCGGCGCCATTCTGACCAAGCTTTCGCCCAGCGGCATGACCCACTACGCCCAACAGGCGGTCTATGGCTGGACAGAGTTGCCTATGCCTGTGATTGCCGCAGTGCACGGGCATGCCCTCGGCGGCGGGATTCAGTTAGCCCTCGGCGCTGATATTCGCATCGTGCATCCGGAGGCAAAGATGAGCGTCTTGGAGATTCGGTGGGGTTTGATTCCGGACATGACCGGTACGCAGCAGCTCGTTGATCTGGTGGGACCCGATGTGGCCAAGGAGCTCACCTTCACCGGACGGATGGTGTCTGGCACGGAATGCAAAGAACTCGGTTTGGCAACCCGGCTGTCTGAAACCCCGCTGGAAGACTCTCTTGCCCTGGCCCGCGATATCGCGCAGAAATCGCCGCATGCCATTCGTGCAACGAAACGACTGATGTCCAACGCAGCTCGGCTGGATCGCGCCACTGCATTTGCTCGCGAACGAGAAGAGATCGGACGCCTCATCGGTTCGGAGAATCAAGCTGAGGCTATTGCCTCCTACTTCGAGAATCGCCCCGCCGTGTTCGCCGACCCTTCCCTCAACGAATGAAGCGATTTCGCGGGTGAACGAGCCCTACCGGAAGGATGGTTTCCGGACACCGCATCCTTCCCGCCTTCCGGTGGACCATCCCTACTACGAAGAGATCATCGAACGGCATACAGCGGCATGTGATGAGAAGGCGATGGGGTACATCGATCCGGTATCCGGACTCTTCGCCATGACTGCGATCTACCTGGCCGGCCGTCCCTGTTGCGACCGGGGCTGCCGCCACTGCCCTTACATCGGCGCCGATGACTTCACACAGGGAATAACATGAGCGGTCCAGACCCGCACCGGTATCCGTTCCTCGACTTCGATGGCATCATCGCATTTGCCCATCGTGGCGGCACTGACGTGGCGCCCGAAAACACCATTGCCGCCTTTGATCATGCGATCAGTCTCGGGTACCGGTATCTGGAGACCGATGTGCACCGAACCGCCGACGGTGTTCTTGTCGCTTTTCATGACCCGGGGCTACAGCGCTTCACCGGCACTACTCAGGCCATAGCCGACTGCACCTGGGAGGAACTTCAGACGATTCGTCTCGACCACCAAGCTCTGGATGGCACGGTCTCAAAACACCCAATCCCCACGCTGGCTGAGCTGTTCGATCGATATCCGAATGCTCGCTTCAACATCGATCCCAAAGCCGATGATGCAGTAGACCTGCTGGCCGAGACAATTACAGCGCACGGAGCAATCAATCGGGTTTGCATCGGCGCCTTCAGCGACTCGCGGATCAGCCGCATCCAATCTCTGCTGGGACCGACGATATGCACGTCGCCCGGACCACGGGCCGTTTTGGCTGCCATCGCCCCTTGGCCACTACCCGGTGCTCATCCGTGCGTGAGTATTCCCATCACGTTCGGGTCATTCCGGCTCAACCGCAGGCTGGTTCGGCGTTTTCACCGGCAGGGGTATCACGTCCACGTATGGACCGTCAACGATGCCATCGAGATGCATCGGATGATCGACCTCGGTGTAGACGGGATCATGACCGACAACTGCATCCTGCTCAAGAGCGTCTTGCTAGAACGAGGTCTTTGGCGCTAGCCCTAGGAAGTCAGAAGGGTTCGGTGTTGTCCTGGTCTTTGCGGGCTTGGTCTCTGGCTCGGGCGAGCTGTCGACGCTGCTTCTCTGCCTCGGTCTTTGCTTGGTGGTGTTGCCCGCAGTAGAGGCGCCCGGTTTCGGAGTTCGTTTCGCCATGGTCTTGCCATTCGGTGTTGTGGTCAACTTCACACCATCGGGCGGGTCTTCGGCATCCAGGGATTGTGCAGTGCCGGTCCCGGTAGATGACTGCTTGGCGGGCGGCCCCTGTGAACAGGCGACTTGTGCGTCCGAGGTCGACTTTGAGAGATCGGGCATCGATGAGGCAGCGTTGGAGTCGGTGGTTCAGAGCGATCCGGAAGGCGTGGTCGGGGTGGATGGGTTTCCCATCGAGTGCCTCGCAGGTGTAGCCGGGCCGGAACACCAGATCCGGCGGAATCGCCGGATCGTTGTTGGCCCAGCGTTCCTTCGCGGATTCCATTGTTTCCAGATCCATCAACACCACGAGCAGCGGTTCCGGTGTCTTGCCGTCCTTCGGTGCGGTGGCGGCGAGGGTAGCGATTGTGCCGATTGCTCGTGCCATCCAGTAACGGGTGCCTCTACGGATGACGGGCCGCAACGTGTACTCACTGATCGACAGGTCAACCGACAGGTCATCGACCGAATCCTCGTCTGTCTTTTCCTCAGCGTTGGGTGCTGCTGGTTTGTTGTTCTGGTCCCGCCGGTACTGCTCTTTGGCTTTCTCAGCGAGCCGGGTCAACGCTTCCTTCAACAGCTCTGCGTCTGTGGTCAGCAACAGACCTTTGATGTTGGTGGTGCCATCGAGGTTGTCGGTGAAGTCGATCCCGAGGTCTTTGTCTTCTGGGGCTTTGGCGTCGGGGTCGGCGTCTTCGCACATCCCGATCCACGCTTCACACGTTTTCTTGAATTCGGGATAGTCCACCTCGCGGGCGAGGTCGACCAGCTGTTTGTGGCAGATGGCAAAGGCTTCTGCCCGGTAACTGGTCCGGTTGCCGGGCAGACATGTCTTCAACACGGTCAGGTGCTCGTCAGACAGGACACCCTCAGCGATGCCTTCAGCGATGGCGTCGAACCGGTCGGCTAAGCGGGCCGAGGCTACGATCCGGCGTCCCCGCCGCTGGGAAACGTTCGCTGCATGCGCCAGCCAGTGACCAGGATTCGTCAACCGGGATTCAGCCAGCCCGCCAGTGTCGGCCAGGGCGATCGCTTCGGCCCCTGCCAGTGCTGCGAGCCGGTCTGAGGCGACGATTAACGCTTTCTGCCGGTCACCGTGGGGAAGTGAATCAAGATCCGTCAGGGATTTCAGGATGTCCGCCGGGACTGCCATACCACATTCTAGCGAACGACTGTGTGCACACAACCACAAATAAGAAATTTCTGAGGAATGTCTGTTCGGTATCGGAAACGTGCTTGCTCTGAGCTTCCGAAGGCATCGAACTCGACGACGCGCTATTTGCGAGTGAGCCACTCATGGCAGATGACCCTCACGAAAGGCTGGTACCGGGCGCCCTCCCTGGAAGGGTCTCGCCGGACGGAGTATTCAGGCCTGCCCGACGACGTAGATGAACACGTTCGTATCGAAGCCGATGCTGCCATCTTCGGCGATGAGTGGCTCGACGGCTTGGCGAGCCGCCTTCTCGACCGCGTCCAGTCCCGCGAGACCGATGGCCATCTGGGTAGGCCCTGCCGCCCTAGTGCCGCGCCAGAACTGGTCCCAGCTTCCGTACTCGAAGGGGCAGTCGGCTTCACCTGTTCCCGACACCTCGATTCCAGCCGAAGTGAAGCCCTCTTCGAGCACTCCGGGTGCAGACAGACGAAAGGGACCGCCGGGCTTGCCGCCAGGAGGGGGCTTTGGCATGAATTGACCCAGGGCGTCCAGAACCGGCTTGTAGGAGACTAATTCAGGCGGTCCGAAGAGCCCGGCGACAATGGAGCCACCGGGCTTGCACACCCTCCTGAGTTCGCGGAGCGCGGTATCCAGGTCCGCAGCGTATTGCACGGAGTTCGCCGCGAAGACCACGTCAAACTCGTCATCCCCGAAGGCCAGTTCTTCGATTCCACCCACCTGGAAATCGATGCCATCGAAGGTTCGGTTGGCGTAGTCGACCAAGCCCTGAGCGGCATCGACCCCGACGACTGCGGCGCCGGCCGTCTTGATCAGTGCACTCGAGTGTCCGGCACCGCAACCGATGTCGAGGACGTTCTTGCCCGAGCCGATGTCGGTTGCCTCCATCATCGCTCGGAACAGAGGCGAATGATTCGACTCGTGTGAAGCCCAACCTTCCGGCTCGACCCCCCAGAGCAGTCCTTGAGCTTCTTCTGATCCCATGCCAATGTCTAACACAGTCCTTGCAGTGGGTCGCCGGAGTGAGAGTGAGAACAAAGCGTTGCCGGTCACAGAAGACGGTGACCAGATGGTCGCTACACGACCATTCCGTCCCCTTCAACAGCTCCTACAACAACCTCAGCTTGCGTTGGCCATGGTCATGGCGTGGCGCACGAGCGCAACCAGAGTGTCGCGCACGGCCGCCCGATGGCGGGCGTCGGTGACAACAACCGGAATGTGACGGGGGAGATCCAGTGCTTCCCTCACGTCTTCGGGATGATGCCGCAGCATTCCGTCGAAAGCGTTGATGGCCACGATGAAGGGAACGCCGGCGTTTTCCATGTAATCGATCGCCGGGAAGCATTGATCGATGCGCCCGGTGTCGATAAGCACACATGCACCGATCGCTCCTCGGACCAACTCGTCCCACATGAAGTGGAAGCGGTCCTGCCCTGGCGTGCCGAAGAGGTAGAGCACCAGTTCTTCGCTCAGGCCTACACGACCGAAGTCCATCGCGACGGTTGTGGACGTCTTTGTCGTGGCGTCACCGAAGTCATCAATTCCCTCGGAAACCTTGGTCATCGCCGCCTCGGTGGTGAGCGGCTCGATGTCGGAGATCGCGGACACGAACGTCGTCTTGCCGACAGCGAATCCGCCGGCGACAACGATCTTTACGGGGATTGGATTGCTCATGTCAACCTCACAGGGACTGCAGGCCGTCGAGCACCCGCTCCAGTAGCTGGAGGTCGGGGCGGTCGGTTGCATCGGCGGTAGCGGAATGGGTGGCGACATGGCCACTATGGACAAGATCTCCAACGAGCACTTTGGCTACTTGGAGGTGAAGGCGGAGGTGAGCAGACACCTCAGCGATTGACATCGGCTGATGACAGAGCTCTACGATCTGCCGGGGCTCGAGGTTCAGGGTGCCGGACGCTTTCTGACCTTCCGGGGTGACCCGAATGATCGTCTCAAGCGGTAGCTCGACAACACTGCGCGTCCGACCACCGGTGACCATGTAGGGCCGCACGCGCAGCCCTGATAGTACATCGGGTTCGGAATCGGTCATCGCGGAAGGGCCGCCTGAAGCTCAGCTCGGAGAGCCGGGGTGAGAACTGCACCAGTCTTGTCTACGAGGACGGCCATTTCGTAGGCCACCATGCCGACATCACAACTCGCGGTCGCCTTGACGGAGAGCAGCGAACCATCACTGATTCCGGTCACGAAGAGGAACGCATGCTCCATCTCGACGATCACCTCTGTCACCGCACCACCACCGAAGCGACCGGCGGCACCATAGGCCAGACCGATCAGGCCGGAGGACACTGCCGAAAAGCGATCAACGCCGTCCCGGTCGATGCCGGCGGAAGCGGCGATGGGGAGACCGTCGCTGGAGACCACTACCGCTTCGGTTACGCCTGGAACGCGATCAACGAAGTTGTTGACCAACCAGTTGACATTATTTGCTTGATTGCTCAGTCCGGTCATGTCGGATCTCCTGGTTGGTTAGTTCGGGCCGTGACCGGAATCGGGACGGCTCTTGAGTCCGTCGCGATAGCGGGCCAGCATGTTGCGGATTTCTTCGGGACTGCGGTTGCTTGCCGTTGCAGCTGTCGCCGCCCCACTTGCAGGAATGGCCCGCCCTTCGCTCGCCGGAGCGTGGTTCTGAGACCTGTCCCGGCGTACGAGTCCGGAACTGGTGCGATTGGCGGGATCATCCAGTAGGGCGTCGACGCCTTGATCGAAGGCCGCACCGGTTGGCATCGCGTGTTCCATGCTGGGTGCTGGCGCAGACGCACTCGGCGTGGCTGGAGTGGCCCACCCTGCTTCAGGCTGGGGTTGGGGAGCCGGGGCGGGTTGGGGAGCCGGGGCCTGGAATGCCTGCGGGGCTGGTTGGGGAGCTGGCGCCCGTTGCGGGGCTGGGGCCTCGAATGCCTGCGGAGCTGGAGCCGGCTGCGGTGCTGGTGCCTGCCGGGGTGCCGGGGCCTGGAATGCTTGCGGGGCTGGTTGGGGCGCTGGGGCCTGGAATGCTTGCGGAGCCGGCTGGGGAGACGGTGCCTGTTGCGGAGCTGGGGCGGGCTGGGGAGCTGGTTCGAACCCTTGCGGAGCCGGGGCTTCATGCCATTCGGGGGTCGGAGCCGCCTCATACTGATCAAAGGTTTGACGAGCCGGCTGGGATGCCTCGAAGGTTTGCGGGGCAGGCTCGGGCTGATACGTCTCTTGAATGGGCGACTCCGCCCAGAATTGTTCCTGGGGCTCGGGCTGACGAGCCGGTGGGGCCGGTTCGAATGCGGCCGGGGCTGGCGCTTGCTCAAATGGTGAGGCTTCAAATTGGGCCGGGGCTGGCGCTTGCTCAAATGGTGAGGCTTCAAATTGGGCCGGGGCTGGCGCTTGCTCAAATGGTGAGGCTTCAAATTGGGCCGGGGCTGGCGCTTGCTCAAATGGTGAGGCTTCAAATTGGGCCGGGGCTGGCGCTTGCTCAAATGGTGAGGCTTCAAATTGGGCCGGGGCTGGCGCTTGCTCAAATGGTGAGGCTTCGAATGCGGCCGGGGCTGGCGCTTGCTCAAATGGTGAGGCTTCGAATGCGGCCGGGGCTGGCGCTTGCTCAAATGGTGAGGCTTCGAATGCGGCCGGGGCTGGCGCTTGCTCAAACGGCATCGGCTGGAATTCCGGAGGAGCCGCAGTGGATCCAGAGGCCGCCGGAGCGGGCTGGAAGGACGTCGGCGCGGTAGCGGGCGCCGCAGCGGGAGCGGGAGCAATCCGAGGTGCAGCAGAACCCTGCGCCGGCTGAAAAGCCGCGGGCACGTTCGCCGCGGCTCCGCTGGAAAGTGCGGTGCCGGGAATTCGTACTGCGGCCGTGGTGCCACCACCATCGGTATGTCCGATTTCGACGTGCACGCCCAATCGTTGCGCCAGTCGGCCAATAACCTGAAATCCCAACGACCGTGTTAGCGCCAGACCGAGTTCCGGTGGATTCTGGATGGTGCCGTTGGCGCTGGCGACCTGGTCGGCGCTCATGCCGATCCCGTGGTCTCGCACCACGATCTCATAGAATCCGTTGGCGTCGAAGCCACCGAAGACCTCAACATGGGCATCCGGTGGAGAGAACTGCGTGGCGTTTTCCAGCAGCTCCGACATCAGATGAGCGACGTCCACTGCTCCCTGTGGTCCAATGTGGGCGGACTTGATCTCGCCCATCGCCACATGCTGATAGTCCTCGATCTCACTCATGGCGACACGAATCACATCGGCGAGCACTACCGGGCCACCGCGACGACGGCTCGGTTCAGCTCCGGCGAGGACCAGAAGGCTCTCGGCGTTGCGACGCATACGAGTAGCGAGGTGGTCAAGACGGAAGAGGTTTTCGAGGCGATCCGGATCCTCTTCAGTGGACTCCAGGTTGTCGATACTCTCGATCTGACGGTCGAGAAGGCTCTGGTTGCGTCGGGCGAGATTGACAACCAGTTCGCTGATGCCTTCTTTCACCACTCGCTGCTGCTCGTTTGCAACGGTGACAGCCCGGTTCTGAAGACTGTTGAGGGCGTCTCCCAATTGGGCCAATTCGGTCTCGCCGCTCACAGCAAGCGGTTCGAACTCCGGCATCGAAACACCGGGATTGGACAGCGACTCGATCAGGAGGGGAAGGCGGACGTCGGCCAGTTCCTTGGCTGCCTCGGAAACTTCATTGATCGGTTCAAGAACACGGCGACCAATAACGATGACCATTCCGACGCTGAGAAGCATGCCTGCGACTGCCACGAGACTGAGAACCTGCACCCCGTTCTTGATCTCGTCGATGGTCGGTGTACCCAGGAATGTCACCGTCGCCCCGTAGGCGGCGATGAAGGCCAGGAGCACAATCGGGGGTATGGCGATGAGCGCCAGTAGGTTACGCAGGTTGAGTTTCTTTGACATAGGCCTCTCACACTCTTGATGTCTCGTTCACTTTCGGCGCTGAACCGATCACCTTTAAGGAAAATGCGCGAGTCTTTGGACAAAAGCCAGGCCATTCTTCGTAGTTACCCCGGTCTGAGGACCCAAATGGCCTGGCGCCCAGGAAACTCGATCGACCGGGTGAACCGCCTTCGCTTCGTGTTGGGCTAGCTTTTATCCGTGATGTCCGCTTCCTCAATAACCGAAGGCTCGCTTGCTGAGGTACCCCTCCGCGAAATTGTGCTCCAACTCTCCGAGCAGCGAGCAACCGGTGCACTGCGTATCCGGGATGGCGGAGCGATCTGGATGTCGGAAGGTCGAATCTACCTAGCGCAGTCAGCGCAAGGGCCACGGATCGCCGATGTCCTCTTTGGTGCCAGTGTCGGCACACTGGCGGAGATTAGCGGCGCGCTCAATGGTGCCGGGCAAACGACGGCGGTCGACACGCTGCTTGGGAACCATCCCGACCGCGGTCCGGTCCTCGAACGCCTCATTCACGAGGCCAACCTCACCGCAATGTTCGAGCTCCTGGTCCCAAGTGCTGAGCAGTTCTCGTTCGACCAAGGTGCAACTCACCGGCTCGGCACCCGATTTTCCGAGCCGTCCACTACATTGCTCGATCAGGCCACCCGGCGACTGGACATCTGGAAACAGATCGCTCACAGAATCCCCAACACGGGCGTGAAGTTTGCGCTGAACTCCGACCTTCCCGGGGACGAGCAACTGATCTCCAACGACGAATGGCGCTACTTGGCGATGCTCGATGGAAAAACATCGGTGGCCGACGTCATCTCCAGGACCGGAGAGAGCGCTTTTCGTGTTTGCTCGGGCCTGTACCGTCTCTTGTTGGAAGACCTGATCCACGAGGTCTAACGACCCGTAACGGTACGTCGAGGCCAGGATTTTCTGGTCTGACGAGCGATAGGCCACAAGACCTGATTGTCTAAAGATGGCGCGGAAGATGCCGAAGAGGCTGGCATGACCGAACGCGCCGAAACGGCTGACATGAATGAACGTGTCGTCAACGAGATTCCCACAGGTGAGGCTCTCTTCAAGGCTCGGCTGCGGGTCGGTCACTCGATCGCATCTGCAGCGATGTCTCTCCACATCCCGCCCTCGGCCCTCGCTGACTACGAATCGGGGTTCCGAACGCCCGGCGACGACCTCATCAATGAAATGGCCGATCTCTATGGCGTCGAGCGCCACCGCTTGGCGAGTAGGCCATGGGTGCCCCAGGTACCGCCCGAATACCATCCCGAGACCAACACGCTCAGCATGGGCTGGCACACCATTCAGGTTCATCCCGGTGACAACGAGCATTTGATTCGATCTGTGGCTGCTGTGGTTCGATCCATGCGGTCCTTGGCCGAAACGAGTCCGCTCCAGCTCCGAGGACTGGAGCTTCCGCTCCTCGCCAAACTGATCGATCTCTCCGACCCAAAGCTCCCCAATCTCTTGGGCTACTACCTGGGAATCGGACCCGACGCTGCTCTGCAACTCGTGAACGAAATGGTGGCCACAGTTGGCGATACGTCTACCGAAGATGATGCATCTGAGGTGCCCGAGGTCAGACGAGTGGCCGATCAGTTGGCTTGACAGGACTTGGTAGGAGCGTCTCCCCCATGAGGTGAGCGTCCACGGCTGCCGCGCACGAGCGACCTTCGGCAATGGCCCAGACGATCAAGCTCTGCCCTCGACCCATGTCGCCGCAGGCGAACACCTTGGGCACGGTGGTGGCCCAATTCTTATCGCGGACCACATTTCCTCGATTGTCCAGTTCCACACCCAGATCGGTAATCATGCCGGCTTTCTCGGGGCCGACGAAGCCCATTGCCAGCAAGACCAGATCGGCGTCCATTTCGAACTCTGTGCCGGGGATTGCCTGAAAATCAGGGCCGACCTCGTTGCCATGCAATTTCTGGACTTTGCCGTTCTGCCCAGTGAACTTCGTGGTGTTGACGCTGAAAAGGCGATCGCCGCCCTCTTCGTGTGCCGAGGTCACCTTGTAGACCAAAGGGAAGGTGGGCCACGGCGTGCGTTCGCCCCGCGACTGGGGTGGGCGGGGCATTATCTCGAACTGGCTCACCGACTTGGCGCCCTGGCGATGTGCCGTGCCGAGACAGTCAGCTCCGGTATCACCGCCGCCAATGATGATCACGTGTTTGTCTGTTGCCTCGATCGGAGAGTGATCCAGATCCTCGAGTTGCACTCGGTTGGATGGCGGAAGGTACTCCATCGCCTGATAGATGCCCTCCAGCTCCCGCCCGGGTACAGGGAGGTCTCGTGGGGTTGTTGAACCCCCGGCGATGATGACAGCGTCGAACTCCTTGGTGAGTTCCTCTACGGGCACCGAGTGGGGTTCGCCCTCTGGTCCACCGATGTTGGCGTTCACACGAAACTCGGTCCCCTCTGCAGCCATCTGCTCGAGGCGTCGATCGAGGACCCATTTCTCCATCTTGAATTCCGGGATTCCGTACCGCAGTAGCCCACCGATTCGATCCGCCCGTTCGAACACCATCACTCGATGGCCGGCCCGGGTGAGCTGTTGAGCTGCCGCGAGACCGGCCGGTCCTGATCCCACGACTGCAATAGCCATGCCCGTGACCTTGGACGGGAGGATTGGTGTGACCCACCCCTCGGCAAACGCTCGCTCAATGATGGTGACTTCCACTTGCTTGATCGTGACTGGATCGCCGCTGATTCCTACAACGCAAGCGCCCTCACACGGGGCGGGGCAGAGACGGCCGGTGAACTCTGGAAAGTTGTTGGTGGCGTGAAGCCGATCGATAGCTTCTCTCCACCGATCGCGATGGACGAGATCATTCCAGTCCGGTATCAGGTTGCCGAGTGGGCAGCCGTTGTTACAGAAAGGGATACCGCAATCCATGCATCGGGACGCCTGATTCTTCAACTCGGCGTCGGGGAAGTCCTCATAAACCTCTTTCCAGTCACGGAGGCGAACCGGCACGGGTCGCCGAGTAGGCGTGGCACGCTCGTGGATCAGGAATCCTTGTGGGTCACCCATTGGAAGCCTCCATCACAGCAGCGACGGGATCGCTGCCGTTCGATTCTGCCTCTTTCATCGCATTGAGCACCCTCTTGTAGTCCCGCGGCATCACCTTCACAAACAGCTCAACATCTCGTTTCCATGCAAGCAGGATGCGTTCCGCAACCGTTGAGCCGGTCTCGGCCAAATGAACCTCGATGATCTCTCTGAGCTCGGCCTGATCTTCTCTGGACAAAGGTTCGGTTTCCACCAGTTCCCGGTTGACTCGCGAGGTGAAGAGGCCGTCACCGTCGAACACGTAGGCGATGCCTCCGCTCATGCCAGCCGCAAAATTGCGTCCGGTACGTCCCAGGATCACTGCACGGCCCCCCGTCATGTACTCACAACCATGATCGCCGACGCCTTCGGCGACGGCCACAGCGCCCGAGTTACGGACGCAGAATCGCTCGCCAACTCGACCACGGAAATAGGCTTCACCGGCGGTGGCTCCGTACAGCAGGACATTGCCGGCGATCACGTTGTCCTCAGCGGCGAACGGGGAATCCTCCGGGGGTCGGACCACGATGCGCCCACCGCTGAGCCCCTTCCCAACATAATCATTGGCGTCGCCGGTCAGACGAAGCGTCACGCCCGAAGGAACGAATGCGCCAAGGCTTTGTCCTGCCGAACCTTCGAGGTCGATTTGTATGGTGTCCGCAGGCAAACCTTTGCCACCGTGGACCTTGGTGATCTCGTGTCCGAGCATTGTGCCGACGGTCCGATTCTCATTGCCTATCGGGTAGCGGAGTTTGACCGGAGTGCCGTCGACAATTGCTCTGGCCGCATCCACGATGAGGGTCTTGTCCAGCGCTCGCTCTAGTCCATGATCCTGGGTGACCGTGTTGACTCGAGCGGCGCCTTCGCTGAGTTCGGGAACATACAGCACCGGGGCGAGGTCTAGCCCCGCCGCCTTCCAATGGTGTACCGCCCGAGACGTGTCGAGGCAGTCCGCCCGACCAATTGCGTCTTCCAAGGTTCGAAACCCGAGTTCGGCCAGTAGTTCACGCACTTCCTCGGCGATGTATTGGAAGAACGTTTCGACAAATTCGGGCTTGCCGGTGAACTTGGCACGCAGTTCTGGATTCTGGGTAGCAACGCCAACTGGACAGGTGTCGAGATGGCAGACACGCATCATGACGCAGCCACTCACCACCAGGGGTGCCGTGGCGAAGCCAAACTCTTCGCCTCCCAGTAAGGCGGCGATGATCACGTCTCGGCCGGTTTTGATCTGGCCGTCCACTTGGACCACGATCCGATCCCGCAAATCATTCAGCAGGAGGGTTTGCTGGGTCTCGGCGAGGCCGAGCTCCCATGGCCCGCCGGCGTGCTTCAACGAGGTGAGAGGAGAGGCACCGGTTCCACCGTCGTGACCGGAGATCAGGACAACGTCAGCCTTGGCCTTGGATACTCCCGCCGCCACCGTTCCAACACCCACCTCGGCTACCAGCTTCACATGCACCCGGGCGGACGGGTTGGCGTTCTTTAAATCGTGGATGAGCTGAGCCAAGTCTTCGATGCTGTAGATGTCGTGGTGGGGTGGAGGCGAGATCAGGCCGACACCCGGGGTGGAGTGACGGGTTTTGGCGATCCAGGGCCAAACCTTCTTGCCGGGCAATTGACCACCTTCGCCCGGTTTGGCGCCCTGCGCCATCTTGATCTGAATGTCGTCGGCGTTGGTCAAATACTCTGCGGTGACACCGAACCGGCCAGACGCAACCTGCTTGATGGCCGAGCGGCGGGAGTCGCCGTTGGCGTCGAGGATCCAGCGCTCCGGGTCTTCGCCACCTTCGCCGGTATTGGATTTTCCGCCGAGACGATTCATGGCGATCGCCAACGTCTCATGCGCTTCGGCGCTAATCGAGCCGTAGCTCATGGCTCCCGTGGCGAAACGCTTCAGAATCTCGCTGGCCGGCTCGACCTCCTCGATTGGGATCGACGGACGCCGAGAATTGAACTGGAACAAGCCGCGAAGAGTGGCGAGCTGTTCGGACTGAGTGTCCACTAACTCGGTGTACTCCTTGAAGACTTCGTACTGTTTGGTGCGAGTGGCGTGCTGGAGTTTGAAAACGGTCTCGGGGTTGAAGAGGTGGTACTCGCCCTCCCGCCGCCACTTGTACTCGCCACCGAGCAAGAGCTCACGGTGGGCCCGCAGTTCGGGTCGATCCGGAAACGCCAGCCGGTGGCGAGCCTGACATTCCGCAGCAATCATCCCAAGGTCGATACCGCCCAACTTGGAGGTCGTTCCGGTGAAGAACTCGTCCATCACGGCCTGAGCGATGCCGACCGCTTCGAAGATCTGGGCCCCGGTGTAAGAGGCAACCGTGGAGATCCCCATCTTGGACATCACCTTGATGATTCCCTGCGTTGCGGCCTTTACGTAGTTGGCCGGTGCGGTGCTCCTGTCGGCATCGAGCGCGCCGGAGCGAATTCGATCCTCGAGCGTGGCCATGATCAGAGAGGGGCAGATGGCGTTGGCGCCAAAGCCCAGCAGGAGGGCCAGGTGATGCACCTCGCGCACGTCGCCGCCATCCACTATCACACCAACTTTGGTCCTGCTCTTTTGCCGTACGAGGTGTTGATGCACCGCTCCGGTTGCCAGCAGTGAAGGCACCGGCGCATAGTCGGCGGTGGCACCACGATTGGAGATGACCACGATCTTGGCGCCGGTAGCAACCGCGTCCGAGACCTCGGTTCGCATCGTGTCGAGAGCGGTGCGAAGTCCCGATTCGCCCTCGTTCACGTTGTAGAGGGCTCGGATCAGCACCGCCTCGAACTGGGGAAACCGCCCTTCAGCGTTGGCTTCGATGATCCGGTGAAGTTCGTCGGCGGTGAGAACTGGTCGGTCGAGACGGATTTGGTCGCACCAATCGGGCCCGGGGCTGAGAATGTTGGACTGCGGACCGAGGCGAACCTCGGAACTCGTGACCAATTCCTCCCGAATGGCATCGAGCGGCGGATTGGTCACCTGAGCGAAGAGCTGAGAGAAGTAGTCAAAGAGCATTCGCGGCCGGTTGGAGAGCACGGCGATCGGCGTGTCGGTCCCCATGGAGCCGATGCTTTCCTTCGCGGTGATGGCCATTGGGGCCACCAGCAGGTCGAGCTCCTCTTCGGTGAAGCCATTGGCGATTTGCTCTGGTACGAGATGGTCATGGGCCGAGCTGACGTGCGGGCGTTCGGGCAAGTCATCGAGACTTTTCAAACGCCGCACCCATTCGCTGTAGGGGTGCTCTGCCGCCAGCGACGCCATGATCTCGTCGTCATCAACGATCCGCCCCTCGGCGGTGTTGACCAAGAACATCTTGCCCGGTTCCAGGCGGCCTTTCCTGACCACCTGCGCAGTGGGTACGTCGATCACTCCAACTTCGGAAGCCATGACCACGAGGCCGTCACTCGTAACCCAGAAACGCGAGGGCCGCAGCCCGTTCCGGTCCAGGACAGCTCCCACCATCTGGCCGTCGGTGAAGGTGACCGAAGCCGGGCCATCCCAAGCTTCCATGGCCGATGCGTAGAAGTCGTAGAAGGCGCGAACCTCGGTTGGCATGGTGGCGTTGTGCTCCCAGGCTTCGGGCATCAGCATCAACATGGCGTGGTGAATTGGATATCCGCCGAGGTGAAGCAATTCGAGCGCCTCGTCGAGGCTGGCGGTATCGGAGGCGTCGGGTGTACATATAGGGAAGATGCGATCCAGCTTGGAACCCCAGAAGTTCGTCTCCAGCAGCCCCTCCCGAGCGCGCATCCAGTTTCGGTTGCCTCGAACCGTATTGATTTCGCCGTTGTGAGCAATGAAGCGGTACGGGTGGGCCAGCGGCCAGGCTGGAAACGTATTTGTGGAAAAGCGGGAGTGCACCAGAGCGATTGCGCTTTGCAGGCGCTCGTCGGCGAGTTCGGGGAAGAAGCTCATCAACTGGGGAGTAGTGAGCATCCCCTTGTAGACGATCGTGCGCGAGGACAAGCTGGCAAAGTAAATCTCAGCGTCGGTGCGATCGGGCACCTCGTGCTCGATCCGTTTCCGGGCCAGGTAAACCTGCCGGTCCAACTCCAGTCCCGTCCGTCCGAATTCCGAGGCGATGAACACCTGCTCAAATCGCGGAAGAAGGTCCTTGGCCTGATCGCCCAAATCGCCAACCTCGATTGGGACGGGCCGAAATGCCAGCGTTTCCAGCCCTTGTTCAGCGAAGATTCGCACCATCGCCTGACGGGCCTTCAGTGCAACATCTTCATCCTGGGGCAGGAACACGATGCCGGTGGCATAACTCCCGAGCACTGGCAGACCCGCAATGATCGAGCGGTAATAACCATCAGGGATCTGAATCAAAATGCCGGCGCCGTCACCTGTGGTGGGTTCGGCGTTCGTGGCACCCCGATGCTGAAGCTTCACCAGAGCGGTCAGGGCCCGCTCCACAACCTGGCGGGACGGCCGCCCGTGCAAATCGGCTACGAAGGCGACGCCGCAGGCATCGTGTTCATTGCGGGGATCATAAAGACCCTGGGCGTTGGGGAGGTTCTTCACTTGCACTCCTGAGGGCGATACGTACGTGTGACATAACGGGACGTCGTTGGCCCGCACGGAGAAGCCTCACTCTACACCGAGCCCGCCGATTTCCGGTGAGACAGGGACTCCCGCGCCTCGAGCGGGTCGGGGCCCAACAGTTGGTGCTTCCTATGCGATCCGCAACACGGAGGCCAAGGCCTTGGTGAGGTGTCCAACATCGTCCGAGCCGCACATTTCGCGGATCGAGTGCATCGCCAACTGCGGCGACCCCACATCCACGGTCCGGACCCCCAGCTCAGCGGCAGTTGCTGGCCCGATCGTTGAGCCACAGGGCAGGTCATTGCGATGCACGTAGGTCTGTACGGGAACCTCGGCAGCCGCACACGCCATGCGGAACGGCGTCTCGCTCAGCGCATCCGAGGCATAACGTTGGTTGGCGTTTCGTTTGACGACCACTCCGCCGTTGATCGCAATGCGATGATCCGGCTCGTGACGATCCACATAATTCGGATGCGTGGCGTGGGCGCCGTCCGCCGAAACCACATAGCTGCGGCTCAGCGCCTCCAGATAGCCTGTACGGTCCCAACCTGCTGACGCACCGATTCGCTCAAGGAGGTTCGGGAGCGCCGCGCCGGCGGCGCCGGTTGCTGATTGGGAGCCGACCTCTTCGTGATCGAACAAGGCAAGAACGGCGATGGCCTCCCTGGACTCCCCTATGGGGTCGTGCTGGATTTGGGTGATGGCCTCAGTGGCAGCAAATGAACTGAGCTGATTGTCGATCCGCGCTGACGCAATCATGTCGCCGTTGCGACCGAAGCGGACTGGTTTCTGGGTGTCGAACGCCATAACATCCCAAGCCAAGATCGATTCAACGGGAAGGCCGGTCTGTTCCGCCAGGTAGCCCGTGAAGGTTCGGGTGTCACCCTCCAACGACCAGACCGGGTTGAGGTGGGTTTGGGGATCCAGCTTCAGCCCGTCGTCGCGAATCTTTCGGTCCAGATGGATTGCCAACTGCGGGATGCGGAGCAACGGCCGATCATCATGGAACAGGATGGTCCCGTCTTCGTAGGTCACGCGGCCAGCCAGACCGAGTTCGCGGTCCAGCCAGGAGTTCAGGAGAACACCGCCATAAACTTCGACGCCCAACTGGTTCCAACCAGCGCTTTCAATATCCGCGTGTACGCGGATTCGAAGGTTGGGCGAGTCGGTGTGGGCCCCCAAAACGGTGAAACGATTGGGGGACCCCCCATGACTCCATGCAATGATCGAACCACCATCAATCCTGTAGTAGCTACCGGCGCCGAGCGGAATCGAATCAGTGGCCGCGATTTCGGTGAAGCCGGCGGCATCCAGACGCCCGGCGGCCGTGCGGGCGCAGTGGTACGGAGTGGGGCTGGCCTCGATGAATGAGAGCAGCGAATCAACAAGATCGCTCATTCTGTCAACGTAGTCTCAACGCGGCGAATACCAGGCCTCCACGTGCGAGCAATGAGCTTCGCATTCAGCTGTTGCACAACTGATCGATAGCTCGATGGGCGGCCAGGAAGAAGCGCCGAGGATGCCGACGGGAGACAAGCCTGATTTCTGCGATGCTGAACATCGAATTGAAGCGGCAGACGCGTAGCGAAACATTCACCCGTCCCTGCCAGAGTAGGAAAGCTTCGGAGAGTTCGCCCGCCACAACCAGGTCCTCAGCAGTGACGATGGCAGAGTTCGGATCGATCACCAGTGGTCCCTGCCGTGTTCCAGGGCTTAGTACGTGGTCGATGATTGCGGCCGGTTCAGAATGAAACAGCCTGACCGAACGGGACCCTCGCCGGGGAATCCCCGACGTGCCCGAGCCCCACAGCGGAACCGAGCCCCGGCCGGCCGGTGCTAACCGTGACCGCGGCCCCGAACTGGCAGGCGCTTGGCTGGGAGCACCCGAAACGGCCACCTCATACAGAGCGGCTGCGCTGAGAAGGCCTTCGGATTCGTCGATCAGTTGCGGCGACTCAGAGCCCTCGGTGTCTCGCCAAACATCGAGAAGAACTGCGGGTTGGGCACCAGCCTGATGGAGTCCAACCGCTTCGGATTTGACCGCGAGTGGCCGGTAGAAGCTCTCACTTGTCTTCAAACGATGTCTAGGGCGCATTCCGTCACCAGAATGACACGAAACTCCCCCGCTGGGTATTCAACGGCCCGTCCTGCGCTGAAGAGGCCTTTCGGGACTATTGACCCTTAGTGAATCGGCGGCGGGGAGAGTAGCCTCGCTCGGTCGCTGTGTGTTCGCGCGCGGTGTCCTTTGAGAGAGTCAGACACACGCCTAGCAGGAGTTCTCCGTGGAACTAGTTCCCTACCTTGCCTTCTTATCCGCCATCGCCGCCCTGGGGGTTGCAGTTTTCTTCTTCAATGACGTGAAGAAGGCCAGCCCCGGCAACGAGCGGATGGTGTTCATCATGACCGAAATTCAGAAAGGCGCAAAAGCCTTCCTGAAGCAGGAGTACACCTGGGTCAGCGCGTTCGTGGTGGTCCTCGCTCTCCTCCTCGCCGTCTTCGTGGACCCACTGGCTTCGATCAGCTATGTCCTAGGAGCCATCCTGTCCGGGGCGGCAGGGTATGCCGGCATGACCGTGGCCACGATGGCCAACGCCCGCACCACCGAGGCTGCGAAGGACGGACCCGGGAAAGCGCTTCCGATCGCCTTCCGCGGAGGGGCCGTGATGGGGTTCTCGGTCGCCGGAATGGCACTGGCCGGACTGTCGTTTGTCTACCTGCTCTTCGTGGCCTGGCTCCAGGCCGACTCCGCCTTTGAAATCGTCACCGCCTACGGGCTCGGAGCGTCCTCGATCGCCCTGTTCTCCCGTGTTGGCGGAGGCATCTTCACCAAGGCTGCCGACGTCGGCGCCGACCTTGTCGGCAAAGTCGAAGCCGGAATACCCGAGGATGATCCCCGCAACCCTGCAACGATCGCCGACAATGTTGGCGACAACGTCGGCGACGTGGCCGGCATGGGTGCAGACCTCTTCGAGTCCTACGCCGGCTCTATCATCGCTCCAATCTCACTCGTTGCGTTCGCCGTTGGTATCAGCGCCAGCGGTGCCGCCGGGGCCCCCAGCGCCACCGACAGCGGCGTCATCTCACTGCTGATGTTTCCGTTTGCGGTGGCCTTCGTCGGCATGCTGGCCAGCATCGCCGGATCCTTCCTCATAAAGGGTGGGTCCTCAACCGACAGTCGAGCCCTCAGCAAGGCACTCCACCTTGGTACCAACGTTGCCATGGGGCTCACCGTCCTCGGCACGCTCGCTTTGAGCTACTGGATGTTCTCCGATCTCGAACAGCCGGTTGGCCTGGCGCTTTCTGTAATCGGCGGTTTGATCGTCGGCTGGGCTCTGGGCAAGTGCGCCGAGTACTACACCAGCGACCATTTCGGGCCTGTCAAGAAAATCGCCAAACAAACCGAAACCGGCGCAGCCACCACGGTTCTGTCCGGAATCAGCACCGGCATGATCTCGGTGCTTCCTTCGGTCATCCTGATCGTCGTCGGCGTCGGCGTGGCGTGGTACGGCGGCGAATGGGCCTTCGGCGATACCGCTTCGTTTGGCGCCCTCGAGGGTGGCATCTACGGCATCGCGGTTGCCGCAATCGGCATGCTCGCCACCACCGGGATCGTCGTGTCCGTCGACGCTTACGGCCCGATCGCCGACAATGCCGGCGGCATCGCCGAAATGGCCGAACTGGACCCGTCAGTCCGGGAGGTCACCGACGCTCTCGACAGCCTCGGAAACACAACGGCTGCGGTGGCCAAGGGATTCGCCGTTGGCTCCGCCGCACTGACCGCCCTGGCGCTGTTCAAGAGCTTTGAATTTGCAGTCAATCAAGCCGGAGGTGAGCCGCTCGATCTCAACATCGGCAACGTAGAAGTCTTTGTTGGCCTCTTCCTCGGCGCCATGCTCCCCTTCCTCTTCGCTGCGCTCACCATCGACGCCGTCGGTCGAGCGGCCCAGGAGATGATCGAAGAAGTACGCCGTCAGTTCCGCGAGATTCCCGGACTGCGCGAAGGTAAGCCAGGGGTCATTCCCGATAGCGCCCGGTGCGTGGCCATCTCCACCAAGGCGTCGCTACGGGAGATGATCGTTCCCGGGGCTCTTGCCGTGGTCGTGCCATTGGTCATCGGTTTCATCAGTGTTGATGCGCTCGGCGGTTTCCTCGCTGGTGCGCTGGTGACCGGTTTCGCCCTGGCGATCTTCATGGCCAATGCCGGTGGAGCGTGGGACAACGCCAAGAAGTACATCGAGACCGGTGCCCACGGTGGCAAGGGGTCCGACGCCCACAAGGCCGCCGTTGTTGGTGACACCGTTGGCGACCCGTTCAAGGACACCTCCGGTCCGGCCATGAACATCTTGCTCAAGGTCATGACGATCGTAAGCCTGGTGTTTGCCAGCGCCTTCGTGGGCTAGCCGGTTCCTACTCGAGAACACCAGAAGTAGGGTGGGGCCGATGGCTCTCTCCAACCTCAGCTCCACCGATGCATTCGTGATCACCGACATCGATGGCGTCCCCGCCACCGGTGTCGTTCGGCGCGGGAAGAAGATCCTCCAATCCAGCGCCCAGGATCTCGCTCGCTCCGCTACATACTCCTTCGCAGCGTTTGGGATGCAGCGATCCGGTGCCTCCGCCGGGATCAATGCCGAAGGCGCTGACGAAGGCCCGGCTGCGGCCGCATTTGTTGCAGAACTACTTCCCCGAGCTGCGGCTGGCCTCCATTTGGATCCTGGCAAAGGGATGGCCAAGACCGATCTCGTAGAGCTGACCGCAGCCGCCAAGCGTCATCCCTCTGCTGGTTCACGGGCCGTCACCGCCCAAGGGGTCGTCGCCAGCGCTCGCTGGGCGTGCGACGGTGAGTTAGGCGGGCGAACCGCCGCCGTCGAGGGGTTGGGGCTCTCCCCTCTCGCCGATCTGGTGGCTTCCGCTCTGAGCGATGCCGGTGCCACGATCGTTACACCCGAGGGAGTGGACAAGAAGCCCTGGTTGCTCTGGGCTGCAGATGTTGATGTTCTGCTGTGCGGGCTCAAACCGGGAACCCTCACGCACCAGGGAGCTCCGATGGTCAAAGCGAAGGCGGTAATCCCCTGGGGCCCGCTGCCGGTCGCCACCAAAGCGTTCGTAATGATGCGACGCCAAGGAACCGTTGTGGTGCCGGACTTCGTGGCTGCAGCGGCTGGGCTCATTGCGGAATATCTTCCCAACGCAGCAGCCATGGACGGTGCCGAGCTGAGCGCCCTCGCTTCCGCCGCCGTGAACGAGCTGTTGGTGGATTGTTCCGACCACCCCGAGGGTGTGTTTATCGGAGCCTGCGAACGGGCAGAGTCCTACCTCACCACCTGGACGGATTTCAGGCCCTTCGGTCGCCCTCTGGCGGCCTAAACTGCAATTCGCTGACAAGGGAGAGCGCAGATGGCGAGATACGGAAAAGAACAGGCCGAGCGGGGCCGTAAATACATAGAGGACCGACGCGGTTCCACCGGTGGAAGCGGAGGAACCCGGTTCGGTCGTGGCGGGATGACAACAAGGCGTCCCAGTGGTGGGAAGGCTGTCGGCGGGGTGGGCGGCATCATCGTCGCCATCGTCGCTTTGCTCTTTGGAATCAACTTGACCGGTGGAGACTCCGGAACCACCGGTGGCGGCGGCACGTTCAACGTAGACTCCGGCGGTCTGGGCACAGGATCCGCACAAGTGGGTGGCTCGGTTGCGGTAGACCCCGATGCCGACACCGTGGAGTGGCTGGGCGTGGTCATGGACGACTCCCAAGACGTCTGGTCCGCCCTGTTCGAAAACGCCGGCGCCAACTACCAGTTCACCAAGCTGAGGCTCTATGAGGACGAAACCCTTACAGACGGCTGCGGGATCGGTCGGGCTGCGGCCGGGCCGTTCTACTGCCCCGCCCCCCAGGACCAGAACGTGTACATCGAGATAGCCACGATGGAAGACCTTCAACGCCGCTTCGGAGCTCCTGGCGACTTTGCAGTTGCCTACATCGTGGCCCATGAAGTTGGTCACCACATCCAATCGATTACCGGTATCAGCGATCAAGTCGGTCAGCTCAAGCGTCAGAATCCCGGCGCACAAAACGATCTCTCGGTTCGCCAGGAACTCCAGGCAGATTGCTTCGCCGGGGTGTGGGGCTACTACGCCAATCAGCACATCAACACCGACCAAGGGGTTGTCCTTGATCCTGGCGATGTGGATGAGGCGATCACCGCCGCGGAGGCGGTGGGTGATGACAACATTCAGAGCCAGTCGGGTTATGTGGATCCACACTCATTCACGCATGGAACCTCGGCCCAACGCGCCAAGTGGTTCCGCAACGGGTTCACCACCGGCGACCCCGATGCCTGCGACACCTACAGCATCGCCCAGCCCTAAGGTCTTCAACAGGCTCAGGCAGGCGAGAGAGCCTTGGATTCCAGGCTGAGTGTGTTCTGCACCGCCGAGGCTCCGATCAACCGATCTACGAACTCCGATGCACCGCCGGCAAGGTTGTCGCGTTTGATTGCGAAGCCCCCGATGACATCACCACCGCGCCGCCGGACAATACCTCCGAGTTTCTCCAGCGTTTTACCGGGGTCCACTGCATAGGTGACAAAGACCGCGGCCTTCTTTCCGTCTATGACGGGCAGTTTGGCGAGTTTCCACGGACGGCCGGGTTTCTGACCGAAGAAGAACAGACCATCTACCCACGTCCCCACGATCACCAGGTCAGAGTCGGAAAGCCATTGGAGATCCACTCGGTCGATTCGGCAGGACATCGCCTCGATTCCTGATGCCCGAAGCTCCTCGGCGATGCTGTTGCCGACCTCACGGGTGTTGCCGGTGAGCGACTCATGGATCACGATGGCTTTCATGAAGCCAGCGTAGCAGTTGACCCTCAGCGGCCTAGAGCCAAACACCCGTGGAAACAGCGTCAGTTTCGGCGGGCCTGTTGGATGGCGTAGAAAGCCACCGAGGCTGCCGACCCAACGTTGAGCGAGTCGACCGCTCCACTCATGGGGATTCGCACGCGAAGCGTTGATGCGGCGATCGTCTCATCGCTGAGCCCTGGCCCTTCGCTTCCCAGAACCAGCGCCACGGGCTGATCCGGGGCGAAGTCCAATGTGCCGATGTCGGTCTCCCCGGCCGGGGTGAGTGCCACCGTGGTGAACCCGGCATCGTGCACCATGTCCAATCCCTCGGGAAAGGCGGGGAGGCGGGAGTAGGGCAGGCGGTAGGCCTCGCCCATACTGACCCGACCCGAACGCCGGTACAGCGGATCGCTGCACGTTGGATCCATGACGAAGGCATCGATGCCCAGCGCCACACCACAGCGAAGAATCACGCCGAGGTTGGTGGGGTTGTGGATCCCTTCCAAGACCGCCAGCGTGGTGCTTCTCTTCAGGACCGAAGTCGGCTCGGGCACCGGACGACGGTGGAAGCAGGCCAGCATCCCTCGATGCAGGTGATAGCCAGTGATGTGCTGCAATACGTTCGGGGCGGCCGCAAACACCGGGATCCCGGTTTCTTCGACTGCGGCGGGAATGGCCTTGTTTCTGGCCCCGTCAACCAAGAGTGAGTGAAGCTCGTAGCCGGCCAGAATCGCCCGCTCCACCACGATGTCGCCCTCACTGACGAAGACGCCGTCCATGTCGCCGCCTGACTTCTCACGCCGTTGCCGAAGGATATGGTCCCGCAAACCCTGGAATACCGCGATTCGGGGATCGGCGGGATCGTCGATGAGAACCCAGTGGTCGAACAACTGCTTCCTGACCGAGACCTTAGGCGTAGCGGGGAACGTCGGCGCCAACGACCTCGGTGAACAATTCGAGAACCTCGCCGGGGCGAGCGTGCCGGCCGGTGGCGCCCTTGGAGTAGATCAACGCATCGTCCACGGTCACATCGAAAACGCCCTTGGAGCCGGTAACGATGTTCAGCTCAGAGATGACATGCTGATAGTTGGTGAGCAGATCCTGGGTCGCGCTCACGGCGTGACTGGAATAGTCTCAAGGGACGCAATAGGTGATGGCGACCTTGTACATCGGCATGCTCATGGTCTCACTCTACCCATTCCCCAACACCCATTCCCCGGCGAGCTCCTGGTCCTCAGCTGGACCATCTGCGGATCCGACAGGAGAGAATCCCATTTCCGCCGGCGTAGATGATAAGAACTCACTCTCCCGAAGCCGGAGGGCTTCTCGCCGGCGTTCCTCGCGGTCCCGCTCAGGATTGGGACCCTCGCCGTCGCCAGTGGGCGTGGAATGAGCCGCCTGCACCAGCGCTGCCAGCGCCGCATGCATTTCCTCCGGTGCGTCGAGCCGTTCCGGGAAGGGCACTCGGGCTCGGCTCCGGCGACCGGGTTCGTCGACCATTGCCACGATGCCGTATCGATCCACAGCTTCGAGTACCGCGGCACGCGCGAGCCAGCGGCCACCGAGCGAGCGCATCATGAGCAAGAGGTCATCGTCCAGTCGTTCGGCGATGTCACCGATGTCAGCGGCGCTCAGGTTTGCCAGAGGATCAGGTTCGGCGCCGAAGAGGTCTTCGGGCCGGAGCCAGTGTTCATCGTCGTCAAGATCTGTCCACCGGACGCGCTCCACCATTAGTCGGAACCAGCTGAAGTCCAAGGACTCCACTTGTTCGGTCAATCGTGGATGATGCCTCACGAACCGGGGTTGCAGCTCCAACTGTTGCAGCCCCGGAACCGGCACGAGCTGTCCCTGTAGGAGGAGTCGACCCGCCACACTCATGGCCGCTCGGGAATCCCGGCGGGCCCTCTCGGTGTGAGTAGTGAGATTGGACAGCACGGTTATCGGCTGGCCGCTTCCGTCGTCGACCACCGGGACCGGTGCAACGATCGGCCGGCCGTCGATGTCTACCGTGGCGAGCGAGACCGATGTTGCTACGGCCACCGAAGACCGGGCGAGTTCTGCCATCGTAGGTTCGAGCATGTTTCGAAGTATCGACGCGAACGACGGCCACCATTAGCTCCGATCCCACTGAGTAGGATGCCATTGTGGGGCCAGCCGGTGAACGCCAAACTTCTTCATTTCGGTTTGACGCCAACCAGGGTGGCCGGATCGCCCAGCTGAGGATCGGCAAATTTGACCTGTTGTTCAGCCCACCCGTTGAGGACCGTGTCCCAACTTCCTGGGGAGCGTTTCCAATGGTCCCTTGGGCGGGTCGAATCGCCGACGGTAGGTTTCGTTTCGATGGGCGCGAAAGAGAGATGCCCATCAACTTCGAGGACCATGCAATCCACGGCACCGCTTTCACCTCCGAATGGACCCAATTGGCGGAGAATCACCTCGTTCTGGACCTGGATCGACCCTGGCCATTTGGCGGAACCGTTTCCCACCGCGTCGTCGTCACCGACAACGGTGCAACGGGGTCGGTGGTCCTGGAGTTGTCGGTGCTTGCGGCGGCGTCGGCGATGCCGGTGATGGTGGGATGGCACCCGTGGTTCAACCGTCGATTGACCCCCGGTGGCCCGGAGGCCCGGCTGACCTGGGGCAACTTCGAGACCACGGAGATGTACGAGCTCGACGACCGAATGATCCCAACGGGCCGGCTGGTTTCTCCACCCCCGCCGGGTCCGTGGGATCACCCGTTTCGCTCCGTCACCCAACCGCTCACGATCGCTTGGGAGGGGCAGCTGCAACTGCAACTCCGCTCATCGTGTGACCACTGGGTGGTCTATGACGAACGGGAGTATGCCTTCTGTGTTGAACCTCAGAGCGGGCCACCGGATATTTTCAACCCGGAGCGGTTCGATCGAGATCCCGACGTCATAGGGCCGGGCGAACAATTCACCCATGACTTCACGATCGACTGGACACTTCAGTGAGTGGTGAAACGGTTGGACCATTCGTGGTGGGCATCGACTCTTCCACCCAGTCCACCAAGGTCGAGGTTGTGGACATTGCCACAGGAGCGACGGTTGCAACCGGACGGGCCGCCCATATCCCGACCACGCCCCCGGTGAGTGAGCAAGACCCGCTGTCGTGGTGGGACGCACTATTGGAAGCGCTCTCCCAAGTGCGGGAGTCGCTCCCCCATGTGGTGGCCATGGCCGTGGCGGGCCAACAGCACGGGATGGTGTTGCTTGATCACAAGGACCGGCCGGTCCGACCCGCCAAGTTGTGGAATGACACCACGTCTGCACCCCAGAGTGAACGGCTCATCAGAGCCCAAAGTCCAGCAGCATGGGCGAACCTATGTGGCTCGGTGCCCGGGCCGTCCTTCACCGTCAGCAAGCTGGCGTGGATGGTGGAACACGAAGCGGAAGCGCTGGCAACTACCGCGTGGATCGGTCTACCACACGACTATCTGAACTTGCAGATTACCGGGCAATGGGTCACCGATCGAGGCGATGCTTCGGGCACGGGCTACTGGTCGCCTGCCCGGAACGCCTATGTTCCCGAAGCGCTGGTCGCCGCCGGTGTCTCCATGGAATCACTCGAACTGCCGCGCGTGGCCGATCCTTTTGATCCGATCGGCACCGTGACCGATCCGCAGCTCCTCCAGCTGGGTCTCCGACCCTCGGTGGTAGTGGGCCCGGGCAGCGGCGACAACATGGCGGCTGCGCTCGGCCTCGGAATGGGACCCGGAGACCTGGCCGTGTCGCTGGGCACTTCGGGAACGGCGTACGCGGTCTCACCAACACCAACCGCGGACGCCACTGGCATCGTGGCCGGCTTCGCCGACGCCACCGGGAACTACTTGCCGTTGGTCTGCACGCTCAACGCCACCAAGGTGACCGAACGGATCCGAGGGCTGCTGGGTGTGGACCACAAGGAATTCGACAAGCTGGCTCGCCAGGCGCCAATCGGCGCCAATGGACTGACGCTGGTCCCCTATTTCGATGGCGAACGAACCCCGAACAAGCCCACCGCTACCGGTGCGCTCAGCGGCCTTCGTTCCTCGGTGAGCCGAGGGGATCTCGCCCGAGCGGCGATCGAGGGCGTCACGTGCGGTCTGCTCGATGGTGTGGATGCGTTGCTGAACAACGGGATTATTGCGGATGGCCGTTTCTTCCTCATCGGGGGTGGAGCCCGCTCGGTCGCCTACCGCCATTCCTTCGCCGCCCTTGCGGAACGACCCCTGATCGTGCCAAGTCTGGCCGAAACCGTGGCTCGAGGGGCAGCGGTCCAAGCGGGGTGTGTCCACTCCGGAGACGATCCCGCCACACTGGCGCTGAAGTGGCGGCTCGATGATGGTCTCCGACAGGAAGTCCCGCCCGCTTCGGGCCTGGAGCCGAGCGCTGTCCGCGACCGCTACCGAGCCGAAGCGGCCAATCGATGACCGAGCCTGCTTCCGCCCGACGCCTGAATGCGGCGGCCAAGCTCCTCCGCGACCCCGTTGAAGCCCAACGGGTTCTCGAGCGACTCGACGAGGCGGAGCTGGCAAATGCGGCGGAGGTGATCCGTCAGGTGCAGAGTGAGCGGGCGGTAGGCCGGGGCGACCTCGACGAGATCATCGCCCAGGGCTTCGAGGAGTGTTTCGGGGGCGATGGAATGGGCGCCGACCCGTATCTCGTTGGCGACGTGGTGGTGTGCCCGGGATCTCTCATCTGGAACTCCAAATCCAGTCATACCTGCCGGTTCATCAGCGTGAACGACACGTGGGTGTGGGATGCGGTGGAGCTGATCCGGGAAGACAAGCGCAGCACGCCCGGTAGCCGCGACGGCTTCCGGGCGATCGCCCTCATTCCTTCGGTCACTGGAACCGAGATCGATGTTGTCTCGGGCAAGTCGAAGAGCGGAGCCCATTCGGTCACTCGAGTGGTGTCCTATCGGATCGATCGAGATGGACTCTCGATCATCGGCCAGAGAAACGTCACACCGGCTGGCATGAAGTAACGCGGGCTGCCACGCAACGGTGGCTAGGAACCGCTGTCACCAAAGCCATTCCCGTCGACCCCGATACCGAAGTAGAAAATGGCGATAAGGGCCAGCACCGCCAACAGTAATAGAGCCAGCCATTGCTGGTTCGGGGTGATAAAACCAGATTTCTTCGAGCGGGCTTTCGCCATAGTCCTTCGCTTCCTCTCATGGTGTGAACTGCTGATGCAACAATCCTCTATCGGTAACCGGGTGCTGCCCTCTAGCAGTCCTGTCCCCTATACTTTGACACAGGCGAGCTGGGTTGTTGCTCAGTTCTTCGGTGGTGTCAACATCGAAATGCGCCAGTCCTTCAATGATCCGGGTTTCCAACCGAGGTATTTGTTATGACTGCAGCCAACCCTTTTCTCACGCTTTTGCGCTCGCCTGGCCCCGTGCTGGCCGATGGGGCCATGGGCACGTCCCTCTTCGCCGCCGGACTTGAATCCGGTGATCCGCCCGAGATGTGGAACATCGATCATCCAGATCGCGTGCTACAGATTCATGCTGGTTATGTCGCCGCCGGTTCGGACATTCTTCTGACCAACTCTTTCGGCGGGAACGCACTCCGCCTCAAGCTGCATGGACTGCAAGATCGAGTTGTGGAGCTGAATCAGGCCGCAGCTCAGTTGGCTCGCCGCGCCGCCGATGCGGCGGAACGCCCCGTTGCGGTAGCCGGGAGCATGGGTCCGACCGGAGAACTGTTAGAGCCGATGGGGCTGCTCACCGACGCTCTGTGCCAGAAGGTATTCGCCGATCAAGCTCGGGGTCTCGAAGCCGGAGGAGCTGATGTTCTGTGGTTGGAGACATTGAGCGACCTCGGGGAGGTCAGGGGCGCGATCTCTGGAATACGGACCGTCAGCTCCCTCCCCGTCGTGGTGACCATGAGCTTCGACACCGCCGGTAGGACCATGATGGGTGTGCAGGCCCGTGATATGGCAATGCAGCTGGCCGAGCTCGGAGTGGCAGCCCTGGGCGCCAACTGTGGAAACAACCTTGCGGACACCGAGGCGGCCCTCCTCAAGATGGCGGAGGCCGAAACGGGTGTTCCGTTGGTAGGCAAGGCGAACGCCGGAATTCCGGAGTGGAAGGGCACGGGCCTGGTGTACTCCGGAACGCCGGAGGTCATGGGCGCTCATGCCCACCGCCTGTCTCAACAGCACGTCAAGATCATCGGCGGGTGCTGCGGGTCGAGCGACGACCACCTTCGTTTCATGCGGGGCGTGATCGACGGAGTCCTCCCCGTGCCTGAGGTGGCGGTGGGAACAGCTTCGGCAACGGCGGGATCGGGCATTAGTCGCCCGCGGCGCCGACGGGCAAGTTCCCGCTAGTCTCGCCCGGCTCTTCCTCCCGGTTCTCCCCTGAGGAGGCGTACGAGGTAACTTCTCGCTCCATGAAATCTGCTTCGATCCAGCTCCATGGGGCCAACGCTCTCGTCTGCGGGGCCAGCGGTGGCCTGGGGCGTGCAATCACGGCAATTCTCACTGAAGCAGGAAGCACGGTGACCGCCGTTGGCCGGGACACGCAGCGGTTGGTAGACGCCGGCGCGGCAGCCTGGGCCGAGCTCGATCTCCGCACACCCGATGCGTGTGCCCAAGCGGTGAATCTGGCCCTCGCCAATGGACCGATCGATATTGTTGTCAATGCGGTGGGGGTGGTCGCCTTCGGCCCGGTCAGCGATGTCTCGATCGATGCGATGGAAGAGCTTTTCTTGACCAACGTCTTCGTGCCGATCATGCTTTCCAAGGCATCGCTCCCTCATGTAGCAAGTGGTGGGGTCATCGTTCAGATTTCGGGCGTTATCGCAGAGCAGAACCTCCCCGGGATGGCGACCTATGGCGCTTCGAAAGCGGCGCTCAGAGCATTCGATGAGGCCTTCGCTCGCGAGGCGCGCCGGGCCAAGGTCCGGGTTCTCGATGCCCGGCCACCGCACACAGAGACCGGACTCGCCGGTCGTGCGATCGAGGGGGAAGCCCCGAAGATGCCTGAGGGGAAGAAACCTTCGTTTGTAGCGCAGCGCATCGTCGACGCTATTGAATCCGGTGTGTCGGACCTGCCGTCCTCGGCCTTCGGCTAGCTAACCGAGGATGCCTATCACAATGAACTCAGCTCGGCGATTTGCCTGCCGGCCTTCAGCGGTGTTGTTGTCGCCGATCGGATTGGACTCGCCTTCACCGACGGCACTGATTCGCTCAGGGTCGAAACCCTGGTCCAGCCAGTACTGCCGTACCGTGTCCGCTCGATCCTGCGAGAGGGCCCTGTTCAGTTCCTCGCCGCCGATGCTGTCGGTGTAGGCCACCACGGAGATCTTCACGTTCTCATTCACCGTGAGCAGGCGGGACCCGAGATCCAGGATCGGGAGGAACTGCGGGTTGATGCCGGACTGCGAGGAGAGGAAGAGCACCGTGTCGGCAACATAAAGCGGAGCGCTACCCGCCGCCGGAGCGTCGGCGTCCACCACATACTGGTTGATTACATTGCCCTCACCAACCACCGCCTCCGCAGCAGTCACGATCTGCTCACCGAATTCCGATGAGGGCACCGATCCACGTAGATAGACAAGGCCACCGCTGAAGACCGCGTGTCGGGCGGTCCCGGTGTCACGGAGGGGAGGTCCGGCCAACGCAGCAACCTCGGGCACGGTGGTTGGCACCGCGGTAGTGGAGGTTGGGGTTGTAGCGGGAGGCTGGGTTGTTGCCGCTGCGGCCGTGGTGGGTGGAACGGCCGAGGAAGGCACCGGCGTTTCGGGAATCGTGGAGGGGACCACCTCGACGTCCGGCGCCGTGCTGCCGAGCAGGCTGTTGGCAGCGGTGGTCGGGGTTGCACCATCTTCGAGAACGGCGATTTCGGGTGCCGTGGCATTGATATCGGTTTCGGAGTCTCTGGCCAGGAAGAAGATGAAGCCTCCGATGAGGGCGGCGGCGAGCGCCAGGACTACCGAGAGTGGCAGCGGTTGGCCATCGCCGGCTGGAACCACGGCCCGCTTAGATGGGGGCGGGGTCGGACCGGTGGCGGAGACCTCGGGAGGGACGACAATTCTGGGATTCTTCTCAGCCATTGCTTCAGTGTGCAATCCACCTTGCACTTCGTCTCGGCGTTAGGCAGGTTTGCACAGTGGGCGATTCCCACCGTCAGTGACGAATAGGACCCGGTGAACCCTGCTGGCTACCCTTTCCACCATGAACGCTGTTCGCACCGAAACCGATTCAATGGGACCGATCGAAGTCAAAAACGACCGATACTGGGGAGCCCAGACTCAGCGGAGTATCGAGAATTTTCCGATCGGCCGAGACCGGTTCGTTTGGGGTAGGGCCATCATCGAGGGGCTGGGCATCCTCAAGGCGGCAGCCGCCGAGGCAAATGCCGAACTCGATCAGCTTCCTGCTGACATTGCCGCCTTGATCGTGTCGGCTGCAAACGAGGTGGCCAGTGGCGACCTCGACGAACATTTCCCGTTGGTGGTGTTCCAGACGGGTTCGGGCACACAGTCCAACATGAATTCAAACGAGGTCATCTCCAATCGAGCCATCGAGATGGCCGGAGGTGAGATGGGATCCAAGGCGCCGGTCCACCCCAACGACCACGTGAACCGGGGGCAGTCCAGCAATGACACCTTTCCCACCGCTATGTATGTTGCGACCATCTTGGAACTCGACCGAGAGCTCTATCCAAAAGTACAGAAGCTGCGCGACACCCTGCATGCCAAGGCCGAGCAGTACGAGGGTCTGGTGAAGGTAGGCCGCACCCACCTCCAAGATGCCACGCCCATCACGCTCGGACAGGAAATCGGGGCATGGGTGGCGCAGATCGATCAGGCCCTCGCCACCGTTCGGTCCGCTGCTACCGGTCTGTTCGACCTCGCCATCGGAGGCACGGCAGTCGGCACGGGACTCAACGCTCATCCGCAGTTCGGCGACCGGGTGGCGGCAATCATCGCCGAGCGCACTGGTCACCCGTTCCGCAGTGCGGAGAACAAGTTCGCCGCACTGGCAGCCCACGACGCATTGGTCACTACATCGGCCGCCCTTCGGACGCTGGCGGGTGCATTGATGAAGATGGCCAACGACGTCCGTTGGTTAGCTAGTGGGCCACGGAACGGGATTGGCGAAATCGTGATTCCTGAGAATGAGCCGGGTTCCAGCATCATGCCGGGCAAAGTGAACCCCACCCAATGCGAAGCGATGACGATGGTGTCGGCACAGGTGTTTGGCAACGATGCCACGGTGGCGTTCGCTGGCAGCCAGGGCAACTTCCAGCTCAACGTGTTTAAACCCGTCATGGTGCACAATGTGATCGAGAGCATCCGTCTGATCGGCGACACGTGCGTGGCGTTCAACGACAACTGTGCCGTGGGTATCGAGGCCAACACCGCCAAGATCAGCGAGAACCTTGCCTCCAATCTGATGCAGGTCACGGCCCTCAACAAACACATCGGCTACGACAACGCTGCTGCTATTGCCAAGCATGCCCACAAGAATGGTATGACGCTGCGGGCTGCGGCCCTCGACTTGGGCCACGTGACCGAAAAACAGTTCGACGAGTGGGTCATCCCGCTGGATATGACATCTAACCAACGGTAAACCTGCCCGACATTCGCCATACACTCATGACGCCTTGAATCGTTGTGTACCATCGAGCCTTGTGACGACAACAGAAGATCGTTTGCAGCCCGAGAGCATTCACCGGGTGGTAATCCGGTTTGCTGGCGATTCCGGAGACGGAATGCAGTTGACCGGCGACAGATTCACTACCACGAGTGCGTTGGTTGGAAATGATCTCGCCACCTTGCCGGAGTACCCCGCCGAGATTCGAGCTCCGCAAGGAACGCTGGCCGGGGTTTCGGCTTTTCAGGTCCATATTTCCGACCACGACATTCACACCCCAGGTGACATGTCCGATGTCCTCGTAGCGATGAACCCGGCCGCTCTGAAGAGCCAGTTGGATCGGCTTCGCAGTGGTGGAATGATCCTGTTGAACAGCGACGCCTTCGACGAGCGAAACCTCGAGAAGTGCGGCTACGTGGTGGACCCTCGCACCGACGGAAGCCTGGATGGGTTCACCGTGCACGAAGTCCAGATGTCCAAACTGACCATCGAGGCTATGGACGGCATCGAAGTGAAAAAGCGGGATGCGGAGCGATCCAAGAACTTCTTCGCTCTTGGTCTCGTCTGTTGGATGTACACCCGACCGCTAGAGCCCACCATCTCCTGGGTGGAAGAGAAGTTCTCCAAACTGCCTGCCGTAGTGGCTGCAAATACCGCGGCCCTCAAGGCCGGCCACGCCTACGGCGAGACAACGGAGATGTTCGCCAACCAGTACTTCGTGGCAGCGGCACCCCAGAAGCCAGGGACCTATACCAACATCACCGGCAACACCGCCACGGCATGGGGCATGATCGCCGCAGGCGAGCTGAGTGGTCTCCCGGTCTTTCTGGGCAGTTACCCAATCACCCCTGCTTCCGACATCCTCCACGAACTGAGTAGGCACAAGAAGTTTGGCGTTCGCACCTTTCAGGCCGAAGACGAGATCGCCGGTGCCGGTGCGGCGCTTGGCGCAGCCTTCGGAGGCGCACTTGCCTTCACCACTACATCTGGACCCGGTATCGCTCTGAAAGGTGAGACCATAGGTCTCGCCCTGAGCATGGAACTCCCCTTGGTGATCATCGATGTCCAGCGGGGTGGGCCGTCCACGGGTCTTCCCACCAAGACCGAGGCAAGCGATCTCATGATGGCCCTCTACGGACGCCACGGCGAGTCACCAATGCCGGTGGTGGCGGCCAATAGCCCCTCGGATTGTTTCTCTGCCGTAATCGAGGCGAGCCGTTTGGCACTCAAGTACCGAACACCGGTGATGCTGCTGACCGACGGCTACCTGGCAACAGGCTCCGAGCCCTGGCACCTTCCCGATGTGGCGTCGCTCCCGGATCTGTCCGTTGATTTCACCACCACGCCCAACGGCACCGACGCTCAGGGTCAACCGATCTTCCTGCCCTACCTTCGCGATCCCGACACTCTCGCCCGACCTTGGGCCGTGCCCGGGACCGCCGGGCTCGAGCACCGGCTCGGTGGGCTGGAGAAAGCAGACGGCACCGGGAACGTAAGTTATGACCCCAATAATCACGAATTGATGACACAGCTGCGGGAGGCAAAGGTCAACGGGATCGCCGCCGATATCCCCGAAGCCACGATCGAGGGAACCGGGTCCGCCGACGTTCTCCTGGTGGGCTGGGGATCCACCCTTGGGTCCATCACTTCGGCGGTCCAAATACTCCGAGACCAGGGCGTCAGTGTGGACCAGCTCCATCTCAACCATCTTCATCCTTTTCCGAGCAATCTGGGCGAGGTGTTGGCCGGGTACTCCCGAATCCTGGTCCCTGAACTGAACCGCGGCCAGTTGGTGAAGTTGCTCCGGGCGGAGTTCCTGGTGGACGCAACCACGCTCTCGAAGGTGAAGGGACTTCCCTTCACCGGAGCAGAAATCGTCAACGCCACCACAGCGCTTCTGGAGGTAACTCGATGACCGACGTGATTCTCGACCCGACCCAACGCGGCCACTGGACCAGCGATCAAGATGTCCGTTGGTGCCCGGGGTGTGGTGACTACGGAATCTTGGCAGCAATGCAGTTTCTCCACACCGAGATTGCTGCGGATCCGGCAACGGCGGTGAGCACCGAGGACACGGTCTTCGTAAGTGGTATTGGTTGTGCTGCCCGCTTCCCGTATTACATGAATACCTACGGGATGCACACCATTCACGGTCGTTCGCCCGCCATCGCCACGGGGTTGGCCGTTTCCCGACCTGACCTCAACATTTGGGTGGTTGGCGGCGATGGCGACATGCTCAGCATCGGCGGCAACCATCTTATTCATGCGCTTCGCCGGAATATCAATCTCACCATCTTGCTGTTCAACAATCAGATCTATGGTCTTACCAAAGGCCAGTACTCCCCCACCAGCGAGGTGGGAAAGATCACCAAATCCACACCGATGGGATCAATCGACCGCCCGTTCAATCCGTTGAGCCTCGCCATCGGGGCCCGAGCCACCTTTGTTGCCCGCACGCACGATCTCGACCGAAAACACATGATCGAGGTTTTTCGCCAGGCCAACGCGCATCGGGGCGCATCGCTGGTGGAGATCTACCAGAACTGCAATGTCTTCAACGACGGCGCCTTCGATGCCATCACCAAGCGCAGCAATCGCGACGAGATGATGATTGATCTCGTTCACGGTGAGCAGATCCGTTTCGGAGCCAACAAGGAAAAAGGCGTCGTGATCGCACACGGTCGAGCCGTGATCGTCGACGCCGCCTCCGTGGCTGACGAGACGTTACTGGTTCACCGGAAGGACGCGGACAAAACCGTGGCCTTCGCTCTGTCTGAACTGTCCCAGGATCGTCACAGCCCCACCGCATTCGGGGTGTTCCGGGCCGTCGAGGCACCGGAATACTCTGACGCCGTGGAAGCCCAAGTGGCTCGCGCTCAGGAGGATGGCCCCGGTAACCTCGCCGACCTTCTCACCAGCGGCGCCACCTGGACCGTCTAGCCCCGGGCACGCACAACGCCTCAGCGCACGCCCAAGGTCAGAGTTCTTCGGCGTCCAGCATGTCGCCGGCGGCGGCGATAGCCGAGCCGATGGCAACGGCCCGCATGGTGACAGCTTCGAAGTAGTGACCGGCCTGCTGTTCATGACCAACGAGCGGCGGTCGGCCAAGCGATTTGATCACCGAGACGGGATCGGTGGTCACCGGCGCCGTGGTTGGCGCTTCAGGTAACCGGCTTTCGTCGCCCCAGAACGCTCGATTCTGCTTGGCTCGGCTTTTGCGGTTCCGAGCCCTTTTTCGTTTGGCGGACTTGCTGGACGGGGACGCGGTCTCGCCACTGCCATTGTTGCTGTTGGCCCTCACGCCGGGCTTGCTTCGAGCCGTGTTCATGACGCTACGGACACGAGGGCCTCATCGACTTCCTCAGTGGTGAGAAGTGCATCGGGATCGATTCCCAGGACACTCTGCAGTTGGGCGGTGTCGAGATCTCCCACCGATGAACTCTTGGGCAGCACGAGATCAGCGATCTGACGTTTCCCGGCCACAACTTCTTCCACCCGTTCATCGATCGTGCCCGGGCAAACCAGGCGGTGGCAAATCACCGTGTTCTTTTGTCCGATGCGCCATACGCGATCCCGGGCTTGGTCTTCCACGGCGGGGTTCCACCACCGGTCATAGAGCACCACATGCGATGCGGCGGTGAGGTTGAGACCGGTTCCACCGGCTTTCAATGACAGAACCATCGCTCCCTTTCCGTTGCGCCGCTGGAAGTCGTGCACAAGCTTGTCTCGGGCGGCCCGACCCAGCCCGCCGTGATAGCAGGCGATTGGTTCACCCGTTCGTTTGCTCAAGTATTCCGCCATCGTGCTGCCCCATGTTGCAAAGTGGGTGAAGATCAACATCTTCTCGTCGTTGGCGAAGACCGAGTCGAGGATCTCATCGAGACGGGCCAATTTGCCCGACCGACCACCGATCGGGCCGTCGTCCTCATTGTTGAAGTTGACCGGATGATTGCAGATCTGCTTCAGGCGGGTAATTGCTGCCAACACCGCACCCTTCTTCTTGGGAGCATCGTCTCCGGCGGCGTCCTTTATCAGCGAGTCCAGAGTGGCTTGATAGAGGCCTACCTGTTCCGGGGTCATGGCACAATGATCCAGCTCGTCGATCCGATCTGGCAGTTCGGCAGCGATCGCCGGTTCGGCCTTGGTTCGACGGAACACGAGTAACCCGTTCAGGGCCCGAAGCACGCTCTCGGAATTCTCCCGGTTGGACATCGATCCGGGTCGGGTCGCCGACAGGTTGCCGATGAAATCGTTGCGGCCTCCCATCAGGCCGGGGTTGGCCCAATCGAGAATCGACCACAGATCACCCAGCCCGTTCTCGATCGGCGTACCCGTGAGGGCAAGCTTGGATCGAGCGTTCAGGCGACGCAGCGTCTGCGCTGTTTCGCTGGCCGGATTCTTGATCGCCTGGGCCTCGTCGATGGCGATGTTGTTCCACTCGATGTCTTCGAACTGGCTCATGTCTCGGATGGCCGTTCCATAGGTGGTGATCACCAGGTCGACCTTCCTCACCGCTCTCTCGATCATTCGGCCCTCCGCCCGGTTTGGCCCATGATGGACCAGCACCTTTACGCCGGGAACGAACTTCCTGGCCTCCGAAGCCCAGTTCCCCACAACCGCCGGCGGAGCGATGACCAGCGCCGGACCTTTGTCTGTCGTGCGAGCGATATGGGCGAGCATTGTTGGCGTTTTGCCGAGGCCCATGTCGAGAGCGAGGCAACCCCCCAATCCTGCACCTTCCAGGAATCCAAGCCATGCCAAGGCATCGGCCTGATAGCTACGGAGCTCCCCAACGAACCCGACGGGTTTGGTGGGAAGATCGGTGGGCATGTTATTGGCTGCACGAAGAAGGTCGACCGCCCAACCACTGCCGGCGATCGAGACCCCACCCGCCAACGGCGAGCCTTCGAGGCCTAGTGCATGCCGGAGCATGTCGGCTCCGGAGAGGGTGTTCTGTTTCTCCCGTTCGGCCAAGGCCTTGGCGGCCTGGGCCAGATCGGCCTTGTCGAGCTCGACCCATTGACCGCGGCTCTGCACCAACGGGCGGGCTTCCCGGGCCAGCCTGGCGATATCGGCCGCGGTCAGCTCGACATCGTCAAACATGGCCGACCATCGAACGTTGGCCAGCTGTTGGGCGCCCACCACCGTCTCATGACCCTCTTCGGCGGTGAGCCGAAGGGACGCGGTGGCTTTGCGCTTGGAGAGGTTCGGTATCCGAACGTCGTAGCCATTGGCCATCAGGATCGGGCCAGTCTTGGTCATGAACGCCCACGCCTCATCCTGGGAAAGAAGCACTTCACCCCGTCGCCGGCTGCCAGGCCGCATGAGCGTGTCGTAGAGCCGTTCCACGCGGACGAGGTGTTCTTTGATTCGTTTCGAGCGCACCGAAGAGGAGGTGACCATCACCTGTTCCACAGGGTCCAGCGCCTTCTTGTCGCCTTGGGCGAGTACCCGCAGGTGCCATGCTCCGGAGCTGTCGGGTTCGTTCAGTTCCACAACCAGCGGGTGTTTGGTGGGCTGGGTGACCGGAGCGGCCCATTGTTCCAAACGACGGCTGAGCTCTGAGGCCAGCCGAACCGGGGCAACGAACGGTTCGCCATCCAAACGAGCCAGCATGGCTTCGATCATGTCGGACTTGTTGTTGAGCGTGGGAGGCGGCGCAGGTACTTCGAGTCGGTTGGCTGACGCCGCCACAATCGTGTCGGTGAGATCGGCGAGTACGGCATCGGTGAAAGCCCGCGCATCCCGTCGAGTCTCGAAAACCGAAGCCGTTCCCGGGCAGGACTCGGCGAGTAGCCGAAACTCTTCCGGCGGAATGAGAGCGGGCTGCCAATAGACCTCGAAGTAGGCGTGATGTTGGGCGGGCCGTTCCGCTCCAGCCGGGAGATCTTTGGTCTTTCGAAGCTGGGGCACGATCCGGCCCTGGGTGACGGAACGGACCGCACTGGCGGCAACAAGTCCCAGCCACGTGGCGCTGGTCCCAACCTCGGGGTCGTCCTTGGTGTGGGCCATGGAAACGAGCCACCCGAGGGCCTGATCCAGCGGTGCACTCAGCGCCGGTGCCGCTGTTGCATCCGGCAGTTTCAGATCGCTGTAGGGCTCCCATGAAAGAACCGATCCCACGGCATCCAGGGCTTCCTCGATCTCCTCGATCGGCCGAACCTCGGCATTCCAGCCGCCCATCCATGCCACAACGCGGCCAGGCAGCCACGAGAGCTGCAAGGTGGCCACGGCTTCCCCCGGCGGTGGGGGTGGCTTCTTTCCTCCTCGGCGAGGAGGCCCAACGAGCTCGGTGAGAACGGCGTCGACCCGATCGGCCTCATCATTGAGGTCATCCAGCAGAAGGAACTTCGTGGGTCGCGGGACATACCGGCGCGCATCCTCGATGGCGAACTCCAGTTCGTCGAGATGGCGAACGAGTGCGTTGATCCAGTGGATGCGATTGTCGGCCAGCAGCGTCTTGTCTGCTGCACTGGCAATGCCGTCGAGATGACGCTGCAGGGCGTCGTCGAAACCGTCAGGCGGTGGGGCAATGCCTGTAGTCGGCTGTGTTTGTTCTTTGTGGCCGACCCTTGTACGGGCGGGTCCAGTGGACTCTAGAAGGGCGATGAATGGCTCCTCATCGGGTGGGATTCGCCAGCTTGCGTCCGAGCGTTCAGCAGTTGATCTAGACCAACGCCCAACCCGGAATCCGGCGAACCGCTTTCGTAGCTATCGGCACCGGCCAGCCCCGTCTTGAGGCCCACCAACTACCGCGACCTAAGTATAGCCGCTTGGGGGTCCCTCACCGACCATCGGCCAGCACTTTCGCCAACTGGCTATCCGCCCGCTTGGGAACCGAATAGGTCACGCCGTCGATTCGCCACTCCACCGTGATGAGGTTCCCGCCCACCGGCGTAAATTCCGTCTCCTCGTCAACTCGCTTCAGGACGCTCGTGGCAGCGAGCCGCAAACGGCTTCCCTTGAGAATCAGGAGTCCCTTGGTGGTGCTGGCGAAGATTCGGTACTCGGTGGTTGCGGCGACCGCGATGGCTGCCGCAATTGCCCCGAGGAGCACCCGGCTCTGCACGCTATACCCGCCGAGGAGACCCACCAGGAGGAACATTGCCCCACCGGCGGCGAGGGCGTAGGCGATCGTCCAGGGGTGGCGGGCATAACCATAGGAAGCAGCCCGTATCTGCTCGCCATCGTCGAGCAACCGCTGGACCGACCGCAAAAGGTTCCGTTGGCGCACGGATTCAGCCTAGGTACTCAGTGGCACGGCGAGGGTAAACACGCGGCGGGGACCCACACCAAGGTGTGGGTCCCCGAGCAACCTCGTCGTTGTTAACGTCCCAGCGCCGTGCGGACCATGTATTCGGTTTCGGCCAGGCTGTGCCACGCCTGGATGTCGTCCCGGTATGTGCGCCATGGGCCCAGGATGCTGGCGAAATCGGGGTTCGCGGCCGCTGTGGCATCGAGGACGTTCTCGGTCTCCTCTTGGAACGAGTTCATGATCTCTTCAGAGAAGGGCAGAACGGTCACTCCGGCGGCCTGGATCTGCTTGATCGATTGGGGGTTCAGGTTGTCATAACGGGCCATCATCCCAATGTTGGCGGCCTTTGCCGCCGCCTTGACCGCCGCCTGGTAGACCTCGGGGAGATCGTTCCATTTCTCCAACGGGAACTGCACGTCAAGTGCCGGACCCGGTTCCCACCAGCCCGGGTAGTAGTAGAAGACGTCGGACCCGAGCTGGTCTAGACCGAGCGTCACGTCGTCATAGGGCCCAACCCACTCGGCGGCGTCGATGGCGCCGGTCTCGATGGAGGTAATGATCTCGCCGCCGGGAATCGAGATTTGCTCACCGCCCAGATTGTTCAGCACCTGGCCCGCAATGCCAGGAATACGCATGGTCAGGCCATTGAGGTCGGCCACCGTATTGATCTCCTTGCCAAACCAGCCGCCCATCTGACAGCCTGTATTGCCAGCTGCAAAGGCGATGATTCCGTACTCTTCGGCGTAGAAATCGTTCAATAGTTGTTCGCCACCCCCCTCGTACAACCATGCATTCTGTTGCCGGCTGGTGAGACCGAACGGTACGGCCGTTCCGAACTGATTGGCGGGGTTCTTACCAACGTAATAGTAAGACGCCGTGTGGCCGGCGTCGGCGCCTCCGGAAATCACGGCATCGAGCACCTCCAAACCACCGGCCAGCTCTCCTGCGGCGCGAGCATTGACCTTGAACCGGCCCGCGGTGAGCTCGGACAGCGTGTCGGCAAAGATGACGGCGCCACCGAAGATGGTGTCCAATGAGAGCGGCCAGCTGGTGGCCATCTCCCACTCGATCTCGGGAAGGTCGGAATCCTGTACCAGATCGACGGTCTCGCCGTCGGCAGCACCATCGGCCGCGCCGTCACCACCGGCGTCTCCGTCACTACTACTGCCATCGCCGGCATTGTCGCTGCCCGAGCTACAGGCCGCCATGATGCTGGCGCTGGCCGCAAACCCCGCAACGCCGAGACCGGCCTTGCCGAGAAAACCCCGCCGGTTCACTATTCTCTCGGCGGCAGCGTCGAGCTGAGCCTCGATTGTCTCTGTCGGTTCGGTCATTTCTCCCCATGCTTTCTTGGTAGTGGCGACGATCCATTCGAATCGGCCGGTTTGTCTTTCTCTAGCCCCCTCCAACCACAGAGATTGCCTCTACGGCATCAGGGGTGTTGATAAAGAAGTTAAACGATGCTTCGACGATCTGAGGGAAAAACCCGATGATTACCAGTGCAAGGCCCTGCAGCACCATAAACGGAATAGCGCCCTTGTGAATATCGGCGGTTTTCACCTCTGGAGGGGCAACGCTTTGAAGATAGAAGAGAGAGAAGCCCACCGGTGGGCTGATGAACGCCATATTGAGGTTGATGGCCATCAATACTGCGAACCAAACGCGGTCGACGGTGGTGAACTCCAGAGCGGCCATGGCCGGGAGGAAGATGGGCACCACGATGAAGGTGATCTCCAAGAACTCGAGGTTGATCCCCAAGATAAAGATGGCGACCATCGCCACCAATACGAAACCGTTCTTCCCACCACCGATCCCGCTGAGCCAGTCGGCAGCCTGCCTCTGACCGCCCAAAACGTCGAAGACGAGACTGAAGAAGTTGCTGCACAACAGCAGCGTCATCACCAGGATCGTGATGTTGGTGGCCGAGCGCACGGAACTGGTGATCGTGTTTTTCGGAGCCGCCATGTTGGAGTCACATGGGTTGCGCCCGCCGCAACAAGGGCCTTGTCGAAGAAATAGTTGAGCACACCGAGCACCAAAGCGCCAAGTACACCGACCACTCCAGACTCCGTAGGGGTAGCCAAACCGAAGAAGATACTCAACAAGACCGCCATGATGAGCAGAATCACGGGAATGACCGAGAAGACGATTTCGAGGGCGAGTACCTTGCCGGACAGAGTTCGCTCCTCCGGAGGCATCGCCGGCCCCACGTCGCGAATCTGGCTGATGATCAGCGCATACGCGGCGTAGAGAAAGGCCAACAGGAGGCCGGGCAGGAGCGAGCCGGCAAACAGCCCCAGGATACCGGTGCCCAACTGGGAAGCTAGGAGAATCAAGACGATCGATGGCGGCAGCAACTGAGCCAACGTACCGGAGGCGATGATCACGCCCGTCGCCAGCTTGTGGTCATACCCGAGTCGCACCATGGTGGGCAGGCTCAGTAGCCCCATCACGATCACGGTGGCCGCCACCACACCTGTAGCCGCCGCCAGAAGCGTCCCCACGATGACAACTGCGGCTGCCACGCCACCTTTGAGCGGTCCCATCAGCATGCCGATGGCATTCAACAATCGTTCGGCTAGTCCCGATTTCTCTAGGACCGCGCCCATCAGAACGAAGAAGGGAACGGCGAGGAGGGTCTCGTCCCTCACCGAGTTGAAGTACCGCTCTGCCAGGAGATTGAGACGATCGGCGTTGAAATCACCAGTGAGGTTTCCCAGGAAAGAAAAGACGATCGCCGTGGATGCGAAAGAGAACGCCACGTTGTAACCGATGAGGATCATGGCCAAGAAGATGACAAACATCCCAAAGGCCATCCACACACCCAAGTCACCCATCGCCGCTACTCCACTCGGATCGGAGCGTCCTGCTGGTGGATTCCAGCGAGGTCTTCGCGCCCGATCAGCACGAAACCGTTCTTGATGATGTCGGCCAGAATCTGCAACAAGAGCAAGATGAACCCGACGAGGATCATGATTCGGATTGGACTTACCGGAATCCCACCGGCATCGGGAGACTGCTCCCATGTTTCCCAGATCTTCCAGGTGTCGAATTCACCGTTGAGGTTGCCGGTCACAGACCGGAGCGTGGGATTCCACAAAACGCCGATCACCATCCATGCGAATGGAAGGAACAGGAAGAGGTGGAAGACGAAATCGATCAATGCCTTCCGCCGGTTCGAAAACTCCGCCCACCAGAAATCGACTCGGGGATTCACGCCTTCGCGGAGGCCGAAGTTCAAACCGAGCAGAGTGAGGAAGGCGAACCCCATGCGCTGCCCTTCTTGGAACTGGGAAACGATCAGACTGGTACCGAAGGTCTTGTCCATCCGCCGACTGATGACTGACCAGAGCACCATGAGAAGAACGACCACCACGAGTACCTGCGTGAGAAATCCCGTAAACCCGGCCAGCCTGTCGATCGCTTTCCGGACGAGGAATGGAACCGCTAATGCGGGATTGGAGGGTGTCGGGACATGAATCGCCTCGCTGTGCGTCTGAGATTTTGCCAGGATTTCCTCGGCCCGAGCATGCGCTGCTGACTCGTCGATAGCCATCGCCCCGGTGCTCCGCTTTGCTCCATCGCTACTCGACTCGGTCATGCAACAATGCCTCCTCTCCGAAACATGTGACTACAGGCACACTAGTACCTGGATCCCAGCGAGTGTGAAACAAGGTTGCCGGCCTGGAACCTCCCGGCGGCGAGGTTCGTCCGATTCGATGGTCGGTGCCTCATAATGGCGAGGTGCAGCCCGATAGGAAGACCGTGAGCTCCCCCACCGGTGCGATAGACGGGCGCCCTACGCCGGTTCCGGACCATCGGATTCGCAGCCGCAATCCGAAGATCAGTTTCGCCGATGACTTTCCGCTGGCTTGGCATTCAACGATGCCAGAGTTCGCCTGCGCCGCCAACGGTGTCTCGCTGCTCATGCCCTACGTGGAACCGTTTGTGGTGCGCTCGGTAGAACGAGTTGCTGAGCAACTGCCGGACGAGGTGCGGCCAGCCGCCTTGGCGTTTGCCCGCCAGGAGCGGCAACACCATGCCCAGCATCAGCGCTTCAACGATCGCGTGTACGCCGCCCACCCCGGGCTGGGATGGTCGAAGCGGCTGATGGCGGGCACCTTCCGGTTTCTCGATCGCCGATCGGATGCTTTCGGCGTTGCGTTCTCCGCCGGGGCTGAGACCGTGGCCTACGCCGGTGCCCGCTGGGTTGATGACCGTATCGGCTACTGCTTCGACGATGCCGAACCCGAGGCCGCCCGGCTCTACCTGTGGCACCTGGCCGAAGAAGTTGAACACAAGGGTGCCGCGCATGATGTGTGGGAGTCCTTCAGCGGCAATCGTTTCTTGTACGTGATGGGCACGGTCACCAGCATCCTGGTTCTCGCCTTTTTTGCCTTCATCAACACGCTGGGCCTGCTGTGGGTGGAGCGAAAGCTGTTCTCGCCCAAGGCCCATTGGAACCTGCTGGTCTGGAGCATCACCTACGCCTTCGAGTTTCTCCCCCTGGCGGTTATCAGTTCGTTGCCCGGTCATCACCCCAACGATCTCGCCGACCCGATCTACCTCCCCACCTGGCTTCGCACCCAAATCGACAACGAGCTCTAACGAGAGGCTGCGGAGGGACTGAACAGCAGCAGCCGCTTGCTGTTTTGGTCGAGCGGAGCGAGCATGAAGCGACCCCCTGTTCCGTCGCAGCATTCGCTGTGAGGAACGAACGAAGGCGAGCGGAATCAGTGTTACTCAGGCGGCTGAAGACGCTGGGCGCAGGCTTCGGTGAAGCGATCGAGAATCATGGCCATCAAGACCAGAGCGACACCCACCTCGAACCCGAAGCCGAACAGACTTCGTTTCAGCGAGCGCACCGTCTCGAACCCCAGTGCGCCGCCGCCAACCAGGCCGCTGATGATCACCATCGCCAGTGACAGCATGATCACCTGATTGATGCCGGCCATGATCGTTGGGGCGGCCAGCGGCACCCTGACACCGAGCATGGTCTGCCGTGGGGTTGCCCCAAACGTTCGCGAGGCCTCAATGCTCTCTTCTGGCACCTCGCGGATACCCAATGCCGTGATGCGTACGCCAGGCACCATTGCATAAAGCACGGTGGCGATGATTCCCGGGACTACGCCGACGGTGAAGAAGATGACCGCTGGGATGATGTAGACGAGTGAAGGCACCGTCTGCAAGCCGTCGAGGACGGGTCCCAGAAGTGCCTCGGCCTTTTTGCTTCGCCCAACGAGGAGCCCAATTGGGACTGCGATCAGGGTGGCGAGACCGGCGGCGATAATCACCTGAACGAGGGTGTCGATGGACAGTTCCCACATTCCGATCAGGCCGATGACCCCTAGGGCGGCGACAGAAAAGGCCGCCAATGCCCTGCCCTGGATCCACCAGCAGGCTGCGCCGACCACGAGCAGGATCGACGGCCATGCCATGGTGTCGGTGAGGAAGTCCCGAGCTGGCAGATAAAGGTAGAGAACGATCGAGTCACTGAAGGGCCGCGTGAACCAGCGGAAATTATCGCGAATCCAGACCACGACATCGTCGATCGGGTCGAACAACGACCAATCGAAAAGATCGGGAGCTGCAGCAAGGCCAAGCCCCCGTCCTGCGAGGGCGGCCACGAAGAGACCGGCCACTCCGAACGCGAGGTACCGGCGTTCAAGGAATTTAGACCGATCGGTCACTGCGAATGATTTCCAGATTCGATCCAGGACCATCGCAACCGCCACAATTGCCAAACCAGCGGCGATGCCGCGTCCGGTTCGGCGAGAGTTGAGTGTTTGCAGAATCGGTGATCCCAGTCCGTCGGCTCCAACCAACGTGGCAAGCACCACCACCCCGAGCGAGAGCATGATCGTCTGGGTGAGGCCGGTGATGATCGTGGGCACCGCCATAGGCACCTGCACCTTGAGAAGCGTCTGCCGCCTGGTGGCGCCAAACATCAAGGACGCATCCACCGCGGCTTGAGGGACCCGTTTTATGCCCAGGGTGGTGAGCCGTACCACGGGAGGGAGCGCATAGATAACGGTAGCCACCGCCCCTGGGACGTTGCCGATGCCGAACAACATGAGCAGAGGCAAGAAGTACACGAAGGCGGGCAGGGTTTGGGCGGTGTCGAGCACTGGACGGAGGACTTGTTCAAAACGGGGATAGAGGGCAGCCACCATCCCCAGCGGTAGTCCGACGATCGCCGCCAACAGAACCGCGGCTGACATCAGCGCCAATGTCTGCATTGTTGGTACCCACAGCCCGATCAGCACCGTGTAGAACAGAGCGATCGCTCCCACGAGACCGGACTTCCACGCCCCCGCTCGGGCGGGGATGAGCACCACGATTCCCAACACCACAAACCATGGCAACCAGAGCAAGGCATCGGCGATTGCGTCAATTGCCCCGCCCACCGCTTTGCTGAAGGGCGTGAGCAGACCGGTGAAGATCGGGTGGGTCAGCCGATTGGATCGGAGCCAGGCCCCGGCATCTTGAATCGGATCCTCGAACGTCCTGTCCAGAAGTGCGGGGAAGAGTCGATCAGATCCCTCCATGGTGGACATCGAGTCGCCCAGCACTTGGAACACCGCTACGCCCGCCGCCACGGCCAGCAGGGCAAGCCAGCGGCGCGAGAGCACCAACGAACGTGAGGCCGCGCCCGGGGCGGCGGTGGCGGTCACGCCGCACTTCCAAGCAGATCCTGAACCGCCTGTCTATCCACCAGACCCAACGACTCTCCATTGGGGCCTTGCACTACGAGCGGCAGGGGGTCAGCGAGAAGTAGCGGAATCAGCGCCTCCACCGTTGAACTGGACTGCACTCTCTTCCAGTCCGGGTTCAGCGCACCAGCGTGGGCCACGTCGGCCGCAGTCAGAACCTTTATCTTGGGAATGTCTTCGGTGAACTCTCGCACGTAGTCGGTGGCGGGACTGGTGATCAGTTCCGCAGCCGTGCCCACCTGGTCGAATTCACCGTCTTTCATTATGGCGATCCGGTCCCCCAGTTTGATCGCTTCTGCGAAGTCGTGGGTGATGAACACGATCGTTCGTTGCATGTCACGTTGGATGCGAATGAGCTCGTTCTGCATGTCCCGCCGGATCAACGGATCGAGCGCGGAAAACGGTTCGTCGAAGAACAACACTTCGGGCTCCACGGTGAGGGCTCGCGCCAAACCCACCCGTTGCTGCATCCCACCCGAGAGCTGTTGGGGATAGTGGTCCTCGTATCCTTTGAGTCCCACGATCTCGAGCACTAACCGGGCACGATTGCGGCGAACGTCTTTCGGAACCCCCTGGACTTCCAAACCGTAGGCCGCGTTGTCGATGACCCGGCGATGGGGAAACAGACCAAAATGTTGAAAGACCATCGAGAGTTTCTTGCGTCGAACCTCTCGCAAGGTTTTTTCGTCCATCGCCGCGAGGTCCTGGCCATCGAAGATCACCGATCCTTTTGTCACCTCTGTGAGCTGGGAAATGCAGCGAATAAGGGTCGACTTCCCCGAACCGGACAGCCCCATCACTACAAACGTTTCACCGGGAAGGACCGAAAGGGAAACGTTCTTGACGCCGATCGTGCAGCCGGTCGCGTCGAGCACCTCGGCTCGGCTCGATCCTGCCTCGGACATCGCCAAAGCCTTTTTGGACTGACTCCCGAAGACCTTCCAGACACCCCGCGTTTCGAGCCAGGTGTCGGTCTCCACATGTTTGTCGTCCACGGTACTAATCTAGTCACACGCCGATCGTCGGCAATTCGAAAGGTAAGACATGAAGAAACTCCTCGGCCTATTGATCGCATTAGCGATGCTCGCCGCCGCTTGCGGTAGCGGTACCGACGAAGCAGCTAACAGCGATGACGGGCCAGACAGCTCGAAGGAAACCATCACGCTCATCGTCAACCCGTGGTCCGCTTCCCGGCTCAACGTTGAAGTCGCCAAGAACTTGATTGAGTCCCAGCTGGGCAACCCGGTGGAAATCAAGGAGGTGGACGAGAACGACGCCATGTTCACCGGCATGGCTGATGGCACGCTCGATGCGGTGCTGGAAATCTGGCCGTCCGGCATCACCGACGCTGAGACGAGCTTTTTCGACGACGGCACTGTGGTCAACATCGGTGAACTCGGCGCCGTTGGCAAGATCGGCTGGTTCGTCCCTTCCTATGTGATCGACGACAACCCCGCCTTGGCAACATGGGAGGGCTACACCGACCCCGCAAACGCCGCCCTGTTCGCCACGGCCGAAACCGGAGACATGGGCCGCTTCCTCGGAACCGATCCCAGCTACTCCCAGTACGACGAGCAGATCATCACCAACCTGAGCCTTCCTTTTGAGGTGCAGTTCTCCGGGTCTGAACCGGCCACCGTCGCCGAACTGGATGCCCGGGTCGCTGCCAATGAGCCGGTCCTCATGTACTGGTGGACCCCAACTGCCGCCGTTGCGAAGTACGACCTCGTGAAGGTGGAACTCCCCGCTTACAACGACACCTGTGGAGCATCAGCCGCAGCTGGCGATGGTGGCGTGGATTGTGACTACCCCGAGGACGTCATCATCAAAGCGATGTCTGCGCAGTTGGAGGAGAAGGACCCCGCTGTGGCCGCCTTCCTGAAGAACTTCACCCTCACCACCGAGGATCAGCTGGAAATGTTGCCAGCGTTCGAGATCGACGGTGAAGAGCCGGCCAAGGTCGCCGCCGACTGGGTGGCAGCCCACGAAGCCGATTGGAAAGCCTGGCTGTAACTCCCTCCGGGGGCCGTTCAAAGCCACGGAGGCAACTCCCTCCGGGGCTGAAATCTAAGAGGGCCGGGGCTTCTAGCCCCGGCCCTCTAGGTTTCAGAGCGCGGAATCAGTGGTTGCTTCGTGAGGTTGCGAAGGGACGGAGCAGCAGGCAGCCGCTTACTGTTTTGGTCGAGCGGTGCGAGCTTAGAGCGACCTGGAGTGAGGAACGAACGCAGGCGAGAGGAATCAATATTATGAGTAGCGGGCGATTTCGGCTCTGCCTACCACCATGTGATGAACCTCATCGGGACCGTCGGCGAAGCGGAGCGTCCTCTGGTTGGCATACATTTCGGCCAGTGGTGTCCGCTGGCTGATGCCGGTTGCACCGTGCATCTGGATCGATTGGTCGATGATTTGGCAGACCCGCTCGGGCACCATGGCCTTGATAGCGCTCACCCAGACTCGGGCGTCAGCGTTGCCCAGAACATCCATGGCTCTGGCGGCGCGCAAGACCATGAGCCGCATGGCCTCGATGTCAATGCGGGCTCGGCTGATGATTTCGGTATTGCCACCTAACTTCACCAGCGGTCGGCCAAACGCCTCGCGGCTCAAGCCTCGCTGAACCATCAGCTCCAACGCTTTCTCCGCAGCTCCCAGCGAACGCATGCAGTGGTGGATCCGGCCGGGGCCCAGGCGGAGCTGCGAGATCTCGAAGCCCCGGCCTTCACCGAGCAGCATGTTGGTGGCCGGCACCCGAACATCCTCGAAGAGAATGTCCATATGACCATGGGGCGCATCGTCGCTGCCGAACACGGTCATTGGACCAACGATCGTGACACCGGGAGCGTCCATCGGTACCAGAATTTGACTCTGTTGGAGATGGCGAGCGGCATCAGGGTTTGTCCGACACATCACGATCATCACCTTGCAGCGAGGGTCGCCAGCGCCGCTGATCCAGTATTTCCGGCCGTTGATCACGTATTCGTCGCCGTCGCGAACAGCTGCGGTGGCGATGTTCTTCGCATCCGAGGAGGCCACATCGGGCTCGGTCATGGCGAAAGCGCTCCTGATCTCGCCCGCCAGCAGGGGCTTGAGCCACTTCTCTTTTTGTTCCGGCGTGCCGACGCGCTCCAGTACCTCCATATTGCCGGTGTCTGGAGCGGAGCAATTCAGGCACTCTGATGCCAGCGGGTTCTTTCCCAACTCTTGGGCGATGTAGGCGTAGTCGAGATTGGCCAAACCCTCGCCCGTTTCGGCATTGGGGAGAAAGAAGTTCCAGAGGCCTTGCTCTCTGGCCTTGTTCTTCACCCCCTCCAAGAGCTCCAGTTGCCCAGGCACGTAACTCCAGCGATCCTCCCGTCCCTCCCCCAGTCTGTAGAACTCTTCGGTGATCGGGTCGATTTCGGTAGAGATGAACTTCTTCACGGCCTCCAGAAGCGGCCGAGCTTTCTCGCTCATGCCGAGGTTGTAGAGCTGTCCGCCAAGGTCGTCGGTGTTCAAAGGGTGCGCTGCCATGCGGTCCATTGTGCCTCCTGACCCTGTCCCCAACGAAATCTGGCTTCTTCCAGCCGAGCAGCCCCGAAGGGAAGCACTACGTAGTCAAGCAGTCAGTTGTAGATGCACCTGTTGCCGCGCCGAGCAGGCGAGCCTCCGTGGCTATGGAACGGCCCCCGGAGGGAATGAGAGCACGGCCCCCGGAGGGAGTTAGAGATCAGTGAGCAGTCCGACCCGGGTTCTACACTTGGCTTTTTGGAGTGCCGGAGGCGAGCCTCCGTGGCGGCGAACGGCCCCCTGAGGGAATGAGAGCACGGCCCCCGGAGGGAGTTAGAGATCAGTGAGCAGTCCGGGTCGCAGTCCTAGACTGGCTTTGGGTAGCGCCGAGCAGGCGAGCCTCCGTGGCGGCGAACGGCCCCCGGAGGGAGTTAGAGAGGGACAACATGGAACTGCGTGAGGCGATAGACCGAAGAATGTCGGTGCGGGCATTCGCACCCACTCCAGTCGCTGACGATCTGATCAGAGAGCTGCTGACGCATGCGTCACGGTCGCCGTCGGGTGGCAATGTCCAACCATGGAGGATTCATGTAGTGAACGGCGCCTCCACCGAGCAGTTGGTGAAAGCGGTTCATGGACTACCCGCCGAGGAATCGGAATATCCGATCTACCCGGACAAACTCTGGGAGCCGTACCGCAGCAACCGTTTTCGGGTTGGCGAGATGATGTACGAAACCATGGGGATCCAGCGGGCTGACAAAGCCGCTCGATATGCCTGGTTCGCCAACAACCAGAAGTTCTTCGGCGCCCCGGCCGGGCTGTTCTGTTTCGTTGACCGAAGAATGAACCATCCGCAGTGGAGCGACCTCGGTATGTTCCTCCAGACCTTCATGCTGCTCGCTGTAGAAGCCGGGCTCGACACCTGCCCTCAGGAGTCCTGGAGCGTTTATCCGAAAACGATCGGTGACTACTTCGACATTCCCGACGAATTGATGCTCTTCTGCGGCATGGCCATCGGCTATCGCGATCCCGACCATCCGGTGAACTCGCTCCGCTCGGAACGCACACCGGTCGAAGAATTCGCCACCTTCCATCGCTGAAGCGATCTAGGGCTCGACTGCGTCAAGTTAGGGGTAGGCGAGCTGGATTGTGGTCGTCTCGCCGTTGATTACGAGGATGCCTTGGCCTAGGCGAAGGTCCGCCACCGTCTTGTTGGTGAGCATGACTCGAAGGCTGTCGCCGTCGGCGGCCTGGGGTCGGAGGAGAATGCCGGTGGTGGACCCGCGAAAGACTGCGGTCCACTCCATCATCGACTTCACATCGGCGGGACGCATCGCCGCCAGAATCCATCGGCCCCTACGGGGGGTATCCGCAACAGCCTTGATCTGAGCGCCCAGATCTCTAGCCACTTGGTCAGCATCGTCGATGACAATAAGCTGTGCGGTCTCGACGGTTGTAAGTTCCTCTGCGTCCATTGGACGATGTGGATCGAAACGCTCAACTCCGGGCACGGCCGAAAGTGCTGAGTCTCGCTCGGCGAACACAACAACTCGCTCGAAACCGGCCGTTCGTGCTTGCTGAGTGAGTTGGACGAGTGCGGTCGTGCGGCCGGATCCGGCCGCTCCCAGGATGACGGCATGATCGTCGATTGGCAGTGCAACCGATTCAATGTCTCTGGTTCGCACCCCTATCGGCAGGGAGAGTCTGCGATCTGTGAACGTGGCAGCAATCTCAAGGTCAGCCGACGAAACAATCGGTTGAAGTAGCCGCAGTCGCTGGGGCGGCCGTCGAGTTGCGGCGTCACACCGCTCCACCAATTCAGTAATTTCGGCGTCGCTGACCGTGGCTACCACTCCGTCCAAACAAGTGCCGACTTCCAAGACCATTGGTCCGGAGAGCACCGGAACTTCGCGCTGGCGAAGACCGAAGCTCACCACGGCAGCTGGATCGGCAAGCTGATGGAGGAGTTTCGCGCCGATCTGGCTTCCGAGGCGACCCGGGATCTGTCGGTCATGGCTCGCTGTTCCGATGAGGGTGACGCCCAAATTGGGGCCGCTTCGCAACAGCGCACCAACTCTGGTAACGGTCACAAGATCGGCGTTCTCACCGAGTCGTTCCACCAGGGAGCCGAACCCGTCGATCACCACGGCGACCTTTGGAAGATCGTCCACATTGCCGCCCTTGCCCCTCAACTCTTTTCGTTCCTGGAGCAGTCCGTCCACCAGATCCAGAACTCGACGTAACAAGTCATCGTCGTCGTGACATACGTAGGCTCCTACCGACGATGCGTTGCGGAGGTCTCGTAGACCGGCCGCGGCGGAGTCCAGAAGGTAGAGATGAATACTCTCCGCCGATGTGGTTCCGAGTATCTGAGCGATCACGGTCCGTAGCGTGGCAGAGGTCTGGGCACTGTCGGCTCCGTAAATCACCGAGTTGGCGCCAGTGAGACTAATCCTCAGCGGCGCTCGTCGCTGTTCCGAGGGGACGTCCAGCAATCCAATCACTACCTCGCCGGGGTGGGAGGCGCACGTCGGAAGATCGGAGAGCGACAGGGTGGTCGGCAACTCCGGCAGCCACGGCCTGCGGGGCTCGGGGAGGCCCATCTTTTCATTGGCCAGGACGATTTCGGCCACCATCTCATCGAGGTCCGACGGCAAGCCGGCGAGGTGATCCTCCGTTGGTGGTGGGCTGGGCCGCAATCGAAACTCCGCCACGGTAAGTCCAGAATTCTGTGCCGAGCCCGGGGTCACCCCACCGGCATATGCGGCCTGGAACGGAATGATTTCGCTTGCGCCCATTCGGACAAAGCCGCGTCCCATCTCGCTTCGACCCAATCGAGCTGCCTGGTTCGTACCGATGACGTCGAGCGAGTCGTTGTCGTCTTGGACTCGAAGGCTGATTCGTAGGTTGGTGTTGGATTTGATTTTCGCATCCACAACCCCGGCCGGTCGCTGGGTGGCAAGAACCATGTGGATGCCGAGGGATCGACCTCGCTGGGCAACATCCACCAGGGCGTCCAAGAACTCCGGCAGTTCGGCGGCGAGGGTTGCGAACTCGTCGACCACCACCACCAGGCGCGGCATGTCTCCCCCACCGGAGCGGTAGTCGCTCAGGTCATTGGCGCCTGAGGAGCGGAAGGTGATCTCCCGGAATCGGAGTTCGGCTTGCAGGCTGCGCAGCGCTCGGGCCCCGAGGTGGCCATCAAGGTCGGTCACCATCGCCACGGTGTGCGGCAGGTCGGCGCACGCATCGAAGGCTCCCCCACCCTTGTAGTCCACCAGCACGAAGTTCACGTGTTCGGGACTGGAACAGGTTGCCAGGGACAGGACAAACGACCGAAGGAACTCACTCTTACCCGCCCCGGTGGTACCGGCCAGGAGCGCATGGGGACCATCCCGAACGAGGTCGATCTGGAGTGGCCCGATCGGCCCCATTCCGATGGTGACTACCGGAGCGGGATCGAGTCCGCCGGTGTCCCATCGGGAAAGGACCGCCTCGGCCGTAATCGACCCGATGACCGTGGGCAGCGGAACGTGAGTTGGAAGGTCTGCTGCTGTGACGCTGACGTCAGGATCGGTCAGCGGAGCCATCGAACGGGCAGCCACTGCAGCCAGCTCTGCGTCCATACCGACCGGGGTCACGTGATGAATCGACCGACCGGTTGACATGTCCGTCACGGTGGCTAGGCCATCGGCGTCGATCACCATGACCCAGTTGCAGCTGGCCGGGAGCTCGTCTTCGGTGGCGGCAACCACGATCCCCGAAATCGCATTGTCCTGCGCTAGGGCGCTACGCAGCGGCGAGTCGGAACGGCGGAGCAGTTCAACACCGTCGATCACAAACACCGACAATGGGCGGGGTGGGTGGTCCAATCCTGGCCTTTCAGGCCGCTCGATTGCTTGTTTGGCTACGATCGCCTCGACATCCACTGCCGTCTGCCCTAGGCGGCTTGGGCTGCCGAGATGGGGCAGCCACTTCACCCAGTCCCAATCGTCGAGCTGGTTCACGCCACCGATGAGCGCCAGTGGGATGTCGATCGGGCCGTACAGAGCTGTCAAGGACACGAGAATGCCGCGGGTTGTGGCCACCGATAGGTCTCGTGGTCCCACGATGCCCAGCGAGCCGTAGCGAAGGTCCACGGCCACGGGCACCGACGGCAGATAGTTGAAGCCTTCCACGTAGCTGGCCAGCTCGGGGGCGACCTTCGCTTTCTGGCCGGCCCCGTTCACAGGCTCATATCGCCAGGGGCGATCGGCGTAGCCAACCGCTACGGATCCGAAGTCATCGTGGACTGGTCGCCGTTCCCACAACCGTGGATCAGCTGTGAGCACTCGCTCCACCAATATTGCCGGGCCCGGGTGCACCTGTCGCTCGTGCTCCGAGGCGCTGTGGCGGGCCGCCACGATTTGGTCGTAGAAGTCCTGCTGCGCCGCCAGCACTTCGGCCTCGTATTCAGCGGTTCGTTTGGCGTGGGTTCTCCGGTTTTCCCAGAGTTTGGCTAGCAACATCACTGGGCTCATCAAGCCGAACACCAACGCTCGGGGCCCCATGAACAATGTCATCATGGCCGCCATGGGTAGGGGTGCCAACAGCGTGACCCAGCTGAGGCCCGGCCGTTCACCAGCGGGTTGTGGGATCTCCGGGTGATGCAGTAGCGGTACCGGTGCGGGCAGGGCCACCCGGGGCACTCGATGCACTGCAGATTCGGCTCGTCGGGTTCGCGACAGCGGTGCAGTCGCCAAGGAAATCGCCAATCGCTCCGATCCCAGATTGAGGATCAGAGGACGATCGCCAATCGGGAATACTCGGGAGGTTGCCAAAACCGAATCGTTTATCACCACCGAACTTCGGCCAGGAGTAATCCGGACCGTTGTGCCCGATGCCGTTCGGATGGGTTCGACTGCGACAAGAATGTCATGGGTGACCTCGGCCATTGACCGAGGGACCCAGGTGGGATTGTCAGGTGGGCGCCCATAACTACCAGCCGGAAGAGTCTGGGCCCGACCGGTGAAGGACCCGGCGATTGAGCGAACGGTAACGAGATTGTTGCGCGGCTTCGTTGACTCGGCGCGAACCTGATCGGCTGGGTTGGCCACCACAGAACCGTCGTGGATGATCGTTTCTGCCAGCGTTGCGCTACCGGAAAAGCGTCTGCCATCGATCAGAAGTGGACCACGAGCGAACCCCACCAGTTCTGCGACGTCCGCAACCAAGGTCCGGGTTGCGTCGCAGTCCACGACCACGTCAGCGGTGCTCGCGTTTCCGGCCCCGTCAGCTGACGCGGCGACTACGGCGAGGCGGAACGAGTCGGTCATTGCACTTGCCAAATCTACTAAACGGACCCGCTGGGATTCTGGGCCGTATGCCCCATGCTCGGCCGGGCAAAACACGGATCGGGTGTGCAATCGGCACCACAGGCGACACCCGCTAGACCTATCCTCAATCGGTGGAGTATCCGGCGGACCTGCCTATCACCGCCCACCGCGATGAGATTCTGGCGGCGCTAGCTAACCATCAAGTCCTCATCGTCGCCGGCGAGACCGGTTCGGGCAAGAGCACCCAACTGCCCAAGATGTTCCTCGAACTCGACCCCGACGGCTGGATCGGCCACACCCAACCACGCCGGATCGCAGCCCGTAGCGTTGCCGAGCGAGTGGCGGAGGAAGTAGGAACCTCGATCGGTGGTCTTGTTGGCTATACGGTCCGATTCAACGATCAGGTGGGGGCCGATACCCGGATCAAGGTGATGACCGATGGGATCCTGCTGGCCGAGATCCAGCGAGATCCGGAGCTACGCCGATATGGCGCTCTCATCATCGACGAAGCTCACGAGCGGAGCCTCAACATCGACTTCCTTCTGGGCTATTTGAAACGACTCCTGCCCCTCAGGCCTGAACTGAAACTCATCATCACCTCGGCCACGATCGACACCGAGCGGTTCGCTGAGCACTTTGCCACGGGCGAGGCTCCGGCCCCGGTCATCGAGGTCTCTGGCCGCACCTATCCGGTGGAGATGCGCTACCGGCCTCTGGACAACGAGACCGACCAAATCGATGGCATTGCGATGGCGGTCCAAGAACTCTCTCGGGAGGGGCCCGGCGACATCCTGGTCTTTCTTCCCGGAGAACGCGATATTCGAGACGCCGCCGACGCCCTCGGTGATCTCCAACTTTCGAACACCGAGATCGTTCCGCTTTACGCACGCCTCTCTGCCGCCGAGCAGCATCGGATTTTCGCCTCGCACCGGGGCCGTCGAATCGTCCTGGCCACCAATATTGCCGAAACCTCACTCACCGTTCCCGGAATCCGTTTCGTGATCGATCCCGGGACGGCCAGGATCTCCCGCTACAACCAGCGAACCAAGGTGCAACGCCTGCCGATCGAGGATGTTTCGCAAGCCTCGGCCAACCAACGGGCCGGTAGATGTGGCCGACTCGGCCCGGGAATATGCATCCGGCTCTATTCCGAGGAGGATTTTGACGACCGTGACGAATTCACCGATCCAGAGATCACCCGCACCAATCTTGCTTCGGTGATTCTGCAGATGGCCTCGCTCGGGATTGCTTCGGTCGGGGTTCAGGACATTCAGGACTTCCCCTTCGTCGAGGCGCCGGACACCCGGACCATTGCCGACGGCGTGCGCTTATTGGAAGAACTCGGAGCTCTCGACCCGGAACCGGACCAGGACTTCTCATGGCTCACCCCGCGCGGTGCTCGCCTGGCTCGCCTCCCCCTCGACCCGCGTATTGCTCGGATGGTGATCGCTGGCGATGATCTCGACGTCCTGGACCCGGTGCTTGTCATCGGTGCCGCTTTGAGCATCCAGGACCCGCGGGAGTCTCCCAGCGACAATCGTGAGGCCGCCCGCCAGAGCCATGCACGGTTCAATGACCCAAAGAGCGACTTCGTCACCCTCTTGATTCTGTGGGATTATGTGAACACCGAACGACGCCAACGTTCCTCAGGAAGCTTTCGACGGATGTGCCGCCGCGAATTCCTGAACCACAATCGCATCCGCGAATGGCAGGACTTGTACGCCCAGCTAAAACGTGTGGCCAAGGACCTCAAGCTCCAAAAACCTCAACGACGCCGGGCCGAGAATGTGGACGTCGACGCTCTCCACCGAGCGCTTCTCACCGGTCTGCTGAGCCAGGTTGGACTGAAGGACGAACGAGAGCTAGCAAAGTCGCAGAAGGGGAATCGAATCAAACGCCAGAAACCGCTGGTCGAATACGTCGGTGCCCGAAATGCCCGATTCGTGATCGCTCCCGGATCGGTGCTGAGCAAAACGGGTCCCCGCTGGGTGATGGCCGGAGAACTGACCGAAACCAACCGCTTGTACGCCCGGATGGTTGCGCCTATCCAGCCGTCGTGGCTGGAAGAAGCCGGCGGCCATATGGCCAGCTATAGCTACGCCGATCCTGAATGGAGCGAGTCACGCGGCACCGCCGTTGTTGTAGAGCGGGCCGCGCTCTTCGGCTTGCCGATCGTGCCCGGGCGTCAAATCAACCTCTACCGCGTAGATGAACAGCTGGCCCGGGAGTTATTCATTCAGCACGCTCTCGTCGCTCGAGACTGGGACGTTCCAGATGGTTCAAACCTTCATCAGTTCCTCAGTCACAACGCTGCGGTCATCGCTGAGGCAGCCCGGTGGGAAGCTAAAACCCGCAATCGAGACCTGGAGGTGGAGGCCAGCCTTCTTTTCGCCCACTACGACCGGGCCCTTCCGCCCACCATCGTGTCGGTACGGCACTTCGAGAAGTGGTGGAAGAAGACAATCTCCACCGAGCCGGAGCTGCTGAACCTCCAGGTTGCGGACGTCCTTCCCGTCGCTGTCGATCCCAGCGCTTTCCCGGACACCTGGCCCGGTACGAGCTACCGCATTGGCTATACGTTCGAGCCGGGGTCACCCGTGGATGGCATCACCGTGTCGCTGCCGTTCGAAGAACTGAGCGAACTGGATTCCGCCCAATTCTCGTGGCTGGTGCCGGGTTATCGCCTCGAGCTCGTCACCGAGTTACTGCGCACTCTTCCGAAGGAAACCCGGACGCGTTTCATTCCCCTGCCGGAGACCGCCGCCGACGTGGTTGCTGCACTGCCTGCATTTCCAGCCGCGTCGGTGGAACCCATCGATGCGGCGGTTCGGAACGAGCTTCGGATCGACGGGATCGCGATTGAGCGAGGGTTGCTTCAACCTCAGCTCTTGCCGGCACACCTGCGTCCCACCTTCCAGATCTTGTCTCCAGATGGAACGATGCTGGCGGCCGGCAGTGATCTCGAACGCCTGAAAGATCGCTTGCGGGCTCGAGTTCGGGCCGAGCTCGGCAGCCAACCCCATCCGCTCGAGCAGAGGGGCCTTACCGCTTGGCCCGGTGGAGATCTGCCCCTTGTTGAGAGCAGCACGCAGCTCGGCGTCACCATCGAGGTGTATCCGGCCCTCGCCGATCAAACCGACAGTGTTGATCTGGTGGTCCTCGCCTCGAAAAAGGAGCAGTCGCAGTCCCACTGGAACGGCGTTCGCCGCCTGCTGCGTCTGTCGCTGACTCGCCCGGTCCGTCAGGCGGCACAATTGCTGGACTCCGAGGTTGCGTTGGCCATCGCCGGGTTGAGCGGGTCAACGCACCTGCAGCTCAGCCAATCCGCAGTGGTCGACGACATCGTGAATGCTGCGCTCGACAACGTGATCGTTTCTGCCGGTGGGCCGCCGTGGACAGAACACGCCATGAACGCTCTGATTCGATTCAACGCTAGGCGGTTCCCTGACTCCCTTGAAACGGTGGCGAACGATGCCGGCGTGGTGCTCCTCCAGGCCGCCCATTGCGAATCACTTCTGGATCGCCTCGGTGAAAACCCCGTCGACCTCGACCTGATCATCCACGACTGTCGGCGGCAATTGCAGTCATTGATCTTTCCAGGATCGTTCAGTGCTCAGGGGGCCCAACGCCTTCCAGCGGTGGGGCGCTACCTGACCGCCCTCGCCCATCGCATCGAGCAGTTGCCGGCCAGTCGGGACTTCGATTTGGCACACGTGGCAACGCTCCGGCGCCTCGAAACCGCCGCAGCCGGGAGCGATGATGCGGAGGTCATGTGGATGCTGCAGGAACTTCGGGTGAGCCTCTGGGCCCAACATCTGGGCACCGATGGGCCGATCAGCCCTCAACGCATCCGGAAACGACTGGCCAAGGTTCGCTAGCAACTTCGATTCGCCGGAGACTTTGATGGATCGACCGCACGCCGGGCCACTACTGTGGAGTCTGTGGAACTCGACTATTCCGACTTAGCGCCGGGTATCCAGGCCGGTGAAGAAACCACCGGCTGGAAGCACATCGTTAGGATTGTCCTTGGCGTGCTCGTGGTAATGGCGGGGATCGCAATGCTGGTTTTGCCGGGACAAGGAATTCTTACGATCATCGTTGGCTTGAACCTCATCAAGCCGGACAATTCCCTGGTTCGCTGGATACGGGCCCGGACGCCCGGGATCCCTGAGCATGGCCCGGTTCCCATGGGGGCCATCCTTTTCAGCCTGGCCCTCTTCATCGGCTTGGGGGTTATTTCGCTGCTCTACGGTGAATCGATTCTCCGCTCACTGCGAGATCTCACCGGCGTTTGAGACAGGCCGAGGCTCACGCCCGGTCGTGGGCTCAGCGATCCTCACCGGAACCATCCGCAATTGCGAACGTATCGGTGTAATCGGCCATGCTCGCTCCCACCACAAGGCGGGCATGATCGACGCCATAGGTGCCGACAACCTCGATCGGGTTGTAATCCGCACCTTCGGAAAACTTGATCTTGTAGGTGCCGAAGTAGTGCACGATTCGTTCCACCACCGCATTGGGTAGATGCTTGAGATCGGTGGCGTAGTCGAACACCGGGTCACTTTGGAGCACCGCGATAATCTTGTCGTCGGCTTCGCCACCGTCCAGTAGGGCGATTCCGCCAACAACTCGGGCTGGCACCACGATTTCGGCTCGTTCGATGCGCTGCTGGGAAAGTACACAGATATCCAGGGGATCTTTGTCGCCAACTTCAGCGGACGGCGTGAGAGCGGCCACCTTGTCACCGCAATAGGTGCGGGGAATGAACCCGTACAGGGTGGGTGGCAGAGCCGAGGAACCCTGGGGCCGATCTACCCGCAGGTAACCGGTTCGTTTGTCGATCTCGTACTTCACGGCATCGTTGGGAGTGATCTCGATATATGCGTCAACAATGTTGGGAGGAGACTCGCCTGTGGACAATCCGTGCCACGGATGGGCGCGATAGCGATCATGGGTCTGCGTCATACCTTGAGTGTGCCCGAATCAGAGGCCCCAGCGATGACACTCACGTACACTGCTATTCCATGAGTTTCCTCGTGGCAGTGTGCGGCGGTAGCTGTTCGGGCAAGAGCACCCTGGCGGCAACCGTACTCCGGGGCCTGGGGTCCGAAACTGCTTCACTTCTGGCATTTGATGCTTATTACTGCGACCAGTCCGGGCTCACCCCCGAGGAGCGAGCGGAGGTGAACTACGATCACCCCGACAGCCTCGATATGGCGCTGTTTGCCCAGCATCTGGCGATGTTGGCATGCGACGAACCCGTCGATTGCCCGATCTATGACTTTGCCACCCACACCCGACTCCAGGAGACCCGACGCATCGAGCCAGCACCGGTAGTGGTTGTGGACGGAATCCTCCTGCTTTCCGATGAACGACTGGTGTCCCAGTTTGATATGCGGATCTTCCGTGAGTGTCCCGAGGACGTTCGCCTGGATCGCCGAATCGAGCGTGACGTGCTGGAGCGGGGCCGGACCGAGGCAGCGGTCCGTAAACAGTTCGCCGCAACGGTGAAGCCCATGCACGATGAATACGTTTCTCCATCGGCGATCCATGCCGACGTGGTGTTCGAGCATGCCAAGATCGAGGTCCACCAAGCGGCCGAATTGGTTGTGGAACAGATTCAGCGGGCACTGGCCAGGGTCTGAGTCAGACCGCTAGGAGTTGCCAAGGTGGACTCCGGGAGACAATTTCTGTGGTTTCGCTTGACTCTGCTGTGGTGCGGCCCTAGAACGATGAGGACGCTGCGGGGCCTCACAATGAGGGCCAGCCGCCGGAGCGATCGAGCCGGCGGGGTTGTGTTCTAGGGCGGAACAGAACGCAACCCCGCCCGCTCTTGTTGGGCCCCGTCTACAGCCGGCCGGCGGCCTTAGCGGCTTTCTCGGCGGCATCTAGCTGGCCATCGACGATGAGCAGCCCAGCGTCCCAAAAACCGGGGTCGCTGAGATCACACTGCACGATCTTGCCCAGTTCCTCGGGGCTCTTGGATCCCCCGGCTCGAAGGAGGTCCAGATAAGCGGGCACAAACGCATCGCCCTCGGCGGCATAGCGGGCGTACACGCTAAGCGCCAGGAGTTGGCCATAGGCGTAGGCATACACGTACCCGGGTGTCCCCATGAAGTGAGGGATGTAGCTCCACCAGTTGCGGTACCCCTCGGTGATTTCCACCGAATCCCCGAGCACTGCGGCCTGGGTCTCGGTCCAGACATCACCGAAGCGCTCCACCGAAAGCTCGCCTTCGTCCCGCCTGATCGTGTGACAGCGATCTTCAAAGCGGTTCATGGCGATCTGGCGGAAGACGGTGGCGATCGAATCTTCCAGGGTGCTGGACAGCAGGCTGAACCGTTCGGCGGGATCGTCGATCATGCTGAGAAGCCGGTTGTTGGTGACGGTCTCACCGAAAACTGACGCAGTCTCAGCAAGGGTGAGGGGCGTGGTCTGGTGGTAGATCCCCTGCTCCCGAGCGAGATAAGCGTGCACGCCGTGACCCAACTCGTGAGCCAACGTGAGCACATCCCGGGTGCGACCGGTCCAGTTGAGCATCACGTAGGGGTGGTGACTGGGCACGGTGTATGCACAGAATGCTCCACCCCGCTTGCCCGGTCGCGTGGGGGCGTCGATCCAGTCTTCATTGATGAACCGGCCAACGACTCCGGCCAGCTCGTCGGAGAACGACGCATAGGCATCGGTCACGATGCCGGTAGCCCGGCTCCATCCGATGGTTTCATCGGACTCCGCCACAGATGCGCCCCGGTCGTAGTCGGCCAACTTGTCCAGGCCCAGAACCTTTGCTTTCAGGCCATACCACCGGTGCGGAATGTCGTAGCGGCGAACAACGGCGTCGATCAGCGCCTGCACCGACTCATCCGATGCTTCGTTGCTCATGTTTCGTGCACTGATCCAGGTGTCGAAGCCTCGCATCCGGTCGTCGATCGATTTGTCCAACAGCAGAGTGTTGTAGACGTAGGCACGCGTGCGGAGGCCTGGTTCGAGGCCAGCCGAGACTGCATGGGCCGCCGCTTTGCGAACCTCCCGGTCCGGGTGCTGCAGCTTCGAAAGCCCACCGTCGAGCGGCAGCGTCTCTCCGTCAAGCTCGACCTGAATAGAACTGGTGAGCTCATCGAAAAGGCGCACCCATGCGGCAGCACCCGTGGGTGAGGTCTGGCTAAGGACGGTTTCGGCGTCTTCGGAGAGGAGGTAGGGCCGCATACGGCGCATGTTCTCTAGATGATGCTTCACGAATGTCACGGCCGGATCGGCGATGAGCTCCGCGGCCCGATCATCAGCAACCGCTGCCCATTCGAGGTCTACGAAGATGAGTCGAGTACCGATCACCGTGGATCGTTCTTGCATCGACGCCATGGCCGCCCCCAGTTCGGGGTTCTGAGTGTCCACGCTGAATTGGAGCATCACGTAGTGGCCGGCACGGCTGATCAGCTCGTTGAGCTCACCGAGCTGACGAAACATGTCGGCCAGTCCTGCTGCGTCCAGCTCAGCGACTTTGCCTTTGAATCTGGTCTCGATCCCCTGCGACCGTTCGTCGGCAATATCCAGCATTTCGTCTGGCGTTTGCCCTTCGAGCAGCGAGTCGAGCTTCCATGCAACTTCGGCGGCGGTTAGATCAGCATTCTGGGTGTCAGTCACAGCTCTATTCTACGACTCTCTTCGGCGCCGGCTTGATCCGGTATCGGTTCGCCAGTTTGCAGAGTTTTCCGTTTGCCCGTTTGGCACCGACTTTTCATTGCGGACCGCTCCAGTTCGGACACTGATGATTCGTGAATTGACGCCCGCACCGGGTACGTCCTGGGGCTCCAGCGGTAAATCCACGAGACCGATTGGGAAGACCCTCAGACGTGCCGAGGCCGCCCGACTGGGCGGTTTCGGGCTATTCACTTGTGTCCCACCTTCGTTCATCCGGTGGTGAGCCATGAGTAGCTGACCATTCCCGCAGCTTCAGCCTTCTTCGCCGAAGGTGAGTGATCGCCGCGGATTGGAGGGCAAAGGTTTGCCACAACTCACCAGAAGGTGCGAAGAGTCTCAGGTTTCGATTGGCATCCAAGCGGATCGACCACCCGCCCTCGTGCACTTTGTGATGATGGGTACTGCAAAGCGGGATCAGATTGGCCAGGTCGGTGAGACCGCCCGATTCCCAGGGAATGATGTGATGGATCTCGCAGTCCGCAAATGCTGTTTCGCAGCAGGCGCATGTTTCGTACATCACCGCCAGCGCCGATCGTTGGGCCTCTGTAGCAGTGCGAGAGGCCCGACCGACCGCCAGCGGCACTCCGTTCTGATCGAGGCCGACGTGGCGGATCCAGGAATCGCACAAGAACCGCTGAATCAAGCTCAGCGGCAGATCGAGGCCACCCTCGGTCCGCTTGACCGATGCGGGATGAGGAGCATCTTTCAGAGTCTCAAGATCGACCACTGCATTGATCATTGGTCGTCCCGGAGGTCCGCCGGAAGAAATCAAGTCAATGAACGCCTCGGCGTCCAGCTGTTCGCCGTAGTGCGCTTCCTCACCGGCGTTGGTCTTCTGTTTTGCGAGTGACCGCGATCGGGAGCGCACCATGTTTCGAAGGATCTCGCCGGACAGCGCATCCAACTCGAACGAGCCGCTCAGCCGCCCGGATTCGGTTCTTCCCATCCGGAATCGATTTCGGGCTCGTTCCGATTCCAGATCATTTGCCCCGTCGTCTGACAGGTCGGTGACGAGTTGGCGCAGCCACTGCCGGAACGGGCCAAGCCTCATCTTGCCGGCCTTGTGGGTGATGGCCGGGTCGTTCTGGTCGAACGCTGCTTGCCACTGAGGGTTGTTGCGCAGCTTCCACCGAGCCAAGGCAATGGCGTCGAGATGCTCAGCACCTAGTTGGCCGGCATCACCGGCAGCACCGACGTTGGGCAGGCTGCGGGCCAGATGAGCTCGCCGTGCCGCACGCTTGGCGCCACCATCGGACAACTTTCCTGACGCGGCCAAGATGTCTTCGGCGGAAAGGGACTTGCCGTCAATTCGGAAGTCATCGATCTGGCGGGCTACCTGCATCTTTGCCCCTTCCAGTGCCCGTTCGACCCTGCCGATCGACCGGACAAGGTCGGCTCCCTCGTTGAGCGATTCGAGAATCACAGGCATTGCAGCAAGCCCCTCGGCAATCTGATCCAAGTGCATCTGCAACGCCATGGCCGGACGGTGGCCACCGGATGCTGATGGATCGGAGAACCTCATACCTCAATTATCGTTAGGGGGTGTGACAGTGGAACGACTGCAGATGACCACAGCGAAAGCGCTCATCGTGACGCTGGCGATGGCGTCTTGCGGGAATGGCGATGGCGTCTTGCGGGAATGGCGATGACCTCAATCACGCTCCGACCCAAGCCGAGGCCGTCACGTCAATCCAGCCAGCATCGGACGCGCCAACTACTTATGGGCCTTCAACAACCGAGCCACCTCAATCACGGGCAATGCCGTGCCGACCACGACGGAGTTTCCTGACAGCTCGCTTACATTTGAGCTGCTGAACGCTCCCGCTCAGATACTCCGCTCCTAGAGCTCCTTTGAGGTCAGTGGCTCAGGGTGTGCCAACACCTTTTCGTCCACCGTGCTCCTCGACGAGTTGGGTCAGATGAGAGGATCCAGCCAACAAAAGCCAGGGGCGGGCTCTTCTTGGTTTGCAACCACCAAGATCCACTTCTCACTCCTGGCTCCTCGGGTCGAACCAACCTCAGCGACCAAACACTTGGCTGCCGGGTGCCCGCTAGCGCAGCTCCGCTTTGTGGCGTTTGGTGACCTCGTTGATCATTTTGGTGCGGGTGGACTGAACGTCTGCATCGCTCAAGGTTCGATCATCGGCCTGGAGGCGAACGCTGAACGCCAAAGACCGCCGTCCGGCTCCCAGTTGTTCAGACCGAAACACGTCGAACAACTCGACCGACCGGACCAATGGCCGTCCCGCCTTCATGAGCGAATCACGCACGGCCGACGCCTCAACCTCGCCCGGCACCACGAACGCCAGATCAAGGTCACTGCTGGGGAAACGACTGACTGGTTTCGCCTTCGGCACCGCAGCGAGCCCAGCAGTGAGCGCAGCGACGTCGAGCTGGACCCATCCCACCCGACCGTCGATCTCAAACGCCTCAGCGACAGCAGGATCGACCTCACCGACCTCACCAATAGTCTTTCCACGAAATATCACTTCGGCGGCGCGAGTGGGATGAAGCCCGGCTCGCTCCGCATTCTTCACCCGTAGATCGAGCCCCAAGAATTGCGCCACACCTCGAAGCAACCTGACTGACTCCGCAGCATCCGCCTGACCGAGGATGGCAGCCACCTGCTCCGGCTCATCGGGAAGCTCACCGTCAGCCTTCGGGTGATAGACCGATCCAAGTTCGAAAAGACGAACGTCGGCCCGGCGATGGGAGGCGTTGTAGGCGACCGCCTTGAGAAGACCCGGAAGGAGCGAGGTGCGGAGCACCGACTCTTCCGAAACCAGCGGATTTGCCAAGGTGAGTGCATCGCCGCCAAGTCCAGCGGCAGCCAGATCTCCAGGGGCGAGAAACGGCATAGGCATGGCTTCGGCGCAGCCAACCTTGGCGAAGGCACGACGAATTCGGCGCCGGGCCTTTTGTAGTTGAGTCAGCTCGCCGGTCTCGATGGACACTGGCACCTGATTCTCAATGTTGTCAAAGCCGAGGTGGCGACCGATCTCCTCAGCGATGTCCGCCTCGATCGTGCTGTCGGGCCGCCACGAAGGGACGGTGACATCGAACTGCTCGCCCATGGTGGCGGGATCGCCACAGGCAAAGCCAATCGGCTCCAACAAGCCCACCATGGCCGTCGCGTCCAGATCGGTACCCAACAGCTGGTTGATCATGGACGTCCGGGTTGTTACGACAACCGGCGCAACGGGTGGTGCGTCAGCGAACACACGACCCGGGGCTATCTCCGCCCCAGCCACTTCCGCGGCGAGCTCGCAGAAACGATCGAGCGCCCGTTCGAGGCCAGCGTGGTCAACCCCACGCTCAAATCGGGTGGAAGCCTCGCTGCGCAGATTGAGGCGACGGGATGTATGAGCGATGCTCATACGATCCCAAACGGCAGCTTCGAGCAGGACATTGGCAGTGGTCTCGCTGATCTCGGTGGTGAAGCCACCCATTACACCAGCGAGGGAAATGGCCTCGTCCGACGCATTTGCGATTACACCATCACCCAGTCCCCGGCCGATGCCAGAGCCATCGGGAGCTACCAGAGTTCGGTCAACGCCATCGAGCGTCTTGAGCGACTCGCCGGGATGGGCACGACGGATCCTCAGTGCACCGCTAGGAACCGTGTCGAGATCGAATGTGTGGTTGGGATGGCCGGTTTCGAGCATCACGTAGTTGGAAATGTCGACGATCGTGCTGATGGGCCGCATCCCGGCCGCGGTGAGACGATTCTGCATCCATGCGGGGGACTTACCGTTGGTGATGTTTCGCAGAACTCGGAGCCCGAAGCGGGGGCACAGATCATTGTCGACGATTTCAGCAGAGCAAACGCTTGACGACGGGGCTCCGCTTTCCACAATCTTCGGACGTGGCAGGACGAACGGCACGCCTTGTTTGGCTGCCAGATCTCGGGTGATTCCAATAACGCTCAGCGCATCGGGTCGATTGCCCTCAACATCGATGTCGAACACGATGTCGATGGACGCCTCGAGCGCCTCGCTGAGTGGCGTGCCCAGCTGGGCGTCGGTCTCGAGGATCATGATCCCGTCGTTGTCCGGAGCATCCAGCTTCAGTTCCGAGGATGAACAGATCATTCCGTTGGACCACTCGCCGCGCAGCTTACGACGAGCAATCTCCAAGCCGTCCGGCATTGTGGTACCGAGAGTGGCCAGGGCAACCTTGTTGCCAACGCTCATGTTGAAGGCCCCGCAGCAGATCTGAAGGGCCTCACCGTCGCCGGTGTCAACGTCTACCAACTGAATCTTGTCCGCCTCGGGGTGAGGGCGAAGATCGAGCACCTCGGCAACGACGATCCCTTTCCAATCCGCACCCACGGTCTGGATCTCCTCAACCACAAGTCCGAGGCTCGTGAGTTGATCGGCTATCTCGTTTGGTTCGCCGGAGATGGCGGCGAACTCCCGCATCCATGAAAGAACTGCTCGCATACTAGAAAGTCTCCCGGCTCAGAACTGCTCGAGGAATCGGATGTCGTTGGTGAAGGCTTCTCGAAGGTCGGTGACGCCGTGCTTGATCTGCAGGAAGCGGTCGATGCCGAACCCGAAGGCGAATCCGCTCCACTCATCCGGATCGATTCCGCCGGCGCGAAGGACGTTGGGATGCACCACACCGCTTCCGCCAAGTTCCAGCCATGAACCGTCGGGTCGCTGGATGTCGAACTCGGCCGAGGGTTCGGTGAACGGGAAATAGTTGGGACGTAGACGGGAATGGAAACCCTCCCCGAAGAATGCCTGGGTGAACTTCTCGATGGTCCCGGCGAGGTGGGCCAGCCCGATTCCCTTGTCGATTACCAGTCCTTCGATCTGGTGGAATACCGGAAGGTGGGTGGCATCGGCGGTGTCACGCCTGAAGACTCGCCCGGGCGCAACGATGTAGATCGGCGGCTCCTGGGCTTGCATCGTGCGGATCTGCACCGGCGAAGTGTGGGTGCGTAGGACCGTGCTCCCCTCTTCCCCATTATTCACATAGAGCGAATCGAATCCGTCTCGGGCGGGGTGACCTTTGGGGATATTGAGCGCATCGAAGTTGTACCAGTCAGTCTCAACGTGAGGGCCTTCAGCAATGGCGAAGCCCATCCCGATGAACGCATCCTCTAGGTCTTCCCATGCCTGGGTTAGGGGATGAATATGGCCGGCGGCCGGTGTGCCCACAACCTCGGTGAGGTCCATTCGCTCCGCTTGCATCCGAGCGGTTCGTTCCACTGCGCCCAGGCCGTCCCGACGGGCTTCGATGGCCCTTTCGATCGTGGTTTTTGCCTCTTGAACCTGCATCCCGACCGCTTTGCGGTGAGTGGGATTGACCTGGCTCATGGCCTTGCGAGCCGCCGTTATTGGGCCGGTCTTCCCGGTTGCGGCGCTCAGGATCGCAGTAAGTTCGTCGGATGACTCTGCAGATTCGACCTGGGCCAGGACAGCGGAGACGCTGACGCCCAACTCAGAAATCTCCGACGGAATCTCTGGGATGTCAGGCATCGGGCCTCGAACTTTCATAACGGCTGCTGGGAGAGACTAGTGGATACACGCTGGTGGAGAGCGGAGAATGCCAGGACTGCGGCGGCCGCAGCGACGTTGAGAGATTCGGTGGGTCCGGCCAGCGGAATAGTGACGGCGGCGTGGCATCGGTCCACAAACCCCGGTGACAATCCGTGGGCTTCATTCCCCAAGCAGATCACCGCAGCAGATAGATCGGTCTCCAGGTAATGAGTGCCCCGTCCGACCACCGTTGCGATGATGGGTTGACGGCCGCTCCCGAAGAGTTCGGCCTCACTGACCCGAACGACCGGAAATCGTAGAGCGGCCCCAGCGGACGCCCGCACGAGCTTGGGGTTCCAGGTGTCGACGCACTCGCCAACCATCACTACCCCGGCCATCCCCGCGGCTTCGGCGGTTCGGATCATAGTGCCGGCATTGCCGGGGTCACCGATCTCCACCAGTGCCAGGACCGGGCCCGCTTCCAGTGAGTTCAAGTGAACAGGAACGCCGATCTCGGCAACCGCCACGATCGGCTGAGGACTCTTTGTGCCCATGGCATCGCAGAGTCGATCAGGGTCGGCAGAGTGGAGTGCCACGTCTCCCGATGGCACCTGACGCAACAGAGACTCTGCTCCCACCACGTATCGGACGCGAACGGGCGAATCCAGCAGCTCAGCCACTAGTACGGGTCCCTCTACGCAGAAGAGCCCGGATTGATGGCGGTGCGATGCAGTGCGGGAAAGCTTTCGAATCTCGGCGAGTTGGGCCTTTGTGGCCGGGACGGGATTCATAGCAAGCGCCACACTAGGCAGCGTCTGCGGCAGCTCCGGAGGCGGTTACGAGAGCGGCAAAAGCGCTGGCGTCGGTGACAGCAAGGTCGGCCAGCATCTTGCGGTCCACCTCGATGTCTTGGGCCTTCAGCCCGGCGATGAACTTGCTGTAGGTGGTGCCGTTGAGACGGCACGCCGCGTTGATGCGCTGAATCCACAAACGACGCATCTCACCTTTGCGGGCACGACGGTCTCTGTAGGCGTAGTTGCCCGAGTGCATGACCTGCTCATTGGCGGCCCGGACGCTCCGGCTCTTGTTGCCGTAGTAGCCCTTGGCCTTGCCGAGGATTTCTTTACGACGCTTCTTGGAGTGAACGGCTCTCTTTGATCTTGCCATGACACTGCTCCCAAACTTTTGATCTCTTTAAACGAATATTTGCGGGGGGGGGGGGAAGGTGCTGTGTCTCAGGAAGACAGCATCCGCTTGATACGGCTCTCATCGGCCTTGGCGACGAGTTCGGGTGATCCGAGGCGGCGCTTCACGCGACCGCTCATCTTCTCGTTGAAGTGGTTCAGACCGGCCTGGCGGCGCTTGATCTTGCCCGTGGCGGTCTTCTTGAACCGCTTCTTGGCACCCTTGTGTGTTTTTTGCTTGTTACCCATTGTCTGACTCACTTTCGACAGGCGCTTCGGCTTCTACAGCTGTTGCTGCTTTCGCTGCGGTTTCGGCTTCGGCTTCGGCTGCTGCGGCTCTTTGGGCCCTCACAGCTTCTACTTCTTCTGGCGTTGGCGGTGCGGGGCGACTTGATGCCCCTGCCGCACTTGTCTCGCCCGGAGAAGTGGCGCTGGCACCCGCAGCTGCTCTGGCAGCAGCTGCCTTCTCGTCGGCTCGTTGATTCTTGGCTTTCTTGGTGTCCGGACCGAGCACCATGGTCATGTTCCTGCTCTCCAGGCGGGGCATCGCTTCTACCTTGGCGTAGTCCTCGGTTCGAGCTGCGATTCTGTCGAGGATGTCTCGACCGAGCTGGGGATGGGTGACCTCACGGCCACGGAACATGATGGTGATCTTTACCTTGTGACCTTCGTGGAGGAACTTCTCCACTTTTTTCGTCTTTGTTTCGAAATCGCCCTCGCCGATTTTAGGCCGGTACTTCATTTCCTTGACCACCACCTTGGTGGACTTCCTTCTCGACTCTTTTGCTCGTTGAGCGTCCTCGTACTTCCACTTCCCGTAGTCCATGATTCGACAGACAGGGGGGCGGGCTTCGGGGGCGACCTCAACCAGATCCAACTCGAGGTTGCGGGCCAGTGTGAGCGCATCAGGCAATGCCTTGATGCCCAACTGGGATCCTTCAGGGGAAATGACCCGAACTTCACGAGCGCGAATGCGGTCGTTGATGCGGGGCTCCCGGACTTGGTCAGCTATGGCGATATCTATTCATCTAGGCGCATGCTCCTTTGGCGCTACAACACGGACGTGGAGGCAAAAGAGAGACTACGGAAGAACGCCACGAATGGCGGATCCGGTAAACCGAACGCAGCCTCGGCTGGAACGGTGGGGCGAAACCCTCTTGCTACCAAGCCCGCATTGTACCGCCTCAACCCAGGAGTGGGCTACTTCTTGTCAAACTCTGCGCGCCGTTGGATGAAGCCCATCTGAAGGCTTGACAGGGCGTCGGTCAACATGGACTCGCCCTCCCCCAGCCGGCCCTTCAGATTCTCCACCAAGGCTTTCAGTGCATCGATGGCGAGCCGGGTCTCATCAAAATTGGGTTTTTCTGCAGTGAGATGGATCGCAGCCAATTCGTACAGCCCGATCGCATGGTTGACCACCACGTCGGCAACGTCGGCCTCCAGAAGCCGGTCCCTTGCCTCACTGAGTTCCTTGGCCATAGCTTCGGCCTGTGCAGGATCGACCTGCGGCTCGCCCTCCGAAGAGAAGGCTGCGGCCAGGTCGATGTTGGACGGATCAAACTCATCGCTCACGCCTCCAGGCTATCCGGGCAGCATCTTGTCACGTACTTGGGGCGAAGTAGATCGCGTCCGACGAGGCACCGGACCGGCTGACTTACGCCCATGGCCAGCACTCGCCGGCGTGAATTAAGGTAGGCGTATGACCATTCGGCCCAGCGCGACAGTCAAGTATGGCGCGAGCTTGCTGATCGCTGCGCTGGTGCTGTCGGCCTGTGCGGCCGGAACAACGGAGTATGCCGAGACCCAAGCGGGCTTCTTCTCTGGGGTGTGGCATGGCTGGATCGCCCCCGTCGCGCTCATTTGGCACATCTTCAATGACGAGGTGCGGATCTACGAAGTCAACAACACCGGCATCTGGTATGACGTTGGTTTCTACATCGCCGTGATCAGCGGCTTCGGTTCGATAGGTCTGAAGCGGGGTCGAAACAAGTCAACACGAAAGCACTCTGCGACGTAGGCCGAATACCGAGCGGTTGTAGTGTCGCCCGGAGGGACAGCACAGGCTTCGCCGGTTCCGTCTACAACTTCTGGTCGGCCAGCAGGGACTGCTGGAACGCATTGCCCCAGGGCAACGGAAACGGCGTTCGCAGAACGTCGAGAATGGCTGCGGCATCACTTGGGCGATGAAAGAAGAAGCCCTGGATGAAGTCAAGACCCTGTGCACGAATCTGTGTTGCCTGGTCGGCATCTTCCACGCCCTCGGCCACGGTTTCCATGCCGACGCTCTTGGCTAGGGCGACGATGGCGGTGAGGATCTTCTGGTCGGTCTCGTTGGTGGCGACGTTCTCCACGAACGCTCGATCCACCTTCAGCGTGTCCACCATGTCCAGATGACGTAGTTGGGAAAGGGATGCCCGCCCCGTCCCGAAGTCGTCGATCGCCAGCTTCACACCCATCCGGGAAAGTTGCCGAAGAACTGTGAGACGGCGATCAAGGCGTTCCACGATCAACTCTTCAGTAATCTCCAATTCAAGTTGGCTGGCATTCAGGCCAGCTTCGTTGAGAACGGTGCGAACCGTCTTCACGAGCGCAGGATCGATCAACTGCCGCTCCGCCACGTTCACGCTCACACTGATCGAGCGGCCACAGATTGCACTCCACCGGGCCGCCTGACGGCAGGCCTCGCGCAGCACATGCTCACCAACGGCGACGATCAGGCCGGTCTCTTCGGCAACGGTCAAGAACTGACCGGGAGGAATAAGCCCTCGCACCGGATGCTTCCAGCGAACCAGCGCTTCGAGTTTGTTCACTGAGCCATCGGTCGTGGAGACGATCGGCTGGTAGTGAACGACCAATTGCCCTTCTGCGATCGCCCGGCGAAGCTCTCGCTCTACCTCGAGGCGATGCAGAGCTTGTTCGCGCAACTCGGCGTCGAAGACGACCCAGCTGTTTCCACCGGAGTCCTTGGCCTGATACATGGCCACATCAGCATCACGCAACATGCTCTCCGCAGTGGCCTCGCCATCCGCGATCCAGGCGATACCGATGCTGGCGGAGATCATCTGCAACGAGGAGTCGCTGAGAACGCACGCCTCAGAGAGCGCTTCAATAATCGCATCAGCGATCCGGGTGAGGTCCCGCACAGCCCGCGCCTGAGCCGGAACGATCACAAACTCATCGCCACCGAAACGCCCAATCACGTCGTCGGGCTCTGTTACTTCGCGAAGCCGATTCGCCACAACGGCCAGAACCTCATCGCCGGCGGTGTGGCCGATGGAATCGTTGATGATCTTGAGTCGGTCGAGGTCAAGAAAGAGAACACCGACCATCTCGGGGGGCTTGCGTGCTTCGACCCTTCTTGAGAGCCCAATCGTCAGGCCCGCTCGGTTGAGGAGACCGGTGAGCGGGTCATGGCGGGCGTCGTGTTCGCTTCGCTCCAATCGACCGAGAGTAAGAGCGTGCTCACGAGTGGCTCTCCCAACCCAAGCGAGGACGAATGACAGCGCAAGACCACCGGTTAGTACCGCACTGCTCTGATTGCGAGGGATCTGATAGGCGACCCTGTAACCCTGGACCGCGAAGATGGTGGCGTCATTCTGGGTGAACTTGGCCGGTTCGCCCAGAACTGTCCCCCGCTCGTCAGCACTGACGGTGGTGGCAACGGGTCGATCGTTCAGCATGATCTCCAGGCCGACAGACGTGTCACCATCCTGGACTCCGGCCAACAACGCGCCAAGGTTCAGGCGAGTGATGAGCGCACCCCGCACTACCGGGTCAGTCCCGGAAGTAAGCACTGGTGTCACAAGGACGAGTCCGTTGACGGATCGAAAGCCCTCGTCCTCGCTGAAACCCGGGTCGGTGATCGGGAAGAGGTTCTGAGCTTGGGTGTCCAACCGGAAAACGGTGGATCCAGTTTCTGTTGCCTCTTGGACTGCGCCGGTCATACCGGATTGGAGCAGATCACCCATGCGAGCTTCGCGATCGGCGGCGCCGAATGCCCGGGTGATCACATAGCCGCCAGTGGGTTGTGCCAAGGGATTGAATTGAAAATTGAACCGGTCGTTTTCTCGAGCGATCTCCCGTTCCTTCAGCGCTGCGAAACCTTCCACATCGTCGACCTTGGCGGCATACACCACGCCATCGAGATCCGAACCGGTTTCAAAAAGTTTGGTACCAAGGAAGTAGTTGTCGAAGACCGACGATGAAGGAATCGGTCCCCCATTTGTCAGAAATGTTGCCAGGGAATCCGCCAACCTGATGTTGTTGGCCAACCGGCTTTGAGCGTTCGTGGTCTGGTCGAGAACCGTGCGTTCGTAGGCAACCTCGGCACGACTGTCTTCCAGTGCCCGCACGCCGAAGAACGCGACCAATGTGAGCAGCACGCCCATGAGCGCCACCGCCATCGCCACCGGTGCGGCCATGACGAATCGCGTGAGTCCAACAACGGGCCATGAGGTCCACAAGGACGACGGCCTGGCGATCACCGCAGCAGAGTCTGGCTCGACTACGGCCATGTCGTCCTGGGGCGTATCCACACTCACATTTGGTCCATCGGCATTGGGATTCCTTACTTGACGAGAACTAAGAAGCGTTCTGGGAAGTTCCCACGCGCGCACCACAAAGACTCTGCCCCAATAAGCAGGAAACACCGGCCCGATAACCGACGCCCGACAATAGGAGAGCCTTGGATCGAGCAGCAAGACTAAAGGCCAAGTCTTTACGCATTTGTTAAAGAGCAACGCAGTGTGCTTGAGCGACCACACGAGGTGGGCCGAACAGCACATGAGTTTGAGGCCCGAGCCGTCTAGTCTTAAGCGGGTGAAAACGATCACCGGATCAATGGACGCCTCGGGGCGGAGGGTTGCCATTGTGTGCGGCCGCTTCAACGACCTCATCACCGATCGCCTGCTTTCCGGCGCAGTCGACACACTCGGCCGCCATGGGGTCGCTGATGACAACATCACCGTGGCGTGGATCCCCGGGGCATTCGAAGCACCGATCGTTGCCAAATCATTTGCTGATCGGCCCGATATCGACGGAGTGATCTGCCTGGGAGCGGTGATTCGAGGCGCCACCAGTCACTATGACTTCGTAGCCGGCCAAGCTGCCGCGGGAATTCAGCGAGCCGGTCTGGACTCCGACAAGCCTGTAATCTTCGGGATCTTGACCACAGAGACCCTCGAACAGGCACTCGACCGAGCCGGCGGGAAGGCCGGGAACAAAGGTGCCGAGGCTGCAGTCACCCTGATCGAGACGTTGTCTGTTCTCGACGCCATCTCGGCGAGCTGACACATGTCCACCATCCTTGCTGACCTGGCCCTAATAATCACCGCTCGCTCAGGCGCAGATCCGGCATCCTCCTACACCGCCAAACTTCTTGGGGATTCCGAGTTCAACCAACGCAAGATCATGGAAGAGGCCTTCGAGGTTTGCCTAGAACTCAATCGCTCGACTGTTGACCCCGTCCTGGCCGCCAACGAAGCCGCCGATCTGGTGTATCACCTCATGGTCGGGTTGGCCGGTGCCGGTATCGAACCAACCGCATTCCTTTCCGTCCTCGAGGGGCGTCGCTCATGAACGCCGTCCTGCGAGTCGCCGTGCCTTCGAAGGGCCGATTGCGAGAGCAAACGATCCAACTTCTTCGACAAGCCGGCTACCGGGTGAGCTCTGGCCTCAACGCCTCCAATCTGACCGAAGGAATCGAGTTCATAGAGATGCGACCCGGAGACGCAGCTGCCTGGCTCCGCGCCGGTCGTTTAGATGCCGCTTTCATCTCCACCGATACCGCATTGGAGAACGCCATCGAAGACTGGCCAACCGTGCCTCTGGGCTTCGCCCGCTCGGACCTCGTGGTGGCGTGTCGTGAGGCCGAAGCCTGGACCGATGCATCCGACCTCACCGGCAAAACGGTGGCCACTCACCTTCCCGCCTGGACCAAACGATTCTTCGCCACCCGCGGCATCGACGCCACAGTGGTGAGTATGGGTGGCGCACTGGAGGGTGTCTGCGCCGTGGGTTTGGCCGACGCCATCGTGGACCTGCGAGAAACCGGGGGCTCACTGATCCGCAACCGCCTGCGGGTTCTTGAAGAGGTTCGGGCCTGTGAGGCAACCTTCGTCACCGCCCCGGAGGCCAATGCGGACGCTATCGATCTCATGCGACTCCGGGTGGAAGCCGCCCTCGCGGCTCGCCGCACGCACTACGTGATGCTGCACATCGATGCCGATCGTGTGGATGACCTCACCAAGGTCTTCCACGGCCTGGACTCCCCCACGGTCCTGCCGCTGGCGGGACGCTCCGATCGCGTTGCTGCCCACATGGTGGTGGAGAAGAACGACCTCTGGCGCCGCCTCCAGGAGTTGCGAGACCTGGGAGCCACCGACATCGTGGCCCTGCCAACCGACGCCATTCTCTAGGGCCGGCTTCCGCTCTGGGATCCATATTCAACGGGGCCCGGGGAAACAAGTCGGCGGGGAAGTAGTGGACTCGTCGCAAGTGTGATCATCGGCTTTCATCCCTTGTGGTTGGGCCTCGCCAGCGAAGGCTCTGCCGCGTTCTGTTAACCGTCCAGGCGTCAGTGGATCACAGGGCCCTACTTACATGAAGGTGCACGCGTGGCTGGAGGAAGAAGTACCCACCAGGTTAGGAGCTGGTGCCGAGGGGTTGTAACGTCGCTCACGGAGAGTGATCGAAGATGACTAAGGGCGACAATAGTCATTTTCGTAGATAGCAGGCGAGCGGGGTCACGCGGTTGACCTGAAAGGGGACACCTCGGTGACAAGTCGTCGTGTATTGATGTATAGCCAAGATGGTCTGGGTCTCGGCCACTACCGCCGGAGTCGCAATATCGCTCAGGCCATTCTGGCCAGAGAACCAGATGCGCAGATTCTGATCATTTCAGACTCGCCGGCTCCGCCATTTGCTCCGATTCCCGGCGTCGACTTCTTGAAGCTGCCTACCATCATCAAGCTAGACCACGGCAAGTGGGAAACCGTCTCCCGGGCAATCGACATTGACGATGCCGTCCGACTTCGGGGTCAGCTGATTCTGGACGTTTATCTCCACTATCGCCCGCACACGATGCTCGTGGACCATATGCCCGTCGGGGCTCTTGGTGAATTGCGGCCCACTCTCAATGAGATCCAGCGTCACCGGCGGCGACCGGACCTTTTCCTCGGACTTCGCGACGTCTTGGACAGTGCCGAAGCGATACGAGCCGCCTGGGACGACTGCGGGGCTTACGAGGAGCTGCACAGCTACGACGCCGCCCTGATTTACGGGTGCCAGAAGATCTATGACGCAGACGCGGCGTACGGATTGACACCCTCGATCGACACGGTGGCCTACTGCAACTACGTCGGTCCACCTCAGTCCGGGGTACTCTCCGATGCGGACGGCGTCCCTCGTGTTCCGTACATCATGATGATGGGTGGCGGTGGTCATGATGCCTGGCCGCTGGCGCAGGCTTTCCTGGATGCGTACAAGTCGAACGGTTTGTTCGGAAACACCCAGGCGGTGGTCCTCACAGGCCCGACTATGGCGCGGGCACAACAAAATGCACTTTCGGACTACGAAAAACTTCCCGGTGTGATCGTTGAGTCCAGGGTGTCGGATACCACCGCATGGATCCAACATGCATCGGCCCTTGTGACGATGGGCGGCTATAACAGCCTCTGCGAGGTCTTGGCTCTGCGCAAGAAGGCGCTCGTGGTTCCACGACACGGCCCAAGCTCTGAACAACGAATACGTAGCCGGCTATTTGCCGATCGGGGACTGGTTAAGTTTCTCGACCCCGCTTGTCTCACCGTGGGCCGGCTGTCGCAGTGTCTGGATGAACTGCTCGCTACGGACGGTCTCCCAGAGACGGGGAACGTCCCGCCACTCGACGGGGCAGCCCGGGCCGCAGGTATCATGCTGGACCCACTGTCGATCTCGAAGAGCACCCAGAGCACGCCTCAGCATCTGAATGGATCGTCAGTCCAGGAGAAGACAGCCCCCCACCCCGATTTGGCTCCTGCAGGTCTTGGCGGCGCTCCGGTGACGCATACGACCGGAACTCGATCTGGATTACATGCGAAGGCGATGCCGTGATGGAGGCGAAAACCTTTGAGCCGTCCGAAACGCAGGGTGAGGAAAGAGCTGGAACGCACGGCGTGCCGCTGTCCATCGGCTACGTGGTGCGGATGTTCCCCCAGACCTCAGAGACGTTCATCGTCAACGAGATCGGTGAACTCCAGCGAAACGGCGCAGACGTGCAGATCTTCTCTTGCAGAAATCCTGTCGAGGATGTTCCTCACGAAAACGTCAGACAACTGTCAATGTCATGTGCCTACCTCCCCGACCGTCTGTATAGCCATGTTCCCGCTTTGACCAAGTGCGTCGTGGTGCAAGCGCTTACCCATCCAGCGCGGTTTGGCAGGACCTTGCGTTTTGCAGTGTCACAGTCCTGGCACAGAAAGCGGCTGGACCTTCTGAAGCGTTTTGTCCAGGCAAACGCGTTGGCACGCGAGGTGTCAAAAACCGACGTCACACATCTTCACGCGCATTTCGCTCACAGCGCTACCCAGGTCACGATGTTGACCAGCAGGTTGACCGGGCTCGGGTTCAGCTTCACCGCCCACGCCAGGGACATCTTCAGCAACGATGTGGACTACAGCCTGATGCGGGAACAGCTCACCAGCGCCGAGTTCGCCATCACGGTGAGCGAGTACAACAAGGCCTTTCTGATCGACCGCACAGACGAAGAGGCGGCAGAGAACCTCCATGTCATCTACAACGGCGTCGATCTTCAGAAGTTCCGCCCCGATCAGACCGTCGCGCGCGATCCACTGTTGGTGTTGGCTGTCGGCCGGCTCGTCGAAAAGAAGGGTTTCACGAACCTCCTGAGCGCGATCGAAATTCTCCGAGATCGAGGTCTTCGAGTGCGATGCGAAATCATCGGCGACGGTGAACGGCGGAAGAGTTTGCTTCGGGAGATTGAGGCGAAGAACCTCGACGGTGTTGTCACGCTGAACGGCGTTCGATCACAAGAGGAACTCGCATCGTTCTATCGACGAGCGGGCGTCGTGGCCATGCCGGCAGTCAAAGCCAGCGATGGCAACCAGGACGCACTGCCGACCGTACTACTGGAAGCGATGGCTTGTGGAACGCCAGTCGTGGCCTCACGATTGACGGGCATTCCGGAGATCATCGATGACGGCGAGAACGGTGTACTGGTGGAGCCGGGGGACCCGCTGGCGCTCGCGAATGCTATTGCTCGAGTCATTTCCGACGATGGACTCCAAGAGAGTTTCGGTGCCTCGGCCCGGACAAAGGCGGAGGGTACATTCGATCTCAAGAAGAATGTGAGGGTGCTTCGTGATCATCTCGAGACCGCGCATTTGACGTCAGAGGCACACCAATGAGAATCGCCTTCCTATGTTTTGACGCCGGGGTCCCAATCTTTGGTACCGGAGGATCGTCGGTGCACATTCATAATGTCGTCGACAGTCTGCGAAGCTTGGGTCACGAAGTGCGGATCTTCGCTGTGGCCCCGGGGGACGCCACCCCGCAGGAACTCATCGACTACGAAGTCCAGCAACTATCTCTTGGCGGCTTCGGAGGAGAACTCTCTCAGCTGATCGCTCTGGAGGCCGGATTGCCTGCTCACTTGGCCAAGGAATGGAAGTCGCTGTGGTCGGCTGAGCGTGCGCAGCGTGTGCTCCTCGAAGAGTTGGATGCATTCCGACCTGATGTCATGTACGAGCGCTACTCGCTCTTTGGCTATGCAGGTGCCGAAGTCGCGGCGGTCCTTGGCGTGCCTTTCCTACTTGAGGTGAATGCTCCGCTGTTCCATGAGCAAAAAACATACCGGACGCTTGTGCTGGAACGGACCGCAGCGGAGATGGAGCGGAAGATCTTCCAGTCCGCGGATGCGATTCTCGCAGTGTCGCCGCCGTTGGCCAGCTACGCCACTGGTTTGGGTGTGCCTGCGGAACGGGTGACTGTTCTGCCCAATGCCGTGGACCCTGACCTGTTCTCTCCCAAGGCCAATGGAGAAGAGATCCGGACACGCTATGGCCTGGAGCGCAAGTCGATCGTCGGGTTCGTCGGTAGCCTCAAGCCTTGGCACGATCTTGATACTTTGAAGGATTCCGTGCGGTTGATCGTTGAATCCGACCCGTCTGTCCATCTCCTCGTTGTTGGGGACGGACCCGGGCGTTCATCGGGAGAGGAGCATGTTACGTTCACCGGCGGAATCCCTCATGAGGAGGTGCCGAATCATCTGGCGGCTATGGACGTTGTGGTGGTCCCCTATCCCAAAGGGGGAGAAACGTACTTCTCACCTTTGAAGCTCTTCGAAGCGATGGCATTGGCGAAGCCGGTGGTTGGCGCTCGGATCGGGCAGGTGGCGGAACTGTTGATTCACGATCACACAGGTCTTCACTATGAACCGGGCGATGCGCAGGATCTTGCAGCCAAGGTATCTCGGATTCTGAGGCTTCCAGATCTTGGGGCCCAACTGGGAACCGCAGCTCGAGCGTGGGTCGTTGCAGGCCATACCTGGAATGACAACGCTCGGCGTATTGAACAAATTGCTACGCAACCCAGTCCGAAAGCTGTTTTGGCGTGAGCGAACCAGCGAGTCCTGTTGGCGCTATCGACGCATGGAAGAGCATCTTTCGGCTACAGAAATTCATTCGGCCTCATCGAGGTGCTATCGGTTTCGGCCTTCTCTTTTTGTTCCTGCAGGCTGCGGCCAAGCTAGCAAAGCCGTGGCCACTGAAATTCGCATTCGACAACATCCTCACCAACGATTCCCTGGATCGGGAAACTACCTTGATCCTGGTTGGCGTGGCGTCGCTGGTCGTCGTGATCGCCGCTGTTGATGGTCTATTGAATTACCTCTTGGCATTGGTGCTGAACAAAGCGGGCCGGACCGTCGTGTTCGACGTCCGAGTCGCATTGTTCGAACGGATCCACAACGTCTCACTTCAGTTCCACGCCAGGAGTTCCGCCGGGGATCTCATGACCCGCTTGACGTCGGATGTGAAAGCGCTGCGGGTCATCCTCACCGAATCGGTGGCGCAGATCCTCAACAGTGCAATCTTCATGTTCGGGATGGCGTTGTTACTATTCTGGTTGGACTGGCAACTGGCTCTGGTCGCGTACACCGCAGCCCCTTTCCTGTTTCTGACGGTCCGCTATTTCACGCCGCAAGTTCGGGCCTTCTCTCGCGCGGAGCGCAAACGAGAAGGACAATTATCCGAGGTGGTCCACGAATCGCTCGGAACCATGCGGTTGAGTCGCGTGTTCAACCAGGAACAGGCGGTCAAAGACCGGTTCGAGGAGGAAAGCGGCGCCAGCCTCCAATTCGGCGTCGCCGCTGCGCTGAAGGCGGAACGGGTTTCTTGGATCGTCGATGTGCTCGGGGCCACCGTGACCGCAGCTGTGCTTGGCTTTGGTGTTAAACGGGTGATGGACAACGCCATTACCCCAGGCGATCTGATTGTGTTCGTCAGCTACATTCGCGACTTCTGGAAGCCCATGCGCACTTCGATCAAGCACACCACAAAGCTTGCCCGAGCCAGCGCTCAGATCGACCGCGTCGTCGAGCTACTCGATGAAGATGGGGGGGTCGTGGACCAGCCCGACGCCGTCTCGGCGCCTGAATTCCAGGGGGCGCTGGCATTCAACGATGTGACGTTTGACTACGACGGAGGGCAATCCGTTCTGAAAGGTGTCAATCTCAGCATCGCCGCCGGCGAAGGTGCAGCCATCGTCGGTCCGACCGGCGTTGGTAAAAGTACTCTGCTCTCCCTCATTCCCCGGTTATATGACCCATCGTCGGGCTCGATCGAAATCGACGGAACCGATATACGCGCCTTCACATTGTCCTCGCTCCGATCCCAGATCAGCGTGGTAATGCAGGAGTCGGTGCTGCTTCGTACAAGCATCGCAGAGAACATCGCCTACGGGAAACCAACGGCAAGCCGACCCGAAATTGTCGATGCTGCGAAAAAGGCAAACGCCCACGACTTCATCCGGGCCCTGCCCGAGGGTTATGACACCACCGTCGGAGAGCGAGGCGAAACGCTCTCCGGCGGACAGCGTCAACGAATCGCGATCGCCAGAGCGATAATTCGAGATGCGCCGATTCTGATTTTGGATGAACCCCTCGTCGGCCTCGACTCCGAATCCGGCGCAGCGGTATTGGACGCATTGCGAGAACTCATGCGAGGAAAGACGGTTCTGGTCATCACCCATCAGCTGGCGATGATCGGAGACGACGACCGAGTCATCGTGCTCGACGGGGGAACGGTCGTTCAGGACGGGCTTCATCGCGAGCTGATCACTCAGTCCGGCAAATACCAACAGATGATCGACCCCAAACCGAAACACCCCAAACCGGTAGAAGATGCTCAACAGAACGGCTTCCGCACTCTTCGGCGATCACGTCATCTTCAATCATCACTGGAACGAACGTGATGAATACGTTTCGCTCGGTACCTTCAGATCCCAAACTCCCCGCACTGGTAGAAATGGTCAGCCCTGACAGTACGGAATTCATACGGCAAGCCGCCGGTCCGTTGATGGATTTCACCCCTAGTGCAGATTCTCCAAAGCTTCACTACGTTCGATACCGGCCCGGCATTGACTGCATCGTTGGGTGGGAGTTCAGTGGTCCAGGCGGCGAATCCCAGCTCGTTTCCGGCCGAATGTTCAGTGATGGGCGTGATTCCCAAATTATCAAACGTCATGAGTTCAAGATTCAGGCCGAGGCGGCCAGAGGAAGCAAATCGTTCTGTCACTTACCCAACTTGGGCGTGCTTGCTCAAGCGTTCCCACTTGACTACCGACTACCGGACCTGATGAAGGCCGCTTCGAACGACTGGGCAAGGACAAGGCTTGCCTCGCTCGGGCTGTGCGAAGATACCGAGGCGATCGAGGTCGAGGCTCTTCCCGGTTCCTTCAAGCCGTGGATTCGATCTGTGCTTCGGTACAAATCCGTTGACAGGCACGGGCAAGTCCTTTGCTTTGCGAAGGTAACCCGAAGGAACTCCTCTGCACCGAATCGCGAGGTCCTAGCCGTTGCAGATCAACTCAACGGGGGTGGGGCTCCGTGGCGCGTCGTCGTGCCATTCGGTGATAGTCCGGGTACAGATGTGTCGTTGATTGGACCAAGTACCGGCACATCCCTGGCCGTCATGTTGGATGCGGCCGTGGACAACGAGGCGCTGGTCTCGCCCCTGTCCGAGCTGATGGCCCGGGCTGCAGAAGGGATTGCCTCGCTACAGAGCTGCGGTGTGACCGCTGGGGTGACCGTCACCCCACAGACCATCCTGGCAGAGTTTCGTCGCAAGGTTGCGAGCGTCGGACGCGTTGATTTCTTGCTTCAATCTGTTCTTACAGATGTGCTACGGGCATTGGAATCAGCGGCGTCAACATTGGATCCGGAGCAACTTCGGCTGAGCCATGGAGCGTTCCGTCATGAGCATCTCGTCGCGGATGGTTCCAATCTGGAAGCCATTGATATGGACAATCTTCGCATGGCCGGGGCGAGCGCAGACGCCGGATCCTTCTTGGCCTTCCTCGATGTGGCGGTCGTAAACCATCCGCGGGAAAGCGTCGTTTCAGAACAGTGTGCCGATCGTTTCGTATCGGCTCTGGCGGACTCCTCGATTGGACAGCCTGAGTGGGTTTCCTGGTACCGCGGCGCTGGGCACCTCAAGTGGGCGCTGCGAGCATTTTTCTCGCTCGAGCCGAACTGGTACGAGAAAGTTCTCGCTCTTGCGGATTTGGCGAACGAGACGACAGTTGCCTTGAAGACTGCACGTGCCCGGGTAACGCCGTGATCAGCCCCGATCCACACCTGCGTCATTTGGATCTGGCGTGGTCGTCGCACGCATTGACAGAGTTGTTCGATGATCGTGTGTTGCCCAAACTGATCCCCGGTTCGGAAACGGCTGGTCTCACGATCAATGACATCACGTACTCCCCGGGGCGGAGGAACGTCACGCTCTGCACACTCGAGGTTGTGAAGTCGGATGGGTCGTACCGTGCCTCCGTTCCTGCGTTGGTCACTTTCGCCAAGGACGACCGGCTCCACGCCGTCCACCAGCAGACGTACGGCTCTGAGTTGAACGCGGGAAGTGCCGTCTTCATTGAAGAATATCAGTGCCTCATAGAGCTCTTTCCCGCAGACTGGCAATTGCCCACGCTGGCCGCAGTGTTGTCTTCGGGCTGCGAGGTGATCCACTACTCCCCACACCGACGGTGCGTCCTGCGGTTCCCGGGAGAAGAGGGTTCCCTCGGCATGGTCGGAAAGCTGTTTCCGGACCACCGTGAGGCTGGCCTCGCGTGGAACAACCTGTCGTCAGTCCACTCGCTACAAACGGGATTCTCCATACCGGAGCCTCTCCAATTTGTTTCCGATATGAACCTGATGCTCATGGCCGAAGTCAGCGGCTGTTCTCTTCAATCCCTCTTGGAAGATGAACGGGCTGAAGCGGTGGCTTGTGAGACCGTGATGTTCGCTGCCCGCGCGCTGGCTTCGTTCCACGCCCAACGACTACCGGACCTTGCCGGCGACGTCCGTACCGTCATCGGTGACATCGGGGCACTGCGAACGCGGGTTGGCCGGGTTCACCTCGTTGCCAGCGACTTCGCTCGCAAGGTGGACGCCTTGTTGTTGATGTTGGAATCAAAGGTGGATAGCCGAGCGGTGCCAGTGTCGCTGATCCACGGCGATTTCAAGCCCAGCCAGTTGCTCGTCTCACACAAGGCCCCAGATCTTGTAGATTTCGATCGGACAGCCCCGGGGGACCCAGCACTCGACGTCGGCAATTTCATGGCAGAACTCCGAAAGGTCGCATTGTCCAATGGACGCCAAGCTCCACGATGGCTCGCCACAGAATTCCTGGCCTGCTATCGAGCGAATGCCGGTGAAATTGATGATGTGGCCGATCGGGTCCTCGTAGCTGAGGCTCTGGCTCTCGCCAGGCTCGCAGTCCGGGACTTCCGGCATGCACCGCATCAATTCGGAGGTTCTGATTCGCTGGCCGAATTGCTGCTGGAGGAGGCTCTGCAATGTGCAAAACAGCTGTGACCATCAAAATTCAGGATGAGAATTTGCCATGGCTTGCTCACGCGTGCACCCCCGAAACCATCCACCCACGGCTCATCGAAGTTCTCGCCGGCGCTGCATACGCGCCGACAAGCTCTTATTGTTCTGTGGAGGTCCTGAAGCACTGGCCGGGCAAGCGGTGCACACTTCGATATGAGCTGACCAGCAAGCATCCGCATGCCGAAGACCCAACGATCCTGATCGGCAAGTTATACCGAAGACCGGACCTCGCCGCGCAGGTGCATCGCACGACCATGTCGCTGCACACCGACTTGGCCCAGGATGGATTTTCGGCAATGCCGAAGCCACTAGCGCTGCTCCCGGATCTCGGACTCACGCTCCAACAGTACGTACCTGGCGAATTGCTCAGCGCTCTGAAGCCACCGCTGCTTGATATCCGGCCGTTTGATCTCGCCGGGCGATGGCTGGCCAGACTTCACGACACGGTGCCGGTAGCGGGCCTCCGGGAGAGAAGTTTGGGAAATGAATTGCAGAAGATCGAGGAGAACTCCGAGGTCTTGCAGCTCCACGTACCGCAGTCTGTGCGAAAACAAGTTGGAGAAACCGCCAGTTTGCTCCGCGAACTCGCTGAGAACTGGACACAGAGTCGACTCGCCATGACCCATAGAGATTTCTATCCCGGAAATGTCCTTTGGGACGGCGCGAGGATTCGCGTCATTGATTTCGATTGGCTCTCGATGGGAGATCCGGTATTGGACGTGGGGTGCTTCCTCGCTCAGCTGGAGAAGCTTTCCCAGCGAGCAACAGGGCGATGGGATACATACGCAACCTGCGCCGAAGCGTTTCGCTGCGGATACCTCGAAGCCAGTCAAGGGACACCTATGGATCGACTACCCTTCTCGGTAGCGGCAACATTCTTGAATCTTGCGGCCGATGAAGTGCGTCGGCAGAGATATCCCGGCTGGCGAGATCGGGCGGTTGCCTTGGCTGCCCGCTCGCGTCAGGTAGTCCATGCAGCAGGATGGGATTGAGGGTGAACGTCTCTGACTATATGTCGGTTTCCGATCCGGCTCTCCCTGAACTGGGAACCGTCTGCTCGTCTCAGGCCATGAGGTCGGTCTTCAACTCCCATATCCTGCCGCGGGTTCGGCCGAATGAGATTGCTGTCCGCATCGATGTGGAATCGGTCTACTACACGCCCCAGCGCAACGTTGTCGTGTTGTACGAAGTACACACCTCGAATTCTGCCGGTGGTGATTCGTATCTCGCGGCGGGAACTTTTGGTCGGAGCGGTTCATCGACAGGTGTGGGGCCAGGGGATGGCACTGTCGAGCTTCCCGAACATCATGGATTTGTCGAAATCTTTCCACACGACTCGCAGCTTCCTTCCCTCCAGTGGGCGTTGCAGCCACCAGAGATGGCTCCCGAACTCCTGGCGCTGGGCCTCACTGACGTTGCCCAGGAGGTCTTCGACAACGGGGCTTCTGCTGAGGTCCTGCGTTATCGTCCCAACCGTCGTTGCACATTGCGGTATACGAGTCGTAGTCCGTCTGGAACATTATCCAAGGACCTGATCGGGAAGGTATATCGCTCTGGCAAGCGGTCTCGGCTTGCATGGGAAACTCATGAGGCGCTCCGGGCCGAGTCTCGCGGGACCGGAGTGCGTTTTCCCACGCCGCTGATGGTGGTCGAAGAACGAAGCTTCGTTCTCATGGAATCGGTCCCGGGTACACCGGTACGGGAGTTGGTGATTCACGGGCCAGCAGATGTTGCCGAAGGCTTGATACATCAGTCAGCAAGGACTCTTCGGGACCTCCACCGCCTCAACGTGGCTGGGGGTCGTCCCTCATCTCTCCACGCCAAGTTTTCGGATGTCAAGAAACAGATCAGCGCGCTTGAGGCGGTTCTACCTCGATTCGCCAAACAAGCTGATTGCGTCGCGGACGAGATTTCGGCGGCTTTGCTGCGATCTGCCCCGGGAACAGAAGGACTTGTTCATGGTGACTACACGCCCAGCCAACTTATCTCTGGTCCCGACGGCCTGACGCTTGTGGATTTCGACCGTTTCGGCCCCGGAGATCCCGCGATTGATGTTGGCAGATTCATGGCCGCACTGGTCAAGGTCGCCGTGCTTTGGGACCGCCGGCATCTTCACGATCAGGCTGCGGCCTTTTTGGACGCGTATGGAAGTGCCGACGCCGGTTTCCGTCGTAGAGCTCAACTGATGCAAAGCATTGATTTGGCAAAAATCGGAATCAGGCTACGGAGAGACCACCGTTCCGAGTCCGGGCCGGCAGATCCCGTTCAATCTGCGGACCAATTTCTTGAGGAGGCGCTGTCATGTCTACACCAACCGTCTTGAACGACCCTGCACTCCCGTTCCTGGAGTTGGCTTGGTCGTCAGATCAAATCGCAAGGGCTTGTCTATGACCAAGCATTCCCGTTCTCTGGCCCCGATCGCGAAGCAGTGGAAACCAGAATCGATTCGTTGGTCTACACACCGGGCAGAGAAATGCGTCATTCGTTGTTCCTTTCACGTCAACGATGAATCCGAAGCTCAACCGCAGGTTGCGCTGGTGACCATGAAAGGAGCAGACGCCGCACAACTCGATCATCTACCAGACTCCGAATACGCTTCCAGGCTTGGATGCGTCGTCGAACTATTCCCTGCCGATTGGGCACTTCCGACGCTTCCGAGTGTGATGTCTCCTCAGAGCATGACAGCAACGCTCGGCGAGGCTCGCGATCCCGGTCTTCGATGGCGCTCTCCGGATGTGCTGCATTATCGACCGCACCGCCGGTGCGTTCTTCTCTATCGTCCAGTCTTCGCCAACGAAGCCGACGATGTCGATGTGATCGTCAAGGTGTTTCCGCCGGGACCCAGTGCAGCGCTAGCGGCGGATCTGATCGCAGATCTGCGTCCAAAGGCCGCCGCGGCAGGCTTGAACATACCCAGACCGCTCGGTGTTTCCGAACCGATGAGCGCCCTGATAATGGAACGAGCAGCCGGAATTTCCATGAAGGCCAGATTGCGTGCCAGTACAAGCAGCATCGAAGCCATAGGAACGTCAGCTCTTGTGGCTGAAGCTTTGTCGGCGCTTCACACGCTTGGCCCGATACCGTCCGCACGGTCGAGGACATTGACATCGGAGATCCGGCGTGTCCGCCGTCATCTGACAAGATTGAAGATCGTTGCGCCGGAGCTGGCGGGAGATGTTGACGCTCTGTTGAACCGCATCGCCTTCCACGACGGGCAGTACCCCGAGAACTTCGTTTCGGTCTGTCACGGCGACTTCACACTGAATCAGCTCCTGTGTGATGGGGACCGGGTTTCCATGCTTGACTTCGACAGGGCTTCAGCTGGAGATGCTGCGCTGGATGTCGGCAATCTCATGGCCAAACTGGACCGTGAAATCAAACGCTCGGAGCATAAGTGGTTGGAGGGAATGCCGGAAAAGTTCTTAGAGCAATATCAGACGGCATCAGGACGAACAAGCGGTCTGGTCGAACGTGCCCAGCTCACCCGCGCATTTGTACATGTTCAGAGCGCCATACGCAGCTTTCGCCACGCACCACAGGAGTACATGCTTAACGGGTCTGAATCTCGACCCTACGCGTATCTGAGAGAAGGCGTATCGGTGTGTCCATGAACTCTGAGCAGGGCAGACAGCAACTTGATCGCCGATCCTGACCTTCCAGCGCTTGAGCTGGTCGCATCGACCGAAAGGCTGAACGATTTCTTTCTCGATCACGAGATCCTCCCGACACTCGGCCCAGGCTCAATGCCAGCGACCGTCGACATCCTGGATATGGCCTATCGACCTGGTCGGAAGTGCGCAATCCTCTGCATGCTCAAGCCGGGGGCTGGCGTTGATGGATCAGAGGCGAAGTCGATGGCTGTGGTGAGCGTGGCCAGAGGCCGGCGAGCTGAGGCCGTTCACGAGAAGTACTATTCGGACGACGACGGCCGGGCAGTCTATGTCAAGGACGTCGACGTGCTCGTGGAGTTCTTCCCGTCCGATTGGGCCCTGCCCTCCCTCCCCACGGCGCTCTCGCCGGAGCACATGACGCCCGTAATTGACGCCCTCGGTCTTAGGTCCGCAAGCAACGAAAATCCACCGCTGACTATTGAGGTTCTTCAGTATCGTCCGCACCGGCGGGCGGTGCTGGCATACCGAATGAACAATTCCTCAGATACGTCTCCAATTGCGGTGGCCAAGGTGTACCGGTCAATCAATCAAGCACAAGAGTCCTGGGATCGGCTCAACGCGGCCTACGTCTGGTTGGCTGAGAGGGGTGTTTCCGTACCCCGACCCCTGCAACTCATTCCCGAATTGAACCTCTTCATTATGAAGTATGAACCAGGATCCACTTTGAGTGAGGTCCTCAACCGGAGCAACGAGTTGGGTGCAGACGTGAATCTTGCAGTTCGACGAGCGGCCTGGGCTCTCTCCGCACTTCATTCTCATCAAGCTCCCAGCTCTGGCGGCAGAAACCTCGCCGGCGAATTACAGCAACTCCGTAGTGCAATCCGGCCAGTCGAAGCCGTGAGACCAGACCTGGGAAGTCGCGTTGGGCCACTCATGTCCGAAGTCGCACGCCGTGCAGAGCACTGCGTAGAAGGGACAAACTGTCTGATCCACGGCGACTTCACGCCGAGTCAATTGTTGCTTCGGAATCAAGAAGTTGTGGTACTGGACTTCGATCTTTCCTGCGCAGGAGATCCGGCAATTGACGTTGCAAATTTCTTGACCAAGCTTCGACGGCGGGCTCGACAAACCGGCAAGATTTCCTACAGGAACCTCGCAGACAGATTCCTTTCCGAATACGAGTGCCACGCTAAACCGGACGCTGGGTTTGTCGAGCGAGTGCGTGTGCTGGAGAACATTGCCTTGGTCCGGTCAGCGATTCGGGCGTTTCGACACCATCCGTTCTCTGAAACCGGCCCGTCGTCTCTCCCGCATCTCTTTCTTGATGAAGCCCAAGACTCGCTGGATGGCTCGTCGTACGGTCGTTAGTCGCGGACTCGGCTCGCCGCCACCGGCGCGTGGTCACAACGGCTGACGACCATCTATGACGCGCTCTGTGAGGTCGAGGAGTCGCTCAAGTGAACCCGGTTGGTAGCGATTCGGCGGGCGTTTTGCGACGTTCTTGAGATGCTTTCCAAGAAGGAAAGCGGTGGCGTACCAGCGAAGCGCGGAATCTGGTGCCCCCCACGGGGTGCTCCCACGGTACGACGCTAGAAAGTGACCGATGAGGGCTTCCCCGCGGTCGAGGGAGACCTCTTTCGCGCGCCACGCGGAACAACACGTACCCCACGAACGCCCCGACGTCGCTTAACGGGTTACCCGAACACAAGCCATCGAAGTCGACGATGCCAGGACCGTGTTCGGTGACCACCATCTGGTTCAAACGAAATGCGCCGTGAAGCGGCGCGAGCGGGAAGTCATTCGTGTCCGCAACACGCGCCTCGAGCTGGCTGGCGACTAGACCACCCCGGGTACCGGCATCTTCCGACCAGGAGCGAAGCGCCGTCGGACCACGCCGCGCCATCCGAAGATCGTTCTCCACGCTCCGCTCTTCCAAGCCAGCCACGCGGCTCCGATGGAACCTCGACATCAGTCTTCCAGTGTCGGCAGCGAGCTGCGGCATGCTCTCGCCCAGAATCAGATCGACAGCCGGTGGCCCTTCAAGGGCCGAGAGATACATCGTCCCTCGATCGGCGTCGTAGTACAGCGGTTCGGGTATCCCCGGCTTCCCGAACCGATTCATGTTGCGCCAGAGCTGGTCCATCGCGTCATAGATCGCGGCGCCGCTACGTTGCGCAAAGGTCTTGGAAAAGAAGTGAAGCGCGACATCGTGGCCCCCGTCACGAACAATCAATCGGTGCTCCAGCACGCAGCGACTCTGTGGGTGGTAACGAACCGACTTCACCGAGCTCTTTTGCAGTGCCGCTTGCTTGGACACCTCGAATCGCGCTGGACTTGTCCGGAGAAGATCCCTCATGGCCTCGTCGGTCAAGAGGTCTCTCAAAGACTTCATAGACGGGTCGTGAGGAAACTCCCACACCAGCATTTCCAATTCTGCGACGTAGTAGCGAGAGGGCCCTTCGTTCACAAACGCGGCGAGATCCGGTCCTCGAGCGTCGAGTCGCCGATCGAGCGAGCCGTAAAAGACGCGCTCCTCCATGTCCCCGCCCTGGATGTCGCGAATGGAGAGTGTGTACTGGAACACGCAGTTCGTAGATCGCTCGTGGCTCAGTTTGCACTTCAGCTTTTCGATCTCGACTGTTCCCGTCGCCAACTCCGGAATCAGACGACCGAGAATCTCGCGCATCACGTCCGAAGACTTCGCCTTCGCGCAGCATGAATCGTAGAAGGAGTGCACGTTCATGCTGTCATCTGCCTCAGTGCTCATCAAGTACACGGTAGGGCAAGGCAAGGAGCTGGATCAGATTGACTTGGCCTGTGTTTCGTCGGAATGGTTGTCTCGAGGCCGTAGTTGTTTGGTTTGCATCTGTGTGCGCAGTGATCGATGGTTTCTTCGCTCTGGTTTGGAGACTCGGGGGCGGAAGAATATGCGTCGACGACTCAGCTCAACGATGTCAGTCAACTTCGTTCGTGGTGAGTTCTTCGATCGCGCCGGCGAAGGAACTGAAGACGTCGATGCCATACTCCTGTGCGTAACGACGCAGCTTTTCTCGCTTCGCCTCGAGATCAGAGAACGTCTGCCATCGCGTCGACGGTTTATCTTTCTTGCGTTGCTTCCAGTTCCGAATATGGTCATCGACCGGAATCAGAATCGCCGCATATGTGATGCCTGCAGATTTGGGTGGATCCGCTGGCCCACGTCGTCCGAGCACAGCGATCGGTTCGGTTTGCCCTTCAAGAAACTTGATGATCCGTTGGCCGTACTCCGCCCCTGGGGCAATTGATGCTTCGGGTTCTTGGCCTCGGGATGCCCGCCGATTGATCTGTGTGAAGTCAACGACACGAAGGCCGCAATGATGTGGGTGGAGCCGGGTGAAGTGCGACTTTCCAGAACAGATCGTGGTCATCAAGTAGAGCTTTTGCGTTTGCACTGTTTCTCGATTCCGACTGAGTGTTAAAGGCCGACGAATGGCGGTCACAAGAGGGAAATCGCCGGCTTTTCGCCTTTTCGAAAGCCCGATGCCGGCCTGGCTTGGCCTGTATGACGTTGCTTGACCTGCGGCCCTCTGGCCACCCTGGAGCGACGCGAGCTATGTCTTTGGGCGCTCTCTCCTCGCATCACTGCGAGCCATTGTATGTACTTCACTATAGAAACATCAGCGCCAGTAGTTCTGCTGGTGCCGCGTCGGCCTGGCGAGCACGGGCCTCTGAGTCTGCGTCCCTCTGTCACTAGCAACGTTCATCGAACGCCATCAAGAGCTTGCTGATGCCCAACTACGAACGAGACTGGCCGAATCGGACTCACTTTGGAGATGACGGCGGTACTCTCACAGATCTAGGGCAAAGTTCTCCCTGAAGCTCGGTGGGTAGATCAGCTTGATCTCAGTTTTTTATAAGGTCGGTTTCATTGTCGATCTACAATTCTGTTTGGCGTGGTGGCTTGATTGGCACTGCTGGAAGCCGGGAGGGTTTGTTCATGCTTAGAGGTCAACGTTTGCCCTTGGCCGTGATGGTCACGGTCGGGTTGATGGTCGCGGCCTGCGGGTGCAGCGGCGACTCGACGCCGGCAGTCTTGGCTCCCCCGTTGATCCTCACGAATCCGACGGGTGCAACCATTACCGCTCAGGTAGAAACGGAACCGGTCCCCCACGATGGCGACGCCGCCGATGATCCGGCGATCTGGGTCGACCCCACCGATCCGGCTAGGAGTACCGTCATCGGCTCTGACAAGTTGGGTGGCCTCGCCGTCTACGACCTCAATGGCGAGCAGTTGCATTATTACGACGTCGGGCGAATCAACAACGTCGACATCAGATCTGATGTGACGTTTGATGGAAAACAGATATCGCTGGTCGCCGGTAGCGAGCGGGATAGCGACGAAATCAGGCTCTTCGAAGTCGATCCATCGACCCGAGGACTTCGACCGATCGGCTCTGTCGCAAGTGATATCGGCGTGGCTGGGCTCTGTCTGTTTCGTAACCCGATCAGCGGCGGTGTTTCGGCATTCGTCGCCGACTCGAGCGGCTCGATCGAACAATGGGAACTCTCGACCAATGGCAGTTCCATAAGTGGCACCAAACTCCGCACGATTCGCCTCGATTCCACATCGGAGGGATGCGTCGTCGATGACGACAACGGCTACCTTTACGTCTCCGAGGAGGAGAAGGGAATCTGGCGATATCCGGCGCGAGCCAAGAGCTTAAAGGAACCAACCCTGATCGCCCGGACGACACAAAATGGTGGCAGCCACCTTCACGCCGACGTCGAAGGACTTGCGGTGTGGAACGGTGCGGATCGGGACGGTTATCTGGTTGCATCGAGCCAGGGCAGCGACTCATTCGTCGTCTACGACCGACTTCCTCCGAACGACTACGTGGCGACGTTCCAAGTAGAGCGGGGCAATCACGACGGGGTCGACCACACCGACGGCATCGCAATAACGAACGCCAATCTGGGCGGCGCCTACAGCACCGGGCTGTTCGTGGCCCAAGACGATACGAACGGATCAGCAAACCAGAATTTCAAACTCGTCAGCTGGGACGATATAGCGAGTTCGGCGATCGGCGTACCCATTGCGACATCCAACGATTCGGGTTAGCAGCCTGACGGTCGGAACAACTTAGTCCTCATCGAAGTTGAGGATGTGTCCCAATCGTTCGGCCTTGGTTCGCAAATACCCGATGTTCGCAGCGGTTGGCACGGTCTGAATTGGCACTCGCTCGGTGATCTCAAGACCGAAGCCATCTAGACCGCCGTACTTGGACGGGTTGTTGGTCATGAGACGCATCTTGGTGACCCCAAGGTCCACCAGAATCTGGGCCCCGATCCCATACTCTCTGCTGTCGACCGGCAGGCCCTGCTGGGTGTTGGCGTCAACGGTGTCCAGGCCCTGCTCCTGAAGCCTGTAGGCCCGGATCTTGTGGCCCAACCCGATCCCCCGTCCTTCGTGGCCGCGGAGATAGACCAGTGCACCCGCCCCACTCGCGGCGATTTCCTGCATGGCGATCCTCAACTGGGGTCCACAATCGCAGCGGTGCGAGCCGAAAATGTCGCCGGTCAGACACTCGGAGTGCACACGGATCAACGGCGCTTCGGCCAAGCGGAGATCCCCCATCACGAATGCCACGTGTTCTTGGTGATCCAGCGTGGACTCGTAAACGATGGCATTGAACTCGCCAGCGTCGGTTGGGATGTTGGCCTCGCCCACCCGGCGAACGAGCTTCTCTGTGCGGCGCCGATATCGGATCAGGTCAGCGATGGAAATGAAGACGAGCTTGTGTTCTTTGCAGAATTCGACCAGATCGCCCACCCGCGCCATTGTTCCGTCCGGCCGGACGATCTCACAGAGAACGCCGACCGGCTCCACTCCAGCGAGCGTGCAGAGGTCGATAGCGGCCTCGGTATGACCGGCCCGCTTGAGAACCCCGCCCTCTCGTGCCCGGAGCGGGAAGATATGGCCCGGCCGGGCGAAGTCGCCAGGACGAGCCTTGTCGTCCACCAGGGCGCGGAGGGTCAGCGCCCGATCGTGAGCGCTGATCCCGGTGGCGGTTCCGTGCCGATAGTCCACACTCACCGTGAACGCGGTCCGCATGATTTCGGTATTCTGCTGCACCATGAGGGGCAACTCCAGCTCATCGGCTCGGGCGCTGGTCACCGGAGCACAGATTACGCCACTGGTGTTGTTGACGAAGAAGCTCATCTTTTCTTCGGTCGCGAATTGTGCAGCCATGATGAGGTCGCCTTCGTTTTCCCGATCCTCGTCGTCGACCACAACCACGATCTCACCACGACCAATGGCCGCAAGGGCATCGGGAACCGGATCGAAGACGTGAGTACGGCCTATCCCCTCCGCTGCGTCCGCGGCATCGTGTGCCTCAACCGGGGCCTCGACTTCGGATTCGCTCATCTGTGTCCCTCCAACAGCTTCTCGGCGTACTTCGCCATCACGTCCACCTCGATGTTCACTCTGTCACCAACACCCTTGTGACCCAACGTGGTGACCTGCCCAGTGTGCGGAATCACCGCCACCGTGAAACCCTGATCCGTCGGTTTCACCACCGTGAGCGAAATCCCATCCACAGTGACCGAGCCCTTTTCCACCAAATAACGGTGGAGCTTCTCCGGAACGCCTACATGGAGATCGGGAATCGGCTCGATAATCTTGCCAACCGCATCTACATGCCCCTGGACCAGATGGCCACCGAGGCGGTCTTCAAGGCGCACCGGACGTTCAAGATTGATCGGGTCACCGGGCGCCAGATCCCCCAGTTGGGTTCGGTCAAAGCTCTCCTGGGTGACGTCGGCCTCCCACCAGCCGGCATCGGCATCCCATGCCACTACAGTGAGGCAGCATCCGTTGACGGCAATCGATGCCCCCATCGCCACATCGTCAAGCACTTTGGAGCAACGAAAGCGGAGTCGACCGCCGTCACGGGCAACGACTGAACCTAGTTCTTCCACAATGCCGGTAAACACGGTCCAGCCTCTTTCAGGGTTTGATCAATCGGGGATGGGAAGGATGTCCACCCTCAGTGTGTCACCGAGTTGGGTGATCGAGGCAACCTGGCCCCGCGAGAGGTCGCTGATGGAGGCAGCGCCGGAGCCGCTGAAAACCGGTGCACCATCGCTCCCCCCCATCACCGCCGCCGCCAAATAGTGGACGTAGTAATTGATGAGACCCTGGCTGTGAAATGCGTGCGCCACCGTGGCCCCACCTTCGATCATCAACTGCACGATGCCCTCGGAGCCCAAACGCTCCAGGAGCGTGCCCAGGTCTCCTCGGTACTCGGTGCACGGACGAATGAGCGCATCGGTCGGGGCAGAACCCAACACGATCCGGCGGGGCTCCCGGGGCGGCAAGCCGTCGGGAGCTGTCACGTTCCGCACTGTCAACCGGGGATTGTCGCTCCGAACGGTTCCCGCGCCAACCAGGATCGCATCGCTCTCGGCACGAAGACGATGAACATCAGCGCGAGCCTCGGGTCCCGTGATCCATTGCGAGGTTCCGTCGGGTGCGGCCGTTCGCCCGTCGATCGTTGAAGCGACCTTGTTGACCACCCACGGTCGACCCGTGGCACGGTGATGAAGGTACGGCCTAAGTTGCTTCTGGACGGCCAGGGCCCCGGGACCGACCGTCACCGCGATCCCAGCCTCCGTCAACCGCCTGACCCCCGTGCCCGCTACTCGCCGGTCGGGGTCCAGCACGGCAACAACAACTGCGGCAACTTGTGCGTCGATGATCGCTTCTACACAGGGACCGGTGCGGCCGGTATGGGAACAAGGCTCCAGGGTCACGTAGAGGGTTGCATCGCGGGCCCTACCGGCGGCACGGTCCAGCACTACCCGCTCGGCGTGCCTGTCCCCCGGCCGCTGGGTCCCACCCTCAAAAGATGTGCCATCTTCGCAGACGAGCACAGCGCCCACCCATGGATTGGGCGGAGCGAGCAGCCGACTGTGTGCAGCTCGAGCAACCGCTCGGGCCATCATCGTTTCTGACAGCTCGCGGCCCACAGCCGACCGGTCTCGGACCATCAGTGCGGTCGCCCTCCCCCAACGAGATCAACGGCGTGCGGCAGGACGTCGAGTACGGCCTCCAGGGTTTCCACCGTTCCTTTGGTGGATCCGGGGGTGTTGATGATTACCGCCTGGCCTCGGGTTCCGGCCCGAGCCCGGCTGAGCCGGCCGAGCCCGTTGGGGTTCACCAAACGCATAGCTTCGGCCATTCCGTCGGCCTGCCGTTCCAGTGCTGCACTGGTTCCCTCGGGCGTTAAATCGCGTGGCCCGAAGCCGGTGCCTCCGGTTGTGACGATGAGACCGTTAAAACCGTCAGCCATTTCGATCAACGCGTCCCGAACGGACTCCACACCGTCCTCGATCTGGCGTCTATCAACAATCTCCCAACCGTCGGCTTCGAGCCGTGCTACCAATGCGTCGCCACTGTTATCTTCCCTGGTCCCGTGGATGACGCCGTCGGACACGGTCACCACCTTGGCAAGTTTCAGGCTCTTTTCGGTCACGTCATCAGTGTGCCCGCTGAGGGTGAGCCTGCCTTACAACTAGTCAAGTGTGAGAGCGAGTGCCGTGGTTCGAGCGGTTAACTGTGCACCGGTGCTGGGTTGAAGCGCCACCATGGTGGGGGGCAGCGATCGTTCTCCAACCTCGCCATCGGTGGTGACGACCAGCCATTCGCCGTTCCAGAACACCTCGCCGATGATTGGCTGGTCAAAGAGCCAATCGCCCAGAAGAACACCGGTGGCCGTATCCCTCAACACGAGACGACGTGAGGACAATCGGCTGGCTACGCCGTCGGTGCCGCTGGTGCGATCGATGTAGGCCACCGAGGAGCCATCCGGTGAAAGGCGGACCGCGGTGGCAAGGTCCTCAGTGATGCGGACGCCATCCGGGCGCTCGATTACAACGTTTCCGATCGAATCAGCGTTGAGGAACAGGACCGTTGTTCCGGCCTCAAGTCGCAGGCGGAACGCCGAACTCCCTCCCCGTGAATAGACCAACGGACGATCTACGAAATCGCCCGTTGCGCAGTCCACGATGAACGGCTCCCGGCCAGACGCGCTCGAAACCTGCGCAACCAACCTCCCCTCCACGCGGCCTATGGCGACAGCCGTTAGAAGCAAACCGTCATCGTCGGTGGTCGGGTAGGGACACCGCAAGGTTGGGTCACCCACGGCGGTAAAGGCGCCGTCGCCATGGATCCATCCGTTCTGCCAACTACTGACGCCCTTACGAATCAAAGGGTGGCGAAGCCACGTGGAACCCCACCGGTCAACGATCTGGACCGCGCCATCCAACCGAGCACCAAGCGGCCACCACGAGCGGTCACCGCAGCTGCCAACTGACTGACCCCGCTAGATTGCTCGGGTTGGTTACGGCGCATCTTGTCCGGTATGCCGCTGACGATTCGCCAATAGCTGCCCCGCCGGTGGGCGGTCAGCGCCAACGTGTCCGGGCCGCTCTGCACCAAGACCGCTACCGCAGTCGGCGTGTCCGCAACATTGGAAGCCACTACTCGGTTCCCGCGGCAGCCTGAAGAGCAGAACCCGGCGACGTCATCGGCATCTCGACCGTCCCAGAATCCTGCGGCGAATTCGAAGTCACCGGCCACTGCGGCCTCGAGGAACGTGTCGACCGCTCGCATCGCCGCCAATTGAAATTCCGGGTTTGGGGGCCTCAAGGTGTTTGTTTCCGGCCGCTCCAACGACGACGCCGCAACTTCGATCGGCGGACGCGTGGTCTGGGGTGCGTTCTGAGTAGCGGGTATGGCGTCGGGCTGAGGCGCGCTACAAGCAGCGGTTGCCATCAGTCCAATCAACAGGCGCCTACCAAGCACGAACCCATACTGTCTCAGAAACGCCGTTCGGCACGGGTCGGACCGTCGTCAGGCCTAGTTTGCGAAAAAGTTCCCATGGCGTTCGACACCCCCGCTAGCAGCCTCTACTCTCGGCCCGAGATCCCCTCCCGTCCGTGTTCCACCGATGGAAGGCCGAACCAGGAGACACCTTTCTATGCCTACCCCGCTGCGGGTCCTTTTGCAGATTCAATTTCCCAGGATCGCTTGCACCCACTCCTCGAAATGGGAGTTCAGTGTGATGTGGAGCCAAGCCTTGGGATCGATGATCTCCCCTCGGCGATCGGCGACTACCAAGGACTCGTGGTTCGAAGCACCAAGGTCACCGCTGCGGCTATCGCCGCCGCCCCCAATCTGCAATTCATTGTTCGAGCAGGCGCAGGAGTAGACAACATCGACACCACGGCCGCATCTCAGGCCGGGGTGTACGTATGCAACGTCCCCGGGCGGAACGCGGTTGCAGTAGCGGAGCTCACCATGGGGCTGCTTCTCAGCATCGATCGAAGGATTGCCGACAATGCCAGCGAACTCCGAAGCGGCACTTGGAACAAGGGGGTCTATAGCGAGGCCGATGGACTCCTTGGCAAGAACCTCGCCATCATCGGTCTCGGTGACATCGGTTTGGCCGTGGCTCGACGAGCCAAGGGCTTTGGCATGACGGTCTCCGCGGTGCGCAAGGATCACCGGTCCGAAGATGTGCAACAGAAGATCCGCTCGATCGGGATCCGCATCGTCGAAGATGAGGCCGCCTTGCTGGCTGACGCCGACGTTGTGTCGATCCACGTGCCGAAGGCAGCATCCACTGTTGGCATGGTCAATGCCAACTTCCTGGCTCAACTGAAACCCGGCGCAATCGTTCTGAACACCAGCCGTGGCGAGGTGGTTGACGAGGTGGCGTTGCTCGAAGCGTTGAACAATGGCCTGCGCGCCGGTCTCGACGTTTATGCCAACGAACCAAAAACGGCAGCGGGGACCTTCGTGTCGGCGATCGCCGCCCATCCCAACGTGGTCGGCACCCACCACATCGGCGCATCGACAGCCCAAGCGCAACGATCGGTGGCCGATGGCACGGTGGAAACGATCCAGGCGTTCATTCGCGGCAACCCGGTAAATGTGGTCAATATCCAGACCGAACCAACCGGCATCGCCACCCTTATCATCAAGCATCACGACAAAGTCGGTGTGCTCGCATCGATCTTCGTGTTATTGCGTTCGGCTGGCATCAACGTAAAGCAGATGGAGAACGAGCTCTTCGCCGGTGACAATGGCGCCGCCGTGGCAACAATCCATGTGAGCGAAGTCCCCGACGCCGCCAAGCTCGAAGAACTGGCCGCCCTTCCCAACATCATCGGCGTCTCGGTAGTGCCGCAATAAAACCAAGTGTCGCAATAGTCGTGGCGCCCAAATAGTCCAGAAATATCCAAGGAAGTTTCAATGACCTCAACACCAGCAGATGCCACACCGATCGCAGAACCACTGCGGGCGTACAACTTCAGCGCCGGGCCGTGTGCACTCCCCCTAACGGTGCTTCAAGAATTGTCCGCCGAGATTGTCGACTTCAACGGCACCGGGATGTCGCTCATCGAGATGAGCCATCGCGGCCCGGAATACGACGCCGTCCACCACGACGCCCTCAATCGATTCCGACGCTTGTTCAACGTGCCCGAAGATTTCTCCGTGCTGTTTCTCCAAGGAGGGGCAACGCTGCAATTCTCCATGGCCCCACTGAACGCCTCCCAGCCGGACGACTCGATCGGGTACGTGGTGGCCGGAACGTGGGGTAAGAAGGCCGTGGCGGATGCCAAACTACTTCGCCCAAACACCTACACGGCCTGGACCGGAGCCAGCGACGGGTTCCGAGCGATGCCCAGCATTTCCGATATTCAAGTCAGCCCGGAAACTCGGTTCGTCCACGTCACCAGCAACGAGACCATCGGTGGAATCCGCATGCCCCAGTTCCACAATCCCGGCGTGCCGCTGGTTGCCGACATGAGCAGCGATTACCTGTCGCGCCCGATCCCGTGGGACCTGTTCGACGTTGTCTATGGCGGAGCGCAGAAGAACCTTGGTCCGGCCGGGCTCACAGTCGTCTTCGTCCGGAACACCGTGATGGAAACTGCTCCTAAGAACCCCTCCTACCTGGACTATTCTTACCATGCCGAGGCCGACTCGATGGCCAACACGCCGCCGGTGTTCCCTATCTGGGTCACGGGCAAAGTTCTGGCATGGATGGAGGAACTGGGCGGTGTTGAGGCCATGCAGGCGCGGGCGGCGCGTCGATCCGGGCAAATCTACGCCGCAATCGATGAAAGCGACGGCTTCTATCGCAGTCCCGTCGCACGCGAGGATCGCTCCCACATGAACATCGTGTTCCGGCTTCAAGCTGAAGCCGACGAGAGTCGGTTCCTGACCGAGGCGGAAGACGCCGGCATGCTGAACCTGAAGGGCCACCGATCGGTAGGCGGCATCCGAGCCAGCGTGTACAACGCAACGCCAGATGAGTCCGTAACCACCCTCGTGGAGTTCATGAAGAACTTCCAGTCTGCGGCAGGCTGAGTTGGTTCACTTCGCGCCACTCCGCCTCCGGCTGGTAGATCCGGCGTGGACCAACCGCGTCCCCTCGCCTGCTCATGACTCGCTCACTCCTCGCCAACGGATGCGGCACCTCGCCGCCTTCCCCGACTCCTACCTGGGTGTCACCCGTGGCCCCGAGGACAGCGCTGACGGCACGCGCCTCTCGCTGGAAGAAGCCCTGCGCATTGGCCGGCGGCAGCTCGACCGGCTGCTCAGCGAAGGGGCGTTCTCGGACGTTCGCGTCGACCGCTTCTACGTTTATCGCCTTGAGATGGACGGCTGGGGCCAATCTGGCGTGGTCGGCGGCATCCACATGGACGACTACACCACCGGATCGCTACGTATTCACGAGGAGATCTACACCGACCGAGCCCGCTACCTCGCCGGGCACTCCGATGTGGTGGGTGCCCAGAGCAGCCCAGTGGCCGTAGCTCACCACCCCAACCCGGTGGTGGCGGGCATCGTGGAAGAAACGATGACGGGTGCGCCGTTGATCGATTTCGTCATGGATGACGGCCTTGGGCAGACCGTGTGGGAGGTGGATCCCAGCCACGAGTACGAAATCCGCAGTGCCTTGGCCGATGCCTCGCTGTACCTGATCGATGGCCACCACCGGACTGCAGCTGCTGACCTTCGCCACCAGGCGGGAGCTTCCCCGTGGCTACTCGCCGCGATCTTCCCAACGGATCAACTCAAGAACACCGCCTTTCATCGGGTCTGCTCCAACGTGGATGACTTGGCGCTGTGGGCTCTCCTCCAGCTCCCAGGGGCCAAGGAAGGCCGAATCGGCGATGGCGTCGGTACGGTCCAGATCCATTACCAGGACCAGTGGTTGACCATTCCGCACACCCCGGCGCAGCGACCGCTCGAACGACTCGATACCTGGCAGTTCGAGACGATGATCCGACCTCACCTCGGTCCCGACGCCATCGTCAAATACCAAAACGCCCAGGGTGACGAGCAGAGCTTGCTCGACCAAGTAACCAACGATGGCGACCTGCTGGCCTTGATGACTCCGGTGACCATGGCCAACCTGTTCGCCGTCGCTGACGCCGGGGATGTAATGCCACCAAAATCCACATATTTTGAACCCAAGGTCCGAAGCGGAATATTCTTGCGGCACCTTGAGTCCGAAGAAGTGACGAGCGAGGAGCCCCGCCCATGAATGCGAAGCTGTTGGAACGATATCGGAATGTCCTACCGGGATTCCTGAGCCCGTACTACGAGGAACCAGTGGAGATCGATCGGGGCGAGGGGAGCTGGGTCTTCGACGCCGAGGGAAAAAGGTACCTCGACTTCTTCGGTGGTGTGCTGACCACGATGATCGGTCACAACCATCCGCGGGTAACCGCGGCGGTGCAGGAGCAGGCCGGCAAGGTCATGCACACGTCGACGCTCTACCTGAACGAGCCGATGATCGCATTTGCCGAGCGCGTCGCCTCGCTGTCTGGCATTCCCAACCCGAGAGTGTTCCTGACGCCATCGGGAACCGAGGCGAACGACACCGCCATTCTTTTGGCAACGTCGTACCGCAACTCCAACCAGATCCTGGCGATGCGGAACAGCTATCACGGTCGTAGCTTCACCGCCCAGGCCATCACCTCCCATAGTTCGTGGGGGGCAACAAGCCTCTCCGGGCTGAAGGTCACCTTCGTCCAAGGTCCGTACCGTCTCCGGTCACCATTCCGGGATCTCGATGGCGATGAGTACACCAAGGCCTGCACCGAGGATCTTCTCCAACTGCTCGACATGACCGGCGCCGGCGACGTTGCCGGTTTGATCGCCGAGCCGATTCAAGGCGTTGGTGGATTCGCCACCCCGCCAGATGGTTTCTTCGGGTCCATGAAGAAGGAGCTGGACAACCGGGGAATTCTCTACATTTCCGACGAGGTACAGACCGGCTGGGGTCGGACCGGTGAACACTTCTGGGGCTACCAAGCCCATGACATCGTCCCGGACATGCTCACGTTTGCCAAAGGGGTGGGGAACGGCATCACGCTGGCCGGCATCGTGGCTCGGGCCGAGATCTTCGAAACGATAAACGTTACTCACTTCTCGACCTTTGGCGGTAATCCGCTGTCCTCGGCTGGCGGTTTGGCAACAATCAATGAAGTGGTGGAGAAGGACCTCCAAGGCAATGCATTGGTGCGCGGTCAGCAATTGCGGGCGGCCATGGATGAGCTGGCCGAGACCTACGATTGGATCGCCGAAGCCCGTGGAAAGGGGCTGATGCAGGCGATCGAAACGGTCCAACCCAACTCACTGCAACCCGCGGCAGATCGATCGGTAGCCTTCATGGAGGCCTGCAAAGCCGAGGGTCTACTGATCGGCAAAGGCGGGCTGTACGGAAACGTCCTCCGGATCACCCCCATGCTCAACATCACCGAGGACGAAATGACAATCGGCACCGACGCTCTCAAGGCCGCCGCAAGCAAGATCAACTAACAACACAGGAACTCAGCCATGGACACCATTGGTCATCTCATCAGCGGCAAACACCGCACCGGCAATTCTGGAGAATCGAAGCCGGTGTTCAATCCGGCGACGGGCGAGCAAACCGCAACGGTGGCGTTGGCATCGGTGGCCGAGGTCGATGAGGCGGTGAAGGAAGCGCAGAAGGCCTACAACGAATGGCGAAACGTCAGCATTGCGAAGCGGACCAAGCTGATGTACACCTTCCGTGACATCGTGGATCGGAATACCGGCGAGATTGCAAAGCGTCTCACCGCCGAACACGGGAAAGTTCTCTCAGACTCCGCCGGCGAGGTTGCCCGCGGGCTCGAAAACATCGAGTTCGCGTGCGGACTGGCCGAGACCCTAAAAGGCAGCTATTCAGAGAATGCATCCACCGGAGTAGATGTGTACACGGTCCGCCGCCCCCTCGGCGTGGTCGCTGGTATCACGCCATTCAACTTTCCTGCCATGATCCCCCTCTGGACCATCCCCAACGCCATCGCTGCAGGTAACGCCTTTGTGCTCAAGCCGTCCGAGCGGGACCCGTCGTGCCCGATGTTCATCGCGGAGCTGTTCCACGAAGCGGGTTTTCCCGATGGCCTGCTGAACGTGGTCAATGGCGACAAGACGGCCGTAGACGCCCTCCTAGAGCACAAACTGGTCCGAGCGATCAGCTTCGTGGGATCCACGCCCATAGCGAAGTACATCTACACCACGGCGGCGGCAAACGGAAAGCGAGTTCAGGCCCTGGGCGGAGCCAAGAACCATATGGTCGTGTTGCCCGACGCCGACATCGATCTTGCGGCCGACGCCGCGGTCTCGGCAGCTTACGGCTCGGCTGGCGAACGGTGTATGGCGATCTCGGTAATCGTGGCGGTTGGCGACATAGCGGATCCGCTGGTCGCCGCTATCAAGGAACGGACCAAACAACTGGTAATAGGTCCTGGCGACGACGCCACCTCAGACATGGGGCCACTCATCACCGCCGAACACCGTGACCGGGTAGCGGGCTACATCGAGGCCGGTGCCGCAGCTGGGGCGGACGTCATTGTAGATGGCCGCGAGCAATCGTTCGACGGTGACGGCTACTTCCTAGGTGTAAGTCTGATCGACAACGTCACCACCGACATGTCCGTCTACACCGACGAGATCTTTGGGCCGGTGATCAGCGTGGTCAGGGTCGACACATTCGCCGAATCGATGCAAATGATCGAGGCCAACCGATGGGGCAACGGCACCGCGATTTTCACCCGAGACGGAGGGGCCGCCCGACGGTTCCAGGATGAAGTGGAAGCGGGAATGGTAGGGATCAACGTCCCGATTCCGGTTCCCGTTGGTTACCACAGCTTCGGTGGCTGGAACGACAGCTTCTTCGGTGACACCACGATGTACGGGCCCGAGGGTATTCGTTTCTATACCCGCCCCAAAGTGATGACATCCCGCTGGCCGGACCCCGCCACAAGTTCTGTAGACCTGGGATTCCCCACCAACCGCTAGGTCTGCGGCTAAGCCACCGTTGGCTGGTCTGTCAATGGCCGAATGAACACCTGGCTCCACATGCCGTCGGAGTCTGCGCTGGGCAGGCGAAGGATTGGAGCAGAGGCCGGCCAGTCCAGCGCACCCGCCACTTCGGCCGTTTCTGCTGTGGTCAATGTGCAGACGCTGTACATCAGCCGCCCGCCCGGTTTCACCAGCGCCGCCGCTGCCAGCAGCAGGTCCCGCTGGATAGCACCGAGGCGAACCGGAGCGTCGGAATCGATGCGCCAGCGGGCGTCGGCCCGTCGACGAAGGCTCCCCAGACCAGAACACGGAGCGTCGAGAAGCACCGCATCTGCGCAGGCCTCCCGTACCGGAAACGAGCGAGCATCGGCGGCGAGCGCCGCCACCACCGATCCGGTACTGGTGGCGTTGCGGCGGACCAACTGAGCCCGCCTGGCATGCAGGTCGCCTGCTACAACATGCGCTCCAGATGCGGCCAGCCCCGTAGCTTTACCGCCTGGGGCAGCACAAAGGTCCAGAATGAGTTCGCCAGGTTGGGCATTCAACACTGCCACCACCTCCTGGCTGGCCGGATCCTGGACGTAGCCATCCTCACGGGTGCTGGTGGTCGCCGCTTCGTTCATTGCCTCCAGAGCCTCCATGGCGGCGGTTGGGCCGAGGTCGGCGCTCAGCCGCTCAAGTATCCAGTCTGGATAGCTGAGTCGCACCGCATCCGAAGGCCAGTCGTGGGGTGCATCGGCAACCTTCCGAAGAACCGCATTTACGAGGCCCCGTACTCTTTTCTTGCTGGCGCCGACTGTGGCGTCCACCGCCGCAAACGTCGGCACGTTCATGAAATGGATCTGGTAAGCCCCCAACCGGAGCGCCGAACGGGTGTGGTGATCCACTTCATCCAGCAAAAACTGATCGATGAGGTGGTCCAACGCTCGCTGCATGCGAGTGGTTCCGTACACCATCTCGGTGACGAGCGCCCGATCCCGTCCCTCCAAACTGCTTCGATCCAGCAGCGGCCCGAGCACGAGATTGGCGAACGCACCGCTCCCGGTGATTCTCTCCAACGCCTCGAGGGCAACCTTCCGTGAATCGAGCCCTTCGACGGCTCGCTTTGAGGGGGCCTCGCCCTTCTTGGAGCTCTTGCCCTTCTTGGGCTTCTTTGGCTTCTCGGGTTTCGTCCGGCCGACAACCCGGTTCTCCGGTTTGCCGTGATACGGCTTGGGTTCAGGCATCGCTACCGTTCACAGGCGTTTCAGGCGCCAGCCCAACGAGGACTTCGCCCTCGGGTTGGGCACCGTTCCACCACGCTCGACTCTCCATGCGACCCTTGCCGGCCGGCTGCACCTGGATGAGCTGCAGCGCTCCGTCCGCGACACTGACCACAACGTTTCCATCATGAAGCAGGAGAACCCCAGGGGGCTGGTCGGTGACAGCCGCGGAGCGAACGGCATGCCAAATGATGAATCGTTCGCCTCGAAACGTTGTCCACGCTCGACCGATTCGGATCCGACGAAGAGTCATTTCGACTCCCTCATGGGCCCGAAGCGCTCGATCGAACGATGTGATCTTTGCGGCGTACAACGGCTGGCCCTCTTGGGCCACCGGGGGCGTTACCAAGCCGGTGTTGAGCGTGTCCACGAGAAGGCGAGTGCCCACTTCTACCAGCTTCCGGCGGAGCGAATCTGCGGTGGCATCGTGGCTGATCGCAACCGTTTCCAACGCATGGACGGGACCGGTGTCCAGCCCGGCTTCCATCTCCATGACGGCAACGGCGGTCTCGGTGTCGCCGGCAAGGATGGCCCGCTCAACCGGAGCGGCCCCCCGCCAGCGCGGCAGTTGGGAGAAGTGGAGGTTCACCATTGGGACCTGGGCCAGGAGGGACGCCGGAATGATTTGACCGAACGCAACAACAACTCCCCGGCTCGCCCCGCAGCTAGCTACGTTTTCCAGCGTGTGCTCGACCCTGAGCCCCAGTTCCAGCGCGGCCTCCTTCACGGGCGACGATGCTGGTTTTCCTCGCCGGGCGCGTCGCGCATCTGCTCGAGTGATTACCAGGGGAATCGGATAGCCGGCGCTGTGGAGTGCTTGAAGCGGTTCCACCGCTTCCACGGGCGTTCCGAGGTACACCAGTGGCTGTGCCGCCATGGCTACAGCAACCCGAGAAATTGCTCCCGGACAGTTCGCATGGCCGCCTTACGAATGTCGCCCTCGAGGTGATCGATGAGGAGTCGACCTTCGAGATGGTCCAACTCGTGTTGGAACAGACGGGCTTCCAGTTCATCAGCCTCGATGGAAACCTCGTTTCCATCCAAGTCGAACCCGGTGAGGTGAACCTCTTTGGGGCGAATGATCTCCCAGTGCAGACCGGGCACCGAAAGGCAACCCTCTTCATAGGTCCACTCGCCGCTCGACTCAGATATCACCGGATTCACGATGGCATTGGGGCCGTCACCAAGGTCGTAGACGAACAGCCGCTTACTGATCCCTACCTGTGGCGCAGCGAGCCCCAGGCCGGGTTCGGCATACATGGTGGCAAGCATGTCGTCCACCACCGCCACCAAAGCACCATCGACGATTTCGACGTCGGCGGCGCGGCTTCGCAGAACCGGATCGCCAAACACGCGAATATCGAACGGAGCGGTCTCTTCTGAGCTGGTTGATCGACCTCGCATCAGCCAAAGTCTAGCGGTCGCCTTCACGCCTACTGGTGCCTGTGACCGACGGCAAACCTGTACTACCTCCTGCAGTCGCTCGTACATGAAGCGGCGTTGGCGAGAGTTTCAGTTAGCACTGGGCGGACCGAATAGGTCGCCGGTAGGACTTGTGGATACTGCGAGGGACAACTGCGTGGCTCGAGTGAGGGCAACGAACAGGTGAGCCAGACCGCCAGGTTCGGAAGCAAAGTGCAACGGCTCGATCACTACGGCCACATCGAACTCAAGCCCCCGACACTCTGCCGAACTCACCGAAAGAAACTCATAACCCGATGCTGCGAGGACCGTGGTATCGATCGCAACCTCCACCAGGCTACGAGCTTCGGCATCAATGACCGTCGGCCAAATCAGCGCGAGCGTACGCAGCTGTTCGTCCTCGCTTTTGTCGGCACCGAGAAGGTCCAGGAGGACCGAGGGAAGTTCGTCCCGAAGCGATTCGACCTCCACCTCGCGGAACGGCCGGCCGCTCTGACGAATCGCTCGCGGCATCTTGAGATGGGGGGCATACTTTGCGAGCACTGATTCTGCTGGTTTCAAGACTTCCAGTGGTGAGCGGTAGTTGATTGACAACTCCATTTCGTTCACCAGACCCATTGCCGGGAGCAGATCCGACCATTTCTCCACCGGACCAATCGTGCGTTGGGCGAGATCGCCGACGGCCGTGATAGAACCGGGTTCCGCCCTGCGGATCACCATGCGCCATTGCATTGCGGAGAGATCCTGGGCCTCGTCGACGATGACGTGCCCGAAACGAAAGCTCCGATCCCCGCGAGCCAGCTCAACGACACTTACCCCCTCGGAGAAGAGGTCGTCGACCACCTCGGGTACAAGCTCATTGGGGTCAACGTCACCCACCATCGCTGCCCGGTCGCCCTTGAACCGATCCACAAGCGTTCCCGGATCCACTGCGACCTCTGCCGTATCCGCAAGTGTGTCTTGATCGTCGGCATTGAGAGAAGTAGTTTCCACCTCATCTGAGGGCTCTTCGAGATCCAGTGTTCCCGTGACTCGATGGATCGAAACGACCTGATCGTTGGCGTCTCGCATCGTGTTGGCACGATCCATCGCTTGAGCCAACTCGAACTCGTCCTCAACATCGCGTTCCGTGGTCCGCTCGCTTTCGGTCAGTTCCCTGGCCCGAAGGCCGAGGCGGTGGTGGAGCTCATCGAGGAGCGGTATGTCCGAATCGGCCCATAAGCGGCGAATGAGACGCCGCTCCCGCACCCGCGGAACGGCCAACCGCTCCGCCTGAGCCCGGGACAGTCCCGCAGCCCGACGAGCGGACTCCAACAACGCCGGCGAACCCAGAAGATCATTGAGGCATTGTTCAGGGGTGAGCGTGGGCCAGTGAGTCAGCAGATAGCGGCGTACCTCTCGGCTCTCCACAAAAGTGGTAGTGGCATCGTCGAGACTGAAGAACGCCGGATCGTAGACGGCATCGACCAACGCATCCACAATGCCCGACCGAAAGACCTCTGCGCCGTCATTGTGAGTTGACGCACGCAGCGCCCGTTCGAATATCTCCACGCAGGTTCCTAAGCGAAGCACCACCCGACGAGACCCGTAATAGAGGCGGAGCGGCTCCTTTGGCTGGCGACGCCGATCCGCTACGGCCTGAGCGAGCAGCGCAACCATTTCTGGCTTGCCCTTCAACCGAGTGGCTCCATCAGGCTCGACGCCGCCCCGGCGGGCAGGGAAAAGTTCGGCGGGGGTGGCGCTCACCACACCGGTCTCACCGAGACTTGGCAGGACGTTGCTGACGTAGCGAAGGAACCGTCGCGTGGGTCCAACGATCAAGACACCGCGATCGGAAAGTTCCTCGCGTTGGTCATAAAGGAGGTATGCCGCCCTGTGGAGTGCCACGACGGTCTTCCCGGTACCTGGCCCGCCTTGGACGATCAGCGGCACGTTCGACGGAGCCCTGATGATGGCATCTTGCTCTGCCTGGATCATTGCGACGACGGGCTTCATTTGGCCCGTGGTGGGGCTCGCAACGGCCGCCAGCACGGCGGCCTCCCCGCGCAGGTTGAGAGCTTCGGCCGGGTTGTCGAACGCATCGATTTCTAGAACATCGTCTGAGTAGCCCACCAACTCTCCAGAACTCCCGCCCTCGTCGGTGGTGCGGCTTCCTCGCTCCTGGGTGAGGTGGTTGTCGTAGTGGAACTGGCGTCGCGTCCGGACACCGTGGCGGTCCAGCGGAGTGGCGCGGTAGAAAGGAACCGCTGCCGGCGCCCGCCAATCGATCAAGAGCGTTTCATCGCCGTCAAAGACCGAGAGCCTTCCCACGTAGGAGTTGGTGGACCCGTTCGCCGCATCGGTGGTGAATCGTCCAAAAGCCAGCGCCGTTCCCTTCCCTTCCAACTCCCGGACACGGTTGGCAGCATGCATCGCCCGGATTGCCGCATTCCGAACCTCTGCGGCCCTGACGGCGGTATCGGCCTCGGCGTCTTCGTCGACGATGTCACGAATTCCTTCTGCCGTCGCCTCGGCAGCTTCGCTTCCCAACATCTCTGCCGCAGCTCGTGCCCGCTCCAAGTGTTCCATGTGGAACCGACGCACCGCCGCCAGGTAGAGACGCTCGGCCTCCAGTTCGCCGTCCGCACTCACTCCCTTAGCGTACAACCAAGACTTCGGCCCCCTTTCGAACATGATCCCGGGGTCCTCAGGATGCTTGTTCAAGCACCTTCCTGGCGACGTTGGGGTTACCGCCCAAAGCGCCTGCAAGCGACACCGGCAGCTCGTGAGCCATGACATCCCACATCCGATCGAGCAGCTCGGCCGCCATCATGTATTCCAGCGAGACGCCTTCGCTAGCGAGGCGCCGAATTTCGTCGGCAGCGAAGCGAATACCGATGAGCGTGGCCGCAACTCCAAGATCCAGTGGTGCGGCACCTGCGGCACGAGCCGCCCGCACTCGCGCCTCGGTATCCATTGCGATGAGATCAACAACGGTGGCGACAATCGAAGCATACGTTTCCCGAGCTCCTCGGGGATTTCGCAGCAACAACGTCTGGGTAGCGCTCTTGCCTGACTGATTGGACAGTCGCACAATCTGGGCTCGGACCCCTTGCACCCACTCCTCCCGCCGGTAATGCGTCGTCTGGGGGGCGGGCGGTGGGGACACGACGACCAGGTGCGGACGTCTGGTGGTGGCAGCGACCACCAGGCTCTCGTCGTACGATGCCCGCTGAGAAGCGTCGCTGAGCACTCGCCACGCTTTGTTCAAATCGGTCAATCGGCGATGATCGGGGCGCTGGTCGCCGGTGCTGTCGGGGTGCAGGGCCCGCACCTGCGTCCTGTACGCCCGGCGCAGTTCCTCCACTCCACAGGCGGGTTCAACCCCAAGCGTCTCATAGTGCGTCGCAACCACCACACCATTCTGGCCTATCCAGGCCTCCACGTCCGGTTGCGTCCGGAGTTCGCTCCAGAACCCTCCTGAGAGAGAAGCGAACAGAAACGGAACAAATCTCTCTAGTGCTTCATGTTGAATGAGCTGGTCCGATACAACTAGTACGGATGCAAAAGTGCATCCAAACGGCCCATTTCAGGCGGCATCCTGGGGCCGAGAGTGAAGGATCGGCAGCCGCCTAGCGGCTGCCGATTTCTTTGACCATAATCCTCACACCTCCTCGCCTAACCTCTGATTCAGTGAAGCTTCAATTGATTGCATCGGATCTGGATGGAACGCTCCTCGGTTCCGACGCCACCCTGTCACCATTAACTATTGCGGCCCTGCAGCGGGCCCATGATGCGGGCGTGGTCATCGTGGCCGCCACCGGTCGTAGCCAACACTCCGCTCTGGATCTTCTCCGCCCTGCCGGGGTCGTCTCATGGGCCATCTGCTCCAACGGTGCCACCCGTTATGACCTGGTAGCCGACTACGTGGTCCACCACCACACGATCGATGCCAATGATGTCGATGTGTTTCTCGAACGGCTTCGGACCGAATTTGGAGAGGTCGGGGTGGCATGGGAGACCAAGAAACAAATGGGTTGGGACGAGCTCTATGACCGGCATCGGAACGCCCTCATTCCGCGACCCAAGCCCCAAGAAGGACGAATCGTTCCGTTCCCGGTCGGAGAAAATCTGGTCAAACTGCTGGTAACACATCCGGCGTTGACCCACGACGAATGGCTCGACGCTGTCGTTCCCCACGCCGGCGACCAAATGTCGGTGTCGACATCAGGAACGGACTTCGTCGAGATCACTCATGCGATCGCTACCAAAGGTCAGGAACTCGCTTCACTTTGTGCCCAGCTGGGTATTGCCGCCAGTGGGGTTGCAGCGTTTGGAGACCAAGTGAATGACCTCGACATGGTCCAGTGGGCGGGACGCGGCTACGCAATGGAGAATGCCAGCCCCAAGCTGAAGAGTGCCGCCAGCCATTGCGCTCCCCATCATGGAGATAATGGCGTGGCAGCAATCATCGATGAGCTCCTCGACGGCCGTACGTAAACGCGGGCTGCGTGCCCGAGCTCTTGCTACAGCGATAGCGGTGGCCGTCGTCGGTTCAGCTTCCGCGGCAGCGGCTGCGCCCGTTGCCACCCTGAGCAGCAGTGAGGCGTTGAAATCGGACCAAGCCCGACTCTCCGGGACCGGGTCGAACCTGCTTCGCGTGGATAACGGGGTCATCGTGGTGAGCAACGCCGACCTGGGTTCCAACGCCGTCACTTACCTCGATATTGAAACCCTCGACATACGCGCTCAGAGGATCGTCTCAGGCCCGGCCGCCGCTCAGGGCCGACGGCTGGCGGTGATCGATGTCGCGGGCGAGTCCGCAGTCGAACAGGGGCTCGTGGAGGACCCTTCCACGCCGGTCCTGCGGCTTCTCACCCTCCCCGATGCAGACGGTGACGGCTTCACAGAGGCCAGTGCGACCATCTTGCCAGCAGCGATCGCCCCGTCGATTCAGCGCTTCGGCACGGCAATCGCTCTGGGCGGGAATGCAATAGCCGTCGTGAGCGAAACTACTCAGCGGTCCGATCGGGTGGACATCTTCACCATCAGCTTCGACGGCCACCTCAGATGGGCCCAGCAGCTCGAAGTGGGGTCAGCCAGCGGCCAACGGCGGGCTGCCACGTTGCAGACCAATGTTGCCGTGTCCGCCTCGGGAGCGATCATCGCCGCCAGCGGAGTCAACCGCTTGGCCGGCTCGGGAGAGGTAGCGATCTTTCGGATCGGGACCAACGGCTGGATTCCTACCCAGCGCTTCGTCCGAATCGGGGGCGGGCCGGTGGTGGTCGACGGGGAGCGTGTGGTGGTGCAGCGAAGCAGCTTCTTCGTTCGCAACTCGGGGCCGTGGACGGTCTTGTCAACCGCTCCAGGAAGACCGCTCGGCAACGTGGAGGAACTTCCGGTGGAGGGTGCGTCGCTCTCGGTCTTGGGAAACCATGTGGCGGTTGGCGATCCCGACAACGACTTTGTGTACCTGCTTGAGTTGTCGTCGGACACCGGCAGATACCGCTTCTCCCAAGCCATTCCCGTTCCCGGGGGCAATCCGGGGAGTGGCTCGCCGAGATTTGGAAGTTCGGTGGTCTTGGTTGGTGACCGTCTTGTCGTGGGCGCACCCGACCCCACCGCACCGTTTCCGGCAGGTTCGTTCCATCTGTTTGATGTGGTCGAGGGCCCGGTTGGTTGCACGGTTGTAGGTACTCAAGCTGACGACGATCTTCATGCACCCGAGGATCGAATCAGCAACACCGTTTGTGGCCTCGATGGTGCCGACCTGTTGAGCGCCAGCTCAGAGACCGATCGCCTGGACGGTGGGCCCGGACGCGATAGATGTGAAGGCCAGGCGGCCCGGATCACAAATTGCGAATGACACGTGCCCTCACCAGTCCTCAGAGATTCAAGATATCTGTACAGTTCCCGCCGGTCGCCGCAGCCTTCTGACCTGCGGCCTCGAGGCGGGCCACTATTCGATCGACAGAGGGAGGCTTCGTACCGATCGAGGCCACCAGGACCGAAGCGGTGAAACTGACGAGAGTGCTATTGAATTCCACCGGAAACGACACTTCATCCCGCAGCCGATCGGCAACGGCGGTGAGTTCATCGAGGTCGGAATCGCTCACGAGGACTGCGAGAAAGGCATGGTCATCGATTCGACCGAGCATGTCACTCCCCCGGAGCCGTGTGGAGAGCCTCTCCGCAACCTGGCGACACACGTGTTCTGCAGCACGGTGCCCGCTGCTTTCTACAACGGCATCAAGATCATCAACCCAGACGGCGATGATGGCCATGGGTTGCACCGACCCCCGGTGGAGGCGCCGATGGAGCTCCTCAAGAACTACGTAGCGGTTGGCGAGACCGGTGACAGCGTCATGGGTGAGCGCCCCACGAGCTGCGGCCGACAGCTGATGCTCGGTCTCGGTTGAGCGGGCCGAGACCACCACCAACCGATCGCTAATTCGTCGCATCGTCAATGAGAAGGGCATGAAGCTGCTGGCCAGACGCACGGGATGATGAGCCGACCCTTCGAGGGTTTCGATGCAGGTTCGGAGGCTGTCCTGCTGTTCGGGTAGTACCAAATCCACCAGGGGCGCGCCGGTGATGCGATTGCGAGGAATTCCGAACAGCCGCGGAAGATCATTATTGACGGCTTTGATTTCTTGACCCTCGAGAATCATCGCAGCACCGGGCATGCACCGAAGCAACGCCGTCAACCACTCCGCATCATCAGCCATCTCAGTCCCATCCGATTTGCCGATCACAGCGTGCCGACACCAACGACCATGATGGCCAATCTATGCTCTCGGGCGACAGTGCAGACTCGCCCCCTCGCATAGGCATTTCGGCCTATCGACCACCGATGACCGATGATGGGATCAGGGACCATAAATCTGCATCCCGCACACACTCCACTGGACATTCCCTTCCGGATCGACACTTCGAGCCACGTCAGCCCGAACCGAGTTCGTGTCGCCAGACGCTGTGTCCATACTCCCCAGCACCCGTACAAACCCGTCGTCTCCCGGATCGAGATTGCTCACGGGCAGGACCGCATGGTCGTCGTAGGTCATCATGACCGGTTCGAATTGCAGCCTCAGAACTTCGGGGCTGACGTCGGAACACTGTGACCCAAACCGTTCGGCGGCCGACTCCCATTGCTGATTTGCGAGGTCCTCCAACAAGAGATCTACTGCAACTTCGGGCGGTGAGGGCTCCACCGGGTAAACGACAAGGAAATAGAAGGCTGCAACGGCTCCAAGCAGACCGACAACGAGCGCTGCGCCGAATGCTCTCCTTCGGGTCTGGGTCGGGGACGGTTTGCCCAGAACCGATGCCTCGGGTGCTTCGGGGGTTGGAGAAGGTGCCCACGACGGAATTACCACAACTGAAGTGTCGGTAGCCCTCGACTTCAGCTTGAGACGGAGCCACTAGCGCTTCAGGCCGTTCGAACAATCGACTACCCGATTTCGATGGCGTTGAGTCCCTCCAACAGCGCATTCTCCACCACTTCGGTCAGGGCCGGATGGATATACATGACCTCACGGCCAATCTGCTGTGCGGTCTGCCCCAGCGTCATCGCTTGAATCAGTGGTTGAATCAGCGACGCGGCCTGCGGACCGATGACATGGGCACCGAGGATGATGCCGGTCGGATCCAGCAACACTTTGGCAAAAGAGGCGTGATCATCGAGGGCCCAGCCGTACGCCGTACCGCCGTAGTCGCGACGGCCAACAAAATACTTGGTGCCCTCGTCGATGAGCTCCTGCTCCGTAGAACCGACCGACGCCACCTGGGGATTGGAGAACACCGCAGCCGGAACCGCCTCATATGTCATCCGCCGCTTTTTGTTTCGAGACGAACGACTCGCCTCGACGTTGGCAAAAGCCACTTTGGCTTCGGCATTTGCCACATGCTTTAGCTGAAAACGATTGGAGATGTCGCCAAATGCCCAGACTCCCGGAGCAGACGTCTCCAAGTACTCATTGGTCCTGACGCGGCCGTCGGCGGTGAGGTCTACACCACCCCGACTGGGCTCCAGCAGATCACTGTTCGGCACACGGCCGATCGCTACAAGCACCTCATCGAACAATTCGATGTCGCCGTCGGCCCCGGTGATCTCGATCCCCTGCGGGGTGCGCTCCATCCGGACCGGAACGTTATTGAGCTTCAAATCGACCCGCTGAGTGAACTGCTCGGTGAAACGGATGGAGATGTCCCGGTCTTGGGAGCGCAAGATCTGCCCGGAGCGGGCGTACATGGTCACCTGTGACCCGAAGCTGGAAAAGACATGCCCCATCTCGGCGGCGATATAGCCGGCACCCAGGATCGCCAATCGCTTCGGCAGGGAATTCAAACGCATGATGGTGTCGCTCGTATGCACACCAACTGAGGCCAGACCGTCGACGTCGGGAAGGAGCGGGCGAGAACCGGCAGCTAGCAATACCCGATCAGCGCTGATGATCGCATCAGGCGACCCGTCGTTCATCGCAACGGTGAAGGTTCGATCGGCCGCGAACCGGGCCGTCCCTCGATAGAGGGTCAGGCCCTCGGTGCCGCTGGCACGATATTCCTCTCCACCGGCACTGATTGAGTCGATCCGACCAAAGATTCGATCGCGCAAGGCAGGCCAATTGACCCCGGAAAATGACGTTTCGATCTCCAAATTGGACGCTGCTGCCTCCAACGCCCGATCGGCGGGAAGAACAAACATCTTGGACGGGATACAGCCGACGTTGAGGCACGTTCCGCCAAAGGTTCCCCGTTCAACCATGGCGATCTTCCACGGCGCCAAGGACTCAGGGATGCTGTTTCCGGAGCCGCTCCCCACGATGACGAGATCGAAGTGGTTCTCCGTTGGATTTGGGTGGGTGAGATCGGTCATGAATCCTCGTGTGTGGTGGAGTCTCGATGCTCAGACTCAGTGGGAACGTCCCGGCTCTGATCCGGCGGAAATGGAAGGTCTGAACGAGCGGAAGTATTCCCGAGGACTCCTGGGGCAACGATTGTCCAATCCACTTCATGGGCTTCCAGTGGACGCATTCCAATGTCGATAGCAGTCCACAACGTGCGGGTGAAGGGGTCGATGAACGGCGGGATGAGGAGAGCGAACGCCACCCCGCCCGTGGCTATCCACCACCGCGGCACGTCGGACCCCACCACGATGATCATGACTATTGCCAGTAGAACGAGTAGGAAGCCGAAGGTGATGATCGTGTTCATACCGATGGCGCCAATCCAGTGACCCTCGATTCGTTCAAACTTCAGACCGCAGTGGGGGCAACGGTCGCTGATTGTGAACCAGCGATGGAAGAGCCGATTCTGCCCACACGCCGGGCAACGCTTCCTGGCGCCCCGCCAGAGCATCAGCCACCATCCGGGCCCGGCGCGCCGGTGACGCGGCTGACGATTCTGATGCGGCTTGGGCTGCCAGTCAGCGTGTTTCATTGGACCCAGCTGCCGCCACGATTGCTGGCGGTCCACTCCTTGATGCGCTTCCCGGCTTCAACCATCTCTTCCTCGCTACCAGCAGTTGACAGACGAATGAACTGTTCGCCGCGCTCCCGGTCGAAGTCGATACCGGGCGTTGCGGCAAGGTTCAGCGTCTCCAACCACTCCTCACACAGAGCCGAGGCGGTACTCCCGGTGTGGGTGATGTCGATCCAGAGATAGAACGCTCCGTCAGCAGGCGCGATCTTGGTAAATCCCGCTTCATGAAGTGCCCCGATCAGACGGTCCCTGTTTCGCCGGTAGCGGGCAACATTGGCTTCGCATTCCTCCAACGCCTCGAATGCCGCCAGACCAGCCAGCTGACTGAGCGTGGGTGGGGCGATTGTGAGGTTCTGAGCCAGTCGTTCTATGGCCGGCATCAACGCCGGCGGCGCCACTACCCAGCCCAGTCGCCACCCGGTCATCGAGAAGTACTTGCTGAAGCTGTTGAACACCACAACTCCATCATCGAACTCCAGGGCCGATGGCGCCGCCTGATCGAAGACCAAGCCGTGATAGATCTCATCAACTATCACCTGGGTGCTGTGGGTGACGCACCACTCCAGCAATGGCACGAGATGCTGGCGAGCGAGAACCGTACCTGTTGGATTATTGGGTGATGCGAGAACGAGGCCGTCCAGTGGTCCAGCAGCGTCGAGATCAGCCGTCGTTGGGCGAAAACCATTGGTGGCATCCACCGGGATCCTCACAACGTTGATCCCGAATGCCTCCAAGTCGTTTCGATAGCATGGATACCCCGGCTCGACGACGCCTACGTTCGCCCCGGCATCCCAGAGAGCCAGGAAGCTGAGAACGCAGCTTCCGGACGCACCGGTTGTCACCGCAATCCGAGCGGAGGGAATCTGGAGGCCATACCGGTCTCGATACCACTGGCTGATTCGATCCCGCAATTCGGGCAAGCCAAGAGCACCGGTATATCCGAGGCGGTCATTCTCGAGGGCGGCGTGAGCCGCAGCTATGACGGCGGTGGGTGCGGGCGTGGACGGTTGGCCTACCTCCAAATGGAGGATCTCATGCCCGGCGTCCTCACGTCGGCGGGCCGCGCTCATCACCTCCATCACATGGAACGGTGCGATGTTGCCACGGCGGGCATAGGTCGGATCGGGCGTGGGCACGGGTCCATCGTAAGAACAAAAGATAAAGGACCCCCATCCAGCTGAATGGGGGTCCTTAGTATCGAGAACATGATCCTGCACTTGAAAAGTCGACCGCCGCTGCCCGCCAGTGGCTTAATCGAGAAGGGATCAGCTCCCGGTACCCGCAACGACCAGTGAACAGGCTGTCACCAAGGGTTGCAATAGGCCCTATGATCTATCACGGAAGTGACATAATCAACGCCCAGCGTGAGTCTCAGGACCCGATCGACCGGTCCGATGGCCCCGGACCGCGCAAGCTGGCAGTACCGGAGCTCCAACCACGATTCGGCCTACTGCAGAAGCCGGATCAGGCTGCTCGTGTCCCAACGATTGCCGCCCCGAGCTTGGATCTGGGCGTACAGCTGATCGACCAGCGCCCCAACCGGGACGGACGTGCCCAGAGTATGTGCCTGATCGATGGCGATGCGGAGATCTTTCCGCATCCAATCCACAGCAAAGCCAAAATCGAACTGGTCGGCCACCATGGTCCGCCCTCGATTCTCCATCTGCCACGAACCGGCGGCGCCCTTGGAAATCACGTCCAAAACAACGTCCATGTCCAGCCCGGCTTTCATACCGAGTGCAATCCCCTCGCTCAGGCCCTGCAACATTCCAGCGATGGACAACTGATTCACCATCTTGCAGAGCTGTCCCGAGCCGGGGCCCCCGATCCGGGTGACCGCAACGGCAAATTCGTCAATAACTCCGGACACGGCATCGAAATCTTTCTGATCGCCGCCGCACATAACGGTCAGCTTTCCGTTTTGGGCACCGGCTTCACCACCCGAGACGGGTGCGTCGACAAACCCAACACCTCGGGACTGGCACGTTGCGTGAAGCACTCTGGCCAGGTCAGCGGAAGCGGTTGTGTGATCAACGAGGACGGCGCCCTCACCGATTCCCTCGAGAACGCCCTCCTCGTTAAACACGACGGCCCGGACGTCATCGTCGTTGCCGACCATCGTTATCACGATCTCCACTCCTGTGCTGGCCGCTCTAGGACTCTCCGCCATCGAGCCGCCGAATTTCTCCACCCAGTTGTGGGCCTTCGCCGTCGTCCGGTTGTACACCGTGACGTCATGGCCGGCCCGTTGAAGATGCCCTGCCATGGGAAACCCCATGACGCCTAATCCAATGAAACCGATTGAAGTCATGTGACTGAAACTAGCAACCGAAGGCTTGTAGTGTTGAGCCCGTGAGTGACGAGAGGCTGACTCGTCCGAGGACCATGACGGCATCCCCCAGTCAGACGTTTCGAGCCGATCGGTTTTCCATCGGCTTGGCGGCTCTAGGTTTCGCACTCGCCTGCGCATTGGGAGCGGTTCTTCTGTTGCCCGACGGTGAAAGCTCCGCAACACTTTCCCCCACCACTGGAACGGTCTCCCCGACCACCGCTGCGGCAGAATCGGGACCTTCATCCAGTTCGTCGGTGGCTACAACCACGAATGTACCCTTCTCCATGCCGGCGTCTCTAGAGGGAAGCTGGGAAGCCGCAGACAGTTCTGCCACTGCAACCTTCACTACCGCCGCTCTACTGGACCTGGAAGCGGTGGTCACCAGCGGCGACGGCTCTTCGATTCGCTATGTGCTCACGCGACCCAGCGCAATTGGGCCAACACCGGGGCCAACCGTCCCGGCGGGCATAGTGCTAGAAGGGAGTGTCGAGCTCAACGGAGTGCAACAGCCGATTCGGACCGTCGGCTCGCTCGTGCCTCGCGCCGCCGGACTCCACCTGTCGTTTCCACTGACCATCGATCCGTCGCTCTTCGACATGAGCGGCCCAACCACGACAGTTCCGGTGGAACTCGTTCTCCTTCCCAGCTAGGGCAGCATCGAATCAGAACTGATAGCGCTTGGGAACGGCCACGATCCCACCATCGGACACGGTGAATCGCGCCGAGTCTTCCTCACGATCAAACCCGATCCGAGTGCCGTCCGGAACATGGACGCCCTTGTCGATGATGGCCCTCTTGATCTGCGCACCTGCGCCGACCCGCACATCGTCGAAGAGGACCGTTCCCTCGAGCGTGGCGTCGCGAGCTACTCGGACATTGGGAGCGATCACCGATTCGTACACGGTGCAGCCACTAAGGATGGCGCCGTTGGAAATGGTCGTGTTGTAAACATCGGGCGAACGAACGCCGTCGCGAACCAGCTTGGCCGGCGGTAACGAACGAGCCATCGTGAAAATTGGCCACTGCTGGTTATAGAGGCTGAATGCCGGCAGTGGCTGAACGAGGTCCATGTGGGCATCGAAGAACGCATCGAGGGTTCCTACGTCTCGCCAGTACCCGCGTTGGCCTGCCTCGTCGCCCGGCACGATATTGGTGGTGTAGTCATAAACATGGGCGGCCCCGTCATTAACGAGACGGGGAATGATGTCGCCGCCCATGTCTCGACGAGACGTCGAATCCTGAAAGTCAGCATTTAGTGCGTCCACAAGGACATCGGTGTTGAAGACGTAGTTCCCCATGGAAGCGAGCACGCGGTTGGGGTCATCGGCGAGGCCGGGGGGATCAGTCGGCTTTTCCAGGAACTGTTTGATCTGCGATCCTTCTTCTTCGCGGTCAATGACGCCAAAGGCGCTGGCCTCGGATCGAGCCACCCGCAGTCCGGCCACGGTGACTCCAGCGCCGGACCGGATGTGTTGGTCCAGCATCTGGCGCGGATCCATGCGGTAGATGTGGTCGGCACCGAAGACGAAAATGTACTGAGGACGCTCGTCGTCGATGATGTTCATGTTCTGGAACAAGGCATCTGCAGAGCCTTGGAACCACTCCGGACCTCTTCGCATCTGAGCTGGCACCGAGCTCACATAACTGCCGAGCAGCGTGGACAAGCGCCAAGTGCGGCTGATGTGAACGTCCAAAGAATGACTTTTGTACTGGGTCAGCACCACGATCTTGCGGTAACCGCCATTCACCAGGTTGGACAACGCAAAATCGATGAGCCGATACGGGCCACCGAACGGAACCGCCGGTTTAGCTCGGTCTGCCGTCAACGGCATCAGTCGCTTTCCCTCGCCTCCGGCCAAGACGATGGAGAGAACCTGCGGACGAGAACCTAGGTCTAAAGGAGCTGCATTTTCATTCACAGATTCATCCTTACCCAGTTCGGCACTGTTTGCCACCTGGAATCAGTCGGCTCGTCGTTGAGCATGTTCAGCTTCTCAGCGACTGATGTCATGGTAAATCTCGACATGCTGCGCGGCCGGGCCCGTCCAGGACCAGTCGGCATTCATCCCTCGTTCAACAATTCCCATGAATTGTTGATCCGAAGTCCAGGCTCGGACCGCTCGATGCAACGCATCCACAAGGCCCGGGAGGTCGTTGGTGGTGGTGAGAAACCCCGTGCCACCGGCCAGATCCCTGTCAGCATCCACAATGGTGTCTACCAGACCACCGACGGCCGTTGCCACGGTAGGCGTGCCGTAAGCCATGGCCTGCATCTGGGCGAGGCCGCACGGCTCGAATCGGCTTGGCATACAGAACAAGTCGGACCCGGCGAAGATGAGATGGGCAAACGGTTCATCGAAAGCGTCGAGTTCGGCCACCAATACGTCGGGGTGGTCGCTCGCCACGCTGCGGACCAACTCGGTGAGGCCATGGAGCCCAGAACCCAGGAGCACCATTCTGGCGTTCATGGAGGCCAGGTAAGGGACGACTCCCATGAGGGTATCGATCCCCTTTTGATCCACCAGTCGACTGACCACACCGATTACGGCGGCGCCCGTCTCAGTCCAGCCGGCGCGCTCCAACACCTTGGCCCGCGCCTCCGCCTTGCCCCGAACTCGACTCTTGAACTTGTACTTGCGAGGGATCATGGGATCGGTCTGCGGACTCCAGATGGTTGCATCGATTCCGTTGCGAATCCCGATGAGTGCGTCACCCCTTTGCCGCAACTCATAGTCCATTCCCATGCCCGCCTCGGGCGTGAGAATCTCTGCCGCATAGTTGGGGCTGACCGCAACGATGCGTTCCACGCACCGGATAGCCGCGGCGAGGGGGTTGGCTACGTCATACCACGAGAACATCCAGCTCTGATGCGGGATACGGCCCATCCACCAGGCATCGCAGACCCCCTGATAGCCCAGGGTGTGGATGGTGAGAACGGTGGGTGGCAACGAAGCCGAGAACCCTACGGTGGCCGCGGTGTGCCAGTCATTGAGGTGCAGTACGTCGGGAGCGATGCCGCCGTTATCGATCGGTCCGCAGAGAGCGGCGATGGCCGCACTGAAGGCAAAGAATCGATCGGCGTTGTCTGGCCAAGCGTCACCGGAAACCGGATCCACGTAGGGATGCGGGCGGGCCATGCCCGGCCGGTCGATAAGGATGATGTCGGGGAATCCGGGGGCCGAGCCGCGCCGGGCCCGCATTGGCCCGCACCAACCCGGCACATCAAGCCCCCAGCTGTTGGTCTCCTCGAAACCGCTTTCGCTGAGGACGGCATCGCCGTAGTCGGGCAGGACCACCGTGATGTTGACGTCCTGGGAGATGAGCTCTTTCACGAGGCCGCTGGCGGCCAATGCCAGCCCCCCAACCATGACCAGCGGCGCCAGTTCTGCCGATGCAAAAAGTACGTGCGGGTATGACTCAGTTGTGCTCATGGGCGAGGTCCTTCAGGATGATGACCGACCACGGCTGAGCTTCAATGCTCCCAACTACGGGCCGGTCTGGTGATTTGGGAGAGGCGGTGTCTAACTCAATCCGCCAGAAGCGCTCGGTGAGCTCGGCGGGCACGGTGAACCGCACCGGGATGCTGTTGGCGTTCATGAGGATGAGAAATGAGTCATCGATGATGGGTTCACCCCGTTGGGTCTCGGTGACTAGACCCTCGCCGTTGAGGAACACCATGATCGCCCGATTGAGCGGCTGCGCCCAATCTCGGTCGCTCATCGCTCGCCCACTGGGCTCCATCCAGGCAAGATCGGCCAGCTCATGGCCATCCTCGGTTGGTTTGCCATCGAAGAAGCGGCGTCGACGAAAGACCGGGTGATCCTTCCTGAGTTTGATCACCGTTTCGGTGAAACTCAACAGATCGGCGTCGGCATTCTCCCAATCCAACCACGTCAACTCGTTGTCTTGACAGTATGCGTTGTTGTTGCCTCGCTGGGTTCGCCCGATCTCGTCTCCGCCCAACAGCATCGGTACGCCCTGGCTCAAAAACAGCGTGGCAAGCATGGCCCGGATGCGACGCTGACGAACCTCCATGATTCCAGAATCGTCGGTTGGACCTTCTATGCCGGAGTTCCAGGAACGATTGTGGCGGTCCCCGTCCTCATTGTTCTCGCCGTTTGCCTCGTTGTGCCGTTCGTTGTACGCCACCAGATCGCTCATTGTGAAGCCGTCGTGAGAAGTGATGAAGTTGATCGAAGCTGAGGGGTGGCGGCCATCGCTCTCGTAAAGGTCCGAGCTCCCCGTGAAACGGCTGGCGAAGCTCCCTAACGAATCCGGCTCCCCCTTCCAGAAACTACGCAGCGTGTCCCGGTATTGCCCGTTCCATTCGCTCCAGAGTGGCGGAAAGCGACCGACTTGGTAGCCGCCGTCGCCGACGTCCCACGGTTCAGCGATCAGTTTCACGGTCCGTATGACCGGATCCTGGTGGACGATGTCGAAAAACGCTGAGAATCGATCGACATGGTCATGGTCGCGGGCCAAAGCCGATGCGAGGTCAAATCGAAAACCGTCCACCCGCATGTCGGTGACCCAGTAGCGGAGTGAATCCATGATGAGCTGCAACACGTTGGGGTGGCCGACGTCGAGCGTGTTGCCGGTACCGGTGAAATCGATGTGGTTACGAGGGTTATCGGGCGACAAGCGGTAGTAGCTATGGTTGGACAATCCCTTGAAGCAGTACGCCGGCCCCCAGGTGTTCCCTTCGCACGTGTGGTTGTAGACCACATCGAGGATCACCTCAATTCCGGCCGCATGCATGGTCTTTACGAGGCTCTTGAACTCTTGAACTTGCTCGCCCCGCTGGCCCCACGCCGAATACTGATTGTGAGGAGCCAGATAACCGATCGTGGCGTAGCCCCAGTAGTTCGTGAGCTTCTTATCGGCCAGAAAGCTCTCGCTGAAGAACTGATGCACCGGCATGAGTTCCAAGGCGGTCACGCCGAGCTTGACCAAATGGTCGACGATGACCGGATGTGCCATCCCGGCGTAGGTGCCCTGCAACTCCTTCGGCACCTTGGGATGGCGCATGGTCATCCCCTTTACATGAGCCTCGTAGAGCACCGTGTCGCGGCGTGGTGTCCGGGGGGGTCGATCATCTTCCCAGTCGAAATAGGGGCTGACCACGACGGACCGGGGAACCGAACGGGCGCTGTTGTGAATATCCATCTCGTCGATATTTCCGAGTTTGTGATCAAACACCGATCGATCGAAATTCACAGCGCCTTCGATCGCCTTTGCGTACGGGTCGAGCATGAGCTTCTGAGGATTGAACCGAAGACCACGCCCCGGATCCCACGGACCGTGAGCCCGGAAGCCATACCGCTGACCAGGGCCAATTCCCGGCACGTAGCCGTGGAAACAGTGGGCGGTCACCTCCGGCATCGCTAATTTCGTTTCCCGGCCGGCATCGTCGAAGAGACACAGCTCAACGCCGTGAGCCCCTTCAGCGAAGACGGCGAAGTTCGTACCCGATCCTGTCCACACCGCGCCCAATGGATACCCGACGCCGGGCCAAATCTCAGGCATGTTCAGTTCTCTTCCAGCAAGTCACAACAGTCACCATTCTCTATCGACCACGGCTCGGCTTGGGTGATAGCCGTTCATCCCGTACGATTCGGGCCGTGAATGAGGATAACTCATGAGTCATGCCGCCGATCCGCCTGGCCTCCATCTCAGTTTCTCGGCCGAGGAGTGGGGCGCGCTCCGGGCCGCCACACCGATGACCCTTTCGGTCGACGACCTCGAGCGACTCAGAGGGATCAACGTCGAGCTGGACATGGCAGAAGTCGAGCAGATCTTCCTCCCGATGAGCCGCCTCCTCAACCTCTACGTGGCTGGATCCCAGGAGCTCTACCGAGCCAGCGCAACCTTCCTGGGCGAACTCCCCCACAAGGTCCCGTTCTTGATCGGCATCGCCGGTTCGGTTGCTGTTGGGAAATCCACAACAGCCCGCGTGCTACAAGCGCTCCTCGACCGCTGGCCGGACCACCCCACGGTGGACCTCATCACGACCGATGGATTTCTCTGGCCCAATGAAGTCCTGGAAGCGCGAGGCCTGATGGATCGCAAGGGTTTCCCCGAATCCTACGATCGGCGCCGCCTCATTCGTTTTCTCGACGCCATCAAGTCCGGTGCCCCCGAAGTCACCGCGCCGGTCTATTCCCACCTCACCTACGATCGCACCAGCGAAGAGATTGTGATACGACGGCCCGACATCGTGATCGTGGAGGGTCTGAACGTCCTCCAGATCAGTCAAGTGGATGAGCAGAATCAAGTGTTCGTATCGGACTACTTCGACTTCTCCATCTATGTGGACGCCTCCATCGACAACATCCGCGATTGGTATGTACAGCGTTTCTTCACGCTTCGGGACACCGCTTTCCAAAACCCCGAAAGCTACTTCCACCGTTACAGCGCTCTCGACGACGAAGAAGCCCTTGCAACCGCCACGACCATCTGGACGTCCATCAACGAGAAAAATCTCGTGGACAATATCCTTCCCACCCGGTCTCGAGCCGACCTCATCCTCTCCAAAGGCGCAGACCACCGCACCACGAAGGTCCAACTCCGCCGCCAGTAATTCCCTCCGGGGGCAGCTCAAACGCCACTGATGCTTTGCCTGTTGCGCTCGCCTGTCAAGTGCTCGGGGGCCTGCGGCGCCATGTGAGCTGGCTGAGAGATTGCTGTCCCTCCGGGAGGCGTTCAAGCGCCACGCAGGCTTTGCCTGCGGCACTCCAACAGGTGCACCCGCAACTGAAAGCTTGACTACTCACCGTGCACTCGCTTTGCGTTCATCTCGGACTGCTCAAGTTTGGTAAGGTGACGCGTGGGTTCGGATGAGGTAGTTCCCGGTTGGTTGGCGGCCGCACGAGAACAATGGACGTACACGGGGACGGTTCGCCCCTCGTTCGCCGTTGAGCCCGGGCCGGGACAGGAGTCCGTCTGGGATTATCCACGCCCGCCAGCTGTGCTGGCTGATCCGCGCCTGGTCGAGGTGAGGGGTCGAACCGGCCTGATCGCCTCAACGGCGGCATCGGTTCGTGTGATGGAAACCTCTCTTCCGCCTTCTTTCTATCTGCCGCCCGAGTCCGTGACCGAAGGTGCGTTACTCCTGACCGATCAGCGGTCTCATTGCGAATGGAAAGGGCAAGCCGAGTACTTATCCGAGCCCGGCGGGGTGGTGGTTGCCTGGCGTTATCCGCGCCCGTATGAGCTGTTCGCACGCTTCGCAGGCTGGATCTCCTTTTACCCGGATCGTGTGGAATGCCGTGTCGCTGGTGAGCTCGTGCGGCCGCAAAATAGCCAGTTCTACGGGGGCTGGATAACCGACGAGCTCGTTGGCCCGTTCAAAGGGGACGCCGGTGTTCCCAGTCTGTAGAGCATTGGGAAACGCGAATGGTGTGCGGGTCTCCGGCTCCGAGCGTTTGGGGGTGCGGGTGCGTAGCCTCTTGTCGTGATCGATCTCGCCGCGTCATCGTTCTTGCTGCAATGGGCCGCGGGTGGGATGTTTTTCTGCTGGGTGACCACCCGGCGCCGGGAGGTGTCCATCGGCTATGGATGGTCGATCCGTGGCACCTACCTGGCAATCTGCGTGATCTCCCTCGCAGTCGGTTTCGTCTTCGGAGTGAACCCCGTTCGAGAGGCGAGCACCGCCGCGGTCATGGTGGCGATCGCCGCTGGCCTCATCCAGTCGTGGCGTCGACGAGAGGTTGGGGTGAGCGGACAACGGATGGTGGCCGAAGCTCGATCGGCTCGAGTTACGGCGATGACGGGGATCGATCGAACCGCAACATCAAAGGCCGCGGACGGCCCTGAATTCGATCCCCGTCTCGACCTTCTCCCGGCGGCGCTGGCCATCCCGGGATTGATTGCGGCCGCTGTCGATGCCGGCGATTCGCCACTGTTGTTGATCGCCCGAATGTTTGTTGGCGCGCTTTTCCTGGGAGCCGTGACCGACGCAATGCTGCTCGGCCATTGGTATCTCGTGCAACCGGGAATGGAGCGAGACCCGCTGAACCAACTGGTGAAATGGCTGGGGATCTTGTGGCTACCCGAGTTCGTGCTGTTCCTCATCCCAACCGGGATGATCAGTGCTTTCGACGGAACAATTCAGGATGGGTACGACGGTCTGCTCGCTTACTTCTGGGCGGGATCGGTCATCACAACGATTGTCTTGGTTTTTGTGACCGTGGCGGCGCTACGCGAGAAACAATACAGCGCCGTGATGGCTGCCACCGGCCTGCTCTATTTAGCGATCCTCACCGCCTTCTGTATGGATCTCGTGGCACGTGCGATCCTCGCTATAGAACCGGGCTGACGATTTTTAGCTAAGGATCGTCGCAAGGAACCCCGATCACAAGTAGGCGCCCTTCTTTACCAGAGTGAGACCTCCTCGTGCCTACCAAACGTGCCCCCGTTCTCGAATCGGTCCCCTCCGACTCCGAATCTGCTGGCGAAGTCGAACCGGATTCCATCGGCCACCTCCAGCCCGAACCGCAGACTGACAAGGAACCGGCTCCTCCCGGTTTCCCCGCTTCAAGATCGGGTGCCAAAACACGATTCGGACGGACGCGACGTTTTGCCAAGCTCGTGGCTTCTCTGGCTTTGATTGTGGGCGTCGGCGTCGGCGGGTACGTCGGTTGGCCGATCGTGCGTGAACGCTACATCCAGCCAGTCGAAACAACGGCGACCGATGTGACCACTCTTCGAGAGCAATTAGCGGCAACCCTGACCCGGATCGACGAGCTCGAAAGCGAACTCGCTGCTGCCCAGAATGCAGCAGTGGCGCAGGGTGACGCCATTGCCGAGCTCCAGGCCACAACGGAGACCTTGACGGCCCAGGATGTCCAAACAGGACGCACCGTGCAAAGCCACACCGCCAGTCTCAGTACTCTGACCGACCAGATAGACGCCGTCGAAGCCAGTGTGGCTCAGGCCAATCAGGTAGCGCTGGATCAAGCGGTCACGATGGTCGCGGCTCAGTACTTGGGACGCGCCCGCCTCTTTCTCTACCAGGCCAACTACGGCCTAGCCGAACAGGACATCGCAGCCGCACTGAAATCTCTGACTCAGGTTCCAGCCGATGTGCAGAATTCCGAAGTCATCGAACGCCTCACCGCAGCGGCCGAAGCCTTACCCGATCGCCCAGTGCTTGCGGCCGACGAATTGGACATCGCCTGGGGTGTACTCCTGAGCGAGCCTGGGCCAGGCTAACTACGCCAACGGTTGTTCTCCGGGGCCGCCTCTCAAGCTTCGACGATCGCCAGCTCGTGACTTGAGTTGTTCAACCGTCGGGGTCCATCGTTTGTCGCCACCACGATGTCCTCGATCCGGGCCCCCCATTTCCCGTCGATGTAGAAACCCGGTTCCACGCTGAAGGCATTGCCGGCTGCAAGAGGGCGAACGTTTCCGCTCACAAGGTACGGGTCCTCGTGGGCCTCCACTCCAATCCCGTGGCCGAGCCGATGCGTAAAGTACTGGCCCAAGCCTGCCTCGGTCAACACATCCCGGGCCACGCCATCCACGAGCTCAGCGGCCGTCCCCACCACTGCTGCCTGGACGCCGGCCTCCTGAGCCGCTTGCAGAGCCGCATACGCTTCGGCATACTCCTCTGGCGGTTCGCCGGTGAAGATCATGCGTGTGGTATCGCTGCAATAGCCTGGCGTGCCATCGGCCTCCGCGGTGGTACCGCCGAAATCGAACAAAATGGGCTCGCCGGGCTGCACCACTCGGTCACCGGTGTGGTGATGGGGACTTGAAGAGTTAGGACCTGACCCAACGATACAGAAGTTCACTTTCTTGTGACCGTTCGCCAGGATTCTGGCCTCTATGTCGGCAGCGATTGCCACCTCCGATCGTCCGATCAGAGGGATCTCTCCGGCCTGAAGCTGAGACGCTATTTGATCAACACCGGCACCGGCCCTGGCGAGAGCAGCGATCTCGGCGGCGTCCTTCTGTGCCCTGAGGGAAGACACGACTCTCGAAGCTTGTTGCCAGCTGGCTTCTGGCATTTCTGCTTGGAGCGCCACCAGAAAGCGACTCCAGGTGTGGTCGCCGATTGCCAGATTTCCGGTGCGGTGAGCGCCGAGACTGCGAGAGACCAGGGCGATTGGATCTTCTGTTTCGAGCCACGGAACGAGGTCCATCAGATCTTCTCGATCGTGAACCAGATCGGCCTCAAAGGCTGGGAGTATGAGCATTGGCCGCCCCTCCACGGGAAGTACCAGCATGCTCAGTCGTTCCATGGCCATGGCCGCGAAGCCGGTCAGCCAGGGCAGATCGGGCCCTACCGAGAGGAGCAGGGCGTCTATTCCCTGCATATGCATGGCATCACGGGTCCGCTCTAGGCGTTCAGTAAACACATAGGCGACAGTACCCGTCCTGCTTGAGTTCCGGAAGATCCCGCCGATTGATCACTATGGATTCTTCGGCTCCCGAACTCACCGCGGCCACCGACCGCCTTCGTCAGCGAATCGACAGCAGCGCACGTCGGCTCACCAACCGACTGCGGGTCATTGCCGACGCTCATGATCTACGTAGTGGGGATCTTCGGCGGACCCAGAAAGAGCTACGCCGGATGCGGAATGAGGGAAGCGAACCAACCCCTACCGAATACTGGGAAACGACAGCGGAGCCTATGGCCGCAATGATGGTCAACACCGCAATCGCCGCGATCGATGACGAACTCGCCAAGGTCGATGAGGCCATCGACAAGTTCAGCGAGTCCATCCGAATTATCAACCGATCCGGGCGCCTCCACGTGTCCGCAGCGCAGGTCCGAACGATCTTGGAGGCCGAACTCTCCAGCCTGCAAGAGTGCGCACCAAGCACCGACGGAATCAACGACTTGGCGAACCGCTGGTCCACTCAGTTGCGGCGAGCCGCGTGGCGGCGGCAGATCCCGCTGTTGCTCTTCCGCTCCAGCGCCGAAGCCGACACCATCATCGGGCAAGCGCAGGTCGAGCTAGTAGACGAGTCACCGTGGGCGCATACAGATCGGTTGCTTTCCGCATTCGAATTGGGTCACGCCGACATCCGAACCCACCTCTTTGATCAGGTGGCCGAACTGGCGACCTTGAGTCCAGTGACGGTTCGGCGGCGGAATGCCGTTACCGCCTGAGCTATTAGGCGAAGACCAACCGACCGATCCATTCGGCGATGAGAGCGGGCTTCTCCGCCCCCTCGATCTCCACCGTCATAAGGCGGGTTTCATCTACTGAACCACCCTTGACAGCAACGTCGATTGTGGTTGCTGTTGCTCGAATCCGCGCCCCGGTGGGAACGGGGTTGATGAACCGAACCTTGTTCATCCCGTAGTTGACCCCCATGAGAAGCCCTGTGTAATCAATCGGGGGCTCGGGGTGAATACTCTCGCTCAGTTTGACCAACATCGACAATGTGAGGAAGCCGTGTGCGATCGTGCCGCCAAAGGGTGTGGCAGCCGCTTTCTCCGGGTCGATATGGATGAACTGATGGTCCAACGTTGCGTCGGCGAAGTCATTGACTCGCTCCTGCGTCATTTGAAACCAGTCACCGGCCACCGGGTCAGCTCCGATCCTGGCGCGCAGTACCTCAGCGACCCGTTCCGCGTTCTCGCTCATTGACATTTCCTTCCCGCCTCCGAGTGGTGGCGCTCAGTCCTACGTTGGACTGTCTAACGTAGGGCCTTGTGAACCCGCTCGCACTTCTCCTCGTGATGCTGGGGTACACGTTGGCCATCCCGATCGGTTCCAAACTGCCAGAGGTCATTCGCACAAAGAACAAGCTGGCGCTCACCGGACACCAAATCGGTGTGATCATCGCTGGTGGAGGCTGGCTTCTGGGGGCCCGAACGGCTCTGGCCTGGGTCCACCTCATTTGGCTGCTGGTGGCATCGATCTGGTACGGCTGGGTGAACCGCGCCGAACTCGCGTAAGGCGCGCCCTCAGGCCCGGGCGATGGAGCCGGCGTGATGACTTGATCTGGTGAGCGGGCTGGCCTCCACATGAGGTATTCCCAGCGCTTCCCCAAATCGCTTGAGATCGGCGAATTCGGCTGGCGCCCACCATCGCTGGATCGCTAGGTGGTGAGTGGTGGGCCGGAGATACTGGCCGATCGTCACGATATCAACGCCGATAGCGGCGAGATCGGTCAACGTCTGACGCACCTGTTCGACACTTTCCCCCATGCCGACGATCATCCCGCTCTTGGTGGTGAGTCCGGAGGCTTTCGAACGAGCGAGGACGCCAAGACTCCGGGCGTAGCTGGCCGATGGTCGTACAGCCCGCTGGAGACCGATCACGGTTTCGATGTTGTGATTCAAAACGTCAGGCCGAGAATCGATAACCGTTTGTAGCGACTCCCGGGAACCGTGCAGGTCGGAGATCAGCACCTCGACGCCGGTGTGAGGGCTTTCGTCTCGGATAGCCTGAACCGTCTCGGCCACAATGGTCGCCCCACCATCGGGCAGATCATCGCGGGCGACCATCGTGAGGACGGCGAAGTCGAGGTGGAGGCGGGCCACCGCGGCGGCCACTCGTTTCGGTTCGCCATGATCAACGGCCTGCGGCTTGCGCGTATCCACCAGGCAGAAGCCGCATGCCCTGGTACACCGCTCCCCTAGGAGCATGAAGGTTGCCGTGCCCTCGTTCCAGCACTCGAAGATGTTGGGACAACCGGCCTCCTCACACACCGTTACGAGGTCCAGCTCCTGGCTCAGCTTCTTGAGCCGTTTGTACTCGGGGCCGGTGGACAGCTTCACCCGCATCCACTCTGGTTTGCGCTCGGCCATAGGCAGTCCGCCCCGGATCCCAGCCTCAGCCAATCGACCTTTTAGTCGAACTGCCACCCCCTCATCGGGAGCCGGTCCTGCGTTGGAGCTCTCTGGGGTCACCGTTTCACCGGCACTACGGGTTCTGCTGAAGACACTGAGATCCGAATCGCCCGCCACCCGCTCCGTGATTGCCGCCCAGTCCAGTTGAAACTTGAAATGATCGGCTACACGGTGGGCGAGGACCCCCGCCACCTCTGCGGGCTCTGCATCGATTCCCTCTCGCTTCATCGAGGTCACCCCATGATCGGCGATACCACACGGCACAATATGGTTGAACCAGTCCATGTCGGTATTGACGTTCAACGCAAAGCCGTGCATCGAACGACCCCGTGTCAGCCGGACCCCGATGGCTGCGATTTTACGGGCGCGGGACGTGTCGGCGTCGACCCAAACGCCGGGATAGCCGGGAAAACGACCGGCACTCAATCCGAAGTGGGCGAGGGTCTCGATCAGTACCTGTTCGATCGTGGCCACATAGGCATTTGTGTCAGCCATTCCCCCGCCCCGTTTTCCGGCAACGTTGAGAATCGGATAGCCAACTACTTGGCCGGGCCCGTGAAAGGTGATATCGCCGCCGCGATTCACGTCGATGTCTTCGGCACCGATGCTGTGGGGGTCCACTAGAAGGTTGGCGGGATCGGCTCGGACCCCGCGGGTGTAGACCGGCGGGTGCTCCAGCAGGAGCAGATGATTGGAGGTTCCCGCAAAGAACTGGTTTTGGAGGTCCCATGCCTCGGCATAGGGCACAGTTCCCAACCAACGAGCCGAAAGCCAGGACAATTCGTTCATTGCTGACAGTCTAGGTCGACGGCACCTTCAGGGGTCTGTTTGGCCGGCTTCACGCCAGTACAAGCTACGCCAACTCGGCGGTCCAGTCTCGGGTCTCGAGAATGTCCCGTACCCGGGCGAGGAAGGCTGCTGCATAAGCACCGTCGACCGCCCGATGGTCCCACGCCATTGCCAGAACTCCGACGCTGTGGATCGCGATTGACTCGTTGCCGTACTCATCCTCGATCACCACCGGCTTCCGCTTGACGGCGTCGGTAGAGAGGATTGCCACCTGAGGTTGGTTGATGATCGGGAACTGCATCATGGTGCCATAGCTTCCCGCATTGGTGAGCGTGAATGTTCCCCCTACGAGCTCATCAGGCGAAAGCTGCTTGCTCCTGGCCCGACGCGCAATGTCGGAAATCGCCCGAGCGACCGCGCGCATCCGCATGCCATCGGCACCACGAACGACCGGAGCCAACAGTCCCTGGAAATCCAGATCCACCGCTACCCCGAGGTTCACCTCGGAGTGCACAACGAGCTCACCGTCGCCAACCGAAGCGTTGAGGTGGGGGTACTCACGGAGCGCATCGATGACAGCTCGAGAGATGAACGGCAGGTAGGTGAGGCTCATTCCTTCGTCGGATTTGAATGCTGCACCGTGCTTTTTGCGGATTTGCTCTACGTTTTCGTAGTCGATTTCCATGGCGGTGAGCGTGTGCGGTGCCACGGCCTTGCTCATCACCATGTGCTCACCAGTGCGCAGGCGAATATTGGAAAGTGGCACCACGGTGTCTCGCTGACCAGCTTGCACCACCGGTGCCGACGCAGCCCGGGCCACGGGTGCGGGGGCCGGCGAGGGGCTTGGGGCTGGAGCCGGCGCTGGCGGCGAGCTTGCTGCTGGCGCTGCCGGCGAGCTTGCTACTGGCGCTGCCGGGGCCGCAGCTGTCCCGACCGGCTGCAGGCCGTTGGCCTCGATATATCGCTGCACGTCGTCTCTGCTGACCCGGCCGCCCAGACCGGAGCCCGTGATCTGGCTGGCGTCGATGCCATAGGTGTTCACGAGCCGTCGCACCACTGGCGAAAGCACTTTGCTCGCCGTGTTCCCGGTAGAGGGAGCAGCCTGATTTGCCACCGGCTGGGGCTGCACTGGCGGGGCTGGTGGAGGCGGTGTTGCGGCTGGACGCTCCGGTGGTGGGGGGCTGGCTGCGGGCGGCGGCGGGGGTGGCGGCGGTGCGGCCGCTGGCGGTGCCTGTTCCTGAGGTTCGGCTGCAGGAGCAGCTTCAGCTGCGGGTGCTGCCGGCGCCGCTGCGCCGTCGCCTACCACCGCCAACACGGTCCCAACGTCAACGGTCTCGCCCTCGGCCACTTTGATTTCGGTAAGGGTCCCGGCCGAAGTGGAGGGCACCTCGGTGTCCACCTTGTCGGTGGATACCTCAAACAGAACTTCGTCGACAGCTACGGACTCACCGACCTTCTTGAACCAACGAGTGATGGTCCCTTCGGTAACGGTTTCGCCCAGTTGGGGCATCTCAATTTCGGCCACGGTGAAAAGGCTCCTGATCGGTGGGGGTGTAGCTGGTGGGTGGTATTCGGTCTAGCAGGTGATGGGCAGAATCAGGTGGGTATCAATGAAGTGATCGGCCGGTGAGAGCAAGCACGGTTTCTCCAAAGGTCTCGCTCAACGTGGGGTGGGGCTGGATGAAGGCGGCGGCCTCCTCGACGGTAGCTTCCCAGTTGACGGCCAGATACCCCTGGCCGAGCTGTTCGGTAACCCAGGGGCCAGCCATGTGAACGCCAACGATCTGTCCACCGCTGCCGTCGGCGTTCTTCTTTGCAACGACCTTCACGAGGCCGTCGGTTTCGCCAACGATCATGGCGCGGCCATTGGAGTTGTAGCGGTGCTTGCTCACCACCACCTCCATGCCTCGTTCCTTGGCCTGCTCCTCGGTAAGGCCGGCGAAAGCGACCTCGGGGTAGCAATACACACACCAAGGCACACTGTCATAATCGATCGGCATGACGGGTTCGCCGAGAATGTCTTTGATGGCGTTCATGCCCTCGATGAAAGCCACGTGGGCCAACTGGGCGGAGTTCACCACGTCGCCAACAGCCCACACGCCCTCCACGGTGGTGCGGCCGATCGGGTCCACGACCACGTGGCCTCGCTCGTCCACCTGGACCTGGGTCTTGTCCAGCCCAAGCGTTTCACTGGCGGGACGCCGACCGATACTCACCACCACCGTTTTGGCGGTGACCTTCTGATCGTCACCGAAGGAAACGGTGACCTCGTCGCCGTTGGTTTCTTGGCCAGTGACCATCACCCCGGTGTAAATGTCGATGCCGCGCTTTTTGAACGAACGTTCCACGACTTTCCGACAGTCAACATCGGTACTCAACAAGATGTTGGGAGCGGCCTCGATAATGGTGACTTTGGTCCCGAGGTCGCTCATCATGGAAGCAAATTCGCAGCCGATCGCCCCGCCACCGATCACGACGGCTGACTGGGGTAGTTCGGGAATACTGAGCAGCTCGGTGGAGGTGACGATGCGGCGATCGTCAACCGGGAATCCAGGAATGGTCCGGGCTTGACTGCCGGCCGCGATGATGACGGCGTCGCCCGTTATTGCAACATCACCGCTCTGACCGCCCGAAATCGAAACCGTACGGTGGTCGGCACCCAGCGTCCCGGTGCCGTCAAAAACGGTGACCTTCCGCATCTTGAGGAGCGAACCTAACCCGCCAACCAACTGGTCGATGATGCCCTGCTTCCTTTTGAGCGTGACCTCCCAGTTGACTCCCTTGGCTTCGGCTTCGATCCCGAAGTCCGCGGCGTGCTTCACCATCCGGTTGACCGCCGCCGTCTCCAACAGCTCTTTGGCCGGGATACAACCAACGTTGAGACACGTGCCGCCGAGCTTGTTGTATTCGATGATGGCCACGTTGAGGCCGGCCGAGGCCCCATAGAGAGCCGATGCATAGCCGCCCGGCCCCCCACCGATAACTACGACATCGAAGTGAGAATCTGACACGGGCGCAACCTTTCGAACGAGCAAATCCCTGCTCTAGCTGTTTGATGGTATCCAGCCGAGGGTAATGCCATGTCCACCAAAGTCGAATGGAATCGTGAATCGATTTCAGTGACGAAGCTACAATGCGTGCGGCGGTTGGTCGGCGAAGGAACTCTTCAGCCGAAGTGTTCCGCCATACGCTCAAGAGTCTGGTCGATACTTTTTCTGTGACGTTCCGGGTAACCGGCCAGAACGAGTGCTGCCTTTAACGGGGACGAACCGTAATTGAACGACTCTGTCACACGGGTGCCACCCGCCACCGGCTCCAACTCGTAACGCCACTTGTGGCGGGCAAAGTGATGCCATTCGATCAGTCGGTTCTCTTCGAAGGCGCTGACCGTGCTTGACATTTTGTACGGGAAGCCCATCTTCATGTCCATTCCGAATTTGGCACCGAGGCTCAATCGCTCAGGGTTCCCTGACCGCGCTGCAACTACCGATCCCGATCCGTCGATCAGATGGTGATTGGCGGGGTCAGCGAGCAGATCGAAAATTGCCTCTGGTGGGGCCGGGATGAACCGGGACCCCGTCGTGATCTTGCGACCTTTGTCGTTGGTTGCTGCGACTACGTCTGAGGTGTCGTTCAACTGATTCTCCTTCGTTACGGCTTGTTGAGGATGTCACGCAGGCCCACCTCTAGCTCCGGATGGTGAAAGCTGAAGTCACTGCTGTTGAGAACCGTTGGCTCCACGTTGGCACTATCGAAGAGAAGCGCCTGTGCCATGTCGCTGCCGAGAAGCAAACCGGGGCCAAACTTCGGGACGGGAAGGAGAGCCGGTCGCCCCAGCACCCGGCCGAGGGTTTTGGCGAATTCGGCGTTTGTCACCGGATTCGGCGCAGTGAGATTGACCGGCCCGCCGATCGATTCATCCTTCAACAGATATTGGATGGCACGGACTTCGTCTTCGAGGGTTATCCAACTCCAGTACTGCTGGCCGCTTCCAAACTTTCCACCCACCCCTAGTTTGAAGAGAGGAAGCATCTTCTGCAGCGATCCCCCACGGGGCGCAAGCACGATGCCGGTTCGGAGAAACACGGTTCTGATCCCCGCGTCGACGGCGGGGGCCGCTGCCAGTTCCCACTGTGTGACGATGTCGGCCAGAAACGTATCTGCCGCCGGCGAAACTTCGGTGTTCACGGTTGCCCGGCGATCACCGTAGATCCCGATGGCCGATCCCGATAGGAACGCCGACGGCTTGTTTTCCAGACCGGCAACAGTGCGTGCCACCAACGAGGTGGTATCCAATCGACTGTCGAGAATGAGTTTGCGGTACTTCTCGGTCCACCGCTTGTCGCCGATTCCGGCGCCTGCGAGGTTGACCACCGCATCGATTCCTTCGAGCGAGGACCCATCCAGGGTGCCCTCGGATGGATCGTACTGAATCTCGTCCTCGCCTCTTGTTGGCCGCCGGACCAGTGCGATGGGGCGGTCGCCTGCTTCATGCAAGGCGGCTTTGAGTGCCTTGCCGATGAAACCGCTGGAACCCGTGATCGCTACGTCCATAGTGATCTGGACCCTACCGAAAGTTTGGCCCGCTGCGCCTATCCTGTGGGGGTGAGTACGCGACTTCTTCTGGGGCTTTCGCTAGCCCTCGGCTTGCTGATCCTGCTGGCTTCTGCGGTTCAACTGCTCATTGCCTAAACCCCGGAGCCGAACGAAGTCAGAAGATTCGTTATACACCAGCCGATTGGAAGTTCAGGCGGTGAGCAGTGGCCCCACCCGCAGGAGGCGGAGCGAAGCACTGGCGTGATTGACCTCGGTGCGACGGTATTGCTGTTCAGCCGTGCCATCGGCAGGATTCTGCTCCATCAGAGTTCGTCGAGCCTGAGTTACCTGGGGCCAGGAAACACCGACGGTGAGACCCATGGTCTGGAGATGCGGGACGGCCTGCGGCCCAAGCGGGCCGAACCCAATATCGATAGGAGCGACCTGGGGCGGAGCCGGCGGCGCCATCAGCGGAGCGGGCGTCACTGATGGTGCGGGCGGCACTGCCGGCATGATCCCGTGGCTACCCAGCCCGGCGAACACCATTCCCAGATCGGGCAGCTCCTCGGACTCGGTAGCCGGGCAACGGAGACGGCTGTGGCTCGTTCCTCACTTCAGCCGACGGGTGCACCTCCACAATTTCCTTTGGGAGCTCTTCGGCGTAGGCAAAAGCAACGGGGGGCTCCTCGGGCTCCAGGAGGTCATAGCCCTCAAAGGCCGGAGTGGGGTGAAGTTGTTCATTCTGGGGTGCGGACGGTGCTTCGGTCGGGAAGTCCGGCTGACCATCCATCGTCATTGGTTCCGAGTGCGTCGTGCTCACCAGCGTGGCTGGTGAAGTGTGGTTGGTGATCGTGTAGCCGCCAGCATCAACATCTGCCTCGTGAGTAGCGGGAGCGGGCGGGGCGGGAGCAGTCGGGGCGGGAGCAGTCGGGGCGGGTAAGGCTGAGGGCGGGAGAGCCGAAGCGGGGGCTGCCGCTGGAACATCGGACTCGATCCCCGTCATGAAAGCGTCAACGTCCTCAACACTCGACGCTGGTTTGCGCCGATCAACAGCCTGCAACCACTGTTCGTCATCTGCGGCGGGTTCATCGCCGAATTCAAAGTCGAGCGCTGGCGTCTCTTCGACCGGATCGGTCTCTACGGCGGCGGATTGTTTGCGAAAGTTGCTGAGAAGTCCCACATCGTGAATATCGGCCGTTCTCGTCGCATCCTTAGGGGGAACTTCGCCCCGACGTTCCTCGCATCTCGGATTACCACGTGATTCACGCCGATTCGATCCCGAAGTGACTGAAGCTTTTCCACAATCTCGTTCACCGATCCGCTCAAGGGACCTCGATCACCGACAGTCCGGCATCGTCGAATTTGGCGGCGAGGGCCGGATCGCCCACAACAACGACGCCCAATGCGGCGCTTTCCAGCCAGCGATTCCGTAATCGGAGAGCGGACGCCGGGAGATGTTGGATCACCCGCCAGCACGATCTCGAAGTCCGCCCGACCACGTGCGGCATCGAATCGGCTGCGCAAGTCTTCGGGGTAGCGGGCCGCCGGGTCCGGAAAGGGCAGGACAGCAGCCAGCTTCAGCCGTTGATCCAACGCCGCCTCGGCCGCCACCAGTTCAGCGCCTCGGCGAAGTCCACTCACCACCAGTCCGGGAGCCGGACCGCACCGCCTCCCGCACCGCCTGTTCTTGTTCGTCGGTCAGTGACGTGGCTGCCAACGACAACGAGAGCGTCGGTGAAATCCCACGGAACACCGGGTGCGGATTCGAACGCTGCCTCGATCGCCAATTCCGCCGCCGATGGCGGGCGAGCGGCGGCTGGACCGGCGGCGTCCTTGTGTTCTTGCAGCGCGGCAACAGCCAGCTCGTCGGCCCGGTCATTCATCGCGTCACCCGAATGGCCCTTGACCCAGAAGAACTTCAACTCACCGTTGTCAAATCGTGGTAGCGCCTCATCGAGCAGGGCCTGCCATAGATCCTTGTTCGCAACCGGCTTCTTCTGGCTGTTTTTCCACCCTCGCTTCAACCACCCCTCGTACCATCGATCGTTGAAGCATTTCACCACGTAGGTGCTGTCGGAGTAGATGTGAACTGGACCGGGATTTGCTCGCAGCGCTTCGATGACAGCCCGCACCTCCATCCGCTGGTTTGTGGTGTCGGGTTCGGAGCCGCTTCCCTCGGCGCCATCTCGGGCTACCCACGCCCAGCCCCCTGGGCCGGGATTTCCTGAACAGGCTCCGTCGGTATAGACATCGATCGTCGACGTAGTAGATGGCACGCTGGGCAGCCTAGGAGCCATAAGATGCTCGCATGAGTACGAATGGCTTTCTTGGCAACTTCCCCGATATTGACAAGCAGGAAACCGCCGAATGGCTCGAATCGTTAGAGGCGGTCAACAGCGTCGCGGGGAAGACCCGGGCTCGGTACCTCCTCGGTCGTATGAACCAGCGAGCCCGTGAGCTCCAACTCGGCAACTCCGAGGCCATCTCCACCGACTATGTGAATACCATTCCAGCCGAGGATCAGCCCTTTTTCCCTGGCGATGAACATACCGAGCGTCGCATTCGGGCCTTCATTCGTTGGAATGCCGCCGCCATGGTGGTGCGAGCCAACAAGAAGTCTGACGGCATCGGCGGCCACCTCTCCACGTTCGCCTCATCTGCGGCGCTGTATGAGGTGGGGTTCAACCATTTCTTTCGAGGCAAAGACGATGGCCGCCCGGGCGACGCCATCTACTACCAGGGACATGCGGCCCCCGGTGTCTATGCACGAGCCTTTATGGAGGGGCGACTCAGCGAGGAACAACTCGACAACTTCCGTCTCGAAGTGGGGGGCAACGGGCTCTCCAGTTACCCGCATCCCCGATTAATGCCTGATTTCTGGGAGTACCCCACCGTTTCCATGGGGCTGGCCCCGATCAACTCTATCTATCACGCTCGGTTCAATCGCTACCTCCAGGACCGTCACATCGAAGACACCTCAAACACCAGGGTGTGGGCTTTTCTCGGCGATGGTGAAACAGACGAGCCCGAGAGTCTCGGAGCCATCGGTTTGGCCACTCGGTACGGCCTCGACAACCTCACCTGGGTCATCAACTGCAATCTCCAACGCCTCGACGGACCGGTGCGGGGCAATGGCAAAATCATCCAAGAACTCGAGTCCGTCTTCCGTGGCGCCGGATGGAACGTGATCAAAGTAATCCACGGTTCCCGTTGGGATGAACTTCTCCTGAAGGATGTAGATGGCGTCCTTCTCAACAAGATGAACACCACCGTGGACGGCGAGTTCCAACGGTACGCGGTGGAAGGCGGGGCGTTCATCAGAGAAAGGTTCTTCGGACCTGACCCGCGCCTTCGCAAAATGGTCGAACACCTCTCCGACGACGACCTGGGTGCCCTCCCTCGGGGTGGTCACGACTACCAGAAGGTGTTTGCTGCTTACAAGGCAGCCACGGAACATCGCGGCCAACCCACAGTGATTCTCGCCAAAACGATCAAGGGTTGGACCCTCGGTGAAGGCTTCGAGGGCCGCAACGCCACACACCAGATCAAAAAGATGACAAAGGCCCAACTGCTCGACCTTCGTGACCGCCTCCATCTTCACGACGAAATCCCCGCCGATACGTTGGAAGATGGCGTCCCTCCCTACTACCGGCCCGCCGAAGACTCGGTGGAATACCAATACATGATGGGTCAACGCAAGGCGCTGGACGGTTCCATTCCCATCCGAGTAGTGCGGAATCGTCGGCCACTGGCGGCCCCTCCTACCGCCCCGTTCGAGACCTTCTTCGAGGGAAGCAAGGGTCGCGAGGTGTCCACCACAATGGTCTTCACCGCCATGCTTCGCGAGATGATGCGGTCCGACGATTTCGGAAAACGAGTCGTACCGATCATCCCCGACGAAGCCCGCACCTTCGGCATGGACGCCATGTTCCGCGAGTTCGAGATCTATGCCCCCTTTGGCCAACTGTATGAACCGGTCGACCACGAACTTCTGCTGTCCTACACCGAAGATTCCGATGGCCAGATCCTCGAAGAAGGAATCACCGAGGCCGGAGCCACCGCTTCCTGGATCGCCGCTGGCTCCAGCTATGCCCACCAGGGCGTGCCAATGGTGCCGTTCTACACGTTCTATTCGATGTTCGGGTTCCAGCGGGTAGGCGACCTCATCTGGGCTGCGGCCGATGCCCGGGTGCGTGGCTTCTTGATGGGAGCCACCGCAGGGCGCACCACCCTGATGGGCGAAGGCCTTCAGCATCAAGATGGCCATTCTCACGTGTTGGCGAGCACCGTTCCAGCCTGCCAAGCCTATGACCCCGCCTTCGCCTACGAACTCGCCGTGGTTATCCAGGACGGACTGAAAAGGATGTACCAGGACGGTGAGGATGTTTTCTACTACATCACCATCTACAACGAGAACTACGTTCAACCGGCGAAGCCTGAAGGCTTGAACGGCGCAGACGTGGATGCGGGCATTGTGCGAGGTCTCTACGCCTATGCCGGTGCCCCCGAGGGCAAAGCACAAAACGCCACCATCATCTTCAGCGGGATCTCCCATGCCGCCGCCCGGGAAGCCCAGACGGTACTAGCCGAAACCTACGGAATCGGTGTTGATCTATGGAGTGCAACGTCGTTCAAGACCCTCCGAGAAGATGCGCTGGCGGTGGAACGATGGAACAAGTTCCATCCCGGTGAAGAAAAGAGAGTCCCGTTCGTGACCGAGCAACTACAAAACGGTAACGGTCCGGTTGTGGCGGTCACCGACTACATGCGCAGCGTGCCCGAAATGATCGAACGTTTCGTGCCCCGGCAGTTCAAAGTGCTTGGCACCGATGGCTACGGCCGATCCGACGACCGCGAAGCTCTGCGGGGTTTCTTCGAAACCGATACCGCCAATGTGGTGGTTGCGGTTCTGTCGGCCCTGGCCGACGAAGGAACGATCGAACACAGCACGGTTTCCCAAGCGATCGACCAGTACAACATCGCCACCGATACCGCTCCCCCCTGGACCCGCTGACGGGGCATCCATCCTCGATTGTCCGGCGGTTCTCCGCCACATCGGAGATTCAGTTCTGGTTGATTGCTGCCGATGAAAGACGGTGGATACACCCTCCTCCGACCAGCCCGGACTCATTGTCGACGTGCAAGACGCGCATCGATCCTTCGGCGATGTTCACGCTTTGCGCGACCTCACGATTCAGGTCCCCCAGGGATCCATAACCGTCCTGCTCGGTCCCAACGGGGCGGGCAAGACGACCGCCATCCGAATGATCACCGGCGCACTGGGCCCTGATGCCGGCACAGCCCGGGTATTCGGACTGGATCCCGTTTCACGCGACGGCGAAGAAGTTCGTCGACGGTGTGGTGTGGTCAGCGCCAAGCCGAGCCTGTACGACCGGCTCAGCGGCTGGGACAACCTTCGCTATTCGGCGGAGCTCTACGGCCTGGGGCGCGGCGACGTCGCCACCAATGCGATTCGGGGGGCGGCGAGCAAGTTCGCAATCGAACACGCACTCGATCAAGAGGTAGGCGGCTACTCCACAGGCATGAAGACGCGGCTGGCACTCGCCCGATCCATTCTCCATGACCCCGAGTTGCTCTTGCTCGACGAACCCACCTCGGGTCTCGATCCTGAGTCTGCCCTTGCTGTTCTGGATCTGATTCGAGATATGACGAGCGAAGGTCGAACCGTCCTCATGTGCACCCACCTTCTGCTCGAAGCCGAGGGTCTGGCCGACGAAGTGGTCATCATGCAACACGGCACATCGCTTGAGGGCGGCAGGCCGGCCGCTCTCGCGGAGAAATACCTCCCCACCAAGCGGGTGCGAATCAGCACCACCATGGAGGGGCATCTGACCCCACTCCCCGGCCTTCCGGGGGTCATCTCGGCCGACATTCGGGGCCGGACCGCCTCGGTCGAGGTCCGCAGCCTCGATGCCGTGCCGGACATCATCAATCGCCTGGTCAACAACGGAGCAATGATTACGTCTGTTTCGCCTTTCGTTCCGAACCTCGAGGACATCTACTTCGCCATCCGACGCAGCAAGGGTTCCTCAATCGATGAGCTGGCGCCGCCCGAAGACTCCACCGCCCGTCCCGCCCGCTCTCGTTCCGAGACGGTCCTTTAAGGAAGAATCATGCTTGGACTCAACACCTCCCAAATTTGGACCGTCGCTCGGACCGACCTGAAGCAACTGGCCCAAGCGAGGGACTTCTGGTTTCCGATGACGCTCATGGGGTCATTCTTCTTTGTGATCATCCCCACAATCCTGCTCTTCACGATCACCGCCATCGGCGACATCGCCGTGGTGGACCAAGTGGCTCAGACCTTGGACGTGCTGCCGGCCGGAGCGCAAGACCAGATCCCGGAGGTCACCAGCTCCGGTGTTGAGGTGACCCCGGCGGGTCGTACCGCGTACGCACTAGCGGTCTTTCTGTTTGCGCCGGTTGCCGTGATTGTTCCGCTCACGATCTCCACCGCGGTTGGTGCATCCACCATCGTTGGTGAACGCGAACGAGGTACCGGAGAATTCCTCGCTCATTCCCCTGCCGGCGCCCGCGAGATCTACCTGGGTAAGTTGTTGGCGTCACTCATTCCCGGCTACATGACCACAGTCATAGGCTTCGGTGCCTACAGCATTATCGTCAACACGATCGTTGGCCCGGAAGTCGGCGGTTGGTTCTTCCCAACCGCTCAGTGGTGGCTGATGATCGCCTGGGTCCTTCCACCGTTCCTCGCCATTTGCCTTTCGCTCGTTCTTCGCCTCTCCGCCAAGGTGAGGTCCACCGCTGCAGCCCAACAGGCATCAGGACTGGTCAGCCTGCCGCTCATCATGATCGCCTACTCCCAGAGCACCGGTGTTCTGTTTGGGGCCGGGTATCTCCCGCTCGTTCTCGGTGCAGTTGCGTGGATCGCGGCGGTGCTTTTCCTTGCTCGCGGAGTCCGCAGTGTGACCCGCTCGCGCTTGCTGGGCGTTGCCGCGGGAATGTGAGCCGGAGCGCTAGTCCTCGGAGAGTTCGGCCATGACGGCGTCGTCGAGGTCGATATTGGAGTGGATCGCCTGGACGTCCTCGTGATCATCGAGAATCTCCACGAGATTAAGCACCTGATTGGCGGCGCTGGCGGTGTCGATCGGGACGGTGTTGGTAGGCATCATCGTGGTGTCGGAGTCTTCTACCTTGATGCCGGCTTCTTCCAGAGCGTCCCGTAAAGGGTTCAGGTCGGTGGGCTCGCAGGTGACCTGCCAAACATCATCGAGGTCCTCGACGTCTTCCGCTCCATTTTCCAGACCCACCATCATCACGTCGTCCTCGGATGATGCCTTGGAGACCTTCAGAACGCCCTTTCGCTCGAACTGCCAGCTCACCGCTCCGGGCTCGGCCAGCGATCCCCCGTTCTTGCTGAGCAACGAACGGATTTCGGCGCCGGTGCGATTCCGGTTATCGGAAAGCGTCTCGATCATGAGCGCCACACCGTTTGGCGCATACCCCTCGTAGGTGATGGGTTCGTACTTGATACCTTCTAACTCACCAGTGCCCCGTTTGACGGCTCGTTCGATCGTGTCGAGAGGTACGGAGTTGTCACGGGCCTTCTGAAACATGGTCCGCAAAGCGGGGTTGCCTTCGGGATCACCGCCACCGGCTCGGGCCGCTACTTCCACCTGCTTGATCAACTTGGCGAACAACTTGCCCCGCTTGGCGTCAGCAGCACCCTTCTTGTGCTTGATCGTTGCCCATTTCGAGTGTCCTGACATGGACTCAGCTTAGAGACTGTTCAGGAACGCTGCGTGCACGCGGAGGTCGTTGGTGAGCTCCGGATGAAAGGCTGTAGCCCACACCGACCCCGATCGCACCATGACGGGGTCGCCGTCCACTTCCGCCATTACCTCGAGACCGTTCCCGACGCTCTCGACCTTCGGTGCTCGGATGAACACCGCTCGGAAAGGATCGTCAGAGTTCTCGATTCCGATGATTTGGAGATCGGCTTCGAACGAGGCCAGCTGGCGGCCGTAACCATTGCGGCGAACCGCGATGGGGAGAGCGTTGAATGTAATCTGGTCATCACGCCCATCGAGGATGTCTGATGCCAGCAGAATCATTCCGGCACATGTTCCAAAGACGGGCAGGCCCTCACCGATCAGGTCAGCCAACGGCGCCACGAGATCGTTGGCCTCCAAGAGAAGGGACATAGCGGTGGACTCGCCACCGGGCATAACGAGTGCATCAATCCCGTCCAGCTCGGACCGAAGACGAACCGGATGGGCGGCGGCACCGAGCGAAACAAGCCGGTCGATGTGTGCCTGAAATGCGCCCTGCAGAGCGAGAACGCCGACCTTGATCAAGGTGAGAAGCTACCAGCCGCGATCGGCAAGACGAATGTCGATGTCATCCATTCCAATGCCGGTCATCGGGGTACCGAGATTCCGGCTGACCTTCACGAGCACATCGGGATTCATGTAGTTGGTGGTGGCTTCTACGATGGCCCTGGCCCGAGGGGCGGGATCGGCACTCTTGAAGATTCCAGACCCGACAAAAACAGATTCGGCCCCCAATTGCATCGCCAGCGCCGCGTCGGCCGGAGTAGCCAGTCCGCCGGCACAGAAAATTGGTACCGGGAAGCGGCCGGTCTCGGCGATCTCTTGAATGAGAGGCAGCGGAGCCTGTAGGTCCTTGGCGATACCGAACAGTTCCGCCTCATCAGCCTGCGTGACGCGCTTGATATCCCGGAAGATTGAGCGGAGATGGCGTACGGCCTCCACCACATTGCCGGTTCCTGCCTCTCCTTTGCTTCGTATCAAGGCGGCGCCTTCCGACACCCGCCGGCAGGCTTCGCCGAGGTTGGTGGCTCCACAGACGAAGGGGATATCGAAAGCGAACTTGTCTATGTGATATGCCTCATCGGCGGGCGTGAGAACCTCGGATTCGTCGATGTAATCAACGTTGAGCGCCTGAATGATTTGGGCCTCGGCAAAATGACCAATGCGAACCTTCGCCATGACGGGAATGGAGACCGCGGCTTGAATAGCTTCGATCATTGCCGGATCGCTCATCCGTGCTACGCCACCATCTGTGCGAATGTCTGCCGGCACGCGCTCGAGAGCCATCACGGCCACGGCGCCGGCGTCCTCGGCGATCTTGGCTTGCTCGGCGTTGACCACGTCCATGATCACTCCGCCTTTGAGCATCTCGGCCAAGCCCCGCTTCACACGCATGGTGGCCGTTGTACGTTCGCTGCTGCCTGAAGCCTTGTTAGACATGCTCACAGTCTACGACGGCTGGATCAGCCGCGGCGAAACAATTCCGAAGAATGGACGGGCTCTCAGCGCGAAGAGAGGTCTGTTCAGCTCTCGGGCACGATCACGCCACGGTCGGGGTACATGACCCAGGTCTGACCAGGGGTGAGCACGATTTCGTTCCCGTCCACGTCGGCGATCGCCGGTGGACGGGTGTTGTCCAGCCGACTCCACGTTCCTTCGATTACTCGGCCACCGGTCAACACCGTCAATGCGCCTGAACCCACCGAGATCAGTTCGGGCGAGGCAGCATCGGCCCGGCTCACACCGTAGCGAGCGCTCATGATGACCACATTCGTGGGTGCCAACTGATCGCCACTGATCGTGCTGTGGGACTGACCGTCCTGGTCCCGGATCCATCCGCCCACGGCTCGGTCCCACTGGTATTCAACGATCGGGGAACCGGTGAAGACAACCGTGACTTCGCCAGAGATCGCCCGACCCTGAGCTGCCACCTGTTCAGGTGACCCAAAGGTGAACCATGGCGACGGTGGTGTTGCGTCGGAGGGGAGTTTGTCTTGGAGACCCTGAGGATTCACATAGAGGTTGTGAGGCGAATTCCGATTTCGGTCTCGATAGAAGTCGACCCGGTCCTCATATCGGGCATATATTCCCAAGCCGCCCAAGCCTCGATCAACAATCGCGTTGGCCCCGGAATAAGCGAAGGCCGGACTGTTGAGCGCGGTGAGAATGTCGAAGTCCGACGTCCGGGCGGACCGAACAGGCCCTACCGGTTCCGGCAGGTCACTGTGGTAGACAGCCATGAACCTTGTAACCCCCTCGGCCCGGACTTCGATGACCATATCGGCCCGATCCAGACCGGTCTGGGGGCGGGCCCGAGGATGGTTGTCCACCTTGACCACAACTGCGGGACCGGACAGTTTGGCCTCGTCCCCCTCGAACGGCATTCCGGTCAAGGGCGCCAACGGCAGCGGGATGGTGGTGGTGGTGGTTTCGACCAGCGTTGTGGTGCTGGGAACAGTACTGGTTGTGGTGGTGGGGGCTGCTTCGGCAACCTCGGGGTCCGATCCTCCGGAACACGCCGAGACCACAAAAAGGCATGCGAACAAGACGACGAGCTTCTTCATGATCAGAACTCGTTGAGCGCAGCGATGCGAACCGCCGCGTCGTAACGGCCGTCATAAGGAGCCGGTGGAACCACCCACAGATGAGCAGAACCTGCGTCCGATTCTGTTGGCGGCGTGTCGATCAGGCCCGTTGACCGTTCGAGCACGTTGGCGAGCGCCTGCGGATACCGGGTGAGCTGTACCGATGCAACATCGCCAATCAGCTCGCGATCAGGTACGAGAGCCGACGCCATGACCCTGTGTGCGATCGGGGACAGAAACGAAAGCGGTCCTGTGGAAAAAGGAAGACCGACCATCGCTGCTGCCACGGTGGACGCCCGAGCGTCGCCATTGGCAATACGGATAATCACCTCTGCTAAAAGCCCCTCTAGCTCCAAGCGGTCCAGATGGGTCACAGCGCCGGCCGTTAGGACGGCGGCAGCGTCGTTTCCGCGTTGCACCGCGGCCGCATTGACCGACGGGTCGTCGGTGAGGTAGAGATCGGGAGACGGCACGCCGCTGCTGAGGCTCAGACTCTCCAACAAATTGAAGATCCTGGCGTGGGTCTCTTCATCGGCATCCACCACGTCGAGGTGATCCAGCACGATCTGATCCACGTTGTTGAACCGAACAACGGTATAACCGACGGCGCCGAGTATCCCCAGGATCAGCACGACCCAGAGCGGGATTGGCGTGAAAAGGCCGAGCAGGATTGCGACCGCCACGGCAGCAAACCCTAGGATGCCTCCGTAAAAAAGCAGGAGAGGCAGAATCGACGGTGAGGGGGAATCGGCTGGCGACACGGCCTACACGTTAGTGCTAGTGAGCGGCGTCGTAGCGTCGATCCCTCCAAAATCGGTCGGAGCGCTTCGGCCCTAGGTAAAGGGTCGAAAATCGGTGCTCGCCATGTCCCCAGGATCTTTGATTACCTACGCCTACCAGCGGTACTTGCCAACACTCCATGGTAGATCTCCAGATAGGCCTTGGCCTGGTTGGCCATACTGAACTCTGCGGCTCGCAGAACACCGGTCTGGACCCGATCGGCGACACCCGACCCGGCCTCGAGCGACTCACAGAGAGCCGCAGCGAGAGCCGACGGGCTCCTGTTCTCATACAGCAGGGCGGAGCGCCCTTCTGCTGCCACTTCGCGGAAGGCCGGAATATCGCTGGCCACTACCGGCGTTCGTGCGGCCATTCCCTCGAGAAGCACAACCCCGAAGCTCTCTCCACCAATAGCCGGTACACAGAATACATCGGCGCCAGCGAGTCTTGATTCCTTCTCACGATCGTCGATCGCGCCTAACCACTGCAGCCGTCGATCCGTACCATATTCCGCTCTCAGTTCAGCGGTTTCATCGCCCTCCCCGCCGATCCAAAACGTCACGTCAGCGGGCATCAGCTTCGCTGCCTCCAAAAGGACGCGTAAACCCTTGCGTTCCTCATGGCGAGCCAAGAACATCACCGTCGGACCCTCTTTCGGCCAGGGCGTGGCCCGAGCGAAACGCCCCACCTCGATAGCATTGGGAATGATCTGGTACTGGCCCCCCAAGGACTCCGTTGCTGTGCGGGCGGCCTCGGGACTCACAGCCACACGATGATCCAGCCGGTTTCCGAGTCGTCTGACCACGCCGTTGAGCCAGCGATACGGGCCGATACTGCCCGAGGCATGAAAGGTGCCCACCAGGGGTGTGGGTTTCACGACCAGGCTGGTGAGCGTGGGGCCTGGTGCGATTGGTTCATGAAGGTGCAACAGATCAAAGCGTTCATCCCAAACAGCACCCAAGAGCCGCAGTTGAGCAGCCGGATCCGGAGCCAACGGAGCGAGCGAACCATTCTCGGCATACGGGATGGAATTGCCGAGCGGAGTTACCCACGGTTCGGGCGGAAACCCGTCGCACGGCGCCAGCACTTGAACGGGCACACCTTCGTGACGTAGCGACCGCGCCAAGCCCAAAACCTGGGACTGAACCCCACCCCAGACACCCATGCTGTAGGGACAGACGATCCCGATCCGCGGGTGGGACTGCCGGGTAACTGCGGACCGTTCGGTGGAGACCCCAGACGCTTCAACCACCTGAGTCTGTCCAGACCGGCGAAAGTACGTGCCACTGATCTGGGGCAGCGGCAATGAGCGCTTCGAGTTGTTTGGCTACCTCTTGGGTGGTGGTAATGAGATCATCTTTCAACCGGCCATTCCGTTGAGGCCAGATCGGTGGGAGTACCTGGCAGCGGCGGGTGCGACCGTCATCGTAGATGGCGACCGGGAGGAGCGGGTTCCCGGATCGAAGGCTGAGCAGCGCTGGCCCGGCCGGGAATGACGCATTAGCGCCGAAGAACTCCACCTCCACACCATTCCCCGCAATGTCTCGATCGGCCAAAAGGCAGATAATGCGGTTCGAACCAGTGGTGGCCGCCATCAACTCGGCCATGGCATTGGGGCCCAACGGAACAACGTCAACCCCATAGGACGAACGAGTAGAAACAAACCACTCGAACACTGCCTCATCGGACAGGCGCTCGACAACAGCCGTGACCCGCTGACTCGCCACCCGACCCAGCCACGCCGCCGCCCACTCCCACGAACCCAAGTGGGGAAGCACCATTATTGGAGTTCGGCCTTGGCGCTGGGCCTCTCGGATGTGGTGATAGTCCAGATAGCTGAACCGACGGTCCAACTCGACTGTGGCCATAGTGGGTAACGCCAGCGTGTCGATCCAGTATCGGGCATAGTTCCCGATTCCAGCGGTGGCCGCTGCCCGTGGCGCATCAAGCCCTGTCTGGGCGAGATTTCGACGGAGAGTATCCGTTCCGGAGAGATGGGGAGCCACCAGCTTTCCCGCCCATCGACTACTGGCCGCCCCCACCGGAAGTGGGACCGCGCGCACTACCGCTGAGGCCGCTTTCAACAGGGTCAGCGGCGAGACAGTACCCAAGGAATGGCCTGCTACCGCTGACGGAACTCGGCCATCCGCTCCAGGGCCCGGGTCCGAAAATCGCTGACCCCGTCGGAATGGGTGGAGCGACGAGCCCGAAGACGTTCCGACCGTGCCGAACTGGCAGGACGCGATCGGCGGGACGGTGGAACGGGCGACACCTTTGACGCCTGCTTCCAGACCTTGACGAATCGGGTACCGACCGTAATAAGCGTGAGCGCCAGCATGAACCACAGAACAAGGGTGAACAGGGGCGAAAATACCAGACCGAAGCCCAAGACAATGAACCGCTCGGCTCGTTCCATCAAACCGCCTTTGGCATCGAATCCGAGCGATTCCGCCTTGGCTCGTTGATAACTGACCAGTGAGGCCGCCAGGTAGAGAAAGAACGGGAGCATGGCCATCCGAGGCGTGTCGAAGCCAGCAAACTGCGGCTCGGGAGAACCGGCGAAATACCAGGCCGCACCGCCGAACAACAGACCATCGGACAGACGGTCCGAGACCGAGTCGAAAAAGCTCCGCGCGGGCCTGACCGGCCCGACGCCTTTGCCACTGCGCCATCCAACGCATCGGGCAGTCCGGTAAGGGCGAGGAGAACGGCAGCGGTGAAGAAGTTTCCGGTGGCGATAGCAATTGCGCACGCCCCCGCCATGGTGACACCGATAACCGTTATGACATCAGGCGAAACACCTAGGCGATGCAGGGACACCCCAATCGGCCCAGTGACCTTATCGACATTTTCGCGGAAGCTTCCGTCAAACATAACACTGAGAATGGTAGCCCAACTGCCGACGCGTTCTGCCGGTTTGCTTGCAAAAGTTAGCAGCAATCGGGTGAATGCCGATTCGAACAGTTCTAATCCTGCACCGCAGCGTCAGAGGCGATCAGCGAGTGCGGCGGTACTCCGCAGCCCCTCGGCCCCGATGCGGGCGGCATGCTGAGCAAGATCGAGCAGCGTGACTTTCACGCCGCTGGTAGCGGGAGCGCGGAAGGTCCACTGCTCACTGCTGCAACCATCCAGGAGTCCCCCAATCGCCTCGGCACTGGTAACCAGCGATGACTCAGCGGCGTCGAGGCCGACGGGGCGGTCCACCTCTGGAGCGGGGTGATCGAGGGATAATGCGGCACCATTGATCACCGCCTCACCAGATCTGGAGATCCGGCTGATCTCCGATTCGAGCAGATTCATGTGTCGGGCGAGTGCGGCCACGTGCGAAGTGAGTGACTCGCCGTTGGACACGACCTCGTTGCGACGGGCGAACCGCTCCGGGTCGCTACGGACCGGGCCAATCGTTTCCTTGACACGCCGCGGCAGGGAGCGGAGTGTTATGACCAGATCTCGAGGCGCCAGCTTGGCGTATCTATCGCCAGCATACGAAGCGGTGCTCATGGTGCCGCAGTCACCTCATCCCAGTCTTCGGGGTTGTCTTCCACCAAGCGTTCCACCACTGAACCATCAACTCCGTCCACGATTACCAGCGCACGCGTAAGCGGCGGATCTTCGGCCGTGTAACACAAGATCCTCCACACGGGACGGCTCAGGAGCCCACGCCAACTGAGCTGGGCTGATGCGGGGCCGATGGGTTGACCGACCTCGATCGCTGCCACCACAAGTGCATCTCGTTCGTCGATGGCAAGATCCCAACCAGTCAAGAGGCTGTAGAGGCCGAAGATCACGGCAATACCAGCCGCCCACAAGAACCCGCGGTTTACAAGCACTCCATCGCCCCCGAATGCCGCGTAAAACCCGATCAACACCACCGCCGACGCCAGATAAAGATATCCGGGGATCCGGCGACGATTATTGTTGGGAAAGATGTAGTCCTCGAGATCCTGCCGAGTGGCGTTCAGATCATCCGGCAGCTCATCCACTTCGTGGGAATCCTCAGCATGGTCAACTGACACGTGAGCATCGTTCATTCCATCAGGCTATTGCGATGGCCAGTGATCGCGCAGTCGCTGCCACGATTGACTCAACGTCTGGGGCAGGATGCGGATCTCGGCTGTCGTGGTCATGAAGTTGGTGTCGGCCCGCCACCGGGGAACCACATGGACATGAAGATGGTCGGGTTGGCTGCCGCCTCCGGCAAGACCCTCGTTCACACCGATGTTGAGACCATGAGGCATGAAGGCGTTCCTGACGGCTTGGGCAGCCAGTAGGACGGTCTCCCACAGCTCGATATACACGTCGTGGTCGACCTCATGGATCGAAGCGACGCCCCGATTCGGAATGACCATCACATGCCCACTGGTGTACGGGTAGACATTGAGGACCACATACACCTTCGGACCGCGGTACAACACGTACGTCTGCTCATCTGGCAACTCGCTCTGCTCAATGGTCTCAAAAAGTGTGAGGCCCTCGGCGGGACGGACATACGCATGCGGTTGGCCATCGGCCGCCAGTCCCTGAGCATGTGCCAATCGCCAGCCCGAAAACAGCCGTGGCATCCCACCCTCATTCCGCTCCCACTCTGTCATATCGATTCCGCTCGCCTTCGTTCGTTCCTCACTACGGGTCGCTTCATGCTCGCTCCGCTCGACCAATACTCCAAGCGCGCCTTGCTGCTTCGTCCCTCCGCAGCCTCACGCTCCCACACCTCGCCGGCGCTCGTTCCTCACAGCGAACGCTGCAACAACACTGCGGGTCGCTTCGGTCTCGCTTCGCTCAATCAAGAAAGGCCATCCCTCATCGCTGCTCCGTCCCTCCGCAGCCTCACGCTAGCTCCGCTCCTTCGTCGCCGCGGTCTCGCTCCGCTCGACCAATACTCCAAGCGCGCCTTGCTGCTTCGTCCCTCCGCAGCCTCACGCTCCCACACCTCGCCGGCGCTCGTTCCTCGGTCGCATTGATTGCGCTCGCCTTCGTTCGTTCCTCACTCCGGGTCGCTTCATGCTCGCTCCGCTCGACCAATACTCCAAGCGCGCCTTGCTGCTTCGCCCCACGCAGCCCCACGCTCCCACACCTCGCCGGCGCTCGTTCCTCGGTCGCATTGATTGCGCTCGCCTTCGTTCGTTCCTCACTCCGGGTCGCTTCATGCTCGCTCCGCTCGACCAAAGCGCCGGGTGCATCTTGCTGCTTCGCCCCACGCAGCCCCACGTCCGCTTCATTCGACCAAAACACCGGTGCATCTTGCTGCTTCGTCCCTCCGCAGCCCCACGGGCGCTCCGCTCAATCAAGAAACGCCGCCGGCAACTACTGCCTCGGCGGTGAGCCGTTCGATGAAGGTGGCCAGGGGCACACCCCGCTCCACCTCTCCCCCTCGAGGGTTGTCGCCCACGGTGCCCGCTGCCACATCGTCGTCACCGACGACAAGCACATGTGGGGTCTTGGCCACTTTGGCATTCCGGATCCGCTTGCCCAAGCCGTCGGAACTAGCCAATAGCTCGGCCCTGAAGCCGGCAGCGGTCAACGCGGCAACAACCGCCTCGGCGTAGTCCCGGTGAGGATCGGCAACCGGTAAAACCTGCACTTGCACCGGCGCCAACCACGTTGGGAAGTTGCCCGCATAGTGCTCAACCAGTACGCCGAAGAAACGCTCGATACTGCCCAGAAGAGCCCGATGCAGCATGATCGGGCGACGACGTTCGCCATCGTGATCAACGTATTCCAGGTCGAACCTTTCGGGGAGGTTGAAGTCGGCCTGAATGGTAGACAGCTGCCAGCTTCTCCCGATGGCGTCCTTCACATCGATGTCGATCTTGGGGCCGTAGAAGGCCGCTTCGCCCTCCTTCACGGCGTACTCCAGCCCATGTGACTCCAGTGCCTTCTGCAACGCATCGGTTGCCATGACCCAGATCTCGTCGGATCCCACGAACTTCTCCGGATCCTTGGTGGACAGGTTGAACGTGAAGTCGTCGAATCCGAATGCTCGAAGGATGCTAAGAACAAAGTCGAGAAGGCCGGCGATCTCCTCCTGCAACTGGTCTTCGGTGCAGTAGATGTGGCTGTCATCCTGGGTGAATCCGCGAATGCGGAGCAAGCCGTGGAGGGTCCCGGCGCGCTCGTAGCGGTAGACCGTTCCGAGCTCAAAAAGCCGGAGCGGCAATTCTCGGTAACTCTTCTGCCCATTGTCGAAGATGAGGCAGTGCATGGGGCAGTTCATCGGCTTCATGTAGTAGGTGCCGTTGTCCATCTCCATCGGCGGATACATGTTTTCGGCATAGAAGTCGAGATGCCCGGAGGTCTCGAACAGCTTCCCGTTGGCAAGGTGGGGGGTGTACACAAACTGGTACCCCCCTTCTTGATGCCGAGAACGCGTGTAGTCCTCGATCAACTTGCGAATGATCGCGCCTTTCGGGTGCCACACGGCCAGGCCACCACCGAGCTGACTGGGAAAGCTGAGCAAATCCATTTCGGTTGCCAACTTCCGGTGATCCCTCTTGGCCGCCTCTTCGAGGCGATGAAGGTAATCCTTGAGGGCCTGTTTTGAGTCCCACGCGGTCCCGTAGATCCTCTGCAGCATCGGTTGATCTTCGCGGCCACGCCAATACGCCCCGGATACCCGCTGTAGGGCGAAGTGCCCGAGATGGCCGGTGTGGGGAACATGTGGTCCTACACACATGTCTACAAAATCATCGGTGTTTCGATAGAAACTGATCACGTCCCCGGTCGCCTCGCTGGCGAGGTCGTTGCCGTCAGCGGCATGGGCATCCATCCCAGAGACCGTTCTGATGATCGCCTGCTTGTACGGATGCGCAGTCATGAGACTCAACGCGTCCTCAGCCTTCATTTCGGAGCGAACGAACGGCTGACGAGCCTTGATGATGGACCGCATCTCGCTGTCGATCCGGCTCAAATCCTCATCGTTGAACGTGGCGCCATTAGGCAGCTCGAAATCGTAGTAAAAACCATTCTCAATAGCGGGGCCGATGGCAAAGGTGGATCCCGGCCACAGTTTCAGCACCGCCTGCGCCAGAACGTGGGCGGTGGAGTGTCGAATCGTATGGAGCCCACGGTCTGAGCTCGGGGTCACGATCTCCACCGCGGCCCCGTCTCGCAGCGGTGCGGTGAGATCGGTTTCCTCGCCGTCGACAACGGCGATGAGGGCATCTTTCGCCAAACGAGGACCGATATCAGCGGCGAGGTCGGCCGTGCTCGCTCCTTGGGGAAGTTCGCGTTCGGAGCCATCGGGAAGTTTGACCAGCATGATCATCCAGTCTATTGCCAGGGGCTTGACTGGGATGTCCTATTTCCTGACGCCGGGGCTTCCAGAGGGTTTGAACTGAAGCTAGACCTCGACGAGTGGGCGAGGCTTGAGCACGTCCGTACTGCTGCGTCGATCGATCGTGGGTATAGAGACCTCTACCTTGACGGGCTTCGCCGGGGCAGACACCGGTTTCTTCGCTCCGGCATAGGTGTCGTCATATTCCAGACCGCAGAGCGCTTGGATCTCGAACATCAGCTCATCGGTGATCTCCCGATAGAGAGCCCGGTCACCAACACGATCGCCGTAGCGCGCCGTATCGATTGGTTTGCCAAATCTGATCGTGGCTTTGCGGAATGGCGTGGGAAGCGCTTTGTCGGGTGGTTGGATTTCTCGTGTGCCGATCAGACCGACAGGGATGATGGGAGCTCCCGTCTCCAGAGCGAGGCGGGCAGCGCCGGTGTGGCCTTTGTGAAGTTTTCCGGACCGACTACGGGTGCCCTCGGGATAAATGCCAAACAGCCCGCCCGACTGCAAGACCGACCGCGCTGCTTCCAGAGCGGACGCCGCGTGTTTTCCGCCTCGACGGTCTATCGGGATCATGCCCAACGCGGGGAAGAGGCGCCGGGTCTTCCAGTCGTCGAGATACTCCGCCTTGCCGACGTACATCATCGCTCGATCGATCACGGCGGGAACCATGAAGGAATCGATCACCGAAATGTGATTGGGGCACAATACGCCAGGCCCTTCCGAGGGGATATTCTCCTCGCCTTCCACGGTGATGTCCCAAAGCAAATTGAAGAGTGGACGAATGATTCGTTTGACGGCTGGCTGCGCCCGCCCGATCTTGCTCATATCAACTTCGTTTGACGCCATTTCGTTTCCCTCGATCCTCACAGGCTAGACCAGATCGACGGGGGTGAGGTACCTAGCGGTTATCCAAATTGATACCAAGCAGCATCGCCGCCGCCGTGACATTCACACCGGCTCGGGCGGCCCCATCGATCGCCTTCACCGCCCTCGGTGTTGCGAGGTCATCGTCGAGAGCGGCCCGAACCTCATTGAGAACCGCTTCACCCGATGTGCCTCCGGTGGAGGCCAGCCAACGTTCGAGCATCGTCGCCGCATTTGGCATCAGCTGGTCATGCCATTCCCATTCGGTGCGGTAGTGGTTGGAGAGCACACCAAGCCGAATCGCCCGGGTGTCGTATTCCTTTCGCAGTTCACTCACGAACACGAGGTTGCCCAGTGATTTGCTCATCTTCTCACCGTCCATGCGGACCATCGCCTGATGCATCCAATGCCGAACGAATAGGTCACCGGTAGCCGCTTCGGATTGGGCCCGCTCACACTCGTGGTGAGGGAAGATCAAATCCGACCCCCCGCCATGGAGGTCGATTGTGGTGTCGAGTTCGCGCATCGCCAGCGCCGAGCACTCGATGTGCCACCCGGGACGACCCGCCCCCCACAAGGTCTCCCACGCCGGCTCGCCCGGAGCCGAAGGCTGCCACAGGACGAAATCGAGCGGATCTCGCTTCTTGGTGTCGGTGGGATTTCCACCTCGTTCAGCCGCCAGTTCGATCATCGTTTCACGGTCGTAGCCGGACAGTTCCCCAAACCGTTCAAAGGAACTCACGTCGAAGTAGACCGCGCCATTAGATTCATAGGCGTGGCCTCGATCAAGCACCATCGCAATGAAGCCTCGGATGTCAGCGATTGCTGAAGTAGCGCGAGGCTCGCTCCACGATGGCAACATCTCCAGAGCAACCATGTCGTCATCGAAACGGGCGGTCTCGGTGGCGGCAAGGTCGAGATAGTGAACGTCGAGTTCTCGACTCTTTCGGAGTAGATCGTCATCGACGTCGGTCACGTTTCGCACACAGCGGGTCTCGTGTCCGAGATCGCGCAAGCGTCGCTGGAGTACGTCGTATGTCAGGTAGGTGGCTGCGTGACCCAAGTGCGTGGCGTCGTATGGCGTGATCCCGCACGTGTAGATCTTCACGACTTTTCCCGGTTCAAATGGTACGACGGCTTTGGCGAAAGTGTCGTAGAGACGCATCGGGCCAGAGGGAGCGTTGATCGCGTCAGCGTTGGTCACAGGGATTGAGGCTAACGGGTGCGTGTAACGGGTGCGAAGCTCTGGCACGCTTGGCACTGTGTCCAACAACCTCCTCCTCGGCAAGAATCTTCTGATCACTGGCGTCCTGACCGACGACTCCCTCGCATTCGGGGTGGCTCGTGAAGCCCAATTGCAGGGCGCCAACGTCATCCTTACCGGTTTCGGCAGGGGCAAGCGGCTCACCGAGCGCACCGCTCGCAAACTCGAACCAGTACCTGAGGTCATGGAGTTGGATGTCACCGATTCCCAACAGGTGAAGGCGCTGATCAATGAACTGAGGGATTCGGTTGGTGCGATCCACGGAATCCTGCATGCCGTTGGTTTCGCCCCTGAAGCCTGTTTGGGAGACGACTTCTTCGCCGCACACTGGCCAGACGTCGCCACCGCCATCCAGGTATCCACATATTCGCTGCGCACCATGGCCGACATTGCCCTGGAACTCATGCCCCGTGGCGGATCGATCGTCGGCCTCACGTTCGACGCAACGGTTGCTTGGCCGGCCTACAACTGGATGGGAGTGGCAAAGGCAGGCCTGGAATCACTCAACCGATACCTGGCGAGAGAGCTGGGACCCAAGGGGATCCGCTGCAATCTGGTGGCAGCCGGACCGATGAGAACAATTGCCGCCAAGGCCATTCCGGGCTTTACCGCCTTCGAGGAAGAGTGGACCAAAAAGGCCCCTCTGGGTTGGGATGTGAACGATTCCTCCGGAGTAGCCAAGACCACCATGGCACTGTTTACCGACCTGTTCAGCCACACCACCGGCAGCATCATCCACGTAGACGGCGGCTACCACTCCATCGGCGCCTAAGGGATGCTCTAGCCACTCCGAAGGGACAGCGCGTGAAGCTGTCCGATCTCAGAACTCAGCAAAACCTGCTGTAGGCCGAGCAGGCGAGGCCTGCGTGGCCGGAAGAACGCCCCCCGGCAGGACCGCACAGTCAGCAGCCGGGGCCCAACGTCGCCGATGCACTTGTTGTAGGCCGAAGGCAAGGCCTGCGTGGCCGGAGGAACGCCCCCCGGCGGGACCGCTCAGTCAGCAGCCGGGGCCCAAGTCCAGACGATGACTTGTTGTAGGCCGAAGGCGAGGCCTGCGTGGGCGGAGGAACGCCCCCCGGCGGGACCGCACAGTCAGCAGCCGGGGCCCAACGTCGCCGATGCACTTGTTGTAGGCCGTAGGCGAGGCCTGCGTGGCCGGAGGAACGCCCCCCGGCGGGACCGCACAGTCAGCAGCCGGGGCCCAACGTCGCCGATGCACTTGTTGTAGGCCGAAGGCGAGGCCTGCGTGGCCGGAGGAACGCCCCCCAGCGGGACCGCACAGTCAGCAGCCGACGCTTCAGTTGCCGATGCAAATGGCTGCGATGCCGCCGACTACAAGCACGCCAATGGCCTGGATAGAGAAAAGTCCGAGAACAATGTTGGCGCCGACGTTGCAGCCGGTGGCCCCCATCACGTCGGGAGTCACATTGAGCGGGCACTGTTCCGGGTTGGCGAATACCAGCCCGAATGCGACGGCTGCGCCCGCACCCTCGCTGGCGATCCGAGCATTCTTGCCACTAAACCGCCAGCGCCTGCAACTGCGGACGCCCGATAACGAAGTAGAGGATCGAACCGATGAACGGCATCAACACCACCACAAACGCCCAGAGAAAGCGGTTTTGACCGGCAGCAGTGAACTCGTACTCGGGGCGCTTCAGCATGTCAACCAGGGCAACGACCGGAAGAATGACCAAGCCAAGCATGATAAGGAGGATGAAAATTTCGACGAAGCCAATCGCCATTGTTGTGTCCTTTCCGGACTGTGGTGGGCGCTTTGCCTGTCACTGCTCCCAAATTACTGGACATCACTTCAGCTGTCAATAGCTATGTCCGCAATACCTATCGCTCAAATAGCCCGATCCTCTACCGCCCGTTCGGCGAGCGACGAACACCGGGATCGTCCGCTCGGTTGGCTCGGCGCAGTCGGCATAGTTCGGGTAGACCACCACTACCCGATTCCACCATCGCTGGCGCTCCTCTCCGAAGACTTCTTCGGCCACCGCAAGCCAAAGGCAAGCATCAGCGGCGTTCGAGCTGCCCCAGCGGGACCGCACAGTCAGCAGTCGGGGCCTACGTCGCCGATGCACTTGATGTAGGCCGAAGGCGAGCATCAGCGGCGTTTGAGCTGCCCCCGGAGGGACAACAGAGCAGAGCTAGCCGGCTCCGTTACAGACAAAGGCGGTCGACGGGTAGGGATTCGTGGCGCTGCGGCCGCCGGGATGGATTTCGAAGTGAAGGTGAGGTATGCCGGACGCATTCCCGGAGTCACCCACATAACCGATCACCGTTCCCGCCGTCACGTAGCCACTCTCGCCGTAGGCGGAGAGGTGAGTGCCGTAGTAGTAGTTACCGTCATCGCCGTCGAGGTGGTAGGACATCCCGCCAACGCGGTTACCTCGATGCTTCACCGTTCCCGAGACCGGAGCGAGCAGCGGGACACCGATGTTGGCCATGATGTCCACTCCCTTGTGGCGACGACCGCCAGAGCGGGAAAAGCCCCAGGAATTGATGAACGAGTGCGCCCCGCCTACCGGACAGACTTCGAGCTCGACGAACGTATGACCTTGATCGATGGCCCTCTCAGCGCGCTGGCGGATCTCGGACAGTCGAGCCTCCTCGATGGCCTCCAGCTCTTCAAGTTCCTTCATCAGCACGTCGCGCAGTTGCGCTACCTCGGCCACCGTCTTGGCCTGCTCGGCCCGAGCCTCTTCGAGCGCAGTGCCCGACAGATCGAGTTCTGCGATTGCGGCGGAGAAACGGTCGATCGCATCGTCGTCTTTGCCAACCGCAGCGTCGGACAGGCCTTCGGCGCGTACACCCTCAGAAAGATCGCTCGCCTTCAACACCACCGGTGTCTGATGCGCGCGTGTGAAGCCTATGACAGCCGTTTGGACCACAGATTCCCGGTGCAGGTTCACCTGAGCCTCGGCTGCGTCGAAGTTGTACTGGTTCGTGGCAATCTTCTGCTCGAGTTCACCCAATACGGTTTCAAGCTCATGGGCTCGGGTAGTGAGCTCCGTTACGCGGGTCCGCAAATCATCTAACCCCGGCGTTGGTGCGGCGGCAGCTGGGAGCGTGCTGACGAAAACAGCCAACACGGCAAACAGTCGACCCCAGGTTGAGACTCTCCTAAGCATGCGGGTGAGAATGTATCCCCGAACGCGACAATCCGCCACCAGGTGTGACGGGTGCCGTCACATCTTTCCCAGAAAATTCTCACACAATCATTTGGATACCTCACCGAGCGTGACATTCGCACGAAGGTTTGGAGGTTACTCCACTCCCGGCTCGGCCTTCTCCGCAGCTGGGATCAGAGCCCGGACGAGTTCCTCGATAGAGACGGCACCAACCGGCGTACCATCCTCCATCACCACCGCCAACTGCTGTTTTGCACTCCTCATCAGACGCAACACCTCGATCAGCGGGCGCTCTCCCTTCACCGCCGCAGTTGATCGAACCAGACTGTTCGGCAGCGGCATGGCCAGTTGATCAGCCGGCAACTGGAGAAGGTCTTTCGCGTGTACATAACCCTGCAGTCGACCGTTAACACCCAGCGCCTGGACCAGAATTCTCGACCGACCCGAGTCTCGCACCAGCCGGCGGGCCTGGTCGCCAGTAGCACCAACTCGGATCCGGGGCACCTCCTCCCACGGACGAGCGATGTCCCGTACGGGCTGTTCCGCAAACATGAGGGCCCCTGCCAAAAGGGAGGCGTCGTCTGACTCCAGTGCTCCATGCTCTCGCGACCGATTTACGATCGAAGAGAGCTCAGCTACGGAATGTGCAGCCACCAACTCATCTCGGGGCTCAACTCCCAAAGCCCGACACCCCACGTTGGCAATGCCATTGAGGGCGCGAACAACGGGCTTGAACAACCACAGGAAGCCGGCGTAGACGAACACCAACGCCCTCATCGTTGCACCGGGCTTCGCAATTGCGATGTTCTTTGGGACCATCTCGCCGAGAACGAGATGAAGGAAGGTAACAATGGAAAGAGCTATTACGAAGCCCAGGGCGGTTGCCACCCCCTCGCTCAAATAGAGGTGAAGCCACTCTTCAAGAGCATGACCGATCACTGGTTCCGCCAAACTACCGAGACCAAGTGACGCCATGGTGATACCCAACTGGGCACCGGCCAACTGAAGCGAAACCTCAGAAAAGGCCTTTGTGGCGAGAACGGCCGAGCGTTTGCCCTGAGCTGCCGCTGCCTCGAATTCACTCTTCTTGGCCACGATCACTGCGAACTCGTACGCAACGAAAAAACCGTTGGCTACGAGCAACAGCAAGGCGACGGGAAGCTGCCACGCCATCAGTCGTTCACCTCCGCCGACTCGGGAGCGGTCAGGACCAAGGTGGCAATCCGCCGCCGATCCATCTCACCGACTTCGATTCGCCAGCCCTCATAATGAATGCCGTCGCCTTCTTCTGGAATAGTGCCGAATTCGGATAGGAAGAAGCCGGCCACGGTTTCATAGTCGCCATCAGGTAGATCGAGACCGCAGACCTCGTTCAGTTCGCTCCAGCCGAGGGACCCTGAGATGAGGAACACCCCGTCGGCTGTGTCCGACATGACCAACTCAGACTCGTCATATTCGTCATCGATCTCACCGGCGATCTCCTCGAGCACATCCTCCAGAGTGAGGATCCCCTCGGTGCCACCGTGCTCATCGATCACAACGAACAACCGGGTATCCAGGCGAGTCATGTCTGAAAGGACGTCCTGCAACTCTCTCGTCTCAGGCACAACAACTGGCTCGGTCATCACAGTGGAGACCGGTATGGCCGATCTTGCAGCAGCAGGCATCTCGAAGGCCGAAAGCACGTTCACCAACCCGCGAATGTCATCGATATCGTCGCCGTACACGGGATATCGGGAGTGCCCCGTCTCCATCACCAGTTGGACCAGATCGGCCACGGTGGCGGTCATTGGTAAGGCGTCGATCTGGCCCCGGGGCCGTAGTGCGTCGGCGGCGGTCTTTTCGCTGAATCGGATCGTTCGAGCAAGGAGGGCCCTCGTATCGGGATGCAACGGCCCGTCATCGCCTGAGGTTCTGATCAGATACTCCAGCTCATCGAGCGAGGCGATCGATTCGATTTCCTCGGTTGGCTCGATGCCGAAGAGCCGAACCGTGGCGTTGGCTGCGCCGTTGAACGCCTTGATCGCCGGGCTGAGGACCCCATGGACGATGTTGGCGATCGGCGAAAGAACGCTGGCGGCCTTCTCCGGGTGCGAAACCGCAATATTCTTCGGAATGAGTTCGCCCAATACCATCTGGAAGACCGTGGTGATCGCCAGCGCTGCGAGCACCACGAGACCCGATCCCTCGATCATCTGGTCCGTCAGGAATCCCAAAACAAGGCTGGAAATCGTGATTCCCAACTGGGCACCCGAAAGGTGGAATGACATTCGCTTCATTGCGCCCAGCGCCACACCAGCCGCCCGACTTCCTTGGCTGGCGAGGGATTCCAGCTTGTTTCGGTCCGAGGCGACCAGAGCAAATTCGACGGCGACGAAGAACGCATTTGCCGCAATCAGCAAGAAAGACAGAAACAGCCCAAGGTAGAGGTTCATATGGTGCGGGTTAGCGTAGACGGACCAAGCCCGTCAGCAAGGGACGTTCGCCTCCTGGCTGCGGAACGGCATGATGGCCCGGTGAACAATGCAGCTGAGATGACTCCCCCAGCCATCCTGTCGATGCAGCGCGTGTCGGTGACCCGCCAGGAGCAGCGCCTCCTCACTGAGGTATCTCTCGATGTTGCGCCGGGCGAGCGGTGGGTAGTCCTTGGCCCCAACGGTGGGGGGAAGAGCACGTTGATGGCGGTGGCGGGACTCGATCTTCATCCATCATCTGGCCGGGTCATCTTGATGGGAAACGAGCTTGGCAGAACGGACATTCGACCACTGCGCGGCAGCGTCGGTGTTTCCAGTGCCTTCCTCGCCAACCGGCTCCGGGGGGAACTGAGTGCCGAGGAGGTTGTCTTTTGTGGGCGCTACGGGGCACTGGAACCGTGGTGGCATTCCTACACGACCGCCGATCTCACCAGGGCCACGGAACTCCTTGACGTTGTGGGCCTAGCGGGCTCGGCCAAACGTGTGATGACCACCTTCTCATCGGGAGAGCGACAGCGGGTGCTGCTCGCCCGGGCGCTGTTCAACGACCCGGCGCTTCTTCTTTTGGATGAGCCCAACGCCGGCTTGGATCCCGGAGCCCGGGAAGCGCTTATTGCGGTACAGAACGATCTGGCCCGCCGTCGGCCTGAGCGAGCAACGATATTGGTGACCCACCACGTGGAGGACATCCCTGAGTCAGCAACCCATTTGTTGGCGCTTGCCGACGGTGCCGTCGTTAGGAGTGGACCGCTGGAAGAAACGCTGTCGACGGATTTGGTGAACACCTTGTTCGGTGTCAACTGCGAGCTGCGCCGGCACGGGTCACGGTGGTTCGCCCTACCACCCGTAGCAGCCGAACGAGACCGGTCCTGAGAGATCTCCTAACCTTGTGAACCCACCTCCAGCGGCGAGGAATGATCCTTTGAGGTGAGCGGTTTGTTGAGGGAGCGCCTTCAGCTGCGCCGCCCCAGCCGTTACCGTTCGTGAGTGAACAAGGAGTCTTCAATGAATCGTGGAGCGCTCATCGCTGTTCTGATCGGTTGTCTTGCTGCCGCAGGTCTCGTCGGCGCCGCTCTGAATAGAACTACGACTCTGGACGACACTGCCGAAGACGTACCAGCCGTCTCCAACCCCGGAACCGACACCGCCGGTGCAGCAGTGCCGGAAGCCCCAACCGGGCTCACCGAGGCACCACCTTTTCTCGACACGGCCGGGGACCTCCGCGAAATCGATGGCTGGCTGAATACCGACGCCACCACGTATGAGGCCTTCGATGGCCAGGTTCAGATCGTCCAGTTCTGGACCTACAGCTGCTACAACTGCAAAAACACGTTGCCCTATCTCCAGGACATCTACGCAAAACACCAACCCGACGGTTTGGAGATCATCGGAGTTCACGCTCCAGAATTCAGCTTCGAGCGAGACCCTGCCAATGTTGAGGCCGCCGCTGCGGAGCTTGGTGTCACGTGGCCGATCGCTTTGGATACGGAGCGCGTGAACTTCCGAAAATGGCAGGACGGTCCAAACTACTGGCCCCGGACCTACGTCGTAGATCAGAACGGCGCGATCCGTTTCGACGAGATCGGGGAGGGCCGATATCGGGAGTTGGAGGACACCGTGGCCTGGCTCTTGGAAAACGGCCCGTGACCGGACTCCTCTTCGAGGGTTTCGAATCCGCTCTACTGCCGTGTTCGCTGATCCTGATCGTGCCCGGCCTCGGCGTTGCCGGTGCTGCTCGGCGGCGATTCACCGGCGCATTGCTCGCATATGCAGGATCAGTCGGTCTTGCAGGCTGGCTCAGGTTCTCCGGGCGGCTCGACACGCTCCCCCCGCTTGTAGTGGCCCTTTTGCTCACCGCCGCCGTGGGGATACTTCTGATCCGTCCCGGCCGACCGGCTGCGGTTACTGGCGGAGTTCTGAGCGGGTTTGGCACGGCCTCGTTGTGGGGACCATGCGTTGGATCTGAACTCGGAGATCTGCTGGGTGGGCTTTCCGATCGCGGCGGAAGCGGACTGGCACTCTTTATCGTCTATGTGATCGGTGTGCTGTCTCCCCTGGCCATCCTTGGAGCAGCGCTGTCCTTGACCCCAACCCAGCAGTTGGAACGGGCCGGACAACTTCTGGCTGGTATGGGCGGAGGCCTGCTTTCTCTTTTGGCGATAGCCACCGCAGTGGGCTGGCACGATGAACTGGTCAGTCAACTGGTTCAGTGGAGCACCTGAGTCAAACGATTGGGGGTGCCGCTGTGGTGAGTGCTTGACTCCATGCACCCCCGGCCGATTAGTACAGGGTGAGGCACGGGCGCGCGATTATTTCTATTGGTCTGTTGACGGCGCTGGTCTTGGGCACTGCCGTACCCACCCTCGCTCAGGACGACAATCCCCCGGTTACCACTCCAGCGCCGGCTGACCCGCCGGTCACTCCCGTCCCCAACGACCCGCTCGTCAATGAGGGCGCATCGGAGGCATTGGATCCGAACACGCCACTCGAGCCCGGAGCCGTGCCGGGAACCTCCATCCCGGAGGAAACTCAAGGCTGCGTAGCCAGCGAAGATGCAGCGACCGCTACAGCGGGACAATCGAGCGGAACGGTCTGTCCTCCTAAACGGACCGGCCGGTATGCGAACCAACCGGAATTCGTGCCCGATTCCCTGCGACGGGCCGAGGTCCGTCGGGTCACGAGCGCCCTGGAACAGAGCCGTTCCGCTCATGTTCAGAACGTTGCGAAGGTGCGCAGCCTCCGGCTGCGAGACAAAGAACTAGGCCTCGCCCGGGCCGAACTCTCCGAGGAAGTGCAGGAAACGCTCGCAGCATTGGAAGCCACCGAGGAACAGATGCGCCGTCGAGCCCTGGCCTCATTCGTCAACGGGGACACCTTCGAGCTTGCCCGTTCCCTCGAGCATGACGAGATCCTTCAGGTACAGAAGAAGCGCTTTCTCGTCGGCGAGGTTCTGGCCCTCGACCAAGAGCTGCTCGATGAATACACGCGTCTCAGAAACCAGTTGGCTGAAGAAACGCTGCTCCTCTACGAACGTGTGAACTCCGTTCGCAGATGGCTGCGCAGCGCTGAAGATGAGGCCGAGACCTCTGCGGGCCAGATCAACATGCTCGAATATGAGCTGGACACCTGGAATTACCTCTCTTCCACGTGGATTCCCGAAGTGGTTTTTCCAATCGTCGGCGCCTACGAGTTCCCGCTGATCAATTCGTGGGGGTATCCACGAGCGCCGGGAACCATCGACGCTCATTGGCATGAAGGAATCGACATCTTCGCTCCAACCGGGACCCCGCTGGTCGCGGCTGAGGCCGGCGAGATCACAGATATCGGATTCGGAACCTTGGGAGGTCTGAAGATCTGGATCATGGGAGAGTCGGGAACACGTTGGTACTACGCCCATCTGGACGCCTTCAATCCGGAGCTTGTTGAGGGCGACTTCGTCAACGCGGGCGACCTGATCGGTTACGTTGGCGCCTCCGGAAATGCCGTGGGAACGCCACCCCACCTGCATCTGCAGATGCATCCAGACAGCGGTCGACCGGTCAACCCCTATCCAATTCTCCAAGCTGCCTCAGATCGGTTCCAGGCCCTGGTTGCGATTGGGCGAGCGCCTACTTTCGATCCGCTCCTCGAAGACCCGACTGCTGAGACAACGGCTACTCGCGACGAGATGATCGACCGTGGCACGGCCCACCTCGCCGGGGATGCAAGCCTCAGCGGCGACGGGACCGAGCTTCGCGGCTCATCGGGCGACGATCCGGCTCGCGTGGAAGGTGCAATTTCCAACACCCTCGAGAATGGGGTAACGAGCGGCCGAGAGTGATCGGCCCGCCCGCGCCCACGGCTCATCAGTTAGCCGGGCCGAATCACGACGTCACCCACCGTGATCCGATGATGCTGACCGCTCCGGTCCACGATCAACTCGCCGGAATCGGCCACATCCACAGCGTTCCCGCTCAGCAGTTCGTGAGCTAGTTGAACCTGGACCGGCTGACCGATGGTGCAACACTGTTTTCGATACTGCGCCATGACGGCCCTTTGGTCACGACGTAGCCGCTCGGTCCAATAGTTCAAACGGTGGCAGAAAACGGCGAACAACTCGGTGGCATCCGGGACTTCACCGGAGGCAAGATCGGCGAGGGAAATCGCTCGTGCGGTAACTGCCTCGTCATCTGAATCACGGACCGGTCGCAGGTTCATCCCGACGCCCACCGCCACTCCGAGCGATCGTTCGGAGATCGGGTGACTCTCCACCAAAATGCCCGCCAGCTTTCGCCACTTTCCGTCGCTCAGCGCTACCACGTCGTTCGGCCAGCTCAGACCTACGCCACCTTCACCCGCCACCGGCGCTACAACTGCGGCAACATCCACTGCGGCCAAACCCGCGACAAACGGCACCAATGAGACCCCCGCCTCAGCACCACCCCACGTTTGGGGAACCGAACCGAGCATCGCTTGAATCCTGCCCGTGTCGCTGAATCTGTCGTTGTGCCACGCCCGCCCCAGGCGGCCACGACCGGCCGTTTGATGGTCGGCGAGAATCGGCCGCGGGGTCTCCCCATTGCGGAAGGCTTCAAGGACATCGTGATTGGTGCTTCCAGTGCTGGGCACATGGAGAAAATCGGTCATACTCCGAAATCATTTCGTCGGTACTTTGCAATTCGGCTCGGCTCGGCTAACCATAGGCGGGTGTTTACAAAGGTTCTGATCGCAAATCGTGGAGAAATCGCCGTTCGGGTCATTCGGGCCTGCCAGGAGATGGGGGTCGCCACCGTAGCGGTGTACTCCGAACTCGATCGCGAGGCGCTCCATGTTCGCATTGCCGACGAAGCCTTCGCTCTCGGAGGGAAAACCGCAGCCGAGAGCTACCTGAACACCGACGCCATCCTCGATGCGATCGAACGTTCCGGAGCCGACGCAGTGCACCCTGGCTACGGATTCTTCAGCGAGAACGCCGACTTCGCCCGGGCCATTTCGGACCGAGGTGTCGTATTCATCGGCCCACCTCCTGAGGCCATCGAGATCATGGGCGACAAGGTCAGCGCTCGCGAAGCAGCCGAAAAGGTCGACGTGCACGGCGTTCCGGGCAACACGGAATTCCTCAGCGATGCCAAGCAGATCACAGACTTTGGATCTGAAGCTGGCTATCCGTTGGCCATCAAGGCGGCCTATGGGGGCGGCGGACGCGGCATGAAAGTGGTGAACTCTGCCGACGAGGCCGGCGCCGCACTGGAGTCCGCTCAACGGGAAGCGTTGGCCTACTTCGGTCGTGACGAATGCTACGTGGAGCGTTACCTCACCGCCCCCCGGCACGTTGAGATTCAAGTGCTGTGCGACCAGCACGGCAACGGGGTACACCTCAGCCAGCGAGACTGTTCCGCTCAGCGACGGCACCAGAAGCTCATCGAGGAGGCACCGGCATTCGACCTCCCCGCCGACATTGCGGCCGCGATGGGCGCCGACGCCGTGAAGGTTGCACTCGGGTGTGGCTACACCAACGCCGGAACGGTCGAATTTCTGTATGAAGACGGGGCCTACTTCTATTTGGAAATGAACACCCGCCTCCAGGTGGAGCACCCGGTGACTGAGATGGTGACCGGACTGGACCTCGTTCGGCTCCAACTGATAGTGGCTGCGGGCGAGCCGCTGCCCTTCACCCAGGAAGAAGTCGTGATTACCGGTCATGCCATCGAGGTTCGGATCAATGCTGAGGACCCCGCCGAAGGGAAGTTCCTCCCCTCCCCGGGGCCACTGACCTCATTACATCTCCCGTCCGGGTACGGGGTTCGCTGGGACGGCGGCTACGACCAGGGCGACGAGATCAGCCAGTTCTACGACAACCTCGTTGGCAAACTCGTGTGCTGGGGGGCAACTCGAGAGATCGCAATCGCCCGTACGCTCCGAGCTCTCCGGGAGTTCAAGATCGAGGGCGTTGCAACAACCATCCCTGCTGACATCGCAATTCTGGAACACCCAGACTTTGCCGCAGGAACGCATTCCACGAAGTGGGTGGAAGAGACGCTGGATCTCAGGGGCGTAACCGGCACCGCGGCACCCCCAAGTGACCCGGAAGACCCCAAAGTGCAACGAAACGCCACCGTTGAAGTCAACGGCAAGCGATTCAACGTTGCGATGTGGGTGCCCGAGAGTCAGGTGGGCAGCGCAGTTCCGGCCAAGGCCACGCCTCGGCGAAGGGCCAGCGGTAGTGGTGCCGCTGGTGGCGGGTCGGGCGCGATCACCGCTCCGATGCAGGGCACGATCGTGAAGGTGCTCGTGGAGCAGGGGGCCATCGTGGAAGTAGGCCAGACGCTGGTAGTGCTGGAGGCGATGAAGATGGAGAACAACATCACCGCAGACAAGGCCGGCACGGTGTCGGAATTGAACGTGGAAGCTGGCCAGGCGATCCAGACGGGCGATGTCATCGCCAAGATCGAGTAGGAACGATCGTGCCGGACCCACCGAGGCACTTCACCCAATCAAGAAGTTCAGCACCTTGGTGCGTTCTCTGATCAGCTATTCACTGGCAAACTGTCGAGGTCCCAAGACCTTCACCCCACCGGGACAGGGAGAGAACACAATGACAAAGAATATCTTAGGAATGCTCCTGGCTTTCACACTTCTCGGCGCCGCTTGCGGCAGCGATGCGGTAGAGAACGTCACCGCCGACGACAGCTCAGCGACCGACGACGGCGAGATGGCCGCCGATGAAGGCGAGATGACCGAACCCGACCATTGCAGTGCGATCAAGACCAAAGGCACACTCACCGTCGCTACCGGCGACCCGGTGTTCCCCCCCTGGATGATCGACGATGATCCCACCAACGGCGAAGGCTTCGAGTCCGCTGTGGTGTACGCCGTTGCCGACGAGCTGGGACTCGACGTCACCTGGGTCCGCACGACCTTTGAACAGGGCTACGCACCCGGAGCCAAGGACTATGACTTCAACGTGCAACAGATCTCTATCACCGAGGAGCGGGAGGCGGCGGTCGACTTTTCAACGCCGTATTACGTCTCCCAACAGGCGATCATCGCCACCGATATGGACGCATTCGCCAATGTGACATCGGTGGAGGACCTGAAGGGCCTTAAGCTCGGCGCTCAACTGGGCACCACGAGCTTGAACTACATCGAAGACGTGATTCAGCCCGACACCGACGCCGCCGTGTTCGATGACAACGTGGCAGCAAAAGCCGCCTTTGACGCCGGCCAAATCGATGGACTCGTACTCGACCTACCCACGGCGTACTACGTCTCGGGCGTGGAGATCGACGGTGCCTTCATCGCCGGCGTGCTCCCTGAAATCCAGGAGGGAGCCGACTCGCTCGGGTTTGCTTTCGAAGAAGGAAGCGAGTTCACCCCGTGTATCAATGCGGCTCTCGAAACACTTCGGGGCGACGGTGTGCTCGATGCGCTCCAGGAGCTGTACCTCAACAACGGAGGCGAGATTCCCACCTTCGCCGGTTAAGGGATCATCAGTTTCGCCTGCTTGTGAGCCGGTGGTCCGCGAGGCGCAAGTCTCAACGACCACTGGCACACTGGGCACGGTGACCGAGGAACGCAGGTGACAGCAGAGCGACGGGACACCAAACCCGTCCCTGGCGACGCTCGCGCCGTCCCGCCTTCGATCCTGGGTAACTACTTCTCCCAAGAAGGGGCGAAGGGCGCCCTCGTGGCTTTTGTTTCGACGCTCGGTTTCTTTCTCGTAGCGATCGTGGTAATCGGCCGGAGCGAGAACTGGCCTACCGTTCAGCGGTCGTTCTTCAACTGGAACGTCATCACGGAATCGTTCCCGAAGGTCTGGGAGGGCTTTCGCACCAACGTGTGGATGTTCTTGATCGGCCAGGTGGCGATCATGGTGCTCGCACTGGTGATCGCCATGATGCGCAGCCTGAAAGGGCCAGCGTTCTTTCCTCTGCGATTGTTGGCCGTCATCTACATCGATTTCTTCCGAGGCATTCCCATCATCCTCGGCCTCTACCTTTTCGGTTTCGGTGTCCCGGCTCTGCGTCTCCCCGGATTGCCCGATAGCGCGGCGTTTTGGGGACTCCTCGTCGTGGTGTTGTCGTACTCGGCCTACACCGCCGAGGTGTATCGGTCCGGCATCGATGCCGTGCCCGACAGTCAACGCCTCTCCGCTGCGTCTTTGGGTCTCACCCAACTGCAGGCGCTCCGCTACGCCGTGCTTCCCCAAGCGATCCGCAACGTCATCCCGGCACTCCTCAACGGCTTTGTTTCTCTCCAGAAGGACGTGGCACTACTGGCGGTGTTGGGCGTCCGCGAGGCTGTTCGCGAGGCCCAAATTGCATCCGGTCGTGACTTCAATTACTCCCCGTACATCGCTGCCACTTTCCTGTTCTTGGCAATCAGTGTTCCGTCGGCCCGCTTCGCTGACTGGTACACCGCCCGTGATCGAGCCCGGCGCTCACAAGGGGTTGGCTGAGGTGAAGGTTGAGCTCACCGGTATTCATAAATCGTTTGGCAACAACCACGTCTTGAAGGGGATCGACCTCGCCGTAGACGAACACCAAGTGGTGTGCCTGATTGGCCCCAGTGGCTGTGGCAAGAGCACCCTCCTCCGAACGATCAACCTGCTGGAAAAGGTTGATGAAGGAGAAATCCGACTCGACGGGCAACTGATTTCTGGAGCTGGTGTGGATGCCAACAGTGTCCGCCAGCGGATCGGGATCGTATTCCAGAGCTACAACCTGTTCCCCCACATGAGTGTCCTCAAGAACCTCACTCTTGGTCCCATCAAGGCGTCTGGGATTCCCCGCCCCGAGGCCGAGGCCAAAGCGGTCGACCTTCTAGAGCGCTTCGGTCTCGGAGACAAGATGGATGAGTACCCCGATCGTCTCAGCGGCGGTCAGCAACAGCGGGCTGCGATCGTCAGGGCATTGGTGGGAGACCCCGAAGTGTTGTTGCTAGATGAGATCACCTCAGCGCTCGACCCGGAACTGGTTGGCGAGGTCCTCAGCGTGATCCGGGAGCTCGCCACCAGGGGCCTCACCATGGTGCTGGCCACCCATGAGATGGGCTTTGCGCGCGACGTCGCCAATCGCGTGGTATTCATGGATGCCGGTCGGGTCGTTGAAGCCGGGCCTCCTGACCAGGTGTTGCGAGAGCCGACTCAAGCTCGGACCCAGCAGTTCCTCAAACGAGTTATTCAAGGCGGCCGCCTGTCTCAGTGAGCGGATGATGAGCGCGGACTCCGGCCGTTGCGTGACGTGATCACAAGATTGACACTGGAGGGACCAGAATCAGCCGCAAGTTGAAGCGCCGCTGTCACGAACGGCCCCGTCGGTGTTGAGGAAGCGCCACGCAAACGAGTCTGCGGACAAATCGAGAGCGAGAACACCATGTTCGGTAACGATGGAGCGCGAGGCCGGAAGTACTGACCCTGCACTTCGCACTCCGGCGCCGCCCGTTCCCACCACAAACTGCTGGGTGACTCCGAAGTCAAGGTGCTCATAGATGTGCTCGTGGGCGCTCAGAAGCACATCCACATTTGCCGCCAGAACCATCTCATGAATGATCTTGCTCCGGTATTCCAGGTCATAGTTTGACGAGACTCTGTACGGCCGATGCATTGCCACGATGGTGCATTTGGGGGCAGATGCCAATTCCTGTGCCAGCCAAGCCTGCTGCGGGTCGTTGGCTTCGCATCCGCCGATCAGGTTGCACTCGGTATCGAGGACGATGAGTTTCCACGATCCTATGTTCTGGCTGTAGTACGTGCTCTGACGACCGAAGAACTCCTTCCAGCCATTGGCGTTCCCGGTGCCGTATTCATGATTTCCAGTCACCGGAATGATCCTGTCCAGCACGCCGCTGAACGGTTGGCCAAAGCACTCACGAATCTCCGACAACGTGCCGTTGGGGTATGCGGTGTCGCCAAGTGTAAGGATCTGGCCAGGCTGGCTCTTCACCAAGGATGCGACTCTGGCAGGGTCAGCGCTACCACAAACTCCGATGTCTCCCATGGTCAACAGCGGAACGCTCCCCGTTGTGGCAGGCGGCGAGCTTGGGACCACGGTCGTGGGAGCCTGACTCGTGGGTGGACTAGTGACAATCGTCGATTGACGGGGCGGCAGTGTTGGCGCCGGAGTTGTGGGCGGGGCGACGGCCGAAGTCGCAACTGTCGCAGGTGAGGTGGTAGCCGTGGTGCGGGGCGGTTGAGTCACCGGCGGGCTCGAGCTAGCTGGCGGCACAGGAGCGGGAGCCTGAGCTGGAGCCGTATTAGTAGTCGAGAAGCTGGACGGCGTTGGCGGACCGCCCTGAGACCCGCCAGCCTCAGTTGGCGGCTGTTGAGTACTCGGTCCGGCTCCGCTAAGCGGTGCTCCGGTTGTTCCGGTCTGTGACGGTGCCACGTCCTCTGAGGAAGGCAGATCCGAAACAGCACTGGGGACTCCGGCGGACGCTGGAACTTCGAGTTCGCCATCGCCTGAGGAGGGCTCCTCGGAGGCAAGCGTATCCGTGGTGGCCGAAGCCGGATCCCAAGAACCGGTCACGGCCTCAGGAGGGAGCCACGCAGGCGTTTCCCCTGCTGCTGAGAGCTCAGAATCATCGAAGGCCAGTGACTCATCCGATGGGTATGTAACCGGCGGCCCAGCGGAGATGACCGAGGCCACGAGCGCCACGCAGGCAAGAGCTAACAATGGCGCCGATAGCGAAGCGTCCCGAAACGCGTGAAGGGGGGATGCCCGCATCCCTATGTATCGACCAAAGCTCGCTAGACCTGAGGCTTCGGCGCTTCAGGTACCTCTACCCATGAGCGGCCTCACCACCCGGAGCGACGGAGCGACTATGTTTGACGTGCTAACGAAAGGCGTGAAATGGACCGGTTGATACTCGCGGGCGCGGACATAGTTGCTGTTGGGATTCTGGTAGTTGGGGTTTTTGTTCCCCGTTTTCGGCGTAGGGATATGATGGTTGGTCTGCTTTCGCTCAACCTTGGCGTGCTGAGCATCTCGATGCTGCTGGCGTCAACCGAAGTCAGTGCGGGCCTCGGTTTGGGACTCTTCGGCCTTCTCAGCATCGTTCGTCTCCGCTCGGATGAACTCACCCATGAGGAGATGGCGTATTACTTCACGGCTCTCATCCTTGGCCTTCTCGGCGGGATTGAAACAACGCCGACCTGGATACCAATCCTCATGATGGCCGGCCTTGTGCTGGTGGTGTTTGTTGGGGGACATCCCAGGCTGCTCAAGGACTTGCATTCGCGAACGATTACGTTGGATGCAGCGATGGTGAGCGAAGCCGATATTCGCCGACGACTGGAAGGTTTCGTTGATGGAACCATCCACAAGATCCGTATCCGCTCGGTGGATCTCGTCAACGATTCCACTCTCGTAGAAGTGCAGTACAGCGAGCCTGATAGCAACCTGAGCGCCGATGGCGAAGCCATCAGTGTGATGCTGAACGGTTCGACCAACCAAATGCAGCGGGTCACTAGTCGATGACGGCTACGACATTCGAGACGGACACTCGCATATTGGGCTTGCCTCCGATATCGCTCGACGATGTCACCGAGGCAGCCGGCCTGCTTACGCGCCTCGACCGAAAGTACCTCATTCAGGCGGATTTGTTGGCTGAGCTGTACGAAGCCACGGAAGGCTTTCAGATTCTGACGATCGACGGGCTGAGCTGCTTCACTTACGAGTCGGTCTACTTCGACACTCAGGAACTGCTGTCCTTCTCGGGCGCTGTAACGGGTCGTCGGCGACGGTTCAAGGTTCGAACCCGCCGCTACTTGGAGAGTGAGCTCTGCTTCGTCGAGGTGAAGACCCAGGGAATCCGAGACACCACCGTCAAGGTCCGATGCGCACATCCGTTTCACGCCTCTCTCGACCTGTCACCCAGCGTCTCCTTCGCCGACCGTTGCTTGGATGGTCGGACGAACGTTGCCGACCTTCATCCCCTTCTTCGCACAAGTTACCGACGGGCGACGCTAGCAAATACTGCACGAGGCGAACGAGTAACCATCGACGTCGACGTCACCGCAGAGCTGGTTAACGGTCAGCGTTCAATTGATCTAAGTTCGTGGGTCGTGGTCGAGACGAAGTCCGGATCAGCAGCCACATCGGTCGATCGATGGTTGTGGAGTCGGGGTATTCGACCAAGTCGAGTGAGCAAGTTCGGCACGTCACTTGCGATGATGGAGCCGACGTTGCCGAGGAACAAGTGGCATCGGACGATTCAGCGCCTCGCCTGATCAATGCGGTTCGATCCGGCCTGGTGTAGCCGGGGATCGAACCGCAGATCAGTCACGCCAATGAGGCACGCAGTCCTAGGGGGTGAGGTCGGGATAGGAAACCCGCGCCTCAAACTCCTGGCCCGCTGCAACCCAACGGACAACACCGCCCCGGGTGAGTTCACGATTCTCAAGTAACCCGAGCCAGTACTGAAATCCGGAGGGGTCCGGTTGGCGCTGTAGGACGTTCTGATACAGAATCGAAAGGTACTGCTCATTCGATACGGATCCGTAGGTGTCCTTGAATTCACGACTGAGGGCAAACTGAGCCGCGATCAGATCAAGCGACGCTCCCTGGCCGTCGTGAATATCCGAGAGCCAGTACCGAGCACCAGCAACGTCAGGCGACCTGTTGAAGAACGCTGCGTAGAGACGCAGAATCGGTTCGTGTTCTGCCTGGTTGTAGTCGATTGCGGACTGCAGAGCGACGAGGGAGGTTGCATTGGCCATGGTGGGCGTCCTCTGGCCTGAGCTGTTTGCCCGTCCGGGCGTGCCCCCTTCAACTGTTGAGGCGAGCCACGATTTCGGCAAAGCGTTGTCAAGCGATGGTGCTGTGAGCTCCAGCGAGAAGATCCCGAAATCCGGATAGCTCTCCCAAGGATCCTTGTCGGAGTAGTCCACGGAATCGATCAACGTGCCAGCTGCGTCTCTCAGCTCCAGCAACTCACCACTCCCTTTTAACCCACCGTTGTACTGAACGACCAGATAGTCAGCACCCGGGTTGTGAACCGAGCGGAACAGCGAAATGTCGTCGGTGAACACGGCGTAGCTCTGGGGTGCGATCACCGTGCCGCCAGGAATCACAAGACCGGCGCCGGCAATCGTCCAGAGTGAGAGGTCGATCCACTCGCCCGTCGGATTGTAAAGCTCCAAGAACTCAGGCTGCCCATCGACCGGGTTGTACTGCAATTCTGTAATGACGATCGGCGGCGCTGCACTTTGCGAGCTGGGGATTCGTCCGTCGGCCGCAAGGATCGCCCGACGCTTGGCGACCTCAGCTAGGAAAGAGACATCGTCACCTGCGAGCGGGTTCACACCCCATACTTGCTGATGCTCGGCTACGTCGGCGGCAAGATCAGCTCTGATGGAAGTGTTGAGATCCTCTATGAATGAAGGAGCGAGCGGTCCGTCCATGAGCGTCCGCAAACGCCTGAAGTACATCTCTCGGAACTCCGGCACAGACCAGAATGCATCGTAAACCGTGTGTTCAAGGCACGTGAGATCAACCATCGGCTGTTCGGTGCAGGGCTCATTCCCATCGACGCCAAAGATGTGGTCCAGATCCCATGGGACGATGCTCCAGAGACCGGTTCCCGCCTCATCCCAATAGACGTACTTGTTGTGGTGATCCTGGTCCTGGTGACGCAACGCAGCTGACACAGCCCAGTAGTTGACAATGTTAGGAACGTCGAACTGATCCCAAAGCTGATCCGCTGTTGGGTTGTTCTTAATGATGGCGCTGAGTGCCTTGATGTCGGTCAGATCATCGTCCGAGGGATTCTTCTTGTCCCAGCCACCGTTGGCGGCTTCGTCGTATTTGAAGTCACCCTCCGCCTTGAAAAGTTGGCCGGTGTCGAACCCGTTCTCTTTCCGCCAAGCGCCGTCGTATTTTTCCTTTACCCGGTACTGGGCGTGAAACACACCGTTCTTCTGAATCCGCACGTTGAAGGTCTGGTATTCACGAAATCCGGCCGCCTCGAAGAACTCCCACGCCACAAGTCCCCGAGCAACGCTGTAGTCGTACTTCAGTGCGAACTCGTCCACGGGATAGCTAAACAGCGCAGGCGCATCGAAGTCATGGCCGCTGGGGAATTCGACACTGTAGGACTGCTGCGGGTTCACCGACCGGGCGTAACCACCACCGCGAATCTTCATTTGGACACCGGTGTAGACGTCGCCGCCGTAGGCGATCGTTGCGGGAAAGAACATCTCGACCGGGCCGGTGCGGGACTCCAATGAGTTCAGCGCTTCGTAGTCGGCGTCTGTAATGAACCACTCGATCGTGGGAAGCGACGTTGTTACTGCCTTCTTCACGACGAAACCAAGATCGGTGATGCTGTCTTCGGCAGTCGGCAAAGTGGATCCTGTGTCGGTCACGATCCGATATCGAACGAGAGAACCCGCAGCCTGCCCGGGTACTGCGGCCGTAAATGTTGAGCCGCTTCGTGCCATGGGCACGGAGATCTCGGAGCCGAACATCACTCGATAGAACAGGTCAGCGGACTGAGCCCCTTCGATCACAACGCTGATCGACACGTTTTCGTTGGCTTCGGGCCATGATGGCGACACATTGAGTTGGTCGAACCCCGCCGCGGGGGCCTGGCCAACAACGCTGTTCTGAGCGCCCGGGCTGGGCTGGGTGGAAGAGGCCCAGTTTTGTGGAACGTTGTTGTCCGCGCTTGGCGTCCTCAACTCAAGAGAGGGACCGTTACCATCGGGAGCCAATGGCCAGGGGGGGTCATCGGTGTAGGTGACCGTGTCGATCACGCTCACGCCATCGGCTGCAAGCAACGTTATTGTCTCGCCACTGTTCTTGAGCCCACCGGCATACTCTGCCACTGGCGTCACCCCGTAGATCGCCTGGGTGACCGCTATCGAAGGCGAGATCACCACATAGCCTCCGGCCGGGAGAGACACAGCCCCGAAGGTCACGGTAATCGCATCGGTAATCGACATCCCGGTGAGCATCACCGGTGAGTCACCGGGATTGTGAAGCTCCAGGTACTCGTGATCGCCCACGTCCGATGCCGGGTTGTACATGATTTCGTTGATCACCACGCTCCCGGAAACCGCTCCGACCGCTGGCATTGAGACCAACATGGCCACAAACACAACAAACACACCAAAAATTCGCCGATACATTTCTGTCCCGCTTCCGTCGTTAAAAACTGCCGAAACGTATTCTGACAACCAGGCTTGGCTTTCGCAAGGGTTCAGGTAGAACCGCTCACGCACCAGATGCTTACGCACTAGATGCCATGTGACAGCTCGTCCGAACCCTCCCTATTCGGCGGCCTCGGCAAGAACCTCGGCCAGGGCCGGGTGGACAAATGCGGACTCCACCAGATCGGTGACCGTTAGGCCCGCGGTTACGGCAAGGGCGAGAACGCTGATGAGCTCGGCGGCATGCTGTCCCACGATAGAGCCGCCCAGCACCACCCCGGTCAGCGGATCACTCACGATCTTCACGAACCCCCGAGGGTCAGAGTTGATCAGCGCCTTGGCCGAAACGCTGAAGGGAACCTTGGTGACCCGGATCTTGCGGCCCTCTGCAAAAGCATCGGCTTCGGCCAAGCCGACGTCGGCTATCTCTGGCTCGGTGAAGATGGCTGACGCCACCTTTTGGTAATCGATATGGCGGTGGGGGGCCTGATGCAATCCCATCGCGTGTTCAGCGATCTTACGGCCCTGAATGGAAGCGACCGAACTGAGAGGAAGCATTCCCGACAAGTCACCACAGGCATACACCCCGGGGACATTGGACAGGCAGTTGTGATCTACCTGTACGTATCCCCACTTCGAGTTCACACCAGCGACCTCGAGCCCGAGTGTCTCGGAGTTGGGGATCGAGCCGATCGCCATGAGTGCGTGCGATCCCGTGGCGACACGGCCATCATCGCAATGCACCTGGACCACCGAACCGTCAACTTCGATTCGTTCGGCGCGGGCACCTTTCAGAAGCTTGACGTTTCGGTCGACAAAGGTTTGTTCGAGCGCTGCTGCCACCTCGGGATCCTTCTGGGGGAGCACATGTTGGCGACTCACCACCAGCGTGACCTTTGATCCGAAGGCGGAGAACATGTGCACGAACTCCACGCCGGTGACGCCAGAACCGATCACCACGAGGTGCTCTGGCAGTTCCGGTGGCGGGTAGGCGTGGCGAGTGGTGAGCACCCGTTCTCCGTCGATCGGCGCCCAATCGGGGATCCGTGGACGGCTCCCAGTGGAAAGAACGATTACGTCGGCCTCGAAGTGTTGCTCGGATCCATCCTTCAGCGTGGCTTTCACCGAATTTGGCCCGGTCATCTCTCCGCTGCCCTCAATCAAGTTCACGCCCTGCGACTGAAGCTGGGTGGAAACCGAGGTCTCGAGCCGGTTCTCTATGGCGGTGATTCGCTCGCGAAGCGCATTGAAGTCGAGCTTCGCATCCACTGGAGCAAGGCCCATCTCGCTGGCTCGCATCATGTCGGACATCATCCCGCCGGTGGCGATCATCGCTTTAGATGGGATGCAGTCCAGAAGATGCGCCGCCCCACCAACGATGTCCCGTTCGATGAGCGTCACTTTCGCACCAAAGCGGGCAGCGTGGGTTGCGCACGTGGTACCGCCTGGCCCCCCGCCAATAATCACGAATCGTTTCGCCACACCAGCCATTTGAGCAGTCTATTGTCCCCCGCCCGTCAGCTGCGGTTCTGCTGGCGGCCGCTCCCGTCACGCGTGTCCTCGTGGGACTGGCCTTTACTACTACGCTGAGCCCGATGGCCAAGGGCGAGATGCTGACAAGCACCGAAGTGACACACACACTCGCCGCCGAACAGTTCAACGGGATCCACCGAGTCGCTCTTGAACTGCTCCGCCGTTCACCAGATATCGAGCCGCTCCGCTCCCTTGCCGACGCCCCGGGCCAATTCCGGCGCCTGACCCCCGGTGAGCGGCTCGCTGTCGGCCGGGGGTTGGTTCCTGGCCGAGCTTTGGCAACGAGACTCGCCAAGAGACTGCCCGATGATGCTCGCCGTCGGTTTTCCGAGACGTTCAATCTCGCCGTCGACGTGGCGGAGTCCGATGTCTTTCTGGACCTCGAAGCTGCCTGGCTCAATCCATGGAACCGGAGTGACCTCCTGCCCCACCTTCAACGCTTTGCTGTTGCCACTGCCACCGTGATCCACGACGTTGCACCGATCACCAACCCCCAGTGGTTCGAGCCTGCCTCGACGTTTCGATTCGAAAGATACCTGAAGGCCCATCTTCAACACAGCTCGCACTTCTTCTGCATTTCCCAGCACACCCGTTCTCAGCTGAACCGCGTAGCGGATCGTTTCGGCTTCGGGGCGCCCTCCTCTTCGGTGCTGCCGATGGGCGCCCTCGCTGTCGAGACCGTCCGCGTACACGAGAACGAAGAAGACCGCGCCATGCTGCTCATGGTGGGAACGTTGGAGCCAAGAAAGAACCACGGTTTCGCCCTCGATCTCTTGGACCGTCTCTTGGCCGAGGACGCAAATGTGGAACTGCAGTTGGTGGGAAGCCGGGGATGGAAAAGCTCCGAGCTCGTTGCTCGAATCACCAGTCACCCACAGTACGGCAGCCGGCTGCGCTGGCGCAGCGGGCTGAGCGACGGTGCTCTTGCCGAGCTCTACAGCGATGCCGTCGCCGTCTTGGTGCCATCCCACGATGAAGGTTTTGGCCTGCCGGTGATCGAGGCTTTGGCCCACGGCACACCGGTGGTTGCCTCAGACCACCCGGCACTGCGAGAAGCCGGGGGCACCTTCGCGAAATACGCTGGTTCTCCCGACAGCTGGCACACCATGGTGACCCATCTCCTGGATCCGGCCGAGCAGGCCGCCGTGCGGCACCGTATTCGCCGTTACGAGCCGCCATCGTGGGACCACACGGCCGACGTACTCCATCAGCAGCTCGCAGAGTTGGTCCGCTAACTCTGAGGGGGCAGGCGACTTTCCAGGTCAGCTACCCGCGCTTCAAGAAGTGTTATCGCGTCTCGCAAGGCGGTGGTGGATTCATTGGCGTTCACCACCAGAGGGTGGATCTGCCAGTTGGTGGCTCTTCCAATCAGGCTCTTGGTCTGATTGATCCAGGGTTTGAGACTGATGGGGTGCGGCATGGGAAGCACCTCGAGGTCCGCCAGTCGGTCCTGAACGGGTGAGGGATCGGCCTCCAGCGGGCGGTCATCGGTTCGAGCACGTCGCCGAATCTCGGCCTGAATGCTTGCGTAATCTGAGCTCCCCTCAGTCCATTGAGCCTCCGAGACAAGGGCTGCCTCCGCTCCGACCGCCCGAGCCATCGCGGCCATGAGTTCGCCGTCGTTGTTGATCAAGGTGATCGAAGCGCTCTGATCGGCGATCCCACCAACCGCAGCGGCGATCACCGGCGTATCGAACAACTTGGCACGCTCAACCACGCCACTGCTCCAGATCTCGCGGTATGGCAGTACTACGGTGTCAGCGGCCTGAAGCCAAGTGTCAAATTCGGCATCACCGACGAAGCGTCGGTGCAAGTGCAACTTTGGCGAGAGTTCGGCCAGCATGGCCAGCGTACGGGCATGGGCCTCGAGTTCGGGGTGGTAGACCCGGACATCACCCACAACATGCAGGGACGCACCATCGGGATCCAGGCGCAGAAAAGCCTGCATCGCCCGATCGAATCCCTTGTGGGCTTGGAGGAAACCTATGCACAGCAACACCTTCTCCTCGGGCGGCAACCCAAGCAGTGAGCGAGCTTCGGCCTGGTCCATCCGGGAGTGGGCGGCGAAATTTGTCCCGTGGTCCAGGAGCGTTATTCTGGTGGGCGACAAGCCCGCCGCAGCCGCTAGTTCGTCGCGTTCCTGTGCTGTGTGCACCGTGATCTCGGCAGCCTGTTCGAACACCCGACGCGCTGCCCGTCGCTCGCTGGCGTGTTCGCGTATCGGTTGATACTGCACCTCGTGGATTCTGAGCTCGGTTGGCACGAGTTTTGTGATCCCGGCCAGGGTAGTCCAGATGGCCAACCGCTCCGCTCCGGTCTTGGTTCGCCCGAAGATCATCTCGGGGAAGAACTGAATAACCAGTCGGTCATAGCGGCCCGCCATAGCCGCCAGTTTGGCCATCCCCGCGACACCGCCCAACCGGATGTGGTGGTGGGCCGCGGAGGGAAAGGGTGAGAGAACCTCGAGGTCTTCGCCTGCCGCCCGTCGCCGACGGACTTCCTGCACTGCATAGGCCGCAATCCCGTCCCGATAAGGAGCGTAAGGAGTGACCATCAACGTGCTCATACCGGAACCTCGTTTTCGGCGACCCCGGCCAACGAAACAGGCTTGGTCCACTCCAGCAAACTCGCTTCCATTTATCCAGCACCGTGGTTGGCTCGTAGTTGTCCAGCACATATCGTCGGCCACTGGCAGCCAGCTTCTCCGCCACCTCCGGTTGCGATGCCACAAAGCGTAGACACTCCACCAGCTCTGTGGGAGTCCGGTAGGTCAGGCCAGCCTGCGACCGCTCAACGTGCCATGAGACGACGTCGCTGTCCGCATTTGCGATTACCGGCGTCCCCGCCAGCCAGGCCTCCATCACCGTCCTGGAGAAGCTTTCCATTGCGCTGGGCTGTACATAGGCAGACGCCGCCGCCATGGCATCGTTGCGCTGTTCCTCGGTGATGAAGCCGATGTCGAAAACCCTGTCGGTGAGGTGAGCGGGGATGGTTGGATCGCCGACACCGGCGGTAACGAGTTTCAGATCGACGCCCTGCGAAACGGCAAACGCAAATGCGTTCAGTAGTTCAGTCCAGCCCTTTCCCCATTCCCGTCGACCGGCGAAGAAAACGAACGGGCCGTCTATCTGGAAGTGTTTGCGGAAACGCTGCGGATCGTAGGCCGTTGGAACTTCGATGCCCGCCCCCACCACTTCGGAGCGGGAGGGAACGTGAAAGATCCGTTTGGCCAATGCCTCCTCAGGCCCTGACAAGAACCAGATCCCTGCCGCCCCGTTGACAAGCGGTTGAAAGAGATCTAGGTAGGCCGTTTCCTCATCATGAAGGCACGGCATCACGATGGTCCTGACGGGATCTACCTGCCCGCAGCAAAAGCTGGTCCAGAACATGTAGGGGGCCACAACGATGGCTCGGTACCGGTGACTGTTGTCCAGTAGGTAGTGCCAAAGCTCCGGAACTCGAAGCCCGTCGTTCATCCAAAGTTGCTGATCCTGGATGGGAACGTCTTGACCGGCCAGAATCATGCCGCCAATTCGATCCCGATCCCGGGCCGGGCTGTTGACCACCGTAGGAAACCGGCGGACGGTGACAGCGTCGTCCACTGTTTCCCCCGCTGGGTAATGATTGGCCCAGGTGTAATGATCGGCGGCGCAGGTGGTGAGGACGTCCACCTGCCATCCCCTGGCGGCGAGGCCATGCGCCGTCTCGGCCACCACGGCCTCTGCGCCCCCCACCACATCGGGGCCATAGCGCGGTGGAACAAAGGCGATCCGCCCCGGTCGATGAGAATGATCTACTGAGGAACCCACCATGGCCCCGAAACTAGTCGAATTCTGACCCCTCGCAGGTGAGGCCGTAGTCTGTAAGCACTATGGCTTCTGATCCAGGATTCGATCACCTCGCACACTGGCGCTCCGCCGCCGAAAAGGAACTACGCGGTCGGCCTCTGGCCGAGCTGACCGTGACCACACCGGAAGGCATCCCTGTCACCCCGCTCTACACGGCCGCAGATCTGGAAAATCTGGACCACCTCAACTCTGTACCCGGCGCCGCCCCGTACCTTCGAGGTCCACGGGCCACGATGTACACCAATCGCCCTTGGACCATTCGGCAATACGCCGGATTCAGTACCGCAGAGGAATCCAACGCCTTCTATCGAGCCAACCTGGCGGCCGGGCAGAAAGGCCTCAGCGTCGCCTTCGATCTCGCCACGCACCGAGGGTATGACTCTGACCACCCACGGGTGGAGGGTGACGTCGGTAAGGCCGGAGTGGCGATCGACAGCGTGGAGGACATGAAGATCCTCTTCGATCAGATCCCGCTGGACAAAATGAGCGTGTCGATGACCATGAACGGGGCGGTTCTCCCGATTCTCGCCTGCTACGTGGTTGCCGGCGAAGAACAAGGCGTGGGCCAGGATCAGCTCAGCGGCACCATCCAGAACGACATTCTGAAAGAGTTCATGGTCCGCAACACCTACATCTACCCACCCGAACCCAGTATGCGGATCGTTGCTGACATCATTGCCTTCACGGCGGCTCACATGCCACGGTTCAACAGCATCAGCATCAGCGGCTACCACATTCAAGAAGCGGGCGCCACGGTGGATCTGGAGTTGGCGTACACCCTTGCCGATGGCGTGGAATACGTTAAGGCTGCATTGGCGCAGGGTTTGGATGTCGACGCCTTTGCGGGCCGCCTCAGCTTCTTCTTCAACATCGGTATGGACTTCTTCATGGAGATCGCCAAGTTGCGGGCCGCTCGGCTGTTGTGGGCCGAGCTCATGGCGCAGTTCGAGCCCAAGGACCCGTCATCGTCGATGCTGCGCACCCATTGCCAGACCAGCGGTGTCAGCCTCACAGAGCAGGATCCGTACAACAACATCATCCGCACCACCATCGAGGCGTTGGCCGGTGTCCTCGGGGGCACGCAAAGTCTGCACACAAATAGCTTTGACGAAGCCCTCGGCTTGCCAACCGAGTTCAGCGCCCGGATCGCCCGGAATACGCAACTCATACTCGCTGAAGAAACCGGGATCACCCGAACGGTCGATCCCCTGGGAGGGAGCTACTACGTGGAGAGGCTGACCGCCGACCTGGCCGATCGGGCGCGAGAACATCTGGCGGAAATCGCTGAACTCGGCGGGATGACGAGCGCTATCAATTCCGGGCTGCCCAAACTGCGTATCGAAGAGGCAGCTGCCAATCGCCAGGCCCGCGTTGATCTCAGCCTCGATGTCGTTGTCGGCGTGAACAAGTACACCGTGGCCGATAGTGAGCGAGTCGACGTGCTGCAGATCGACAACACCGCCGTTCGTAAGGCTCAGCTCGCTCGTTTGAAAACCACCAAGTCCAACCGCGACGACGCGGCTGTGGCTACCGCTCTCGCATCCTTGACCGCTGCGGCCGGTTCGACCGCCAACCTACTGGCGGCCTGCATCGAGGCGGCGCGAGTACGGGCAACGGTGGGAGAGATGAGCGATGCCATGGAAGCGGTATTCGGACGCCACCACGCCGAGACCCGTACGATCAGCGGTGTGTATTCTGCGAATTACGGCGGCGACCAACACTTTGCCGAGGTGCTCGCCAAGGCCGATGCCTTCGCCAAGGATGCTGGCCGCCGGCCCCGAATGCTGGTCTGCAAGATGGGCCAGGACGGCCATGATCGCGGAGCCAAGGTGATCGCCACCGGATTTGCCGATTTGGGGTTTGACGTGGACGTAGGACCTCTCTTTCAGACCCCCGCTGAAGTTGCCCGCTCGGCCATCGACAACGACGTTCACGTGGTTGGCGTCTCCAGCCAGGCCGCGGGCCATATCACCCTGGTACCGCAGTTGATCAACCAACTCAAGGAACAGGGTGCCGGCGATATCAAGGTGATCTGTGGGGGCGTGATACCACCCGATGACTACCAGTTCCTGCTGGATGCCGGCGTCGGCGCCATTTTCGGACCGGGGTCCAATATTGTCGAGGCAGCCGATGACGTGTTGGCCCTCTTGTCCGCCAACTGATCACCAATGACGAATCTGCCCGGCCTCGTGGCCAGCCTGCGAGCCGGCGATCGGCGCTCACTCGCCAAGGCCATCACATTGGTGGAGAGCCACAACCCCTCCCACCAGACTGAGGCGGCCGCGCTTCTGGACCTGCTGTATGCCCACGACGGGTCTCCGGCCACAACACGACTGGGCATTTCGGGCACCCCGGGGGTGGGAAAATCCACGCTCATCGAGGTCATCGGAATGGGTTTGATCAACCGGGGGCGGCGAGTGGCCGTTCTCGCCGTTGATCCCAGCAGCGCGATTTCCGGCGGCAGCATTTTGGGCGACAAGACTCGAATGCCTCAGCTCGCAACGTCAACCGAGGCATATGTCCGCCCATCTCCTGCCGGCGGTGGTCTCGGTGGCATCACCAGCGCAACGGCAGCAGCGATCACCTGCTGTGAAGCGGGCGGATTCGACTACATCATCGTAGAGACCGTCGGTATTGGGCAGAGTGAGACGGCGGTCGCCGGCGTCACCGATTTCTTTCTTCTCCTCCACTCTCCGGGAGGCGGCGATGAACTCCAGGGCATCAAACGCGGGGTAATGGAACTCGCCGACCGGGTGGCCGTAACCAAAGCTGACGGCGAGCTTCTACCGGCCGCAAAGCGGGCCCAGGCCGAACTGCGATCGGCTCTTCATCTGTTACGGCCCAAACCAGGCCGTGGGACCACCGAAGTAGATCTGGTGTCGGCGCTCACCGGGGACGGCGTGGTCAGCCTGCTGAATGACCTCACCGAGCAGCACTCCGGTTTGGCTCGGTCCGGCCAGCTGAAGGATTTGCGCCGAACCCAGGCGATGCAACAGTTCGAGGCCGCGATGACCGAAGGAATTCGAGCGCAGGCGTTTCGAATGGGTTCGCCGGCCCTACGAACCAGACTCCAGAACGAAGTTGTGGCCGGCCGCAAAGCCCCCTTGGCCGGAGCGATCGAGTGGCTGAGCCACGAACCGGCACTTCCCAAGGCGGATCGTGGAACCGAAATCAACGCCATCACCCTCGGAGTGGCCGATATGCCACGATCGATTGCCTTTTACAAGGCGCTAGGACTGGAACTTCAATTTCGGGCCAACGACGACAGCTTCGCCACGCTCCGTCATGGCGAGAACTTCGTCAATCTCGAGACAAACGAGAAACCCAGCTCCAATTGGGGCCGGGTGATTCTGTTTGTTCCTGACCCAGATGCGATGCATCGGCTCGTCATCGGCGCCGGTTTCACTCCCGAAACCGAACCCCGGGATGCCCCTTGGGGCGAACGGTATTTCCATGTCCGGGATCCCGATGGGCATGAGCTCAGCTTCGCCCGAAAGCTATGAGTTCGACTAGGCACCGCCGCCCGGTTCTATCAGCCGCAGAAGATAGAGCTGCCTAGTCGAACTGACGTGGAGGTGAACTCCACGTTGAATCAAGCGGCTCTTGGAGCCAGGTCTGCATCTGCTTCTCCATGAAGGAGATCAGTTGCATCCGTTGATCGATGCGGTCATCGAGCAGATCGTGAACGTCGGTGCCCTCGAGCCCGTCGAGAATCATCTCGAAGGCATCCACCTTGACCGAGCAGCCGCTGGTGCGGTTTGGTGTTGGGGCGAAGACTGAGGCGGTGGTGGTGTGAGGCCGAAGCATAGTTCTTGTATCGGCGTCGGGATCGGGCCGCAATATGGGCCAACGGCAGAGTCGGCACTAGGGAGAATTACTAACGAACTACCCCAGAATCCCGGTTCGCTGCCGGAATTCGGCCGATTCTCCAAATCCCAGTAGCACGTATCCTCTACTCACGCCGCTATCCATGGTGGCCAACCAACTGGCGAGGCCAGCCGGCTCGGGGATCCGCCCGAGCACGTTGCGGTACATCCGAGTAACGAAACCCTCGTTGTCCAAACTGCCACATCACTGAGTCGGTGGGGCACCCGGGGATTTGGACTAGCCGACAATCCCTGTTCGGCGCTTGAGCTCAAGCGATTCGCTGAAGCCGATGAGCACGTCAGCCCGATCCACTCCAGCATCGAGCAGACCGGCCCAATATCGGGCACCGCTGGGATCGGCTCCCCGACCCAGCACATTGAGGTACACCCGCTCCACGAACGCCCCGTTCGAGAGCATTCCGTAGCGGTTGCGAAACTCTGCGCTCGCTACGAAATACGCGGCAATATCGATCGTATGAATCCGCAGGGATCGCCAATAATCAAAGCCACCACGATCGGGGGCGCGGTCGAAGGCGGCGAAGTACAAACGAGCCAAGGTGGCGTCGCGTCCAGTCATCGACTGGTAGGGCTCACCGACCAGTGCCCCGGCCGGGCTGGGTGCTGGCTTGGGCGGCTCGGAGGGAGCAGGCTGAGCGGGCGCCGGAGAATTGGGTGTGGCACCAACGAACCGAGAGACCGTGTCACGAACCCGTCCCGATGTGTCGACGAATTCGATCGTCATGCGGGATGTCGACGCGGTGAGTCGGATCGCACCGTTCTTGTCGGCGACCCGCTTCTTGGACCCCGGGATGGGATCGCCACTGAACCCGAAAGGTGCCCCACCGAGGCCGTTCACGAAGTAGAGAATGTCTTTTTCGATGCGCTCGTAGTGGTGCCAGTGACCAGCGATTGACGCATCGATTCCCCACTGAGCGAACGGCCACCGGATGCTGGCTTTTCCTCCGGCGGGAGACGCATATGCCGCATAATGGTGCGTAACGATCTTCCACACCGCATTTGAGGCTGCAGCCGTGGTGCGAAGCCACTCGCCTTGTTTGGATCCCGCCTTGTTGCCGTCGGGCTCCAGGTAGTAGTCGTCCAAAACGAAAACGTGCAGCGGGCCGATTCTCACGTCGTAGTAACGACCATTACCCGGCAGTGTCATCAGATCGTGCCAAGCGCCCCGCGTGTTGCCATTCCCGTCGTTTTGGAGGAGGGGTGTGCCAGGATCGCCCCAGTCGTGGTTTCCCAGCGCCGGGAAGAACGTTCCGGCGTCCACGAACCGTTGATAGAAGCGGAGCGCCTTCCGGGGCAGGACCTCGTACGGATCAACACGATCAGCGCTGTAGACGTTGTCACCCAGGGTGAAGACGGCATCGGGCTGCCAGCCATCGACCAGCCGAGCAACGGCAGCTTGACCAGGTGAGTCGACTCCGTAATCACCAAAGAGCGCAACGCGGACGTTTTCCTCCGCCCCGGCCGGCAGTGTCAGGAACGGAGCAACCGCGGCGGCGGCCCCCAAGGTCCCAGCCGCGCCCGCTCGTCCCAGAAAGTCCCGCCTCGATTCCACGGCACCAAACTAATGGAACGTGACCGTCGCCGAACTCGCTGCGACGACATCCTCTATAGGCAATGCCACCCGGAGCGGTGTTGTCACCACTATTCCGGACCCACCGAAGGCGGTGGCTTCACCTGCTCCGCAGCTGCCGCATCCAGGGCAAGTTCCAACTCGTGGGCGCGATGCAGCGATGGGACGAACTCCGTCAATGCAATCCGGATCGCCGCCGCGGCGGGCACGGCAAGGAGCGCACCCCAAATACCGGCCACCGTGGCCCCTATCGCCAACGACAGCAGAATCGTCACTGGATGCAGCGAAACCGCTCGGCCAAGTAACAACGGGGCGAGGAAATTGCCTTCCAGTTGTTGCACCCCCAGCACAACCGCCACCACGATCAGAGCGGTTCCGGGCCCGTTGGTTGCCAGCGCGATCCCGGCGGCCAAGATCCCGGCCAACGTAGCTCCAACAACGGGTATGAATGCGCCCATGAACGTAAGCAGCGCCAACGGGACATAAAGAGGGACGTCGAGAATCGCCAGCGCAATTCCGATCAGAATGCCATCTACCAGGCCGGTAAGGCCGACACCGCGAAGGTACATCGCGGTGGTTTCCCAGATCTCGGCACCGACTCGGTTGAGGCGATTGGCGCGGCCATCACCAACCAGAACTGCAAGGTAGGCGGGAAATCGATCGCCATCCTTACAGATGAAGAACAGGACGGTCAGAGCGATGAAAAGGCCCGAGAACACAGAGGTAGCGAAGCCTCCGATACTGGCGGCGCTGTCGGCGTTGACAATCCCGGAGTCGTTGATCCAGTCGCCCAGTTGGTCATCAAAGTTGTCCATACGTGCAGGGTCCACATTAAAGGGGGGTTCGGTGAGTCGACCCTGCAGCTCATCGATGGCCTCGTTGGCGCGAAGCTCGATCTCCGGTGCCTGATCCACTACCTGGCGGACCACGAACGATCCCATCAGCGTCAGAAGCAGGATAGAGCCAACGAAGACGATCACGGCGGCGAGAGACCGCGGGACGCCAACCCTGCGGAGTCTCGTAGCGAGTGGCTGAAGAACGCTGCCGATCAGCATGGCGGTGATGATTGGCAGCGCCACCGAACGGACGCGGACAAGGAGCAAGAAACCGAGGTACGCCACCGCCGCGACGGAGAGGATCCGGAGGCTGATGATCCCGGCGGTTTCCAATACCTTGGTATCCGCTCCATCGGAGATCATCGGAACACGATCACGTATGCCCCGCCGAGCCTTTGCATTCGAATCAACCACGACTCAACTGTGGCAGATCCCGCGATCAGTATGCGGGAGGGCCCGGCTCCTAGGTCTGGGGCGCTGCCATGAAAAGAACTGCACCAATCTCTCCGCCGTGATCGGTGATCTCACAGTGAACCTCAACTATTCCGGCTTGGTGAGCAGAAAATAGCAGCCGGTTGAGGTTGTAGGAATTCATCTGCATTTCTGGATCTCGGGACGTATCAGCCGTTCCCCCCTCGCCCCTCTTGCGTACCTTCCCGGCGATGAGATGTACGTATCGCTCGACGAGAAGTGACCCCGCAGCACCGAGGGCGTCCACCGCTCGTGCGATCGAACTCCGAACTCCCTCTGCTACGGCGACCGAGCCATCAGCGGCAACGCCACCTGTCTCCCACAAGGCAGTCTTGGCGAATGTGACGTGGATCGCCGCATGGCCGCCCGGTTCGAGGTGGGCCAGGAGTGCCTTGAAGAGCCGTTCGCCGCGTTCAACCGGAATGTGCTGGAAAACGATGAACGAATAAATGAATGTGAAGCTGGCGCTCAAGGCAGATAGCTCATCGTCGGACTGGAGTAGATCTACGTTGTCCAAGCCCTCGGCTTCACAGTTTCGACGGGCCTCGGCGAGCATCGTGGGGGCAACATCCATGCCGACAACGCGCTCGGCCCTCTTAGCGAGCGAGACGACCGCCCGTCCAGTTCCGCAACCAAAGTCCAGAACCCTAGCGAGCGATGGTTCTTCCCCGAAGTACAGACGTGCGCTCGCCAGAACGGCATTGACATCTCTCTCTCCCAATTCAAAGAACTGGCGACGGGCCTCTTTGTCGAATGCCTCAGTCCGAAAGGTGGGATGAGTGACAACAGCGAAATACGGGTCGCGCTGCGCCCATTCCTCCCACGCGTCGTCAGTACTCACGGCGAGGCCCCTTGACTGCCCTTGACACTCCCATTTTCACCCCTCGCGTAGATGACAGGCCGACTGTCGGAACTCCCACAAACCTAACCGGAGAGGCTGACGTCGATTAGCGTCAGGCTGTGCATCTCGTAGTTTTCTCGATCTGCTACAACGAACAAGACACGATCGCAGAAGTTCTAGACAGGATTCCCACCACCATCCCGGGAGCCGCCACGATTTCCAAAGTGGTGATCAGCGACGGTTCCACCGACTCAACGGCGACCGTGGCCCGCCAACACGGCGCCGTGGTTATCGAGGGTCGTTCGCAGCGGCGGCTGGCTTTTCGGTTTCAACAAGCCGTGGACCACGCATTGGGCATGGGCGCTGACATCGCCGTGAGTATTGACGGAGACATGCAGTTCGATCCGGCAGACATTCCGCTCCTTGTCGAGCCCGTTATGCGTGGCGAAGCCGATTTCGTCGCAGGTGATCGCTTCACTGACGCCGCCACTGGATCTCACCGTCGACCGCTCAACATGCCTCGGGGTAACTATTGGGGGAACCGCCTCGGTGCCCGTGTGGTGGGAACACTGGCGGGCACCTCCTTTGGTGACGTCACCTGTGGATTCAGGGCCTACAACCGCGAAGCGCTACTGACCCTGAATATCAACACCAAACACACCTATACCCAGGAGTCATTTCAGCTACTTGCTCAGGCGGGATTGGAAATCGCCACCGTCCCTGTTCGAGTTCGGTACTACACGGATCGTCAGTCCAGGGTCGTTACGACCTTCTGGGGTTTTCTGGCAACGAGCGCCGTCAACATACTGCGCGCCTATAGGGACTTCGCACCGTTGCGCTTCTTCTTCGCCCTCGGCCTTCTTCCCTTCCTCGGGGGCCTCATCTCGGCCGGCTTCGTGGGACTCAGGTGGGCCGCAACAGGCCGGACCTCGCCGTATACGAGCCTTGGAATCATCGGTGTCTACTTTTTCTCGCTCGGACTTCTCCTTTTCGTCATCGGTTTGCTGGCAGACATGCAGGTCCGAGCCACACGAAACCAGGAAAAGATCCTCAAACTGCTCAAGTCCAATGCCCTTGCAGGTGATGATCATCTCGCATGATCCCACCCGACAGCTTCGGATCCTCTACGTCGTGGCGTACCGAGATAGGGGCTACATCAGAACCAGATCGATTTCGGATGCGCTTGCAGAAATGCCGGTTGAGGTAACCGAAATTCACAACACGAAGGGTGGCGCGATCCGCTACATAGAGGTTCTGCAACGCTTGCGCCGGCACCTCCGCACCGACCAGCCCGACGTAATTCTCCTCGGTTTCCGTGGTCACGAGATCTTTGGAGCCGTGAGAAAACTTGCAGGCACGATCCCGATCCTCTTCGACGCCTTCCTGTCACCCAGCGAAGTACTCATCTCAGAACGCAAGGCGGGAGCCGCCGGCTCTCTGTTAGGCCACCTGATCAGGCCGATTGAAGGCAGAATCCTCCGGACTGCCGATGCTGCGTTGGTGGATACGCCGCTACACGCATCCCTTTTGGTCGATACGTTTGGCCTCGACCGAGGCCCCTTCGCCATTCCGATCGGGGCGGACCACCATACCGTCACACCGACGCCCCCGAAATCTGGCCCTCTCCGCATCCTCTTCTACGGATCTTTCCTTCCCCTCCACGGAGTTGAGGTGATCCTTTCGGCCACCCGGCAATTAGAGGACGTCGAGTTGCAAATGACCCTTGCCGGGGGCGGACGCAAGGGTGCTGCACTCGTGCGCTCGCTCGGCACTGACAGCGTCCGCCATCGACAATGGATCCCGTTCGCAGAGCTCCGCGACCATCATTTACCTCAGACGCACCTCCTGCTCGGGGGTCCGTTTGGAGTCACCGGCCAAAGCCAGAGAGTGGTGACCGGGAAAACCGTTCAAGGGCTGGCAAGTTCCGTAGCGACCGTCGTCGGCCGGACTGCAAACGACTTTGGGTTGAAACACCAAGAAAACTGTCTATTGGTCGACCAGGGTGATCCTGAACGATTGGCATCAGCTATTCGGTGGGCTGCGGAGAACCGCAGCCTTCTCGGCGCCATTGGACGGGCGGGACATCTGGTCTACCAGAAACACTTCTCGTCACGGGCGATTGCCGCTGGGCTAGGGCAGGCCATCACCTACGTCGCCAACGAACGATCGCTATCTCGCAGGTAGCGTCTACGGAGAAGCGAACCGATGACGAATGCCACGAGATCGAGCGACGTAAGGACTGCCCTTGAGGTCAGAGCAACGGCCAGCGCCGCGGCGGGGTCACCCTTGGCCAGAAGAAACACAAGTGCGCCCTCGCGCGCTCCAGCACCGGCGGGAGCAAAGATAACCAGGAGGCCTATAAGGAAGGCGAGAGCGAAGCTCCCGACTGACCGCAGGAAGAGGTCCTCTACCTCTAGGCCGGCCGCCCCGGCGAGCACAAAAATATGCGCCCCAATAACCAGCCACGCCACCATCTGGAGGGCAAGCCCTCGGAGCACTGTGCCCAAAGTGACGGATCCGGCGAGTGAGATGAGCTTGCGAACCTGGGGCCGATTCCTCAGCTGAGCCAGCAGTGCGGTACCAACAACGGCCAAGCCAGCGAGGAGCAACAACGGCGCCTGAGACACTCCGAGTAGTGGAGCGGTCATGACGCCAACGAGCATCGCCGATACTGCGGCGAGTCCCAGATGGGCGAGGAACGTTCTGGTGATTACCAAGCGCTGCACCTGGAGCGATCTCGCCATTTCCATTTGCACGACAATCGGCCAGACGCTTCCAGGGAGGTACTTGGCGACTTGGCTGGTCAGGTAGAGGGCTGTCCTGCTGCGGCCCGAGAGCGAAGGCACCTGTTCTCCAACGAGGTACACCCAGATATGGGTGACGATGGCGTAGTGCGCTGCGGCCAGCAAGGTTGCCAGTGCCAGTGGACGCAACGAAATCCCACGAATGGCTTCGACCATTGCCGAGCCGCTTTCGCGCAGGGTGAGGACCAGTGCCACCACCACCGCCACGAGGTACAGAATCGAAACGATCGATCGAATCGACGACCGGTCCCAGTCTCGAAAAGAACGGGAGGTCATCCGGTGTCAAGGCCTATGATCGGCGCCTGTGGAGAAACCCCCCCGTTTCCGGTATTTCCCGCCGAGATTCCTCTTTCGCCGGGCTGAATTGCTCCGCTGTCTTGAACCTGGCAGAAGATTTCTCGAAGTCGGAGCCGGTGACCTGACCCTGACCGCAGATTTGTTAGGGCGTTTCGAATCCGGCGTGGCCGTTGAACTGACACCGGAAGTGCGCGATTTCCATGCAAGGCTGCCAGCATATGACCGCGACCGCCTTGAGGTCTTTGTGGGTGATGCCACCACGCTGGAGCTTGGCGGGAATTTCGATGCCGTGGTCTCGTGTGAGGTACTTGAACACATCGCTGACGATTCATCATTCCTCCGCTTTCTCCACGGGCAACTACGCCCCGGCGGCCAACTCCTACTCTCCGTGCCCGCCCGAATGAAGTACTGGAATTTGCACGATGAAGTGGTCGGGCATCTCCGACGCTATGAGAAACCGAGGATCGAATCAGTGTTAGAAGATGCCGGATTCGAGTGCGTATCGGTGATGTCCTACGGATTCCCCTTCACCGTTGTTCTGCGACTGCCGCGAGCCATCCTTGCTCGGCGTCAGAGCAGGAAGCGAAGCGGTTGGGCTGTCCAGGATCGCACTCGTGAAAGCAATCATCGGCAGATCCCGCCGGCGCTGACCGCTTCCCCAGTCAGGTTCGTGACCAGACCGCGCCTGTTCAGCGCGCTGGCGATTCTCTCGCGCCCCATGAACTCCTATGACCTCTCCGACGGTTACCTGGTTTCGGCCAAAGCATCCCCGCATCCAGTGTTGGCACCGCCGTAGGATGTTCCCGTGTTTGAGGACGGCGGCCACGATCCCGCGATTGAAGCAACGGTGTTTATCCCAACCTTCAACGGCTCACCTCTCGTCGACGACGTCATTCACGCCATCCGGAACCAGGTGATCGACAAGCAATACGAAATCCTGATCATCGACTCCGGATCGACCGACGACACGCTTCGCATTATCGAGTGGCATGCCCAGGACGATCGGAGGGTTCGGATCCACAAGATCCCCAACTCCGAGTTTCAGCACGGCCGAACCCGGAATCTCGCCGCCCAGATGGCCAAGGGAAAGTATGTGGTCTTCCTCACCCAGGACGCAGCACCCAGTTCCAGCCGCTGGCTTGAGTTCCTCCTCGAACCCTTCGCCCTCTCCAAACAGGTAAAAGGGGTCTTCGGCAAGCAAATACCTCGGCTTGAAGCGGACACGACCACACGACGAGAAGTCAAGGCAGTCTTCGACAGCCTCGGCCCAGATCACTCGATCATGATCCACAGGTCCGCCACACGGAACGAGAATCGATCCGTGGAACCCACGATTGGGTTCTATTCCGATGTGAACTCTGCTGCCCCTAAGGAGTTCCTGCTGAACGAACTCCCCTACGAAGAGGTGAACTACGCGGAGGACCAACTCTTCGGTTGCGCAGTGCTCGAAGCAAACCACTGCAAGGCTTATGCCCCGCTGGCGGCAGTTTGGCACTCAAATCAATACTCAATCCCAGACTATTTTGGCCGCAAAGTCGACGAGTTCTCTGGGATGCGAGCGGCATTCGGTCATCGGCCGGATCCGCGCCTTCGCACGGCAATAGCAAAGGCGATGAGGGGCACGCGGGAGGACCTCCGCTTTGCCGCAACGGATCAGGACCAACCACCGAGCATGAGAATCAAGGGAGCATTACTCTCCCCCATCAGAAACCTGCTGTGGAACCTCGCCGGAGCCTACGTTGGCCGATCGCGGGAGGACGCCTCTGAGCGCGGCTCGTTGGAGAAGCGGCAACGCTCGAGCGAGGCATGATCCAGAGGCCAGCAAACGAACGGCTCGTCATTCTGGTTGGAGCGCACGGCTTCCTCGGTTCGGCTATCCGCCGGAAATTCGTCGATACGGCCTCCATCGTCGAAATCACATCCCGGTCGCCCTTTGACACCCTTTCTGACCAAACGATCCGCGAGGCCAGCGCCGTCATTTGGACAGCCAGCGGCGTCACCCCCGCCACAGCTGCTGAGCAACCGGAACTAACTGTGGCTGAAGTAGAAACCTACTTCGAAGCCGTCGAGCGGATCGGCAAGGTCGCACCCGAGACACGCATTCTGCTGGCTAGTTCCGGCGGGACGGTTTATGAAGAATCGGTCCGCCCTCCCTACGCGGAAAATGCCCCGACCGGATCGCAAATCGACTACGGGCGGATGAAGTTGGAAATGGAAGAAATCACCGTCCGGGCGGGCGGCACCTCTATGCGACTGTCCAATCTCTATGGCAAAGGGCAACGAGCTCGGCGAGGACTCGGGGTGATCGTGCATTGGATGGAAGCGCTCGCGGCCGGACGCCCTCTGGTGGTATTCGGCGACGGCGAAAATGCGCGAGACTACGTTGAGGTTTCCGATGCTGCCGAAGCATTCGTAACCGCCAGCCTCCACCCGCAGCAACTCCCACCGGCGCTCAACGTTGGCTCGGGAACCCCCATCACCCTGAACCAGCTCGTCAACCTCCTTGAGGAGGTTGTGCATCCTGTCACCGTGCGTGTCGACCGTACGACAGATCCGCGCTCATTCGACCGATCCGTCACCTGGCTTGATGTTTCGTTGATTGACAAGACGTTAGGTTGGACACCGCGAACTTCTCTCAAGGCTGGCCTACGCGACATGTGGGAACACCTGACGGGAGATCAAATGAATCCAACCACTGACCCGTTGGGGATCGACAATGACTGAACGACAAGCTGTTAGGCGCCTGCAAAACAGTTTCCGCCACGCGCTCGCAACCGGGGGACCTCGTTACGTCCTCAAGGAAAGCGTGCGACGCTTGTCAGGACCAAAAATGCCACCGAAGCTAGAGCCACCAGGGCCGAAGCGTAAGATCTCGTTCGAGGCATCGCTTGAAGACATCCTCGGCATCGACTGGGACTATCTCCAAACCCGCACGAAGCGAGCCGTACCTCGTGGACAAAAACTTCACATCGCATGGGTCATGTCTCCGCCCGGTCCGAGCAGCGGGGGCCATCAGAACATCTTCCGTTTCATCCAATTCCTCGAACAGGCCGGACACACATGTGAGGTCTTTCTGACATCCCAGATAGACAAACGGACCGTTTCCGAAGTCGACCAGGTGCTCAACTCTAACTACGCGCGTACGTCTGCCCGGATCTCCCGATTCGCGGGCGAGTTCAACGGAGCCGATGTTGTATTCGCAACCGGATGGGAGACCTGTTATCCAGTGGGGCGGAACCTGGAGGACGAGATCGGGCTGTACTTCGTGCAGGACTATGAGCCGATGTTTCACGCCTCGGGGAGCACGAGCGTCCTGGCAGAAAACACCTACCGGATGGGCCTCACCGGCATCACTGCGGGCGACTGGCTGGCCCAGACCCTGTCTGATCGGTTCAACATGGACGCGGCCGCATTCAGGTTCGGTGTGGACCTAGATCTTTACGGCGTGGAACCAAGCCCTCGTGATCGCCAAGGGGTTTTCTTTTACGCCCGTCCCGTTACTGCCCGTCGAGGGTTCGAGCTCGGAATGGCCACGCTTACCGAGCTCCACCGCAGGAGACCGGACATCGACATCCATTTGGCCGGATGGGACCTCGACGAGTACGAAATTGACTTTCCCCATCACTCCCACGGAGCCATGAATATCTCCGATCTCGGCGAGCTGTACAACAAGTGCGACGCCGCGCTCGTACTCTCCATGACCAACCTGTCCCTCCTCCCCAACGAGTTGCTGGCGTGTGGAACGATTCCGGTCATGAATGATGGCCCGAATACCAGACTGGTTTGCGACAATCCCAATGCAATGTTTTCGTTCTGCGAACCCAATGCGCTCGCTGATGCACTGGAACGATCTCTGCGTAGGAACACTGACGTCAGCGTGCGGCATGCACTGGCCGCAAGCGTTTCCGGGCTCTCCTGGGAGGATGCAGGCACTCGTTTCGTCACGCTGGTTGAACACGCCGCAGCCGGAGACCGGATCGCGTCGCTCTGAATCCCGCACAAAGACCGAGAGGGCTTCTCGCTTCCGCAATACTGGTGAAATGCGATTGCTTGTTACCGGCGGACTCGGATTTATCGGATCGGCAGTGGTCCGTCAGGCAATTGCAGCTGGCCACAGCGTTCTCAACGTTGACGCCCAGACCTATGCCGGCGATCCCCGGACCGTCGATTCTGTGGCCGGGAGCGACAACTACAGTTTCGTCAAGGCTGACGTCTGCGACCCCGCCGCCATCGAAGCGGCACTGCAGGAGTTCGCTCCTGCAGCGATCCTGCACCTAGCAGCCGAAACGCACGTTGATCGAAGCATCGACGGACCGGCGGCCTTCGTCAACACCAACGTGGTGGGCACGGCGGTAATGCTGTCGGCAGCTCGGGACTACGTGCAGCGATCCGCCGCAGCAGACTTTCGGTTCGTGCACATCTCGACCGATGAGGTCTTCGGATCCCTCTCCCCCACCGATGAACCGTTCAACCCATCTACACCGTACGATCCGCGCTCGCCCTACTCCGCCAGCAAGGCTGCGTCGGATCATCTGGCCCGGGCCTGGTTCCACACCTATGACTTCCCTGTCTTGATCACGAACTGTTCCAACAACTACGGCCCCTACCAGTTTCCGGAGAAACTGGTGCCCTTGATGGTCATCAAGGCGCTTCATCGCGAGGCACTGCCGGTGTATGGCGCCGGCGACAACATCCGAGACTGGCTCCATGTCGAGGATCACGCCCGTGGCCTACTGATCGCTGCCACCAAGGGAACCCCCGGCGATACTTATCTCTTTGGCGGTAACGCCGAGCGAACCAACCTTGAGGTGGTCCACACGATCTGCGACCTCGTCGACGAACTCGCCGGAACGGACGAAGCGCCCCGACGAGAACTTGTCACCTTCGTAGCTGACCGGCCGGGCCACGATCAACGTTACGCCATCGACTACAGCGCCACCGAGGCAGCGCTGGGGTGGACGCCGTCACACTCCTTCGACGACGGGCTGCGGGACACCGTTCGCTGGTACCTGGACAACCCACAGTTCTGGGAGCCGATCCTTGGTGATCGTTACAGCGGCCAGCGGTTGGGTTCAGCCTGATGAAAGGCATCGTTCTGGCCGGCGGAACCGGCTCCCGCTTGCACCCTCTGACTCTGGCGGCGTCGAAACAACTCCTGCCGGTCTATGACAAGCCGATGATCTACTACCCCATCGCCACGTTGATGCTGGCCGGGATCCGGGATCTGCTCATCATCACGACGCCCGAGGATGCTGAAGCATTCCGGCGCCTCCTTGGGGACGGTTCGCAGTTCGGGGTGTCGATTAGTTTCGCAACCCAGCCCAGCCCAGACGGCTTGGCGCAGGCCTTCATCATTGGCGAGGACTTCATAGCCGGCGAAGGGTGCGCACTCGCCCTGGGCGACAACCTGTTCTACGGAACCGGGATGGGCACACAACTGCGAGCCGCTGCGTCGATCACGAGCGGCGCCAATGTTTTCGCTCAGCAAGTACGGGACCCCGAACGGTACGGTGTCGTAGCGTTCGATTCCGATGGGGTTGCCACCAGCATCGAAGAAAAGCCAAAGTTCCCGAAGTCCGACTGGGCTGTCACGGGCCTGTACTTCTTCGATAACCAGATCACCGAGATTGCAAAGGCGGTGAAACCGTCAGACCGCGGGGAACTCGAAATCACCTCGGTCAACCAGACCTATCTCAACCAGGGCCAGCTTTCGGTGACCCGGCTGAGCCGGGGCATTGCCTGGCTGGATACCGGGACGTTCGACTCACTGGTTGAGGCGGGAGAGTTCGTTCGAGTAATCGAACAGCGCCAAGGAATGAAGATCGCTTGCCTCGAGGAGATCAGCTGGCGGATGGGATGGTTGAGTGACCACGAACTGCGTGAGCTGGCAACGCCGCTCATGAAAAGCGGCTACGGCGAGTACATCCTCAACCTCCTTCCAACAGCTGAGGGATAGCCCGTGGACCCCTCCGCCCGCATCGCGGATCTGGAAGCCGAAGTAGTCGCAGCCAGGGCGGCCGCCAAGGAAGCGGAGCGACAGAAGGGTGAGGTCGAGGGGGAAGTCCATGAACTCCGTGTTCACCTCGCCTCGATCGAACATCAGATCGACCTCATGCGAGGCAGTTATGAGGAACTGGCACGGTTAAAGGCCAGCCGGTCGTTTGCGCTGGCACAGAAGCTGAGCCAACTCGCAGCCCGGATGCGGCGCTGAAACATGGCGCTCCTCTCGCTCAACAACGCCGACCCAACGAGCACGTATGTCGGCTGGCTTGAGGACGGAGATGAACTCTCCTCCGAAGCTCCCGATCGGGCCACGGCGGCGCTGAGGGCGGATCCGTCGATCGACGTCCTCTACACCGACTACGACCACCTGGACAGCAGCGGGAGACGAGTAGACGCTGCACTCCTTCCCGGTTGGTCGCCGGAGCGGCTACTCACCCGCAACTACCTCCGGGGCCTCACGGTCTATCGTCGCTCCCTTCTCCCCACCAATCCCCCAAACAACCACCGTCGTGCGCTTGTCGCTACCGATGCGGCCACGAGGATCGTCCATATTCCCGAGCTCCTGCTGCACCGTCGGCCACATTCAAATCAGAACTGCTCGGTCGACCTGCCAGCCATCCAGGAGAGCCTCGCCCGCCGGGGTGTGCAAGGATTGGCACTCGCCCGTGATGGTGGCGCCGAGCCGGCCATGATTGGTCCCGCTTTGGCCGTAGAGCCTACGGTCTCGATCATTATCCCGACCATTGGTTCGGAGAAGATCCTCTACGGACAGCGGGTAATGCTCGCCCGCAATGCAATCCAATCAATTCTTCGGCGCACGGACTACTCCAGGTTTGAGATCGTTGTTGTCGTTGGCAACGGCGCCGACGCCGGCCTGCCTCGCGAACTAGACCGACTGGACCCTTGTGTACGAACGGTCATCGACCCCACGCCGTTCAATTTCTCGATTGCCTGCAACCGGGGCGCCGAAGCTGCCGCAGGCGACCTTCTGGTATTCCTCAACGACGACACCGAAATCATTTCGACCGATTGGTTGCCACGGCTCGTGATGTGGGCGATGACGCCGGGCATCGGCGCCGTTGGGGCCAAGCTGCTTTACTCCGACGAGCGGATTCAGCATGCAGGGATCTGGGCCCGCAACGGCAACACCAGCCACCGCTACACCGGGTGGCGACGGCAGCACCGCGGCTACATGGACTCACTGGTTGGACCCCAGAACTGCATGGCCGTGTCCGGTGCCTGCATGGCTGTTGAACATGAGCGATTCGCTGCCGTCGGTGGCTTCGATCCGATCTTCCCGCTCAACTTCAACGACGTTGACCTCTGCTGCAAACTGCGAGAAAAGGGCTGGCGCACCGTCATCGACAACGATGTCGAACTCTTTCATTTCGAGTCGGCCACCCGGGAGGCCGTCGTCACCCACGCAGAACAAACAGAAATCGAAGCTCGGTGGGGTGAGTGGCTGACAAATGACGTCTGGGACAACCCCAACCACACCGCCCACGGGATAGAGGAGCTCCCCGCCACCTCGCTTGCTGTCCTAGAGATGTTCGAAGCCCAAACTCGTTCACAACAACCTGAGCTGAGGTGACTTGCTCCGAAGACCCCTCGGGATCGACTGATCGTCGCTGGATCATGGCCCTGTGCACGGGCATTTTTGCCAGCGCTCTGGTCCGTCTAGCGATCGCAGTCAGAGTCCCATCCCCCTATTTGTTTGCCGACGAAACCGTTGGGCTCGGGTTGGCTCGAGCGATCGCCGGATTCGATGTCGAATTCTTCGGTCCAACAGGCCGACCGCTGCTCGGCCTCCTACTCAGCCCCGTTGCCGCTGTCACGGATTCACCGACAGTCTTGCACCGGTCAGGATTGCTCCTCAACGCAGCCCTACTCACGGCCCTCACCCCGGTTCTGTTCGTTACGGCAAGGCGGTTCCTCAACTACCGGGTACCGGAGTCCGTCACCGTTGCGCTGGTCGGGTCGGGCGGCGCCGCCACCTTCGCCACCACGTCCATCGTCCGACCCGAGGCACTGCTCACGTTCCTTTTCACGCTGTCGGTTCCCCTGCTGTTCGCGGTGGCTGCCAAACCGACCCGGGGTCGAGTCCTGTTCATCCCGCCGGCTCTGACGATCGCCCTCGTTGCTGCCCACCCGCGTGCCGACGCCACCGTCGTTGCACTCGCCCTGGCCTTGGCCCTTGCAGCGACCCGGCGGCACATTCCTAGAGGCACAGGCGTTGTGTCGCTCGGCCTCGTCTTGGGTGCCTACGGACTGGTTCGATCTCTGTCCGCTGCCCTCAACGCTTCGGTGTACGTAAGTCAGGTCGGCGGATACGACGAGGCCCGGATTTTGTTCGAGCCGTTGGCAGAGCCTCTCTACCTGCTTCGAGCGCTGGCTGGCGGATCGTGGTATGCATTGATCGCTACAACCGGTTTCGCGCTCATCGCCCTCATCGGACTGGTCAACAGCCTGACCACCGCCGGCCCCGACTCGAGCCTCCCGGAGAGCTTCCTGCTCCTGGCTCTGGCCGGAGCCTTCGCATTGTCGGGCCTGTTCGTCTCGCTCATCCTCGTCGGTCAGGTCAACCGGACAGACAGCTTCGCTTACGGACGCTATATCGAGCACACCTTCCCGGCGATGCTACTTTTCTTGCCGCGAGGCTGGGACCTGATCAAGACCCATCCCTGGCGGAAGAATCTTTTGGCGACCACCGGATCGATGATTGTCCTGCTCACCACGGTGGCTTCACGGGAGTTTCCGGGCGGGTACTGGACCGGTGAACCGCTCAAAAGCAATATTCCGGCGATCTGGTTCCTCTGGGGCGGGAGCAACCCGATCTCCCCAACGATGGTGGCTCTCCCATTGATCGGTGTGGTTGTTCTCGCCGCCCTCGTCTCAGGTTGGAAGCACCGATGCGCCGTCGCCCTACTACTCACCTCCGGCCTTGCGCTCAGTGGCACCTGGCTGGTTTTCGATACCGAGGTGGAGTACGCCACCTACATCATGGACTGGAGACCCGCCGCCGAGATCCTGAACGATGCTGAAGCTCAGAACGTCGCTCTGCCGATAGACAGCTACTCGACCCTTTGGGCCCACAACCTGTATTTCTGGGCGCCCAATGCCGAATTCGATCACTTCCGGACGCTTGCAGAGGTCCCGGCGTCAGCGGAGTGGTTAGTCACTGGACGAGGTGTCACCGAGCTGCCCGTACACCTCGAAGGCGTGCTTATCGCCAGTTTCCCAGCGCAGGATACCTTCATCTGGAAGCTCGGCTGAGCGCATAACCTCCGACCCACGCCAGAGCGGGGTCGGAGGTTATGGAAGCGATCAAGCTGGCAGCCAGGCCACCCACTGGGGATGAGCCTTAGTCTTCAGCACAGCCGAGAAAGCTGGGGCCCGAGGCTCCCGCTTCAGGTTCATACCGGACCCGGAAAGGGATCGGGACCCCTTTCGCTGGTTGTGCAGCTTGCACATCAGCACCGTGTTCTCCCATGTGGTCTCGCCACCCCGGCACTTGGGCACGATGTGGTCAACAGTGGAACCGGTGTCGTGGCAGCCCGCTACCTGGCAGGTGTTCTCGTCCCGGGCTCGAAGTGCGGATCGGGTCCACGGTGCCTTACCGCCTCGACGAAAGGCCTTCACCATGTTGAACAGGCGCACCACGACCGGAAACGGGAACTCCGCTCCACCACAGGTGCGAAGCGTACGATCCTGAGCTTGCTCCAGCAGTTCGCACTCGCCTTCGATCACCATCACGATGGCTCGCCGCCAGCTGATAACGGTAAGTGGCTCATAGCTTGCGTTTAACAGAAGTACAGCCATCGGCTACTCCCCTCTCTCTCCGTGAACGAGTTTGACAGTAAACGCTACGCCGCGCCGCCGCCAACCAATTCCTGCGCCGGTCAGATGGCCGTCATACAGCTGCGGGCCTGCCCCGCTGCGTGGCACCATGGCTACAAGTGCGCCTTCGCCTCGGTGGCCCGGGTCGTTTCGGGCGAATGTCCCACACTGAGGTCGAGCGCCACTCGACCCCGTGGAGCTCCATCGCCTCCAACGTTGAAGCGAAGAACATTCTCCTTACGATCGAACTCCCGAGTCTCATCGACGCTCTGAAGGATGACCGTGACCTCGTACCGGCCGGTCATCAGCGGTGCCCGGTCGATATCGACGGTGAACTTCCCTCGCCCTGGTTCCGGCATGTCGATATCGGTGCCGGCAATATCCATCGTCGTAAGGTTGGCCAGGAGAATCCCATCATGGCTGTAGAGGATGAACCGGAGCCGAACGGCGCCATACTCCCGAATGGCCTCACCGGCGGCGTAGTTGATCGTGAATCGCAGTGAGTCCCGTGGCTCGTAGTGCTCATGGCCACCCGGGGGTGGATCCATCTCTACGCTGCTCACCACGATCGGCGGGGCCCTCATCGCCTCCGGCGCCGGACCCAGATAGTCACCGTGCTTCACACCGGTTCGCGCCTCCAACGCATCCCGATAGGAAATCACCGCATCGCCGGGATCCCCGCAGTAAATCATCTTGCCCTCGTTGAGGACTACCGCCTTATCGCAGAACACCCGCACCATGTCCGGCGAGTGGGTGACCAGCAGGATGGTGCGACCGTCCCGTTGGAATCCCCGTATCCGTTCCAAGCACTTTCGCTGGAAGGCTTCGTCACCAACCGCAAGGACCTCATCGATCAGGAGGACGTCGGGCTTGAGGTTGACCGCTACTGCAAACCCGAGCCGGGCGAACATACCGGAGCTGTAGTTCTTCACCTGGGTATCGATGAACGCCGGGATCTCGGAGAAATCGATGATGTCGTCCATCATCTGATCGATTTGAAGTTTGGAGAAGCCCAGAATCGAGCCGTTCAGGTAGACATTCTCCCTACCGGTCAGGTCAGGGTGGAAGCCGGCGCCCAGCTCCAGCAACGCACTCATACTGCCCCGCACTCGGACCGCGCCTTGGTTGGGACGAATGGTGCCGGAGATGATCTTCAGCATCGTGCTCTTGCCGCTACCGTTGTGACCCAGGATTCCCACCGTTTCGCCGGCCTTGACATCGAACGCCACATCATCGAGAGCGTTGAATTCCTCGGTAGTGCCACTACCGATAGAGAGGAAGCGCTCGAAGAGGGTATTCCCAGCACCAGTCCGACGCTTGAAGACCTTCGATACGTGGTCGACTTCGATTGCGGTGTAGGCCGGCATCAGATGGCCTCGCCGAAATTGCCCTCGAGGCGGGCGAAGATCTTGAAACCCAGCAGGCAGAACAGAAGGCCCATCGCCAGCGAGATCATCAACATCAGGAAGAGGTGGCTGTCACTCTCCAGCAGGATCCCGAAGAACTGCTGCCTCGGCTCAGCCTCGAGGTTGTTTGGGTTGTAGAGAACCCGATGAAAGACGGTGAGCGGTGCGACCATCGGGTTGAGCGCGATCAGCCACTCCGCCCGGGCGCCGCCCCAGTCCCGCAGTGACTGAGCGACGAAATCGTATTGGTACACAATCGGGGTGAACCAAAACAGCGCCAACATCGCCAGCTCGAGGAAGTGGCCGGTGTCCCGGTAGTAGACGTTGTAGGCACTGAGGATTAATCCAAGGCCTGTAGCGAGGAGTACCGCGGCGATGAAAGCCGGAATCAGCATCCACAGCAGACTCCACTCGGGTGCCTGCCGGAATGCAGCCAAGCCGATCACCAGAACCACCATCTGGAATACAAAACTGATGATGGACGCACCAACGGCAGCGATCGGCAATATTTCCCGGGGGAACCAGACTTTCTGGACCAGCGCCCCATTTCCCACGACTGAGGACGTGGCGGAGCCAAGTCCCGTGGAGAAAAGGTTCCAGATCAGCAGACCAGAAAGAAAGAGCAAACCGAACCGGGGCGGTCCGCCCTTGAGAACAAAGCCGAACACAAAACTGAAGACCAGCAGGTACAACAGCGGGTTCAGTAGTGTCCAAAGGAAACCTAAGGCACTGTCCTTGTAGCGCACCTTCAGTTCCCGCCGGACAAGGTTGCCCAGCAGCTCCCGATATTCCCACAGGTCCCGCAGGCGTTGGGTGGTTGTTCGCGGGACGCTCCCGTGCTCCACCAGCGGTGGCAGGACGTCAGGCGAGTTAGCAAGCATTTCACTCACGATAGTCGCAAGCAGCAGCCACCTTCGGGAGTGTCGGGCTTCCCTTCGTACCGGGCAGCGGTCATTCAGAGAAGGCAGGACCGTTCCTTCCCTGCTCGACATAAAGGCGCATTTGGCTACATGATGCAACGAAGCGGAGCAACAGCGATCCCTCGAGCTAGCAGCGCTACGGTCGTAGGCGTCACCTCGCCGGTAGTAACCCACAGCGAGCCTCGAGACGGGATAGGAACAGTGTCAGAAACAAACAAGCCCGAGTACAGCGACGGCGATGTCGAAAATGACCTTCTTTCGTATTTCGACGGAAGCAAACCATTTCCAAAGGCTGAAACGTGGGACTGGGCTCATACCTACCACCTTTCGCCTCTTCGCTCGAATCTCGTGTCGTGGATTGACTTTGAACAGGGAGCGAAAGTCCTGGAGGTTGGCGCTGGGTGCGGTGCAATTACTTCTGCTCTGGCCGAAAAAGACATTGAGGTCACTGCACTCGAGTTGTCTCGTCGCCGCCTCGCTGTGAACAGGGCGAGAAACAGCCACCGGAACAATGTGACCTACGTTAATTCAAACATCTCCGCACTAGGTGGGAGCCGCAAGTTCGACGCTTGTGTCTGCGTTGGCGTACTTGAGTACAGCGGCACGTTCATCGAGGGCCAGGATCCGTACAAGGAGTTTCTTCGGATCATCAGCAGCGAGTTGACGGCCAGCGGATCCCTTTTCATCGCAATCGAAAACCGGCTGGGGCTGAAATACTGGTCGGGCGCGAAAGAGGACCACACGGCCTCCCTCTTTGAAGGGTTAGAGGGCTACCCCGGGCCCCGGAAAGTCCAAACGTTTAGCCGCAAGCAGTTGAGCGAATTGCTGAGCTCTGTTGGTCTAACTCACCAGGAATTCTATTACCCGTTTCCAGATTACAAATTGCCGCAGGTTGTGTATGGGGACGCAGTTCTTAGCCGACCGGAGTATGCGAACCTGATTGGCCACAAATTCCTTGCTGCGCCAGCCCATGATCAGGTGCGCCACCAACTGTTCAGCGAGAGGCTGGCTGCCCAGCAACTGATCGAAGCTGGCATATTCGAACACTTCGGAAACTCGTTCTTGGTCAAGGCGAGCGCCGAGCCGACAACTGACGGCGGGCACATGCTCGTTGCGATTCCCCAACCAACCCGGGATCCGAAATATCGGCTGACGACCAAGATCGTGGAGGAAGGCGGGACGGTCACGGTTCTCAAGCGAGCAACCACCGAATCGGTGCCCCACCTCGAGCAGATCGTTCAAAACCATGCTGCGGCCGGCGATGCAGCCCGGAGCCTCCCCGGATTGGACGTCGCCCAAGTGAGCAATCGGACCACGGATGCGATCCGATTTGAAGTTGTGCCGGGTCCAACATTAGAAGCTCGGCTGAACGCGTGCTTCAGCCAAAAGGACACCGAAGGAGCTGTGGGGTTAATCCAGAGACATATCGACTATTCCGGATCGCTTCGGCCGGAGCACGGCGGCCTGTACTTGGACTTTATCTACGACAACATCGTCGTCGACGACGATGACCACTGGACCTTCGTCGACAACGAATGGGTTGGGGCCGCTTCTTACCAGGGCCTACTCGTACCCTCCCGTGCACTCTTCACCCACCTCAAGCGGTTTGAGCATTCGTTCAAAAGACTGAGCGAGTCGGTGGCCTCCGTACTGGTCGGCGACCTAGTGATTCCAGAAGTGGTGTACGCAACCTTCTCGAATCTCGTCGATCTTTTCCCGAAGGTGCAAGAGGCGGAATCGATTCTTTTCGCCAAGGTAGGCCAAGCGGCAGCGCCTCCCTCACTTCAGATCTCCTATTCAGATCCGAAACCCTTCGTGTTGAAGCGCAAATTGAATTCCGTGCCATCCGAGATCGAGCACCACTTAGAGGAGCAAGAAGCTACGATTACTTCGCTGCTCGACACCCAGCATGGGCATGTACGCCGTATTGACGGGCTTGTTGCCGACTTGCTCGGCGTTGGGGACGAACGGGCGGATCTTCTTCATGAAGTGGCACTGAGGGATCGATTGCTCGAAGAGGCGATCGAAAGAGAAGCTACAACGATGTCAGACCTCGAGCGGACCATGTCAGACCTCGAGCGGGCGACGTCAGACCTCAATCAAGTCCGGGCGTCGCGAACCTTTGGCTACGCACAACGCCTATCAGCTACCGCGTCCGCTGTCCGTCGCCTCGCAGGAAAGGTCAAGGGCTTGCGTTAGCTAGCCAAGGCCCATCGATCGCCCCACTCAGCCCAGCCCCGAAGCCCACTGCTTTAAGGACGCCGCTCGAGGACGTAGACATCCTGGTTGCCCTCGGCCCGACGCGTTTGATAGCTAAGCAGACTCCAACCCTCAAGCATGTGCTGAGCCAGGAAGGCCGGGTGGGTGAAGGAGTCCCCCCAGTCCGTGTCGGTTACACCCCAGTCTCCGTCGGTCCCAAACGACTCGTAGAACGCATGCCCATCGGCCAAAACCCCATCGGTAAGCTCGGTGACCAGTTCCTCGGACAGGATCGCTCGATCGAGATAATGGAGCAACGACCCGAGGCCGTGCGTCGTGAGGACCAGATGGCCGCCGGGTTTCACGACTCTTCCCATCTCCTCAATCCATCGCCGCCCCGCCGCATTCGAATAGTGGGACCAGATGGAAATGGCATACACACCATCCAAACTCTGATCCGCAATGCTCTCAAGCGGAGGAACGGTGGAAGAGACGAAGAAATCCACCGACGGAACATGGTTGGATGCCCATTCGATGGCGTCGGCGTTTGGGTCACATCCCAGAAACGAAGCGTCAGGAAAAGCGGTAGCGAGCGTTCGGACAACACGACCCGAAGACGACCCGAAATCCAAATACGAGCCGCCCGTGCGGAAGCCTGCGCCAACCCGCTCGAGCGCACTGGCCACGAGGTCACAGTAGTACTGATCCCCGACGAACTCCGACGACCGGACCATCGCATGGACGTGTGCCGGTGGCTCAAAGAGAGAAAGCCCGGTGTCACGGGTAAAGAATTCCGGTAGGCGCGCGGTCCCGAGACGAAGTGCCTCCCGCATGCGGTGAGCGTCCGGATAGCTCTCCATCGCCGCCTTCTCGACCTCGCTCAAAACTGACGGCAGCAAGTCGAATGACTCCTGTGAAAGACGGCTGTAGAGGAGCTCGGTCACGGGAACGTGCCTCTCCTCGGAAACCGCGGTCAGATGCCCAAGGCCGCAGCGAAGCAGTGAAAGAGTCGGACTTTCCACCGGTGTCGCCTGGCCCGCTGGAACCAGGTCATAGCCACGATTGTGGAGCGCTTGCTGAACCCGATGTCGGACCGGAGCCGGGATTTTGCGAAGGAGACTGGTGATGGATGGTCCGGATGACACCGCACCATTCTGCAGCCCACCGGCGCTCGAGAACGGCATGGGAGCAGAATCGCGGCGTTCAATCCGCCGGGAGCACGGGGATCATCCCGACTGCGTTGGTCAGTTTGTGGCGAAGAATATCGTTCGGGATCCGCCGGCGAGAACTTGGCTGCGTTGGATCGAGAAGCGCTCCTTGAGGAGGGACTCGAAATTCGCGAGCGTGTAATCGGCATGAATACCGGGGCGCTTGTTACGCAGGAGTTTCCTGACCATCTGATCGTCCTCATGGGGAAACTCGATAACGAGGTTCGGTGTGCTGACGGCGAGCAAATCCAACTGCTGCTCCAACGGAATGTTGAATGTCAGAGCCAGATGGTGCACGACAGCGAGGTAGATCACCGCATCGGGCTGGCTGCGATCGAAGAGACCGGGGCGCTCACGGCCCCGCCAGCCTGTGCCGCCCCCGGCGGTAGACAGGTCGACCACGAGCGGAGTGATGCGCTGGGCCGACTGGCTGGAGTCCTTCCGAAGGTTCTTGTAAAGCCGATCGACGACCAACTCATCGGCGTCCATCGCAAGGACTGTTGATGCGTACTTGGCAGCGATGCGACTGAACATGCCATCGTTGCAGCCGACGTCCCAGGCATGACCAAGGGAACCCGAATCAGCCAGCGCCTGATCAACGAACGCACTTTTTTCATCGAGGCTGGTCTGCTCGTAGTGGCTTCGGTCGGTGTAGCCCGACCACAGTGATTCGTCCAACCCCAGATCAAGCGACTGGACCAATTTGCGAGTCTTCTTCACTGTCGCAAGAAGCAATTCAGTCTTCATGCCGGCCTCGGCAACGTCATCGGCGACTCCGGTTTCGGAATCGGCCATCTTCTCCTGCGCCAAGGCGTGGAGAAGGACATGGGTCAAGCGGCCGGGCTGGCGCTTGAGCCGTACCGGGCCCAACAGGCCCTTGGCCTGGGAGACCGGAATGCCGCTCACCGAACCGCGAAGGAATGGCTGAAAAGAGACCCCCGCATAGGCCTCTAGCATGAGTGGATACAGGAACAGTTCGCAGAACTGCTGGTACCCGAACCATGGGTCAGACGGCTTGCGGGGTTGGAACGATCCGACATCGATGAAGATCGGCTTCGAGCCAACAAATTGAACGTTGTAGGACGTAGCGTCCTTCACCCCGACGCCGGCGTTCGCGGCGTCTCGTACGATGTCCAGCTGGAGGATCGCGGCATCCTTGAGCATCTCAAAGGACCACTCATAGGGATAGGTGATGAGATCCAACTTCGGGTGGCGGAGCACCGACGAAGCGGATCCGAACTGCTCTGAAGCTTCCACGACTTCGGAGGGAACGACCCGACCAGCTGCTATTTGCTTTTCGACGAACGGCCACACCGATGCCCGGTCCGTTTCTCCCATTTCGGAGAAGATCCGGAACACGGCATCTTGGCCCACAACGACCCTGCTGAGTGGATCCCGAAACGAACCACTATCCGCCTTGAGAACACTCACTGGTTACGAGGCGGTTTCGGGAGCGAGCTCCGCCTCGATCTCTTCGCTCGCATGGAGTTCGGCACCATCGGACTTGCTGAATTTTCCCTTGAAACGTCGCATTCCCATTTTGCCAGCGACAGAGAGCCCGGCAGCGCCGCCGGCGATTGCTGATGCAATCATGCTTCCGGTGGCTGCGTCTAGATAAGTAAACATCCCTGAGATTGTAGGTTACGAGCAGACTGGATTGGTGTACCTCTCCACCACCGGAGGTTCCCCCGTTTGTTCCATCGCTTGGGGGTTCCTCTACTGGCCCCGTCGTTGAAACTCATCGAAGAGGGGCTCAGAGGATCCTCCCGGGGGTACGAACTGATGGAACCGGTCCACCGCGGCCTGGAACTCGCTCGCCGGGATCGGGATCAACTGCTCGCGACCCGGAACCGGAGGTTCATCGAGCGGGTAACCCACGACGGCATCCGACAGCCCCTCCAGGCCCACGGTGCGGGCAATGGTGGGATACAAATCAACGATCTCCGCCGGCCGGTCATCGACTTCGCCCCCTGACTGCCCGGGGTACTTAACAAACAGCGGGACCGCTATCAGCTCGGCCATCGTCTCGGGGGCCGCCGTTCGACTGGGCAAGCCCGCTTGGAGGCCTAGCCCATGGTCGGCTACCACCACCAGAAGCATCTCATCCAATCGGCCGGTTGCCTCGACGCTGTCGAGGAACTCGCCAAGAAGCGTGTCCGCCAGTTCCAATTGCATCGCATACATCAACACCCCTCGTTGGTGGTCTGCACCCGCAGGCCAGACGTTGTCCTCCAGCCAGGGAATCCATTCCGCCTCATTTCCAGAACCATCGGGACGGAAGTACCAGGGCGAATGAGGAAGGAGCACATGCTCGTAGTAAAAGGTCGGTTCATCGTGGGTGCCAACCAGCGAGGTGAGAGATCGGAACTGTCCCTGCACGTTCTGCTCGAGGTCGTCCCAGGGGAATTCCCACTCGTCATCAGCCGTCACGTCTCGGGGCCGAGTCACCTTCGGTTGCCGGAAGCGGGTCCACTGATTGTTGATGCTCGGCACGAAACGCTGGGCAACACCGGGTGGGAGAATTTGGTTCTGGATGATGATGAGACTGTCATCCAGGAGAAGTCCCCACCCGAGGTCGGGAAATTCACAGACATCGCTCGGGCAGAGGCGGGTGACACTCTCCCACGCCTCGATGCGATGCGTTGTGGCCAGTTCGGTGAAGAGGTTGCTGGGGTAGCTGGCGACCGTCGGAGCGGGCGCGTCGGCGCGAAATTCGCCGGTGAGAATTGCCGGTACGGCGACCGAGGTCTGAGTCGAAACGGTCGTGGTATTGGGGTACCAGGTGCTCATGTCGGCCAGACGCGCGAAATTGGGCAGGCGTCCCCGGTCGATTTGGCCGTGTAAATCAAGCATGGTGGAAAGCGGCAACTCGTCAAAGACGATCAGTGCGACCGATGTCTCGGCGCTGGCATCGGCGAGCGAACCGGTCTCCAGTCCGTCATCATCGCCTCCACCCAGCAACCCGGATACTGGGCTGAGGAAGAGGAACATCGCCGGGAACACGAACGAGATCCAGCCGAGATTACGGAGAAGCGTTCGGATCGGCTCGATACGAAAGGCGAACCACAAGGCTCCGGTGAGCACCAGAACGAGCGGCAATGCGATCTCGATCTGCATGTCGAGTGGCCGCCAGACGTAACCAGCGAGTGCCAAAGCGCCGAGCAGCGCCACTCCGATCGGGACAAGCCGGCGAGCCAAAGCGGGCGCCACCCGTTCAACTGCGAGGACAATCAGCCAGGTGATAACGGCCGGAGCGAGAAACACCAAAGCCGTGAGCAACAGAATGTCCGAGGTGCTGCTGCGGTGGGCCACGAAGAAGGTCGGGTTCTGGCCAACCAGACCAAAGAATGGCTGGCTTAGGCCAATTCCGAACAGTCCGAGGAGTATCAGGAACAGCGATCCCTTTGGCAGTCCCGCGGTGGTTTCCGCCGAGGTTTCCTTGCCTTTTAGCTGCACTTCCTGACCCTAGCTGACCGCGATGTTCTGCTTGGTGAGCCACGGCCAGTCGAATCCGATTTCAGTTGGTACCAACTCCGGAGTTCCCGCCGCACCGTTGTTCAGGCTTACCCCCGGGTTTGGGACTGGCTGAAGAACCGGTCTGTCGTGGCAAGTTCAATGGCGAGACCAATGTCATCCACAGCAACAAGTCGACCGGACCAGTATTCGATCGAGGCCTCCGTTGGCGGGAAGCCCAGGATTCGTGTGTACATGATGATGGTTCGGTCACGACGGGATTCCGCCGAGTAGTAGAAGTTGGCGGCAACACCCATCCGGCTGAGTTGGCCGGTGTCCATGAGATTCACCCAGTAACTCAAGCCGCCCTCGTCCGCGGGCCGACCGAGGATGTCGGAGTACAAGCGCCGAATGTAACCAGCGTTGGTGCTACCCGAACCGACGAAATACTCATCGGAGGCGAGGAAGTAGGAACCGATTGCATCGATCTGCGCACCGTTCCTCAGGGTCCGACGCCAATAGGCCTCACCGGCTGCGTCGGCCGAACGGCCGAATGCCGTTTCATACAACTGTGCCAGCATCACGCCGGCAAATTGATCGCTCTGGGCCAGTTCGGTGGCAACGCCGACCCGACTCTGATCGGAGTACACCCGCGAGGCCCACGCCTGCGTGGTGGTACCGTCCGGTGTGGTCCCGAGGAACGTCTCGGCCAACTGTTCTACATAGTTCGCAATCTGCTCGGATTCACCGCGGAGGATCGGACCGAGCGTGAACCAATCGGACTTCAGGCCTAGCGTGGTGCGGGCAACCCAGCCGGATTGGGTGACTGTGCCGTTCTCGAAGCGGAAGTCGATCTTGGTGATTCGCCCACCATCGGCGCCGAGGCCATTGCGTTCCACCGCTACGAGTTCCAGCAGCTTGCCCCTGCCAAACTTGCGCTCGAGCGCCGAAACGTCGACCACCTTGGTCCAGGAGCGGTTGGGGTTGTCCTCGACGGCATCGCCATCGTCCTTGACGCTGGGGAAGGTTCCCCCGGCCGTGTAGCCGCCGGTGCTTGAGGAGAACTCGGTGCGGGCCACCCGCCCTGCGCTGTTGACGCGAACCAGACCAGTGGTGGCGGCGATGGCTGCATCGGTCCGGGGATCGGTGGTGGGGTAGATGCTGCCGCCAGCAGCCTGGTGATACCGGCCCTTGAAGACCTGGCAACGCGTGGTTTCGCATGTATCCGCGTACGGAAGGTGTCGGGTGTCTCCTGCCATTGCATAGCTACGGGCGGCCACGGCCTGGGCCTCGAGCGCTGGCAGCGGCCATTTGGAAGGAGACTCGTTTGGGACAACACCCCGGAGGTACTCCTCGATTGTGGTGTAGTTGACTGTCCGACGGGTTCCGGCATGTTCATCGGCGATGATCTCACCGGAGTACCAGGTCTTGGCGCTGCCAGATCGGCAGACGTGCAGCATGGATTCGGGGCTGCCCTCAGTGGCAGTGCTCTCAGGGATCAGGCGCACATAGTCATGCTCGGCGATTCCACCTACCAAGGTCCATGGCCCATTGCAGGACGTGGCATAGGAAACGAGGAACTGGGTGCCATCGTGGGACAATCGGACGGCACCGTTGGAGATGTACCCGAGATCTTCATTGCCGGGCCCCCGCAAAAGGATATTGCCTGCACCGAGACCGACGGTGGTGCTGGCACCTTTGTTATAACTCAGTTCCACCCGCACACGGTCAGGGTTGACCATGTTGTCTGCGGGAACGGTCCCGGCCGTTGTGCCCTGGTAGAAGTGGTCGAGGATCTGGCCGCTTGACCATCCCTGATCGGCGTAGCCCTTGGCACCGTATTGACCAAGCCCCCGGCCGTGACCCCAGCCCCGGCCGGTGATGGTGATCGTGGCCGCTTCGCTTGCAGCGCCAACTGGTGGCGACCACGCAAATGGCAGTAGGAGTGCTGCGGCAGCAGCGGCGATGAGCCGGAGGCGGAGTGAACGCATGTGTAGGCCATCGGACCTACGACGCGCCAGTGAAGCGTTTCCCCACAACATTCCAGAAGTTCAGCCGAAATTCGACGAATAAGCCACTGGAAGTGACCGATTGTTGCCTCAAGTGGGAACTTTGCCCTACTCGAGGAGTATTCCCAACGCCGTGGCGGTTTGAACCGAGAACCGTTGTGCGGCCTCTTCGCCAAGGTGGGTGAAGTCAACGAAGTCGTTGTTGGTGAATTCCTCCTCCACCGCCAGCACAGGAACGTCCAGCTCGGCACCTAGAGCGGCCACCGTGGCATGCACCAACTCGTGCTCGGCGGGGCCGGAACGATAAAGCTCGATGAATCGAGGCGGGACCGGAAGCTCCACGAAGACCACCGAAATTCCTGCCGACTGGAGTCGGTCGACGGTTCGGGCAACGGCCGCAAGATCTTCCCGGTCGAGAACAAAAGGCGTGATCCGACCCCGCATCTCAGCTCGGCGTGTTGGTGCGACCACGCGTCGAAAATCGATGCGTTCGCCCCTAGCACCCATATTCATCTGGGCCTCGGCTCGATCGGCCACCCGGTGATTTGCTATCACACCAGCCAACGCCGACGGCTCGCGAAGGATCGTGCGATTGCGGACCAAGGTCGAGAAGGATGCGACGGTCCGCTCTACCGAGGCCGAAGCACCGCCCTTGGTGCTCAGTGCCGATCGGTACGCCGCCTCGGTGGCGTCTCCATAAACCGCCGAAATGTCCAGCGCCGAGAGTCCCCAGACAACCGTGGAGACGTTCAGGCGGTCCATGACCTGATCCAACAACCATGGTTCCACCACCACTGGGACTCCACCGTTGATGCCAGCGTTGTAAACGGACAGCGAGTTGAGCTGGGCGGACAGTACTGACGGAACGAGATCCTGTTGGGCCATCGACGTTCCGACCACGACCAGACTCGGGTCTGATCCAAACGCATCCAACTGATCGATTTTCAGTTCCGCAGCGTAGTCATGCCAGCGGAGAGCTTCGGACCCCGGAGAAACCGCCAGGCGAGCGATTCCCTCGGCGAGTCCCGCAACCAACAGTGCGGCAATGACAAAGCGGAGCACTGCGATGCGGCTGATCACGGGCCAATCCCCCGCTCTTTGAGCTGATCCGCCAGAAGCTGCGTGAATCGGTTGGCTCCACTCTGGTTGAGGTGGGTCAGATCAGCCCAGAGTCCGCCGTCGTTCAGATCGCCGCTGAGATCCACGAAGGTTGCACCGGTTGGATCGATCACGTCCCGACTCAGCTGCTCGAAGGATGTTGCAATCGTCTCCCGGCCCCCTGGGATGAGCGCTACTGCCTCGGGGCTCACCGCCATTCCAACGATCACTACTTCCGCCCCCCACGCCTGGAGTTGCGAGACGACCTCGGCGGTGACTGCCGCCCGATCGCTACAAAAGGTGGGATCGGCGAACTGATTGGTGTAGTCGGGCAGCTGCGCGGCGATCGCCTCGGCGTTGCGGGACCGTTCCTTGGGAGCGTTGCCCATGTTCACATTCGGCGCGTCACCAACCGGTCCAAGCAGCAGATCCAGATCGTCCATGGCATCGAACCAACCCGATGCGCTGAAGGCCGCCTGTCGATTCGCCAGCCGCTCGGCGAACTGCTCCGCCCGACCCGGGCTGATACAGGTGCCGAGAAGATCCACCGGTCCCATCGGCCAAATTATGGTGGCGGGAGCGGCGTACCGGTACAGCTCATCAATCCAGATTTGCTGGACTTCGGCTAACGATCCAGGGAGGAACGCATTGCCGACCGTCCTGCCGAGCCGGTCGGTAAGGTCAGGAACATCTATGGCGGCTCCGGTCTGGGAACTCCCGAGCAGTACGACGTCGGGCGGGGCCACCGGATTGCGAAGCCAGTTGTAGGCCGGCAGGGCCGAATAGAAATGGAACAGCCGGGTCATGATCGAGCCACTCACCATCCGGTCGACGGCAGCCACTGATGCTGATGCACTCGCAGTTAACGGGAGGAGTTCCACCAGAACCGGATCCTCCGGTCGAAGCGGAAGGGCCCCCGGGGCTGCGCAACCGGGTTGGAACAACGCCCGCTCGAAAAGGGATCGCCCCAGCGCCCGAGCCGGCGAGCTGCCGATGAACTCGGTCAGAGCGGCATCCTCCAATTGGGTCTGGAGGCTGGTTGTCTGTTCAAGGACCGACTGAAGAGCACCCTGCCATGCTGCAAGGTCTACCCCGCAGGAACGGTCCAGTTCATCCAGCGAAGGCACCAGAGCCATGAAACTCTGTCGGATCGGCTCCGGAGCTGCGCTGGCCAGCGGCTCATAGACGAAAGGAGGCAATGGGTCTGTGAGTACGAGCAGCTCATCGGCATTGATTGGGTCGCCCGGCTGCAGTCCACCCGAGGGCGGGTCGAGGGAGGCAGTGTCCTCGGGACAGACCACGACCTCGGATTCGAACCCGTACTCGTCGATCGTGACGGTTCGTTCGCAACCGGAATCGAAAACAACCACGCTCTCAGCGGGCTCACCTACAGCGAGGATCACTCGATCAGCAACGTCGTAACCTCCTGCCGCCTCAGAACCACAGCTGGCCGCGATCAGCAAAACAACTACGGCCGGCGCCCAGCTGGGGACCCGAAGGTGATGTTGGCAAAGTCGAGGAAGTACGGGCATCAGAACTGGAAATACACGAAGGGGCGGGGTGAACCGCCCGAGAAGAGTACAACCCCCAGGATCGCTGCAGAGACCAGGGCACCCGCCAACTCCGGCCTTCGCTGGACTGCGGCCAGCGAAGGCCATTCCATCCTCGCCGCCAAATCGATGACCACCATCGTCGCGAAGGCGAGCAGCACCAGCACCAAATCCGCGCCGCTTGCGGCGCCAGTCTGGTAGAGCATCGCTTTGAATACGCGAACCGACGTGGTGAGGTCTTCCGCTCGGAAGAAGACCCAGGCCCCACACACGAGGACAAACGTGCCGGCTATGGAGGGCAGGTCGCTCAGGCGGATCGGCCGATCCGGAACCGTCCCTTTGCGTACCAACCGATGAACAACAAGCAGCAATCCGTGCAGTGCGCCCCAAATGACGAAGTTGAACGAGGCCCCATGCCAAAGTCCACCGAGCAACATCGTCAACATCAGGTTCACGTAGGTTCGCACTGGACCCCGCCGATTCCCCCCCAGCGAGATGTAAAGATAGTCCCGAAGCCAGTTCGACAGCGAGATGTGCCAGCGCCTCCAGAACTCGGTGATATTCCTACTCAGATACGGTTGGGCGAAGTTGAGTGATAACTCGATGCCCATGAGTCGCGAGACCCCGCGAGCCATATCGGTGTAGCCCGAAAAGTCGCCGTAGATCTGGATGGCAAATGCGGCGATTCCAGTCCCCATTCCAATCCACGACATCTCACCGGGAGCTGCGAAAGAGCGGTCCACAACGTCGGCCACGCCGTCGGCCAGCACCACTTTCTTGAACAGGCCCAGGAGTATCAACGTGAGGCCGGAAGTGATTTGATCGGTGGAGACACGGCGGTTGAGCTGCTGGAGCTGGGGTAGGAGCACGTTGGCCCTCTCGATGGGACCAGCAACGAGTTGCGGAAAATATGCGACGTAGGTTGCAAACGTGACGATGTTTCGGACCGGGTCCAACCGGCGGCGGTAAACGTCGATTGTGTAGGACAACGTCTGGAACGTATAGAAGCTGATGCCCACAGGCAAGACAACCTGCAGGAAGGGACGGTTTGGTTCTACACCGGTCCTGCCGACGAGGTCCACGAACGAGTCGACGAAGAAGTTCAGATACTTGAAAGTGCCGAGGATCCCAAGGTTGACCGCGAGCGAGGCGATCAACAGCACTCTTCGTGCGTGCGCCCCCTCGGCCACCTCGAGACGACGCCCGATCGTGTAGTCGACCACGGTGCTGATGGCGAGAAGACTGAGAAACCGCCAGTCCCACATCCCGTAGAAGAAATAGGACGCAACCAGGACGATCGAATTTCGGAACCGAGGTGCTGCAACCCAGTAGAGGGTCAGTACAACCGGAAGAAAGACCCCAAAGGCAATCGAGTTGAAGAGCACCGAGGGCCTACCGGATTCTCGCCGCTACGGAAAACGCCTGCACTCCCAGAAGGTAGCGAGCAGTGGACCCCCAGCGAGGGATAGCACTGTGCTTCTAGGTCACCAACCGGTAGTAGCTGGGACTGGCGATCATGGTGGCAGCCACCGTCAGATCATCGGTTTGGAGAAGCATCCCGGCCCAGTTCTCCCGATCCGCTTCCGAGGGCGCTGTGCCGGACACCCGTTGGTATAACGTCGTGACTCGGTCGCGCCGACTCTCGATCGAATCGTAGAAGCCGGCCGTCACCGCTGCGGGTGACGCTTTTCCGTTTCGAAGGAGTCCGGCCCAGTAAGCCCGGCCCGCCTCATCAGGACTCCGGTGCAGGAGGGAAGCGTACAGTTTGTCCACATATCCCTCTGCCGTTCCGGACCGTTGGTACAACTCCGGGGAACCGTAGAAATAGATGCCCATGTTCCGGATCGAGATCTCACCGCGGTTGAGTAGACCGCTCCAGTAGGCAACGCCGCCGGGATCACCGTTGCGTCCAAGCGCCCCGGTATACATGTCCGCCACGGTGGAATCGGTGAACCGGCTGGTTCGTACCATCTGCTTTCCGAGGGCGATAGTTCCGTTGTGATCCATCTTCCAGTTCCAATGGTCCAGTTCCGCGGCTGATGCGCTGCGACCAACGAGTCGCCGGTAGACGCCATCGATGTACGTGGCATCACTGCCCGCTCGGAACGAGGCTCCGGTCAGTTCATACCCGGTGAGCACAGCGTCGACGATGGCTTCAACGCCAATGTTGGTGGAGGGGGTAACGACGGGGCGTTCGTCTCCGAAGGCGTGCCAGCGACCCTCGACGTCGATCACCCACCCGCCGTTGGCGTTGGGACCGGCAACAACCGCTGATGGCCGTGTGGAGAGCACGTCACGAAAGCTGGTGAAGCCGCCAAAGCCAATGACGTCGCCGTCACTCGTAACCACGTAACCCTTCGTCCCGTTGCCATTATGCACGTCGATATCGACTACCGAGCCCTGCAGGCTGGCGTGCAGGGCAGCCGCCGGCGTGTCCCCGATCGGGAAGAGGGTACCCCCCGAGTTCACGGTGTAGCCGCGAATGGCGTTGGTCATATCACCGGCTACCACCCCAGACCCCTTGGAGGAGCGGTCACGAACCGTACCCCCGAAGCCGTGGAGGAAACCATCGGCGGTGACGACATATCCGCTTTGGCCGCTGTCCCGCACGATCAGATCCACAGGGTTGTTAGCTGGCTTGGCAATCCGTGGGGCGGCACCGTAGGGCGAAAGGGAGCCATCGGTACGGAGGATGAATCCAGCGGTGGCATGGCCGCCGACGGCCAGAACGTTGGCCGGACCTCCGGCAGGCGGATTGGCCGGAGCCGCTTGGCCGAGCGCTGGGCGCAGGCCCCCCCAGATGTCGACAGCCATCAATTTCGGTCCGAAATCGTCACCCACGATTCCGTCCTGGGCGTAGGGCGGGCTACCGGCATGCAACGGGGTGAACTTCGCCTTCATTTCACCCACCACAGGCATTGTCCAGTTTCCAGGGCAAGACGTCACGCCGAGATCGCGGTGGCCCATGATGGTTGGGACCCGGACGTACTCACTGGAGGGGTGTTTCAACACACCACCAACGGCCGAGTTCTTCAACAACGTGGTCCCATTTGGGTCAACGCCATGGAGACGCAACTTCCAAGCTCCGAGCGCCTGCACCGCCTGCAACTGAGCACTGCTCGGCCGAGCCGGAGCCGGACTCTTGACGTTGCTTTGGTGTTGACCCAAGAGCGAGACTGCGAACGTATTGTCGTTGAAGCCGCGAGAGTGACCGCCGATCACCGGTTGAGTGATACCGCCAGATCGCCCTTCCCAAAGCGTTCCGAACTTGTCTACCAAGAAGTTGTATGCCACGTCACACCAGCCGCGTGTGCCGGTGTGAAACCGATGGATTCCTTGCAGGAGTTTGGGCACCTCGGCCTGGGAATAATTGTTGGTCGTAACCGTGTGATGGACCACCATGGCGCGCAGGCTGTTGGTATACCGTGGCCCAGATTCACACCCAGAGTTCTGGCGCTGAAAGCCGGGGCTCCCCCACTCCGAGTTCGAATGAATGGTGGGCTGTGCACCCCAGGTCGCCGCCACCTTGGAGCTCACACTTGGGGAAGAAATCAGCGACGAGGCTGTACCAGGGGCATCCAGGGCCTCAACTCTGACCGCCGCGACATCTCCGTCGAGTAGAACAACCTCCACCTGCTTGGCGCCTTCACCGACCCAGATAGGGCCCACCGCCCCGGCTCCCTGAGCCGCCTCAGATCCTGAGCCTTCGCCGCCGGGCAGGCCGTCGGGACCCTCTTCGCCATCGCTGTGAAGGAGCGCCCACTCGCTCCAACCGGCTTCGTCGCTGGAGCGGATCGCCATCCGGGTGTGGACCACAGGGTCCCCAGTCGCCCCCATCGGTTGCACGATCACCATTTCGGAAGCACCGTCGAGGGTCACGGCGGTGGAAGGTAACGGGACAGATTTCGCCAAGATGACATGGTCATCGGCCTGGTCATCATCGCCACCGTCGGTGTCCGCACCGGCGGCGAGGGCCAGCAGTTCATCATCGGGTGTCAAGGAATGCTCTAGCGCAACGGTCTGGTCCGTGATGCGGATCTCGCCTGCGTCCAAGGTGCCGGCCTGGCCAGAGAGTGCCAGAGCGGGCCCAGGCAGAAAGGCCGCGATAGACGAGGTGATCAGGGCAAACGTTGCGAACGAGGCCCGGACTGTTTGACGTTGTGAAAGAAAAGTCATGAAATAATCCCAAGATCCCGCTCATCCGCCCGGAGGAGCGCTATGTCTATCGCCCAAATTTGCTCGCTGGCAAGTGCAAAACGGCAATCGTCACTTGACCAGCCACGATGTGACGGGTCTATCTCAATCCCGTGTCGACAAGCGCCACCAGCGGTGAGATCAGCTTGCTGTAAGCGTGGGACCGGCGCTCAGACGAAGTTCGGTTGTATCCATCGCCAGGGCATCGAACACGAGCAATCGACCAACCAAGGATTGACCGATCCCCAGCAACATCTTGATCGCCTCGGCGGCCTGGATCGTGCCGATGATTCCGGGCAGAACCCCCAGGACCCCAGCGGTGGAGCAGTTTGGCGCAACCGCCGCCGGGGGCGGGCTGGGCATGAAGTTCCGATAGGTGAAACCACGGCGCGGATCAAAGACCGTGACCTGGCCCTCGAATCGGAAGACCGAGCCATAAACCACTGGTATCCCGGTTGCCGAGGACGCATCGCTGAGGGCGTAGCGCGCATCGAAGTTGTCGGCACCGTCGATTACGAGGTCGTATCCCGAGATCAGCTCGATGGCATTCTGGTCATCGAGCCGTTCCGGGTGCTCCACCACCGTGACATCGGGATTGAGCGCGGTGATCGATCGGGCCGCCGATGCCGCCTTGTTCCAACCGAGCCTCAGTGAATCGTGGATCACTTGCCGTTGCAGATTGGTGAGGTCCACCGTGTCCATGTCGGCGATCCCGATCGTACCCACGCCCGCTCCAGCGAGGTAGAGCGCCGCCGGACTACCCAGCCCACCAGCTCCGACGATCAACACTTTGGACTCGAGAAGCTTCTTCTGTCCGGCCTCGCCGACTTCGGGCAGCAGGAGGTGACGGCTGTACCGAGCGCGCTCGTTGGGTCCGAACCCCGATGGCACGGACCACTCCTGGGCATCGGCCTTCCACGCGTCGAAGCCTCCGGCCAACGACGCAACATTTCGGTACCCCAGCGATTCCATCGTTGCCGCCGCCAGTAGCGACCGCACCCCGGTGGCACAGGTGACAACGACGGGAGCATCGAGGTCCGGCAGGGCCGCCATGACCGAGGTCTCCAGAACACCCCGGGGCATGAGAACGGCCCCGGTGATCGTCCCTTGCCCAGTCTCGTCGGATTCGCGGACGTCGAGCACTACCGCCCCCGCCGATCGTCGTCGGACGGCCTCGGCTACGTCGATCTCCTCGATGGAACGGCGCGCTTCCGCCAGGAGTTGGTCGAGGTTCAAGACCGCTCCGCCAACTTCTCGATGCCAAGAATCGTTGGCAGCACATCGCTGATCGAGCTGTTGACCACAACGTGAGCAAGGTGATCCATTTCAGTTTCCGAACCGTTGATGATCAAGATTCTCGCTCCAGTCTGAAACGCAACAGGAACCACCTGATTGATTGGCCCGACCGACAAGGTGGAGCCGATGGCGATCAAGAGGTCGCATTCCTGGGCGGCCCGGCTGGCTCGTTGGAGATCCCGCTCCACCAGAGACTGTCCGAAACTGATCGTGGCGCTTTTCAGGATGCCGCCGCACTCTGGGCAGGCCGGATCGGGATCACCACCGCTGACCCGATCCAGCGCAACCTGCATCGGGGCCCGGTAGTCACATGCGAGGCAGACCACCTCCCTCACCGAACCGTGGATCTCAACGATTCGGGTTGGATCCGAGCCCGCTTTGTGGTGTAACCCATCGATATTCTGGGTCACGAGCGTGTGCAACTTCTTCAGCTTTTCCAGGTGCACCAGCGCGATATGACCGCGGTTGGGCTCAGCAGCCCATACCGGGGAGTTGAGTCGATTTCGCCAGGCCCGCCTCCGCACTTCTGGATCGGCGGCATAGGTCTGGAGCGTTGACTGCTTTTCCGCCAGTGGGTTTTTCGTCCACACACCGTCGGGCCCGCGATAGTCCGGGATCTGACTGTCGGTGGAAATCCCCGCGCCGGTCAGGACGGTAATAGCCGAGGCAGCCCGGACGAGATTTCGGGCGGCCAGCGCACTAGCGGAAGGCGTCACCGGTTCAAGGGTAACGATTCAGTAACGTAGCCAGCGTGGATGTAGACCTGAATGACTTCTCCGAAATAGTTGCAGAGACGGCGAAACGTGCCCGTGGCGTCAAACGACAACCGGCCCATCCGCTCGAAGTCGATCGCGAAATCACCCGCCATCTCCAGGAGATCCGAACGAACAGCCACGCCTTTTCCATCGAGGCTCATCCTCAGGAAACACCTCGAAACAAAGCCGGACAACTCGCCCGCCGGCTCGCTCTCAATCCCGCTGAGCAGCGGCGCCTCAACCGGTCTCTCACTCAGCTGGTAGAGGCACTGGACGAAAAGGCCCGTCGTCAGGATGACGAAATCAGCCGGCTTCGAGCGCAGGTTGACAGACTGTTGGCCTATCGGCTCGGAAATGACGTTCCGTGACCGGTTTGAAGATCGGAATCGTCAAGCCGGACTACGGAGTCACGGGCGGGTTCGAGCTCCACGTGAATGCATTGTTGAGCGGCCTTGCCGAGCGCGGCCATTCCGTCAAACTCGTCGGTGTCGACGCCACTCTCCGTCCCCCGTCGGTCTTTGGGTATCCCGTGACCCCGGTGCTGAGGGAATGGCACGACGAATACTTCCGTTACCTCGAGTTGGCGGAGCGGACCCAGCAGTTGGATCTTCAAGCGTTCGACGTGGTGTGTGCAACGCAACCTCCAACGTATCTGGCCGACCACAACCGGATGTTCGCTCTGACTTACCACCATTACCGGGTGTTCTACGATCTCGCCGATGAGTTCGTGGCCGCCGGATTTGTCGACGCTGATGCCCACGCCCAGGCCTGTGCCGCCATCCGACTGATCGACCACGACGCCCTTCCCCGTATTCGGAGTTTCCTTGCAGGCTCCAATACGGTGGCACAACGGCTCCGACGCTTCTGGAACGTGGGGTCGATCGCCTACCGGCACCCGAACGTGACCGATCTTCCACCGGCTTCCGATCGCGACCCGGCTTCGTCGGAGATCCTCTGTGTCTCCCGACAGGAGTGGCCCAAACGGACCGAGCTGTTTGTGGCCGCCCTGCACCTCACCGCTGCGCAACGCAGCGGCAATAGACCGATCGGGAACCTGGTGGGGGGCGGAAGCAGGGCAGACTTCGTGAAAAGCCTCGACGCTGAACTAGCGGCAAAACCGAACGAGCTTCAGCGGATTCAGGGCGATGGTTCCGGCGAGATCTGGCGCAACATGGGCATCTTCTCCAAGGGCTGGCGTCCATTCGACGGACCGCCAAGTGGTCGCATCCGGTTCCATGGTCGGCTGAGCGATGACGAGCGAAACGAACTCTACGCTGCGTCTGCAGTCGTCGTTGCGCCGGCTCTTGATGAAGATTATGGGCTGACCGTCTTGGAAGCCTGGCAACAACAGCGTCCGGTCATCGTCTGCAGTGATGGTGGAGGCCTCACCGAACTGGTACAACACGGTCAGAACGGACTCATCGCCGAGCCCACACCCTTCGCAATCGCCCAGGCTATCGATCGGCTTTGCAACAATCCGGAGCTGGCCGCCTCACTCGTGCAGGCCGGCAGTGACTCGTTGGCGGAAATTCGGTGGTCCACTGCCCTGGACACCTTCGAAGCTGTGGCTCTCACCACGGCAGGGCATCGCTCAGACAACTACGCGGACTCACGAATATCGGCCCTTCGTCAGACCCCAGCGCGACCCGCCGAACTCGACGCCTACGCCACAGGCGGGTTTCATGCGGTCGAAGGATGGCTCTCCCCAGCGTCAGCGCATTCGATACGACATCTTTCAGAAGCCCAGATGACCGGTGGAGGCGTCGCCGAAATCGGCGTACACCACGGCCAGCTATTCATACTCCTGGCTCTCTTGTGCGGCCCTGACGAGGTTGCGGTTGGCTTCGATCTTTTCGAGCGGCAAGACGAAAACGTCGACGGATCCGGAAAAGGAGATCGGGATCACTTGAACCGCAACCTGATAGCGGCTGGCGTACCCGAAGAGGCCGTCGTTCTCGTGCTTCAGAACTCGATGAATTTGCAGCCAGCCGACGTGCTGACCCTGACCCGGGGCCGGGTCCGCCTTTTCAGCGTGGACGGTGGCCACACGGCCGAAATCACCATGAACGACCTCTGGATAGCGGATCGGGTTCTCACCGACGATGGAATCCTCATCCTCGACGATGCCTTCAACACGATGTGGCCAGGCGTCGGCGAAGGCATGCACAACTACCTACGACATCCGCAGTGTGAGCTTATTCCCTTCGGGATAGTTGCGAACAAGACGTTATTCACCAAGTCTGAAGTTGCCGCCGCCCGGTATCGGGCCGTGTTGGCGCAATACCCGTATGAGGATCACCTCATCCGGGAAGACCAGCTTCTTGGCTCTACAGTCTTGTGCAGCAAATTCGCTCCCGGGCACTGAATCATTTGCAGCATCGCTAGCGAGCACTTCAGAGGGCCACGAGGACCCTGCCTACGATGGCGGGATGACTGCTGTGGACATCGCTGTTTCCCACCCATCGTTATTGGGCGAATGTCCATTGTGGAGCCCCGTGGAGGAGCTGCTGTATTGGATCGACATCGAGGGTCGCCAAATCCACCGATACAACCCGTCCACAGGCCTCAATGACACCACCTCGGTACCTGGCCGACCCGGCTCGATCGTGCTCACCAAAGAGCCCGGGGTGCTACTGGTAGCGATGGAACACGAGTTGGTCTGGTTCAGGTGGGCGACAGGAGAGGTGAAGCCCTTCGTCGCCCTTGAACCCGAGGGAAACGGCAATCGGCTCAATGACGGACGCACCGATCCTGCCGGGCGCTATGTAGTCGGCTCCATGTGGGCCAACCCCAGCGATGGCCGCTCGACGGGCTCGCTCTACTCGGTTGAGGGCGATGGTTCCTTCGCCGTTGTCAGAACCGACATCGGCGTCCCAAACGGACTCGCCTTCGACCCAGTTCGGACATGCGCCTATTTCGCCGACACGTCCACCAAGAGAGTTATTCGTTGGGACTACGACCTTGGAACTGCCACGAGAAGCAACGAAATGGTGTTTTGCGATTACCAAGATCTCCCAGGACTACCTGATGGCGCCTGCGTCGACGCCGACGGTTGCTACTGGTCTGCATCGGTCTTTGGCTGGTCGGTAATCCGCATTACCCCCGACGGCAGAATTGACCGCCGAATCGAACTCCCGCTGGAAAAACCATCAATGCCGGCTTTCGGGGGTTCAGATCTGGACACGCTCTTCATCTCCACCATCGGCCCCGAGGGCGGGCGGCCCTCCAAACCGGGTAAAGACGGCGCCATCCCCGGCAGCCTCATCGCGGTAGACGCCGACGTCAGGGGACTCCCGGAAACCCCTTTTGCCGGCTCGCCTGTTTTCTAAGGATTCTCCCCTCCGGTTGTCATCTTGATTACTTCAAAGTACGTTGAGTTACGTTCTCGGCGTTGAACGGATGAAACGCTTCGGAACCTGCAACTCCCCCTCCCGCACGGTCCCGCTCATGACGATCGATCAACGGAGAGTCCCATGCCCAACGACGTCCCACCATCTCGTGCCACCGAAAAACAAGCCGCTTGGATCATGCCCTCGGCACCTCCTCCCGCAAAGTCGCCGCTGCCGCGGGGAACACTTCTGCAGAATGCGCCGCCGAAAACTGCAGCAAAACCACCGGCATCTGTTGGCCCGATCACCCTGGCGGCGAGCAAGAGGCGTTCAGGGCAGCGTCGTCCGTCGGCCGCAGAGCGGCAGCCAACCCCAGACACGCTACACATCTCGCTGTGGGATGATCCGCTGTTGGCCGAGCACGGCTATCCCGCCACCGGGTTTTATGTTGAGCGATACTTTGGCCCGGTCGTTGGGCCAACGTGCATTGTGCTGTACCGGGCCTTAGCCCGCCAGTTGGAGGCCGATGTCGACGGTTTCGGCGTCGTGACCGCAGACTTGGCACGCACGGTTGGGTGTTCGTCGAAAAGCGGCACCGCCAGTCAATTCTGGAGGGCCCTGCGCCGAGCGCACCGCTTTGGCCTTCTGCGTCAACATGACGACCAGATCCTTGTTCGCTCCGCCCTTGGCCTGATGTCCAATCGGATGGCGCAACGCCTGCCGCTGGAACTCCGACATGAGCACCGGGTCTGGGTCGACTCTCTCGAAACGCCGCGTGACGTGCCGCCGCCGAAGCCTGTGGTGGACACAACACAGCCCGAAGCGGCAATCAGGTTGCTGCGGTTGGCGGCACGGGGCCTTTGTACACCTGAGGAGCTTCGTTTATTGGACCGGCAACGACGAATCCTGTGATCCCAAGTAGGCCGATGGGCCCCTCGGCCGGAGCTTGATTACTCTCCCAAACGCTGCATAGCAATGAGACTCTTGTGGACATGCAAGCGGCGGAGCGAATTGAGGCCATGCCCGTCCGACGACCCCTAACGCCCACCTCGGCTCCTCTGGCGAAGTGGGGTGTAGTCGGCGCCGACACGGTCATGGCGGCCTCGGGAATTGTCATCAGCCACACCCTCGCCGACGCTGGTCCACACGGCGTAGTGACATCGGTGGTACTGCTCCTCTCCTGGGCGTTCTGGTTGACCCGGGCCCGTCTCTACAGCATCCGTTTCATCACCCGACGCTCCGAGGAGATTCGGCGGATCATCGACGCCGGCATTCGAGCCGTTGGCACTGCAGCACTCGTGGGCTTCCTCTTCCGTTGGGACGTCAACCGAATCTGGGTGCTCCTAGCGATCACCGCCAGCACTGCAACCCTTCTGCTTGAAAGGGAACTGCTACGACGGGTCTTCAACGCTCGCCGGCGAAACGGTTCCATGCGGCGTCCAATTCTCATCATCGGTGACAACGATGAAGGATCCGACCTCGCCCAGATGTTTGCGACGGATGCCAACCTCGGCTATCTGGTGTGCGGAACGATCGCCACGAGCCATCAACCTGAGCGGAACGAACTCGTTACGGACGTTTTCAGCACCTTGGAACGCACCGGCGCCACCGGCGCCGTGATCGCCGCCACCGCCCTGCCGTCAGACCATATGAACCGCCTCGTCCGAGATCTGCTCGACTCGGGTATTCATGTTGAACTCAGCTCGAGCTTGGCCGATATCGAACCCCATCGACTCACGGTACGACCGCTGGGTCGCTATCCAGTGGTGTACGTAGAAGCGATTACCCGGCGAGGTTGGCAAGCCAGTGCCAAGCGCGTCTTCGACATTACGGTTGCGCTTGTTGGCCTCGTTCTGGCATCGCCGTTCCTCGTTCTCATCGCCTTGGCCATCCGCCTCAACTCGCCCGGGCCGGTCCTGTTCGCTCAGGAACGCGTAGGCCGCCACGGTGTCCTGTTCAAAGTCCTGAAGTTTCGCACGATGGTGGCCGACGCCGAGCAACAAAAACTCCAACTGCTCGACGTCAACGAAGGTGCCGGCCCGTTGTTCAAACTGAAGCACGACCCTCGGGTAACCCGAGTAGGCCGCACACTCCGGACGCTGTCGCTGGACGAAATTCCCCAGCTCTGGAATGTTGTGCGCGGCGAGATGAGCTTGGTCGGACCACGACCTGCCCTTGCGTCGGAGACCAAGGCATGGGAGGACGACCTCTTCGGACGCCTCCGGGTGCGACCCGGTATCACAGGCATGTGGCAGGTATCTGGACGGAGCGGGACGACCTTCGAGGAGTACACGCGTCTCGATTTGTTCTACGTAGACAACTGGTCGCTGGTGGTTGACCTTTCCATCCTCGTTCGCACCATCCCGGCGGTTTTGAAAAGCGACGGCGCCTACTAAGACCGGGCGTGCCCGGGCCAGAACCCTTCATTAGCCGCGCCATGGCACCGATAACCTGAGGGCCATGACTTCCTACGGTCCCGATCTGAAACTCGCCTCCTCAACTCCACGCGGTGCCTCAGCTGTAGGAATATTGGTTGACAGCGTTGCTGCGCTCTCCCCGGATCGAGAGCGCTACGCCGCCGCCCAGGGGTTCGAAGCCAAGGCGGGCCAGGCGATCACCATCGCTACCGAGGACGGACCGCTCGACGTCCTGGTGGGCATTGCTGGAACAGACGATTCTGACGAAATCGACGATCACCGTCTGGCCGGTGCTGCCTTCGCCCGAGCCGTTGCTCGTGAGAAATCGGTGGCCCTCACTCTCCCGCCTGACGCAACCTCCGAGATCATCACCGCCTTGGTGGAGGGACTGGGGTTGGCGTCCTACACCTACACGGCCCAGAAGGGATCAGGGACCAAGCCCGCACCCACACTGAATCGAATCACCGTGGTTGGCCGACCCAAAGGTGCATCGGCCGCTTTTGCATTGGGCCAAGAAATGGTCAACGCCGTTGCGCTGGCCCGTGATCTGATAAACGAGCCTGGCGGTTCGCTTCTCCCCTCGGAGTTCGTGAGGAGGGCTCGCTCAGCCACAAAGGGATCCAGTCGCCTGCGGGTAACCGTGTGGGACAAGTCGCGAATCGAGAAGGAACGCTTGGGCGGGCTTCTCGCCGTGAACAAGGGTTCAGTGCACCCACCCGCACTCTTGATGATCAAGTACACACCCGCCGCCAAGAAACGGGGAGCCAAGAATCTTGCGCTCGTTGGTAAAGGAATCACATTCGATTCGGGAGGCCTGTCCATCAAGACTGGGGCAGGCATGATGACAATGAAGATCGACATGGCCGGTGGAGCAGCCGTCCTGGGTGCCATGACCCTGCTCGAAGCGATGGGTTGTCCCAATCCGGTCACGGCCTACATCCCCTTGACCGACAACATGCCCAGCGGTGATGCCACCCGCCCCGGCGATGTGTTCACAGCCAGAAACGGCAAGACGGTCGAGGTACTCAACACCGATGCCGAAGGACGTTTGGTCCTCGCTGATGCGTTGTCGTTGGCGGCAGAAAAGAAACCAGCAGCAATCGTGGATATCGCCACCCTCACCGGATCTGTCACTGCGGCACTGGGGCCAAAATACAGTGGGCTCATGGGCACCGACCAGTCGCTGAGCGATGCGCTCGAAGCTGCGGCCAAGCAGACCGGTGAGAAGGTGTGGACCCTTCCTCTGCCTGCGGAGTACCGCAAGGATCTCGACTCCGACGTGGCGGACCTGCGGAACATCGGAAAGACGCCCTACGGAGGAGCACTCACCGCTGGCCTCTTCCTCAGCGAGTTTGTGGGTGACATACCGTGGGCGCACCTCGACCTTGGCCTCGCCGCCATGTCCGATAGTGATGACGGCGTAATCACCAAAGGCGGGACCGGTACCTGTACCCGGACCCTGGCAGCGTTCGCCACCAACTTCTGACCATTTGATCGGCCCAGGGGCTTCTGGGTCTCCAGACCCAAGCGCACCGGTGACTTCACTCTCAAGCCGGACGGGGTTCTTGCCATACCTTCGGGCGTATGCGGCATCACAAGCGTCTTCTGCTCTTCTTCGGCTTCCTTGGTGCGGCGATCCTTGTGGCCTCGCCGGCCTTCGCCGAGCTCACCAGCACGCCCCAAACAAGTTGGGGAGTTCAGACAAAAGGAGCGTCGAACACGATCGCCCAGTGGGATGCTCTGACGTGGGCGGTCGACCAGGTCGACAGCACCATCTTCATCGGTGGCAACTACCTCGAGGTCACCAATGGTGACCAGGTCCACAGTCAGGCGTATCTTGCTGCGTTCGATGCCGACACCGGCCGCTGGCAATCCTGGTTCCGCCCCCAGGTGGGCGATGCCGTATTCGCTCTGCAGCCCACTCCAGACGGCGGATTGTTGGTCGGTGGCGAGATGGGCCAGTGGAACGGTGTGACCCGCGGCGCACTCGTAAAGATCGACCCCAAAACCGGTGACCTCTGGCCAGGCTGGAACACCCGGGCCTTTGGCGGCCCCTCGGTGATACGTGACCTCTCACTCGAGGCCGACGGCTATGTGTACGCCGTTGGCAACTTCACAACCGTCACCTCCGGCAATGGTCCGATGGCTGCAGGCGGGGCCTTCCGTTTCGATCCGATCACCGGCGCAATCGACACAAACTGGCTCCCCTCGCTCGAGAACGGAACTGGCTGGGGCGTCTCCCGCTCAAAGACTCAAGCGGTGACCTATATCGCCGGCTTCTTCCAGAGCGTCGACGGCGACACCACAGCCCAAGGTTTCGTTGGCATCGACGATGCCGGATCGATCACGGCCAACCGAGATGCCATACCGTTCAATGGCTGCTCCAACTGGAGTTACTGCTCTCAACTCTACGACGTGGAAGCCACCGAGTTCGGCGATTTGTGGGTCGGCGGCGTGGAACACGCTTTGTACGTTGTCGATGAGGGCGACGGCTCGCTCATCAAGATGCACTACAGCGGCTGTGATCCCTCCAAGAACGTCGACTGTCAACCCAACAACTGGTACGGCGGCGAGTTCCAGGAGCTGGAGCGAGTTGGCAATCGGATCTATGCGACCTGTCACTGCTGGTATGACCTGTTCAGCGCCGATGAAGTGATGGCCCACGCCCGACCCGAAGACACGCCCAACACGGTGCACTCCACCGTAGATGCGCTGATGGCCTTCGACGTGGTGTCCGCCGAGCGCATCAACTCCTTCCGCCCCTATCTCACCGGTACCTCTGGTGGCTTCGGGATGCACGTGAATCCCGACGATGGATGTCTCTGGGCAACCGGCGGCTTCCAGTCCTACGGTCAGCCCGGCGGGGCCCAACCTCCCGCTCGCGACGTTGTCCGCATCTGCGATTCAGCCGGACCAACTCCGCATACCACCCCGGTCGCCGCACCGCCCGCTCCAGAGTTGTGCTCGGTTGCCCTGGTCGATCCAGCCGATCCGTCGCTGGGCGCATCTGTCACGTGGACCAACGCCCCCACGTCGGTCGGTACCATCATCTACCGTTCTGTGGACGGAGGCGGTTCATATTGGCGGGGACGTGTCAATCCTCCTCTGCCGTCGGAATTCGTAGAGGTTCCTGCGGTCAACACCGTTTCGAGCTATTCCGTCCTGCACGTCTATCCCGCCGGTCAACGGTCAGCGCCGGCACCGTGCGGATCGGTGGATCTGATGCCGCAGCTGGTACCCCCATCCTCCTGTTTGGCGCTCGTGGATGCCGGAGGGGTACCAAGCCTCTCTTGGGACGCCGGCAACGATGCTGCTGCGTTCATCATCCGACGCTCGGTCGACGGTGGGCCCTCCTATTGGCGTGGACGCACGAGCGAAACAACCTTCACCGGCGCCACATTGACGCCCGGACGAAGCTATGACTACACCGTCACCTCCCAAGCCGCCGATGGTTCCACGGCTGGGCCCGTGCCCTGTAATCCAACGCTCACGGTGCAAGGTCCGGAACTGATCCCGCCGAGCGCTTGCACTGCGACCATCGATCAGAACGGTCGAGCCGCACTTTCGTGGGACGCCGGAAGTAATGCGACGAACTTCGTGATCCGTCGCTCCGTCAACGGCGGCACCGCCTATTGGCGGGGTTCCACGCCGACCACAAACTTCGTTGGCGCTACCTTGGAAGCAGGCCGGACCTTCGACTACACCGTTACAGCCAAAGCCGCTGACGGCAGCACAGCGCCGCCGGTTCCGTGCAACCCAACGCTCACCGTCGAGGTTCCCCAGCTTGGGGTGTTGACGTCCTGCGACGCAACGCTCATGGAGAACAACGAGGTTGTTGTGGGTTGGTTGCAGGTTGAAAACGCCCAACGCTACGTGGTTCGCCGATCCGCCAACAACGGCACCTTCTACTGGAGGGGCAGCGTGAACGCTGACCAGGCATCGAACGCAGCGTTCTTCGACACGCCGATCAGCGACACCCGGACGTACGTCTATTCGGTCACCGCCATCGGCCTGGACGGCACGACGGCAACACCGGTGGAATGTGCTCCGTCAGTCACGGTTGTTCCCCCGCCCATCGCAGTCATCACCACCTGCACCGTTTCGCCGGACTTCACGATCAGCTGGACCGACCCGGTCGTGTTCGACGTAGTGGTCTACCGCTCGGTCAATGGCGGCCCCGACTACTGGCGAGGCCGGGTCAGCCCGCCAGCGTCATCCTTTTCTGACACCGGTTCGCCAACGGTCAATTACAGCTACTCCGTGGTCGTTGTCGCACCAGACGGACGGCGGGGCGATCCCGGTACCTGCGCCTGACCGGCGGCGCCCGCCACAGTGGGCGAGTACACCAGTTCTCGCAGTGAACACCATATTCGATGTAGAGTCGTCGGTATGCCCAGAGCTATTTGGAGTGGCGCGATCAGTTTCGGGCTCGTCTCGATTCCGGTCAAGATGTACACCGCCGTCAGCCCAAAGTCGGTCCGTTTCAACCAGCTGGACGGCCGCGACAACCAGCGCGTCAAACAGAAGCGGGTGAATGCCAGCACTGGCGAGGAAGTTCCCTACGACGACATCGTCAAGGGTTACGAGATCATGAAGGACACCTACGTCGTCATCACCGACGACGACCTCAAGTCGCTCTCACCGAAAGCGTCACGAGCTATCGAGATCGTGGAATTCGTTGAGGAAGACGAGATCGACCCCGTCTTCTACCAGGCGTCCTACTATCTCGTGCCGGACGAACTAGCCCGCAAGAGTTACGCCCTCCTCACCGAAGCGATGGCCGAAGATGGACGGGTGGCATTGGCCCGAGTGGTGATGCGCACCAAAGAGTATCTCGCGGCGATTCGTCCGACCGATGGCAAGTTGATGATGAACACCATGATGTACAGCGACGAGGTGGTTGACGCCGGAGAGATCCCCGGCTTGGAGGAGCTGAACGATGTCAAGGTCACCGAAGCCGAGCGGCTGATGGCCAAGACCCTCATCGAGTCATTGGCCGGTGGCTTCAACCCCGACAAGTACGAGGACAACTTTCGGAATGAAGTATTAGACCTCATCGAGCGCAAGTCCAAAGGCGAACTGACCACCGTTGAAGATCACGACGCCGACACCGGGACCAATGTGGTTGACCTCATGGCGGCGCTCGAGGCCAGCGTTGCCGCGGCGAAGAAGGCCCGGAGCGGGCACCCCACCGGAGACGCATCCAGCGCAACCCCAACCAAGCCAGCTAAGAAGGCCGCAAAGAAAGCTCCTGCCAAGAAGGCTGCGGCGAAGAAGGCAGCGAAGAAGGCACCGGCAAAGAAACGAGTGAAGTCTGCCTGACTCCACCAAGGTCACGGTTGACGGCCGGATCCTGTCGCTGACCAACCTGGACAAAGTGCTGTACCCAGACGTCCAGTTCACCAAGGGCGAGGTGATCAACTACTACTCACGGATCGCGGCGGTGATGTTGCCGCATATCAGTGGTCGATGTATGACCTTGCGCCGCTGGCCAAACGGAGTCGACGGTGCGTCCTTTTGAAAAGCGCTGCCCCAAGCACCGACCGTCGTGGGTGCCGGTAGCTATAGGACCCGGGAACGAAAGCAGCCGTTCCCGACAGCGAACCTACGATGACGACTCCCCCATCGAGTATTGCCGAATCGAGGAACCGGCATCGCTGGTCTGGACAGCGAACTTGGCAGCTCTGGAATTGCATGCGCCAATGGCTCGGGCCGAGGATCTGGCGAGGCCCACCATGGTGGTATTCGATCTTGACCCGGGCGACCCCGCCACGATCATCGAGTGCTGCCAGCGGGCGCTGGAAATGAAAACGGTGCTGGACGCACTAGCCATTGAGGCGTTTGCGAAAACCTCGGGCTCCAAGGGCCTCCAGGTCTACGTTCCGCTGAACACCCCTACCACCCACGAGGCCTGCTCGGACTTTGCATTAGGGATGGGGCACCTACTGATGAAACAGAATCCCAAGGCCGTGACCGTCACGATGACAAAAGCCGCCAGGCCGGGAAAGGTCTTCGTTGACTGGAGTCAGAACAGTCGGCATAAGACCACTATCGCCCCGTACTCCCTGAGGGCCAAACCCACCCCCACCGTGTCAACGCCGATCAGCTGGGACGAGGTCGCCGACTGCGCCGGCGGCGAGTATCTCTCCTTCACTGCTAGTGACGTCCTCGAACGTATCGAGGCCCTAGGTGACCTTTTCGCGCCCACCGCGACCCTCCAGCAAGAGCTACCCGTCTGACCATCTGGGTAATCGCCAATGGGGTCCAACACCTGCAGCGCAATAGCTGCAAAGCTGTCGCCAGTGGATCGCATTGAGAGACATGACGTACTGAATGCTGCCCTGTTGGCGATCATCCTCATGGGGATGACCTTCACGATGCTTTGGGGCGCCCGTGGGCTCGTGAACTCCACCGGCGGCGAGGATGCTCCCGGCACGGCGGTTCTAGCCAGCGGTGACGATGACTCCGGACCCAGCTCCTCAGAGCCCGTTCCCGACGGAATCACCACAACAACGACCGCCGCCACCACTACCACCACGGCGCCCACAACCACTACCACCGCAGCGGTAGCCCACGCCCCGAACGAAGTGAAGACCCGGGTAGGCAACGGCGCAGAACGAGGTGGCGTTGCGGGCGCGGGGACCAACATTCTTGCCTCGGCTGGATATGTGACCCTGGCTCCCAAGAATGCTGAAACCATCGATGTGAGCACCGTCTATTTCACAGAGGGATTCTCCGAAGACGCCAAGCTCGTGGCCCAGCTTCTGAACGTGCCAGTCACCAACGTGTTCCCGATGCCGAGCAATCCCGGTATGCCGGTAGGTGACGCCACCGTGGTAGCCGTGCTCGGCCGAGACACTGCCGTGGGCAAGTAGGCCAAAAAGGAACCCGGTCCCGAAGCAATGCTCCGGGACCGAGGGTCAGAGTACTTCTGCCGAAATCTCTTGCAGGGAACGTATCGGGTCTGCTCTGTTGTCCCTCCGGGGGGCGTTCCTCCGGCCACGCAGGCCTCGCCTACGGCACTCCAACAGATCTCGCTTTGGCTTTGGCTCAGACTGCTGTGGCTTCGGAGGCCTGCGGCGCGATCCTCTGACAGCCTGATTGTTGTCCCTCCGGGGGCGTTCCTCCGGCCACGCAGGCCTCGCCTACGGCACTCCAACAGATCTCGCTTTGGCTTTGGCTCAGACTGCTGTGCCTTCGGAGGCCTGCGGCGCGATCCTCTGACAGCATGATTGTTGTCCCTCCGGGGGGCGTTCCTCCGGCCACGCAGGCCTCGCCTACGGCATTCCAACTGATCTCGCTTTGGCTTTGGCTCAGACTGCTGTGCCTTCGGAGGCCTGCGGCGCGATCCTCTGACAGCATGATTGTTGTCCCTCCGGGGGCAGCTCAAACGCCGCTGATGCTTCGCCCCCGGCCTACAACAGGTGCAGCTTCAACTGAAGCTCGGACTACTCAGAGATTCCCTCCGGGGGCACCTCAAGCTCAGCCCGCTCAGAGATTCCCTCCGGGGGCACCTCAAGCTCAGCCCGCTCAGAGATTCCCTCTGGGGGCAGCTCCGCCGCCGCTTCATCGGGTTCCCGCTTGTCCAATGATGGCCCAACAAGGCGACCTCGGGTGAGAAATGCCGTGTGGCCCACCATGCGGTGGTCCGGGCGCACCGCTTGACCCTCGATGTGCCAGGTTCGATAGAGCACCTCAGTGGTGCTGACCTCGTCGTACATGCCGTTGTTCAAAACTCGGCGAACCTGCTGAGCTTGGGTGATGCTCGGCGTGTACGCCACCACAATTCCACCGGGTCGCAAGGCTTTCGGCGCATGAGCGATCACCTGCCACGGCTCGGGCAGATCGAGGACAAAGCGATCGAACAACGGTGCCCCGTCTTCCATGCCGGCTTTCCCGGGCTCGATGCCTTCATAGGCGTCGGCCACATGGACCTGGTATCGGTCAAAAACGCCTTCGCCCAGGAAGCCCTCGACGTTTTTCTGGGCCCGAGCGAGAAAATCTTCACGAACCTCATAGCCGATGACGTTGGCTCCGGCCCGCAGCAGCGCCATCGACATTGCGCCCGAACCCACGCCGGTCTCGAAAACGCGACACCCCGGGTAGATATCGGCCATCATGAGGATGGCCGCAATATCTTTCGGATAGATGACCTGAGCGCCCCGCTTCATCTGCAGGACGTAGTCATTCATAGTCGGCCGGAAAACCCGGAACTTCTGACCCTTGGTAGTTGCAACCTGAACGCCCTCGGGCTGACCGATGATCTGACTAAAAGGAACAAACCCGGCATGACTGTGGTATTGCTTCTCGGGGTCGAGGTTCACCAAGTAACGGCGACCTTTGTTGTCAACCAGAAGTGCTGCTTCGCCCGCCTGTAGTTCGCCTGCGGTCAAACTCAACTGCCGGAGACCCGGCGGGCTGCCTTTTCGGCCTTGCGTTGGAGTCGCTGTGCTCGTTTCGCCCTGCGACTGTTCCGAAAGGCCGCAATCGCCTCTTTCCGGTCTGCCCGGCGCTGGGCTTTTACCGCCGCTCGGGCTTCTCGCTCGGCCTTTCGAACCTGACGATCCGACTGCTTGGCGAGCTTGCGTTGGGCTCGCAATTCGGCTTTGGCGGCCTTGTCGGATCGTTTCTCCGCCTTCTGAGCTGCGCGGCGACTCCGACTGTCTTCACGAGCTGCGGCCTTCTCCTGTCGAACTGCCGTCTTCACCGCCTTGGCCGCTGATTTCTGCTGCCGGACGGCCAACTTCTCCGTTCGATGCAGCTCGGCGGTCCGCCGTCGGATCTCGCGACGGGTGGACCAACTTGGGGCACTTGCTTTTCGTGCCTTCTTCGTGGCCTTTTCCTGGCCTTGGCAGCCCGGCCGTCCAGCTTGGCGGCCTTCTTCTGCCTTTTAGCTTCGGCCTTCATCTGTTTCATTTGTTCCTTGTGGGTGATGGGAAGGTGCTCAATCACGTACTTAGATCCAACACCAGCGCCGCTGAGATCGATAATCTCCCGCTTTCCGGCCCGACCTCGGATGAAATTGAACGTTGCTATGGCGGCGGTACTGAACACCCATGACCCCGCCGGGCCCTTGATGAAGCTGTTTACGCCGGAGGCGATCAGGCGGTTCCGGATCGACCGGGCCATCAGAGCCGGCGAATCTCGAGGACGGTGCTGTTTCGCTTGCCGGCGCGTCGGCCGAAGAAATAGATCGCACCCAGAAGGACGACCGCCCCAACTGCGCCAGCGATCTGTACGAGTTTCTTGGAATCGTTGGAAACGGTTTCAATCTCACCTTGGATTGAGCGAAATTTCTGCTCAAGGTCGGCGGGAGTGATTGCAGGATCGGTCATCGGACGGCCCTCGTAGCTTTCGTCATGGCACGGACCAGGAATAGGACGAGCACACCCATCACAGCAATTGACCCGGCATAGGGTCCCATGCTGGCGAAGCTCTGACCGTCGAAGACCGTGCCGGTTTCGGACTGGAGTAAACGAAGAACCGCAAGACCGATGAACAACACGCCCAGGAAGATAAGGAGTGCCCCAGCCAGACCCCACGCCAGGTATTTGGCGAGTGTCCCGAGGGGCTCGATCGTTTCCTGCTTTGCGTATCTCACAAGCATTGCTTGGAGATCCTTCGCTTCATCGATGGGGTTCGCTTTCGCCACGAGAGCAGTGTACGGGTTTGGGCACATCTCGCCCTATTCGAAAAACCCCAGTGTCATTCGTCTGAAAGGGACTGCCCCAGTTCCATCTCCACGATGGCCATCGCCGAGTTCAGAGTTTCCGCCAGCAGCGGCAACCTCTCGGCGAGCGTCGGAGCGCCGAGAAGACGCTGCCGGTCGAACGTGGAGATCGGAGCGGTCGCAGCCAACTGAAAACTCCCAAGTGTGGGATCCTCGCTGAGGTCTGGGATCTGTCCAACGTCATAGCCCAATTCTGATGTGAGGCCGAGAATGCGACGGTGCAGGGTGCGCAGCTGGAAGTAGTGCTCGGTTTGAGCCTTCGTAGCCTGGGAGTTGTCGGCCCAGTCTTCCACGATCGCCCGCGGAAACGGGTCGTCGGGAAGCCACTCATTCACGCGAACTCGCTCCACCCCAACTGCCAGAATGCCCCAGCGGCCGTCGTCGGAACGCTCATGATTCAGCACCCGGGCCAGGGTCCCGATGCTGGAACGCTGATCCTCGCCTCCCACCTCGTGGCCTCGTTCAATGAGCACCACGCCGAACCCCTGAACCTCCGAGCCCATGACCACCTCCATCATCGTCCGGTACCGCTCCTCGAAGATATGGAGCGGGAGCAGCATCGAGGGCAGCAGGACTGAGCCCAAGGGAAACATCGGTAATTCGTAGGGGGTCACCGCCCTAGGGTTGCAGAGGACCGAGCTCAGTGAGCAACGGGGCGTTTGGGTAGGCCACCAGGGCCTCAACGAACGGCTCCTGAAGGCCCTTCACCGTCTCGTTGAGACCAACGGACTCCCCGTTGACGATGTACGTGAAGATCAGGTCGGTGTCGGGGTCCTTGGCACTCTCGGCAATCCCGGAGAGGGCGGTGACCCCATTCAAAGTTCCGGTCTTGGCAAAGACGTTCCCGTCGGCGGGTGTCCCCTCGTGACGCTCCAGTAGCGAGCCCCGTTCGCCACCGATGGAGAGCGTGCGAGCCAACGGGCTACCGGCTCCGGCACGTTCGAGGATGTCGGCCAGCAGGGTGCAGGTGACCCGGTCGGTCTCGGCCAAGCCGGACCCGTCGTCAATCCGCACGCCACCCAGGTCGAACCGTTGGGCCTCCAGAATGGAACGAATCACCGCCACGCCAGCCTCGGTCGTGCCGATGCTTCGCTCGGTTCGGCCAAGGTATTTCACCAGCATTTCCGCACCATGATTGTTGCTGTAGGAATTGACGTGCGTGACGATCTCAATCAGCGGAGGAGATTGGATCGACGCCACCATTGTGAGTCCGGTGGGCGCCGGAGCGGCCAGCGCTCCACCATCCACGGTGATATTCCGGTCGGCGAGGAGCCCGATGAAGACCTGGGCGGCATTCAGCGCCGGATCCGGCGCCTGGGTGCGAGCCCGGAAGCTCCCGGCAAACTCCTCGGGCCAGGAAGTGAAGCCTTCGTTCACCGACAGTGCCGAGAGCGGGCCGGATTGATTAGACGAGATCAGTCGCTCTGCCCACGGACCGAATCGTACGTTGTCGAAGAACGACTCATCACCCTGAACCGCACCCGTGATTCTCGTGATTCCGGTGGCTGCCACGGAGTCCGCCAGGTCTTCCAAGCGAGTGGTAGCCCGACCTTCTTGGTCGTCGCCGTACTGTGCTCGCCACGCATCGGTTGCAAGAAATGGATCGCCACCACCGATTAGATAGAGATTTCCATCTATTACTCCGTCAACGCTGGGAGCCGATGCGGTCACGGTGGTGGTGAACGTGTGATCCGGACCGTACTGGCTGAGGAGCGCACTGGTGAGAACGAGCTTCTGATTGCTGGCCGGCACGAGAGAGGTGCGTGGGTTCGTCAGATTGAGTACCCGGTCCCCTTCTTCCACGATCAGGCAGGCGTTGGGCCCGGAGCCCGAAAGCAGTTTGGCGATCTCTGGAGCCAACGCCTCATCGGCAAGCGGTTGCTGCAGTGTCTCTGGTACCCGACGAGCCGAGAGCAGCGGCGTTCGAAGCTGGACGGCGTAGTTGATCGGCTCGGTGGGGACGTCGTCGATCGACGCGTTCTGTGAATAGCTCCATGCCCCGGCGGACAGCAACATGAGTGCGATCACCGGAACGACGGCTCGCCAGGGAATCTCTTCGAGAATAGAGCGAGGGGCGGGAGTTTCTGTCCTACGACGCGACGTTGGACGGGCGTTTTCCCGTCTGTCGAGACTGGTCCTGCGCTCCTCCATCAGCGCCCGACAATACCCCACGTTGGTCGATCTGTCGCGCAGCCCCGGCGCTCCGCCCTGCTCGATCCAACGAGATCACGGGTCAACGAGACCGTGCGTAGCGCCAGAGGGCGTCGAGTGACTTTACCGCTCGACCAGCGGTCGGGTAACACAAGCGACCCGACGTACGGACGGCGGCAGGACCGGGGTTCTCCGGGTTGGAAATCGCGAGTTCGGTGGCCACCAAGACCGGTTTACCGGCTGCGTCCGACGCTTCTGCAGCAGCAGTGGCGAAACGGGTGTCCTGCCGTTCGTGGTATTCGACGATGCGCTCGAGACCGTGATCGGGGTAAAAGCCGCCGGAACGGAACATGGCTGCCTGGTTGGCCTGAATACCTAACCCGAGATACAGGACCGCATCCACCGCCGGATGCTCCGCCACCAGGTGGAGGAGGGTGGGGATCGTATCTCGGGTCTCTCCACCGGCGAGGTCGATCGGGTTGGACTTGCTCCACCTCGGCGGCAGGTGCTGGTCGATCGCCGCCAGCAGATCAGCGGGAAGCTCCAGCAACTCCAGCGATGAGTTTGCCACCGCATCAGCTGCCACCACCCCCCAGCCTCCGGCGGCGGTGAAGATGGCGACCTTGTTGCCAGTGGGCAGTGGTTGGGTGGCAAAAGTCGCTGCGAAATCGAATGCTTCCTCCGGGTCCGCCGCCCGGATCGCCCCCGCGGACCGCAGCGCTCCGTCGAAGACCCTGTCGTTGCTGGCCATCGAACCCGTATGAGATGCGGCGGCCTGGGCTCCCCCTTCGGTTGCCCCACCCTTCACAACCACCACGGGCATCGTGGCCGTGATTCGTGTGAGCCGCTCAGCGAACGTCCGCCCGTCGGCGAGCCCCTCAACATAGGCAAGGCCCACATTGGTGTGCAGATCGGTGGCGAAGTACTCCAAATAGTCGATCACCCCGAGCATCGCCGCATTACCGGCGCTCACCGCTCGGGAGATCCCGACGCCGCTGGCGTTGGCCAGGTTCATGAACGAGGAGACAAGATTGCCGCTCTGGCTGGCGACACCAATTGTTCCCGCAACGGGATATGGCGCCACGATTTGTGCGCACAGTGATGACGGCGTGCTCACAACACCCTGCCCGTTGGGGCCTCCAATCACCATTCCCAGCTCCGTTGCCACGGTCAGAAGTTCGAACTGAAGCTTCACTCCCTCCTCATGCGCCTCGGCATAACCGGCGGAGGTGACGAATGCGGCCTTTACCCCCCGTCCGGCGCAGGCCCGGAGGATGTCCGGATTCACGGCGGCAGGCGTGCAGAAGAACGCCATTTCCAGCGGCACGTCGGCGGGGATGTCCTCCACAGAGGCGAATGTCTTCATGCCCAGCACGTCGGCACTGTCACGATTTGTGGCCGCCACAGGGCCCGAATAGCCGTTGGCCAGAATGTTGTGGAGGCTCACGAAACCGAACTTGCCGGGATGGGTGGATGCACCGATGACCACTACACCGTGGGGATCAAACAGTGATGACAATCGCCCCGGGTCGATCGTGGCGCCCTCGATACCACCGGAGCTGCGACCTTTGTCCCGCAGCTCTACCAGCGCATCGACCGCAACAGGAGTGCCGTTGTTGATCAGAATGGGATTCAGATCCACTGCTGCGACCTCGGGATCATCCGCGACCGAGCCCAGCGCAACGAGAAGCGAGATGAGAGCGTCGCGATCAACCGCTGGTTCGCCACGAAAAGCGTCGAGGAGAGCAGGGAGCCCGAATGACTCAACCATCTCCGCTGCCGCTTCCCTGCTGAGTGGGGCCAATCGCAGTAGAACGTCTCCGACCGCTTCGGCCAAGACACCGCCGACCCCGAACAGAACACACGGTCCGAATTGTTCATCCACGGTGAGTCCGGCGATGAACTCGCGTGTGGTGCTCACCATCGGCGCCACCAGAACCGTGACCGGACCGTCCTCCGGTGTCGCCGCCCCAAGTAGTTCGGCTGCGGCCGCTGCGACCGCCGATTCCCCCTTGACGTTCAGTCGCACGAGACCGCGTTCAGTCTTGTGAGCGATGCGGTCCCCGTTGAGTTTCATCACGACCGGGGTGCCCAGATCAGCGGCGGCGGCAACCGCTTCGGGCACCGTGGAACAGTTGTGTTCGGCAAGAAAGGGAACCCCCCTTTCAGCCAATCGTCTTTTGGATTCCAGTTCCGAGAGCGTGACCATCGGCCTCCAGTTCTACTACGAGGACGAGCAAGTCCCTAACGGAGGGCAAACACCCCGGCCGCGGCTCTGCCTGGCCGCGGCACTGGAAGAGCACAGCGCTAGAAGAGCAGCATCGTGGCGGTGAACCCGTGGAGGGCATTGCGGGGACCCACAGGTCCCAGCTCACCGGCGCAGAACATTCCTGCGGTGGCCACTTCTCCAAATCGTTCTCGAATCGCCCACGCATCGTGGCTGGGCTCGGCGAACATGTGTGAACCCCGACCAGTGCAGGTGAAGACCAGAGCACCCTGCACCGGATCTCGATCGTGTTCAGCTAATTGATGATCGAGGTCTTCGCTGGCAGAAACAGCGTCACGTACGTGGAACTGCACAACCTGACCCACCTGCACCCGGTCCCCAACCGCCAGCGCACCGTTTGATCGATCTGCGCCCAAAACGGACCGAATCGAAAAATCGCCACGCTGGAAACTCTCGGTCTGTTCGTTGGCCACGATGCCTAAATGAAGCCCTCGGGCTGCGAGCGCCCTATCCGAATTGGAAAGACCCTCGATGACCGCTTCTAACCGCCCGAGGGCCGGTTCACCGCCCAGTGCATTGATCATCTGCCCAGCACAATCGGTCACGACCCATGGCGTTCCGATCGGTCGACATCCCTGGCTCACCAATGGAGTACTCACACCGGGCTCCAGGAGCACGCCGACGGCACCATCGGTGTGAACCGCACCATCCAGAACCAGCGTATTCCCTCCCGGTGCCCTGGCGGCAGAGGCGAGCCCGCCTACCACGTGGACCGCAGGAGCGGACTGAGCGAGAGCGTCCAAGAGTTGTTCGGCGGGAAAACCGAAGGGATCGGCCAGCAAGAGCAGAACGGCCTCGCCAGGTATCTCGTCGGGTAGACCTAGAATCGTTCGGCCTCCGTCGATGGCCTCAAGACGGACTGGCCGAACCGGGCCGGTCTCCCCCAGCCACACGCTGACCGCCGACCCTGACTCGATCTCTTCCCCGCCGCCGATAATGCCACTCACCGATACCCCCAGCACGGTCTGAGCTCCCATGAATTGTGAAACACTGGCGGTGATTTGGCTGAGGGCGACCGCATGGGTGCCGGAGGCGAAGACCACCGCCAAATCTGGGTTGCCCTGCATCCGTTCACTGAGATCTCCCAAGACCTCACCGACCGCGTCGATGGGATCCGGATGCTGGGAGTGGGAGGCGACGAAACAGCCGGTCACTTCGCTCCCTTCACCGGTTCAAGGGCCGCACGAATGAAGCTTCGCATGTGTTCGAAACGAGCCTCCAACGACGCCTCGGAGAAAGGGTCTTCGCTCACGAGCCCCTTCAGCATCACGTGATCCGAGAAATAGGTGAGCAGAGCACCGTAACCGGTGAGCACAAGGTTCTCAGCGTCATGGCGACGGAAGACGCCGGCGTCCATTTGCCGCTCGAAAAACGCCACGGCCCGCCGGAAGTAGGGGCGCAGGGCCACACCCAAATTGAACCCGAGCGGGCTCTGATCGGTCATCGCTTCCCGGCGAACGATCACAATGATCTCGGGGTTTTCCACGAAGAAGTGGAAGCTCGCCGCCACGATACTGTCGACCAGTTCCCAGCCGTCGGATTCGGAGGTGCGAGCGGCCTCGGTCTGGTCTCCATAGTCGGCCAGCGCATCGGACAGGATCTGACGGTAGATCGCTTCCTTCGAGTCGAAATGGTGGAGGAGGCTGGGGCGTCGAATTCCCACACCGGCGGCGATGTCGTTGAGAGAGGTTCCCTCAAAACCCTGAGCGGCGAAGCAGTGGCGCGCTTCCACCAGAATCTGATCGCGCGTGGAAGGTTCGGCCACCGGCTCAGGCTAACCGCCGAGCCTGACTACTGGACGGGCGGAAGGAGGGTGTAGGGCACACGCGACACGGGCCCGCCATCTATGCGGCATTCCGCCACGACCGTCCCGTACTCGGAGAAGGGAATCTCCGCTCGTACGAGCCGGTAGTTGAACTTCCCCGGTTCGATCTGAAGCGGCTGCGCATTTCTTGCCACCGGCTCCGCCTCACCGTCACGGACGAAAAGGACTTCCAGTGCTCCAAAGCCGTTGTGGTCTGGCGGGCACCAGACCAGCACCATCAGATGGGGACCGACGGTCACAGGAACCGGCCCCGGTGCGGGTGCCGAAAACTGAATACCGGTGAGGTCGATCTGAGTAGCGGGCCCAGGTACGGGTCGCAGCTGAATGTCGTCGGCGAAGACGGCGGCGATGATTTCCATGCGTTCTGTCTATCCGATACCGAACGCCTCGATGGAAAGGTACGGGCGGCCCGGTTTCAGACGACCCCATCCAGAGCCTGACTGACATCGGCGATGAGGTCGGCGGGGTCTTCGAGACCCACGGAGAGTCTGACCATTCCGTCGGTGATTCCTACTGCCGCTCGAGCCTCGGGCGGAAGACGACGATGGGTGGTGGTGGACGGATGGGTCACCAAACTCTTGGAGTCACCAACATTGTTGGAAATATCGCACAATCGAAGGGCGTCCATCACTTGGAACGCATTGTTCTTTGCCTCTTCCTCCTTGCCTCGAACGGTGAACGTGAGAATTGTTCCGCCGCTCTTCATTTGCCGCTTGGCGAGATCGAACTGCGGGTGTGATGGCAAGCCGGGATACTTGAGGCCCACCAAGGCGGGGTGCTGCTGGAGGGCCCGGGCAATTTGTTCAGCTGAAGCACTCATGGCGTCGACCCGAAGCCGCAGCGTCTCCATTCCCTTCACCAGAACCCATGCATTGAACGGGCTCAGGCTGGGCCCGGTGTGGCGAAGGAACGGCATCAAGTAAGAATCCACATACTCCTGGCTAGCGAGCACTGCTCCGCCGAGGGTCCTGCCTTGTCCGTCGATGTGCTTGGTGGCGCTGTAGACCACAACATCGGCTCCGAACTCCAAAGGCTTCTGAAGGATCGGGCTGGCAAAAACGTTGTCAACAATCACTACCGCCCCAGCCGCATGCGCCATTTCGCAAACGGCCGCCAAATCGATGATTTCCAATCCGGGGTTGGATGGGGATTCGAGGAAGACAGCCTTGGCTCCCGATGCGAGAGCTTGCTCCCACTCCGCCAGATCGGTGCCGTCAACTAGAACGGTGTCTACTCCCATACGCGGGAGGATCTCGGTCAGGATCACGTGACACGATCCAAAAAGTGCCCGCGATGCGACCACGCGGTCACCGGCGCCCACGAGGCTCGCCATTGACGCAAACACTGCAGCCATTCCGCTGGCCGTGGCCATGCACGCTTCGGCTCCTTCGAGAAGCCGAAGCCGTTCTTCGAACATGGCGACTGTGGGGTTCCCGTACCTCGAATAGATGAAACGTTGTCGCTCGCCTTTGAACGCCGCCTCAGCTTCAGCGGCCGAGCTGTAGACGTAGCCCGACGTGAGGTACATGGCCTCGGCCGTTTCGTCGAAGGGAGAGCGGCTCAAACCACCTCGAACAAGCTGGGTGGCTACCCCCATTCTCTGCTGGTCGTCGCCAGTCACGTCTGCACCCAAGGCAAGGCGTCTTTCCAACCGCCATGGCGGTGGCCGCCCGGAGTCAAATCGCCCTCAAAACCTGAGCCGATGTTGGCGACTTCGTAGCCCTCTTGGGCCATCAGCGCAGCTGCAGCATTTGATCGAGCCCCGGAGCGACACAGAAGCAGAACCACTTGATCCGTCTTCAGTCCATCGGTGACATCGGCCAAAAAGCGCTCGTTGCGTTCACCGTTGGGGAACCGGATCCATTCGACGAATCGAACGTCCTTTCGGAGAGACGACAGATCGGGAATTCCGACAAACGCCCACTCCGCGGTGGTTCGCACATCGACCAAAACCGACTCTTTGTCCTGGCTGAGAGTTTCCCACGCTTCTTCCAGCGAAATCTGCGGCACGATCATGGCTAAACCCTAGCTAACACGGCAGGTTTCGACATACCACTTTCGCCATACCACCCGGCGCTCCAAAGGCCCTAGCTGGATAGCCTCACCGATGTGACCAGCACAGCAAACGCTACCGACCTCGAATCCTTGGCCATCAACGTTGTCAGGGGGATTGCCATGGACGGGCCGGCCGCCGCGAACTCCGGTCACCAGGGCACCGCTATGGCGCTCGCTCCCCTCGCTCATGTGCTGTGGACCCGCATCATGAAGTACGACCCCGCCCGGCCGGACTGGGAAGACCGGGATCGTTTTGTTCTTTCCAACGGGCACACCTCAATCCTTCAATATGCAATGTTGCATCTGACCGGATATGACCTCTCGGTCGATGACCTCAAAGCCTTCCGCCAGTGGGGCTCACGAACCCCCGGTCATCCCGAGGCTGGTCACACTGCTGGTGTGGAGGTCACCACCGGTCCGCTCGGACAGGGTTTTGCCAATGCGGTGGGTATGGCAATTGCCGAGCGATATCTCCGAAGCACTTTCGGGTCCAAGGTCATGGACCATCACACCTTCGTTGTCATGGGCGATGGCTGCCTGTCTGAAGGAATAAGCCATGAGGCCGCCAGCCTCGCTGGGCACCAGAAGCTCGGGCACTTGATCGCAATGTACGACAACAACCACATCACGATCGACGGCAACACCAATCTCGCCCTGTCCGACGACGCTGCAAAGCGGTTCGAAGCCTACGGCTGGCACGTGCTGGACATCGGCGACAACGCTACCGATCTCGATGTGCTCGAAAAGGCAATCAACGAGGCCAAGGCCGAGACCGAGCGGCCGTCCATTGTGATCATCCGTAGCCACATCGGCTACCCATCTCCCTCGCTCACCGACCATCACAGCGCCCACGGGCTGGCCTTCGGAGCGGAAGAGATCACTGTGGCCAAAGACGTGATGGGCCTTCCCAATGAGTCCTTCTACATCCCGGTCGAGGTGAAGGAATTCTACGGTGCAGCAGGAGCAGCCGGAGCAGCGAAGTCCGCGGACTGGGACGATCGGCTGGCGGCTGCATCTATCGATCGGGCCACATGGGACGTTTGTTGGAGCCAGACCGGGCTCAACGGTTGGGACGGCGACCTGCCCACCTTCGAAGCCGGCAAATCCGTTGCCACCCGCAAATCATCCCAGGCCGTTGTCGATGCAATCGCCCCCGGAATTCCGGGGCTCATCGGTGGTTCCGCGGATCTCACCGGCAATACCGGAACCAAACTCGCAGGCCTTGGCGTTCAAAGTGCCAAAGAACCGGGCGGCCGCCAGATCTATTTCGGCGTTCGCGAACATGCAATGGGTTCAGCGCTCGTTGGCATGGCCCACCACGGCGGTGTCATTCCATTTGCCGGAACCTTCGAGGTCTTCGCCGATTACATGCGGCCCGCCCTCCGACTGGCCGCCCTCAGCAAGGCCAAAGCCATCTTCGTCTTCAGCCATGACTCGGTCGGCGTTGGTGAAGACGGCCCCACCCATCAACCGGTCGAGCAGACCATGAGCATGCGGTTGATCCCCGATCTCACGGTGATCCGTCCCGGTGATGCCACCGAGTCGGTTGGAGCGTGGCAGGTAGCCATCGCCTCCGATGGGCCCACCGTCCTGGTGTTCTCTCGTCAGAACGTTCCCGTGCAGTCCGGCACTATCGCTACGAACGTTGCAAAAGGCGCCTATGCGATCAACGACGTCCCTGACCCCGACGCCATCGTGATCGGCACCGGGAGCGAACTGGGCGTCGCCGCCGATGCCGCCGCAATGCTTGCTGCTGATGGAACTGCGGTTCGGGTGGTCTCCATGCCCTCATGGGAACTCTTCGAGGCCCAGGGCGACAAATACATTCAGTCGATCCTGCCGCCGGGTGTCCCCACTGTGTCGGTGGAGGCCGGTGTCACGATGGGTTGGCATCGTTGGGCCAACGACGCGATCGGAATCGACCGGTTCGGGGCCTCCGCTCCGGGCGACATAGTTATGGAAAAACTTGGCATAACCCCAGACGCCGTTGCCGAAGCGGTACGAGGCCTGCTCTGATTTTGCCACAGCTGCGCTAGTCCTCAAGGCAGGGACCCCCAGCATCGGGTTCTCCTAACATTCAGACTGGTTCGGTAGGCTTGGTGGATGGCACGCATCCAGAAACTTCACGCCGAACAAGGGCAGAGCCCGTGGCTCGACAACCTCCGCCGGGGCTGGTTGACCGGCGGCGAAATGCAGGCATGGTTGGATCGGGGCGTGCGGGGACTCACGAGCAATCCGTCAATTTTCGCAAAGGCCATGACCGATACGGACGAATACGACGCCGACCTCCGTCAATTGGTCGCCGACGGGAAGTCTGTCACCCAGGCCTACTGGGAGCTCGTGGTTGATGACATCCGGGCCGCGTTGGCACTACTCAATCCAATTTTCGAGAGCTCCGGCGGTGAAGACGGCTATGTATCCGTTGAAGTGTCGCCCAATCTGGCCCACCAGACCGACGCCACCGTCACAGCCGCTAGAGACCTGGATGGTCGTCTGGAAGCCCCAAACCTCTACATCAAGGTTCCCGCAACGGTGGAAGGTATCCCAGCGATTCAGACCCTCATCGGAGAAGGCATCAGCGTCAACGTAACGCTGATTTTCGGCCTCGAACGTTATGCCGCAGTCATGGAGGCGTATATCTCTGGGCTCGAGACCTACGCCAAAGCACACCCTGAAGCCGATCTGGGGACTATCTCGTCGGTGGCGTCGTTCTTCGTCTCCCGTGTCGATGTTGAAGTGGATCGGCGGCTCAACGACATCGGCACCGCCGAGGCTGCGGCGCTCAAGGGTCAAGCGGCCGTGGCCAACGCACAGATCGCATATCAAAACTTCGAGAAGACTTTCAGCGGCCCCCGCTGGGAGGCGCTGGCCGCCCGCGGTGCCCGCTACCAGCGACCGCTTTGGGCCAGCACGTCCACCAAGGATCCGTCCTATCCAGACACGCTTTACGTAGATAATTTGATCGGCCCCAACACGGTGAACACACTGCCAGACGGCACCCTCAACGCATTCGATGACCACGGCACTGTAGCCAGGACCATCGATGCGGACCTAGCTGCTACCTTCGCCACCGTCGAGAACCTTGCCGCGCTGGGCATCGATCTCGAAGAAGTAGCGGACAAACTGGAGACCGAAGGTGTTGCGAGCTTCGCAAAAGCCTTCGATGGTGTCCTGGAGACCCTCGCCGAACGCGCCAAAACGGTCGGCTAGGCCCAAATCCACAGCAACTGGCAGCCCACAAATCGCGGCAGCGCGAACCTTCGCTGCCACCTCAACCCGGCCCGGGCCCCGTCGGTCTTGGTGCGTGGTGAATCGTTTGCAACACTGGACTGTGTGAGCAACACCGATCTGATCTCCGCCGACAGTGAAATGAAGAAGGTGGCCGATGCCCTGGCTGACCTCCTCCGTGATCACAACCCTGCCGAGGAGACATACGAGGAGTTTCGAGGTCACCAATACGACCATGGTCTGGCCTGGGTCCACTTCCCTGAGCGGTTCGGCGGGCTCGGAGTTCGGCCCCAGTTGCAGCGCGACGTAGAGACGACGCTGCGGGACGCCGGTGCACAGGCGGCTGGCGAAGTCCAGTTCTTCATGCACCTGGCTGGACCCACGATCGTGACGCACGGTTCCGATGCAGTGAAGAAACGCTTTCTGAAACCAATGTTCACCGGCGCAGAAAAATGGTGCCAACTTTTCAGCGAGCCGGGCGCCGGGTCCGACTTCGCCGGGCTTGGCACCAGAGCAATTCGAGACGGCGACGAATGGGTGGTCAATGGCCAGAAGGTTTGGAACACGCTGGCCCACCTTGCGGACTACGGCATGTTGGTGACCCGATCAGATCCCGACGCCCCAAAGCACAAGGGCATGACCTACTTCGCGCTGGACATGAAGGCACCCGGCGTGGAGGTTCGCCCGCTCCGGCAGATCACTGGCGAGGCAGAGTTCAACGAGGTCTATCTCACCGATGTTCGTATCCCCGACGCGCACCGCGTAGGCGACGTTGGGGAAGGCTGGCGAGCCAGTCTCACCACCCTGATGAACGAGCGCACCGCCATTGGCAGCGGAGGTGCACCCAAACGTGGCTCCGGTCCCGTCTCCTCGTTGGTCGACACCTGGAACGCCCTACCCGAAAGTAACCGCACCGCGGTTGGTCTGGATCGGGTTGTGCAGCTGTGGATTCGTGCCGAAGCCCTTCGCCTCACCAATATGCGAGCGTCACAGAATCGGCGAGTGGGTAATCCCGGCCCTGAGGGCTCGGTGGGAAAACTTGCTTCGGCAAGCCTCAACCAGGAGATCATGAACGCTGCGGTGAGCCTTCAGGGAGCGGCCGGCCAAATTGGTTTCGATTACAGCTTCCGTCGCCCGGACACTCTCAGCGTGAGCGGGGCCGAGCTAGGAGTACGTCATGCCTTCTTGAGGGTCCGGGCCAACAGTATCGAGGGCGGAACCAGCGAGATCATGCGGAACATCCTGGGTGAGCAAGTACTGGGTCTTCCCGGGGAGCCCCGCATGGACAAGAAGATCCCTTGGAAAGACGTCCCTCGCTCGTAGGTGAATATCCTAGATTTCGCAACACCCGCTGGCGTTTCTACCCATTTCCTTCACCGGTCTCACTCCGTACCTTCGCAGGTGTGGAGAGAATGCGATGATCCTGCTCGATGCTGCCGCGTCCCGATTCGACGAACTCGTTCGGCCCTACGGCATGACCTGTGATGCCAATCAGCTGATGCGAGAAGTGATTCCGAAGATTCGGTCCGCCAACCGGGCGTTGAATCCGCTGCAACTGCCAAGTGAGCTCCGAGATTTCTGGACGTGGTGGCACCCGGAGGACTTCACGGCCCCAGCGTTCGACGGGTTTTTCAGCATGGATCATGCGCTCATGAAGCGAGATTCGATGGTGGCCCTGGGCTACCCGACGAACCTGATCCCCGTCGCCGCATTCGGCAAGGGCGTGCTGTGGATGGAGCTCATGTCGGACGCCCATTTTGGCTCACGTGTGTATTACGGAGCGTTCTCCTCGTCCAATCTCGAGCTCTGGACTATCGGAATTTCGGGGCTTCTGGATTTGGTGAACAACTCGATCGAACTGGGCGGTGTGACCACCTGGGGCGACGGCCAGCACCGACTCGACCCTCGGATGCTCCACACCGCGCTAAAACTCCACCACCGCGACCTTCAAGCGCCCGAGGGCGAATGGAGCATCCCTTTGGCGAATCCCAAGTCTTGGCCAGACCACTGGCAGACCTACTCGCCGCACTAAACCTCCGGGACGCCAACCCCACAAGTGGTGTTGGTTTAGTTTTGCTACCTACTCCCGCTAAGGTGTTCCGATGCCGGCCGGAACCACAGAGGAGCACTGTTCGATCGCTGCGACGCTGGGGGTAATCGGCGACCGGTGGACGTTGCTGATCCTCCGAGATGTCTTCCGTGGCAACCACCGATTCAGCGTGCTCCAATCCGACCTCGGCATCGCCAAAAACCTGCTGGCGGACCGACTCGCCCAACTCATCGACGACGAGGTACTGGAGAAAGTCCTCTACTGCGAACGTCCGGCGCGTTATGAGTACCGCCTTACGGCCAAAGGTGCCGACCTGTCTGCGCTGCTCATTGCACTTATGAAGTGGGGCGACCGCTGGTACTCCGACGGTGAACCTCCCACGGTTCTGGTCCATCGAGAGTGTGCTACCCCGCTGGAACTCCACGTCGCCTGCCCGCAATGCGATGCACCGGTACGGCCCGGCCAGATTCGAAGCCTCCATCAAGACACCGCGAAAGAGATGACCAATCACTGATGCCGTCACTTACCCAACTACTCACTAGCAACGTGACCCTGGCGCAGAGTTCCACCGAGGAGCTCCTGAGCGCCGCCGCTCGAATTCGTGACGTCACACACGGTTCGAGGATCACCTACTCCCCCAAAGTCTTCATACCCCTCACGATGCTGTGTCGGGATCAGTGCGGCTACTGCACGTTCGCCCAACCGCCGGTTCGCCTCGATCACCCGTATCTGTCGCCAACTGACGTGCTCAAGATCGCACGGCGCGGCGCCCGAGCGGGCTGTCACGAAGCCCTGTTCACCTTGGGTGAACGACCCGAACTGCGGTACCCAGCGGCGCGGGAATGGTTGACGAACAACGGTTATGAGTCCACCGTTCATTACCTGGCCGCCATGGCTGAGCTGGTGCTGAAGGAAACAGGTCTCCTTCCCCACGCCAATGCGGGCGCTCTCTACTCCAGTGAACTGGCGATGCTCCGGCCCGTGGCGGCGAGCCAAGGGATGATGATCGAATCCCTCCGGGGAGATCTCGATGCTCATCGGAACGCCCCCGATAAGGATCCAGCCCGCCGACTCGCCACGCTGGACTACGCCGGCGAGCTGGCAATTCCGTTCACAACCGGGATTCTGGTGGGGATCGGCGAGAACGAGCTTGACCGCATCCAAGCCTTGGACGCAATTGCGAAGTCACACCGGCTGTATGGCCACGTGCAGGAGGTGATCGTCCAGAACTTCCTTCCTAAAGAGGGAACGAGCATGTGGAAACACGACGCCTGTCCAACCGATGACTACCTCCGGGCCATCGCTCTCGCCAGGATTATCCTTCCTCCGGAGATCCACCTGCAGGCGCCACCTAATCTCAGCGACGACTTTGGGCAACTTCTTCGTGCCGGCATCGACGATTGGGGTGGCGTCTCGCCCGTCACCGCAGACCACGTGAATCCCGAGCGCCCCTGGCCAGCGGTCGACCGCATCCGGACGGTCACCGAGCAAGCCGGATTCGTCCTGGCACCCCGCCTCACGATCTACCCCGAGTTCGCACTTGACCCTCACAACTGGCTTCACGAGGATCTCCACTTTGCAGTGATGGATCGGGCCGAATCAGAACTCCTTGCTCGCGACGACCCGGGCGCTGTCTTCCCTGAGAAAGCGGAGTTCATTGCCGCGAATAGCGGCACCGACGGCGCCGAGGTTGTGCTCACCGGTGAGAGAAGCACCCAGTGGTACAGCGGAAGCCCCAGCACCCCGCCTCATCTCTTGAATCCTGATGCCGTAGCAACCGCCCGTGTGAAGGTGGTCTTGGACGGCATCGAAGCCGGCGAACAGCCGGGATTCACCGAATTGCTCACGCTGGTCACCGCCCGCGGTTCCGACGTTGCTGCAGTCGCCGCCGCCGCTGACCGCATGCGCTTCGAGTTGGTCGGTAACGATGTCACATACGTCAAGAACCGAAACATCAACTACACAAACGTGTGCACCTTCAAATGTCGCTTTTGCGGCTTCTCGAAGGGACCGCTCAGCCTCAACCTCCGGGGCACGCCATATCTCCTGACGCTTGAAGACATGCAAGAGCGAGTTGTGGAAGCGGTGGCCTTGGGCGCCACAGAGGTCTGTCTCCAGGGGGGTATCCATCCCGACTTCGACGGTGAGTATTACATCGACGTCACCAAGGCCGTCCGGGCCGTGGCGCCGGACATCCACATCCACGGCTTCACAGCTCTGGAGGTTACCGAGGGAGCCAAACGGCTGGGCGAGCCCCTGGACAGTTACCTGACCAGGCTTATGGAGGCCGGGCAGAAGTCCCTTCCCGGAACAGCCGCCGAGATCCTCGACGACAGCGTTCGCGAAATCCTTTGCCCAGACAAGATCAACACCGAGGAATGGCTGGAGGCTCATCGCACTGCTCACAAGGTGGGACTGTTTAGCAACGTGACCATGATGTTCGGGTCGGTCGAGCAACCGGAGAGTTGGGTGAAGCATCTGCTGCTCACCAGAGATCTCCAGGCCGAGACTGGCGGATTCACCGAGTTCGTCGGCCTGCCGTTCGTTCACATGGCGGCGCCGTTGTATCTCCGCAAGATGTCACGGCGGGGTCCAACCTTCCGAGAGACGCTCCTCATTCATGCGGTAGCTCGCCTGGCCTACGGCCCGCTCATTCGCAACATTCAGTCCGGTTGGGTGAAGATCGGACTCGATGGCGTCCGACAGATGCTCCAGGCCGGCTGCAACGATCTCGGGGGGACGTTGATGTCCGAAAACATCAGCCGGGCCGCCGGAGCGGCCCACGGACAGGGCCTCACGGCCGAGGACTTCGAGGCACTCGTGGCACCGCTGGGTCGCTCCCTTGTGCAGCGGACCACCGGCTATGACCGGGTCTAACTGAACATCGATCGAGTTACGGCGGCGGCGAGGTTGCCCGTCTAGGCGTTAGTTCGGCGCATTAGCCATGCCTGCAGGACGCCGACGCCCAGAGCGATCAGGCCGAAGAGGAAAAGGATGCCAGCGCCGATGTTCGGATCGTTGGGTACCTCGCTGGCTGGGGTGAAGAGCGAAAGGCCGACCCCTGTGATGATCAGGACCAGGCCTGTGATGCTTAACCAGTATTTGCTGAAGGTGGTTTTCATAGCCGAAGCATGCTGGTCTTTCTAGGTTCCCGCCATGGTGCCTGGCCCCCAAAGATTACTGGGGTTCGGGCGAGCGTGAAGCGACCCCGCGGCGAGGAACGAGCCTGGGCGAGCGGAACCAATATTACTGATACGTCACGATCACCGGGAGAGGCTCCACTGCGTTCACCTGGGTCGGCCGAGCGGTCGGGATGTCTTCGTCGATGAAGTTCTTCCACGCCCACCAGAGCTCCTGATCCGGATCCGTTGGTGCTTCTAACATGGCGCCCCACGTTCCGTACTTCGATCCCAGAGAGCCCTGCCCGTCTACATGGATGACCGTGGCGATCTCCGGCACCGTTTTGATCAATTCGCGGTCGGGAAGCATCCGGATTTGGAACTGGTGCAAAATCAGGATCTTCTGCGGGAGGTTCTCCTCGCGCACCAGCGAGGTGAGGTAGTCGGTCACGGCGTTGACCTCTTCGGCGCTGACCTTGCCGATTTGACGAAGGTGCCGTTGGTCAGGTGCGAGGCGCCACTCCGGATCGAGAGCCAGGCCAACGTTAGGCAGCCGAAGAAACTCCTCGTAGATCTTGGCTTGGGTGACGAAGTCGGTCCGTCCCGGTTGCAGGTCGAGGATCACCGAGACATCGTTGGCGAGAGCGGTCTCGATCCACGGGCGCAGGACCTCGACGTCCATTTCGTTGCTGTAATTGCCGTCGTCACCAGCCTGGGTGGCTGCCACCGTGGCGATGATCTCAAAGCCGGGCTGGACCGGCGGCAGACCCTCTGCCTCATAGAGTGCGGCTCGCTCAGTGACGCGTTCCACCGCCCGTTCGGGGTCGGTTTCACCCAGTAGTCCCAGTCGGAAGGTCAACGGGTTCCCGTAGTAAGCCACGATTCGGCGATCGGGGAAAACGCGGGTCCCGCCCCCAAAGAGCTCAGTTCCTGATGCTGCCAGGGCGACCTGCCAATTCTCGGTGGGGGTGGCGTCGGCAGCGATCAAAACATTGGCGCGTCCTGCCAAGAATGCTCTCAGTGCGTCAACGTCGTCGAGCGACATGGCGTTGACGTCGCCGCCTCCGGCGGAAATCGATGGTGCGGTGAGGTAGGCGCTCAGCGTTTCGGCAGCGTCGAACAGCACCACTGGCCCATCGCCTGTCGGACCCGCCGGCGCGGTGATTTGGACAAACTGAGCAACGGTTGTGTTTGGTATCGATGGTGGGTCGACAATCGTGGTCTCCGCCCCTTCATCGGTGGTTTCTGACGGCGCCGCAGTTACCTCCGGGCTAGTGACGTCGAGTGCCTCCGAGACGGCCACCTCACTCACTTCCGATGTGGTTCCTTGCGCGGTTGAGGTCGTTTCGTCGGCCTCGAGCGACGATTCGGGATCTGAAACCGTGGTGGAGGGTGCTTCAGCCCCTTCCTCCGTTGTTACGAGCACTGTTGATGCGGGCACTGCGGTGGTTGGAGGAACCGTTGTCGGAGGAACGGTGGTCGGAGCGATCACCTCGGTTGTGGTGAGCCCCAGGTTCGACCGAAGTGTCTCGCTCAAACGGGCGCTCACTGACTCCGACAAGCCGATCGTCTGCACATCCCTGGCTCGCACTCTGCCGATCTCGCTCACCACCGGCCCGAGATCGCCGGCGTCCTGCACCATGAGCAGCGGACCGCCAGAGTCCACCGCCGTTTGGGCCGCGAACCTGGCGTCAGCGTCGTTGGACGCTTGATACACGACAACAGTGTCGACGCAGTTGAACACACGCTCGGAAAGTTCAACCAGTCCTTCGGGTGTCGCCGACGGCATCTCGGTGAGCACAAGCGGATTGGGCACTGTGGAACACGATTCCGTTGTGGTGGTGACGTTGCCGTCGGTCTCCTCGGAAGGAGCGGCCCCGGCAACACCGTCGCCATCATTGGACGGGGATGCTGTGCAGGCCACCGCCGTCAGAGCTACGAACGCCGTCACCGCCCAGAGTCGCTTCAACTTCATCGCACAAGACTGCTACATCGCAGCAGCGTTGCGGTGCCACACCCCCGAATTGGGACCGCTGCCACAGCACACTGCGAAGCGCTGCCATGCATCAAAAAACGGGTGAATCATCGTCTTCGAAGAGGTCTTCGGGATCCGGTCCAACATCGTGGACCAACCCGCGTCGAGCCGGTGCGCGTCCCTCACTGGCGGCGAGATCGTTGATCATCCGGATCATTTCGTGGAGCCGGGCAAAGCTGCGGTTGTTGAAGGTCATCCGCAACCGAGGCAGAGAGAGATGGTCCTGATCACGGTTCTCGGACTTCGTTGGGCCGCTGCGGCTAATCGTTCCCTCCACCAGGATGTCCGCAAACTCAGTATTCAGAGCGGCCAGCGAAGAGTCGGTGATCTCGCGGTTCATCCGAACCATCAGGTGCTTGCCAACGTAGCGGATTGAGTGATAGGCCGAGTAGAAGTGGCAGACGTAGTCGGCGGCCTCGTCGGCGCTGTGGGTGTGGAGATACAAACCCGTGTCGGCCGGTCCGATGCTCCCGGGGGATTGGAGTTCCTCCTCGATGAAACGATTGAACGCGTTCCAGTACGTGGACTCCGGTTGATCCAGCAGCACTATCGGCGCTGGATAGGACTTGCCCGTCTGCATGAGTGTGAGCAGTTCAAAGCCTTCGTCGAGGGTTCCGAACCCCCCAGGCATCAGAACAAATGCGTCGCTCTCCTTCATGAAGTAGAGCTTTCGGGTGAAGAAGTACTTGAAGGTGGCCAGCTTCGAGTCGTTTACGATAATGGCATTCGCCTGAGCCTCGAACGGCAGAACGATGTTGACGCCGTAGCTGTTCTCCACCCCGGCGCCTTCTATCGCGGCCTGCATGACACCGGGCCCAGCGCCGGAGATGATCATCCAGTCCCGCTGAACGATCAAGCGACAGAATTCGGCGGCCAGCTCGTAGTTCGCTTCGTGAGGAGTGGTCCGGGCCGAACCGAAAACGGTGCATTTGGCGCGTTCAGGGTCTTGGCCGAACACTCGCGATCCGTTGAGCATTTCAGCGAGCGCTTGTGAGGCGATTTTCAATTCGAGCCGAGACAGCCCTCCGGCATCCATGTCGAGAGCGGTGACGATCAGATTGCGAATCAGGTCGTCGTTGGTGTCCGTACCAATGGCGGCGATGATCTGAGTGATCATCCGATCGATAGCGGCTTCGCCATAAACGGAGCGGGGCTTAGGTGCAGTCACAGCTCCACGTTAGCGATCCGCCACGGCTGTACATTCTCCTGGTGACTTCCCTCGAGAACGCCGTACAGCGATCACACCCCGACATCACCCCGCCGGGGATGGTTCCGGCTGCCGACGGTCACCGCTGGATTTCGATCACCGACACCGAAAACGATGTGTGGATGTTCGACGTCACCTTCCTCCTCAGCCGTTACCACTGCATCTACGGCAAGGGTTGTCCGGGGATCGATGTGGAGCCTGACCACACCGAAGCGGTGGGATGCTGCGTCCACGGCGCGTACTTCGTGGATGATGAGGACATGAAGGAGACATTCGAGTTCATCAAGCGGCTAACTGCCGAAGATTGGCAATTCAAAGCGATCGCCGATGCCCGAACCACCGGGAAGAAGGCGAAGAGCCACGGTTCAATCAGCAAACTCAAGACTGGCGAAATGACCACAATCGTCCACCAAGATGCGTGCATCTTCCTCAACCGCGCCGATTTCGCCGGTGGAGCCGGTTGTGCGCTCCACAGTGCGGCCTTGCGGCACGGTGAACGTCCAATCGATTGGAAGCCCGATGTGTGTTGGCAGGTTCCGATCCGAATGGACGTCCACACCGACGACAACGAGAAAGACACCGTCTTCATCAAATCCTGGGACCGGAGCGACTGGGGTGGCGGCGGCGAAGACTTTCACTGGTGGTGCATCGAGGAGCCCGAGGCCTACACCGCTTCCGAACCGGTCTACCTCAACGCAAAGACCGAACTGATCGGTTTTGTCGGTGAAGATATCTATGCCGAACTCGTTCGGCAGCTGGACGGAATTGCGAATCAGACCGTCACCCCCGTGGCACTAACACCGAAGGCGGAATCATGAGTGATCCTTGGGCGCAGCCCCATCTCGAGCGGGCCCACGAGATCGCCGAAGATCTACATAGCGTGGTTGAGCTGCTGGACGAGTTGATCGTGGACCACCTGCGCGAGGCCGTGGCGAACGAGGTTCAGGGGCGGCCTGCACTGGACAAACGGATGCAGTCAGCACGACGAGCCGTCGAAAAGGCAGCTCGTCTCCTCGACCAATAGAGCGAATCCGTAGGCGAAGCCACAAACACTTCTCAATCCACTGCTAAACCAAACGTCGGATTCCGCCGAAGCCATGGATACCTATGGATTTCTCAGCTGCGAACATCAAGGCCGCCTGTGCCAAAAGAGGATTGATTCCGCCCGAGCACGTGGTAGAGCAGCTGGTCACTGCGCTCGACGCTGAGAAGCATGTCATCCTCACCGGTCCCCCCGGTACCGGCAAGACCACCCTGGCCTACATCACCGCCGAAATCGCCCAGAAAGCCATGATGGGCACAGGCTATTTGCCCACTACCGCCTCTTCGGAATGGACGACCTACGAGACGGTTGGTGGTTTCCAGCCGACGGCGGATGGTTTGATCTTCCGACCCGGGCTCTTCGTCGAGGCCATAATGAGCGGTGCCTGGCTGATCATCGATGAACTCAACCGAGCCAACTTCGATCGTGCCTTCGGCCCGTTCTTCACCGTCCTCTCCGGATCCCCGGTTGTCCTTCCCTACAAACGAGCTGGGCAGTCCAAGCCGCTCTCCATCGCTCCTCAGGGAACCGAAGCCCCACCGGACACAGATGTGCTCAGGGTTCCCGCATCGTGGCGCATCATCGCCACGATGAACATGTTGGACAAGAATCTCTTGTTCGACATGTCCTACGCTCTGATGCGCCGCTTCACCTTCATCGAGGTGGGCTGCCCTCCTACCGAGGTGTACGAGCAGCTACTTCCGGGACCGGCCAAGATCGTGACCTCGCTCCTCCCCCTCCGAGACATCAAGGATCTTGGTCCGGCTATCTACATCGATGCCGGCAAGTACGTGACGCGGCGAGCCAAGGATGGGATCACAAAGAGCCGTGCCCTGTATGAGGTGTTGTACGCCTACTTCCTTCCTCAGTTCGAGGGGATGGCCGATGAGGACGCCACCGCCCTGTTCCGGATTGTTGAACCGCTGCTCGACCCGCCCGAAATTGCCGAGGCCCGCCGCTCGATTTCCGAGGTGCTCGGCGTCGAACTGGTCGCATGACTCTGAAACTGGCGTCGTCGGAAACTGTCGACGCCACTTCGGACAACGGCAAAGCCGGCGCACAGGTTTCGCCGAGCGAGGCGGTGTGGAAACTCATCGACCCCCCGTTTCGTCCGATCGATGCCGCCCGAGCGATCTTCGGTCTCACGCCAGCCGCAGCTCGCCATGTTGTGGGCCGCGAACTGCTCAATAGCGACGAGGCACTGCGCCTACTCGATGAAACTCCAGACATGATTCGCTACTTGCGAAATCAATTGGCGTTTCGCAACATTCGTTCGGTGGGAGCGGTGCTAGGACCGATTCAGTGGCAGGCCACGATCACCGCCCGAGCGGCTGCTGGCTTTCCTGAAGACCTTTTTATTTGTGCCGCCCCGTACCGAGACTTCGATCTACCGGAGAATCAGGTGTTGGCGTATGCGCTGAAGCGGCTTGTCGATGCCGGGCGACACGTGAACTTGCTGGATCGGGAGTCCTTCGATGACGAACGGGTGACCGAAGCCCGGGCTCGGGCCCGTCAAGCGCTCAGTTACTTTGAGCATCGTTCTCTGGTCGGCGTCAAGCCCAGAAACGACCCGAGCACGCTGCGCAAGCTAGAGCGCAGTACGGACCTCGCTACCTACCGGTCGGTCTTGGACTTCCTTCCTCGCGCCACCCGGCCGCTGTCTCAGCGAGCGATCAACCATCTCAGCGATCGACGTACTGCGCTTCAGCACAAGGTCCTGCTCGCAGTTCTGGCCACGCTCATCCGCGAGGGTGTGAACGTCCGACCGCTACAGCCTGTGAACGGTGTCCTGGTCGGTGGTCCGGTGGAGTATCGCCACCCGGGGTCCCGTGGCCTCCCCGGCGCACACGGCATTCGCGTTGGAGAAATCCTGATCGACGTTCCTGACGTTCATGGCGACCCCACCGGCTCGATTCGTCGACTCGGGGGCCGCAGCGGACGGCTCACTCCGTTCGTAGTGGAGTCCGTTGAGCATGTGAGCTCCCTCGGCAACCGCATCGTAGAATCCGCCCAAGCCGCCACGTAAGCTGTCTGATCAGCGGACCGGCGGCGCCATGGAAGCTGGCTGAAGGATTGTGACTCACGGGTTGCCAGCACACCCAGGAGCCTGCGGTGCCATGGAAGCTGGCTGAAGGATTGTGATCACGGGTTGCCAGCACACCCAGGAGCCTGCGGCGCCGTGGAAGCTGGCTGAAGGATTGTGATCACGGGTTGCCAGCACACCCAGGAGCCTGCGGCGCCATGGAAGCTGGCTGAAGGATTGCTGTCCCTCCGGGAGCCGTTCCGCCGGCCACGGAGGCCTCGCCTACCCGGCCTACAACAGATCCTCAGAAACAAAACCCATAACGACTCAGCGGGCCACACCCCTCCGGGGTCAGAAAGAGTTACAACGCACGCGAAGCGACGCACTCTATGCAGCCCAGGTTCAGCTACCGCAACACCTCGTGCAGCGCCGAAGGCAAAGCCTCCGTGGCACTTGAACGAATCCAAAGGGACCATCAGGGGCTGCGCCAAGAGCAAAGCACCGCACTCTGTGCAGTGAGACCTGCGTTCCCGAAACATCTGTTGCAGCGCCGAAGGCAAAGCCTCCGTGGCACTTGAACGAATCCGAAGGGACCATCAGGGGCTGCGCCAAGAGCAAAGCACCGCACTCTGTGCAGTGAGACCTGCGTTCCCGAAACATCTGTTGCAGCGCCGAAGGCAAAGCCTCCGTGGCATTTGAACGGCTCCCGGAGGGACAATAGAGCGAGCCGTGAAGCGACCCCGTGGCGAGGAACGAGCCTGGGCGAGCGGAGCCAGACAACAAAGCCGTGAGGCTGCGGAGGGACGGAGCAGCTAGCTGCACCCGCCGTTCTGGTCGAGCGGAGCGAGCCGTGAAGCGACCCCGTGGCGAGGAACGAGCCTGGGCGAGCGGAGCCAATATTACTGCGTTACGGCGATGATTTCTTCAAGTCGGACGATGTCCTCGGCGCTGACGACACCCAAGAAAACATTGTCATCTCCCACGATGGCCAACATGTCTTGTTCACTCTTGCGCATCGCCACCATGGCGTCACGCAGATTCCAGTGCGGCGATCCCGGCGGAACGGTTCGATCCACTACGTCGGCGATGAGGGTCGTGGGCCATTTCTCGCGTTCTACCTCGGCGCAGGCTGCAACCGTGCAGAGGCCGACATACCGCGCACCATCTACGACAGGAACCGTTTTCAATTGTTGGCCAATTGCCAGATTGTGGATGAACTCATACACCGTGGTGTCAGGTGTCACTGTGAAGATCACTGGCTTGAGAACGTTGCCGACCGGACTGTTCGCCTTCCCCTCAACGAGACCGGTTCGCTCCATTTTTTGACCTGTGGCAACCGACGACGGTCCAGCCACCAACTGTGATACTGCCGCCGCTATGAGTGCAGGCACTACCGCTCCACCGCCCGTCGACTCAGCGACGAACATAACCGCCGCAAGAGGCGTCCGATAACCAGCGCCGAGAAATGCCGCCAATCCCAGCACCGGCCAGAGATTTCCGCTCACGCCCGTGATGCCGATCGATTCCAAGCCATTGCCAACGACAGTGCCAAACAGGACTCCCTGCACAGCGAGCGGGATGAAAAACCCTCCAGTGCCGCCAGCGCCAACGGTCACGAACGTGGCCATGGCCCGCAAAATGAAGACGAACAGCACCATGATGATCGGCCGCTGATCTTCCAAGAGCCAACGAATCGTGGCCACGCCGGGACCGAGCGTGATGGGATCTCCGGCCGCCTCGTTGCTGATCACTGCGAGCAGGGCCAGGAGGATTCCCCCCACCACGACCGCCCGGAACGCTGAATGGTCAGCGGCGATCGCCTTTGCTCGCCGAACACACCACGCATAGGCCCGACCACCAAAACCGGCCCCGAGACCGATCGCAATGGCACCGAGAATCTGCGCAGTCCCGACGCCGCTGTCGAATGCGAAGGGCAAAACCCGCTCGGCCTGTACCAGTGGTGTGGATATGAAAGCCAGATAGGCAGCGGCCGAGGCCAGCAGAGACGGCAGGAGCGCTCGATTGGCGAGGTCATCTCGGTAGGGCGCCTCGAGGGCGAAGACCACTCCGGTTGCCGGCGCTTGGAAAAGGCTGGCCACAGCCGCCGCCGCACCGGCGGTCATGAGGACCTTGGCGCTGTCGTTGCCGAGCCATTTCCGGAGCCGCCGGGAGAGCTTGAGGCCCACAACCGACCCGGTGTAGATCGAAGGACCTTCAAGGCCTACCGCTCCGCCGAGACCGATGGTGGCGATCCCCGCTATCAGTCGCGGCGTGAGATTCCGACCCGACAGGTAGGGAGCTTCCTCGTGGTAGGCCCGAATGTGCTCATCAGAGGTAGACGGGGTAATTCCCCGCCCGATCGTCCGCAGCGTGAGGGTGGCGATGGCCAGTCCGAAGAATGGCGAGATGGCTGCGGCCCAAATCGGCAGACCTTCCACAGACTCCAGTAGCGCCCGGAGGACCACCCATTGGAGTAGGGAGATCAGGAATCCCACCACGCCACCGAGGAGAACCGAGGCCGCCAGCAGCCGAATGACCTGCTGTTCTGGGGCGAAGGCCCGCAAGAAACTCAGCACACGCTTCACAGGCCTCAATCTTGCCGCCGCCACAGGCCGCTCGGCGCTCATATCGGTACAAAAGCCGCAAGTCGGCCTAGGGACCAGGGAAGCTCCGAAAGCTGCCAATTGACACCAAACGACGAGACGCTGGGCACATGTACCGCAATTTCAACTCGCCGCGGTTCGTTGTCCGGCGATTCTTCGCCTACAATGGGACCTCCCAGTGCTACGAAAAGTACAAATATCCGTCAGGAGTGCCGCGTGAAAAAGGGCGCCATCGCAGGTACGAGGAAGCTCGTGCTCTCAAGCAGACTGTTCACAACGACAACATTGAGTCGCTTTTTGACCGACTCGACGACGACCCGTTTGATCTACCCGTAACCGAAGAAGCCAGCCTGGTTGGAGTGGACGACGACGAGTAACTCGTCGTCGATCTGACGGTAGCGCCCGCTCCTACGAGCGAGCAGTTACTTCAGGCAGTCTCCGGAGTCACAAACATCCCCAAAAAGCATCTTGCCTTCTCGGCTCGATATGTTCCGGTCGCCCGTGATCAGGTGAACGGCTCGCCACTTCGACGCTCCAGCGCTAGCCCGCCGTTCCCGTCGAAGGCCAGCGCCGCCTTCCCGCTGACCAAAGCGCTTATCGGTGCGCCGATGATGTCGCCGCGCCAGCCACTGTCGAGCCGGCTGGCCACGCCTTCGGTGAGGAAAGACTCAACGTCAGTTCGTGTAGCGAGAACCGCAGGATCCAGTTGCACGTTCCGCGCTACCTGCGAGACCCACGCCGTTACCAGACTCACGACCGGGCGGAGCGACCGGTCCAGTTCGTTGGTCCCTTTCCGCAGCGACACGGGAGGCTCGGCATTTGTTCCTGCCACCACGGCAGCCAAAATCATCGGCGTCACTGTGCTGGACGTGTGCCGCCCGTCAACGCCGCGAATCTCCTTCAGGGCCTTTTCGGTCTTGGGGGCTCGCTGGGAGATCCCCACTAGTGCGATGTCGCTGAGCACGTTGCGAACGGGGACATCGATAGTGGCGGCGCGTTTGTCGCGCCATCGCACCAGTTCAAGAGCTATCGCCAGCGCCTTGCCCTTCAAAGCTCGGGCCTCCTTGATGCGTCGGAGAGACTGCTCGGGAGTGCGCTGCACGATGGCGGTTTCCAACATCCGCTGACACTCGTCTTCTACCCAGCTGGTCCGTCCCCTCACTTCCAACTCCGCCGAGAGCTGCGCCGCAGTCTTGAGGAGGTACTCCACGTCGCCTGCGGCGTATTTCAGTTGGGCATCGCTGAGCGGTCGGCGGAGCCAGTCGGTGAGCCGATCACCCTTGGCCAGCTGAATGCCCTCGTACTTCGCAAGGAGGCTCGCGAGAGATGCTGAGGACATTCCCAGGAAACCGGCCGCAATCTGCGTGTCGAAAATCTTGTTCGGCAGCGTCTGGCATGACCGGTGCAGCACCTCAAGATCCTGGGCGGCAGCATGGATCACACAGACGCCGGGCCCGTTGAGCAACGGTGCCAATGCAATCAGATCAACAACGAGCGGGTCGATGAGCACGACCCTCTCACCAACCGCCATTTGGACCAGCGCCACCTTGGGATAGAAGGTTTTCTCCCGATGGAACTCGGTGTCCAGTGCGTAAATGTCGGCTTCCATCGCCTCGGCCAAAAAGTTGCTCAGCGCAGTGGCGGTGGTAATAAGTTCAGACAAGAGCCCCTATTCTAGGTCACCCGGAGCAAACTTGAGGAGTTCAGCAAGTTCCTCGGGGCGGTCGGCATCGCGTACCGACCGGGCGTTTATTGGCACCGCGACGTAGTCACCAGTGTCGATCGCAGCCTGCATCCGGCGCTCACCAGCCCGCAGGAGACCCTTGATGGCACCCCACCGTTGAGTTGGCCAGCAGGCCAGGATGGGGTGAAGTCGGTCATCAACCAGGGCGATTGACGCCACGCGATTATCGCCTCGGCCCACCAGGGACCGGATGACATCGGGCGTGATGAGCGGCATGTCGCAGGGGACAACAACGATCCTGGTCACGCCCGAAGCCCAGCCCAAAGCTGTCCCGAGACCCGCCAGGGGCCCGGCCCCGGGGCTTTGGTCGGGAATAGACGGAATCGCCAGGGCGGCCGAAAGCTCACTGGAGGCACCAATGAGAACCACGGGATCTACGCCGGCTCCCCGGAGAGCCGCCAGGACGATCCCCGCCAGAGGTCCCTGCGGTGTCTCCGCCAGGCCCTTGTCGGCCCCGAAACGACGGGACCCGCCACCGGCAAGGATTGCGCCGGCGATCGGCGGCTGGTTGCTCAGACCAGCTCGGACGGGGGCCACGATGGATCGAGTTGTAGTAGGAATACCGCAGTGCGTTCCGCTTCGTCGTGCTCGCCGATCTCCGTGGCGGCGGAATGGAGGCCGTGAAGTGCCCGCAGGAAACCGCGATTGGTGGGGTGTTCCCACCTCACATAACCCGAGCCACGCCAACCGTTTTGGCGAAGCGTGTCGAGACCGCGGTGATAACCCACCCGGAATGCGGCATACCGCTCGATCGGGTGTCGGCCAAGTTCACCCAGACGAGCCCAGCCGTCGAGGTAGCGAGGGTGCTCAGCCACAATCGACGAGACGGCGCCTCGTCGCTCATCGATATCTTCGATGGCGAGAGCGGCAGCCAAGCGATCGGCGATCTCCTGCACCACCGGTGGCAGCACCGTTTCGGGAGGGCCGCTGGTACCGAGGTTCAAGTTGGTCACCCGGTCAGGCTAACCCCAACGATTTCACTCCGGAAAGCTGACCAGAATTGCGGCGTTGGCGATCACGATCCCGTCAGGTCCGTCCGGCGCAGGCACGTCGAGTCCGCCAGCCACTGGGCGCACCGTGACCAGCCCGTAGGGGACCTCGGCCTTGATCGCGTCAATGTCGATGGCGGCGGGATCAGCCACCGCAACGATCACCTCCACCCGCATGTCGCCCCGATCCTTGCCGGCCGCCGCAAAAAAATTGAGGCTGCTGTGACGGAGCGCGTCTGACACCGCCCGGCGGGCTGCCTTGGTGTAGTCGTTGCCGTGGACATCTACGCCCATGCCCATCTCGGTTATCCACCGCACGTTTGCCATGGACCGAACGTTATCGGTCAGGCCACTGCAGGCCCGGGTTGGTTGGCGAATCGAGGCGGTCTCCCGCTGTCAAAGGCTGGCGGTGGGTCCGTGGATTGGATCGGTGCCTTCACCGGTGGTGAGGAATTCCCGGCTCGCCTCATAGGCAGCCGCCAGTAATTCGCGGGAGCGGCTCCAATCATCAAAACGGACACGGGGAGATCCTCCGGCCGGCAGGCGAATGACTTCGCACTCGTCGCTGATCTGGGCAAGGTCTTCTTCAACGCGCTGAACTCGTGCGGTCCAGTAGGCGTGCATCAGCGAATCGAATGGCTTCTCCGGTTCGAGAGGCCGCGGGTCAAGGTGGCCGACCTGGAGGATGTACAGCGTGGTAGCGCCGTGAGCCAGGGCCCACTGAAGGGGCAACTCGTTGACCACCCCGCCGTCATACAGGAGCTTTCCCTCGATTTCGACGGGGGGATAGATGGCCGGGAGTGCTGAAGAAGCCATGAGCGCAGGAATCAGCGGTCCGGAATCAAACCAATGCGCTGAGGCCTCATGGGCGTCGGTAGCGACGCAGGCGAAAGGAACCTTCAGCTCGGAGAAGGTGCGCACCGGCAGCTCGTCGAGCAACATCTGCTCAAGCTTGGCGGGATCGTGGATACTGGCCTGCTTGAACGACATCTGAGCGATCAGTGGGATTCGGCTGCGCGGCATGAGGTCGGGTTTGCCGTCGGCCAGATTGCTCCACAGGCGTACCAAACGATCGACCCCCCGGCTCGTTGGCTCGGCAGCGAAGGCGGCGCCGTTGATCGCTCCCACGGAACAGCCAGTGATGATGTCAGGGGAGATCCCGGCCTCGGTAAGCGCCCGGATCATTCCCACCTGTACCGAGCCGAGGACGCCGCCGCCACTAAGGATGAACGCTGTTTTGGGTTCGGCCCCAAATCTGGACCGCGCCTCAGCCAGCCAGTCACGAAGCAATCCGCGCCGCCCGAATCCGCTGCTGTTGCGAATGATGAGGGGCGGCACCCCGCCATTCTATTGAGGACGGTCTCAATCAGGTCGGCGGCTGGGTGCGACACTCAGCACAAACACCGCTTACCGTTGACCGAGCGGAAAGCCCAAGGCGCCCAGCGCCGCAGGGCGCAGACGACTGCAGCTGCGAAGGGACGAAGCAGCAAACACCGCTCTAGCCGATTGACCGAGCGGAGCGAGCCGAGCGGAAAGCCCAAGGCGCCCAGCGCCGCAGGGCGCAGACGCGAGGACGAGCAGCAGCGGACTCAGGCGCCCAGCGCCGCAGGGCGCGAGCGAGGACAGATCGCGGCCATCCGGAGGGTGTCGGTGGCGCCGATGGTGGCGCTGGAGCCGCCCAGAACTGCCACGATGTCACCGGAGCGAATGAAGCCCTCCTGTTTGGCGATGTTGATCACATTCTTGACGGACTGGTCGTTGCTCTCGATTCGGTCAATTTTGATCGCAGTTGCGCCCCAGCTCATCGAGAGTTGCTTCACGGTGCGCTGGTCCGGGCTGAAACCGAGGATTGGGGCCATCGGGCGGAAACGAGCGATCGCCCGGACCGTGAAACCGCTGCGAGAGATGCACAGAATGGCCTTGACACCCATTTCCATGGCTGCGCGCCAGGTGGCCATGGTCATTACGTCAGTAACTGCAGAGTCGACCGATTGGGGCTCCATGAGCCGATCACGTTTTATCTGATGGGCCCACCCCTCGTAATCGAACTCTTGATCGGCACGTTGGGCGATTGCGGCCATGACCCGCACGACATTGGCAGGGTCGTTTCCGACGGCAGTCTCGGCTGACAGCATGACCGCCGAAGTTCCGTCGAACACTGCATTGGCTACATCGGACGCCTCAGCCCTGGTGGGATTGGGGGCCGTGATCATCGATTCGAGCATCTGGGTGGCGGTGATAGCCGGGCGCCCCAATGCGATGCAACGGGCGATGATGTCCTTTTGGAGATGCGGCAATTCCTGAATCGGGAACTCGGCACCGAGATCGCCACGAGCAACCATCACTGCGCCCGACGCCATGATGATCCCGTCGAGGTTGTCGACCGCCGAGCGGGTTTCGATCTTGGCAACGATCAAAGGACCTCGTGGTGCCGGTTCGGTGCCAACTCGTCGAATGTCGTGAGCGGAACGAACGAAGCTGATCGCCACCATGTCGATGCCCGCCGAAACAAAGGCATCGAGCAGTCGCAGGTCTTCGGGGGTAGGCGTGGTGACCTTCAGGCGGTCCGAGGGAATATGTAGGCCCGGCTTTCCCTGAACCTTTCCGCCGTATTCAACGACCACTCGGAGGGCATCGCTGGTGGACCCGATGACCTTGAAGACCACTGTGCCGTCGCCAACGATGAGGCGGTCTCCTTCGAGGACGTCGTTGAGCAGCGAGTCATAGCCCACGGAAAATGTGTCTTTGCCGCTAGGACCGGTGCCCGGCGTGAGCTTGAACTCGTCGCCGGTCTCTAGGACGCGCCGATCTTCGAACAGACCGAGCCGAATTTTTGGTCCGGGCAAATCGGCCATGATTCCGACATTGGCATCCATCGATTCGGCAACTGAACGGATGCGCCGGTAACGCTCTAGTCCGTCTTCGAGGGTTCCGTGAGACAGGTTGATCCGAGCAACATCCATGCCGGCTTCAACCATGTCTTTCAGGGTTGCTTCATCGTCTGAGGCAGGCCCGATGCTGGCGATGATTTTCGTTCGGCGGTTCACGCTTTGTACGTTACTGCCCTCCCGCTTGCATACTCGGTTACCACGTGGTAGCCATCACTGGCCGAAGGACCGTCGCCCAGCATTGCTCCGCATCAGGTTTGCTCCGGCAGAAGGCTCAGACTGTAAGTGACACTGGAAACCGCCTCGGGTTTGTTCATGTTCGGGGCTTCACCTGCGGCGGCACTGGCGATCGTGACTCGGCAAACCGCCAGGTTCCGGCCCAGTTTGACCAGTTCGGTGTCGGCGACCATTTGGGGGCCGACTGGCCGCCGTAGAAAGTCGATCGACAGGCTCGTGGTCACCGCCAACGCTGCGGCGCCAAGGTGCGCGAGCAGCAAGGCGTAGGTACCAACATCGGCCAGCCACATCATGGTGGGTCCGCTTATGGTGCCACCTGGTCGAATGTCGTCCTCGACCACGGTGTAGCGGTAGCGGCAAAAACCCGGGCGCAACTCCTCGAATCGATCAGGGGCGTAGAAGGCTTCTTTCGCCGGCCACGCCTCCTCCATGTAGCGGTGGAGATCCGTTGCGCCCATTCGGAGATGAGCAGACGACGGAGGATCCGAATAATGCATCGCTAGCCGGTGCAACCGCACTGCACGGTCTGCTCCAGGGCCTTCCATTTGAACGGCGTGACCTCCGAGGTGGTGCCGCACCCGAGGCATTGGAGAGCGAATCCGTCGGCAACAGCCACCATCCGAAGCGGCGCCTCACCGGTGGAGAGCTTCTGGTCTTTCTTCCGCTTCTTCGGCTGCAAGACTTCGGGCAAATTGGTGAGATCCAGCTCGCGGTAGGGGCGCCGTTCCTCCGGTAGTGCAGCAAACATCTCGGGAACCGGCACCATCTGACCGAACGCCGCGGTCGGGGAGATGGACCACGGAGCGAAGAACGTCAGCGCATAGCGTTCGGCCGGATCAGCCAGTTCGAACGCTTCGAGGAGGTCCTCCGACGGCTGCAACGGCCCGATGCGATTTGGTTCGTTCACTTTCTCGGGACCGGAGTAGTCAAGGAATGCCGCGATGTCTCCGTAGTCCTCGGGAGCGAACACTCGAGCATCCTCGGCGATCTCTTGGATTTCGCTGATGAAACCATCAGCGTCGGCGCCCGCTGTGGGGTCCTCCATGGTGTCGCTGGCAAAGATGATGACGAACCGGGCACCGCTCCCCTCCCGTTTCCGACGGAGGATCCGGCCCATTCGCTGGATCATCTGGCGTCTCGTGCGACTGGCGCTCACCACGATCCCCAGGTTGGCGTCGGGAACATCGACTCCTTCATCCAGAACCTTCGGAGCAGCGACCGCTCGCAGACGTTGTTCGCGGAAGGCCAGAAGAATGTCTTCGCGTTCGCGACGCGGGGTTTCGCCCGTGATTATCTCGATGGTGGTGAGTGGGTCCAGGCGGTTGATCGCATGGTTGGCCGCCCGGACCGTTTCGGTGAAGAGCAGCGACCCATCAGAGTCATTGACCGGCTCGGCGAAGATCCCGAGCGCTTCGTATTTCGCTTGACTGTTGGCCACGATCTCGCGTCGGGACCCGAAAGCGTCGAGGTATTCGTTTGCGGCGCGGCCGTGTGACCCACCGTCGTTTGCGGCAAGGTGTTGAACGGCGGCGAGAAACGCTCCGAAAGGGCGCTGCGGCATGTCGGGAATGGATCGTAGAACCCGCCGAGAGTCCACCAGGGCCTGTTCGGTGGCAATGTAATCGGCTCGCTCGGACTCGGTGAGTGGCACTGCCACGAATGCGACTCGGGGCTGAGCACACACGCCGTCAGCGATCGCCTCCCCAAAGCCGTAGCGATAGCAGATGCCCCCGAAGTACGGGAGCAGAAGCGTATCGACGGCATCGTCGGACCGCTGGAGCGTGGCGGTGAGACCGAGGCGTTCGGTATAGGCGGTCATCAGGCTTTTGCGCAGCACCTTGCCACCGAAACCGTGGCACTCGTCGGCGATCAGAAGTCCCTCCTGCCCGACCGGTGGAACGGGTTTGCGACTGGCGGCGGAGTGGCGAGTGGTGACGAGAATGTCACAATCCGGGGGACGGTCGGTGCCGCTGTCGCCGAGCCGACCGATCCGATACTCGGGCATCGATTCGGAAAGCCGTTCACTCCACTGTTCCATCAGTACGCGGCTGGGTACCACGACCAGGACGAACAAGCCGCGCCGTTTGGCGTCGATTGCGGCGGCGATTGCGACGTTGGTCTTGCCGGAGCCCGTGACAGCCTCGACAACCCCTTGACGGCCACAGCGCAGCCAACTGGAAAGCGCATCGACTTGCCAGCGGTACAGGAATTTGGCCTCACCCTCGTCTCCGGGCTCCAAACTCTCTGAACCGAATGCGTAGAGAATCGACGATTCAGCAGCCACGACGGCGCTGCCGTTCACGATGGAGTTGGGAGAGGAAATGTCAGGGGAGGTGCTCACAGCGAACCAACCACGATACCGATGAACCAGGCCTTTTGTTGCGAATCGCCCACAGCCGACCGACGGTCAGCAGCCACCGCCGCTGGGACGGTCGGGAATACTGGGGTCCACGACCTCGATATGGATGTGACCCGTTGATGGATCTGCGGTGAAGTGGTCGACCTGGGAAGTGAACGGCAGCTTGCGGGCGTTGCTTCCCACAACGGTCTGCCCGGCCACAACCCGGTCACCCTTCGCTACGGACAGGCCCTCGAAGTGAAGCACCTTCACCTCGAAACCGGGCCGTGCGTCCGGTTCGATCACCAAATAGTGATCGCTGTATTTGCAGTAGAGCGTGTAGGTCCCGGCTCGCAGCACCGTACCCGTAACCGGGGCTCGAATCTGAGCTTCGGCATGAACCACGATGTCCGCCGCACTATGGGAGTCATTGCCCCGGCTGCGACTTGTCATGGTCATGATCTTGGTGTCGGTCTTCAGGGGGACCTGAGCCTGAGACCCGTCGTGGCCGGATTCATGGAACCCGATCCGCTCCACGCGATCGGCTGGATGGTGAAGGGTGATGTTGCCGATCGTGGCATAGGGGCTGTAGTTCTGGTCGGCATATTGCCGGGGCACGATGACGTTGACGCCGGCAAATGCGCTGTTGTGCGTCACCGCCTCTACCGAGATGGTCATGACGGGTCCGGTGACGCTATAGCTGCAGGCCCGTCGATGGATGGCGGGTCCGCCCGTGGTTATCGATCTCACCGAGTCGGAACAATCGCCGACCGGAGCGAGAACCGCCGTGCCGGTAGCTCCGATCGTTGGTGCAATGCGCGACACGTTGGCTCTCACGAGCGCCGCCGCTTCCGAACTCAAGCCCCGTCCGCTGGCGATATCCCGCCCGGCGACGGCCGAGTGGACCACATTGAGGGCCCAAGCATCGGGGTCGCTGTCCGTAGCACCATCGATCCCGATCACTTTGTCTTCGACCACCTGCACGGTAAGCGTGGCGGTTACTCCCACCTCGCTGATCGCAATTGGGCAACTGTGCACCTGTCCACTCGCGGTGCAGGCACCAGCGGGAACAACGGTGGAGAACGCGCCAAATCGTTTTCGGATACTGTCGATGGCGGCGCTCAATCCGTTGGAACGGTCCTGCGGCAGATGGGCGGTTGAACGCCCAAGCGCCAAAGATTCCACCACATCGACTGCGACTGCAACATTGGAATCGGCCTCTACGGCCCTGCGGACCGCGTCGGAACGGAACGGATGAGCAGAAATGAACTCGGTGCTTCCCGAGATCCAACGGACGACATCGACTCGTGTGGCGGGGGTATCTCGCAGGAGACCGGTCCAATAGGTAAACCCTGAAGAATCTGGCTGGCGTCCGAGAACGTTGGCGTAGACGATGCGGACGAACTCGCGATCCGATGTGGTCCCGTAGGTCTGTCGGAACTCGGCCGAGTTCGAAAACGCAAAGGCGATCGCATCGATGGAGGCCCCGTCATTGAAGATGTCGATCCAATATCTTGCGCCGGAAACGTCAGGATCTCGTTCGAAAAACGCCCAGTAGAGCCGAAGGACATCCGCATGACCCACCGTCAAGGACGCACCCAGCGCCCCGAGATCAGCATCCGAGGTCACCGCAACCAACGAAGGAGCGGCGGAGACAGGCTGCCCGGTTTCGAGAACCACCGCGTCGAACTCGGCGGATCGAGCGAGCGCTGGCGCCTCCGGATTGGCGAAAACGGTTGCAAGTATCGCCGCCAGCACCGCAATTGTTAGTGATCGACGGACAACTCGGCGCACACGGACCATAGTCCCACTATCGGCACACTCATGAAAGTCATCAGCCATTCTCGACGATCTCATTTCCCCCCTTGTTGCAGTACATGTCTCGAGCCTGGGCCCGATCGACTGCTGGGAACGGCGACCCTAAGGGGACACCGAAGGTCAACTTCAGCGCTCGCTAGCGAATACGCTCCAGGAATGACCGTGGGCGATCCTTTCTCCGCAGACTTCTGGACCCGGATGGAGGGCGTGCTGTTCGATCTCGACGGCGTGATTACCCCCACAGCCCAAGTACACGAGCGAGCCTGGGCGGCACTGTTCAACTGGTTCCTCAGCGAACATGGCGATGCGGTGGGCGCCAGCGACACGAGCCCTTTTGAGTTGTCCGATTACCACGAGTACGTAGACGGCAAGCCGCGCTACGACGGCGTTCGCTCATTCCTCACAAGTCGTTCGATCACGTTGCCAGACGGAGCGCCCAGCGATGACGCCGGCCCAAGCACCGTATGTGCGCTGGGCAATCGGAAGAACGCCGAATTCAACAAGATCATCCAGTCTGAAGGCATTGAGGCGTTCCCGGGCTCTGTTGCCCTCCTCGACGCACTCGACGCGTTGGGCACACCCCAGGGGATCGTTTCCTCGTCAAAGAACGCCGTCCCAGTGTTGGCTGGCGCCGGGATGGAAGGTCGATTTAGCGTAATCATCGATGGCGTGGTGTCTGCTGACCTAGAACTGCCGGGCAAACCCGCCCCGGATGCGTTTCTTCTCGGCGCAGAACGGTTGCACGTGGCTCCCTCGGCCACCGTCGTGTTCGAAGACGCTGTAAGTGGAGTTGCGGCGGGCCGGGCTGGGAACTTTGCACTGGTCATCGGAGTCAATCGCGGCTCCGGGGCGGACTCTCTCAGAGAAAACGGGGCGCACGTAGTGATCGATGACCTCAGCGAATTGGTGGATGCGGTCACTACGGCGGCCGATGGAGAACGATGAAGGCAGTTCACGCTCCTGTTCCACTCCCCCAGCACCGTTTTCCCACCGAACCGTGGCGACTCGTCGAGACTGAACGAAGCCGAGCTGATCTCGGTTTGACCGAAACGCTTTTTGCGCTCGGCAACGGTTTCATCGGGATGCGGGCCAACCCTGAGGAGGGCCGGGACGCCCACAGCCACGGGACCTTTCTCAACGGGTTTCACGAGACATGGCCGATCTCACATGCCGAGTCTGCCTACGGTTTCGCCGAAGTCGGGCAAACGATCGTCAACGTTCCAGACGCGAAGTTGATGAAACTCTACGTTGACGACGAACCACTCCTCCTGGCAACTGCCGATCTCGATTCTTACGAGCGGGCGCTGGATTTCCGAACCGGCATGCTCACGCGAGATCTCATATGGCGCACTCCAGCCGGCAAGCGGATTCATGTTCGCAGCACCCGCATGGTGAGCTTCGAGCACCGCCATTTGGCATTGCTCACCTTCGAAGTCACGCTGCTCGATGACTCGGCGCCGGTGGTGATTTCATCACAGCTCCTGAATCGCCAGGATGGTCACGACGAGTACTACGTTCAGGCGGCCGCGCTCGGTGAAGGAAAAGACCCCCGCACGGCGAGCAAATTCGAACACCGAGTACTCCAACCGCGAGTACAACGCCACGATGGTGACGACGTGGTCCTCGGGTACCGCTGCACCAACAGTGGAATGACGGTGGCGGTGGGGTATCGACACGTATTCGAAACCGACTGTCCTGCAACTGTGGAGACCACGGTAAACGAGGATCAAGCCAAGACCGTATTTGCCGTGGAGGGCGAGGCCAACAAGACGATCCGGCTCGAGAAGCTGGTGAGCTATCACTCCTCCACCGGCGTACCCGCGAAAGAACTGGCCGATCGATGTCAGCGCACTTTGGCGAGATCCGCTACCACCGGCAACCAAGCTCTGGCCGATGGGCAACGGGCATGGCTGGATGACTTCTGGCGGTTCAGCGATGTGAAGATCGACGGCGACCCGACCGCCCAGCAGGCGATCCGCTGGAACCTCTTCCAGTTGGCCCAGGCATCGGCTCGGACCCAAGAGCAAGGCATCGCCGCCAAAGGCGTGACGGCCGACGGTTATGAGGGTCACTATTTCTGGGACACCGAGGTCTACGTCATCCCGTTCCTGGCCTACACCCAGCCCGAAACTGCACGCAAGCTACTGCGCTTCCGTTGGAACATGCTCGATGCAGCTCGCAAGCGCGCCAGGATGCTCAGCGAAGAAGGCGCGCTTTTCCCCTGGCGAACGATCAGTGGCGAGGAGGCCAGTGCCTACTATGCCGCAGGTACCGCCCAATATCACATCAACGCCGCCGTGGCCTTCGCCCTCAAACGATATGCCGATGCCACTAACGACTGGGATTTCATGGCTGAGGAGGGCGCGGAGATCTTGGTAGAGACGGCGCGCCTGTGGGCCGATCTTGGTTTCTACTCCGCCAATGGAACTGCGCAGTTTCATATTCACGGTGTCACCGGGCCAGACGAGTACACCACGGTCAAGAACGACAACACCTACACCAACGTAATGGCTCGGTTCAATCTGCGATTCGCCGCCGGGCTGTGCACCGAAGTCCAGACCCGCTTTCCGGACAAGTGGACGGCACTTACCAGGGCCATCGGCGTGTCCCAGGACGAGATCGACGAGTGGTCCCGGGCAGCCAACGCCATGTTCATTCCCTACGACGAGGAACTTGGCATCAATCCACAGGATGACGTCTTCCTCGACCTCGAACCTTGGGACTTTGAGAACACGTCGCCAGACAAGTACCCGCTACTTCTCAATTTTCACCCTCTGGTGATCTACCGCTTCCAGGTACTGAAACAGGCCGACGTGGTTCTCGCCAACTTCCTTCGAGGCAGCCAGTTCAGCACCGATCAGAAACGTCGTAACTTCGACTATTACGACCCCATCACCACGGGCGACTCCAGCCTCTCAGCGTGTGTGCAGTCGATCGTGGCAGCTGAGGTCGGATACCACGATGTGGCCATGCACTACTTCCGGGCATCGTTATTTCTCGATATCGCCGACACCCATGGCAATACCGCCAACGGCGTCCACGTTGCCAATGCCGCAGGAGCATGGGCTGGCGCGGTCTACGGGTTCGCCGGCTTCCACGACAAGGGCGCCGACAACGCCGATCTAGGAATCGAGTTCTCGCCCCGTCTCCCAGCCGAGTGGGATGAGCTGTCGTTTGCCTTGTTCCGTCACGGATCACGAATCGGAGTGTCGATCACTTCGGCACAGCTCTCCGTGGAAATCGAAGGTGAGCCTGTTCGGATCTCCATCGGCGACGATGCCCGAGTGTGCACCGAGGCTGCCCCCACCATCTTCAATTTGGCACAATGACCTGATGCAGAACCTCCGACCGGCCGGCAGCGGGAAAAGCGCCGTCTGCGGTGCCTTTGTGCGAGAACTCACCTCGCCCTATGCCGCACTGGTTTTCATAGCGGACAACGGAACGGAGCCCCCAGATTGGCCCACGTCCTCGGCGTCACGGATGGCCGACAGTCAGCTGGGTCATGCGCTGGGGTGGGTTTGTGAGGTTCGCAAGGATGATGTGGTACTCCTTGACCCGTTGGGAGAAGGGGTGCTGAGGGCACCACTCCCCGATCTCAGCGAAGCATGGAAACACCAGGTCCGCTCAACCAGCAGTGCTGCGATCTTCCTGGTGCCGGCGCCAACTGTAGAAGGCAAGATCAACGGGGCCATCCAGGGATCACCGGAATGGGTGAGCGCCGCTCTGGAGGGCCACACCGACCCGATTCGTGCCGCTTCGGTACGAACTGCTTTGAGTGATAAGGCGGGGGTTGGGGCCAAGCCAGGTCGCAACGACCCGTGCCATTGCGGTTCCGGGAAGAAATTCAAGGCCTGCCACGGACGCTGAAACGCCTCCTAGCTACTGCAACTCAACATGGAGCAACCCGGACGGGACCGAGCCCATTCGGGGCGGCGTTCGGCCCACTTCTCTCGACCCGGCTGATCATCGTAGGGCTTACGCAAGACGTCAAAAACATCCTCGAGCACCGAGTAGTCCCCCTCGGCAGCGGCATCGATTGCGAGCTGCGCGATGTAATTTCGGAGCACGTACTTCGGATTCACCGAATCCATGAGCTCCTTGCGCCGCCGATCACCGGAGATCTCCAGCCCCACGCGGGCGGTGTATCGCTCCAACCAACCGGTGATCTGGGTGACCACCGGCGGCGTGAGTTGCTCGGGCTGATAGTAGGCCTCCATCAACTCCGCCGGAATCTGTGCAGGGTTGAGTGCTCGGAGATCCACGTTGGCAAGATTTCGGTAGAAGATGGTCATGTCGGTCTCCGCCGCCTGAAGGGCAACACCGAGATCATCGAAGAGCGGGTCGTCGGCCTCGGTCAGCCCGGTCAACCCAAGCTTGCGTCCCCAGCCGGCGCGGTGGCCGTGGGTGAAGACGTCGGCAAACTCGTCCAAGGCCTCTTGCAGCGGCACGGCGTCCTCCACAAGGGGAAAGAGAGTATTGGCCAGCCGGATCAGATTCCACTGCGCGATTCCCGGCTGGTTTCCGTACTGGTACCGCTTCATGTGAGCATCGGTGGTGTTTGGGGTCCAGCCGGGATCGAAGTCCTCCAGCCACCCGTACGGTCCGTAGTCGATCGTGATGCCGTGGATCGACAGGTTGTCTGTGTTCATCACGCCGTGGACGAAACCCACCCTCATCCACTCCACCATCAGTTGGGCTGTTGACCGGCACACCTCGGCGAAGAAGGCGACATAGGTGTCCCGATCCGGCTGCGCCGCACCCCGGAGATGACTGAAATGGTGTTTGATGGTGTAGTCCACCAGGGCGGCCAGGGTCTCGTGTTGGCCACGTGAGGACGGCAGTTCGAAGGTCCCGAACCGAATGAACGACGGCGCCACCCGACAAACGATTGAGCCGGGCTCGGGGGCTGCGTTGCCGTCGTAGAACATGTCGCGCACAACCTGATCGCCGGTGGAAACCAGGCTGAGCGCACGGGTGGTGGGCACCCCGAGGAAATGCATCGCCTCACTACACAAGAACTCCCGAACGCTGGATCGCAATACCGCCCGGCCGTCCGCCCGTCGACTGTACGGAGTGGGACCTGCCCCTTTGAGTTGCAGCATGTGGAGTGTTCCGTCCGGAGCTTTCAATTCGCCCAGTGCAATTGCTCGACCATCGCCAAGCTGACCCGCCCAGTTACCGAATTGATGTCCGCCGTAGTTCATGGCGTAGGGATCCATCCCGGGCAGAACACGATTCCCGGCCAAGGCTTCGACCATGGCACTGGATTTCAGGGTTTCCGGAGATATTCCCAGCATTGCCGCCACTTCGGGTGAATAGCTGATCAGCTCAGGCGCCGATACCGGCGTGGGTTGAACCCTGCTAAATGCCGCATTCTGAACCTGCCGTAGGGCAGGCCCTTCCACCTGATCGGCCGGAAGCTCGGTGGTGAATGTGTTGTTCCAAACCAGACCCAGATCGGTGGTGCTCATATGTCAAGCGTATGAAAAATCCGGCCAGAGAGGACTAACCGCGCATTCTCCTGGGCGTGACGAAGATCACGTGTCTATACTCCGCTGGCTGTGACTCGCTTATTCACCACCACCACCGTCAGGGCCCTGGCCTCGGTCGCCGTCCTGTTCTTCGTGCTCCTGGGACTCGTCCCGGCGGCGTCAGCTCAGGCCGAGGAGGGGGTGAACATCAATGCCAACTTCATCGACGAGACCACCGGCGAGCGAACCCCTGCCACCGGAACGGTCCTGGTTCTGCTCGATGCCGACGGTGCCGAAGTGGCGTCAACGGAAATCGGCGACGACGGGAGAGCCTTTCTGGCGGCTCCCGGACCCGGCAGCTACATCGTCCAACTCGACGAAAGAACCTTGCCCGAAGGGGTCCGGCTCCGCAACGAGGGTGCCAACGAACTGGAGATCAGTCTCCAGGCTGGTCAAACCCGAGGCGGGATCTTCGCCCTCGAACAGGGTGAGGGGGGCGGCGGGAGCGGTTCCCGCTTCCTTTCCGACCTGATCAGCCTCTCCTTCAGCGGTCTGAAGTTCGGTCTGATCATCGCCATGTGCTCAATCGGCCTGAGCTTGATCTTCGGCACCACCGGCCTCACCAACTTTGCCCACGGCGAACTGGTCACCGTTGGGGCACTCACAACTTTGTTCTTCAACCAGAGCATGCATCTCATCTTCGCCGCCATCCTCGGTGTAGCTTTCACCGCCGTCTTCGGGTTGATGAACGAACGATCTCTATGGCGGCCACTGCGTAACAGAGGCACTGGCCTGATCGCAATGCTGGTCATCAGCATCGGCCTCAGCATCCTTCTGCGCTATGTGATGCTCTACCTCGCCGGTGGCAACCGCCGAGCCTACAACAACTTCGGGAATCAAAGCCCCATTGACTTCGGCCCGCTCACGTTCGTTCAGCGAGACATTTTCATCATGGGAATTGCGCTGGCGTCCTTGGTACTGGTGGCGTTCGCGGTCACCTATACCCGCACCGGCAAGGCTATGCGAGCGGTCGCCGACAACGTAGATCTGGCCGAGTCATCTGGAATCGACGTCCAAAGGGTCATTCAAACGGTCTGGATAGGTGGAGCTGGTCTGGCCGGGCTGGGTGGTGTGCTCTTCGGGCTTGACCAGACCAACAAATGGGATATGGGCTTCGAACTGCTCCTGCTGATGTTCGCCGCCGTGACGCTGGGCGGTCTGGGAACGGCGTACGGACCTTTGATCGGAAGCGTGCTTGTGGGTCTCCTGGTCAACCTGTCCACCATTACGTTTCCTGAGTGGTTCCCGGGCATCGGAGGCACGGGTCTCCCAACAGAATTGAAGAACATCGGAGCACTGTTCGTGCTCGTCGGCATCTTGCTCATACGGCCCCAGGGCATCCTGGGTCGAGCGGATCGGATCGGATAGGTCATGGACTGGGGACAGATATTCACCTTCACAGTTGAGTCGGCGTTTGGCAGTCAGGCGATGTACTTCGCCATTGCTGCGATCGGGCTCAACATTCATTTTGGCTTCACCGGCCTTCTGAACTTCGGCCACGCCGGATTCATGGTCTGCGGTGCCTACGGTCTTGCTATCCCGCTAGCGGGCGGTGAGATCTGGGGCTTCGAGTGGGGTCAACAGGCGATGTGGAAGGGCGTCATAATCGGCCTAATCGCCGCAGGAGTCTTCGGACTCTTACTCGGTATTCCGACCCTTCGACTGCGGGCGGACTATCTCGCAATCGTCACGATCGCTGCGGCCGAGATCCTCCGAATCGTGGTGCGTGCCACGTCACTCCGTGGCCTCACCGGTGGGTCCAACGGCATCAACGGCTTCACCACCTCATTTCAAAACGCCCGACCAGGCTTTCTCGACGGCGGAGTATTTGGATACTCGGCCAGACAGTCGTGGGTGCTGATGCTCGGCTGGAGCGTGGTGTTGCTCGGCGTCGCGTTTACCTATCTCGTAATCCACTCCCCATGGGGTCGTGTGCTTAAGGCGGTCCGAGAGGATGAGGATGCCGCTCGAGCGCTCGGCAAGAATGCTTATTCGGTGAAGATGCAAAGTCTCATCCTCGGAGGCCTCTTTGGTGCCGTCGGCGGCATGTTCTTCGTACTCGCCCAAGGCTCGGTCCAACCGACCCCGCAGGACTTCGGAACACCAAAGACCTTCTTCATCTGGGTTGCAGTGATCCTGGGCGGCACCGCCCGCCTCTGGGGTCCGGTGATCGGCTCCATCATGTTCTCCGGCCTTTTGGCCTTCACCGACACCACCCTGCGCGAAGCGGTCCGGGCCGACTACATCCCTGACGCAATCCTGGACGGTGTCCAGGTTGGTCAGATGCGATTCATCCTTCTGGGATTGGGCCTCATGCTCCTCATGGTGTTCCGGCCTCAGGGAATATTCGGCGACAAGAGGGAGCTGGCGCTCGACGCCCGATAGGACATGTCTCGATTTACTGAACTCAAAGCCGTCGATCCAGCCGTCCTGGACGACGTTCCTCAAGAACCTGGCTCGGCCAAGCCCGACGCCATCCTCACCGCCACCGGTATCACCCGGCGTTTCGGTGGCCTTGTGGCCGTCGATGTCAACCACGTCGAGGTGCAACGCGGCCTGATCACTGCTCTCATCGGACCCAACGGGGCCGGCAAGACCACCTTCTTCAATCTGATCACCGGCTTCGATGCCCCCGATGAAGGGTCATGGACATTCGAGGGCAAGCCCATGGGGGCACTCGCACCCCACAAGGTGGCCCGCCAGGGCATGGTGCGGACCTTCCAGCTCACCAAGGCGCTTTCGAAGATCACCGTGATCGAGAATATGAAGCTGGGCGCTCCCAACCAAACCGGTGAGAATTTTTTCAAAGCACTCCTCCATCCGCTCTGGCGAGACCAGGAAACGGACATCGAAGAGAAGGCTGACGCCCTCCTCGAACGCTTCAAGCTCAGCCACATGCGTGAAGAGTTCGCTGGCACGCTCTCCGGTGGGCAGCGAAAGCTCCTCGAGATGGCCCGGGCATTGATGACCGACCCCAAGCTCATCATGCTCGATGAGCCCATGGCCGGCGTGAACCCGGCACTCACCCAGTCACTTCTCGAACATGTCAAGTCACTGCGTGATGAGGGCCGAACCGTCATCTTTGTAGAACACGATATGGACGTAGTACGCGACGTGAGCGACTGGGTGGTGGTGATGGCCGAGGGCGGAATCATCGCCGAAGGACCTCATTCTGCTATCGGCGAGAACAAGGCCGTGGTGGATGCCTATCTAGGCACTACCCACGACACCGCACTCGTCTTCGATGAAGAAACGACTGCTAAAATGGACTCCGCCAAGATCGCCGATGCTGCCAAAGCTGCCGAAATAGAGGATGCTCAATGACCTCCCGTCCCGACCTCCTCATCCATGTTGACAACGTCACGGGCGGATACATCCCCGGTGTCGACATTCTCAACGGGTGCTCGCTCGAGCTGGCCCCGGGCGAACTTGTTGGCATCATCGGCCCAAACGGCGCCGGCAAATCAACCTTGCTCAAAAGCCTTTTCGGACTTTTGACCATTCGCGAAGGGGCGGTCTGGTTCAAAGGTGAGGACATCACCAACATGAAGGCCCATTCCCTGGTGGAACGGGGCATCGGCTATGTGCCTCAAAACAACAACGTCTTCCCAACCCTCTCGGTCAACGAAAACCTCGAGATGGGGGCGTACTTGCGGCCAGAGAGTTTCGACGAGCGGTTTGAAGTAATCGCCGAAATGTTCCCCCGCCTGGCTGAGCGGCGCGACCAGCGCGCTGGCGCCCTTTCCGGTGGCGAACGCCAGATGTTGGCCATGGGTAGGGCACTCATGATGGACCCGTCGGTGATCCTTTTGGACGAGCCATCTGCCGGCCTGTCCCCCGCTCTGCAGGATCAGGTCTTCGTGAACACGAAGCAGATCAACACCGCGGGTGTGAGCGTGGTGATGGTGGAGCAGAACGCCAGCCGCTGCCTCCAGATCTGCGATCGGGGCTATGTGCTGGATCAAGGTTCCAACGCCTACACCGACACTGGTCGCAACCTACTGACCGACCCCAAGGTGATCGAGCTCTACCTAGGCACGCTCACCAAAGCGCACTGAACCGCAGCTCGTCACAACATCTGTGAGATAAGCGCGGTGGTTCGCTGACGAATCGCTGTTTCCACGGTTTCGTTCTCGAACACCGCGGCGCGCCGGGCGGCGGCGGCGGGGAAGTCGATGAGAGCCAACACTACGTCGAGCGGATTGACGTGGCGGGCTTCAGCGACCCGGTTGGTGATGTCGGCAAGGCGTTGATTCTCACCGGCGATCTCGATCCGGATCTCGGTTGGCCAATCGTTGTCGATCAAATCTTCGGTGCGGAACTTCAGCAGGAGCGTAGCCCCCACCGGGTTGGCGCTGATCCACCGGAACACCGCATCGACCACGTGGCTTCCGAGGTCGGCGCCACTGGCATCACCGACTGCGGATTCTATTGCTGTGTAGAAGCTCCGAACGGTGCGAACCCACAGCGCACCCAGGAGATGCTTTCGGGTGGGAAACCGGTGGTAGATCGAACCGCTGGGCGCATCGAGACGACGGGCCACGCTGGAAACGGTGGCGGCGTCCATGCCAGCCTCGGCGACCTCTTGGGCCATGGCGTCCAGAATCAACTGGTCATCGAACTTCGACGCTCTCGCCACCGTGAAATCCTACTCGCCGAGACCACTTGCCCCGGGTTGACCCAACAAAGTCAACCCGGGGCGTTGGTGCGCTTGACCAGGAGAGTGCGGTCAGGCGTGACTGATAGCGTCGAGGACATCCAGCCGGCTTGCTCGGCGAGCCGGGAATGCCGCTGCGAGTAACCCGCTCAGTCCACACACGAGAACCAGGATGCTGATTCTGGAGACCGGAAAGGCGAGTGTTGAGACGAGACTGTCGGGCAGGGCGGTCACGGCGCCCCAGCCGAACACCAGACCGATAGTGATACCGAGGATCGAGCCGAAGAGGGCTACCAGGGCCGCTTCCCATCGAATCATTCGGCGCGTCTGACGGCGGCTCATACCGACCGCTCGCAGGAGGCCAATCTCGCGGGTTCGCTCGAACACCGAGAGTGCCAGGGTGTTGGCAATGCCGATCAGAGCGATGACGATGGCCAGGACGAGCATGGCATTTATCGCCACCAGCATTTGATCGATCTGCGACTCGATGGACCGACGGAACTCCGCCTGGCTCTCGAAGCCAACCTGAGGGTATTGAACCTCCAACTCCGCCAAGGTGGCGGACGCTGATTCAGGGGAGACACCGTCGGCGATCAGGGCAGCAGCCCACCAGTCGGTGGACTGACCGAACCGGCGGTCCCACTCTCCGATCGAAATGAGATAGTTCTCATCCACGATCGTGCTGGAATCAAAGATGGCGGAAACCGTGAGGGTCTCACCAACACCGGACGGAAACATGACCTCCACCTGATCACCAACATGGAAGCCCTTCTCGTCAGCTTCGGGCCCGTAGACCGCCAAGGTCAGCGAGTCATTCGTCAACTGGCCGGCTCTGAGGCCAAGGTCGAACAATCTGTTGGTGGCTTCAAGATTGCCCGCCATCACCCCGCTGGTCGTCCCGGCGACTTGAATCTCGTCGTACCGGTACCCCGAGACTGCACTGAATGAGCCGGAGTCGGTGAGGTCGGAAATCAGCGCAGCGTTGATGGGGCTGTCGGCGCTCACGATGTAGTCGGCCCGGACCTCGCTGGTCAGCGTGTCAGAGATGCTTTGTTTGATCGATTCGCCGACCACCATCGCCATGGTCACGAGCGCCAGACCCACCATGAGCGAGGCCGCTGTGTTGGCGGTTCTGCGAGGATTGCGCCCGGCATTCTGGGTGGAGAGCCCACCGGCCGTACCGAGAGCCCGGAGCGGAAATCCGATCGTACCAATGACGGGTTGGGCGACCGCGGGGCTGGCAAGGGCCAGACCAACGAAAGTGAGCACTGCGCCGGCGCCCAGAACCGCGATGCGACCGGCGGTGCCGTCGATCGCCCCGAACAGGCCAAACGCTCCGACGGCAATGCCGCCGACCATTACCACTGCCCCGATCAGGTTTCGGCGCCGATCGCTTTCGCGAGGGGCATCAACACTGTCCTGCATGGCGGCGATGGGTTCAACCCTGGCAGCCTTGCGGGCAGGAGCGAGGGCCGACAAGAGCGTCACGCCGACGCCGACTGCGAAGGCAACGATGATCGTTCGGGGCGCCAGGATCAGCGCGGACTCGGGCAACTCCGCACCCAGTGCATCGAACATCGCTCGAAGCCCGTAGTTCAGACCCAACCCTCCCAAGATGCCCAGGACCGAGGCGACCAGCCCTACGATCAACGCTTCGAGCATCGTGGACCGTCGAACCTGCGCAGGACTTGCGCCGATCGCCCGCAGCAATGCCAGTTCCTTTGTGCGCTGGCCCAGGACGATTGCGAAGGTGTTGGCGATGATGAAGATGGAGACGAACAGCGCCACCCCGGCGAAGCCGAGCAGAATGTTGTTGAAGATGTTCACGCCGCTGTTGAAATCGGCTTTTGCATCATCGAGAAGTTCGGCCTGATCGAGAGCCGCTACTTGATCGGGAAGAACTGCCGTGATCGCCGCTTGAACGGCAGCCCGATCAACCGCATCGTCGTACGACACGCTGATTACATCGAACTGGCCCAACCGGTTGAACAGGTTCTGTGCTGTCTCCAGCGGGTACTGGGTGAGCACAGCACCGAGCGTCGCGTTGGATTCGCCGAACCGGACGATGCCAACCAGTTCCATGTTGACTCGGCCGCTCGGCGCCACGATGCCGTAGATCTCGCCGATTCGCATATCGTTCCCGGCGGCGGCATCCTCGTCGATCGTGAACTCGAGACCCCTTTCAGGCGCTCGTCCATCGACCAGGGTGAAGCCGCTGAGTGCAGGGTCATCGATCCAGGAAAACCCCAGCAGTGGTGGCCCAACGGTGGAGACGGGCGTGCCGTCGGCCCGAATCGGCTGAATATTGTCGGCGAGGACCTGACCGGCTGCGTGGTGAACGCCATCGACCTGTTCAATCGTGCTGAGCAGACCGGCCTCGAGCGGCTGGGCCGATCCGAAGTCGCTTACGGGCTGAACTTGCAGGTCCGTCCCTCCCACGATCTCTTCAGAGAGCGAACCGAAACTGTTGCGAAGGCCGTCACCCAACACCAGCGAGGAGACGACGAAGCTGACGCCAAGAACGACAGCAAAAGTGGTGAGCGCCAAACGAATCTTGTTGGCGTTGAGGGTTCGGAGTGTGAGTTTGAACATCTCAGTCTCCCATCGTCTTCATGTGGTTGAGCACGCTGTCGGCGGTTGGCGCCTGGATCTCGTCGACGATGCGGCCGTCGGCCAGGAAGACGGCTCGATCGGCGTAGGAAGCGGCGATGGGATCGTGAGTCACCATGACGATCGTCTGGCCCATCTCGTCCACCGCCGAGCGCATGAAGGCGAGAATCTCACCACCCGTACGACTGTCGAGGTTGCCGGTCGGCTCGTCGGCGAAGATGACACGGGGCCTGCTGGCAAGAGCTCGGGCCACAGCCACGCGTTGCTTCTGACCGCCGCTCAGTTCGTCGGGGCGATGGCGGAGACGATCGCCAAGGCCGACCGTGTCGATCACTGTCTTCAACCATTTCGGGTCCGGCGTGGTCCTGGCCAAAGCGGCCGGCAGCGTGATGTTCTCCTCCACCGTGAGAGTGGGGATGAGGTTGAAGGCTTGGAATACGAAGCCCACCTGGTCACGCCGCAGGGTGGTGAGATGCTTTTCGCTGAGACCAGCGAGTTCAATCTCCCCTATCGCAACCGATCCTGACGTGAGTTGATCGAGGCCCGCCACGCAATGCATCAGGGTTGACTTCCCGGAACCGGACGGTCCCATGATGGCGGTGAAGCGACCCTGGGCAAACTCCACGCTCACGCCATCGAGCGCCCGCACCTCGGAGCCTCCCATTCGGTAAACCTTCACCGCATTTCTGGCGCTGGCCGCAATCGCAATATCGGGGACAGGGGCAGGAGTGGTGACTTCAATTGCTAACAATGACATGAGCGTTCCTCGTGACTAGGTGATTCGTTGCGCTGTCACTGTCATCCACAAACGGGGCTTGCGATATCCGGGGGAACCCCGACCGTGCCCCCAGCCACCCTGACCCAACCCTGAGCCACCGGATTCCAAAGTCTTTTCATACAGCTACTAAAGAACGGTGAGCGCCCTCCGATGGAGAAGCACGCCAATCGCCCTCGAGGTGAATGGGCGGAGTGCAAAACACATGAGCTGGGTTCTCTCCCCTTACCTGATCATGTGCGACGGCCGGATCCGAAAGGGTCCGGCCGTTTGCTGTCTCATCAACTGCGCTCGCCCAGGCTCGTGCCTCGCACGGGGTCGCTCCGTGCTCGCTTCGCTCAACCAAAACATAGAGTGGACTGAGCTGCTCCGTCCCTCCGCAGCCTCACGCGGCAACAAGCTCCGGGGGCAGCTCAAACGCCGCTGATGTTTTGCCTTCGGCGTGGCACGAACCAGTGGGTAGCCCTCACCTCGGACTGCTCAACGACACCCTCCGGGGGCAGCGCCATCTCACTACCTGGGCTCGCCCAGGCTCGTGAGCCTGCGGCGCAATCTTCTGCGAGCATGATTGCTGTCCCTCTGGGGGCCGTTCGCCGCCACGGAGGCTCGCCTGCTCGGCGCGACGCAAGGCCCACGGTGAGGTTGCGCTGTTCTCCGTAGGGTGCGACGCTTCGCCTGTTGGTACCTCCGGCAGCGCCTACAAAAAGAAGGGGTCGTCGATCTCGGGGCGTTTCTTGGGGTCGGGCTCGGGTTCGGCGTAGGCGCCGTAGCCGGTCTTCTCCAGCTCGGTTGCGAGTTCAGGCCCGCCGGTGCTCATGATCCGACCCTGCGCTAACACGTGCACCTTGTCGGCATTGAGTTCAGTGAGAAGACGAGGGAAATGCGTGATCACCAGCACGCCAAGGCCATCGTGGGTGAGCTGTTCCACCCGGGCCGCCACGGTACGAAGGCCATCCACGTCGAGACCGGAATCCAGCTCGTCAATGATGGCGATTTTGGGTTTCAAGACACTCATCTGAATGGTCTCGGACCGCTTCTTTTCACCACCGCTGAGGTCTACGTTCAAGGAACGGTCGAGCAGAGCGACGTCGAAACCGATCGAGGCCGCCTCCGCTGCCAGGGCGGCCGGCATGTCGGTGATTCCAGTGCCAGCCGAAACCAACGATGCGTTCAGCATGTCTGCCATACGGACGCCGGGAACTTCGGTCGGTGCCTGCATCACGTAGAACAGACCGGCCTTGGCCCGCTCGAACGTCTCGAGCGACAGCAGGTCGGTGCCGTCTAGTGTGACCGATCCGCTAGTGACGGTGTAACCAGCGCGTCCCATAATGGCATTGGACAGCGTGCTCTTGCCTGCTCCGTTCGGTCCCATGATCGCGTGGACTTCACCAGACTTGATCGACAGCGAGATGTTGGAGAGGATCTGCTTCCCACTGACCTCAACAGCCAAGTTGTCAATAATCAGTTCGCTCATCTGGTTTCCTCGGAGATGGTGACGGTCACGATCCCATCAACGATGGTGGCGTCGTACACCGGGACCGGTTGTGTGGCGGGTAGTGAATCCGGTGTGCCGTCTTCGACATGAAACGAGGAGCCGTGCTTCCAGCACTCGATCGTGCGTTCGTCGGGATCCACCTCGCCTTCAGAGAGTGAATAGTCGGCATGGCTGCACTGGTCGCCGAGTACGAACAGTTCGTCTCCTATGCGGATTACTGCCAACCGATGGCCGTCTCGATCTACACGAACTGCAGAATCCACCTCGAGCTCCTCGAAGGGCATCAATGACAGAACCTTGGTCACTTGATCCCCATTCGCTGGTCGAGCTTGGCCGAAATCAGGGCCCTTGCCATTTCCGCGGCCGGCTGGATTGGCACCCGCTTGAGCGCTTCTTCGAAGAACCCCGCAACGATGAGTCGATCGGCCACGATCGGCGGAACACCCCGGGAGTGCAGGTAGAAACGCTGGTCAGGGTCCACCGGGCTCACCGTGCTGGCGTGGCTGCAGCGAACCTCGTTGTTTTCGATCTGTAGGTTCGGAACGCTCCAGGCCCATGCTTGCTCGCCGAGCTTGATATTTCGGTTGGTCTGGAAAGCGTTGGAGCCTGCGCCATCGGGATGAATGTGAATCATGCCGGTGTAGATCGACCCGGCCTCGTCGTCGACTGTTCCCTTGAAGAGCAAGTCGCTGATGGTGTCGTTGGCCCGATGATGTTGGAAGGTTCGGTAGTCGATTATTTGGCCGCCGTCACAGAAGTAGGCGCCCACAAGTTCGCCCTTGGCACCTCGACCCACCAAGTCAATGTCAGTTCGAACCCTGGCGTATTTGCCCCCAAATGCCACGAGGCCGCTGGAAAGAACTCCGAACTGACCGGCCGACCCGATAATGCGACCGATCTGCCAACTGCTGGGATCGAGATCTTGGACCGAGGTGTGTTTGAGCGTGGCCCGATCGCCCACCACGAAGTTGGTGATGGGGACACCAAGGCATCCAGCTTCGGAGGTGAAGTGCTCGAGGACCATGACTTCAGCGTTGTCGGCCACCTTCACGGTGAGTGAGCTGAACCCGGCCGACTGCGCAGTGAGGTGATTGCGAATCACGATGGGTTCATCGATTACCAAACCCTCCGGAACACTGACCAGAAGCCCGTCGGGAGCGAAGCTCGTATGGAGTACATCAAAGAGATTGGGTTCCTCGGCGAGCGGGGGCATGGTGAACGACTCCGCCGTGACCACAAGGCCCTTGGAAGCCCAGCCGTCGGCCACGTCAATCGAGGTGATGAAACCGTTGATCATCGTGACGGTGGCTGCCACAGAAAGACCGGCGAGGTGATCCTCGTATTCGGAAATCTTGGGGAGCGAGCTGGTGGGCGTAGCGGTGACTGGTAGCAGTGAGTTCAGATCCAAATCGGCGACGGGGCTGTAACGCCAGCCTTCGGCCGATGTGTCAGGCAAGCCCATGCCGGCGGCTTTTTCGGCCGCCGTGACCCGGACCGGCTCGTCGCTAAGCAGAGTGGCCCGAGCGGCAGTAAAGGGAAACGTCACCTCAAATATGCTAACGGCCGCGAGGGGCTCTCTGTCCGGTCGGGTGGCACGTCGATTTGTGTGATCGTGCGGTGTTTGGACCGGTTCGAACCCGTCGCCATGGATCGGCGCGCGTTTTACTCGCCGGTGGCGATCGGGGCCCCCGGGGTGGTGGACCAGCCGGACCACGAACCCACATACAGTTTCGTTGGCCCGAGGCCCACCGATTCTGCCGCCAGAATGTTCACACAGGCCGTAACACCCGAGCCGCAATAGATTATCGGAGCTTCGTCTGAGGGTGTCCCGCCCATTCCAGCCTCAGCGAACCGAGCAACGATTTGGGCGTCGTCAGCCAAAACACCACTCCGGAGATGGTCGGCATAGGGCAGATTCACCGCTCCGGGAATGTGTCCGGCCACTGCGTCGAGCGGCTCCACCTCACCTCGAAAGCGTTCGCCGGACCGGGAGTCGATCACTGGGACACCGGACGCCAGAGCCGCTTCAACATCGGCAGCTGAGGCCAACAGCGCATCGGGCCAGTCCACCGGTGCCCGGCCGATCGCTTCCACGTGTACCGGCCCAGACTCGAATGGTCCCAGCCAGGCATCGCTGCCGCCATCGAGCACGGCGGCATCCTGGCCTATGGAGCGCAACATCCAGATAAACCGGGAAGCCAGCGCCCCAGCAGCGTTGTCGTAGGCAACAACCCTGGTTTGGTTCCCGATCCCAAGCCGAGCGAGAACCGCTGCGAAATGCTCAGGATTGGGCAGTGGGTGGCGGCCCAGAACTGCTTCCGCCGGAGCCGCCAGGTCGGCGTTCAGATCAACAAGAACCGCGCCCGGAAGGTGATGGGCGGAGTATTCGGTGAATGCGGCAGCGGGATCGGCCAGCATCCGAACATCGCAGAGAACCACGTCGGCGAGGTGCTCGGCAAGCCAGTTGACAGAGACAAACGGTGGCAACAAATCCATGGATTCACGTTAGACGGGCGAGGCCGTGATGGATCCAGTTAGCTCGAGGGAAAGGTGAAACGAATCGGGGAGGCCCCGCGGTTAGAGCAGTTCTTTTAGCTGCTCGATGGTCTTGACCGGATCTCCCACGGGTTGGACGGTCAGATGGGTGACGCCAGCCTCTGCAAATCTGGCCAGCTGTTCCTTCACATAACCCGCTGGCCCAACGAGATTGGAGTTCTCGATGAAGTCTCCGGGAATGGCGGCGGCAGCCTCATCCTTCTTTCCAGAGAGGTACAAATCCTGGATCTCCTTCGCCTCGGCTTCGTATCCGTAGCGTTGAAAGACCGTGTTGTAGAAGTTCTTCTCCCTGCTGCCCATTCCCCCCACATAGAGGGCGGCATGGGGCCGGACCGTATCCAGCACCTTGGTTTGGGTGACGCCGGTGAACTCGTCCCCTATCCCCACCAAACCCCCGGCCGAAATCTGAAGCGGCCCGAGAGCCGGATCCCGCTTTTCGAGTCCGGCATCGATGTCGTCACCCCACACGCTTCGGTACTTGGTGGGATCGAAGAGGGTTGGCAACCAACCATCGGCGTAGCGGGCGGTGTTCTTCACACTCAGCCCCATGAGGCTGGCCCAGAAAATGGGAACGGCACTACGAACCGGGTGGTTGATGAGTTTCAGTGGGATGCCCTGACCGGTCCCCTGTCCCGCCGGAAGCGGGATCTGGACGGCGGAGCCGTCATATTGAAGTTTCTCGCGTCGCAACGTCATGCGGGTCACGTTGATGTAGTCGCGAATGCGAGGCATCGGTTTTTCGTATGGGACGCCATGGAAACCCTCGATCACCTGCGGGCCGGAAGCGCCGAGGCCCAGGACGAAACGCCCATCGGAGATGTAATCGAGCCCGGCGGCGGTCTGACCGATGCAGGCGGCGGTACGGCTGTAGACGTTGAGGATGCCCGCACCGATCTCGATCGTGCTGGTCTTACCGGCCAGGTACCCCATCTGGCTTACCGAATCGAAACTGTAGGCCTCGGCCACCCACACCAGATCGAGACCAGCGCTCTCGAGATCTTGAACCTGCTGAACCGAGGTCTTGAAGTTGTCGGAATAGGTGATGAACATCGAGAGCTTCATGACCCAGAGACTACCTGTCCACTGCGCCTCGCCCCGATCCGAGCGTTCCGCAGTCATTGTTTGCCGGCAGACGGGCGCCGCTGACTGCAGGTAGTTCAGGACAGTTCAGCGAATGTTCGCAAGTGAAATTTCCGACGCTCGCTCTCCGGTTATCGTTGGGTATGTGCGGCACCCACGACAACTCCGGCCATAGCCACCTACAGATCCTGCCGGTCGGACGACCACCTCGGGCCCGGCCGCAGCAGCTCCATCGGCGAGCGTTTCTTGGCCAGTTCGGGCGGGGAGTCACGGCATTGGCACTTCTCGGCCCGGTTGCAGCGGCATGTGGGGGCTCCACCGGCCAGCCGGCCGGGGCGTCGCTGCCAACGACGGGCGCTCCAGACCAGCCCGGCACAAGTGGTGATATTTCGTCCACCACGTTGTTGGAAGGCACCGCCGCCCCGGCTTCGCCCGAAGGAACCTGGGCCCGGGCAAACCTCGGAAACGTGTCTGCCTACGTGCTGGCCCGAGGCAATGAGGCTGCCATCGTTGATACGGGCAACCCCGGGTCAGCCGAAGCGATCGGCCAGACGGTGGTCGATCTCGGGTTGAACTATTCCGACGTGAAGCACGTGATCCTCACCCATTTCCATGGTGATCATGTCGGCAGCATCGGAGCAGTTCTGGCGGCCGCTCAGAATGCTGAGGCGTATGCCGGCGAGCTCGACGTGGGCAGCATCAACGGGGCCGACCTCACCCCTGTATCCGATGGGGCCGACATCTTTGGTCTCCAGGTGATTCACACCCCCGGGCACACCCGAGGCCACATCAGCCTGTGGGACGAACTCACCAGCGTGTTAGTGGCCGGCGATTCGATGAACGGGACCGACGGAGGGGTCTCGGGAGCAAATCCGCAATACACCCCAGACATGCCAGAGGCCGGCCAGTCCATACTGCGGATGGCCGACTTCACCTTCGACACCGTCTACTTCGGCCACGGCGAACCGGTGATCGGTGGTGCCGACGCCGCCGTACGAGATCTGGCCTCCCGGCTCTAACACCTGCAGTCAGTCACGCCCGTCCAACGGCAACGATCGACTGCTGAACACACTCCCCAACACCTGCAGTCAGTTACGCCCGTCCAACGGCAACGATCGACTGCTGAACACACTCTCCCAACACCTGCAGTCAGTCACGCCCGTCCAACGGCAACGATCGACTGCTGAACACACTCCCCAACACCTGCAGTCAGTCACGCCCGTCCAACGGCAACGATCGACTGTAGAACACGCGTCGTTTCGCTACTCGAACGTGGCTGCGGCGTCCAAGGCAACCCTGATCATCTGATCGAGCGTGTCCTGACGTTCCTGCGCCGTCATGGCCTCGCCGGTGACGAGTTGATCGCTCACGGTCACCAACGTCAGGGCAGCCTTTTTCCGTTCGATGGCAACGCCATAGAGTGCCGCCGCTTCCATCTCCACCGCCAAGAACCCAGCTCGAGCAAGTTTCTCGTTCTCGTCGCTGTTGGGGTGGTAGAAGTAGTCGCTGGTGAAGATGCGCCCTACGACCGCCTTGATCGAGGCAGCTTCAGCGGCCTCCACGGCGGCTCGCAAGAGTGCGAAGTCGGCGGTAGCGCCATAATCGTGTCCGCTGGCCCGAACCCGATTGACATTGGAATCGGTGCCGGCACCGTTGGCGATGATCAGCGACCGGATCGGTAGATCTGGTTGAATGGCGCCACACGAGCCCACACGAATGATGCGCTCAACGCCGTAGGAATCGAAGAGCTCAGAAGCGTAAATCTGGACTGAGGGAACGCCCATTCCCGAACCCATCGCGCTGACCGGGTTGCCGTTGTAGGTGCCCGTGAAGCCCAGCATGTTACGTACATCGGTGACCTGACGGGCGTCTTCGAAATAGCGCTCAGCGATCATCTTCGCCCGTAGTGGATCACCGGGCATGAGCACGGTCTTTGCGAAGTCACCGGGAGCGGCTGCTATGTGAGGTGTCACCATTGTCCGAGAATAGCGCTGAGGCGGCAAAACCCCGTTGGTAGGCCACAATAGAGATGTGCCGATGCGAAGTGACTGTAAGCATTTTCAATCCCGCACCTATCCCACGGGTGACACCGTGCGGAAGTGTGCGCTAGACCTCGCTCCCAAAGCGCCGTGGGAATGTCCGGTGGACTGCCCCAAATTCGAGCGGCGCATGGCCGATGTCGCCTGGAACCACGGGTCGCTCATCACCCCCTCCACCCCGGTAGCTCCCGCCAGCGTGGCCGACGACGACTCGATCGCAGATCTACTCGACGCCGCCGAGAACATCATCAACACTGCCGGCCCCGAGATTCGAGCCGAGGTGGATGTTGAGCGAGCCAAGCGCGAAGCCGAAGCCCGGGCCCGTCAGAAGAAACGCGCCGGCCGTTGGTGGCCTTTCAGAAAGTTCGGCTGACGCGCGCTCGGACCACCTCGTCCCACCGTTTAGCCGACTGAGCCTTCCATCTGCAGCTCGATCAGACGGCTCCACTCCACGGCGTATTCCATCGGGAGGGTGCGGGTGACAGGCTCGATGAACCCGTTCACCACCATTCCGATGGCCTGTTCCTCCGAGAGACCCCGGCTCATCAGATAGAAAAGCTGCTCGTCGGCCACCTTGGAGACGGTGGCCTCGTGGCCGATCTGGGCGTCACGACTCCCAATCTCCATGTACGGATACGTATCGGAAATGGAATGGTCGTCGAGGATGAGAGCGTCGCACTGCACATGACTCTTGCAGCCATACGCGTGGTCCTCCACCCGAACCAGACCTCGATAGCTGCTGCGCCCGCCATCTTTGCTGATCGACTTCGACACGATCTTGCTCGTGGTCTCGGGAGCGGCGTGAACCATCTTGGCGCCGGTGTCTTGGTGCTGCCCGGCGCCGGCATAGGCAACGCTGAGCACTTCACCGGTGGCCTTTGGTCCTACCAGCCAGACGGCGGGATATTTCTGGGTGAGGCGGGAACCAATGTTTCCATCGATCCACTCCATGTGGCCTTCTGCTTCCACCATGGCCCGCTTGGTGACCAGATTGAAGACGTTGTTGGACCAGTTCTGAATGGTGGTGTAGGTGACGTGGGCCTGCTCTTTCACAATGATTTCCACCACTGCGGAGTGAAGCGAATCGCTGGTGTACACCGGGGCGGAGCAACCCTCGATGTAATGAACTCTTGATCCCTTGTCGGCGATGATGAGGGTGCGTTCGAACTGGCCCATGTTCTCGGCGTTGATCCGGAAGTAGGCCTGCAGCGGCATGTCCACTTCCACGCCCGGAGGCACGTAGATGAACGAGCCGCCACTCCATACCGCAGTGTTGAGCGAGGAGAACTTGTTGTCGTTGGCCGGAATCAGTTTGCCGAAGTATTCCTTCACCAACTCGGGATGCTCCCGGAGGGCGGTGTCCATGTCGCAGAAGATCACGCCTTGGGCTTCGAGGTCCTCACGGTTGCGGTGGAAGACCACTTCGCTCTCGTACTGGGCGGTGACACCGGCGAGGTACTTGCGCTCGGCCTCGGGAATTCCCAACTTCTCGTACGTGTCTTTAATTGCGTCGGGAAGGTCGTCCCAGTTGTCCACCTGACCGGACGTTGGCTTGATGTAGTAGAAAATGTCGTCGAAGTAGATCTCCGACATGTCGCCACCCCAGTTGGGCATGGGTCGCTTCTCGAAATGCCGCAGCGCCTTCATGCGCTTCTTCAGCATCCAGTCGGGCTCGCCCTTCATCCACGACATCTCATTCACGATGTCGGCGTTCAGGCCCTTCTTGGGCTTGAAGACATAGTCCTCTTCATCGGACCAGCCAAGCTTGTACTTGCCGAGGTCGAGGTTTTCACCGGTGACAGTCATGTGATTCCAACTCCTGGTGGGGATCGTGGGATTTCTCCTACGCAGATTGTAACAATTATTCGGACCCGATGGGGAAGTCAGGTGTCACGATTGGGAATGAGACGATTCGTCTCGATGCGCTCCACGGCGAGGCTCCAGGGAGTGATCAGCGCAACTACCGGAGCGTAGGCTGGGAGAATGGGTATTTACGCACTGGGTTCGGTCCAACCCACCATCTCTCCCGACGCTTTCGTTCATCCCGACGCCACCATCATCGGCGACGTCCACATCGGGCCTCAATCCTCCGTCTGGCCCCAAGCGGTACTTCGGGCCGATGATGGTCCTATCTACATCGGGTCGCGGACCTCGGTCCAGGACGGCAGCGTGCTCCACACCGTGGCCGAGCACCCCACCACCGTGGGCAACAACTGCACTATCGGCCACATTGTGCACCTCGAAGGCTGCACGATCGAAGACAACGTCCTAGTAGGCAACGGTTCGATCGTCCTTCACCGGGTGATCGCCCGCTCCTGGTCACTGATTGGGGCCAATGCGGTTGTTACGAACGACATGGAGATCCCAAGCGGCGCACTGGCGCTGGGCGTGCCCGCGAAGATCCGGCCCGACGCCGCCAACGCCGACCTGATCCGGATGAGCGCCGATGCCTACGTTCAGCGGATCGAAATGTACAAGCGCGACCTCCGCCGCCTGGACTAATCCGCCAGCAGACCCACCATTTTGCGAAGCGACACCCGTTGAGCAGTCGCGGCCCAAGTTACCGAACATCTGCTGCAGCGCCGAAGGCGAGGCCTCCGTGGCCGGCGGAACGGCCCCCGGAGGGACAACAATCATGCAGCCAGCAGAATCGCGCCGCAGGCTTCCCGGGAAGGGTCAGACCCCGAGGCGAATGTCCAGCACGAGCGCCCCGATGGTGAGGATGACCAATCCGGCCAGCGTCACGTAAGCGAGCGGCTCCAGATGGGCCACATTCACGGTGACGTTGGTGTTGCGCTGGAGGACCTGGCGAATCTTCTCAGCGATGGTCACGGCGGCGTGGGAGCCATCGAGCGGTGGCAGGGGCAGGAGGTTCACCACGCCAACCGCGGTACTGAGGATGGCAAACCAGCGCAGGATCGTCACCGCTCCTTGCGAGACGGCCCACCCCGACAGCTCCGCCTGGGCTACCGGCGACAAGAATCGGACCGGTACCTGGGTCTCTCCACTGGCGTCGAATACGGCCCCGATGTACGTACCGATGCTGGTCACCCATGTCCACAAAGCTTGTGAAGTCCCCACGATCACGGACCAAGTGTCTGCTAGGCCGCTGGTCCAGACCAGATCCCCACTCTCCATGTAGTTGGCGACGGTAAATGCGATAATCGCGGTTGCGATATTGGTGAAGGGACCGGCGAGAATGGTGGCCAGGCGTCCACCGTGAGACGCCGACCGGTAGAGGTCGTCTTCAGTCAAACCGTCAGGGAGATCTGACGTTGGGGTCATCCCCCACAGCTTCACATAGCCGCCGAGGAAGACGGTCTTGAGCCCATACCGACAACCGCCGTAGTCGACCCCGATGATTTCAGGCCCGAAGCCCCAGTAGAACTCGGTGGGACGCATGCCGGCACGGCGGGCAAAGTACCAATGGCCGCCTTCGTGAACCACGATGATCACGGCCAGGAAAGCCAGCAACCAGAGCCCACTCGGCGCCCAGATCCCCAGTGCCAGCAAGGCGGCGACGGTGGCCAAACCCCAGAATGGCGAAACCCGAAATCCGGAGAAACCAGCGGTTGGCAAGGGAATCGTGGAAGGGGCAGCAGGCATTACATATCACACTCAAGACGACAATAGACAGACAAAACAGATGGCGAAGAGGCCACAGAACAGAGCGCCGAACCATACGGCGACATACCCATCACACCATCTTCACATCTAACTTGAAAGCGATCGGGAGGATTCACCCAGGCCATAGCGGGCTCCTCAGGCCTAGCCCGGAGTTCCGAAAGTGCCGTACTGGCCCTTGTAGAACACCATCGGCGGTGTGCTGTCAACGGTGTCCATGGCCAGAATCCGACCCATGAACAGATCGTGATCACCGGCTTGAACCACTTCGTGAAGTTCACAATCGATGAAAGCGTGAATGCCGGAGAATATTGGTGAGCCCGTCCCGGCCGCAGGGGTCCACGGCCAGCCGGAGAACTTGTCGTCAGCCTTCGAGGCCATGGCACCGCAGAGGTCGAGTTGATCATGAGCCAAGATGTTCACGCAGAACGAACCGGCGTCGCGAATCCCTTGGCCGCTGCTGGTTGTGGTGCCGAGAAAGAAACCCACGAGCGGCGGGTCCATGGATATCGAGGCGAACGAGCCGATCGAAACGCCCACTGGGACTCCGTCGACCTGTGCCGTCACCACCGTTACGCCCGTGGGAAAGTGGCCCATCACCCGCCGGAACTCAGCACCGTCGATGAGTGGGTGGTTATTCGCTTCAGGATTCGATAGATCGCTCACGCCTGTGAGCGTAGTCAGCCAGAGGTGAGCTGCAATCCTTCGTAGGCCGCGATGACGTTGATGCCTACGGCGGCTCCGGCCTGCGCGATGGTACGTTCGGCGGCCCGGACCCAATCGTCGGAGTGGGACGGGTCGTGGTGGAACAGCACCAGGCGCTTTGCTCCTACCGCTTTCGCCACCTCAAGTGCGTACTGGGGTGTGGAGTGGCCCCAATCCGCCCGGGATTCGAACTCTTCAGCGGAATATTGGGCGTCGTGGATCAGTACGTCCACATCACGGCACAGCTCAATCACTTCCGGCGCAACTGCGAAGGAGCCGTCGGCCGGTTGCTGGTGGTCGCTGATGTAAGCCACCGAGCCGATCGAGTTCTGAATGCGGTAGCCGTTGGTCTCACCGCAGTGGGGCACTGACGCGGTGGTGATCGTGCAGCTTCCGGCGGAAATTGCGGTGGACCCGTCGGTTTCAACAAAATCTACGGTCCCAGGAAGGGCGTTCAGACGCACAGGAAAGAGGGGCGGCGTGACGAACTTGGCTACCTCCTCGGCCAACGTACTGTCGGTCTGGGGTGGGCCGATGAAGCGGAGTTTGGAATCTGGGTGGAGAAGCGGTTTGAAGAAAGGAATCCCTTGCACGTGATCCCAGTGCAGGTGAGTGACCAACGCAGTTCCTTGAAAGGCCGGCGTGCCGGCGGCTTCCAACGCCTCGCCGTAGTAGCGAAGGCCGGTGCCCATGTCTAGAACTATGGGCAAGTCGCCATCTGATTCAACAACTACACAGGCCGTATTACCACCGATCTCTCGAGTGGCGTCGCAGGAGCAGGGTGTTGACCCCCTCACTCCATAGAACGAAATGTTCAGCACGTAGCAGCCCTCTCAGAGCCGCGACGGCGTGGCTCTGAAATCGAAAGATAGGCCATTTGGGGTACTGATTGACAGATTGTGTGAAGAAGATCTCACCTCGGGCGGTAATTTTGCCTGTTGCTGTGACCTACGTCTCTCCGTTTCTGTTTGCAGGGGTACTCTCGGTGTATGAATGCGTCGACCGCTCCAATGGAAGCGAAGCTGCCCGACGGTCTGGTGGCAGTCGTGAAGCGAGACTGCGCAACCTGCACGCTGGTGGCGCCATTGCTAAAAGATCTGGTGGCCAACAATGATGCGTTCACCGTCTACGTGCAAGACGACCTTTCGTTCCCGGATCTCGGCAACGCTGCTCCGGTGGACGACACGGACCTAACGTTTTCTTGGCACAACAATATTGAAACGGTGCCCACACTGATCGAAGTGGCCGACGGGAAGGAAGTTCGTCGAACGGTGGGTTGGCTGCGCTCGGATTGGCAGGACTACACCGGCCGAAAAGACTTGGGGAACGACCTGCCCGAGATGCGCCCCGGGTGCGGGTCCCTTTCGGTAGATCCCAACCTGGTGGATGAATTGGAGGTCCGCTTCACCGGATCACGGCTCACGTCACGGCGGATCGAGTTCGCGGCGATGGAGGACGAATTCGAAGCGGCGTTTGATCGTGGTTGGACCGACGGCCTCCCCGTAGTGCCACCCACCGAGGCCAGGGTCCTGCGAATGCTTACCGGTACCGGTCGCGAGCCCGGCGAAATCGTGGCCACGGTCCCACCCAACCTCGTGGACGTCACGGTGGAGCAGGTGGCCATCAATGCGGTGATGGCCGGCTGCAAACCCGAGTACCTGCCGGTGGTCTTGGCTGCGGTCGAAGCGGCCTGCACTGATCAGTTCAACATGCACGGACTGATCGCCACCACATATTTCAGCGGCCCGGTGATCGTGGTGAATGGGCCGATCACCAAGCGGATCGGTATGAACGCCGGCGGCAACCTCATGGGGCAGGGAAACCGCGCAAACATGACCATTGGTCGTGCGCTGAATCTGGTCATCCGGAACATCGGTGGCGGCGTTCCCGGCAAGGTGGACATGGCCATGCACGGTTCGCCCGGCAAACTCAGTTTCTGTTTCGCCGAACGGGAAGAGGACTCACCGTTCACGTCGCTTGCTCAATCGCGAGGCGTTGCCGCAGACACCAGTGCTGTCACGTTGTTCGCCGGCCAGGGGCCCACACCGATCGTGGATCAGCTGTCACGCGATCCGGATTCACTGGCCCGTAGTATCGCCTCGGTCCTGCGCTCTACCCATCACCCCAAACTGGTTATCGGGATGGACGCCATGTTGGTGATCTCTCCCGAACATGGAAAGGTGTTCGCCGAAGCTGGCTGGGACCGGACCGCGCTTGCGGAGCGACTGGCCGAACTACTGGAAGTTCCCGGCAGCGAACTGATCCGAGGCGCCGCATTCGTAGACGAAGGCCTCCCACCAGAGTTTGCAGACAGCGATCTCCCCAAGTTTCGACCCGGCGGCCTCCCGATCGTTTTCGGTGGCGGTGATGCCGGTCTCTTTTCGTCGGTGATCTCCGGCTGGGTCGGCGGACCGATGGGCAGTGATCTGGTCACCCGAACAATCGATTCAACAACAGGAGCAAGCTCATGACCGTCGTATTGAACCCCACTGCCGGCAAGGTCGCCGAGGGGCTCCAAGCCGCCGACGCGTCCAGCTTCTCTGGAGGGCAAGGTGGTTGGTCTCCTGGACATTTCCAAGGCCCGCGGCAATGTCTTTCTGGATCAACTGGAAGTGGAGCTAGCCGACCGGGGCCTGACCGTGAAACGATTCACCAAGCCAACGTTCGCGAAACCAGCGCCGGTGGACCTGCGCCACGAGATCGCCACCAGCTGTGACGCCGTGATCGAGGCCCTAGCCGATTGAGGCAGCTGCACGTCGTGCAGTGTGCACGACATCGCCGATCTTGAACGCCGGGGGATCCCCGGTGTTTTTGTGGCCAGCGAGGTCTTCACCGACGCTGCGGCCACGCAGGGCGAGGCCATCGGCTTTCAGCCAAACCGAGTCTTCGTGCAACACCCAATTCAGGACCGCACCGACGACGAAATGAAAGCGATCGCCACCGGCGTCGTGGAGAAGCTGCTCGCCCAGCTCATTCACTAGCACCGGTTCAGGCGCAGGTCACTCCGGCAGGCGGTAGCTCGTCCCCACCCGCTCCACGAGACCATCACCCACCATCCCGGCAACCACCCGATCTGCTCGGGCCGGGTCATCTGGCCAACCCATCACCTCATCGAGCTGGCTCTCGTCAACAGCCTCGCCAGCGAGATGGCGCAAGAGCCTCCCGCTCCCCTGCCGATCCGATCCCTCGAAACGAGACTGCCCTTTGGACACTCCGGCGGTGCGGGCAGCCGGGTCAGGCATCGGTCGGCCGGCCTGAAACCAAGCGCACTCGCCAGACACCGGACAGGCGCCGCAGTTGGGCTGGCCTCTACACAGCAGGGCTCCGAGCTCCATGATGGCCTGATTCCAGGTCCACGTTTGAGCGTCGGGCACGAGGGCGTTGGCCAAGCCTTGCGCCTCGGCTGGCTTGAGCGACCGGTTCTCCCATCTCGCCAAGACTCTCCCGATATTGGTGTCCACCACGTGCATCGTTCAGCTCGAATGCGAAGACCCGAACCGCCCGGGCGGTATAGGGACCCACGCCGGGCAGTGCCTGCAGGTCAGAAAGCGCCGAGGGGACCACCCCGCCATGACGATCACAGATCGTTACAGCCGTTCGGTGGAGGGCAACCGCTCTTCGGTTGTAGCCCAATCCGGACCATTCGGCGATCACGTCACCAACCGACGCCGCGGCCATCGCTTCCGGGGACGGAAAACGCTCCATAAAGGGACCTAGACGCTCGACCACGCGAAGCACCTGCGTCTGCTGCAGCATCGTCTCACTGATCAGGATGGTCCACGGCTCCCGGGAGCGACGCCACGGTAAGTCCCGACCGTGAGCCTCGAACCACTCCGTCAAGTTTTGGCGATCTGCGCATTGGCCCTTCACTGGCATTCAGCGTACTTTTGTCTCCTATGTCCTCTGACACCGTCACCGTCCCCGCCCCTGACCTCACCGGCGCCACTGTTGCGCTCGACGCTGGATCGACGATTGTAAATCTGGCCGTCAAACGCCTCGCTTCGGTGGGTTCGGTAGACGAGGACCAGGTGCTGGCCTACGACGTGGGCCATGCGGCGGCGGCGATCGAGACAGGACGATCCATGATCGACTACGGCGCCAAGGGCACCGTAGAAGGGCAGCTGACGTGTGTCTTCATCGCCGATGTCGTGGCCGACCTTGGGGCCAAGCTCTGGGGCCGCGAGGCCATTTGGGGTGTGAAACCCGACGCCCTCGACAGCGCCCGCGAATTCGTTGCGCAGTGGCGAGATCCGGCGGTGATGGCCGCTCTCGCCTACCAGGACGGCGATCGTTTCTTGGACCCCGACTTCGACCTCGTGCAGGACACCTTCCGGCGTTTTGCCAACGAGAAAGTGGCGCCGATAGCCGAACACATCCACCGCGAGAACGCCGATATTCCCGAGGATCTCATCGAAGGACTCTCCGAGATGGGCCTCTTCGGGCTGAGTATCCCCGAGGAACACGGGGGTTTCGCCATGGGTGGCGAAGCCGACTACTTCGGCATGATCATCGCCACCGAAGAACTGAGCCGGGCCTCGCTCTGTGCGGCCGGGTCGCTCATTACCCGCCCCGAGATCCTGGCCCGGGCCCTCGAGGCCGGAGGGACCCCCGAACAAAAGGCCAAGTGGCTCCCGCAGTTGGCAATGGGCGAGAAGCTGAATGCGATCGCCGTAACCGAACCGGACTACGGCAGCGATGTTGCCGGCCTGAAGGTTGCCGCGTTGGAAGCACCCGGCCCGGACGGTGAGCCGGGGTATGCGATCACGGGTGTGAAGACCTGGTGCACGTTCGCCGCCCGGGCCGACGTGATGATGGTCTTGGCTCGCACCGAGGCCGACCCTTCGTTGGGACACCGGGGTCTCTCCATTCTGATCGTTCCCAAGGATCGGGGCGACTCCGAAGGGTTCGAACTTCACCAGGATGGTGGAGGCAAGATGGAGGGCCGGCCCATCGACACGATCGGCTATCGAGGCATGCACTCCTATGAAGTTGCATTCGACAACTGGTGGGTTCCCGCCGAGAACCTCATCGGTATGGATGAGGGACGCGGCAAAGGGTTCTACTACCAGATGGCCGGTTTCGAGAACGGTCGAATCCAAACAGCGGCGCGAGCGGTGGGTGTGATGCAAGCGGCCTATGAGGAGGCCAAGGCCTACGCCGAGAACCGGATCGTGTTCGGCCAGCCGATCAGTGAATACCAGTTGACCAGGGCGAAACTCACTCGGATGGCAGCAATCATTCAGGCATCCCGCCAGTTTGCCTACCAGGTCGGGCGTCTGATGGCCAAGGGCGAGGGCAAGATGGAGGCAAGCATGATCAAGGCGTTTGTCTGCAAGTCCAGCGAATGGGTGACCCGGGAAGCCATGCAAATCCACGGCGGTATGGGCTACGCGGAGGAATACAACGTGAGCCGCCATTTCGTGGATGCCCGAGTGCTCAGCATCTTCGAGGGCGCCGACGAAACCCTCACACTAAAGGTCATCACACGGGCCCTAGTCAACCAAGCCAAACAGGCCTAGCGGAACGCCCCCGGAGGGAAGCTCTGAGTAGCCGAGCCTTCGGTTACAGATGCATCTGTTGCAGCGCCGGAGGCGAGGCCTGCGTGGCCGGCGGAACGCCCCCCGGAGGGACAGCAATCACGCAGCCAGCAGATCGCGCCGCAGGCCTAGTAAGTCAGAAGCCCAGTTGGCGGCTGGCGAGGTCTCGCATGATCTCTTCGCTGCCACCGCCGATGGCCTGCACGCGCACCTCGCGGTAGAGGCGTTCCACCACGCTGCCCCGCAAGTAACTCGCTCCACCCAGAATTTGGGCGGCCTCGCGCGCACAGAACTCGAACGTGAGGGTGGCGTCCACCTTGGCTTCGCTGATCTCCACCACCGGGTCGTCACCCTGATTCAGCCGCCAACTCAGCAGCTCTAACCAGGCCGTGCATGCGTTGATCCGCCGATCCATCTCCACCAGCTTGTGACGAATCACCTGATGATCGGCCAGTCGTTTCCCGAAGGTGTGGCGCTCCCGAGCCCAGGCCAACGCTTCCTCGTAACACACTCGGGCAAAGGTGACCGACTGTGTGGCGAGGTCAATCCGCTCCGGGTTGAAGTTGTTGACGATGTAGTTGAAACCGGCGTTCTCCTCGCCCAAGAGGTACTCCACCGGAACCCGAGCGTCATCGAAATACAGCGTTGCGGTGTCGGAGGCCAGCCAGCCCATCTTGTCGAGCTTGGTTCGGCTGAGTCCGTCAACATCACCGGGGATCACCATCATCGAGATACCGCTGGGACCATCGCCCCCGGTTCGCACAGCCGTGGTGAACCAATCTGCCCGCATGCCGGACGTGATGAAGGTCTTGGAGCCATTGACCACGTAGTGGTCACCGTCCCGAGTGGCCTTGGTAGTGAGCCGGGCCACGTCGGAACCGCCCCCGGGCTCGGTGATCGCCAGTGCGGCGATGTGTTCACCGGCCATGCAGGGCGGCAGGACCTTCGCCTTGACGGCATCAGATCCGTATTTTTCGACCATTGGAAGACCGATGTAGTTGCTGAGCATGCCCGCCACCACCCCGCCGGATCCGGAGCGAGACAGCTCCTCCATGATCACCATCCGCATGAGGGCGTCGCGTTGGCCGTGCCCTCCGTATTCGGCACTGAAACCATCGCCAAACAAGTCGAGCGCACCGGCCTTCTTGTACAGGTCACGGGGGAATTCGCCGGCCTCGTCCCACTCGTGGGCGTTCGGCGTGATTTCCTTCTGCACGAAGTCTCGCAGTACCGCCCGAAACGCTTCGTGATCCTCGGTGAAGAACGGCGTACTTACTTGAGCATTTCCCATCTCCCGAGTGTTGCATCCGATGTCTTGGCACACTCAAATGACGTGAAGATCTTTTGGAGGATCAGATGGTTTGTTCGGAGAGAAGTTCGTGACTACGCCGGTTCTTGCGCTACCCTCGCCCGCCGTGGGTTACTTGCCCGAGGAACTTCTCCTCCACTCCATCACCGGCAAGGATTACGCCGTCCGTGACTGGCTGACGTCGTATCCGATTCTGCTCGTTTCCCTTGACCCCTACACGCACGAGAGTGCCTGGATCATCGAGACGGCGGCCCGTTTCATGGATCACTTCACGCCGGCAAACGTTCGAACTGCGTGGCTTTGCACTGCCGACGACGACGGCTGCCGGCAGTTCTTGGGCCCGCACGCAGAGAAGTTCCTCACCTTCGCCGACCCCGACCGCGAGGTGGTCAAGGCGCTCGGCCTCGATCGCCTCCCCAGCCTGTCGGCGATCTATTCGGATTTGTCTTTCGCTACAGCATCGGGTTGGGACCCCACCGCTTGGCGCGAGGTAACCGCCCACCTGGCCAAGATACTGAGCTGGAGCCGGCCGATCATTCCCCGACCCGGCGACCCTCTTCCCTTTCAAGGAACCCCCGCACTCGGCTGAGCGCCGATCGTTGGCCAAGTACGAACTACCGCTGGCTGCGCCGCGGTGTCCGCCATCGGCCCCCACGCTTCCCTGCACTGCGTGGAGGCCGAGACGGCGGTGGCCTACTCAACCGTCCGCCCTAGAAGTGCACTGACGGCACCATGAGTTTGCTCCTTCGAATTGCGTCACAGAGACTCCACGACGACCCCGTGACGAACGGGGTTCCAGTTGTGGCTGAAGCTTGAACGATGCGCCCCCTCTGGGGGAAAGTCAAGAGCTATTGGGGCATTAAGAACAGAGCCCACCACTCGGTCGGGAAACAGAGCCCTCGACGATGATCAAGGTCGGCTTATGGGGCCCTAGATCGTTCTGATGCTCCGCAGGTCTGCAGAAGCGACCCGGACAACCTGATCGACACATTGGACGCTGACGCCCGTCATGCCAACCGCAAGGATTGTTCCAGTAATCACGCCGGTCCCGGTGTGGACTTCAGAATTTCGTCCGAGCAATCGGGAGGGATCAATAGGGGAATGCATTGGTGAAGTTACCTTTTCTGACCGCGCTCCGTTGAGCGGCCGTACGGTCACACTACGACACCGTCAGCGAAATATGTAGCCAATCTGGCCGAATTACCCATCTGTTAGGGAATCGTTACCTACGGGTCACATTGCGCTCGGGACTGGCGGCGGACAGCCCCGAACGCGAGCAGGGGTCAGGTGCTGACGATCCAATCGTGTTGCTGCAACAATCATCGGCAAACAACACAGGGGGCTTGAACGTTTTGACCCCGACGGAGCCAGCAATTAGCGTCCGCTGTTCATGGGACCCCTACATGACGTGACCATTGTGGAGCTTGCCGGAATCGGGCCCGGTCCCTTCGCCGCAGGGCTGCTTTCGGACATGGGAGCCACCGTGATTCGAGTGGATCGCGCAACGAACAACCCGGACTCTCCCCACCCTGCAGCCTTGGTCGACACCCTCAATCGAGGCCGCAAGTCCATCGCTGTGAACCTGAAGACCCCCGAAGGCAGGGAACTGGTTCTCGAATTGGTTCGCAATGCCGAGGCTCTGCTGGAGGGGTTTCGGCCAGGCGTCACCGAACGCTTGGGTTTGGGCCCCGAAGACTGCCTGGCCGCAAACCCTGCGCTGGTGTATGCCCGCATGACGGGCTGGGGCCAGGATGGGCCCTACGCCGCCTCTGCCGGCCATGACATCAACTACATCGCTCTATCCGGCGCACTCCACGCACTCGGTCGTGCCGGCGAGGCCCCCGTGCCCCCGATCAACCTGGTTGGGGACTTCGGTGGCGGTGCCATGTTCTGTGCCTTTGGGATCGTCTGCGGGATTCTGGAAGCTCGCGGAAGCGGGCAGGGTCAGGTGGTGGACGTTGCCATGGTTGAAGGCGCCGCCAGCCTGATGAACATGATGTGGGGTTTCAAGGCCATGGACGTCTGGTCCGATGAGCGCGGGACCAACATGTTGGACACCGGCGCCCACTTCTACGACGTCTACCAGTGTGCCGACGGGGAATACGTGAGCATCGGATCGATCGAACCCCAGTTCTACGCCCAACTCATGAAGATCACGGAACTGGCAGATGACCCCCAGTTTGCCCGCCAAATGGACCGCCAGCAGTGGCCACAACTCAAGACGAGGCTGGCCGAAGTATTCGCTCAGAAGACCCGAGCAGAATGGTGTGCCCTTATGGAGCACACCGACGTGTGTTTCGCGCCTGTTCTTTCCATGGATGAGGCCACCCACCACCCCCACAATGTCGCTCGCGGAGTGTTCAGCGAAGTCGGCGGCGTAACCCAGCCCAGCCCCGCACCACGGTTCGCCAGGACGCCAGGAGCGATCCAGGGACCGCCGGTTGCCCCTGGCGCAAACACCGCCGAGGTATTGGCCAGGATCGGCTGGGAAGACCGACTCCAGGAGCTACAGGCGTGCGGCGCCATCGGCTAGAGAGTGGGCATGCGTTGCGGCACGGTACGACCGAGCGCCTGAAGCAATCGAGCTTGAGGGTCGGCCGGGAGTCCCGTCCCGCGCTCTGAGCCGAACATGCCGCTCGCCTGGAGTTGCTCGATCTGAGGCTCGATGACGGCTTGGCACGCCTCGACGAGGCTGGGGTCGAGGGTCGACTCCTGCCCCGTCGCGATGGCAATGTCCCACCCGTGGATCAGCACGTCGAGGAAGCGGTGTCCGAGGTACACCGAGCCCGGCACGGGTCCGTAGGAAACGGCACAGGGCGCTTCGAGAACCCCGGGAATCTCGAAAGCGTGAGCCGCCGCATCGGCGGATCGGTCGAAGGCTTCAATAGGACGGTCTCCGAGCTGGTTGCCATCGAGCCGATCGCCCACGTCGTCGATGGTTCGACCCGTGGCAAGCTCTGCCGCCCACAGATTGCCCGCCACGATGTGATTAGCAACAGACCTGACGTCCCATTCATCGCACGGGGTCATGTTGCTCCACTGATTCGCCTCGACGCCGACGAGGAACCTGCGGGTTGAGCTCAGCGCTTGACGATGCAAGGCAGGAAGGTCCGTCTTCCGGAGGGCAGTTTGAGTAGCCATCGTCAACCTTTCACGTAGGAGAGCTTCTCGGCTACGAGGCCATCCCGTACCCGAAATAGGTCGACACCACGCACATGGCCGTCGGCCCAGAAATAGCGCCAGAGCTGGACGACTCGGTCGCCGGCGACGATCGTTTCTTCGACTTCAAAACGACTCTGCGAATCGTCGAAAATTGGCTGCCAAGCATCTCTTATGGCGTCTCGGCCCTGGCATCGAAGGCCATCCGGGGCAGGGCTTGTGGTCTCGAAAACGCAATCAGCGGTGATCAGCCTCAGAGATGCATCGAGATCATGACTTGACCACGCGGTGCCGAACTGATCAACGACCTCCATTGCGTTCAACTGGTGTTCTGTCCTATTTGGCATAGGTGGAGGCCCCAAACCAGTCGACGACAACGGCTGCCTCTTCGCCCACAACCCAGGCGTCGTGCCCGGACGGTAGCGAGGTAACATCGCCCGGTTGGGCGATGAACTCGGTGCCGTCATCCATGAGTATTCCTAGCTGACCACTCAAGTGATACTGGAAATGGGGTGCTTCGCAGCTTTCGGTGTTGGCAAGGGGTTTCACGTCGTTTGACCACCTCCAGCCGGGCTCGAAGATCAGTCTCCCAACCTCTCCGCCGCCAATTTTGATAATCTCGGCGCGACCTCGTGGGAACTCACGGGTCTCATCGGGCTCGCCGAAGCTTCGATGTTCGGTGTTGTGCATGTTGACACCTCTTGAAAACTGGGCCCTTGCAAGCCAGCCTTTCAGGGAGGTCGCACTAGGGCGAATGAATCTGGATTCTACTTACTGGTAAGTAAGTGGTCAAGTTGTTTATGATGGGTTCATGTCGAAGTGCCAACGATGATTCAAGACGCTTCCAAAGAAGTCGAGACATCGCAGCGCATCCTCGACGTTGCCGAGCGCCTGGTCCAAACCCGGGGCTTCAATGGGTTCAGCTATGCCCACATCGCAGGCGAACTCCAGGTCACCAAACCAGCACTGCATTATCATTTTCCCAACAAGGCTGAACTCGTGCGTTCGCTCGTCGCCCGCTACACCGAGCGATTCGACCTGGCGCTTGCTGAGATCGATACATTGCAGCTCGATTCCCAGGGGATGCTGGCGAACTACACGCAAATCTATGTCGACGTCGTTCGAAGTGGACGAATGTGTCTCTGCGGAATGCTCGCCGCCGAATACCAGACGCTGCCCTCGGCAGTCCAACAAGCTGTACTGGAATTCTTCGACCACAACGAGACGTGGCTGGCGCACGTGCTCGAGCGGGGGCGGTTTGACGGGTCATTACGAATCGAAGGTCAGGCCAGCGAGCTTGCACGATTCGTGGTCAGTGAACTGGAGGGGGCAATGCTGCTCGCCCGTCTACATAGCGACAGCGCACAATTCGAAGGTGCGGTTGGACGACTTCTCGCTGGTTTCGCCGCAGCGTAGGGAGCAGTTGCGACCGTAGTAATCAGTTGCGAGCGGCACCAACCGTTGGATCGGATCCTGAACGCTGTCATACCCCCTTGTCATGCTGGAACCATGAACGAGCAACTGTCAACGCCATCGCCCACCGAGGTCGCTAGTGCGGCCGCCCGCCTGGTGGCCGCCTTCGGTCCTATCGAGTGGATCGACGAAGCGGCGGCCTATCCCAGACCGCGCCTCATCTCATCCCAACCTGCTCAATTTCCGGTGCCCTCACCGAGGAGGGCCGCTTGAACTTGTTTCGCTACTTGTTATAGAGAGCGTCCAACTGCTCCCGGTAGTGATCGGCCACAACCATGCGCTTCATCTTCAGCGTTGGGGTGAGTTCACCGTTGTCGATAGTTAGATCACTGGGCAAGATCACGAACTTGCGGATCGACTCGGCCTTGGACACCGACTTGTTGGCTTCATCCACCGCCGACTGCACCTCGGCCCGGAGCGCCTCGTTGTCTATGGCATCGGCCATGGTGAGATCCCCAAGATCATTGGACTTCACCCACCCTGGGAAGGAGTCGGCATCGATTGCGATCATGCAGGCGATGAATGGTTGGTTGTCACCCACCACCATGGCCTGACTGATCAGAGGATGGGCCCGGAGACGGTCCTCCAGCGGAGCCGGCGCAACGTTCTTGCCGCCCGCCGTCACGATGATCTCCTTCTTCCGTCCCGTGATCTTCACGAAGCCGTCGGAATCGATCTCGCCGATGTCGCCAGTAGCGAACCAGCCGTCAACAAATACTTCGGCAGTCGCCTCTGGATTCTTCCAGTAGCCACTGAACACCTGAGGTCCCTTGGCCTGGATCTCACCATCATCGGCAATCCGAATCTCGGTATCAGCAGATGGCATTCCTACCGTGCCGGGCCGCCAGGCGTGAGCCGTATTGATCGTGAGCGTGGGCGATGTTTCGGTGAGCCCGTACCCCTCGTAGATCTTCACGCCGACTCCATCGAAGAACGAACAGAGCCGCTCGCCCAGCGGACCGCCACCGCTCACTGCAACCCGCATCTTGCCGCCAAAGGCTGCGGCCAGCTTGCTGTAAACCAACTTGTTGAAGATCGCATGCTGGATCTTGATGGGAAGCGACACGCTCCCGCTCTGCCTCTGACGGCTGTAGGTAATGGCCACATCTGCGGCTCGGTCGAATATCTTTCCCTTCCCGTCGTCGTAGGCCTTCTTCTGGGCGCCGTTGTAGATCTTTTCGAAGATACGAGGCACCGCCGACATGAATTCGGGCGAGGCCATCTTGAGTTCCTCGGCGAGATGGGCCACGTCCGTTGCGAAGATGATCCGTACCCCGCGCTGGAGGCAGAAGAGGAAGGTGGTCTTGGTGAGAATGTGCGCCAGGGGGAGGAAGATGAGGGCCGAATCACCGTCTTCGAACATTTCGTCTGTTGCGCTGACACCCTGAGCGACGTTGGTGGCCAGATTCCGGTGGGTGAGCATGCAGCCCTTTGGTCGACCGGTGGTGCCCGAGGTGTAGATCACCGTGGCCAGGGAGTCTGGGGTGAGCCCGGCGATCCGGGCCTCCACCTCGGACTCGGGAACGGCCGAGCCGCGTTCGACCAACGTGTCCAAGGCGCCCCCGTCGATCACCAAGCGCTCCCGGCACGCCGTGAGACTCGGAGCCACAGAGTCATACTCCACGGCCATCGCATCGGTTTCCACCAGCGTCAGCACCGACTCGCTGTTGCCCACGATCCACGCCACCTGCTCGGCAGAGGAGCTGTCGTAGATGGGGACCGTGACAGCGCCAGCAGACAAGATGGCGAAATCAGCGACGATCCATTCCATGCGGGTGGCACTCATGAGGGCCACCCGATCGCCCGCCTGAACTCCTGAGGCGATCAGACCCCGAGCGACGGCCCAGACGCGATTCTGAAACTCCCTGGCACTCACGTCTTTGAAGCCATCTCCTACACGTGAGGCGGCGATCGCCGCCTCGGGCTCTGCCGCAACGGCATCGCTGAGGATCTGGACAAGATGGGACTTTGGGGTAACGGTCAACTTCGGGCCGGTGAACGATTTCATGCTGTCTATTGTGCCAAGCAGCACACCCGATTGTGCATGCCGGTTCGCCCTTACAGCGCACCTATCGCCGGAGGCAAGATTTCTGCCAGCAGCACATCCCAGTTGCTGATGCCACACCCATTGGTCCGGTCTACCACGATGTCCACCGGCCGGTCATTGACCCGGCCGACCAGGTGGGCGGTGTCGGGGCCGCCGTAGATCTCGGTGCACGCCTGATCCGAGGGCGGTCCATCTACGAGATAATTCTCGATCTCAACCTCGGCCAAGGCCGTGCAGGCGGCCGCGGCGGAGACGCCGGTGATCGATTCGGGCGTGAGAGTTGCGGTATCGCCGAAACATGCCAGTTCATAGCTGATGATGTCGCGGTCGGGGTGCTCCACATCAACGGTGAGGGTGGCAATGGCGTAAGGCCCACCGCCAAGGGGTAGACCGTTGTCCGGTGGCACGCCACCGTCGTCGCCAACGGCGCCGTCACTCCCAATCGGATCGTCACCGGTGCCGGTGCCCTCGGGATCAGATGCACCGCAGGCGCTGACGGCCATTGCCAACGCCAGAAGCACAAGAAGAATCGATTTACGCATTGGTTGAGTGTCCATGATCCATCGGACGACGGCAATGCCGTCGTGGTTCCGGCCTGCTAAGAACCCGGCAGCGCATCGCAGTGGTCCAGAGCTTCGAAGTAGAGCAAGTAGAACGACTCGGTGGTGGTGCCCGAGTAAAGAACACCCAGGTCATCGGCGGTCATCTCGTCGGCAATCCGGGTCGCCACGCAGGACGCATCGTTGCTGCTCACCCCTTGGTTGACCAGTTGCGGTTCCAGTTGCTGGGCGATCGTGGAGCGGTCACCACAATTGAAGATCGCCTCGAATTGGCGGCGTTGGAAGCGAAGACTGTCGTCCGCTTCGATCAGCCGATCCGTCAGTTCCCAGAAACCAAACTGCTCCTGTAGAAGACCAACCGCACACGACGCAGTCTCGCTGCTCACACCATTGGCGGCGGCGAAGGACTCAACGAGCGCCGGCGACACTTGGTCCTCGAGCCCACAGGCCCGGACGGCCGAAAATTGGGACTCCGAAAACTCCATCTGGGCCGTCCCACCAACACTGTCGCCGTTTTCCTCATCGGCGATAAGAGCGGCAAGTTCCTCATCGGAAAAGCCCTTCTGCAACTCCGCAACGACACATTCGGCATCCGGTTCGCTCAGATCTGGGCGGGCGTCTCGAAGCGCATCCACAAAGTCTCCACTATTGGGATCCTTGGAGCAGCCGGCCAGCAGCGCAGCGATCACGAAGACCAGCAGGAGGCGGCGAGACATAGACGGTCAGCGTAGTTGACCACCGCCGCAGGGCCGGTCTCCGTGCCGGCGTGGCTAGTTGACCATCTTTTCGCGGTCGGCCCAGTAGGGCTCACGCAACTTGAACTTCTGCAATTTGCCCGTTGCGGTGCGAGCCAGTTCCTGCCGTGTTTCCACCGATGTAGGACACTTGTAGTGCGTGAGTCGTTCCCGGCAGTGAGCGATTAGTTCGTCCTCGGTTGCGGTGGAGCCGGGCGCCAAGACCACGAGGGCCTTTACGGTCTCGCCCCACTTCTCGTGGGGCACGCCAATCACGGCTACCTCGTTCACATCCGGGTGGGAGAAGAGTGCGTCTTCCACCTCGATGGAACTGACGTTCTCGCCACCGGAGATGATCACGTCCTTCTTTCGATCGGTGATGGCGAAGTATCCCTCCTCATCACAGATCCCGCCGTCGCCGGTGTGGAACCAACCTCCGGCCAAGGCCTCCTTTGTGGCCTGGGGGTTGTGCAGGTAGCTCTCCAAAACGTGGTTGCCCTGGCCCAACAGTTCACCGCTTTCAGACACCTTCATGTTGATACCGATTGTGGGGACCCCGGCACGGCTCAGGCGGCTAGCCCGCTCGGCTGGGGTCAGGTTGTCCCACTCAGACCTCGTGCGATTGATCGTGAGCAATGGAGCCGTCTCGGTGAGGCCATAGATCTGAATGAACTCCCAGTCGAGTTCGGTCTCCACCCGCTCGATCACCGAAGTTGGAGGTGGCGCCCCGGCGACCACGATCCGCACCCGACCCGCACCCGGGATCGGGCCGTCCCACTCTTGCGCAGCATCCAACACCGCGGCAACCACCGCCGGTGCGCCACACATCAGCGTGACACCATGCTGTTCAACGCGCCGCAGGATCTCTGCGCCATCGATCTTGCGAATCACCACGTGCGGGACACCCATGGCCGTGACTGTGTAGAGCATGCCCCAACCGTCGCAATGGAACATTGGCAGCGTGTGAAGGTACACGTCTCGATCGTTCACGCCGGTGTGCCACCCGAAGGTGACCGCATTGGTCCAACGGGCTCGATGAGTCTGCTCAACCCCCTTGGGGCGGGCGGTGGTGCCACTGGTGTAATTGATGCTGGCGATGGCGTCCTCGTCGGGTTCCCACGGTTCGGGCTCACCCTCGGCGCCGAACCACGCAGCATCAGACTCTTCGCCGATGATCCACTTTCGTTCGCAAGGGATGTCGCCAAGTTCGTCAGCCAACTCCGGGTCGATCAGCAGGGCCTGGGCACCGCAGTGCTCCACGATGTAACCGACCTCGGCGCGGTTGAGCCGGAAGTTGATCGGCACGAAGATCCTGCCGTTCCCACTGACGCCGAAAAAACTCTGCAAGAGGCGGCCGGAGTTGTGAGAAACCATGGCCACCCGACCTCCGAACGGGATCTCCATGCTGTCCATCGCCACACCCATCTGGCGGCGCCTGTCGGCCATCTCCGCATAGGTGATCGCCGGCATCGGCGGCGCCGGCTGGTGGGGTTCATCGATAATCGCAGGACGATTTGGATACACCGCAGCCGCCCGGTCGAGGAAGTGATTGATCGTCATCTGCACCTTCATGGTCCCGAACCTACTTGATTACTGACGATGAGGAAAAAAGTGCCGATAGAAACCCGTGGCAGCCATCGCACCCCCCGCCGTCGGATCGGTTTGGATCAACACACCAGCACACCGTTGGGAAGACCTTCACGGAATCCCCACCGTTCTGGCCTTCTGGTCGATCGGCTGTGACGCATCCATCGTGTTACTTCGCAAGCTCCAAGCACTGCAACATCAGTTCGGCGCCTCGATACAGGTAATCGCAGTTCACAGTCCCCGTTTCGAGGCCGGTAGCGAAGTGGAGCAGGTAGCCGAGACCGTCGCCAGCCTCAAGCTCTCCATACCGGTGCTGCACGATCCCCAGTTGGAAACCTTCCACCGGTACGCCCCGGGCGGGTGGCCCGCCACGGTCTTCGTTCAGGCAAATCAGCGTGTGGCCGGAGTGGTGTTAGGCGCCGAGTCCGACATCCATGCCGACGTGGTTGAGCACCTAGAAGTGCAGCCGTCCCTCCAGCCACCAAAGTTTCGGGTGGGTTACAAACCGCCCCGTCCCAACACGGAACTGGCCTGGCCCAGTGGTGTTGCCCTCCTCAACGGCACCGGACTGGTGGCGATCTCCGATCGTGGCCACGACCGGATCGTCCTTGCCATCGCCGACCCGATCAGCCACACCCTCACCGTGACCAGCATCCTCGAGGGCATCTCGGCCCCCGGCCGATTGGAAGCTACCGGCCACGGTTCCTTCGTGGTGACCCAGCCCGACGCAGGAACGGTCCTTCTGGTCGACCCCGAAACCCGGGCGGTTAGTCCGTTGTGCACCGGAATGGTCCGACCGAGCGCAGTTTGTGTAGACCTCGACGGTTCCGTTGTGGTTGCCGATGCCGGCGCTGACAAGCTCTTTCGGATCCCCGCTCACGCAGTAGCGTCGGGGAAGGAATGCACACCTCTCCATATCGCCGGCAGTGGGTTCACTGGCCAGAGCGACGGACCGGCCGGTCGAGCGAGCCTGTCTCAGCCAAACGGAATGTGCCGCACCACAAAAGGCGTACTGTTCGCCGACTCGGCCAGTCACAACGTTCGGATTCTGACCAACGCTGGCAAGGTCTTCAGCATCACGAACAACTCCCCCACCCATCACGGTCTCGTGGATGGACCAGCGCACGAGGCGCTGTTGACTCGACCGGCCGACATCGCTGGCCGACCCGATGGATCGCTGGTGATCGTCGACCAGTTGAACAATCGATTGCGTTCTCTCCATGGAGGTGCGATCTCCACGATCGGCGCTCGGGGTTTGCTTCGTCCCGAGGCAGCATGCGCCCTTATCGATGGTTCGGTCATCGTGGCCGACACGGGCAATCACCGCTTGGTGCTCGTGGATGCCGACCAGTCATCGGCCTGCGTGATGCGCCTCGACGGAATGGAACGAGTGCTCTCGATGGGCGCCGCCCCCACCGTCCGGGGTAACGCCGGACTGCCGTTGCGGCTGGGCTACCCAAGCCCCGGCAAAGGGCCCTGGGAGGTGTCGGTTGCGACCGACCCGCCCGAACTCCTCGTTGCGCCGCTGCGGGTCGTCCGTAAGGAACCCGGCGGTGACGTTGTGGTGAATCTCGGCAAACCCGGCAAAGGTGTCTTGACGGTGACCAGCGTTTCCACCGGAGCGGAGCGTTCGATCAAGCTCCCGCTGCAGGTCCGCTGACACTTACTGCCAGGTGTGTTTCCGCGGGCTGTAGGAGCGCTGAACCCGGCGAACCAAGGATCGGCGAGCCCGGGGCGTGCGCCGGCCCGGTGCCACCGAATCGGGGACCTCGGGCAGTGGTTGGTCTTCCCACGATGTTCGACCACCCAATAGAACATCGGTGGCGGCGTCTCGACCTCGCGTGATGGCAATCAGGCGGGCGCGTAAGGTGCGGTCATCCTCGGCGACGGCTGTGCGCCACTCCTCCCCCATTTCGTTTAGGCGCTGACGTGCCCGTTCCGGACTATTCACTGCTTCTCTGGAGAGTTGGAGAGCGCTTCGAGACTTCTGAGCCGATCGAAGGGCGGTGCGGGTGGCAACTTGGGCGGTGCCGGCGGTGCGCAGAAGATCGCCAGGAAGAGCATCTGCGATACTCACGGCGCGGTCGGGAAGCCGATCTGCCAAGTCAGTGGTGGCCTCTTCGATCTGGCGAGCGGTAAGTCGCCTGGCCAACTGTCGGCCGGCGGCACCGATCAGCATCCACCGGAAGCGACGAATGAAGAAAGCGATCATTGAGCGGCGTTCTCGGCTCGCCGGGATGGACGTCCCAGCGCTGGGGACTCCACCAAGGGTGGGAGAACCTCAGAAGCGGCGGCACGGTTCTTCTTACGACGACTCCAGAGCCAAGCCCGGCCCATTTTGGACGAACCCGAAGCTAGGGCCAGCGTTCGTATCACCGGGTCCTGCACGGCTTCGTGGGTTCGGCGGGAGGTCTCGGAAATTGCGGAGGTGGCGTGATCGGCCCGGTCCAGGACGAGGTCGACCTTGTCGAGTTCGGCGTCAGCATCGGCGATCAATGCTCTGAGTTCGGTGAACGCGGCCAGTCCCTCACCTCGTAAATCCTGCGCGGTGTCGGACAATCGAGCGAGCGTATTGTTGAGGTTGTTCACCGCCACGATCAGGAAAACAGCCGCGGCAACAACGGCGACCGCAACGATGACAGCGGCAAACTCGGTAACGCTCACCTTGGCAGGATAGCCAAACCGATCGCCGACGATTCAGCGGCAGCTTCTGCTGTCAGAGCTCATCCGCCCGGAGCAGCCGGAAAGCCGCAACCAGATAGTGCGGGGTGGCCGCTTCAAGCTTCGCTCATCGCCATCGTGGCCGCTTCGAGCTTCTGGAACCGAAGGTTGGGGCGGCCACATCACGCCGAACCGAAGGTTGGGGCAGCCGCGTTGCGCTAGGCCGAAGGTCCGGCGGTCGCATCGTGCCGCCTGAAGGTTCGCTCAACGCCATCGTGGCCGCTTCAAGGTTCGCTCATCGCCATCGTGGCCGCCTGAAGCTTCTGGAACCGATGGTTGCGGGCGGCCGCGTCGCGCTAGGCCGAAGGTTGGGCAGCCACATCACGCTGCAGCCGAAGGTCCTGGCCGCCTGAAGGTTCGCTCAACGCCATCGTGGCCGCCTGAAGCTTCTGGAACCGAAGGTTGGGGCGGTCGCGTCGCGCAGGCCGAAGGTTGGGGCGGCCGCGTTGCGCTAGGCCGAAGGTTCGGGCGGCCGCATCACGCGGAACCGAAGGTTGGGGCGGCCGCGTTGCGCTAGGCCGAAGGTTCGGGCGGCCACATCACGGGGAGCGGTGGACGTCGCGTGAAGTGGGCTCGTAGTAGCGGCGTCTGGCAACTTCATGAGGGCGGTAGTCCTGTTCCACGTAACCGTCGGGATGGTTGTGGGGGTAGTCATAACCGACGCCGTGACCTAGTTGCGAGGCGCCCTGGTAGTGGCCGTCACGCAGATGCATCGGCACCTCGCCAGCGGGCAGATCAGCAACATCTTTCATGGCCCGGTTGATCCCTTCGTACGCCGAGTTGGACTTCGGCGCCGTCGCCATGTGAACCACGGCGTGGGCCAGGTTGATCCGAGCCTCCGGCAATCCCACGAACTCCACCGCGTGAGCTGCGGCGTTGGCGATCAACAGGCTCATGGGGTCGGCCATGCCAACGTCCTCCGATGCCAGGATTACCAGCCGGCGGGCGATGAAGCGAGCATCCTCGCCCGCCGTGATCATGCGGGCCAGCCAATACAACCCGGCATCCGGATCAGAGCCCCGGATGCTCTTGATGAAGGCGCTCACGATGTCGTAGTGTTCGTCGCGGCCATAGCGCAACGACTTGAGGTCGGTGGCCGCCTCGGCGTGCTGCAGAGTGATCGGTCCGGGCGGGTCGGCCGTGGCGGCAAGGGCGATCGCCACCTCCAGGGTGGTCAACACTTGTCGGCCATCGCCGGCAGCGTTGTTGGAAAGATGTGCGATCGCCTCGTCCGAAGCCTCCGCCCGCTCCAGCTGAAGGCCCCGACGGCAGAGCTCGGCCAACTCTGCGGGTTCGAGCAATTCGAGCCGAAACAACGTGCTGCGACTTCGCAGCGGAGCATTCACTTCGAAGAATGGATTCTCCGTAGTAGCGCCAATCAATGTGAGCACACCGGTCTCAACCGCAGGCAGTAGCGCATCCTGTTGAGCCTTGTTGAAACGATGAACCTCGTCCAGGAACAGCATGGTGCGTCGACCATCGGTACCCAGCCGGTCCTTCGCCCCTTGGATCGTCTCGCGGACATCCTTTACCGTGGCGTTCACCGCACTCAGTTTCACGAATGCCGCCGTGGTCTCGTTGGCAATCAGTTCGGCGATGGTGGTCTTGCCGGTGCCCGGCGGACCCCACAGCAAGACGCTCGTCAGACGGTCCGCCTTGATCAGGCGACGTAACGGACCATTGGGGCCCAGCAGGTGGTCTTGGCCAACAACGTCTTCGAGCCTGCTGGGGCGCAGTCGGGCCGCCAAGGGTGAACGGCTCTTCAACCGCTCTTCGGCGGCGGCGGCAAAGAGGTCAGCCACGGCGAGCGTCTGTGAGGGCGATCCGGGTAGATACGAAGCGTGCCGTCTTCGTGGGCCTCGACCTCGATCGTGAGGCAGTCGCTGTCCTTCACTGCCCGGGCGGTATTCGCTCCAATTCCAGTGAGCGTGTAGCCCAGGCGAACCAGCTCGTCTGACAACAAGCGGGCCATCTCCTCGGGCGTTTCTACGTTGGTGGTGAGGAGCACCGGGTTCCCAACCTTGCTGGGTGGATCTGGCTGCCAGTGCACCGGAAGCCTGATGCCTTCCAGGGCCGCCGCCATGGGTCGCTTGGACGGGAACCCCCGGATCGCGGTGATGGTGGGGGGCCGCTGGCCTGGTGTTCTGGCTCTAGGAGGAACGCTGACTCGAACCGAGCGCTGATCCCGCCGTGTCTTCCTCAGCCATAACAACAGCGCAACACCAAAGAGGACCGTCAGCGCGTAGAGCCCGTAGCGGAGCTGATCCATAGTTGCAGACGACACAATGGCGAGCGTAGTAGCCGACTATTCCACCGGGGGCAGAACGCGAAGTCCCAGCTCTTCGAGATGGGCCGTACCGACCTCGGTGGGGGCGCCGGTGAGAGGATCCAGCCCGCTTTGGGGTTTCGGGAAAGCGATCACTTCGCGGATGTTTTCTTCACCGGCCAGAATGGCGGCGAGCCGGTCGATCCCGTAGGCGAAGCCGCCATGAGGTGGGGCGCCATAAGCGAAGGGCTTCAAGAAGAATCCGAATCGCTTGTCAGCCTCCTCAGAACTTATGCCGAGCAGTTCGAACACCTTGCTCTGAAGTTGCGGATCATGGATCCGGATACTGCCCGATCCCAGCTCCCACCCGTTGAGTACGAGGTCATAGGCCCATGCCCGCACCGACATCGGGTCGGTCTCCATCTTTGAAATGTCTTCGGGAACGGGGTGGCAGAACGGGTGGTGGCCCGGCTTGGGCTTGCCGGTGGTCCGGTCTACACCAACAAAAAGCGGGAAGTCCACCACCCAGACGTAGCGGTACGGCCCCTGGGAGACCGGCGGTCGGGCCACCCGGTTGCGCAGCTCACCCAGAACCTCGCAGGTGGTGGTCCAGTCATCGGCGATCATCAAGAGGAGGTCGCCGGGGCTGGCCTCAAGTGCGGCGGCCAGGGCAGCCTTCTCGCTGTCGGACAGGAACTTGGCGACCGGGGATTCGAGGGTGCCGTCATCGGCCACCTTCAGCCACACCATTCCCTTGGCGCCGTTTGATTTGGCGAAGTCGGTCAAGGCGTCCAGTTTGTTGCGGCCGTATTCGGCGGCTCCGCCCGGGTAGTTGATGCCCTTGATGGCCTCGGCTGTTCCGAAAGCCTTGAACTCGGTCTCGGCAAAGATCGGGGTGAGCTCTTGCAACTCCACCCCGAAGCGAAGGTCCGGTTTGTCTGTGCCGAAGGTGTTCATGGCGTAGTGCCAGGTGATTCGGGGAATTGTGGAAGGACGCTCGCCGGTCACCGCCTCGGCCGCATCCAGCACGCCCTGCTCGACGGCGGTGAGCACATCATCAACCTCTACGAAGCTCATCTCCATGTCCAGTTGCATGAACTCGTATTGGCGATCGGCCCGCAGATCCTCGTCGCGAAGGCAACGGGCGATCTGGTAGTAACGATCGAGACCGCCCACCATCAGAAGTTGCTTGTAGAGCTGGGGCGATTGTGGCAATGCGTAGAACGAGCCGGGCCGTTGACGGCTGGGGACCAGGAACTCGCGGGCCCCCTCGGGTGTTGACGGCATGAGCATGGGCGTCTCCACCTCCACGAAATCCTGGGCCACCATGGAGTTGCGAATGGCGGTGTTCACCGTGGAACGAATGCGCAGGTTCTTCTGCATGCGTTGACGGCGAAGGTCGATGTAACGGTGCTTCAAGCGGATGAGCTCATCAACGTCGTCGGCGCGATCATCCATGGGAAAGGGCGGAGGAGTTGCCGAATTCAACACCTCCACCGTGCACTCCCGCACCTCGATAGCACCCGTTGCGAGATCGGTGTTTTCGCTGCCCTCGAACCTGGCCTCCACCGTGCCGGTGATTCGCAGCACGTACTCGCTACGAACATCGACGTCGTTGTCTACAACACACTGCACCAGCCCGGTGTGGTCCCGAAGGTCCACGAAGGCCAGATGCTGGCTGTGCTCTCGGCGGGTATTGACCCAGCCGGCGAGAGACACGGTCTTGCCGATGTCTTCGGCGCGGAGTTCACCGCAGGTATGGGTACGCATCATTGTTCTAAAAACTCCTGAACTGCTTGCACGATCTGTTGGTTGTCAACGGTGGTCTGGTCGCCCTGCCCCCGCAACGGTTTGATTCCGGCCTGCCCATCATTGGCCTCGTCCGGCCCTATCACCACGGCCACCTCGGCCCCGCTCTTGTTGGCTGCCTTCATCTGCGCTTTCATGGACCGGCCCGATTCGGTGCGGTCGGCCCGGATCCCGGCGCGTCGGAGCCGATCGGTCACTTCCAGTCCTTCAACACCTTCGGCGGTGGCCACCACCCAGACCTGGGCGGCGGTTTGAGGCGCCGGCATTGCGTCTTCGGCATCGCACGCCAGGAGCGTGCGATCCACTCCGAGGGCAAAACCAATCCCCGGCTCATCGGGGCCGCCCAGATTGGCCACCAGGCCGTCATAGCGACCACCCCCGCCAACGGCGTTTTGGGCGGCGTCCAATCCGGGGGCGACGAACTCGAAGGTGGTGCGGTTGTAGTAATCGAGGCCGCGCACCAACCGGGGGGCGATCTCAAAGGGAATGCCAAGCGCAGTGAGACCGGCCTGTACCCGTTCAAAGGCGGTCCTGGCGCCCTCGGACAGGTAATCGCCCAGGAGCGGCGCTCCATCGATGATCGCCTGATCGGGCTGGCGTTTGGAGTCCATCACCCGCAACGGATTGCGCTGGAGCGTTTCTCGTGACTGCTCTGTGAGGTCACCGATATTTTCGGTGAAGTACTCACGAAGCGCCTCGGTGTAGCGGCTCCGATCCTCCTCGTCGCCCAGCGAGTTGAGTAGGAGCGTCACGTTGGTCAGACCGATGCGCTCGTAGAACCGCCAAGCCAAGCCGATGATTTCGGTGTCGATGTCGGGGTCGGAAGAGCCGATCACCTCTGCCCCCACCTGATCAAACTGCCGGTAACGCCCCTTCTGAGCTTGCTCGTATCGGAAGTTGGCACCGAAATACCACGCCTTCCATGGCGTCAGCGGACGACGTTGGGCAAAGACCCGGCAGAGACTGGCGGTCTGTTCTGGCCGCAAAGCGATGGTGCGTCCACCCTTGTCTTCAAAGGCATACAGCTCCTTGTTCACCACGTCGGTGGATTCGCCGATTCGCACGAACACGCCAACATCTTCGAACATCGGTGGTGTGACCTGGCCAAAACCCGCCTTCGTGGCCTCCTCCGCAAAGACCGCCACCATCGCTCGCATTCGGTCCGTGACCGGCGGCATGAGATCCCTGGTGCCCGGGGGAGCTTGAAAAGGGGCTGCGCCATGAACCTTTGAGGCTATGCCCTTGACAGAGTATTTGCAGTGAATTGGTGCGGCGCAAGCGTTATCGTTCACCAGACCACGCGGACGTGGTGGAATTGGCAGACACGCTAGGTTTAGGTCCTAGTGCGCTAACGCGTGTGAGGGTTCAAGTCCCTCCGTCCGCACAACGCTGAGCAGGGACGATAAACAATTCCTGTCAGTTCCGCAGCAAATTCAAGCGTCACGGCGCGCACTGAAGCCAAAACGAGGTGGCAGGTCCCGTTTCTGGGACTAACGGTCGCCTAACCTGCGTGGATGAGCGACAACAAGCAGGACGAGCTGGAGCTGAGCGACTACCTCGCCATCCTCAAACGCCGATGGGCGTGGGTTCTGGTCCCGCTGATTCTTGTGCCGGCCGTCGCCTCCTCCGTGGCGATCAGGCAGGCGGAGCGTTTCGACGCGTCGTCCCAGGTATTGCTGAACGATTCGGCGGCGCAGGACGCCATCGGGGGCGGCAGTCAGAGCATCTCGTTCCGCGATCGCATCCTCGAGAACGAGATCAGGCTGGCCCTGAGCGACCAGGCCTTGGTCGCTATCGCCGAGCGCTTGGACCGTCGATGTCGACGACGTGCCCGACTTCAACGTCGTTGCGGACGCCAGCTCAGACGTGCTCGTGTTCAGTACCAGCCGCCCCACGGCGCAGGAGGCGGCCACGGTGGCCAATGTTGCCGCCGAGACCTACGTCAGTCTGAAGCAGCAGCAGGCGGCCAAGAGCATCACGGGTGCGGTCACGAACCTGGAGAACACGTTGGCCGAGCTCCAGACCGAGCGTGAAGGAGTGCGGGCCAAGCTGCTGGACCTGGAGGATGCGCTTTCGCGGGCCTCGGAGGACGGCCGAGCAGCCGCCCAGGCCAGGGTCGATCGGGAGGAGAGCCGGATCTCGGGCCAGGTGGCGCTGATCGATGCTCGGATCAGCGCCACGGCTGACAGCATCACCCAGTTGGAGCTGAGCGGTGAGCTGGCACTCGGTGGCACGGCTCGCATCGTGTCGGTGGCGATTCCGCCGGTCACCAACTCGAACACTCCCCTGTCGCGCAATCTGATGCTCGGTCTGGTGGTCGGTGCCATTCTGGGCGCCGCGCTAGCACTCCTGCGGGAGAACCTCGACAACAAGATCCGCACGACCGACGACCTCGAACGCCTCGGCTTGGTGCCGCTCGGCTCGATCCCCCGGGCCTCGAAGCGCGTCAACATGAGCCTGGAACTGGCCATGATCGCGCTGACCGACCCCAGCACTCCGCAGGCCCAGGCCCACCAGAAGACCCAAACCGCCGTTCGCTTCATTGCCGGCCAGCACGATATCAACAACGTGCTGATCACCAGCGCCTCCCAGTCCGAAGGCAAGACCACCCTGGCCTCCAACCTCGCCATCTCGTTGGCCTTGAGCAACGTTCGCACCGCTCTGGTCGACCTCGACCTGCGTCGCCCTCGTGTGCACAAGGTCTACGGGCTGACACAATCCCCTGGCATCACGTCGGTTGTTGTCGACGGTCACGACATCGTGGACGCGTCAACGCTCATCCCCGGCCTCCATGATCACCTCGTCGTCGTGCCGGCCGGCAAACTGCCGCCGCACGTGGCCAGTTTCATTTCTTCGTCGGGATTCGCCGAGTCGGTGAAGAGGCTGTCGAAGCTCTCGGACTTCACGGTGTTCGATGCGCCGCCCGTGCTCCCGGTTGCGGACTCGTTGACCTTGGGCCAGCTCGTCGATGGTGTCATTCTCGCCGTCTACGCCAACGAGACCACTAGTGACGAGCTGGAACGCACGGTCGAAACCCTCACCGCAAGTGGGGCTCGCATCCTCGGTGCGGTTCTGCTGGGGGCGGCTCCCGATCCCTCCGGTTACTCCTACTACAACATGTCCGAAGAACTCGAGCGGATGCAGTAGGGCTGTGCAGACTGCAGCGCCGAGAACAGACATGATCGAACGCTCGAGGTTGATCCCCACTTCTGGCGAGGCCCGTTGGTCCCTGCTCGTCGGCTTGGACGGAGCGGCATGGTTAGCCACACTGGGCGCAGCAACCGCCGTTCGCCTGTCGATTGCCGATACCGAAGTGCAGTGGGGGCAACTCGTACTGCTCGCTCTCGTGGCCCTCATCTCAACATGGGCGATCCGCCAAAACCCGCGAACTCAAACCGGTCGCTCTCGCCGAGGCTCGATCAGCGATGCCAAGGCCACGACAGCGGTATGGGCGGCAGTCTCGGTGGTCGTGATGGTGGCCAACTATGTCGCTCTCGGTCGCCCGGTACCCACCGGTGCCGTTGCCCTCGCATTGCCGTTGGCCCTGGTTCTCCAGCTCGGCATCAGGCTTTCCTGGCGAGCCGTGTACGACAACTACCGCAGGCCCGGGCTCGACGACAGCAAGCAGCGGGTGATCGTCTTCGGGGCGGGCGAAGGTGGAGAGCAGATCATTCGAGCCATGCAGCGAGATCCCAGAATCGGAATATGTGCCGGTTGCGGTCCTGGACGACCGGCGTGGCAAGGCGGCCATCCACGGTGTGCCCCGCCGGGGTAGCCGCGACGATCTGGCAAACGTCGCTCGGCAGTACGGCGCCGACGTCTTGTTGATCGCCATCCCGAGCGCCAATGCTGCGGTCGTGTCCGACCTCGATGCCCTCGGTAAAGCGGCTGGGCTGGAGGTACGGGTGCTCCCGTCGACGTCCGAGCTGCTCGGCCTGATGGATGTGGACCTGCGCGACATCAGGGAGCTCACCGAAGCTGATCTGTTGGGTCGGTCCGAGGTTGAGGTGGATCTCGATTCGATCCGTGGCTACATCACCGGCAGGCGAGTGCTCGTGACCGGGGCCGGTGGCTCGATCGGAAGCGAGCTGAGCCGCCAGCTTCATTCACTGAAGCCGGCAGAGCTGTTCATGCTCGATCGTGACGAAAGCGCCCTGCACGGGCTGCAACTCTCCATCGAGGGCAAGGCTCTGCTGGACACACCCAATCTGATCGTTGCCGACATTCGAGACGCCGAGCGAATAAACGAGATCTTCGAACGCCACCGGTTCGACGTCGTCTTCCACACCGCAGCACTGAAGCATCTGACCCTTCTGGAAAACCATCCCGAAGAGGCAATCAAGACCAACGTGTGGGGCACCAAGAACCTGCTCAACGCTGCCCTTCGACACGGCGTCTACGAGTTCGTGAACGTCAGCACCGACAAGGCGGCCGACCCCACCAGCATGCTCGGCGCCAGCAAGCTGCTCGCCGAGCGGCTCACCGCGAGGGCCGCTGAACAATCGGGCCTTCCGTTCGTCTCGGTCCGATTCGGCAATGTGCTTGGAAGTCGCGGCTCCGTGCTGCCCACGTTCCGGGAGCAGATCGCAAAGGGCGGGCCAGTCACAGTGACCCACCCCGAGGTCACGCGGTACTTCATGACTATTCCCGAAGCTGTGCGCCTCGTGCTTCAAGCGGGAGCAATCGGCGAGCCGGGCGAGATCATGATCCTCGACATGGGCGAACCGGTGAAGATCGCCGATCTCGCTCAACAACTCATCGACCAGAGCGGCAAGAGGATCAACATCCACTACCCCGGCCTCCGCCCCGGCGAAAAGCTCCACGAAATCCTCGTTGCAACTGAGGAAACCGGCGGTACGCGCCAGCACCCTCGAATCACGCACACCGCCGGGTCGAAGGCGCTCAAGATCGACGAGGCAGTAGAGCTCGCTCCGTCAACCAGAGGTTTTGTGGAGCGGTGCTCCAGATCGCTCAGTGCCTTTACACACTGATTCCAACAACACCGATCAGCTTTGTGACCATACTTGGCCGATCGAAGACCAACTCTCACAGAAGACGAGGACCGTAGAACATGTCGAAGACAGCTTTCATCACCGGTGTGGCCGGCCAAGACGGATCCCATCTCGCCGAGTTGCTCCTTGACAAGGGCTACGAGGTACACGGGTTGGTACGACGTTCCTCCACGATCAACACCGGACGGCTCGATCCAATCTACGAGGGCCCGGAGATCCAGGATCGCCATTTCGAGCTTCACTACGGCGACCTCTCCGACGGACCAGCGATACACCGAGCCATCAAGCTGATCCAGCCTGACGAGGTGTACAACCTGGCCGCTCAGAGCCACGTCGCGGTGTCGTTCGAAATTCCTGAGTACACCGCCGACATCACGGGCACCGGCGCACTTCGAGTTCTCGAGGCGGTCGGCAGGAAGCACCACATGCCCGGTTCTACCAGGCGTCGTCGTCGGAGATGTTCGGATCCGCTCCCCCGCCACAGAACGAGTCAACGGCCTTCGGCGCGATCGCCATACGCCGTGGCCAAAGCGATGGCCCATTACGCCACGATCAACTACCGCGAGGCATATGGGTTGTTCGCCTGCTCAGGCATTCTCTTCAATCACGAGGGCGAGCGACGCGGCGAGACCTTTGTGACCCGGAAGATCGCCAGAGCGGTTGCAGCAATTGCGGAAGGACGCCAGCAGCATCTTCTGTTGGGAAATCTCGACGCCCGACGCGATTGGGGTTATGCCCCGGACTACGTGCGGGCGATGTGGTTGATGCTGCAGGCGGAAAGCCCGAAGATTACGTGATCGCGACCGGCGAGGACCACACCGTGCGGGAGTTCTGTGAACTCGCCTTCCAGCACGTGGGCCTCGATTGGGAACGCTACGTACGGATAGACGAGCGGTACTTCCGGCCGACGGAAGTAAATCACCTTCATGGCGACGCATCGAAGGCGGCCGCACAGCTCGGCTGGAAACCGGAAGTCACGTTCGAAGAACTCGTAGGCCTTATGGTCGAGGCTGAGCTCGCCGGTACGTCTCGGCAGTCAACAATGATCGTGTGCTCGCAGCCCGATCAAACGATCGGCCCGGAGCCCTTTGCGAAGGCCCTCAGGGGATTCAACGATCCAGATCGAACCAGATTCACGTGTGTACGTGGCAGGCCACCGTGGGCTTGTCGGCTCGGCGATCGTCCGAAAGTTGGAGCAGGAAGGCTTCACCAACATTCTCACGGCGACCCGACAGGAGCTGGACCTAAGGAATCAGGCCGCGGTCAATGCGTGGTTCGAGGTCAACCAGCCGGAGTACATCTATCTTGTCGCCGGCACCGTTGGTGGAATACTCGCTAACAGCACCCGACCAGCCGAGTTCCTCCATGACAACCTCATGATCCATTGCACTGTCATCGAAGCCGCTCACCAGAGCGCCGCAACCAAGAAGCTCCTATACCTCGGGTCGAGCTGCATCTACCCGCGGCAGGCTCAGCAGCCGATTACCGAAGATCAGCTGCTGACGGGGCCCTTGGAGCCGACCAACGAGGCGTATGCGCTAGCGAAGATCGCTGGCATCAAGATGTGCTCGACCTACCGCCAGCAGTACGGGCGAAACTTCATATCTGCGATGCCCACCAATCTCTATGGTCCGAATGACAACTTCGACCTGACATCCAGCCACGTGCTTCCGGCGCTGATCCGAAAGTTCCACGAGGCCAAGATCAAGGGCGAACCGAGCGTCGTCGTATGGGGCACGGGTTCGCCACTGAGGGAGTTCCTTCACGTGGACGATCTTGCCGACGCGTGTCTATTTCTGATGGACCAATACGACGACGAAATGCACATCAACGTCGGAACAGGCGAAGACCTGTCTATCAAGAGCTTGGCCGAGATGGTTCGCGACGTTGTTTACCCCGAAGCCGAGCTGGAGTTCGATCGCATGGACCCGACACAGCGGCTGGGTCCGGCGAGTTTTATCGGGATCGATGCCATCATTGAGAAGTGGAAACTGTGGAGCCCAAGGAGTAAGGGTGCTAAGGAACCTATTGCAGAGGCTCACCGACCCAGTTGGGATCGAGGTAGCTCGAAGGACGCCATTCTCAGACATCCGTGCTCCCATGTGTAGCCGTCGGCCGGTTGACGGAGGAAGAAACCTCCTTCGACTGGGGCCAGTGGGCGATGCGGGCTATCTGGTGCCGCAGGACAAACGGTTGGAGGGCGGGGCCCACGAGCCGGCGTTGGCGATCAAGGAGGCCGAGGAGCTGGCACTTCACGTGATGCACTGGCAACGAATCTCGGCCGTTGCGGACGTCTGATCTTGCCGATAAACCCGACCACCGTAGTGTTCTGTACGACTCGTACGTCTCCACCTTCAAGGACCGGAGCTACGCCTCGGGTCATGGCGTAGAAACGAACGGCAGCGCACTTCTCCGTTGGTTACCAGAGGACCCCGATTCGTGTGTCGTCGAAGTCGGCTGCGGCCGAGGCACGCTCCTGGCCTGGATTCGTGCCCACGGCTACAACAACACGCTCGGAATCGACATCTCGGCAGAACAAGTCGCTGCCGCCACTAATGATGCGGGCCCGGTTGAATGCCGGGATGCGCTCGACATGATCCGAGCTGGGTCCCTCACTGCCCACACGGTCATCGCAATGGACGTCTTGGAGCACCTCACCAAGGAGGAGGCGATCGACTTCGTCAAGGGTTCCAGGGCCGCAGGGGTAACGACCTTGATCTTCCAGCTGCCCAACGCAGCCGCCCCGCGTGGCATGCATTTCCAGGCCGGCGACCTGACCCACCAGACTCTGTATAGCCCATCGAGCCTGAGACAGCTATGCAGGCTTGGAGGCTACGAGGACGTGGTTGTCTCCGAGGTTGCGCCAGAACCTCGCGGGAGGCGGGGAGTACTCCGCTACCTCGGATGGAAGCTGCTGCGCTCTGCGTACCAGGTTCGCGAGACTATCGAGACCGGCGGGCCGTCCGAAGCGCTGACGCGAAACATGCTGGTGCGGGCAACGGCTGCTGCGCCCTGTTCGTCGTCGTCGGGAAGCTGGTCGACTACAAGCGACCTCTCGACATCGTGAAGGCCTCGCGGTCGAGTGAATCGACTCCCGCATCTGGTGTTCGTCGGTGACGGAGAGTTGCGGCAAGAACTCGAGGCGACCGCCGTCGCCAGCGGGGCCGGCAAGCGCATTCACTTCGCCGGCTTTGTCAACCAGAGGGAGCTGCCTCGACTCTATGGCGCGGCCGACGTCCTCGTGCAGGCGAGCCGGGAGACTTGGGGCCTCACCGTCAACGAAGCGATGGCGTGCGGGACGCCGGCGATCGTGGCGGCTGGAACAGGATGCTCAAAGGACCTTGTCCACGCGGACCAAACGGGCTGGGTCTTCCCGACAGGGGACCTGCAAGCGCTGGCGTCGCGGTTCGAGCACGCATCCGACCCTGGCCGCAGCACGCTCGCCGAGAAGGGATCGCAGACCTTGACGCAGGTCAGTCGGTACTCCTTCCGCCGGACACTGGAGTCCCTCCAAGAGATCACAGGGTGGGCCGGCGAGGAATCCGACGTCGCTACTTCCTCGTTGACAAGCTCTGATCATGCGTAGGCTGGCTACCAGTGTCGCTTGTCGCATGGCGAACCGACCAGCCGGACTCTCCATGTCTCGGTCGGAGCGTTGGCCTAGACTGCCGATGCGGCCTGGAGGCGGGCCTGAGTGCGCACATGATCATGGTCTCTGTCGCTCCATCGTTGATTGCCGTGAGGCTACTCCGGTCTCATGGGGAGCCTGCGGATTGGTGGCGACTGGCCGGTCGTCGCCAGGGCTGATGACGGCACCCATCGAGCGGAAGGAAACCGGAGGGTCTCGGTGGTCACCGGTGGGTCAGACTTCCCCACTACCTTCGGTGAGTGTCAAATTCTGCCGATCGTCTGTCAACCAGCGGCGTGTCAGCCGGTCGCCGACGCTACGTTTCCCCGAGGCCTGCATTGCAAGAGCTTGAAAGTCAGCCGCAAAGCTGCCCCAATCCACAAGAACTGGAGAGTGCAAGACCCGCGGCCGACCGGCGGCGTCCCCTTGACCGGATCGTTGTTCTCGCTATGGGTGCCCATACGATCCTGGTGCCCTTGGCGAGCTTTCAGCTTCTGAGCGTCGAGGTTCGCTCTTTCCTTCTGTCGTACCGACAGCCCCTGATCATCGGGGTGTGCCTGTTGTTCGGGTTGATGCGCGTCTACCGCTACAACCCCTTGCGTACGTCCTTTCATCTCTACCTGCTGCTGGCGATCTGGTACGCACTGGTGTCCACCGTCACTGGGCGCCTCTCCCTGCCAGTTCTGGCCATCTACATCGGGTGGGCACTCGTCGTCCACTCGGTGTTCCCGGTGCTCGGGGCTGAGGCAGATGCTGCGCGACTCCTCGTGCTCCTGGTCATGGGGATCGCTTGCCGTGGCCGTGACCACGATCTCCCTTTGGGTCTCAGCGGGCCGTTCCCTCAGTTCCGGGCTATTCGGCGATCTATGGACGCTCGGCTACTCAGAATCCGAACGTTCTGGCTGCCATGCTTCAGGTCACTGCACTCGCATTCGTTTGGCGCACCTACCTTTACCCCACGCGGATCGCCCTTACTGCGGTGGTGTTCCTCGGGGCGACGTTCCTGGCATTCCAAGCGGGCTCATCGAACTACTTCCTCTTCTGGGTTGTCTTCGTCGCCGCCTTTGCGTGCTCGGCAGTCGGACACTCGCGGAGATGACCGGTGTCGTCGCCGGGAGTGTCCTCGCCGCCATCGTCCTGATCTGGTCCGGCAACGTCTATCGTGTCAATGACTCATCGAGTGGTCGAATCGGGCTCTGGGACAACGCTCTCAGCACTGTATTCGACGTGTCTCCTCCGGTCTGTTGCTGTTCATAGCGGCATGGGTGGCGTTGCTCTATCCGTTTCGCCGACTTAGTCGTGTTCCCGAGCTAAGAATCGCTGGTGCAACAGCTGTTGCGTTCGGATTCCAATCGTTCGTCGTCTCGAGCATTCCGTCGTTCGGCAACGTGTTGACCATTGCAGTCGCAACGTTGCTGGCCATGACCGCCGGCCAGATCGCGGGCCGGGCGCAAGGTCTCCGTGGGGTCTGAGCAGGATCCGACAACGACCGCTGCCCGACCCCGGAGTCCCATTCGGTGGTGCCGGGTGGCTCCCTCGAGCGAGGTCGGGTGCTCGCCTCGGCGGTCTCGCCCTTGCTGACCAAGTCATTTCCAGCCTCACGAACGTGACAGTCGTCTTTCTGGGCGCCAGATGGCTAACCGAGTCTGAGTTCGGTGCTCTGGCGCTAGCCATCGGCCTCGTGACGCTCTGCGTCGGTCTGGCTCGGGCCGTCGTCGTCGAGCCGTTTCTGATCTCCCCCGCAGTCGTTCGAGACGAGCACGCACCGCCGAGCACAGCGATCATCCTCGGGGCCGGATTGACCCTTCCGCTGGCTGCGGCTGCTCTACTCCTCCCCCTGTCGAGGCAACCGAGGCTACTGATGCTCGTCGCCACGATCGCACTTCCCTTCCTACTCGGCTTCGAGGCCCGCCGTGTCATAGCAATTGGTCGCCGCCGGCCGCAACACTCGCTCGCGCTCGACAGCATGTGGTTGGCTTGCCTCGTGCTGCTGGTCGCGGCAATTTCCACCGCCAGCGTTCGGCCAGTCCACGTCCTCGCAGCCTGGCTCGCACCACCATCATGATCGTTGTGGGACTAAGCGTGTTCACTCGTGGGCGCTCAGGCCTCAACCTGCGTGATGGCGCCGCCTATTTCGGTTCGCTGCTCCAGTAGGCAGCAGGCTCGGACTCGACTACCTCCTTGCCACCAGCGCCCAACAGGTCAGCGCTGTCGCTCTGGCGGCAACGGTGTCTCTCGCCGATCTCGGCGCCTTCCGGCTCGCTTTGAGCTGGTACGGACCAGTGGGCATATTTTTCTCCGGACTGTCACCGCTGCTGCTCGTTGAGACAGGCACGTCGCCGCAATCGCCAAGGCACGGAGAGTACCGCGATGTTGATTGGGTTCTCTTTACTACTTGCACTCGCCTCAGCGCTCTTTATGATTGCATCGCTCACCCTGCCAGGCGTTTCGGCGGCGCTACTAGGCGAATCGGCGAGTGAACGGCTGACTCCGATGATCCTGCCGATCGGCTTTTTCTTCACAGGATCTGCGGCCGCAGCGGGTGCCGGCGTAGGCCTTCGTGCCGCCGGGCACACCAGCGCATTGCTGCGCCTCCGGTCGACGGGCTCCCCACTGACCGTCGCCTTGCCGCTGGTCGGAGGACACTATCGTGGTGCGACCGGCGCCGGCTGGGGGTTGGCGATCGCCTCATTGGCGCTTGCCTTCATGACGTGGATCGCCCTCATCCGAGCGAACAGGAGATCTGCACCGTAAAGAACAAGACCTCGGCTGGGAAGAGCCGACGAGCGCGATCGATCCTTCGGCGCCCGCTTGCACGCGTAATCAGGCCCCAACAAAGCCGACGGCTGAAAGCAGCTCGGATTCGAGTATCTCACTCGATTGAAGCTACTCGATGGTCTCGGCCGGGCCTCACGGGCCTGGATACCCGTCTCATAGACAACATCTGCCCCGGAACGAATGGAACATTCATCGAGTTTCGTGCCAATGACGGCTTGCAACAGTCGAACACCTACGCACTGGAACGGGAGTACGGGTGGACCGGCGTGCTCATCGAGCCCATCGCAGAACTTGCAGCTGAGTGCCTCCGCAACCGACCGTTTGCGACGATCGGTCTCGCCGAGTTGACAGCGCCCGACGCCTCCGGTCCCCAATTCCGCTGGAAGACGCAGATCTGATCACATCCGTCGGCGATAGCCGCTACCACGCTTCTGGTGTAACCCTGTCCCAGGGTCATCGACTCTCTCCTCGATGGCGAAAGCCCGGATCTGGTCACAATCGACGTGGAGGGGCACGAACGGGCGGCGCTGGCCGGCTTGGATCGCCCCCGCCACCTGCCAACGCACATTCTCATCGAGACGGCAGATCTCGATGCCATCAGCCTCCACTACAGCCTCGTAGCGTAACTTACCTACCACGACTACCTGTTCCGAGTCCACGACTCCGGGAACACCTGACCATCAGCCTCAGATCAGGGTTCAACCCGCCGACGGGGCACACAGCGAGGACGGGAGGCGCCGCTCATGCTTCTACGAAGGCGTTGCTTCACACACCAGGACCGACACCGAGAACAAACCCTCGACTCCATGGCGGTGGAACGCAGGGCCGAGCGGCTGGACCGCCTCCGACGGCTAGCGGCTGACCAGACACCGCTTCTCGACTTCGCCCGACGGAACCTGATGAAGGCCGATCATGGCCCATGCCCTGCTCGAGGCCAACATGTCTGACGAGTTCCCCGAACGCGATCGATGCGAGCGGTTCTCGGCGCCAGCCGGCGGCGTGTGAAACCGATGCTCTCCCAGCTTGATCTTGTCGCCGACCCCGCGACGCGGCCGGCGCGCCCTTGGTTAGCCTCAGACGAAGGGATCGCACGCGGCATCTTCCCCGAGCCGGGTTGCTGCCGGACAGGCGCCGTCGACGTGCTCGTCAAGAAGTCACAGTTCCGTCGGGCCCCACATGGTGGTCGTGCGGTTTCACCCGTGCCACCCGGTCGGTGGTCGAGGCGGCCGCCCTTGAGGAAGGGCTTCACGCGGTGGCACCGAATACATCAAGCAGGTCGACGGCGAGGAGGTCTGGTTCGAACTCCAGCGGCGGCCGGTAGCCGGTCGCTGGATCTGGGAGGATCGGGAGCCCGATGGCGAGGAGTTGATCGACCGCTCGGTCCCGATCGACGGCACCAAGCTTCGCCCGCTCGAGCCCAGCCACAACATGGTCCGCGTGTGTCCTCCACACCGCCAAGCACAGCTGTGTGCGGGCCCGCGTCTACGGCCGCACACCGACGTCGACGGCCCTCCTCGACACCCAGCACCATGACTTAGGGCAGGCCAACAAGCAGCGCGCACATGCGCATAGGATCGATCTCCCGACAGCCCGAGATCACCGTGCCCCGATCACCCAACCCTCAAACGCGCAGGCCGTCAAACCTCGATCAAACACGCCGGATGAGCATCGCAGGCAGTGCCCGCAGGCACAGATAGCATGACCACACCTGTGGGACCTAGGAGACTCTCATGACACACAAACTTGCTATCGTTGTCTCGCATCCAATCCAGCATTTCGTCGCCCCCTTCTACCGCGCTCTGAGTGCCGAAGCCAGCCTCAATCTCACTGTTGTCTTTGCCTCTTCCATCGGTGTAAGGCCCTATTTCGACAAAGAAATGAACACGACCATCTCCTGGGAAATGGATCTCTTGGGTGGCTACGATCACGTGTTTCTGCCCGAAGCCGATCAAATCTCATCCACCAGTACGCGAACTGTCAACAACCCCTCTGTGGGTACAGAGTTGGCTCGGCAGAAGCCGAACGTGGCTGCTGATCTACGGCTATAGCCACATCACCTCGCTGCGGGCGCTGTGGTGGTGCAAACGCAACCAGATCCCTGTGATGATGATTTCTGACAGCGAGTTGAAGACTGTGCGTACAGGGCGCCGCAAAGCGATCAAGAGCTTCATTGTGCCGCGTATTCTCAAACGTTTTGATGCGTTTCTAACGGTAGGCGATTGCAACGAAGATTATTTACGCGCATTACGGTGTGCCCCGCGAGAAGCTCTTTCGCTCGCCGTTCACCATCGACGAAACGGTCTATCAAGCCGCTCATGAGAACCGCAGCGCACTGCGAACAAGAACGGCGAGCGGAGTTGGGTCTCGGCGAGGATGAGGTCGTCGCCCTCACGGTTGGCAAACTGTCCAAGCGCAAGCGGCCTGCCGATTTGATTGACTCAGCCCGGCGCATCAAGGCGGCAAATCTGACCGTACCTGTCCGCTTCGTGCTAGCCGGCAGTGGCGAGGAATTGGAGCGGCTTGAAGAAATTGTGCGGAGCGAAGACCTGCCTGTGCTCATGCCTGGGTTTATCAATCTAGATGTCCTGCCCAGTTATTTACGCGGCGGCGGATATGATCGTGCATCCCTCGTCTCATGATCCGCATCCTTTGGTGATGTCCGAGGGGGCCTGCATCGGGTTGCCGCTCTTGATAAGCGGCCGCATCAGGGGCTGCAGGTCCGACGGATATCGCCCGCCCTGGCGAGAATGCAGAAGTTTTCGAAATCGGCGATACAGAGGCGCTGACGGCCAGCATTGTGCGTTTGGTGTGCGATCCTGAGCGCCGCCCCACGCGATGTCCACTCGGTCGCATGGCATTTTTGGTGAGCTCGACATGCGCCGCAGTGTAAGTGGTGCGAAGGATGCGATGACATATTCCTTAAAACGGAGACATACATGAGCATGGAACATTTAGAGCGGGGACCTCCGCGCACGCATCGGACCCAGATCTCCGATTTACCGGCTCGCAGCACATCTGCTGACAGCGTTGATGACGACGTCTACGTGAAGGGTTGAGCACATACAGACAAGTGACGGCTCTGAAAGCGATGGATACGCGCAATCCAGAGCCAATCCCTGTTACGTTCCGCAGTCTGGCCCATCCGATCTGCGTCCTGGGTCCTCTGATTTGGCGGCGGCGCTGGACAATATCGTGCGGCGCGAATATGGGCAGCACAGCCCACACGCCGAGCCCAAGGTGCTGGTCGATGCAGGGGCCTATATCGGAGATACGTCAGTCTACTTTCTCAATCGTTTCCCGGGCATCAGAGCCTATGCGTTAGAACCAAACCCAGAGAGTCGTGACATCGCACAGAAGAACCTCGGCCCTTATGGTGGAGCGCGCCGAGCTAATAGCGGCCGCTTTGAGCACTCACGTCGGTACAGTGCATTTCGGCGGTGAGCAGATGGGGGCCCGCATTGGTGCGCTCGGTAACCTGGAGGTACCTACAACCACGCTGCCCGCGCTGATCAAGCAAATCCCTGAGAGGCATATTGATATTCTCAAGATGGATATCGAGGGTGCAGAGATGGATACTCTTTTCCACCGATGTCAGTGAGTGGCTTCCCCCACGTCAGTCTGCTCATCGTGGAGACCCATGCCCCAGAGATCACCGCAAAGCTACTTGAGGTCATGACTTCACATGGCTGGGCGGCTGAGCAATTCCGCAATCTGTACTACTGCCAAAGCCTAGAGAAAGTCTCCTGAACCAAGCGCCCGCCTCTTCCGATCCTCTGCACATTTGAACCGTGCCGGTGCATTTCCTGCGAAGCCGCCAACCGAGCAGGCACCATGCACGACTGGCAAGCCTGATGTTCGGTGGGACCAGAGAAGAACAGGGGCGACGGGACGTGGGAATCTTGCGCTAAACAGGCTCTTCGCGTTCAGGGTTGGATCGATTGGAGCAGGGTCCAGTCGGGCTTGCCGGCGTAGAGCAGGCAACGGACTCGATGGTGTCGGAAGTTCCGAGAACACGGTCATGTCGTAGTCCGCCGAGCGAGTAGCGAAGTGCTCGAAGTCGAGCAGGAGCAGATCGCCGGACCGGGTCTGCAGGACGTTCGAAGGCTGAAGATCCCCATGGCTTGCAGCGACATCCAGTGTTTCGATGCCGGCGGACTCGGCCAGTAAACCTTGCCAATCGGAATGGTTGAGAACGCGTGGTGACTCTTCCTCCACGATCTCTACGTACTCAGCGAAGGAAACCCGACGCACAGTGCCCTTTCGCCAACGAGCAAGAGCGCTCTGTACCGGTTGGTGAAATCGGTTCGCCATTCCGTAGATCGCTAGGTTGAAGCCTGGCTCCAGCTGCTCGATCATGATGCCGTCGGCGACCGAGTATTCGAGGATCTTGGTTGCGAGACGTTCGTCGCCAGTCGTTCTAGCCTTCACCTCGCAGGTGATGCTGTCGACCCCCTCTTGGTCGACGGTCGTTGCACGGTGACTGCCGAAATCGAGAATCCGGTTCTCCGGCTCCCAAAGGTGACAACCACTTCGCCGGAACCGAGCCGCGGTGCGTCTGCCTCCAGCGTGCGAAGGGCCGCTACTCCAAGTCTGCCAAGCGGGAATGACGCAACTGTCGGCACTGCCGCAAGCTGGGGGATGCGCCGAACCAAGCGCGAACCGTAGTTCCTGATACACGAAATCGCTTGTTCTGCCCCTTGAAGGGGTCTGCCAAGCGATCCCCAAGGTGGGGCAGAGTTCCCAAGCCGTCCGACCAAGTGAGCCGCCAGCTAGACGCCGCACCGTTCCAGCCGTTCGCGCATCGACTGCATGTCGGCCGGCTCAGCCATCCGATTCCTGTCGGGCCTTCAGGCCAACGACGGCAGCGACATCTGCCGCGACTTGGGACTCTGACTGAGCGGCGTCGATGATGATCGCTGACCGCCAGCGGCTTTGAGCGGGGTCGTAGCACTCAAAGCGTGCTCGCGATTGCTGTTCGGTTTCTGGGAAGGGCTCGTCCTTTGAACACCGACGAGCCTCGCTGAGGCTGAGAGGCAACTGGAGTAGCAGCATGTGCTCAGGGGATCTCATAGTCGCTCTCACGAGCGATATCCCGACGGCTGCGATTCGTTCTTGATCGGGGAAGTTGAGATCGAGGTCAAGTTCCGCGTCTGGCAAGTAGCGGTCGTAGATCACGATGTCATGTCGCGCCAACGCTATCCGAGCGGCGATTGCGTACTCGATCCACACGTACAGCTGGAGATCAAGCGGGCGATGGTGCGGAGGCCCGCAGGAGAGGAACCGGCCGAAAGCGAATTCTCTGGCACGTCCCCCGGTCCCGGGCCGGTAGTGCAACGGGAGTAATTCAGGTGGGAACTGTTTGGAACAGCGACCCATGTGATCATGAAGGCTCTCCCAGCCGATGAACCAAGCGTGTTTCGATCCCAACGAGCGACGGACGAGGTCAGTCACCCATATTGACCCTCCTTCCACGCCGCCAAGACCTCGGTGTAAATCGATTCGAGCCGTCCGAGTTGAGTTCGCTCCGAGAACAACTCGGAGCGACGAATGCCTCGTTCCGACGCTTCGTTGCGGCGCTCGGGACGACGAACAAAGTCATCTATGGACCGCACAAAGTGATCTATGCCTGACCTCCCTGGAGCCACAGAACCCCTGCGTCGCCGACGACTTCTGGCAAACCTCCGATTCCGCGTTGCCACGATAGGTAGACCTCGGATCATTCCCTCAAGGGCAGCGAGGCCAAATGTCTCAGGCACTTGGGAAGGAACGACCTGGCCCGCGCAGCGACCTGCCATTCGAGAGATTCCTGACTGGTCAACGATCCGAGTGGAGAATAACGTTCGGCTTCGACTTCAATGCCCGCCAGACATCGCCTTCACCACGGGGCGGCTCGCCACAGACGTGAAATGTCACGCCGGGCATCCGGTCAGAACATCGGCCACCACTCCTAAGCCCTTGGCACACGAACGCGCCGACGTACAAGACCTGCTTGCCCGGCGTCCACATGTCGAGAACACGGACGTCATCGCTCGATGTCGTGTTCTACTTCACGTGAATGCGGGCGGACTCCCACCCGGCGCTCTCGTAGACCCCCTTAACGTACTCAGAAACTGCGATGAAATGCCCGCGTGACCTTGCAACGGCGGCGTCCACGACGCTGCTGCTCGGCTAGGACTGCGCTTATCGGTAGGGAGTTACGGACGCAGCGATGTACGACGCCACTCAGCCGCGAACCGTGACGCAGTCCGTACACACTTGACCGTCCCCGCCACAGACCGCCCTCAATACACAACCACCGGTAGTTGTGAAGCGTCTGCACATGAGGCGTTCCTGACTCCTGGAGTGCGTCGAACACACTGCCAGACGAGTAGGGGGTAATCCCGTGGATGTGAACGAGATCGGGTCCGAAACGCTCAACGACCTCCCGAAGTTGGGATCGAAGAACCCGGTTGTAAGAAGATCTGACAGGGCGTAAGAGGCGGGTGCCCGCCGAGGGTGGCGAGATCTAGCAGTTCCACCTGATGGCCTGCTTTCAGGAGCGATTTGGTCTCTTGGGTAGCGACACGGGCTTCTCCAGACGCGGTGCCCGGCGGGGGACATCGTGGACTACGAGAAGTCTCATTGAGAGCCAGACTACTCAAAGAGGATTGGAGAGTTCGGATTGCCGTCGCAGAAGCTATGACGCTCGGAGTACCGGATATTGCGAGCAGTACTCCAGCACTCGAAGAGGTGGGCGGCACTGCTCCACAGTTCGTGGACCCCAACGACATCCACGGTTGGGCTTTGGCCATATCCAAAGCGTCATCGATAACAACACAATGCGCGCATCCATGATCTCTGCCGGTCTGATCGAAGCTAGGCGACATAGTTGGCCACCGGCGGCACGCAGACTCCATGGGGCGCTGGCGGCTTCGTGTCAGGGATCCATCCGCATCCCATATGATGATGGGACGCACCGCTAGTGTGCTGCGGTATGAGCGATTTTGCATCAATTCGGTTGAAGCTGATCTCGCCACCGCTGAAACAGCTCGACCTAGCAGCAACGGCCCGTCAAGAGATCTTGTTCAGTCCCGAGAGCCAGGGTAGGCAGACAGATCTCCATTTTTCGGAGGGAAGTCGTCAAGCCACGACATATGAAGCTTGGTTGCTGGGCCACAACGGTAGCGGGCAACCGCAACTGGAGGAAAACAGGCAGAACCTACTTGGACTGATGATCCTCACCTCATCGATCTCAAAATGCGTAGCCTCGCCCGAGACTCGACTAGTGGCAACTGAGGCATTTGGACTGGCGGCAGCCGGATGCCTACCTCCAGAGCTCTTCTTGGGTCGTGATGCCGATCTCATATGCTCCAAGGAGGTTTTCCACTCGCTTCAAAAGAATCGATCCCTCGAGGAGCTATACCTGGTCGTCGAAGACACCCGACGAAGGACCCTGGTCCTACACCCCCGTGTGAGGAGTGCAGCTTCGTCTCAGCTCTCAGTGGAGATCAATCACGATGAGGGGCGTCGACACCGGTTGCCCCTGCAAAGACGGTTTCCAGTTCACCCGATGCAGTTCAAAGGTCAATGCAATTGCCGGACGGCATTTGTGTGCTGGATGAGACCGACCGAATCCTGCATGCAGCTCACCATCTCTATCTTCACAGTTTTCACAGACCGCCCGGCTTGCGTGTCTTGGTTGATTTTCATGTTGCGTTCCTTGGTTTCAGGGGCGACTGGGCGCAGGTGCAGTCACGTGCGCTGTCCGCCGGCCTACTCAATGTGCTGCTGTTGGCGCTTCATGTCAGTCATCAGAATCTCGGTACCGACATCCCGGCAGAGATTGCAACGGGCAAAGCCCGTGAAGCCGCTATGAGTGGCTTCGCAAAGCGATCAAAGCATTTGATATGTCTTGGCGAAGGAACTGCTGGTGTTGAGGCCAGCCATGGGAGTCGCCGAGGTACTTAGTTTCCATGGCCGAGGGCGATGAAACAGATGTCGTCGAGCGCCCGAGGCAGCCAGCAGGCCGCCAGCCGTATGAAGGACATCGTCACGAGGTACCAGCGCTAGAAGCGTGCGGCCGTCATTCAAACCTGCAAAGGCGACGGCCGCCTTCGTGCCCCTGGCCCCTACACCCCAGGATTAGGAGTGCAACGCTTCTCACCATCAGTGGGAATCAACTTCGATGAAGGGCGTCGACCTCGGCTGCCACTGCAAGCAACAATTTCGTCTACTGAAGCGGTTCAATGTTCAATGCACCTGGCCGACGGTATTTGTGTGCTCGACGAGACCGACCGAATCCTGCGTGCAGCTCACCATCCCTATCTCCACACTCTTGCAGCCTGCCCGGCTCACGCTTCCCAGCCTTAGGTGGTGAAACAAGTCCCACGGCACGATCGGGCGTTGATATCCACGACCAAGGCGCTCTGCGATCGTCCTACTGACCGTCACGAGTTATGCGAGTGCAGTTTCCAGCCGTATCATGCGCCACAGGACAGCAAGCGTACTCATTGACACATTCGTCGGTGGCGGCCCGGTCGAAGCGATCGGCCTCCGAGCCAGTTGGGTCCCGCCCAGACGCGCGATTCGTCGTTCAGTCTTCCGATCCGGGACAGCGGGCTCGCGTCGGTCGTCGTCGCACCCGTCGTCGCCACGATTTGTGCATTCCTGGCGTCCCGCGCACTTTCCATGCCAACGTCCGGCCGGCCTGGAAGCAAGCGGGGCCAGCGACGTGAGGAACAGGGTCACGAGGTACCAGCGCTGAGCCGCACGGTCATTATTCAGTCGTGCGTAGGTGGTGGACCAATGGAACGACTGGCCGCTCGGCTGACGGATACCGATCGTAGATCTACCGTCAAGGCCCTCTACAGCGGCGAGGAGTGGAGAGAGCTGATGGCCAGCAGCGCCGTCGGACGGCTCCGCGCTCGAATCGGTGCTTTCATCAGATTTCCACTGATGGCGCTGTCCGCAACGATGCGGCAACGCGGGGGCTATCGCCGTTCCCACAACAAATCCGTTCTTCCTGCCCGGGTTCATGGTTGCGACTCGACCACTTCACCGCAAACCCGTGGTTCCTCTCGTTTATGACCTGTGGCCCGACGCTGCGGAAGTCTCGGGCGCTCTCGACACCGACTCGTTGCTCACCAGAATTGCGGTCGCCTTCAACCGCTGGTGGCTACATCGAAGTGACGGCGTCGTCTTCATCGGCCCGAACATGGCGAACCGTGTGGCTGAACGCTATGGGCGCCCTGAGAGAACAGCGATCATCGAAACCGGTGCCGATCTGGCCGAGTTCTTGCATGCCTCTACCGACAAGGGAGAAACCAGCCTCGATCGCTGGCTTGAGGACGGGTTTGTAGCTTCCTATGTGGGGAACATGGGGGTGATGCACGACGTAGACACGCTTGCTGAGGCGGTCGAGCTTCTGAATAGAGATCGAAGCGGATCATGGCGTTCGCTTGTTGATAGCAGCCTCCGGACCTGGTCCAGCACTCTTGCGGAAGTCGTGGGCGGACTGCGATGAAACGCTGGTCCGATTCGAGGAGCCGCTGCCGGATGACCTGTGGCGTCGAGCTTTGATTGGATCGGACGTTGCGCTCGTCACTCTCCGGGAAGAAGCAGCCCATACGTCTCTTCCGAGCAAGACGTTTTCGGCGATGGCCGCTGGCTGTGCAATCGTTGCGGTAGCGCCTGCTAGCTCGGATCTGGCCGATTGCATCAGCCGCTCGGGAGCCGGCATAGTCATTGCCAACGGAGACGGCGCAGGTTCGGCCGACGCTCTCAGCGCCTACAGCACTGACGCCGAACTGCTCCAAAGGCACCAGACCGCCGCGAGGCGTGCAGCGAAAGACCTGTATGACATGCCCGCGCTCGCCCGTCGCTGGGACGAGTTTCTGAAGCCCCTTGACCGATGAAGAGGCTGATCGATGTCTGCATAGCCGGGGCCGGGCTGATCCTTCTCAGTCCAGTCTTTGCGGCGGTTGCGATCCTCATCAGACTTCGTGACGGTCCACCGGTGCTATTCCGCCAGGCCCGATTAGGTCTAGATGGGCGTCCGTTCGAGCTGTTCAAGTTCCGTACCATGCGGGTTGGCTCCGATGACCCGACCACCGATGGAGAGCGAATCACCGGCCTGGGGCGTTGGCTACGTGCAACGAGTCTCGATGAACTCCCGACCTTGGTCAACGTGATCACAGGCGATATGAGTCTCGTCGGGCCCCGCCCCCTACCCGTGAGGTACGGCGAGCGATATACGCCGTACCAGGCACGCCGTCACGAAGTTCGACCGGGGATAACCGGCTTAGCGCAAGTGTCGGGACGAAACTCGATGTCCTGGGAGGAACGCTTCGCCCTCGATGTCGAGTACGTCGAGAACAAGTCCCTACGGCTCGATACGAAGATCCTTTTCGAACGGTTAAGTCGGTGCTCGCTCGTGAGGGGATCTCAGCTGAGGGGCACGCCACGATGCCAGAGTTCAAAGGACCTGATCGCCATGAATGACGTCACCGTTCTAATCAGCTCAGCAGGGCGTCGGGGCGCTTTGGTCGAGGCGTTCCGGGGGGCTTTTAAGCATCTCGATATTACCGGTCGCGTGATTGCGACCGACATGGCTCTTCTGTCATCGGCTGGCCATCTTGCCGATCAGTTGATCGAGGTCCCTGCGTGCACGGATCCGGCATTCATCCCACGGATGACAGGAGATCTGTTCCGAGCAATCAGTCTCGCTCCTCATCCCCACCATTGATACCGAGCTCGGTGCCTTGGCCGATAACCGTCGGGTACTCGCCGATGGCGGAACGCGGGTCATGATCAGTGGACCCGAAACGGTGGCGCTGGCAGCGGACAAGAAGACAAGCAGCGACTGGCTCTCGGCGGAACCGGGTTCCCAGTCCCAAAACAGTTTGCGCTCGATAATGCATTATCTGGAACCCATGGTTGGCCGCTGTTCTTCAAGCCCGTGCAAGGCAGCTCGTCGATCGGGGCCGTACAAGTCGATTCGCCAGAAGCGCTCGAACACGCGGCACGCACACATGATGGTGTGGTCGAGGAGCTGGTTGTTGGCCCGGAGTACACGGTTGACGTGTACGTCGATGCCGGAGGAACGGTTCGCTGTGCGGTGCCTCGACTTCGAATCGCCACTCGCGCCGGCGAGGTAGCAAAAGGCATGACCGTGCGCCATCAGGGCATCGAAACGCTGAGCCGCGACGTTGCGGCCGCACTGCCCGATGCGTACGGTGCGATCACTTTGCAAGTGATCGACGGAGCGGACGGACCGCGAGTCATTGAAATCAACCCACGCCTCGGGGGCGGCTATCCGCTCTCGTGGCATGCCGGCGCACGTTACCTCGAAGCCGCAATTCTCGAATCGCTCGGACGAACGATTCCGGATCACCTGTTTGACTGGGTCGACGGTCTGGTGATGTTGCGGTACGACAGCGCTGTCTACGTCGATCGCTCGGCGGTTGGGCTATGAGCGTTCTCGACGACATCGAGGTTGTTGTCCTCGATCTTGACGACACTCTCTACCTAGAACGCGACTACGTCCGGAGCGGCTTCATCGCGGTCGGCGAGCAGTCACGACAGCTCGGCATCGGGGACATCGCCGATGACCTCTGGAGTCTCTTCGAGTCGGGAGTCCGTAACAACACCTTCAACGAAGCCCTTGTTGGACGAGGCGTTGCGCCGGACCCTGCGCTGATCCAACAACTCGTTGCTACCTACCGGAGCCATTTCCCCGATATCTCGCTCCTCGATGACGCACGGCGCTTTCTGGACCGGATCGAAACGATGCCCAGCGGGCTCATCACCGACGGACCACGAGAGTCCCAGAGGGCCAAGATCGCAGCACTGGAACTGGACACCGTATTGGATTGGTGCGTGGTGACTGCGGAACTAGGGCCAGGCCGATCGAAGCCTCACCCAGCAGCTTTCGAACAAATCGAGAAGGTCGCGCAACAAACAGGACGGGCGTGTGTGTATATCGCAGACAACCCGACCAAGGACTTCGAAGCCCCCAGCAACATGGGCTGGAGGTCTGTGCGGGTCCGACGGACAGAATCGCTGCACGCAAACCTCGACTCTCCAGCTTCGGTCGACCTCGAGGTCAGATCTCTCGACGAGCTCTAATCAAAGCGGCCGTAAACGATCGTCGCCGCAGAACGGGTTTGTAGGACTTGTACTTCTGGCGGCGGCAGATGGCGGACCCGCGGTGGATGTGTGATGATCGACCGATGAGCATTCAAGAGTCCTCGTTCGTTTCGTCCGCTGATGGAGCGGACATCGCTACCTATGCCTGGCTGGACGTCGAAGGTGAGCCCCGCGGTGCGGTCCAGATCGCCCACGGACTCGCCGAGCACGCCGTCCGCTACGGCCGGTTCGCCACGGCCCTCAACCAGGCGGGTTTCCTCGCCTACGCAACCGATCACCGTGGCCATGGTCGTACCGGCCGGGATCAGCTTGGCGACTTCGGAGCCGTCGGGTTCGACGGTCTGATCGCCGACACCGTCCAATACGGCGCAGCAATCACCGAGGAACACAGCGGTGTGCCGGTGTTCTTGTTCGGCCACTCGATGGGGTCGTTCGCTGCGCAATCGATCATCGCCGACCACTCCGATTCCTTCGCCGGCGTCGTACTCACCGGATCGACCGCCCTCGATGTTCTCGCTGCGGGCCTCGCCGAGTCCGAAGGTCCAGCCGGCCTCGAAGCGTTCAACGCCGGTTTCGAGCACCGCACCGGCTTCGAATGGCTTTCTCGTGACGAGGCCGAGGTCGACAAGTATGTGGCGGATCCGTGGTGTGGATTCGAAACGCCCGACGAAACGATCCCCGCACTGTTCGCCCAGGCCGGGCGCCTCGCCGATCCCACGGTTCTCAGCGGCATACGGAGCGACCTGCCTCTCCTGATCGCGTCGGGCAGCGACGACCCGCTAGCCGGCGGGGGCCAACTCGTCGAGCTGCTCGGCCAGCGCTACCGAGACGCCGGTGTGACCGATGTGACGGTGAAGGTGTACCCGGGTGCTCGCCACGAGATCCTCAACGAAACCAACCGCGACGACGTGACCGCCGACATCATCAACTGGTTGTCCAGCCACGTGGCCGGCTGACAGAGGACCGCCAATTTCCGGCCCAACCTCCCAGGCCGCAATGGCTACCGAACACCTCAGACGGCGCCAAGACTATTTCGAAATCGCCTCACTTGGGACACGGCCAGACTGTTCTAGGATCTGAAGACTTGTTGGACGTCTGGAGTAACGTGTGGCTAATCGAATTTATCTGAGCGCCCCCGATGTGGGACTTGCCGAGCGAGAAGCGCTTTTGCGAGCCTTCGACAGCAACTGGATCGCCCCCATCGGGCCCGAACTCGGCGCCTTCGAATCCGAACTTGTCGCCTACACCGGCGCTGAAGCGTGCGTTGCGCTGGCATCGGGCACAGCGGGTCTCCACCTCGCTGCTGTTGGAAGCAGGTGTCTGTCCGGGTGATGAGGTGATCGTTCAGTCGTTCACGTTCGCAGCGACCGCTTTCGCTACCGTGCACGCGGGCGCTGTGCCGGTGTTCATCGACTCCGAGCCGGGCACGTGGTCCATCGATCCAGACCTACTGGAGCAAACCCTGAAAGAACGGGCTGCGGTCGATCGGCTACCGGCAGCGGTCATTCCAGTAGACCTGTACGGCAGCTGCGCCGACTACAAGCGTCTCGAGCCATTGTGCGAGGAATACGGCGTCACACTCATCAGCGATGCCGCCGAGGCGCTCGGCTCACGTGTCGGCGATCGCTCAGCCGGCTCGTTCGGCCATTCGGCTGTTCTTAGCTTCAACGGAAACAAGATCATCACCACGAGCGGAGGAGGCGCCCTGCTCGGGAGCCCCGAAACGGTAGAGAAGGTGCGCTACCTGGCCACCCAGGCTCGGCAACCCGTCCTCCACTACGAGCACACCGATATCGGCTTCAACTACCGCATGTCCAATCTTCTCGCAGCGCTCGGTCGGGCGCAATTGGCCGGGCTCGAAGCGAAGATCGCCCGTCGTCAGCAAATCAGCGATTTCTACGCTGCGGAGTTCCCCGACATCGAATGGTGCCCGCACGGGTCAACCACCCGCCCGAATCGCTGGTTGAGCATCGGCCTACTCCCCCGTGGTGAGGATCCCCATGAGCTCTGTTTCGCAATGAACGACCAAGAAATCGAGGCCCGGCCAGCCTGGAAACCGATGCACATGCAACCCGTGTTCGCTGAGAACGAAATGGTTGGCGGCGAGGTCAGCCAAGCCCTCTACGCCCGCGGCATCTGTCTCCCAAGCGGATCTGGTCTCACCGACGGAGAACTCGAACGTACGGCCGAGGCTCTGCGGACGGCGCGTCGGAGGGCGTAGAGCCGGTCAGGCGGTGCCGGGCGTCGAAAATGCAGGGAGCATTGGCTGTCAGCATGTCGAAGTCGATCTCGTCGTGATCGGTCACAATGACCACCGCATCGGCAGCGGCTGCCTCTTCGGCCGAGAGTTCGACCCGCGTGATCTGATCGTCGAGGAAGTAGTCGGCGACATGAGCGTCGTGCACTCGGACGTCGGCGCCGAGCTTCAACAGACTTTCGATGATCCCCGTCGCGGGGGTCTCTCGGGCGTCGTTGGAGTTCTTCTTGTATGCAATCCCGATCACCAGAACCTGGCTGCCGTTCACCGGCTTGCGGCGCTCGTTGAGCCCAGCCTGGACTCGGCGCACAACCTCGGCTGGCATCCCTTCGTTGATCTGGTTGGCGATCTTCACGAAGTGGCTGACCGTTCCGAGCTCTCGCTCGAACTGCCAGCTCAGGTAACTCGGGTCGATCGGCAGGCAATGACCCCCAACCCCGGGGCCCGGGTAGAAGGGCATGAACCCGAAGGGTTTGGTCTTGGCCGCGTCGACAACATCCCAGAAGTCAATGCCGAGGGCTCGTGCATTGATGGCGATCTCGTTGACCAGAGCGATGTTTACGTGTCGGAAGGTGTTCTCCAGCAGCTTCGTCAGTTCGGCTTCCCGAGTACCCTTCGTTGCGACCGTTTCATCAACCAGGTCGTCGTAAAACGCCTGCACCGTCTTTAACGAAGCGGCATCGATCCCGCTGACCACCTTCGGTGTGCGCTGGAAGTTCCAGGTTTCGTTGCCTGGATCGATTCGCTCGGGCGAGAAGCCCAGTTGGAAATCGCGTCCGGCGGTCAGGCCCGAGACTTCCTCAAGTATCGGCTGCACGAAACCGTCGGTGGTTCCCGGATAGGTCGTCGACTCGAGTATGACCGTTGCTCCCGTTCGGAGATGACCGCCGCACAGGCGGGCACCCGCCTCGATGTACGACATGTCGGGCGCTCCGTCGCGAAGCGGCGTCGGAACGGTGATCACGGCGACGTCGAAGCCATGTAGGTCGGCCTGGGAAGACGTCGGAAGGTATCGGCCGGTTGCCAGTGCCTCGGCCACGTGTGTCCCGGTCACATCGTCGATGTGCGACTCGCCCTCTTTGAGACCATCGATCTTGCGCTTGTCGACGTCGTACCCGACGACGTCGTAGCCCACCTTGACCGCCCGCATCGAAACCGGGAGCCCGACGTACCCCTGACCAATGATCACAACTCGTTCGACTCCGGTTTTCACTACGAACGTCTCCCTCGATTAGCTGGCGAAACCAGAACGCGCTTGCCAGAATCGTCCATTTGATTTGTTCTCGATTCCTCACGTGCGGCTTCTGGCTGGTTGTGGCGGCCGGTTGCTCTGGCTGGTTGCCGAGTGCGGATTAGCGCCGCATCGTGTCGCCGGTTGGCACCCGCAGGTTGGCCTTGGGTGTGGGTGATTCGTGGGTGTTCGCGGGTTTGGGCGTTCTCGTGGGTGGCGATGAGTTCTTCGTGGAGTTTTTCGCCGGGGCGTAGGCCGGTGTAGACGATGTTGATGTTCTTGCCGGAGTGGGCGATCAAACGCTTTGCCATGTCAACGATCTTCACGGGTTCGCCCATATCCAGAATCATGATTTCGCCTGGTAGTCCGATGGCTCCAGATTGGAGGACCAGTCGTACGGCTTCGGGGATGGTCATGAAGAAGCGGCTGACCTCGGGGTCGGTGATGGTGATAGGGCCACCGTTGGCAATCTGGTCCCTGAAGGTGGGGAGGACTGATCCGCGGGAACCTAGGACGTTGCCGAAGCGGACCGACACATAGGGCAGTCCGGTGTCTGCAGCGGCCTTGGCGGTGTGGCGTTCGGCCATCAGTTTGGTGCGGCCCAACACGCTGGTGGGATTGGCTGCTTTGTCGGTTGAGACGTTCACGAACTTCCCAACACCTGTGGCTTTGGCTGCTTCCAGCAGGTTGTAGGTACCGTTGACGTTGGTCTTGGTTCCCTCGTCGGGGTTGTTCTCCAGCAGAGTCAAATGCTTCAGTGCCGCCGTGTGGAACACGACTTCGGGTCGGCAGGTCTCGAACACTTGGTGGATACGTTCTACGTCTCTGATGTCGGCCACGATCAGGTTGGGAGTATCCAACAAGGCTCGGCCCTCTATGGAGAACTGCACGCCGTGGAGGGCGCTCTCGTCGCGGTCGAGCATGAACAGCTCGGCGGGAGCGAGTTGGTGCAGCTGGCGGCACAATTCGGAACCGATCGATCCGCCGGCCCCGGTGACGAGAACTCGTTTGCCGGTGATATAGGCGGTGATCGAATCCAGATCGACTTCCACTTCGGTACGGCCCAACAAATCGGTTTCGGTGAGTTCACGAATGTCGGCAATGCTGAGCATCCCCAACAACTCCGATGTGGACGGCAGAATGCGAACATCCAGGCCGGCGGCCCTCGCCGTGTCGTCCAGCTCGGCTATCAAGGCCGAATCAGCCGAGGGAACTGCGATCAGCAACGTTGAAGCATTGGTAGCTTCTGCCACCTGGGCCACATCGTGGCGGCCACCCATAACCGGCACGCCCATGATCTCACGGCGAGCCTTCGTTTCCGAATCGTCCAACAGAGCAACCGGTACGTAGTCAGACTGAGGATCCCGCAGCATCGAACGAATGATCTGCTCGCCACCCTCACCGGCACCAAAAACCACAACCCGAAACTTGGACGGGTCCTGGGCCGCACCCTTCAGGTGGCTGTCGCGATAGGCACGGTAGAGGAACCGTCCCCCGAACATCAGCACCAACGCGCTGGGCAGGGCAGCCGCAACCGCCAGGATGGGAACCGGCCGACCCAGAACCGCGAAGTTGACGATCAATATTACGACCGCACTACCCAGCCAAACTTGGACAAGGGCGCGAATCTCTTCCGAGCTGCCAACCGGGTAGCGGCCGCTGTGCGTTCCCTTCAGCGTGCTCCAGACCAGGTGGGAGTTGAGCCCAATGGCGAGGAGAATTCCGATCTTGCCCCAGTCGGGCGCCGAATCGGCGACAGAGTAACGCAGTGCCGAAGCTAAGCCAATGGCCACTATCCACGCCATTGAGTCATTAGCCAAACGGGCTACGTCTTTACCCAGTCTGTTCTCACGCAGTGTCGTCATACCAGGTCAATCGGCCCACGACCGCGCCACCTAAGAAGTTTCGTGGCTATTTGCCCTGATGATCGAATTTTGGTCCTCGTGCGCCACCGAGTGTGAGGGTTCAGGTCCCTCCGTGCTGCCGGGTAGATCTAGTTGCCGCCGCGTAGATCTGCGCTGTCGGGTAGATCTAGTTGCTGCCGGGCAGGATGCGGCGGGCGTCGTAGACGGCCTCGATCCGCCGCAGCCTTCCCAGCAAGGTATCGAGGTGGCTGGGGTCGGCGAATTCGAACTCGAACTGGAAGCGGGCGATGCGGTCAGAGCCGGTCACCGTGCTGGAGCTGATGATGTTTATCTGATGCTCGGCGAACACCGAAGAAAGATCGCTCAGAAGGTGAGAGCGGTCATAGGCCTTCACTTCGATAGCGGCGACATAGAGATCGTTGGCCCGATCACCGGACCAGTCCACATCGATCAGGCGGTCGTTTTGCGACTGCGTGAGCGAAACAGCATTTGCGCAATCCGCCCGATGGACTGACACACCTCTCCCCCGCGTGACGAAACCTTGGATCTCATCACCGGGCACCGGCGTGCAACAGCGGCTCAACCGGATCAGCACATCGTCCAAACCTTCTACGTGGACGCCGCTGGCGTTCCCCTTCCGGCGAGACCGGCGAGCGGTGATCGCCGGTACAAAATCGGCTGCCTCCTCGACCGGGCCAGCCAGCATCCGCTGGAGCCTCTGGATGACCGCTTCGGGGGACACATGATGTTCGCCGACCGCCGCGTAAAGAGCGGTGAGGTCGTCGTAGTTGAACTCCACGGCAACTTGATCGAGTGTCCCGTCGTCCACCAGTTTCCGAGCCGGGAGGTTCTCCTTCCGGAGCGCCTTGGACACCGCCTCGGTACCGCTGGCGATGGCATCGGACCGCCGCTCCTTGGAGAAGAACTGCTTGATCTTGCTGGTGGCCCGTGGCGTGGTGGCGAAATTCAGCCAATCCCGGCTGGGCGCTGCGCCTTCGGCCTTGGAGGTGAGGATCTCGATGGTCTGGCCGCTCTCGAGTTTCTCCGAGAGGGGCAAGAGCCGGCCGTCGATCTTGGCGCCGATGGTCTTGTGGCCAACGTCGGTGTGAATGGAATAAGCGAAATCGATGGCGGTGGCACCGCTATGGAGTGTCATGACGTCACCGGCGGGGGTGAACACATAGATCTCGTCGTCCTCGAGATCGGTCTTCAAATTGCTCATGAAGGCCGTTGGGTCCGAGGTATCGGTATCCCAATCGATGATGCGCTCCAGCCAGGGAGATGCCTCGGTGTCTGACCGGTCCTTGTAAGCGAAGTGTGCCGCAACACCACGTTCGGCCCGGTCGTGCATTTCCCTCGTACGGATCTGCACCTCGATGGGCTTGCCGAGCGGCCCGATCACGGTGGTGTGCAACGACTGGTAGAGATTGAATTTCGGCATTGCGATGTAGTCCTTGAACCGCCCCTGCACCGGTTTCCAGGTGGCATGGATGGATCCCAGGGCGGCGTAACAGTCGCGGATGGACTCGACCACAACCCGAATACCGATGAGATCGTGGATCTCGGCGAATGCCCGATCTTTGAGCATCATCTTTTCGTAGATGCTGTAGAGATTCTTCTCTCGACCATTGACCTGACCAACGATGTTCAGCTCGTGAAGCTTCATCTCCACTTCACCGACCAGCTGGGTGAGGAGTAGATCGCGTTCAGGGGCTCGCACGGCCACCATGTCTTCGATTTCGGCATACCGCTTGGGGTGTAACGCCGCAAACGAGAGATCTTCGAGCTGGGTCTTTACCTCCTGCATGCCCAAGCGATGAGCGAGGGGCGCGTAGACCTCCAGCGTTTCGCGAGCGGTTCGCTGCTGTTTCCACTCGGGCATGGCGCCGATGGTTCGGAGATTGTGGAGCCGATCGCACAGCTTGATGATGAGTACCCGGATGTCTTTGCTCATCGCCACGAGCATCTTCCGGAAGGTGGCGGCCTGCTGGGCCTCCTTGGAGTCGAACCGAATACGGTCGAGCTTGGTCACTCCATCGACCAGAGCCGCAACGTCAGCGCTCAACTGGGCCTCGATATCGCCCAGGGTCATCCCCGTGTCCTCCACCGCATCGTGGAGAAGGGCGGCGGCCACGGTGGTGGCGTCGACCCCGAGACTGGCCACGATCTTGGCAACCGCAATGGGATGGGTGATGTAGGGTTCACCGCTCTTGCGACGTTGGGGGGCATGGGCTTCGGATGCCATCTGGTATGCCCGCATGATCAGATCGTGACTCGCTCGACGATTTGGCCCGCTGAATGCTTGGAGGACTGGTTCTAGGGCGACCTCGGGCAGAGGACGTTCTCTACGCCAAGGAAGCACCCGCTGGACGGTCATGACCATATTCACAGTCTAGATCAAGGGTTGGGGACCTTGGCTCCCCAAGATTGGGCCCGTTTGCCACTACCGTTTCCGGCGTTATGGAAACAATCATTCTCTTCGGCCTGTTTCTCGTGGTGTATGCCGTTCTTGTGCTGCCGGGCCTCAAACGGAAGCGGGAGGCGCGGGATCTTATGGCGTCCCTCACCGAGGGGGATGAAGTAGTACTGGACTCCGGCCTCCACGGCATCATCACCGCACTCGATGCCGGCATCATCTATCTGGAGGTGAGCGAAGGCGTAGAGATGAAATACGCCCGGAGTGCAGTAGCCGCCCGCTTGTTGGGCGACGCTGATGAATCCGGAGATGAAAAGTGAAATCACAGTTCGCTCGAGCCATGGCGTTGGTCGTCATCAGCATCGGACTCTTCGCCGCCACCCTCATCTCGGGCAATGAACCCCTTCTCGGCCTCGATCTCCAGGGCGGCGTTTCCGTGGTGTATCAACCCACCGGCAACCCCACCGAAGAGGCCCTCGATGAGGCCACCGACATCATTCGCGGCCGAGTGGACGCCCTCGGTGTCGCCGAACCAGAGATCAGCCGGCAAGGCAATACGATCGTGGTTGACCTTCCGGGCGTTGAGCAGCAGCAGCGAGCCCTCGACCTCGTTGGCCAAACGGCAGAGCTTCGTTTCCGACCCGTACTCATCGACTTTGGTCCCGTAGGGCTGGCGCCCGAGTCCGACGACACCAGCGACGGTGGCCTCACCCCTGACATCGACCCCGACGCACGCCGATGGCGGTGCCGAGGAGGGCCTGGCTCCGCTCCGCCGCAGCCGCCAAACCGACGAAAACCAACCGGACGACGAAACCACGATCCCGACGGACCCCGCCACCGGTGAAGAGGAGCCAGACGTCCCCGCGGAGCTCACTCCCCTTCAAGCTGCCATTACCGAGCGCTGTTTGGCTACCGGCGAGCTCACCCCGCCGGAGGAGGACATCGCCGACCAGGTGGTGCTACTCGCCAGCCAAGACGGCAGCTGGCTCTGTTTGGGGCCAACCCTGCTCACCGGCACAGCGCTGGAGACGGCGTCGTCCGGAACCGGAGGCGGAGTCGGGTGGCAGGTGAACCCGGTGTTCAAGGAAGGCCCAGAGGGTATTGACCTCTTCAATGCTGCCGCGGCTCTCTGCAATGCCGGGGCCGAGCAGTGCCCGCCCACCACGTCCTCCGTTGGCCGACTGGCCATCGTGCTGGACGGCCTGGTGCAGTCCGCCCCGGCGATCAACTCACCGTTCTTCAATCGTGACCAGATCGAAATCACCGGCGATTTCACGCCTGATGAGGCCACCGATCTCGCTACCGCCCTGCGCTTCGGTGCCCTTCCGGTTGAGCTGGAAGCCCAGCAGATCCGAACGATCAGCGCCAGCATCGGCACCGACGTCCTGGAGTCCGGTCTGATCGCCGGCATCATCGGCGTGTTCCTCGTTGCCGTCTTCCTCATCGCCTATTACCGACTGGCCGGTTTGATCGCCATCGGCGGCCTCCTCATGTCCGCCATGTTGCTGTGGTCCATCGTGGCCCTCCTCGGGCAACAGCTGGGGCTCGCTCTCTCCCTGTCCGGAATCGTTGGTCTGATCGTTGCCATCGGTGTTTCGGCCGACTCCAACATCGTGTACTTCGAAAACGTGAAGGACGCGGTTGCCAGCGGCAAGCGGGTTTCCACGTCCGTGGAACGCGCCTACCGCAACTCGATCTCCACGATCATCAAAGCCGACGTGGTCAGCCTCATCGCCGCCGGCCTCCTCTATTTCCTCACCGTTGGTGCGGTGAAGGGCTTCGCTCTCTACCTGGGGGTGGCCACACTCCTCGATCTCCTGATCGCCATGGTGTTCATGAAGCCCATGTTGTTGTGGCTCGCCCAGGGCAAAGCGGTACAGAACAATCCCCGACTGCTGGGTCTTCCCGACAACGCCATCACTGCGGCACTCATCAAGCAGGGCGTGACCGCCAAACCCGGCCGTCCACCGGCTGAGCCCGAGAAGAAACCGGGCGCTCCGATGAAGAAAAAGAAGGCCAAGAAATGACGCTGGCAAACGACCTCTATAACTCCCGGTCCAACATTGATTTCCGGCCGATCTGGAAGAAATCCCTGCCGCTCTCGCTGGGCCTGATCGTCTTGGGTCTCCTGATCGTCGTGGTTCGCCCCTTGAATCAAAGCATCGAGTTCGAAGGCGGCGCCCTGTTCGACGTTCCCGTTGCGGCCTCCACGGAAGTGGGTGAAGTTCGCGATGCGATCGGCGTCGCCGAGGCGCGAATCCAGCGGGTCGAGAACGCCGATGGTTCGGTGGGTATGCGGGTCCAGATCCCAACGGAACTCTCCAGCCAGTTCGACGAGATCGGATCCAAACTGGACGAGCTCGTCATCGAGGGTGAAACCATCAGCCGAGATCAGGTGGGCCCCACATGGGGCGATCAGATCACCAACTCCGCAATCCGAGCGTTGCTGGCGTTCTTTGTGGTGGTGGCCATCTACCTGGCCGTTCGCCTCGAACCCAAGATGGCCCTTGGCGCGTTGGTGGCGGTGGTGCACGATCTGATTGTGACGGTGGCGATCTATGCGCTGTTCGGCTTCGAGGTGAGCCCCGCCACAGTGATCGCATTGCTCACCATCCTGGGGTACTCGCTCTATGACACCGTGGTGGTGTATGACAAGGTGCTGGAAAACTGGCGAGAGATAACCGGGAAGAAACCCGACTACACCGAGCTGGTGAACCAGTCCATGAACCAGGTCATCATGCGCTCGATCAACACCACGATCACAACGGTTCTGCCGGTGGCGTCGATGTTGCTGATCGGTGCCTTCGTCTTGGGTGGTGACAGCCTTCGCAGCTTCGCCATCGCTCTGCTGATCGGGTTGTTCCTGGGCGCCTACTCGTCCATCTTCGTCGCCGCCCCGCTGCTGGCGTGGGTGAAGGAGCGTTTCCCCGATCCACTGCCCGAACGGGTCTAGCTCACCGCCTATGGGAACCGCCCTCCCGATCACGATCCATCACACCGATGGGGCGGCGCGGACAGGCACCATCACAACACCACGAGGCGAAATCCAGACGCCCGTGTTCATGCCGGTAGGTACCCGGGGCGCGGTGAAGACGCTCGACACCGGTGACATGGAGGCGCTCGAGACCCAGATCATGCTGGGAAATACCTACCATCTCATGGAGCGCCCCGGCGCCGAGGTGATCGAGGAGTTGGGCGGGCTGCATCGATTCCTGGACTGGGATGGCCACCTTCTCACCGACTCCGGCGGCTTTCAGGTCTTCTCCCTCAAGCCCAAGGTGTCTGAAGACGGGGCAACGTTTCGAAGCATCTACGACGGCTCACTGCAGCATCTGACCCCAGAGCGAGCGGTGAAGGTGCAGCAGCAGTTGGGCGCCGACATCGCAATGGCCTTGGACGTGGTGCCCGCCCTCCCCGCCCCTGAGGAGGTTGTGCGAGACGCAATGGAACGCACCTTGCGGTGGGCCGAACGGAACCGACAGGCCCACTCCCACCCCACCCAGGCCCAATTCGGGATCGTTCAGGGGGGGACCAACCTTGACCTACGGGCGGAGTCTGCAGCCCGAACGGTGGAGATCGGCTTCGATGGCTACGCCGTCGGCGGGCTGAGTGTTGGCGAGTCCCGTGACGTCATGATCCCGGCACTGGTCGCGGCCACGGCCGAGCTGCCAGAACATCTGCCGCGCTACTTCATGGGTCTCGGCGATCCAATTGGGCTCATCGAGGCCGTCAATCACGGAATAGACATGTTCGACTGCGTGCTTCCCACCCGCCTCGCACGACACGGGACCGCCCTGACCTCTGAAGGTCGGCTCAATCTGAAACGAGCCGAATTCAAGACCGACGACTCCCCCATCGACCCCAACTTCAACCATCCCCTCAGCGGTCGTTACAGCCGGGGTTACCTACGCCATCTCCTCAAGTCGGGCGAACCAACCGCGGGACGTATCATCACCCTCCACAACCTGGCGTGGTTGACGGACCTGACCAACCGGATGCGGACCGCTATCGCAGCCGGCACGTTCCAAGAACTCCGGGCCGAAATCTATTCCGTCTGGGACGACGAACCGACAGAAGAGTTGCCGTTGGAGCTGTAAGGAATCAGCAGCCGATGCCGAGCCAAACCGGCAGCGGGCGGGGGGTTCCGGCCACCGTTGCAAACCCGCCTTCGTTGAATTCGACCGAGCCGCCGCCGTCCATCTTCATGATGTCCGTATAACCCCGAGCCACGAGCCAATCCACCATTTGCTGGGCGGTCATCGCTGTGGTGGAGCCGAGCATGACCGTGCTCGGTGCTTTGAACGCTGCAAAGGAGTGCCGAGTGGTGTTGAAGGTGTAGGACTGGCCGGCGGTAACGACATTCTGTTGGCCGGCGACGACCATGGAGATCCCGCCAACGGCCCAGTCCCAGCCGGCCTCCTGACCACCAAACTTCGCTTCGTCATACCATTCGTTGGGCGAACCGTTGGCGAAAGTGGGACTGTCCCAGTAGTTGGCATGGAGCTGGAGCATGCTGCCATTCTTTTGCGTCAGGTTGCTCAGCAGATTGAGCGATCCCACATTGGTATCGAACGTGTGGCTGAAGTTGGGAACTTCGCCACCTTCACCAATTCGACGGGCACCGAAAATACCTCGACTGTTGTCGTCGTTCACGTTGCCACGAGACGGAACGTTGACGCCATCAATATTGGCAAAGCCGATGTGTTCGGAGAATGGGACGGCTCCGTCGCTGTGCACCCAGTTGGCATTGATCGACATCACCGCACACCGAGTGGACGAGGTCTTCAGATCGGTGGTGCTGTAGTCGATCGCCAAGGCCCGACCGCCGGGAATGTTCTGGACCTGATCGAGCAACGCACAATCCGCCGGTTCGTTCACCGGATGCCGGGCGGTCAGTTCGGGCTGAACCACCCAGAACTGGGAGAGGTTGGAACGCTCGTTGGTCTCGAGGAGGCCAACCCAGTAGGCGAAACCGGTGGCATCCGGCGGTCGATTCAGCAAATTGTTGTAGAGCAGGCCGCTTACGAACTCCTCATCAGAGACTTCGTCCCACTGCGCTCGATACTCGGATGACTTCGCCATCCAGAATGCCACGGTGTCGTAGCTCTTGGTCTCCTGATAGACGCCACTCCAGTAGGTGAGGCCTGCGGCATCCGGTTCGCGGTTGAAGTAGAGGCGGTAGAGCCGGGTGGTCACTTCCCCCGGCTGACCGCACAACACCGCGTTCAGCGGGGGCAAACTCTCCTGGGCTGCCGCCGGCTGTAGTCCAACCACTGCGCTGAGCAGGCAGACCAGTGCAACGGTGGATACGCCGATACTCCGCCGCAGCCCGGATCGGGAACGGGTGTCCATCGAGCGGGAGCCTACGGGTTCTGAGCGAATAACCACACCCAGTAATCGGCTGAACACTCCAAGGACCTTGAGGGCGGAGTGATCCTATTGGGTAACCCTGCTCATACCAGCGAGGCTCATTCGGTCGATTCGGCCCGTTTGAGGAGCATTGCGTCACCGAACGAGCCCACTCGGTAGCCCCGATGAAGAGCGTTGGCGTAGAGCTCCTGCCAGCCCGGACCAACGAAGGCCTCCACCAGCACCAGCAGCGTGCTGCGTGGCATATGGAAATTGGTGAGCAACAGATCCACCACGGCCCATCGGAAGCCCGGACGAATGAAGATGCTGGTTTCGCCTACGAGGGCACCGGTCTGAGCGATGGTCTCTACGGTCCGCACCACGGTGGTCCCAACCGCCACGACCCTCTCAGCACGTTGGATTCGGTCCCACGTTTCGGGTTGAACGGAATAGGACTCGGTGTGCATGACATGGTCGTCGAGCGTGGTGGCCGTGACGGGCGCAAACGTGCCGAGACCGACCTCGAGGTCGATGCTCACCACGTCCACCCCTCGCTCGGCCAGCTCACTCAATACTGCGTGGGTGAGGTGGAGGCCTGCCGTCGGCGCCGCAATAGAGCCGACCCGGTCCGCATAGACGGTTTGATAGCGGTTCGGATCGGCGGGCTTCTGGTGAATGTAGGGAGGGAGCGGCAGGACACCGATGCTGGACACGAGAGCGTCATTGAGTATCCGAACCTGCCGTTGTCCGTCTTGATTCACTGCCACGATCTCCACCACCGGTGTCTGATCCGCCAGGAGGACCGTGCCCGCCGGCAGTCGGCGACCCGGCTTCACCAACGCTGTCCATATTCCGGGGTCACCGGTTGGCGACAGCAGCAGTACCTCGGCAGCCCCGCCGGTCTCCTTCTTCAGCTCCAGACGAGCCGGTCGGACCTTGGTGTTGTTCACCACCAGCAAATCGCCTCTTTGTAGCAATGCTGGCAGGTCGGCCACGGTGCGGTCGGCGGGTTGCTGCGGGAGTTGTGCATCCAGCAGCCGGGCGGAATCTCTTGGCTCTGAAGGGACCTGAGCAATCGACTCCACTGGCAGGTGATAGTCGTAGTGCGACACGTCGGAGTTGGTCACCGGTCAGGGGCCTAGTGTCACTGGTCGAAGATTGAGATCTCGATGCCGTCGGAGGATCTAGGGCGGGTGAGGCCCAAATGGTCCCAGGCCTTTTGGGTTGCAACCCGGCCAGCCGGGGTACGGACCATGAAACCTTGCTGGATGAGGAAGGGTTCGATCACATCTTCCACCGTGTCTTTGGGTTCACTCACCGAAATCGCAAGATTGGACAGACCTACCGGCCCGCCCGCGAACTTGCTGCACAGCGCATCAAGCAGCAGAAGGTCGACCTTATCGAGCCCACCCTCGTCTATTTGATTCATCTTCAGACCCTCTCGCGCCACGTCGAGATCAACGTTGCCGGTGCCTCGGACCTCAGCCCAGTCGCGCACTCGCCGCAGCAGGCGGTTGGCTATGCGCGGCGTGCGTCGGCTCCGGCTGGCAATCTCGTTGGCAGCATCGGGGGTGATCTCCACCCCGAGGATCCCGGCCGTGCGCTCAACGATGGAGCGCAGATCGTCGGTGTTGTAGAAATCCAACCGGAAGACATCGCCGAATCGGTCGCGGAGCGGTCCGGCAATCATCCCGGCCCGGGTGGTGGCCCCGATCAACGTGAACGGTTCCACCGGCATTCGTATGGACCGGGCCGCCGGGCCCTGGCCGATCACCACGTCGATCATGAGATCCTCCATGGCCGGATAAAGCACCTCCTCCACCTGGGTGGGGACCCGATGGATCTCATCAACGAAAAGCACGTCACCGGACTGCACCTTGGAAAGGATGGCGGCCACGTCGCCGGGTTTCACCAGCGCCGGACCGCTAGTGATCTGCAGTTCAGCTCCCATCTCGTTTGCCACGATGCCGGCCAGAGTGGTCTTGCCGAGGCCCGGTGGGCCAACGAAGAGAAGATGATCGGCCGGTTCGCTGCGAGCGTTGGCGGCCTCGAGAATGATGCTGAGACGCTCCTTCAGCTGGGACTGGCCAACAAACTCGTCCATGCTTTGAGGCCGGATGCGGGTTTCATCAAACTCGATCGGATCTTCATCCGGACCCTCGGCCCCACCGAGCACGAAATCTTCGCGGCTCATCAGGTTCTCGGCTCCATGTACTGGAGAGCCCGTTTGAGGAGTCGGCCGGTGTCTCCTTCTTCCAAGAGATCGGCGGGTAGATCCCTCACCGCGGAACGGGCCGAAGCCACGGTGTATCCCAAGGCCAGCAGCGCATCGGTGACGTCGGTGGTGGCGCTGTGAACCGAAGAGACATCGGCCGAGCCGATCCGGCCCACTTTTGGATTGGTGAGGTCTACAACCAACTTGTCCTTCATCTCCACCAGCAGCCGCTGGGCTGTGGTCTTCCCTACCCCGCTCACATCACAGAGGGCTGCGACGTCGTCGGTGCTGACGATGATGGCGAGCTCGGACGGACCGTAGGTATTGAGAATGGACAATGCCATGGAGGGGCCGACTTTGGGGGTGGCCACCAGCGTCTCCAGCGTGACTACTTCGTCACGAGTGAGGAACCCGATGAGGCGCTGATCGCCCTCTCTTCCGTACTGATGATGGGTGTACAACAACGTCTCGCCATTCAGATCGATCTGACTCATGGTGCGGTCGTTGAGAATCACCTTGTAGCCGACACCGGAAGGTAACTCGATGAGGGCCTCGTGTCTGCTGCGATCGAGATGAACCACACGGCCGCGTAACGAATGGATCATGCCACTACTCCTTTGATGGCCGAATCTGCCAGCTCCCGTTGGCCCAGCAATGCTCCGGTGGGATCGAATGCGAGATGGCACAGCGCTACAGCTGCGGCGTCTGCTACATCGGCGGGTTTTGGCCGGCTGGTCAACCCCAAAAGCTGCTGCACCATGGTCTGCACCATTTCCTTGTCTGCTCGACCGTCCCCGGTGACAGCCGACTTCACCTCGTTCGGAGAGTACTCCCGCACGTGGCAACCCATCGCCGCCGCCTCGGTGATAATGATCCCTGCGGCCTGCGCCACGCGAATTCCGGTACGGGTGTTTTTCTGAAGGAAGAGTCGCTCGACAGCAACGATCTTGGGCGTGTATTCCTCGATGAGGAGGCGAATCTCACGCTGCAACTCCGACAAACGGTAGGCCGCTTGCATCGATGGCTCGGTGGTGACCACTCCCATTGCGACGGCGCGAGCGGATCCGCCGCGTCCGGGCTGGAGGATGGCAAATCCGCACCGGGTGAGTCCAGGGTCCACCCCCATGACGAACATACGTTTGATCGTAGTGGGCGGGGCTACCGCCGAGGGTGATCTACCTCAGTGAGCAACCGGGATCCGCCCCAGTTGGCTGCGTCGCGGAGCAGCGGCCCGAGATCGAGTGGCCATGCGCTGCATCAGGAGGTCGATCAGGGAAACGAGCACCACCTTGACCTCCTCCTTGTTATGAGCGACCACATGCATCACCGGCACCGACTCTGCAAGTGAGAGCCCTTCACGGATGTCGTCGGGGGTGGTGATCGGCGAACTGGGGAAATCGTTCACAGCAACGACGAACGGGATACCTCGGGACTCGAAGTAGTCGACAGGCCCGAAGGACTCCTCGAACCGCCGGGTGTCCACCATGACCACCGCACCGAGAGCGCCGTCGGAGATGCGGTCCCACATGAACGAGAATCGGGTCTGACCCGGTGTTCCGAAGAGATAGAGCACAAGTTCGGGAGAAACCGTGATCCGGCCGAAATCCATCGCCACGGTGGTCGACACCTTCGAGTCGATCTTGGTCACATCATCGATGCCCGAAGCCGCACTGGTGAGGGCCTCCTCGGTCCGGAGTGGTGGGATCTCTGACACGGCTCCGACGAGCGTTGTCTTACCTACTCCGAAGCCGCCGGCCACAACAAACTTGGCCGAGGTTGGGCGACGGCGTTCCGCCGGCGCATTCGGTGGTGTAGTGGGAGCGGGGATCCGATGGGATGGCGGTGGGGTGTTGTCGAGGTTCATCGGTTTCTCGGTTCTACAAACTCAGGATTGCGGCACGAATATCGGACAGGGAGGAGACATCGATCTCGGAATCGAGGGTCTCATGGGCATGGAGCACGTCACAGGCCACCAAGTCCGAGACCAGGACCTGGGTCGTGAGGATCGGCAGACCGAGGGCGGCCGAAATCTCCGCAACGGAGATGACCTGCTCTGATTTCACATAGCGGGCGATGTCCAGTCGTTCGAACTGCAGCGGCACGTTGGTATCCATCCGCACCTCCACTCGTGTCTCGAACTTGAGATCGATCACCGTTTCCTGAGGTTGGGTTCGACCACCCGTAAGCACATAGGAACGGACTACGTCCTCCCCCATGACTTCTTCGTCGTCGAATCGCATTCGGCGTCAAACTCCGAGCGAATTCTTTAGACGGTCGATGACCTCGGGTGAGAGCATCGTGCCGGCCTTCTCGGCCAGCAAGGTCATCTCATAGCCAGCCAAGCCGAGGTCCACTGTCGAGTCGCAAACCACCCCAAGACTGGCTCGATTGTTGATCCGAGCTACGAGAATCCAACCTATGGCGGTCTCGATCACTTGCCGGACAACCGGCTCCATGTCAAATGTTTCAGCTGCGGAGTCCGTGAGACTGGCGAGACCCGAGGTGATTGCTGCGAACTGATCAGCCTGGGTGGTGTCGATCCCGGAACTGGCGGCCAGATGCATGCCGTCCGCAGACACCGTTTGCGCATGGGTAACCCCGGGCGTTTCCTCGACGAAGCGTTCGAGCATGAAATCAAGTTCGGTTGGGTTCATTCTGAGTCTCTATTCGGGGAGGCCACATCGGCGTCGGCCGATCGGTCGGTAGTGCGCTCTGTATCGGCACGTTGGACGCCGCGCTGAAATCCGGACATTTTGTTGCCGAATGCGGCGGCCGATTGACCAGCCGTCGGAGCGGGCGACGACGGGGGCATCGCGCGCTGCTCGGGTGAGGATCGACCAGGTCGGCGGGTGAGCGCCGAAGCACCTGGAACCCGCTTGGCGACAACGAAGGGCAAGGGTCCTGCCGGCGAGGCTGGGCGGGCCGCACGGTGGCTTGGAGCAGCTGGGTGACCTAGAGCATCTGGCGAACCGCTGCGATCCGGGGCGCTGGGAGGTTGCGGGGCGCGCGATGTTGCGGCGCATCGGCTTTGCCCGCGACGCTGGGTTGTTGGGGGACCCCATGTTGGAGGGCTATCGATGCCGGCCCCGGTTGGGCTGCAGCTGGGGCGGGACGACGCCGTTCGAGCGGCGCGCCGTCGGACTGCGCTGCCGAACGCGACGGATTCATAGGGGCGGCAGCGGAGACCGGTGTCTGCGACGCTCGCTTTGGGGGCACCGGACGAGTTTGGGGGGCGCTACGTTGGGGTGATTCCGCGGCAGCGTCGGGCCTCGGCCGGGGCGCAGGCGGTGTTGCTCCAGCGGGGGTTGGCGGAGGCGTCGGGGCGGTGCTGCCCACAACAAAGTCGTCACTAAACCGATCCGGATCGGAGAGTTGGTCACAGAGATTTTCCGGAACGTTGATACGGGCTATGAGGCCGTTCGGCACACCGTTGATCAGCTGAACGGACAGCTGGTGACGGGCAGCTAGGCGGCCCACAACATAGAGTCCGAGGAAACGGGACGGCGTCTCGGAATAATCCGCAGCGGTGGCGATTCGCTGGTTGTTGGCATCCAGTTCTGTAGGCGTAAGGCCGATTCCACGGTCTCCCACCGTGATGATCAGACCGTCGTCCCCCCGTTTGGCCACTACTTCCACCGGGGTTGACGGGGGTGAGAACTGCAAAGCGTTCTCGATGAGTTCAGCCAAGAGGTGAGCCACATCGGACACCGCCTTGCCATTCAGGAGCGCCTGCGTATCATCGCGCAACGTCACACGGTCATAACCCTCCACTTCGCTCAGAGATGCCCGAATCACGTCCCCTACCGCGACCGCCTGACCAAATGAGCGGCTCGTCCTTGCACCGGCGAGAACGAGCAGCGATTCCGCGTTCCGACGCATTCGGGTGGCGAGATGGTCGATTTTGAAGAGCTCCTGAAGTGTCTCGGGGTTCCTCTCCTTCTGTTCCAATTGCTCGAGCGAGGCCAGCAGTCGCATCAGAATCTTCTGATTTCGGCGGCCCATGTTCACGAACATCTCCGAGACGGTCCTGCGGGAAGCAGCCTGTTCCGACGCCAACTGGACCGCCGTGCTGTGCAGCTGGTTGAAGGCGTCGACTAGCTCGCCAATCTCATCGTCGGTTTCCGCCGTGATCGGCTCGGGCATCTCGATGAGTGCGTCCCCGCCCAACTCGCGAATTGTGGCAACCATGCTGGGCAGATCGGTTTTGGCGATTCGGCGCGATTGATTCGTGAGTCTGACCAACGGACCGCGAATGGACCGCAACAGGGAAAAGGCCATGACGGCGATCATCGCCACCAGAATGACGACGATCCCGGCCGCAGCGAGAAGGGTCCGGATTGATTCGGAAGCCTTGGCCTCCGTGGCCGTCATGGCGTTTATGACGAGTGTGTCTTGGGAGGCGCCGATGTCTTTGAACAGCTTCTCAAAGACGGGTATCAGGACAGGCGGTGGTGCCAGGTCAACGTCTACTGCCTCTGCGGCGATGCGGGTCCTGAAGTTGGTGAGGAGCCGATAGTTCTCGCCGGTGATAACGGTACGGAATGCCTCTCGTGTGGCGTCGTCGCCCGTGGTGAGCAGCTGGCTCTGAAGCCGGAGAGTTGACCCGGAGGTCCGGATCGCCCTGGTCCGGGCCCGTTCCGCAGCCTGAGGACCTTCGGCTCGGCCGATGGCAACGTAGGCGAGCAACTCGGTCCGTACGGAAACGTTGAACTCGGCCAGCATTTCAACCGCGGCAGCATCGAGCACTGCCTCTGGGTTGGTGAGGCGATCGGACTCGGCGCGGACGAGGCTGGTAGAGCGGTCGGTGAGAACGTTGAAACGTTGGAACTCCTCGAAGACATCGCCGGTCTGCCGAGCGACAGCCTCGTCCTGCATAGCCAGCATCTCGTCGAGGCCACCAAGAAGCTGGCGCAAGGACCCAAGTTCAGATTCGATTGCCGAGAGTTCAGCCCGCTCCTCGTCCGACAGGCCGAAATCACGGTAGAGCTCTATCGCGGAGTCCGTGGCTGCACGGGCCTTCTCCAAATCCCGGACCGTGGTGACAGGGCTAAAGGCCCGATCCCTCTCGGCAACCAGTGTTTGTGCAACGTCGGCCGCCAGCCCAATCCGATTGATCTCGCCTTGTTCGGTGAGTGCCTCGCTCCTCGCCTGCAAATTGGCCAAGATCACCAGTCCGCCCAGGATCGACAATCCCACCAGCGGAATGACAGCGAGGAGTGCAAGTTTCGACCTCAGGGGAAGTCGTGCCAGTCGCTGGAGTGGTGAAGGCATATGGGTCTTTCGGGCAAGCGAGAACTGTGTGGGCCAAACCCACAGCTTGTGTATCGGCCACCCGCTGCATCACTTGATTTTTCGGTGGGGTCGATTCCCTATCGAAAAACCTCGCACCAATGGGCGAAGGTGATCTACCATCGAGAGCACCAAGAGGAAGGAGGTGGTCCAGATTCACATAATTGTCGGGACCTTGGAGGTGGCTGGCCGCTAGCGGCACAGCTATTTCGCTGGCGGAAACCCCGCCGGTCACCCCAGCCCAACGTCGAGTGCGTCCCGCTCGATACAAAAGCGTTTGGGCATGGATTAGCAAGTGGTAGTGGAGCGGCGCATCGAGCCGCTCCACTACTGCGTTTTGGCAGGACGTTGGCCCATGCGGACGATGAGCCAGAGTTGCTAATCGGGGGTGACTACGGTGGCCTCAATGGTCGTGTACGCCTTCGACGTGGGCGAAACCCTCATCGACGAGAGTCGCCTGTGGCTGCGGTACGCCCACCAGATCGGGGTGCCCCCGCTGACCTTCATCGGCGTGTTGGGCTCCGCAATCGCCGAGGGCCGCGACCAGCGAGATGTCTTTGAGCACTTCGATGTGGATCTCGACCGGTTCGAGGCGAACTTGGCGTGGCGAAACCGCCCCGAAGACGGAATCCTCCCGGACGACTTCTACCCCGATGCCATTCCCACCCTCAAAACGCTGCAACGGGTTGGTCATCGGGTGATGGTGGCAGGAAACCAGAATAAGCGGGCCTCCAACGCTTTGGAGGCCATGAACCTGCCGGTAGACCTCATCCGGGGGGCCGAACAATGGGGAGCACGCAAACCCGCTCGCCGTTTTTACCGCCGCCTGATCAGAGAAGCGGGGGTCCCAGCCCACGACATCGTCTACGTGGGCGATCGGGTTGACCACGACATCCTGCCAGCCCTGGAACTTGGAATTCGGGCCGTGCTGATCCGCCGCGGACCATGGGGCCACGTTCACGCCGCCTGGCCCGATGCCGCACGGGCTGACGCCGTGATCGGTTCGCTCCGCGCCCTGCTCTAGCGAGCGGTTCGCTCTCTCCGCCTGCTGGGCTGCTCTGGGCCTGCTGGCTGCTCTTTGCGGGAGGTCACACTTGACTGTGGCGATCCATCCAACCCAACAACATGGCGAGCGCACGAGGATCGTGACGCAGTTGATGACCGGCACCGATGATGATGCGCAGGTCGGCACCCCCGTGAGCATCAGCAACCGCTCTGGCATCGAGCGTTGGAACAAGATCATCTTCGGACCCATGAAGTACGAGTAACGGGCGGTCGCTGAAGGCTTTGGCGGCGGTTACGGCGCGAATCTGTTGAAGCTCGTTACGCCAGCCCTTGCGATCCTCGGGGAAGGCAGCGTCTTTGATCACCGAGACCTTGCGGCTGTGGACGATGAGCTGATCGGGGCGATTCGCCCAGTCCTCGAAGTCTGCAGGTGTAGCCAGCACAGCAGCTCCCGCAACCTCGGGCAGTCTTCCCGCCGCCTCGAGTCCCACGGCTCCCCCAGTGCCAAAACCCACGACGTAGATCGGCGAATCCGGGAAGTTCACGGCGCTGTAGTTGGCTGCCGCGATCACGTCGGAAACCCAGCCAGCCAAGCTGAAATTTCCCTCACTGGCGCCACAGCCCCTCAGGCGTGGGCAGATCGCTTGCCATCCCATCGTGGTCGCAAGTCGGTCACCGAGTTCGGGGAGATCGGCCCCGATCTTGGAGGCGTGCACGGAACCGGAGGGAAACCCGTGCACCAGAATGGCTACCGTCGGCAGTCGCGTGCGCCGAACCGGGTGGGATACCGTCGCTTCGAGGGTCAACATCGCTGTCGGCGGATGGACCCCGTTCGCCCGGGAAACGAGTTGAATCGACTCAGCCAGCGCCAGGGCCTTTGTACAGGCGGTAACCGCGATTTCGCGCTTCCACGACGGTGTCGGGAGCGAAGCAGAGGAACGTTCGAGCTTCGAGCAGTTCGTTCATGATCGACTGGTCAACAAGATTGTCGACGTCATAGACCACGAGTGTCCGTTTGTCGCCGACAAAGCGATGGTGGGCAAAGTTCGTTGGGCGTTCCACAGAATGCAATCCTACGCAGCTGGATCGGCGTCGGAATCATTTGCCGCTGGGATCGAGGGAGTTTGGTCACCAGCATCCAGAATGCCGAAGTCCGTCAAGTCCTTTGCCACCAACTCCGGATCTTCGATGTGAACAGCACCCATGAACTGGAAATAGGCCAGATGTGTGTCGATGACCTGTTTGGCATGATCGGCCGAGATCGGTAGACCGGTGACGGCTGCTCGCTCCATTACATAGCTCAGTGCATCATCACTGTTGAAGACGATGGGACCCTCGGGATCACCATCGGGGGTGAAGTGGTACGCCTGCAGCCATTCCAAATGCAGGCGGAGGGCTCGACGGAGGTCGTCATAGGAGAGCGTCGCAGTGACCTCGTCGGGAAGCGCCTCGGCACAAAAGTCGATGCTTTCCATCACGTCGTAGACCACCTGGTCGGGCATTTCTGCGGTTTTCGCCACCCCGCCGCCTACCGCCACGAGGGCGATCGCTATGACGGCCAACGCGCCGAGACCCAGAATCAAGAAGACCATGCCCCAGCAGGCTACTGGGCGGCATCGAGCGCGCTGATCACCTCGAAGCCAAGTTCTGTTGCGGCCGGGATCTGCTGCCGTTCGAAGGTGAGAAAGCGAGCGGGCCGGGGCAGGCGATCGGCGGCCGCCAACTGCAGTGCGTCTACTGTTCCGAGACCAAACTGGCCCCCGATATCGACGGCTCGGTTGAGACAGCGCTGGTCAATCGGTATTTCCCAGAAGGCATCCCATTCACCCCGCACCGTCGCCCACAACTCGGAGAGCTGCTCCGGGGAGTGCGCAACTTGCTGTAATGCCAGCAGTGTTTCGGTTCGGGTGAGCGTGGATGCGACCCAGACGCTGCCGGCCTCCATGGCGTCGACGACCATCAGCCGATGGGGACTGGCCACGTAACGACGAAGCAGCGCAGATGTGTCGACGTAGAGCAAGCGGCTACTCATGCGCGACCACTCATGCGCGACCACGAAGTTGGTCCAGCACCCGGTCCATCCGCACGTCGACGGGGAGAAGCACCGGCGCTGGTGTGACCGGCTGGTCCCGCCGGCGCGGCGGCTCCACCAGGCCGGCGGCGGCGAGCGTGTCCAAATCCGGCCGAACGCCCTGGCTGGGCTCGGTTGGCCCCAACACCGCCACGGGATTCCCGCGCATGGTGATGGTGATTCGCTCACCGGCAACGGCGGACTGCACCATGTGCGCCAACTGTTCGCGAAGCTCTCGTACGCCTATGCGACGGGACGGGTGTTCGGCCATCTCCCCAGGGTAGCAATTTGTGTACGCATGAGTACACAAAAAGATTCGCTTCCGCACGTACAAGCTGCTTCCCTTTCTGTCATGAACTTTGCTTTCTCCGAAGAACAAGACCAACTGCGCGAATTCGTTCGCTCGTTTCTGAGCGACAAGTCCTCCGAGGAAGCGGTCCGGGAGCAAATGGAGACCGAAGCCGGATTCGACAGCGCGGTCTGGAAACAAATGAGCGAGCAGATGGGGCTACCCGCTCTGATTGTGCCCGAAGAATTCGGCGGTCAAGGTTTCACCTTCGTCGAGCTAGGAATCGTGTTGGAGGAAATGGGACGGGCATTGCTCTGTGCACCGTTTTTCTCCACCACACTTGCCACGCTGGCCCTGCTGCACTCCGGGGATGACGAAGCCAAGAAGACCCACCTGCCCGGAATCGCCTCGGGCGAGACCATCGCCACCCTGGCCTACACCGAAGAAAACGGAAAGTGGGACGCTTCGGGAATCGAAGCGACGTCGGACGGCAAGAAGGTCTCGGGCACCAAGAGTTTCGTGATCGACGGCCATATCGCCGACCTCTTCATTGTTGCCGCCAAGACCAGTGCCGGAATCAGTCTGTTCGCGGTAGATGGGCAGGCCGATGGTGTGTCTGTCGAGCCGCTGGCCACGATGGATCAGACCCGCAAACAGGCCAAGGTCAACTTCCACAGCGCCCCGGCCACTCTGATCGGAGCTGACGGCAAGGGATGGGAGACGATTCAGCAAGTGTTGGATCTGGCCGCCATCGCCCTGGCAGCGGAGCAGGTTGGCGGCGCCCAGTTCGTCCTGGAGATGGGCACCCAGTACGCCAAGGATCGCGTGCAATTCGGCCGACCCATCGGGTCATTCCAGGCGATCAAACACAAGCTGGCGGACATGCTGGTGGAGGTGGAGAGTGCCAAGAGCGCCGCATACTACGGGCTCTGGTGCGCCAGCGAAATGAACGACGAACTCCCGTCGGTGGCCAGCCTTGCAAAGGCCTACTGCTCCGATGCCTATTTCCACGCGGCGGCCGAAAACATCCAGATCCACGGCGGGATCGGCTTCACCTGGGAACACCCCGCCCACCTGTACTTCAAGCGGGCCAAGAGCTCGGAGTTGATGTTCGGCGACCCCGCCTACCACCGCGAACAACTCGCCCAACGCATCGGCCTGTAATCGGGGTGGCAGCTGACGTTCGCGCAGGCGGGATCCTGCGCTGCCGGTTCAGCCGAGGTGACAGCTGAGGTTCGCGGCCGCCATTCTGGCCGCTGACGGTTCGCGCTGGAGCGATTCCTGCGCTGCCAGTTCACGCCCGGCGATCCTGCGCTGCCACGGGGCTGTAGTCTTTGGCCTGTGCGCCGATCAAGAGGTATGCGCAAGCTGATCCTCATTCTCATTGCTGTGGCCTTGGTCGTGGTTGGCGTCCCGCCGGCAGCGAGCCAGAGCAGCTCGTCGGCCCCCGGCGAGATGGCGTCACTCACTCCTAACGAACTCCGAATCACGCGCTTCTATCGAGCTGTGTTGAACCGTGACCCCGACCCCGGCGGAATGGCCTACTGGTACTCGCTGCTCAGCACGGGAGCCGATCCGGTCCAGATTGCCGATGCGTTTGCGAAGTCGGCTGAATTCACGAAGCGGTTCGGGGTGGTCGAGGGACCATCGGGCGATCTGCGATTCCTCGACCAGGTCTACCTGAACGTTCTTGGGCGTCTGCCCGATGCGGCTGGCCGCCGGTACTGGAACAACCTGCTTCAGACCGGGGTACCCCGATCCCACATCGTGTTGTGGTTCGCCGAATCCGCCGAATTCTCCGAACGGACCGGCCTCCAAGCGGCGAAGCTCCCGGCGTTCCGGTCCAGCGTGAGCCAGGTCACCGCTGCGGATCTGGGCGTTTCTTGGCGCCCGGGTTGCCCGGTCGCTCCGAAAGACCTGCGGCTACTCACGGTGTCCTATGTGAACTTCAGCGGTGCGGTTGCCACGGGCGAGATCGTGGTTCACACCGATTCGGCCGATGACATCCTGGTGGTCTTCGAAAGACTCTTCATCGCCCGTTATCCAATCCAGTCGATGCGAACCATCGACGAGTTTGGCGGTTCAGACGATGCCAGCATGGAAGCCAACAACACTTCGGCGTTCAACTGCCGAAATGCGGTGTCCAGCACATCATGGTCAGCGCACGCCTACGGGCGAGCGCTCGATGTGAACCCATTGGTCAACCCGTATGTAAAGAATTCGGTAGTTCTGCCGGAGGCAGGGCGCAGGTTTGCCGATCGGTCCATTCACAGCCCGGCGCTCATCCGAGAGGGCGATGCAGTGGTGGAGGCCTTCGATTCGATCGGCTGGGCGTGGGGTGGCCGGTGGAACACGGTGAAGGACTACCAGCACTTCAGTCTGGGAAACCGGTGACGGTGACAACTACCCCTTTTCAAGCACCGGGACCTGCGCCACTCTAGAAACGATGGCGGAGTTCGATCGATCTGAACACAAGCGGCCCGATGCCGTGGTCGATGCAGCGTATGAAGACTTCGATGCCGCTTCCGACCGCCATCGTCGCCGGGTGGCCATGGCAATCGGCGGACCGCTGTTCGCACTACTACTCACCATGGCTGTCATGGTGGCGGTTCAGGCCAGGAACGGGCAGAACGAAGAGGCAACCGGCCGCATCCCGCCGCAAGTGGAGCTCAGAGCTCGAGAGGCTCCCCTCCTCATTCCTCGGGAAGGATCGAACGAGGAGATGATCGCCAGTCTTCAGCAGCTTCTCGCTGAACAGGAAGCAATTGCGGTGGTCGAGCAACTGCAGGCCGGCCAGCAGCTGGCGCTGAACCAAGCAGACGTCGCTCCGACGGTCCGCGCCAATCCGGTCGGTGATCCCTGGTTCCTGGGGCCCGGGCTCCTCTGGCTACTGCTTCCGGTTCTGGCAATCACCTTGATTCCCGTCCTGCGTCGCCAGCGGTGGGACCCTACCTAACCGCCTTCTTACCAGGTGTCCCAGTGGATCAAGTCCTCGGCTGGCAATCGTTTGGCCGGTTTGAAATCGGTCCCCTTGGTGTAGGCCACCGGGAAGAGACCCGCCTGGGTGTATTCGTCGAACGGGATACCGATGATGTCGGCCGCTTCGGCCTCGCTGGGCAGATGCAACGTGGTCCAAGCTGAGCCCAACCCCTTGCTTCGTAGAGCCAACATGAAGCTCCACACTGCGGGAAGAATGGAACCCCATGCGCCCGCCTGGGTGGCGGAGGGAACGCCTTCGCCCATCCGTCCTTTGATGCACGGGATCACAAGGAACGGCGCTTTTGAGAAGTTCTGCGCCAAATACGTAGCCGAATCGGCCACCTTCGGCATTGACTCCTTTCGCACATCGCCCTCGCCGTACTCTGGCCGCGGCCCGGCGGAGTACGCCGCATAATTGGCCGCATAGAGAGCGGTGATGGCGTCCTTCTTTGCCTGGTCCTCGATCACCACCCACTGCCACCCCTGCGAGTTGGATCCCGACGGAGCCTGCAGAGCAAGATCGATGCATTCCACCACGATGGAGCGGTCCACGGGCCGATCGAAGTCGAGACGTTTCCGCACGCTACGGGTAGTGGTGAGAAGTTCTTCGGCGGACAGATTCAGACCCATCCGACGATCCTAGAAAGCGGGCTGCCTCATGAGAGAATTTGATCGCCAGGAAGTTGACCGTCTCCATGCAGTCGGGACTGGAACTTCCTCATGGCGCTCAACCAGCGATCAGGGTCAGCCGCCTTCATCTTGATGTACTCCCCAACCTCGGGATGAGGCAATACGTGGAATCGTTCTGCGGCCATCGCTTCGATACACATCTGGGCGACCTCGTCGGCCTCTACGATCCCATCGGCGGCGGCAACGCCGAAGTCATCGATGCCAACATCCTCGCCTGGTACCCGATCCGGCGAATTGGCGATGATATTCGTTCGAACGGCCTGGGGACACAACACGCTCACCCGGATTCCCTGATGGTGATGGCTGATCGCCAACCACTCCGCCAATGCAACCGCAGCATGTTTGGTCACCGTGTAACTCATGGAACCGATCTGGCTGAGCAATCCAGCAGCGCTGGCAGTATTCAGCAGGTAGCCCTCGCCCCGCGCGGCCATTGAGGGGATGACCGCCCGGGCGGCGTACACGTGTGCCATCACATGCACTTCCCACATCTTCTGGATGCTCTCGTTGGGATCCTCCAGTCCGGCAACGGTCACGTAACCGGCGTTGGAGACGAAGATGTCGATTGGCCCGTGGTTCAACTCGGTGGTCTCCACCAGGTCGAGGATCTGCGCTTCTACTCCAACGTCCACCGACGCCGAGCTTGCACTGCCACCGGCTGCGGCGATCTCTCCCGCCACGCGCTCGGCCGCTGCACTATTCACGTCGGTCACCACGACGTGCCGGGCCCCCGCTGAAGCGAAAGCCTTCGCCAACGCCTCCCCGATTCCCGACCCCGCCCCGGTGAGCACTGCTACCCGATTCTGTATGTCCATGGCAATGGACGGTACTTCGCGCCAGGAGGGAACGAGCTAGCCGCACTCGTCGTAATTGTTGGGCAGATTGGTCAAACCAGCCTCGCCCGCGTTTGATCGGAATTCGGCAAGCTCGGGAAACTCGGTGAAGAAATCCAATCGAGGTTGCACCTCTTCTGGCATTTGAACGCCGTACACAAATGCCGCAAAGGACTCGGCAAAATCTTCCTCCGGGTGGGACGCAGCATAGGAACCGGGGAAGGCCGCGTCGTCGAGGCATCGCTCATCGCCGGCATCTTGATCGGGACTGCCGTCCCGGGGAAGGGAGTCGATTGCGGCGCTATCCCAGAAACGGTGTACCCAGAGATTCAAGTAGCTGTCTTCACCGAAGCACCCAAAACCGTTGAAAAACGTCTCGCAGTCTTTTCGTGCCGCTCCGACCGAGAACTGCGAGGAATCCTGAGTGAAGACGTGAGCGAGTTCGTGCATCATGGTGAGGCGCAGTTCATCGGGATCGGCAACTGCGGCGTCAACCTCGAGGGCCACGGTGAAGTCAACGCCCCGAAAATCGATCGGACCGGCGAAAGCCATCGTGTCTACCGGCCCATCGAAGTCATATCCCGCCAGCGAGACCACCGAGTCAAGGAACGGGGAGGGCGCCACCGCTTCGAGCGCCGCCCACGCGTTCACCACCGCGGAATTGGCCCATCCGAAACACAACGAACCCAGAGAAGCACCATTGACCTCATAGACCGCCACCACCGGACCGTCGTCCTCACCGATCACTTCGGGATCGCAACGGAACTGATCGCTTTCGATCGCCGTCGTTGGTTGCGCTGATGACGAAGACTCTTGAGTGTCGGCAGAGGCAAGATAGGCGGCGAGCAGTGCGCCGAAAAATATGGCGGCACAGAGGAGCGATCCCACGATGATCAACGCCTTCGCCAAAACCGAGAGACGCGCGCCTGAGGCTGTCCCAGACGGTCGGGTTTCATCCATTTCCACGGAGACAGTATGGGCTACCCAACGAGCCCGGCATCAACTCTTTCGCAACGGCATGACTCTTCTAGTCTGTGGTTATGACTGAAACAGTCGTGGTCGTTGGCGGTGGAATCGCCGGAGCCAGCGCAGCTGCATTCCTTTCCGAGAATTCGGAGCTTCATGTGGCGATGGTGGAACAGGAACAAAACCTGGCCCACCACACCACCGGCCGATCGGCGGCCCAATGGATTCAAAACTACGGTGAGCCAGCCGTCAGGGCGCTGACAAAAGCCAGCTTCAATTTCCTCCGTTCTCCGCCTGAAGGTCTGGTGGATGGGGCGCTTCTCCATGACCGGGCCGTCCTGCTACTGGGGACCGAGCACCAGGAGGAGGGTTTCAAGGAGTTGCTGGCGGCGGGACAAGCATCGATCCCACCCGGTCGCCAATTGACTCCGGAGGCGGCCGCCGAACTCAATCCGGGGGTGGATCCCGAGTCAACCGCCTTCGTGATGATCGAGGAGGGGTCGTTCGATATCGACGTCGCTGCCACCCATCAGGCGTATGTCCGGATGATCAAACGCAACGGCGGCACGATCGCTACCTCCACGAAGGTGAACGCCGCCACGCCCTTGGCCGATCGTTGGTCAGTTGATACGACCACCGGGCCGATCGTTGCCGACTACCTCGTCAATGCCGCCGGAGCCTGGGGTGACGTGGTTGCGATGACCGCCGGGATTCAACCGGTGGGTTTACAGCCGCGCCGCCGGACCGCATTCATGGTGAACGGGTCAGCTTTGCCTCACGCCGACATGTCGCAGTCTGCCGAGTGGCCGATGCTCATCAACGTGGCGCATGACTGGTATGTGAAGCCCGACGGGACGCAATTCCTGTGCTCTCCCGCTGATCAGACACCTTCGGAACCGATGGACGCCCGGCCCGAGGAAGTGGATATTGCCAGGGCGATCGACATCATCAACCAATACACCCGACTACAGATCAGGTCGGTGGCATCGTCGTGGGCGGGACTGCGCACCTTCGCTCCGGATGAGTCCATGGTGATCGGTCCCGACCCCAAGAACCGACGCTTCATCTGGTGCGTTGGCCAAGGCGGAACCGGAATCCAAACGTCCCCCGCGGCGGGAAAACTCACGGCCCTGCTGACTTCTGGAGCGCCCCTACCCGCTGATTTGGCCAACGTCGACCTAACCGCCCTGCTCCCCGACCGTTTTAGATGACAAGATCGTGAGCCTGCGGCGCGATGTCAGCTGGCTGAACGATTTCTGTCCCTCCGGGGGCCGTTCGCCGGCACGGAGCCTCGCCTACCCGGCGCCACAACAACTCCACCCACACACCCACGCCGGACTGCTCAGGGCAGTCCCCTCCGGGGGCCGTTCGCCGGCACAGAGCCTCGCCTACCCGGCGCCACAACAACTCCACCCACACACCCACGCCGGACTGCTCAACACGCAACATCCCTCCGGGCCCGGCGGCTACAGGACCTCGATTGTGCCGGCAAGGTCTGTGGCTACGTGAAGCAAAGCGCCAGCGGTGGGCAGTGCGGTTTCGATTCTGTGCGCCCGACCGGGGTGCGCCACAATGCCAACAGAGGGGCCCGAACCGCTCAGCCATGCCGCAGCCGCGCCAGCCCCAATCGCTGCTTCGTATGCTTTGGCCGAGAGCGGCTGCAATGCGAAGCGACCAGCCTGATGCAAGCGATCGCCGGTGGCCTGATGGAGCAGATCGATGTTCTGCTCGTACAACGCCGCTAGAAGAAGCCCCAACCGTCCCAGATTGAACACTGCGTCTTCCCGAGCGACGGTGGGCGTGAGCGTGGCGCGATTCTCGTCGGTGGACGTGGATGCCTCGTGCGGAACCCAGACGAGCAGCTCTCCCGGCAGCTGGGCAGCTAGTCGGTGGCAACCCTCCGACGTAACTACGTGAATCCCGCCGAAGACAGCGGGGGCGGCGTTGTCGGCATGACCCTCCAACTCGGACACGATCCGATACGTCTCGTTCTGGAGATCCTCGGTCTCGGCACCCTGCTGGGCGAAGGCCAGCCCCGCCCCTGCGGCTCGCGCTGCGGCGGAGAAGCCCATTCCCCGGGCGGGCGGAAACTCGAAGCGAAACCAGACATCACCCTTGCCGCCGGCGCGTTCGAAAGCGATGCGAGCGATGTGGTTGTCCCAGCAGTGGTCCGCAGACCCGCCTTCGTCGCCCTCGTCGCTGGCGTATGCGTACCGGTCCAGCGCCAGACCGAGCACGTCGAATCCCGGTCCCAGATTGGCCGAGGATGCGGGGGCTCGAACGATGGTCACGAGCCTCAAGCCTAGAGTTCCCAACCTTCCGGGCATCCCAAATTCCTGTTGACAGCCACATTTCGTGTGGCTACTGACAGGAATTTTCCACGAATGTGGTTCCACACAGGAATTTGAGCACTGCGGCCGTTCCGACTACCCGTCGGCGGATTCGTACCTAGGCGTAAACCCGCTCAAATTCCTGTTGATGACCACAATCAGGTGTAATTCCTGTTCCCAACCACACTCAATGTAGCTATCAACAGGAATTTCAGCGAAGGGTGTGCGGTTAGTCCAGGGTGAAGTGTTCGAGTGATTCGGGGTTGGCCAGGGCTTCGGTGTTGTTGATCGGGCGGCCATGAACAACGTCGGTGACCGCCAGTTCGGTGATCTTGCCCGAACGGGTGCGGGGAATGTCCGGCACCGCCCGAATGATGGCGGGCACGTGTCGGGGCGTACGTTTGGTGCGGAGTTCTGTGCGGATCTTTCGTTCCAAATCGTCATCCAGAACAGCACCCTCGGCAAGCCGAACGAAGAGGACCACTCGGGTGTCGTTGTCCCATTGTTGGCCAATGGCGATGGCCTCGGCGATTTCGGGAAGCTGCTCCACCACGTTGTAGATCTCGGCGGTACCGATGCGAACTCCCGAAGCGTTCAGCGTGGCATCGGACCGGCCGTGAATCACGATCCCGCCCCCGGCTTCCCAACTGGCAAAGTCACCATGGGCCCACGTGTTGGGGAACCGATCAAAGTAGGCGGCTCGGTAGCGGACATCGTCGGGGTCGTCCCAGAAGTGCAGCGGCATCGACGGGAACGGGGTGGTACAGACCAGTTCACCCTTCTGGTGAAGCTCGGTGATCGGCTGACCGTCGGGATCGAAAATGTTGATATCCATTCCGAGGAACTTGCCCTGTAGCTCGCCCACCACCACCGGTTTGGTGGGGTCACACCCAACCAGACAACCACAGAGATCCGTGCCCCCACTGACCGATCCGAGATGAACGTCTTGAGCCACCGAGTCGTAGACCCACCCGAACCCGTCGTTGCTCAGCGGAGACCCAGTGGAGCAGATGGTTCGGACCGAGGAGAGGTCGAAGGACGTGCCGGGAGTCAGATCCGCCTTCAAAGCGCCGTCGATGAATTTCGCAGATACCCCCATGAGACTGAAGCGGTGCTTCTCCGCTTCTTCAAATAGTCGCGTCTGCGACGGGTACACCGGGTTGCCGTCGTACAGCACAATCGTGGCGCCGGTAGCCAAGCCGCTGACAAGCCAGTTCCACATCATCCAGCCGCATGTTGTGAAGTAGAACATGATGTCACCGGCGTGAAGGTCGCAATGCAGTTGCTGTTCGCTCAGGTGCTTCAACAAGACCCCGCCGGTGCGGTGGACGATGCACTTGGGTTTCCCGGTGGTACCGGAGGAGTACAGGATGTACATCGGGTGATCGGTTGGCAGTTGCTCGAAACTGAGTTCCGCGCCCCGCAATCCTCCAACCGCATCGTCCCAACGATGCACGGCCGCAGTGGTCTCGCCGACCGGTGTCCCCGAACCCGACGGCCCTTGGACAACTAGGACGTGTTCTACCGATTCCAGAGCGGCGGCAATGTCGGCGGCCCGCTGGCCCAATCCGAACGGCTTGCCGCCATAGGTGTAACCATCGGCGGCAAGCAGCACTTTGGGTGTGGTCTGACCGAAACGGTCCACAACACCATCAACACCGAAATCGGCCGACGTCGTGGTGTAGACCGCCCCGATGGAAGCGGCGGCAAGGAACAGCACCACCGTTTCCGGCAGGTGCGGCATCCATGCGGCCACACAGTCACCCTTTTCCACCCCGACCGACCGCAACCAGTCCGCCGCGGCGGCGGTCTCGGAGCGGAGTCGTTCCCACGACCAGACGTCGGTTGAACCGTCCTCGGCTATTGCGATGATCGCATTTGGTCCGGCCCCGATGCGTGGTGCAAGGAGGTTCTCGGCCATGTTGAGCTTGGCATCTGGAAGGAACCGCCATTTCCAGAAATCGTTGGTCGGCGCAACGTCTCGTTCGCCCGGGTCACCCACCACCCCGCAGTAGTTCCAGACCGATCGCCAGAATTCACCGGGGTGCTCCACGGACCATTTCCAGAGCTCATCACTGTCCACCAACTCGGGCTTGATTGCGCGCCGGAAACGGTCCATGTGGGACCGCTCGATCCTCTCCGGCGTTGGCGTCCAGAGGAGCTCGGACAGTTCGTTGGCTGCGGTCACGTTCCAGAGTCTTCTTTCCGGTCCTCAGACCAATTCGACGGTTCCTATGCGTGACCTCAGCACCTCAGCGGCCGCGGGGTCAAGCTCAGAGTCCACAATGAGTACATCAGCGCGCTCAAGCGGACAGATGGTACTGAGGCCGGTGACCCCGAATTTTGTATTGTCGGCCACCACCACCAGTTCGGCCGCACCCCGTATGAACGCCTGGTTGGTTTCAGCCTCCAGGAGATTGGGAGTGGTGAATCCCGCCCGTTCGGTCATTCCATGAACCCCCATGAACAGAACATCCACATGCAACGAAGAGAGGCTGGCCACCGCTACCGGCCCAACAAGAGCGTCGGATGGCGTCCTCACCCCGCCCGTCAGCACCACGTCTAACGACGGTGATGCGGCGGGATAGAGGACTTCGGCCACCGAGATCGAATTGGTGACGACCGTCAATGGCCGCATATCCAAGTACTTCGCCAGCATCCACGTGGTTGTTCCGGCGGTGAGCCCAACCGAGCTGCCGGGACGCACCCGCGACGCGGCCTTTTGGGCGATCGCCTCCTTCACACCCGTCTGCATCCTGCGTTTCACATCGAAACCCGGTTCGTCCGTTGTTGGTCGGCCCACCAGAATGGCTCCGCCATGAAACTTCTCCACGAGCCCCACGCGTTCCAGAAGTTCGAGGTCCCGACGAATCGTCATCTCGGACACCGAAAGCTCCGTTGCGAGCAGCGAGACCCGGACGACTCCAGAATTTCGAAGGATTTTCACGATTTCGTCATGTCTACGGCGGGCCAACATCAGGTTCCCTCTGGGGACCAAGGCATCCAAGCCCAATCGAACACGATTGAAAAGCGATAGCACACACCACCACAATCAGCCGTCAAAGGCCACGCTGCATAGGCAGCGGACTTCGGTCGAGTGTGGCCGAAGTCCCGTAAGGACCTGACAACGATCTGAACATTATCGAACACAGTGATGAATGATGGCGAACAACGTCGGAGAACACAAGCGATCTCCGGGAACCGCCCGCATTACGGCAATTCAACGGCTCAGCGGTGAATCTGTCCGCGTCGGGTACTTGACGAAGGCGTCCGAATCTGAAAGATTCTGTGGGATTGTCCGCACGGTGCGGGACGTCGAATGCGTAAGCGCTTCGGCGGAAGTCCAGGCGCAGTGCGCCTAGAGATCAGGGGAGAAATATGACTGAAGAAACCCAACAGTCTCCTAGTCCTTCAAAGGTCGAGTCCGTCCTCGGCCGTCGCAATGTCATCAAGGGTGCTGCTGCGCTCGGTGGCGTCGCCGCTCTCGGTGGCGTCCTCGCTGCCTGCGGCAGTGACGAGCCAGCCAGCACAGGCGACGATGGCAGTGGCGACGGTGGTGCGGCAGCTTCTGGAGTCGTCCGCATTGGATCCAACTACTCCAACGAACGGGAAAACGATGCGCTGAAGGCTGCTCTCGCTGTCTTCCCCAACAAGGACGTCACGATCGAATTCAACGAGGTGGACCACAACACCTGGGAACAACAGATCGTCGGCTACATGCAGGATCCCTCAGAGGATGTGGCTTCGTGGTTCGCCTCGAACCGCCTGACACCGCTTGCGTCGGCCGGACTGCTGCTGGACATCAGCGATATCTGGACCGAGAGCCTCGACGACGAACAGTCCGAGGGATTCAAGGCGGCCTCCACCTACGACGGGAAGCAGTACTTCGTGCCGTCGTTCTTCTACAGCTGGGGCGTCTACTATCGCAAGAGCGTGTGGGAGTCCGTAGGAGCGACCCCACCCGGGACGTACGATGAGCTGCTGGCACTGTGCGAAACCCTCGACGGTCTCGGGGTCACTGCGTTCGCCTTGGGCAATGACGGTTTCTGGCCGGCCCAGGGCACGTTCGACCAGTTGAACTTCCGTTTGAACGGCTACCAGTACCACATCGATCTAGTTCAGGGAAGGGAGAGCTGGACCGATCAGCGAACCAAAGACGTGTTCGCCAGATGGGCCGAGCTGCTCCCCTACCATCAGTCCGACGCCAACGGTCGCACCTGGGAGGATGCCGCGGCGACCCTCGTGAGCGGCGAATCCGCCATGATGACCATTGGTGGTTTCGTGAGCGGTCAGTTCCCGGAGGCAGACCTGGAAGACTTGGACTTCTTCCCTTTCCCGGTCCTCAACGATGAGCACGGCCTGGACACGGTGGAAGCGCCGATCGACGGATGGGTCGTGGTCGCCGAACCAGTGAACGAACCAGCCGCCAGGGAACTCGCGGCCCACATGGGAACCGCTCTGGCCCAGGACGCGTTCATTGCAGTCGATAGTGGAGTCCAGGGAGCCAGCAGCAAAGCCAACACCGCTAGCTACACCGCCCTGCAGCTCAAATCGTCAGCCATGGTGCAGGGTGCCAAGAACGTGACGCAGTTCCTGAACCGAGACACGCTGCCGGCATTTGCCGACGAAGCGGGCCAGGCGTTCGCTGACTTCTTGGCCGACCCGGGGAACGTCGACGCCATCCTCGCCGATCTCCAGGGCAAAGCCGAAGCTCTGCTGTAAGCACGAAATACACCTCCCACTCTGGGGGGCTGGGGTCCTCACCGGTAACGTCCGGTGAGGGCCCGTTCAATCTTTAGAGGGGGAATTTGTGACAACGACTACACCGCTACCAACCGACGACCAATCAGACATCCCGATCGCCACCGATGCGGTGTCGAAGTCCGCCGGTAAGCGCGGGGGCTGGCTCGGCGGATCGCAGTTTGTGGGGCGCGATCGCAAAGTCTTCTTGGCGATGCTTTTGATCCCGGCGACCATCCACATTGTGATCGTGTGGATACCAACGATCTTGTCGATTGGGCTGTCGCTCACCAAATGGAACGGGATCCGTTTCAGCGACCTCGAGTGGGTGGCCTTCCAGAACTACGACCAAATAATTCTGGGAGCGTTCCAGGGGGACTTCTTCCAGGCGATGCTCAACAATCTCTGGTTGCTGCTGTTTCTGTTCTTCGGGCCAACCGCATTGGGCATGCTCCTTGCGTACTTATTGGACAAGAACCTCAAGGGCAGCCGGATCTATCAGAGCGTCTTCTATACCCCGGTCGTCCTGTCACTTGCCGTCGTTGGGTTCATCTGGCAGAACATCATGTACAACCAGCAGTACGGGCTGGCCACCTGGCTGTTCGGTGGGGGCGATTCGATCGACTGGCTTGGCAACCAGAGCTTCCTGTTCGAGATCGGTGGTTACGGTCTGTCCAAGAACTTCATCGCCATCCTCGTCGCCATGGCATGGAGGCATACCGGATACATCATGGTGTTGTACCTGGCCGGCATGAAGAGCGTGGACGCGTCGCTCAAGGAGTCGGCGTCGCTGGACGGGTGCAACGAGTTGCAGACCTTTCGGTTCGTGCTGTTTCCCACGCTGAAACCGATCAACGTGATCGTGGTGGTCATCACCGTGATCGAAGCACTACGTGCTTTCGACATCGTCTACGTCCTCAATACACCGCGAAACACCGAATTGTTGTCCGTTCTGACCACCAACAACCTGATCGGTGAGGGAGCAGACAACGTGGGCCGAGGATCGGCCTACGCCACGATGTTGTTCCTTCTCTGTATCGGCTTCGTGCTCTGGTACGTCACCAACCACTATCGCAACCAGGAGAGCTCGGTATGACCGATATCGCCACAGAACCCGACCAGGCCGCGGCACAATCGTTCTCGGCCAAGAAATTTGAACCGCGGAAGGCTCCGTTGCGTCCGGCCCGGGTACTCCTCCATGCCTTCCTCATCAGCCTCGGCCTCCTGTGGCTGACGCCGCTCGTCATCTCGCTCTACGCTTCCTTCCGCCCCTACAGCGAAACGATCAACAAGGGATTCCTGTCGGCACCGGACAAGTTGAGTCTCGACAACTACTCGACCGCCCTGGATCAGGGTGACTTCATCGACAAGTACTGGAACACGGCGCTGATCCTTTTCCCTCGCTGATCCTCACTTTGTTCCTTGCCTCGATGATGGCGTTCGTCGCGAGCCGCTATACGTGGCGGCTCAACATCTTCTTTCTGGTGTTGTTCACCGCCGGTAACCTCCTGCCCCCACAGATCATGGTGGCCCCGCTGTTCCAGGCATTCCGAAGGATCCCTCTACCAGAGTTCATGTCCAACTCGGGCAATCTGAACGGCTCAAACTGGGCGATCATCTTGCTCCACGTGGGCTTTCAGATGGGTTTCTGCACCTTCGTCCTGAGCAACTACATGAAGCTGCTTCCAAAGGAACTCAACGAAGCGGCCATGGTGGACGGGGCGAGTCTCTGGACCACCTATTCCAAGATCATCATGCCTCTGACCCGCCCCACGCTCGCAGCGCTGGCAACCCTGGAGTTCGCCTGGATCTACAACGACTTCTTCTGGGCGGTGATCTTCGAAACTCGCGGCGACGACCGGCCGATCACGTCAGCCCTTTCCAACCTGGGCGGCCAGTTCACGACGGACACCAACGTTGTTGCCGCCGCGTCGATCTTCGTGATCATCCCGGTGTTAACGGTGTACTTCGCACTTCAGAAACACTTCATCGCCGGCCTCACCCTCGGTTCCACAAAGGGCTAGGGCTGGGCTCTAACTCCCTCCGGGGGCCGTTCAAACGCCACGGAGGCTCCGCCTCCGGCGCTCCAACAACTGCATCAACCAGTCAAGCCTGGACTGCTCAGCGCGTATCGCTTCGCCTGCGGCGCGATGTGAGCTGGCGGCATGCATGCGTCCCTCCGGGGGCCGTTCAAACGCCACGGAGGCTCGCCTACTCGGCGCTGCAGTAGATCCTGCGGCAACTGGAGGGCTGGACTGCTCAGCGCGTATCGCTTCGCCCGTAGCGATCGCGACGTCGGGCCGTTTACACACGCGTCAGGTGGATGAGGAGGGCTCGTTCGGGCCAGAAGGTGGGCATGGACAAACCGTGGCCACCGAGGAAGTCTGCGGGCAGGTCGGCGCCCTCGGCCATCCACACCGGTGGGGCAAAGTCCGTTGCCGGGCAGCTCGCCGCCGATCAGCAGGGGTTGCACCCGATACGTGCCCGTCAGACCGGGAATCACCAGCGGTGCCGACGAAGTAGCTGTTCGGGTATGAATTGACGCCACGCTGAAGAGACCTTCGCTCCCGTCGTGGGCCAGAACACCGTGGGCCACGATCGAGTTGTCGGGGTGATCCAGCCGGATCACCTGACCGGAATGCAGCAGGCTGCGGTGCGTCTTGTAGAGATCTACCACGTCCTTCATGCCCGCCCGCTCGTCCTCGGTCATCTCCAGCACATTCCATTCGATCCCGAAGTGACCAAACAGTGCCGTTGCCGCCCGAAACCCAAAGCTATGGGTGCGGCCGGTGGTATGAGTGGTTGGTGGGCCGATGTGAGCGCCCATGAGCTCGGGCGGGATGAGCAGCGATGCACCGCGCTGGATCAGTTGGCGGTCCCGTGCATCGTTGCTGTCGGAGGTCCAAACCCTGTCGGTATGGGCGAGGATCCCGGCGTCGATCCGGCCGCCGCCGCTGGCGCACGACTCCCACTCAACGGCGGGGTGGGCCATCCGAAGTTGATCGAGCAACTCATACAAACCAAGCACATGCTTGCGAACACCAGCCCGTCCGTCGGCTCCGGATCCTTGGACGATCACCCGATTCATGTCCCACTTGACGTAGCTGATGTCGTGAGTGGAAAGAATCGCGTCGATCTGATTGAAGAGATTTTCCCGAACCTCGGACCGCCCAAAATCCAACACGAGCTGTTTCCGGCCCAGCACCGGCTCATACCCATCGGTGGTGAGTGTCCAGTCCGGGTGAAGTCGGAAAAGGTCGGAGTCCGCATTCACCATCTCGGGTTCGAACCAGATCCCAAACTGCATGCCATGGCTGGTGACCCGTTCGATCAGAGGGCCCAGACCGTTGGGCCATACGTCAGGGCTGACATACCAATCCCCTAGCCCTTTGGAGTCATCCCGGCGGCTGCCAAACCAGCCATCGTCCAAGACGAAGCGCTCGGCTCCGATCTTGGCGGCTTCGTCGGCGAGGTTCATCAATACGCCTTCGTCGTGGTTGAAGTACACCGCCTCCCAAACGTTCAGATTCACTGGCCGTGGCCCCAGCGGCTTGGGTCGCAACTCGTTGCGTAGGTAGGCGTGAAAGCAGGCGGTTGCCGGGGTCAGACCGGCCGATGAGCACGTGGCGATGACCTGGGGCATGTCATAAGCTTCGCCCGGAGCCAGCTGCACCTCGCCAGGCAGGAGCAACTCGCCCAACTGGAAGAACTTGCGGCCGTCACTCAGTTCTTCTGCGATCACTGCGAAGTTTCCGCTCCATGCCAGCTGAGCACCCCAGACGGTCCCTGCCTGCTCGCTGAAAGCGGATGATCCGGCGAACACCACCGGGGCATTCTCGTGACTGGTGCGCCCGCGTCGGTTCTCCACGATCATCTGACCTTGAAAGGGCCGGCGATTCATCATGAACTCCATGGTCCAGCGGCCGGACAACGTGAGGAGGTCGGTAGCCGACGAAGGCAACGGCAGTGTGGGGGCCATCGTGGCCAATGTGTAGGGCGTATCACCAACGTTGGTGAGCACGGCATCGATGGTGATGGCGCCGCCATCGGAGATGACGACCGCAGCGATCACCTGTAGGCCGGCCCGATGATCCTCGAGTACGAACGACACGCCGTCGGGTTGGACCCGTTCCTCGGTGCGAACGAACCGCGGGGACCAGCCGGTGCCATCGGGTCGGTGCCCGCTGATGCCGGGCCGCCCGGGGAAGCCTAAGGATTCCTGGGCGAAGAGGCCGATCGGTGGGTGATATTGGAGGGTGGCTGGGGGGAGACCGGCGCGATAGTGCTCATAGTCGACCACCGGTCCCCCAGCCACTTCACTCGACACGCCCCACTCCATCACCTCAGGCATCCTGGACCCACCGCTGATGACCATCGCCGTTCCACCGTTCGAAATCCTGTGCACCCCGCAAGGTTAGATGGCTCCACCGGTTGGGGGAACGTTACGGAGCGGAGTCCGCCCGCAGATTTATCAACGCGGCCCGTGGGTGGCGATGCGGCCCGGAAGCGGATGATCGACCGCCGCTTGGAAGGCTCGGGCGCAGTGGAGCAAGGCGTCCAAATCCACTCCCGTTTCCATTGTTGGATCGTCGTTGGCGAGATGCACCAGGTCTTCGGTAGCGAGGTTGCCACCGGCGCCCTGAGCAAACGGGGATCCGCCGAGACCACCCACCGCGGTGTCGAAGCGGGTGACGCCGAGCCCGATGGCGGTGTAGGCGTTCACCAGGGCGGTGCCACGGGTGTCGTGCAGATGGAGGCCAACGTCCGCACCGGTCTTGTGGAGCACCCTTTCGATTCGGTGGGGTGTGGCCATGCCGGTGGTGTCGGCCAGAGTGAACCGGTTGGCACCCTGATCAGCCAGTTGGCCCATGAGGTCCGGAACGGAGGCGGTGTTCTCGTCACCGGTGTAGGGAGAGCCGAAAACACAGGAGATCACGACGTCCACCGTTCGGCCGTCGGCGATCTGAACGATCTGACCGATTGCGTCAACCGATTCGGGTATTGACCGCCGGACGTTCTTCTCGTTGTACACCGGACAGGCCGAAACGGTCACCGTAAGACTGTCCACGTTGGCCGCTACCGCCATCTCCGCCCCCCGGGCATTGGGTACGAGCGCCCAGAGGCGAACCTCGGATCGACGATCCACCAGTTCGAGAACATCGGCGGCATGGGCCATCGCCGGCACGGCCGTTGGCGACACGAAACTGACCGCTTCGATGTCGGTGAGGCCGGTGCGACACAAAGCGCTGATCAACTCGGCCCTGAGCTCAACGTTCACGGGTTCCTCGTTCTGAAGCCCATCCCGCGGACCCACTTCACGAATTGACAGATTCGGCACCCAATCAGAATACTTGACGTGTCGAAGTTCGAAGACTTGACAAGGGCCGACATCACACGGACCTAAGATCGGAAGATGTTCGATCGTGACGGCTGGTCGAGGAAAATTGCATTCATTCTGATGGCGCTGATCGCTCCGGTGGCGGCGTGGGCAGGAGCGCGGTGGTTGTCGGGCGAACGGATCGACAGCTATTGGACCTCGGTTCAAATCTCCCAGTCCAACGAACCCGGAATCATCACCGAGGTCATCGACTACGACTTCGGGCTTTCCGCCCGCCGAGGAATCCTACGCATCGTGCCCGGCCTGGATCCGAATGGTCCCCTCACCGTCACGTCGGCAACTGCGCCCGATGACGTTCTTGTTCAGAGTGGTTTCACACCAACCATTCGAATCGGGGATCCTGACATCACCATTCGCGGCCGTCACCGGTATCAGCTGGACTACGCACTGGACACGCTGGTAACCGGCGACCAGTTTTCCTGGAATGCGGTGGGTACAGAGTGGGAAGTACCAATTTCGCGCAGCGAGATTCATCTCATCTCCGCAAACGAATGGCTGGACCCCAGGTGTGACACCGGGCGGTTCGGGAGCTTTGGCGGATGCACAGCCCAGCAGGTTGCGCCTGGTCATCTCGTGGTGGAAACCGGCCGTCTGGCATCCGGAGTTGGCGTGACTATCAGCGCCGGGATTGGCGCCAACCTCGCCCAGCCGCCAAGTCTGCCGACACCTCCACAACCGGAACCGCTCAACGGCGGCCTATCGGTGGTCATTCCCATGGCCTTGGCTTTTCTTGGTGTGTTGGTAGCTCATCCCGTCGTCGCCCGCATCGTTCGCACACGAGGCCGGGAACAAATTCTGGACACCACGGCGAGGTCAATTGGCTATATCGATGATCTGGAATCGGTAGACAGCCACCGGTTGGCCGACGAGGCGGAGATGGCCCGACTCATCTACCCATCCCTTACACCGCCGCAGGGAGTTTCCGCTCCCCATGGAGGCATCATCATCGACGAACACGTCGCTCAGCAACACCTGGTTGCCTGGTTGATGGAAGCAGCGGAACTCGAGGAGATCAGAATCAGCGGAGAACCCGGAGACACCACCGTTCTGCACCGCGGCAGTCGGCCGGCGCGGGCTACTACGAAACCGATCATCGATTCCATCTTTGCCACCTCGGACTCGGTAAGCCTGAGCGGCTATGACAAGGCATTCGCTCGCTCGTGGGATGCGCTGGAGGATGATCTCCAATCGTGGAAAGAACGCAGCGGCTACTGGGACAAGGCCGGGGATACTCAATTTGCGGTGGCGATAGCGCTGGGCGTGCTGTTCGGCGTCCTGGCAACCGGAGCGGTGACGGTGTTCAGTGGGATCAGTATCCGCTGGTCGCCCATTTGGCTCCTGCCCATGGTCATGGCGGCCCTGGTTCTCGGTTCCGCTTTGACCGTCCTCCTTCGATCATCGGAATTGCGAATCCGCACACCGCTCGGGACTTCCAAGTGGATCGAAGTTGAGGCCCTGCGTCGCTTCCTGAGCGAACTGGAACCCGAGAGCGCACTCAACATGATCGAACCAGATCGATTCGCCGGTTACACCGCATGGGCCTACGCATTCGGCTTGGATGAGAAGTGGAAGGAGATTGCAAAGGTCCTGGAAACCGATCCCCGGTATGAGTCTGTGCCGCGCCATCACTTCTACCACGCCACCATTGGCGCGTCCGTTTCGAGATCCACCCAATCGGCCTCAACCGCACCGTCCTCGTCGTCAGGCGGCGGGGGCGGCGGCGTAGGTGGTGGCGGGGGCGGCGGCGGAGGCGGCAGCTGGTAGGTCCGGGGATTACTTGCGTCGTCAGCAGGGCTAGATTCGACTCATGCTCGAAGGAAAGACGGTCCTGATCACCGGCGGCAGCAGGGGAATTGGCGCTGCAACCGCCGTGATGGCCGCAGAACGCGGCGCCAACGTCTTCATCAACTATCTAAGCAATGACACCGCCGCTCAATCCGTTGTTGCCGCGTGCCGCTCCCACGGGGTCGGCGCCGAGGCCATGGCCGGAAACATCGGGAGGGAGCAGGATGTCCTCGCCATGTTCAGCGCCTGCCAGGAGGCGTTCGGCCACCCCGATGTACTGGTGAACAACGCCGGCATTCTGCACAAGCTGGACCGGCTGGAAAACTTCAGCGTGGACCGACTGACCGAGGTCGTGACTGTAAACATCGTTGGAGCGTTCCTGTGCGCCCGCGAGGCGGTGAAGGTGATGTCCACCCGCCACGGTGGGAGCGGTGGATCCATCGTCAACATCTCCTCCGCAGCCGCCTATCTGGGTGGCGCCAACGAGTACATCGACTACGCAGCATCCAAGGGAGCAATCGACACCCTGACCATTGGGTTGGCCGTGGAGGTGGCAACCGAAGGAATCCGCGTCAACGCCGTTCGGCCGGGGCCGATCGACACCGACATTCACGAGGGTGATCGCCTGGAACGGGTAGCCCCTCGGATCCCGATGCAGCGGGCTGGCCGACCCGACGAAGTTGCCGAGACGATTCTCTTCCTGGCCTCCGATGCCGCCAGCTATGTGAGTGGGGCCCTGGTCAACTGCTCAGGCGCCCGTTGACGCTGTAACGTCGCAGCTGCGACTCTTTAGTGCGCGCAACTTCTAGCGGGCGCCTCGCACCTGGGTTGCCGCGGTGCCGGCCGCCACGGCAAATTCCACGTCAGCCAGTGTGGGAACAGACCGATGCGCTGCGAGCCGAACCACCAACGCACCGCAGAAAGCGTCCCCGGCTCCGGTGGTGTCCACCACTCTGACCGCCGGGGCGGGGACGTGGGTTCCTTCGCTCTCGTTGATGAGAAGCGCCCCTTCTGACCCGAGGGTGATCACCACCGCACCGAGCCCAGAGGCCGTTGACCACACCGCGATTTCATCGGCAGAGGGCATGGAGTTGCTGCCCATCACCGCTCGTAGCTCCGATTCATTGACCACCAGCACCTCCACGAACGGGAGCACCTCAGCCGCCCACGGCGGAACCGGCGCGGCATTCCACACAAAAAGCCCGCCACAAGTTGAAGCGGCGGCGACTACGGCTTCCCGTGGCACCTCCGCCTGGGCGAGCACCACATCGGCGTTGGCGACCCATGCCGACCCTTGAACGTCTTGGGCCGACAATCGAGCGTTGGCTCCAGGGCTCACAACGATCGCATTATCACCATCGGATTGCACCGTGATGAGGGCGGTTCCCGAACTGCAACCCGGCGTGTCCAGCAGGTGATCGGTATTGACCCCCGCCTCGTCCAGAGATTGGCGGAGGACCCGGCCGGCTTCATCTACGCCAACCCTTCCCACCATGTAGACATCCCCTCCGTTACGGGCTGCGGCCACCGCCTGATTGGCTCCCTTGCCGCCGGGGATGCGCTCCACATCACCACCGAGCACGGTCTCGCCGACCCGAGGAATGTGGTCGACGATGGTCACAAGGTCAAGATTGGCGCTGCCCACCACACAGATCGTGGGCATCAGTGCGACCCAGGGGGCAAGAGCGACTCCCGGATGAGCGCCGCCACCGACACAGCGTCGGCCCTATCGACCACCGAACAGGTGGTGGGGGCTTTCACACGGTGGGGTCGCCGATCCACCAGCGTCATGCCACGAGCCGGTCCGGCATCGGTCACCACCTCAACGGCGTACCTCGGAGCATCAAACAGTTCAGGATGGGTAGCGACCGCTACCGCAACGGCATCGTGGACGGCGGCGCCGGGGATGGTAGTGATGGCCCGCTGGCTCCGTTCGTAGTAGTCCAACATCTCTGCGAACACCGCAACCGAGGATCCAGCAACCTCGGCGGCGAACGCATCGATCCAGCGCCGGTCCAAGAGCACGGTGTGCGTGAGATGAAGACCGGACATGATCAGGTTGGGGTGTCCGGCCGCGAAAACGATCTGGGCCGCCTCGGGATCGGTGAAGGCATTGAACTCGGCGCCGGGGGTTGCGTTGCCATAGGTTGCGCTCCCGCCCATCCACGAGATCCCATCCAACTTGGCAAACGCATCGTGGGCGGACGTAGCGAGATAGGCAACGTTCGTGAGAGGCCCGGTAGCGACCAGCCACAGCGGTTCAACTCCGTCGTGGGAGCGAATGGTCTTGGCCAAGAAGGCGACGGCATCGGCGGAGTCCGGGGTTCTCGCAGATGGGGGAAGCTCAACCGCACCCGTGCCGGTGCGGCCGTGGAACTCGGTGGCCCGAACCGGGGTCTCGCCTCGAACGGTCTCAGCATGGCCCGAGTGCACCGGGACATCGGTTCGGCCCAAGAGATCCAGAACGGCCAGCGCATTGGCCGTTGTGTGATCCAACCCTACGTTGCCTCCTACCGTGGTGACGGCCAGCAGGTTGGAGAATCGGGCGGCTACAGCGATCGCAACTGCATCATCGAGGCCCGGGTCGCAATCCAGAAGGACATCCACGTCTCAGACCTCAGGTGCTTGGTGAAGTTTGGTGAAGACGTTGGCGAAGGCGGCGGCGTCGAGCGCTCCGGGAACGGCGTAGGCCTGGTTGAAGACGTAGGTGGGGACGGCGGTGATCTCGTGGTCAGCGGCAGCCCGAAGATCCGCGGCCACTTCGTCCTGCCCGCCATCGGCCTCCAGATACGCACTGGCTTCGGCAGGGTCGAGGCCCACATCGGCCACGAGCTTGAGCAGCACTGGGAGCTGACCGATTGCAGCCCCTTCGGTGAAATACGCCTGCATCAGGCGCTCCTTGAGTTCGGGTTGCCGTCCTTTCGAAAGGGCGAACGCCAGCAATCGATGACCCAGGATCGTGTTGGACCGCTTGGCGATGTCCATCCGGAAATCCAGCCCCACCTGCGCCGCCTCGTTGGTCACATGGGCAATGATCTCGGCCGCCCGCTCCGGACCACCGAACTTTCGTTCATAGACATCCTGCACCAACTGGTCCTCCCCCACCTTGGCGGTGGGATCGAGTTGGAATGCGTGGTACACGAGGTCGGCCTCGATGTCCGGGTGATCTTGCCGGGCGAGTACCAGACCAGCCTCAAGGCGACGTTTGCCGATGTAGCACCAGGGGCAGACGATGTCGGACCAGACGTCAATTCGAATCGGTGAGGGCACAACACAATCCTAGAAGCGAGCGGTTGGCCCCACCTCCATGACGTCTAGGCGGTTTCCACCGATGCAGCCGCCTCGAGACCAAGCTGGGTGATCGCCTGATCCCTCAGCTTGAACTTCTGGATCTTCCCTGTCACCGTCATCGGAAACTCCTCGATCACCTCCACGTATCGAGGGATCTTGTAGTGGGCGATCCGTCCCTGGCAGAAGTCCCGAACGTCCTGAGAAGTGAGTGTGGCGCCTTCGGCCACCTGTACCCACGCCATGATCTCCTCGCCGTACTTCTCATCGGGGACCCCGATGACCTGTACATCTTTGATCGCCGGGTGGGAGTAGAGGAACTCCTCCACCTCTCGGGGGTAGACGTTTTCTCCGCCTCGAATCACCAAATCCTTGATCCTGCCAACGATGTTGACGTAGCCGTCGTCGTCCATGACGGCAAGGTCGCCGGTGTGCATCCACCCTTCGGCATCGATCGCCTCGGCCGTCCTCTCGGGGTCCTCCCAGTAGCCCAACATCACCGAATAGCCCTTCGTGCAGAATTCGCCGGGGTGGTTACGGGGCACGGTTGCTCCGGTCTCGGCATCGACGATCTTGATCTCGATGTGAGGCTGCACTCGACCCACGGTTGCCACTCGCTTTTCCACGGGGTCATCGGTGGCGGTTTGGGTGCTCACCGGCGAGGTCTCGGTCATTCCGTAGGCGATGGTGACCTGTTCCATATTCATCTCGCTCATCGCGCTACGCATCACCTCGATAGGGCAAGGCGAACCTGCCATGATCCCGGTGCGGAGGCTGGACGTGTCGAAGGATGCGAACGACTCCTCTGCGAGTTGGGCGATAAACATGGTGGGTACGCCGTAAAGGCTGGTGGCCCGCTCCTCCTGTATGGCTTTCAGGGTCGCGAGAGGCTCGAATGACGGCGCCGGGTAGATCACGGCCGCCCCGTGGGTGGTGCAGCCGAGGTTTCCCATCACCTGCCCGAAGCAGTGATAAAGCGGCACCGGAACAAGCACTCGGTCTTCATGGGTGTAGCCGCAGGCCTCAGCCACAAAGAACCCGTTGTTCAGCACATTCCTGTGGCTCAAGGTTGCGCCCTTGGGGAAACCGGTGGTGCCGGAGGTGTATTGGATGTTGATCGGATCCTCCGGTGACAGAGTTGCCTCGATCGTGGCCACCGCCGCAGGTTCCACGGTGCTCGCACCCGCCACCAAGTCATCCCAATCAGAGGTGTCGAGAAAGATCACGTGTTCCAGCGCCGGAACATCAGGTCGTATCTCCTTGATCATTCCTTCATAGTCCGAGGTCTTGAAGGCGGTGGCCGCCACCAGCCCTTTGCAGCCCGACTGGTTCAGAACATAGGCCACCTCGTGAGTTCGATAGGCCGGATTGATGCTGACCTGAATGATCCCCAACCGTGCGGTGGCGTATTGCACAAGAATCCACTCGCTCACGTTTGGCGCCCAGATTCCTATCCGATCTCCAGTCTGAAAGCCCCTCGCGAGGAGTCCCCGGGCGACGAGCTCTACCTGCTCCCAGAATTCCCGGTAGGTCCAACGGATGCCTTGTTGAAGGACGACCAGTGCTTCACGGTCGCCGTGTTCTTCCACGGTTCTGGCGAGGTTCTGACCGATCGTTTCGTTCAGGAGCGCCGGCGTTGTCGCTCCGATCGTGTGACTCGGCGAGGATTCGGTTTCCATGCCCCAACAGTAGGTGAAGGCCGGAAACTCCGCCCCATGGGATCGGGCGGAAGACTAGCGCCGGGGAAACGCCCGCAGTGTCCGCAGAACGACCTCCGGCACGGGGCCGCCATACCACGCCATCGCCATTCGGGACTCCACCAGATCGCTGTTGGCTGCGGTGTCCCGTGTCAGTTCGACAGACCAATCACTGAAGGATTGCCCAGGCGTCTCCAAAGCCTCCAATTCTGTGGCCACCAGCGTTGCTATCCGTGGCTCGAATTCGGCCAACACGACCGCCACCTTCTTCTCCACCGAAGACTTCCTGGTCAATTTGGTGTCGAGCTCGGACGCGACCGCACCCGAGAGCTCTTCCCAGGTATGGCCCTGAAGCGCGAACTCGAGGGCAGACGACGCTTTGCGCCGGAGACGCGTCGACTCTGCCTGGGTCGCGGCTCCTGCCAACACCTCGATCATGGCGGCATCCCACAATGCGCCGAGATGCTGCCCGGTCGCCTGTCCAACAGCAACCGCCAGCTCCACCGTCGCTGTAGCGATCGGGTCCGCTGGCCACTGCTCCGGATTGCCGGAGTCGATGAAACCGTCGCCGTGACGAGGCCGCCATCGTGCCGGTGTCCGGTTGGCCAACCGCTGGACGGCGGGCCATGGAACGACCCCGCGCTGCAGCTCGAACAGCGTGAACAACACGTCGGTCCTGATGTTTACGCGATGCCGATCCAGACCACGTATTGCGGCCGCAGCCCTCATGCCGGGATCCCCAACGCAGGCCGGACACGTAGTCCGGCCCTCGGTCAGGTGCCAGATCGTGTTGCGGGCGCGCTTGGTCGGCGTGCCAGGCAACACCTCGTGGCAGTTCCGAATTGCGTGGATCCGGTCCGGCATATCCGCCCCAGCCGGACCAACCTCTATCCACACTTCACCACGATGGTCTGCAGTGGCCGGACGTTCCCACCGGGTATAGAGCGGGTCCAGCACGCACTCCAGTATTTCCCGTGCCGTCTCATTTTGAAGGCCTGCGAAATGCGACCGAACGGTGTCGGTCCAGCCAACGAGATCGGGGGCTTCCGCTGTTCCCGGAGTCGGGCCGAATCGGTTGACCTCTCGAGCTGCCAGCACGCGTTTAGCCGCTGGATCCAGTGGGGTTGACGGATCGATGAAGCCGTGAATGTCAATCGTTGGCACGTAGTTGTATCGACGAGATCCGGATCAGACTTGAAAGGCCCCAGACCTTAAACCGCTTGGGCTCACGCCGGAAACGGAATCCTGTCAAAGTCTTCGGCGACCACTACATCTCCATGGAACTCGCCCGCCTCCGCCGCGAACGCTGCCATGTTGCTGTACCGAGCCGAAAAATGCGTGAGGACGAGTCTCTTGGCGCCCGCCGCAGCGGCGAGTCGACCTGCGTCGGCTGCGGTCATGTGCGCATAAGAATCGGCAAGGCTGCGCTCTGATTCCAGAAACGTGCTCTCGCAAACGAGCATGTCCACTCCCCGGGCCAGAAGTTCCGCACCTCGGCAAGTTCGGGTGTCCATGACGAAGGCGAAGCTCCGCCCCGGAGCCTCCTCGGTCACCTGGGCCAGCTCCACCCGACCGTGCGGGCCATCGACAGCGCCGTGTTTCATGAGCTGACCCACGATCGGGCCCGCCAATCCCGCCGCGTCCAACCGCTCAGGGATGAAGCGACGGCCGCTCGGGCTGCTGATGCGATACCCCTGTGTGCTGATTCGGTGTTCCAGCGCCGCCACTTCTACAGCGAGATCGCCCACATTCCCCGCCCGGAGCAGCGACGACCCGGCTGTGACGGGATGCGGCTCCAGCAGTGGTTGCATGAGGCCCGCGGTGCAGGTGCGGAGGCGTTCGTAGTACTGCTCACCGTCGGCCGGATAGAAAACCTGGAGTGGCTCAGTGCAGCGGTCCATCCCTCGTCGAGCGATGAGCCCTGGGAGCCCCAGGCAATGATCACCGTGGAAATGGGTGAGGCACACTGCGTCGCCCCGGGCGATAGCGATGCCTGCGATCGTGCACTGGCGTTGAAAGCCTTCGCCGGGATCGAAAAAAACCATCTGTTCGCCCCACCGCAGCGCATAGCCGTTGTGATTGCGATGACGAGTGGGGGCCTGGGACGCGGTCCCGAGCACCACGAGTTCAGCAAAACTCATGCGGATTCGTCGTTAGCCCAGCGCACGGCCTCGTCCTGCAGGTCCTGAAGCCGTCTCGCCAACGATTCGGTGAAATCGGCCAACTGTTGGCGGGATGCCCGCGCACCATCGGTCCCCTGAGGCGGATCGATCGGATCACCGACGACGATCCGCACGGTTGTTCGATGCAATCGCTTGGAGCCGGCGCTCAACGCCGCGGCCGTGCCGGCTATCCCCACGAGCACAACCGGCGCCTGGGTCCGGGCGGCCAACCAGGCGGCTCCGTCATAGAGCGGCTGCACGGTGTCGATTGCGGCCCGGGCGGAACCGGGCTTCTTTTTGGCTGCTGAAGGCGAGATCCGAGCTCCTTCGGGGAAGACGAACAACGCCTCACCCCGGTCCAAGAGCTGTTTGGCTGCTTTCAGCGCTTCCCGATCGGCGGTGCCCCGTTTTACCGGTATTGCACCGAGGGCCGAACAGAGGTACCGGATCCCATGTCTGACAAAGAGACTTTCCTTGCCGAGGGCGCGCAACCGTCGCCGGCAGACGGTGGCCACCAGTACCGAGTCCAGGTGGCTCCTGTGGACGGGGGCAACGACCAAAGGACCCGGCCGGTCCAACGCTCCGGCATTGCGGACATCGACCCTCAAATAGGGGTGCAGCAGGAGGCGAGCAAACCGCCGCACCACCCGGTACAGCACCACTGACGACCGGCGGTCGCCAACCGCATAGGCCCAATCCCGTAGAGCGCCCGCATCCCCAGGAATCGGTCGAGGGCGGTCCTTTTGGTTTGTCCATCGTCTCCGGAGGCGAGATTTGGTCACATGAGTATTCAATCAGGCTTTGGAGATGGCAGGCTTATCTATCGCTCGAACGCTGGCCAAGCGGCTTTCTCCAACTGAACTAGCCGAGGCTGCGGTCATGGCGGACCTTGCGGTCGGCGTTGTGATCATCGCTCGGCTGACCCCGTTCGCGTATCTCACCACCGTTTTGGGAGCCATTCCCTTCGCCGTTCTCGCTATGCGACATCGGCGCCACGTGCTCGTGGTCAGTTTCTGGATCAGTGTGGTTTTGGCATTCCTACTCACCGGCTTTGCCGCCGCTACTCAGGTGTTGGTGATGGCGATCTTCGGCGGTGTGTCCGGGCGGGCCTACGCCCACGGCTGGGGTGGTTTCCGAACATCGGTTGCGGCCGTTGCCTTCGGGTGGACGGTGGTCACGGCGCTGAGCCTCGGAATCCTCGTGACCTTCTCCGGATTTCGTCGTCTCAACCTGGAGGCGGCGGCGATTCAATGGACCGGAAGCAGTCGAGTTCTCCATCGGGTTGGACTCGGCTCAGCGGCAGACTTTCTCGATCCCATCGTGGTCTGGAGCATCGAAAAGTGGTATTTCTCGCTTCCGGCCAGCCAACTCGTCTTCTCGATAATTGTCGCCTTTCTGATCTCCCGGCTCGGCGGTCCCACCATCAAACGGGTCGACCGGTCGGTTCGAACCGAGCCTTCGAAACGGCCCGTTCCCTCGCCGGAGTCGGTCCTGGCCGTTCAAAACGCAACCGGCTTCGTGGCCGTCACCGGGCCCAACGGAGCTGGAAAATCTACCCTCTTGCGGGCTGTTGCAGTCGCCGACCCCGGCGTTCTCGGAGAACGCGGCGGTATCGCATGGATCGGACAACGACCGGACAACCAGATACTCGGTACTCGTGTTTTGGACGACCTGGCATGGGGATTGAAGTCAGTCCCGCCGTTGGAGACGCTTCGTTCCTCGTTGGCCGCGGTCGGATTGGCGGGGTTCGACCAGCGCGAAACCGACACCCTCTCCGGTGGAGAGCAGCAGCGCTTGGCGATCGCTGCTGCTCTCATTCGCAAACCAAGGCTTTTGCTCTCCGATGAGACCACAGCCATGCTGGATCCCGATGGAAGGGAGCTGGTCCGAAACGCACTACGGGCAGCTAGCGAGTCGGGAATCAACGTGATCCACGCAACCCACCTCGAGTCCGATATCGCCAGCGCCGATCGCCAGATCCGAATCGGCCCGGTGACCGCATGACCGCACTCGTTCTTGACAACGTCCGGGTAGACCACGCCGCCGGCACCCCGTGGGAGACCGGCGGATTGCACGATGTGAACCTCCGCCTGGAATCGGGCGAACGCGTCTTGGTGGTCGGCGGAAACGGATCTGGGAAGAGCACGCTGGCATCGGTCATGGCCGGCCTGATCGTCCCGACCGCCGGAACCTGCACGTTGGATGGGATACCAATACAGGAACAGGCCTCCCAAGTCACGCTGGTAATCCAACACACCCGACTCCAGCTGATGCGCCCCACGGTGAGGGAGGAGCTGGAGGATCTCGCCGACCACACCACCGTCATCGGCCCAGCCGTGAATCGGTTGGGCCTCAACGGGTTGCTCCACCGCCGTATCGATGAACTTTCGGGGGGCCAACAACGGCGCGTTGGGCTCGCCGGAGCGCTCGTGCGCAAGACCCCTCTCGTCCTGCTCGACGAACCGATGGCCGGTCTCGATCAAGAATCCCGTCACCAACTGGTGCAGGCGCTCGAAGAGCTGCCACAGGAGTCGATCGTGGTCGTCGTCACCCACGATCTCGTCGCCAGCCGTCCGATCCTTCAACAGGGATTCCGGGGAAGACTGCTCCATATCGACAACGGCCGCGTACGCGAGAGCGTCGATCGATGAGGAACTCCCTCCACATTCTGCGGTACGTCGAAGGGGAATCCGTGATCCATCGGACCAATCCCCGAGCCAAGGTGCTGGCGCTGGTCAGCCTCCTCTTGGTGGTGTCTTTCGATGCATCGTGGATCTCGGTAGGCCTGCTCTGGTCTCTCGTGGTTGGCGGATCGATACTTGCCAGACTGCCCCGCCAAGTTGCTCCCCGCCCGCCACGAATCCTGATCGTGATGATGGTGGCCACGATCACATTGGCGCTACTGGCCGGAGGCGAGCCGTACGGTCTCGGTGGAGCCATCCTCCAAACGCGGCTTTTTGCCTTCACGCTTGGACTTCTGGGACTTTCCCTACTGGTTGGCTGGACTACACCAACCGCCGATCTGCCGGTCGCAGCCGCCTGGCTGCTCACTCCGCTGCGGTGGTTGCGGGTGCCGGTAGACGATGTTGTGGCGGGTCTGGCACTGGCCACGCGAGCTTTGCCATTGGTGGCGGAGGAGTTCACCACGGTGATCTCGCTGTCCCGCTTTCGACCCCAACGCCTCACGGGCCCCCTTTCTCACGGTATGGACCTCGCAGCAACAGCCACTACCGCCACCGTGCGACGCGGCCTGGAGATGGGAGAGGCGATCGAAGCGAGGGGTGGCACGCCCACGGCTCGACAAATCGCCCATTCGCCAGGAGTGCCCGATGCTTGGGGAGTGAAAGAGCTGGCCCTCCTGGGAGCAGTGGCCGCAACCATTGCCCTCACCCTGTTTTTCTAGGCAGCTGTTTCTGTAGCCACCCGGGGCTGAGACGCCTTCAGAACAGCTGGGGCAAGATGTCGATTGCGGCCAGTTCCAATTGCGACTGTGGATCACCGAACGGGACCAGAACAATGCTGTCCACTTCGGTTTCAAGGAGTTCACCGAGGCAGTCGGCCACTTCGTTTGGAGATTCGCCGATCGCGGCCCACGACGTCATCATCTCCTCCGACGGAGGCGGCGGGAGCTCATCGGCCGGGCCACAGAAGAACCCTACGAAAAGCGTGAGCCGGTGAGGGCCGCTCTGTCCTGCGGAACCGCGGGCCTCGGCAATGATCTCCACGGCCCGGTCGACGTGGTCAGGTCCATGACCTTCGGGAATGATCGTCCCCTGTGCTACTCGGCCACTGAGCGCCAACGTCTTTGGGCCGATCGCCCCGATCGAGACGAGTGGGGTTGGCGATGGTGGAAATTCCAGCGAGTAGCCCTCCACCTCCACGTATCGTCCTTTGATGGCGGGATCGCGACCTTCGAGAAGCGCCCGAGTGACAATGGTGGTCTCCTCCAGAAGTGTGAGCGGCGAGTCGACTCTTTCACCGATCCCGGCCATCCAGGTCTGCACCCCATGACCAATTCCGCAGCTCAGACGGCCCGGATGAAGCCTGGCCAGTGTGGCCCATTCCATCGCTAGAGCCATCGGGTTGCGGAAAGGTGCGGGGGCGATCCCGTGTCCTACTGTGCAATATTCTGTGGAGCGGAGCACCTCGCCCAGTTGACTGATCCCGCCGGCAAAGGGAAGATCCTCCACCACCCAGAGTTCGGAAAAGACCGGAGCTAAGGACGCCGCATGCACCCCCACGAACTCCGGTGGGATATCACGTCGAATCATCGCTCCGATAACAGCCACACCTAAGAATAGGGGGCGGGGCGGTCGTCTTTGTCCCTCCGGCTACAGGCCGCTGACGACGATCGGCCGACTCGCCAGATAAATCAGATTCGTTTGGGAGGATGGAATCAGAACAGGAGCTTCAGCCACCTGGCGGTCTCGACAGGGTGGATGATGTCATCGATCTCAAAGTGGTCCGCCATGCTCACGCCCTTGCCTACCTCATACATCTTCGCCACCATCTCCTGATACTTCAGCTCCCGCTCGCCATCGTCTTCGATGGCGGCAAGCTCGTCCCGAAAGCCCAGTTTCACGAAACCCTCCAAGCCCATTCCCCCGAACTCGCTGGTGGGCCAGCCGATCGTTGCTATTGGCGCTTTGAAACTGCCGCCCGCCAGCGCCTGTGCGCCAAGCCCATAACCTTTTCGAGTCACCACCGTGATGAACGGAACGGACAACGCCGCCCCGGCAACGAAGAGATCTCCAGCTGCCTTGACCAGCCCAGCTCGCTCGACGTCGGGCCCCACCATGAAGCCCGGCGTATCGCAGAAAAAGGCCACCGGCAGCTGGTATTTCTGGGCGAGTGCGAGCATTCGGGAGATCGTTGTTGCCGCATCCGTGTCGATCGCCCCACCCAGATGGGCAGAATTACTGGCGATCACCACGAGTGGCTGTCCCTCGAGCCGGGCCAGAGCGGTGATGGCGCTCTCTCCAAAATCCGGTCGCAGCTCCACGGTGGAATCGAGATCGAAAACACCAGCCAAGAGCCGCCGCATGTCGTAGACCTCTCGCCGATTATCCGGCACGGCATCAACTAGTGCGATGGGGTCCGGTCGTTCGACCGAGTGACAAATCGTCCTAGCCGCAAAGGCAAGAAGCTGTCGGGCGGTCTCAACAGCGGCCGCGTCGTCGGCTACCAGAATGTCGATCACCCCGTTGCGCGTTTGATCGCCGACCGGTCCAATCTCCTGCGGTGCAACCAGACCCAACCCACCACCCTCGATCATGGCCGGGCCTGCCATACCGACGTAGGAATCCTCGGTGGAGATCCGGACGTCGCACATTCCAAACAGCGCGGCATTGCCTGCGAAGCAATAGCCCGTGTTGATGCCTATCACCGGCAACGTCAACGCGAGCTTTGCCAGGAGGGCGAAGGCCAGACAATCCAGCCCAGCCACCGCCACACCGTCGGTATCGCCGGGGCGCCCGCCGCCTCCTTCGGTGAAGATGACGACGGGGAGTTCAAGGCGCTCGGCCAACTCGAACAACCGGTCCTTCTTTCGGTGGTTCTGATAACCCTGGGTTCCCGCCAGCACCATGTAGTCATAGGTCATGACGACGCACCGCACACCGTCGACCTCACCGATGCCACCGACCAGGCCGTCACCCGGCGTCTTCACAATCAACTCGTCAGTCGTACGACGTTGGCGTTGAGCCGCCAGGACCAGCGGGCCATACTCCACGAAGGTCCCGTCGTCGCAGAGGTGGGCGATGTTCTCTCGAGCGGTACGGCGACCACTGGCATGCCGCTTCGCCACGACACTCTGGCGATTTTTATCCAAACCAAAGCCCCGGCGTCGCAGTACCTCTTCAAGAAGAACGGACTCACCGTCGGCTTCTTCGCCGCCGATCGGTAGGGAGACCGTCGATTCCACCTGCTCCACGCGGACAAGTCCTTGGCCTGCGATTACCTGCTCGCCCGCCGCAACGAGCACAGCTGCAACCCGGCACGCCTGTTCAGAAGCTACCGCATGCTCCATCTTCATCGACTCGATCAGTACTACCGGCTCTCCGGCGGCGATCGTTTCGCCAACCTCGGGCAGGCGAAGAACGGTCCCGATCAACGGTGCGGTGAGTAGGTGCTGTTCGGCGCTTGTCACGCCTCAATGTTGGTCAGTTGCGTCGACGAATGCGAACCGACGGGACCTCGTGTCCTTGATTCCGCAACCACACCATGTAATACGTCCCGATGGCGACCGTGAGCGCAAAGCGCACAACGAGGCCAACCGGGTCACCGTCCTGGACCGCGGTTGCTGTCCACCAGGAACCGATGGCAACAGAGACGGCCAGGCCAACCAACGCCACAATCGAGGCGGTGGTGGCTGGCACGGAACGAGTCCTTCGTCTGCTGCCTCCCCACATCATGAGCCCAAGAGTACGGAACCCTCCCACCACCGGCGTAGAGACGATGTTCCCTACGGCCAGGGGCTAAACGCCTTAGCAAACCATTACGGTCAACGCCGTGACAAGTACGAAGCGCCCAGCGGCGGTCATCTTCGATCTCGGTGGAGTGATTGTGAAGTTGGGTCCGCTCAGCGACCTCCTCGGGTCGCACGCACCTCCGGCGGAGGACTTCTGGCCCCGCTGGCTTCACTCCGACGCTGTCCGGGCCTACGAAGGCGGGCACTCCACCACGAACGAATTCGTCGACGCGTTGACAAACGAATTCTCACTGCCCTTCGGACCCGAAGAACTCCTCCGCCGTTTCGCAACCTGGCCAAAGGGCCTCTATCCCGGGGCGACCCAACTGCTGGAAGAACTCGCTGCTCAAACCCCCGCCGTCACCGTTGGTGCCCTGAGCAATTCCAACCCACTCCACTGGAGCGAACAGAACGACGCCGAACGAATCCGTTCGCTTTTCGACGCACCATTTCTCAGCTTCGAGATGAATCTGCTCAAACCGGATCCAGCCATCTACACCCATGTTCAGCAAGCACTGGGACTGGAGCCTCAGGAGATCCTTTACTTCGACGACAACCAGATCAATGTGGACGGAGCCACCCACGCCGGGTGGCAGGCCTATGTTGCACGGGGTCCGGACGACTGTCGCCGCTATCTGGCGACCCACCGCCTAGTGGCTACGCTGAAACCATGACGTCTTCCACGCTGCACTGGTCAGACACCGACGCGGAGATCCACAAGATCGTCGTTGGGCCGGTGGAGAACAACGTCTTCGTTCTCCGCTGCCGCCACACCGGTGAGGCCGTACTGCTCGATGCTGCCAATGAGCACGAGCGTCTGCTCGAGCTTTGCCAAACACTCAACGTGCGCACCGTTCTGGAAACACACGGCCACTGGGACCACATCGGGGCGGTCACCGAGGTCCGCAATGCCGGCTACGAAGTGGGCGTGACCGACGCTGACGCACACATGCTCCCCAGCTACGACTACTTGCTGGAGGATGACACCGTCATCAAGGTAGGCCGTCTCCGCCTTCGGACCATCGCTACCCCGGGCCACACGCCGGGCTCCATCTGCTTCCACGTCGAGCAGAAGCCGCTGCTGTTCAGTGGCGACACGCTCTTCCCGGGCGGACCGGGATCCACCAAGTTCGGCGACGAAAAACTCACCTCGATCGCCAATTTCGAGACGATCATCGAGAGCATCGACCGCAAACTTTTCACCTTGGACAAGAACACCATCGTCATGCCCGGACACGGGTTGGACACCACGATCGCCACCGAACGTCCTCACCTGGACGAGTGGATCGAACGCGGTTGGTGACCGCCACCCACCTAGAAGGAACAACTCGAGACGCGCTGGCGATCCCGGCCTTTCGGAGAATCTACTTCGCTTCGTTCGTCAGCAATGCCGGACGCTGGATGCAAACGGTGGCCGTGGGGGTCCTCGGTTGGGAACTGACTGGCTCCAACACGTTCCTCGGCCAACTCATTTTCGCCCAACTCATTCCCATGGCGTTCCTCAGCCTGGTGGGCGGAAGCTTGGCCGACAGCATGGACCGCAGAGTCCTGCTGGCGGTAACGCAGGTCTGGCAGATGACATTCACCGTCGTTCTTGCGCTGCTGCTCTTGGACGACACCATCGACACCAATCTGCTGCTTCTCATCGTTTTCATCACCGGCCTGGGGCAGGGAATCTACGCCCCCGTTTTCAATTCCATACTTCCCACCTTGGTCGGAAAGGAGAACTTGACCGCAGCCGTCTCCTTGAATTCGGTTCAGGTGAACGGGGCCCGCGTCATCGGTCCTGCCATCGGGGGGTACCTCGTTGCCCGTTTTGGCTTCAGCGAAGTGCTGTTTCTCAACGCCGTCTCATACCTGGCGGTGATCGGAGCGGTTTTGATGACCTCGTTCCCCGAACCCATCTCTTCCACCCGCGCATTTCGTGAACGAATCCTGGGTGGGTTCATCGCCGCGTCCCGATCGGCTCAGGTGGGTCGGCCACTTCTCCTGATGACGGCGTTCGCCATGTTCTGTCTGCCCTTCATCGGCCAACTCCCCGCAATCGCTGAACAACAGCTGGGCATCGACGCACGCTCAACGACCTATGGCTATTTCTATGCCGTCTTCGGAGTTGGCGCTTTGGTTGGAGCCGCCATCGTGGGCACGGTGCTCCTGCGCGTGGAGAAGGTCCTCATCTCCCGAGCAACGCTGGTGCTGTTCGGCGCATCTCTGGCCTGGCTGGCCACGGTACGGTCCATCGATTCGGCCTACCCGGCCATCTTTTTTGTTGCCCTGTTCTACTTTGCAGTCCCCACCACGCTGAACACGATGTGGCAACAACACGTGGATGACAGCATCCGAGGCCGGATCTCGGCGCTGTGGGTGTTGAGCTTCGGCGGCACGGTTCCCGTTGCCAACCTCATCGCCGGCCCGGTGGTAGAACGGGCGGGGCTCACGCCGGTGATGTTGTTCGGCAGCGTGGCCGCCGTAGCCCTGGCCATGGTGTTCCGTGTCCCACCCGGCCCAGTCATCAGCGATGCGATCCTGATCCGTACTCCGTGATGATCCACTTCCACCGATCGTCGTAATTGTTCCTACGGTGGTAGGAGAAATTCGACGGGCGAATACAATGGGGCCATGACCACCCCGCTGTTTGAGATCATCGATCTCCACGCACGAGTCGCAACCGATATTGCCGAGGAAGCCACACCCATCCTCAAAGGGCTGTCGCTCACCATCATGCCCGGCGAAGTGCATGTAATCATGGGCCCCAACGGCTCTGGAAAAAGCACGCTGGCCAACGTGCTCTTGGGGTCTCCCGAGTACGAGGTGACCAGCGGGACGGTGAAGTTCAACGGCGACGACATCACCGATTGGGGCCCCGACGTTCGAGGCAAAGCCGGAATCTTCCTGGCGTTCCAGCATCCGATGGCGGTATCGGGCGTGAGCGTCTTGAATTTCCTCCGCCAGGCCCTGAGCGCTCGGAAGGGAATCGAGATGAGCGTGTTGGAACTCCGCCTCGAACTCATGGAGTGGATGGAAAAGCTGGGCATGGACCGCAGCTTCATGGAACGCCACCTCAACGAAGGGTTCTCCGGCGGCGAGCGCAAGCGCAACGAAATCCTGCAGATGGCCGTACTGGAACCCGAAATGGCGATCCTCGATGAAACCGACTCCGGACTGGACATCGACGCCCTGCGCACCGTTGGTGAAGGCGTGCAGGCAATTCGCGCAGAGCGACCCACCCTGGGGGCACTGGCCATCACCCATCACGAGCGCCTCCTTTCATTCATCAAGCCCGATGCGGTGCATGTGTTAATGGAGGGCGCCATCATCCACAGCGGCGGTATCGAGGTGGCACAGAAGCTCGACGCCGAGGGTTACGAGGCCTTCCGATGACCGCTACCACCACCACCCCCAACTTCGCCGCACTGAAGAAGGACTTCCCAATCCTCCAAACCCAACGGCACGGCAAGCCGTTGACGTTCCTGGATTCGGCCGCGTCGTCACAGCGTCCAACGCAGGTTTTGGACGCGATGACCCTCGCCTACACCACCGCCTACGCCAACGTCCACCGTGGGGTCTACGGCCTCGCCGAAGCGGCCACCAACTCCTACGAAACAGCCCGTCTGAAGACCGCTCGGTTCATCGGCGCACCGGATTCCTCCGAGATCATCTTCACCAAGAACGCCACCGAGTCGCTCAACTTGGTGGCCTACAGCTGGGGCCGCACCAATCTTGGGCCCGGTGATGCAATTGTGCTCACCACGATGGAGCACCACGCCAACATCGTTCCCTGGCAGATGGCGGCTGCCGAAAAAGGTTTTGAGATCCGGTGGATCCATCTCGGCCAAGACGGCCAACTGGACCTCAGCACCCTCGATCGGCTGCTCGACGGCGCCAAGATGCTCAGCATCACGTCGATGTCCAATGTGCTCGGCACCATCACACCGCTGGAACTGCTCATTCCCGCCGCCCACGCCGCCGGAGCTCTCGTTTGCGTGGATGCCTGTCAGTCGGTGCCACACATGCCAACCGACGTGGCAGACATGGGTGCCGATTTCTTGGCGTTCAGCGGACACAAAATGCTCGGCCCGTCCGGGATCGGTGTCCTCTGGGGCCGCATGGAGCTGCTGGAAGCAATGCCTCCGTTCTTAGGTGGCGGCGGGATGATCTCCAACGTGACCATCGATGGTTTCATGCCAGACGCCGTTCCGTCCAAGTTCGAAGCGGGTACGCCCCCGATCGTCGAGGCGGTAGGTTTGGCTGCCGCCATCGACTATCTCGAGGCGATAGGAATGGAGAACATTCGCCAACACGAGATCGAACTCACGGCTTATGCCCTCCGCAAGCTTCACGAAGAACTGGGCGACAACGTGACAATTCACGGACCGTCCGAACCAGCTCAACGGGGTGGGGTTCTTTCTATCGAACTGAAAGACGTCCACGCTCACGACGTCAGCCAGATCCTCGACAGCCACGGAGTTGCGGTTCGGCCCGGGCACCACTGCGCCAAGCCGCTCATGAAAGAGATGGGCGTAAACGCCACCGCCCGGGCGAGTTTCTACCTGTACAACGACACCAACGACGTGGATACGCTGGCTGCTGCACTTAGCGACGCTCGCTCGTTCTTTGCAATCTAGGACCAGCATGTCGAATCTCGAAGACCTCTACCGCGAAATCATTCTCGACCACTACCGGTCGCCCCGTAATTCCGGCGAACTGGAGACACCCCCGGCCAGCAAGGCCGAGGGCTTCAATCCGCTCTGCGGTGACGAAATCGTGGTCTACATCATCGTGGACGATTCCGACGTCATCACCGACGTCAAAGTGGGCGGCCAGGGCTGCAGCATCTCCCAGAGCAGCGCATCCATGATGTCTACTGCGGTGAAGGGCAAGACCGTGGACCAGGCCCGAGAGGTGATGAAGACCTTCAAGGGATTGATGAGCATCGCCGAGGCAGGCGCCGAGCTCACCGAACCTACCGCAGACGAGATCAGGAAGCTGGGCGACTTGGCGGCCCTTCGAGGCGTGGTGAAGTTCCCCACTCGAATCAAGTGCGCCACGCTCTCGTGGAACACCCTGGATGAGGCGCTGAACGAAGCTCAGGCCTAAGAGCCAACAAATCCGGGGCCTGCGGCGCGATGTGAGCTGGCGGCATGATTGTTGTCCCTCCGGGGGACGTTCAGTCGGCACGCAGCCTTTGCCTTCGGCGTGGCAATAGGTGCTCGGTTACGTCTAGCTCGGACTGCTCAGCGTCTGTCGCTTCGCCTGGGGTTTCGTCTTGTGGGTACCCGGGGGCCTGCGGCGCTATCTGCTGGCTTCATGATTGCGTTCCCTCCGGGGGCCGTTCCGCCGGGCACGGAGCCCTCGCCTCCGGCACTGCACTAGTTGCATAGATCGGTTCAGGTCTGACAACTCAGGGGACCTCATCCCTCCGGGGGGGGGTAACACGCAGTTCTGCCGAAGTCACTCAGCGTGAGCTCTCTTGTCTTCGCGTATCGAACCCTCAACCATCGATTGAGGCCGCAAAACCAGAACGGGCGCCCGATGGGCGCCCGTTCCGTTTACTCGGCTAGCCGAGTTTGTCTAACTCTCGATTACAGCTTGGCGAACTCGTAAGTGGTCAGGCTCTCATCGATCCGGTTGTCATTGCCGTATTGCAGGATAAGGAAGCTGGCTTCGGTGGGCTCGCCGGCCGGGCCAAAGGCCTGGGGACCGGAGGGACCATCGTAGTCAATGTCGGTGCCGGCCTCGAGGAGAGCCTTGCAGTCAGCAAAGCTGGTGCACTTCTCTCCGTCTCGGGTCACACCGTTCATTACCTTCGCCATCTCGGCCGGGTTGTCTGTACCAGCGGCCTGAGCTGCGAGCGCCGAGATGATCACGGCGTCGTAGGTCTCGGGGCCATAGCTGAAGTCAACCAAGGCGGGGTCTACCGCTAGGAGACGGTCCTTGAAGTCGGCGGTGATCTCGGCTCCTGGGAGGGTGCCCTTGATGCCTTCGAGTGCGCCTGGCTCAGAGAAGTTCTCTCCCAGTGCGTTACCGATGTTGCCGTCTACGAGGTAGATGGTTCCGGAAACGCCAGCCTCGAACATGCCGGTCAGGATGGTGGAGCTCTCGGCGAAACCGATGAGCACTACAGCCTCTGCGTCAGCGGCGACGACCTTCTGAACTTCAGCGTCGAAGTTCTGGGCGGCAGCGTCGTACACAAAGTCTTCTACGACCTCAACGCCCGCTTCTTCGAGCGGCTCCTTGGTGAACTTCAGCAGGCCTTCACCGTATGGATCCTGGAGAGCCATGAGGGTGACGGTGGTGTTGCCTTCGTTCACGATGAGGTCAGCAAGCACACGACCCTGAAGGATGTCCGACGGAGCGGTACGGAAGTACAGGTCGTCTTCGGGGTAGTCGGTGAAGTCGGGGCTGGTGTTGGCCGGGCTGAAGTGAATCTTGCAGTTCTGAGTGATCTTGTCGATCACGGTGAACGACACACCGGAGCTGGCAGCACCAAGCACAACATCGACACCCTCAGCGAGGAGGCGGTCAACGGTCTGGTTGGCTACGTCGGCATTGTCGCTGGAGTCACCGGGGCTGAACACGACGTCCGCTCCATTGACACCACCGGCAGCGTTGATTTCTTCAACGGCTAGAGCGGCACCGGCTTCTTCGGGCGGGCCGAGGAATGCAAGGTTTCCAGTCTGGGGCAGAAGTCCGCCGATTTGCAGAACCCCGTCGGACTCACCGGCGCAGGTTGGGGCAGCTTCGACGGTCGCAGACTCGGTCATCTCACCGTCGTCTTCGGTCATCTCGCCGTCGTCGGTGGCTGCGCTATCGTCCTCGGTCATTTCACCGTCGTCGGTGGCCGCAGGTTCGGTAGTCGTAGTTTCTCCATCGTCAGTTGCGACCTCTTCGTCACCACTACCGCATGCGGCAGCGACGAGCGAGAAGGCCAGCAGCATGGCGAGTATGCGCCAAATTTTGCTCTTAACCATTGCACTCTCCTTGTAAATTCCCCGGTCGTCTCCACGGTTGGAGACAGGGGATTTGCTTCAGCGAGACAGCGTAACCCCGCAACAACGGGATTTCTGGTCACAGCACCGCTTCGCAACAAAGTGTCAAATTCACTGCCACAGCACCACCGAGCCGAGCGACCCGGAAGCACCGAGCCGAGCGACCCAGAAGCACCGAGCCGAGCGACCCGGAAGCAGAGCACGGACAAGCATCACCAAGTAGTTCTACCTAGGTCGGGAAACGCATCAATGGACAAGCTGGTGTAGGCTGGCGATACGGCGATTATCCAAGTCCAAATTTGAATTATCGTCGAGAACGGGTCAAGTAGACCCTTGTCCATGCCGATAGAAAATCGTGCCGTTGTCACGCAACGGTTACGAACCAGATACATGATTGGATGCCGCCGTGACAACCACGACCCAACAGCGAAAAGCCCTCCACGCCTACCTCAGCGATGACGCCCACGAGCTATGGCACACGTTCGCAGCCCAGGAAGGCGTGAGCGTCAGTGCAGTGCTCGAGGCACTCGCTTCCGAATTGGACTTCACCTCTGACACCTCTGAGGCCCCAATGAAGGAGCGTCTCAGCGAGGTGGTGGCCATCGCCCGCCGCACCGATGCCACCCGCCGGCGCCGGCGCCGCTGAAACCCGGGCGCCCACCGCGGGTGCCAAAATCGTCTGCAACAACCGGCCTTGAGGCCGGTTGTTCTCTTTTCCCACTCCCTCTAGCTGAGGGTTTCGTGTCAAGAAAGAAGCGCTACGTAGGGCTCAGGATCGTCGATGATCGAGAGGTGATGGTGACCGGAGATCATCTCCGCTCGCGCTGTGTTCAGAGCCCTTGTGAGCTCATCAACTCCGGCCGCATCAACCTCACGATCCGCATCGCCGGCAGCCACCAGCACCGGAGCGGTTATCTCGGGGGCGAACTCAGCAATGAGCGACTCCGAGGTCATAGAGATCCTGAAGACCAGCCCGAAGGTCTTGGCATCGAGAGATCCGACCTGGTCGGCCACCGCCCGCTTTGACCGCTCGCCCTCACCACACCAGCGATTCCCCAGCTCCGAAATCACCTCGGCCAAATTGTCCGCCGAGTCTGTAGATTCATCCTCGAGGAGTGATCCAGCCTTCATCATCAGATCTAACCATTCATTGCGCTGGTCATCACTGCGACCGTAGGGAACACCGATGACGACCACATCGGTAACGACCTCGGGGTGAGTGGCTGCCACGGCCAAGGCGACGAGGCCACCCAATGAGTGACCGACTAACTGCACCGCCCCCAGGTCCGCTTGGATGATGAACTTTCGGACCTGACGGACATAATCGTCGATGTGTAGCGGTCTACTGGGGCGAGGCGTGGAGCCATGGCCCAACAGATCTACCGCATGAATCTTCTCAGCGTCAACACCACTCCGCTCCAAGGCAGACCGGAAACCGGCCCACATGGAGGAGTCCATGCCGGTGCCATGCAGGAGAACGATTTGGCTGGAGTGCGCAGGCATCGTGATCAAAGGTACCGTCCGGTCAGCGCTGTACACCCGCAACGCTGTTCGACACACTCGTAACGCTGTCCGACACACCCGTAACGCTGTCCGACACCCGTAACCTCTGAGGAGTCATGACCTCCTCCGCAACTCTGATCGAAAGACTCCGGCGTGCGGCCATGACGGCCGAGCCCGAACGTGACATAGCGGTTGTGCTCAGCGAATTCGTTGATGACGGCGGGCTCGAACCGATTGACAACCCCTTCCACCCCGCCCAGCGAGAACCGAACACCGGACTGGTTGCCACTCTCGCCAGCAATGAGGTCATCACCGTGACTCTGGTGAGATCCGCCGACGGTGTTTTGGGGCCACCGCAACGACACGGAGTGCCCATTGCGGTAGCGGTGCTCGCCGGTCGCGTGGTGGTGGATGTGTTCACTGAAATCGAACCGGAAACCACTGACTCAGAAGACCAACTCTCAACCACCGACCCTCATGAGAGAGTTGAGGGTTGGAGTCCCCGCCCTCGAGTAGCCGTGGAGACTGGCGTAGAACTTGCCGATGTCACCGAGGGTGAGCTCGATCTGGATCTGCACTCTCCGCCGGAATCACCACCCGCACCGCGCCATTCGGAACTTCTTGCGGCTGGCTCCAGTGAAGTGCTTCCCGAAGAGGTCACGGTTGTTCAGGGTGATGTGGTGCACCGCACCACATTCGCCCCTGGCGTCGACGCACTCGCACTGCACGTTGCCATTGGCGACCTGACATCAGCGATGCGTGAGCGATGGATAGACGACACGGTTCATGCGGTGACGGGCTCGACCGAATACCCGCTTTCGGGCACGGTCTAAGAAAAGACCCGCCCCCGAGGACGTCGTGCGCTTGACTTATGCGCCCAGGGTCCTTGTGAATGCGGCGATCACCGCAGCGGTTGCCTCGTCGTCGATGTCGAGATGGGTGACCAAGCGGAAGTGCGGTCCACCCCGCAGCTGAACTCCCTGATCGGCCATGGTCTGTTTGAACACAGCCCAATCGTTCGCGCCGCTCCCCTGGGCCACTTTCTCTTCGATCGTGATGAAGACCATGTTCGTGGCGTGCCCGGTCACGTCGATTGCGGGGATTTCGGCTAGGCCCGCGGCGAGTTCTGAGGCTCGACGGTGATCATCGGCGAGACGGTCGATGTTGTGCTCCAACGCGTAGAGGCCACCGGCTGCAATCACGCCAGCTTGACGCATACCGCCCCCTAGCATCTTGCGCCACCGGCGGGCGTTCTGGACCAGGTCCTGTGAACCCACCAGAACCGAACCAACCGGAGCACCCAGTCCCTTGCTTAGGCAGACCGAGACCGTGTCAAATCCGGCGGCGACGTCTCGGGGCGCAACACCATCGGCCACCGCGGCATTAAACAGGCGGGCACCGTCGAGGTGAAGAGCGAGACCGTGGGCTCTGGCAACTTGCTGAGCCTGTTCCACATACCCCTGAGGCAGCACCTTGCCATCGTGGGTGTTCTCCAGTGCCAGCAACTTGGAGTGTGCAAAATGATTGAGGCTGGGCTGAGGCTTGATGTAACTCGCCAACACGTCGAGATCCATCGTTCCATCCGCCTGCATCTCTACCGGTTGGGGCTGCACACTTCCGAGGACGGCGGCACCGCCGCCCTCCCACTTGTAGGTGTGCGCCAGTTGTCCCACCAGGTACTCATCGCCGCGCTGACAATGAGCGAGGATCCCGCAGAGGTTGGACTGCGTGCCCGTAGCGACGAACACACCGGCATCCTTGCCCAACAACTCGGCGGCATGGGCCTCGAGACGGTTCACGGTCGGGTCTTCGCCATACACGTCATCGCCTACTTCGGCGTCATGCATGACGGCGCGCATCCCCGCAGTAGGTCTGGTCATCGTGTCGGACCGCAAATCGATCATGAGGCGAGACTAATCGTCTGACTAGGGGAACACCGCAGAACTACTACAGCCGAGACCGATATGCGCCGAAACCGTGCTTGTGAGTGACAACACCCAAATTCAGAGTGCACCGCCGGCGGAACCGGCGCCCGCGCCAGCAACCGCTTCCGCACCGCTACCGCACCGCACCCGCGCAGACGGCGCCGCCACAGGCTGCACCCGCATCCGAGCAGGCTGCCCCCCAACAGGCTGCCCCTCGAGGCGCCGGAGTCGGTCCGGCCTATCGGATGCCAGCGCGCCGGGAGGATCTAGGGATTCCCGACAACATGGTGGAAGACCTGTTCTGTCGCAGGGTCCTTGCGTCACGCCGTACCACAATCCGTCAGGCCGCCCAGGAAATCGGGCTGTCGCAAAGCATCGCCACGATCGTTGCCGAAGACCTTCGCACACGCAACGAATTGGAATTCCATGGCCTCGACGGTCGCGACTACATGGTCGGCCTCACCGAACAGGGTCGCCAGCACACCGTGGAGGCGATGCGGGACTGCAGCTACTCCGACACGCTCCCGGTTCCGTTGAGCCTCTACATACAGACGGTGAATGCTCAAAAAGCGAAGTTGAAGATCACTCGAGACAACGTGAAAGCTGCCTTCAGTGACCTCGTGGTCAGCGACGCCCTGCTGGATCAGCTTGGCCCAGCCTTCCTGAACGATGGCGCCATCTTTCTCTACGGACCTCCCGGAACCGGCAAGACCTCCTTGGCCGAACGGATGATCCGTATCCACGGTGACGCCATCCTCATCCCGCATGCGATCGAGGTAGACGGCGAAATCATCACCATCTTCGATCCGGCCGTACACCACCCGGTTTCACCGCAGCCTTCGGCCCTAGACCCTCGCTGGGTCCTCTGTGCCCGCCCAATTGTGATCGTGGGCGGTGAACTCACGATGGACATGGTTGATCTCGAACTCGACGGAAAGTCGGGGGTGTATCGCGCTCCCCTTCAAATGCTGGCCAGTAACGGAATCCTGGTGGTTGACGACTTTGGCCGACAGGCGATCCGGCCCTCGGATCTACTCAACCGCTGGATCATTCCACTCAGCCGAAACATTGATTTCCTCAAGCTTGCCAACGGTTCGAAGTTCACGGTTCCGTTTGAACTCAAGCTCGTTTGCTCGACCAACCTGAACCCCAACTCCCTTGGGGATGATGCGTTCCTACGCCGCCTTCGCAACAAGGTCTTTGTTGGATCGATTGAAGAAGAGGCCTTCAACTGGATCCTGGCCCGGGTGGCACAAGCCAAGGGCCTTCAGGTGACCGCCGAGGGAGCCGAGCGCCTTCGCGAACAAGCCCACGAACAACTCGGTGAACTTCGTCCCTATCTCGCCATCGACTTCTGCGAGCTGGCAATTGGCATTTGCGAATATGAAGGAATCGCCAGGAACCTCGACACGAAAATGATCGATCGCGTTGCCAGCGTCTACTTCGTGAACGAGCTGGCCGCTGAACAGCCGAAGTCGTCGGCAGAACAAGCGGCCGAGCTTGCTCAACAGGCGGCCGCTTTGGCAAAGAGCTCAGCGAATGCCAACCCTCTGGGGTTCGATCCATTCGAACTCACGCTCCACGGCGGCTAGAGGTCAGCCGCAACTCACGCCTTTCCTTTACTCTTCGAGTTGGTTTTGCTCTTTGAGATCTTGGCCCATTCGTCTCGCAGCCCAACGGTTCGATGGAAGACCGTGGGGTCATCCATATCGACGGCGAAGTATCCGAGTCGCTCGAATTGGACAACCTCCCCCGGCTCCACGTCTGCCAGCACCGGCTCTCCCTTGGCCCCGCAAACCTCTCGGGAATTGGGGTTGACCGAATCAAGCGGATCTGCGCCGTCGGCGCCCGGATGGCTGGACGTGAACAGTCGATCGTAGAGATTGGCGGTGATGTCCACCGCGTGGGCGGCAGAGACCCAGTGCATCGTTGACTTCACTTTGCGGCCGTCGGGGGCGGTTCCACCGTGCGATTCCGGGTCGTAGGTGGCGTTCACCTGAAGAACACTCCCGTCATCATCGAGAACCGCCTCGGTAGCCGTGATCAGGAACGCCGAACGAAGCCGGACCTCGCGTCCTGGGCTCAGCCGGTAATACTTTGGCGGCGGCACTAGTTGGAAATCCTCCTCTTCGATCCAGAGCTCACCGGCGAAAGGAACACGCCGCGTTCCAGCTTCAGGTGCGCCTGGATGATTGGCGACGTCGAACCACTCCACGAGGCCCTCGGGCCAATTGGAAATGACGACCTTCAGCGGTTTGGTTACCGCCATCCGGCGCATGGCCGTGACGTTCAGCTCATCGCGCACGAAGGACTCGAGCAACTCGACCTCCACCGTGCTATTGATCTTGGCCACGCCAACACGATCGACAAAACTCCGGAGCGCCGAGGCGGGATACCCACGACGCCGAAGACCTCTGACCGTTGGCATCCGGGCATCATCCCATCCGTCTACATGTCCGTCGGTGACCAACTTCCGAAGCACGCGCTTGGAGAGAACCGTGTGCGTGATGTTCAGGCGGGCGAATTCGGTCTGCTCTGGCGTGTCGTACGGCAGATCAAGGTGGCTGAGGCACCAGTTGTAGAGCGGTCGGTGATCGGCGAACTCGAGCGTGCAGAGTGAATGGGTCACACCCTCGATCGCATCGCTTTGGCCGTGAGCCCAGTCGTAGGTGGGATAGATGATCCAGTCCGAGCCCGTCCGGTGATGAGAGATGCGGCGAATCCGGTAGAGCACCGGATCTCGAAGCCACATGTTGTCGGCTTGCATATCGATCTTGGCCCGAAGCACTCGTTCACCATCCGCGCTTTCCCCGTGCCGCATTCCGAGAAACAGCGCCTTATTCTCCTCTACGGTGCGGTCACGGAAGGGCGATTCAACGCCGGGTTGGCCGTAGCCTCCCCGCTGCTCGGAGATCGTGTCGGCATCTTGGTCATCGACGAAGGCAAACCCCTTCTCGATCAGGGTCACGGCCCAGTCGAACAGCTGCTCGAAGTAGTCGGATGCGAACCGCACTGAGCCCCAAGGGGTGACGCCCAGCCATTGAAGATCTTCTTGAATCGCCGTAACAAACGACGTGTCCTCGGTCTCGGGGTTTGTGTCGTCGAACCGCAGCATGCAGATGCCGTCAAATTCCTCGGCGATCCCGAAGTTGAGGTAGATCGACTTGGCGTGACCAATGTGAAGGAAACCGTTGGGTTCCGGTGGGAAGCGGGTCTGGACTCTCCCTGCGAATTTGCCCGACCGAATATCTTCCTGAACGAGCTCCCGAACAAAGTCCAACGACTGGGTCTGGCTCTCCGACTCAGCTGAACCGCGGGGGTTGGCCGAAGGAGAGGATGCAGGCGAATCGGTCATGGCCGCTCACGGTAGCAATGGGACCAGCGGATCTACTGCTCTGTGGCTTGACCTCTCGCCACAACAAGGATCCCCGCAGCGAGTGCGCCAGCGAAGGCCAATGCCCCCGCGATCAAGACAACTGGAAAACCAGCGTCACCGAACAGTCCAGGGCTCTCCAGTGGTGCCGCCTCCTCCCCCGGACCATATTTGGCGATCAACAGGTCCAGTGTTGTGGCATCGAGCGCCGACGACGAGCAGGAACTACTGCTGAGGGTCTGACCGTCGGAGTATGCCAGCACGGCCATCGGGCCTCGGAGACCTATCCCGCAGCCGGCTCCAACATCGGCGGGGCCATTGACCACCACCTGAGGAAGGACATCGCCTTTGAACACCCGGTCGATGTCGAAAAGGAGAGCGGTCTGCTCGTCACCGAAGAGTCCGGCCGCGCTCTGTTCATCAACTACCTGACCGGTGAATACCAGCGCCGCATCATCCATTTCGATTGCTGCGTCGAAGCCAACGCAACTACAGGCCGAAGCCGGTTCGGCTGGTCCCAGCAGAATCGTGAGAAACACGACGGCGAAGGTAAGGAGTATCCGAAGGATCTTCGGCATTTTCCACAGGTTCGGTGCCGTTGTGGTGAGAGGAGCGTCGTTCATATCGATTTGACGACGACCCCCGTCAGCTGGTTCCCGGTTCGGTCATGAGCGTTCCCTCGAGCCGGCACTCCACGAAGAACTCTGCCCCATCCACCATTGCCACCCTCTCCTTGCGAACAATCTGGACCGTGGGAGGATCACCACCGTTCTCTTGAAGGCCCGATAATGCGTAACGCTCGAGGAGTGAGGATCGGAGACGAAGCTCGGCCTCAGCCTCGGCCGCCACCAGCTTGTCAAATGCCACGGTGTCTCCGGGTCTGTGAAGCACGAAGTCCCGGCGTTTGGGTTGAGTGATCACTGCGACATCCTGAATTCGCACCGAGCCAACGGCCGCCCCCACCGCATTGGCCACCTCGCTACCGGCCGGGACAAGGACGGGGGTTGTGAACATCGCCTCGAGCGCCGGGTGATACAGGAACGCCGACGCTCCGATTCCGATAATTGGACGGTCGAGCTGAACACTTACCCTGGCGATTGAGGAGGTCGCATCTGCGACGGCGGCAGTCCAGACGGCTGAGCTGACCCCGACCGCTCCCGCCACGATCTCGCCGGTGCGAAGCTCCACCATCCGCAGAATGGCTTGGGCGGCGGTCATCGGCGACGCGAAACGTTCAACACCGAGCCTGGTGAGGCAGCGAGCAAAGACCACAAGCCCCGCCTGAGCGGCGGCTGGATCAACCTCTCTTCCCAACACGGACACAGCCTCTGGGGCTGCCACGAGCGCCGCGTCAGTAGGCGTGAGACCCACAAATCGGAGCTTCCCTTTCGCTGCGTCTCGGCGGGCGGCGATGAGATCCCGACGGGTTGGAAGGGCGGCGGCGGCCTCGCGAAGATCGCCTCCGGCGGTGATCAAGAACAGCCCGTCGGTGTCGGCCAACGGCCGGCGCACACCTTGCCGGGCGAGGATCTCAACGATCTGAGGAAAACTGATGGCGGCGACGGAAAGCGGAACCACTCGTCCCGGACCGAGTAGGAGCCGCCGGTCTTGTTCATGCCATGAGACCTCGGAGTCGCCGCCCAAACCCTCGGTGGTGATCAGGGGCGAACGCACCATCGTTGCGGTTCCGCCTACCACTGCGCCGTCGTCGCTCAGCACCGGAATGCGGCCGGACACCACCGCTACGTCTGTTGTTGTGCCTCCGATATCCACGACCACGCCAGAATCCACACCACTCAACTGCAAACCGCCCAGTAACGACGCCGCCGGCCCGGACAGGATGGTGTCCACGGGGCGCTCACGCGCCTGGCTCAACGACATCACGGACCCGTCAGATCTCACGACCACCAGCGGCGCATCGATGCCCACTGCATCCGCCCCCGATTGGAACGCATCGAGCAGGAAACTGACCGGCACCGTGAGGAGTGCGTTGGCCAGTGCGGTGGCGGCTCGTCGGGGCCCGTTCAAGCGACCGGTCAGATCGTGAGTGCAGGTCACCGGGACACTTGCAAGACGAGGGTGCGCAGCGATGGCGTCTCGAACGGCTACTTCGTGAGCGCGATTACGTACCGCGAACATGCCTGCCACAGCAACAGCATCAACAGCCTGACTAGCGAGGCGATCCAACCCCGCAGCCAAGACCTTCATATCAAGTTCCTGTACCGACCGGCCGTGGGCGTCGTGGCCGCCCGGGATGTGGAGCACGTCTACAGCACGATCCAAACCATCAATGCGGGCCGCTGCGCCAGAGTCGAAACCAACGAGCACGATTGCTGCACCAGTCCCGGTGCGCTCCACCATGGCGTTAGTGGCCAACGTCGTTGAGAGTGAAACCACCGAGATGTCGGCCGGCGCAATCCGAGCGAGCGCCGCCTTCTCAAGAATCCCCTCCATTGCGCCAAGAATTCCCTTGATGAGATCATGATGCGTCGTCGGTGACTTCACCGACGCCACCAACTTCCCTCTTCCATCGACCAGTGCGGCATCGGTGAATGTGCCGCCGGTGTCGATGCCCATCCGAAGGGAGCGGTGTTTCATTCGTGCAGTATGGCAATCACGGGCGCATCGGCCTCTATATCGACCAAGATCTAAGACCCTTAAGTAATTATCGAGGTCAGCCGATTGGTAAAAGAAGAGAGTTGCGAGACCTTCAACCATCACTCTAGGGTTCAGCTGAGGAGACTGACCGAGTACTACAGGGGCGACTCGACATGACTACATCAACGAACAACGCACCAGTGAGCCACCGGCCCTCGGCTGCGTCTCCCATCGGAGGCGGCCGATGAGCGGGCCTGATCAGCGCCAAGGCAGCGCGCCTCGTTGGGAGCCCCTTGCACGAATGGCAATTCGGCTCAACCGATCTGAGCCCACTTCACCTGTTGCTGAGGCGCTCACTATCGAGGCCTCCGCAGCAACACTGTGTAAGGCGGCGGGAAGCAACGACGTACTACTCCGTGAGGCCCTTGCAGTCTTTGTCGCTGGCGCTGACCGTGGCCGCATCGGTGCCCGCGCTGCGCAGAGCCTGCGGCTGGCGATCCGCATGAGCGCAGCCGAACAGCCACCGTTCAGCGGCGTTCGCTTGCGCGGCTTGAAGCGACGCAACCCTGCGAAGTCAGAACCTGAACTCTCGTCGACGTAATCGTTGGGGGACCCAATATCGCATGAGGGGAAGAATTTCTCCTCCTGTAGTACCAAACACACCTGCGGGGGTCTACCCTCTCCGGCTGTGGGGTGGAGTTTCGGGCGCTGTGAAGCCAACCAAGGAGCATCCATTGAAGAGCAAAACTATGAAGGCCGCGCTGGCCTTTCTCACCGCTTCTGCTGCGGTGGTCGGTTTTACCGGCCCAACCTCTGCAGAGTCGATTGAGGGAGAAACATACAGCTATCCGCTGACCCAGCAGGGAGCATCCGGTGTTACCGGCAATGCTTCGGCCACAGTCAACGGGACCAACCTCGATGTGGTCGTCTTCGCCGACGACATCGACTTCGACGGGGTGGTAATGCATTTCCACACCGGTGCTACCTGTGACGCTGGCGGAGGTATCGCGGTCAGCGTTGATGGATCGACCGTTCCGGTAATCGACGGCCGCTTCGTCTACGAAGTAACTGTTCCGCGTGGTACCGCCGACATGGAGAACGTCTACTTCAACGTGCACGAGGCGGGCAACCTCGGCAATGTGCTCGCCTGTGGTGAACTCGCTCTCAGCGACGACCCCCAGGTCACGCCACCGGAAACGAACAGCTTCGCCGCCACAGGCAGCGCGCCCAACCTCAACAGCACCGACATCACGGTGAGCGGCCAGGTCAGTCTTCAGGGCAACATGCTCAATGTTGACCTCGCGTACGAAGGCGACGACCTGCTCGAGGGCGGCCGTCACTTATTGATGCTCCGCGACACCTCGAGCTGTACTCCTGGTGACTTCGCCAGCATCACGGCCGACATCGTTCTGTCGGTCACCCGGACAGGAAAAACCGATGCACCAGATCCGGCGGGTTCGTGGGTAGACATCTACACCAACAGCTCGTGGGTGCCGGTTGCTGGCGCTGAAGATGATCCCTTGACAACTGAGGTTGACGAGTCCACCTTGGACACGCTAACGGTCCAGACCCGAGTGATTCTGTCCGCCGCCCAGGCCGCGGCCCTTGGTAACTACAGCCTCGTGTTGCTCGGCAGTGAGAGCGAACCCGACACTAGTGATGCGAACCGGCGCAATGGACTTACACTCCAAGAAACGCATCCTTCCAACTGTGCGCAGTTCGTCAGCTCTGGCACAAGTACCGGGGGGCAGCTGTACAACCTCGACTTCGTTTCCTACAACGCCTCAAACATCGCCGGTCCCGGTTTCTTGAAGAACAATGCGAACGGGGCAGCTGGCTCGGTCGAACTCTTACTACTCACCAGTGCAAACAGCCCCACCGACGGTAGCGCCTACAAGGCACGACTGGCCGCCCCTGACTCGATGCAGTGCTCGGCCGACCTCGCCGAGCAGAAAAGCTTGCCGGCGGATAATTCCGACCTCGGATCAGGGTTCAACGCCAACAATGGCGTACTGCGAGCGAATCTGTCCAACGCGAGCGGGTATACCACCACGCTGTCCGCATTGAACAACGACGAGTACACCATCATCATTACCGACAATCCTGCGACCAAGGTCTTCGCATGCGCAAACATGCGGGCTGCTCGTTTGGCTCCTCCGGAAACGCCTGAGCCGCCAGTCGCATTCAGCGGCACCGTGGCCGAGGCAACGTCCATCGACGAAATCCTGGCAGCTTCGGACTACCGGTCCAACGCCGAGAACAAGGGCAAGGATCAGGAGATCCTGCGGCTCTACACAGCGTTCTTCAACCGCACCCCGGATGTTGCCGGTGTCAAGTACTGGATCGCCGTGAGTAAGGGACAAGAAGGTCCTGTTGCCAACCGCCGGGTGTACGGCACCCTGGAACTGTCTGGGTTCTTCACCGGCTCAACCGAGTTCAAGACCACATTTGGCAGCGTAAGCGACGCCGATTTCGTCGATACCGTCTACCAGAACGTTCTGGGTCGGACCGGCGAACCGGCTGGTGTTGCCTACTGGAACGACATCTTGAACGGCACCAACCTGTCGGGCTCCAACGCCGCACTGACCAAGGGAACCCGTGCCCAGGTCGTCTACTACGTAGCGATCAACAACGAGTTCATCAACCGTCTCCCCTACGCCCCCACTACGTGAGGCGCTGACAACACGCTGAATTCACACAGCTAGTTCAGAAGTCAAATTGCGGTTGGGCCGGGCGTCATGCTCGGCCCTTCCGCTGTTTTGGGCTTGCAGGCTAGACGAGTGCGAGCTGCAGGATCGCCACCACATCACCGCAGTTGCGGCATTGGCGGAGATCATCGCTGGTTTCTACGATTTCGGTACCAACGGGGCGAAGGAGGCGATGGTCGGTACTTCGAGCGCTCATAGAGCATGTAGGGCACTGCACGGTCATAACAAAGGGTTCCACCGAGACCTATCGGCCAAAACGTTCTGATATAGAGGACTCCTCCAGGCACGAAATGCCGCCCATTGCAGCTAACCTCTAGACCCTTATGGCACGCCGCATTGAGGTGGAACTCACCAGCACGAAAGATTCCGACACTTGGACCTGGAGGGCTGCAGGTGCTCGCCAACCCAAAGGGGAAGTGGCGACCACGCTGCTTTACCCGGATGCCAAGGTGGGTGACGTTGTGAAGGTGGAAGCCGAATTCCATCTTGACGGGATCGAGGTCGTCGAGGTTTTTGCGCCAAAGGCCAAGAAGGAACGAACAAATCTTCTCGACATAATCAGCACGCCGCTGCGTGACGACGAACTGGTCACTGAGGTCCGAGCAAAGAAGGGTCGGAGCGGTGGCCGAGAAGGCCGGAATGACCGCCAAGATCGGGATCGCCCGCGCGGCGGGAAGTCCGAGCGGAAACCTCGGAGCGATCGCCCCGACCGGCCAACTCGCGAAAAGCGGCCCGCGGCCGATGCCAAACCGCGCCCCTCCCGCTTGAAGCCTCGGCGAGTGCACCGCGACGCCCTGATTGCCGAGATTCCCGAGGAGCACAAGCCCATCGCCGAACAACTTCTCAACGGTGGCTTGCCAGCGGTGCGGACCGCTACCAAGGGCGACCCCAACGCCAAACAGATCATCTCCATCGCCGAGGGGCTGGCCCCCAAGCTGCAATCTGCAGAATGGTTGGATCGCGCCGAGGCGGCCAAACAGGACATCGAGCAACTGGATCTTCGTGATCTACGCCAGGTAGTTGTGGCGGCCGACAAGGGAGCTCGCGACGACACGTCCCGGGCTCTGGCTGCGGAGTTGCGAGAGCGTCTGGCTAGTCGGATCGAAACGGATCACAACGCATGGCTCGCTGACCTCGAGAAGGCAGTCAAGGAAGAGCGGGTCATCCGAGCGCTTCGTCTAACGTCCAGGCCAGTGAAGGCCGGATCGCCCATCCCTAGGGAACTCGCCGAACCCCTGGCGGCACTCACCGTTGTAGCCATGAACTCCGAGACGCCAGCCGACCGCTGGGCCTCGGTACTCGATGCTCTTGCGTTCTCGCCGATCCGCAATGCGGTCAAACCCGAGTTCTTCCCCACCAGTACCGACGAAAAATTCCTCGACGTCGTTCGGTCGGTTGCCGACCGGGTCCCAGAAATCGCCGCCCACTACGGCATCAAACCCTCCGAAGCCAAGGCCGCCGCCAAGCGCGTGCGGGCGGCTCGAAAAGCTGGCGGAACACGGGGACGCAGCGATCGTAGTGCGGGTCGCCCAAGCGGTGAGCGCAGTGGTGGTGGTGAGCGAAGTGGTGGTGACCGGAGTGGTGGGGCGGATCGTCCCAAGCGTGATCGCAAGGACAAAGGAAAGGGCGGCCCGCAGGTGAACAAGGGCCACGCCGATCTCCTGAAGAAACCATCGCGGCCGCGGCCCGGCACCGTAGTACCTGAACCTGAACCTGAACCTGAGACTGTGGTCGCATCTGACTCCGTCGAGGGCGCACCGGTGGAGGCCGAGATCACCACAGGGGTCACAGAAGCAGCACCGCCAGCTGAGGCAGCCGAACCAACCGCAGAAGCCCCAGCAGCTGAGGCAGCCGAACCAACCGCAGAAGCCCCAGCAGCGGAAGCAACCGAACCAACGGAAGCTGAAGCCGAACAAGATGCGGCTCCCGAGGAGCCCGAGGGCTAAGGGGTTCTCACAGCTCGCGATGAGCGGTGAGGAGCCGCGCCTTCAGTCCGAAGCTCTCAAAGAAGTTCTTGGTAGCCCGGTCCCCTGGTAGAGCCCAGGCGTCCACCCCTACCGCGCCGATATCGGTGAGGCGTTCCACGATGATGTCCATCATCGCTTCGCCAATCCCCGCATCCCGAGCGTCAGGGAACACGGCAAAATCATGGAGACGCCCTAGTTTGTTTCCGTTATCCAGAGATTCAACGAAGCAGATGCTGTAGCCAAAGACGACGTCGTCGTAGGTTCCCACCACACAAATCGCGTTCTCCGATGCCATCGCCCGGCGGAACCGTTCACCCGGCGACTCAAATCCGATCTCGCGGTGGCTGAAGATTGGACCGCCCCTTTTGTCCGGCAACGGCCGGGTTACGGCCTCACCGATCCATTCCACGGCGGCAAGATCGTCTTCTTTGGCGAGCCGGGCGCTGTCGTACTCCACTAGGCGTCGAGACGATCAAGTTTTGCCAAGATCGTCTTACGTGAACGGTTTGCCGTCTCGTGATTGCGGACTCGCTGCCGTTGTGACGGTGTTAGATCATCGAGCAATACGATGATTTCGCGCGCGGTGAGATCGTCGTACCCGGCGATGGGCATCCGAGGGGAACTGGCTGGTGACGACTTCGCCTTCGTGGCTTTCGCCCGGGTGGCCTTGGCTTGCTTGGCTGATGAGAGCTTCGGGCTTCCACCCTTCTTGCTTGCTGGCTTGCCTACGGCCTTCCCGGCGGGCGCCGGCTTTCCCGGCTCCTTGGCAGTGGGCCCAGGCGGATCTGCAATAGCGATCGTGGAGGGCGGGGCATCATCGTCGGGAGGTGCGAGTCCAACGACTTGACCAAATTCAGTTATGCCGCGGGCCGTGATCGTGGCAAGCGTGGTGAGCACGTCGGCGGTTGCCCTCTCAGCAGTGGATTGGCCTCGAGATGCCGCCATTCTTCCGAGGAAGAGACCGAGCTGCACCTGGCTCTTTCCTCGCTTGGCGAGCTGAGGAACGACCTTTTGGAAGTCGTATACCAGACCAAGCGGCGCGTAAAGCACAAGGTCCTTCAGGCCGATTTCGTCCTTGCCGTCCTTGGCGTTCCATAGCTCCTCGTTTACCTCGTTATATGAAGATAAGTGAAATCGACGGGCAATCGGGATCGCCCACCGGGCAACGCGGGTTCTTTGGAGAACCGAATTGGCTCCGATTCACCACGAGAAAACAACTCTCGCAAACGAACTCGCGGTCACGCTGGGCGTTCACCTTGGGAGCATCGTCGGGGTCGTCTTCGTCCTCGTCGTCGTCGTCGGTAGCCATCCGGTCTTGAAGGATGTCGCTGAGATCAGCCTCGATGTCGTCCGGGTCGAGTTCATCATCATCGTCGTCTTCCTCGTCCTTGACGACTTTGCGGGCCCGGGGGGCAGGAGTCTCGTCGTCCGCAGCTTCTTCCTCTTCGTCGACGACCTCCTCGAGGGAGACCGACTCGAAATCGTCGTCCTCCAGGTCATCGTCCGCGAGATCATCTTCGATATCTACATCCTCGAGGTCAGCGTCATCAAGCTCATCATCATCGTCATCGATGACTTCCTCGATTTCTTCTTCATCAACTTCATCTGCCATGCAACACCTTCTCGGAACGACACCTCTAGGTCGGGCGGACTCTACAGACTGCGGAAACAACTCCCACCGTGACTTACTGCGGAATCTTTCCGGACCTGTCCTTTTCGGACGGTCAACGCCCTCGCGGACTCGAGTTCGTCCGAACTACCGCTTCTGGAACATGGCGCGGTGACTGTTGACGTTGGCCACATAGGAGTGGGTGCTGCTGTACCAGCCGTTGGCTCGGACCGAACCCTGACCTTGGTAGTAGCTGGCAACCGCTTGGTCGACGTCGCCCATCTCGCGCAGTAGCCAACCAACATAGGCCGCACTCATTTGAATGTTGTCTTCCGGCTCTACCCGTGTGAGCGACGGATCTCCGATCAATGCGCTGGCGATCCACTCCCCCGTCGCTGGCATGATCTGCCCAATGCCGAAGGCTCCAGCGCTCGAGATCTGATCATTTCGCCAACCGGATTCCTGCCAGGCGATCGCCATGAGAAGATCCGTAGGTACGCCGTAGTGCGCTGACCACTTCTCGAGGCTTGGCAGGATGGCCAATCTGGCCGGGTCATCGAGAATCCGCTGAGGCAGGTTGGGATAGTTGGCCGCCGAGCCTGGCACCTTCAGAACCTGACCCACTCGAATCCGATACGGACTGGCAATGTTGTTCTCGCGGGCGATTTCTTGCCATGAGACCGAGAGCTTCGCGCCGATCTGGCTGAGACTGTCGCCGCTGGCGACCGTATACGAGCCAGCGGTGAGGGAGCCCGGCGCTACCGGCTTGGGCTTCTCCCCACTGACCACTGGAGCAGATGTTCCAGCGTCGCTATGAGTGGGGATACTCAGCACCTGGCCCACACGGATTCGGTTGGGATTGGGGATGCTGTTCTCAGAAACGATCTGAGAAACCGTTACGCCATACTTGCCGGCGATATGACCCAGCGTCTCGCCCGGAGCGACGGTGTGGGACTCGTGCGCCGAGGCCGGAGAGGCCCCGAAAAACAACGAAACGCCGATGACCGCCGGCGCCATGAACTTGGGAGAAAGCAAAGAATGAACACGCATTTGGGCCTATCGGCCCGCTCTTCGAGCGTTTCAAGGCGATAGGTCGAAATACCTATCACCGCCCCGCCCACTCTCCAAGATACTCCCCCACCCTGGGTGAATTCAGCCCCCGAAACGTTGCGCAGTCAAGCTCCCAGTTAGGCAAGATCTGTTGCAGCGCCGAAGGCGGAGCCTCCGTGGCGCTTGAACGGCCCCCGGAGGGACAGCAATCATGCAGCCAGGCGAAGCGACACCCGTTGCGCAGTCCAGCTCCCAGTTACGCAAGATCTGTTGCAGCGCCGAAGGCGGAGCCTCCGTGGCGCTTAAACGGCCCCCGGAGGGAATCACAGCGCTCGTGGGTTCGCGCACTGGCTCTACCCAACTGGTCAACGCGCGCTGAGCAGTCCGAGCTGAACCTCACGCAAGAGATAATGCAGCGCCGAAGGCGAGGGCTGCGTGCCCGGCGGAACGCCCCCCGGAGGGACAACACAGACGCCCCCCGGAGGGACAGCAATCATGCAGCCAGGCGAAGCGACACCCGTTGCGCAGTCAAGCTCCCAGTTACGCAAGATCTGTTGCAGCGCCGAAGGCGAGGGCCTCCGTGCCCGGCGGAACGCCCCCCGGAGGGACAACACAGACGGCCCCCGGAGGGACAGCAATCATGCAGCCAGGCGAAGCGACACCCGTTGAGCAGTCCAAGCTCACCAGTCACGCAAGATCTGTTGCAGCGCCGAAGGCGGAGCCTCCGTGGCGCTTGAACGGCCCCCGGAGGGACAGAACAGCAATTACAGCGCCGCCCTCTTTTGTTCGGCTCGCCGCTCGGCTTCGAGGCGTTCTAGATCGGCTTCGGAGCTGTGGTTGACAAAGGCCATCATCCCTGCGATGGCTTTGTGTCCGGCGGTCTCGGCGATAGCGGTATGCATTTGCTGGACTACGGAGCGGTAGGCCGGGTGACCCTGAGGTGTGGAGCGCAGTTCGAGCATGTGCATGGCCGAACGAGCGTTGAGGTCCATCATGAATCGAACGCGATAGGCCAACGACACCGCATAGGACGATGCTGCGCCGAAGGGCTCGAGGACGTGACAGAGTGCTGCCGATCGATGCATGGCAGCGTCGAATTCGTCGGTGAGACCGATCTCATCGATGAGCTCTGGCCGGGCGAATCCGTGGTTGGGGTTCAGTTGCTGCCATTCCACAGTGAGGAGGCGATGCCGTTGGAGATCACGAAAGGCCCCGTAATCCGCCAGGATGTCGAAACGATAGGCAGGGCGCTCGAGCGCTCGACCAGGACGATGACGGCGATTGGAACGGTTGCCGGTGTAGGCGTCGATCACCCGCATTCGGTCCTCAACGCTCATCGCGTGAACCTGGTCGATCAGTGACGACTCTGAGAGTCGAGAGTACCGATACAGCATGGCCGCCACCAGCTTCACCTCGGCTTCAGGATCGAAGTCAACCAGCTGAACCGATGCGCCCTGATCGGCCGGTTGGGGTGTCAGCAGCTCATCGGCAACCGACGCCATGTGCATAGTGACATCGCTGAGGTAGTCGCTATGGGCACCCCCACGCTCGGGAACATCGACCCGCTTCACGAACGACGGGATGACTTTACGCAGCTCGGTGAGCATGAGATTGGCGTAGGCGTTGGCTTCAGGCAACGGATTGGCTCGCATCCGAATCAGCATCTGCTCATATGCTTGACCGCTGGCGTAGATCCCAACGTTGCTCTGGGCCGCGGCGGGAAGAATGCCTCGCACGGCGTCCAGCGCTTTGGCCTTTACCGCTTGTCGGTAGATGAAGTCCGAATCGCCCGGTGCCTTTGGAACCGTGGCTTTTATGTAATCTTCAACCTTGGGGGCCATTTCTGCGTACGTGTCGAAGAGACGGTCCATGTCACCCACGTAGCGGGTGCCAAAGTGGGAGGCAAGAATCTCAGGGTCTCGGTAGTACCGGTACCGGCCTCCGTAGCGGGAGTCGTACGGGATGTAGCGTGTTGACTGCTCGAGATACGACGCCAACCGTCCCCATTCGAGCACTTTGGTGAGAAGATTCGAGGCCTGCTCGCAGGCGAGGTGAACTCCCCCCAACTGCGCTACGGAGTCGTCACCGTATTCAACGAAGATCCGCTCGTACAGGCTCTCAGCTCGGTCAAGGCCGATCGTGGCATCGATGGTGGCATCGCCTTCGATATCCAGCTCGTTCACGAACTCATCGAGAAAGAGGCGCCGCAGACTCTTGGCGGACCGTGAGTAGCGGGCGAACAAGGCACCCTTCACAACTTCGGGCAGATTTACCAGCGCAAAGACTGGGCTGTCGAGGTTGGTGAAATACCGACGGAGCACGTCGGTTTCGGACTCGGTGAATTCCTCTGCGACGTACGCTCCCACGGCTTGCAAGGGTATGCGGGCTTGATGGCCGGTCCGCGGATCATGCCCTCCGTATTTGGGCATTCTTTTTAAGGGCGGAAGCCAGCCCAGCTCAGCTACACCACAATCAAGCCGGCGTCGGGACGCACCTCAATCTCGATATGCCGGGCCGATCCGTGACGGCGACCGTCGATCCAGACCCCAACGGGCGAACGAAAGGTGTGTTTCCAGTGTGCAGTTCTGGTTACCTTCAGCTTGGGGTGGGGAAGGTGGCTGCCGGTTCGAACGCGCCGGAGCGCCAAATACCGCTGCTGGACCGATAGGGCACCAATGGTGACGTCGACCAGGCCATCATTCGGATGCGAACGAGGGCCCAGGTACCAATCGTTGCGCCATGCGGCATTCATTGCCACCGCACACTCACCGTGCCAGAACCGCCGTCGGGCGATCACGTGAGCCACCGCCAGAACTGTAGGCCCGTCGTCCAACCGGACCTCCAGCACGTCCAGTGGATACGCCAGCGGCGCAACGCCGGGACGAGCGCCGCCACCCAAAGTGGCAAGTACGTCACCTCCCACCGCTGTGCAGGGAGCAGTGCCCGCTTCGGCAATATGGGCTGCAAGTTCTCGATCGCTTCCCCACCGGGGCAGCTGGGCGGGGACCGGCCCCGGCCTTCCGTACGTGCCACCTTTTTCAATAACCATCGACCACCGCCTCAGCCCAAAGGGCCCTACGCCGCATCATCAGCATCGCCGATCTCCCCAGGAGCATCGTCGTCGCCGGTGTCGCTGATGATTTGTGACACCGTCACAAGGTCACGGAACAGGGCGTCGCCGGCTCGGCGGGCTGCTCGTTGGGTAGCCGGTACCGGCGCCAAGATGGCGAGTTGGCCGATCAGATCCATCACTTGCTTTATCGTTCGCACGAAGTCGCCCGGCGTGGTCTCGCTTTCGGTGAGGACGGGGTCCAGTTCAACGCCCAGAGCCCATTGGTAGGCGACGCTCATGAACCCCGGATCGGGGTCTCTAGTAGGGGAAAGCCCGGCGTCTCGTTCGGCTCGGATGAGCTGCCGATGCAGGCGCTCCACCACCCGGTATCGGCGGCGGAGTTCCGCAGTGGGAAAGACCGGTGCCTCCACGGGCCCGCTCCGGCGGTTGGAGCGGTGGTCCCGACCCTTGCGCCCGCCACCCTTGCTGCTGGTGCCGTTGCTACGGCGATCGTCGAACCCAAAGACTGATGCGAGCGCAGCGACTTCGGGAGGAGTGAGCCCGTCGAACACTCCGTCCTCCAGAGCCTCGACGATCAGCAAGTCAGCCTCGTGGTACACGCTCGCCAGACGCTTCCCGGAAGAGGTCAGAGACCAACTCTCAACATGGCCTCGCGCGGTGAGGACCCCGAGGACGGCGTCAAACTGACGGGCCAGGGAGTCGGCATCGGCAACAACACTGGCACGCATCCGGGCGATATCGCTCTCCAGCCGCTCCAGGCGCTTCAGGCCCTTGACGGCACTTCGGGGCAGGGTCTCCCCGTGATAGCGCAGCTGCGCAGTAGCGGAGTTCTTATCACCGAGCTTGCGTCGCCGTTTGCTGCCGACGAGTCGCGCTCGAGACAACTCCTGGCCCATCTCGTGAAGGAAGGAGATGCTGTTTGGCAAATACGGCTCCGGTACAGATATCGATCCCACAAGAACCGGTGGACCGTCTAACGACTGGCCATCGATGAGATGCACCTCGGTGTCAACATCGACGGCCGTCACCTTGATTCGTGCTCCCTTTCGGTACGCCACCGAGACCACGACAAGATGAGGCGGAAGGCCCGGGCCGTCCACCTCGATGATCTGACCGGGCCGGAGTTGACTGAGCGCGAAGCCCACATCGTCGCTGGCCGGGGTGCCCGCACTGCGTGAGGAGGTTTCGCGAGCGACGGCACGAAGCTCGTCAATCTGACCGAATTCGCTCTCGAGTTGGTTGATGACCTTGTCACGACGCGCCACCATTCGTTCGAGTTCGTGCTCGGACTGCACAATGCCGGCGTTCGCTCGGAACTGCGCAAATGAGAGATTGAGGAGCTGCCTGGCCCGTTCGGGCTCGTACCGGCGGACCAGGTTTGCCGTCATGTTGTAGGTGGGGCGGAATGCTGAGGTCAGCACGAACTCACGGCTGGCAGCCAAACCCGCCACCTGATCGAAGGTGGTCCAAGGTGACCACGGCACCAGTGCCTGGCCGAAGTCGTCGATGCCCCGTCTTCCCGCTCGGCCGGTCAACTGGGTGTACTGAGCGGGGGTGAGAAAGGCGTGGCCCTCACCACTCCATTTCGTGAGTTTGTCTATCACAACGGACCGAGCGGGCATGTTGATGCCAAGAGCGAGCGTTTCGGTGGCATACACCATCTTGATGAGCCCCGAGCTGAACACTGCCTCCACCAACTCCTTGAACACCGGCACCATGCCAGCGTGATGAGCTGCGACGCCCGCCTCCAATTGTTCCAAGAAGCGGTCATACTCGAGGGTCTGCAGCTCTGCTGTGGTCAACGACGCAACATGTTCAGCAGCAAGGCTACGGATTGCGCTGCGCTCCTCGGGCGAGGTCAGGACTAGGCCGGCCTGATAGACCTCGCGCGCCGCATCGCTGCATGCCGCCCGGCTGAAGATGAAATGAATGGCCGGCAACATCTGGGCCTTGCGCAGCTCCCGCAGCACCTCAGGTCGACTTGGGGTCCGCCACTTTCGCTCGGCCCGACCAGGCTTGGTCCCGTTGCGTTTGCCGCTCTTCTTGCGGGACCCCAAAGCGGTGGCTGCATCTTGGTCGAAGTCGAAGCCACGGTTGTTGGGCTTACCGCCGATCAGTGTTGGGATCACATGGATTCGGGATCCGTTGCGCTCGGCGATGACATATCGATTCTCCAACTGCACAGGACGCTTCGTCTCTACGACGAGCGTGGTGGGGCCTCGCACGGTCTGTATCCAATTTGCCAGTTCCTGCGCATTGCTGACGGTGGCCGACAAACAGACCAACTGGACACGGTGAGGAAGGTGGATGATGACCTCTTCCCACACCGGACCGCGATAGGAATCCTGGAGATAGTGGACCTCATCCAGTACCACCGTGGCGAGATCATCCAGATCAGCGCCGGCATACAGCATGTTTCGAAGCACTTCAGTTGTCATCACCACCACCGGGGCGGCCGGGTTGATCACGTTGTCACCGGTGAGCAGACCAACCTTGGTAGCCCCATGTTCGAGGCGGAGGTCATTGAACTTCTGATTGGACAGCGCCTTGATCGGCGTGGTGTAGAACACCCGTCGTCCGGTGCTCAAAATCCGCCGCACAGCATGTTCGGCGATGTAGGTCTTGCCCGATCCGGTTGGGGCCGCAACCACCACGTGCTCACCGTGATCTACCGCCTCAGTGGACTCCACCTGAAAACGGTCCGGGGTGAAGCCCAGGCTGTTTTCCGCCCCGTCCGGGGGTGTGCGGCTCATGATAAGGACCGGGCCTAAGCGACCGGGACGGCATCGTCGACTGGGCTCTTCTTCCGACCACCGATGAGAATGGCGATCTCGTAGAATAGATACATCGGTACGGCAAGCACCGCAAGGGTGAAAGGATCACCGGTTGGCGTAATCACGGCGGCGAGCACCACAACAACTATCACCGCAACCCGCCGGTTTTTCTTGAGGGTCTCGGTCTTGACGATCCCGACCAATTGGAGAAAGACCATGACCACCGGTAGCTGAAAAGCGATGCCGAACGCCAGCAGCATCTTCGTGAAGAAACTCAGATACTCATCAGCACGAAAGAACGCTTCGAACCTGTCGCCACCCAGGTCGTTCACAAGAACGTCCAAGGCTTTTGGGAGAAATGCGTATGCCAACCACATTCCGGCAAACAACAGGACGGTGGCTACCACCAGGTACGGGGCGAGCGCCCGTTTCTCGTTGGGGTACAGCCCCGGTAGGACGAAACGCCCCAACTGGTAGAGAATGACGGGCAACGCAATGATGACTCCGCCATAGCCGGCCATCGTCAACTTGACATTGAAGGGTTGAAGGGGGCTGGTGGCGATGAACTTGCAGTCGGCGAGCTTGAGTTCCTGCAGATCGCAGTAGGGCTTGGAAAGGAAATCCATGACGGGGTCGAAGAAGATCCATACTCCGATAGCGGCCAGCGTAATGGCGAAAGCGCACTTCATCAGACGCGATCGAAGTTCTTGGAGGTGACCCATCAGGGTCATCTCGCCGGCAGCCCCAACAGCGCTTCTTCGCCGTCTGAAAGGAATCTTCACTAGGTTGGATCTCCCGCCTGGGTGTCGGCGGGTGGAAACGAACTGAATGGTGGGATCGTTGGGATCACTGTCCGCTCGCGGCCACGATTGGCCAGCTGTTGAGCGGCGGCCTCGGCCTGCTCCTCCACGGTTGGCTCAATCCCAGCTCCGGGCTCAGTGTCGGTCCCAGCACCCGTCTCGGACCCCGGCTCCCCAACGGTCCCAGCTCCCAACTCCGTCTCCTGCCCTGTACCGGGCCCAGAATCGATAGTGGGGTCCGTGCTCGAATCCGCGCCGCTGCCGGGAAGCGGTGCCCACGGATTGACCGGTGCGGTCAGCTCCAGCTTCTTGGGCCGATCCGGCGCAGTGATGGCCTCGGCATCGTCGCTGGCAGCGGTGCTGGCAGATTGGTCGGCCGGTTCAGTACTGGACTGATCAGCAAAGCCCCGGGGCACGATGGGGTCATCGGCGGTACCGGCTCCCCAGTTCCTCACATCGGCGTTCTCGGTGACCGTGTTTGAGAAATCATTCATGCCCTTTTGGAACTCTCGAATGCTCTCCTGGAACGGTTCGGCGCCGGCCATGAACTCCGCTCGTAGGGAGTCGCTCATTTGTTTTGCCTGACCGGCGTACTGGCCCAGCTTCCGCAAAAGAACGGGGAGTTGCTCCGGACCAACCACAACGAGAGCAAGGACACAGATGAGGAGGAGTTCACCTCCTCCGACGTTGAACATATGGCCTAGGTTACCCAATCGAACGGGGTGGGATGGGTCTGCAACCGAGTGGCACGGATCCCCCGCACGACCTGGCCGGTACGCCCCGGAAACCGACCGGCCAGGACCCGAAAACGACGGCGAGCGGGCACGAGGCCCGCTCACATCTAGATTTGTCTATTCGGTGGTTAGCCGGAGAACTGGGCCATGGCCTGTTCAAGAGCATCATCGTCGCTCAACAGGTCATGAAAGTCGAGGAGATCATCGTGATTGATGGGCGCTCCTTCGTGGTTCTCGCCCAATTCGGCCGGGAGCCGCCAGGTAGTGAAGGACACGCCGGAGGCGACCAGCAGATCGATCGTGCGAGGTTCGGCACTCTTGACCACCGTCATTTCGCAGTGGGGGCAACGGAATGCGTAGGTACCAGCGTTGTTGTCATCACAGATACGAACATTTACATCTGCGGTCGTGAGTTCCACGTCACCACAGTCTTGACAGCTAGCCCGAATTGTTGCCATTGGATCATTTCCTCCTAGTAGGAACAAAGATAGATTCGGCAGGTACGGCGGAACTCTTGAGCGTTTGAACAAACATCGGCGACTCCTCGCCCCACAAGCGGTTTAGTCTGGGCCCCAAAACGCTCGTCGTGGTGGACCCCTCACGGCGCTGAAACACTTTCGCAACATCAGAATCTCGCTTAATGACCGCCTCCGACCAGCCCCTACCCCTTTCGCCATCAACCGTTGCAAGGCCGCCTCGTCACCAATCGCTACGTACACCGCCTATTGCGTTCGCCCACCGGGGTGCAAGGGCGCATGCACCGGAGAACACGATCGAGGCTTTTCGGCTCGCCCGGCGGCTCGGTGCCACCGGCTTGGAATCTGACGTTTTCATTACGGACGACGGAATTCCGGTGCTCGATCACGACGGAGTTATCGGTTCCGTCTTACGAAAGCGGCAGATTTCCGACATCAAACGTCGAGAGTTACCCGAGCACATTCCCTCCCTCGCCGAACTTTACGAAGCGATGGGGAGCGATTTTGAACTCAGCCTGGACGTAAAAGACCCCGCCGCCTTCGACGCAGTGGTGGAGGAATCTCGACAAGCTGGCGCCGAGAAGCAGCTGTGGCTCTGTCACCCGGACTTGGACCTGATCAGCTCCTGGCGGCAACGCACAAGTGCGCAGCTGGTCAATTCCCTGCGTCTCGCAAAGATCTCCGAAGGCCTCGAACTTCGAGCCGCCAAACTCGCCGGCCTCGGGGTCGATGCCCTCAACATGCGTTATCCCGACTGGCACGCTGGTCGGGTCAGCGTGGTCCACCGATTCGGGCTCTTCGCATTCGGATGGGATGCTCAACAACACCGCGAGATCGCCGCTCTGTACGATATGGGCATCGACGGCGTTTTCAGTGATCACGTGGACCGGCTCAGTGAGACCCTTGCTGTGTTCTACTAGGCCACACTTGTGGACAGACCTGCACCGGAGCTGACTGTGAATCAACCCAACACCCAAACACCTCAGATCCCCAGATGGGTTATGGGGATTGCCGCGGTGATGGGGATCTTCATCGCCGGCTACTTTGTTGGCAATCTAAACACCAGCGATGACCCAGCAGTAGGCGGCGGCGCATTCGGAACCACGATTGTTGTGGAGGCCCCTCCCGCCTCAACCGAGACCGGCGCCATCCCGGACCCACCGTCGGCTGGCAAGTTCATCCAATACTCCGACCTCCCGTCGGTTTTGGTCACCAAGCTTCCAGCCGAAGCATGGGACACGCTGGAACTGATCGCTTCCGGCGGACCGTTTCCCTATGACCGAGATGGCTTGACGTTTCAGAACCGTGAAGGGATCCTGCCCGACTTTGAGCGGGGCCATTATCAGGAATACACGGTTACAACTCCCGGTGAATCAGACCGCGGCGCCCGCCGCATCGTGGCCGGGGCCCAGGGTGAGCTGTATTACACCGATGACCACTACGCCTCATTCCGCGAAATCATCTACGCAGACTGAGGTTCGCCGAGCGAGCCGAGCGGAAAGCCCAAGGCGCCCAGCGCCGCAGGGCGCAGAGCGAGGACGGAATTACAGCGTTCCCACGCGGTCGAATGGCCAGAACAGCACGAACGCTCGGCCGACGATGCGGTCTTCGCCGATCGTTCCGAAGCGGCGGGAGTCCAGGCTCTCATCGCGGTTGTCGCCCATCATGAAATACTGACCCTCGGGCACCGTGACTGGCGAAAAATCACCGAAAGAGTTCCCGTCGAGGTAGGGCTCAACCAGCTGCTGGTCGTCGATATAGATCACACCGTTGCGACCCTCGACCGTTTCGCCGGGAAGGCCGATGACGCGCTTGATCAAGTCCCGAATCTCTCCAGCCTGATCGTCGGGACGTCGGAAGACCACCACGTCGCCTCGGTTCACATCATGAAGGCGGTAACTGACTTTGTTGACGAGCAGGCGATCGTCCTTGTAGAGAGTGGTCTCCATGGATTCCGAAGGAATGTAAAACGCCTGAAATACGAACGTTCGGAGGATGATGGCGACTGCCACGGCCGCACCGAGGACCACGATCCACTCCAGCACGTTGCGAGCAAACGCTCGATCCTCGCTCTCCTCTTCGTTGCTGTCAGAAGACTCAGCTCCGTCTCCCTCAGCGACCGGGGGCCGCGGCAGCTCCTCCTTGATCGCGAAATCCTCGGCATTGGCGGTGCTGAGGACAGCGGGGACAGGCTGAGCCGCAGATGGGCCGTCGGGGCGGGCGTCAATCACCTCGCCAGTGGTGCTGTTGAAGAAGGACGAGGCGGTGAGGGGAGCGGTACCGCCAGATTCGATCACCTTCGCTCCGTCGGCGGACCGCTGGAGAGGTTGAGTTTTGCGCTGCGTATTCAGCAATGCGGCAACCAACGCCTCGCCATGGTGAGCCACGTCTGTGGGAGTCGATTCCGACGCCTTCGCAGCAGGTACAGCGTCGACCACGGGTACTGCCTTTGTGGTTGCTGGCGGTGCGGTGGAGTCTGAGGGATCCGGCGTCGGATTACCAGCGGCTGGATCGGTCACTCCACCAGACTACAACCCGTACCGGGCGAGGACGCGTCGTGCGGTTCGGGCAGCCAGAGCTTGCGGAGCCTCGATGTCAGACCGAATGACCTTGGCTTTAGGGCCCAACTGCAGGAGAAGCCGAACCAAGAAGGTTTCCGATGCCACCGCCAAAGTGACGTCTAGCTTCCCACCTTTTCGCTCGTCGATGCGAAGCACCGGCAGGCTGTCTCGAACCCAGTTTTGATCGGGCCCGAGACGCAGTGTGACGGTAGGCAGTGCCCCGTGGGAGCCAAAGACTTCTCCGGCCGGGCCGAGTGTGGCAGGTGGCGGCGGGTCCTGCCCAGACTCCACCGCCTCCATTGAGAGGATTCGGTCCAGTCGAAAGACGCGCTCATCTTCGGCGCTTCGGCAATATGCGTCCACATACCACGCGCCGGCGCCGGATCGGACCCTGCGGGGAACGATGATCCGTTCCGATGTCTCATTCTTGCCGTGCGCGAAATAGGTGATCTTCAGTTCCGAACTGGCGGCGGCAGCTGCCCGGAGTTGGAGGAGCCGGTCCGACGGGGCGTCCCCCAGCTGAATGTCGATCTGCTGCTGCGGTGTTACGCCGGTGGCTTTGGCCAGTTTCTCGAGAGCGCTGTGCAAGGACCCATCTGGATCGGCCCCTTCGATTCGTCGCAGCGCATCGGCTGCAGCGAGCAACGCCAAGGCTTGTCCGGTGGACAGTTGGAGCGGCTTGGAGAAATAGTCGGCGAAGTTGATCCACACCCGATCCCCTTCGAACCGGACCTCGATGAGGGCGTCAGGGCTGTAAGGCGGCACCCCGACGAACGACAGCATTTCCAACGTCTTCATCAATGCCGACGGCTTCTGCCCGAAACGCTCTGCGATTTCGTCGATCGAACTCCCAGGATGGTCGATGATCCACGGCACTACGGACAACACCAGACGAATGCTGGACGCGGCGGTGCGGGGGCCAGCGGTCATGAATCGTCCCGATCGGCCGACGCCGTGAGCGTCTCGATCATGGCCGCTCGCACTGGCTCCGGCGACAACACCACTGCGTGCTCGAGCCACTCCAGAACGAACGTGACGAGCGCCTCGACGGCGCGCACCGAAAGCTCGAACACCGACCCAGGCTCGCCCCCAAGCGTTGTGCTTCGCGCCGGATCGGCATTGATCCGACTGGAGAACGGCGCCACCGACTCGGCGTCCACGAAGACCTCAACAACCACGGGATCGCTCGTCCCGATCTCCCATGGCCGAAGTACCACCGGCCCTTCCTTCACCGAGACCGGCTGGGAATTGGTCCCCTCCAGGTTCTCCAACTCACTCATCCGGTCCAGCCGAAACTGCCGCTCACCACCCGCAGTGCGGTCATACCCAGTGAGGTACCACCGACCCCGCTGAAAATACAGCGACCACGGTTCCACCTCCCGTCGACGCTCGCTGGAGCCACCTCGATAATGGAATGCCAGAGGCCTCTTGTCTTGGATGTTGCCAAAGACGTGAATGAGCGAAGGATCACTCGGCAACTCCGAGATCGGGGATGCAAACATGGCGCCCGATGCCGCCGAGCTCACATCGGTCAGCCCAACACCGCCAAGCTTCCACAACGCTTCTTCGTCGCTGTTGCCGAACTGAACGGCCATAGTGGCAACGTGTAGCGCCGCCAGTTCGGCGGGCGTGAAGTTGGCCCCCTGGAGGTAGTACTCCTCGGCTGGAATTCGATAGCCCTGTTCGAAATTGGTGAAGGGAATTTCTACTACCGACAGGGGAATCCCTACCTCACGCAATGTGTCCTTGTCACGCTCGAACTGGCGGCGGAACGAAGCATCGTCGGGAGGGTAACCATCCACCCGTTCCCGGAGATCGCTCCGACTGAGCGGCCGGGAAGAGTCCAAGAGGACAGCGGTCAGGTTGAGCAGTCGCTCCTCTCGGGAGATCTTGGAAGCCACACGAACATGCTACGGGCGAGATCAAGGTGAGTGGAGCCATTAACACGGCACGTGAGGCTGCGAAGGGACGAACAGCACGCCAAGCTCACTGTTCTGGTTGAGCACTCTCCTTCGCAGCATTCGCTGTGAGCCGTAAAGCGACCCCGTGGCGAGGAACGAGCCTGGGCGACGTGAGGCTGCGAAGGGACGGAGCAGCGAGAAGCACGTGTCGTTCTGGTCGAGCCGGAGCGAGCCGTGAAGCGACCCCGTGGCGAGGAACGAGCCGGGGCGAGCGGAACCAATGAGACAGCGGGACGAAGCAGCTAGCTGAGCTCACTGTTTTGGTCGAGCGGAGCGAGCGTGAAGCGACCCCGTGGCGAGGAACGAGCCTGGGCGAGCGGAACCAATATTACAGACTTTCGATGAGTTTCTGGACCCGGTCGTCCTCGCTGCGAAATGGGTCCTTGCAGAGAACGGTGCGCTGGGCTTGGTCGTTGAGCTTCAGATGAACCCAGTCCACGGTGTAGTCACGTTTGCGCTCCTTGGCCCTCCGGATGAAGTCACCCCTCAGCTTGGCCCGCGTGTTCTGAGGAGGTTCCTCGATGGCTAGGTTCATTTCTTCGTCCGTCAAGGTGCGTTCCAGCAGTCCTCGGCTCTGCATCTTGTAGAAGAGGCTCGTGGTTGTGCGGATGTCGTGATATTGGAGGTCCAGCAGTTGCACCCGCGCGTCGCTGAGCTTCAAATCGTGGCGCTTTCGGTAGGCCTCGATCAGATTGTGCTTGATCACCCAGTCGAGCTCGCGATCCAGCTTGAACGGATCGGTCTCCAGGTGGGTCATCACGTACTCCCACATCTGCAACGCTTTCATCTCATCGTCGGGGAGGCCTTTGGTCTCTGCATAACGCAACGCCCGGTTCAGAAACTCACTCTGGATCTCGAACGCACTCGCCTCCCTGCCGTTCCGAAGGCGAACCTTGCGCTTGAACGTGAGGTCATGGCTGATCTCACGGATGGCACGAATCGGGTTCTCTAGCGTCAAGTCTCTGAGGACGCAGCTGGGATCCTCCACCATTCGAAGGAGCACGGCCATTGCCCCGACCTTGAGGTAGGTGGTGTACTCGCTCATGTTTGAGTCACCCACGATCACGTGCAGGCGGCGGTAGCTCTCTGCATCAGCATGGGGTTCATCACGGGTGTTGATGATCGGTCGGCTCCGGGTGGTAGCCGAACTGACGCCCTCCCAGATGTGCTCAGCCCGCTGTGAGACCGAGTAGCTGGCACCCCGGGCGGTTTGCAGAACCTTTCCGGCGCCGGCATAGATCTGGCGGCTTACGAGAAAAGGAATGAGCAACTCGTTGTAATGGGAGACATCGTCGGTGCGGCGGGTGAGGTAGTTCTCGTGGCAGCCGTAACTGTTGCCGGCAGAGTCGGTGTTGTTCTTGAACAGGTGCACCGTGCCCCGGATCCCCTCGTCTTTGAGGCGTTCTTCGGCGGATTCCAGGAGCTGTTCAAGTATCCGCTCGCCGGCCTTGTCGTGGATCACCACATCGCCGATCGTGTCGCACTCGGCGGTGGCGTATTCGGGGTGCGAACCGACGTCCAGGTACAGTCGGGCTCCGTTGGCAAGAAAGACGTTGGAGGATCTACCCCAGCTGACCACTTTCCGGAAAAGGTAGCGGGCTACCTCATCCGGGCTGAGACGACGTTGGCCGCGCAGCGTGCAGGTAACCCCGTACTCAGTTTCGATTCCGTAAATCCGACGACTGAAGCCCACGCAGTAAACGTAGTGGCTCAGACGGTTTTATCGGTTGTCGACCCGCCAGGATTTCTCTGGGCTGGGTGGACCCGATCCGGCTTAGGAAGTGGAGCTGGGTTCCACGAGCATCTCGGCGATCTCGCTGTTGTCGAGCCGGCGGAACCGGCGACCCTCGCCACCTCGCTCCAAGACACCAACTTCGAGCTGTTCTGGCGTAAGCGATTCCTCGTCGGACAGGGCATCGACTGCAACTCGCAACGCCGCCGCAAAGCCCATCTCGCTGGTGTCGGTCTCCTTGAGCTTCTCTCGGATTTGCTCGGCCTCCCCGCCCAAAGCGGCGAACCCATCTTCATCGCTCACCGACCCGTCATAGCGAATGTGGAAGAGCCGATCGCCGTCCGGATCGGCTCCTACGGACGCTACGAGAATCTCGACCTCCATGGGTTTGACGTCGTGGGTGAAGATCTGACCCATCATCTGGGCGTACTGGTTGGCGAGGGTCTGAGCGTCCACGTCGTCGCGACTGTAGGTGTAGCCCCGCATGTCGGCAGCGCGGATTCCGGCGATACGGAGCTGGTCGTATTCGTTGTACTTCCCCACTCCCCCGAAAGCAATCCGGTCATATATTTCGGAAATCTTGCGCAGATTACGGCTGGGGTTCTCAGCGCAGAGGACAATCCCGTCGGAGCATTCAACGGTGACCAGGCTCCGGCCGCGGGCAATGCCCTTTTGAGCGAAGTCGGCGCGATCGCGCATCATTTGCTCGGGAGGTACGTAGAACGGCATGTTCATGAGCTAGACGTCCTCGGTCTGGTCATGGAGACCATCCACGTAGTGGGTGAATCGGTCAGCGATCTCGGACTCCGGGGCTTCCTCGTACCCGTCGCTGGTTATCGACGCAATGATCGGATAGATCTTTCGGACCGGGTCGGGCCCGCCGGTAGCGGAGTCTTCATCAGCCGCGGTGAACAGGGAGGCAATCACCAAATCCATGGCTTGCTCTCGAGTCTGATCGGAGCGATAGCCGAGCTTCACGACCGTGCGGGCGTGAAGTGATCCTGACCCTGCGGCCACATAGTTGGCTTCTTCGTAACGCCCGCCGGTGACATCGAATGCCCAGACCCGGCCCTTGTTTCGCCGCCGGTCGTACCCGGCGAAGATCGGCACAACCACCATGCCCATCATGGCGGCCTGAAGGTTTCCACGCACCATCATGGAGAGCTGATTGGCCTTGCCCTCCAGCGACAGGTGGGTGCCCTCGATCTTCTCGTAGTGCTCCAGCTGGAGCTGGAACATCTTGATCATTTCGACGGCTGGCCCCGCCGCACCGGCGATCGCCACACCGCTGTACTTGTCTGCGGCAAATACCTTCTTCATGTTCCGGTGGCTGATCAAGTTGCCCGAAGTTGCTCGCCGATCACCGGCGATCACCACCCCGCCGTCGAATCGACAAGCGACCACGGTGGTTCCGTGAACAACACCGGTCATGGCAGTAGTGGCGGTACTGAAGTCCGGAGCCAAACCGTAGGTCTGGACCAGACTGGAAAAGTTGGGGCCGGGGTCGTCGTGAACATCGAATCGAGGGAGGGTCACTGGCCACCCTTTTGGATGTAGCTCTTTACGAAGTCCTCGGCGTTGGTTTCGAGCACCTCATCGATCTCATCCAGCAGGTCATCGAGTTCGGCCTTGAGTTCCTCACCTTTTCCGCTTACCTGGGTTTGACCGCCATCGTCTCCGGCGGAATCGTCGCGGGGCGGCGAGTTCTTCTTTATCTGTTCACGTTCAGCCATGAATCACCTTTTTGGCTAGCGGCAGCTAACTGCCGAGTTTCTCGAGAAGTTGAGCGACGGTGTCACTCTCATCCAACAGCGTACCCACATGGGCTCGAGTCCCCCGAGTCGGTTCCATCATCGGGACTCGTCGCAGGGGTTCATCGCCGTTTTCGAAAACGATGGAATCCCAATTGGCAGCGACCACTTGGTCACCAAACTTTTCTAGACAACGGCCCCGGAAATAGGCCCTGGTGCCTTCGGGGGGTTTGGTCATCGCTTCCTGAGCGTCAGCTTCATCCACGAGCGTGTCTAATCCGGCGCGGGCCGCGAGGCTCTTCGCCGGGCGCATGTCGTGGTATTGCAGATCCAAGGCCCGCAAGCGCGAGTCCCCCCAGTCACAATCGTGGCGCTCCCGAAATCCATCGAGCAGGCGCTTCTTCGCCACCCAATCCACCATCGATGCAACAGAGTCCGGATCCGTTTCGAGACCGGTCAGGACCTGGGACCACGTGTCGAGGATCATTCGCCCCACCGTGTCACCGCCAACGTTTCCAAAGCCCCGCTGCGCTGTGTACTTTTCGGCCTGCTCGAGCAAGTCGAACTGAACTTCGAGCGCAGTGATCGTGCGCCCCCCCTTCAATGCGATAGGCCGAGCGAGTGTCAGATCATGGCTCACCTGATGGAGGGCTCGGACAGGGTCGTCGTACTCCCGCTCCAGGTTCATTGCACCGTCTTCGATCATGGCGAAAATCAGTGCGCTAGTACCAACCTTGAGGAAGGTGGCATATTGCGCCATGTTGGCGTCGCCCACGATCACATGGAGCCGTCGATACCGCTGTGAATCGGCGTGAGGTTCGTCCCGAGTGTTCACGATGGGCCGCTTCAGCGTGGTCTCGAGGCCTACCTCTTCTTCGAAGTGTTCAGCGCGCTGGGTGATCTGATAGGGAACCTGCTGGGCTCCCACGCCGGGCAGTTCGGACCCGACCTTGCCCGATCCGGTGAAGATCTGGCGTGAAACGAAGTGCCAGGTGGCGCCGATCACGATCTGTCCGAACGGCAGGTTGCGATCCAACAAGTAGTTCTCGTGCGTCCCGTAGGCGTTGCCCTTTCGATCCGAGTTGTCCTTGTAGAGGACCAGTTCCTGGCCCGGGGGCAACAACTCCCGGGCAGCCTCCATGGATTGCACACCAATCATCTCCGCAGCCCGGTCGAACAGCACAACGCTCAATGCATCGGCACACTCCGGGGTGGAGATCTCGGGGTGGGCATGGTCTACGTAATACCGGGCACCGTTGGTCAGGACAGCATTGACCAGGTGAGTTTCGACCTCCGGTGGAAGGGCGAACTCGAGCGGAAGGAACTCACGGGCATCGGCCCCAGGGGTTTCGTCGATGAAATCCCACGCGATGGGAGCACTCTTGTCGTTCTTGGCTCCGCTCCCGCCGGCGCCAAGATAGGCGTTGATCAACAGACTCGACGCTGACACCGGGTTCCAGTCGTTGGAGCCGCGCACCATGATCCCGTACTCGGTTTCGATGCCAATAATCTTGGGGACAGCCACGACTCCAGGCTACTCCGCCTCATGTTCCTCCGAAGCACGCGCCCAGCTGGTCACCTGAGCTGGCAGCGGAGAGGTTTGCTCCAGCCACGTCCTGGCATGGGCAGAGTTCGCTGAAGACCTACACGGCAGCCCGAAGGTTCCGAAACCGAAGCTTGGAGCGGCCAGATCCAGCAGCACCGACGCTTGGAGCGGCCAGATCCAGCAGCACCGACGCTGGGAGCGGCCAGATCCAGCAGTTTGGCTACAAGTACTGCCCGGTTGCGACGGTGTCGATGGACTTGCCGCCAGTCTTGTCGCCGTCGGGCGAGCCGATGAGCGTACGGATGAAGACGATGCGCTCGCCCTTCTTGCCGCTGATCTTGGCCCAATCGTCGGGGTTGGTGGTATTGGGGAGATCCTCGTGTTCCTTGAACTCCTGCGTGACCGACGCCATGAGATCCTCGGTCTTGATCCCCTTCTCGCCCTCGGCCAGGAAACGCTTGATGGCCAACTTCTTCGATCGGCGAACAATGTTCTCGATCATTGCGCCGCTGCTGAAGTCGCGGAAGAACAGGATTTCCTTGTCACCGTTCTGGTACGTGACCTCGAGGAACCGGGTGTCGTCGTCGGTTCGGTACATGAACTCCACCGCTGCATCCACCATCTTGGCGACAGCATCATCGCGATGGGCTGCGCCGTCGGTCTCGGAGGTATGGATCGGGAGGTCGGTGGTGAGATAGCGACTGAAAATCTGTTTGGCGGCCTCCGGGCCGGGCCGTTCGATCTTGATCTTGACGTCCAAGCGGCCGGGCCGAAGGATGGCTGGATCGATCAAGTCCTCACGGTTGGATGCGCCGATCACGATGGTGTTCTTCAACGTCTCAACACCATCGATCTCGGCGAGCAGCTGAGGAACGATCGTGGACTCGATATCGGAACTGATGCCGCTGCCGCGGGTACGGAAGAGCGACTCCATCTCGTCGAAGAAGATGATGACGGGGATGCCTTCTTCGGACTTTTCCCGGGCTCGCTGGAAGATGAGTCGGATCTGGCGCTCGGTCTCGCCGACATACTTGTTGAGAAGTTCTGGTCCCTTGATATTGAGAAAGAAGCTGCGGGTCTCGGCGTCACCGGTCTTCTCGGCAACCTTGCGGGCCAACGAGGCGGCTACGGCTTTGGCGATAAGGGTCTTTCCGCAACCGGGCGGACCGTAGAGGAGGATGCCTTTGGGTGCCGGGAGTTCATGTTCGGTGAAGAGATCGGAATGAAGGAACGGAAGCTCAACCGCATCGGTGATGAGCTCGATCTGCTCATCGAGACCACCGATGTCCTCGTAGGCGACATCGGGCACCTCTTCGAGCACGAGATCTTCCACTTCCACTTTTGGAAGTTTCTCGATCAAGAGGCCCGAGCGCCCGTCGAGGAGTAGCGAATCACCCGAACGGACCTTTTCGGTCAACAGGTGCTCGGCCAGTTCGGCCACACGCTCTTCGTCGGCACGGCCCACGATGATGGCCCGGGTCTTGTCGGCCAGCATCTCCTTGACCGAAACCACCTCGCCAGCCTTCTCAGGCGGCCGGACTTTCACCACGTTCAGGCTTTCGTTGAGGACAACTTCATTCCCGCGTATCAGCGCAGAAACCTCGATCGCCGGGTGAACTTCCACTTTCATCTTGCGACCGCTCGTGAACACATCCACGGTGTCATCGTCGTTCACACCGATGAGGGTGCCGTAGGCCGAAGGAGGTTGGGTGAGCTTGTCGACCTCATCGCGCAGGCCACTGATCTGGTCGCGCGCTTCCCGGAGGGTGTAGGTGAGTTTTTCGTTCTGGTTAACCGCTTGAGACAGCTGCCCCTTGGTATCGAGGAGTCGCTCTTCGAGCGTGCGAACCCGCTTGGGGGCGTCTTGGAGGCGACGGCGCAAGGAGACATTCTCCTCCTCCATCGCTTTCACCTGCTCTTGAAGCTCGGCAAGGCTGCTCTCGTAACTGGCCAGTCGCTTTTCGTACTCTGAATTACTGATGGCCTTGCCTCCTGCTCGACGGCACCCTGACCGCTTCGTCCTTTGACACTACACCTATCGGCAGGTCTAGGAGAACCGCGTAGTGGTGAGCCGATCTATTAGAAACGCCAAAACTTCGGCTTCATCTCGCCATGCGTCGTAACGACCGGTTGAGCCAAAATGCCCAGCTCCCATTTCGGTTTTCAGCAGAATCGATGCTGTCGAGGTCGTTCGTTCACGAAGCTGGAGGATCCACTTTGCCGGCTCCCAGAAACGGACCCGAGGATCGTTGATGCCCGTTGTGACAAACATCGGTGGATAAGGAGCCTCCCGCACATTTTCATACGGGGAGTACGCCATCATCGCTCGGTAGATCAGCTCCGATTCCAAGGGGTTGCCCCACTCGTCCCATTCGATCTGCGTGAGCTGCTGGGATGTGTCGATCATCGTGTTCACAACGTCGACAAACGGCACCTCGGCTACCACTGCGCCAAAGAGCTCCGGGGCCATATTGACCGCAGCTCCGACGAGGAGACCTCCGGCTGAGCCGCCCCTGATCCCGAGTTGGGCGGGTGTTGTGAGACCTCGATCGATCATTTCTCGCGCATGACACGAAGTCGGTGAAGCTTCGCTCCTTGTGCTCGAACTTGGCCGCCTCATACCAACTCCGACCCAACTCCCCGCCGCCGCGCACCTGGGCCACCGCAAAGGTGAAGTTGCGATCCAAAAGCGACAAACGGGCAACACTGAAACTGGGGTCCATGGCCGCCTCGTACGAGCCATACCCGTACAACACCATTGGGTGAGGCCCTTCGCCCCGATCCCGCTTCCACGTCATGATGATAGGAATCCTGGTCCCATCGAAGGCGGTGGCCCACACCCGCTCGGTGGCGTAGGTGGCGGACTCGAAACCGCCGAGGACGGGTGTTTGTTTGAGCACGGTCCGCGTGCGCGTATTGAGGTCGTACGAACACACCTGGGTGGGGGTCACCATGCTGGCGTAGACATAACGAAACGAGGTGGTGTTGGCGTCCGGGTTGGCTCCGGGGTAGACCGTGCTGACCTCCTCGGCTTGTTCAATCAGGTGCTCCTCGCCATCGGAGAATCTTTTCACCCGAAGCTGGAGGAGCCCGTTTGATCGTTCCACCAAGACCAGATGGTCGGCGAAAACGTCAAGCCCGCCCAAAGTGACATCGTCACGATTGGGCACGACCTCGGTCCACTCGCCGATGTCGAACTCGCCGGTCAACACCGCATCCTCGGGTGCAGTGAGAAGTCTGAAGTTCTTGGCATCGAAGTTGGTATGCAGGTAGAACACGCTCTGGCCGGTGCTGTCGGTGTGATGAGCGATCCCGTATTCGATTCCAAACTGGCGCGGTCGAACAACCACCGGCTCAACAGTGAGATCACTGGCGGGAATGAGCCTCGTTTCGTCGGTCACCGCCGACCCAAGGCTGATGTGGACGAATGTGTCGTCGCGTTCCTTGGCAAGACCCACGAAGAACTGCGGGTCCGGCTCCACGTACACGCACGAATCATCGGCGGCGTTTGTGCCAACCACGTGATGCCATACCTCGGCCGGGCGATTGGTTTCGTCTGGCCTGAGGTACAGGAACGAGGTCCCGGAATTGTCCCATGCTGAACCCGATGACACACCGGTCAAAGGAAGGGTCTTGGTGGTACCAGCCTCGATGTCGAGCAGGTAGAGAGAATATTTTTCGTCGCCGTCTACGTCGATGCCGTAGAGACAGAGCTGATGATCATCGGAGATGTCGAAGACGCCCATGTCGAAATAGTCCGAGTCGCCGGCGAGCACGTTCTCGTCCAGGATCACCACCTCAGGTCCGGGCTCACCGCCATCGACTGCGGCGAGCCGGCGGCAATGGCGGCCATATTGTTGGCCCTCCTCCGTCCGGCCGTAGTACTCCCATTGGTCCTTGCGAATCGGCACGCTGAGATCGGTTTCCTGAACGCGCTCCCGGATCTCATCGAAGATCTTCTGCTTCAAGGTGTCGAGGGGAGCGAGCTCTGCGTCAACGCGGGCATTCTCGAGTTCCAAGAAGGAAATGACCTCAGCGCTCTCCGGATCCTCGAGCCATGAAAAACGATCTTCGACTTCGTCGCCCCAAAGCCGGCGGACACGCGGTGCAAATGCTTCTTTCAAGGCGACCTAGTGTGCCCAGCTCAGATACTGAATAGGTCCGTCGGAGCCGAGGAAACCAACCGGGGAAGGGAGCCTGTCATTCAGCGCCAAACACAGCGACAAGCGACCAGTTGGTTGTGGAGGAACCACGGATTCCACCGAGGAGAGCGGCACAGTCATTACGGTTGGTGGTCGTGGCGAAGCGAACGTATCCCCAGTCCGAATTTGCGGCCCCGGAGGGCTCCACGCGATTCGTGCTCATTCGACACGGTCAATCGATGCCGGGAATCCACGGCGAAACATTCGAACTGATCGATGGTCACGGCAACCCGCCCTTGTCTCCCCGCGGCTTCTGGCAGGCCCAGCAGGTCAGCGCTCGGCTGGTAGACCACCAGATCGACGCCCTTTATGCGTCTTCCCTGGTTCGAACCCAGCAGACCGCCGCGCCACTCGCCGCCGCCAAGGGAATGGAAGTCATCATCGAGCATGATCTACGCGAGGTCTACCTGGGCATTGGCGAGGGCGGTCGATTTCGCGAGATGGTGCACGAGGAACATCCTGCGATCCAGCAACTGCGGGCGAATCGGGACTGGGGCGAGATTCCGGAGGCCGAGACGAACCTCGAGCTCACCGAGCGAGTGATCCCGGTGTTCGAAACCCTCCACCAGGCGCACCTGAATCAGACCATTGCCGTTTTTTGCCACGGTGGCGTGATCGGGGCGGCGGTAGCCCACGTTCTAAATGTGAATGCATACCGCATGTCCGGTGTCCGTAACGGCTCGATCTCGGAGATCGTGCGTACCCCGAGCGACTGGATTCTTCGGAGCTTCAATGACGCCGGCCACGTTGGGACCTTGTTCCAGGATCACGACCCACCCGGTAATGACCCTCACGGGGCGGAAGACGATTCGGGATGATTGCCTATTCATTCACCCACAGTGACTACGGCACTCTGTTACGTGATCGTTGTAACGGTGGAATGGTGAGGTTCGCCCATAGACGGTGGATAGCGGCGATGGAGCTGTCGTAGTGTTGGCGAAAGATGGAGAGAGTGTGGGAGAAAAGTTCTGGCCACGGCGAGTAGAGACAGCGGCAGGCGTACTTTTCGCCGCGTCCGCGTTGCTCGCCCTGCTGGATCTGATCGTCCGCTCTCCATCTTCGGAGCAGTCACAAGTTCTGGGCGGTTTGGGGATTGGTCTCACGGCGCTAGCCGCGCTCATGCTTTTCACCCGGTGGGCTACGCGTCGCCCTTCGTTCCGCCTGGTTCCGCCGCTTGTTGTGGTGGCTGCCACGACCACCGCAGTGCTGGCCGGCGGCATCGTCGAGGCCGATACGGGTGTCATCGGCCTCACGCTGGTTGCCAGTTTCGTGTTGGTTTACATCGGCTTCGTTTCACCTCCGGGCGTGGCGCTCGCTGCGGCGCCGTTGGTTCTGGTCCTGCTGGTTCTGGGTCGGCAATCCGATCCCGATCGGTTCACATTGGCACTTCCGGTAGTTGCCGTACCCGCGTTGGCCGTCTTGGCCGAATTGGTGTCCTATTTGACCACTCGTTCGGCCATGGTCTCCAACCGCAACGATCGCCGCCTCGCTGACCTGGACCGACTCAGTTCCGAACTCAGCCGCTTTCGTAGACCGTCATCACTCGAGGAGGCTGGCCTACAGATCGTCGATGCGGCGCTCGAGTGCTTCGGCGCTCAACGGGCCACGGTGATCCTGCGAGACGAAACCGGTGTATTGCAGACCATCACGCAGGGCCCGCCGATCGCTGCGGCCTTGGAATCGCATATTGCAAAGCTCATCGCTGATGCCGTCAACGGCACGGACCCGATCATGGTCGCTACCGCTCGCCACGGCCAGATCCTCCTGATCCCACTCCCCACCGACGAGGGGACTCCGGCCGGCGCGGTCCTCATGCACCCTGTCGATTCCGACGATGCCGACTTTGTCATCGACATGGCCTACCTCTTTCAGAACAGCGTCTCGATCGCCATCGGCCACCTGTACGTGATCGACCAACTCAACCGTCGTTCACTCATCGATCCGCTCACCGATCTCGGCAATCGTCGTCACGCCGACCGACTCCTACGCTCCCTTTCCCCTGGTGATGCGGTCGTGCTCCTGGATCTCGACGGCTTCAAACAGGTAAACGACACACTCGGTCATCCCGCCGGCGACGAAGTGCTGCGCTTGCTGAGCAAACATCTGAAGACCACCTTGCGTGACTCCGATACCAGCGCTCGCCTTGGGGGAGACGAGTTCCTGATCGTGGCCCGACAGGCCTTCGCCGATCCCCTGACCGTGGCCGAACGTGTGGTGGTGGGCTGGGCTGAGCTGAACGAACAAACAACCCTCAGCGCCGGCGTAGCTCTCCACATGACCGACGCCACCAGCGCAGAAACCTTGGACCTCGCCGACAGAGCACTCATGACCGCCAAGAAAGTTGGCAAGAACCGAGCGCTGCTGGCCAACCCAACTCACGAAGTTGAAGGGCCAGCGGCCGATCCCGAATCAGCCGAAGAGCACTGAGCCGAATTCCGTCGTAAAGAGCCACTGGTTCACTCCAAAAGATGGTCTCGCACTGCGGCACCGATTCGTTCGACGCTGGCAGCAACCACGTCAGCCATCCGGCCCGCTGCGGCGCGTTGGGCGAGCAACAGGACGGCCAGGCCTGGCAACACCATGGACGTTCGGTAGCGCTGCGTCACCGCTTCAGGATGACGGCCGGTGATCTGGGCGTAGCGGGCGATCACCACAGGCTCCATGCGTGGCCGGGAAGCGCTGGGAACGCTGGTGGCGAGCAGCCAGGCGAGGTCAGCCTCGCCGGCCTGGAGTGCGATCTGCTGCCAGTCGTACAACAAGGCAACGGAGCCATCGACTTCGCTTGTGAACGCCACATTGTCGGCTCGGGGATCGCCATGGCAGAGCACAGGCTCAACAAGGGAGGCGAAGCAATCAATCGCCTCGTCGGCACGCTCCAGAAGAGCCTCGAAGACAGGCACGGCTGCAGGGGGCAGTGAGCCCAAACCGCGCTGCAACGCCGAACGATCAAAGGTTGTGGGGGTGACGTGCCGCACTCCCATATCCTGAGCCATCGTTGGATCGATCAGGTGATGGCAGGTGCCGAGAGCGTCGACCACGGCCTCGACGTGGGGCAGTTCCAGCCCGTCGAGTTGGTCGACGAATCGCAGACCCGTGAGGTCGTCCAGCACAAAGGCCGGACCATCTGCCGTTGCCACAATTCCGAAACACGCTGGGGTTGGTAGTTCGGGCAATAGCAGGCTGCGATACGCCTGCTCCTCGCGGTCGTACGCCCCACTCCGCCGAGCGGCGTCGCCGTTGGTTCCGGATTTCGGCATCTTCACCACCACCGACGGAAACGGACCGAACACCGGGCGCCGCCGCGATAAGTGCCAGACCGAAGAGAAAACTCCCCGGTCGGCGCCGATCCTGACGGCGTGAAAGTCCCTAGCCGTATCGCCGAGCACCTCGACAGCAACCGCCACCGCTCCATCAGCCTCACGATTGGGATCGATTGTCACCCTGGCCTCCCGACACTATGTGACGATTCCACTACTACTCGCGCTGTGATCGTTGACCACCGCCACCTCGCAGCCTAATCTCACGAACGTAATTAGTATTCTGTAATTCGCACCATGTAATTCGCTGCGGATGCGATCGGCGGAGGAGATCACCGTGGCAGTCCAAGAAAACTTCACAGGCAAGAAGGCTGCCGAGATCGCTGGGATCAGTTACCGCCAGCTCGATTACTGGGCCAGAACAGACCTGATCCGGCCGTCGCTGGCCGAGGCAGCCGGTTCTGGTTCACGACGCCTTTATAGCTATCGCGATCTTTTGGAGTTGAAGATCATCAAGACCCTGCTCGATGCCGGGCTGAAGTTGGAAATGGTGCGGGAGGTCTTCAACTACCTTCGGGATCAGCTCGGCACCGATGTCACCGCAGCCAACATCGTGATCAACGGTCACCGCTCGGTGGTAGTGCAGGATGGCGAAGAACTCATCGATATTCTCAAGGCTGGCCAAGGAGTACTCAACATCCTTCCCTTGTCTGGTGTCAAAGACGAAGTAGACGCCGCCATCGTGGAGCTACGCCCGCCAGCGGAGGACCTGTCCCCCAGGAATGACCCCCGCCGTCCGTTTCGGCCCGGAACCGGTGACGTGAAGTCCGGCTGACTCAGCCGTTCGCACAGCTTCAGGGGTTGAAGTCTTCCGGGTTCACCTCGTCCAAGAAGTGCCGGAGTTCTTCCACCAAATCGTCCTCGTCGGCAGGTTCGCTGGGGTCTTCCTCAACGAAGCCCACCTCTTCGACCAGCGCCACCTCTGCAAAGATCGGAGCGCCGGCCCGGACCGCAATTGCCACTGCGTCGGACGGTCGAGCGGAGAACGTCGTTTCCTCCCCGTGGTTGTTGGCTACAACGAGGTCGGCGAAGAACGTCCCTCCCACGAGTTTGGTGATGAGCACCCGTTTGAACGTGAAGCCAAGGCCGGTGATGACCTCGAGAAACAGATCGTGAGTCATGGGCCGAGCCGTTTTGGTGTTGGTGACGGCAAGATCGATCGAATGCGCCTCGGGTCCACCGATAAAGATCGGAACCGAACGCCGGTCCCCTGTGACCTCGCGCAACACTAAAACAGGTGTGGTTGCCGGCATCTGCACCTTGACGCCAACCAACTCCATTTCGACTGCCATGCTCAAAACCTAGCCGCCGGGTTCGAGATCGGCCACAAGATCTCGGACGATGATCGAGCGAAGGCTGGCCGACAGTTCGGCGAGATCCTGGAGTGTGTCGAATGAACGCCGGCGGGTTTCTGGATTGTTGGCCTTCAACGTAGGGCCGATGCTTTGAGTGAGCAGCGCAACTTCGCGCTCGGCCCCGAGCCGGAAGGTCCGTAGGTGACGCGGTTCGAGGCCGTATCTACCGAACTGCACAGCTAGGCGCGCCAACGTGAGAGCGGTGGAGTCGAAAAGGATCGCACCGGCGACGTTCCTCGGACTGACCAGACCGTGTTTCTCCAGTTCGGTCACCATGCCCGGGGTACAGCCGCTCTGTTCAGCCAACTCTTCGCGCGTGAGCGCGACGGAGGAGCCCGGCAAGGTGGGTCGAGGGGGCGGCGCCAACACCTCCGCCGTGGACTTGGTTACGGGCTTTGGGCCTTCGGTCCTGGTCCCCAACAATCGCGGCGCAGGCTGGCGTTTCTCCGGTTGGTTCATTGCATCCTCATCTGTGGAGTCGGCTGCCGCGCCCTGGTGAGCGGAGTGGTCCTCATCTTCGATCGGTTCTGGCGCAGGGTGCGCCTCGGGGGAAGGCGCCACCCACTCTGCCTCTTCGGCCGTAATGCCGGGCGATAGTTCTGATGACTCGACGGCCGCGTCATCTTCAGCTGGCGACTTGGGGTCGACCTGGCGAGAGGCGTGGTGAACCGCAGCCGTCAACGCATTCTCCGACTCATGCTGCACGGGGTGATCCTCGGCCGGATCGGCGGCCCTCAGCGGGCCCTCATTCTCTGCAAGTGCATCACGGAACATCGTGTCGCGCTGATCATGTCCGCGCGAACCTGATGGTCCTGGCGCCGCCGCTTTGGGCTCAGCAGGTGCTTCATCAGACCCGTCGTCGTCGAAATCGGAATCACCGTCGAACAGAACTGGACCCTCATCAGGTTCGTCCATCAGGTCTTCTTCTGAATAGTCGCCATCGGGAAGTTCATCGCCGATCCGAGAATCGCTCCGTCGCGGGGCTGACTCGATGTCTTGACCTTCGTCGAGTCGATCCCTGATCACCCGCAGCGGCAAGTAGTTATCACGCTGTTGCTCGAGAATCCAATACAACCGGTCGTAATCGCCGTCGGAAAACTTTCGATACCCCGAAGGGGTGCGTTCGGGATCGATGAGCCCCTGACTCTCCAAGAATCGGATCTTCGAAATCGTCACCTCGGGGAACTCGTCCTGCAAGAGTGAAAGAACTTCACCAATCGACCAATGGTCACGTACCCGACTCATTGCTCGCCCCCCAATGCCAGATAGACCAATTTGAACTTCCCTACCTGTACTTCGTCGCCGTCGGCCAAGTTCGCTGCCTCGATCAATTCTTTGTTGACGTACGTGCCATTGAGGCTGCCCTCGTCGGTGACCCGGAACCCGGGGCCCACTCGATCAAGACGAGCATGATTTCGTGAGACCGTGATGTCATCGAGAAAGATGTCGGAGTCTTCGCCGCGCCCGATGGAGATCACGTCGGCGTCGAGAGCGATCCTGGAACCCCGCTTGGGCCCTTGCCGAACCACCAAGACCGCCCCGCCCAAATCTGCAGCGTGTCCGGTCCCACCCGCCTCGGACACCAGGATCTGCTCGGTCTCGGAATTGACCGTCGGCCGGAGCTGTCCGCCACAAGAGGAGCAAAAATTCGAACCCAATGGGTTGTCGTATCCACAGCTGGGACAGGAGGCACCCACGATGCTTTCTTTACCCTTCGGTCAGTGCCGCATAGGCGGCGGCGTCCATGAGCGCTTCGACGTTTTCGTCGCTGGCTACCTCAACCACGAACATCCAGCCATCCCCGTAGGGATCTGCGTTCATCTTCTCCGGGGCATCGAGCAGCTCGCTGTTGACCTCGACCACCGTGCCGGTGAGCGGGGCATACACATCGGAGACGGACTTCGTGGACTCGATCTCGCCGATGGAATCACCCAGCGTGACCGTTGCCCCAACATCGGGGAGGTCCACAAACACCACATCACCCAGGGCATCCTGGGCGTAGTCGGTGATTCCCACCGTGAACCTTCGATCACCGCTGGCTCTGATCCATTCGTGGTCTTTTGAATAGTGGAGATCGTTAGGTACGTCCATGACCAGCAAATCTAGCCGAGGATGCTGCGCGCCTGTGGAAGGTACTGCCCAAAGGCTGACCAATATGAGTAACCAAGGCCCGGAATCACCGAGAGCCAGGCCAAAACTTCCAGTACAGGGGCGTAGGAAAGGGTGGATTGGGCCCCCAGAAACATCGGCACTGCCAGGAACAAGAGAAACGTTCCACACTTGCCTTCCCACGTGACAGCGAACGGTTCGGCATTTCGATAGGCCAAATAGAGTGCGCCCGCCGCTACGAGAAACTCCCGGGCGAGTATCGCTGCCGCTATCCACCACGGAATGGATCCATCGATGAGGATGCTGGGAACCGCCACGAGAAAGAGCAACCGGTCCACCGTGGGGTCAAACAGCTTGCCGAAGTCGCTGGTCTGGTCCAATCGCCGGGCGAGGTACCCGTCGACCCAGTCGGTCATTGCCAACGTGCCAAGCATCCACGATGCGGCCGCCCGGTTCTCCCTTCCAAACAGTAACCACACGAATATCGGGATACAGAGGAGCCGCAGCAGGGTTACCAGGTTTGGCCAAGTCAGCAGCTGCTGCCGTGTCCACAGCGAGGAGTCCGAGAGCTTTTTCACCTGTAGCCCGTCATGGCCTGAAGTCCCATCATGGCCTGAAGTAGAGCAAGATCGTATCGCCGTCACCCTCGTTGACCCGATTGAACCCCAAGCCGCTCATCTGCTCGGTGAAGGCTTCCAACTGGTCACCAACCAGTGGTTGGTCCAGCGTTCGTTGGTCGATGAGTACCGCACGCGATCGGAAGACCGCCGAGGCAACGGTGGGAGTTTCATCAGCCATTGGATAGGCGAAGCGGCGCTCGGCGAGGAGTGGAAGGACGTTCGCCGAAGCCCGTACCGGCACGTCACGGTCCAGACGAAGCGCCGCTTCGGTGAGGGCAATGTCGTCGGGGCTGAGCTCGTTCAGCTCCCATGGAGACTCATAGGGGGACAAGGGTGACCGGGTGACATAGAGCAGGAGTGCGGCAGCGATCAGTGCGGCAAGTAGCCGAGTATCCACAAAGACCCGGTCAACCCCCAGCGTGCCGAGACGACTGAGGGCGAACACTGTTGCCACCATCACAAAGGCCAGGATCGGGGCGATTCCGTCCGAGCTGTCGCCGGTCTGGGTGAGCAGGAGCAGCACGGCAGCGGGGATGGCTGGGAGCAGGTGCCGCAACGAAAGCAGGGGCAAGAACAGGACTGGCGTCAGCAACCCGAGCAACAGTGTCACGTTGTCCCGGGCTACGAGATCCCCCAGGAACCCCAGCGGGTTGGAGACGATCTCCAGCAGGGCATCGCCGAAGGAATCTCCGTACGGACCGTAATTGCCGCCGATGACGCCGGTCTCCCCGGTCAAAGGCTGGGCGACCAGCAGCAGACCTAGCGCCCACACCATGCCGATGCCCAGTGTCCACAAGCCGGTTGAGCGGGCGGCGTTGTTCAAGATGAGCAATGCGAAGACGCCAATCACGAAACCAAGGTCCGCCTCGGCCAGGAGAACGATGGCCACGGCAACCCAATACGAAACCCAACGTTTTGTGGTGCCGAAGTAGACCATCGCCAGCATGGCAGGTAGTGCCAGCGCTTCGGGGTGGAAGTCGAGCGTTCCGATGGCTTGAGTGGCGGGGTGGAGAGCGTAGGCCAGACAGATCGCGGTGGCCGCTCCTACCCGCAGTCGAGCCACCTCGCGGGCCAGTCTCCAGAGCGGCAGCACGGCCACGCCCAGAGCCACCGCCTGAGCAATGAGCAGTGTTTCGGCTACGGGTGCGAATCGAGCTGGAATTGCCAGTACGTAAAGGAGAAACGACCAGCGGACCTCGAGAAGATGCACTCCCTCGCCCAGGATGGATGCCCGAGGGGTCAATCCTTCGCTGATCAAATGAACCGCCTGGGTATACCCCGCAAGATCGTCCCCGATGGTGAAGGCGTTCATCCGCCGAACGCTGACGACCGCCATGACCGCGCCCAAGACAGAGCCGATGGCATAGGGAATCCAGCGGTCTCCGGCACCGGCATCGAGGCGCGCCTGTACGGCGGTCAAGCGGCGACGGATATTCCGTCGGTAGGGCGTCTGGCTCACAGCCCAATCACGTTAGCCCTGATCCGCGCCAGCTCAGATTACATTCGCCGTGATGACGCATGCACAGCCACCGAAGCATCGGTAACGGCCTAACCGCTCACAATTCAAACCTCAGGGCTCCCGACGGTTCTATCAGCTCGGGGCCTTTGTTACGAACATTGTTGACCATGGTAGAGATCGGAGTGAGTTGGAGCAGGCCGTCGGGTGCGGGGCGGAACAGTTCGTCGATCTCGTTGACGGGCACTTCGGGGTCCAACCAGCGGTCCCACCAGGTATGTGGGACCAGAACCGGCATCCGATTGTGGATCTCGGCCATCTCGGCGTTGGGCGTGGTCGTCATCAGTGTGCAGCTGATCAGCCAGTCGATGTCTTCAGGAGCTTTGCCATCGGCGGTGGCCGTCTGCTCGGCTTCGGAACCGGGCTTGGGTTTCCATGCCTCCCAGAGCCCAGCAAAAACGATTGGCTCACCGTCAGCTCGGGTGATGTAGTACGGCTGTTTGGTCTTCTGTCCCGGGACCTTCGCCCACTCGTAGAACCCATCGGCGGGAACAAGGCACCGCCGCTTTTTGATGGCTGTCCGGAACGCCGGCTTTTCCGCAGCCGTTTCGGAACGAGCGTTGATCATCTTTGCGCCGATCTTGGGGTCCTTGGCCCATGAAGGCACCAGCCCCCACTTCATGACGTCAATTTCCCGATGACCCGCTTTGGCCCGCACGGTGTGCACGTGATTGGTGGGAGCCACGTTGTAGTTGGGCTCGGGGGATGGACCGGCATTGGCGGTCACCACCGACTCGGCCAGCACGGCTTGAAAATAGTCGGCCAACTCGCCCGCGGCCGCCGTTGCTACAAATCGACCACACATAAACCAAGCGTAGTGCTGCGGCGCAAAGGTGCTAAGCTTTGCAGCTCTTACATACGGGCTGTGGCGCAGCTTGGTTAGCGCGCTTCACTGGGGGTGAAGAGGCCGGGAGTTCGAATCTCCCCAGCCCGACTATGTAAGCCCAGTTCAGAGAAGTCGCAGGTGCGACTATCTGAACCTTCAAACAACCCAAATCGCCTAGTGGGTGACCTGAAAGGTTCCGGGAAGGCCCATTGACTTGGGCGATTGCTGCCGCTGATTTCGGGCCTACCGCTCTGGCTGCAACGTTTCCGGTTACGAGGACGGTTTCTAGCTTCGCCTGGACCGCTCGGGGGGGCCTCCTGAGTGAACTTGCTGTCCAGACCAAGCCTGGAACGAGTTTCCTGCGCCATTCCGATCGCTCGTTCGAACGCCAGAACGATTGGCTCAGGTGACGCGAACATGAAGTTCCTAAATAGGGGCACTGTTTCAGCCGATGGAGACATGTGTCTCTCGCTCGTTCCATAGAACGGCGAGGAAGGCCTCCCGTACGCCTGGCGGCGCTCGTAGCTTCGGCAATCCTCGTTGGTTTCGCAGCTGCGGTACTTGGCGACGGCTGGATCGTCGATCCGCTCCTCCCCAGCTCGCCGTACGTACCGATCTTCATCGCGGCTGCGTTCCTTGTGACGCTTTCGGCTCACATCGCCTTGGAAGTACGAGGTGAGCCGCTCTACCTCCAGTTCACCGAGATCCCGTTCGTCTTCGGTGTTGCGTACCTGGCCCCCTGGCAACTGGCAACGTTCTGGATTGCCACCAGCGCCGCGGTCACCGCATTCAAGTATCGCTCGCCTTGGTTCAAGGCCGTCTTCAATTCGGGGACCATCTTGCTCAAGGTGGCTCTTGGCTACAAGATCATCGAACTGGTTGGAGAGAACCCGGCCTCCGCATGGGGACTCGCCGCCACCGCGGTTGCAGTTTCTGTCGCTGAAAGTATCGGCTTGGTTTCAACGACGGCATTCGTGCGCTGGATTGAGGCTCGTCCTTTCTCCGGCTTGGCCGGCGATGTCCGCGGCGCTGGATACACGGTCGTCGGTGCGGCAATTGGGACGTGGGCGCTTCTCGCGGCAGTGACTACTCCGGCGCTGCTCACGCTACCTGTCATCGTAATTGGACTGATATGGCAGTTCGGCAAACAGCAGATGACCGATCGCCAGGCCTACAAGGACCTCATGGAAGTCCACGGCTTTCTGGAAAAAGTCGCTGAGACCGAACCGGCGCTCGTGCTCGAGGAGGGCCTGGAAGCATTGCGATTTGCGCTGAGCTGTGAATGGGCCGCGGTCGAGGCCCCCGATGGCCACCCCCTCGCCTTCGTTGCCAAACGAACCGATGCTGCATCGCCCCCGACCGTCACCCGACCACCAAAAGCAACGCCGTCCCTCGAGCACACTCTCTCAAACCGCAGCAGGGTTGTCTTGGGTCCCACCCTGCAGAATCGGGGATCCAAGCGCCAGGATGGCCTGTTCACCGCAGCGGTCGAGCTATTCGACACGGCACTGACACGAGCCGAACTCCAGACCAAACTTGACCACGACGCCACCCACGACCCAACGACGGGTCTGCTCGCCCGGCGCGGTTTTGGCCGAACCGTGGATCAGTCCCTCGAGCGGACCGGTGGGATTGGAACCGTTCTTGTAGTCGACTTGGCCCGCTTTGGAGAGGTAAACAAGACACTGGGCTTCAAGGCCGGCGATGCTCTTCTGGCGCGAACCGCCGAGCGCTTGACCGAAACAATGCCGCCCGGAAGTCTGATTTCCCGCCTGAACGCCGACTCGTTCGCAGCTTTCGTGGAAGGCGCCAATCATCAGGATGCGATGAACATGGCCGCGAAGATCCGGACGGGTCTCACGAAGCCAATAGATGTCCACGGATTGGCGCTCTCTCCCGTGAGCAGAATCGGAATCGCCATCGGCCCGCTCCATGGAACCGCGGCCGAGGAACTCCTCCGGGCCGCTGACGTCGCCGCCGACGCAGCTCGCACCGCCCCTTCCGGGGTGGCCGTCTACCGCATGGAGGCAGACCTCCACTCTGAGTCGCGACTGGAACTACTGACGCGGCTCCGAACTGCGCTCAATGAGGAGTCGCTTCAGGTTTGGTTCCAGCCCAAGATCGACGCAATCTCGGGCCGACCAGTCGGCGCCGAGGCTCTACTGCGCTGGAAAGACGAGGACAATTGGATTTCGCCAGAACTCTTCATCCCCGCAGCGGAGGCCGCGGGCATGATGAATGAGCTCACCGACTTCGTCTTGCGAAAGTCCCTTGCCGCCGTCGCCCGCTGGCGCTCCGATGGCTATTCACTCGGGGTTGCGGTGAACCTGTCTCCGTCCTCGCTGGAGGATTCGGACCTCCCGGCTCGGATCGCCGGTGAGCTGCAGCGCTTCCAGATCGACCCTCCATCGCTCACTATCGAAATCACGGAATCGGTCGTGATGGGGCTTGGAGCCACCGTCTCAGAAGGGCTTGACCGGTTGCGAAATCTCGGCGTCCGAATCTCTGTCGATGACTTTGGCACCGGGTACTCATCGCTGCGCTACCTCAAGGATCTGGATATCGACGAGCTGAAGCTCGATCGTTCCTTCGTCCAAGACCTCGCCGTATCCGATCGGTCAGCAACCATCGCCCGGGCAGTCATTGGATTGGGCCACAACCTTGGACTCCAGGTCGTTGCTGAGGGTGTAGAGACCGTCGACGCCAGAGGACTCCTCAATGACATGGGCTGTGACGTCCTGCAGGGATTCCTCGTTGCGCGGCCCATGGACGAATCCAAGCTCGTCCGCTGGCTGAGTCGACAGGCGTCAGAACTAGTGAGGCCGGATCCCCCTGTGAGAATTACAGAGAATCCGGCCCACAGCTAGTGGCTTTTAGCCCCAAGTTACGCCTCGCATGTGCGGACTCCCTTCGGTTGACGCATTTCCGAGCCTGAACCTAACCGGAAAAGAAGCGGGTTGACCCATGAAAACCCGAGACCGTCAAGATTGCCTATCTAACTATCACTCAGCGAAGTCTGATTCCGCCCACGGTGAAAACCAGGCCCGAAAAACACACGATTGCGGCGACGAGGCTGAGGCCGATGTTGGCTGGACGGGGCCCAACAATATCTGAAATCGGACCCCCGACGATGGCCCCAACCGACAGTGCGCCGAAGACGACTGTCTGGATGACCGCAAATACCGAGGCACGATCCTTCGCCGGAAGGCGGCGGCCCACCACGATGTTGGCTGCGCTCGAGGAGGCAAAGGCAGCCCCGACGGCGGCGTATCCCGCGAACGCCGCCAGCGGGTGCGAACCATCTGCAAACGACACGCTGGCTACCAATCCGGCGACACCAGCAACCAGAAATCCGCCGCTCAACAATCGACGATCGGCCCATTGGTCCGGAATCGAGAGGACACCGACGATCGTCACCGCCGGAACCATGGCGGCCAAGACACCGATCCACTGATCAGCCAATCCGATGTGGCGCCCGAAAACGGGCGCCTGCGTCTCAATCGCCATTCCCGGAACGGTCAGTCCGATCGTGGTTGCCAGAGCGATCAACGAGATTCGGTCGTTCCGCAGGAATCCGACCGCTGCCCGCAACGACCCAGAACGACGGACGCGATCAGACTGCGTCGGCCCGGCAATCCCTGCCACCAGCAGTCCGGAAACGGCGAAGGTGGCAGCATTGACCCAGAGAGTTCCGGCCGTCCCTACGCCAGCAACAAGCAACCCGCCGATACCCCAGCCCACCAACGTGGCCGATTGGTTGACCGTCTGGCTCATCTTCTGAGCAGGTCCGTACTCCTCCTTTGTTGTGACATCGACCAGCAAGGCGGCCCGGTTGGCTTCCCAAACGGGGTCGATCGTGGCTACCAACGCAACACCGGCGAGCACAACCCAGATTGGCGCATTAGAGGCCGCCAAAGCGATCAGCACATAGAGGATCGCCCGTAGAGTCTCACAACTGACCAGGAGCCGCACACGCGGCACCCGGTCTCCCCAACTGGCGAGATACTGACCCGGCCCGAGCCACGGCAAAAAGAACAAGACGCCAACAACGCTGACCCCGGAGGCCAATCCCGTTTCGTCCAGGACGACAAAAGCCACCGCCAATCTCGCCGCCCAGTCTCCGATTTGGGACACGGCGGCAGCCGCAAGAATGCGCCGAATCGCCGGGTTGGCAAGCGCCTCTTTCACGGCTGAGAGCCTAGGAGCAAATCCTGCCTCGAATCGCTCCGGCGTTCTCAAATAGCGCTAATCACCCACAACACACCTTCCACGGCCCGCCAGCCGAGGTAGAGAGCCAAACTGGCCACCATCAACCAAAAATGCCACGGCGCACGGGCGGTTTTCGGTACGTTCAAATCTTCGCTGTCAACAGCGTTTCCGCAGGTAGAGCAGGTTTGATCAGATCGTAGAGCGGTTGGCGCCCGATATTCATCACACGTATCACACCACGGCACGGAGACAGTATGCGCCGACAGCTGAGAAGCTACTCGCCCCAACTCATAAGACGGTCGGCGGATTGGCCGACTAGCCTAGTGTTATGGAACGCGTGGTGCCTCTCGCTGGCGCTGTGATCTGTGTGGTGGCAGCCATCTTCTGGATCAGAGCAGCTCAAAGCCGCCGCCAGCTGTCCGACCGCCTCGCCAACGAAGGGGCCGAGTCTGACCTCTGGCGTCTGGCTGACGCGGACTATCGGCGCGACGTCGAGGCCAGCTTCACCGCAATCGCCACGGCCAGCCTCCTGACCTTTTTCGCACTGGTCGGAATCAAGTTTTGGCCGGGCGTGCTCAGCGGATTGCTGGCAATACCTTCGGCCCGCACCATTTATGGCCGCACCAAGATCAACGAGGTGAGCCGAATCGCGGCTGACCGAGCTGAGATCGAAAAGCGGGCCAGAGAGGTCACCCAACAAGCCAACCTTGCTCCGTACCATTGGGCCGCCCGCCTCGCCCCGTCCAGCCTTCCTGAACTCAAGGGTTTCGAAATCGGCCAAGAGTACACGCCCGGCGCCGGCGCCCTCGCTGGTGATTTCTTCGACGTCTTCCGCGTCGACAACGATCGTGTGGCTGCGATCATCGGTGACGTCACGGGTCACGGCATCGAACCCTCCATCACCGCTCTCCAGGCCAAGTACCTCCTCCGGACCTTCTTGATGCAGTATCGCGATCCGGGTCAGGCGGTTGAGCAACTCAACACCCAGATGTCGGTGCTGGAGCGGGGCGAGGAGTTCATCTCGCTCTGCGTTCTGGTGTTCGATGTGGAGGCGGAGTCGCTCCGTTATGCCAGCGCCGGCCACCCGGCCGCTTTCGTCTGGCACCATCAGGAGGTTCGCCCTCTCGGTGCCACCGGTCCCCTGCTCATGCTGGACCCCAAGGCGGTGTACCACTCCCGGGAAGTTCAATGGAACTCTGAAGACGTGGCCGTTCTCTACACCGATGGCCTGGCCGAGGCCCGGCGCGACGGAATCCTCTTCGGCGAAGACGGGGTGGCCTCGATCATTCGTCGCGATCCCACCGCCAGCGTCGACGTTCTGGCCAAGTCTCTCATGGAAGCCGCCCGTGACTTCTCCGACGGCCCCATCACCGACGACGTCGCGATCCTCGTGCTCCGTCACACCTAGTTGCGGTTGCGGACCCGCAGTTTGATCGGCGTAGGGCCGAGCGACAGCTTTTCTCGCAGCTGGTTCTCGATGTAACGAACATAGGAATCCGGCAAGGCCCGATTTGTGAAGAGCGTGAACGTGGGCGGATCCGTGGCGCCTTGGGTGGCATAAAGGATGCGGCCGCCGTTGGGGGCCGGTTGGTATACCTGGGCGTCCCGGATTGCGTCGTTGACTTTCTTGGTGGGAACACGAGTCTGGTATGCGTCGATGGCTATGTGCAGCGACGGGAGTAGCTTGCCAATACCGGCACCGGAGAGAGCCGAGACCCGATGCACGGGAACGTCGGGCAGGAAGCTGAGCTTGCGTTCCAGTTGGGCAGCCACCTGATGCTTGTGTTCGGTTCCGGCAAGGTCCCATTTGTTGAGCACAACGACGATGGGGCATCCCGCGGCGTCCACACGCTCGGCGAGGCGCTGATCCTGGTGGGTGATTCCCTCGGATCCGTCGATCACGAGCAGGGCGACATCGGCCTTGTCCACTGCGGAAAGTGCCCGGACCACGCTGTAGTACTCGGTGTCCTCATCGATCTTCGAACGTCGTCGCATTCCGGCGGTATCGAGGAAACGAACTGGGCCTTCGTCGGTTTCCACCACGGTGTCCACGGTGTCGCGGGTGGTGCCAGGCATATCGTGCACCACGCTGCGCTCGTCACCGGTGAGCTGGTTGAAGAGCGTGGACTTTCCGACGTTGGGGCGACCAACGAGCGCAATGCTGAAGATCCTCGGCTCCTCTTCAGGCTCCGATGACGGGTCTTCTGCAGACTCCTCTGTTTCGGGCAGCCGCTTGATTACCGCATCCAACAGGTCGCCCACTCCCCTGCCATGGAGCGACGACACGGGATAAGGGTTGCCGAACCCCAAAGCCATCAGCTCCCACATGGCATCCACGTGTTTGCGGTCATCAACCTTGTTGGCCACCACGATCACCGGCACGTCGAGGCGGCGAATCAGCCGAACCACATGTTCGTCCTCGTCGGTGACACCGACCATGGCGTCGAGCACCAAAAGAACAAGATCCGCCTCGGCGATGCCGGCCTCTGACTGGGCGGAAACCTTCTTGTCCATCGCCGTGCCGCCGGACAGCCAGCCGCCGGTGTCGATGAGGTCGAACCGTGAACCCTGCCATTCAGCTGGAACGACCTTGCGGTCTCGCGTGACCCCGGGTTTCTCCTCCACGATCGCTTCGCGGCGACCGAGAATTCGGTTCATCAACGTGGACTTGCCGACGTTGGGACGGCCGACGATGACGACCTTGGGAAGGGAACTCATGGCTGTACGACCAGACTTCTAGCGGAAGAACCGAGGAGGGCCTCGCGCAAAGCGATGCCGTTGGTTGGGACGATCTCCACGATGCGAGGAAGATCCGAAGGTGAGGTGCCGTCGAGGAAAACCCCGTTGGAAAGGCAGACGTCGGGAAGGAGGTAGCGATGCCCGGCGGGTTCGCTGGCCAGGACCCGCTGAAGGTCTTCGCCGACCATCAGGCCGGTCACGCCGATGTTGCCGCCGAAGAACCGGTTCTCGACTTCTATGACCCGTGCATGGTCCACGGTTCCTACGAACGGGGCGATCACTCGGGAGCCATAGGCCGAGCTGAGAACACCGACCGGCGTCGGTTCACCCGAGCGGCGCGGCCCTAGCATCACCGGCGTACCCGCCGCCTCGGCCGACAATCGAGGAGCCCGGTAGGCGATGGCGGGGGCACCGTCGACCCATGCGAAGAACCCCGGCTGGGTACCGGTTGGGCTCTCCACCTCGGCGTCGAACTCACGTTGAAGAGTGCGGGCCATCCCGATGCCGTCTTCATGCAGATCGAACCCCTCATAAGTGGAAGCGGCGGGAAACGGCAGTTGGGCCAGCAGGTAGTACTCATCGGCTGCGAAGACCAAACGCCGACCGAGCACCCTGAGAAAGCGTTCCTGCCACTCCTCCACCGTCCGGACAACACGGGCAGCCTCCGCCACGGTGTGGAATCGCATTGTCTCCTCAGTTGAGAACTTGGAGACCCCCAACGGCACTACCGCAACCGAAGCCAAGTTGGCGTAACGATCCATGATTCCGCGCATGGACCGTTCCAACTCATCCCCGTCGTTCAGCCCCGGACACACGACGATTTGACCGTGTACCTCGATGTCATTCTGGAGCAGTGCACTGAGCCACCGCAGGCTCATGGCACCGCGCCGATTTCGTAGCATTTGCGACCGTGCGTCCGGGTCGGTGGCATGGATGCTCACATACAGGGGGGACAACCGCTCGGTCACAACGCGCTCCAGGTCCGCTTCGGTGAAGCGGGTGAGCGTGGTGAAGTTCCCGTACAGGAAACTGAGCCGGTAGTCATCATCCTTCAGGTACAGCGACTTCCGCATGTTCGGCGGCAGCTGGTAGATGAAACAGAATGAGCAGTGGTTGTCGCAGGTCCGGACCTGATCGAAAACCGCAGACTGCACTTCGATTCCCAACGGTGCACCATCGGCCTTTTCGATTTCGATGGTGAGCTGAAGTCCGCCCCGGTCCACCTCCAACTCCACAGATGACTCGTCCACGAGTGTCTGGTATTGGATCACATCTCGCAAGGATTCGCCGTTGATCGTCCGCAAGGCATCTCCCACGAACACCCCAGCCCGGGCCGCCGGTGATTCCGGGACCACGCCGATGACCACCGGAGCGTCGGCGGTTGTAGCTGTGGGTATCACCTACCCAGTCTAGGAAGCGCTCTCGCCCGGGAGTGCGTGCTTTGTGCCACCTTCAGACTTGGGCAGTTGGCCCCTCAGGAAAAGACGCGGTCATTGGCGAGCCACTGCTGCGCCTGCTCCACCGGCATTGGCCGGGCGAGGTGGAAACCCTGGACCGCATCACAGCCAAGGTCTACGAGGCAATCCATGACAGCCTGCCGCTCCACGCCCTTGGCCACAACTCGGAGCCCGGCGGAGTGGCCCAATCCCACACAATGGCGAATAACGGTCCGAGCGGTCGAGTCCTCAACGCAACGAGCCACGAAGTACGGATCGATCTTGAGTTCGGTTGCCGGCAACGTGGCGAGAAAGTCGATTGGCACGGCGGAACGACCGAAGTTGTCGATCGCCACACCGCAACCCAAGTCCCGAATCTGGGTGAGGACATCCTCCGACCTGGCCCGGTTACGGGTGCTGACCGTTTCGGGTACCTCAAGATTGAGACGGCGCGGGGAGACACCGAATTCTTCAAGCAACTGCCGAATTCGGAGAGGGAAGTTGACATCCTCGGTGTCCCGGGGGTTGAGATTGACCCACAACGCGAGATCATGCTTGCTCCCCAGCGATGCCAATGCGGTGAGGCTTTCCCTCAGGATGTAGTCGGTGAGTTCACGGCCAACCGGCAAGTTCTCGATCTGCTCGAGGAAGAGGCCCGGAGGGATCAGCCCGCGTTCTGGGTGCATCCACCGTACGAGCGCTTCGAAACCGAGGGTGCGGCCATCCGATGTATCGACCACCGGCTGCAGGTGCATGGCGAACTCACCGCGCTCGATGCCCTGGTGAACCTGGGTAATGACGGCCATGGTGGCCTCGGTTCGCTGTTCGTGCTCCGGACGGAACACTTCCAATGGGGTGCCGTGCGCTTTCGCTGCTTCCAAAGCGACAAGGGAGTGGTGAAGGGTGTCGGCCATCGGTGAGCCGGCGTCAGTCAACGCGGCACCCACGGTGGCTCGGACATCGATTTCCAGACCACCGACGGACATAAGCGCGAAGAATTCACCCTGAAGACGACTACAAACGCTGGCGGCCACTTCGTCGGAATCAACGCTGGGAAGGAAGAGCGCGAAACGATCCACACCTATGCGCGCCGCAACGTCAGTCGGACGGATCGACGCAAGCATTCTCTCCGCAACCGTCTGAAGCACTTGATCGCCGAGCGAACGTCCGATCGTGCCATTCAGTTGTCGGAAATCGTCGATGTCGAAGAGTGCGATGGCGGCGCTCCCTGTGTAGGCCTCTGCAGCCTCGAGAAATGCGCCCTTGGTGGCAAGACCTGTCAGTGAGTCCAGCTCCAACCCTTTGGATCGTGCATCCTGCCGTGCGACCCCTCCGAGGAACAGTCCGGTAGTGGCGACCAAGACCAGGAGGAGGAGCGCCGTGGTCATGAGCCAGAGCTCGGATCGACGGCCGTCGATCACGGCCATGAGTGGAGCGATCACAGCCACGATCCCCAGGTAGAAAATGATCCGGAGGCGGGTGAGGACAGACATGAAATGGTTGTCGGATCATCAGGCCCCTCCTCGCAGGAGCAAACCTACCCAACAGGTGTGGGCCGAAAGGCCTAGGTTCGATTTGCCGAAAGGACTATCTGGAATCCATCTGCGGAGTGAGCAAATGCCCCGGTTCCCTCGGGCTAGTGTCTCTGATGTCCTAGCGGAGGCGTTGGAGGGACAGCGGATGTCAAGACCAAACGAACCGACAAACAGTGGTGAACCTCGCAGTGGTATGGGCGCGTTTTCCGAGCATGAGCTCAGCAACCGGCGTGTCGTCATTCGCCAGCCAACCGGACCGGCCTCCGAACCGGCCTCTTCTGGTATTCGCACATCGCTTGTGCGTCGAGTTGAGGCCGAACGTCGCACGATCGGCACCGCGGGTGTCGCCGTGCTCGGTATGGCCGCCGTCCTCGCATTGACACTGCTCGGGGTCGGCGTGAAACAGTTCACCGCCAGCGATGATGTTGCGCCCGTTGAGGCCGAAGTCATGGGTACGGTCCAGACCTCACCGGCGCAGGGAGCGTTGGGCAATGAGTCAACCCTCCCTGATGACACAACGTCTGCGGCTGACCCAGCCCCCGCGGAAACATCCTCCACATCGACCTCAACGTCGGAAGTTCCGGCACCGCAAAGGGCAGCCACCGGTCCGGCACCTACGCAGCCACCCTCTGTGCAACGTCCTTCATCGGCGGCGCCAACCACTGGGACCTCAACAACCACGGTGATGGCAACTGCAGCGCCGGTGACCACCCCCACCGAGCGCCCGGTCACCTCCACTCCCCAAACCCCTGCGCCCACTACCGAGGTTCCCATTACGGCTGCAGCCGCCACAGCGGCACCCGCCACGGCCGCTCCCACCACCCAACCGACCCGGACAACCGCAACGCCCGCAACCACCGCCAGACCACAGCGACCCACTACCACCAGCCCACCAAAGACCACGAAACCACCAAAGACCACCAAGCCACCAAAGACCACCAAGCCACCAAAGACCACCAAGCCACCAAAGACCACGACACCACCGGAAACCACCTCCACGCCGGCCCCCAGAACACCGGGCCCCACTGACCCCGATCCACCGGTCGAAAAGTCACCGGCGCCTACCGCAACTTCATCTACCAGCACTGCCAAGCCATCTACCAGCACTGCCAAGCCGGCCAGCACGATTGCCGAGCGCACCACCACCACCGAGAAGATCTCGGGTAAACCTGGCAAACCAGAGAAGCCCAGCAAACCAGAGAAGCCCAGCAAGCCACCAAAGACCACCAAGCCACCAAAGACCACCAAGCCAGAGAAACCGGGCAAGCCAGAGAAGCCCAGCAAATCGGCCAGTTCGCCCGTCTCAACACTCCAAGAATCGCCGTTGTCGACCACCAGCGACACCGCCGGCTGAGGTGACTCAACGGAAAGTCGGCTGTCCCTGCTGTAGTTTCTTAGGAAATCCCTCTGCAGTCACCCGTTCCGTTTACGCAGCGAGGTTGATTGTTTAGTGCTGAAGTGGGTAGACCACTTGCAATGAAGATCGCAATCGTCGGGTCAGGCATCGCCGGGCTCACCGCCGCCCACGTCCTAGGACCCCACCACACCGTCACGCTATTCGAAGCTGCCGACCGCCTCGGAGGTCACTCCAATACCGTCACCGTTGACGATCCGGACGTTGGCCCCCTGGGAGTCGACACTGGCTTCATCGTTCACAACGATCGGAACTACCCCAATCTTCAACGACTCTTCACTGATCTCGGAGTGAAGACGGTGGATACCGAGATGAGCTTCGGTGTCAGTGACGAAACGAGCGGGGTTTCCTATCGGGCGACCAGTTTGAACACGCTTTTTGCCGACCGCCGAAACATCTTCCGCCCGCAGATCTATCGAATGCTCGTAGACATCGCTCGCTTCTACCGGAACGGTCGAGCCTTCCTGCTCGACGGCGACGAGACCACGAGCCTGGCGGAGTTTCTCGACCGCGGGTCGTACTCCGACGATTTCATCAACCTGCACCTCGTCCCGATGGGCGCATCCGTGTGGTCGGCCGATCCGGCCACCTTCGCCGAATTCCCCGCCCGAACCCTGTTGCGATTCCTGGACAATCACGGACTCCTCAGCGTGCGAAACCGGCCGCAATGGAAAGCGTTGGTGGGCGGGAGTCGCTCGTATGTGGACCTGATCGCTGATCGCTTTCCCGGAACGATCGCCCTGAATTCGCCGGTGACGTCGGTTCTGCGCACTCCACAGGGCGTAATCGTCAGAACCCGGGACACCACGCACAACTTTGATGCCATTGTGCTGGCATGCCACAGCGACCAAGCGCTCGCACTCCTGGCCGACCCAACGCCTGCAGAAAAAGAGATCCTGGGAGCGATTCGATACCAACCGAATTCTGCAAAACTCCATACCGATTCATCCGTGATGCCGGAGCGGCGACTGGCATGGTCGGCATGGAATTACCATCGCCGCGCCAACGGCAAAGACGCTGGCGCCCCCGTCCTTACATACGACATGACGGAGCTGATGAAGCTGAAGGTGCCCAGGCCCTACCTCGTCAGCCTCAATGACGACCGTGTCGACCCCACCTCAGTTCTCTACGAAACCACCTATTCCCACCCGATCTTCGACGGTCCGGCCATCGCTGCCCAGAAACGAGCGCAGGAGATCAGCGGTGTCAACAACACGCACTTCGCCGGCGCCTACTGGAAGTACGGGTTTCACGAAGACGGAATGGCATCGGGTCTCCGCGTCTGCCGCGAACTGGGGGTCGCATGGCCCGCAACGAGCGAGCAATCCATGAAACCCGGTCCCGCCGCACTCTGTGAAGGCAGCGTCTGGCATCGTCGGAGCCGGCCGGCCATCAACGAATTCACCTACCCTGTGAGCCAGGTGTGGATCGACCCCGATCGTCCCCAGGAGCTCACCTCACGGCATCCACTGTGGTCCTCCAGTCGGTTCGCCCCGGCCCGCTTTCGGCGCGAGGACTACGGACCCGCCGCTGACGGCTCGATCGGACAGCACGTACGGGACGCCGTTGCGCCACTACTGGGCTATGAACCCACCGGACCAATCCGGATGCTCACTCAGATCCGGCGGTGGGGCTGGCTCTTCAATCCGATCACCATGTACGTCGTGTGGGACAACGCCGGGACCGAACCGGTTGCCGCCGTGGCAGAAGTGACCAACACACCGTGGAAGGAACGAACCCATTATCCGCTCCTCCTGGAGCGTCAGGAGTCAGGCGTCTGGTCCACCTGTTTCGACAAATCGCTGCATGTCTCGCCGTTTCTGGGGCAGGACTACTTCTACAAGCTGCGCATCATCGACCAAGACCCGGATCTCGAACTCCACATCGATGTTTGCTCTCCGGGTATCGACGAACCGATCGTGCAAACCGCCGTTCGCGTTACCCGAACCGAGCCAACTCCTACCGCCCTCACCCGGTCGCTCTTCCGGCACGCTCTCTCCACCCGACGAGTCTCGCTTGGCATCCACAGTCAGGCGCTACGACTCAGCTTGAAAAGAGTTCCTTTCGTTCCCCATCCAAAACGCCACTCGCCGACGTAAGGAGCGCTATGACTACCGTCAGCTCGGATTCCACTGTTCAACCGGACGCTCTGTTTCGAAAGGCCCGGCTCACCGCGGATGCCGCCTCATCGCCGGCGGCGGATCGGCATGCCTACACCCGCCGCTACCGAATGGCTCGCGCTGCGGTCACCAAACTGCTGGGGCGAATCACCTCGGATTCCATCGTCATCGTGGAGAATGGCGACGTTTCGCTATTCGGACCAGGCAATGGGTTGGAGGCACGACTGACCGTCCACGACCCGCGGGCGTGGTGGCACCTGGCCACAGAGGGTTCGATCGGCCTCGGTAGGGGTTTCATCGAGGGGTGGTGGCATAGCGAGGAGCCGGAACTGGTTGTGCGGGTCGCCGCTCGGAACATGAACGCACTAGATGAGTTCCGGAATCGAATGGCCACCATGACCAACCCGGTGATGGACCGCTTGCGGCATATCGCCCCCAAACCGGGCCGGTCTCGCAATCGGGAAGACATCGGTGCCCACTACGACCTCGGCAATTCGTTCTTCCGAACCTTCCTCGATGAATCGATGACCTACTCCAGTGGTGTTTTCGAAACACCGGACGCCTCGCTTTTTGAAGCGAGCATGGCGAAGTACGATCGTCTGCTCTCCAAGCTCAGCGTCGGCCCGGGGACCTCGGTGACCGAGATCGGTACCGGCTGGGGCGGGATGGCTTTGCGGGCAGCAGGCACGTTCGGCGCCCCAGTCACCTCCACCACGATCAGCCGCGAGCAGTACGCCGAGGCCAATCGCCGAATGAAGTCCGCTGAAGCTCATCAACTCATTGCGCCAAATCAGGTGCGCTTGCTGGAGGAGGACTGGCGCGACCTGGCTTCAGCCGTTTCCGAACCGGCCGACCGGCTGGTGAGTGTGGAGATGATCGAAGCCGTGGACTGGCGCGACTATCCGGATTTCTTCAAAGCGATCGAAGCCAACGTCGCCGACGACGGAATGGTTGGTTTGCAGGCCATCTGTGTGCCCGACCGGCGGTACGAGCGAACCAAGAACACCGACGACTTCATCGCCCGGTTCGTTTTCCCCGGTGGGTTCCTTCCCTCCATCGGCAAGATCACCGACGTCGTCAGCCGGCACACCAAGCTCCAGCTCATCGATGTCGAAGACTTCGGCGCCCACTATGCCGAAACGTTGCGACAGTGGCGGGATCGTTTCGATTCCCGTATCGACGAGATCCACGCCATGGGTCTCGACAGTCGCTTCGTGCGTCTCTGGCGTTTCTACTTGGCCTACTGCGAAGCAGCGTTCGCCGAACGCCACTGCACCGTGAATCAGTTGATCCTCGTTGGGCCTGCCTGGCGCCCCGACGGCCTCACCCTCCGCCCGGCATAGCCAACCTGGAGCGGCGCAGTGTTGAGCTTCGCTAGTTGAAGCGCAGCTAAAGGCATGTCTGAAAAGAGAAGCAATGGTTCGCCCTATTCGGAGGTCTCACCTGTGCTTCTCGTTGGCGACACCGCTCTGCGGTGTGCCCCGGTTGAGAGAAAGCGGGGAGCGATCCGAACAATGCGAACCATCGCTGAGATCAGTGTGCGCCAGGCGCCGGAATTCGTCAAGTGCAGAGATGAAATCGGTCTGCGATGTGGGAGAACTAGTGTTGGGGCATGGGCTTCTCTCCCGGCATCGCTGGAACCGTGCTCGCCGTCACAACGGCGTTTGCTTCGATAGCGGCGCCGGTGGCTGATCTCCCACCCTCGGAGCCACCGGTGGAGCCGGCATCACCCACCGAACCCGTTGAGCCAACGCCCTCACTGTTGGTCGAGGTTGGGAAGGACAAGTTCACCTTGGCCGAAGCCGACATCCTTCGCCTTTACCGGGCATTCCTCAACAGGGAACCCGATGCCTCGGGTGCGCAGTATTGGATTGGTATCGGCGAAGGGGCCTCACTGGACGTCATCGCCGAGCAGTTTTCGATCAGTCAGGAATTCACCGAAACCTATGGCGATCTATCCAACCAAGAATTCCTCGAGGTCGTCTATCAAAACGTTCTGGGCCGTCAGGCCGATGACAGCGGTTTCCAGTATTGGCTAGCCCTGGTCGATGACGGACTGCAGCGGAGCCGTGCCGTCCGATGGATTACGGCGAGCGCTGAGTTCCGGGCCGCCTATCCCTATGAACAGCTGTCGCTCAAGCGGTCCACCTTCGCCGTGTTGGGAGCGTCCGGACGACGGACCTGTGGCGGCAAGGCCGTCACCGTGGATCTCAACAAAAGTCAGATGGCAACAGATGGCGACGATGTAATTCTCGGAACACTAGATGACGACATCATCTTCGCCCTCGGTGGCGACGACATCGTTTGTGCTTCCAACGGCAACGACACAGTGGTCGGCGGACCCGGGGATGACCTGATCTTCGGCGAGGCCGGCGATGATGTGTTGTTCGGGTCGCTCGGTCGGGACTCGATCCACGGCGAACGTGGAGACGACGTAGCCGTTGGTGGCGCCGATGCCGATGTCATCCGCGGTGGAGACGGTGACGACTCGATCTTCGGTGGCCCGGGAGCCGACCTGCTCCAAGGCGAGTTGGGAAATGACGTCATCGCCGGCGGAGCTGGCGATGAAACACCCAGAGCCGGGGTAGTCGGGGCGCTCATACGGGCCGGAATCTACGGTGGCGAGGGCGACGACAGGCTCTATGGCGATGGCGGGACCGACACCATCTACGGCGACGAGGGCAACGACATGATCGTGGGCGGCGACGGCGACGACGCTCAGTGGGGTCGATACAATGCCATCTCCGGTCTCTACGGGGGTTCCGGCGCAGACACCCTCTTTGGTAGCGACGGCAACGATGCGCTCTTCGGCGGATCGGGCCCCGACATCCTCTCCGGCGGTGCAGGCGCAGACAACATCTGGGGCGGCGACTTCGATGATGTCCTCTACGGCGGGCCCGGTGACGACCAGATGTCATTCATCTTCACCGCCGCCGGCATAACCGCCTCTCTTGAAGCGGGCAACGACACGTTCTTCGGCGGAGAAGGCGACGACACGATCAACGGCATGGAAGGCGAGGACCGACTAGATGGCGGCCCCGGCAACGATAACTTGGCCGGTGGCTCAGGCGACGACATTCTCACCGATTCCGACGGCGCTAATCATCTCGTCGGAGATTTCGTCCCTATGATCGCCGACGGGTCCGGAGCCGATTTTCTCTTTCTCCCCGGCACCAACGATGTCTGCCTCGGCTCGGCGGAGTCGGTGATAGGTGAAGACTGCGAGATCACGGCCCCCAATCTCCCGGTCCCATGACCAGAATCTTCACAAAACCTGCAAACGCCGGTCGGGACTTCTGCACGAACCATCCGTACTGTCAAAGCTTGTGACTCATTCGAGCGGGCGATCCAAGGTGTTGGTAGTAGAGGATGAACCCGATATCTCCGATGCGGTAGTCGCCCGACTCGACGGCGAAGGGTATGAGACCTGCACCGCCGTTTCCGGTCCCGAAGCGGTTCGGATGGCGCTTGGTGAACACCCGGATTTGATCATTCTCGACCTGAACCTACCCGGCTTCGACGGCATCGAAGTCTGCCGCCAGGTCCACGCCGTTCGCCGAATCCCCATAATCATGGTCACCGCCCGAGCCGACGAAACCGACATGCTCGTGGGGCTCGGCATGGGTGCAGACGACTACCTGACCAAACCGTTCTCCATGCGAGAACTGGTTGCCAGAATCAAGGTTGTTCTACGGAGATCCATCCCCGAACCCAACGACTTAGAGGTGCTAGCGTCGGGCCGTCTCAGCATGGACATCGGCCGACGGATGGCCACGTTCGCAGGGCAACCCGTGCATTTCACTCCCACCGAGTTCGACCTTCTCCGGGCACTGGTAGAAGCCGACGGGGCCGTGATGCGTCGCGACGAACTCCTGCACAAGGTTTGGGGCTATGGCGACGCCGGCGGATCACGGACCGTGGATAGCCACGTGCGATCGGTCCGCCGAAAGACCGAAGACGAGATCATTCGAACCGTCCATGGCATCGGCTACGCCGCCATCGGAACGACGATGGGACCATCATGATCCGGCTTCTGAACAGGCTGCCGTCGCCCCTGGTGCGGATCCGGAGCATCAAGCTGAAGTGGTCTCTGATCATCCTGGCTGCGGTGGCGGTTACCGCCGGCACGAGCCAACTCGGCTTCGCCCTGGGCTGGCCGGTGTGGATCCGGCCAATCATGGCGGGTGCGCTCGCCCTCGTGGCCGTTCAAGTACTGGCCCAGGGAATGACCGCACCACTCCGGGCGATGGCATCCCAGGCCGACAAGATCGCCAATGGCGTCTATGACCAGCGGGTACACACCGACTCCGAGGATGAAATCGGCCAACTCGCCACCAGCTTCAATGAGATGGCCGAACGCCTGGCCGCAGTGGATTCGTTGCAGAAAGACTTCATCGCCAACGCTTCCCACGAGTTGCGCACTCCTGTGGCGGCGATTCAGAACCAACTGGAGAACCTCGTTGATCGGGTCACCCAGCCCGATCCGGACACACTGCAACGAATGCTTCAACAGACCGAACATCTCAGTGCTCTCGTCCGCCAGCTTCTGGATCTGTCCCGACTCGATGCAGCAACACTGGGGCCCGCTCGAGAGCTCGTAGCCACGGGTGTACTTCTCAAGCAGGTTGCCCATGAGGCTCAGCTGATGCACCCCGGCGCAGACATCGTGGTCCAGCTCGACGGACCGCTTGGCATCTCGGCCGACGAGGCCATGCTGCACCAACTGGTCTCCAACCTGCTTGCCAACGCACTCCGATTCTCGCCCATTGGCGCACCCATCACAGTGAGCGGAGTTGGCGTGGAAGATAGTGTGACCATCGAAGTGGTCGATCAAGGCCCCGGCATAGCACCGGAGATTCGAACCCGTGCCTTCGAACGCTTCTGGCAAGCCGACGGAAGCGGACCAACCGGATCCGGCGGTGCCGGCCTCGGTCTTTCAATCTGCAAACGGATCGTTGAACTACACGGAGGTACCATCTCGATCCACTCCAACCTTCCCGAGGGCACAAAGGTGCGAGTGCGACTACCTCTGGTCTCCTAGGGATCAGAGCGTCAACAGCACGTCGGTGGCGTTGATGTGGCGATCTTGGAGGGCAGGGCGGTCCATGAGGCTCCCGCCCAGACCGATGGTGACCGCTACATCCAGCGCAGCCAGTAGGTCGCGGATGTCGCGTGGCGGGGCGAAGTACTCATCCTCTTCTGTGATCCGTACTTCCTCGACGCCATCGGTTGGATCGAGCGAGGCGATGACAGCGGTAACCACATCGTCGGGGGCTGATGCTCCGGCGGTGACACCTACGGTTCCGGTGAGATCACCGGGGACCTCCTCGGGACCATTGACCCGATAGACCCGTTCACAGCCGGCCTCAGATGCCAGCTTGGCGAGGGCATTGGTGTTTGAGGAGTTGGCCGAACCGATTACCAATATTGCGTCACAGCGGTCGGCAATGGCCATCAACGCCGATTGGCGGTTGGTGGTGGCAAAGCAGAGATCAGAGTTGGTTGGCTGCCACAGATCCGGGAAGCGCTCTTTGGCAGCCTCGGCAACCTGACTCCACTCCCGGTGGCTCAGCGTGGTCTGGGCGAGCAGGGCGGTTGGCTCGTCGAACTCCGGTAGCGCCGCTACCTCGGCAACGGATTCGACCCGACTGATGGCCAACGGCGCGACGGCCATCGTTCCTACCGCTTCTTCGTGTCCCTCGTGGCCAACATAGATGATCCGGTAACCCTTGTTGGCCCGAACCTTCACCTCATGATGGACCTTGGTGACCAACGGACACACCGCGTTTACCACATAGGATCCGCGAGCTTGCGCGGCCGCTACAACCTCGGGAGCCGAGCCATGGGCGCTCAACATGATGGGCCGGCCTTCTGGCACCTCGCTGATCTCGTCGACGAAGACAACGCCGCGTTCACAGAAACGGTCGACCACCAGCTTGTTGTGAACGATTTCGTGATAGCAGTAGACCGGTGGCTCAAACGCCCGGACCATCCACGCCAACGCTTTGATCGCCATCTCCACCCCGGCGCAAAATCCCCGTGGCGCACAAAGCAACACCTTGTCGACGGTCTGAGCCTGGGGCATGGGACCAATGGTAGAGACTGGGGATGCAGCCTGGACAACCGGCGGCTCGTCCGCGGGACCTATACCGAGGCCTGGGCCTCGTTGAAGAGCGTTTGCAGCGTGGAATGCAGTTTGGCCGTGATCCGCTTGATCTCGCTTCGCTTCACCCGGCCACCGTCAGCGGGAAGCTCGGGGTAGATGGGTTGACCCACGATGATGGCCATCTTGGTGGGCTTCAAGAACTTCGCCCCCTTGGGCCAGGACCGCTCCCCTCCCCCGATACCGATCGGGACCACCGGCACCCCGGCCCGAGCAGCGAGAAATGCCGCACCGTCCTTCAGGGGGTGCACCTCGGGTCCGCTGTGACGGGTGGCTTCTGGAAAGATCACCAGCGCTTCCCCGGAACGGAGGACTTCCTCGGCCACCCGCAAGGCGTCACGATCGGTGGAACCCCGCTCCACCGGAAAGCCGCCACAGGAACGGAGGAACCATCCCAGTGCGGGAGTCTCGAAGTAGGACTCAGCTCCCATAAACCGGAGCATCCTCTTGGAGGAGACAGCTACAACGGCGGTGTCAACGATGGATCGATGGGCACCGGGAGCCACAACAAAGCCGCCACTACTGGGAAAATTCTCGCGGCCGGTGATACTCAAGCGCAGGTAGATCAACGAGAATGCGCGAAATACCAACTGGGCCACTTTGAAGAAGGCGCGGTTGGTGGCGGAGGTGTAGGCGGGTGATCGTTGTCCGACTCTGGCTGTTGTGGCGACGGTCACGGCTCTAGGGGCCGGGCGTCGGGTCGGACGGCGCGGACCTCGTTGACGAGGAGCTCCACTACCTGCTCGATGGTGAGCCAGGACGTATCGATCTCCAGAGCCCCCTCGGCCCGTTTCAGCGGATCGGTCTCACGATTCTGGTCCAGTGCATCCCGGCGGGCGATGTCGGCTGCTACCGCGTCGTAATCGAGGTCTTGAACTTCACCCGCTCGCCGACTGGCCCGAACCTCGGGATTGGCGTTCAGGTAGACCACCAGAGTGGCATCGGGAAACACGACCGTGCCGATGTCTCGCCCCTCCAACACACCACCGCCCCGGCGGCGCGCCCATTCGCGTTGCCGACTCACCAGTTCCTGGCGGACTGCAGGGTGGGCGGCGACGCTGGAAACTGCCCGCGTGACCTCCGGCCCCCGAATCTGGGTGGTGGCATCCACTCCGTTGACCAAGACGGTGCCATCGTCGCCCATCTGGAGATCCATCCGGCGAGCAAGCTGCGCGACCGCGTTGGCATCGGCGGGATCCACCCCGATTGCGATACTGGCAAAGGTCACGGATCGGTACATCGCTCCGGTATCCAGATATTGCACACCGATTTGCTCGGCCAGCATCTTGGCCACGGTGCTCTTGCCCGAACCTGCAGGTCCGTCTATCGCCACTACCAACAGGTCATCAGGATGCGCTGTCTCAGAACTCACATCGCCAACCTAGCGGGACGGAGCAGAAGCCGGTGTTGGCCTCCCACAATCAGCACCCGTACCGGAACCGCTCTAGCTGAGCGATCGGACCGTGGGCCGATAACCCTTGGCGATCAAACCGCCGACCAGAAGATCCTTCACCTCGGCGTCGGTCAAGAGAATCATCACGCCCTTGCCCCCTTCGCCGGAATGGGTGAGTTCGAGGTCGTGGATGTTCACATCCAGATCGGTTGCCAACGTGGCGATCGCGGCGATCTGACCGGGGGTGTCGGGAACGGGAATCGCAAATTCCACCAGGTCGTCGCTGATCTTGATGCCGGTGGGCAGGTTGATCCTGGCGACTCGGGCCTTTTCGAGCATCCGCAATAGATCCTCGGTACGTCCTTCGGCCACAGCCTCACGTATGCCGGTCAGTTGAACGATCAGGCGATCGAGCCCTTCGCCGATCGGTTCGGTATTGGAAGCGATGATGTCTGGCCAGATTGACGGGCGACCCGCAGAGATGCGGGTCATGTCACGAAACCCACCAGCGGCGAGGCGGAGAAGGGCCCGATGCTCGATCGAGGAATCGTCGGCCAATGTCATCAGTGCCGCCGCAGTGAGGTGAGGAACGTGCGACACCTGAGCAACCATCCGGTCATGGACGTCCGCCCGCATGGTGAGCACCTCAGCACCCAGGCTCCGGATGACAGCTCGCACCTTCGCAAAGATGCGAGCTTCAGTGTCTTCCCTTGGGGTAAGCACCCACGTGGCCCCCACGAACAGATTTGGATCCGCCCCGGCGATGCCATCTTGTTCTGAGCCGGCCATTGGGTGGCCGCCCACAAAACGTTCGTGGGTCACCGATTCCACAACGCTTCTTTTGGTGGAGCCAACGTCGGTCACCACGCCTTGGCACAACTCCAGAGCAGAAGCGGCCATGTCAGGAATGGTGCCCACCGGACCAGCGCAGAAGATGATGTCGGCTGCAGGATCCGGTCCGAGTTCGTGGGCGATGCCTCGCCGAAGCGCCTCCTCGGTCACGGCTGGGTCAGCGTCGCTGACTGCAACATGCCAACCTTTTGCTGCCAAAGCAGCCGCGACCGAACCCCCGATGAGACCGCAGCCGATCACCCAGGCCCGCCCGGGCACGATTATGGGAAGGCCATTCGTCGCCGGTTGCTGAGTCATTGATCATCACCCGGGCGAGCGAGGTCGGGGCGCAGCACCGTGGCACCGCGTAGGAAGACATGATGCAGCGCAGTGCGAGGCAGCTCACAGTCGAAATGCAGCATGGCTCGGATGCACAGCGGCAGTGAATTGTCCACCGGCATCTCCTGAGCGCATAACAACGGAACGTCTACAAGACCGAAGGCTCGGGCAGCGCGCGCCGGAGCAACTGCGGTGAGGTCACCGGTAGCGGTGAAGAAGAGGCTGGTGATGGCCTCGACGTCCAAGTTGTTCCGCTCAAACATCTCCGTGAGGAGGTAGGTGGTTTGCTGAAGAATCTGCTCCTCGGTATTCGCATCACAAGTGATGGCGCCGCGCAGCGCTCGGGTAGGCATGAAGAAAGAAGCTAGCGCTTGGGAGCCGGAGCCGAACGGTTGACGGACTTCTGCAGTTTCAGGATTTCTTTGGTCGTGACTTCCCGCCATTCCCCGGGTTGAAGCTGCTGATCGACCAGCGGACCGATTCTGGTGCGAATGAGACGCTTGACCGGGTGACCCACCGCCTCACACATCCGACGCACCTGGCGGTTGCGGCCCTCGTGGATGACCAACTTCACGATCCCTCCACCCAGGTACGAAGCTTGGGCTGGTGCGGTGAGACCATCTTCCAGCTCGACGCCTTGCCGCAGCAGGCGGAGCGCTCCGGGTTTGGGAGTTCCCTCCACGTGGGCCAGGTACTCCTTCTCTACACCGTGGGAGGGATGGGTGAGCTGATGGGTCATGGCGCCGTCGTTGGTCAGCAGAATCAATCCTTCGGTCTCGGCGTCCAACCGCCCCACCGGGAAGACCCGCCGATCGCCGGGCACGAGATCCAGAACCGTCGGTCGACCGTGCGGATCACTGGCGGTGGTGATCACACCCGCCGGCTTGTTGAGAAGGTACGTGACGGCATCGGGCATCGTGGAGATCACTGCCCCGTCCACGCTGATCTGATCGGTTTCGGGATTGGCCTTGTCGCCCAGCGTGGCTACCACGCCGTTGACCGAGACTCGGCCCTCGGTGATCATGTCCTCCACCACCCGCCTACTGGCAACGCCGGCTCGTGCCAAAACCTTCTGCAGCCGTTCGGTTCCCTGAGGCTCTGAGCCGTCAGCTAGTGAGGAGACTGTGTCGCTCTCCACAGGATCGTCATTCAACATCTGCTCGCAAGGTCTGTTCCAACGCCTCCAGCACATGAGCCGGTGGAACGAAATCGCCCAGAGGGGGAAGCTGGCTCGGATCGGCGATGCCAAGCCGTTCACAGAACGATGCCGTTGTCCCGAAGAGGACGGCTTGGCCCGGTCCCTCGTCTCGGCCGATCTCGGCCACGTACCCTCTTTGGCTCAGCGTTCGCAGTACGCCATCCACGTTCACACCGCGGATCGCCCCGATCTGAGCGCGGGAAATCGGCTGCTTGTAAGCGATGATTGCCAACGTCTCCATTGCGGCAGGAGAAAGCTTGGCATTCTGCCCTTCGATCACGTAGGCGCTGATCACGTCGGCCATCTCGGGGTGGCTCTGGAACCGCCAGCCGCCGGCGATATAGGCCAGTTGGAAACCCCGATCCTGATCCTCATAGGAGTCGCTCAGCGCTACACAAATGGTACGGATCGTCACTTCGTCGGTGGCGAGCGCCTGAGCCAGAACAGCATCAGGGATCGGTTCGGCGGAAATCATCACCAGGGCCTCGATTCCTCGTGACAGGTGGGCGAGCTGCTTCTCGTCGGTGAGATCGATGATGGCCGTCCCGCGGTTGCGCTCGGTCTCGGTGGCAGGCTCGTTGACGGTGTCGGGACCGGCATCGGTCACGGTCTTGCTGTGGAGCTCGGCACCAGTCTCGGTATCTGTCTCCGCATCGGATTGGGTTTCCTGCATTGCGTTATCCTTCGTACGTATCGATACCGGTGAGAGCGGCATCCCGGTCTTGTTCGCTTCCAACCCATTCCACGGTCAAGTCTCCGAAGTGGCCGACCTGGTCGATGTCCACCACTCCCTGCTTGAAGAGTTCAAGCACAGCCAGGAACCGGACCACCACCTCCATGACGTCATCAGCTACATGATCGGTGAGCTCACGGAACGTGCGACGACCACCTTGGGGAAGGCTGAGCAGCATTTCGTGAATCGCTTTGGTAACGCTGGCTTTCACCTCGGTGATGTGGTGCAGCCCAACATTGGTCACCGGCTTCGGACGCATGGCTTTCATGAACGCTTTGTGGAGATCGTTCGGTGTGGAGTTCTGAAGCAGGTCCGGGGCAAGGGCAAGGAAGTGCTCCTCCAACCCGGCGATGCGAGGCCGAAGGAGAGCGGCGGAGTCGGCCATTCGCTCCAGGGCCTGCGCGGCATCCTTGAACGTTTTGGATTCCAGAAGGCGGGAGAGCAGCATGTCCCGCTCTTCCCACAGGGCCAGTTCCTCGTCGAGATCTAACGCTTCGTCCTCGGGCAGAAGACGACGAACCTTCAAGTCGATCAGCGTGGAAGCGATCAGAAGAAACTCAGTTGCCACCTCGAGGTCGCAGTTCTTCAGCTTCACTACCTCGGCGAGGTAGGCGTCGACGATGTCCGAAAGCGACACCTCGTACAGATCTACCTTGTCGTTGAGAATCAGGTGCAGGAGGAGGTCGAATGGACCCTCGAATCCAGCCGCCTCGGCTTTCACCGAAGGCCCGGTGGCCGCTCGTTCCGCAGCGGTGGCGGGAGCGGCGTCGGGCTCGACAGGGGCGGGAGCGGCAGTATTCACTGCCGTGATTGTACGCGACGGGCCTCACCGGCCCCGTCCAATCAGAAAATGGGCGCGATACACCTCACGGTTCGGGTTGGCGAGCCCCGGCTCGATGTGGCGCAACTCCCCGTCGAGCAATTGGATGGGCCCCTAAGCTGGTGGGAATGAGTGCACAGCGTCAACGCGTCTTCAGTGGGATTCAACCCTCTGGCTCCACCCATCTCGGGAACTACCTGGGCGCGCTACGCAACTGGGAACGGCTCCAGCACAACATGGACTCGGTCTACTGCATCGTGGACTTGCATGCCTTGACACTGCCGAAGGATCCGGGCGAGGTGGTAGAGGGCACCATGAACATGACCCGAATGCTCATGGCCATCGGAATCGACCCCGCTGTCAGCATCCTGTTCGCCCAAAGCCACGTGCATCAGCACGCCGAACTGGGCTGGTTGATGCAGTGCGTCACCGGGTTTGGCGAACTACGGCGGATGACCCAGTTCAAAGACAAGAGCGACCGCCTCGGCGGATTGTCCGATGACGCCGAAGAGGAGACCACCGGGAACAACGCCTCGATCAGCGCCGGGTTGTTCACCTATCCGGCACTTCAGGCTGCCGACATTCTCCTCTATGACACCGACGTGGTCCCGGTAGGCGATGATCAACGTCAACACATCGAACTCACCAGGGACTTGGCCAACCGGATGAACTCCCGCTATGGCGAGGGAACCGTGGTAGTCCCCGAACACCAGATCCCCGCCGCCGGTGCCCGAGTCATGAATCTGCAGTACCCCGAGCAGAAGATGTCAAAGTCCGTGGGTAGTGATGCCGGCACGATCAATGTGCTGGATGAACCAAAGGCGATCGAGAAGAAGGTGCGGAGGGCGGTGACAGACAACGACGGCGAGGTCCGCTTCGACGTGCAGGAAAAACCGGGCGTTTCCAACCTGCTCTCGATCCTGGCTGCCTGCACCGGCGATGACCCCGAGAAACTCGCCGAGAAATACACCCAGTACGGACCCCTGAAGGCCGACACCGCCGCCGCAGTCATCGCCGAGCTCACCCCGATCCAGGAGCGTTATCACGCCATCTCCGATTCCGACGTGGCGGCCACGCTGGCCACGGGAGCAGAGAAGGCAACTGCGGTTGCCGCGCCCGTGATGCAACGAATTCGGACGGCGATTGGATTAGTCTCGCCGACGCCATGAGATTGTCACCCGCCTCCGTTTCCGCTGGGCGGGCGTGGCTCATTCTCGCATTAACGGCATGCCTCGGCGTCAGTGCGTGCGCCCCGGGACCGGTGGGCGATGCCGATGGCGAGTTGGTGATCGGGACCCTTCTTCCCCTCACCGGCGAGCACAGTGAACCAGGGATCGCAGCACGCACCGCAATCGACGCTCAAGTCGTCGAGATCGCCGCCGCAACCGAGTTCGACGATATTCAGGTTCGACTGGTACATGCCGACGTCCGCACCGACGGCACGCTGCTCACCGCCGCTGTCGAAGAATTGATCGCCAACAACGTCGACGTTGTGATCGGCCCGCCAACGCTTTCACAAAACGACGCTGTGGGTCAGCAGTTGGCGGCAACGGGGACCGTGGTCCACCTGCCACTGGCCGAGTCCATCAGCGGTCAAGCCCGAATGATGGCCGATGCAGTGCTCGCCGACGGTCACACTGCGCTCGCCCTCGTCACCGGAAGCGCTACGGCGTCGGATGCCGCCACCACGTTCACCGAACGCCTCAGTGAAAACGGCGGAACCTTGCTCACCAACGTGCAGGTGGGCGCAACCGAGGAGGGTCGCTTTGACCCCGAAGTTGCAGAGATAGCAGCCGCCGATTCAACGGCGATCGTGCTGTTGGGGCTGGAGGATCCGCAACGTTTTGTGGACGCGTTGACCGAGGCCGGCCTCGGGCCCGGCACCCGAACCGTGTACGTGGTCGGCAACACCCACTCGGTGCAACCAACTCCGGGCCTCAGGCTGGTGGAATCGGCAGGCTCCCTGGCGGATCAGGTGGTGGACCGATTGGTGATCGCATCGCTGGCCAGCGCAGCAGCCGGGACCGACGACCCTTCCACTGTGGCCGCGCAGCTGTCCTCGGTGGTTGCGGGCGACACCGTCTGCGCATCGTTCGCCAACTGCCTCAAAGAGCTGAGGGAAGACCGGAGCGTCGCTTTTTCCGCAACGGCAGCCAATGCGTTCACCGCCGACGGTCAACCCACCCAGGTGCCCTACCGCCTGGTGGCATTCACCCCTGACGGACAGGTCAACGAGGAACTCACCCGGATAATCACCAGCTCCTAACGACGGACCGAGCTGTTATGCCGCAAGCGGTTGAGCACCGCTACGGCCTCGCCGGCTCGGTCCAAGGGAACCAGGAGGTGATCATGGAAGAACCCGGCGAGAACGTTGCACGGGATTCCCGATGTCGCCAGTGCGGCGGAGAGCGCTGCGGTCAGCCCGACGGCCTCGAGAGAACTGTGCACTTTGACCATGAGCCAGGCGGCCTCGAAGCCAACTGGGATCCCATGGGCAAGAGCGGTCTCGACTTCGAGGATCAGCGTGGTTCCCTCTGGCTCTCTGATCATGCCCCAAACCTCTTCGGCGGGGATTGATGCATCGCTGCTGACGAAGGTAAACGTGCCCGGCCGCACATCTATCGCCAGCCCCGCCAGCATTCTTTCGAGGTCCGTCTCTCCCTGAGGTTTGGCGCGCTTCAGTCATCATCACATTCCTTCAGGACCGAACCCCATTCGACGCCAACTGTCCAGCGATCCGATGGCGTGTGATGCTCCGCCGCCCAGTTGGAGGTAAACCGATCTGAACCGGCCTGAACCAGCAGGTCCCGACCCAGTTCCGGGTGCACGCGATACTCGCCCAATCTGCGAGCTAGACGCCTCCGCCCCATCCCGTCGCCGCCAGCCCACCGGTGGGCCAAGCGACCCTTCTTTGAACCTGGAACCAACACCCAGAAAACGGTGGCGGCAACCCGGCCAAAGGTTCCGTACCCACTTAGCAACTTGCCGACATCGTGGAGAATCGCTGCGGCGACGACCGGCCGGGTGGCATCGGGCCGTTCCTTCAGAACCTTGCGTGCGACCTGGAGCGAGTGCCGCTGATCGGCGGCGCTCATCCGCTCCCAAAGAACGACTTCACCAGGCAGCAGCTGCGACCGGATCCACCGATCATCTACCGCCGCCGGCGGGTCGTTGGAAAGCGATCCAAAAAATCGCCTAACCAGATGAATCAGCTGTGGCGCTCGCCTTAGCACGACGTCGCGCACGATCAGACACCCAGTCGGCGAGCGGCAGCCAAGAGACCGATGATCGTCTTCGCGTCGGTGATTGTGCCGTCGAGAGCCATCTGCACTGCGTCCTCGATAGGGAATTTCTGAACGGTCATGTGTTCTTCCTCGGGCCCATCGTGACGGGTGGGAACCTCGGTCAGTTCGTCGCACAAAAAGACCGTCTGGAATTCGTCGCAGAAGCCAGGCGAGTGATGCAGCGAGATCAGCTTTTCAACACGGCCCGGGTGCCGCCCGATCTCCTCCTCCAACTCACGGACCACGGTGAGCTCAAGGACTTCATCGGTAGAATCCAGTTTCCCCGCCGGCAGTTCCCAAGTTTGGGCGTTCAGCGGTGCCCGAAATTGCCTCACCAGCCAGACGTCGTTCCCTTCCATCGCTACTGCTGAGACCGCACCGGGATGTTTGACCACGTCACGACGAACCTCCTCACCATCGGGCGTTGTGAAGTAACTGTTGTAGAACCCCACCACAAACCCCTGGTGGATGAGTTCGTCCCGAACGTGAGTGAATCCCGAAGACACCGGGTCAGGGTAGCGGCCCGGAAATCCTGGCGACTGCGGCGCCACAGAACCCCGCGGACACACCGGTTATTCATAGGACAGAGCGTCAGCGACCTGGCAACCTCTAGTCCAGCGTGATCGACACCTGATCGGTGACTGGCCGGGCCGCGGCGAACCTTTCAGGATCGGCCGCCTCGGCCCGCTCCAACGCGGCGGCGATGAAACCGTCGAACAGTGGGGCTGGTCGGTTGGGCCGGCTCTTGAGCTCGGGATGGGCTTGGGTGCCGATCCAGAACGGATGGTTTGGGAGCTCAACGAATTCCACGAGTTTGCCGTCTGGCGAGACCCCCGAGCAGACCAGACCCCACTCCTCGAACTGGCTGCGATACCGGGGATTGAATTCGTAGCGGTGTCGGTGGCGTTCCTGCACCACCGGCCGACCATAGAGTTCGGCCACTCTGGACCCTTCAGCGAGCACCGCAACGTAGGCGCCGAGGCGCATCGTGCCGCCCTTGTCCTCGACCTTGCGTTGGCTCTCCATGAGATCGATCACCGGGTGCGGCGTAACGGCGTCTTGGCTGTCGAATTCGCTGCTGTGGGCGCCGTGAAGCTTCATCACATTCCGTGCGTACTCGATGGTCATGACCTGCATCCCGAGGCAGAGCCCCAGGCAGGGAACGTTATTCTCGCGGGTGTAACCGGCTGCGGCGATCTTGCCTTCAATGCCTCGCTCGCCGAAGCCACCGGGCAGGACCACACCGTCGAGATGCTCGAGCTGTTCCTCCACCAGCATTCCCTCAACATGATCACTCATGATCCAGTCGATCTCAAGGTCAACACTGTGAGCGAAAGCAGCGTGTCGGAGCGCTTCAGCGACCGACAGGTACGCATCGGGTAGCGAGACGTATTTGCCCACAATCCCGATCCGGAGGGGCTTCCAGACGCTTTCCACGCGCCGTACGAGGGCCCGCCACGGTTCCAAATCGATTTCGTCTGCCCCGAGTTGCAGGAGGTTGCAGACGTAGGTGTCGAGACCGCCCGAGTGCATGCGCAGCGGAATCTCGTACAGGCTGGCGGCGTCGGGGGCGGCAACTATGCCCTCGATAGGAACGTCGCAGAGATTGGAGATCTTCTCCCGCAACCCATCCGGGATCTCCCGATCGGACCGGCACACGATCACGTCGGGCTGGATACCACGGCTCCGAAGCTCGGTGACGCTGTGCTGGGTTGGCTTGGTCTTCTGCTCCCCCGCCGGACCGATATAGGGCACGAGTGTGACGTGTATGTAGCAGACGTTCTGTCGGCCAACGTCGAGTCGGTACTGGCGAATGGCCTCGAGAAACGGGAGAATCTCGATATCGCCGACGGTGCCACCAACCTCGGTAATCACAACGTCCACATCGCTGCTGGCCAGATTGGCGATCCGTTCCTTGATCTCGTTGGTGATATGTGGAATGACCTGCACCGTTTTGCCGAGATACTCGCCGCGCCGCTCCTTGGCGATCACACTGGAGTAGACCGAACCGGTAGTGGTGTTGGACGCCTGCGTCAGGTTCTCATCGACAAAGCGTTCATAGTGACCGAGATCGAGGTCGGTCTCGCCTCCATCGTCGGTTACGAACACCTCGCCATGCTCGAAGGGATTCATGGTCCCAGGGTCCACGTTGAGGTAGGGGTCGAGCTTCTGCATCGTGACCCGAAGACCTCGGGCCTTCAAAAGGTTCCCGAGCGAAGAGGCGGTGAGCCCCTTCCCGAGCGAACTTACTACTCCGCCGGTTACAAAGACATGTTTGGTCACGTTGAGGGCCCCTTCAAGTATCTGCGCTCTCCGCTTGGCCACGGTAGTGGATGGGAGTACGTTCGCAGGCGTATGTCTTTCAACGCGCTTGTACTTTCTGACGCCGACGGCAAGATAACCGCCGCAATAACCCAACTTGAAGAGACGTCTCTTCCCAGACCAGATAATTCGGTCACAGTCGACGTGGAGTATTCGTCACTCAATTACAAGGACGGGATGATCCTCCAGGGGATTGGCCGTTTGGTTCGTGAGTATCCCCATATCCCCGGTGTAGACCTGGCGGGAACGGTGACCGATTCCAGCGACGGTCGATATGCGATCGGCGACCAGGTGCTCTGCACCGGCTGGCGCGTAGGTGAATCCCACTGGGGTGGGTATGCCCAGAAATGCCGGCTCAACGGCGACTGGCTCGTCCCACTACCCAAGGGGATGACAACAAAAGACGTGATGGCCATCGGCACGGCCGGCTTCACCGCAATGCAGTGCCTCGATGCCTTGGAACGGAGCGGGGTTGAGCAGGGCACCCCCATCCTCGTCACGGGGGCATCGGGTGGCGTTGGTTCGTCCGCCCTCATGTGGGGGGCGGCCATGGGGCATCACATGGTGGCCAGCACCGGCCGCATGGACAACGAGGCTGTACTCCGAGACTGGGGAGCGGCCGAGGTGATCGACCGGGCCGAGATCGCTGAGGCGCCCGCCAAACCGCTGCTGAAGGAACGATGGGCAGGCTGCGTGGACGCCGTGGGGGGCGACACGTTGGCCCACGTCCTGGCCGAGATGAATTACGGCGGTTCGGTCGCCGCCTGCGGGCTGGCCGGTGGAAACAGCCTGAACACAACGGTGATTCCCTTCCTACTTCGAGGCGTAAAACTGCTGGGCATCGATTCCGTGATGGCTTCGTTCGACGAAAGACTGCGAATCTGGCACCGAATCGCCGAGGTTTTTGACGCCACCAAGCTGGCCGCCATCACCACCGAGGTCGACCTCGCCGATATCGCCGACCTCTCGTCCCAGATCCTCGCCGGCCAGACCACGGGTCGGACAGTTGTGAATACCCAACGATGACAACCGGTCTCGCCACGGACTATCTGGTGGTCGGGAGCGGGGCGGTGGGAATGGCGTTCGCCGACATTCTCGTCACCGAGACCGAAGCCGACATCATCATCGTTGACCGCTTCGCCAAGCCCGGCGGGCACTGGAACGTGGCCTATCCCTTCGTGACGCTGCATCAACCGTCCCAGTATTACGGCGTCAGCTCTCGTGAGCTCAGCAAGGAGACGATCGATCAGGTAGGACTGAACAAGGGTCTCGGCGATCTCGCCAGCGGTGCAGAAGTCAGCGCCTACTTCGACGAGGTGATGCGCCACCAACTGCTGCCCAGCGGTCGGGTTCGCTACTACCGATTGTGTGACTACCGCGGCGACGGCAACTTCGTTCACAAGTTGACCGGTGAAGCCTTCCATGTCGATGCACACAAAACCGTCGACTGCACGTTTCTCAAGACCACGGTTCCTGCAACGCACACGCCAAACTTTGACGTCGCCGACGGCGTGAACTTCATGCCCCTCAACGACCTGCCCAAGCTAGAGACCGCTCCCGAGGGCTACGTAGTTGTGGGCGGCGGCAAGACCGGTATCGATGCAGTGCTGTGGCTTCTGGAACAGCGGGTGGTCCCGGAGAAGATCACCTGGATCAAGTCTCGCGACGCGTGGCTTCTGAATCGCAAGAACACTCAACCGGCTGCAGAGTTCTTCGAATTCACCATCGGTGCACAGGCCAATCAATTCGAGTCAATCGCCGCCGCCACGTCAGTCACCGACATGTTTGATCGCCTCGAAGCCAGCGGCTACTTCCTTCGGCTAGACCCGAACGTGCGGCCGTCGATGTTCCATGGAGCCACCATCAGCGAACTTGAACTTGCCGAACTTCGGAAGCTCAAAAACATCGTTCGTCTGGGCCGGGTGCAACGGATCGAACTAAACGAAATCGTCCTCGATCGCGGAACGATCCCCGCATCCCCCAACTCGGTCTACATCGACTGCTCGGCCAGTGCGATCACCAACCTGGAGACCAAACCGATCTTCCAGGGCGATCTCATCACCCCTCAGACCGTGCGTTCCTATCAGCCCGCTTTCAGCGCGGCGTTCATCGCCCATGTTGAGACGACCTACGAGACAGAGGAGGAGAAGAACGGGTTGTGCGGTGTTGTCCCATTGCCCAACTCGGATCTGGACTACATGAAGCTGACTCTGGCCTTTATGACCAACCAGTACACCTGGGGTCAGAATCCCGAGATCCGGTCGTGGTTGTTGGCCAACCGGCTCGATGGGTTTTCCAAGATGGTGAGCGAAATCTCCAAAGACGACAAGGAGAAACGGGCGATCCTGCGGCGCATACGCGACAGCTCGATGCCAGCGGCGATCCGGTTGACCGAATTGATTGCCGAAGCCGAGGCCGAAACAGCCGCATAGAGGCCAGAACTCGGTGATGCCGTGCAATAATTCGCGGCTACGCCCGATTCAAGGTCGTGCTCACGGTTGTCGAAAAGCACGTATGCTCAGCGATTCAGCGAAGACTCCCTCACTCGTCTCCAAGACGAACAAGAAGATCATCAAACGCCATCCCGAGGTGCTCCAGCCCGGCGAGGATCTGGTCTCGGCTGGCAACTTCGTTGACGTGACAAGCCCGCAGCTCAGTACCATCTGGATGAGCTTCGGAGCACTGGGAGCACTCATCGGTACCGGCTTCGCCAGGAAGGCCGCGAAGGCTCGAGCCGCCCAGATTGCGATCCAGACCGGAAACAGCATGGCGGAAAGCCCCGTGTCGAAGAACGGCTTCATGATGGCGTTGACGCCCAGACGACTCCTGATCCTGAACCGTAGTGTGAAAGAGATGCTGGTGGAGCTTCCAATCGGGTCGTTCAGCTACACCACCGTGCCGCACGAAAAGGGCGCCTACTCGATCATTCTGAACAGCAGTGTGCACGGCCCGCTGACCTTCACCTCGCTCATTGCCCAACCCAAACCAGCCGAGCACTTCGCAGCATCGCTGGCTCAATACGTTGGTTCGAACACGCGGGCCACCATCTGATTGAGCGCTGCAGATCGAGCCGTTGGCTGCATCCTGGCAGCCGGAAGCTTCGGTTGTCCCAGACCTGGCCGCTTGAGCGTTCGATTTCCAAACCTTGCAGCGGCCACATCCGCTCACACCGAAGTTTGCAGCGGCCACATGACTAGAGAAGGGCCCACCAGGCCAGGCCAAGCGTGACGAGGCCACCCACCGCTACCGAGATCAATGCCTTGGTTCGGCGCTTCCGCATCACAAACTGAATGACCAGACCGCTGACGCCCACGATCACCAGCACGGCCCCGGAGATGTCTATGGTCCATCGCCACGGGCTGTTGGCATCACGCCCCTTGTGCAGCTCATTCATGATCGCCAGCCACCCCTGCTGTTCGGTTGCCAGCTCGTATGCTCCGGTTTCGGTGTCGAACACCGCCTGAGCTGAATAGCCCGGCGATTTATAGGTGATCGACCCCTCGGTCCCTTCGGTCGAGAAACCCTTGACGTCGCCCTTCACCCCTCCGCTTTCGCGCAGGAACTCGCTCACCATCAGAAACTCCACATCGCCATCGGCGTCGAAAACATTGTCCGGGAGTTGACCCGACGCATCGCTTCGAACCACCTCTGAGCCGAAGGTCCAGGTTGGGTGGTTGAGTGTGATCCCCGTGAGGCCAAAGAAGATCACGATCACAAAACTGATCATGCTCGTGTAGACGTGAAGCCAACGAGACCAGTTGTTGGTCGTTTGTTTCGGTGTGCGCCGTGGCGAGCCACCGTTTTCGCCCTGCCGGTCCAGGAGCTTCTGGAGGCGTTCCTCGGTACCGGTTGGAGCCATCACCTCATCGACCCTCGGAGGACCGGTGGGAACCGTGGTCATGGAATCGTTACCGAGGCCGCAACCAATTCGCCTTCATCAGCGAGCGAAAGCGAAATCGGCGCACCATCCAGCGTGACCGCTTGACGGATCAAGCTGTACGGCCCGCGCTCCCGGACGGCTTCGATGCAAACGAAATAATCGCCCACTGGAGCCGCTCCGCCGTCGATAGCGCTGCCATCCCAAGCCAAGGTGTAAGCACCCGGCAGGCGTGTGGCCGACGAGACAACGTCCAGTACATCTGACCCTCCGGCTTGAATGCGATCTTCATCAACGGTGTTCCAACGGCGCAGGTCCTTCAGCCACTTCGGGCCTTTCTGACTCTGTTCGTACCAGAGGGCCACCGTGTTCACCAGCTCGCCGTCGGCGTCCTCGATCCAGGTGGCGATGTAGGGCGGCTCGTTCTTACCGCCCGCCGCCTGGGAATACGTGAAGGTAATCTCCATCACGCCACTAGCCGGCAGAGCAGTGCCTCCAGAAGCAGCCAAAGTCGTTTCGGGGGCAGCCGAGGTCTCCGAGGCGGTTGAGGAAGGCGCTTCGCTCGGCGGCGCTTGGGTCGTTGTCTCGGCTGTTGTTGGGGGGCTTGTGACAGAGGCCCCCGCGAATGTTTCTTCGTCACCACCGCCACAACCGAGGCCGGGAATCAACACGACGGCGCCGAGTCCAAGCGACCCTTTCAATAGGGCGCGACGCGACACCGCCGGGTATCGGGGATCTGTCATTCCGCCATCCTCACCGTTTGAGTTGAACACAACCTGAAAGATATGCAGCGCGCCTTTGGTGAACCTACTGTCTGTAGATCGCCCGGCTGTCCTCCATCCACCACGATCTGCTCGGAACAACTGTTGAAATCCAACTGGAGGGGCCGTGGTCCCCGGCTCTCCGACTCGCCCGGCGACGAGCGCTTCGCACTCTCATCACAGAATCGAAGACGTTCAACATCTTCGATCCGGAAAGTGCCATCTTCAAACTTCGAGCAAATCTGATAGGCGTTGCGCCACCTGATTTGCAGACCGTTCTCAACAAGGCCGAACACTGGCGAGACGCTACCGCAGGGGCATTCGATCCCTACGTCGACGGTCTACTTAACCTAAATGCGATCGCCAAGGGTTTAATCGTAGATCGAGCTTCCCATCAAGCAATCCGTACCGCTAAGAGAGTGATCATCAGTGGGGGTGGGGATATCCGCCACCTTGGGGCTGGGTCGGCAACGGTGGGCATCGAACATCCGGACCGGCCCTACGACAATGTGGCACCGTTCCGGCAGGTCAGCATCAGTAACCAAGGTCTCGCCACCAGCGGCATCGCCCGGCGTGGAACCCATGTCACCGATCCGCGAACCGGTCACCCGGTCAACCACATCACCTCGGCCAGCGTGATCGCCACCGATGCCATGACTGCTGACGTGCTGGCAACAGCTCTGACCGTCCTTTCGGTGGAGGACGGGTTGGAGCTCATTTCTCGAGACCGCTCGACCGCCTGCCTGATCGTGGAGCGAGGCGGGACGGTCACAACCAGCCCCACCTGGCCCGCGGATTGACGCCGCAGGTTCCCGGAACGCTCTTTCGCATATTCCCACTCCGTTTTCGTGGACAGTTAGAGGCTCAAGCGTTTAAGCTAGAGACACTAACAGTTGTGTCGTCTGGCACAGCGTTCGCCTTCTGGAGGTGCTCACCATGACCGTGATCGAAAACGCCGAATCGGAACGGTCTCGGCAAGCCAAGACGCAACAGCACCGCAGCAACGCGCAGAAGCACCTGATGCCCCACTTCACCAAGGGCGCAGCATGGAAGCACCAGAGCATGGGTGTCATCGAACGGGGCGAAGGCTGCTACGTGTACGACACCGACGGCCGCAAGTACCTCGACGGACTGGCCGGGCTTTTCTGCACCAACCTTGGCCACGGCCGGATGGACCTCGTACAGGCCGCCGCCGAACAGATGGCCCAACTGCCGTTCTATCCCACCTGGGGATGGGGGAACCCCCCTGCCATCGAAGCCGCCACCATGATCGCCGCTGAAGCACCCGGTGATCTCGAAGAGGTATTCTTCGTGAACTCGGGCTCCGAAGCGGTGGAGTCAGCGGTGAAGTTCGCCCGCAGCTACCACCTCAGCAATGGCGACGACGAGCGATTCAAAGTGATCTCCCGGGAGTGGTCCTATCACGGCACCACCCTCGGCGGGCTGTCCATCACGGGAGTGCCAAAGTTCAAGACTCCATTCGAGCCGATGCTGTGGACCGGCACCCGCCATGTCCGCAACACCTACGGCGACACGCCAGACGTTCTGGCATCGGCCGCAGCATTCGAAGAGATGATCTTGGCCGAAGGGCCTGAGACGGTCTCGGCGATTATTTGCGAGCCGGTTCAAAACGGCCGAGGCGGTCTGGTGCCACCCGATGGCTACTGGCCCGAACTTCGCCGCATCGCCGACAAGTACGGCGTCCTTCTGATCGCCGACGAAGTAATCTGCGCCTTCGGACGCTTTGGCCATTTCTTTGCCAGCGAGCGCTTCAACGTTGTGCCGGACATCATTACCTTTGCCAAAGGCGTAACCAGTGCCTATCAGCCCCTTGGAGGATTCATCGCACGGAATCCGCTGGTGGAGTCGGTGTGGGAGTCCCCAATGGGCACGTATATGCACGGCGCTACCTTCGGTGGTCACCCCGTTGCCACGGCCGTCGCAGTTGCAAATATCTCCGCCATGCGCTCCGAGGGGATCATGCAACATGTGCTGGATAACGAAGACGGTTTCCGGCGTCGGATGGATGAACTGTTGGCGAAGCACAACTGCCTCAGCGAGGTGCGGGGCCTCGGCTACTTCTATGCGCTGGAACTGGTGGCCGACTCCGAGACAGGCACCCAACTTTCCGACGCCCAGCGAGCCGGACTCCAGGGTGGCGGGCTGGCCGGCATGGTCCGAGACGCCGGACTTCTCATTCGACCCGATGATCGAGGCGCCACCATGCTGGTGACCTCGCCGCCGCTCGTAGCCGACGACCTCGTTCTGGATGACATCCAAATCCGTCTCGACACCATTCTTGCCAGCACCAGTAAATGGATCGCCAAGAATCCAGCACCTTCTCATCCGGCTGCTCACGTCTGTGCTGATCCCGTGATAAGGCATTGAGCACCACTCTCCACAGCTGGCATGAACGTGCTGCGTCTCGACCACGACGGATAGCACTGGCTGATTCGAACGACCAGCGGGCCCATGAAGCAGCGCGCCAGCTGCAGGAACGAGGCTTGGCGGACGCATTCGTGATCGAGTCAGGTGCGGGCTCTTGCTCCCCGGCGATAATTGAAGCAGCCCAAGGTTTACGGAAACCCGTCGATCTCAATGATCCGCTGGCAATCGCCGCGCTGATGGTCCTGGTGGGCGAGGCCGACGCATGTGTCGCTGGTGCCACGCGTCCAACCGCTGATGTGATTCGCACCGGTTTACGGGTGTTTGGCGCAGCCGTTGACGTTGCTGCGGTCAGCAGCTGCTTCTTCTTCGTGCTACCTGATGGAACACCAATCGTTTACGGAGACTGCGGAGTTCTGCCCGATCCGACAGCTGAGCAGCTAGCTGCTGTCGCCATCTCGTCGGCTCAGACCTTCGCTCAGCTGGCTGCCATCGAGCCCCGGGTGGCGATGCTGAGCTACTCCACCAACGGAAGCGCCGAACATCCCCGGGTCCAAAAGGTTCGCGAAGCCACATCGATCGCAAGGTCACTTCGACCAGAGCTTGTGCTCGATGGCGAGCTTCAGTTCGATACCGCATGGGTTCCGGAGGTCGCCGCAAGGAAGGCGCCCGGCTCCAGTGTCGCTGGTCGGGCCAACGTCTTCGTCTTCCCCGATCTCGACAGCGGCAACATCGCCTACAAGATCACCGAACGCCTGGGCGGAGCACAAGCCTACGGCCCGCTCCTCCAGGGTCTGAACGGCGTCATGCACGACCTCTCACGCGGCTGCTCCACCGAGGACATCGTCAACGTGGCCGTTATCGCCGCACTAGGCGTAGCTGGGGAACAGCTTCACAAGGTCCCTTCTGGGAGTCACTAGGTGTGGCGGAAGCTTGTGCTTGTCGCCTCCGGCAGCCGTTCCATCGCCACGGAGGCGCCGCCTCCGGGCCAAACAACAATCGGGATGTAGCCTCCGAGCGCGGCGGCAGCAACGCCCTCGCCTCAGGCCGGCAGGCCATGTGGGTGTCACGATTGCGCGACCGCCTATACATAGTCCTTGTATTTGTCCAGGTGACGGACCGGTGTGGAGAGAGCGTCTTTGCGGAAGGGATCACCCAGCTCCTGCGTGCACATGATCTCGATCACCGTGGTCTTGCCCTCGTTCATCTGTGCATTGATCGCATCGGTCAGAGCGGCGCCCACGTTGTCGATCTTGTCTACCCGGACGCCCTCGGCGCCCATGGCCTTGGCGATCTCTGCGTAGTTCTCGCCACCATCCAACTCACCGGCAACGAAGCGACGGCCATAGAAGTCCACCTGGTTCTTTTTCTCCGCCCCCCACTGGCGGTTGTGGAACACCACGGAGGTGACGGGGATGTTGTGGCGTACGGCGGTCATGATTTCGGTCATGCTCATAGCCCAGGCGCCATCACCGGCATAGGAAACGGCCGGCCGATCCATGGCGGCCGCCTTGGCACCGATGATCGTTGGCAGTGCGTAACCACAGTTCCCCCAACTCATGGCGGCGAAGAAACTGCGGGGCTCCTCGAACCGCAGGTAGCTGTTGGAAACCGAGTTGATGTTGCCGATATCGGTGGAGACCATGACCCGGGCCGGCATCGCCTTCTCCAGTTCACGCAGTACCTGACGGGGATGCAGCCAGTCACCGGGCATTTCCTCGGCTTCGGCGATCGCCTCGAGCGAGAAGTCATCCTTTTCGTGGATCCAGCCGTCGAGTTCGGCTTCCCAAGCATCCTTCTCCGCCTGGGTTGTGGCCATGCGTTCGTCGCGGTTGGCGTCGCAGGCTAGCTCCCGGCCTTCGAGGCGCTCCAGCAGTGCCGTCGCCGTCTGGGCGGCGTCGCCGTTGATGCCGACAGAGATCTTCTTCACGAGGCCGAGCATCTTGTGGTCGGCATCCACTTGAATGATCTTGGCGTCCTTGGGCCAGTAGTCCATGTCGTGCTGGGGCAGGGTGCCGAACGGGCCGAGGCGGGTGCCAAGAGCCAGTACAACGTCGGCTTTGTTGATCAGCTTCATTGCGGCTTTGGACCCCTGGTAGCCGAGGGGGCCGGTCCACTGGGGGTGGGAGGCGGGGAAAGAGTCGTTGTGGAGGTAGGTGTTGGCCACCGGACAGCCGAGCCGTTCGGCCAGTGCGATGGTTTCGGCCATGGCATCACCCTGCACCACGCCGCCGCCACTGAGCAGCACAGGGAACTGCGCATTGGCCAGCAACTCTGCAGCCTGGTCGAGGGTCTTGTTGCCGCCGGGGCCGCGATCCACCCGCATCGGCTCGGGGATCTCCACGTCGATGTCGCCATAGAAACGATCGCGGGGAATGTTGAGCTGGGTGGGGCCCATCTCGCTCATGGCCCGGTCGAAACAGCGAGCCGTAATTTCGGCCATCCGCTTTTCGTTGTCTACCTGGCCTTGATACTTGGTGAACTCTTCGAACATTGGCAGCTGATTGGCTTCCTGGAAACCGCCGAGCCCTAGACCCATGGAGCCGGTTTGGGGGGTGATGATGACCACCGGAGAGTGGGCCCAGAAAGCGGCGGCAATGGCCGTGACGCAGTTGGAGATACCGGGGCCGTTCTGACCGATCACCACGCCGTGACGGCCAGAGACTCGTGCGTAGCCGTCGGCCATGTGGGCAGCGCCCTGTTCGTGGACCACGGGGATGAGGCGGATCCCGGCCGGGGCGAAGATGTCCATCGCATCCATGAATGCCGAACCCATGATGCCAAACATCTCGGTTACGCCGTTGGCTACGAGGGTCTCTACGAACGCTTCACTGGGGGTCATACGGGTCATGTGTTAGACCCTATAACCCAGCCGCTTCGGCGTCTATCCAAACGTCGATTTCCCCGCCCCGAATTCTCGAGACACTGATAAGGCGCCGATGAGCACCAGTACCAATAGGCCCCACCATGCCTCTGAGTACCCTCCAGTCCGGTCGATCGACCAGCCCACCGCCGGGCCCGAGATCGTCAACCCTCCGAGGAACGCCATCATTACCACGCCGGTTGCTCGCCCGGCGTCGGCCACCGGGACGCTACGGATGACCGCCAGCATCGCCACCACGTTCCACGCCGAGGTGGTGAAGGCCATGAGCGCCGCTATTGGCCACAAGATCCAGCCCCCGATCGAGGTGGCCAGCAGCAACAGTACGAACACACCGGCGCCCCCTAACGCCATCGCCAGCAGCGAGCCTCGTAGCGGTAGACGAGACTCGGTTGCTCGGCCCCACATCAGCCGAGCCACAATTCCCAGAGCCCCCTGGAAGGCGAACACGATCCCGGCACCCTGGAGGCTGAACCCCAGTTTTTCGTTGGCGAAGAGGGGAATGAAGCGCCCAACGCCGCCTGCGGCCAGGCCGACGAACAGGGCATAGACCGCCACCTGGAAAACGAACGGTGGCAGGCGTGTCCTTGAAGAAGCCGTGTGAGAACTGGTTGCGACCACGTGGTCTGGTAAAAGCACCCACATGGCCGCACCGGCAGCCAGAATCGTGGCGACGCCAATGCCCACAAGGCCAACATGCCAATCGAAATTGACGGCGATCGCCGGCATGGAGAGACCCGCAATAAAGGAGCCAAGCTGCACGCCCGACTGCTTGAATCCCGTGATCAAACCCGAGCTCTTGAGACTGCTCCTGGCCGATATCAGCTTGTTGGTGGCGGCGTTGCTCCATCCTTGTGGCACACCGCTGATGAGCGACCCGAGGATCAAGATTGCATAGGTTCCAGCCGCGGCGGTCACGATCATGCCCAAACCGCTCGTGGCGAAGACCAGTCCCGTTGCGTTTCGAGCGCCCAGTCGATCGGTGAGGCGGCCGAGCCAGGGTGCCATCAAAGCCCCAACCCCAGTATTGGCAGCGCCGAGCATGCCGATTTGCCACTTGGTGACCCCGAACTCGTCAATGATCTCAGCGGCCAGCACTGCGATGACGAAAAGCTGAAAGGTCGAAACGACCATTGCGACAATCAAAACGGTCACAAATGGAACGGTGTGCCGGCGATTCATCGAGCCATTCTGGTCCAGCGAGAACTGATCTAGGTTCGGGCGGAGAGTGCTCGGATCCCGACGCAGAGCAGCTCAATCAAGTGCTCGAAGGAGTCATCGAGGTCTTGTTCTTTTGGATGGCCGTCACCGGCCTCGAGATGGCTGAATCCGTGGAAGGCGCTGCGTAGGGTCCTGGCAACATGTACCCGCTCATCCTCGGTGAGGTCGAATGCCACCAACGCCTGACCCAATGCATTGACCACACGCTCAACGGCGGCTTCCAGTTCCGCATCACCGGCACACGCATACCGATCGGTTGCGGCATACAGACCGGGGACATCACGCACCGTCTGGCGCCACGCCATCCCCATGGCCCGAACGGCATCCTCACCACTCAGGCCCACCGCCGCATCGGTGAGGCGGGCAAACAGTTCCTCCCGGCCGCGCAAACCAAGGAGACGGATGAGGTCGTCGTAGCTGTCGACGTGGCGATACAGCGCCGGTTGGCTGGTCTTCAGTTCCTTGGCCACCCGGGTAAGGGTGATGGCGTCAAGCCCTTCAGCATTGGCGATGGACGCCGCGGTGCTCACCACGATTTCCGTCGACAAAGATTCACGCGCCATCGGGGCACGCTATCTCTCGCAATCGGATGAAATACCTTTACCAATGTGTTAGAACCGATTACGCAAGGGTGAATCCCCGAGAGTTGACCATTGATTCCTGAACAGGCTCGCGTAGTAATCATCGGTGGCGGCGTTCATGGCGCCTCGCTCCTCTAACATCTCGCCCAGCCGTCCACGTTTTTGACCTCCTCGTGACCGCCCGTGCCGAACATGGTCTGGAGCTGTGCGGCTACTACACGCTGAATTCCCTGCGGTTCGAAAAGGGCTACCGCCACTGGGGCCACGACATCACCCCCGACGACACCCCGGTCGAAGCGGGCCTTTCCTTCGCTGTGGCCTTGGACAAAGAGGCAGACTTCATCGGCCGGGCCGCCCTGGAAACACAACGTGCTACCGGGGCCACCCAACGCCTGGTGCAGGTGAAGCTGGAACAGCCAGACAACGCCGATGCCAAATACCTTCACCACAACGAGCCGCTCTATCGAAACGGTGAACGGGTGGGGTATGTGACCGGCGGGATGTGGGGCCACACGGTGGGCGCCGCGATCGGTATGGCCATCGCCATTCGCGGCGAGCCCGTGGACGAAGTTTGGATCGAGGACGGGTCCTGGGAAGTGGAACTCCCCGGCGGACCCGTCCCTGCCACAGTCCAGCTACGCCCCTGGGCGTAACGGCTGTGACTCCCTTCGGGGGCAGCTCAAACGCCGCTGATGCTTGCCTTCGGCCTGCAACAGATGCATCTGTAACAGCAGGTCGGACTGCTCAACGCAGCGATCAAAGATGCTGCGGAGGGTGCAGAGCTCCTATCGCTTGTTGCCGGTGGCGAGGTCGATCTCGCCGCCGCCGCGGCCGCGCATTGCCACGAAGGCGGCCAGCAGAAGGAGGATCACACCGCCAGCGATCAAGCCCCACGGCAGGATCCGGCCCTGCCAGAACAATGCCGACTTCGCATCGCTGGCTTCTTTGGCGGTCACCGTCACCGAATCGGCAGTTTGGGTGAAGCTGGTCTGGGAGACCTCGGTCAACGGGACGAACTGACCGCCCACTTCAATCCCGACGACCCGAGACTCGGTCTTGCCGTAATCAACGAGAACGCCGGACTTGGGCTCTACCCAGTATTCGGTGTTGTAGGTGTAGGTGTAGGCCAGCGGAACCGGATCGGGAAGAACCGTGAGCACCTCGGCCAATTGCCCAGCAGTTGCGGCGTCCAGCCCGAGCGCAGGAACGATTCCCGCCAGTGTTGCCTGCGGAAGAGCCGGGGGCAGGCCGGCCAGAGTGGAGGGTGCGGTGATTCGATCCGGTCCCGAGGCGGCGGTGAAGTACAGCGTGTCATGGCCGGCGCGTTCCTGCTTCTCGACATAGGTCAGAGAGTCCACCTTGGCGGCGTCACCGTTCCAGCCGTCGTAGGAGCGGGTCTCGGTGCCGATCGGAAAACCGACAACAAGCCCTTCCCGGGCCACCACTCGCTCGTCGGAGTTGAACGTGTCGTCAGCCAGCATTGTCTTGCGGTCGATCGAGTAGTAGTTCTCGGTCGTCTGAATTGGACCGGCGGGTGAATTCACCACCGAGATATCACTGACCAAGGCGGAACCGCCGTCGGTCTCGAGCACCTTGACATTTCGATCGATCGTGATCGGAAGGTCACGGATGAAGAGATTGGCCAGATCGTTTGTCTGGAGTGCCTCAGCGTTCAGGAGAACACCCGCGGTCCCTTCATACACCCTGTCTACGTCGACATCACTCGGGAACTGCTTCGCCCCAGGGACAATGAACAGTTGCACGATTAACCCGGCCGCCAGAAGTAGCGCGCCCAATCCAAACAAGAATTTTTTCATGATCAATACTGTGGCAGATTGATGCAGCAATCACTCCGAAAACCACGAAGTGTCATGTTTGTCGTAACACCCAATTTGCGCTCTTTGTTTGCCGAGCGGGGGCGAAACGCACAGATCGAGGGCGCGGATTTCGTCACCCCTCACTCTGCGTAAGATCAAACAGCAGGATACGTCGTGCCTGAAGAAGACACCAGAGAACGCCAAGTCCGATCGGTACAGCAGCGATCGTGTCCAACAACCAGTGTCTCCCCAGCGTCATCCGGGTCACCCCCTCGATGATCCCTCCCACCGCCGCAATAGAGAACACCCGTCGCCGCGATAAACCAATCATCGCCAGCGCCAACCCCGCGATCACGACCACACGAAACACTCCGCCGCTGAAATATGGCCCGGCCGTGCCAACCACAAGGTCTGCCGAGTCTGCAAAGTCATCGGGGTCGGTGCTCCCAACGACGTTCGTGACGAACGATTGAAAGTAGCGAAGCCCGATCGCCGCCGCCACGCATATCGCCGACCATGTGAGGCCCCGCTTCTCCAGCTTGAACCCCGCCATAAACGCCAACGCCAGCAGCAGGAATTGATCGAGCCGCAGCTTGCCGGCATCGGTCACTACCTCGCTGAACGACCCCAGGCCGGGGATGGCATTGAGGGCATCTACAACCGGCTCGAAACTGTCACGGTTGATGGTCTCGCCCGGTCCGGTCACCGTGAGCAAACCGAAAACTATCGCCCCTCCCGTCACGGCAACAGTGCCCTTCATCAACCCAGCGAGCAAGCCGGTCTGGGTCGGCACGACTTCGGAGATGACGTCTGGGCTGGACGGTTCAGATGAGGAGCGCTGCATAGGACCTCGCCGACACTACCGCGTATGCTCGCCTCCGTGACTGAACCCGCCATCGACTCCGAACGCCTGGCTTTGGCCGACAACTTCATCAGCCAGCGTTACTTGGAAACCGGCAGACTGCCCGGCTTTGCTTGGAACGTCATCCACCGAGGCGAAATCGTCCACAGCTCGTCGCTGGGATATGAGAGCGACGCCATCTTTCGGATCTACTCCATGACCAAAGCGATCACCTCCGTCGCCATGCTCATGCTGATCGAACAGGCCAAGGTCCGGCTCGCCGATCCGGTGCAGAAGTTCCTGCCCGAATGGAAGGATCTGCGCGTTTACGACGGTGGCTCGTCATTGGCCATGGCTACCACCGGTCTCAGTCGGCCGATGATCATTCAGGACCTCTTCACCCATACCAGCGGTCTGACCTACGGATGGATGTATGCAAACCCGGTAGATGCGATGTATCGGGATCAAAGAATCGGATCGCGGGATCAACCCCTAGACGAGATGTGTTCCCGGCTGGCCGACATTCCGCTGCTGTTTCCCCCGGGACGCGCTGGCAGTACTCGGTGGCCACCGACGTGTTGGGCCATTTGGTCGAACTAGTCGGCGATATGCCGCTGGACCAGTTCTTCCGTGACAAGATCCTGCTCCCGCTCGGGATGCATGACACTGCGTTTCATGTTGATGATGCGAAAGCTGAGCGGCTGGTGGCCAACCATGCTCGGGCGCTCACCAGTCCGTTTGGAGTACCGGCGGGAGCGCCGTCATCAGGCCCAAACGACATGGTGATGATCGACGACAACTCCCCCCAAGGCGACTACCGGCGTCCGCCGGCGCTGTTGTCAGGAGGTGGCGGCCTCACCTCTACGCTGACGGACTACAGCCGTTTCTGCCACATGGTGCTCAACGGTGGCCAGCTGGACGGGGTCCGGATTCTCAGCTCGCGGACCATGGCCTACGCGGGACGTAATCACCTGCCCGGCGGCGCGGATCTCGCGGCGATGGGAAGCGGCGTGCAGTCGGAGACGCAGAACGATGGGATCGGCTTCGGACTCGGTCTCAGCGTCGTGCTCAACCCGGCCCAGGCCAAGGTGGTTTCGTCCCCGGGAACACTGGCCTGGGGTGGGGCCGCATCCACGTTGTATTGGATCGATCCGGCTGAGGATCTGGCGGTTATCGGCATGACTCAACTCATGCCGTCGTGGACCTACCCGCTAAGGGACGAATTGCGCCAACTGGTGTACGCAGCATTGCGTTGATCGATCCCGCCCCTACCTACTCTCGGGCCACGCCGGCATAGCGATTGAGCTAGTCAGCCGAAATGCTGGAGGGAATCGGTGATTTCCCCAAGAAACGCCTCCGCCGTATCCACAATGGAGGGTTGGACGGCGGCCAGCGCCTCTTCAACCTTGGGCACTTCATCGTGGGTCATCGCCAGCCGCGGCCGGCTCTCCAGGATCCGCTTCATCTGAACTGCCACAGCGGCCGGATCGCCGAAATAGGTAGGCGGTCGCCACCGATGCAAACGACCAAGATGAACCAGCCAGTCCGGTCGCATTTCCGCCGGCACCAGTTCGCCAAGGCCAGGGTCGGTCCGGGCCAGAACAAAAGCGGCGTTCACCGCCCGGGCCCGAGCCTCGGAATGGACACCTTCGAACAGCTCACCGTCGAGTAGCAGTTCCACACCAACATGCGCAGACGCACGGGCAGCTCCCCGGCGAACCCCACTCGCTGTCAACTGGTTGAACACCTGCTTCTGACGCAACAAGAACCAGGCGTGAGAATGAAAGGCTTCGTCGGTTGCGTGGTGGAGAGCGATGCCATCCCCAACCCTTCCGTATCCCGACCCCGGCAGCATGCGAAACCCACCGATGGTGGCGATGTCTGGCAGCGCTGAGCCGAGGTGCACCCATGGGTCGGCCCCCAGCGCTGCCGCCACGGTCACGTGGGCCCCCAGATTCATCCCGCTGACCTTAGACGGCCGGAACGGTTTCTCACACGTGCCACATCACCGGTCGGTCAGGCCAAACTTCTCCTTGAGCACGGCGTGGAAGTCTCGGGTTCCGGTTACCAGTAAGCGTGTTTTCACGTCGGCCCGCCGAACCACAACTACATCACCGGGCTCCAGCGTGGCCCCCGGGCGGCCATCCAGCGTGACCATTGCAGATCGATACCCCTCAACCTCGAGGCGCACCTCGGTAGAGGGGGCCAGAATCAAGGGACGGTTGAACATCATGTGCGCAGCAACCGGGACCACGATGAGGGCCTGGAAGTCTGGTTCCACCACAGGTCCACCCGCCGACAGCGAATAGGCGGTGGATCCGGTGGGGCTCGCCACGATCAAACCATCAGCCTTGTAGGTGGTGAAACGGCGATCGCCAATGCTGGCAACCAAGGAGACCAAGTGCCCACTCTCGGCCCGTTCGATGACCGCCTCATTGAGTGCCACGCCGAGGCTGTCCCCATTGGCGGCGAGGACTTCGATCATCATCCGCTCCTCGACCAGCAGTTGCCCATTTCGCCAGCGGGAGAGTGCGTACTCCAACTGATCCGGATCGATCTCCGCCAGGTACCCCAAATCGCCGGCATTCACTCCGAGCAACGGAATCTGGTGGGAAACAACCAGATGTGTGGCTCGCAGCATGGTGCCGTCGCCCCCGAGACTCAGGCAGAGATCCAGACCCTCCCCAAACTCGTGCTCGGGGACGCCAAATTCGGGATGACTGATCAACTCTGCGTCGACGCTCACCATTCGGACCGTTACACCGAAGTCTTTGCACCAACTGAGGGCGCGGTCCACCAGGGCATAGACCTCGGGCCGATGATGATGCAGAACAATTCCGATATTCGTCATGACGATTCGTCCTCCCTATCGGCGTTGACGCTGGTCTCCTCAAGGGCCACCTGGCCAACCGCACTCTCGATCGCCTGACCAATCTCGAGACCAGGAATCCCTGCTCCGCCAGGCCCCCGCAGCAGGTGGGCTACGAACTCAACGTTTCCTGCCCTGCCGGTGATCGGTGAAACCATCAATCCGCTCAAGACGAAGCCAAGATCGACGGCGACCTCCAAGACCTCGGCAAGGGTTCGGCGCCAGATCACCGGATCAGCGATGATCCCGTTTGACTTGGACGCCTCCTGCCGGCCGGCTTCGAACTGCGGTTTGATCAGCAGTAACGAATCGGCCGGGTCCAGCTCGGCCAGCGCCGGGAGCAGGAGGCGAAGCGAGATGAACGAGACGTCACCAACGGCGAGGGAAACACCATTTGGAAACTGACGGGCTTTCGCCGTCCGGAAATCCGTTTGCTCGCGAACCTGCACCCGTTCATCGGAGCGAAGTTTTTCATGAAGCTGATGAGTGCCAACGTCTATAGCGACCACCGATGCCGCTCCCCGCTGAAGGAGGCAGTCTGTGAAACCCCCCGTGGACGAGCCGATGTCAACACAATGACGACCGGTGGGATCAACCGGGAAACGATCGAGCGCTCCCGCCAGTTTCTCCCCCGCCCGGCTCACGAATCGGGGCCGCGGCCCACTCACCTTCACGTCCTGGGCGGGGTCCACCTGGTAGGCGGCCTTGAGGGTGGGTGCACCTCCAACGAGAACGCGACCCGATTCGATCAACCGCTTGGCAGCATCACGACTGGGCGCCAGATTGCGCCGCACCAGCTCCGCATCCAGCCGTCTTCTAGCGGCCACGTAGGGTCCAAATGTCTGCCGAAAGCGACAAACGCTCGAAATGTCTGCCCAGGCTGACATCCAGTGTTGGGTACAGCCGAAATTTCGGGGAGGGCATTTTTCTAGACACCAAACTCATCGGCGAGCAAGGTGACCACATCGGGCGAGATGATGGCGGGCGGCGGATCCAGTTTGGCGGCCTCGGCCGCAGTGGTAACCCCGGACAGGACCAGGGCGAACCGGTAGCCCGCCCGCCAGGCGAAATCACCGTCGGAATCGGGACGGTCACCGATCATCAAGCCCTCGGGACCGAGTCGAGCGATCGCCAGATCCGCCATCGGTTGGTTGGGTTTGCCGGCGTATACCGGCGTCGTTTCGCTCGCCGCAGCGACCCCCACCACGATCGAGCCCCCACCGGGCAACAAACCGTGTTCGCTGGGATAGGTGGGGTCGTGGTTGGTGGCGATGAAGCGGGCGCCATTACGTATCGCCGCCACCGCCATTCGCATCCGGTCATAACTCAACTCCAGGTCCAGTCCTACGATCACCGCATCCACCTCCGGTGGCCCGGCGTCTATGGCGGCCAAGGGGACGCTGATCGCACCCCGAGCTTCTATCGCTTCCACAATCCCGGCCCCGCCCATCACATAAACTCGATCGCCCTCGTTCACCATCGAGCCGGCGGCTGAGGCCGAGGAGATCACCCGCCCGGTGGCGTCAACCCCGTGGCTCGCCAACTTCGCCTCTTGCTCGGCGAGCGGTGCTGCAGAGTTGTTGGTGGCGAAGAGAACATCGTGTCCGGCAGCGATCAATCGGCTGGCCGCTGCTGCCGCACCAGGAATCGGCTGATTGCCGTGCCAGAGCACACCATCAAGATCGAATATCACGTTGATACCAAAAGACCGTAGTCGCCACGTTCCTCCGGCCCGCAGTGTTTGTAGTCTGTTCGTCGTGAGCAACTTCAACGACCAATTCGCCCCCGGCGTTATGACCGGAGACACCGTCTCCGAAGTCTTCGCCTACGCCAAGGAAAACGGGTTTGCCCTCCCGGCCGTCAACTGTGTTGGGAGCAACAGCATGAATGGGGTTCTGGAGACCGCAGCGGCTCGAAACGCCCCCATCATCATTCAGTACTCCAACTCGGGCGGCGCGTTCGTTGCCGGCAAGGGGTTCCCAGGAGGCGGCATCGGCGCCTCGATCGCCGGTTCGATCGCCGGTGCTCAACACGTCCACTCACTGGCCGAGGCCTACGGCGCTCGGGTGATGGTCCACACCGATCACTGCGCCAAGAAGCTGCTGCCCTGGGTTGACGGGTTGCTAGACGCCGGTGAGAAACATTTCGCCGCCACCGGGAAGCCGCTCTTCAGCAGCCACATGCTGGACCTCAGCGAGGAGCCGATGGAGGAGAACCTGGAGATCTGTGCCAGCTACCTCGAACGTATGGCACCGATGGGAATGACCCTCGAGATCGAACTGGGCATCACCGGCGGCGAAGAAGACGGCGTTGACAACTCCGACGCCAAACCCGAAGATCTGTACTCCAAGCCCGAAGAGGTGGCACAGGCCTACGAAACGTTGATGAAGGTGAGCGACAAGTTCACCATCGCCGCCGCCTTTGGTAACGTCCATGGTGTCTACAAGCCCGGCAACGTGAAGCTCACCCCCACCATCCTGCGGGACTCCAACGCCCATGTTGCCGAGAAGTTCGGAACCGCCTCTTCGCACCCGGTGAACTTCGTGTTCCACGGCGGGTCGGGTTCCACGGCCGCCGAGATCGAAGAAGCGATCGGTTATGGCGTGATCAAGATGAACATCGATACGGACCTCCAGTGGGCCATGTGGGACGGCATCCGCCAATACGAAGCCGACAACCACGACTATCTCCAAGGCCAGATCGGCAACCCGGACGGTCCGGACCAGCCGAACAAGAAGAAGTACGATCCTCGCGTCTGGCTGCGCAAGGGGGAAGAAAGCTTCATCGCCCGGCTCAACCAGGCCCTCACCGAACTGGGCAACGCCTAGGTATCCGGGCCAGAAATCGCTGGTGGGGGCGGTAGAACTGCCCTTCCCAGTTCATCGGCAAATCCGTACTCTCCAGAAAGATGCGGGTTCGTTTGGCGGTGGTTTTCCTGATCGTGCTGGGCGGGCTCGCCAGCCCGGCCGCGGCCCAGGGTGACGAACAGGTCTGCTTCGGCGACGGCAGTGCCTCCTACAACCGGGTTACCGGATCACTGGTCTGCACCACGCCGGGCGATGGCGGTGGTGCTGGCGGCGGAGGTGGCGACGGGAGCTACTGCCGCTACTGGAATGCGGTAACGAACGACGTGGTGGAACCGATCGTCCTCTACGGGAGCCGCTACTACGAGGTGCCGGATCGGGCCGACTATCCCGCCGATCAGGGTCTCGTGAACGCCATTCTCAACACCATCAACGAGGACGAGAACCGATACTTTTCCGGTACCGGCCGCTGGTACAACAAGCAGTGTTTTGGTCCCGCTCCTGAGAATGTCAATCTTGGCAGCTCCGGCCCGTTTCCCGAACTCGGCCCTCTTTCGTTTCCTGAAGTGATCGATCTCGCCGAGGCGCGAGTTGAGCTGCTCGTCACCGATCCGCCCGAAGTCCTCCACACCGGCAAGCCCAGCCTCCTCCAGTTGCCAACGTTCTTCTGGGTCGAGAACACCTATTGGGCCACCGCTCAACAAGCCACCGCTGTGTACGGGAGTCTGCAGGTTACCGTTACGGCCGAACCCGCAGCCTTCTTCCTGACGGTCGAGGGCCAGACCCTACGGACGTGTGATCAGAACCTGGAGTGGACAGTCGAGGTGGCCGACGATGACCCCCGGGGCTGCACCTACACCTTCGAAGACGCCCCCCGATCGGGAACGTCGTTCCCTCTGGCACTCACGGTGCAACACGAGACAGCCTGGTTTTCCAATGCTCCAAGCTGGACTACCCCTCGGCCACTCGATCCGATTGAAGTAGCCAGCGAGACCAGTGACCACCAAGTTGCCGAGCTCCTCGGACTTCGCAGCAGATAATTACGGTTGTTTACCTCCAACTCAGCCAGTAGGGTGCTTCGTCTGCTGACGCACCTTTCCTGGATGCGCCCACTCGGGTTCTGAGCCCCACAGTCAACGCCGTCAAACGAGGGCATCTTCGTGGAGGAGAACAAGAATGAATATCTGCGTACTGCAGGGCATCACGGTGGGCGAGCCTCGGGTTGCGGAGCTGCCCTCGGGACAGTGGGCCGTCACCTTCGACGTCCGTACCCAGCTCGATGGGTCCCCGGCGCGCTCGGTACCCGTGGAATGGACCGGCCCCGAACGGTCGATCCCCAAGGTCGGTGCCGATACACCGGTGGCGGTGACCGGCTCGCTGGATCGCCGCTTCTATCGCGCCGGCGGTTCCATCCAGACCCGGGTTTTCGTGCGGCCGGAGAAGATCGTGGTTAAACAGCTCAAGCGACAGAAGACCGCCATTCAGGAGGCTTTGGCCGCAGGCCTCATGCCACCGGACTCGTAATGCGAAGAAGGGGTAGAACGGCGGGCTGCCCACCGTGTGGTTTGGGCCTATTTCAGATTGGCGGAGCGGCGGCCGGCATCGCCGAAGTTGGGATCCAGCCGCGCAATGGTGGCGAAGAGTCGTCGGGCCTTTCCCACCTGCCCGGAGCGTTCATAAAGATCAGCCAGCGCATACCAGCGCCGCAGATGATGAACCTTGGGTTTCTTGGGTGCTGCCGGTGAATTCTCCAAGAGACGGATCCCATCCTGGATTCGTCCCTGGTCAGCTTTTGCGCCGGCGTAGACGATGCGACCTTCTTCCACCACGGCCGGGTCGGGTGACTCTGCGCCCAGTTCGGCCCAGATGCGATCGACCTCTGCCCATTTCTTCATGGCCCGGTAGCAGTCGGCGATGACCGGGTGTTGATCCACCGAACCTGTGAGTTCGTAGACGCGAGTGAGTTCCTTGATCGCTTTGGCCCACTGTCGCATCCGGTACGCACAGAGTCCCATGAGCTCCAGGACCTCGGGAACATCTGGGGTGAGCCGGTTGACACCTTCCAAGATCCGACGGGCATCACCGAAGCGCTCCCGCTCAAATGCGCCAGCACCATCGGCAAGGCGTTTGCGAGCCTTGTTGGCGGTGTCGGGACCAACTTCGCCGAAAGAAACGTCGGCTACGTCAACAGTGGTAGAACTCACCGCTCAAGGCTACGGCTCGCGGCTGCCAATTCGGTGGTGACGTTCACCCGAACGCCCGGAGTCCAAAACGCAAAAGACCCCGCCACGAGGGCGGGGTCTGATTCACGAAATCTGGCGGCGACCTACTCTCCCAGGGACTCTCGTCCCAAGTACCATCGGCGCTGGAGGGCTTAACTTCCGTGTTCGGGATGGGAACGGGTGTGACCCCTCCGCCATCGCCACCAAAATCTGATTGTCAAAATGGGCCTCCGCAGGTCACAAAATGACCCACGTGTCCCTGACACGTTCTTAATAATTCCACAGCGAGCACGAGATGTTAGATAAAAAGCCGCTCGGCCGATTAGTACCGGTCAGCTTCACACATTGCTGTGCTTCCACGTCCGGCCTATCAACGTAGTCACCTACTACAGGCCTTAGCTATTGCGGCAGAATTCATCTTGAAACGGGTTTCCCACTTAGATGCTTTCAGCGGTTATCCCTTCCGTAGGTAGCCAACCAGCCATGCTCCTGGCGGAACAACTGGCACACCAGAGCTACGTCCAACCCGGTCCTCTCGTACTAGGGTCAGCCTTTCTCAATTCTGCTACGGCTGCGGAGGATAGGGACCGAACTGTCTCACGACGTTCTAAACCCAGCTCGCGTACCGCTTTAATGGGCGAACAGCCCAACCCTTGGGACCTGCTTCAGCCCCAGGATGCGATGAGCCGACATCGAGGTGCCAAACCTTCCCGTCGATATGGACTCTTGGGGAAGATAAGCCTGTTATCCCCGGGGTACCTTTTATCCGTTTGCGATGGCCCTTCCATACGGCGCCATCGGATCACTATGCCCTGCTTTCGCACCTGTTCGACTTGTAGGTCTCACAGTCAAGCTCCCTTGTGCCATTGCACTCAACGACTGATGGCCGACCAGTCTGAGGGAACCTTTGGGCGCCTCCGTTACAATTTAGGAGGCGACCGCCCCAGTCAAACTACCCATCTGACACTGTCCCCAACCCGGTTAACGGGTCTAGGTTAGATGTTCAACATAAACAGGGTGGTATTTCAACGTTGGCTCCACCAATGCTGGCGCATCAGCTTCCTAGCCTCCCACCTATCCTACACAATCTAGGTTAAACAACAATATCAAACTGTAGTAAAGGTCCACGGGGTCTTTCCGTCCTTCCGCAGCTAACGAGCATCTTTACTCGTACTTCAATTTCGCTGGATCTATGGTTGAGACAGTAGGGAAGTCGTTACGCCATTCGTGCAGGTCGGAACTTACCCGACAAGGAATTTCGCTACCTTAGGACGGTTATAGTTACCGCCGCCGTTTACTGGGGCTTAAGTTCAGAGCTTCGCCTTGCGGCTAACCCCTCCCCGTAACCTTCCAGCACCGGGCAGGCGTCAGAGCGTATACAGCGCCTTACGGCTTCGCACGCTCCTGTGTTTTTAGTAAACAGTCGCTTCCCTCTAGTTTGTGCCACCTCATCAAGCTCAGGGAGCAAGTCCCGTCACCATAGAGGCCCTCTTTATCCCGAAGTTACAGAGGCAATTTGCCGAGTTCCTTAACCATAGTTCATCCACTCGCCTTGGTCTTCTCGACCTATCTACCTGTGTCGGTTGTGGGTACGGGCGACGTGAGAGCTCGCTAGAAGCTTTTCTTGGCAGCATAGAATCAGTGACTTCGGCTAATGCCTCGGCATCGCGTCTCGGACTTCATGAGGCCCGGATTTACCTGGACCTCGCCCTACTCGCTTACCCCACGTCAACCAACGCGTGGGTTCACCTATCTTCCTGCGTCACTCCATTGCTAACCGCCTCATCGTGGGTCGTTTCGTTTACCCGAAGGCAAACAGCCACTTAGCAACAATGGATTGGTTCGGACGCGCTCACATCGGTACTGGAATATCAACCAGTTGTGCATCGACTACGCCTTTCGGCCTCGCCTTAGCTCCCGACTAACCCTGAGAGGACGAACCTTCCTCAGGAACCCTTAGATATTCGGCGGAGGAGATTCTCACTCCTCTTTCGCTACTCATGCCAACATTCGCACTCGACCACACTCCACAAACGGTTACCCGCTTGCTTCAACACGTGATCGACGCTCCGCTACCACGCAGACATACGTCTGCATCCTTAGCTTCGGCTCTGGACTTGAGCCCCGTTACATTATCCGCGCAAGACCACTCGACCAGTGAGCTATTACGCACTCTTTAAAGGGTGGCTGCTTCTAAGCCAACCTCCTGGCTGTCTGAGCAGTCTCACATCGTTTGCCACTTAGTCCAGAATTAGGGGCCTTAGCTGAAGGTCTGGGCTGTTTCCCTCTCGACCACCGAAGCTCATCCCCCGGGGTCTCACTGCTGCACTCTGGAGTCATGGTATTCGGAGTTTGGTTGGGGTCGGTAAGCTTGTAGGCCCCCTAACCCATCCAGTAGCTCTACCCCCATGACTGAACATGCAACGCTGCACCTAAATGCATTTCGCGGAGAACCAGCTATCACCGTGTTTGATTGGCCTTTCACCCCTAACCACAAGTCATCCCCCCAGTTTTCAGCCTAGGTGGGTTCGGGCCTCCACGAGGTCTTACCCTCGCTTCACCCTGCTCATGGCTAGATCACACGGCTTCGGGTCTACAGCATGCGACTAAACGCCCTATTCAGACTCGCTTTCGCTCCGGCTTCCCCTCACGGGTTAACCTTGCCACATACCATAACTCGTTGGCTCATTCTTCAAAAGGCACGCCATCGCCGGACAAGCCGGCTTTGACTGATTGTAGACCATTGGTTTCAGGTACTATTTCACTCCCCTCCCGGGGTACTTTTCACCTTTCCCTCACGGTACTCGTTCACTATCGGTCAACTACGGATACTTAGCCTTACCAGATGGTCCTGGCAGATTCACACCGGGTTTCACGGGCCCGGTGATACTCGGGTGTCTACTAGGAGTTGTCGTAGTTTCGTGTACGGGGCTATTACCCTCTGTGGCGCAACTATCCGGTTGCTTCCACTACCACGACAATTTGTAACTCCTCGGTACTTCTGATGCAGTACCAAGTAGATCCCACAACCCCGCAAAGGCAACGCCATCAGGCTTTCCACCCCTGCGGTTTAGGCTCTTCCCATTTCGCTCGCCGCTACTGAGGGAGTCGTTTTTACTTTCCGTTCCTCGCGGTACTTAGATGTTTCAATTCCCGCGGTTCCCTCCGCACAGCTATGTATTCACTGTGCGGTAACACCACTGCTGGTGCTGGGTTTCCCCATTCAGAAATCCTCGGATCAAAGCCTATTCGGCGGCTCCCCGAGGCATATCGCAGCCAATCACGTCTTTCATCGGTCGTAGTTGCCAAGGCATTCACCAATGGCCCTTTGTAGCTTTTTTGTTCTAACTATGTTTTATTCAACTTCATTGAAGTATTAAAAGATATTTACATCTATCGAAATAGATGCTCGTGCTCGCTATGCAATTCTCAAGAAACGCGCCAACGGGCAAAGCCCTCAGCACCTTCAAAGCGGAATAGACGAGTTGCACACGTGTGTCAACTAGGTAGAGCACACCCAGTCACTACACCGTGCCAAGCAAATGCTAGGCAGTTGGCAGTGATACTGATCTGCGCTTCTCCTTAGAAAGGAGGTGATCCAGCCGCACCTTCCGGTACGGCTACCTTGTTACGACTTCACCCCAATCGCCACCCCCACCTTCGAACGCTCCCTCCCTTGCGGGTTGGGCCACGTGCTTCGGGTGTTGGCAACTTTCGTGGTGTGACGGGCGGTGTGTACAAGGCCCGGGAACGTATTCACCCCGGCAATGCTGATCCGGGATTACTAGCGACTCCGGCTTCATGGAGTCGAGTTGCAGACTCCAATCCGAACTGGGACCGGCTTTAAGGGATTCGCTTCACCTCGCGGTGTTGCAGCCCGTTGTACCGGCCATTGTAGCATGTTTGCAGCCCTGGACATAAGGGGCATGATGATTTGACGTCGTCCCCACCTTCCTCCGACTTGACGCCGGCAGTCTCCTATGAGTCCCCAACTAAATGCTGGCAACATAGGACGAGGGTTGCGCTCGTTGCGGGACTTAACCCAACATCTCACGACACGAGCTGACGACAACCATGCACCACCTGTGTACGGCCCCGAAGGACACTACATCTCTGCAGCTTTTCCGTACATGTCAAACCCAGGTAAGGTTCTTCGCGTTGCCTCGAATTAAGCAACATGCTCCGCCGCTTGTGCGGGCCCCCGTCAATTCCTTTGAGTTTTAGCCTTGCGGCCGTACTCCCCAGGCGGGGCACTTAATGCGTTAGCTTCGGCGCAGAGACCGTTGAAAGTCCCCACACCTAGTGCCCACCGTTTACGGCGTGGACTACCAGGGTATCTAATCCTGTTTGCTACCCACGCTTTCGCTCCTCAGTGTCAGTACCGGCCCAGAGTGCTGCCTTCGCTGTAGGTGTTCCTCCTGATATCTGCGCATTTCACCGCTACACCAGGAATTCCACACTCCTCTACCGGACTCAAGTCAGCGCAGTATCGGATGGCGTCTCAGGGTTAAGCCCTGAGTTTTCACATCCGACTTACGCAACCACCTACGAGCCCTTTACGCCCAATAAATCCGGACAACGCTCGCCCCCTACGTCTTACCGCGGCTGCTGGCACGTAGTTGGCCGGGGCTTCTTCTGTAGGTACCGTCATTTTCGTCCCTACTGAAAGGGGTTTACGACCCTAGGGCCTTCATCCCCCACGCGGCGTCGCTGCATCAGGCTTTCGCCCATTGTGCAAGATTCCCCACTGCTGCCTCCCGTAGGAGTCTGGACCGTGTCTCAGTTCCAGTGTGGCTATTCGTCCTCTCAGACTAGCTACCCGTCGAAGCCTTGGTGAGCCGTTACCTCACCAACAAGCTGATAGGCCGCGAGACCCTCTCAGAGCGATAAATCTTTCTTCAGTCCACCATGCGGTGGTCAGAAGGTATGCGGTATTAGCCCAAGTTTCCTTGGGTTATCCCGTACTCCGAGGCAGGTTTCTCACGTGTTACTCACCCGTTCGCCACTCACTCATTGAGCCGAAGCTCGAGTTCGTTCGACTTGCATGTGTTAAGCACGCCGCCAGCGTTCGTCCTGAGCCAGGATCAAACTCTCCATCAGAGAATCCTTGTCAAGTCCCTGGAAAAGGAACCTGACTGATCCGGTTGCTCGGTGTCGCGGTTACCAAACCACGTCCGAGCGGCTTATTTCTGTATTAATTGACGGATGATCATGACTGGTTAGGTTGTCATGTCCTCCGCACACGCTGCGTTCTCGTCTATTCCGTTTTCAAGGTGCAGAGGCCGCACGTTACGCACACGATTGCTCGGAGGTGCGGGTGCGGGCCCGGTTTGCTTATTGAGCCGGTAGCTCGCCGCGAGGCTTCGCTTCCGTCCGTTGGGCAGACAGTAAAGATAACTCTGATCGGCACGGTTCCACAACGCGTTGATGGAAATTCCGCGATTAATTTCTTGGCCCGTCCGGCACCCTACAAGAGGCAGTCCCTGAACAGGGTAAACACTATGGCCTCAACCCAGGTCGCTGGGAGCTCCGCACGGCAACATCAGGTTGGTTCTGGCAAAGCGAGTGAGACGTCGCTCCAGCCGTTCTTCACCCTCCACTGCGGTGAGGGTGAAGATGGCGCCCGGATCGGTCTCCACGTTGTCGGCGTAGCGGTCCCGATCGGTCAAGAGAATGCCCCAATCATCGAGCCACAAACCCCGGAGCGTATTGTCGCGATCGGTGGCAACCGGCAGGGCGCGAAGTTCGGCCACCATGTCTCGAAGGATGACATTGCTGGCGCGGATTTGATCGGCGCGCTCGGTCTGGCTCTCCGCGAAGCGGGCGTTTGGCAAGCTGTCGATGGCGCTCTGACAGATGACCTCGGCCCGTTTACCGAAGGCCAGTTCGCCCGCCACCTCCTGATACTGGGTGCCGTCCTGCTCGGCCCCAAGGTGAAGGGCGGTGGAATCCAGCTCATCTGGCGGCGGGCGATCGGCAGCCCCGCTGTAGGCGTAGAACCAAACGGCGAACGAGGCGGCAACCACGGCCCCCACCACCAATCGGAAAATCAGTCGGCCCGTTGTGAGGGGTCCAGTGGGCTCATCAAGGTCGGCTGGAGGTGAGGGGGCAACCACTCGGCCATTCTGCCCGATAACCGGCCTCGGTGTTGGGTCGGTAGGGCACACTTGCAGCGTGACCGTTGACCAATCACTTTTTGATGACCTGAACGCTCGGGGTCTCGTCCATGACTCCACGGACCCCGCGGCGCTGAAGGAGCGACTGCAAGAGCGGCCCATCAAGGTCTACGTAGGCTTCGATCCCACCGCCGACAGTCTCCATGTAGGCAACCTGGTGGGCCTTCTGATGCTGCGCCGTTTCCAGGATGCGGGGCACAAGGTGATCGCACTGGCGGGAGGCGCCACCGGCATGGTGGGTGACCCGTCGGGCAAGGCAACCGAACGATCGCTTCTCGATGATGCGCAACTGGCCGCCAACCTCGCCGGCGTGCTCCCCCAACTCCGGCAGTTCCTCGACTTCGACACCGCCCACAACCCGGCATCGCTCTTGGACAACCGAGCCTGGACCGTGGGCTTCTCTTACCTCGACTTCCTTCGGGACATCGGCAAGTTCATCACCGTCAATCAAATGGTGGCCAAGGAGTCGGTCCGATCCCGAATGGAGAGCACAGATGGGATCTCCTACACCGAGTTCAGCTACATGCTCCTGCAGGCCTATGACTTCGCATGGCTGTATGAGAACGAGGGGTGCGAAATGCAGATGGGAGGGTCCGACCAGTGGGGCAACATCGTCACTGGCATCGAGCTCATCCGAAAAGGGTGAGTGGCACCGGCGTCGGCCTCACCTGGCCGCTCCTCACCCGCTCGGACGGCTCGAAATACGGCAAGACTGCGGGCGGTGAGACGATCTGGCTGTCGGCCGCCAAGTTCGCCCCCTACGCATTCTTCCAATCTTGGATCCAGATCGACGATGACGAGATCGAGAAGCTGCTCCTCCAACTCACCCTCCTCCCGGTAGACGAGATACGCCAACTGGTCGCCCACCATGGCGAGGCGCCGCATCGACGCGAGGCTCAGAATCGCCTCGCCGAAGAACTCACCACCCTGGTGCATGGGGCCGAAGCCACCGCCCGCGCCCAAGAGGCCACGGCCGCCGTCTTTGGCGGCACCGTCGCAGACCTCTCGGCCGATGCGCTGGTCATGCTGGCCGGCGAACTGGACTGCCATTCAGCTTCCCGTTCCGTGCTCGGTCAGGAGGCTGGCTTCGTGCCGCTGCTCGCCGAGGCCGGCATCACATCGTCCAACAGCGAAGCCAACCGACTGCTCAAGCAGAACGGTCTGAGCGTGAACGACAAGAAAGTCCCGGCCGACCACGTGGTTGCGTCAAGTGATCTGCTGCACGGGAAGTACGCCGTGGTGCGCAAGGGCAAGAAACATCTCTCGCTCATCGTGTTCGACCGCCCCTGAGTCTCTCGAGGCAACAGCCGCCTAGGACAATAAGAGCCGTTCGTAGGCGGAGGTAGTGCGGCCTGAGGTCAATCGGTAGTTGTTGCGCCATACGCCATGAGCTACCGCCAAGGCGAAGAACCGGATCTGGGGAGCGAGCCGGATTGGTGTTGATCGAAGCTCGTTCACCGCCCCCATCTCGAGGCTGGCTGGCTCGGTCATCACGATCCCGATCTCCAGGCCCAGTCGGTCCAAGACCGAGCGCCCCATCGCGGTGGTACAACCCTGGTCCGTTTCTCCCTCGAATGCAGCAAAACGGTCGTCGCTGGCGACGCCGTCCATCGGCGTTCCAACCATTGTCACCAGCTCGAGGCACGTACCTCCACCGATGAGCTTCTCGCCGTTCAACGCATCGGGTCGGCTGCGGAAGGACAGATCCACCAGGCGGCGCACGTCGGCGCCAGTGGTTGGCTCTCCAACTCGATCTACCTCCCAGGCCACGATGAACCCAGTGACATGGTCCACCACCACTGAGAGGGTGAAGAGGTCCACAAGCACCGTTTGGCCATACTCAAAGAGCTCGCCGGGGGCCGAATGTGAACAGTTCGGATTGATCCCCGGGGCGACGATGGATCGCCCGGGAAAGGCCAGAATGCGGGCCCGGTGGTGCGGAGCCGCCGGCCGATCGCCTGCCCGGCACTCAGGCGTAGGGGGCTCCGGTCGGGAAAAGACGCCTATTGGGGCGGAGGTGGGTTCAGAGGGCATTGGACTGCTCCATTTCATGGGAGGACACATGGCTGGTTGTTATTGCGGGCTGTTCGTTCGGGCGAGCCGGGCGCATTTCAGCCCAGGAAGTTCAAGATGGTGAATTCGGCTCGGCGGTTGAGCTGTCGTCCCTCAGAAGTCCGGTTGCTCGCGTAAGGCTCGGTCTCACCGCGCCCGATCGCGGTGATGCGATCCGGGTCAACACCGGCGGCAATCCAGTAGTCCATCACCGCATCCGCTCTCAGCTGGCTTAGGAGAAGGTTCTCGCTCTGGGGCCCGATGCTGTCGGTGTGCGCTTCAACCGTGATGGTCACCGCAGGATTCACCTGGAAGAGGAGTGTGCCCAGGTCCAGAAGCGATTTGAACGGATCGGTGACCTCGGCACTACCGGGACTGAAGAGCACGAGGTCTTCGATGAAGAGCACCGACGTGTCAGAAACTTCAACCCCAGGGCGAATCGTGTGGTTTGCCACGACGTTTTCCGGGCCGATCACCAGACCAACTCGGCGGACGAGTTCATCGGATACGGCTTGACTCGGAACTTCACCGCTCAGGTAGATGGTGCCGTTCCGAAAGACTGCGCCGCGCTGGTCATCCGGGATGGAGACGGCGCTCGGGTCCCCAGGGTCCGTAGCCGGCAGCGTGGTCGGAGGCAGCGTGGTCGGGGGCAGCGTGGTCAGAGGCTGTGTGGTCGGAGGCTGTGTTTCTGGGGGCAGCGTGGTCTCCGGCGGCTGCGAGGTGACAATCGTGGACGGGGGCACGGTCACCGTGGGCCCCGACGCCGGCGTGATCACCGCCGTGGTTATGGAGGGATCCAGGGTCTCGAGATCAGGATTGGTAACCGACGACACCTCCGACGACGGAGCTTCATTGCGACTGAACACGATCGCCCCACCGATCAGCGTTGCGATACCCACCACAACCCCGCCCACGACAGCTCGGCTGGGCCGACCGCTGGGCGTCTCCCCTGGGTTGGGAGCGTCGACCTCGGCATCGGTGACTCCCCAGGTTGGTTGTGACTCGGTAACGGGCATAGGTGATCTACGACCAACGGCATAGGCCATCTGAACGGGTTGAATTGCCCAATAGGCCCACCGGGGGCGGGCAGAACTACCCAGGCGAAGTAGTCCCGACGATTCGGGGTAGGGAGACATGCGGGTTTCCAACCAGACCAAACCGCCACGGTTGCTCCTTTGCCTTGGAGATTCCCACCCGGACGCCACAGACCACTGACGCCGGCTGCGGCGGATCCATCAGCTCCAAACGCACTTGGCTGCTGGCGTCAAGCAGATTGCTCCCGCTGTGTGAACCGCTGATTCCGAGAGCGGCGCAGAGCTTGCCGGGACCGGATGCGAGGTCGGTCGGTCGGCGGGCTTTTGGTCGTCGGCCCCACATGGCGTCGATTCCCTCCAATGGTTCGACCGCTCTGATGAGCACCGCGCTGCCGTAGCCCTCCTCGCCCACCACAACATTGGCGCACCAATGGATTCCGTAGGATCGATACACATACAGGTGGCCGGCCGCTTCGAACATCGGCTGGTTACGAGGAGTGACGCCTCCAAAGGTGTGGCTGGCCGGATCGGTCTGGTCGTAGAACTCGGTCTCAACGATCACGCCGCTGGTGAAGCCGCAGCGCAGCACTGAACCCAGCAGCCGCTTGGCACTCGCCGGGCTGGCGGGCAGCGGATCGTTGGTCACTTCTGTCCCTCGAGTTGCATGACACCCCCTGCCGCGGAAATTGTAGAAGGGAGCTTTATGGATGAGCCAGCCGAACACGAGTCGCTTCCGTGGATCCGACAGCCAATCTTCCTGGCGCTCAACACGCCAGCGGTACAACTGGAAATTTCGGGTGGCTGAGTTTCGTGAGGACTGCCAAGCCGCCGGTCCGCTAGGTTCCGCCTATGGCTGATGACCCCACGTTCTATGACGAGATCGAGTGCTACCCCGGTCAGCTGAGCTACCAGCCCGGCGAAACGGTGCAGCTCCACGTGTCCACGAACGCCAGCTCGTTCGGCACAACGGTCGATCGGTGGGGGGCCGGTCGAGAAACCGTTTGGCAGGCCGACGACAGCCCGGGACAATTCACGCCAGCGCCACCAGATGCCGATGCCAACGGCTGCGCCTGGCCGGTGTCGTTGGAGTTCGAGATCCCCGATCACTGGGTCAGCGGCTTCTATCTCGTCACCCTCACCGCCGATAGGGCCGAAGCTGGCCGTGACGTTGCGCATGCGGGCTTCGTCGTCCGTGCTGCCGAGCCAACGTCCTCCACGCTGATGGTGCTCGCAACCAACACCTGGAACGCCTACAACAACTGGGGTGGGAAGAGCCTGTACACCGGCGGAACCCAGGTTTCGTTCCAACGGCCCTTTGGGCGCGGCATGCTCTGCCGTCCCGAAACCGAGCGCGACGATCGCAAGGCCCGCCCCGCCCGCTGGGGCGAGGAGACCGACGCCAACGGACAGATCTTTCAGGACTACCGGGCCGCCATGGGCTACCCGCCGGCGATCGGATCATCTGGGTGGTTCACGTTCGAGCGCCGTTTCGTCGAGTGGGCCGAACGAGAAGGTCGCAGCTTCGATTTCGCAGTGTCCACCGATCTCGACCGTGACCCGTCGATCCTGGAAGGCTATGACCTGGTCCTGAGCGTGGGTCACGACGAGTATTGGTCCGCACCCCAACGGGCCGCTCTCGAGCGGTACATCGAGGCGGGTGGCAATTTCGCCAGCTTCAGCGGCAACACGATGTTCTGGCACGTTCGCCACGAGGGTGAGTCGATGGTGTGCCACAAATACAGCGCCCAGGAAACGGACCCCGTGGTGGCAGCCGGACGGCCTGAAGAAATGACCGGGATGTGGTGTGACCCGATCGTGGGACGCCCGGAATGGAGCGTGCTGGGCGGCGGATCCGCCTTCGGCCTCTACTACCGGTTCGGACAGGCGGTGGTGAACGGCTCGGGCGGCTTCACGGTTTACCGCAACACACACTGGCTGTTCGAGAACACCGGGCTCCGCTACGGCGACGTGCTTGGCGCCAAACATGGGGCGGTCGGCTACGAAACACTCGGCTGCAAGCTCCAGCTCGACGACTACCAGCTGCCGATCGCCGCGCCATTCGACGGCATGCCACCCGAGGTCGAAGTGGTCGCATTCGTGCCGGCATCAAACGTCGGCATCGGCGAGTACCCCCTGTCGATCTCGGCGCTCAACGACCAGGGTGATCTTGAATTCGTGGCCGCCCGGCTCTACGGCGACAACAGCGAGGACTCCCTGGCTCGGGTTCGCTACGGCAACGCCGTGATTCTCACCTGTCGACCATTTGGCTCAACCGGCGGCGGCGAGGTAGTCACGATCGGCACGACCGACTGGGCCTTCGCTCTCGCCGACGACCCCGCCGTCGCTCAACTCACCCGCAACGTCCTGGACCGCTGGTAGCTAGCGACTCAAGCTGAATACCGGGGTTCAATCCCCCGTACTCTCCACACGACGCCTACAGTCCGAGCGCCACTACGGCACTCGGACCGATTCTCTGTGTTGAGAGCAACGCCGAGAGCAGGCACATAGAGACCACAGATGATTGTCAGCAGCTGTCCCAGTGCCATTTCCCATCGGTGAACGACCACGGCTGAGCGACATACGGGGCCCAATCCGCTGATGTGTCGTAGCTGACAGCAGCCGTGTCGCCGTAGACGATGGCGCTGATGTTTGACGCCGTGAGCCCGGGCTCCTCGCCAGCTATGGCCGCGACCGCGTTGCGATACTCGGTCTCGGGGACGATGCCCAGGCATCGGGCGGAGACCATACTCCATGCCAGGTCCGCGTCGCCCGTCCCAAACGCCTCCACATAGGTAGTGAGGTCAGCGATAAGCACCGGGTCGGCTCCAGTGGTGACTCGAACAGGTCCGAACTCGACCGCACCAGGGAAGCTACCAAAGCCCGTTTCCTCCTCAACGACCCCAGACCACAAGCCTTCTCCGGTCAGGCCGGCGAAATCACCGGTGGCATCCAAGACACTCCATGGCCCGTTGAAATCACCCGGTCCTTCGGATCCCTCGACGACCATCCACATGAACGTGAAGGTCCCCTCTCGATCTCCGTCCTCACACGTGAACGTGTTGGTGATCCTTGGCTGGCCTGCCTTTTCCACCACCGACCCAGAGCGGCAACCCAACTGGTCGGCACCTTGGTCGACAACAAACGTGCCTCCCGGCGGTTCGCTTTCGAAGTCAACCTCGGTCTCGATGTTGATGATGTCATCGCCGGTCTCGCCGCTGGCGGGCTCGGTCTCGGCGACCAGAGCGACCGGCTCTGTAACCGGAGCCGCAGACGCCTCTGTGGTCGTTGGCGACTCAACCTCAGTCGCAGTATCGGTATCGTTAGAACAGGCTGTTGCCGCCAGAGCGATGGCAACGATGAGTGCTGGAAGTTGTCGCATGATGGTCCTTTCGTCATGGCGGGGTGCCGTGAACAATTGCCATCATGAAGACCGAGTCTCACAGCACTCAGACAACGCATTACAATGAGATAACAGCGCGAAACACCAGTTCAGCAGGCATCCCAATAACAATTCTCATCGGAAAAGCTCCATGGCTGAGCTAAGCGGAACGAGCAATGCTCGCTGTAGTGGTCGGCGAGATCGACGAGCCTCAACCCCGCCTACTGATGCCCTCCGCTCGAGCCAGATACTCGGCAGCGAACGCTGCGAAGCGGTCGTGCAGCTCAGTGGTGACGACGCTCGTTGCGAGTTCGGTGAGCTGACCCACGTCGCCGGTGAGAGAGGGAATCTCATCCGTCGGCATGCCGCGGTCAACAAACGGGCTCCAGAGATGTCGCTCAAACACCGCTCGGAAGCGATCTGAGATCTCGCCCACGGCCAGGCGCAGAGCCTCGTACTCATCGAGGATCTCCGACACGGGAACGCCGAGCCTGGCAACCGCCGGGCCGATGTCGGCGAAGGCTTCGTTGGAGATCACGACCTCGGTGCCGTCGAGTTCGACGAGCCCGACTTCGACCGCACGTTGGATGTCAGCCTGGGTGAGGCCCACGCCCTCGAATCGCTGTGCCAGTTCAAGAGGAGACATTCGCAGCGGCTCACGCCCCAGCGATGGCGCGATGTCGCTGACCCCGAGCAAATGATCAAGCGAACGACCTGCGTTCCACGAGTCCAGCGCTTCTTTGATGGCAGCCAGGGAGAAGCCACGTCCCTGCAAGTGGGCAATCAGCCGAAGACGATCCCGATGTCCCGCGCCGTAGTAGCCCACTCGGCCACGCCGCTCGGGCGGCGGGAGCAAGCCCTTGTTTTGATAGAGGCGAACTGTTGATGCCGGGAGTCCAGCGTGCTGGGCGATCTGGTCGATCGTCATGTCCGCCTCCTCGTCGAATGAGGCGTCGCCCTCCTGCTTCTGCGCCGTTTGCCTCATATTGGATTCTCAACCTTGCTAGTAATCACTAGCGTAGTATATGATAACGACTATGCGAAAAGCAAACAAATGGATAGACACACCATCGAGTGCGGTAATTGGCGGAGCGGTCTGGATGATCTGGGCCGTGGTGGTTCGGCCGGAGTGGACTGCGGTGCTACTACTTCTTTCGCCGTTTGTGCTGCTCCCCCTCGGGCTCCGATTGGCCGCCAGATCAGATACCGGGCCTCAAGCGCCGATCCTTCACACCCTCGCCCCGCTTGCACCGGCCATTGCCACAACCGCAGCGGCAAGCTTCGTTCCCAATCCAGGTTTGGTCGCTGCGCTGCTCACGATTCCGTGGCTCGTCTTCACTGCGGCGGTCGCTCTGGTGGGAGTCGGTCGCCTGCTCTCTCGCCGAACCCTCCTGGACCCGGGAATCGGCGCAGACGCTGGCCTCGTGTTTGTAGCGGTTGGCGGCGCCTGGTTGACCATCAGCCGTGCCGGATTGAATCCCCTGGGATTCAGCGACGCCATCGTCCAGTTAACCGCGGTTCATTTCCACTACGCCGGGTTTGCGCTCCCGATCGTTGCCGGGTTCACCGCCAGCCGTCTCGACCGTTCCGTCCTCGTGCCCGCCGCGGTCATCTTCGGCGTTCCCCTCACGGCGATCGGCATCACCGCCGGTGGTTCGATCGAATGGTTCTCCGCCACCGCGATGGCACTGGCCGGGATTGCCACCGCAGGACAACTTCTACAACTCACCTACGGCCAGAGAAGGCCGGTCGGGATTCTTATCGGAACCGCCGGCGTCGCACTGATGGCGGGAATGAGCCTGGCCCTCGGCTGGGCGTGGTCGATCCACTTCGGGTGGGCCTTCCTGGGGCTCGAGTCCATGGCAGCAACACACGGTTCACTCAACGCCCTCGGGTTCGGGCTAGTAGGCCTTCTCGGACTCAACCTGATCGACTCACCCAAGCGGGCCGAAGCCGGCACAACAAACATGCACCTGGGACGGCCATCGGCCGAGGCGCTGGAACGTCTTGCCGAACGTGCCGCCGACGACGAAACGACGAGTCCCGAAGGCCTTCTCGACCGGCAAACACCAGCCGGTTTCAGGCGCAAGACCTGGCACCGCAGAATCGAACATGGCAGCTTCGCCGACGCCGCCGAGGCGATCCGGCAGTGGCGAGGTCACGAAGAAGCAGGCATCAAGCGAGCTCCAGCCCGGCCACTGATCCGCACGGGTGAAACACTGGCGCTCGCAATCCCGGTCGGGCCGATTTCAATCAGCGCCACATGCCGCATCGTTGACGTCGTGGATGAACCCAACCAGTACGGCTTCACCTACGCCACGCTCGCCCACCACCCCGAAGACGGAGAAGAGTCCTTCGTCGTCATTTGCCATGACGACGGCAGCGTGAACGTCACAGTCACCGCAGTCTGGCGACCAGCGACCGTCGCCAACCATGTGTGCCCACCCCTCACCCGGTTCCTTCAGAACCGAGCCATCAACCAGTACCTCGATGGGATCGCCACGTGCCCAGGCAGCCGTCGCCGACGGCGGTCACCCGTGATCGCGTCACCGATCCACGTGGAGATCAGCTAGCGGGTACCGATATCGAGAGCTGTCAGTCGACGTGGACCATGCTTGCGTGAAGCGGATCGGCGTAGTGCTCGCCGAACAACTTGGCCACCAGCTCACCCCGACTCGAGACGCCGACCTTCTCGAAAACCGTTTTGATGTGATCTCGAACGGTGTGAGGCGACAAGAAGAGCTTGGACGCCATCTCGGTCGTCGAACCACCCTGTGCGATAGCTGCGACCACGTCGCGCTCACGGCGGGTGAGCGAATACGCCTCGATGATTATTGGGGCGATCTCGGCACTCTTTGCCGCCTCGATCACGATCGCCACGTCCTCGGTGGCATCCGCCTCGGCTTTGGCAAGCGTCGACGCGTGCATAACAAGCCAGCGGTCACGAGCATCGCGTAAGCGGAGGCGAGCCGGCACTCGTTCCCGACCCGCCGCGAAAGCTCGCGAACGCGAAATGAGCGCATACAGAGCCGTCGGCACCTGCAACTCCTCATTCCGCAAAGAAAAAAGATCACTCGGATCGAGTTCGGCTTCGGTGCTTTCCACGCACGGCCAGAGCTCTCGCAACCAGCTCATGGCCTCATTATTGCTGGCGATGATGTGTCCAGCGGGGTTGACGATCAGCAGACCTGGCGCTGCCGGGGGACCGAGCCAGGGGGCTGACTGACGAACGTAGGTGCGCAGGGCGTCGCCGATCGGTCGGCTCACCGCTTTGAGAACGGAAACGTCATCGGCGGAGAACGGCTGGCTTGCGCTCTCTCGATAAAGGCCGACCATCCCCCAAGTACTTTCGCCCGATCGAAACACGCCGCGCAGCTCGTCCTGGTAGCCCTGCGGTTGCAGGAAATCGCGATACCGAGGACTGCGGCCCACCATGTTGTCCAGGCTGTGCCGCATCGCACCGGCGCCGTCTCCGTGAGCCAGATCGGCGAACAGGCAGACGTCCTGTTCGTGGAACTCCAAATGCCAAAACGTGTCGCACAGGCCGGAATCGAGCCTCTCAACTCGGCTGGGAGCGGTTCCGAGAAGTGTCAACGGGTCGACGCCGAACCAAACTGCGCCTTCGTGGGGAATTGCGCGATGAACGATGTCGGAGACCTCGGCCAACAGCTCGTCAGAGGTAGTTAAGGCGCGACACGCTCCTTCGACCGAGTCACGCACCCGATCTGGTGTCATGGTGGCCCTCATAATTGAAAAATACTCCAACGTACCTAGGGTGTATACCCCCCCCTCAAACGGGGGAGTTCTGGCGCATTGGTTCCGCCCGTTCTCGGGATGGCGGCTGGGGCTACCAACCGTCAGCGTGGTTGACATAGCCAACTCCATCGATCAAAAGGAGATCCACGATGGGACCAGATATTCCCTGGAGCGAACCACGAGAGATTGCTCCCGACACCTTTCTAATTCCCAACTTTGCGCCGGGAGGACCAGACCTGCTGCTGCCGGTGAACTCGGCGGTTATCCGGGGCGCCGAGCCGATCATCGTCGACACTGGCGCACCATTGCACCACGACTCCTGGATCGAGAAAGTCTTCTCGATTGTCGATCCGGCTGAAGTCCGTTGGATCTTTCTGTCCCACGACGATGGTGATCACGCTGGCGGGCTGATCGACGCTCTGGCGATGTGTCCCAACGCGACGCTTGTAACGAACTTCTTCAGCGTCGAACGACTTGCGTTGGAGAAGCCAGAGCTGCCACTGCATCGGATGCGCTGGATTGAGCCGGGTGGCCAATTCGACGCAGGCGACCGAACACTTCATTTGTTCAAGCCCCCGATTTTCGATGGACCTACCACACGCGGAATCTACGACTCCAAGACAGCTTTTATGTGGGCCGTCGACAGCTTCGTCTCCATGGTTCCCGAGACCGACGCCGTCTATGACGTGCACCGTCTCGACCGAGACTTCGTCGAAGACCAGATGCTCTCGATGCAGAGCCTCGTGTCTCCATGGCATGCCTGGCTCGACCCGGTTGTCTATCGGCGCCACGTCGATGACATCGAGGCGATGGGCGTCCTTACCGTCGCCACGGCGCATGGTCCCGTTTTGACCGGCGATGGCATCAAGCGAGCCTTCGACACCGCCAGAGACCTAGCCGCCCGGTCAATCATCCCCGGCCCTGGGCAGGAGGTGCTCGACGACATACTCGCCCAGGTCATGGCCCCTGCACCCGCCTAAACACGAAATTCGTATCCGGCAGCGCCCGCCCACCGGGCTGTGGCGTCGGCCAAGGCCTGATCGGCTCGAGAGCGTCGGCACGCCAAGCTCTGACCAGAATCGGGGCTCCCTCGTCGGAACGCCTATCCTGGGTGGATGCGGGCATATAGGTGTCCAAGACCTCCTGCGAATTCGTCCGGATTGCGGCCGGGGTGTTCGCGCTGTTCGAGCGGTGTTGCGGCATGTGGCCGGCCATGACGGAGATCCGCCCGGGTCGCTCCGATCCATTGGGATCGGTGGTGGAGCCCGACGGGGTCAATTTCAGCGTCTTCTCCAGGAGCGCCGAAGCGGTGCAGTTGGCACTCTACGACGACGTGGACGACCTTGAACCGCAGGAGCTGATCACACTTGATCCGCAACGCCATCGGACCTACCACTACTGGCATGTCTTCGTCCCGGGACTGAAACCCGGGCAGCTCTATGCCTACCGAGCACGGGGCCCTTTCGATCCAGCGCAAGGATTGCGCTTTGACGGAACCAAGACGCTGATCGATCCCTATGGTCGAGCGGTGGCGGTACCAAGCGACTATCGCCGAGCGGCAGCGACTCGCCCCGGGCCCAACGATCGCTTCGCCTTCAAGAGCGTGGTCGCAGACGTGAGCTCCTACGACTGGGAGGGTCACGAGCGCCTTCGACGCCCGTTCGCACAGACGGTGATCTACGAGATGCACGTCAGAGGCTTCACCGCCCATCCCAACAGCGGGTTGGCGCCGGGCAAGCGCGGTACCTACGCCGGCGTCATCGAGAAAATCCCGTATCTGCAGAACCTGGGGATCACGGCGGTTGAGCTGATGCCGGTGTTCCAATTCGACTCACAGCACGCTCCCCCCGGCCTGACCAACTACTGGGGTTACTCGCCCGTATCGTTCTTCGCCCCTCACTGCGGCTATGCGTCGGTCGACGATCCGCTCGGCGTCTTGGACGAGTTCCGTGACATGGTCAAGGCCCTCCATCGCGCTGGCATCGAGGTCATCCTGGACGTGGTCTACAACCACACCGCCGAAGCTGGCGCGGACGGGCCAACTATCAGCTTTCGCGGGCTCGAGAACTCGGCCTACTACATCCTGGAGAACGGCGGCGACAATGCCAACTACTCGGGCACGGGCAACACACTCAACGCCAACCAGACAACCGTACGACGCATGATCCTCGAGAGCCTGCGGTACTGGGTCGAGGAAATGCACGTCGACGGCTTCAGGTTCGACCTCGCCTCCATCCTCTCGCGAGACGAGAACGGAGATCCCCTCCCCAACCCACCGATCCTCTGGGACATCGAATCCGACCCGGCGCTGGCGGGCACCAAGCTGATCGCCGAGGCCTGGGATGCGGCCGGTCTCTACCAAGTCGGGACGTTCGTCGGCGACAGTTGGAAAGAGTGGAACGGCCACTTCCGCGACGACATCCGGGCGTTCGTGCGCGGGGATCCGGGGAAGGTCACCGCGCTCGCCGATCGCCTGTTGGGCAGCCCTGACTTGTACTCCGAAACGCCACGGGAACCGGAACGCAGTATCAACTTCGTGACCAGCCACGACGGGTTCACGCTCAACGACCTGGTCTCCTACGACCGCAAGCACAACGAGGGCAACCTCGAGAACAATCGCGACGGCTCGGACCACAATCTCAGCTGGAACTGCGGCATCGAAGGACCCACCGACGATCCATCCATCGAAGCGCTGCGGAACCTGCAAATCAGGAACTTCCTTGCGATCACAATCCTGTCACTGGGTGCGCCGATGCTGCTGATGGGCGACGAGATCCGCCGAACCCAACGTGGGAACAACAACGCTTACTGCCAGGACAACGAGCTGAGCTGGTTCGATTGGGATGCCGTCGAGAAACATGCCGACCTGATCCGCTTCGTTCGTCTCCTGATCGAGATTCGGTTTCTGAGAGAGTCCGTCCAGACCGAGAATCACCTCACGCTGGCCGAACTCGTGGAGCGGGCACAGGTCCGTATCCACGGTGTCGCCCCCGGGGAACCGGATCTCACGTTTCACTCACGGAGCCTCGCAGTGTCCGCTTCCAACTTGTCCGGCGATCCCATGATGTATTTTGCCCTCAACGCCTACTGGGAGCCGTTGGAGTTCCAGCTCCCCGAAATCCCGTCGTGGGCCACCTCAGGTTGGCGCCGCGTTCTGGACACCTCGCTACCGCAACCCATCGGTATCACGCTCCCGACCGAGGCACCGATGGTCACCGCCTCGACCTACGAGGTCGGACCCAGATCGGTCGTCGTCATGTTCGCCACCGCGGCCAAGGCCCTCCCCGCCGGTGCATGAACAGCTTGACGCACGACCGGCCTGAACAAGCCAGCTAGAAGGGCTCGATCTGGTTTTGGGTGCGTTGGGCGGCTTGGAGTTGGTTTCGCCGGTTTTGTTCGGCTTGGGTTTTGGCGTGGTGGTGAGGGTTGCAGAGGAGGTGGCCGTTGATGGTGTCGGTGTTGCCGCCATCCTGCCATTCTTTGATGTGGTCGACTTCAGCCCAGCGGGCGGGCGCACCGCAACCGGGAACGGTGCAACATCGGTCTCGGTAGATGATCGCTTCACGGGAGGGACCGGTGAATAGACGTTGAGAACGACCGAGATCGACCTTTCGTGATTCGGCGTCGATGACGCAGCGGGCTATTTGACCATTTAACGCTATTCGGAACGCTTCATAGGGGGTGATTTGTTTCCCGTCGATGGTTTCGCAGCTGTAGCCGGGCCGGAACACCACATCGGGCGGGAGTTTCGGTTCCCCGCTGGCCCACCGGTCTTTCTCGGCACCGAAGGTTTCGAAATCCATGAGGACAACGAGTAGCGGGTCCGGTGGAGCGGCGCCGGGTTGGGTGGTGTTGGCCAGGTTGGCGATCATGCCCATCGCCCGGGCCATCCAATACCGGGTGCCCCGCCGGATGACCGGGCGCAGGGTGTATTCGCTGATCGAATAATCCACCGACAGGTCATCCTCGATCGTTTCTGGTTCAGGGGTTTGGGGGGTGTTCTGTTGGTCCCGCTGGAACTGTTCCTTGGCTTTCTCAGCGATCCGGGTCAGCCCCTCTTTGAGAAGCTCGGCATCGGAGGTGAGTAGCAGGCCTTTGAGGTTGGTGGTGCCGTCGCAGTTGCCGGCGAGAGCGAGGGCCCGGTCCGCGGCAGCGATGATAGCGGCCTGCCGATCACCATCCGGGAGCGTGTCCGCCACCTCCAGATCTCAAGTAGTGTATTTAGTTCTATATAACGGAAGAAGCGAACCCTACCTGAGCAGGTTGAGCATGTTGAGCAGGACGGTCAAGGCGATCGAGCCGATCAGCATGAACTTCCATGGAAAGAACAAGCGCACGCTGGGACCGTCTTTGTCAGATCGCTGCACCTGCTCGGTCAACTTCTCCTGTATGCGGGCATATGCGCCTGGGAACAACCGGGGCAAGGCATTCAGAAGAACCGTCAGGCCGACGGACAGGATGAGCGACATCAGAAGCCAGCTAGGCATGGAGCAAGTATCGCTGTAATCCGGGGCACTTAGTGCCCTCCAGGGCACCGAACGCTCCGGATTTGCGGTGGTTCAGGTCAACTCGCCCGGAAGCAGTGACCACATCTGGAGATCGACCCGCTCAGGGTTGACCTCACAGTTGACTGAATGCACCGAACGCTGCACCCCCTCAAGCGTAAACCCCAAACGATCCAAGACGGCGCTGGATGGGAGGTTGCCAACGATCACGCTGGCAGAGATCCGCAGCGCCCCCCGATCGAATGCCAGCGCACACACCGCCCGGGCGGCCGTTACAGCATGGCCAGCACCCCGCGCGTATGGCGCAATCCAGTAACCCAATTCGGCCGTGGCGGTGGCCGGATCAACACCCGCCCCGGTCGTGCCGATGATTCGACCTTCGGTCCGGATCAGATAACTGTGACTGTCCCTGGCCAGCCAGGCATCGAAGTGCTCCGGCCGGTAGGGGTAGGGAATCCGGGTCCACCGGGCGATCTCGTCGCTCTCCGACAACGCGGCCACCAGCTCATCGCAATCAGCTGGCTGCGGCCGGACGAGCACGAGCGAGCCCACCTCGATCCGGTCCGGGATGCTCCGAGGTGATGGATCCATGAACGTATTGTCCGACGATCACCGTCAGCTGTCGAGCCAATTAGCGAACGGCCGCCGAGAGCCCTGCATGCGCACGGCGAAATCGCTCGAGTTCTTCGGCCGTAGCGGCCGGTCCACCGCTCCCCCGGGTGGTCCGGTTGGCCATGGATGCGCCCGGCAGCATGAGGACCGCAGCGTCGGGGCCGAGTTCATCGTGAGCGGCCACAAGATCGGGGAGCGATCCCTCACCGGCCAACGCCGCCCGCACCAGCGACCCCACAACGTGATGGGCGCTTCGAAACGGCATGCCCTTCTTCACAAGGAACTCGGCCAGATCGGTGGCCGCCGCAAATGGGTTGTCGGCCTGGGCGGCCATGGCATCGGTGTTGAAGACCAGCGTGCTGACCATCCCATCGAGCGCCAGAAGCGTGAGCCGGACCGTGTCACAGCTGTCAAACAGCGGCTCCTTGTCCTCTTGAAGATCCTTGTTATACGTGAGCGGCAATCCCTTGAGAGTGGCGAGAAAGCCGGTGAGGTGACCGATCAAACGGCCGGCCTTGCCCCGGGCCAATTCGGCAATATCGGGGTTCTTCTTCTGGGGCATCATCGACGAACCGGTGCTAAAGGCATCGTCGAGAGAGACGAATCCAAACTCGGTGGTGGCCCACAAGATCAGCTCCTCCCCGATTCGGCTGAGGTGGACACCGAGCAGCGAGAGATCGAAGAGCGCTTCGGCCACGAAATCACGGTCGCTCACGGCATCCAGCGAGTTGTCGAACACGCCACCGAAGCCCAGAAGCTCCGCAGTTCGTACCGGGTCCAGCGGGAGGGAAGACCCAGCAAGAGCGCCAGCCCCCAAAGGAGAGACATCCACCCGCTCGATGGTTTGAAGAAGGCGGTCCACATCGCGGGCAAGGGCCCAGCAGTGGGCCAGGAGGTGGTGGGCCAACGTGACCGGTTGAGCCTGCTGGAGATGGGTGTAGGCCGGCAAGTAGGCGTCGCCCACCTCTTCGGCCCGGGCCAGCAGTGTGGCCTGAAACTGGACTACTAGTTGGGCGAGTTCGCGCAACTCCCGTTTTGTCCACAGCCGGAGATCGGTTGCCACCTGATCATTGCGGCTCCGACCCGTGTGGATCTTGCCTCCGGCCTCGGGAGCGATCTCGGTGACCCGGCGTTCGACCGCGGTGTGAATGTCCTCATCCCCGGCCGTCGGTTCGAATCGACCGGAGGCCATTTCGTCCTCCACCTGATCAAGAGCAGCGAGGATCTCGGACGCTTCCTCGGTGGTGAGAATCCCCACTTCCGCCAGCATCTTCACATGGGCCCTCGAGCCCTCGATGTCCTGAGCGAACATGCGGCGATCGAACGGGAGGCTGTCGTTTAGTCGCTGTAGCGCCTCCGCCGGCCCCCCATCAAACCTCCCAGCCCAGAGCTGCGATCGATCTGTCATCGTCCAGCTCCTTCGTTCTGCGGTGATGTCAAGCAAGTGGCCCGCCGGCCTGAGCGCGTGGGTGTCATGATTGCGCGAACCCACGAAGCCTGTGCTTGTCGCCTCCAGCGAGGGCGTTGCGGTGTGAAGGGCGAAGGGTAAAGCGAGATTTTGTGTTGGGCCCGGAGGCGGCGCCTCCGTGGCGATGGAACGGCCCCCCTGGAGGGGAGAATCCAGGCTTCGTGAGCGGACGCAATCAATTTACTCAAGTGGGCTGGCCGCCGCGTTTGGTGGCGAGGGTGCGGAGGCGGAGGGCGTTGAGTTTGATGAAACCTTCGGCGTCGGCCTGGTTGTAGGCACCGCCGTCATCTTCGAAGGTGGCGATGTTCTGGTCGAAGAGCGAGTCGTTGGATCGTCGTCCCGTGATTTCCACGTTGCCCTTGTAGAGCTTCACTCGGACGTCGCCGTTCACGTGAGCTTGGCTGTGATCGATCGCGGTCTGCAACATGAGCCGCTCCGGGCTCCACCAGTAGCCGTTGTACACCAACGTGGCGTACCGAGGCATGAGTTCGTCCTTGAGATGGGCCACCTCCCGGTCCAGGGTGATGCTCTCAATGGCGCGGTGGGCCCGCATCATGATCGTGCCCCCCGGTGTTTCGTAGGCCCCGCGGCTCTTCATTCCCACGTACCGGTTCTCCACAATGTCCAGCCGGCCGACGCCGTTGGCGCCGCCTACCTCATTGAGATAGAGCAGAACCTCAGATGGCGTCATGGACTGACCATCGATCGCCACGATGTCGCCGTGGGCATAGGTAAGTTCGATATAGGTGGCCTCGTTGGGGGCCGCCTCGGCCGACACCGACCAACGCCACATCTCCGCCGGTGGTTCGGTCCAAGGGTTCTCCAACGGACCGCCTTCGTAGGAGATGTGCAACATGTTGGCATCCATGCTGAACGGGCTCTTGGAGCCATGGCTCATCTCGATCGGGATCTTGCGATCGGCGGCATACGCCAACAGCTTCTCGCGAGACAACAGGTCCCACTCTCGCCATGGGGCGATGATCTTGATTCCGGGCTCCAGGGCGTAGGCGCCGAGCTCGAAACGGACCTGGTCATTTCCCTTGCCGGTGGCGCCATGGCTGATGGCGTCGGCCTTGGTCTCTCGGGCGATCTCAACGAGCCGTTTAGCGATGAGTGGCCGGGCGATCGAGGTGCCCAGCAAGTACTCGCCTTCGTAGATCGTGTTGGCCCGGAACATAGGGAACACGAAATCGGACACGAACTCTTCGCGGAGATCGTCGATGTAGATATGTTCGTCGGGGACGCCCATTTCCACCGCTTTGGCCCGAGCTGGTTCGAGCTCCTCGCCCTGGCCGAGATCGGCGGTGAAGGTCACCACCTCGCACTCGTATTCGTCCTTCAACCACTGAAGGATCACCGAGGTGTCAAGCCCCCCGGAATAGGCCAGGACCACGCGATTTACATCTGTCTTGCTCACAACTGTTTCCTATCTGGTTTTCGAATCATCCAGCCCGCTGAGGTCGGAAAGGTGGGCCAGAACGTGGGCGCCGCGACCTGCGGCGCTGATGATGAGGAGGGTGTCGTCGCCCGCCACCGTACCGATGACATTTGCCACGCCGGATCGGTCCAACGCCGAGGCCACCACGTGGGCGGATCCCGGCGGGGTTCTCAGTACCACGAGGTCGCCGGAGCGATCGGCCTCGACCACCCACTCCCCCATGAGACGTCGAAGATGATCTTCCGGGGCGTGCTGATCGGCCGGGTGTTCCGGGACGGCGTAGACCGAGGCCCCTCCGGCTATGCGAACCTTGACGGCGCCCATCTCATCCAGATCTCTGGACACCGTGGCCTGAGTTGCCACGATGTTTTCGGTCTGGGCCAGCAGATCCACCAACCGGGCCTGACTGGACACCGCGTGAGAATCGAGAATGCGCCCAATCCGGTGTTGACGCTGGGTCTTGGAGAGGCTCATCGGCAGGTCTCGGACTTCATGGCTGATTGGACGGATGGGTGGCGAGGAACCAAAGGGCGCCCCGGGCAGCGTTCAAACGGTTGGCAGCTTGGGCCCAGATCCGGCTGCGGGGTCCGTCGAGAACCTCGTCGGTGACCTCCTCACCCCGATGGGCGGGAAGGCAGTGCATGAAGATCGCTTCTGGGGCGAGGTTCAAGAGATCGGAGGTCACCTGGAAACCCTCGAAAGCTTTCAGCTTCTCCTGGCGAATGTCTTCCTCACCCATGGAAATCCACGTGTCGTTGTAGATCACGTCCGAGCCGGGAACCATGTCGCTCACTCGGTCGCTGGCGGTGAACTCAACGCCGGCGGCCCGGATCCGGTCGGCATCCAGCTCGGAGAACTTCTGGCCCGGCGGCGTTACCACTCGGACCTCGCCGCCCAGCATGCCAACGGCTAGCGCCAGGGATCGAGTCACGTTGTTGGCGTCGCCGACGTAGGTGACCACCTTGCCCTCCACCGTGCCGAACTCGTCGATGATGGTGAGCACGTCGGCGATGGCCTGCAGCGGGTGGGCGGCGTCGGACAGCAGGTTGATGATCGGCAGCACGTTGAGGGCCGCCATCTCTTCCACAACCTCGTGGGCATACACGCGTGCGCAGAGAATTCGGTGATAGCAGGCGAAGGTTCTGGTGACGTCGGCGACCGACTCACGCTTGCCCAGGCTGACCTCGTCGTCGGTGATGTAGACAGGGTGACCACCCAGTTGCACCACCGCCATTTCGGTGGAGTTGCGGGTACGGGCCGACTGCTTGGCGAAATAGCAGGCCACCCCCTGTCCTTCCAAGGGTCGGCCGAGGTCGGCCAGTGGTTTGCGGGAGTGGTCCACGATGTTTCGCAGGCCATCGGTGGTCAGGTCGTCGATTTCCAATATGTGTTTCATTGGCCCGCTTTCACAGTCTCGATCACGCTGGCCAAGATCTGGGCACCTTCGGCGATGAGCTCATCGGGAATGGTGATCGGCGGGGTCAGCCGCAAGGCCGAGCCAGTGACAGCGTTCAGCACCAGTCCCTGCCGAAGGCATTCAGCCGCCACCGCAGCAGCGTCGATCCCTTCGGCTAACTCGACCGCCATGAGCAGACCCAACCCACGGGTTCCAACCACCCCCTCGATCACCGAAACGGCGGCTACGAGTTTCTCGGCCTTTTGGGCAGCCATAGCCGGCGCGTCGATTGCGATCATCGTCTCGAGAGTGGCACGCGCCGCCGACGTTGCGATCGGTTGACCGCCGAAAGTTGTTGCATGGTCACCCCTCTCGAACGCGGCGGCCGCCGTGGGAGTGGCCCAACATGCCCCGATTGGCACACCATTGCCCAGCGCCTTGGCAATGGTGATCACGTCGGGACCCTCTCCCTCAGGAAAGAAGTGTTGGAAACCGAACCACTTGCCGGTTCGGCCCAATCCCGCTTGCACCTCATCCACGATGAACAGGAGGCCCCGCTCATCGCACATGCGGCGCACGGCTGCGAAGTATTCGACCGACGCCGGATTGACACCGCCTTCGCCCTGCACTGGCTCCAGCAGAATCGCGGCCACGGTGTCATCCAGCTGCCGTTCGAGGTCGTCGATGTCGGCCCAGACCGCATGCTTGAAACCTTCTGGGAGCGGCTGGAATGCTTCCCATTTTGCGGGTTGGCCGGTGGCGGCGAGGGTATTCAGCGTGCGGCCATGGAAGCTCTGATAGGCACAGACAACCTTGTGTCTCCCACGGCCACCCCACTTGCGGGCCAGCTTCAGTGCGGCCTCGTTGGCCTCAGCACCAGAGTTGGCGAAGAACACCTGACCGGGCCGACCGACCATCTGGGAAATGAGGTTGGAGACAGGTCCTTGGTGCTCGGTGGCGAAGAGGTTGGAGACATGCAGGAGTTTCTTGGCCTGGGCTGCAATGGCGTCGGCCACCACCGGATGGGAATGGCCAAGCGAGCAGACGGCGATGCCCGCCAGCCAGTCGATGTAGCGTTTTCCATTCGCATCCCAGAGCTCGCTGCCGGCGCCCTTGACCATCATCACCGAGACCGGCCCGTAGGTTGGCATCACCGGGCACATTGTGAGCTCGTCGGCGGCCCCAACCGCCTTCTGGTGAGCAAGGACGGCCGGGTTCACCTCTTCGGTTTCGCTGGAAGCAATCATGGGTCAAGAAACCTCGTGGTGGTGATCGGAGAGTGGTTCGGGGGCATCGTCGGAGGTCACCATGGTGCCGATACCGGCGTCGGTGAAAAGCTCCAACAACAAGACATGGGGGATTCGTCCATCGAGCATATGTGCGCTTCCGGCACCGTCGTTGACCGCGTCGATGCAGGCCTGGATCTTGGGGACCATGCCACCGCCGATCACCCCCGCTTGCCGCAATTCTTCGAGGTGGGAAACAGTGGTTCGAGGGATGATCGAGGCAGGATCGTTGACATCCAGCATCAAGCCGGCGATGTCGGTGAGGTAGATCACTTTCTCCGCCTCCAGCGCCCCGGCCAGGGCCGCCGCCACAGAGTCGGCGTTGATGTTGTACGCCTGGCCCTTGCCGTCGGAACCGATGGTGCTGACCACCGGGATGAACCGTTCGTGGAGCAGTCGTTGGATGATGTCGACCTTCACGTCTACGACGTCACCAACAAACCCGAGATCCGGATTGCGGGCGGCGGCGAGTATCAGGCCGGCATCTTCGCCCGAAATCCCAACGGCAGCCGCACCCTGGGTGTTGAGAGCCGCAACGATGTCACGACCGACCTTGCCCACCAGCACCATCCGGGCCACGTCGAGCGTCTCGGCGTCGGTGACCCGCAGGCCATCCCGAAACTCCGATTCCTTGCCCAGCCGTTTCAGAAGCGCTCCGATCTGGGGCCCGCCGCCATGTACCACCACCGGCTGCAGCCCAACCGACCGAAGCAGCACGATGTCCTCCGCGAACGTTCGGAAGAGGTCCGCGTCAACCATGGCGTTGCCGCCAAGTTTCACCACCACAATCGCGTCCCGGAACCGCTGAATGTAGGGCAACGCCTCGATCAATGCTCCGGCCCGCTGCTCGGGACTGAAACCCCGGAGGGCGATCACATCTTCGGTGTCGGTGGTAGGTGGGGGTGACTCTGTGTTGGTCATGAGCGGTATCCAGCGTTGATGTCGATGTAGCCATGGGTCAGATCACAGGTCCACACGGTGGCCGTACCGGTTCCCACACCAACGTCGACGGCGAGAGCTACGTTGGCCCCCCGAAGGTGATCGGTTGCCCGGTCCTCTGAGTAATTGGGGTGAACAACGCCACCGTCGGCCACCAATTCTGGCCCGATCTGAATGCGAAGTTGGTCGCGCTCGGCCGCTTCTCCGGACTTGCCAACCGCCATCACGATGCGACCCCAGTTGGCATCCTCTGCGGCGAGCGCCGTCTTGACCAACGGGGAGTCGGCGATGGAGCGGGCGATCGCCTCGGCGGCCCGCTCACTCGCGGCCCCGGTCACCTGCACCTCGATGAACTTGGTGGCACCTTCTCCGTCGCGCACGATCTGGTGAGCAAGGTCCAGCATGACCGCGTCAAGAGCCGCAGAAAATTCTGCGGGGGTGGGAGTGATGCCGGAGGCACCAGTGGCCAGAACGATGACCGAGTCGCTGGTGGAGGTGTCGGAATCCACCGTGATGCGGTTGAAACTCTTGCCTGCGGCGGCCGCAGTGGCGGCCTGCAACTCATCGGTTGACACCATGGCGTCGGTGAAGATGAACCCCAGCATGGTGGCCATGTTGGGGGCGATCATCCCGCTCCCCTTGGCGATACCAACGATGTTCACGCCATCGACAACCGGGCGGGTAGAGGCCTTGGCGAAGGTGTCGGTGGTGCGGATTGCATCTGCGGCCGCAGCCCATCCGTCATGGCCTGAGGGTTCCACGGATACGGCGTCGACGGCGGCCACCAGTTGAGCATCGTCCACCGGTTCACCGATCACCCCGGTGGAGGCCACAAACACCGACGTTGAAGCCACCCCCAAGAGGGCGCTGACAGCGCAAACCGTTTCTTCGATCGTGTGGACCCCGGCGCGGCCCGTGAATGCGTTGGCGTTGCCGGCGTTGCAAACAACCGCTCGCGGCTCAACGTCCTGGGCCACCAGGTGCTTGCACCAGTCCACCGGGGCCGAGGGGCATTTGGTTGTGGTGAAGACGGCGCCAACGGTTGATCCCGCTGCCACTTCTGCCAAAAACACATCGGGACGACCCTGGTAGCGCAGTCCGGCGGCGAGCGTTCCGATGCGCACCCCTGCGATCCCAGGAAGGTCGGGAAATGAATCGGGAGCCAGCGGGGAGATCATGGGTAGACCCCAACGATCGGCAGGCCGAGGGTCTCGTCGATCCCCAGTGCAAGGTTGGCATTCTGGACGGCCATTCCCGATGCACCTTTCATCAGGTTGTCCAGAACCGCAATCCCCATCACCAGGCCGGTACGGGGATCGGCCCGAGCGGTCACGTGGACCGTGTTTGCCCCGAGGGTGGCCTTGACGCTGGGCGAGCCGTCGAGCACCACCACGAAGGGCTCATCGTCATAGGCGGCGTGCATGGCGTCGATGGCATCGGCGGTGGTGACACCCTCCCGCGCTGGGCGGCCATAACAGGTGGCGATGATCCCTCGGTTCAGCGGCGCCAAATGCGGTGTGAAGAGCACCGAGGTGTTCAGGCCCGTGTAATCGTCGAGGGCCTGCTCGATCTCGGGGGTATGGCGGTGCCGCAAGAGGCCATAGGCGGTTATGTCGGAATCCACCGCGCAGAACGTGGTGTTCTCCTTTGGGGGTCTGCCGGCGCCAGAGACACCGGTGACGATGTCGGCGATCAAACCCTGCGGTTTGATCAAGCCCGCATGGAGAAGCGGTGCGAGGGCGAAGACGGCCGTTGCCGCATTGCACCCTGTGGCGGCAATCAATTCGGCCTCCTCCAAATCGGACCGAAAGAACTCCGGGAGGCCGTAGACGAAGTCGTCGAGGAGCGCTGGCATCACGTGCTCGGCTCCGTACCACTCGGGGTACAGCGCGGCGTCGTGCAGGCGGAAGTCTGAGCCTAGATCCACGATGTGGCCAACTCGACCTCGGAGTTCAGGGATCACGGTCTGGCTCACGCCATGGGGCAGGCCACAAAAGATCATGTCGAGGCCATCCAGTTGATCGGCGTCGTACTGGTCGTAGGTCATCGCGGGGTACGCCGCAGCCAAGCTGGGATACAACTCCGCCACCCTCGTACCCGCCTTGGACGCACCGGTTGCCACCTTCGCCCCCATTTGTGGGTGCGCAGCCAGCAAACGCAACAATTCCGTCCCGGTGAATCCGGAAGCGCCTACGATTCCCACCGAGAACGATCCCGTCTGGGCTGAACTGCTCAGATCTTGCATGATCACCCGGTGAATATACGACGCCTTGAATGATTATGCAAGCGATTGTTGGGAAAACTGCTCACCTGCTCCGCTGGGAACGGGTTCAACGTGCACAACCTGGCGATCGCGGGCAGTATTGATCGAGATGAATCGCAGGGCGGTTCGGTGTGCAAGGGAGACAGTGATGGGTGATTCGGTAGTTGTAGGGCCAGGTACGTGGGAGATGATCGGCCTGACCGCCGATCTTGCCTCGGCACTGACAGGTGCGGGCTATTTGACACCCACCCCGCTCCAAACTGCGCTTCTTCCGGCGATCGCATCGGAACGGAACGTGCTGTGCGAGGCACCGGCGGGAACGGGTCGAACGATGGCGATAGCGGCAAGCATCGCCGAGTTGGTCCAGGACTGCGAACCTGGGCACGATCCGGTTGCTCTAGTCGTCACGTCCAGCGACGAGCGCTGCGGCCCGATAGCGGCGGCCGTCGAGACTTGCGGTGCGTTCATCCGGCGCAGCAGCCAAGCCGGTATTCGCCTAGGAATTGTGTCTGAACTGGGGACCTCTGCCAGCCAGGAAGCGTTGCTGGCCAAGCCGCTCGACGTTGTGATCGGGACCCCCGACCGAATCGCCAGTCTGATCGAGGCAGAAGTCCTCTCCACGGAGGCGGTGGAGATGCTCGTCGTTGATCAAGCCGACGACATCGCGATCGGTAATTCCCACGACGTCCTAGGAAGTCTGCTGGAGCTTCTTGCCAAGGACCGTCAGCGGGTGGTTCTCGCCGCTGCGCTGCTCTCACCCCTGCTCGATCTCACCGCCGATCGTCTGATCGATCCACTCCGACCAGAGCTTCCGGTCACAGATCCGGTTGCGGGCAAGAACCCCGACCAACACGCCTTCTCGGTGGTCGACGCCAATCCCGTTACGGTCGCTCGCACCATCGCACTATTGGGGGCCGAACACCCAGCCATCCTGGTTGCCCCGGACCGGCTTCAGACCTTCCGGCGCTTCTTTGCCACAAGGGCGCTGACCGCCACGATCGGTGCGAGTATCGAAGAACTGGGGAGCGGTCCATTCAGTCATGTGATCGTTGCCAAGCTCCCCACCTGGACCGATGACTACGCCAAACTCCTCGTAATGGCCACAGGCGCCGGGGCGGAAAGCGTGGTGCTCCTTTCCGCTCCAACCCATCGCCACCTGCTTCGATCCTTCGGTCGCGTTGGCGGCGTTCAGCTGAATGCTGCCCCGCTGCCAAACGAGGCCGGGGTTGAAGCCATGCGCACCGACCGGATCGAACAGTTGGTTCGTGACCAGCTCACCAGGGTGAGCGCCCAGCCAACACCCCGATTTCTTCAGTCGGTACACCAGCTTGCGGCCGAATTCGACGTAGCCGACGTTGCGGCTGCTGCCATGGATCTGGCCCACCGGGCCCTGCAACGCGAAGTGAAACCCGGCGCCGACCTCCCGTTGCTTCTGAAGTCGCCGGCCCCGGCGCCGGCCGCCTCGGATCGCCGCGTACAACCGAGCCCTGAGGCCAATGACCCCAATCGGCGGCGAGGAGCCGAACGCCGTCAGCGTGAAGTTGAGCCCGGGATGATCCGGCTCTTCGTGGCAGCCGGCTACAACTACGGGGTCCGACCCGGCGACATCGTGGGGGCTTTCGCCGGAGAGTCTGGCCTCTCCGGCAAGGAGATCGGCAACATCGACATCCGGGAAACATTCACGCTGGTCGAGGTGCCTGAGGATTCCGCCGACGACGTGATCTCCGCCATGGCCAACGGCACCATCAAGGGCCGCCAGATCGAAGTCCGCCGCGAACGCTATTAGAAGCCGACGCTCAGGGTGGCTGGCCTTCCAGCTCCCCTCACCTTGATGTAGACCGTGGGTACCACTGGGGCTGACCGCTCAGCAGGGCGGGCAGGGTTGAAGTCCCCTCGCCGCCGCATGTTCCTGGCTAACGGCGCAGCCGCACGACGATCTGGGAGATCACGATGCCGACGACGACGGTCACCGCCGTTGACACGATGCCCGCTGGCGGTAGCGAGTCCAGCTTGTAGAAGTCGCGGACGGGACCGATCGCCAGCGTCAGCGCGAACATCGCGATCAGCGAAGACAGCAGGATCGCGTCCAGCCGATCAACCGGTGTCATCAGGACGTACAGCACCCAGAAGGCAAACAGCACGAGGGCGACCGTCGACGCCGTACGGGCTTGCTCGAGCGTGGCGTCGACGAGCGGCGAGCGTGCGATCCAGTACGCCGTCAGCGTCACGAATGCTGCGGCGAAGCCGCCCGGCAGCGCGAATCTCAGCACCCGTTGTAGGTAACCCGGGCGGCACGGATCGTCAGCGGCTCGGAAGCTGAGGACAAACGCCGGCAGTCCGATCGTGAGCTCGGAGACGAGGCTCATCTGTCTCGGGAGGAACGGGAAGATCGAGCCCGACAGGCCGATCGTCAGAGCGAATAAGGCGGCGTACACGGTCTTGGTGACGAACAACGCCGACACCCGCTCCATGTTGGCGATAACGCGGCGACCCTCGGCAACGACGTTCGGCATCCGGTCGAATCGTCCGTCGAGCAGCACCAGCTGCGAGATCGCCTTCGTCGCCGGGGTAGCGGTGTCCATCGCGATCCCGATGTCGGCCAGCTTGAGAGCCGGGATGTCGTTGACGCCGTCACCGGTCATGGCCACCGTGTGACCCGCCCGCTGCAGAGCACCGACGAGTGCCCGCTTCTGTTCGGGCAGCACCCTGCCGAACACAGCGTTGTGCTCGATCAGTTCGATCAACGCCACCTGGTCATCGGTATCCACGCGGCGCATGTCGATCGCCCTATCCGCGTGTTCGAGCCCGATCCGCGATGCAACCGCGGACACGGTCGCCGGGTTGTCACCGGAGATCACCTTGATCGTCACGTTCTGACGACGGAAGTACTCCATCGTCGCCCGGGCATCGGGCCGGATCTGCTCGGACAGCGCGATCACGGCGCGCGCGGTCAGCCGCTCGGGCAGCACCGACTCGGTCAGTAACTCAGAGGCGGAAGCGATTAGCACCACACGGTTGGCGTCGTTGATCGCCTGCTCGATATCCGGGGTGATCGAAGCCACCACCACCGGGTCGACCGCGGCGAGCAGGATCTCCGGAGCCCCCAGGATCCAGGTCCGATCCGTTGGTTCGGTACTCTCGGCACAATCCGTGTCGTCGGTACGATCGTCGTGCGCTGCGATCTCGAACGACGCCCCGCTCCATTTGCGAACCGATGAGAACGGCACGTGGTGCTCGACGTCCCACTGCCCGATCTGCCCGACACGGTCGCCGATCACCCGCAACGTGGTCGTCGGGTTCGGGTCGGTGCGCATCAACGACGACACCGCCTGCTGCACGACGGCAAGGTCGGTGTCGATCGGATCGAACCGCTCGACCTGCATCGTCCCGGTCGTCAGCGTTCCGGTCTTGTCGACGCAGAACACGTCGACCCGGGCCAGCCCCTCGACAGCATGCAGTTCCTGGACGACCACGTGTTCTCGCGCTAACCGGATCACAGCGACAGCGAGCGCCATGCTGACGAGCAGCACCAGACCCTGTGGCACGAGCCCGACCACACCGGCCACCGCCGAGATCAATCCGTCGCTCGTCGAGCTGTTGGCGCGAAGCTGACTCCACAACAGCAGTGTGGCGAGGGGGATCAGTATCCAGCCGACGATCCGCAAGATCTGGTCGACGCCCGAGCGCAGCTCGGAGGTGGCCAACACGTACTCCTTGGCCTGGGCGATCAGACGGTGGATCCCCGCGTCGGCCCCGACCCGTTCAGCCACCACGACCGCAGATCCAGACATGACGGCACTACCCGACATCACCTCGTCGCCCTCGAGCTTGAGCACGGCATCAGACTCACCGGTCAACGCCGACTCGTCGACCTCCATCGATTCGCCACGGACGATCGTGCCGTCGACGGGCACCTGGTCGCCCTGGATCAGTTCCAGCAGGTCGCCGAGGACGACCTGCTCTGGCGGAATCTGCGCAGACACCCCGTCTCGACGGACGGTGACCATCGGCGTCACGAGGATCCGGAGCCGGTCGAGCGTGCGCTTGGCGCGGATCTCTTGCACAATCCCGACCAACGCATTCAGCACCATCACTCCGGCGAACAGAGCGTCCACAGGAGAGCCGACCGCCAGTACAACACCGGCCAAGACCGAGATGATCAGGTTGAAACGAGTCAGGACATTGCTGCGGATGATTCCGCCGTACGAGCGCGATGTCTGATCGGGCAGGTGGTTGACCTTCCCGGCCCGAATCCGCTCGTCGACCTCAGTGGTCGACAATCCGTGCAGCTCGATCGCCTCGGATACCAGCGCCATCGATCTAGTTCACGACTCGAGGTCGGCCGGAATCACGGCGACTGGGCACCGGGAGTGGGTCAACGCGTGACGCAAAGGTTGGGTGGTGTGTGGTTGGCCTGTGACGATCGAGCGATGCTGGCCGATCACGAGCAAAGCGGCGGTCTCGCTGGCGTCGGTGAGACGCACGGCGGGAAGCCCGGTAGGCGCCCACACACCGATCGACAGCTCCTGGGCGGTCATGGTCTGTACCTCATTGGCGAAATCGGCGAGGTCTTCTCTGGTCCACTCAAGGCGCTTGGCCGGATCGATGTAGTACGCCAGCAGGTTGAGGAGGCCATCGCCATGGAACACTGGCCCCTCCCCAGTTGCCCGCACCAAACCGATCGCAAGACCGCGCTCGTCGGCCAGCTGCGCCGCCCAGCAAACCGCCGCTTCGGTCGCCGCTCCGTGCCCGACGCCGACGATGATCGGACGGTCGCCACCGAGTCTGCCTATGAATTCGTCGGGGACCACGATCAGCGGAAAGTCCAGCGTCTTCAGAAGCTGACGGGTGGTGACGCCGATCGTCTTCGGCATCGTGTAGAGCGGCACATGGGCACCGACCACGATCGCATCCGCCTGATGTTCTGCGGCGACGGCTGCCAGCGCATCGGCGGCGAAGCCCTCCATGGCGGTCGCCGTGAACGTGCCGACCCCGGGACGGATGTGGTCGGTCCAAGCCGTCTCGAGTTCGTGCTGCAGAAAATCGAGGTGCGTCTGTGGGCCGGTCGGCGGGGGAACCACGGCCAGCTCCGTCGCCGGCGACACCGCCGACACCGTGTGGAGGTGACCGCTCCGCCCGACGACTGCCGCCGCCCATTCGAGGGCGCGTCGTGACGCCGCCGCTCCATCCACACCGACAACGAGGTTGCGCATGATGACCTCCTCGCCATCTCGATCAGCTTTACCTTCATCATCAGTGCAGCCGTTTCGATGGTGCAGAGCCGAAGGTCCCAGACGACGGTCGAGTGATTCAGCGCTTGAGCAGCGACTTCGCTCTTCCGGCGGCCCAGCGAACGGCGTCTTTGTGGACCGATGGCAGCGCCTCGGCGATGTATGCGTCAACCGCGCGACTGAGCCCGTCGGAATAAGTGGGATAGGGCCACACCGTGCCGTACCACTTGTGGAACGGCACGTCGTTCTTCATCGAAAGACTCACCGTGCCAATCAACTCGCCCGCTCGGGGTCCAACGATCGTGGCCCCCAGGATCTTGCCGGTGAACCGGCGAACGTCCACGATGACGATCCCGGCGCCGGCCTCATCGGTGTAGCTCCGGTCGATGTCGGAGGTGTCCACCGTGATCCGACGTACGTCTGACGGGACCTCGGCCGGCTGCACCCCGATCCATGCTGCCTCCGGGTCGCCGAAAACCGCCGCCGGCATTTGTGGGACGTCGGGCAGAGGAAGGGGACCGCTCACCATTGCCCGCAGGATCCGTCGCCCCCAGGCCCCGGCGGCGTGGGTGGTTCCACCTCGGTCCGTGACGTCGCCGCACGCCCAGAGCCCGGCAACGTTGGTGCGACCCTTGTCGTCGATCACAATCCGCCCGCCCGTATCCATGGCGACGTCCAAGTCCTCGAGGCCGAGATTCTCAGAGTTGGGAAGCCTCCCCACCGACACCAGCACCGCATCGACACCAGAAATCGGCGCCACCGGTTCAGCGTTGCCAACCGGTTCGGCCACCAAGGTCCCGGTGGAAGGCTCGAAGGATGTGGCCTTGGCGCTCACGACAATGCGAACACCCATCGCCTCCAATGACCGATGAACAATCACCGCCGCTTCTGGCAGCATTTGCGTCAGAATTTGCGGCAGGAACTCCACGATCGTGACCTGAGACCCCATCCGCCGGAAGGCGGTCGCCATTTCCACGCCGATTGGACCTCCGCCGATGATTGCCAAGTGTTTTGGGGCGGTCTCCAGCTCGAAGAGATTGTTGTTGGTGAGCAACAACTCCGGAGGCAGGCCGGCAATTTCGAGAGCTCGGGGTCGGGAACCGGTGGCCACTACTACGTTCGGAGCCTCCACGATCTCGGTAGAGCCGTCCGGGGCGGTGATTTCCACCCGTCCCGGCGAGAGAAGCCGGCCCCGCCCCACCCGGAAGTCGAGTCGTTCTGTCCCTGTCTTCACCAGTTCGGTCTCGTGGTCCCGGAGTGCGTTCCGACTGGCCCGCACCTGGTTCAAAGCCTCGGCCGGGGCCAGGACACCGTCGGCCGCGTGGTGCAGCAGTGATTTCGACGGGATGCAGCCTACGTTGGTGCAATCGCCGCCAACGTAGTGATCCTCGACCAGGATTGCGGAGCGCCCGATACGGGCGAGCCCGATCGCCACGGTGAGCCCGCCCGAGCCGGAGCCGATCACGATTGCCTGGGGTGTGGTTGATGCCATGAGCCTGTGTAACCGGTCTCGGCCTGAATGTGTTCCTAGGCGGAGATTGCGGCGCTGCCGACGGAGCGGAACTGCTTCAACCGAAGCACGAGGCGCAGTAGTAAGAGAACGACGATGGCGGCTGCGAGCCCGATGAGCAGACCGGGGACACTCAGGCCTCGGGAGAGCGCTACCGAAGCAGGGTCGATTGGCAGAGGGGCGGGCGAACTCTCCGAATACGTGAATTGGTAGGCCGAGCTGAACTCCACGCCATCATCGAAGGTCACGAAGTAGCGCACGATGTAGTCATCGTTCACAGTGATGCCACTGGTCGACAACTCCAACAGATTGGAGACGGGTTGATTGAGTGTTCCGGCAAGAAGCACCCCATTCGAATCCTCGACGGTCACCACCGCCTCATTTACCGGTTCGGCAAAGAGCAACTGGACGTTTTCCACCGTGCCACCGACGCTCTGGCCCGGACCGGGGACGCCCTGAACGATGCCACCGTGAGCGAACGCCGGCACCGCAAAAAGCGGAAGGAGGAGTAATGCGAAGAACAGGAGTGCGGTGACCCGGCGGGTTCCGCTAGGAGAACTGAGCACAGGCGATCTTGTTGTCGAGCAAGTCGGAGCGGTGGACGATGACCGATTGGCCTTCCGGCCCTGCAGTGGCATCGTTCTCGGCGGTCATCGAACCCGAGCCGTCAGCAGCGGAGGTAAATGCAAGATGAATCTCGTTTGGTGGTGTGGCCGGTCCCGAAAGATCGAACATGTAGTGGTCGCTGGTGGTGCTGCATTCGCCGCTGTGGAGGTGGGCGATGTAGTCAACTTCCGGCTCGAGGCCCTGCAGTTCAATAGTCACGGTTGTTCCGGCCGGTGACCGCGCGATCGCCGCCGATCCGGTGAGATCGTCGTAGCCCGACGGCCGGGTCTCCAGCAGTTCGAACGATCCAGTCTGCAACTCAGCGTCTGCAACTTCATCAGCAGGAGTGGCATTGATGTCGCCCATGTTCATCTCACCCATGGCATCGGCATCTCCGTCCATGGGATCCATCTCGCCATCCACGGCATCGGCGTCACTATCCATGGCACCGTCGACCGTTTGATCCTCGGACTGTTGGGCCAAATCGTCAGAGGAGCCACAAGCTCCTAACAAGATTGCAAATGCGATCATGGCTGCGCCGGTCTTGTGAATCATCCCAATAAGTTTCGCACGGCGATTTGCCGAGGAGAACGCAGCCGCCAAATGTCACTCCGTTCACCCTCGTTGCGCGCTGGACCCCACAACGCCCGTACCTACGGGGCTGTGGAAAACAGGCCCGTATAGATAGCGGGGTTGAGGGCACGGATTTGGAGATTGCTCAGCAAATATGGGCGGAATCCGCCACCTTGGCCAGAAACGCTGCTTACCTAATGCTCGCACCGCCATTCGTGGTGCGTTAATCCCAAACCCGCACATTTGTGCAAGAGGAGTTGAAATGGCTACAAAAGCTGAACTGATCTCGAGCGTTGCTGACAAGGCCGACGCCGACAAGAAGACCACCGAGGCCGTCCTCGCTGCCTTCTTCGACCACGCCGCCGAGACCGTCAAGAGCGGCGAGAAGGTCGCATGGCCGGGCTTCGGAACGTTCTCCATGGGCGAGCGCGCTCCCCGGACCGGACGCAACCCGCAGACCGGCGAGCCACTGAAGATCGGCAAGAGCCGCTCGCTCAAGCTCGCTACGTCCGCCCCCATGAAGGAATGGCTGTTGGGCTCCAAGAAGACCCGGTAGATCTCGCACCGTAAGCCCGGATCCCCAGTGGGGGTCCGGGCTTTCCTGCGTTTTGGCCCAGGAGCGAGCAGTGCTCAGATGCGTCTAGTGCTCAAATCCGAGAGCACGGGCTACCAACTCCATCGGGTGGATAGTGGGCACACCCGCCGCCCCCAAGTGCATTGAGCACCCTGGATTGGCACTGGCTACGAAATCCGGCTTCTTGGCGTTGATGGCATCGACCTTCCGGTCGCGGATCTGTCCAGCCAGCTCGGGTTGCATCACCGAATAGGCTCCACCGGCTCCACAACAGAGCCCGTCATCGTCCAGTTCCACCAGGTTGGGGACATACCGACCCAGCACATCACGGGTGGCCTGATGCACTCGCTGCACATGGCGGAGATGACACGGATCCTGGACAGCCACCGTGTGAGGCAGCTTTGTGCCCGCTGGCAGCTGGTCGAGGTTCTGAGCGAGGAATTCACAGATGTCGAACACGCGAGCGCTGAACGCCTCTGCCTCCGAGGTGCCCAGCAAATGGCCGTAGTCCTTCATCTGCGCCCCGCAACCGGCGGAATCAACGATGATCGGGGCAGCGGCGAGCGCACCTGTGGAAAAGGCCTCCATCATGCTCCTGGCGAAGGAGCGGGTGTCGTTGGCCAAGCCGGCGTGGGCGTGCAGGGCGCCGCAGCACGGCGCCATGGGGCCGCTCGGCGTTACGCCAAATCCGGCGGCTTCCAAAACCTTTTGGCCGGCCTGGTGCACGTTGCGCTGCCAGGCGTCCATCACGCAGCCGGTGAACATGATCACGTCGGTCCCCGATGGGGTGAGCGGACTCTGTCGGAACGGCACGTCGGCACTGATCCCCAACCGCTTCGGGATCAGATGCAGGCGCTGGGCTGCAGCGATGGCTTTGGATCCGGCCCCCAGAACGTGGGGATGGCCCAGGGGCTTCATCGCCAGTCGCTGCCACAGGGGGGTCATCTGCCCGTCATCGGCCAGCGCCTCGCGGGTTCGTTCCATCAGGTGGCCGTAGGGCACCCCGGAGGGACATGCCGGCTCACAACCGCGGCATTGCACACAGGTCTCGAAAGAATTCAACACCTCGGCGGTCACCGGTGCACCATGCAACTGCACCTCGCGCATCAAGTGGATCCGACCTCGGGGAGACTTGGCCTCCTCGCCGGTCACCCGGTAGGTGGGGCAGTGGGGAAGGCACAGCCCGCACTGAACACACATGTTCAGTTCGTCGTCGTCGAGCTTCAGGTCCATGGCGTTACCCTCTGCCCGGTTGACGACCGGGATTGAGGCGCCGGCCGGGGTCGAAGAATGTTTTCATGCGATCGTGTATCGACTCAACTGCAGGCGAGAACGGGCTCTCGGGCTGGGGTTCGCTGGCCCACACGGTGCCAACGCCAATCGAAGCGAGAGCGGGCCCGTCGAAGTTTGCCATGGCCGCTCTGAGATCGGCTGGCGGCAACGACCACCGGTGCAATCCCGGTTCTTCGGGCGGCCCGTCGACAGCGGTGAGTTCGCCTAATCCGGCGACGGCCGATGCCTGCTGATCCACGTCTACCTCGTGGCCCTCCAGCAATAACCAGGTGGCGGTGCCGTCCCAAAGGATCGCGCCAGGATCCAGGAGTTCGTTGTAAACAACGAAGGGGTCCGCGCCGGTGTGGAACCAGCGGCTGACCGGCGGAATCGGGTTGGTGCGCAGGATCACTTCAGCGATGCACCCCAGGGTCCCGAGTGAGCCAACGATCAGGCGGGGAATGTCAAACCCCGAGACGTTCTTCACGGTTGCGCCGCCGCCGGAGACCACTTTGCCATCGGCGGAGATGTAGGTGACCTTCAGAACGGCGTTCCGGAGGGCGCCAACGGCCAGCATGTTCGAGTGGTTCTCACCGACGGCCAGAGCGCCGCCCACCGTGCCGCCCCGTTGGGGAAGAGCGGTCCGCTGACCTTCTTCCGCAAGTGCACGATCCAATTCCGCCACCGTGGTCCCCGCCAAGACTTTGACGGTCATCTCGTCGGGTTGGTACTGGACCACCCCCGCCGGGGCTTTGATGATCCGGGGCGAGCCCATGGTTGGTCCACCGGTGGCCCAACGCGTCCTGTTGCCCTCGACGGCAACAGGATCGTCGCTTCCAACAAGCGTGGCGAAATGCTTCACCTCATGGGTGATCGTCCTACCGGCAAGTCCGGAAGCATTCATCCCCAGACTCCCGTGGGAACCCGGCGGAGCGCTTGGATATCGGCACAGCTGTGACCCATTGGAATCACTTTCCCGGGATTGGCCCGGCAGGTGGGGTCGAATGCTTTCCGCAGGCGATCCTGATGGTCCAGGTCGTCATCGGAGAACATACGACCCATGTAAGCCTGCTTCTCCACGCCAACCCCGTGCTCGCCCGACAGCACTCCCCCGGCATCCATCGATGCCTCCACGATCTCCTTACCGGCGGCGTGCACCCGGTCCAGCACCCCATCGTCCCGAGCATCGAACAGTAAGAGCGGATGAAGGTTTCCATCGCCGGCATGGAAAACGTTCATGACCACCAGGTCATAGCGGTCGGCGATCTCGTAGACCTTGGCGAGCACGTTGGCCAGTTCCGAACGGGGCACCACCGTGTCATGCAGGTAGTAGTCCGGGGCGAGTTGGGCGATGGCCCCGAAGGCGGTTTTACGACCCTTCCACAACAGCGCTCGCTCTTCCTCGGTGGCAGCCTCTCTGATCTCCAGCGCCCCGTTCGCTTGGCCGATGGCCGCAATGCTGGCGGCGTCGATGGCGATGCCATAGGCGTACCCGTCCACCTCGGCCAGAAGTACTGCTCCGGCGTCGCGGGGGTAGCCGGCGTTCACATAGTTTTCCACGGCCACGGTGATCTTCTGATCCATCACTTCCAAGGCCGCCGGAACGATGCCGGCGGCGATGATGCCAGAGACGGTATTGGCGGCGTCGGCGATGGTGTTGAAGCTGAGCAGCAATGTCTTCACCGCGGGTCGGTTGCGGGTGATTCGGACCGCCACCTTGGTGCAAATGCCAAGCGTGCCTTCGCTACCGACGAAAACGCCCCGCAGATCTAGCCCGGCCGGTTCGGGGTCCAGCCCGCCGAGCATGGCCACCTGTCCGTCCGGCAGCACCACCTCCATGGCCTGCACGTGGGCATTGGTGACGCCGTAGGCCAGGCAGTGCGGACCACCGGAGTTATTGGCGACGTTGCCGCCGATTGTGCACACCTGCTGGCTGCTTGGGTCCGGGGCGAAGTGGTATCCCATGGGAGTGAGGTGGCGAGTGAGGTCGAGGTTGACCACGCCTGGTTCCACCCAGGCGATGCGGTTGTCAACGTCGATTTCCAGAATGTTGTTCATCTTCGTCAGAACCACTACCACCGGAGCGCCCAGCGGGATCGCTCCCCCGGCCAGTCCCGTGCCGGCACCGCGAGGAACCGTGGCCCGTCCGTGTTCGGCGGCGATACGCATGATTGCCTGTACCTCGGCGGTCGTGATCGGGAAACACGTGGGTCCCGCAACACCGCCTTTGAAGACCGAAGCGTCCTTGCTATGGAGCGAACGACCGGCGGCGTCGAACTGCACCCGCTCGGGGCTGAGGGCGGTCCGCAGATCGGAAAGAAGGTCCTGGATCGCGGCCTCCTCTTCGGTCAGGGGCTCGACCAAGCGGGGCAGAACCTCGGCAATACGACGGCGGAGGCCAGCGACGACGCTCATCCGGTCACCGCTTCAAGTCCCGCCGCCTGAATTCCGGCTACTGCTGCAATCTCGTCGTTGTCCGACGTGTCGCCGCTTACACCAACCGCCCCAATCGTGAGACCGTCGGCATTCTTGACCAGGACCCCGCCGGGCACTGGCACCAGCGGTCCAGCCACGGCACCGGCGGCGGCGATGAAGTACGGCTGGGTTTCGGCCCGGTTCATCATGGCTCTGCTTCCCATCCCCAACGCCACAGCCCCGTGGGCCTTGCCGTGGGCGATCTCGAAACGTTTGTTTGACGACCCATCTTCGCGCTCGAATGCGGTCACGTGACCACCGGCGTCGAGCACAACCACCGAGAGCGGCTTGAGGTTGTGCTCGGCGCCGGACGCCCGAGTGGCTGTGATGATGGTGCGGGCCTGATCCAGGGTAATACTCATCCGTTTTCCTTTGTTCGTTCACTGGCCTTTTTCTGGAGGCGGCGGGTGTGAAGTATGGGTTCGGTATAGCCCGATGGCTGTTCGGTTCCGCTGAGTACAAGCTCGCACGCGGCCCGAAAGGCCGGTCCGTCGAAGTCGGGAGCCATCGGTTCATAGGCGTCATCGCCGGCGTTCTGGCCATCCACCACTGCAGCCATCTTCTTCATGGTGTTCTGTATGCGGCCGGCGTCGACCACACCATGACGCAACCAATTGGCCATGTGCTGGCTGGAGATCCGACAGGTGGCGCGATCCTCCATGAGGCCAACATCATTGATATCGGGCACCTTGGAGCAGCCAACGCCCTGATCAACCCAGCGGACCACGTAGCCGAGGATGCCCTGGGCGTTGTTGTCCAGTTCGGCCTGGATGTCTTCGTCGCTCCACGGTTGGTTGGCAGCAACGGGAATTCGCAGAAGATCATCGACTGTTGCCCGGGGGCCGTCGCTAGAGAGGTTTACCTGCAGGTTTGCCTGCACATCGTCCACCAACACCCGGTGATAGTGGGTGGCGTGCAGCGTTGCCGCAGTTGGCGATGGAACCCATGCGCAGTTCGCTCCTGCCCGGGGATGGCCGATCTTCTCCGCCAGCATTGCCGCCATGCGATCGGGGGCGGCCCACATTCCCTTACCGATCTGGGCGCGGCCCCGAAGCCCACAGGCCAGTCCGGTGTCCACGTTCCAGTCCTCATAGGCATTGATCCACCGCTGGGCCTTCATGTCGGCCTTGCGCACCATGGGTCCGGCCTCCATGGAGGTGTGGATCTCGTCTCCGGTGCGGTCGAGGAACCCGGTGTTGATGAACGCCACCCGATCCTTTGCCGCCTCGATGCAGGCAGCAAGGTTAAGCGTGGTCCGCCGTTCCTCGTCCATGATGCCCAGCTTCACCGTGTTGGCTTCGAGACCGAGAACCCCTTCCACGAACGTGAAGACCTGATCGGTGAACGCCACTTCTGCCGGGCCGTGCATCTTCGGCTTGACTACGTAGAAACTCCCGGTTCGCGAGTTCCGTTTGCCGCCACTGGCTCGAAGATCGTGCAGCCCGCAGAGGGTGGTCATCATCGAGTCCAAGAGCCCCTCGGGGATCTGGGCGCCGTCGGCGGTGAGCACTGCGGATGTTGTCATGAGGTGGCCGACGTTGCGAACCAGCATCACGGCTCTGCCGGGAACGGTCACCGTGCCCGTGCCGTCAGGGCTGATGAAGGTCTCGTCGGGTGCCATGGTCCGCGTGAACGTTCGGTCGCCCTTGGTGACAACTTCTTCGAGATCGCCGCGCAACAGACCCAGCCAGTTCCGGTACGCGAGTGCTTTGTCTTCGGCATCCACCGCAGCCACCGAATCCTCACAGTCCATGATGCTGGTGAGGGCCGACTCCATGATCACGTCGGCCACCCCAGCCGAATCGGCCGAGCCAACATCGTGGTCCCGATCGACCAGCAGTTGAATACCAAGCCCGTGGTGACGAAGCAAAACGTGGGTCGGTTCGGTCGCATCGCCTCGGTAGCCCTGGAAGAGTTCCGGGTCATCAAGTCCCGAGAACTGCCCGTCGCCGAGGTCGGCGACCAGTGAGCCGCTTTCGATTCGATAACGAACCGCATCGGCATGCGACCCCTGTGTCAGCGGGACAACGTCATCTAGAAAGGCTTTGGCGAAGGCGATGACCCGGTCCCCGCGGGCCGGATCATACGGGCCGGGGGCGGGAAGGTCCCCCATCGCGTCGGTTCCATACAGGGCGTCATAGAGAGAACCCCAGCGGGCATTGGCAGCATTGATCGCATAGCGGGCATTCATCACCGGCACCACCAGCTGAGGCCCAGCGACCAGGGCGATCTCGGGGTCGACGTTGACCGTTGCCACCTGCACGTCCTCCGCCGGCGGCAGGAGATACCCGATCTCTTCCAGAAACGCCTTATAGGCGGCCGCATCATGGGGCTGGCCGGCCCGTTCACGATGCCAGCCATCGATCGCCGACTGCAGCCGATTCCGTTCCGCCAGCAGTTCGGCGTTCTTCCCGCCAAAGCGGCTGATCAGGCGGTCCATGCCACCGAAGAAGGCGTCCGCAGAAACTCCCGATCCGGGCAACGCCTCGTCGACGATGAAGCGGTGCAGCGACTCGCCGTACTGCAATTCCCCAACGGTGACGTAGGTCTCAACCACACCTCACATCATCCCCCAGGCAGCATTCAGCGCCAAACCGATCGGGCACCGCAGGCTCGATTCACGCTGAAATTCCTGTCACCAACCACAATTGAGGCAAATTCCTGTTGAGAACCACAGAGATTGTGGCTGTCAACAGGAATTTGGGGGGTTGGGGTTAGGTGGGTGGGGTTTGGTGTCGAAGTAGAGCGGGTGAGTAGGAGTTTGCGGTGGATCCGCCAATACCTCAGCGATGCGCTGCTGGCGAGCTGCATCGTCACCGCGGTGATCGGGACGCTGATCTCGTTCACCTACCTCACGATCCTCACCGATTTGGAACCGGTCACCGCCCTCCCGTGGGCCGCGGTTCTGGGCCAGGTCATCGCTCTCACCCGCCTCGCCGTGGCCACCACTACAAACCCGCTGAGCTATCACTTCCTGTCCGGATACATCGAGTCGCCGTTTCAGTTTCGGCCGCTGCACCACAACGATCTGGGCGCCAACGGACCCGAATTCGAGGTAAACGGGGACCACCCGGCCGATGTCCTTGAGGCACTAGATGGCTGGAAGCTGGCCCGCACCATCACGGTGCATGATCCAAACGCCGACCCGTCACCAGTGTTCGATCTTTTTCACTCTCGCTCCGGTGTTGTGCTGGCCGCCGTGAGTCACGCCACGGGGTCCATGACGCTCATGACGCAGCTGGCCGACGGTCGGATCCTGCACACCGCCGCGCTGCTGGTGCCCCCGCATCCGTCGATCATTGTGAACACCATCCCCAACTCACCCCAGAAGATGGCCGAAGCCCACACCAAGCTGCTGGCCCTACTGACCACGCTGGAGATCACGCCGACCCAAACCGGCGTGTGGGTATTCGCCGATGTGATGGCCGCCGAACACTCCGCCTACGCGGACCTGGGCGCCTTTCTCGGTTCGGTCCTGAACATCGATGGCCGGGTTTCGCCAAATCTCTCCTATGGCGTCGACATCGACGACCTCCTCGAACAAACCCTCCTCTAACCCCCTAGTTTCTGCTGAACCCGGCGCACCGTGTCACGTACGGCAGGCATCAGGAAGAAATGCCACCCTCAGCAGACAGAACGCCAAACGACAGCGGCCCACCACCCTCCCCCGCCTCAGACTGAGTACGGGTACCGTTGAGACTGCATGGACCGCCGAGACAAAATCAAACAGCGAGCGCAACAGACCGCGAAGAAGGCCCGCCAGTCTGCTGAACGTCGCCTTCGGCGTACCGAACCAGAACTCACCCGAATCAAGCCTCGCAGCATCGACGCGATCCAGGCTGATCTCGATGCGCTGGTTGGTCTGGACTCAGTGAAGGAACAGCTGAAAGCGCAGGTCGCATTGCTCGAAGTCAAGGCTCGCCGGAAGGAACACGGTCTGGCCGACGTCACCACCAGCCAGCATCTGGTCTTCCTTGGGAATCCCGGCACCGGCAAGACCACAGTGGCCAGACTCCTGGCCGAGATGTACGGCTCGGTTGGCCTGTTGGATCGAGGTCACCTCATCGAGGTGGACCGAGCGGCACTGGTGGGCCAGTACGTCGGCCACACCGCCTTCAAAACCAACCGGGCGATCAAACGAGCCCTCGACGGCGTTCTCTTCATCGACGAGGCCTACTCGCTGTCGCCAAAGGTCTCGCCGTCGGTAACGACTTCGGCCCCGAGGCGATCGAGATCCTGCTGAAACGAATGGAGGACTACCGGGGCCAACTCGTGATCATCGTGGCCGGTTACCCCAAGTTGATGCGGTCGTTCCTGGAATCCAACCCCGGTCTTCGGTCCCGTTTCTCTCGCGAGATCTCGTTCCCTGACTACACCACCGAAGAGCTAGTGGAGATCACCCGGACAATGGCGCGCGAGGCGGATTACCGGCTCGGCGAGGGAACCGCCGACACACTTCGGGCACTGTTCCTCCAAGTCCACCGCACCGACCATTTCGGCAACGCCCGGTATGCCCGCAACCTGTTCGAACAATCGATGGCCCAACAAGCGGTGCGACTCTCACACTCGGGCTCGGTCGCCTCGCTCGATCGAGCCAGCGTGATCACAATCGAACGCTCCGACGTGCTGGAAGCAGCCGAGTTGGTGAAAGCCGAGAAGTAGGCGCCCCGGCTTTGTGACAACGCAAACGCCTAGCGAGGCCGAGCCCATGCGGATCGTCACCTCACCAACCAGGCAATGTAAAGGAAGCTGAACATTTACGCTTCTTCGAACCAACCGCCAACGCGGGGCCACAGTAAGCTGGAGCCATGGTCGCTTACACTTCACCCGAGCACCATCCGGCGTTCGAGGAATACTGCGAAACCATTTTCGAACTAGCCGAAGATGGAGTAAAGGTCATCCAAGCCCGGATCGCTGAACGAATCGAGGTCTCCCGGCCAGCGGTATCGGAGATGGTTCGCCGGATGGAAGAAGAGGGTCTGATCGCCCACGAAGGCACCGAGATCAAGCTCACGGCCTCGGGTCGTTCGCTGGCCACCACCATGGTGCGCCGCCACCGGGTGGCCGAACGGTTCCTCACGGATGTACTCGGTCTCTCCTGGGCCAGCGCCCACCACGAGGCCGGTAAGTGGGAACATGTCATCAGCCCCCAGGTGGAGACCGCAATGCTGGATCTCATGGAGAATCCCACCACCTGCCCGCACGGGAATCCAATTCCTGGAAGCGACTACATCGAGCTGCGGACGGTGCCACTTTCCGAGGTTGGGGTCGGATCCGAGTTCGCCGTTGCCCGGATTCCGGAAGAGCTGGAGTTCCGCAGCGGAATGCTGGAGTACCTGGAGGAATCCAACCTCCTGCCGGGCGTGTCGGGCACGGTGTTGGCCATCTCCCCGGACGGCACCACCACAGTAGAGGTCGGTGGCTCGGCGATCGGTCTCGGCAAGTTCGCTTCCGAACGAATTCTCGTCAACGGCTGAAACCGAGACAGCACCACCGCCGCTCACGTGCGAGGGGTCTAGGAAACTCGATTTTGGCGGACCACTTCGCCGGCCCCCCAACGTTTGGTGGCCAAGGCGTTGAGTATGGCCACAACGTTGTCGTCCCGGTGGCGTTCCAGTTCGGCGATCGAGAAGTGACCGGACTGAGCATCGGACTGAGTTGCGATTGTGTCGACCAGTTGATCGGTCAGTTCGGGCGTGTCCATCAGCTTGGTCCAGGGCCAGTCGAGCGCCTCGCCGAACTGGGCGATGAATGCACCCATGCCACCGTCGCCACCGGCGATTCGGTAGGTCTCGAACAACCCCATCTGGGCCCATCGAAGACCAAAGCCGTAGCGAATCGCATCGTCGATCTCCTCGGTGGTGGCGATCCCGTCATTCACCAGCCAGAGCGCCTCTCGCCACACGGCTTCGAGGAGACGGTCGGCAATAAAGGCATCGATCTCTTTCCGAACCACCAGCGGCTTCATGCCCACCTCGGCATAGAGCTCTACCGCCCGGTCCCGAACCGCGTCTGAGGTTTGGGCGCCGGGCACAATCTCCACCAACGGGATCAGGTAGACGGGGTTGAACGGGTGGGCCACAATGAGCCGCTCGGGGTTGGTGAGACCCTCGGCCAGTACCGACGGCTTGAAACCAGAAGTAGAAGAGGCGATGATGGCCGACCCCGGGGCAGCGGATTCGATCTGGGTATACGTAGCCCGCTTGATCTCCAGTCGTTCGGGCACACTCTCGATGACCAGTTCGGCATCTGCCACCGCTGCGGCAAGCGTCGGGGCTCGCTCGAGAGGCTCACTGCTCATCGGCCATTTCATCCCCTCCCACGAGTGGACGGCGTTCTGGCCGATCCGGTCGAGAAACGGCTGGGCGCTGGGGTTGGGGTCGAACCAGCGGACGTGATGGCCGGCAAGTCTCATGCGGGCCGCCCAACCCGCACCGATCACGCCGGCGCCGACGACACCGATGGTCATCGGTCGGGAGACCAACATCAGCGACGCTGAAGTTTGAGCCGGGAACGGACCTCGTCCGGACCGGCGATTTCATAGTTCATGCCCTTGAGTATGTGCACCGCCCGCTCCACCAGATCGGCGTTGGTAGCCAAGGTGCCGCGAGTGAGATAGAGGTTGTCCTCTAGCCCTACCCGCACGTTGCCACCGGCGATCGCCGCGAGCGCAACATAACGAAGCTGGTCTGCGCCGATGGAGAAGGCGGAGAAGGTCCAGTCATCCGGGATGTTGTTGCGCATCGCCATGAACGTGTTGAGATCGTTGGGCGCACCCCACGGGATACCCATACAAAGCTGGATCATCACCGGGTCCTCGATGATCCCGGCCTTCACCAAGCTTTTGGCCTGCCAGAGATGCCCGGTGTCGAACACTTCGATTTCGGGCCGAACACCCATGTCCCGGACCAGCTCCCCCATCGCCACCAGCATCGAGGGCGTGTTGGTCATTACATAGTCGCCATGACCGAAGTTCATGGAACCGCAGTCCAGCGTGGTGATCTCTGGTTTGATCGCCAAGACGTGCTCCACGCGCTCGCTGGCGCCAGCCATGTCGGTGCCGATTTCGCTGAGCGGCAATGGTTCTTCCACCGATCCGAGGGTCAGGTCGCCGCCCATGCCCGAGGTGAGATTGATGACCACATCGGTATCGGAAGAGCGGATGAGGGCCACGGCTTCGGCATACAACGACACATCCCGAGCGGCAGCGCCGGTTTCGGGGTTTCGCACGTGAATATGCACAATGGCGGCGCCCGCCTGGGCGGCGGATATGCAGTCGTCGGCGATCTGCTGGGGCGTTACCGGCACGTGCTCGGACTTGGCGACGGTGTCACCAGAGCCGGTCACAGCGCAGGTGATGAAGATTGGAGAGGTCATGCGGACAGCCTTTGTTCAGGAGAGGGGTGGGTTCGGGCGAGAACACGTGCGACGGAACGAATGTCGTCGGGATCGAAGTAACAGCCCCGCAGCCGCCGCATTCCGGCGCTGGGGTCGAACCCACTTCGGGCGTGCAGCATCCGACGGTTGTCGAAGATCACCGCCTGGCCAGGTTGGAAGGCGGACTGGATCTGGAAGGCTGGATCACTACCCAGTTCATGCAACCGGGAGATGGCCGCATAGGAACGATCAACGTCATCGGCGTTCATGTCAGGGAACGCTCGAACTGGACTGAAGCCCCGGATGAGGATGGCTCCATCGATCGGTTCGAACTCGACAACCGGGGCCGTCCATCGATGATCGATCCCCCGACCCTTGCTCATGAACACCCAGCGAAGCGTGGTGAGGGCCTCGAAATACTCGGGCTCGGCTGCCTCGAGATAACGAACGATGGCCAGTCCGTCGGCCATCTGGTTCAGACCACCCACACAGGTGTTCTCCACGCAGTGCAGGGCCTGGAAACCCGGTGGGCGTTCGCGCGTTGGCAGGTCGGTATGGGGCACGAGTGGCCGACCGGTGTAGGCGGTGCTGTTTGGGTCAACTTTGGCCATCACGTCCCAGACCCGGCCGAAGTTGGTATCCCGCAACGGTCCGAGACTGACGGCGAAGCGTTCGAGGTCGTCATCGCCAATTGGGCCATCGACCAGTCGAATCACCCCATACCGAATGAGGTCTTCGACGATTGGCTGCAGAATCGCTGGTGCCACGGTGCCGTCGGCCGCGATATCGGGCCACGGGTAGCGCGGCAGATCGGAGCGACGGTCACCCTCGATTTCTTTGCCGGCACGTTCGGACACCCACGGCGTGGCTGGTGGTAGACCCGCCAGCATGGCGGCGCCACCGGTGGCGAAGGAACGAAGCCAACCGGAGTTGAATTCACCGGAGCAGCCATCGTCCCAGACCACGCTCAAGGAACCATCCGAGGTCACCCCAACGCCATCCAAGCGGGGGCCCAAGTGGTCCGAGGGACTCCCGATCCCTTCCCGGGTCAAGGGATCAACCGAGTGGCCCACGATATTCTCCCGTAACCACGTGCCGTTCAAGGCTATCGAGTGGCCATCGGGCCATTCAACGATCACCCGGTTGGCTTTGGCGCTAGCGATTTCCAGCGGCATCGGCGGGTAACGGTAAAAGTCCGGTGTTTCGGTCACAAATTCAGAACCTACACCCACCCGGTCCACACCGCTAGTTAACGGAGCAATAGGGGTGGCGGGTACCCTGATCAGCAATGTCTGAGCCCTCTGCCTCCACCATCATCTACACCCTCACCGACGAAGCTCCGGCGCTGGCTACGCGCTCGTTGCTACCCATCGTCAATGCGTTCACCAGAGCCGCGGGGGTGAACGTGGAGACGCGCGATATCTCATTGGCTGGTCGCATGTTGGCCAACTTCAACGACCACCTGACGGAGGCACAGCAGACGCACGATGCGCTCGCCGAACTGGGAGAGCTGGCGCTGACCCCAGAGGCCAACATCATCAAGCTTCCGAACATCAGCGCATCGGTACCGCAACTCAAGGCCACGATCGCCGAGCTCCAAGCCAAGGGCTACGCCCTGCCGGACTACCCCGACGACCCCAATTCCGACGCTCAGCGGGATATTCGCAGCCGCTATGACAGGGTGAAGGGCAGCGCGGTCAACCCGGTGCTCCGTGAAGGCAACTCCGATCGCCGGGCTCCCAACGCCGTGAAGAATTACGCCAAGAACAACCCTCACCCCATGGGGGCGTGGAGCAGCGACTCCAAAACCCGTGTGGTGACGATGGGCCGGAATGACTTCGCCTCGAACGAGAAATCCTTCACGGCCCCGGACGCTATGACGCTGCGGATCGAGCACGTCTCCCCCAACGGCGATATCACGGTCCTCAAAGAGGACCTAGCGGTGCAGGAGGGCGAGATCATCGACGGGACCTTCATGAGTGCCAAGGCGCTCCGCACTTTCCTGGCCGAGCAGATCGCCGAGGCCAAAGAGGAGGGCGTGCTGTTTTCGTTGCATCTGAAGGCCACCATGATGAAGGTCTCCGATCCCATCATTTTCGGGCATGCGGTTGAGGTGTTCTTCGCCGACGTGTTCGCCAAGCACCAGGCCGCCTTGGCCGAAGCCGGAGCGGAACCAAACAACGGTCTCGGCAACGTGCTGGAGTCGTTGAAGAGTCTTCCCGCTGCCTCGGCCGCAGAGATCGAGGCAGACATCGCCGCTGCCATCGAGGCCGGTACCGACCTGGCCATGGTCAATTCCGATCGAGGAATCACCAACCTGCACGTCCCCAGCGACGTCATCATCGATGCGTCGATGCCCGCCATGATTCGGACCTCGGGGCAGATGTGGAATGCGGCCGGCCAGCAGCAAGACACCTTGGCTGTCATCCCCGACAGCTCCTACGCATCGCTGTATTCCACCACCATCGATTTCTGTCGTGACAACGGCGCCTTCGATCCCACCACGATGGGAACGGTTCCCAACGTGGGGCTGATGGCTCAGAAGGCCGAAGAATACGGATCGCATGACAAGACGTTCGAGATCGCCGACGGGGGCGTGGTCCGGGTGGTCAGCGACGACGACTCGGTCGTGATGCAGCATGCCGTTGAACAGGGTGACATCTGGCGGATGTGCCAGGTGAAGGATGCGGCCGTTCAGGATTGGGTGAAGCTCGCCGTCAGCCGAGCAAGGGCCACCGGTTGGCCGGCGATCTTCTGGCTCGACGCTGAACGGGCGCATGACGCCGAACTGATCGCCAAGGTCGAGACCTACCTGGGCGATCACAACACCGATGATCTCAGCATTCAAATCATGAATGTTGCCGATGCCACCCGCTTCACGCTGGCCCGGGCCAAGGAGGGTGAGAACACCATCTCGGTCACCGGCAATGTGCTTCGTGACTACCTCACCGATCTTTTCCCAATACTCGAACTAGGCACGAGCGCCAAGATGCTTTCCATCGTGCCGCTCATGAATGGCGGCGGCCTCTTCGAGACCGGTGCGGGCGGTTCGGCCCCCAAGCATGTTCAGCAGTTCGAGAAGGAGAACCATCTTCGCTGGGATTCCCTCGGAGAATTCCTGGCGTTAGCCGTCTCGCTCGAGCATCTGGCCGAAGCGGCCAACACGCCGCGGGCCACACTGCTGGCCGACGCACTCGACCAGGCCACCGGCGAAGTTTTGATGAATGGCAAATCGCCGTCCCGCAAGGTGAACGAACTGGACAATCGAGGGAGCCACTTCTACCTCGCCCTTTACTGGGCCCAGGCCATGGCCAGCCAGGATGCCGACGCCGAGATGGCCGAACGGTTTGCCCCGCTAGCCACAGCGCTGGCCGACAACGAGGCTGCCATCGTGGCCGAGCTCAACGATGTGCAGGGCCCGCCGGTCGATCTCGGCGGTTACTACCTACCCAACGAGGAGCTCGTTGTGGCGGCAATGCGCCCCAGCGCCAGCCTCAATGCCACCATCGACGGTTTCTAAGGACCAGTTGTTGCTGAGCTTTTTGACCGGCAGGCATTCCGTGAGGGCTTCCCGCTGGTATTGCCGGCAATCCCGTTCGGATTCGTTCTCGGCCTTGCAATGAGCGAGTCCGTCATGCCGATCGGAGTGGCCTACAGCAGCTCGCTCTTTTTGTATGCCGGCGCAGCCCAGCTGGCCCTGGTGACCCTGGTTGGAGCGGCCTCCGCGTGGGCGGTGGCCGTAGCGGTAATGGTGATCAATCTGCGCCACGTCATGTATTCCGCGGCCATGGCCCCGTCGTTCAGAGACCAGCCCCGATGGTTCCGATTCCTGGCCCCGGCGTTTCTGATCGACCAGGTCTTCGCCCTCACCAGCCAGCACACCGACTTCACTGCGGAGCGTTTCCGGCGCTACTACCTCACGCTTGCCGCCATGTTCTACTCGGCGTGGCAAGTGCTCTCCGTGCTGGGAATCTTCTTTGGCACGCTGGTTCCCGCTTCCTGGGGGCTGGGATTCGCCCCCGCCCTGATGTTCGCCGGGATCGTCGTGATGATGCTGGTTAGTCGACCCGCCGTGATCGCAGCGGTGGTGGCGGCTGTGGTCTGTTTCGCCACCCTGGGCCTGCCGAACCGCAGCGGCCTATTGGTTGGCGCCCTCGCCGGAATCGTTGCGGGCTTTCTGGCCGACTCTCGAAGCCGCTGATGACTCTCACCTCTGCGATCCTGCTCCTGGCGGGCGTCAGTATCGCCACGTATCTCACGCGGGCCGGGATGATTCTGACCCTGGCCGATCGCGCCATGCCCGAGCCGATCATACGGGCGCTCCGCAATGTTGGCCCGGCGGTTCTCGCCGCTCTGGTGGTGACCTTGGTGGCCAACCCCGAGGAAGTCAATTCTGGAGTGGAACTCGCCGAGGTCGCGGGCCTCGTGGCTGCAGTTGCCACGGCATTCAAGACCCGCAACCTCATCCCCACGCTCACGCTGGGGCTCATCGTCTTCTGGGTAGTGCGGGCGCTGACCTAACCACCCGAACGGGTTTGGGTATCGCTGCGTGCTCGGGGGTACCGTTACGAAATGCCCAGAATCAACCTTGAAGGAAGCTCGTCGATCATCACCGGAGGTGCGTCCGGGATCGGTGAGGCCAGCGCCCGCCAACTGGCCGCCGCCGGCTCCCGAGTAGTAATCGCCGATCTCAATGAAGAAAAGGGGGAAACGGTAGCCAAGGAACTTGGTGGCCTCTTCGTGAAATGTGATGTAACAAAAGAAGATGATGCCAACGCCGCCGTTGCAGCAGCATCGGAGATGGGCCCGCTCCGGGCGCTCGTGAACTCCGCAGGAATCGGCTTCGCCGCCCGCACGATCGACCGGAACAACGTGCCCATGGATCTGGCCAAGTTCACGATGGTGATCAACATCAACCTGATCGGCACGTTCAATATGCTCAGCAAAGCCGCTGCAGCAATGGCCCAAACCGAGGCCCTCAACGCCGACGGCAACAAGGGCGCCATCGTTAATATGGCGTCTGTCGCCGCCTTTGACGGCCAGATCGGGCAGTGCTCGTATTCCGCTTCAAAGGGCGGTGTTGTTGGCATGACACTACCCATCGCCCGTGATCTCGCCGCCGCCGGAATCCGGGTGAACACCGTGGCCCCCGGCCTCATCGACACCCCCATCTATGGCGAGGGTGAGGAAAGCGAACAATTCAAGGCCCACCTCGGTCAGTCGGTTCTGTTCCCCAAACGCCTCGGCTACGGCGAGGAGCTGGCGTTCATGGTGATGGAACTCATCACCAACCCCTACATGAACGGTGAGACCGTACGGGTGGACGGCGGCATCCGGATGCCGCCCAAGTAGGCGTGGTGGCAACGCTCTATCACAGCGCCGACGAACTCAACGCCCGAATCGCCACCCTCGTTGCCGAGGGAGCCGGTGTATGGCGTGTGGATGCCGGCAGATGGGACGAAGCGTCGTATCTCTCTTCATTGGCCGAAGCATTGGACTTCCCGGCCCACTTCGGCAACAACCTCGACGCCTTGGTGGATTGTCTGCGAGACGTTCCGGCGGGGATCCTGGCCATCTACCAGTTCGAGGCGTTCGTTGCCACCGCCCCCAACCGAGCCAGAGTTCTCGTTGAGATCTTGGATGAAGCCACGCAGCTGACCGTTTTCATCCAGTCCGACGACCCCACCCTGACGCTCTAGTTCCGCAGTTCTTTGCGGAGGATCTTCCCGGCCGCGCTCTTGGGGATCGATTCGATGACTTCGAGAATTTGGATCTGCTTGTAGCTCACCAGGTGCTCACCCACGAGGGCCTGAAGCTCCTCGAGCGTCACGGTCTCACCGGGGGCGGCCACCACAAACGCCTTCGGGATCTCGCCCGCTTCGTCATCAGGAACCCCAATCACCGCTACATCGACCACTTTGGGATGAGTGATGATCAACGCCTCCAGCTCCGCCGGGGCAACCTGGAAACCCTTGTACTTGATGAGTTCCTTCAGTCGGTCGACGATCGACAGGTGGCCGTTATCGTCGATGATGCCGACGTCGCCGGTCTTGAGCCAGCCATCCTCGGTGAGCATGGCGTCGGTCGCCGCCTGGTTGTTGAGGTACCCCTTCATCACCTGTGGACCTCGGACCCAAACCTCGCCTCGCTCGCCGACACCTTGGTCCTCGCCGCTTCCCGGATCAACGATGCGGGTTTCGGTGTTCGAGATGGTGACGCCGCTGGTGCCTGGGCGGAAGTCGCCCTCGACGGTGCCATGACTGACCGGACTGAGTTCGGTCATGCCATACCCCTGCACCACCTCACAGCCAATACGGGCGGACGCTTCGGCCGCCAACTCGGCCCCCAGCGGAGCCGCACCCGAGAAGACCTGGCGCAGTGAGGAGAGGTCAAATTCATCCACGATCGGGGCCTTGGCCAGCCCGAGGATGATCGGCGGTACGGCGAAGAACCGAGTCACCTTCAAGTCCTGAATTGCGGTAAGCGCTTCGACCATGTCGAACCGGGGCATCGTCACCACGGTGACCCCATTGGCCAGCAGACCGTTCATGAGCACCTGCATACCGTAGATATGGAAGAATGGCAGCGCCGCCAGCGCCACCTCGTCGTCTTTATAGAAGAGCATGTGATTGCACTGTTCAATATTGGCAACCAAGTTGTGGTGGGTGAGCATGACGCCCTTTGGCATGCCGGTAGTGCCAGAGGAGTACGGCAAGACGACGACGTGCTCGTTGATGTCCACGGGTACCTGCTCGATCGGCGCTCCGAACAATTCGGTGAGAGGCGTGACGCCATCGGCTTCGCCGATCACCACGATTTCGGTGACGTCGGTGCCTTCGATGGCCGATGTGGCGACTTCGAGAAACATTCCGATCGTGATGAGCATGGTGGCGCCGGCATCCTTCAGCTGATGCCGGACCTCGCCTGGACCATACGTGGGGTTGATCGTGGTGACCGCAGCACCAGCGACGGCGGCCGCATGGAAAACGATGGCATATTCGGGGATGTTGGGCGCCATGAGCCCAATTACCTTTCCGGGGCCGAAGCCCCGGGCCGCCAGGCCGCCGGCCAGCGAGTGAATAGCGCCGCTCAACTCAGCGAAGGTGTAGGAGCGACTGCCATCGATGGTACGAATGGCCACCGAATCGGGCATCTCTGCGGCCTTGCGAAGCACGTGCGCAGAGATCGTGACATCAGGGATGTCCACCGGGGGTAGCGGGCTTGTGTGGATCATGGCTCGACGCTACCGCGCTGAGGCGCCCGCGTCACTTGAAAGTGGCTCGTAGTCCGCTGATCAGTTCCACGTATTCAGACCGATCGTCCTCGGCCAGGACGTCGAAAGGATGTGAGGCCATAAGGGTGGTGAGCAGTTCGGCATTCGCCCGTTTTTCACTATCCGCCGCAGGATGCGGGTCACTCCAGCCAAAGCGCTCCGCGCCAGCCAGTCCGCCGCGCACCGGATCGTCGGTTGACATGATGGCACCGTGTGGTCCCAGACCTACGGCATGGACGGCGATGATGTGGGCTGCCCCCCGCATCTCGCGAATGGCGTTGATCGCCACCACTGCAGCGCCTGCCGGAGTTGGGGGAAGTTCGATTCGGCGCCAGCCGGCGAAGAGGGTTCCGAGGCTGGGATCGGCCGCTAGCGCCACATGGGCAGAAAGTTCGGTGACCCGCTCCAGGGCCGCGGTCTCGACATCGGCAAAGGTCTCATCAGCCCAGCGGCCAGCGGCGGCGGCGTATTCTGCGGCCCGCTCTCGCGGGGTCAGCCCGGCCGGTGCGTTTCCCTCCCAGAGTTCCCGTACGCGTGTGCTGGCCATGAAGGCGATACCTGCGGCTGCCACGTCAGCGTCAACATCCCCCAAGACCCCGGCTCGACCATGGACCCAGAAGCTGAGCGGTTCGGTCATTCCCAATTCGGCACCCCGGGCCAAGGTTTGATCAGCGACCATCCAGGCCCGCCCGATCTCGACGATGGGTACGGCGACGGCACTAGCGACGGCGGTAGGAGATGTCACAGCACGAGGATAGGTCCCACGGTCCGTCCGACCAGCATGGGCCATGTATTCTGGGCCGATGAGCGGTCATGACCACTCCCATTCGAGCCATTCCCGCGGTGCCGAACCGGTGAGCAACGCCCGCTTGGCCGGTGCCGCCGGCGTGAACACCGGTTTCGCGGTGGTCCAGATCGTGGTGGGCCTCGCCCTTGGCTCGGTCGTAGTTCTGGCCGACTCGCTTCACCAGATCATCGATGCCGTGGGACTGTTGACCGCACTGGCGGCGCTCCGACTGCTCCGCCGACCCCCTACCTCCTCCATGACCTTCGGCTGGGGAAAGGCCGACGCCCTTGGCGGCTACACATCGGGGCTGCTGCTGCTGGGCTCCATCGCATGGGTGGTCTATGAATCGATCGCCCGTCTCTTCAATCCGGTTGTGGTAGACGGGTCCGGCGTAGTCCTGATCGGACTCGCCGGCATGGCGGTCAACGGCATCAGCGTGCTCGCGCTTGGGCATGGGGAGCATCTCTCGCTGAAAGCCGCCCGGCTCCACCTCTTGGTAGACCTGGCCGGCTCGGGCATCGTAGTTTTGGCCGGTCTTCTCCTCCGGGGAACCGGAGCCACCTGGGTGGATCCCGTGGCGTCGCTGGTGGTCAACGCACTCGTGCTGCGTGGTACCTGGTCGCTGCTCCGCAACGCCAGCGCCGAGTTGTTGGACCGCTCACCAAACGACGATGCCGCCACCGAAGTGCATGAACTCATCAACGGCACGGCCGGCATCAGCAACGTTCATCACGTGCACACCCGCAGCATCGCCCCCGGCGTTGCCAGCGTGACCGCTCACGTTGTGATGGACGGCAGCGTGAACCTTCACGATGCCCAGGAGCAGATGCAGGTTCTCCAGGACGAGCTCGCCGAGCGTCTGGGCATCGCCCACTCCACCATCCAGTTGGAGTGCCATAACTGTGAAGACGTCGTTCACTGACGCCTGACGCTGGCAGCGGTCCCTGTCAGACGTTTCGGGGAAGCTGATTGAACGGGGTGGACTTGTCCGGCCCCGGTTCCTTGGGCAAACCCATCACCCGCTCCCCCAATATATTGCGTTGGATCTGATCGGTGCCTCCATAGATCGGCGGCCCTTGGGCATACAGCACGACCTCGGCGATGCTGGAATCGGTCTGCGACGAGCGACCCGCCAGCATGCCGTCGGCCTGGATGATACGAAGGCTCACGTCGCGAAATTGTCGATTCAGCTCGGAGTCGATCAGTTTGGCAATGTTCCCTTCGCCGCCCGTCCGCTGGGACTTCTGGCGGGCCCGCTGGAGGTTCAGGCGATTCACCATCAGCAGCGAGTACACACCGATCAACTCTTGGCGGATCAGCGGGTCATTGTTTCGCCCGAGCCGTTTGGACAGTTCGGCGTAGCGGTTGAAGAGCTTCATCCCCACCGAGGGCGCATGGGCGCCGGCCCGTTCCTTTTTGGACCGATCAACGATGTCGCCGACTCGGCGTTCGAACTGGTTGGCCTTGCTTCCCGGCTGCGCCAAAGCGAAGCCTGCAGACCCTGCGCCGATCGACGCTCGCTCCACTCCAAGGGTGGTGTTGGCCACGCGCCAACCATCGCCGCGCTGACCGATCATGGCATCGGCGGTGACAATGGCGTTGTCCATGAACACCTCGGAAAAGAAGGTTCGTCCCGTCATTTCGCGAAGCGGACGAACGTCCACCCCGTCCTGGTCCATCACCATGGCGAAGTAGGAGAGCCCGCGGTGCTTGGGAAGGTCGCCATCGGTTCGCGCCACCAGCATGCCGAGATCAGCGATATCACCCTGGGACGTCCAGACCTTCTGCCCGGTGACCCGCCACTCGTCACCATCGGAAACGGCTCGGGTCTGGAGTCCGGCCAGATCCGATCCGGCTACCGGCTCGCTGAAGAGCTGGCACCACGCCTCCCGGCCGTTGAGGATGGAGGGGATGTAGCGTGCGATCTGCTCGGGAGTCCCGTGCTCGGCGATCGTGGGGGCCGCCAGCATCATTCCGAGCCCCGGCGGAGGACCCATCACATCGGCGGCGGCGATGGCACGCATCACCCGCATCGCTTTGCTCTGGCTGAAGCCCAGACCACCAGCCGCCCGAGGAAGCCCCGGATGGGAGTATCCCGAATCGGCGAGGCGCTGCCACCACTCCCCAACATGCAGATCGGGGTCCCAGTTGTCTTCTACCCAACTACGGACCTCGTCCTCGAGCGAGGCATCCACCGGTGAGGAACGATCGACCACAGACATACCGGCCAGCGTAGATCGATGCCCGGACCGGAGCTATTCCGCGTCTCTCAGGAGTTCCTCGAGTTCAGAGATCTCACCGACGAGACGTTCCATTTTCTGCTTGCGAGCGCTGATCCTGCTCCTGATCGAGGGATCCTCCACTCCAGAGGTACCCAACTGATTGGCGAGGTCCGCCAGTTCGGTCTGAGCGGTGCTCAGTTCCCGCTTCTTCGTCTCGATCTCCCCCGCCTTTTCTGCCTTGTCGAAGATCTGGTGTTCCCGCTCGGATTCGGTAGTCGGATGGTGCTGCACCGCCTCGCCGGTTGCAGGTATGGATGCGTGGCGATCGGCATTTCGGGTAGCCACATACATCGGCGACATGATTTCGATGCTGGCTTCGTGCAGGCAATCGAGGACCGCGCCTCGTAACTTGGACCGGGTCGAGAGCAGCTTTTGGGTTTCGTCGAGAAATCCCGCCACACGGTAGGTGACCGAGTAGTCGCCGAGGTCTTCGATCCGCACGAACGGTTCGGTGAGTCCCGCTCGCTCAGCCGCCTCCAGAAAGAGCGGCGTGAGCTCCTGCCGGGCCACGTCGTATCCCAACGAAGCGGTCACCGAGACCACGGTCCCCGATGCCCGGGCAACCTTCACGGGCTGATCCACCATCAAGGCATTTGGAATTGTGGTGAGCCCGCGGTCGTCGGTCTGGATCTCGGTGTGGAACAGCCCCAGTTCCGTGACCCGGCCGAGGCTACCGCTGACCTCGATGAAGTCGCCTGGCTTGAATTTCTTCAGCGACCGCAGCAACAGGCCGGCCATACCGTTGGCGATGATCGACTGGGATGAAATCGCTAGTGCGCCGGTCACCACGAGGCCAATCACACCGAAGGCCAGATCCTGGTTGGTGCCTTCGGGCAACAGGAAGATGACAACCAACATGCCCAGGAACAGCGTGAGGGAGGTGTAGACCTGTTTGCGGAACTGCTGTTCCTTCGGGTCGTTGGCCCAGATCCGTGATTCAAGAAAGCGCACCAGGAACACCAGGACGATCGTGACGCCTACGGCGATGATGCTGGGCAACCACTCCACGGTCCCATTATCGGTCCGCATCAATCGCCATTGAGGGAGCCATACTCAGACAGTGGTACCTGAACAGGCAGAGAAGACTTCCACGCAGGCCGACCTCCTGCGGGCCGGAGCACCCCGCCCCTTGCTTTCTCGTCGAGACGAGGAGCGATTGGGCGCAAGGCATAGGGAAATCCTCGACGAGTTGGAATCGGTCTTTCTCCGTACGGGGTTCGCCTCGTCCACGATCGGCGAACTTGCTGCGGCCGCCGGATGTTCCCGCCGGACGCTCTATGAGATTGCCGGATCCAAAGACCAACTGGTGCTGGTCGTCCTGGATCGTTTCATGCACAAGAAGGGCCGGGCGGCGTTGGAAGCCATCGACCCTGGCGGACCGCTAGTAGATCAGCTGCGGCACTACATCGTTGGGGGTCTGGAGTTTCATCTGGAACGAACCCTCTTCGAAGACCTGTCCGACGACGCTCCGGCCCGACGACTGGTAGATCGCCATTTTCGGTTCGTGATGACCGTTATCCAACGGTTGGTCACTATTGGCATCGAGCGCAGCGAATTCCGGACTGTCAACCCTTCGATCGTCGCCGCCACGGTTGCGGGGACGGCCCAATTTGTGAGCCAGCCGGAAATCGTTGATGACATCGGCCTCCCGCTCCCCCGAGCAATCGACGAGATCCTGGACTACCTACTCCCCGCGTTGCTGAAAACCAGTTGAGGTACGAATTCTGGGCGCTGATCGTTAGCGCCTAGAGGTTGAGAGCCGCAACAACCTGCTGGACGCAGGAGTCGAGATCCTGCGACGTGTCCACGCGAATCTCCGGTTCCTCGGGAGCCTCATACGGGGCGGAGATACCGCTGAAATCAGGGATCTCACCGTTGCGAGCCTTTTTGTAGAGGCCTTTGACGTCTCGTTCCTCGCAGACTTCGAGTGGCGTATCCACAAACACCTCCACGAAGTCTCCATCGGGGTGAAGATCACGGACCCGCTGCCGGTCTGCGCGATAAGGCGAGATGAAAGCGGTAAGAACAACAACGCCGGCGTCGGAGAACAGTCGGCAGACTTCCCCGATTCGGCGAATGTTCTCGGTTCGATCCTCTGGCGAAAAGCCCAGATCGGCATTCAAACCGAAGCGGATGTTGTCACCATCCAGCACATAGGCGGCAACACCGGCGTCGACCAACGCTCGTTCCACGGCAAAGGCCAGCGTTGACTTTCCCGACCCACTAAGGCCGGTGAACCACACGGTCTTGGATCCGTGCCCGAGGTTGAGGGCACGCTCGGCCCGACCAACATGCCCCTCCGCACGAACAATGTTTTTGGGGTGATTAGCCACGGAGAGCTGCCTGCGGCGCAATGTCAACTGGCAACAGGCACAACTCCCTCCGGGGGCCGTTCGCCGCCACGGAGGCTCGTTCTGTCTGCTGGAGGCTACATATTGGCGTTCTGTCTGCTGTAGGCGACACAGAATGTCGCCCCCAGCAGAGATTTCGGAGGGGCTGGTTAGCCACGGAGGCTCCAACTCCCTCCGGGGGCCGTTTAACCACGGAGGAAGCCTTTGTCGCCGAGGAGTTTGAGGATTGCGCTCACGCAGTCCTCGATCGACTGGACGGAGGTGTCGATGGAAAGATCGGCGTCGGTGGGGCGCTGATAGGTGGCCGACACGCCTGGGAACATCGGAATATCGCCCCGATCGGCGGCTTCATACATGCCCTCCGGATCGCGTTGTCGGCACACCTCGATTGGCGTGTCAACGAAGACCTCAACGAACCGGTCGGGGCCAATCAACTCTCGGGCCCTCCCGCGAACCTCGGCATTGGGGGCCACGAGGGCGGCGATCGCAACAATCCCTTGACTGTTGGCGATCCGTGCCACCTCGCTGACGCGGCGCAGGTTCTCGGACCGCTCCTGAGCGGTGAAGCCGAGATCCCGGCTGATCCCCATGCGAATGTTCTCCCCGTCGAGGCGCAGGCTGACTTTGCCCCGATCGAACAATTCGCGCTCTAGGGCCGTAGCGATCGTGGACTTGCCAGCCGCGGTAAGCCCGGTAAGCAGAACCGTGCAAGGCTGCTGCCCATAACGGATCGCCCGCTCAGCGGCGTCGATTCCCGACACCTGCCGGGTCAATGTCTCTTCCGGTGCCCGGTCCCAGGTGCTCTTGGCGCTCTGGATCATGCCGGCCCCAACGGTGGCGTTGGTCAGCTTGTCGATGAGTACGAAGGAACCCGTCTGCCGATTGTCGGCGTAGCGGTCGAACAGGAGCTCGCGGTCTGAAGCGATCAGACAGGCGGCAATGTCGTTCAGGCCCAGTTCGTCGGCCGCCACGCGTTCCATCGTGTTCACATCGATCCGATGCATGATCGACTTCACAGTGGCATTGCTGGTGCCATTGACCGACTGCAGCACGTACGGCCGGCCGGGGGTCATCGCCTCCTCGCCCATCCACACCAGCATCGCCTCGAATCGGTCCGATCGGAGCGGGAGGTCGCCGGCCTTCACCAGAAGGTCACCACGACTCACGTCGATCTCGTCCGTGAGGGTCAGGGTGACCGCACGCCCGGGCCCAGCAACATCGAGATCGCCGTCGAAGGTGACAATACGCTCTACCGTTGACGTGACCCCCGAGGGCAACGATGCCACCTCGTCGCCGGGGCGAATCACCCCGTTGGAGATCGTCCCACAGAAACCCCGAAAATCCAGATTGGGTCGTGACACCAGTTGCACTGGCATCCGGAAATGATCCAGATCAACGCCAGCTTCGACGTCTACCGTTTCCAGGTGCTCCATGAGCGTGGGGCCATCGAACCAATCCAGATTCTCGCCTTTGTCCACAACGTTGTCGCCCAGGAGGGCCGACATCGGAATGAAGTACGGGTCGATCTGGTCGAGTTCCTTGGCGAACGCCAGATACTCACCCTTGATCTCGTGGAATCGCTCAGCTGAATAGTCGACCAGGTCCATCTTGTTGATCGCCACAACCACGTTGCGGATGCCCAACAAACTGGCGATGAAACTGTGGCGTTTGGTCTGGGCCATCACACCGTGGCGGGCGTCGATAAGGATGATCGCCAACTGACAAGTGGATGCTCCGGTGACCATGTTGCGGGTGTACTGCTCATGCCCCGGTGTGTCCGCGATGATGAATTTGCGACGGGCGGTGGAGAAGTACCGATACGCCACATCGATCGTGATTCCCTGTTCCCGTTCGGCCTTCAACCCGTCCATGAGCAGCGCTAGGTCAACGTGATCGCCGGCCGAGCCCTGCGTGGTGCTGTCCGCTTCGAGACTGGCCAGGGTGTCCTCGTAGATCATCTTGGAGTCATGCAGCAGCCGGCCGATGAGCGTGGATTTGCCATCGTCCACGCTGCCACACGTGAGAAACCGGAGCAGGTCCTTGCGTTCGTGCTCGGCGAGATACGCGTTGATGTCTTGGGCGATGAGTTCAGACTGATGGCTCATTAAAAATACCCCTGCCGCTTCTTCTCTTCCATCGACCCGGACTCGTCGTAGTCGATCACCCGACCTTCGCGTTCTGAACGCGTGGCCAAAAGCATCTCCTGAATGATTTCGGGCAGTGTGGTGGCCGTGGACTCCACCGCTCCCGACAGCGGGTAACACCCGAGCGTTCGGAAACGCACCGATTTCAGCTCCGGTTTCTCGCCGCCTTCGAACACGAATCGATCATCGTCCACCATGATGATGACACCGTCTCGAGTCACCACCGGGCGAACCGCCGAGTAGTAGAGCGGCACGATCGGGATTTCTTCGAGATGGATGTACTGCCAAACATCCAGCTCGGTCCAATTACTGATGGGAAAGACCCGAATGCTTTCGCCCTTGTGCACTCGCCCGTTATAGAGGTTCCACAGTTCGGGTCGCTGGTTCTTGGGATCCCAGCGATGGTTCCGGTCTCGGAAACTGAAGACGCGCTCTTTGGCGCGACTCTTCTCTTCGTCTCGCCGTGCCCCGCCGAATGCTGCATCGTAGCCACCGGCCTCCAACGCCTGTTTCAACGCCTGTGTCTTCATGATGTCGGTGTAGTTCTTGGAGCCATGATCGAACGGGTTGATCCCGGCGGCGATGCCGTCGGGATTGGTGTGGCTGATGAGTTCGAACCCGACCTCCTCGGCCATGCGGTCACGGAAGGTGATCATTTCGCCGAACTTCCAAGTCGTATTCACATGGAGTAAGGGGAACGGGATCTTTCCCGGGAAAAAGGCCTTGCGGGCTAAGTGAAGAAGGACCGAGGAGTCCTTGCCGATGCTGTACAGCATCACCGGTTTGGCAAACTGGGCGACCACCTCACGAATGATGTGGATGGCCTCGGTTTCAAGCTGCCGGAGATGGGTGAGCCGAAGCTCTGGGGGAAGCGTGGCTGTTGCCATAGGAACTAGGTTTTACCTCTCGAACGATGGTCTGCTCTGGCTCGCTCTGGCTCGCTCTCGCTCGCCGCCGTTGGAACAACTGTGCACGCAAGAACCTTAATCGCCATAGGCCTTCTCGATCGGTACTTTCCCCGACGACATTAGGATCGGAGCGGAGAGCTAGGAGAGATTCCCCGCCGGAAGGTGATCGTTGGCCGTTTCGGGTGCAAAGTGAGCTCGCAACAACCGAAGTTGGCTGTGGGCCAAGCTGCGGTCCACGGTGAAGAGCCGCAGGTGACGACGAGTCTGAGCTCCCAAGAAACCCGTTCGACCATGCAACATTCGCTGGTTGTCATACACCAGCGCCTCGCCGGCCTCAAGGTGGTATTCGAGGCACCACTCTGGCGAGCGAACCGCATTGGCGAACAGCTTGACGGCCAAGTAGACACGGTCGGCAAGATCCGGATCGAGACGAAGAGTCCCCATCGACCGTTCGTGGAAGCGGATGCCGGTGATCGCACCCGACCGGTCGACCGCAATGATCGGTGCCTCGGCCCGCAGATGGACCGCTGCCCCCTGCTCGACACTGGCTGTCCGCTCATGCACAAACGGCACGGGAATCGTTGAGAGCACCTCGAAAGCGTCGGGGAAGTTGGCCCGAAGATGATCGGCGACGGCGAACCCGTCCACCAGAATCGAAGCACCGCCCCCTCCCTCCGAAGGTGTGACGCAATGCAAAGCGCTGATTCCCGAGGGGGTGTAGCGATAGGGATCGTCGGTGTGGGGGTCGAGAGCTGATGATGACTGCGATGGGGTGAACGGCTTGGGTTCGGTGATGATTTCGAAAATCCGACCAAAGTCCGTTTCGCGTATCGGGCCAATCAATGCGGCCAGACCCTCGGTGCCCGTGCTGTCCCCCCGGGGGCCGTTCGCCGACACAGAGCCTCGCCTGCCCGACGATGCACCACCCGCATCAACCGGGTGATGCTCAGACTGACCGGAGGCCTCCGGCGTACCGCTGACCAGTGCAACGCCGCCGGTGCAGACCGCTTCAAGAAACCGATGGTGATCAGCCGAACCATGAACCAGGGTGCCGAAGGCGAAGCGGGGCAGGGCCGGTCGCGAGGGGCTCTTGGGCGAGGAGTTGGTAGGAGATCGGTCATTGAGTGCGGCCTGGTTCAAGAGCCAATGGCAATCGAACCAGTCGCTGAAGCCATCGCTGAAGGTGATTTGGACCTTGGTGTCGGCCAGTTCGACCCCGGTGATGGAAAGGTCCGTCGGGAGATCATCAATCGACAGCTCGCGAAAAAGGCCGGCGCGCTCGCCTTCGGCCGGCGCATTGTCACGCAACCAAAACCGGTTGAGCCGAACCAATCCGTGCGGGGTCTCCAGCAAAAGGCTTTTTCCGTCAGTGCTGGCCGACGAAATCGACGCCGACCCTGCCACGACCGGGCTAGCCCTTCTTGGAAAGCGTCACCGTCACCGGGGTGGGGAGCTGGTCTATGGGAAGATGGCACACGATCTCATGACGAGGACCCACGGTAACGCTGGGAGGAATCTCGACGTCGCACTTGCCGGGCATGTGATACATGCAGCGGGTATGGAATACGCACCCCGGAGGCGGATCGGCCGGTGAGGGAATATCACCCTGAAGCGGGATCCGATTTTTGGCCACGCCGTCGATCGCCGGAACGGCGGAAAGGAGCGCCTCGGTGTAGGGGTGGACCGGGCCGTTGAACACGTCTTCGGTCAGGCCCTTCTCCATGATCCGGCCCACATACATCACGGCGATTCGGTCGGCCAGATAGCGGACAACGCCGATGTCGTGGGTGATGAAAAGGTAACTGGTCTTTTCATCCCGCTGCAGGGTGGCCAGAAGGTTGAGGATGGCGGCTTGTACCGAAACATCCAGCGCCGAGGTGGGCTCGTCGCACACCACCACTCGAGGATCGCCGGCAAACGCTCTGGCGATGGCAACCCGCTGCTTCAGGCCACCGGAAAGCTGGCGAGGTCGCATGTCCAAGTGATGCTCGGACAGCCGCATGGCTTCAGCGATCTCGCTGACCCGCTTGTCAGCCGCTTCACCACTTATATCGGTGAGACGGGTGACCGTCCGATGGAGAATTCGGCGCACCGTCCACGACCGGTTGAGTGCCGAATCAGGATTCTGGAAGACCATCTGGATAGCTTGAATTGCATCGCCCTTGCGGTCGGTGGCCTTGGCCTTCATCGGTGTGCCATCAAGCGTGATGGTGCCGCCATCGTCGTCCGGACCATGAACCCCCAACATCGTCTTTGCCAGCGTGGACTTGCCCGAGCCGGACTCGCCAACGAGACCAAGGGTCTCGCCCTCGGCAAAGCCAAGGTCCACTGACACCAACGCCGGCACATCGGTGCCACTCTGGCGGAAGGTCTTAGAGATGTGGTTGAGCTCTACGACTTGCTCTTCGGGAATCGAGTGCTCAGGCACCTCGGCCTCGGGCTCCACAATCTGATCCAACAGGTCGCTGTGATGGCAGCGGGTCCAACGCCCGTCTTCGAGTTGTGCCACGGGCGGAACAACGGAACGGCAGATATCGGTGGCGATGGGACACCGGGACACATAAACACACGCCGGTAGGTCGGTACCAATGGATGGCATGTTGCCGGGGATCGTGGACAGAGCACGGTCGGTTTTGCGAAGACCCAAACGGGGAATCGAATTCATCAGTCCGATCGTGTACGGGTGGCGAGGCTGGCCGAAGAGCTGGTCAGCTGTGGCCTCTTCTACCATCTTCCCGGCATACATCACACCGACGCGATCACACATGGTGCGGATCACACCAAGGTTGTGGGCGATCAAGAGAACGGCGGCGTCGGTCTCCTTGCGGAGCTCGCGGACCAGATCAAGTACCTCGGCCTCCACCGTGGCATCGAGGCCAGTGGTGGGCTCGTCGAGTACCAGCAGCTTGGGGTCCTTTGCCAAGACCCATGGCGATCACCACACGCTGGAGCATGCCGCCCGAGAGCTGGTGGGGGTAGCGGTCCATCACGCTGCCGGGTGCCGCGATGTGGACCCGCTTCAAAGCAGCCAACGCCCGGTCCTTAGATTCAGACTTGTCATGGCCGAGGATTTCGAAACACTCCGCAACCTGATCGCCGATCTTCAGCGATGGGTTCATCGCCTGCACTGGATCCTGGTAGACCATGGACGCCTCGGTGGCCCGGAACTTACGCAGCTCCGCATTGGACATCTCGGTGATGTCCTTGCCGTTAGCCAGGACGTGGCCTTCGGTGATTCGGCCGTTGGCTGGCATGTAGCGAAGGGCCGCGTACGCGGTGGTGGACTTGCCGCAACCGGATTCGCCAACGAGACCGAAGGCCTCTCCGGGGCGAACCTGGAACGTCACGCCCCGCAGCACCTCACGGGGCTTGCCGCGAACCAGATAGGCGAGGTGGAGGTTCTGAACCGCCAAGGCCGCCGTGTCGGGATCGGCCCGGTCTACAGAGTGTCGTTCTGTTCGATCATTGTCATGACTTGAGAGCCTTGTCGAGAGAATCCGCAATGAGGTTGACGGCGATCACCAGCGAGGCGATGGCCAGGGCGGGGAAGATTGTGGGCCACCACTGATTGGCATTGATAAGGGTGTACGTGCTGGCGATGTCGTTACCCCAATCGGCGGCGGAGGCATCGGAGGTGAAGCCGAGGAACGCGAGGGTGGCAACCGTGAAGATGGCGTAGCCAACGCGGACGGTGAACTCCACCACCAACACATTGGTGATGTTAGGAAGGATCTCACGGGTCATGATGAACCAGCTGCTCTCGCCGCGGAGCTTGGCCGAGGTGACGTAGTCCAGCTGCGCCTCGGACAGCACCGCACTTCGCACCGTACGAGCCACAACGGGTGTAAAGAGCGCCGCAACGGTGAGGATAATCACGAGCTTGGAAGTGCCGAAGACCACGAGCACCAGGATGGCCAGCAGGATGACCGGCAATGAGAGAACGGCCTCGCTGATTCGGCTGATCAGCTCGTCAACCCAGCCCCGGAAGAAGCCCATGAGGAGACCGAGGATGGCGCCTAGGGCCACTGCCGCGGCGGCAGCGATCGGGGCCACGGTGAGGACGTTACGGGCGCCGTAAATGACCCGAGAGTACACATCACGCCCGGAACTGTCGGTGCCAAACCATGCGGTTCCGTCTGGCCCGGACCGTGCTAAGAAATCACCGTCGGAGGTGACCACCCCTTCACCAGGACCGAAGTTTGCCAACAGTCCCGGGAACAGCGCACACAGGATCCAGAACAACAGGATCAGGGCGCCGATGATAAAGGAGGGATCGCGCACGAGCTGGCGTCGTTGCTCGGCCTTGACCGACTTTCGGTCCTGGGCCGGAGCCCCACCGTCAACCGCGGTCGGGACAGTTGCGGCCTCCACGGGCGTCGGCGTGAGGTCGTCTTGTCCTGCGACACTCATCAGTTCTCTCCTCCTGCGAGACGAGCCCGCGGGTTCATCCAGGCGATCAGCAGGTCCGAACTCAAGGTGGCGAGCATGAAGATGACCGCCACGGTGAGAACGCCAGTCTGAAGCAACGGTAGGTCGGGCGCCAACGCCGCCCTCAGAATGAGGTTGCCAAGCCCGTTGTAGTTGAACACCTTCTCCAAACCAACCAGCCCACCGAACAGGTAACCCATCTGGGTGCCGGTCACGGCAACCGTGGGTTGCAGGGCATTACGAAGCACGTGTTTCTTGACCACTTGCCAGGGACTCAGGCCCTTCATATAGGCGGTGCGGGCATAGTCGGAATCGAACACCGTAATAGCGCCAGCCCGAGTGATGCGGGCGATATAGCCGAAATACACCAGCACGATGGCCATGGCGGGGAGTATGAGGAACCTAAAGCTGCCGATGAAACTGGCGTTTTCATACTCGGTCCCGATTGTGGCTGGCAGCCAGCCCAGCTTCACGCCGATCAGTAACTGGAGGATCACCCCGGAAACAAAGTCCGGGATGGACGCGCTGGCAAGACCGAGGGAGACGATGACACGGTCAAGGCGAGTGTCTTTTCGTCGTGCGGCGATGATGCCGCCGAGGATCGACAACGGGAGCGTGATCAGGAGCGCCAGCCCCACCAACTTGGCCGAGTTCCAAAGGGCCGGACGGATGAGGTCGACCACCCGTACGCCTGGCTGGCTATATGAGTCGCCAAAGTCCAGCGTGACAACATCGCCAATGAGTCGTCCAAACTGGGTAGAGACCGGATCTAACAAACCCAGTTTCTCGTTCAGGTCATCCACCCGCTGCTGCGGGGCAAATGGACCCGCTAACTGCTTGGCGACATCCTGCGGGAACACCCGGGTGAGGGCGAACACCACCACGAGCAGAATGAACAGCGTGATGATGGACAACAACAACCGTCTAACCAGAAACCGAACCATCTATTTTTACTATCCCCCTGAGTATGTGACACCTCGGGTGGGCCGGTAGGCTTCCGACCCACCCGTCATCGCTAAATACGTTTGTTATGCCTTGGAGGCCTTGCCGAGGAGCAGGTGCCCCAAAGCCGTGGTCTCAACGCCGCTCACACTGTTGTCGTGACCGGCGAGGTAGTTGAAGAAGTAGGCGTAGCACGCCGGGGTCTCTTCATGGAGCAACTTTTGGATGGAACCGATGGCCGCCTTCTGGCCATCTACATCTACCGCAGTGCGGTAGTCAGATAGCAAGCCATCGAACTCGGCATTGGCAAAGTTGGAGCTGTTCCAGACGCCGCCAGTGGACAATGCCGATCCCAGGAAGATGTCGGGCGTGGGGCGATGGCCGTAGTCGACAATGCCGAACTCGGCCGAACCGTCGCAGGGCAGCGTCGGATCGGTGCCGCCCGGCGGGCACCAAGCTGCACCGTAGAACGTGCTGTTGGACTGGCTGCTGACAGAGAACTCGATACCGGCGGCGGCGGCGTTGGCCTTCACGATGGCGGCCAAATCCGGTATCTCGCCAATGTCGCCGGTCTCGATAGAGCTGCTGATGCTGGTGACGCCACCATCGCTCAATAGCTGCTTGGCCATGTCGATGTCCACCGTACGCTGCGGCGTGGCCGCCTCGTCGAAGAACGGCAGGGTGGAGAGGATCGGGTGGTCGTTGGCGACCTCGGCCCGGCCATCGAACAACACGCTGACCATCTGAGGACGATTGAGCGTGTAGGCAACTGCCTTGCGAAGGTTCTTGTCGGTGAACTGGCCCTGCTGGGTGTTGAACCACATCTGACGATGGTTCGACGACGGCGGGGTAAGCACGGTGAAGTTCCCGTCACTCAACAGACCTTCGCCGCCGATGACGCTGAAGCTTTGGATGATGTCTACCTGGCGAGCGGTCATCGCCGTAACGGCGGTGCCGATGTCGCCGAAGCCCCGCAGTTCGACAGTCTCGAAGTTGGGCACACCCGCCCACCAGTTCTCGTTGCGCTTGTACTTCACCACGAAGGTGGTGGGGTCGAAGCTGTCGAGAATGAAGGCTCCGGTTCCTTCGGGACGCTCATCGAGTGTCGTTCCGCTGACGTAATCCTCCGGTGTGATCAGGGACTGGGAGTTGAAGATCGACACCAGAACCGGGAAGTTACCGTTGGGCTCGAGCAGGGTGATGACCGCCTTGGCGGGATCGCTGGCATCCACCGAACCCTCCCCGATAACGCCAGCCAGACCAGCGTTGCCGAAGGCGACGGCCCGGTCCATGGTGGCGGCAACATCGGCGGAGGTGAGAGGCGAGCCATCTTGCCATGTGACGCCCTGACGGAGGTCGAAGGTCCAAACGGAACCGTCGGCGTTCGGCGACCAGCTGGTGGCCAGGCCCGTGTCGGCGATGTTGCCATCCGGGCCGAGGCCCTACGAGATACTCAAAACTCTGCGAAACAACGCAGTAGGTACCCAGGTCCAGCATGGCGACTGGGTCGAGGCCCGAGTTGGCGTCGCCCTGCTGTATCGCTACTACCACGTTGCCGCCGGCGCCGCCGGTGGGTGCAGGAGCCGTGGTGCCAGTGGTGGCAGTTGCGCCGTCGTCGCCGCCGCCGCCAGCTGTGGTAGTAGTACCGGCATCGCCATCGGAACCGCCGCAAGCGGCGATGATCGCACCCATCAGAGGGGCGGACAGACCAATGATCGTGCCGCGCTTCACGAAGTTGCGACGGCTGATTTTGTTCTGGGCATAGGACTCGATCAAGTCGAGCTCGATCGGCCCCACCTCGCCCCGAGCGCTATCGAATGATTTCCAATTCACTATTAGGTCTCCCTAGCTGAGTGGCGCGAGCTTTGTGCACGGCCATGCGTGACCAGCACACTAGAAGACGGGAGTGACCTTTGCCACGCGTAGGTACTTCTGACTAGCGAAAACCTTGCAATTGTCTTCTTGGTCGGGTGCGGTGTGCTGGCTTTTCCCACCATTCGGGAAGATTGTTACATTTCCCCTACTCGCGGCGCGGCAAACCGATTAGCGCGGAATCAACTCGGTCGGCACATCGACCACGCGGGCGCGCAACCATTCGCCGAGGGCCTTGGCCTGGGCGTCGGATCGGGTGGAGGCCGCCACCCCTTCCTCCAGGAGGCCGTAGATCAAGAAGTTCAGCGACCAGAGGTTGGGAAAACGATGACGCTCGATCTCTAGAGGCGACGTCTCCGGCAGAAGGGACCGGAGCCGCTCGACGGACAGGAAAGCTTCCAGCCATTCCCATTGCGCCGCCGACCGGACGAACACACCCAGGTTGGCATTGCCGCCCTTGTCGCCGGATCGGGCACCCACCAAGATTCCGAGTGGATGGCGCTCGGTGGGGCCAAAGTCTTCTAGCGATCGAGCACCCGAGAGGTCGTGGGGCTCGAACGGGGTTGGGGGCGGGCCCGTCGGTCGGTTGGCGGCACCACCCACGAAGCGCCGCCCAGAACGTGAACGGACTGATCCACCCGGTCGGCAGGGATCAAACCGGGACGGTACACCCCATAGGGACCGGCACCGGTTGGGCCGCCGCCTGCCGAGTACATGCCAGGAATGCTGGCGAGCGCTGTGTGGATCATGGCATCGCTGAAGGCTCGGCCAACCTTGTTCTGGTCCGGGTCCTTCACCGTCAAGCGCCACCACGCCGTGGCTTCCTCCTGTGAGGCGGGATCCGGCTTGTCCGTGCGAACAACCGTTGATGTGATGGAGGAGAAGTCCTCCGGTCGCGAGCGGTGAAGCATCCCAGAATGCCGCCTCGGCGAACGCAGCTTTTGCTTCGATGTCCAAGCCGGTGAGAGCCACCGCAAAGGAGTTCCGGTAGCCGCCCATCTGATTCATGGCCACCTTCAGCGTTGCAGGCGATGGGCTACCTTTCACCCCACTGATCCGAACCCTGTCCGGGCCCTGCTGCTCCAGTTCAATCGTGTCGAACCGGGCCGTCACGTCCGGCCCCAGATACTCCGGGCCACCGATCTCGTAGAGCAGTTGACTGGTGACGGTCCCGATGTTCACCTCTCCCCCGGTGTTGTCGTGTTTCCCGATCACGCTGGTGCCGTCTGCCGCAATCGCCGCCCACGGAAACCCCAGCCTTGGATCGAGATTCTTGATCTCGGAGAAGAACGAGTAGTTGCCGCCCGTCGCCTGGGCGCTGCACTCGATCACATGACCGGCCACCACGGCACCAGCCAACCGATCGAGGTCAGTTGGGGTCCAACCGTGAAACCAGGCCGCTGGCCCACAGGTCACTGCCGCATCGGTGACCCGACCGGTGACCACGATGTCCGCTCCCGCCGTCAACGCTTCAACGATTCCCCAGCACCCCAAGTAGGCGTTGGCGGTTACGTAGTCGTCGAGGTCGCCAAGGCTGGTGCGGTGATCGAACGGCTGCAACTGTGCTGCCAGTTCATCCATTCGGGGCAGAAGGTCATCGCCAGTCACATATGCGATAGTCGGGTTGAGGCCGAGCTTCGCAGCCACAGTGGCAACCGCCTCGGCACATCCTTCGGGATCCAGTCCCCCAGCGTTGGACACCACCTTGATGCCGCGATCCAGACACGTTCCCATCACCTCTTCCATCTGGGTGACGAACGTTCGGGCATACCCTTCGAACCCGGTCGCTTGGCCCGGATCCGGCTGAGAATCAACATGGTGAGCTCGGCAAGCCAATCACCGGTGAGGACATCGATCGGCCCGCCCTCCACCATCTCTCTGGCGCCGGACGGCCGGTCTCCGAAGAACCCGCTGCAATTGGCGATACGAATTTCAGGCATAACGCGACCGCAACTTTGGACGCATTGCACGAGCCTCCCGGAGGGATGTGGCCCGTGGAGCAGTCCGAGGTGAACCGGCCAATGCACTTATTGAAGCGCCGGGCAGGCGAGGCCTGCGTGGCCGGCGGAACGCCCCCCGGAGGGACAGCAATCGTGAAGCCAGCTCCCATGGCGCCGCAGGCTCGTGGGACCGCCAACGAAGCTTTGGCTCACTCATGGGCTGGTCACCTTTACGAGCAGGTCGCCCTGGGCGACTCGGTCGCCGACGGCGAAACGGACTTCGGCCACGATGCCGTCGGAGCCCGCAGTGATCTGGTGCTCCATCTTCATGGCTTCCACCACCATCAGTATCTGGCCTTCGATCACCTGCTCGCCTACGTTCGTATGCACGGCGATCACGGTGCCCGGCAGTGGACAGACCGGACCCGCCCCCAGACCAATGGCGCGATGAACCTCAAACCTCGGCACGAGCGAGAACGAGGCAACACCGGCCGCCGACCGACAGTGCACGGAATCGTCGTGCACAACGGTCTCCACCCTCACTCGAACGCCATCGATCTCGATCACTTGATGCTCTGGACCCCGTCCGAGAAGTTGGACCGCCACTCGTCGACGGGTGTCTTCACCCAGGCTCCCATCGTCAGCGGCGGTCGGCCAGTTGCCCACCAAGACGTCGGCGGCATCATGACCCATACGCACTTCTGTGCGGGTCACATCACCGAGGTGGCTCCATCCTTGGCGCTGACCGGTTGTGAACAGATTCCGCCAGCCCGACGGTGCGAACCCGGTGACACGGTCCTCAACACGAGCGGAGAACTCGCACGCAAACACCGCCCCGAGCAAGAGTGCCAGGTGGTCGTCGCCGGTTGGTCCCGTATCGGCTTCCACTTCGGGATGATCGGAGAGATACGACGTTGGTGTCTTGGCAGCTAGAAAGTCGGCCTCCGCAAGCACTGCAGCCAACATATTCGCATTTGTGGATACGCCGACCACCTGGGTTGTGCGGAGCGACCTCGCCAGCACCGCCGCGGCCTCACTTCGTGAACCGCGATGGGCGACGACTTTGGCGAGGAGCGAGTCGTAGTATTCCGAGACCTCCGAACCGGCACGGAAACCGGTATCCAGCCGCACGTCGCCGGGAATGTGGAACAGAGTGATCGCCCCGGTGGAGGGAATCCAACCGGCGGTCGGGTCCTCGGCCACGAGCCGAGCCTCGATGGCGTGTCCGGTGATCAAAACATCTCCCTGGGCAATGGGCAGCGAGCCCCCAGCGGCAACGCTCAACTGCAATTCCACCAGGTCCAGTCCCGTGACGGCCTCGGTGACGGGGTGCTCAACCTGCAGGCGGGTGTTGACCTCCAGGAACGTGATCGTCCCGTCTGCCCCCACCAAGAACTCCACAGTGCCAGCATTCTGATAGCCAACACTTTGTGCCAGCGCCACCGCCCCGGCCAGTAGCACCTGCCGGGTTTCATCGGTGATTCCGGCAGACGGGGCCTCCTCGACCACTTTCTGATTCCGGCGCTGGATCGAACACTCACGCTCCCCCAGATGAATCACATTGCCAAAGACGTCGCCAATGATCTGTACCTCTACATGACGGCCGTTCTCGATGTACGGCTCCACGAACACGGTGCTGTCCCCGAATGCGGCCTGCGCCTCACGAGCGGCCGCGTCCACAGCATTGGCCATTTCTTCTGGCGAGCGGACTACTCGCATGCCTCGCCCTCCCCCGCCCGCCGCTGCTTTCACCAATGCCGGCATGGGTATCCCATCCGGAATGGAACCCGGAGCGACTTCGGTGATCTCGGTGGTCGGCACGCCGGCGGCGATGGCGGCCCGCTTTGCGGCAACCTTGTCGCCGAGTATTCGGATCTGGTCAGGCGTGGGCCCCACCCAGACGATGCCGGCGTCGATGACCTGTTGGGCAAAGTCGGCGTTCTCGGCCAGGAACCCGTAACCCGGGTGGATGGCGTCGCAGTCGGTGTCGAGTGCGGCGGCGATGATCGCATCACCCCGGAGATAGGACTCGGCCGCCGTCTGTCCGCCGAGAGCCACCGCCACATCCATCGCATCGGTGTGGACCGCGCGAGCATCGGTTTCGGAATAGACACCCACAGCGCCGATCCCCAATCGGCGCGCCGTTCGGGCGATCCGAACTGCGATCTCGCCCCGATTGGCAATGAGAAGTCTGCTGATTCGGCGGTTGGCCGGGGCCACTGCGTTTTTGGGTGTCGTGTTCGATGGCGCTGTGTTCTCGGACGACTGGGTCATCAGTGCCTCCAGACGCCGTACTCGGTGGCGCCCACAATCTGATTGCTGTGGGCGGCCGACAGCGCCATGCCCAGCACGGTTCTGCTGTCGGCGGGGTGGATGATCCCGTCGTCCCAGATCCGACCCGTCGAATACAACGCCGTCGATTCGGTTTCGATCTGATTCTCCAGTGCGGTGGTCTGAGCGAGCAGCTTCTCCTCGTCCACCTCTATCCCCCTACCGGCGGCGGCGTTTCGGGCAACAATGTCCATGACCCCAGCCAACTGTTTCGGGCCCATAACCGCGATCCGATGATTGGGCCAGGAGAAGATGAACCGGGGGTTGTAAGCCTTGCCGGCCATGCCGTAGTTGCCCGCTCCGTAACTGGCCCCCACCATGAGGTTGAAGTGCGGCACGGTGCTATTTGCTACGGCATTGATGAGCTTGGCACCGTTGCGGATGATGCCGCCCTGTTCAGCAGCCGAGCCCACCATGAAGCCGGTGATGTTGTGCATGAACACCAACGGCGTGCTGGTGCGATTGCAGAGCTGAATGAACTGGGCTCCTTTGGCAGCCTCTTCAGAGAAGAGGATCCCGTTGTTTCCGAGCACGCCCACCGGGAACCCATGAATCGATCCCCAGCCGCAGACGAGCTTGTCACCATAGAGCGGCTTGAATTCCTCGAACCGACTCCCGTCCAGCACCCGGGCATAGACCTCGCGAATCTCGAACGGAATCCGGACGTCCGCCGATGCGCAGCCCGTCAGCTCGGCAGGATCGAACATTGGCGGATCGTCGGGTTCGGTTGGGCCGGGGCCCAGTTTCTGCCAGCGCAGATGGCGGACGATTTGCCGCACGTGACGCAGACCGTCTAGCTCGTCGGCAGCCATATAGTCCGACAGGCCGCTGACCCGGGAGTGCATCTCCGCACCGCCAAGCGTCTCCTCATCAACGATCTCATCGATCGCCATCTTCACCAACGGCGGACCTCCCAGATACGCAGTGCCCCGCTCTTTCACGAACACGGTGTAATCGCTCATGCCCGGTGTGTAAGCCCCGCCCGCAGTGTTTGGTCCGAAGGCCACCGTGATGCTGGGAATCCCGAGCTTCGACATCTGGGTGAGATTCCGAAACGACTCGCCGCCGCGAACAAAGATGTCGGCCTGGCGGGGCAGATCGGCTCCGGCGGATTCGTTCAGCACGATCAGCGGGAGGCGGTTCTCCCGTACGATCTCGTGGAAACGCTGTCCCTTCGTTACCGAAGACGGGTTCATGGAGCCGCCCCGGTAGGTCATGTCCGTCCCGGTGATTGCGCACTCGACTCCCTCCACCACGCCGATGCCATTGGCGATGCCGACCCCCACAGGATCCTGTGTGCCCCACCCAGCCAGTGGGCTCAGTTCCAGAAAGGGGGTGTGGGGGTCCACCAGCATTTCGATGCGTTCCCGCGCCAGCATCTTGTCGCGTTTGCGATGTCGGTCCACATACCGCTCGCCACCGATGCCAGGAACGCTGGCCAATTGCTCGGCCACCTCGGCCCACAGGTGGGCCATGGCATCGGCATTCTGCTGAAAGCTTTCCGAGCGAGGGTCGAGCTTGCTGGCCAGGGGTGTCCCAATCTTGCTCACAGTCCCCAAGCTAGCTACGGTACTGTCAGGCCGCAAACAGTACCGCGCACCTGGCCACCTCCTCAGGGAGAACGAACGGAGAGCACACATGGACGTCACCGAAGTTCTGGCGGACCTTCAAGCTGAGCAGCAAGCGCTTGATGCTGTTGTGGCCGGCCTGTCGACGGAGGCGTGGGAGATCGCCACCGCCAGCGCTCGTTGGGCGGTGCGAGATCAGATCGCCCACCTCGCCTACTTCGATAGCACCGCAGCGTTGGCCATCACCGAACCCGAGGCTTTCAAAGCGTCGGCCAGCGAACTGTTCTCCCATATCGACGAAGGCCCGCTGGCGATTGAAGCCCTGACAGTTGGTGCCTATGCACACCAAACTCCTTCGGAACTGCTGGCCCACTGGCGGGCCAAGCGGCTCGAGCTTTCCTCCGCCGCCAGCACGCTGGGGAACGACACACGAGTGGTGTGGTACGGGCCGTCGATGGGGTCCAAGTCATTCCTCACCGCAAGACTGATGGAGTGCTGGGCTCATGGTCAAGACATCGTTGATGCCGTTGGCGCAACCCGGCCCGCGACCGACCGGATTCGCCACATCGCCCAGCTCGGGTACATCACCCGCGGGTGGAGCTATGCAAATCGGGGCCTCGAGGTGCCCACTGAACCGGTGCGCGTGACACTGGACGCGCCTTCGGGCCAGAAATGGACGTTCGGGCCCGACGATGCCGATGAGGAGGTCTCCGGTTCGGCCGAGGAGTTCTGCCTGGTAGTGACCCAGCGTCGCAAGGTGAGCGACACCGCCCTAGTGGCCACGCCGATCGCCATGGACTGGCTCAAGATCGCCCAAGCATTCGCCGGCCCGGCCACCTGAAGGAGCCACTTGCAGTCGGCTGAAGCTGGCCGCCCCAACCATCGACTCTCGCCTACTCGGCCGCCCCAACCATCGGATTTCGAACCTCCGAGCGGCCACCTGGCCACCACCCGAACCTTCCAGCGGCCGGGTCGAAGCTGGCCGCCCCAACCATCGGATTTCGAACCTCCGAGCGGCCACCTGGCCACCACCCGAACCTTCCAGCGGCCGGGTTGACACCTACGGTCGTTTCGATCGTTTGGCCTCTCGGTAGATACGACCGAGTTGGCGGTTCGCCTGGCGGTGGGCAGCGGGGTCAGCGCGTAGTTCCGCCCATGCCGCTTCGCGTCGCAGTCGGCCCCATGACTCGAAACGTTCTGCGGACAAGCGGCCGTCGGCCACGGCCGCTTGCACATCACAACCCGGTTCGCTGCCATGACCGCAATCGGTGAATCGACAGCCCAGAGCCAGCTCTGCAATGTCGTCGAAGCCGCTGTCGATAGTGGCAACGTCGGTCTGGATGCCGACCTCCCGCACACCGGGAGTATCGATCAAGCAACAGTCGCCCTCCAACAAATACAGCTGGCGGGCGGTCGTGGTGTGCCGACCTTTGTGATCGCCCCGTCTCACGCTCCCCGTGCCGCTCAGCTCCTGGCCGGCAAGCGCGTTGAGCAATGTCGACTTGCCGGCGCCGGACTCGCCTAACAACACCAAGGTCTGGCCGGCACACCGTTCCAACAGGTTCGCGATGCCGGCCCTGGTGGTAGCCGAAACCGCAAGAACTTCGGCGGCCGGATCGTGGTGCCGGATCGCCTCCTCGTTTTCGGCCGTCGTCTCAACGAGATCAGCTTTTGCGAGGATCACCAAAGGTGTGGCCCCGGCGTCCCATGCCAATGAGGTGAAGCGTTGGATTCGGCCAAGGTTTACGGGACGATCCAAGCCGCAGACGATTCCAACGATGTCGACATTGGCCGCTATCGGTTGCGGATCGCCGGTAGATGGGTTGCGCCGTTGCAGCAGTGAGGCCCGAGGAAGGATGCTTACGATGGTCTCGCCGTCGATGACGAGCCAATCACCCACGGCAATCGGCGGAGTCGATCGCCCAAGCAAGATCTGGGCCGAACCGTTTACGGTAGCTACCAGAACAGCGGTGCCGTCATGACGAAGGACTCGCCCGGCGACACCAGACTCGTGCTCGGCTAGGTAGGGCTCCCAGCGATCTGACCAGCCGAGTGAGATCAGTGAGGAGTTATTGAGTTCTTGAAACATTGCAGATGATTTCTTTCGGAAGAAACGAGGCCGCACGGCCTCACGAACAATTGACGTCGCTCAGACGCGACGGGAAGGTCGGCTACCACAATTCGCAATCATGAACGGACCTCCCTTGTCTTCCGGCCGCCCCGTTTTGGGGTGCTATTCAAACCTTAGCCCACACGACCGGTTCAGTCCGCCGAAATAGTTCTGAGCAGGCCAGGCGAACGGACGCTCGAGCGCGCCGCCAGCGGTTCACCGGGAATCTGACCGCCCCAAACTTCGGTTGAACCCGTCTTGACCGCTCCAAAGTTCGAGTACCGAACTCAACGGCGGTCAGTTCGAACCAGGGCGAACCGTGCGGCTGCCAGTTCGCGTCCGAGGGCGGGTCGAAGCCGTCTTCGAGAAGCGTTAAGAGACTCGCTGCATGGCGGAGCGAACGATGCCGTAGTGGTCGGCGGCGGTGGGGACAAACCGAACGAGGGCCGCGTCGTTCAACGCAGCCAAGACGATCGGATCGTCGTTCAATTCCAGTAGCAGCTGTCGAATGCCGTCGATCTCGGCGCCAGGAAGATCGGCCCGGGCCACCAATGGCTGCACGGGCCAGGGGCCGAGGCGTTGAACTACCCGCAGACTCTGCATGGCCGGATCGACACCTCGGCGGGACGTCAGAACGATCGAATCCACCACAGCCGCATCCACGTCACCCGCCAGCACGGCATCGAGGGAGAGGTGGTGACCCCCGGTGAAACCCAGATCGGCGAATGTGTTGGGGTCCTCGCCCAGATCGTCGATGGCAAAGCGGACTGCGTAGTGCCCGCTCAGGCTCACCGGATCATTGCAGCCGATCCGAGCACCTCGCAGATCGGCGAGCCCGAAGACCGGTGACTCGGCACGAACCACGAGATCGCCGAAATACACGGGCCGACCGGCCGAGTCGTGATCCCTTGGCGTCCACCCCACACCGGTGAGCACGACCGAAGGTTTGGTGGCCCGAAGCGCCAAGTCCACAAACGACGTAGAGCAGATCCAGCCGATATCGAATGTTCCGTCGGCGAAGGGGTCTTCCCCCGGCGGTGGACCGGACGTGGTTTCGATCAGCGCCAGGTCCGCATCCAGACGCTTCGCTAGGAGCTGGAACAGAGCAGCCGGAAAGCCGGGGGCGAGGTAGGAGACGAGGCGGAGTCGGGTCATAGATGCTGCCCACGAGCATACGGGTAGCGTCGGGGCGTGGATTTGCGTGGTGATCCAACGGTGGACGTTGTGATAGTCCATTGGAAACAGCCCGACGCCTGTGCGCATTCCATCGATCGATTTGCCGCAGAACCCGCCGTCCGGGCCATCACCGTGGTGGACAACGGCTCATCGCACCACGCGGTTCTGCAACTGCGGGCCGCACTGAATGCGTGCGGAAAGCCCAGCGAGCTGATCGAACTGGGCTCCAATACCGGATTCGGGCCCGCCACCAACCGCGGCTGGGAACGATGGCTCGAGGACCCCAACGGGGCGGAGTGGTGTGTCTCCGCCCCGCACGATGCGCTTCTCGACGAGGGCACCCTGGCCGCCATGTTGTCCATCGCCGCCCAGCGTCCCCAACTCGGCCTGCTCTGCGCCGATGTTGGCGACGCACTCCTTCCCCGGGTCGACAGGAACTTCGGACCCATCTTCGCCCCCGCCGAATCGGAACACGGCTACGAAGCCTGCGACTATCCCCACGGCACGCTCTTCATGGCCCGCCGTTCCTGTCTAGAGAACATTGGCCTCTACGACGAGCGGTTCTTCACCTACTGCGAGGAAGCCGATTTGGGGCTGCGAGCCAATACAGCAGGGTGGGAGGTAGGGCTGGCTCGCGGCGCGCGAGTCTTCAACCCACGGGTCAGCACACCCAAGCCGGTGGCGGAGTACTTGATGGAGCGCAACACGCTGCTACTGATCGGCAAACACTTCGGCCGCTTTCACGTAGTCGTACGGGTGACGCTGGCTATCGGCCAACTCATCCACCGGACCATTCGACCCTCCAAACGAGGTGAGTACTGGTCCGCCCGGGCACGTTTGCGAGCCCTACGTGATGCAGCACTGGGACGATGGGGGGCGCCGTAACGCCTGTGCGATCCTGTGCCGTCCCTCCGGGAGACGTTCGCTGGCACAATGCCATGATCTGAGTGGCTCGCCTCCGGCACAACAACAACCAACCCCTAAGACCCACCCGGACTAATCAACGATGCCGTCCCTGTGCGATCCCTCCGGGAGCCGGATTCCCTGCAGCTTGGTGGGACCTTGGGCCCTGGCACCGGGGGGTTCTTCCGTCGATACTCGCAATCCTGTGACTTCCATGACCGAGGCTCCAACCGGCCTGAAACCCGTCCTCGACGTGATCCCCAAGCACTGCTACCAGCGATCGACTCTCCGAGGACTCGGTCTGTTCGGTCGGGATCTACTTCTCTACGGGCTAGCTGTCTGGGGATTGTTGTCCACCAACAACCCACTACTTGTCGTTCCCCTTTGGATCGTGGCGGGTATGGCGGTTGCAAGCCTGTTCGTCATTGGGCACGACGCAGCCCATGATGCGCTTTTCGATTCGAAGCGGCTCAACTGGGCAATTGCTCGAGTCAGCATGCTGCCCTCGATGCATGCAACCTCTATTTGGGAGTTCGGCCACAACCGGGTTCACCATGGCCACACGCTTCGCCAGGGAATGGATTTCGTTTGGCATCCGCTCACCGTCGACGACTATCAGAATTTGGGTCGACTGGGCAGACTTCGGCACCGTCTGGAATGGGGTCCGCTTGGATCTGGCGCCTATTACCTGCGCGAAGTCTGGTGGAACAAGATGGTGCGGTTCGAACCGCCCGATCGGTGGAAACAAGCCATGCGACGGGATCAGATGCTCGTGGCATCGTTCGCCAGTTTGACCTTCCTCGCGACACTTCTCCTCAACGGAACTGGCGGGATTTGGGTTTGGGCGAAAGTTGTCCTGATTCCATTCCTGCTCTTCACCCATACGATCGGCTGGGTCGTGTACGTCCACCACATCGCCCCCGATATCCGCTGGTGGCCACGCAAGGAGTGGAACCGCTTCAAGGGGCAGGTCGAAGGGACCACCATCCTGTGGGGACCACCGGGATGGGACTTCTTCTTCCACTGGATCATGGTGCACATCCCGCACCATGTGGACGCCAGGATCCCGTGCTACCGCCTACCCGAAGCTGCACGGGCGATCGCCCAAGAGTTTCCTGATCGGGTTGACGAACGACCTCTCCGGATCAAGGATTACCTAGAAGCGACCAGGGTCTGCAAACTCCACGACTTCACAACTGGTCAATGGCACCCGTATCCGGCATAAAAAAGTCCAACCGATGCCAATGCAGCCATGACCACAAGCTGCTCCGCTGTGGTTATTGGTCGCGAAGACAGAAGATCGGTACTGTCGGACCATGCTTCGCCACTGTGCCCTTTTCACCTGGAACCCCGACGTGACCGACGAGACCATGGCCGCCATCAAAGCGGGTCTTGATCGGTTGGCAACGCTTGACTGCGTGGCGGCCTACACCCACGGTCCCGACGCCGGACTCCGGGAGGGAAACTTCGACTACGCCGTTATCGGCGATTTCGAGACGGTCGAGGCGTTCCAGGAGTACTCATCTGAAGAGGGCCACCGAGCTCTGATCAAAGATCTGATAATCCCGAATATCTCCGGCCGAGCCGGAATCCAGATTCAGCTCTAGACCACTCCCGTAGGCACACCCGGACCGCCTAGAACGGTTCGATGCTGTCCTGTTGCTGTTGTGCGGTGGCTTGTCTGTCTCGCCATCGCTTCTCTGCCTGGGTCTTGAGGTCGTGGTCCGATGAACAGAGGAGCCGACCGTTGATGACGTTGGTTTCTCCGCCGTCCTGCCACTCGACAATGTGGTCCACCTCGCCCCAGCGTGCTGGGGCCCCACAACCCGGGATGGTGCAGCACCGATCTCGGTAGATGATCGCTTCGCGGGCCGCACCGGTGAATAGCCGCTGCGAGCGGCCCAAATCGACCTTCTGTGATTCGGCGTCAATCACACAGCGCTTTATCCGGTGATTCAATGCTATTCGGAACGCTTCAAATGGAGTGATTTGTTTCCCATCCAAGGTTTCGCAGGAATACCCCGGCCGGAACACCACATCGGGTGGAAGTTTGGGCTCACCGTTTGCCCACCGGTTCTTTTCCGCATCGAATGTTTCGAAATCCATGAGCACTACCAGCAGCGGTTCGGGGGCCTTCCCATCTGAGGGTGCACTGTTGGCGAGGTTGGCGATCATTCCCATCGCCCTGGCCATCCAGTAGCGGCTCCCTCGCCGAACCACTGGCCGAAGCGTGTATTCGCTGATCGAATAGTCGACCGACAGATCATCCTCGAGCTCACCGCCGACTGGTTCGGGCTGGGGAGGATTGTTGTGTTCATCCCGCCTGGCCTGCTCCTTGGCTCGTTCGGCGAGCCGAGTGAGGCCTTCCTTCAACAGGTCAGCGTCGGAAGTCAACAACAGGCCACGAAGCGATGTGGTGCCATCCCGGTTATCGGTGAAATCAAGTCCGAGTTCTTGATCCTCGGGGGCTTTGGCGTCTGGGTCAGCGTCGTTACACAACCCAATCCATGCCTCGCACGCCTTCTTGAAATCCGGGAAGTCGAGGTCCCGGGCCAGATCAACCAGCATCTTGTGGTGGTCGTCAAACACCTGGGCCCGGTACACCGACCGGTTCCCGGGGAGGCAAACCTTCAGGACCGTGAGATGGTCATCGGACAGGACACCTTCATCAATGCCTTCCGCTATCGCTTCGAACCGGAGAGCCAGCCGGCCGGTGGCATAGACGCGGCGGCCCCGGGCCTTGGAAATGTTGGCCTTGTGGGCCAGCCAGTGACCGGGGTTGGACAACCCCGATTGGAACGTCACCCCTGCATCATGCAGCGCCACCGTTTCGACCCCAGCCAGAGCAAGAGCCCGGTCCGCTGCCGCGATGATCGCAGCTTGCCGTTGCCCATCCGGAAGCGTGTCTGCTACCTCGAATGCCTTCAGGATGTCCGCCAAGACCACCATAGTTTAGTATATAGAACAGATGTGTGTTTTGCAATACATTGTTGTAACTAACATCGAAAAACACCTCTAAGCAACGAGAAGACCGTACGCACCGCGCATCATGGCGTGAGCGCATAACGAGCAGTTGGGAATCTCACGGCAATACGCTCGTCACACGATGGTTTTCCATCGTCGGAAGGGAGAAGCCATGAGAATTCAACTGACCAGTGTCTTCGTCGACGACCAGCGTGCCGCACTGGCGTTCTACACCGACGTGCTCGGGTTCACGAAGCACCACGACATCCCGATCGGCGACGACGCATGGCTCACCGTCGTATCGCCCGACTCACCAGATGGACCGGAGTTGCTGTTGGAGCCGGCCAAACATCCAGCGGTCAAGCCGTATCGCGACGCACTCGTCGAAGATGGCATCCCGCTCGCCCAGTTCTCGGTTGAGGACGTGGCGGCCGAACACGCTCGGCTAACCGGCCTCGGTGTGGTGTTCACTCAACCGCCGATTGACATCGGGGAAGCTGTCGTGGCGGTCTTCGACGACACCTGTGGCAACCTCATTCAGCTCATCGCCGAGAAGCCCGCCACCGGCTGACGATCTACGCGTCCAATTCTCGCCCTGCCCTTCGCCTCAGCTGGGAACATCGACAAGGTTTCAAATTCCGGGGAGTCAACCCGCCACGATATTGATGAGCTTCGGTGGGCGGGCGATCACTTTGCGGATTGTCTTGCCCTCGGTCAGTTCGGCGATCCGTTCATCGGCCAGCGCCAACGCCTCAGCGTCCGCTTCGGAAATCTCGGCGGGCACGTCGATCCGGGAACGAACCTTGCCGTTCACCTGGAGCACCATGGTCACCGTGTCCTCGGCGGCAAGTTCGGAATCAAAGAGCGGCCACTCCTGAACATGGATGGAATCGGTGCCGCCCCTGTTCCGCCACAGTTCCTCGGTGATGTGGGGCGCTATCGGCGCCAGCATCTTCAGTAACGCATCAACACCCTCGGACCAGGCCTCGGCTGTCACTAGACCGCCCCGACCGGCGGTGTTCAACTCGTTCCGCAATTCCATCAACGCCGCAACTGCGGTGTTCCATTTGAAAGCCTCCATGCTGTTTTCCACACGATGAATCGTCTGGTGGACCTTCCGGATCAAGGCAGCTGTGGCCTCGCCGGTTGCGGCCGATGCCTCGTACTCAACGGTCCCGATCTTCCATACGTCCTCAATGAAGCGCTGCGACCCCATGATGCCGCTGCTGTTCCACGGCCCGCCCTTTTGCCATTCGAAGGCGAACATCAAGTACGTGCGAACGGTGTCGGCGCCATACTGCTCCACGAGATCGTCAGGGTTAACCACGTTGCCGCGCGATTTGGACATCCGCTCGATCTCCAGATGGTGCTTCAGCTGATGCAACCCGTTCTCACCGGGAACGGCGGGGATCTTCACCTCCACATCATCTGGGACTTCCACGGTGACCATGCCGGTGGCGGTCTTGACGCGCAGCAGATTCTCGGTTCGCCGCATCAGCTCGCCGACCACATCGGCGCTGCCAGCTTCAGCCGACGGATCCACCGAAAGCGACGTTGCGATTGTTCGATTTCCATCGGACGTGCCGTTGATCGCCACCCGGTCACCAACCCGCTCCTCGCCGAGGATTTGGCCTTGATTGCGCAGCAACATAAAGGGCTCGTCGAAGGCCCCGTTGGCCGTTCGGCCATGTTCGTTCATGATGGCCTCGGCATCGGAGAACACGCCCATGTCCCGCATGGCCTTGATGAAGAAGCGGGCATAGAGCAGATGCATCACGGCATGCTCAGCACCGCCCGTGTAGGTGTCGACCGGCAGCCAGTAGGCGGCCTCTTCGGGATCGAACGGAGCATCGTCGTAATTTGGAGACAGATAGCGCAGCCAGTACCAGCTGGAGCACATGAACGTGTCCATCGTGTCGGTCTCCCGCCGCGCCGGGGCACCGGTGGAGTCGATGACGTCGAGGAATTCCGGCGTCTCGGCCAACGGGCTTCGGCCGGTGAAGACGACGTCTTCGGGCAACACCACCGGCATGTCAGAGTTCGGCACGGGCTCGATACCACCGTCGGCCCGGTGGACCATGGGGATCGGGGTCCCCCAGTACCGCTGGCGACTGATCAGCCAGTCTCGCAAGCGGTAGTTGATCGTTTCCACACCGGCATCGTTCGCCTCCAACCAGTCCAATGCGGCTGCGATTGCGGGATTGGCCCGCCCCTTCTGTTCGGTTACCGCCACGCCATCCAAGGGGCCGCTGTTCTTCATGCGACCCGGGCCAATGTACGCCTCGATCAGCTCGCCCTTGCCGCCGCTGTCCTCACCAGAGCTGTCGATCACTGGAACGATCTTCAGACCAAAGCGGCGGGCGAATTCGAAGTCACGCTGGTCATGGGCCGGCACCGCCATGATGGCGCCAGTCCCATAGGAGATCAGAACGTAGTCGGCCACCCAAACGGGAATCTGTTCGCCGTTGACGGGGTTGATCGCATAACCACCGGTGAAGACGCCGGTCTTCTCTTTGTCGTCGGCGGTGCGCTCCAGTTCGGTCCGCTTGGAAGCTGCGGCCACATACTCTTCCACCGCAGCCCGCTGCTCATCCGAGGTGAACTGAGCCAACAACGGATGCTCGGGAGCAACCACCATGAACGTGGCCCCCCACAACGTGTCAGGCCGGGTGGTGAAAACCCGAAGCTTCTCGCCAGAGCCGTCAACGGTGCCATCAGCAACTGCGAAGTCGGCAAAGGCCCCCTCGGAGCGGCCGATCCAGTTGTTCTGCATCGCCTTGATGGGGTCGGGCCAATCGATCCCGTCGAAATCCAACAGCTCATCGGCGTAGTCGGTGATCCGGAAGAACCACTGCGACATCAACTTCTGAATGACCGGCTGACCCAGCCGCTCGTCCTTTCCATCGATCACCTGTTCGTTGGCGAGGACCGTGTTCAGTGCCGGTGACCAGTTGACCATGGCCTCCCCGCGATAGGCGATGTTGTGGGAATACATCTGTTTGAAGAGCCACTCGGTCCAGCCGTAGTAGGACGGCTCACAGCTGACCGCTTCGCGTTCCCAGTCGAACATAGCGCCCATGCTGCGCAGCTGGGTGCGCATCGTCTCGATGTTCTCCCAGGTCCACTTGGCCGGATGGACGCCTCGCTGCACGGCCGCATTCTCCGCGGGCAGGCCGAACGCATCGAACCCGATGGGGAACAGAACATTGAAGCCCTTCATGCGCATGAAACGGGCCCGAGCATCGCTGGGGGTCATGGCATACCAGTGGCCGATGTGAAGGTCGCCCGAGGGGTAGGGCAGCATGGTGAGGGCGTAATGCTTGGGACGGTCCCAGTCCACGGTGGAGCGGTTGAGGCCTTCGTCTTCCCAGCGCTTGTGCCAGGCGGTCTCGATTGAGCGATGGTCGTATGCCATAAGGGATCAAGGGTAGTTGGTGCCAACTACCGCACGGCGATGGTTTCCCCGGAGGAACCGCCCCCAACCGCTTGCTCCAGTCCCAGATGGCCGCCGTTGGCCGCTCTAGCCGATGACCTCGAACGTGGCTGCAAGCTCAACGCCCAACGCGGTGCCAGCACTGGCCGCCGGACCGCGTAGGAAGTCGGCGGGCGAGGCCATCTCACCAGACAGGTTGCTGAGGTAGACCGCGTGGCACGCCAGCGACTCAACTGCGGCATCGAATGTGTTTGTTATGTCAACACCATGAGTGGGTTGAGGGCTACCCGAGAACGCCACAAAGCGCACGCCCTCCCACGCCGTTCCGGCCTCAGGAAAGACCCAGGGGTTGGGGGCATCCCGCGCAGCATCGAGAAGCGAGCGGCCAACGGCCCGGTGGTCAACGTGGTTCCAACTGGGACCACCCCAGGAGTCACGAAAATTGATCGACAACACAACATCAGGTTGATGACGCCGGATCGCTTCACAGAAGGCCGCCCGTAACTCCAGGCCTTCGATGAGGAGGCCATCGGGTAGGCCGAGAAACTCGACCTCCGTCACCCCAACAACCTTGCAAGCGGCTACCTGCTCGGCGCGTCGGAGTGGTCCAACCTCTGCTGGATCCATCGACGAGATACCCGCCTCCCCGTCGGTCACCAACACATAGACAACGTGTTTCCCTTGTGCGGTCCAGCGAGCCACAGCCCCCGCCGCGCCATATTCCATGTCGTCGGGGTGGGCAACAATCGCAACGGCCGTAGTCCAATCCTCGGGGAACACCTCTAGATCCATGGAGCCACGTTAGTGGACGTGCTGGATCCAACCGAAAGACTCGAACAGCAGCAATATGACGGCGAAGGCCATCGCTCCCACGATCACGTCGGCGGCTGCGGAGCGCCCGCTCTCGGGGCTGTGTAGACGAGGCAACGTGTCCACGGTGGCCACGTAAAGAAACGTGCCGGCGGAGAACAAGAGCGAACCCGCAAGCAGCGCATCGGCTCCGCCCAGCAAGGCTCGTGCCACCAACATGAAGACCGGGGTGGCGAGGGCAAAGAGCCCGATATTGAGCAGCGTCTTGGAGCGTTTCTGGGGGGTGTGGGAAAGAAACGCCCCCAGGCTGAACGCTGCTGGCGCCTTGTGCAGGATCACGGCAAGCGCAACCAATGCGGTGAGACCAACCTCATCGCTGGCCGAAGATGATCCGATCGCCAGCCCATCGGCAGCCGCATGCACCGTGAGACCGATGCCGATCGCAGCCGTCGATTCGGGGTGATGAAGATGCCCGTGGCCGTGTTCTTGGGAATGGTCGTGGTGCTCCTCGTGGATGCTGTGACCAACACCCAATCCTTCCAGCACCAACATGGCGATGAAGCCCACCAGGATCATGGCCACGAGAAACTGCGTCCGGCCCGCGAACCATCCCGAGCCCTCCTCCACCTGCTCGATGACGTGGAATCCCTCCGGAACGATGATGAGAAGTGCACTGGCCAACAACAGCCCACTGGAGACGCCGGTGATGCGCTGCATCGTGGCCGCTTTGATCCGTTCGCGCATGAAAAGGGGCGCAACGCCCGCCGCCATGGAGAGGACCAAGATGCCGATGGCCAGGAGCGCGAATCTCATCGGGGAGCACCGTATCCGAATCCCCCGACCTTCCAGTCGGGTGGAATGTGACGATATACTCAAGGGTATGAGGATTGGAGAGCTTGCCGAATCGGGCGCCGTGTCCACCAAGACGGTCCGTTACTACGAATCCATTGGCCTCCTGGCCGAGCCGGAACGCTCGCCGTCGGGGTACCGGTCTTATGACGCCGAAGCGGTTGAGCGGCTCCAGTTCATTCGTGATGCGCAAGCCACTGGACTGTCGCTATCGGAAATTGCGTCGGTCCTAGAACTGAAGGGCCACGGCGAACGGTCCTGTGAACACACCACGGCGTTGCTCGAGCGCCACCTCCAGGATCTGGACGACCAGATCGCACGTCTGCAACAAGCCAGGGCCTCGCTGTCGTCTCTCACCGCCAGGGCTCAGCAACTGGATCCAACCGAATGCAGCGATCCCAACCGTTGCCAAATCATCACCGCCTGAGGCAGGTGTCACGGGCACACGCGCTTGACCTTCCAGCCCAGTAGAACGTTTATCATCAAGATGTATGGCCACACCATCTGACCTCAGCGTTCGAGACGAAGAAAACTCCGCCGCCGGTGGCGAACGATTGGATATCGCCGTATCAGGAATGACCTGTGCGGCTTGTGCCAATCGCATCCAGCGAAAACTGTCCCGCCTCGACGGGGTAAGCGAGGCCCAAGTGAACTTTGCGACGGGCCGGGCCACCGTTACCCACTCCCCGGGCGTCGAACGAGCCACCTTCGACGATGCGATTGAAGGTCTGGGTTATGGCGTTGTGGTCGACAGCTCCGAAATCGAAGATGCCGAGGCTGCGAGGGAGAAGGATTTGCGGGTGCGTTTCATCGGCGCAGCCATTCTCACTCTCCCGGCGGTTGTGCTGTCCATGGTTCCGGCCCTCCACTTCGAGGGGTGGGAGTGGGTTGTTGGAGCGCTTTCCACCCCGGTGATTTTCTGGGCCGGCTGGCTGTTCCATCGAGCGGCGCTGATGAATATCCGGCACGGCGCCACCACCATGGACACCTTGGTTTCCATGGGCTCCACGGCGTCATGGCTCTGGTCGGCGGTGGTGTTGGTCTTTGCCATCGATGGCGGTCACATTTACTTCGAAACCGGCGCAGTGATCGTCACCCTGATCCTTCTGGGCAAGTGGTTCGAAATCAGGGCCAAGAAACGCACGGGCGACGCCATTCGGGCCCTGGCCGATCTCGGTGCCGCGGTTGCGCTCCTCGAAGATGGCACAGAGATCCCTGCCGAGAATCTCCTCCCGGGAATGCGCTTCGTTGTACGTCCCGGCGAGAAGATCGCCACCGATGGGACGGTCGTAGACGGACACTCGGCGGTTGATGAGTCGATGATCAGCGGCGAGCCTGTGCCGGTTGAGGTTTCTGTGGGCAGCGAGGTGGTGGGCGCCACGATCAACGCCAACGGCGCGCTAGTGGTCGAGGCAACTCGGGTAGGCGCCGACACCACGCTCTCGCAGATCATCCGCATGGTCGACCAGGCTCAGGGCAGCAAGGCTGACGTCCAGCGCTTGGCGGACCGGGTTGCTGCCGTCTTTGTTCCTGTCGCTATCGCCGTCTCGCTGATCACGCTGATCGCATGGTTCGTTTCCGGAGCCGATGCCAACGACGCTTTCACCGCCGCCGTTGCGGTTCTCATCATCGCCTGCCCCTGCGCACTCGGTCTAGCCACGCCGCTCGGCATCATGGTCGGCACCGGGCGGGGCGCCCAGTTGGGCGTCCTCATCAAAGGCGGCGAAGTTCTGGAAGACACCCGGGAAATCGACGTCATCATTCTCGACAAGACCGGCACGGTGACCGAGGGCCGGATGGAACTCAGTGAGGTCATTGCGCCCGCCGAGGACAAGGACACCCTCCTCCATTTGGCCGCGTCGTTGGAAGGGAAATCCGAGCATCCAATCGCCGCAGCCATCAGCGCTTCGGTGGCTCAACCCAGTACCGTGACCGACTTCGAGAACCGCCCGGGGTACGGGGTTCTGGGCACGGTAGACGGCGTTGCCGTTCGGGTGGGTCGCCGCTCGCTGTTCCACACCGTGCCCAACAGCGTCGAGGCAGCCGCATTCGCGGCCGAGTCCACCGGGAGCACCGCCGTCCTGGCGGGACGAGGCACCACCGCCGAAGCCGTCCTGGTCGTATCCGACCGCATCAAGGACACCTCGGCCGCCGCCATCGAGGCCTTCCATTCGCAGGGTTTGACCGTCACGCTGCTCACTGGAGACAACCGTCGCACCGCCGCAACGGTTGCCGCCGCCGTCGGCGTAGACAACGTAATCGCCGAGGTCCTCCCCGGGGACAAAGCCGCCGAGGTTCGCCGGCTCCAAGATGCCGGTCATAGGGTCGCCATGGTGGGTGATGGGATCAACGACGCTCCCGCCCTCGCCCAAGCCGACCTCGGCATTGCGGTCGGTACCGGCACCGACGTTGCCATCGAGGCATCGGATCTCACGGTTGTCTCCGGCGACCTGCGAGCCGTGGCAGACGCAATCGCCCTGGCCCGCCGCACCCTCTCTACGATCAAGGGCAACCTGTTCTGGGCGTTCGCCTACAACGCCGCAGCCATCCCGCTCGCCGCATTCGGGGTGCTCAACCCCATGATCGCCGCCGGTGCGATGGGCATGTCGTCGCTCTTCGTAGTTTCCAACAGTCTTCGCCTGCGGAACTTCGCTGGCTACCGATCCCCCAAGAAAGCGACAACCGCATGACCGCCGAAACCCATACCTACTCCGTTCCCGACATGAGCTGTGACCACTGCATCAAGGCCATCACCGGTTCCGTGACACCGCTCGCCGGGGTGGAGTCTGTGGCTATCGATCTCGAAACCAAGGTCGTCACCGTTGTAGGCGGCGACAACGACGCCATCGTTGCGGCAATCGACGACGCCGGTTACGACGTGGCCTGAGGCGATCGACGGCCCGTGGGCGGGTTCCTCTAGTCTGAATCCGTGACCACTGCCGCCATCGTTGGAAGCGGACCCAACGGGCTGGCAGCCGCGGTCACGCTGGCCACCGCCGGGGTAGAGGTCACGGTCTATGAGGCGAATGAGCGAATTGGTGGCGGCACGCGATCTTCGGAATTGACCCTGCCCGGTCTCATGCACGATGAGTGCTCGGGATTTCATCCGCTGGGAATCGATACGCCCTTCAGCCGATCTGTTGATCTGGCCGGCCAAGGCCTCCGGTATCTCTGGCCAGAGGTGCAGTACAGCAGCCCACTCGACAACACCGGCCGCGGCGGTGCGGCCCTGCGATCGGCAAGCGAGACGGCGGACGGTTTGGGTGACAAGCGCTGGTCAAACCTCTTTGGACCAACGGCAGCAAACTTCACCGAGATCTCTGAAGACATGCTCCAACCGATTGTGGGTATTCCGTCTCACCCGCTCAAGCTGGCCCGGTTCGGCGGACCGGCCGCTCTACCAGCGATGGCGATCGCCAAGATCCTCAGCAGCCCTGAATCCAAGGCGCTGTGGGCAGGAGCCGCCGCTCACGCGTTCCGGCCGTTTTCATCACCGTTCTCTTCAGCGATCGGCATGGCGCTCATCAGCGCTGGGCACGCCTACGGATGGCCAGTGGCAGAAGGCGGTTCGAGAGCGATCACCGATGCCATGGCCACCATCATCCGCTCCCACGGTGGCACGATCGAAACCAGCCGCACGGTTACTACGCTCGCCGAGTTGGGATCACCAACGATCGTCATGCTCGATACATCACCTCAGGCCGCAGCATCCATCGCCGGCGAAAGAATGAAGGATCGGGTAGCGAAGGCCTATCGCTCTTACAGACACGGTCCAGCGGCGTTCAAGGTGGACTTCGCAATAGAGGGCGGCGTCCCTTGGCTCCACCTCGCGTCGCGTCGCGCCGGCACTGTCCACCTGGGCGGCACCTACGAAGAGGTTGCGGCGGCCGAAAAGGAAACTTGCACCGGACGGATGCCAGAGCGACCTTTTGTGCTGGTGGGCCAGCAGTATTTGGCTGACCCCGGGAGATCGGACAACAACGTCCACCCGGTGTACAGCTATGCCCACGTGCCGGCCGGCTACACCGGCGATGCCACCGATGCCATCGTCGCCCAATTCGAGCGGTTCGCCCCTGGCTTCCGCGATCGGATCCTGGCCACACATGTTCGATCCGCAACCGAGATGGCCCGCTACAACGCCAACTACGTTGGCGGTGACATCGTCACCGGCGCCAACGACCCCCGGCAGCTGATCTTCCGGCCCTACCGGACCCTGAACCCCTATGAAACCGGAATCGACGGTGTCTACATCTGTTCAGCAGCTACGCCGCCAGGGGCTGGGGCCCACGGAATGTGTGGCTACAACGCAGCCAAGCAGGCGTTGGCCGCAATTGGGATGTAGGTTCTGTCGGTGATCCTGAACCACCTCACCGTCGACCCTGCCAAGTTCGAGAAGCGGACCGGTTGGGAAGCCAAGCCCGAAGGGCTCTGCAAGGGCGACTCGTGTGTACCCGCCCCAGACGTGCGAACAGCGGACGGGCAACTCGATGTTCGGGTTCTCTCTGACCGGCTGGGGATGCCGCTGGTAACCGATCAAGCGACCGGTACTCACGCGCTCGGCCCCGCCGGCCTCGGCCGCTCCCTCACCACGGCGGTTGCACCGGAACTCGAACTCCCGGACTACCGATCCACCGGTGGACCGCAACCTTTTCAACTCTCTTCGCTACTGGGCCGGAAAGTGCTGTTGGTGGCATGGGCCTCGTGGTGAGGTTGCCGCACCAGCCTGCCCGGGTGGCAGGCACTGCATGAAGAATTTGCCGACGAGAGTTTCAGCGTTGTCACGGTGGCACTGGATCTCCGGCCGGAGAAGGCCATCCCGTGGATCGACGCTGCCGCCCCAACGCATCCGGCGCTGATCGACTCGGCCCACGTCAGCGATGAGCTGTTCGGCTTCAACAACGTGCCCATGGCGGTCTGGATCGACGAATCCGGCACGTTGGTCCGCCCCGCCGCCTCCGCCTCGATCGAGGCCCGTCGGCCAACCAATGTGCCAGAAGGTTTGCCAGATCATGTGAAAGCGCTCATCGCGGAAGCGGGCAAAATCCCCGACATTGCTAGCGAATACCGGGCGGCGGTGGTGGACTGGATTCGACGGGGATCCGATAGTCGCTTTGCTCTGAGTCCCGATCAAGTGATCGAAAACTCACTGCCCCGAAATCGCGCGCATGCGGAGGCGGCGGCAGAGTTCGAATTGGGCCAACACCTCTACCAAATCGTCGGCAAGGACGCGGCCGTTCCGCACTGGCGCAGGGCCCATAACCTGGACCCCTCCAACTGGACCTACAAACGCCAGGCGTGGACGCTGGAGACCACCGCCGATGGGGCACCGTCGGACATGATGCAGCCCGCCACAGACACCTACCCCGGAGACTGGTTGTCCGACGTTCTGGCAGCCGGCGGCGGCGAGGAATACATCACGATCCCGCACGATCTTAAAAAGTGACCGGCACCTCCGGGGCGGCGGCATCGAAGGTGCCGGTCAGGGGTTCCAAACGTCGAAACCGAGCACCGAACGACCCATCTGTTGGGCACACAGTAGAGTTTTCGGATGCGTGAGCAGGAGAGCGGCCGGTAGAGGAGCCGTGATCACCGACCTGCTCGCGACGCTGGAGACGCTCTCCACCAACCCGTGGTTCTATCTGGCGATCTTGGCCCTAGCGGCGTTCGACTCCGTCGTTCCGGTGCTGCCCGGCGAGACGACGGTAATCCTGGGTGGGATAGCGGCCGGCCAAGGCCATCTGGCGCTGACCTTGGTGGTGCTGGCCGGCGCCCTAGGAGCCGCGCTTGGCGACAATCTGGCCTTCACACTGGGACGTCAGAGCAGCGGTTGGCTCAACCGGACCTTGCTCAAGAGCGCCAAAAACCAGCAAAGGTTGGCATGGGCCACCGAACAACTCCGAACTCGGGGCGCCACTCTCCTGCTGACCGCCCGTTTTGTACCCGGAGGACGTACCGCGGTCACGGTCTCGGCGGGAGTCACCGATCAGCCTCGGGTCCGCTTCGTGCTCTTCGATGGTCTGGCCTGTCTTCTCTGGGCTCTGTATGCGGGGGGTCTCGGCTTCATCTTCGGCGACCGCTTCAAGGACAACCACTCCAAGGCTTTCCTTTTGGCATTCGTGGCCGCCCTGAGTGTCACGGCCGTCGTTGAAGTTGGCCGGTGGTTTCATCACCGTGGCAATGATGAGGATCCGCTCCCGTAGGTCTGGCAACATCCCGACGAGCGAGTCGAGGTTCTCTCGCCTCCGCAATCACTCGCTGAGACTGGGTGGTGCTAGGAGCCGCTCAACTCCACGGCGGTTGCCTTCACGGCCTCCATGATTTTCCGCATAACCCGTGCACCGGCACAGGTTGCCGGACAGCCCAATTCGAATGTCCTCATCGGTGGGCTCAGGGGTTCGCCGCAAAAGAGCGTCGGTGCTCATGATCATCCCGGGTGTGCAGAATCCGCATTGGACTCCTCCGGCGTCTAGCAAGTGGCGTTGAATGGGATGGAGTTCCTGCCCCGAAGACAGACCTTCCACCGTGGTGATCTCTTTGCCGGAGGCCTGGGCCGCCAAGTAGGAACAAGAATTGACGGGTTGGCCGTCGAGCAGCACCATGCAGGCGCCGCACTCACAATCATCACACCCCTCTTTTGTGCCGGTGAGGCCCACTTCGTCCCGGATGACGCTGAGAAGGTTGCGAGAAGCATCGAAGGCCACCGGATAAGGGATTCCGTTGACGGAGAGGGTGGTTGCGTAAGTGGTCATCGTGCGGCTCCTATGCCGAGTGATCGGTTGACGGGAACGGCAATCGTTTCTCCGCTGGCACGACGAGCCGCAGCTTCGACAGCTCTTGTGGCCATGACCCCGATCGTATGGCGTCGATAGGAGTCGCTGGCTCGGAGGTCGCTTATCGGGGTGGCCGTTGCGGAAGCAGCCTCGGCCACCCGCTGCGCTGCGGCGCTGGGATCGAGTCCCAGGAGAGGGTGGAGATCCGGGACTGCCAGAATTGTTGGAGCTACCGCGGTGAGCGCCACAGCTACGGAACCGATGGTGCCGTCCGCCGCCAGGGTGACATTGGCGGCCGCCCCAACGACAGCGATTTCCATCGCTCGTCGGTACTCCAGCCGGACGTAGGCACTGCCGGATCGCTCCGGACGCGAGGGCAGGTGAACCGCCACGCACAACTCATCAGGGGCGGCGGATGTGCGGCCAGGACCGATCCAAAGATCGGCGAGCGAAGTGCGGCGCGAGCCTGCGGTCGACCGCAGCTCCACCTCGGCACCCAGCACCACCAGAGGGGCACCGGTGTCCATTGCGGGCGAACCGTTCATCACGTTTCCGCCGATGGTGCCAACATTTCGTGTGGAAGGCGAGCCCACCAGCGCAGCGGCATCAGCCAATGCCGTGTAGCCCGCAACGATGAGATCATCGGTCATCAGGCGAGCGTGGGTAACCATTGCGCCGATCACCAATCCGTCAGGGCCAGACTGCACCTCAGCCAGTTCGGCCACCTGATCGATGCCGACCAAGGCCTCGGGAAGTGGGGTTTTGCCCTGACGGGAACCGACCACCAGGTCGGTTCCACCGGCGATCGGGCGGGCCCCATCGGCCAGTGCCGCCAGGACATCCTGGAGCGACGTTGCGATGGTGAAGGTGGTCATGGTGCGCTCGTTTCGTCCTGGAGAGCATTCCAGACGCGCTCTGCGGTCATCGGTAGTTGTCGAACGGGGCGACCAACCAATTTGGCGATGGCATTGGAAATCGCCGCAGCCGTTGGCACGTTGGGCGCTTCCGCCAGTCCCTTCGCACCACGAGGACCGGCGTCGGCGGTGGGGATTTGGATAAACTTGGTGGTGATTCGCGGGGCGTCGGCGAAGGTCTGCAGTTTGTACTCCAGCAGTCCCCCGTTTTGCTGCTTGCCATCTTCGCCGTAGCGGGTGCCTTCGGTGAGCGCCTGCCCGATGCCCATGAGCACGCCGCCTTCCACCTGACCGTGGGCGGCGATGGGATTGATAATCGTTCCCGAGTCGTGGGCGCAGGCGACGTCGAGCACCCGAACCACGCCGGTGTCTCGATCCAGGCGGATCTTCACCGCATGACACGAGAACTGCGGGGCGGCCCATGCGGCTACTCCCTGATCACCCACACAGTTCATTCCAGGGATCTCGGGATAGTCCGGCGGTTTACCTGAGCCTTTGCCGATGAGGAGCTCTCCCTCACCGGCGATCTCTGCCAACTCCGCAATCGAGACCTTCTTGTCGGGGCTGCCAGCTACGTGGGCGTGGCCATTGGCCAGAACGATGTCTGCCACCGCCGCCTCCATGTGGTCGGCGGCATGCTGGCGAAGCTGCTCGGCGATCTGCTCGGCCGCATCCACGACCGCCCTGCCGTTGTTCAACAGCGTTTGGGAACCGGTGGCACCGGTGTCATAGGGCGCAACCGCGGTGTCCTGATAGATGATCTCGAAGTCCTCGGGATCCATCCCCAACTGGTCTGCGGCTAACTGGCGCAGCGTCATGACCGCACCCGTCCCGCACTCCTGGGCGCCAGTGACGATCTGGCCCGCACCGTCGGAATCAAGCCGAACGTATGCACCGGATGGTCCGGGAAAGCTCGGCCACCAGCCAACCGCAACACCGATGGCTTCGTCCTCAGTCAGAGGGGCCCCATAATCGATCGTCTCTACTGCGGCGTCGATGCACTGCTGCAGACCGATCTCGTCATAGACCTGCCCTACCACTCCGGTGGCGCCGGTGTGGATGCCGTTCTTCTTCCGGAACTCCACCGGATCCATACCGATCGCAGCGGCAAGTTCGTCGGTGTGGCTCTCACAAGCCCAACACCCTTGCGGTGCGGTAGGGGCCCGCACCGAACCCGATGGCTGATGGTTGGTGTACACCAGGTGGGAATCGATGTGAACATTGTCGATTTTGTAGGGGCCGGCTACGTGCATGGCCGCCAACTGGGCGAAGAACGCGGCGTCCGCTGTGTAAGCGCCGTTCTCGACTGCGATCCAACCGCGGCGCGCCACGATTGAACCGTCGGCCCGAAGACCGGTCTCCAGATCGATGATCATGGATTCCCGACGGCGGTCCGGCACCAGGAACTCTTCTTCGCGGCTGAATACCAGTTTGACCGGCCGCTTGGTGGAGCGGGCCAATGCGGCGATGTGGGCTTCGAAATGGAAGCCGCATTTCCCACCGAAGCCACCACCGAGATGAGGAACGATGATCCGCACGCGGTTGCTGGGGAGCTGAAGAGTTTCGCAGACTCCGTTACGGGCATCGAAGGGAACTTGAGAGGACGTCCAGATGGTGACCTTGTCACCCTCCCAGTGGGCCAGAACCCCGCGCGGTTCGATCGGGGCGGCATGACTGCCATCGGCGACGTAGCGGGACTTGACGATCGTGTGGGCTTCGGCCATTCCCGCCTCAACATCGCCCTTCGATATCGAGGAGAACGTCGCCACGTTTCGATCCCGGGGAGTGTCGCCCGTGACGTTGTAGCTGGCCCAGTCCTCGTGCACGAGCGGGGAGTCGTCAGCCATCGCCGCCTCAAGATCTGCAACGATCGGAAGTTCTTCGTATTCGAACACGATGGCGTCAACTGCGGCTTGGGCAATGTCTGCACTGCTGGCGGCAACTGCGGCAAGAATCTCACCTTCGAACCGGACCACATCCTTCGCGAACAGGGTGCGGTCGGGAATCACGGGGCTGTAGCGGACGTCGGGCACATCAGCGGCGGTGAGTACCGCAAACACCCCGGGAATGGCCTTCGCCGCGGTCACGTCGATCTTTGTGATTCGTGCATGTGCTACGCCGGAATAGCGGAATTTGGCGAAGAGCATGCCGGTGAGCGACAGGTCGGCCACGTACCGTCCGCTCCCGGTGACCTTGGCCGGACCGTCGGCCCGTACGAATCGGGGTGGAGCGACAGGCTGGTCCTCGAGCGTGGTCATTGGGTCAGGTTAACGCAAGGCCATCTCGCTGGTCATAGCCAACCGCTCAGAAGTTGTAGAGCGCGGCCGGGTTCGTAACCAGTACTTGGGTCCGAACGCGTTCATCCGGGAGCCATGAGTTGCGGAGGCGCTCCAAGGCTGTGGTGCTCGGCGGATCAGGCTGACCCGGGTGGGGCCAGTTTGACGCCCAGAGCAGCCGGTCGGGGGCTCGCTCGACCAATGCGTCCACGCATTCGCCTACATCCAGATAGAGGTGTTCTGCATCGGCGGCAGACTCATAAGGCGCTGACAATTTCACATGGGCACCGGCGTCAACGAGATCGAGTAGCGCCTCGAATGCCGGACTCGACGGCGATGCTGGCGGCATGAACCGGCCAACATGGTCAACCACCAACGGACACGGCAACCTCAGCAGCTGCTCTCGTCGTGCGGCCAATTCATGTCCATTCATCTGCAACTGGACATGCCAACCAAACGGGACGATGCGGGAAGCAACGAGATCCAGCTGATCCCAACCGACTGCGCCACCCGGCAGCATGTGAAAACGCGCCCCGATGACCCCGAGTTCGGAGAAGGCCTTCAGCTCTTGATCAGTGACGCTGCAATCGATCACCACGATCCCTCGGGCCGTGTCTCCCAGCTGACCAATGGCCTCCAGCTGACAACGATTGTCCCGGCCGTAGGTGGTGGGTTGAACGACAACCACGCGGTCGAGATCCAGCGCAGCCTGAACGGCTCGATAGTCGGTAACCGAAGCGTTGGCCGGCTGCAGAGTGGCGGTGGGAGCGACCGGGTGCGACGAGTCGTAGAAGTGAACGTGGGTGTCGCACGCCCCCTTCACCGCTGGAAAAACTCTCTCAGTCGAGCGGCCGAATCCGGATTGACCGAACGGGGCGGGACCTGCCCGGCAAGGATCGCTGCCATCTGCTCAACACTGCTCATCGCCTGGGCATCCGCGTTCTCCGGCGTCAGGCCACCGAGGTGGGGCGTGGACACCACACCCGGACGGGAGGCGAGAGTTGGTGAGGGTCGCTGATCGGGCGCCCGGCCAACATCCATCCCGAGCGCCCCGAGCTGACCAGAGTCCAGTGCTGCCGCGACCGCATCTTCGTCCAGCAATTCACCGCGGCTGACATTTATCAACGTGCCGCCCGGCTTCATCGCCGCCAAGGCGGCGGCGTCGATCAGATTCTCGGTGGTGGCAGTGGCGGGAGCCAACGGGAAGACGGCGTCGGATCGTTGGAGGAGCTCGTTGAGCTCAACCTGCTGGATCGAATCGCCGGAGACAGCTACGAATGGATCGTGTACGAGCACGTTCATTCCCAGCGCCACCAGCAGATCGGTGAGATAGGCACCAATCGCGCCATACCCGATGATGCCGGCCGTCTGACCACGCAACTGGCGACCCGGCCGTTGTGGTGGCTGGCCGCCGTTCCAATAATCGACGGTGGAGGCCGAGACGCTGCGGGCGGTGTCCAGCAACAGCGCCAAAGCGAGTTCGGCAGTAGACGGCACGAAGCTCTTGTCGGCCCGAGCCACCAAGACTCCGTTGGTACTGGCCGAAGCAAGATCGATAGTGCTGATATCGACGGCACAGCGGAGAAAGGCGATCAGATCAGGGAGCGCTTCGAAGAGTTCTGCCTCCCCCGGTGTCGCCCGGTGAGCGATGATCACCTGGCATCCCTGAGCCGCGTCGATCAGCTCCGCAGTGGTGAGGTCTTGATCACCAGGGTTCAGGACAACGGTAGTTAACGCTTGGAGCTCTGGCAGCGCTCTGCCGAAGTAGGCGTCACGATCTTCCGGATTGTGAGTGAGAAAGGCTCGCACGTCCCCAACCTATCCGAGCGCATCGGTACGCTCCCAGAGCCATGGGCCGTCGCGAACAAATAGAGATGATGGAGGTGGCGCAGGGGCGCTTCGAGTTGTCTCGATGGCCCGACCGTCAGGGAACTCCGCTGCGAGCTTGGGATGCCGCGGATGAGTACCTGCTGAATCATCTACACCGAGAAGCCGTGCCGCTGGATGGCACGGTGTTGATCGTCAACGACGGCTTCGGAGCGCTCGGGACGGCGCTGGGCCCCGAGGCCGATATCTCGTGGGGAGACTCCGTCGTCAGCCATCAGGCGTTGGCCGTAAACCTCAGCCGCATCAGCCGGGCTGGACCCGTAGTTCTGCCGGGAAACGAGACTCCAACCGGCACAATCGACGTTGTTCTTCTGAAGGTACCGAAGCACAACTCCTTGCTAGAGGATCAACTGCATCGGCTTCGACCCCTCCTTGTGCCGGAGTCCACGGTGATCGTTGCCGGCATGACCAAGACCATCCATACCTCCACGCTCCAGCTGCTGGAAACAATCCTGGGCCCAACCCGAACGTCGCTGGCGAAGAAGAAAGCCAGGCTCGCCTTCACAACGTTCGATCCGGACTTGGCGCCGGGCCCCAGCCCCTGGCCGATCACATGGCAGCACGATGGGCTGACGATCGTGAACCATGGCGGCGTCTTCTCGGCCCGTTCCATTGACATCGGCACCCGCTTCTTGCTGCAGAATCTTCCTGGAGGCTTGGCCGACGGAGCCCAGGTAGTTGATCTCGGCTGCGGCAACGGCGTCGTGGGAGCCGCCGTTCTCGTCAGGAATCCGGGCTCGTCTTGTCTCTTCGTTGACGAGTCGTACGCCGCGGTGACTTCCTCCCGTGACACGGTTGGGCGGTCGGTGCCAGATGCTGTCGCAACATTTGCAGCGGTCGAGAGCCTGGACGAGACGGTGGAACCCGGATCGATCGACCTGGTAGATCAACAACCCCCCGTTCCACGCCAGTACCGCACTGAGCAACGCCACCGCCGAGCAGATGTTCCGCTCCAGTCACCGGGCCCTGCGGTCCGGTGGCGAGCTGCGCGTGATCGGCAACCGCCACCTCGACCACCACGCCCGACTCAAACGGATCTTCGGCAACTGCACCACGTCGCAGGAAACCGCAAGTTCGTGGTGATGAAGGCCACCCGGCGATAAATCTGTGGTGTTCGACCCGGAAGTGTCTCAGCTCTGCAATACGGTGAGGAAACGACTGGGCTTGCCCGAGTAGCCGACCCACAGGTCGTCTCGGGCGCGAGTGGCTGCAACGTAGAGCAGACACTTCCCCGTCTGGAGATCGGCCCGCCGACCGCGAAGCCGAAATAGCCACCGCCCACAAACGAATTCCAACACAGCAATGCTCTTCGCCCCCAACTGACCGCCTCAACCGTCGCCTGCTGCCAACCTGACCTCCCCAGAGTTCGTATTCCGAAACCCCACCCATGCCAATTTCTAGCTGCCCGAAACCCACCGCTGCCGCTTCAACGACCGACGAAACGTTGGTAACAAGTCTCCGGGGGGTCTGTGAACTCGCCAGCGAGGGCCGATTGGCACTCCGCTCGAGCCTCGGCTTCGGTCCATGTGCCAGTGGCTCCTGCGATGACCCAATACCCAGCATTCAACGATGGATAGTCATCGGACCGAAAGACAACAAGCGGGACTTCGATCAAGACTTGCTCCGTCGCAAAAGCGAAGGCCTGCTGCGTGGCCTGCTCGACTGTGTACTCCGCTGTCGGGAGAGAATCGAGAACGGCGACCCATTGATCAGGAAGCCCTCTGGGAAGCGGTTCCGGAAAGTCGGAGGACGAGGCATACGGACACGCCGCTGTCGAGAGAACGAAGCCGTCGGTTAGGTACTCGCCCGCACTGAGGCAACGAATGTTGACGGTCGACGGATCCGGTGGCGGGCCAGGTAGTTTCCAGACCGCTGCCAAGACACCGCGGTATGTTCCTTCGTATCCGGTGACCCCCGCCTCGCCGCCAATGACCTCAAAGGGAATCGGCTCGATAGCTCCGATGCCTGGGTGCCAACAGTTATCCCCTCAGCGGTTGTCGCCCGGGACGAAACTTCGGGTTCGGAAACCCATCCTGCTGGACCAACGCTCCAACCCACGAAAACCTCGGCATCATCTGCAATACGGCGCCCGGACAATAGACAGAACGAATCGGCGAACCAGCACGTGCGGCGGTATGCCCAGTACGAGCGCTGGAAACCAACGACTCCTCCGAAAGGCCCGGCGTGAATGTAGAAATCCTGTCGCCATCCGGTGTCATGTGATGCCGCCCCAAGCCCTGCGGCGGAAGCCGCAGCGATCGCTCGTTCACTATCGGCCCCGAAAGAAACATCCGCTAACCCCTCGGACTGAAGGATTCGAAATGGCCCGGCTGGATCTATGGCGGAGGTTTCCGGAGCTGAAGGTGTCGAAACCGCCGGTGGTTCCTGCCCCCGTTCCACGTCCGGAGTCGAGGCGGCGCCAGGGTTCGATTCGGGCTCAACTTCTGGCACGACATTTGGATCAGTGCGCCCGAGGCCGACGGAGTCGGGACCGCCAGATCCTGAAGCACTGCCGCATGAGGTGATGAGCACCACTGCTAGTAAGAGAACGAGGACTGAACGCCAGCCCCACGCCCCAGCCCATCGGCAACGAGCCCACGAGGCGCTCGACCGCCTATCAACCGCGCGAGGCGGCGTGCCCATTACCTGCAAGTCCCGTCCACGTTGAGTCCGCCGTCGGCGCTACGCCATGAGATCGAGGAGACAGGGTCGCTCGATGCTGTGATAGACGGGCTGTCACCGCTATTCCAGAATTCGGATCCGGCAATCTCCCAACCACCCACATGGATGGCGTATCCCTGGTAGAAGAAGTCGTCCGCATATTGCCGGCCAACCGCAACACCCAGGGAGTCAGCTACGGACTGAACCGAGCGATCCCCGATAGAAATCGACTCGCCCGGAAGTCGCACAACTCGTGCAGGGCCTGTTCTCAGCCCAGGGATGAATACTTCCGCCAAGAAGACGTCAAATCGGCCCGTCCGCTGCTGAAAGTGTAAATGGAATCCATCACCCCACGAGTACGCGGCGGGTGCGTGTCCCGGGACACTCAATCTCACCAATAAATAGCGTCTCCCAGTTACCGATGAAGCTGGGATAACCGAAGTCGGCAGCCAGTTTCCGGTAAAGCTCTTCTGACGCTGCCGAGGCGGCAGCGGAATCAGCACGAGAAAGCGTCGCTAGCGACACTCCGAAGAAGCTGTCTGTCCCAAGAATGTGGCCCCCTGCAGTTGAAGCAAATGGATAGCGTCGGGTGAACTCCACGTTGGCCGTTACATAGAAGACCATTGCATGCCGTTTCAGCTTGGCAAAGTCCTTATTGCCACCGCTGTCGTTCGTGCCCTTCACCAGATCAAGCCAGTAGTTGTAGCCAGCCTGGTCGTAGCCACGGCCCAGAACATTGGAGTAAACCACCTCCACAAAACGTTCATCACTGGTCCCGTTGTATGTCGTTGCCCACTCCTCGGATCCGGCCATGAAACCGGCGATCTGAAGGACGCCGTATCCTTGATTGTTCACGTCGATCCAGTACTTGGCGCCGCCCACATCGGGCACACGATTGAATATCGCCGGATAGAGGCGGAGCACCTGAGCATGCGATGACCCGTTGTAGTCCAACTGGGAAACCAACTCATCGATAGATGTGGCGTCCTCGACGTCCGCTTCCACCGGCGCCGCAACCGCAAGCAAGAGGACGAGCCCAACGACGATTGATCCGATCATCTTCATAAATGACACAATACTTGTAGGTTCCGTAGATGGTTCGTGTCAGGAAGAGAACTGAAGCGCTATCGCCGTAACGACTCCGTCGTTGATGGCTACCAGGAATAGAGGATCGTCTCCTGCCGCGCCACCGTCGACGAAGGAGAACATTTCAGACAGTGTCACGTTGGATTCGCCGTGGCAGCAAGGTAGTCGTTGACGACAACAACATCTGGTGCAATTGTTGCTGTTCGGAGAAGTGGATTGTTGTTCGTGATCCACAGGTAGTCCATATCATCGCTTGGATCGTAGGCCGCTTCCAAGCAGACGAGATCGAACACAAGGGTGTCCTCCGTTTGACTTGCCACAAGCCCAGCCCAGACCCCATCCGGTAGCGAACCCGTAATTCCGGGCGCACATGGAGGTACTGCCACTTCTCCGCTGGACAGCGATCCGGTGTCGTAGCCATCGAGTGAGACAGTCGGTCGTTCACCGATGGCTCAGTTTGGAAAACCTGCTGACTCGATGGGGTTGTGACGCCCTCCGACAGAGGAGAGTCTGCAGTCCTCTCGGTGACGGGCGGGGCACCTGTTGGCTCAGGTGCGGCAACGGTGGCCCGTGGCGGCGAGTCCGTTGCGGCGCTCGAGCATCCGGTGACCAACAGCAACGGCCAAGAGAAGTCTCCAAGACCGCCTCTGTGACCACTGTGGACAGCTAAACGAAGGCACCCGACGAGCGGACAATACGATCACCTCCGAGCTATATGCTAGTAATGGTGATTTAGGTCAGACCTACGGAAGTCACAGTTGCCAGAGAATGGGCAACGATTCAAGGAGCCGAAGACGTGGAGGACGGTGGTGCACCTCCCGTGCGAACTGGCCCGGGCTCTCCGGGACCCCGAATGGGGGTCCCTGGTCCTTGGATGGTCAATGCTGGGAGTACCAGATGGTTTCCTCCGGAACAAACAACCGTCGCCGGCTTCAGAGCAGTCTCAACGTCTTGGGCCTAGAGCGCTGGAAAAGTCGTCGGATTCGCGGAATCGTACTGGATGTTAGGAGTCGTGGCCCGGGCGAGGCCTCCGGACCATCGACACGAAGCCCGTGTGGTGGCAGACTCTTTCAACAAATAACAGATATGTAGTTGCAAACACACAAATGTTCCGTAGACTCTGATATGGCGGTCTTGGCGGACATCCTGAAGCGTTGGAGGTGGCGGACACGTTGCCGGATGGCGACCGGCAGAAGGCGATCATTGCTGCTGCGGACCGGGCGATCGCCCTGGCCGGAGCAGAGACCATCGCCCTGAGCGAGTCCGGTGGCTTGGCAGAATCCCGACTACGAACCCAGGTCACTGGCTCGCATACAAAGCGAACATCTCAAAGACCCGCGGTCGGCGGATCGTTGCTTCTGCCCGTCTGGCCGATCGGTTCGATGCAGTGGCCGAAGCGATCGACGAGGGGGTCCTGACCGATGATCACATGGCCGCGTTGAAACTCTGTCTGCCGGGCAACCGGACAAGGTTCCGGGCCCAGGTGTTCGACAGTGACCATAAAATGCTGATCGACATTGCTCGGGACTACAACTTTCCCGCATTCAAGAAGTCGTGCGAAGCATGGATCGGTCTATGCGAAGATGCCGACCCCGATGCCAAGGCACCTGAGGACCGAGACCTCGGCCTAGATTTCACCGATCACAAGAACGGCACTACCAGTGTCAGGGGTCTGCTCCTCACATCCGATGCAACGTTGCTGGAAGAAGGCCTCAGGCGCCTGGCCGAAAAGGCCAAGGAACAGCACCGACGGGAGCAGAAGGACAAGCCCAAGGCCGAAGAGGTCGCCTGCGAAATCGGCGATGGTGTCGACGATCTGTCCGTTGACTGCTCGATCAGCGAGTACACGCTCCGGCCCGTGGTCCGGCGAGGATCCCGCTACTGGATGGCCCGGGCCATGGGAATGATCGCCAACCTTGCCAACACCGCACCAAAGGACGGCAAGACTCCCGAACCGCTGCTGGTGGTGCTCATGGACTTCGAAACACTTCAAGCCGAGAAAGACCGCTGGGCAAACGGGGAGCCAAAACTCCCGCCCGATGTGGTGTTTCGGCCCGGCTACACCTGCGAGACCCTAGATGGTCAACAAATCACGCCATTCGAGGCGTTCCGAATCGCTTTGAATCACCGGATCAAACGATGCGTGATCGACTCCGAATCACAGAAGGTCGACTTGGGTCGCACCCAACGACTGTTCACTGGTCCGGCCCGGGAGGCGATCGTCTACCGGGACCGCTGCTGCACAGTCCCCGGTTGCGGAGCGCCGGCACGCTGGAGCGAGGCGGACCATGATCTCGAATGGCAGGACCACGGCGAAACCAACTCCATCAACGGTCGCTTACTTTGCTGTTCGCACCACACCCAGAAGACGAAGGCCGAGAAACGATGGCGGGACAGACAAGCCGCGGCCCAACAAGTGCAGGACGACATCGAGCCCTTCTGATCGGAAACTTGCCATGGGTCAGGGATGAGTTGAGCCTTGCTGGGGCCGTACCGAACACCGACATGGAGTCGGCGCTCGCTTCGCGGCACAGTATGAAAGAGCGGCCTCAGCAACCTCCCAATCCTGTCAACCAAAGCCTCACCGTCCCGGGTCATTCTCGCTCTTTCCTCCATGTAGTCACGCGCCTCCGCAAGTTCCTGCGGAGTCATCCGCACTCTCTTCCCAGGATCCACGAACTGCCCATCACCGGCGTTGTCCATCACCGGGCTTCCTACAGCTCAGCGAGGGATGCGAGTAGAGCGCCGGAGAACAGAATCGATATGGCCACCAGGGCGATCGAGGCGCAGATGATTGCCCAGAAGACAGTCCAGAAAAGTCCCTGGATTCTTACCTCCTGCGGAAGCGGCTTCTTCGCCGCGATACCGCATCGGCGCTCCGTTGGGCTGTAAACCTCTGCGGTAGTTGCTGGCCCCGGAATCGACCCCCGTGTTAGGGGCGGGTGGGGTGGCGTAGTGATCGGTCATTGGAAACTCCTTGGTAGTGGTTTGATAAAGGGCGGAATGGTTCTGGAAGTAGTAGTGGTACTGGAAGTAGCGATCACGCAGCGCAACATGATCGGGTTTGAAAAGAAGCCCATCTCAGCTGCTCCTCTGCAGGACGCCGGCGTCAGGGATGTGGACTTTCATCGTGGCCGGGAAATTCACTTGCTGTTTCCCATCGCCGCCGAACTGCGGCTTCTCGAGCAGGTCAACGACACCCCGTCGTTCCTCGTCATCCAGTCCACGCACGGTGGACTGCAATCGATTGGCAAGGACGCGCCTGGTGATCTCATTCGCAACTCCCGAAACATCTGCCCCCCGTGAGAACGCCGTGTGCACCCATATGGGGTCAGTGCCGTCCTGTACAAGGAGTGATACGCAGGGGCGGGTCCTAACCCGTAGATTCAGGTCCCGCTCCGCCGTGACCACTGAGGCAATCCACTCCTGACGAAGGTGTCCGGCGATTAGGCCCTTCTTGTTCTTGCTGCGTGCTCGGAGTGCGGAGCCCGCCATCATGGCGATGGCGAAACCACCACCGATCCAAGTGGAACCACGATGCACCTTGGGAATAGCGAAGCCGACCCGAGAATCGGTAACGACCATGCAAACATCCTCCAACTCGAAGAGGTTGGTCCACTTACCGTTCACACAGCGATGCGGCTCGAGGCAATCCAGCTTGTAGGAGCCGACGTTGCTACCGTCACCGGGTTCGGGGCGGATTGAGCGGGTGCTCGGTTCGCTATCGGGAAAGAGATAGTTGTTATCGATTGCGCCGTAGGGACGGAGCAGTAAGACGTTGTAGCTCATCTCCTAACCCCCGGCCAATGCAAAGACTCCGCTGACTGCGAGTGCCAGGCCCCACCAACGCATTGGGATCCAGAACATGTGATGCCGCTTGCGATAAATGGCCATCTGCCCCGTGGAAGGATCCAACTGCGGATGAACATCCCAATTGTGTAGCCACTGACCAAATGCCAGGAGCGCCACTCCTGCTGCCAACGGGCCGATCCGTTCGCCCATGGCCGAAAGTATTCCTGCGGCTCCCAGCATTCCTGCAATCGAGCCCCATCCTCCAAAGACAATCATTTCGTCCTCCTTTAACTGCAAATACATGCATCTCACGAAGTAACCGGATGTTCAAATGCCGAAGCAACCTTCTGAACTGAAGGTAAATCGAACGTTCCGATTACGGAATGGGGTGCAGTCACCATGCACCGCTCACGGATGCGGACGAACCGCGGAAGGAACACGCAACGTTGGGCGGTCTATCACACCCGACTCGAATGATTCAGACCGGCTGAGGGTCGCAATTGCCGATCAACAACTAGCAGCTCGCAACAGCGGAGACCGGTTCCGGGACGACGTTCTGGATGAGGGCTTCGCTGACGATGACCTCGCCGTCTGGATCTACCACGTCGAGGAATGAGTCGAACCCGCCGTCTTGGAATACCAATGAGTAGACGGTTCCGCTGTTTCTCGCTTCGTAGTAGCCGTCGAAGTGAGCGCAGGCGGGAAGATCGATGGCGGCGCCGTCGGCCAGACGGACACCCCGATATCGCAGCAGACCAGTGGCGTCGTTCTCACAGATCAGAGCATCGAATGTACGGGTTGGCCCACCAAAGATGAACGTCTCCCCTATCCGGCAGGCGTTAGTGGCTGGCACGGCGACATAACCCGGGTGAACCCAAGCGCACTGCCCGTCGTTGCCAGGTAGATGAATGCCAACCCATCGAGTCCCGGAGCCATCGTCTCGACTCATCGAAAGATTTCGACGAACAAGGATGTCTGGCCCTAGCCGCATAACGATTGGGTTGCTGGTCCCCGCATCACTTCGCACGTTCAGAAAATCATTCACTTGAGGCTGCAACAAGGGCGCCGCCGAGTCCTCAGCACACGCCGTACTGGGAGCACCGGTGCGTTCGGTGTACCCGCGCCGATCGAGAATGTCCACCTCCGCACTTGATAGTTGGACCGGATCAAGAACTAGATAGGACGGCCCTTGCTCTGTCGGGTCAATCGACTCCGACCCGGCCACTCCACCGTCTTCGACGCTGTCCGTCGTTGGTTCCTCCGACCCATCCGGCAGTTCACCAGAGGGCGCGGATTCTTCACTCGACACGGTCCCTGAGGCGGTAACGGATCTATCCGTGCCGTCGCCGCGAACCAGCGTGAAAACCAATGCGCCAACGGCACCCATGAGCAGTGCCACAACGATGGCGAGACCGGCGATGACCGGCGAGAGGCCCGTCCGTCGATCCGGTGGCTCTTGAACCGGTTGCGTGTTTGCTACGGATCGTAGAACTGGTTGCTGGCGGACTGGGGGAAGAACTGGATTGGGCCGATTGACGATGCCACCGGAGAGCAGTTCGTCCAGCGCATCGCGAAACGCCATGGCGGACGGGTAACGGTCCTCCGGTTGCTTTGCCATCGCACGCTGCAGAACCTTCGTCACTTTCGGAGGCGTCTGCGGCGTGGGTGGGTCTACGGGCGAATTGGTGACCCGATACATCAGATCGAGAAGATTGACTCCGCCTTCCGTGTCAGAAAAGGGAGGATGACCAGCGAGCAACGCCCAGAGGGTCGCCCCCATTCCATACACATCAACCGCCGGTGTTGCGGTTGGGCCCGTAAACGATTCGGGAGGGCTGTAGGCCGGTGTGAACGTGAGAGCCGAGGACTGCGACGAAGTTTCAGAGAGGTTCAAGCGAGAGATACCGAAGTCCGCAACCTTTGGGTCGCCGGTTCCCGAGATGAGCAGATTGGCCGGCTTCAGGTCACGATGGATTACTCCCATCGAATGCGCGGCGGACATGGTGTCGGCCACCACCCGCATCTTCTCAACAGCCTCCCTCCACGGAACTGGGCCAGCTTCGATTCGATCGCGGAGGCTGCCGTCGTAAAGTGGCATGATTACGTATGGCTGACCGGTTTTGGTGGTCCCGGCTTGATAGACCCCAACGATTCCAGGATGATCAGAGAGCCGGCCCATCGCCCGACGTTCGCGGGAAAAACGGCGTTGTACGTCCTCATCCCACGCAGAGTTGAGGACCTTGACGGCCACCGTTCGGTCAAGCTCGAACTGACGCGCCCGAAAGACCCGCGCCGAACCCCCGTGACCTATCTGGACAACATCCGAGAGTCCATCGATCCCAAGATCAATCTCGGTGGCCATCGGTCCTCCCATCCACGTGATCAATCATAAAGCAAGTACTGTTCCATCAAGAGCCCACCAGAGACAGAGTCATGTTGCAGCAACCATCGTCTTGTTCACGAACGTGCCGATAGTTCAACGATTCGACCCTTGACGGTTCGAACCACTTCCCTCACACCGGGTGCTTCCAGGAAATCGCCTGGACCCACGAGGCGGGCGTTCCACGCCTCTCTGCGCCCGGGGTCCACCAGCGGAACCCGCAACGCCAGCGTGATCGCTCGAATGTCACCGGGAAGAGCAAAGTCAGTGAGTGAGTCCATAGAGCAACAGTGCGACGAATCCGTCGTCGAGAACATGGGGTGCAGTCACCATCCTGGATACGCCGGTGAGTACCGCTCGTATTTGCGATTATCGTCCCGCGCAATGAAACCGATTACGCGGGACGACGTGTCGCCAAAGAACGCCCAATGTGTTGCGCCATTTGCTCTCGGCGAACGACGCTACCCGTCTTGCGTTTAATACCCGAAGCCTGAGTCAGATCACCCTTCACGGGCAATGGGGCTCACTCTCCCGATCCACGGAGCGGGACGGGTTGCGTTCTGTCAGGTGGTCGCCAATTCGGCGATCTACACTCTGAAGATGCGCAGGAAGAGCGGGGACGCACTGGTGAAGAACGAGGAACGTGTGTTGGCCGCAGCGCTTGCTCTTTTGAATGACGGGGAACCACAATTTCACGGATATCGCCTAGTTAAAGCATTTGAGACCAACCCGAAGTTAACGGTGGCGATGTCCACGCTGTATCGGTGTCTCGGACGCCTGGAAGATCGCGGCCTTCTCGCTGGCAAATGGCGGGCTCCCGATGACGATCGCGACGCTCGGCCAAGCCGATTTTTTCACCTGACTCCAGATGGCGTACAGCGGGCCCGTGATCTTGATTTCACTCTGGTGATGACCGGAAATTCGGTTCGCCTAATTTCTAACTAACGTCTAAACTTTCGGTGTGGCGAATACCACCAAATACCCAGCAAAATCAAGACTTGTTGACGTCCTTCGCCCAATTCATCAAACACTCCAGTACGGACTCCCGAATGATCACCGCATCGAGACACTGGCGGTGCGGGAGTGCCACCTGGAGTACTGCCTGGCGGATTCGAGAAGTTCCCCAGATCGCCGAAGTCGACTACGCGATACTTGTTGAACCGGACACCGCCGGCTAGAAGCGGCGTCTCTTCAACACGACCACCGAAGCGACACCTGCGCCGAGTGCGATGAGGGTCGAAGCTCCAAGTCCCCCAATCAGACCAGCGGACGACGGCTCCCAGGACGGTCGGCAGCGATCCTCGCGCGTTGGGTCTGGCAGCGCTCCTTCGGCGAGGGGCCCACACACCAGCAGGGCGCTGGCGTCGGTCACCATCGCCCCGCTCGAAACACCCCAACGTACGGTATTGAGGTAGCTCACTTGCTCAACAACGGGAACGCCATCCAGCCTGGCGGGTCCGTTCGACAAAAAGTAGAGCGCAAGGAGGGCAACCGGCAGGATCGACATTGCCTTGTCCGCGTTTGTGACGAGCGAGCTGATCAACAGACCGATGAGCACCGCCGCGCAGCCGGCCACAACTACAACAACCGCCAACGACAGAATCGGTGGCAATAGCCAGTCGATGTCCTCGGGGCCGCTGGGCCGACCGGCCGTGAACGTCCCGAAGAGCGTGAGTCCTAACGCTTGAACGATTGCGATGAGAACCAGAACGATCACTTTCGACGTGACATACGCGGACTCCCTGAGCCCCAGCGCCCTTTCCCGCAGGAAAATTGGCCGCTCCTTCACGATTTCTCGAACGGAGTTACTCGTGCCGAGATATGTCACCGACAGAACGAGGCCGAGTAACAACAGGACGGCTTTGGAGGATGGCACGCCCGGATCCGGAGTAAACGCTCCCCCACTTACGAGCGACAGCAGCACTCCGATGATCGGTGCCTGGACGGCCAGAAGGAGGACGTTCTGTTTGTCAGCCAAGACTATTCGGGCGTACCGCGGAGTTAGTAGGCGCACTTGCTGCAACCACGAAAGAGGTGACTCCGCCAGCGACTCCCCTTCTGCCGCAGAGAGGCCAGCGTCTTGGCTGGGAAGCAGCATGTGATCCGAGATCTCCCAGTGGGGTGCAGTCTGGGCTTCAAGCATTTGGAATACCTCGGCTGCGTCCTCGGCGTTGAAGACCTCGAGAAGGTCAGCGGGCCTCCCGAAGTAAGCGAGCCTTCCCCCGGGATCCTCGGTCGTGCCCGGTCTCAGCACGAGTACGTAATCACACAGGTTCAGGCTCTGGATGCTATGCGTTACCACGACCACCCGGCGACCAACGTCGTCTCCATCGCGTTGGGACAAGTCACGCAGAAGTTGCATCAGCGACTTCTCGTTGCCCGGATCCAGCCCGGAACTCGGCTCGTCCAGCATAAGCAGAGGAGGTCGTGTGAGCAGTTCCATCGCCGTGCTGACTCGCTTTCGCTGACCGCCAGACAACTGGGAGATCAACTTATACCGATGGTCGACAAGCTTCAGATCCTCGAGAACATCGTCAATTGCTGCGTCGATCTCAGCAGAACGAACGTCCGACGAAAAGCGAAGCCGGGCGGCGTACTCAAGCGAGTCATTCACCGAAAGGGGATCATGGAGAATGTCGTCCTGAGGAACGTAGCCAATTGCTCGCCTCGTAGAAGCCAGACCCTTGAGGAGATCAACGCCGCCATAGCGAACCTCCCCTCCTGCTACTCGCATTGCGCCGACAATCGCCTTTATAAGGGTGGACTTCCCAGCGCCGGATGGCCCAAGGACACCAATGAGCGTCCGAGGTGGAATTCTCAAGGAAATATCCCTCAAAATCGGACGGCCCTTTGCATCCGCAACAGTGAGGCGATCGACCTCGAAGGTCATCAGGCTGCTCTGTTGGAAGATCTCGAAACTATCGCCCCGGAGCTGAAGCAGACTCGCCCCCACAACCACCGCTGAGTCCTCTGTGATAATCGCCTCACTCACGCGGCGACCGTCGACGAACGTACCGTTGCTGCTTTTCAGATCCCGGACCAGGACGGTTCCATCGGCGCGAAACTCAACGATTGCGTGGCGACGAGAAACCTGCAAATCATCAAGACAGACAGAGTTTGCAGGGTCGCGTCCGATCGTGAGGGTGGCTGTGCGCTTGCTGGCATGGCGTTTTACCGCAACCGTTCGGCTCTCGGCGTCCAAGCTCTTGGACAGCTGCCCGAATGTGACGCCTCCATCCCCGTCTGGCCCGGGTGAGCCTGTGGGAGAGAGCATCAAGAGTGGCCCATCGACCCCACCGAGGCGAACGTGCAAGACCGTATCAATTGGTGCTGAAGAGACTCTCTCGCCGGCCAGCCAGGAGCCGTTGGCGGACCCCAAATCCTCAAGCTGCCAAGTCGAACCAACCTGCCGAATGGCGAGGTGGTTTCTCGAGACGGACTTGTCGTGAATTACGAGAGCGCAGTCGTCTCCTCGGCCAACGATGAGTTCGCCTTCATCGCATTCGAGAAACCGTCCGTCATAGTCAATACGAATCTTGCTTTTCGCTACCACTCGCATTTCACCATTGAAAGCCAAGCTACCGGTTGAAGGGGTTGGCCCGCAAAGCCCCGACCGGATCTTCAACATCGTTTTGACGTTCAGGTCATGCTATGTCATTATTTCTTGCTGGTACTTGCGGATAAGGAGAGAGGGTTGGAAGACAAGGGGCTGCGTCTGAGCTTCTGCGGCGAGGTCCACTGCGTCGCCGCCGGAGAGACCCTGACCTTCGGCCGGCACGGAGACCTTTCGATCGATGACAACCACCATCTTCACCGACATCTCGGCTTGCTGCGCTACAGCCAATCGGGCTGGTGGTTAGACAATGTGGGCTCAGTCATTGGGATCGAGATCGCTGACAAACACAGCCCATCGCGAATGCAGGTGGCACCCGGTGGCAGTGTCCCCCTGGGTTTCGCAGAGTCAGTGCTGCGGTTCCAAGCCGGCCGCTCTACCTACGAGATCGACGTCACGGTCCCGGTACCCGTACCACCGCCTCATGCGCCGCTCGACGGGCCAACGTCCACCGTCACGGTCACTGCAAAGAAGCTAGGGATCGAATTGACCGAGACTCAGCTTCAATGCATCGTGGCGCTCGCCAAGAACCGGTTGGAAGACCCCAGTGCTCCTCGAATTGTGCCTACGAACCGGGAGGCGGCCCAAGTACTGGGCTGGAGAATCACCCGGTTCAACCGCAAGCTTGACAACGTCTGCGATCGCCTATCGACGGCAGGCGTTGGCGGGCTCAGGGGAAGCAGCACAACCCTTGCCAAGGACCGGCGCAATCGCCTTGTGGATTACGCGATCACCTCCGGGCTAGTGACCGCTGACAGTCTCGCGTTACTTCCGCAATCTCCGAACTAGGGGACTCATCCCCATTTCCCCCTCTATCTCTTCACCGTAAGTTCTCATCAACAGCAAATGCGAGGCTCTCAAGAAGCGTCGCACCACAAAGGAGAAAGCAATGGCTCAACTTGGAGCAGACGTAGAACAACTCGATCGCATGGCGGCGAAATTTGAACAGCATGCCGGCCAGATCGAGGACACGATCCGGATCCTCGGCGGCGAGGTCGAGAGCGTCTGGTGGGAAGGAAGTGATGCTCAGCGTTTCAAGAGCGACTGGAATGGCACCCACCGAAGCAATCTCCAGCGTCTCTGTCAGGAACTGCGCCAGACTGCCGGCCAGGTGAAGAAGCAGGCCGCCCAGCAGCGTCAGACCAGCCAGGCATAGAAGTCTCCCCGGGTCCCGGTTCGGCATAGCCCGAGCCGGGACCCATGTATTTCTCAGGAGTAGATCATGGCCCGCCTTGGCGCAGATGCTGATCAACTAGAACGCCTAGCTCGCACATTTGGCGATCGAGCGCGACGCACCCAAGATATGAAGACCGAGCTGGATGCTCACATGCGCCAGACTTGGTGGGTCGGCGCCTATAGCGACAACTTCCGTCGCTATTGGTACGGCACGGCACGAGCCAACATGCAGCGGGTCGCCGAGGCGCTTCTCGAAAACGAACGAATCCTTCGACGCCAAGCGAACGACCAACGTCAGACCAGCACCACCAAGGGCATGTCCGCCGCGTCCCACACTAGGAACGGCAGCAACTTGGTGAACGGCTCGACTTCCCGGGCTGGTCAGGGTGGAATTGCTACTGGCCTATTCGCCGGCCTGATCGGCGTCGGCGAAGCTGTTGTTCTTCCTCTAATTAACGAGCTTCCGGAGTTCCTAGGATCTGTCAATCCTGGTTGGCTAACGATTGGCCCGAATGTCACTCGTGCCACCCATCTTGCTGTCCCAATTGCAACTGGGATCGTTGCGACAGGCGCAGGCACTATCGCCGGTTTTGACCGCTGGATCGACGACCTCCCCGGCGACTTTACTGACTCGCAGCGCTACGGGAGGGCCATCGGATCCGGAATCGCTGTCACTGCCTCAACAGCTGCCCTTTCCTTGGGCGGGGCCGCTCTCTTAGGCTCAGTCGGTGGTGCATTTGGTGCCAGCACCGGAGCGGCAGCTGGAATGGCGTTGGGGAGCTTCGCAGGACCACCTGGGATGTTGCTCGGTGGCGCCTTGGGATCTTCTCTCGGGGGTTTCGCGGGGGCGGCAACCGGAAAAATTGTGGGAGGCTTCCTAGGCGGGGTCGCAGCAGATTACGTCGCACCCAGCGTATCGGAATTTGGCGCAGCCGTTGGAGGCTCAGTCGGAGACGCCGTCGACGCTGTTGGCGATGCAGGCGAAGCCTTGATCAGCCTGAGTCGGTCGCTTCATTCAGATCGCGTTCGTTTCAATCCGATTCCGAGAATATCCCTTCTATAGAAAGGTCGAACTTGAAGACATCAACATCCCGGGTAGACATCTGCTTCCCACCTGCGTGGAACGTGCTGCAGGCGCAGGAGGACGAAACTCTAATCGCTCGGAGCCCCTATCTTGATGAGAACGGTTCAACTGCCTCAATCGTCGTATCTACAGCACAGTCTGCCCACACGTGGTCGCAATTCATTTCTTCGTCTGCTCTCGACGCAAATAACTGGACTCTTCTCGGCCACGAGACCGCGAACGATGGGTTTGGCTTCGCCGTGTTGCAGGCAGCTGAGGAGCAGATTCTCTATCAGGAGTTTCGAGTGCTCGGCGAAGTAGGTGAACTAGTCGATTACGCAGTGGCCACCGTAGAGCTTGGGCTGCTACCCCTAATCCATCGCCAGCTCCAGTCCATATCCAACTCGCTTGAGATTCGACGGGACGATCATGATATTGACGATTGACCGCCTAACACAAACGGGGCCGTCCCAGCTCGTGCTAACGATTGGGCCGCTCGCCGTCTACAACGAAAAGGCTGAAGCGATTTGCCAGACCCGCCAACTTGCACACCTCGTCCAGCGACTTCTCGTTGCTGAACTACCAGACCCCGATCTCTCAGATTCGAGGCCGCAGGGTGAAGTCGCAATTAACGTCGATGCTGCCGTCGAGATTCTCGAGAGCGGCGAGATTGGCAGCCTCGCTGAAATTAGTAGATTGCGTGTTAGCGACGGCACTGATCTCCTTGCGGAGCTCGCCTTCGGATTGAGCGCTCCAGACGGCCGGCTCATAGAGATGGAAAAACCAGCATCTGATGATCAAACGGCGGTCGCCGGCCAAGTGATATCGACATTGGAGGTCTTTCGACGTATCAACGACATGATCGGAATTGCGGCCAGGCTCTGAGTCCTCTAGCCGAAGTCTTCAGATTCCCTGTCCGCAGTTTTCGCGGGCAAAGGAATCAACGCGCTGAAGTTGGACCGCCGCCTTGAACCCCAACACAATTCCGGAGCCAATCGCTCCTAGGGGGTTCGACGCAGCAGATCCTGCATTGTCGAGCTGCTTGTCATACTCCTCAGCCACAACCTCAACGTCGTCCTGGATCTCCGTCGGGGCGACTGCGGCGAGACGGTTGAAATACGTCGCTAGATCCCCCAAAGCGACCCCCACTCCCGCCAAAGATGTAAAGGCTGCGGCGAGATCATCACCTCGTGCGCTGAGGTCCTGTGCGTTCGCTTGATTTGTCTCCAGCTGCTCCAGGATCCGCTCCTGCTCGTTCTCTAGAGTGGAACAGAACGCATCAACGGACCGATTACCACTGCAACTACTCATCAACACGGCAGATGCTGTGGCGACAGACACGAGCGCCTTGAATGACTTCGTCATCTTTGGTCTCCTGAAAGGTTGGCTTCGCCAACCACTCGAGCCGGCACAGCGCTTGCGATGAGCGAAGTGGCAAGCAAGATAGCGGCGAGAAACAGAACCGCAGGCCATTGGGCGGCAACGAGCGTTCGCGGAAGGGCTGCAGCGGCACCCCCCACACCGAACCATGCAAGCAGTGCCGCCGTCATCGCTCCAGTAGCCGCGGAAAGCATGGAACCGGCCAGCGACGACGTCCGAACGGACACTAGCGCCGCCCATGCGAACGCTGTTCCCATGAACACGATGAGGACCGCCGTTCGAAGTCGCATTGAGTCCTCCGCCACTGGGACAGTGAACGTAACGTCAGTTGAATCGAGCAGCATGCCGACGACGCCGTCCAGCTGAATGAAATCGCCCAACGAGACCTCTACGTCGCCAGAACTACGGCCAAGGTGATAGCCAATTCCGGCCGCTACCACATCCTCCACCAAGGGATCAGCACGATCAGACCGCAGTACCGCCGTGGCCGCCTTTTCAATGAGGTCCGTACCAATGATTCTTGGGGCCTGCTCAACCGCAGCCGCAACAATGCGGTCCTCAACATCGGAACGCACCGCTGGTTCCTCCAGGATCGTTTCAGCAAGATCGTTGCTGCCACCCGCCATCACGATCGACAGCAAACAGGTCAGTGCCAGACCACAAGCAAAGGCAGCTGCGAACGCCAAAGCGCCGAGGCTCGATCGAAGATCCTCATGAAGTTTCATGAACTCATCATCCACGAGATCCGACGGCAGCAGAATGGGGTCGAGTCCCCATCCCTGTCAACGCTCATCCTCGCGAGCACAGCGACGGAGTCAGTAGGGCCCGTCACAGGCAACTGACCAGTTGGACGATCTCGGCCAAGTCTCCATTTCTCCGAACACCACGGCCTGGACCGAACGGGCGCTGCGTCCGCGGAAGCGCAGCGCCCAAAAGGTCCGCATCCATATCGGGATCGGGTTGTAGAAGAATCACTTCGGCATCCGGGCGCAGTTCACCAATCGCGGCGGAGTAGCCCTTGCGAGCAGTAGCCGAATCGCAGGATGCCACGACCACAAGCGAAGGAGCACTGGAAACGAGATCTTGAAAAGGGTACTCGGCCTCGGTCTCTACGTAGCTCTGCAGATCGTCGACCAAGAGAATCCCTTGAAGATCCGTCCGACTCGCCAGATCCGCGAAATATTCAGCCGCCTCGGCCGAGCTCAGCTTAGACAAGCCAGGCAGGGACCCATTCCGGGCGGAGATCGCTCCAACGATCTTCTCGCCTTTCTCCGCCAACAGTCTGCTGATCGCTAAGAGAGCGGTGGAGCGCCCGCTGCGGTTGGGTCCAACAACGAGAAGATGTCGCTCCAGTGAAGGTCCGTGAAACTCGAAATTGTCGTTCAACATCAGCGGGATCGATCCCGATTTCACGATCGCCGTAGTATCCAACTCCACAACCGAAGGGAGTGTCCGGATCGCTGCCGCAATGTGACCCCCGTGGGCTGTTTGTGCCTCACCGAGATGCCGCAGGGCCAACGCCTCGATCGCCGTTGGTGAATCACCACCCACGATTGCCGCCTGCGCTACATACTCACCGAGCTGGAATCGGCCCGGCGGGCTGTCCTGGTCAAATACCTTTGGATCGACGTTGAGGGAGTGGTAGTCCTCTTCGCTTGCCATCCGAAAGACACACCGTCTCTGGACCGCCGAAGTCAGCGCCATCGGAAACGTCCCCCGTCGTGTTCCTGTCATGATGAAATGAACCCCAACCTGGCGGCCGTCTGCCACCAGCCGAGGCAACAACTCCGCCCACACACCTCGGTCTATTCGTTCATACGCCGCCATGAAATTGTCGAATCCATCCAGAAGCACAAACCAGCGGATCTCGTCGCAATCTGCGGCTGTTCGGTACTCGGAGAGACTTGACGCACGTGCCGCGGCGAAACTGCGGGACCGGCTCGCAATGAGTTCCTGAATGTCGGCCAGCAGCCTAGTTACCATCTCATAGTCGTCACCGGGGATTACCGACCCGACGTGAGGCAACGCGTCCAGAAGGTCCAAACCCCGGCCGGCGAAGTCCAGAGCATGAACGGTCACTCTTGATCGATCCCTGCAGAGGCCCGCCGCAGCGGCAAGACTTCGAAGTGCGACGGTCTTCCCCGAGCCGCCCGTGCCGTAGAAGAGCATTGCTCCCTCCTTGTCAGGCCTGAATGCGGCAACGAGGCGAGTCTGATGTGCGGGGTCATCTACCAGTCCAAAGACTATTTCGGCATCGGTCTCGGATCGAGGCAGACTCAAGAGATCCACGGTGGACGGCAACGGCAACAACCACGGTCGAGTTGGCCTAGGGATGCCTTCCTCAAGGGTCGCTCGATTGATAATTGCGACCAATCGAGTGAGGTCGGACTCAGCATCCAGTCGCCTGGACGGTCCTGCGCTCGGACGCTTCTTCCATTGAACGGTGCCGAAGCCGAAGACCCCGACCTCCAAACGGCTCTTCGCCTCCTCTACAGCAGTTACGCCTCCGACGTAGGCAGACTGAAAGCGGATGAGTTCAGTTGGCCCGAGACGGGCGAGCCCCCGGCCCGGGGTTCCCCTGTCGATCTGGCCCGCAGCGGGTGAGTCCACAACATCGATGCTCTCGTCGTCCGACGCCATTCGCAGGGCAACCCGAAGATTGGTGTTGGCCTTGATGTTTGGAGTAACTACGCCCGCTGGACGCTGGGTCGCCAACAGGAGATGCATACCAAGGCTCCGGCCCCGCTGAGCGATATCGACCACTCCGTCAACGAAGTCAGGAACCTCCCTCGCCAGGGCCGCGAACTCGTCCATCATTATCACGAGACTGGGAGGCGTTTCCGGATGCCGGTCGGCTTCCATTTGCATGAGGTCCTTGGCATTGGCCTTGTTCAGCAGACGTTCCCGACGGTGCAGCTCGGCGCGAAGCGATGTCAGCGCCCGAGCGACGAGGCTTGGCGTCAAATCGGTGATCATTCCGACCGTGTGGGGAAGCGCCGTGCATTCCTTGAATGCGGACCCGCCCTTGTAATCGACCAGGAGGAACGAGATTCGTTCCGGGCTGAGCGTCGCAGCCAGACCCACAATCAGCGCTTGGAGAAATTCCGACTTTCCTGCACCAGTTGTTCCGCCCACGAGCCCGTGCGGTCCGTCATGGCGCAGGTCCAGACTCAATGTGCCCGAGGCGGTGGCGCCAACCGGGCCTCGTAGCCCACGTGACTCGGCCGACTCATCCCACCGCTCCTTGATTCCGAGTGAGTCCTCCAGAATGCCTACTCCACCCAGCAGATCGACCAGCGAGACGGTTCGCGGCAGGGAACCATCATCACTGGCCCCGGAGGAAACATCTATGACCGGCGACAGGTGGCGGGCAATCCCTTCCGCTTCAGGGACTGAAAGCTCCTCAGTCCTAATACCCGGAAGGCGTTCACCTCGAACTGCATCAGCGAGTGTGGCCGACGATCCGTCCGGAGCGACTACCAGCGAGGCACCGATAGTGCTTGGTAGACGGGAGGGGTCGTCGGTGATCCAGAAGGGAAAGACACCGACCTGTGGACCGTTCTCTAGCAGTTGGTTGAGTCTGGGACGCTCAACTGGCACGCTGTCATCAACGACGACCAGGATGCTGACTGGTACGACTGAACCGGATCCAGCCTGGCGCAGCGCTTCGATTCGTTCCGCAATCAACACATTTAGCTCTGCCAGAAGTCCAAGACAGGAGTCCGGTGAATCGGCAAGATGTCGCCCGGTGATGGGACTAGTTGTTGCTCTGGTCTGGGGCAACCACTTGAGCCAGGCGAGCTCCGGGAGCTGATCCTCACTCGTTAGCGCGGCAGATCACCAACTGCGCTGGCGAGTGAAGCACGGCTGCCTGCACGAGCGCCGAGCGTGCAACGCCATACACCCGACCGGGCGGACCGCTCACACCGGCACCTCCAGTTCGGCCAAGGTGAAGGAGGGCCGGTACATCCGGAAGCGTTGCGTACCGTGCTGGATACTCCATCAGTCGTGCCCGGTCTTCACGACTGCCACCAGATGCGAGGGTCAAGCGACTGCTCGAGGTGGCCGGGGCCACACCCACCCGCACGTCGAGAAAGAGGGCCTTACCGTGTGATCGTTCCCAGAGCCGGGGATCCAACTCCCGCACCATTGCCTCCAGCTCGTGCGGCCCGGGTGAATCTGCGTAGAACTGGGACACCTCGGCATTGAGAAGGTCCGTCATCTCGACAAGAATCTCGTGCACGTGGTCTTCGTGTTCGGTCACCCGTTCCCCATAGTCATGACGTCCAGATCGACGCCCCTCATACCAGCTACCCAGAATAAGGATGGGACTGAAGGCCACGAAGAGGACTGTCGCAATATTGCGAGTTAGCAAGTACAACACGATGCCAAGGATCAGCGGAGCCGCTGCCGAAATCATCGGAAGGCGTTGCTTGCGGGGCCGCTCGGGGGGTGCCGGCAGTTCCAATTCACCGCCGGTGAAAGGTTTGTAGATACGTGGAGGACGGTTAAAGGACACCTTGTGTGGTGACCCTGTCGAGGGAGCGGGTAAACCGGAATGCTCGAAGCGGACCACAGAGCTCCCGAAGAGAACGTGATCCCCGGGCCGCACGTGTTGGGAGCCGACGAGCGGCAGACTGTTCACCTCCGTCGCATTAATAGAACCCTGATCAGAGACGGTGATTTCATCACTCACTCTCACCGTGGCGTGTTGGCGGGAGACCTGAGGGTCGTTGAGTACTACATCACACTTGTTGGATCGGCCGATCGTGCTGGTTCCCGGTGTCAGCTCGAAGACGGCACCCAATCCGGCCCAGTAACGACGATCATTCGAGCCGTCTTCGATGCATCGGGTCGAAGCGAGCTCCCATCGTGCGCAACCACTCTTACGCGATCGCCCGTCCGGAGGTCTGCATATGAAAGCGGAATCCCGGGGTGAAGGCGCAGCTCGCCCCGGCTGCGGCGGTGCAGCGTCGGATTGTCAACGGGAAATCCGATTCCCTCCGACACCAGGTAGGCCGCGAAGCTCACCGACGGTGGAGAGATCATCCACTACGCACGGAACATCAATGGAGCTGGTTGGAAACTCGGCCCGCAAAAGCAGATCCACCTAAACCGATCCCCCGATCGTCCCGGTGTGATCGGGCACTCGAAAGCCCAGCACCAGTGACCTCTCGCCAAACACGACTCGTGCACCAATTGGCAAGCGAACAAACTCGCCTCCGAGAGCGACAGCGCTGTCCTGAAGTTCGATTTCAGAGCCGTTTGTGGATCCCAAATCACGAACTTTCGCAGAACCACGCTCCCCTTCGATCTCCAAGTGCGAGCGCGAGACGGTGGCATCATCGACGATGACACCCGTGGCGCCGTCAAGGTCTCCGCCGGGCCCACCAGGTTCACGCCCGACTACAACACGACCCGAGATTCCGATTCGCCGCCCGTCGTCTAGAACGATCTCCAGGTCAGGGAGAATAGTCGACTCACCGACATCAAGCTCCGGAGACTCTGGAAATGAGTTCTGCGAAGTGCTCGGCACCTGAGGAACCAGCGAAGAAAGCCCCGGTAGGTCCAGAGCGGGATCACCGAGCGTCGCGAGATCTAGACCGATGGGATCGATGAACGGATCGAATTCTTCAGATGGGATCTCTCGCCAATCTTTGGGCGACGTGAAGCGGGACTCTTCTATGCCCATGCCACTTCGATCACTAAGGCCGTGGCATTGTCCCGCCCTCCAGCTGCATCGGACAACCGAACCAACTCATCGGCGGCCTCACCGCAGCCGTCCAGCGTCAGGCAGCTAACGATGGCTTGAGGGTCGAGCTGCCCGTAGACGCCATCGGTACACAGCAGGACACGATCCCCCGCACTCAAGACAGGCGATGAAGACGTGGGTCGATAGGCCGACGGTCCGCCGATATATCGGGTCAGGGCGTCGGCACGTCCGATATTGCGGTTGTACAGCTCAACGCTCTCCCCCGCCGCACGGAGTTCGGCAGCGACACTGTGATCAACTGTTAATGGTTCAACGACGAGCTCACCACGGCGCAGCCGATACGCCCGCGAGTCGCCGATATGAGCCAAGGTTGGAACCCCAGAATTGAAACAGATCGCCACCAGCGTGGTGCCACCCTGCGGTGCACCCACGGCGGCAAGACTCCGATGCACATCGCCGTTAACCTCGTCCAACAGGCTGTCCCAATCTGGAACCTGCTCACCTGCTCGCAGTGAAAGGGATGCAACCGCCGTGCTAGCGGCAAGCTCACCGCCGGATTCACCACCCATACCATCGGCAACAACGAACCAGCGACCGCTGATCTTCACCCCAGAAGTCTCATTCCTCTTTCGAACATGACCCACGAAGCTCTGACTCCCAAGTTGACGCGCGCACCCAGGCACTGTTTCGCCTTCTTCGTCTCCAAGTAGCGACTCCGACGAATTATCGTTTTATTCTTTCGCGAAGGGTTGAGTCCAAAGTTTCACTGTCGCTGTTTCAGGATGAAGAAGAACTACTCTATTTTGGTGCATCGGCCTTCGACGCCGGCGACCCCCGCCCACGCTTTGCGCAGGGCCACCCCGAGGTCTTCACCGATTGTCTCGATCAGAAGCATTCGCAGGACTGCCTAACTAGACGGTGTAGTGACGAGATGATCTTCGTTGTTGAGGAGATGCCCGACTTCGGAAGACCTGCACCTCCACCGTGTAAGTAGTGCCAGGAACAAGGGGCCCAGGCGTGAACGGCGAGATACCGAGATTGGCGTAGTGGTCCAGCCAGCACTGATGGTATTGAGGAACACGTCGAAATGCTGCAACCAGCAATTGACACAAAAGGTGGACCAAACGCATTGATCTGAGGGTGAAGATTGACAAGAGCCGACGTCGGGGTTCAGATTGTCCACTTTCAAGTTTGAGATTGTATCAGAGGAGCCAGCGTCGCCGCTTCGCTGAGGGTTGTAGACGTGACCGTCCGAAGTGGGCCTTTAACACCATTCCGGGCCACACCGCCTAAATCAACGGTGTAGGTGGTGCCCGGCTTCAACGTGTCCGCCGTGAATGGCGCGCTCCGAGCAGCAACTGGTGTCTCGGTCCAGCATTCGTTGTACCCGGGATACCCTCCACCGCCGGAGTAGACGTTGTGAACCACGTAGGTGGAACCGCTGCACTCATCCGTTGTGAAGCGAAACCGAGCGCTCTCTGAAGTGACAGAGAGAATCTCGACCTCGCTTACCACCGGAACTCCGGGACTGGAATCGATGGCTGGTGCCGGAGGAGGCGTGGGGTAGGGCTTCCGAGACTTGAACTCCTGACTAGCAGAAACCCATCGCACCACGACCCTCGGGTGAGCTTTCCTTCGATCACCAGTCCATACCAGTAGTTGAACCCGCCAACATCCGGCGTCCGACCAAGCACATTGCCATACAGAATTTCTACGTAGCGGCGATCATCAACAGAACCATAGGTTCGTTTGAACTCAGCCGAAGCAGCAAATTGATGGCGATCGTGTCAAGCGAAGGCGCGCTCGCTGATGCCGATCCAGTATTTGGCACCGGACAGATCGGGATCCCGATTGAAGACGCCCAATAGAGACGCAGGACATTGGCATGTTCGGCTGAAAATCCACCGAAAGAGAGAGTTCAGCCACAGAAGTCGCTTGAGCCATTGGCTTGTCTGAGCCCTCGATTATGATGGTCCGGCGTGATCTACCGGTCGAGCCATTGCCGGAGGCGACGACTTCAACGGTCCAAGTTCCCCGCGGCACCCAGCTAAGGACGGTGCGGAATTCTCCGAGGACAGATGCCCCGCCAGGCTTTGTCTGCCACAGCTTGCCATTGGAGTCATAGACAGATACCTGCGTTTCAACGACGCCGATCGAACCCGTCAGGGAAGGAACGAGGTCGGTGGGGTCGTTCACTACTGAGCAGGTGCCGCCGGTCCGATCAGCAATCGTCCGCAAGGCTCGACCAGACCCACATGGATCGCCACCAAAGTCGCCTCCAATTGCGAATGTTTGCACGATGGCACCACGGGAGGCCAACCGATCGATCGTGGTCGTTGACGGTGTGCTGGCTTCGCCGTCGGACAGAAACAAAACGTACTCTGGGCCGATCGCAGCCGAGCTCCGAAGCGTGTACTCCGATTGAGTCAACGCATCGGTGAAGTTCGTGCCAGTGCCAACGGATCCTGCCGCGAAGCTCGTCAACCGGCCGACCTGCAGGCCGGTCAGCACCTGATCAACGTCCCGCCCACCGTTGCGGTCAAAGTCGATCGCAGGTCCCGAGAACGGCTGCCACCCTGTTGCTGGAGACATATCTGCAGAGCGGGCGCTTGAACCAAAGCCCACGAGTCCAACCTCCACGTCCGGGCGGCTCACCATTTGGTGCACGAGAGCCTGGGCTCCGGCGATCTCACAATCGAGGACCGTGCCAACTGCTCGATCGCCGTTCAGGTCGTCATTCGAATCGACCCGCCGATCGTCATTACAGTCACCGGCGACATCTTGAGTAGATCCCGAGACGTCTATCGCAAAGACAACACTGGTGGTCTCGGTGGCCGTCAAGCCGTTGAGCCGGCCCTCCACTACCACCGGACCCGGGCGCAAGGTTGAGCCTTGTGCCGGAGCGGTCATCTGAACATCGATCGGAGTCTGTGCAAGAGCCGGGGACACTCCAATTGCAGCCGTGCCCGTCATCAGCAAACTCAATACCGCGACTCCAACCCGCACCTTCATGCTCGATCCTCCGCTTCGCCGTTCGAGGCAATCAGTCTGATCGCCGATACCTCTAAATGCAATTAGACGCTTGTTTTCCATGGGCATATCCTCAGCGACCGGCGGACCGAGTGGAATGGGGCCGAGTCCCCATCCTTCAATGGCCTAGTCGATAGTTCGGAATTCGATTCGGCGGTTGGCTTGTTGTTGCTCAGCGGTGTCATCTGGCGTGATGAAAGGCTGGCTCTCCCCGTATCCACGGGCAATAAGTTCATTGCCGATACCGAGATCACGAAGGCCGGACACCACTGCGTTTGCTCGATCCAAGCTGAGCGCTTGATTCATTTCGGCAGCGCCACGAGTGTCGGTATGGCCTCCGACCTCAAGCCGGACGTCCGGATAGAGAAGCAGTAACTCTGCGGCTTCCTGAAGAGTGGCCTGAGACTCAGCAACGATCTGAGCTGTACCCGACTCGAAGAGAATGGGATCGCCCGCAAAGAGTCGGTTGAGAACATCATCTGCGCCGCTTGCCAACACCAGAGTTGTTCCGTTTGCCTGGCTCACCTGACCGAGGTTCCGAGTTAATACCTTGAAGATGCCACTGTCGCTCAGGTCACCGTCGACGGTCACTGTGAGTCCCCTGGTATCGGGATCGACGGCAAGATTGTCGGTTGTTTCAGTTCCAGCGGGGTAGGCATCCCGAACGGCTTCGAGAAGCTCGATGCGTTGAGCCTCTCCGGGAACTGTTCCGTCAAGGATTGGGCCGGCGTTCGTTGCGGTGACTGTGGCGGCTGCAATCGGCAGTTCGCCAACCGTGAGTTGCGAATCGTACGAAACGACGCCGTCAGAGGTTGACACGATGGAAATGGTTCGATCCCGTTCAGCAGGATTTGAGACCTCGCCGGCGATCACTACCGATCCCGGCTCGTCCCCCAGCGACAACGAAACTCCGGTTATTCCCTCAGTGCTCAGCGTCGCCTGTATCGCCTCGAGGTCCACATTGGCGCCGCCGACACCGTCTCGAAATAGACTCAGCGCCGCCAGCCCACCGATCGCCGCCAGGATTACCAGGGCTACGACAGCCCCCGCCACCCTTAGATTCGGACCGGGTCGTGGTGGCAGCGACGGTTTGACCGGCCGATCGATTCGGGGAACGTTGGTGGGACCTGGGGAGATACTGGGCCCGCGAACGACGTGAGATGCCTCACTTCCAACTCGAACGGTCGAATTCGGATCTTGACCTTTGCCTGTTGAGATAGCCACAACTACCCCTATCCAGCGAGCGTGACGACGTTGACACGAATAAGGGTCGATTCACGCCCGCCGATCACACCAGCGGCGCTCATCTGATAAACGGAGTCGGGGGCCAATCCGGAAACCGGGAACGAGTAGGACTTCTCACATCTGGATCCGTCCCGGCCCGAGGTGTGCAGACTTCCCGCTGGAAGCGCGTGCACGCTATACCCGTAGCCGGAGCAGGAACTGAAACTGATATTCAGCGTGAAGGAATTCGCGGTGAGATTGGATGCCCAAACACTGGGGGTAGGAGCAGGCGAATTGTCTGGTGCTGCGGCGGTGGTGAAGCTGCGGCTGTACCCCTGGCCGGTCCGGTTGCCGTCCCTACCCCAGATCGTGTAGGTATAGGTCGTCCCAGGCGACATTCCGCTGATTCCCACCGTATGAGACTTCCGGCAGGTCAGATCCTCTCCTGTCTTCACCACGGATCCGCCCGAGTTGGTGATTTGAAACTGGTAGCCGGCACATGGGCTGAATCCAATATTCAGTGTGAATGAAGTGGTCCCCATACTTGAGGTGCTCGGAGCCGGTATCGGAATCGGCGCCAGGGGCTGGGGCGGTGGATCCACCGGCGGCTGACTATTAGTGACCATTGGCGTCACGACCGGGGGCTCCGGTGGCGTCACGATCGGGGTGGGTGTACCTGAAGTTTGAGACACCGTAGGGTCAACTGGTGGCGCCTGAGTTGGAGCAACCGCGGCGGCTGGAGTCGTCTTAGGAGGAACTGCTGATCGTGATGTGCCCGTATTCGGTACGGGAGATGCCTGTGTTTCCGGTGGACGCCGGACCTGCGGGGGATCAGTCTCCGCCGCCTCCGCACTGCCCTCGGCACTCTCTGCGTCTGGTGCGGCTAGTTCATCACTTCCAATCGCGCCGTCATCAGCGGATTCCGGTTCTTCGCTTGTGTCTCCACTAGGCTCCCCGTCACGTTCGTCATCAACGGTTGGGTTGTCCTGTGTGACCCCCATGACGGCAATTTCGCCGTCTGGTTTGTCGTCTCCCGTGAGGGCGAGAGCCCCTACCCCACCAGCTATCAGCACGAAGCCTGCGACCAAAGCCATCACAAGAGCCCTCCGATTCGGGCCTCTGCTAACCGCTGTAACCGACGAAATAGCTTCAGGCTTCTGAGCTGCTCCTAGCACTGTCCGCGAGCCAACGGAGCCGACCACGATCGTCTCCTCGGTACTGCCCATTACCGGCAGCGGCTCCGGGAGGGTAGACGGAGAGGCGACAGCTGCTTCCAGCGCCTTCTTGAACTCAGCCGCAGATGAGTAACGCTGCTCCGGAAGCTTGGCCATTGCACGGTCGATTACGCCCATCACCGCTGGCGGCGTGGTGTCAGAGGGAGTCTCGATCGAACTATTGGCCACCCGGTTCATAATTTCAAGGACGTGGGGCGGGTTCTGTGGATCAGTGAACGGTGGGTGCCCGCGCAGGAGCGCCCAGAGCGTTGAACCAAGTCCGTAGACGTCGACGGCGGCCGTCGCTTTGGCAGTTGTGAAGGCTTCAGGCGGACTATACGCAGGAGTGAAGGTGAGAGCGGAGGATTGCGAAGCCGTTTCAGATGAGGTCAACCGTGAGATGCCAAAGTCCGCAACTCGAGGCTCACCCTCCGCCGTCAGGAGGATGTTGGCAGGCTTCAGGTCGCGGTGAATGATCCCCTGCTCATGTGCGGCCGCCATAGTTTCGGCGACCTTGAGGACAATAGCTGTGGCCGCTTCCCACTGCATTCCACCTGGGGTCAGTTCTGAATCGAGACTACCGGCATAGAGCGGCATGATCAGGAACGGCTCCCCGTTTGCAGTCGTCCCCGTCTGATGGATACCCACGATTCCTGGATGCTCGGATAGGCGCCCCATGGCCTTTCGCTCGCGAACAAATCGGCGCTGCACGTCCTCATCCCATGCTGAACTCAAGACTTTAACGGCCACGACCCGGTCCAATTCGGTCTGCCGGGCACTGAAGACCCGAGCCGAACCCCCGCGCCCAATCTCCTTAACATTGTCAATGCCCTCGATACCGAGGTTGATCTCGTTCATGTGGCTGCGCCTCTCCTGCTCCGACGTCCATTCTAATTGCGAATACTGCGATTCACCAAAGTACTATCTGGGTCACTGTGCCCGATCAACGCACCAAGAGGAATGGGGAGCACTCCCCGAGTCTGAGCCTTCAGGGTTACCGAGGAATCGAGCCAACCCGGCACTCAACACAACTCACCGCGGTTCACAACAGCGACGGGTGAGCCTGTTGAGATACGCGAAGATCGAACTCGGACTCGATCCGCTCCGAGTGCTACGAACGATTTGCCGGACTCGGGTCGAGTCGTCACAGGGAGCCAGCGGCTTAGTGGAAATCCGGGAACTTGGACTAGTAGATCCACGAAACGCCTACATGGTGACAGACGGCGGGATGCGGAACCTTCAGGAACTCACGGCCAACCGAAATCACGCACCGGCGGAGGCGGTAGTTCGCCTATTTGGTCCGGTCGCGCAAGCGCTGGCGTTCATCCACCGCCTGGAACTGGCCTTCAACGGCATAGGACTCGACCACCTGACGGTCACGAGGCAACGGCACATTCAGATCGATCTGCGCCATGCTCTCAATCACCACCTCACCGGCGAGGATCTGCGGTCAGCACAGGAGAGAGACGTGCATTCTCTCATAGACGTAATGCGAGCGGTCACCGCATCGCCCGACCGCAACAGGCTCGTTGGCAATCAAGTCGGCCAAGAGCACGGATTGAACAGTGCTGAAGAACTAGCACGGGCATTGGTGATCGGGCGAACGCCGGCGCGGTCTGAGGATTTGGCCGGCTTCACCCCTGACGAGGTGTCGCATCCGTCGACTGGGCGAAAACACCGCAGCCGCAGGGTTGCCCTCGCCGATGTCGTGGCAATTGCTGCGCTGGCGCTGGTCGTTGTCGTCGTGATCCTCGCCCTAACCGCTAGATATACAGTTTTGACTCAAACGGATCTTCGGCAACTGCACCAGCATCGCAGCGAACCGCAAGTTCGTGGTGATGAAGGCCACCCGACAGTAGGGCGGGCAGATGCTCATTCGATGGCTCGTCTGTATCGGCAGCTAAGCCGACCAAGAGTTCACCCTTAGAAGTTGGTTCTATGTAGCGATTGCGATGACGTCTTGTACCAGCAGAACGGCGAGCAACGCCACGACTGTCAGTGCCACGGTCGAGAAATGCCAGCGCCATTTGTGATCAGCGACGAAGAATCGCCGAATGGCGAAGATATCGCAGCCTATGGCCAGCGTTCCGATAACGATCCCTAGGACCAGGCCGGTCTCGGTTACGAGACCCAGTGCCGGTAGAACGAATGGGAATACCAGGTAGGTGAGAGTGCAGCGGATGGTCGAGATCAACATCGACCGTCTGAATGCACTGACCGCCCTGTCGGCGTTTGGCACGATTCGGTGCTCAGGAATCCGAAGAAGCCGTCGCACGACCTGATCGGCGCTACTTCGCGCGACAGCAGCATATTCGGCCGCAACCCGTTGCTCGGTTGGTGAGGTGAGGACTGTTGTCATGAGCCTTCTTTTGTTTCAATGGCTCCTAAGAAGCCGTGTGCGGAAGTGGGCGGGCAACCATGAGAAGCGAGCACACCGAGGGCCGCGTGGTGGTCTCCGGCTTCGATGAGTCGCTTTATTGCGACGATCGGCTCGTGAAGTAGTTTGTTGGCCATGCGACGAGCAGCCTCATGGGTCGCTTCCGGGCAGGTTGCGCGCTCGCCCGACGACCGGTCAATCGCAGCCTGGCAGCTTCGGTAAACATGGTCCTGAAGATGAGTAACCAAAGGACCAGCCGCCTGTCCAGCGAGCCATGAACGATATCGCCGGCGTTCGTCAGCCACGATTTCTCGGCGTTGACGAATCTGATCAGCCGTCATCCCATCCACCAGATCGTCCAAATTGAGAAGCTTCACCCCATGCAGCTGCGCCGCGGAGGGTTCAATGTTGCGAGGGAGCGAGAGGTCGACAATGGTCAGGTCACGTCCGGCGCGCTCTCTCATTACTTGGCGCAACAGCGGCACTCGAACCAGAGGAGACCGAGCACCCGTTACGCAGATGACAACCCCGGCTCTAACAAGCGCGTAGGAGATCTGGTCGAACGGAATCACGTCTTCGGTCGATCGCGCGAGTTGGGCGGCCAGATCTTCGCGCCGCGCACATACCAAGTAGTCGAGGCGACGAGTCGCCAGCTCTTGGGCTGTGCTGGCGGCCATTGCTCCGGATCCGAGGACAACCGTTGGTCCGTCGACCACTCCGTCGGGTCGTACCGCGTTGAGGGCTAACCGTGAGAGCGAGGGAGTAAGCGCATGATCTGTGGTGCGTTGGGATCGGCGTCCGGTTGAAATCGCAAATCGGAATATGCCCGGGAGAAAGGGGCCGGTACAACCGGCAGCCTCGGCGTGGGCAATCGCCGATCGTACTTGAACGAGAACTTCGGCTTCGCCGACCACGCGCGAGTCAAGCCCCGCTGCAACGGTGAAAAGATGCGCTGCCGCCGCTTCGCCGTTTGCCACGAGCTGGGCAGACCGCAGCTCGTCCGCCGATGCGCTGGATGCTCGAGCGAGCGATCGAAGGACGAGCTCCGAATCCAGCCCTGACCCCGCCAGATACACCTCCGTGCGGTTACACGTGGAAAGAACCACCGCTTCGGAAACTCCGGGGTGTGTACACAGTTCGACCCCAACAGCAGCACTGGTTTCGACGTCCAGCGCCACCTGCTCCAAGAGCCCGAGCGGAGCGTTCCGGTGCGTGATCGCAACAAGCATTAGCGAAGCCGACGTTGCCGTTTTCGTCGTTTTCTGCCGCACGGCCGCCACTCTCCCCCTTCGCAAATCGACTCAGCCCCGAGTGAACCGTCATTCCCTTCTGAAAAGCTTTGGTCCCGGGTACGACGCTTTAAGGACGGTGGCCAACAACCGTAGGAAACAAGATCAGTTGTAGGCGGAGCCGTTGTCGAGGCCGTTGGGCTGTGGCAGAGTTCGCGCTATCAGATTACGCACTTCTCGGGCGGCGACCAGAAGCACCGTGAGATCGCTGGGGGTCGTGCGGATCTCCACCAAGGTCCTCCGAAAGCGGTCCACCGCTAGGCGATGCTGCCGCATCCATTCATCAACCCGAGCCGCGGCGTCAGTGTCGCTGTTCCCGGTTGCCATCACCTGGCTGGTGAGTTGACGATGATCGGCGTAGAGGTCGAGTCGTAGTGTTAGCCGAGCCAGAGTGGACCACTGTGAGTCTCTCGGGAGCGCAAGAATCCGGTCTCGCAACCACGTGAGCTCTAGCCGGTCGGCCACGGCAAAGTGTGTTGCCGTCACGTCCCGTACCGATGCGCCAGTGCTTGCGGCTACCTCCACGATGTCCAACGCCGCCAACGACGGTGAGAGCCCGGCGAGTCGTCGTGCGAGGTCGAGACCGGCGCCGCTAGCGGTCAGCTGCGCAACGTCGGCCTCGAACGCAGACCGCTCAGTTCCCAAAAGGAAATCGTCGAGCCCGGCTACGGCCTCGGCCACAGGATCGGCCAAATCGGCGAAAGCGCCGGCCACGCTGAATGGGTTCGGGCGATTTCTGGTGAGAAGACGAGCCGCCCGCTCCGCGAGTTGCTGGCAACTCAGGTGCGCTTTGAGCTGGCGATCGATCGGCAGCACCCCATCGAGTGCGTTGACCGCCGACACCACATCTTCCAATTGGAAGATCTGCCAGGCCGCAAAGTGAGCCGCAGCGATTTCAGGAGCGGGAGCGGACGTCTCGACGCCAAGGCGGTAGATCATCGAGACACCGGCCCGATCGATCACCATGTTGGAAAGCACGGTGGCGATGATCTCTCGTCGGAGTTGATGGGAGTTGATCTGATCGGGAAACCGAGAGCGGATCTGGCTTGGGAAATACTCGTGAAGCAGGATCGCCAATGCAGGATCATCCGGCACCGAGGTCGCCAGAAGATCCGATTTCAGAATATTCTTGGAATAGGCGTTGAGGACAGAAAGCTCCGGCACCGTAAGGCCCACCCCGGCCAGTCGACGATCAGCTAGTTCCTCAGCATCGGGGAGCGCCTCGTTACGGCGGTCGATGAGACCGTGCTGTTCGAGCTGACCGATATACCGAGCGTGGACATCGAGGAGGCTCACAGCATCGACGCGAGCCGAACTGAGCGCCAGCGCCTGCTCGTAATTACTCCTCAGGACCAGTGTTGCGACCTCGTCGGTCATCTCCTGCAACAGCTGGTTGCGCTGTTTGGGAGTCATGTCACCGTTTGCCACCACACGGTCGAGCAGAATCTTGATGTTGACCTCGTGATCGGAACAGTTCACGCCGCCGGCGTTATCGATGGCGTCGGTGAAGATCCGACCCCCGTTGCGGGCAAATTCTACTCTCCCTTTCTGGGTGACCCCGAGGTTCCCGCCCTCGCCGATCACCGAACAGCGCATGTCCCGACCGTCGACGCGAAGATGATCGTTCGCCTTGTCACCCACGTCGGCGTGACTCTCGTTGGACGCCTTCACATACGTACCGATTCCCCCATTCCAAAAGAGCTGAACCGGGGCCCGCAGAACAGCAGACATCAGCTCCTCCGGGGTGAACTCGTCGGTATCGGTCTGGAGCACTTTGACCACCGCAGGGGAGACGGTGATGGACTTGGCCGTTCTGTCGTAGACACCCCCACCGGCGGAAATCAATTCAGGGTTGTAGTCGGCCCAGCTCGAGCGGGGAAGGTTGAAGAGTCGTTGGCGCTCTTCATAAGAAACGCTGGGGTCAGGATCGGGATCCAGGAAAATATGGCGGTGGTCGAAGGCTGCCACGAGCCTGGTGAATCGTGACAGCAGCATTCCGTTGCCGAAAACGTCGCCGGACATGTCGCCGATCCCCACGGCCGTGAACGGCTCGTTCTGCACGTCGGTCCCGAGCTCGCGGAAGTGCCGCTTGACCGATTCCCATGCGCCCCGGGCGGTGATTCCCATGGCCTTGTGGTCATAACCGTTCGATCCACCGGACGCGAATGCGTCGCCCAACCAGAACCCCCTGGTTATCGACAGCTCGTTGGCGATATCGGAGAAGGTTGCGGTGCCCTTGTCGGCGGCGACGACGAGGTAGGTGTCATCGCCATCGTGTCGAATCGTTTGAGGCGGCGGGACAGCAGCTCCATCTACGAGGTTGTCGGTCAGATCCAGCAGCGCCGATACGAACAACTTGTAGCAGTCAACAACTTCTTCTCTTACCGCAGCGGGATCGTCGGGCCGGTGCTTCAGGACGAAGCCGCCCTTTGCCCCACTGGGAACGATCACCGAGTTCTTCACCATCTGAGCTTTCACGAGACCGAGGACTTCAGTGCGGTAATCCTCGGTTCGGTCCGACCACCGCAGCCCACCACGCGCTACCGGCCCGCCTCGCAGATGCACGCCTTCGAACCGCGGGGAGTAAACGAATATTTCGTGTTTCGGCCGCGGGTTGGGCATCTCGGCGAGGGTGGTGGGGTCGAGTTTGAAGGCGAGGTAGGGCAACGGGTCTCCATCGGTGCCGCGCTGAGCCCAGGTGGTGCGATCGGTTGCCATGATGAGGTTCCGGAATCGTCGCAGAATCCGGTCCTGATCGAGGCTCTCCACGTCCGCTATCTGTTTGTTCAAGCGACGCAGGACAGCGGGAGCTTCGTCGGGGTCATAGGCGTCGGGGTCCAACCGGGCAGCAAACAGGTCCCAAAGGAGCCTGACCACATCGGGATGTGCTTCGAGCGTCTGCTCAACAAAGAGACGTGAATAACTCAGACCGATCTGCCGTAGATAGCGGGCATATGCTCGAAGAACGGCCACATTGGCCACCGGCATTCCTGCGCAGAGGACGAGGCGATTGAACCCGTCATCCTCGACCGCTCCCGCCCAAACGGCGGTAAAGGCCTCCTCCACCAGATCCGATGCCTCGGAGAATTGGAGTGTGGTGGCGTGATGTTCTAGGGAGAAGTCATAGATCCACACCGGCTCATGGCCGGCCGGGCAAACCTCATAAGGCTTTTCGTCCAACACGGTCACACCCAGGTTGGTCAGGGTCGGCATCACCGCGGTCAGCGAGACGCGCTCTCCCCGTCGGTAGAGCTTCAGTTTGAATGCGCTGGGCGCATGGCCGGGCTCACGGTAAGCGGCGATCCCGGGAGAGTCGCGGTCACCGAGGCGCTCGATCTCCTCGATGTCGGCACTGGCGGTCCGGGGGTCGAAAGCACGCTGATAGTCCGGCCCGAACGCATCTCGGTAGCAGTTCTCCAATCGGAGCGATTCGGTGTCGCCAAAATCATGGACGATCGCCTCGCTGAGGCCGTCGACCCAGAGGTGGGTGAGATGGTCCACCCGGGCTTCCAACTCCGAATCCGGCGGCGGCACACGGTACTGATCAACCTGGATGAAGAATCGCAGTCTGGCCAGCACTGATTCCGACAGCTGCGCATCCCAGTCAGCCAACGATCCGCCGTAAGCATCAAGGAGGATGTCTTCGATCCCCGTACGGATTGACGTGTTGTATCGGTCTCTTGGAAGGAAGACCAGGACGGTTACGAAACGACCAAAGAGCTCTCGACGACTGAACAGCCGGACTTTTCGTCGCTCCTGGAGACCAGCGATCGCAATTGCAATGTCATGTAACTCATCGACGTCCATTTGGATCAGGTCATCGCGTGGGTACGTCTCCAGAATTGTCTTGAGACGCTTCTCGTCGTGGCCTCCTGGCGGGAAGCCGGCTCGAGCCATCACTTCACCCACCGTGCGACGCGCTCGAGGGATTCGATCAATGCTGCGGTTGTACACCTCCGAAGTGAACAACCCGAGAAAACGCTGCTCCCCGGTCACATCACCGTTGGAGTCAAAGGTCTTGATACCTACGTAGTCCAGAAATGAGGCCCGATGCACGGTGGATCGAGAACTGGCCTTGGTGAGATTCAAGAGGCGCCGCTCCTTCACCCGTTCCCGAGCGGCAGGAGGGAGTTCGGACAGCGGACGACCGTGTCCCAGGTGAACTTCTCCAGCCAAGATGCCAAGCCCAGACCCCCGAACGATGGAGAGTACCTCCACGCCATCCTCAATTTCGATGGAGTAGTTTCGTGCGCCCAGAAAGATGAAGTGGTCCGCCGCTAGCCAGTCGAGCAACTCACGCGCTTCGGCGATCTCGGTGCTGTCCACCGGCAAATTGGCCGTTTCGAGTTGAGCCGAGATGGCTCCCATGCGCTCCCGCATCTCCAGCCAGTCATTGACCGCAGAACGGACATCAACCAGCACACGACGCAGGTTCTCCTCGATTGCCTGCCGGTCTTCCGAAGTGGCCTGACGGTCCACTTCGATCGACATGAGCGAGACCAAGTCTTTACCGTCGGGACACTCGTCCACGTGACCGTAGGTGGAGTCGCTGCGGCGGTACATGACCGGGTGCGTCACGAAATGTATGCCGATCCCCAGCCTGCTGAGTTCCATAGCCACCGAGTCCACGAGGAAGGGCATGTCGTCGGTGACGATGCGCACCACCGTTTGATCAGTCTCCCAGCCATCAACCTCGATGCGAGGGTTGGCTACTTCGATCGAGATCATTCCCGTCTGCCACGATTCAGCCAGCTGTAGATGATCTGCTGCAAGTCCGAACAAGTCAGGCACGCGACGGGTCGCCAGGTCTTCGTCGGAGACGTGAGCGAAGTAGGCGCGAAGCGGGCCCTCCAGATCAACACCTCTCGGCAACGTTTCTGCGGCGTGCGCAACGATTTGATCGAGAATCGATTCCATCTAAAGTCTTCCCCCCGAGATCATCGTTACTGACAGTAATCCAACTTCCCTCCAGGGGGCTCAGTTGCGGCAGGTAACTTTCAGCTGCTCTCGGAATCCGGTCCGTACCATTGCGCAAACTTGTGCCCAAAGTGACATAACGGCGAAATTTCTGCTGTATGTGACCTGGAGTGTCGTCCACGGCAGAAATTTCATGGATGATGTCACCCGCGGGGGTGGCGTTGTTCGTCTTAAGCGCAAGGAGGGAACTCGTTGTGAGGGATCAGCCGCAAGAAATCAGCAATCTGGAAACGAGATCGGCCGGCACCGGCGCTCCAGCGGGATCGCCAAAATCGAAAGGAGCACACGACGGTTGAGTGGTCGGACTCCGATGCGGTCATCGCCGCGATGTATCGGGACCATGCACACGCATTGGTGGGACTGGCGCGCCTCTTCGTTGACCATCGTGATGCCGCCGAGGACGTGGTCCAGGAGGCCTTTATCCGGTTGGCCCGTTCATTGCACCGAATCGAGGACCCTTCCAAGGCCGCCGCATATCTACGTTCGATCGTGCTGAACCTGGCCCGAGACCACAACCGTCGCGGTCTGCTCTCTCTGCGGCACTCGATGCCGGTCAACGACCTCGACCCGGTAGGCGTTGACGAGGTAGTGGCGCACCGCCATGATCATCGTCAAATTGTCGCAGCACTGCGCACCCTCCCCCGGCGCCAGCGCGACTGCCTGGCCTTGCACTACCTCCTCGAGCTCTCCGTTGCCGAGATCGGCGAGACACTCGGCTTGTCACCGAACTCTGTAAAGACCCATCTGAAGCGAGGCTTGGCAGCGTTGCGGCTGGACACTGAACTCCCGGCGCAACTGCGGGAGGAGGTGTCATGAGCAGAGTCGAAAACCTCCTGGCCGAAGCGCTGCGCGACGCCGGTTCGATGGTCGAGCCTTCCGAGGACCTCTTCACCCGAATCCGGTCCGGAATCGACTCGGACCGTCAGCGACGCAAAGTCCGACGCCGAGTCGCGATCGTCGGCGGTCTCGGCTTGTTCTTACTCACCGCCCTTTTCGCAATTACCTTCTACTCACAAGGAGAACCTCACATGACCTGGTGGATCCTCGAACTGCTCACCTTTGGGCTACTCACTGCGATCGCATTGATCCTGGGACCGTTCATCAAGCGATTTGGACGAAGTTATGCGGCCGACGTCTTCCGATCAAACCCGTCGACGGGCAAGAGCTTTATCATCCTGACCGACTTCGCGTACTACCTGATCTTCAGTGCCTACATCCTGTTCAGCACTACGATCGATCGTCCCCGAAACTGGTCCGAGACCGTGGGAGCTGAACAGATCGAGAATTCGATCATCCGAATTGGCGGCATTCTTTTGATCATCGGCCTCCTCCACGGCGTCAACCTTCTGGTGCTTCCCATCATCGGCCGACTTCTTACACTGAACCGTCGACTGGATCAACAAATGCGAGAGGTCGCCTCGCGCGACCTCGGCAACCGGGACTTCGACCAACCCGACGGCGACGACCTCGACGACTAGACCGACCGCCGCCCCCAGATGTGAGGGTGGCAGCGGAGGATCGCGCCAGCGCGATTTATGAGCTGCCAGAACGACTCTGAGCTGCCAGAACAAACGCGATCATGGCCTGCCGCTAGGTTAGGGCTCGGACATCCTGGACCAAGGCGATCAATCCGGCGAACGCTATGGACAGCCATACGGCTCGCACCGCGAGAGCGATCAGTTTCGGGATGGGCTGTGACGCCAACGATCGGCGAATCGGAACCCACACGATCAAAACAGCCAACGCGATCCCGGCAAAAAACACAACAGGGGGGAATGCGGCAACAGCAACGATCGGGATAACCCAGCGCTGCAACCGATTGGTCGGCGGGGCTGCGGCCATCCAGTCGACGGCCGCAGCGATCGCTAGTCCGAATGCGGCCGGAAGCGCCACGAACAACCCGATCGCCAACCACAACGGTTTCAGAACATGAAAGTCAATGCCGTCGTCGTGAATCAACATCGATCCCACCACCGCGCCAGATGACGCCGCCACCGTCAGGCGACGAAACCAGCCCGGACCCAACAACCAAGGGGCCACAGAACGATAGGTAGCAGCCCCCAGCACTCCCACGAAGGCCCCAAGGAGCAAGAGGCCGTAGGTGCCGCCCAAAGTGAAACGGCCGATGACGAACCCATCATCGCTGATCCGACCCTGCACGGAGGAAGGCGAGGTCAGCCTCAAGACGAACATGGCCAGGCGACTGCCGGCACCCGCCACGATGACTCCGGTGAGGATTCCGGCGACGAGCAGGACTCGAAGTCGCTCCCCTATCTCGGCCCATGCCGGTTGATCCCTCACCTCGGGAAGGCCCGCGGTGGTGGGCGGAGCTGTTGCGGCACGCAGCACGCTCACCACCGGCGAAACCCCCCAGGGACGCGGGGCATCCGCCAACGAGGTCGATGACGGATGCGACGAGGTCACTGCAAATCTGCGCAGGCGATTCTCGCGCCACCAGGCGCATGAACAATGACCGAACGGGCGTTGGTTGAGAGCGATGGGCTCGACGTGCGAGCAGCCCATCCTTCGGAACCGCTGCCGTGGGCGACGCCACCGTTGTTCGCAACAAGCTTTTCTCCGTGGTTCGTAAGCCACAACTCGTTAGGCGGGGTGTCGCCCCCTTGCGGGTTGTCCCTGTAGTGGCCGCCCCCTAGCGGGTCACCCTCCGTGCAGGCTTTATTGTGCAAGTGCGAGGTGTATTCGGTCCCAGCGTCAAGCCCGGCAATATTCACCTTCACCGCGGTGTAGTTGGACCCGACGGTCATCTTGGCCGAGCCATGGATGTCATAACCCAGACCCTGTCCGACGGCGGTCTCATTGAATGTGCCGTGGAACCGCTCAGCGGGAGCCGCGCTCACTGGCCCGGCGATCGCCAGAAAAGAAGCAGCCACAAAGGCCGCCCCGATCAACGTGATGTACCTACGGCCCCTTTTGTCATACATATTCATCGTGGATTCCTTTTTCGAGTAGCGCCCGAGGATCGGGCTGTTCACCACGTCTTGGCGTCGCTGCGTTCGGACATATTTGGTGACTGGTAGTAGGACGGTCGAGTGCCTTGGGTCGGGTGACCTCACCCCACAGATTCCATCGAAACAAGCCCGGTATTGAACGTTCGTTCAAAATTGAGTAGTGTTTCTGAACGGCGGAGAAAGCTGAGTGACATAAGAAAATGGACGTCAAAGGTTCACCGATCGCCAGGCAGGACATCTCGCAGGGCTACCACCCGGATCCGGCCCAATCGCTGTCACTCCACGCCGATGCGTATACCGCTGAGCAGTGGTTCAAAGCCGACCAGCAACAGATCATTGCCCGATCGTGGCAATGGTTGTGTCACACCGAAAAGCTTCGGGAGCCGGGTTCCTATGTTGCCGCCACCGTGACCGGTCACCCTGTCGCGGCGGTCCGTGACCGCCAAGGCGAACTGCGGGGCTTCTACAACGTGTGTAAACACCGAGCGCATCAGCTGCTCAGCGGCGAAGGGACTACGCCCAGTATCAAGTGCCCATATCACGCCTGGACGTATCGCCTGGACGGCTCGCTGGCCGCCGCCCGCCACACCACCCATCTCGTCGATTTCAACACTTCCGAGATCTGTCTAGACCAGGTGTTGATCGAGGAGTTCGGCGGATTCGTATTCGTGAACCTCGATACCACCGCCGCCCCCCTGGCCGAACAGGCCGGCGAGCTCGCGGCCGAGATCGCCCACTGGGCCCCCGATGTGGAGCAGCTCACCTTTGCGCACCGCCTCACCTACACGATCAACTCCAACTGGAAGAACGTGGTGGACAACTTCCTGGAGTGCTACCACTGCCACGTTGCCCATGAAGACTTTGTGTCGCTGGTAGACATGGACACCTACAAGGTGACAACGCACGGGATCTACTCCAGCCATATGGCCGAGGCCGGCAAGAGCCAGAACACCGCCTACGACGTGAGCCAGGCCACGGTCACCGACCACGCGGTCTGGTGGCTCTGGCCAAACACCTGCATGATGCGATACCCCGGCCGAGGTAACTTGATCGTCCTCAACATCATCCCGATCGGGCCCAGCACAACGTTGGAGACCTATGATTTCTTCCTCGAGACGGCGGAGCCGAACGAAGCGGAGTTGGATTCCATGCGGTACCTCGACCAAACCCTTCAGGTGGAAGACATCGCACTGGTGGAAAGCGTGCAACGAGGAATGGAAAGCCCGGCGTTCACCCAGGGTCGGATTGTGGCCGACCCCGACGGTTCCGGGTTGTCGGAGCATGCGCTGCACCATTTCCACGGCCTCGTGCTGAAGGCGTACCAGTCAGAGAACGAGAGACCATGACCGTGAAACCCACCGGCATGTTGACCGGACGCATCGCACTCGTCACCGGGGGTCGAGGTGGGGCCGGACGGGCTGTCTGCCAGCGCTTCCTCAACGAGGGCGCCCAGGTCTACGCCGGTGACCTCAACGACGGAGGATCGCTCGGAACGACCCATGCACCAGGGACGTTCCTGCAACTCGATGTGACTTCCGAAACCGAGGTGCAAACCGCAATGGCTGGGATACAGGCAGAACATGGTCGGCTCGATGTGCTGGTCAACGCCGCCGGGATAGAGATGGAACTGACAATCGAGGAAACGTCGCTGGATCAGTGGAATCACATCATGGCGGTCAACGTGACCGGCACGTTTCTGACGTCCAAGTATGCGCTTCCCTTGTTGAGGGCGTCAGACCATGCCTCCATCATCAACTTCGGCTCCTACGACGGCTACATCGCCGACCCCAAATTGGCTGCCTACTGTGCCACCAAAGGCGCCGTCCATGCGCTGACAAAAGCGATGGCCTGCGACCACGGCCCTGAGGGCATCCGTGTGAATGCGATCTGTCCCGGCTTCATCGACACCCCCATGCTTCGGCAGTTCTATCCCGAAGGCGTCAGCGACGAAGACGGCCGGGCCGAAGCCGCGGCGGTCCATCCGCTTCGGACCATCGGAACCCCTACCGACATGGCAAATCTCGTCAACTGGCTTGCTTCGGACGAAGCCCGCTACGCCACCGGTCAGCTTTGGGTGCTCGATGGCGGTCTGTCCGCCCAAATTCAACAGATGAGGTTCTAGCTGTGAGTTCGGAAACCACGACATCGGAGCGGGTGTGCTCCCTTGGCGGCGGCGTGATCGGCGCCAGTTGGACCGCCCTCTTCCTGGCGGCTGGCCACCACGTTGCTGTTCACGATCCCGATCCACACTGCGAGAGTGCAGTTGGTCGATTCATCGAAACGGCGTGGCCCACGCTCACTGCGCTGGGGCTCACCACCAACGGAAACCCCGATGCGGTCTCGTTTCACAACGATGCGCGCAACGCCGTTGAGGGGGCGAGCTTCGTGCAAGAGAGCGTGCCGGAGAGAGTCGACATCAAGCACGAAGTGTTCAAAGCGATCGAACCCGCTCTGGGCACCAGGACCATCGTCGCATCCTCGGCGTCCGGGCTGACCTTGACCGAGATGCAGGGTGGTTGGCGTTCGCCATCCCAATTCGTTCTCGGCCATCCGTTCAACCCGCCCCATCTGATTCCCCTCGTGGAAGTTCTGGGCAACGAACTCACCGGCGAAACCGTGGTGGAAGAAGCCTGTCAGTTCTATGAATCCGTTGGAAAGGTGACCATCAAACTCCAACGGGAGGTACCGGGCCACGTGGCAAACCGCCTCCAGGCGGCTCTTTGGCGGGAAGCGATCCATCTGGTCAACGAAGGCGTCGCCACGGTTGAGGACGTGGATACCGCGGTCTGGGCCGGCCCTGGTTTGCGCTGGGCGGCCATGGGCCCAAACATGCTGTTCCACTTGGGGGCCGGCGAAGGTGGCCTGAGCAGTTTTTGCCAGCGCTATACCGAGAGCTTCAACCGTTGGTGGGATGATCTGGGCGAACTCCACTTGAATCCCGAAATCGCTGCTGCGCTCGTTGCCGGCGTTCAAGAAAGCACCGGGCACAAGACCACCGCCCAGCTCAGCGCCGATCGCGACCAACTACTCCTCGCAATTCTCAATGCAACCAGCCACCTCCGCTGACGCCGTCGTGTCCCCATCAGGAACGAAAACGGTCCCTCAGTCAGACGAACGGATTCTTGACGCCGTTCTGGCCGTGCTGGCCAGAGATGGCGTCTCCGGTGTGAGCATGCGAGCAGTGGCCCGAGAGGCCGGCGTTGCGGTTGGGCTGGCCAACTACCACTTCGATAGCAAGACCGCCTTGATCACCGCGGCGCTGGAACGGATCGGCCAGCAGGACGGCGAACTCGTTGCCTCGATCCCCGGGGCAGACCCTGCTGAACGTCTACGCAATGCGCTGCGGCAAGTGCTCGATCCCGCATTTCTCGCCACCGACTACCTGGGCCTGCGGCTGCAACTCTGGTCACTGGCCAGTGTCGATCCCCGCTTTGCCAAGATCAACGAAGCAGCTCAGCTTCGCTACCGATCCGGACTGGGCGAACTGATCGCGGCGGCTCGACCGGAGCTGTCGCCGCAGGAGGTCGACCAGAAGGCCACCGACATTTTGATAATCCAGAACGGCGTATGGCTCACGTCCCTATTGATCGTGAACCACGACATCGTGCAGCGAAGCCTGCAACACTGCGAGAAGATCGCCTTCGATAACACGGCATGAGCCGAGGCGTGACGACGGTGGACCAGACGAAAGGCCCCATATGAAAATCTCTCTGGAGGGGCGACGGGCCTTCATCACCGCCGGCGGTGCCGGCATGGGCCGCGCCACCGCACTGGCGATGCAAGCGGTCGGTGCCGAGGTGTTCACCTGCGACATCGACGGGGCTGCGCTCTCCACGCTTCCCGTGGGCATCACCACGTGGAAGTGTGATGTGAGCAACTCGGCCGAACTCGATGCCATCTTCGATGCTGTGCTGCCCGATGGGCTGGATTACATGATCAACAACGCCGGTGTTGCGGGACCAACCAAGCTGGTGGAAGAGGTGACCGACCAGGAATGGCGCCACACGATGGCCGTCTGCGTTGACGCACCCTTCTATTGCACCCGTCGGGTCACCCCGGTATTCAAGGAGCAGCAGCACGGGGCGATCATCAATCTGATCTCCGCCGCCGGGATCCTCGGGTATCCAACCAGGACGCCCTATGCGGCCGCCAAGTGGGCCGTCACCGGTCTCACCAAAACCCTTGCCATGGAACTGGGGCCCCACAACATTCGGGTCAACGGCATCGTGCCAGGCAACGTCAACGGCGATCGAATGGATCGGGTGGTCCAAGCTCACGCCGCTGCCGAGGGGCTCGCCGTTGACGAGGTCCGCCGCATGTACGCAATCGGTACGTCTATGCAGTGTTATGTGGATCCTGAAGAGATCGCCGATCTGATCGTCTTTCTCTGCAGCGACTACGGCCGCCATATTTCGGGACAGATCATCGGTGTCGACGGCAATACCGAAACCCTCTATCCCCGGCGCTGACGTCGACCATGATCACCCTGAGCCACGAAGAAGACCAGTGGCTGTCCGGCGCGGACGGAAAGGCCATGCAGTTGGCCATGCGGCTCATGCTGAGTGCCGCCGAGGCGACCGGAGCCACCGAATTCGTGCCAATCGAGTTCGCCCACATCAACTCCAGCTTCTATTCCGGCGAGATCTCCCTGGCATTCGTGGACTTTCTGCTGACCGAAGGGGGCCGCCTGGCTGTGCCCACCCATACCAACGCCAGTTTGATCTCCTGCACCACGCCGGGGCTTCGGCCGCTCGAACGAACCCCCGCCGACGTTGCCGGCGCCGAACTCTTGATGAAACGGTATGAGGAACTCGGCTGTACGCCAATGTGGAGCTGCGCCCCCTACCTTCAACCGGAGGGACGCCCGTCCTTCGGTCAGCATGTGATCGGGTCCGAGTCCAATGCTGTCTCGTTCTTCAACTCCGCATTGGGGGCCCGAACCAACAAGTACGGCGACTTTCTCGATGTCTGTGGCGCCATGATCGGCCGGGTGCCGCGTTCAGGGCTTCACACCGACGAGGGACGACTGGCCCGCCATGTGTTCCGGGTGGATGAGGCGGTTGTCGCGGCGTTCGCGGAGAGGACCGACACGCTCGCCCATGTGCTGGGGATCATCCTGGGCAGCAAGAGCGGCTCCGACGTGCCCGTCATCGATGGCCTCCCCGCTGCCACCGAGGACGAGTTGAAGGCTATTGCCGCCGCCGGCGCCTCATCGGGCGCGGTTGAGTTGTTCCACATCGTTGGGGTTACCCCGGAAGCGCCGACCCTCTCCGACGCACTTGGCGGGCGAACGCCGCATCGGGAAACCCTGGTGGACCTCAGCCTTGTGAACAGCACTTTGGCCGCTTTGTCCACCGTAGGGGCAGGCGTTGTTTCGGCGGTCTGCCTGGGCACACCCCATTTTTCGGTAGCGGAGTTCGCCGAACTCTTGCGCTGCCTCGACGGGCGTACGGTGCATGCGCAAACTGCACTGCTGGTCACCACCAGTCGGGCGGTTTTGAATGAGTTGGAATTGCGCCGTCTGGCGGAGCCCCTCCTTGCGGCGGGGGTTGAGATCGTTCTCGACACGTGCACGTACTTCACGCCCAAGCCCACCGGATTAACAGGGTTGGTTATGACCAACTCCGCCAAGTGGGCCTACTACGCACCGGGGATCCTGGATATCGACGTGGCGTTCGGAGGCCTCGCCGACTGCGTGGAGGCAGCCGTGTCAGGTCACGTGCCATGATCGGTCACGGCCGGGTCCTTCACCCGGGAACCGCGTCTTCCCCAGTGCTCCACCTGGACGAGCCGCTCTCGTTCTGGGGTGGGTTCGACCCGATCACTGGCACGATCATCGACCGGGCCCATCCTCAGGTCGGTGCCAGCCTCGCCGGACGCATCGTGACAATGCCGGGGTCGCGAGGGTCCTCGGCCACGCCTGGCGCTCTGGGCGAAGCGCTGCGGCTGGGTACGGGTCCAGCCGGCTTGATCATCACAAAGGCCGATATCAACCTGGTGGCCGGTGCGATGGTGGCCGCCACGCTCTACGCCTCGAACTGCCCCGTGATTCTGGTGGATCGGGAGACGCTGCACCAGATCCGCGACGGGTCCGAGCTCACGATCTCCAATGATGGGCAGCTCACCTAACGGGCCTTCATCAACAAGGAACATGGCGGCACCATCGTGGTCACCACTCTCTGACGTTGTTGCCTTGATCGTTGGCGATCGTCACCCAGTCCACACCCTCGGATACAGGTCCCCCTCCGGTCGGTCGCCGGGCTGAAGGCCGGCGGCGACCATCACCTCGGTGTGATCAGGGTCCATGCCGCACTCGCGAAACTTGACGGTGACATCATCTCCGAGCCATTTGGTGGTGAACACTTCGAGCCCGGCCTCCGGTGGGAGTTTTCCCGACCCGCCATGCATCATGCGACTGTTGAAAGCGATGCAGTCGCCAGGCTCCAGATCCCAACTGACCACTCCCCACTTTTCTGGATCAGCGTCGATTTCGGGGAACAGGTCCTCGGCGATGCCGGTGAAGTCCACCTGATCAATCTCTGTCTGCCCATCTGGGTTCAGGGACCCGAAGTTGTATTGCTGCAGCACCTTCGTGCCGCGATGTGATCCGGGGACGAAAGAAAGGCAGTTCGCCGCCGAGACCGGAACGAGCGGCATCCAGATGCTGCAGGTGTTGTAGCCCTCGACCGACCAATAGGGCTCGTCCTGATGCCATGGCGTTGAAAACTGGGTGCCGGGCGACCGGACGAAGACGGCGTCGAAGAAGAAGTTGATCATCGAGGATCGCATGAGCTCTGCGGCGATGGTGGCAGCCGGCGAATCGAAGACGAACTTGCGGTATTCCTGAATCCCCTGCCACGCCTGGCTGTCATAGAACATTGTGTGTCCGGCTTCGTCTCGGTCCCATACGCGCGCCCGTTTTGTTGGGTGGCTCAGATTCTGGTTGAGACCGAACCGCAACAGGTCAATCCAGCCCCGGTCGAAAAGCCCGGTGAGACACACAACACCGTCTCGATCAAAGGTCTCGACTTCGGCAGGTGTGATCGGACGAAGAACATCAGAGTTCATTTGCAGATGTTGCCAGGTTCGCCGCTTGCTGTCAGCTACGAGGCGCAGGGTTTTCGTTGAGCTTGGTGATCAACCGGCTGCTCAGTTTCGACACGTCCGCAACCTAGAGAGACCACGTGGAGGCGCTTCAGCCACCTGTGGAACACTGGGTAGGTGAGTGGTGGTCGAATCGTCAAGACCTACATGACCCTGGCCGGGATGTACACCTTGGCGGCGTCGCTGATCTGGAGTGTGAACACGCTGTTCCTCCTTGATGCCGGTCTGGCCATCGGCGAGGTATTCATAGCAAATGCACTGTTCTCCGCAGGAATGGTCCTGTTCGAAATTCCAACCGGGGTAGTGGCCGACACACTGGGCAGGCGAGTGTCCTATCTCTTGAGTGTTGGAATCCTGGCGGCAACCACGGTGATGTACGTGCTAGCGGCCCAGGCCAGCTCCGGGGTAGTGGTTTTCAGTCTCATCTCCGTAGCGATGGGGCTGGGCTTCACGTTCTATTCCGGGGCTCTCGAGGCATGGCTCGTTGACGCTCTGAGGACCGTCGACGAGAATCCGGATTTGGATCAAGTGTTCGCCAGGAGCCAACAGGTCAGCGGCAGCGCCATGTTCCTCGGCACGATCGGCGGCGGTTTCCTGGGCCAATGGAATCTGGCCATTCCGTTTCTGGCTCGGGCGCTTCTCCTTGTGGCGGTCTTCGTCGTCGCCGGCAAGTTGATGACCGAGATCGGATTTACGCCACGGCCCATGACCCTCGGGGAGATCCCCGCCGAAATGAGCCGGCAGGCTCGGGTGGGGATTGCCAGCGGATGGGGCCACCGGGGTCTGCGCTTACTGATGATCTCCGGCGCAATCCGAGGGGTGTTCTTCGGCTGGGCGTTCTATGCCGCCCAGCCGTACTTCCTTGAGCTGTTGGAACGAGATGCCGTCTGGATCGTGGGACTCGTGACCGCCGGTGTCTCGTTGGCAACGATCGCTGGGAACCAGGTGGTCGAAATCATCAGCCGCCGCTGCGGACGACGCTCAACGCTGTTGGTTGGGGCGGCGTCGATCAGTTCGATTGCCGCCGTGACGATCGGGCTGACGTCGAGCTTCACCGTGGCGGTAGCAAGCCTGCTCATCGTGTCCGCAGCTATGGGCGTGATGATGCCGGTACGCCAGGCCTATCTCCATCAGGTAACCGACAGTGAGCACAGAGCCACGGTGATCTCGTTCGATGCCATGATCTCGTCGGTCGGCGGCGTCGGCGGACAGGTTGGATTGGGGGCGGTCTCAGATGCTCGATCCTTCAGTAGTGGGTATGTGGTGGGCGGAGCGGTGACCAGCCTGGCGATCCCCGCGTTGTGGCTTCTGCGCCGACTGGGCGGATCAGCCGATCAGCTGGGCCTCACCTCCGACGCCGGGCTAGAGGCCGCCTGCCCCGCAGGCCTCCCCCGCGAAACTGGACTCGAGGCGGTGCCCGTACCCGTACCGACCGACAACTACTGACCGAAACCGAGTCGCGGGGCGAGCAACTGTTGCACTTCGCTTTCAACGGTGCCGAGAACCTATCCTGGGCACGGCCAACCGGGAGAACGCCAATGCTTGAATCACTGCGGTCCGTCGTCAGTCTCAAACCGATCGAACGTGACGCCACCAAACGTCGCCTCGCTTCGGCTGCCAATATCGACGATCTTCGGGCCATTGCCAAGAAGCGCCTGCCGGCTGGCGTGTTCGACTATATCGACGGAGCCGCGGAGGACGAGCTCGCCATGGCGCGCAACGCCAGTCGATTCTCCGATCGCACCTTGGTGCCACGCGTACTACGAGACGTTACGAACATCGACGCAGCAACGGAGATCCTGGGCCGGAAAGCACCAATGCCGCTCATCATCGCCCCAACCGGGTTTCCTCGGATCGCCCACCCCGACGGGGAACTCGCAACCGCCCGAGCCGCTGCGGCCCACGGCATTCCGTTCTCCCTTTCCACCATGGGCACCCGATCCATCGAAGAAGTGGCTGATGTGTGCAATGGGCCGAAGTGGTATCAGGTGTATGTGTGGCGAGACCGCGAGCTGACCAAAGACATGTTGGAGCGGTGCAAGGACCGCGGCTACGAAGCTCTCTACATCACGGTCGACACCGCCGTGCTCGGACGGCGCGAGCGGGACGTTCGCCGCGGCATGACGTTGCCCCCCAAACTGGGACTCGACACGCTTATCGAAGGGGCGATGCGACCGGCATGGGTGTGGGATTTCTTGCGGGCCGAACCAATCGTGTTCTCGAACGTAGCTGTCAGCACGGCCCGCCTCAACAAGGGCACCGAGGACGGTTCGTCTGCGGTCTCGCTGGCGGAATACATCAACTCCCAGTTCGACCCGGGGCTGTCATGGGACGACGTGGCCTGGATTCGTTCCCAGTGGGGCGGTCCAGTGATTCTGAAAGGGATCCAGTCGGTGGCCGACGCCAAGATCGCCGCTTCCGAGGGCATCGAGGCGATTGCGCTGTCCAACCATGGTGGGCGGCAACTCGACGCATCCCCAGCGATCATCGACCTCGTCGCGCCCGTTGCCGATGCAGTGGGGGGCCAAACTGAGATCTACTGCGATGGTGGGGTCCGGCGGGGCAGCGATGTGGTGAAAGCCATCGCACTAGGCGCTACCGCCTGCATGATCGGCCGGCCCCATCTCTACGCACTAGCGGCCGGAGGAGAGGCCGGGGTCACCCACCTGCTCGACTTTTTCCAGTCTGGGATCGAACAAACCATGGCACTCACCGGAGTCGCCGCCATCGCCGACATCGACCGGTCCGCAATCAACCAAGGGACCTGAGCCTCCACCCGGTCACCTCCGGATGCTGTGTTGACAGCGGCCGGGAATGGATCGTGGTGCAACCCGGCCACCTGAGACCTAGGCGACCCCGTACAGCTACTGGCTGCCGCTCCGGACAAATGCCGAGATAAGGGCAGCGAGCGGCGCGGCCTGATCCTCTTGAAGGAAATGCTTGCCTGGCAGCCGGTGGATCGTCTGGAGTCCGGCCGCTTCTCGAGCGGCCTCCCCGAACGTTTCGATCCGGAGCGCAGGATCGTGCTCACCCCATATCACCTGGACCGGATAGGGGACGTTGCTCAGCGTGGACCGGTAGAGGGTCTGCTTGGCGGCGGTTGTCTCAAAACTTTGCATGATCCGAAGAAAGGCTTTCCCACCGTCGCCTCGTTTCAGCAACGCCAGATACGCCCCCAGCTCGGCCTTCGACACCGCTGACATATCACCTATGCCCTGCAGCCCCATGAGGATCCTGAACCCGGTTCGGGTCATCCCCTTCAGCCAGACTGTTCCAATTGCGGGATGCTCGAAGGGCCGCATGGGCCATGGTTTCTTGAAGGTGGAGACGTCGACCAGTGTGTTCAGGACGGTCACCGATTGGATGCGTTCGGGCATATGCGCCGCCAGCTCAAACCCCACCGGCCCCCCGATGTCGTGCACCACGAGGTGGAACCGCCGCAGGCCGAGCGAATCAACCGCAGCCGTTGCGAACCGTCCCAGGCCGGTCCAGGAGTAGTCGAACTCTTTCGGGCGGGCGGCAAAACCGAGACCGGGGAGGTCAAAGGCAATGCCACGCAGCCCGCGATCAGCAAGCTCGGGAAGGACCTTGCGATAGAGAAAACTTGAGGATGGCACGCCATGGAGACACAGCACGTTTGGCCCATCGCCGTCTTCACGGACGAAGCTCTCTACGCCGCCGGCTTCGAACATGCGGCCCGCTTCACGATGGTTGGCGATGACCTCCGCTTCGTCCATTCCCCAAGCGTAGATCATTGGCGACACGCCTGTTCTGACTGGCCCGCTGCCGGCGATCTGCTGGGCAGCGGGCGATCAATTCGTCAGTCTGGCGCTGCGCCCCCTTCAGCGCTTCGTCGACGAACGAAGTCCTGCAGCTCTTCGAGAATCGCGCTGTCGAGCGATGGTTGCTCATAGTTTTCCAGTGCACTTCTCCATGTGAGCTCGGCTCGTTGATCGGTCCGGCGACTTCCCTCCTCGGTCCACTGCTCGAAGTTTGTCCGCTCGAACACCAGTGGCTGGTAGAACGCGGTCTCGTACCGATCCAAGGTGTGCTGGGTGCCGAAGAAGTGACCGCCGGGGCCAACGTCAGTGATCGCGTCAAGCGCCAGGGTTGCTTCGTTCACTTCGATCGGTTGAAACCAGTCTGCGATGATCTGACACATTTCGACGTCAACGATGAACTTCTCAAAACTCGCCGAGAGACCGCCTTCTTGCCAACCGGCCGCATGCTGGATCCAGTTGGCTCCGCCGAGCAACGCCCCGTAGGTGTTTGCCATGGTTTCGTACCCCGCCTGGGCGTCAACCGAGTTGGAAGTGCTCGATCCCGACGACCTCCACGGTAGTTCAACATGACGGGCCAACTGACCACTGGCGATGGCTCCTTTCATCGCCTCGGGCGTTCCGAAGGCCGGTGAGCCGGACTTCATGTCCACGTTGGATGTGAATGCTCCGTAGAGAACCGGAGCGCCGGGCCTGACGAGCTGTGCGAGCGTGACTGCCGCCAAGACCTCCATGTGCTGGAGAACCAGAGCGCCCGCCAGTGTCACAGGCGCCATGGCTCCAGCCAACGTGAACGGTGTCATGATGCACGGCTGGTTCATCCGGGCGAAATCGATGATCCCCATGGACATGGGGATGTCGAGCTGACGGGGTGAATTGGTGTTTATGTTGGTCCAGCAGCGCGACAACCCTGCGAATTCGTCGTCCTCCACGATCCCGTGGCGGATCTTCACCAGATCGAATCCGTCGCGGACCCGCCGCCGACCACGAGCGTAGAGGAACGGCACCTTGTCGGTGAGGGTGAGGGTGGAGAGCATCGATTCCAAGTGGCGAACCTTCAGGTCGACGTCATCGGGTTCCACGCACGGCGACGTCACCGCCAGCACGTCATAGATCTGGGTGAGACGAAGAAAATTCTGCTGATCAGCGAGCGTCCCCGCTCGACGACCAGCGGTGAGATCCGAGGCGAACGGAGGACCTCCCACCGGCACGAGCGCAACACTCCGGCCACCAACGTCAACATTGCGCTCGGCATTGGGAGCGAACAGTTCGAAACCCGACGGGGCTGACTCGAGCGCCGAACGAATGCTGTCAGGATCGAGGCGGACCATCAAATCATCGGTCACGGTGGCACCACCGGCAGCGAAGATATCCCGTGCCTCTTCGAACAACACTCGGATGCCTTCATCGGACAAATACTGAATGGCACTCTCATGAATGTGCGCCACATTGTCGTCAGACAGCACCCGAAGGGGCTCGAACGGGTTCTCTAGTCGGCGCCGATGCCCAACATCGATCGGTTGGCGTTGACGACTGCCACGAGGACGGGTCCGTCTTGTCATCTAGGCGTGCTGCTTTTCCTTGGCACCGAGAGGCAGTTGCGACACTGCCCACACCACAACAGCACCCACCGCCACGCCGATAAGTGCGGATATCCCGGTGTTGATCAGCCAGCCGAGCACGCCTCCGACGCCCCCGACATCGTGCACCGATTCCTCCAGGCGGTGTACGAGGTCGTAAGGCCCGTGCCAACCAAGCTCATCTGAGCCCACCAAGAGAATGTGGCCACCGACCCAGAGCATCGCCGCCGTCCCAACGACAGTCAGGGCCTGCAAAACCTTCGGCATCGCCGAAACGAGGTTCCGGCCGAACCCTGCTGACGAGCCGCCCCGCGCCACCATCATCAGGCCGATGTCGTCCATTTTCACGATCAACGCCACGACGCCGTACACGATGGCGGTGATGAGGAATGCAACGACCACCATGATGATCGCTCGCGAAACGAATCCTTCATCAATGACTTCTTTCAGTGCAATCACCATGATCTCGCCGGACAGGATGAAATCGGTTCGGATCGCGCCGGCGACGGTCTTTTCTTCTTCTTCGGGCCCGATCGCAACAGCGGGCAGATCGTGATCATCACCATGGCCGCTCAACTTGTGGTGAATCTTCTCGACGCCCTCGAAGCAGAGGAACGCACCGCCCGCCATCAAGATGATCTCCACCAGGATCGGCACAAACTCACTGAGGATCAGCGCGGCGGGCAGAATGAACACCAGCTTGTTGCGTAGCGAACCGATCGCAATTCGCTTGATGATCGGCAGCTCCCGCTGGGCCGCCAAACCATGAACATAGGTGGGCGTGACCGCAGTGTCATCGACCACCACCCCTGCCGCCTTTGCGCTCGCTCGACCGGCGGCCGCGCCAACATCATCCACCGACGCCGCAGCCAACTTCGCCAGGGCAGCAATGTCATCCAACAAGCCAACTAAGCCGCCAGCCATGGGGCCTCCTCTATGCAACAGATCATGAGCGACCAGACTATTCGCTACGACAGTCCGACCGAGGCTTCAGCCTCGCAATCCTGGGCTCAAGACTGTCGCTGAAGGAATCTTGGCCTGCTCTGTTCAGGTTTCGGTTCGGGCGGTGACCAGCATCGGAGCGCCGCCGCTCGGGCGGTTCACGACCATCCCGACGGGCCGGGGCACAACGGAAGTGGTTGGTACGAGATCGAGCCGTTGAGCCAGTCGTGCGATGATCAAGGTGAGCTCCATCTGGGCCAGGGCGAAACCGATGCAGTTGCGAGCGCCGCCTCCGAACGGCACCCACGAACTGTTGGCGAGTTCACGCTGTTCCGCAGTCAAATCCAGGAATCGGTCCGGGTGGAAGCGCAGCGGCTCGGTCCACGCCTCGTCGTTGCGGCCGGCGAGGTAGGCCGACCACAAGATGACGGTGCCTTTCGGAATCGAGTACCCGCCCAGCTCCACATCGATTGCGGCCTCGCGGGGACTCACCACTCCGGCGGGGTGAAGTCGCAACGTCTCCCGCATGACCCGGTTCGCCAAATCGAGGTGCGCCAGCGTGCTCGGATCGGGTTGCCTGTCTCGATCACCGCCGAACACGGTGTCGGCCTCATTCCGAAGACGAAGCCACAGCCCCGGCTCCAGTGTGGACCGCCACAACATCCACGCCAGCGACGCCGAGGTGGTGTCGTAGCCGGCCCCGATGAGTGAGTTGACCTGGTCCCGTATCTCCGCGTCGGTCATATCGCCTTGTGCCACGAGCGACGCAAGAACGTTGAGTGGATCATCGCTCGGCTCCGCTCTCAGATGAGCGATCTCGTCATCCACGATCGCGTCGAAGGCTCGGCGGTCCTGCCGAACCCGGGCCCGCGCCGTAAACGGCAAGGGGTGAGGAATTTGACGGTAGGCCGGGGCTTCGAGGTAGTCCTGCGCCCGCTGGAACAGGTCGCCGAACTCTGTGACGTGTTCGGCGAGGCGGTCCCCGAACATTGCCCGCACGACTATCTCGAGGACGAGCGACCGTCCCATCCGATACATGTCCACCACCTCGCCGGCTGGGTCGACCGACTGAACGAGATCGTCGATGGCGGCGTCGGTGCGCTCAACGATCATCGGGATCCAGCCGTTCAGCCGTCGGCGTGAAAAAGCCGATTGGACTGAGGAGCGTCGACGCTTGTGTTCGTCGCCATCAGAAACGATCATCGACCCAGGGCCAACAACCACCGCCAGCAGATTGAATCGGTGATTCCATCGGAACGAGGTGGTTGGTGTAGCGAAGAGCTCCCGCAATACCGCGGGGTCCCCAACAACAGCGAGCCGCATCGGTCCGAACCCGAGCCCACAAACGGGCCCGACCGAGGCGGCCAGCTCGTCGAGGACCGGCTGAGGGTCCTTCAGTATTCGCCGCAGAAGATCCGGTTGAGCCGTGAGCTTCGGCGAGGGCAACCTCGCAGCTTGTGCGGGACGCATGTTAATCCGGGGCTTTCGTGATCAGGTCGAAGCCGGCCGTTCAGTCGGTGAGCAAATCGTAGCGGATGCCGTCGGACGGGCGAACGCGGTCGACCGTTCGAGGCACGCCGTGGTCGAGCTGCTCGTGCTGTCGGTGCCGTACCTCGCTCACGGCAGCTGGCATCTTCGCCGATCTGTTGACCTTTTCCGCCCGCATGGCCCATAGTCAACCCCAACGGAAGTTTCTTGAAGGCAGACGCACTTGAGGGAACAGTTGTTGGTCGACGCAATTGGGGCGCGGTCCGTCGATCCGCGCACCGTCGATCAGAGCCAGCCCCTGGTTGTGACGCTCCTGAACGGCTTCGCAGTCAGCGTCGGGCGCGCACCCGTTCCGGTCAGTGCTTGGCGGACACAGAAGGGTCGGAGTCTGATCAAGATCCTGGCGCTCGCGCCCGGTCATCAGCTCCATCGCGATCAGGTCCTCGACATGCTGTGGCCGGAGCTGGATCCTTCCGCGGCGACCAACAACTGGCGATCGACGCTGCACTCTGTGCGCGCCGCCCTCGAACCCTGCCGGCCGACCGGTTCGTCCGCATACCTCGTATTCAGGGGCGGCCTGCTCCGGCTAGAGGCACCCGGCGGCTTGTGGCTCGACGTCGATGCCTTCCGCGCCGCATCCGAGCGGTGTCGCCGGCTCGGGAGTGTCGATTCGTACGAGGCTGCGCTCGCCCTCTACCCCGGCGACCTGTTGCCGGAGGATCCCTATGAAGACTGGGCCATCGCGCCGCGCGAAACGTTGCGAGAATTGTGGCTGAGCATGATGGTCGAGCTCGGTGGCCTCTATGAGGCGTCCGGCGAATGGGCCGCCGGAGTGACGGTGCTCGAACGAGCCACGGCCGCCGCGCCGACGCACGAGGATGCCCACTCTGGTCTGATGCGCATTCATGCGCTCGCCGGGCGTCCAGGACAGGCAATCCGCCAATATGCGCGTCTGCGCGAAGCCTTGGCCCGCGAGCTCGACGTGGACCCGATGCCCGGCACGCGCCAACTTCACGCCGACATCGCCAGCGGTCGGTTCGGAACGTGCAGCTGGAGGGCCGACCCGCTTCGGACCCGCGAACAGAACGCAACGCGCACGAACCTGCCGGTGACACTCGGCGAGCTCGGTAGCTCCATGCCCATCGAGGATGCAACCGAGTTCGGTCTCGCAACGGGATGGACGTCGACGATCGGCGAGCCAGCGACGATGACTGCGTCGAAACCGCTGACCTGCCGGGAACATCAGGTCGCCGAACTGATCGCCGCGAACCTCACAAACGCTGCGATCGCTGGCCGTCTGGGCATCGCCAGGCGGACCGTCGACACCCATGTGAATAGGGTCTTACACAAGCTCGGAGTCTCGTCGCGTTTCGCAGTTGGTGCGGCACTGCTTCGCGCCGGCGAGCCGCGTACGTATACCTAGCCATACCGAGGCATTTCGATTGACCTCTCGTTGACGGCGCGGGTGCAGCGTCGGGGTGTGGAGCACCCTCCGCCCACGAGAAGGTCGAAGGAACATCATGGACATGCGGCCCTACAGCTCGTTCCTTCTGCGGTGTTGGGGCCTTAATGGCACGGGAGAACGCGTAGAAATTGAACACATCCAAACTCGCAACTCGATGTCGTCGCACTCGATCACGGATGCGTTCGAGTGGATCCGAGCGGTCCACCAGGGGGCCGAACCCAACCAACGACAAGCCGACCAACGACAACCCAACACCACCCACCAAGAGCCCAGCAAACACCCATTCAAGGAGAAGTCACATGATCAACTACCTGGACAGCAACCGTCGAACCCGACGTTCCGGCGCGCGAACACCAACGCGAAACCGGTTCATGATCGCGGCGGCCGTGCTGGTAATCCTCGTCGCAGCCTGTGGGAGTGACGCCTCTACCACGGGCGCCGGCCAAACCACCACCGTCGTATCGACCACCGACCCATCCACCACGAATTCATCTACCACGAACCCGCCGGCAGCGGGGCCGATGGAGTACACCGTGTTCGTAGACGGACGCGTCGACGAGTTCAACGGGGCCTTCTTCGCCTACTTCCCTGACACGATCACGGTGCACCCTGGCGACACGATCGTCTACAAGAGCGTCTTCTCCGGTGAGCCGCATTCCGTCACCTTCGGTAGCGTCGTCGAGACGGCGATCGACGAGTTCCGCAAACTGACGCCGGAGCAGTTGCAGAGCGAGGGGCCACCACCACCGGAACTCGAAGCGGCGTTCGGGGCGATCCCGGCGATGCTCCCAGATGGGCCGGGCGACGCCAACCAGAACAGCGTCAATCCGTGCTTCGTGAGCGAGGGGGAGGCGGTGCCGGACGATGTGAGTACGCAGTGCCCGGTCACCGAGCCGAGCGCATTCACCGGCACCGAAACGTTCTACAACTCCGGGTTCCTCCCGGACGGCGAAATCTTCTCGATGGAGATCGCCGAGGACATCGCACCGGGGACGTACCTGGCATTCTGCACGCTGCACTTCACCGAGATGATCTCCGAGGTGACGGTGGTGCCGGCCGATGAACCGGTTCCGACGCCCGACGAGGTGGCGGCGCTGGCGCAGGAGCAGCTCGACAAGTTTGTCGACGAGATGTTGCCGACGGTCGATGCTGCCAAGGCCGCTGCGACGCCCGGCAAGGTACTCGCCGGCCTCGGTTCCGAAGCGGTCCCGGCGGTGCTCGATGTCGACTTCATTCCAGCCGATGCGACAGCCGCAGCAGGCGAGGCGGTCACGTGGTCCATTGTCGGGCCGCACACGGTGAGCTTCAACCCACCGGAGAGCGCAAGAACAATCCTCGTCAAGGGCGAGGATGACGGCTACCACCTCGTGGAGGAGGCAGTCGCCCCCGCCGGATACGAGCCACCACCGCCGTCGGAAGGTGAGGGCGACGGACCACCGCCACCAGTCGATGGCGGCACCTGGGACGGGACCGGCTTCTTCAGCTCTGGAATCATGTTCGGCGGCGACTTCACCCTGGCGATCACGTCGCCGGGAACCTACGACTACATCTGCCTGATCCACCCGGAGATGCAGGGCACGGTCACGATCGAATGATTCGCCGCCGGGCGCCCGTGTTGTGTTGGCTGATGGCCCTGGCTCTCCTCGGGGCCATCGGCGGCACGACGCTCGGCGGCCATGTCCATGACCACGACCACCACGACCACGCTGGGGATCACGACCACGTCCACCAAATCGTTTCTCAAATCGGCGGTGCACCCGCGGGCGAGCCGAGCGGACACGAGCACGACGAGGGTCTCGTCCTGCGCCCGACCGTCGAAGAGACGGTCGCCGGCGACGGCAGGTGCCTCAATGGTGTCCCCACCAGGGACTACGACGTGGTTGCGCTCGCCGTGGATATCACGCTCAATCGGTACGGTGATCATGATCCCGAGGGCCGAATGTACGCACTTTCGACCGACGTCGAGGCAGTGCAGGCTGCCGAGAACGGTAGGGCCAACGCCGTTTCGCCAGGACTGCAGGGTGATGCGATCCAACCGCTCGTCCTGCGGGTGCTGCCCGGCGAATGCCTTCGCATCACGCTGACCAACCAACTCGAGGGCGAGCCGGCGAGCATTCACGTTCATGGGTCCTCGCTCGTGCTCGCGTCGGACGGGTCGGCGGCGATCGCCGCGAATTCAAATGCGCTGGCCGAGCCGGGGTCGTCCGTCGCATATGAATGGATGGTGTCGGAGTCCGAACCGGAGGGGACCCACGTCTTCCATTCCCATGGGAACGCACGCTCTCAGTCCGGTCACGGTCTCTTCGGGGCGGTCGTCGTCGAGCCACCCGGCTCGGAGTGGCGAGACCCGCGCACGGGTGCAACGACGTCGCAGTGGGATGCCGTGGTCGTTCCCGAAGAAGGCGAGGCGTTCCGCGAGTTCGTGATCTTCTATCACGAGGTCGGCGACGAGAACTACCTCGTCCTCGATGATGAGAACCATCCACTTCCCCTCGTGGACCCCACGACCAGCGCGTATCGCCCCGGCGCCCGGGCGCTGAACTATCGAAGCGAACCGTTCATGAATCGCCTCGAGCTGGCACAAGCGGAAGCTGGGATAGTCGATGAGTCACTCGCTTACAGCTCGTACTCGTTCGGGGACCCGGCGACGCCGATTCAACGGACCTACATCGGCGACCCGGTGAAGGAGCGCGTAGTCCACGCCGGCCCCGAGGTGTTCCACGTACACCATGTGCACGGCGGCTCGGTTCGTTGGCGGCGCCAACCCGGCGCGGGGCCGCCTGAGGCCGAGCACGGTCTCGAGAAACACCCCAGTCTCCTCCCTGGCCCGTCCGAGCGAACCGATTCCCAGACCCTCGGCCCGTCGGAGACGTTTGATGTCGAACACGAATGTTCAGCGGGCGGGTGCCAACAAGGCGCCGGCGACTATCTCGTCCACTGTCATGTAGCGCACCACTATTTCGCGGGGATGTGGGGAATCTGGCGGGTCTACAACACGCTGCAGGACGGCGTCTCTTCAACCGACTCCCTCGAACCGCTGCCTTCCCTGCCCGATCGCCCGGACGCTGTCGCCCCGGCCGTTACCTCGGACCTGTTGACGGTCGCGGCGCTCGCTCGGGCGCAAAATTCGCTGCCTCCCGCCGGTGTTCCAAAGGGGTACGACGCCTCCGTGTTCGATTGGACCGAAGAGAACGACCGCATTCTCAATCAACCGGAGACCCTCGCAGCGTGGCCCGGCTATGACTCCCCGACGCCGGGCGTCCGCCCACCGATCCTGTTCGAGCGCTCGACGGGCCGCCCGGCCTACCCGATGCTGCGACCACAACTGGGCGCCCGGCCTCCATTCGCACCCGGTCACGGCCCCGCCGCCTTCATCGACCGGCCACGCGCCGACGGCCTCCCTGCGCCGCCAGGCGCGGACGGACCCGAGTCGTTATGTCCGGCCGGGACGACGGTGCGGTCGTTCGCGCTCCGGGCAACCGAGTTGCCCGTGCCGATCAACAAGCGGCTTGGCATCGTCGACCCCTCCGGCGTCATCTTCGTGCTGGCTGAGGACGAGGCGGCGGTTCTTGCGGACCCAGAGCGTCGCGCTCCGCTCGCGATTCGCGCCAACGCCGGTCAAGATTGCGTCGATATCACCTTGACCAACGCGGTGCCGGACAACGGCGACCATCCATTCAGCAAGATCAGCGCGCACATCCACTTCATGCAGTTCGACGTGCAGTCGAGCGACGGGGTGAACACCGGGTTCAACTTCGAGCAGACGCTGCGACCCTTCGAAGAGGAAGGCGAGCGACTCGTCTCGGCGGTTCAGCCCGGTGACACCAGCGTGCCGCTCGGCAACGCTGACCGGTTCAGCGTCGGCGCGTTCGTTGGCATCGGCATGGAGGACAGCGAGGGTTTCGAAATCCGACGCATCGTGGAGATCGATCCCGCCGGGTCGATCACGGTCGACCGCCCCCTCGATCGTGGCCATGAGGTCGACGCGATCGTCAGCGCGGAGTTTCTCCGTCAACGCTGGTATCCCGACGCCCAAGTGGGCACTGCGTACTTTCACGACCACGTGAACGGCATCAGGACCTGGCAGCGTGGCCTGGTCGGTGCCGTCGTTGTCGAGCCGCCCGGTGCGACGTACCACGACCCGGTGACGGGCGAGGAAGTGAGCAGTGGCGCACTTGTGGACGTGCGCCTGGATGACAACGTGCCCGTATCCGCCGACATCAGTGGCAGCTTTCGCGAGTTCGTAACCTTCATCCAGGACCCCAGTCGCCTCAATAATGCCGATCGCTCTCCGGGGGCCAATCTGAACCTGCGCGCCGAACCGCTCGACCGACGGGACGGACCCGTCGAGCAGATCTTGTCGTCTGTCGTCCACGGCGACCCGGCCACACCGCTGGTGCGCGCCTACGTGGGTGATCCGCTCGTCGTTCGGGCCACCGTCGGGGGAACCAACGAGATCCACACCTTGCACCTCGACGGGCACTGGTTCCGTGAGGAACCGTGGAGCGCCGACTCGCAGCCGATCAATACGACACACATCGGGATCAGCGAGCGCAAAGATCTGTCGGTTCCTGCGGCCGGCGGACCCCAACGGCGACCCGGTGACTACCTCTATCTCGACGGCCGTGCGCTGAAGCTGCGCGAAGGTGCGTGGGGGTTACTCCGGGTCTTCGGCGCACAAGAAGCTGGAGGCCCACTCCCCCTGCCCGGCCACAACCCGCCGACCGGGCCGGCACCGCCGATCTGCCCCGACGGAGCGCCGGTCCGGAGCTATGAGGTTGCGGCGGTCCAGGCGAAGCTCCCGATGCTCGACTCAGGCCCCGGCCAGGTGTTCGTCGAGGCCTCGCTCGTAGAGGCCGTGCAGAGCGGCACGGTTGCGCCGACGCCACTGGTGCTGCGGGCGGCTGTCGGCGACTGCGTCGAGGTGAACCTGCAGAACCTTCTTCCGGAGGGGTCCCTGCCCGTGTCGCTGCATGCCGACCGCCTTGCCTACGATCCCCGCGAGTCCGGCGGCATCGAAGTGGGAATGCAGCCCGCACAGTCCGTCGCGGTCGGATCCTCGCGTACCTACACCTTCTACGCCCACCCCGAATACGGCGTTGGGGCGGCGATGCTGCGCGATGGCGCCGACGTCGCGCATTCCGGCGCCCGCGGGCTCTACGGGGCGGTCGTCGTCGCTCCCGCCGGCTCAACGTTCGACGACTCGTCGGCGTGGTCGACGGTCGTTCGTGACGCAGACGGGCGGGCGTGGCGAGACGCGGTGCTATTCATGCATGACACCGACGATGCGATCGGCTCCCACAGAATGCCGTACACGACCGCCGTGCGGGGGGCCGTCGGCATGAATTACGGACGTGCCGCGACCGGGCCGGTGATCGAGGCGTTCGTCGGAGACCCGCTTCAGATCCACGTACTCGCGCCGTGGAGCGAGCAGGTCCAGGTGTTTTCGATCGAAGGGCACCGCTGGCCAATCGATGCGGCGATGAACGGCTCGACAAAGGTTGCCTCGATCGCCATCGGTGGGCTCGAATCGATCGTCGTGACCCCCGAAGGGGGAGCAGGCGGTGAGCTTCAACTCGCCGGCACCTACGACTTCGGCGACCATCGCGAGCCCTATCGGGAGGCCGGCCTCTCCGGCACGCTCGTCGTGCACGACCGGTCGACGTCGGTCGACGGCATCGAGCCGCTCAGCGCGGTGGCTCCCGGCACGGCGACACCGCAGCCGACCGATGCCGCTATCGACGAGTCGACGCCGAACCGAATGGCGTTCGTCCTCGGCCTCGCCGTGCTTGCCGGGACGCTGGCGATCAGCGCTTCGTTCGTCCGTCGCAGCCGCGTACACGAAAGTAGTAAGAGCTCCTAGCGCAGAAACCCCGGGAACGTCAGAATGATGTACATGCTCACCGATCGAGGGGCTGCGGCGCATCAGGATGAACCCAAGCACACCATCTTGACGCCCGATCAGCGGGTGCGCGTCTTCGTGTCGTCCACCTTGGAGGAGCTCGCGACCGAGCGAGCAGCTGTCCGCGAAGCGATTCGGCGCCTGCGGCTCTCGCCGGTGCTATTCGAACTAGGGGCGCGGGCCCACCCACCCCGCAGCCTCTATCGCTCCTATCTCGAACAGAGCCACGTCTTCGTCGGGCTCTACTGGGAACGGTACGGCTGGGTGGCACCGGGCATGCACGTGTCAGGCCTGGAAGATGAGTACCTCCTCGGTAGCACCAAGCCGATGTTGGTCTACGTGAAGCGACCAGCTCCCCGCCGCGAGGAGCGGCTGGTCGGCCTGCTCGATCGAATCCGGTCCGACGACGCTGTGTCGTACCGGGCGTTCACCGACGCCGAGGAGCTCGAATCGTTGGTCTCGGATGATCTCTCGATGCTGCTGAGCGAGGCATTTCTGGGCGAGCCCGATCTCGATGAACCCTCACCGCGACGATTCACCTTGCCCGGCGAGGCCACACCATTCATCGGTAGGGTGCAGGAACTCGGCACCCTGACCCGGCTGCTGAACGATCCCGGCGTCCGGTTGGTCACCCTGACCGGGCCGGGGGGCATCGGCAAGACGCGGCTTGCACTGCGAGCTGCGATGCAGGCGGCCCCTGCCTTCGAGGAGGGTGCCGTGTTCGTGTCGCTCGCGTCAGTGAACGACGATCGTCAGGTCGTGCAGGGCATCGCATCAGCGATCGGCCTGCGAGACACCAGTGGCGTCACGCTCGAGGTTCTGAAAAGTGATCTCTCGAAGCGGTCGCTCTTGCTCGTCGTGGACAACTTCGAGCACGTCATCGCCGCATCCGGGATCCTCACCGAAGTCGTCGATGGCGCACCGAACCTCACCGTGTTGGTCACGAGCCGCGAAGCGCTCAGGGTGCGAGCCGAGCACGAGTTCCCAGTGCCGCCGTTCACCGCGGAGGACAGCGCTCTCATGTTCGAGGACCGCGCCCTCGCCGTACGACCGGATTTCACGATGGCGGGCACAAATCGCGACATCATCGAGCGGATCGGCCAGCGCTTGGAAGGAGTACCCTTGGCCGTCGAGTTGGCGGCGGCTCGGGTGAAGGTTCTCACTCCCGCAGCCATCCTCGATCGGCTCGATCGCCGTCTCGACTTCCTCGTCGGGGGTCCTCGTGACCTCCCGGAACGACAACAGGCACTTCGCAACACCATCCGGTGGAGCTTCGACCTGCTCGATGAGACCGAGCGGCGCGTGTTCGCCGGGCTCGGTGTCTTTGTCGGCAGCTTTTCACTCAGCGCCGTCGAGGCGATCGCTCCGGCACTGGATGTATTCGGTGCCGACATCCTCGACGTGTTGGCGGCTCTTGTCGACAAGAGCCTGGTACGGGCCGAGGCCTCGGCTGGTGAGCCCCGATTCCGGATGCTCCAAATGGTCTCCGATTTCGCGAGGGATCGCTTGGCCGAACGAGATGAGAAATCGGCGGTCGGCGAACTCCACGCGATGCACTACCGCCAGATCGGATTGGAGGTCGGTAGGGGCGTTATCCGCGGCGACCAACGTCATTGGCTGGCCGTATTCGGCGACGACACCGAGGGCGAGGCCGGCAATCTGCGCGCGTCGCTCGGTTGGTTGATGGACCATCGTCGGCTAGACGACTTGGCCTCGCTTTTGTGGGCGCTGTGGGTCCCAACCTGGGTCAACGGACGGATCGACGAGGGACGACGCCTGACTAGAGCCGCGCTTGGGGCCGAAGGCGAGCTCTCCGATCGCTCGCGCGCCCGCCTTCTCGTCGTACTCGGAGTCTTTGACATGTGGACCGGCAACCATGACGATGCCATTACCTCATTGCACGAAGGGGGTGAGTTGGCGCGGGTCATCGGCGATGAGGATGCGGCTGCGGCAGCCATGCTGGCGGAATCCATGGTTGTCGGACCGGTCGCAGGTGAGCAGCTGGCTGAGGAGCTCGCGCTCCAGTCACTGGCGACCTACCGCCGGCTGGGCGACACCTGGGGTGAAGCGGCGGCCCTGAACGTGCTGGGCTGGATCTACACAGCGCAGGAACGATTCGACGACGAAATCGTGTTCGAGCAGGCGCTCTCGGTCTCACTCGCGGCAGGAGACGAACAGTTCACAGCACTCGCCGAAGTTAACCTTGCCGAGTACCGGCTCCACCACGGTGGCGTCGACGAGACGTCCCGACTGCTGGCCTCATGTACCGAACGCCATCGGTCACTCCGGCTGATGTACTCCGTCGCCTACCTGCTCGAAGGAGCAGCCCGCCTGGCGGCCCACCGGCGCGACCCCGAGCGTGCGGCGCGTCTACTCGGAGCAGCATCGGAAATGCGCTCGTCGACAGACGTAGCTGTTTGGGGAAGCCAGCTCGCTCGGCGCGATCGATTCGCCGCCGAGCTTTCCAGCACCGTCGGTCCCCAAATCTTCGCCGCCGCAATGGCGTCTGGGCGAGCCCTCGATTACACCAGCGCGGTCATCGAGGCTTCGCTCGTCGAGTGAGGGTTCAATCTGAGGTCGGTCGTGCGCAATCGCAGACTCGAGCGCTGATTCAAGCTTGGAGAATGCTGGCCCCCGCCCAACGACCTGCCCTAGGACACGCCGGAGTCGTGATCCTCGTGCTTTACGCTCAGCACCGCCCAGACGTCGTCGGCCTTCATGGCCAGGCGATCATGATGGGTGAGGGCGTGAATTACGTCCCTCAGACTGGTTTGCAGCCGCTCCGATTTTGCCAGCGCCTCAGGGTGGATATCACCCTCCTCGTTGTGCTGGACGGTCAGCATCGCCACTATGTCATCCGCGTCTGCGGCGAGATGCTCCAAATGACTGGCCAGGGTTTTCGGGTTTTGGGTCACGTACGGGCTCCTCTTTGCTCAACTTTGGAAGGAGACAACCTGCAGGTGGTGCGGCGGCGACAGAAACGATCTGGGTGTCGCCAATGGCAGTTCTTCCGAGAACCTGACACTATCACCGAGGCCGAACAAGTCGCAGATCAGGACTACAGAGCGTCCCGTCAGATCACAGATGACAGCCGCCCAGATCCTCTTGTCACCCGTTCCATCCGTGAGTTCGTCTGTTTAGTAAGCGTCCAATTTCGCTGGGCGATAAACGAAACGGAGAAGATATGGGAGCGACGCTTCAGCCCGAGGTGAACGTAGCGGGCCAGGCAACCGCCGAGAACGCCCTTCTACGAAAACGCGCAGTCCAAATACCGAAAGGCCACTTTGGCGTTCCCGCGTCTTGGATTTCTCAGCCTTCAAGGACCTCGTCGACCGTTGCCTGGCCCCTCTTCCTCGGCGGCGGGCTCATCGCCGGGACTGCGTGGGGCATAAATGCACGACTCTGGATGCGGTACATCACCACGGACCCAGAATTCACCTGGGGTGGAACGCTGTTCATCGTCATCGGTTTCGCCATCGCTGGCACGTCGCAGACGATGGCGCACCTCGCGCGCCGGCGCATCACCACACGCTGGAAGCTGACCCTCGCTCGCATGGCAACCTTCGCCGGCCTCCTCCCAATTTTCGTTGGCGCCGGAGCGTTGATGGCTCCCACCGTCCTCCTCGGCGCTCTTGCGGTGAGCCATGGGAATTGGCCCAGGTGGTTTCGAGTGGTGTTGGGCATTGGCGCTGCCCTCCCAGTAGTTGCAGTGTCGGCGTCAGTATTCGCTGACTTCTCGGTGCTTCATGCGCTGTTGGCAATCGTTTGGCTCCTAGTGATTTACGGAATCATTGTGTGGGCAGCCCAGGCAACCCTTGCACCACAAATGGACGGCTGGCGCCCTCCGACAGCGCTCCGTTTGGTCGGCTTTGCCATTGTGCTACCTCTTTTGCTTGGCGCCGCCCTCACCTTGTTTGCAGGCCTTTAGGAGTCCAGCCGTTGGTCACTCTTGGTTGTTCTACAGGTTCAGATGGGTGCCGATATCAACGCTGCGCTCGATCGGCAGACCGAAGTGGGCCGAAGGATCAGCGGCATTGCGGCTGAGCAGCGCATACAGGTGTTCCCGCCAGCTGGACATTCCTGGATCATCGATAACACCGATTCGTTCCCGGCCAAGAAAATAGGTGGTGTGGTCAGGGTCGAAGGTCAACCCGTCAATCAGCAAATCACGTAGATCGGAGCCAAGATCGGGCTGATCGAGGAACCCGTAGCGCATCTCCAGCTCGAAGAACCCGAGCGGGTGACGAACAGAGCGATCCCGGGCCGCCGGGAGCACATGAGGGCGGTCATCAGTGACCACGGACAGGAGAACCACGGTCTCGTGGAGGCTGGCGTTGTGACGAAGATTGGCCAGAAGTGCCGGAGGGACCAGGCCGGCCGTGCGGTGAAGATAGACACCGGTACCGATGTGACGAGAAAAACTGTCCTCCGAAAGGTCTTCGAGGAAGACGGACACCGACAAGCCCGCCCGTTCCACACGCTGAGCAACAAGCTGGCGGCCAGCACTCCAGGTGGTGAAGACCACGAACCCGGCGACACCGATCACCAGTGGGAACCAGCCTCCGGAGGGGATCTTGAACAAGTTGGCGGCTGCAAAGGCCAAGTCCACGAGCAACAACGGCGTTACTACGACCGCCGTTTTAGCTTTCGACCAGCCCCAGTGGTTGACCGCAACCGCGGCGATCAGGCCGGTGGTGACCACCATCGTGATTGTTACGGCCACCCCATAGGCGGCAGCAAGGCGGGCGGAGGAGCCAAACGAAAAAACCAGGATCAAGCACGCCACCAGCAAGAACCAGTTGATCGCCGGAATGTAGACCTGACCCTTCTGATCTGCGGAGGTTTGGACAACCCGGATTCGCGGCAGGAAGTTCAAGTTGATCGCCTGAACGGTGAGAGAGAAGGCTCCAGTAATGAGCGCTTGTGAGGCGATGATTGTCGCTGCGGTGGCGAGAACCGTTAGTGGCAACTGCCCCCATGATGGGGCGAGGAGAAAGAAGGGGCTCTCGATCGTCGTCTGGTCACTGAGTAGCAGCGCTCCTTGACCCAGGTAGTTGAGGACCAACGCGGGCAATGCCAGGCTGAACCAAGCGATCTGAATGGGAAGCCGACCAAAGTGGCCCATATCGGCATAGAGCGCCTCGCCACCGGTCACGACCAGAAAGACCGTTCCCAGCGTCAAGAAACCCTGTACTCCGTTGTCAACGAAGAACCGAATGGCGTAGACCGGATTCAAAGCCTGGAGGATCGCCGGCTCCCGTCCAATCTCCAGCGCCCCAAGGAGCCCGAGCACGAGAAACCATAGGATCATGATCGGTCCGAAGAAACGACCCATGGCCGCAGTGCCACGGTGCTGGACGGAGAAGAGACCAATGAGGATCACGGCGGCGATCGGCAGCACCCAACGGTGGACCGAGGGCAGCGCAACCTCGATCCCCTCGACCGCAGACAGAACCGAGATCGCTGGGGTAATCATGCCGTCGCCATAGAGCAAGGCCGTTCCGAATAGCCCGGCCAGAACGAAAAGGCGGCTCCCGCGGTCGCCACCGACCAACGCCACCAAGGCAAGGATGCCACCCTCGCCGTCGTTGTCTGCTCGCATCACGAGCAGCAAGTACTTGACCGTGACCACGATGATCAAAGACCAGAACATCAGCGACAGCACGCCGTAAACGTTGCCTTCCGCCACGGCGATCTGGCCCTCATCTGAAAGCGACTCCCGAAGTGCATAAAGAGGGCTGGTGCCGATATCGCCGAAAACAACTCCTAAGGCGCCGACGGAAAGAGGCAACAGCGACGACCGGTCTTTGAGTGAACTGTTACTGAGATTCAACTTTGCTCGTTCGAAATCCGCCGGCCGGATCGGCTAATCACCCGACGGTCTGGGACGAAAGCCTAGCTGAGAGCCGAATGGACAGGCGCATCTCGAGACTGCGGATGCCTACTGATCCTCGCCCAACCCGAATCCAGCATCCCTTGCCCGCAGCGCAATATCGGTGCGGTCCGTGGCGTGCAGTTTGCTGAGGATATTCGAGACGTGGTTGGCGACCGTCCTTGGGCTGAGATAAAGCGATCGTGCGATGGTCGGGTTGGTTTCCCCACGAGCAACGTGGTCGAGAACCTCTCGTTCTCGCTCGGTGAGCTCCGGGAAAGCGGAGTGCACCATGGCGACGGTTGGGCGCGTGAGCAGGTCAAGCACGCGTTCGGCGATTCCGGGTCCAAAGATAGCCTCACCGTTCGCAACGCCGATTATTGCTCGACGAAGCTCGTCCGGGTCAGCACCTTTGAGTACGAACCCGCGAGCGCCGGCTCGCATCGCCGCAAACACACTGGCGTCGTCATCCAGCATCGATACAACAAGTACCGAAGCCGCAGGACACGCCGTCCTGATAGCCCGGGTGGCGCTGACCCCATCCGACCCCGGCATGTGCAGGTCCATCAGCACCACCTCGGCACGTGTTTCCAGCACGACTGCCAGGGCGTCGGCGCCGTTCGCTGCCTCGCCAACGAGGTCCATGCCGTCGATCGAACCGAGGAGGGCCCGGACTCCCTCACGGATCAATGCGTGGTCGTCAACAACTACGACACGGATGGGCGGGCGCTGATTCAAAGGGAAGTCCCATTCAGCGGAACCCGAAGGCTCACAATGGTGCCTCCCACTGGGCCAGCACCGACGTGGAGCTTGCCGCCTAGGTCAGCCCCGCGTTCGCGCATCGAACGGGATCCAACTCCTGGCACGAACTGGCCGTGAATCCCATGCCCGTCATCGATGACTTCGGTCTCGACACACCCGCCAGTGAGCACGACTCGAACGTTACAGCGGGTGGCATCAGCGTGGCGCACCACGTTCGTCACCGCTTCGGTGATAATACGGTAGAGGGCCTCTTCAGTCGCCGCTGGAAGGCGGGGAAGGTCTTCGATTTCAACGCTCACTGTTAGACCCGATGATCTTGTGAGTTGGCTCACTTGATCACGGACTGCTGCAGCCAGCCCAAGCGAAGCGACCGCAGGGTCGCCCAGCGAGTACACCAACCGACGGACATCGCCAACCGCACCCTGCAATGCGTGGCGTGCACTTCCCACCAGATCGTTCGCCGCGTCAACGCTGTTGGCGGCTAGATGATTTCGGGCGGCGTCAAGCTTGAGTGTCACGGCGGTCAACTGGGGCCCTAGCCCATCGTGCAGATCGCGTTGAATTCGTCTTCGCTCGTCTTGGCGAGCAGCCACGAGGTGTTCCCGAGCGTCGCTCAGCCGCTGCATCAGGTCCCGAGCCGCCACCGCGGCCCCAACTTGATGACCGAGCGTCCTCAGAAGGTCGCTTTCCCCAGCCGTGAGTGCCCCGCCGCCACGGCGGTGGCCGATTTCAAGCAGCCCAACTCGCTCACGCTGATGAAACAACTGGACAGTGAAAGGAACATCGTCGGTCTCAGGGTTTCCGCTACTGGCGAGCAAAGCACCGCCTGCATCCCTGATTGCGGCGAACGGGAGACGAAGTTGTTCAGTTAACGCAGTAACAATCGCTCGAAGGCCTTCAGCAGGGTCGGCTGCGCCCGCCAAGTACCGACCCATGTCGGCCACAACGAGGAATGGATCATCGCGGCGCCCGTAAACAAGACGGTTCGCACCGCGCTGAATCCAAAGCGAGGCAGGGCCAAAGACGACGATCGCCACAGCTGCACCAAAGGTTGAAGAAACGGCACCACCTCGCCCGATCACTGCGGACACCACGCCTACCACGACGACGTAGGTGCCGAGCCCGACAACGAGGAACGATGCCGCCAAGACCGACCGGCGCACCACCACATCGACTTCGTAGGCGCGCCATTGGAGTATCGCAACGACAAACAGCACTTGCATGATGAGGGTGTTGGCAATCGCGAACAAAGGGCCGAGCGCCAGGGGCATCGCGAACACCACAAGTGGTGTGGTCAGACCCAGGAGCTGGATGATGGTCACCCATCGGAACTGACGACGCCGAACCCCGTTAGATCTGCGCCATGCAACGGCAGTCACGATGAGGGGCGCCAGGCCAGCAATCAAACTAAGAGCCAACAGCGACCTTCCTACAGCATCTGCGACCGATGCCAGCCTGTCGACTCCCAGCGGGTTCAACACACCAGCAACCGCACCGTCTGGCTTGTTCGGTGTGGTGATGATCTCCCCTGGGGCGATCACCGACCAGAGCATTGAAGCTCCCAGCAACATGACCAATAGCAGCGACAACTTTCGCCTCAACAGACCGTCAAGCCGACCATCCGGGAAAGCCAGGACCGCAATCGAGATGAGGGTCACCTGGGGCTGCCACATCCATGAGAAGACCCACAACCCCCAGTCCACACCACCAAGACCTTGCGCTGCTGCGGCCCCAGCGTACGCAGCGCCTAACCCAGCAACAGCCACGGTCAGACCAGCCCCCAGGAAGAGCCAACCCAGTACAAGTCCGGGTCGACGACGAACAAGCCACCATCCAGAGACCAGGAATCCGGGGGTGAAGCAAGATACGACCCACTCACCAAAATCGGCCTCTGCCTCGCCCTGCTGCAACACCGCGACGAACGGGACGGTTGCCACTAAACATCCGACGGCGATGACTACAAGCAGAGCGCCGACTCGAATACGAAACGGAAGACTTGGAATATCGCAAGTTTGCACCCGCTGCGCATCGCTGTCACGGGAACCAGGTCTCAGAGAGACCGTGAGAATCTCACGACGCAACAGTGATGCCCACCCCGTGACGAAATGACCAGAGTTATGGCCTACTCACAAGATCCAATCTCAACCCCGAAGGGAACTCTCATGAACCTCGTCGCAATGGTCATTCTGGCCCCAATGTTCGGCTGGTTTGTCGCCAACCGACACCACGTCTACTTGGCGCTCTCCGCAATTTGGTTCCTCATCTTGCCGTTCCAAACTCACGTGGTGCTGATGGGCGAGCAAGCGGGCGATCCGCTGACAAACACTCTGCTGTACTTCTTCCTCAACTATGTCATTCTCGCTGGTGGCATCGGTATCGCCGCAATGGTGCACCGTCGCCGTCACAAGGCCGACGCCCCTTCGATCAGAGTGAAGGCGACTGTCGGCTGATCTGCAGCCCCGTCACAAAATGTTCGCTTGGCGTCACCGATTTCGCCCGTCTCGCGAACCACATCGTTCCCGATGGGACCAACATGCCGGCTCGCTGCAGGGGGCGAGCCGGCATGCTGGCGGCGGAATCTTCTCGGTTGCTATCAGTTGTAGGAGATTGTGCCATCTGTCGCTGACCCTGAGCTGACCAGTCAGGTGGGAGTCAGGGTGGATGTGTCGTACTTCAGGTATGACTAACACGGTGACACGAGACCAAGTGACGCCCGTGGCTTCTCCTGCGAGTGTTCCCATTCTCGAAACAACGGCGTTAACGGTCAACTACGGCACCTTCACCGCCGCCCAAGATATCTCGATTCGCGTCGGAGCGGGAGAGATCTACGGTCTGCTCGGACCGAACGGAGCTGGCAAGACGTCGATCATTCGAGCGTTGACCACCATCATCCCCGTCGCCTCGGGATCGGCCACGATCGCCGGTCACCCCTTGACCGATCCGGCCGCCGTTCGAGCCTCCATAGGCGTGCTCCCTGAATCGAACGGCTATCCCTCCGCCCAAACGGGACGGTCCTACCTCCGGTTCTATGGCCAGCTGTTCGGCCTCTCCCGCCATACTGCTGACGAGCGAGCCGAGCGTCTCCTTCACCAACTAGGCCTCGGGAACAATCACAGTCGGATTTCCACATTCTCGCGAGGTATGCGGCAACGCCTCGGCCTGGCTCGAGCGCTCATCAACGATCCCGCCGTGCTCTTCCTGGACGAACCAACTCTCGGCCTCGATCCCGCCGGCAAAGAAGACATCATGGCCCACCTCACCAAAACGGCCCTCGAAAGCGGAACCAGCGTCATCTTGTGCAGCCACCTGCTCGACGAAGTCGAACGGGTCTGTGACCGAATCGCCATCATGGACCGGAGCCGGATTGTGGCCGAGGGAACGGTGGAGGAGGTGGTCGCCGCCTCGGGCGCGGCCGGGACCGCCAGGATCCGGATCGCCCCCGAAGACATCGGTAGAGCCGACACCGCTCTGCGGACATCGTTCCCCGATGCCACAATCCGTTTCGACAACACCCGACCGGGCGAGCTGGACATCCCACTGACCGCAGGGAAGGGAGCCCGTTCGGAATTGCTTCGGTCCTTGCTCGATGCGGGAGTTGATGTGTTGGCGCTCGACCTTCGGGGAGCCCGACTCAGCGACGCTTTCCTCGGGCTCACTGACGCAACGGCACCGCCACGAATAAGGAACCAGTTGTCATGACCACCGTAACCCGACCTCTCCCCCAGTCTGGCAGACGATCGAATTTGACCGTTATCACCAAGCAGGAATTGGTGGATCTGTGGCTCAGCTCGAAGGGCCTTTCCGTGCTGTTCGGCTTCACACTCCTGCTCGCGATACTCGCCTACCTTGCATCGGCCGACGCTGGCATCAACCTTCTCGACGCCCGCGAATCGGTGGGCGTGATTGTGCAAACCGCCATCGGCCTCGGAACACTTTCTGCTCTCGTCGTTAGCGCTGACGCGATCTCGGGCGAACGGGAACGAGGCACGCTGGAGGCCCTCCTCGTGACGCCAGTGAGCCGTCTGCATATCGTGGTGGGCAAACTGCTGGCCGCATCCACGATGTGGCTGGCAGCATTGGTGGTAGCACTCCCCTTTGTTGCCGTCATGGCCGATGGACCCGGTGTGGCGTTCGACGCCGTCGCAGTTCTCATCGTGGCCGGCACGCTGGTGGCAGCTGCCCTGACCGCCCTCGGTTTAGCCGTGAGTTCCGTAGCGATGTCCAATCGAGTGAGTCTCGCCGCCTCGATCGCCCTTCTTCTCCTGTTGGCCGCTCCCAGTCAGCTACCTGCGGTAAAGGCCAACGGCGCCCTCGGACCTTTGCTTATTCAAGCCAACCCCGTCAGCGCCGGCCTGCAGCTCGCCACCAACGTTCTGGTGAGGCAGGAGGCTTGGGCCGATCAGTGGGCCTACCTCATCTCTCCCATCACCGCTGCGGTTGGCCTGACCGCACTCGCAATTGCGTTGTCCAGCCGTTTGGAACTCGGAGGATCACGATGAAGCGCCATCTGTTCGCCGGCCTTGCCCTGTGCTGTGTTGCAAGTCTGTCGCTCGCGACCCTCGTACCGGCGGCCGCCGGAGCAACTCAGCTGCTGGACGATGTGTCGATCGCCATCGATCCGTCGGACGTCGACGTGGTTCTCGGTGAGAACTTCGACCTCACCGTCACGGTCACGAACAACGGGACCAGTGCAACGGCTCCGCTCGTCGTTCATCTCGACATCATCGACCCCGAGCAGTCCACGTCCGTGGACCCGGAGGACTGGACGCCTACGCTCAGCCAGACGATCGGCCCGATCGGGGCTGGAGAATCCATAACGGTCAGCTGGAACCTTCAACCGATTTCCCCTGGAAGCTTTGCCACCTACGCCGTGGCATTGTCACCCGGCGTAGACGCCATCGCCGCCTCAAACGTGGTCGAAGTGAGAGTCAGCGATCAGCGGACGCTCAACCCGGGAGGCATCCTCCCGGTTTCTCTCGCCGCTCCCTCGATCGTTGGAGTTCTTCTCCTCCTGCAGATGCGTTTTGCCAGACGAATCCGCAAGAGCGAACCAACACCGATGCGATAGTGCACAGAGCCGCTGGCCTGCGCTGATCGGCGGCCTCACTTCCCGGGATGGGCGGCCGCCTCATCGGCGAAGGCGCTTAACGCATCGTTGGTCGGCGCGAACGCACCGATCCGGCCGGCCTTTGTGTTGGAACCCCGAAGCACCGCAAGCGGATCAAGCTGATCACCGACGTACCCAAGCGAGAATGCCCCCTGTTGATAGCCCATCATTCTCAAGAGGTCGTCATCGAGAGTTTGCGCAATTTCCGCCGGACAAGCCAAGAACTGATTCTCTTCTTGCCGGACCCACCCCACGCCGTAGGTGATGTTCACGCCCTGTCTCGGTTGGGAACTGGTATTCGCACCGCCGCCGTGCAAGACCTTGCCCTCGTAGAACAATACGCTGCCTCGCTCCATCTCGGCCTGGATCGACATGATCTCCGCGGCCGCGCTATCGGTCACCCTCGAAGAGCCCGGACAGATGTGGGTGGCACCGTTCTCAGTTGTGAAGTCGGTGAGCGCCCACATGGTGTTGCACTGCACGTGGTAGTCAGGCGGAAACGGGTACAGATCGAACATCATCTGATCTCGATGTAACTTCTGCTGTGTCTCGCCCGGTTCGATGGTGATGACCTGCGTAAGAAGTAGTTGGACCGCACTGGCATGACCGAGGAAATCGCCAACTGTGGCCACCACCAGTGGGTGCATCACCAACTCTCTCGCCGCCGGCGAACGGGCGATGAGCGCCCCCGTCCTTCTGGTGAGGGCACCGTCGTAGTGATCTTGGCCCAGCTGGGATTCATGAACGAACGGCGCGACTTCGCTGGCCAATCGATCCAAGACTTCCGAACCAACTAGCCGATCGACGATTGCATAGCCGTGACGGGCGATGTGGTGGAAGACCATCTGATGCGTAGCGGTTGGCGGGAAATGGTCGAGTGCCATAGCGGCGTAGGCCTCAGTGATCTACGCGTAGGGATTCGGCGTTCCGGGGTTGATGTAAACCGAGCGGGTTCTTGTGAAGAAGTCGTGGGCGGTGTCGCCCTGCTCGCGAGGGGCATGTCCGGACGACTGCTTCTCGCCGCCGAAAGGCACGTGGAGTTCTGAACCGGTGGTGGGAGCGTTGATTTTGATGATCCCGGCCTCGAGCGTGTTTACCGCGCGATCAACTCGCCACATATCCGTGGTGAATACCGACGCGGACAGACCGAAGTCGGTGTTGTTTGCCAAGGCAAAGGCTTCGTCGTCGGTCTCGACTTGGACAACAGTGCTGATCGGACCGAAGACCTCCTCGGTCCAGATGTCGAGTTGGGTGGAACCGGTGAGGAGGGTGGGGGCAAAGAAGCACTCGCTCGTTTCTGGGATGGATGCAGTGGCCGCGACTTCGGCCCCCTGAGCGACGGCCTTTGCGAGAGCCTCGGCCACTTCGATCCGAGCGCCCGGAGCCACGATCGGTCCTATTTGAACGTTCGGATCGAGACCATCGCCAATGTTGAGAGCGTTCACCGCGCTGGACAACCGCTCCACCAGCTCGTCATAGACCGATCCAACGGCGATGATGCGTCGAGTCGCCGTGCACTTCTGCCCGGTAGAGCCCATGGCGCCGGCAACGATCATCGGCACGGCAACGTCGAGATCGGCATCATCGAAAACGATTGCAGGGTTGTGGCCGCCCAGTTCGAGCTGCACGCGACCGTTACGAGCAGAGACCGAGTCTCGAATGCCAAAGCCCACCGGTACCGAGCCGGTGAAGGTCACGCCATCCACGCGGGGATCCGCCACCATGGCACCACCCATCGAGCCCGGGCCGAGTATCAAGTTGAGGGCACCGGGTGGAAGACCGGCGTCGTGGAACACGCGGGCCACTGCTACCGAAACCAACGGTGTGTTGCTGGCGGTTTTCCACACAACAGCGTTGCCGGCCGCCAGCGCCGGTGCGATCTTCCAGACCGGAATCAGAATAGGAAAGTTCCACGGTGTGACCACGCCGACCACGCCGAGCGGCGCTCGCAGAGTTCGGATGGTCTCGCCGGGCTTTGCAGACGGGTAGATCCGTTCGGTCGGCATCTTGATGATGGCGGCCTGGTAGCGGCATGTCTCTGCCGACAGCATGGCCTCACCTCTCATCTCGGAGAGCGTCTTTCCCTCTTCGAGAGTGCCGATCATCGCCAACTCATCAGCCCGTTCTTCAAACAGAACGGCAGCCCGTTCGAGAATCTCGGCCCGCCGCTTGTATCCCAGCGCTCGCCATGATTTCTGAGCGTCGCAAGCGGCCGAAACCGCATCCGCTGCGGTAGAAGCATCGCCGACCGGATGTTCGCCCACCGGCTCAGAGGGACGGGCCGGATTGATGCTTGCGGTCATGGAGTTCCCAGTGGAAATCCACTCCCCGCCGATGAGGTGAGCGCCTTGAGGGATATCAACTTTCTGCATGCGCCCACACTACGGCGAAGCCGTCAGGTTGCTGTTGCAGCAGGCTCGGGGGGCGCCGGCGGCAAAACCGACACCGCCCGAGATCTAGTTACGCGTTCTCGGCGTCAGTCCTAGGCGCTCCAACGTCTCGGTTTCGAAGTCGAACTGGATGAGAACCACTTCCTCATCACCTTCTACCCAGGAATCGTGGCCAGCATCCACGGCGATGATTGCCGGCGCTTGATAGTCAAAGGTCTCCCCGTCGGCATACTCTCCAACGAAGCGACCCCTGGCGAGGAATCCCACGTGAGCATGCTCGCAGAACTCGGTTCCGACTATCGGTTTGACGCCTTTCGACCATCGGCTTCCAACGGGGAGGACCATCCGTTTGACTCGAGCGTCGCCAACGGCGAGACAATCTATTCTAGCGCCCACAAAGTGCTGGGTTTCAAGTCCGGCTATCGGTGCGGTTAACGGATCATGGTCCATAAACGAACAGTAGTCACCAGATGGTGTGAGCGCTATGGAATCGCAGCGGTCGGCTAGGCCTCAACCGCTTCCTCGCCTAGCAAGACCACCTCGAAGGTGATGGTGGCATTCAAGCTCGCCGCCACCGAGCAATATTTGTTCGTGGCCAGGTCAACGAACCGCTCTGCCATTTTCTGTGCAAGCCCCGGTGCCTCGATCACATGGCGAACTCGGATGTCGGTGTAATAGGCCGGCGTACCATCGGCCCGATCCCCCTCCAGCTCGAGCCGGTAGCTCAGGAGATCCAGGCGGCGCTTGCGGATCATCTCTACCACGTCGAAGGCGGCACATGCGCCGAGCGCATTTAGCAGAACCTCCATCGGGTTCATACCCGTCTTGGCGTGGTCCTCACCATCGATCATCAACTGCATGCCGTCGGGAGTCACGCCGAGGAAACGTTTGCCAACAAGGTGATGAATCGTTGTGGTCTTGACCTGTGCCATCCGTTGTCTTCCCGGTTACCCGAGCAACAAACGGTAGGGCCGTCCGTGCTCCCTAGTGCGAGGGAAAGGATAGCTAGGAACTGGCCATCACGACTATCGCCAGCTTGGGCCCAATTGCCATTCGACTCGGACGATCTCTCCGCTTCTGGCGAACACTTTTTTCGACTCGTCGGCCGTGAGCTCCACACCGCTTCGCTGTTGCTGAGAGCCATCGTGACTGACCACCGCGACGGAGTCGGCTTCGCCCCGAGTGAGCGTCATCGGCGTCGAGCAATAGGTAAACGATGCCGAACTCGAGCGATCCGTTTCACCCTCTGCCGAAATGATCTCTGCCGAGTCCAGCAAGCCAGGTGCGAGCGACACGCACCCGTTGCGCACCCGAATCCCGAGTTCACCGAACCGCGTCAGGATCTCTTCTTTCACCTGGCCGGTCATCCCGGGCTGCTGTGCGCCGGCGTGAGCCGGAGTGTGTGAATAACAGTCGGTCGGGAACGCCCCGAACTCCGCAGGCCCCTTTTGGAATCCCAGCCCTGATCGGATCCGGCGGTACACCTCGGCGAGACCCCGAACAACATCTTCCTCCGCTCCGTGGTCGCGGGCCGAGAAATAGATCTCTTGAACGGCGAGGAGAAGCTTGGCAACCATGTGCCAGTAGACCGAACCGATGCCTTCGTAGCCGTACATACTGCCGGAGCGTCCGGTGAACGAACTGTGATGAAACACCTGCTCATAGCTCTCGACTACCGCGTCGCGTTCAGCCAGGGAGAGGGAAGTTTGTTCCATTTGCGTTGCCAGGACGCCAGCGTTGATGATCTCCGGTCGGAACCGCAGCTGCCCATCCGCGTCGGCGGCAAGGACGCTTCGGAGCGGATCATCGTCCCGACCGACGAGTTGCAGCAGTGTCGAAGCCGTTTCGGCCGACATGATGTTGCGATCGAGGAAGGACGGCAACTCGACCACCGGGTAAAGGATGAACGTGCCCTGATCCTGACGATAAAGATCCGATTCGAACAACGTTCTGGTGAGAGCGAGGGCTTCAGCCGGCTTTAGCGCACCCGATGAAAGTACCGCCACCTGGCCTTCCAGCATGGTTCCGAGGTGATGAACTTGGACTGTTTCATCGTTCGGAAAGGAGAGTCGGTTGTAGGAGTGGTACATCCCGTCGTTTCGCCGACCAACCTGGATCGACCGCTCCAGAAATGTGATCGCGAGCTCCAGCAACCGTCGCAGGTCCGCAACCGATACGCCGACCTTGGATGGGTCAGTACCACTTCCGGTCCGTCGACGATGTTCGGTTCCGGCCATGCCGAGGGCGTCGACGATGGAGCGCCGTGAACGGTCATCGATGGGTTGGGTGGCGGGAGGGACACGCTCGAAAACTTCGAGCAGATCCTGGAACCACTCCGCAACCGACGTGGTAAGCGCCACGGTATGAGGGCCCCAACCGGCAAGTTGTGAGTTGAGAAAGTCCAGGTAGCGGCGAAGGTGATAGAGCGTGACCATGGATAGACCGCCGCCCGCTAATGCGTTGTTGGCGTCATTCCACTCCGGGCGTTGGGTATTGAGCCAGATCCCGCCCTCTGGCACGAAGCTCGTGAGCTTGGCCAGGGCCGGTATGAGCAGCTTCTCGAGCAGCCCAATCTGCATGAGAGCGCCGTACTCATCCACCAGAAGCCGACCATCTGAGCCGAGCTTCAGTTCTCGCTGTGCGATCGCGTCGGCTCGCGGCTCGTCAAAACTGATCGTGTTCTTCGGATCATCGACCATGGCATCGTGGTCTGCGATGACGTAGGGCACGTCGGCATACACAAAGACCGGCCGATCCAGCCACTTCCCTATCGCCCCTGGCTCATGACTCTCCCATGTCTCGAGAAGGCGCAGCAGATAGATGATTTGATGGTCACCCCAGTAGCCGATGTGGCTCCACGGATCGTCAGGGTCGGGAACCTCCCAATCGATACCTTGCCGCGAGATGCGATACGGGTTATGCCCGTCGATCGTGGATGCGTTGACGAACTTCGCAACCACATGCACGTGGTAGACCGGGAACGAACGCAGCAGCGCTTCCCAGTTTTGGAAGATGTCTCGCCAATTCCCCTCATAGGACAGCAGCTCATTGCCGTCATCGTTTTGGACCTTGATCGAGAATCTATTCCAGGGTCGGCTGGGGTCGCCGTGCCGACGGGAGAAGGTGAGCGGCAGGTACTCCAGGACGAGGCGGATCAAGTCGGCATCGCCGGATGCCTGCGCCGCGTCAAGCAGATCGGCTGCCGGCGTCCACGAATCGAGCGAGTCAAGCCAGGTATGCCAGCGCTGCGAGACATCACGATTCCGGATATGAACAAAGTCGACGAGGTCGGATCTCGGCACCTGATTGCCGTACGGAAAGACGCCTCCCCGCATTGAATTGAAGAGCACGTTTGACAGATGGTGCGCATCGGCGATGCCGTCAGCGGTTGCTTGGAAGCCATCCGCGCCGGCGAGCAGCGTGCGAAGCCGCTCCGATCCCGTACCGATGTCCTCCATGACATTATTGACTGCGTGCGAATCCGACACGAATCGGGAATGGGCGAGAACTTCGGCATGTTCGAGATCGGTGTCTGCCACGTAAAGCCACGAGCTGGACCCCGAGGGCGACACGGTGACCGGACCCCGGAGCAGATATGCACCCGGTCGGCCTGTTACCAGTTGCTGGGGTTCAGATACGGCCCCCTCGATCATTGCCGTCACGTGACGGCTGTTGAGATCGACGTGGGCGCCAGCGAATCCAGCGGACCAGACCGTTGTGGCGGTGAGCGACTCAGCAGGCTCGGCTTGGTCAGTGATGAGCGATTCGACCGTGTAGACCGCCAGCGATCCCCATGGTCCCGTCTCGGATCGTTTGTAAGAATCCACAAGGTTCGAACGCGTCTGCTCGGTACGGGCGTCAACACCGGCCGGCATCACATCGAGAAAACCGTCGAGAACCTCCAGGTCGACAATTCGTTCGCTGCCATTGGAGATTTCGACTGACCGAACCCAACCGAATCGGCTGGATGGCGCCCACGTAGAACGGAAGCGAAGATCCCATGCGCAATTGTGCTCTTCGAACACCACTCGATCACCGAGCACACTCTTGGCGATCGACCGGGTGCAGTCTGCAGTTATGTCCGACGCAAACGGTCGCCACAACTCTCGGCGACCGTCAACGGTTCTCGAGATCACCGTTACCGGACCGCTCACGCCAGCTCGCTGGTGCAACTTGTCGTCGGTCTCATACGGGAACAGGACGTGATCCGCATCCACGCGACCAGCCGTCAGAGCGCCTGTGCTCGAAACGAACATCCAGAGGTCAGAGTCGGACACAACCGTCATCAAAAACGGCTGCATCCGCTCCACACCGTCGATGCGGTAATAGTTGATCCCGTCGATGGTTGTCAGCGCTCCGGTCACGGTGGATTGGGTACTAACTCCTTCTCGTTTCACGGGATAGTCAACTCGAATGCTCCGGCATCACATCCGCCACCCTGCGGGCGAGACACATCGCGCTGGCCAGTCGTCGGGCAGGCCCCCGCATCGGCGGCGTCGATCGCCGGACTTCCGGCGCCGAAGGCACGACTGGTCGGTCCTCCGTTGTCGGCGAGCGGCCCCAGGAGGGCATCGGTGGACGACTGGTCGGTCGTGGCGTCGCCGAGCTCGTAGGCCCAGTTCGCCGCCGGCTTTTGTTGCGATGTGAGCCCGCTTCTCATTGTGTTCCCTTCCTAGACATGACTTGTTTCGAGATCGATTTCTCGAGACCCCGAGCAATTGCGACGCCACGTTCTTTCGCGCCGGGAATCGAGTTGGGAGCGCTCCTGGGAGCGCTCCCAGCAACATAGACGGACGGAATCAGGCAGGTCAAGCCGAACTACTCATAAAACCCTGAGTAGACCGCAATTCCAACCGCTTATCAACGATGCAGGGAATCGCTCGACCCGCAGGATCCACCGATTCGCAATGAGGTCGGCAGGATGATCGGCTCCGTCGTCGGATTGTCGTCGGCCAACAACGCAACCGCGGTTCGTCCCACCTCGGTCACCGGCTGTACCACCGTGGTCAACGACGGTTCCAGTTGGGGTCCCCGGTCGAGGCCATCGAAACCCACGATCGCAACATCGTCGGGAATCCGAACACCCCTCTCGGCCAGCGCACGAAAAACGCCCTCGGCCATGGGGTCGGTTGCCACGTGAATTGCGTCCACATTCGATGACAAGATCGCCAGGGCAGCTCGGTAGCCACCCTCCACGGTGGGTGTCTCGAGCCGGATCAGGCGCTTGTCAACTTTGAGGCCGGCATCGGCGAGCGCATCTTTGTAACCATCGAATCGCTCCACTCCGAACGAGTGCTCGTCGCTCGGACCAATGAAACCGACGCGTTTCCGTCCGTGGTCCAAGAGGTGTTTCACGGCCGTCGCACTTCCCACTCTGTTCTCTACGTCCACACGCAACAAATCGACGTCGTCGACGGGGTGTCCAACAACCACCAGGCGCTTGTTCCGGTCCCGAAGTCTCGAAACGAGACGGTCGCTGCGGGGACCAGCGGTGACGATTACGCCGTCGAGGAAGCCCTGCGCAATTTGGGTGGTCAGCACATTGGAGGGACCCGGGCCATGGACCGGAAATATCGAGAAGATCAGCCCGTGGTCCCGGCAGCCCTGCTGAATTCCCTGCACCAATGCGGAGTAATAAGGGTCTCCGAAGAGTTCATCTACCTCGGTCAGCATGACCAGACCGATAAGGCCGGTGCGGCTGGACACTAGCGCTCGAGCAGCCTGGTTGGGCATGTAGCCCGTGTCTTCAATCACCGCCTTAACACGAGCCCGAACCTCGCTACGCACGTCCGGGTGGTCATTCAGCACACGAGACACCGTGGAACGGGAGACACCGGCCTGTTTGCCGATTTGCTCGAGCGTCAGATCAGTCGAGTCTTGGCTCATGTTGGGTCGCACCTCAAGTCACTGGTTCCCAGCCGCAGAGCCCGAAACCACAATTCATCAGATCGTACATGGACCGCCTGTGCTGGCCGTGTACCACTAGCAGAGGTCCGAAAATCGAGAACACCTGCTAAGAGTTGGTCGGCTGGTAGACCCGGACATGGTCCACGTGCAGGTGTACCGGGAACTCCAGATCCGGTGCTACCAGACCGCCCAGGGTTCCTCCGATGGCAAGGTTGAGGATGATGAAAAACTCACTATCGAACACCCATTCCCGATTCTGGCTGAGCGAATCCGGAGTCTGGGTGGCATAGAGCTCACCGTCGAAGAACCAGCGAATCCCATCCGCATCCCACTCGATGGCATAGGTGTGCCAGTCCTCCGAGACGTCGAAGTCCTGGCGGAACCACGTGCTCTTACCGCCGGCACCGGAATATCCCGGTCCGTGGATGGTGCCGAGGATCAGATCCGGTTCACGGCCGACCCACTCCATGATGTCGATCTCCCCTACGTTGGGCCATCGGTTGGCCTCGTCGGCAGCGTTCTCTTCGAAATTGGCCCCGAGCATCCAAAAGGCAGGCCACATTCCTTTACCGGACGGCACCTTGATACGAGCCTCGATGCGGCCGTACTGAAACTCCTGGAGACCCTGGGTCTTGAGCCGGGCCGACGTGTAGAAGCTGTCCTCGAACTTCTCCTGCCTGGCTTCGATGGTGAGCATACCGTTTTCCAGCCGGGCGTTGTCGGTGCGGTCGGTGTAGTACTGGACCTCACCGTTGCCCCATCCCCAGCCGCCGATGTCATAGGTCCAGTTCTCCAGGTTCACTTCGTCGCCATCGAATTCATCGCTCCACACCAATTCCCAACCCTCGGCCGGATCCGGTGGGATCTCGTCGGGGGCGGCGATGGTGGTGCGCGGTGGCTGCGTGGTCGTTGAAGCGGTGGTGGTTGTAGTCGTTTCGGGCGCTGCCGATGTGGTGGTGGTCTCTGCGATGACCGAAGCAGCATCATCGGAGCTGCCACATGCGCTGGCCGTCATTGCGAGGGCAAGCAGGACCGCCATCCACCGCGTGTTGCACATCGATGACTAACCCTTGACCGCACCCGAGGTAAGCCCCGAGATGATGTAGCGCTGGAGGAACATGTACAACACGAGCATCGGGAACATCAGCATGAGCACGGCGGCGGCGAGTTTGGGCCAGTCGCTGCCGTAGACGCCCTCGAAGACGATGAGGCCACGGGTGATCGGGTAGAGATCTTCGTTCGTCAGGTAGACGGTCGCGAGGATCAGCTCGTTCCAGATCCCGATGGCATGGAGTACCGTCACCGTCGCGATCGCCGGGCGTATCAAGGGTATGAGGATGGACCACACGAACCGTATGTAGCCACAGCCGTCCATCGCCGCCGATTCGTCGAGCTCCCGTGGGATCGACTTGATGTAGTTCACGAGGATGATCAGTCCGATCGGGTTGATGAGGAACAGCAGGATGTACCCGGTCCGGGTGTTGAAGAGGCCGAGGTTCAGGATCAGCTGGAACTGCGGAATCAACGCCGGTGGCAGGAACAGTGCCACTACGTACAACGTGAGCATGGCGCCGGAGCCCCGCACGTACCCGCGAGCGATCGGGAACGCAACGAAGACCGACATGATCACGAACAACGTCGTGGCCACAACCGTGTAGATCAGCGAGTTCATCAGGTAGCTCGGGAAATTGGCGAGGCCCCAGGCGTCGGTGAAGTTGCTCAAGGTGAAGCTCTCGGGGAGGCCGGTCGGATCCTTGAAGAACTCCGGAAGCGACTTCATCGACGCAAAGATAAGGATCAAAAGCGGGCCCATGTAGAAGGCCGCTAGGAGCGACAGGATCGCATAGGAGCCGACCTTCTGCTGGATGCGACGCCGCTTCGCTCCGCCATCGTCCCGGCGCACCACGTCGGTAACGGGTTCAGTGATGTCGGTAAGGGGTTCATTGATCAAACTCATGACATGTACTTCCTTTCACGCCGAGTGACCACAGCGTTTGCTGCCATCCCGAGCGCCAGTACGAGGAGGAACAACACGATCGAGGCGGCGGCGGCGTACCCCTGGCGGAACGAACTGGAACCCGTCTGGCCGAACGCCTCGGCGTAGACGATGTACCCGAGCACTTGCGTGCCGTTCTTGTAGCCGGTCAGCACAAGGAACAACATCCATGCCTGGACTGAACCGACAACGTTCAGGAGAAAGTTGGTGTTGATTGCGGGCGTCAGTTGCGGCCAGGTCACGTTCTTGAAGAGCTGCCATCCGGAGGCCCCGTCGACCGACGCCGCCTCATAGAGGTCGGCCGGTATCGTCTGCATTCCGGCCACGAAAATGACCATTGTGAACCCGGCGTTGGCCCAGATCTGGACGACGATGACCCAGTAGAACGCATTGGAACCGGCAAGGAACTGGGACTCCAGCCCTAACAGCCCGAAGATCTCGTACATCGGACCACCACCGGGGCGCAGGAACAGTTTCCACATCAGACCCTGGACCGCGACACCCAGGATCACCGGTACGAAGAAGAGGGTTCGAAAGACGAGGCGACCTCGCAGCTTCTGGTTGACGAGTAGCGCCATCACTAGGCCGAGGCTGAACTGGATGATGGTCACAAGGGCCATGAAGATGAGGGTTCGCTGAAGCGCGTCGAGGTTGTCTCGCGATCGAGCGCCCTGGAAGAGGAACTCGTCGAAGTTGTCGAAACCGACCCAGTTGATCGGTAGGCCACGGATCCCGGTCGCATCGGTGAACGAGTAGATCGCTGTTGCCAGTGATGGCCCGACCCCGATCAGGAGGTAGAAGCCGAGTCCGGGTCCGAGAAGCAGCCACGGATACAGCCGTTGTCTCCCTCCCCCGAACAGATGTTGCTGTCGTGATGCTGCCATTCGTTTCCCCCGTTGATCGTTGTTGCGTTGTTGATCGTGAGTGCGGGGCCGCCGGGACCGGCGGCCCCGCACTCACTAACTCAGATTGGCCTGATTAGCCGAGACCGGACTCGAGGTCGGCCTGGACCCGGTTGGCGGCTTCAACTGGATCGCTGAAGTCGCCGTTGTACAACCACAGCGCGGCTTCTCTGCCGTTGGCCCACTGGCCAGCGCCCTTCGGCCCCACCCACAGCCCTTCTTGATGGATTGCGAAGTTCCCCGCTTGGAGGATCGAAGCGGTCGCCTGACCAAGGGTGTTGTCCAATGTCGCGGTCGGCTGGGTCGGCAGGTAGTTCGTCGCGTTGGCGAAGGCGTTGTAGCTATCTGGCTCCGAGAACGCCGCGAGGTATGCCGTTGCAATGTCGGGCACTGGCGTGTCCGCGGCGATTGCGAGGCTCATGTCGTACTTACCGAAGAACGTCTGGTTGTCGGCTGCGTCGTCGCTGCCGGGGAACGGGATGTACGTCCATTCGAACTCGGCAGCGTCGTCGATCGGACCGGCATTCCATGCGCCCATCGGACCGAAAGCGACGTCGCCCGCCGTGTAGCGCTGGGCTGCGGAGTCGCCGGTGAGACCGGCAGATTCGGCGTCGAGCATGTCGGCGTAGGTCCCGTACTTCTCGAACAACTCGAGACCCTGAGCGTCGTTCCACTTGAGGTCACCGGTCCAGAGGCCCTCGACCAAGGCTTGCTGGTCAGGATAGAGCGCGCCGAGCAGACCGTAGGTTCCGACGAAGACGGGCCAACCGTCTTGACCGCCGACGATCATGCACTTGGAGCCGGCGTCCGTGACGGCGTCGCAGGCCGAAACGAGCTCGTCCCAGGTCGTCGGTGTGTCGATGCCTACCTCAGCGAGCAGGTCGAGGTTCACGAACATGCCGCTTGTGATCGTGCGGCCGAGACCTACCGAATAGACCGAGCCGTCGAACGATCCGTCTTCGATGGCTGCCTCGTCGTAGTTCTGGACGAACGGCTGGTCGCTGAGGTCCATGAGAAGCCCAGCCTCGATCAGTTGTTGCCAGAAAGGCGCGTCAGCACCGGTCATGTACGGTTGCACCGCCTTGTCGAAGCCGGTCACGCTGATCGTGGTGACGTCGATATCCTTGGCATTCAGTCGGGTCTGGTTGACGGTTGGGATGTCGTCCGCGTTCACGACCGTCATGTCGATCGAGACGCCCGGGTTGGCCGCCTCGAACTCGGAATTGAAGGTCTCGAAGAACTCGACCCCTGGTGGGTTCTGGTGGATCAAAACCCGGAGGGTGCCCTCCAGCCCGCTGTCGGTTGAGCCATCGTCGGCCGAGCCATCGTCGCCCGAGCCATCGTCGGCCGAGCCATCGTCGGCGGTTGTTGGATCAGTCGAATCGCCGTCGGTCGCCGCTGGTGAAGCATTGTCACTACCACCGCAGGCAGCAGCCAGCATCGCCAGGACGGCGAGCATCGCTAAGAGTTTCGTTCTCGTGTAGCTCATCTAGTTTGTTCTCCCTCTCAGAGGATTTGGTAATCCTGTTTATTTTTTTACACTTCTCGCCGCTTCTCCAGAAATCTTCTGGGAGCGCTCCCAGGAGCGCTCCCGGGAATATAGGTCGGATCTCGAGCGAGGTCAAGACAAATGTCACAAGTAGCGGACTAATGTCACAATTAGAGAGATACTCGGCGTCACCGAATCACCGAGGCATCTCCGCCGGTGGCCAGGCGTTGAACGTCCTCCAGGTCAACCGATGAGGTATCGCCGGGAGTTGTCATCACGAGCGCCCCGTGCGCTATAGCCAACTCAAGGGCATCCACCAGCAGGCGTCCAGTCAAAAGCCCGAAGATAAAGCCCGAGGCGAAGCCGTCCCCTCCACCCACGCGATCCAGGATGGCAAGGCCTGGGTAGTGAGCTCCTTCTGTTGTGCCGCCGGACCGTGACCAGCCAACCCCACTCCAATCGTGAAGCGATGCCGAGTGCACCACCCGGCGAGTAGCTGCGATCACCGAAAGCCCTGCGTGCTCCGAGACAAGCTGGTCGACCGTTCCGCCGAAGTCGGCACCATCGACACCCAAGAGGACATCGACCTCACTGAGCAGCTCGCTCGTCATGCGTCGGGCCGAATCGGCGCCGCCCGATGCACTCCACAAGCTGGGCCGATAGTTGATGTCATAGGAGACAACGGTCCCGTGCCGTCGCGCCGCCCCCATCGCGGTCCGGGCGACTTCGAAGGTCGAGTCGGAGAGCCCGGCAAAGATGCCGCCGGTATGGAACCAGCGAACACCAAGCTCACCGAAAAGGTGATCCCAGTCGACGTCGTCGGGGCTCAGGGCAGCGGTCGCTGAGTTGGCACGGTCGTAAACACCGCGCGGGTTTCGCACGCCAAATCCGCGCTCGGTGAAATTCAATGGAGTGCGGTGGTGTCGGCCAACCTCATCGGCTGCCTTCCAAACGACGTGGTCGAGATTGACTCCGCCCTGGAGTAACAAATCCTCCAGCAGCCGCCCAACCTCGTTGTCACCGATCGCGGTGACCAGTGCGACTCGCTGGCCAAAGCAGCGTCGCAACGCTCGGCCAACGTTGTACTCCCCTCCTCCTTCTGAGACGTTGAATGAACGAGCCGTCCGAACTCGCCCCTCTCCAGGGTCAAAACGCAGCATCACCTCACCCAGGGTCAGCACATCGAAGTGAGACTCCCCCACAGCACGGATTGCCAGATCGCCGTTCACGGACGCTCCTGAGTTAACTCAAGTGCGGCCGCCGCCGACACTTCTATGGAAGCCCAGTTCCGGGCGGCTACATCTGGCGGGGAAACCATCCAGGATCCTCCAACGGCCAGAACCTGAGGCAGGGCCAAGTACCGGCCGGCGTTGGTGGAAGAAATCCCGCCGGTGGGCATGAAGCGAACGTCGGGCCATACTGCCGACAACGCTCTGATCAAGTCCGGTCCCCCAACCACTTCGGCCGGAAACAGCTTGACGACGTCCAGGCCAAAAGTGATCGCCCGGAGGAGTTCGCTCGCGGTTGCGATCCCCGGGATCACTGGCACAGCGCAGCCCTGGCAGGTCTCGATGACGCCTTCGTCCAGTCCGGGCGAGACAATGAATTGCGCACCGGCATCGATAGCAACTGCGGCGGCGTTTGAAGTGGTCACCGAACCTGCTCCGACAACTGCATTAGGGACCTCGGTTGCGGCACGATGGAGCGACTCGATGGCCGCTGGTGTTCGGAGGGTGATCTCCACGATTGGGAGACCACCGGCCACCAGCGCAGAGACGAGACTGGAGGCATGCCCGGCATCGTCGATCGTGAGCACTGGCACCACCCGCACACCGCCTATCGCCGCGAGCGCGTCCGTCACAGGAATCGAGGGCGGCAAGACTGTCTCTTTCGTCATGGTCGGGCCGGTGAACCGTCGGGCAGTCGAGCTTGGGTCCATTGCTCTACCACATTTTGCACGGGGTACTGCCGAGCAAGCTTCTCGTCGATGTCGATCCCAAGACCCGACCGGTCATTGGCATATAAGTAGCCATCCCGCACAATCGGCAGGCCCGGGAACATCTCGTACTCCAGTTCTGAGGGTCGGTACCACTCCTGCACGCCAAACGCCGGCGACCAAAGATCGAGGTGGAGGTTGGCAGCATGCCCGACCGGCGAGGTGTCCCCGGGGCCGTGCCAGGCTGTTCGGATCCCATTGCCGTGGGCCATGTCTGCCACCTTGCGCGCCGGGGTGATGCCTCCCATCTGACTCACGTGCATCCGGATGAAGTCCACGAGTCGCCGCTCGATCAGCGTGCGCCATTCCAGAGGATGATTGAACAACTCTCCCATGGCCAGCGGCGTAGAACTCTGCGATCGAACCCGCTCGAACCACGCCAGATCTTCCGGGGCCAGAAGGTCCTCGAGAAAGAACAGCCGAAACTGCTCAACGTCCTTGGCGAAGAGCACCGCATCAGCGGGCACGAGTCGTTCGTGGACGTCGTGGAGCAACTCGACGTCAGGCCCGACCGCACTCCGAACGTGCTCCATCATGGCCAGAGTGTCCCGTCGGTAGGCCTTGGGGTCGAAATACGCGCCTTCAGGAGATCCCTCGGGCTTAGGAACGCTGTTCGCTTTGCCACCGTAGAGACCTTGCTGGATCCGCACATAGCGGTAGCCCAGCTCGAGGAACTCCTGCACCCGATCGGTGACGTCTTCGGGGGTGGGACCATCGGCGTGAACATACACGTTGGCACCCTCACGGCACTTTCCGCCCAGAAGGTCATAGACGGGCATGCCGGCCTGCTTTCCCTTGATGTCCCACAGTGCTTGATCAACACCGGAGATGGCGTTATTGAGAACGGGTCCATTGCGCCAGTAGCCATGCACCATCGACATCTGCCAGATCTCCTCGATACGCGAAACGTCACGTCCGATCAAGAATGGTTTGAGGTGATGCTCCACCGCGGCTGCCACGGCGTGGATCCGCTGGGTGAAGGTTGCGCATCCGAGACCGTGAAGCCCTGGCTCAGAGGTCATCACCTTGACAACGGCGAGTCGAGAGCCTCCGGGTTGGGTGAGGATCACTTGGACATCTTCGATGGTGGTTGCTGTTGCCATGGTTTGGGTTTCCTTTGAAGACCGAGCCTACGCAGAACCTGCTGAGCGGTAGTCAGTGCTGGGCTGCCACCCGGTCTCTTCGTGAATCTTCGAGACATCGATGAGGTCGGGCAGCGATGATGAGACAGAGGGATAGTGCGTGCGCAACAGATCGGGGATGGCCAAGGTTTGATGCCGATGACTGGTACCGGGCATGTACACCCGGTAGCCCGGCAGGTCGGCCCGCAGAATCGCCAGAAAAAGGGCGGCGGCGTCGTGGTAGGTCAGACCGGAGAACCCCTCGAGAATGTCGGTGTAACACTCCTCTCCCAAAGTCACCCCCACCCGGTCCTCGTTGTTGTGCAAGAGTGGGAATCGAAGCGCCACGCAATCGATGCCGCACCGAGTGGCGTAGTAGCGAAGCATGACCTCGCTCACGGTCTTGCTGAGCGCGTAGAGGTTAGAAGGGTCGGGGACGGTGTCGCCGTCGAGCGGATAGTGCGGCACCGCCGGCTCGTTGACCACGGTCCGTTCGTCGATGTGGGAGCCGACCAGTTGGAGCGTGCTGGCAAATACAATTCGACCGACGCCTCGCTCCGCAGCCCCCTGGAACATATTCCCGTTCATCGAGATGTTCTCACTGAAGACCGCCTGGGGCGGGCGGTCGCCGAAGCCCGGGTGGTTACCGATCTGCAGTAGCACGTCGACCCCCTCTAGCAACTCGAGCGCAACCTTGTGATCGAGCAGGTCGGCCTGTTGGAAGCGATACGGGACATCGCCAGCGTCGACGATGTCGGTAGCGGCAACCGTGTAGCCCTCGCGATGAAGGAGTGAAGCCACGGTGCTGCCCAGGCGACCGGCGGCGCCGGTCACCAGCACCGTGGGCCTGCTGCACGCCCTTTGCCCGCTCACTGTTCTAGCTCTAGAAATGTAAGGAACACGGGCTGGGATGCGACGCAGGAACCCCCACGTTGTTGAGGAATCCCTGTCTCGCTATCGATCCTGAAGGGAACGATGGTGTTGCTGTCCTGGTTGGCCACCATCATCGACCGTCCAGACGGATGGACTGCGAAGCCACGTGGTGTCTGACCGGCGCTAGGTACGTGACCGAGCGATTCCAAGGCTTGATCGAGTCCTGTGAAACGAAAGACCGCAATGCTGTCGTTGCCACGATTGGACGCATACACGTGGTGGCCATCGGGGTGGATCCGGACTTCTGCTCCGATCGACTCCCCGGCGAAGTCGTGCGGGAGCGTGGAATGAGTATGTAGGCGGGACAGTGCACCGGTGGCAGAGTCGACTCCGAGGGTGATGAGGGTGGAGTCAAGCTCACAGACCAGGAATGCCACCGGTTGCTCGGGGTGAAAAGCCAGGTGCCGCGGTCCGGACCCGGGGTCAAGTGCGAGCGAGTCTCGCAGCCCAAAACCTTGCTTTGCGCAATGGTGATCGTGCCCGTAGCGAAAGATTCGATCCGCACCGAGATCGACGGCGTAGACGGAATCACCAGACGGGTCAGCAAGGATGCAGTGGGCATGGGGCCCGCCCTGGCGAGCGCTCGGCCCCGATCCAGTGTGCTGGTGAATTGCGATCACTTCTCCGAAGCGACCATCGGACGCCAGGGCGTAGACAGCGATAGAGCCCGAGAGATAGTTGGCGACGTACAGAAAGCGCCCGAGGGCATCGAGGCTGACGTAGCAGGGAGCAGCGCCCTGGCTCGTCGTACGGTCGATCACGCTGAGCGAACCGTCGAGCGGGTCGATGCCAAAGGCAACGAGACCGCCGCCATCGTCCGAGGCTGTCTCGCTGACGGCATAAAGCACTTGCCGGTTCGGATGTGCAGCGAGAAACGAGGGGTGCTCTACATCCATGACCTCGCTGGTCTCGATCAGGAGTCCCTCTGGATCGGACGCGTCGTAGACGCGGATGCCCACCGACGATTCATGCGTATAACAACCGACGTAGAGAACGGCCCGAGAAGCCCGCGAATCACCCCGAGCCATCTCGAAACTCCGATTGGGTGTGAAGTTTGACGATCATGATCGACACCGGTCTTCTCTCAGCTGGGAGCGCTCCCAGTCTGCCGAAAGGGTACCGCGGCACCGGCCGCCGACACACGACGACGTTCCAATGGTTCCCGGGTGCGCGACGTCGGGGCATAACCGGGGCACAATGGTCGGAATGCTGCTTTTGGCACAACAGGAGGGAGCCTCGATCGACTGGTTCCAGTTGGGCATGGGCTTGGCCGGCGGACTAGCGCTGTTTCTCCTGGGAATGGGCCAAATCACCGTCGCACTCAAGGCCGTCGCTGGGGACCGCCTCCGTACTGTGCTCGCAAAACTCTCGTCCAATCGTTTCATGGGCGCGGCAACCGGCTCGGTGACCACTGCGATCATCCAGTCTTCCTCGGTCAGCACCGTGCTTGTTGTCGGGTTCGTGTCAGCCAGCCTGCTTTCGGTCACGCAGGCCGCATCGGTCATCATCGGAGCGAACCTGGGCACCACCGTGACCGCCCAAGTCATCGCCTTGGATGTGACCGACTATGCCCTGGGGCTACTGGCCACAGGCGCTGTAATGGGGGCGGCGGCAGGGCGCCGACAAGTTCTCGGCGACTTGGGTACCACGATCGTTGGGCTGGGCTTCGTGTTTCTAGGGCTCGATCTCATGAGCGGTGCCATGTCTCCACTTGGCTCCTATCAGCCGTTCCTCGACCTCGTGGCCGATAGCTCGTCGCCCTTCAAAGCCCTAGTTGTTGGGGCGCTCTTCACTGGGCTCATTCAGTCCTCCAGCGCCACCACGGGAATCGTCATTGTCATGGGGGCCGGCGGCTTGTTGGGTCTTGAAACCGGGATCGCCGTGATTTTGGGGGCAAACATCGGAACGTCGGTGACCGCCATCCTGGCCGCACTTGGCAAGTCCCGAGACGCCTGGCGAGCTGCTCTCATCCATGTGTTGGTTAATGTTCTTGGGGCCCTCGCTTGGATTTCCTTCATTGGAACTCTGGCCAACATCGCAACCTGGATGGCCGGTGAGACCAGAGGTCCAACGGCTACCCCGCAGCAATTCGCCAACGCCCACACCGCCTTCAACTTGGTGAACACCATCGCTTTCATCATCCTGTTGACACCGCTCGTCAAGCTCACGGATCGACTCGTGCCCAGCCGCATTGGCTCGAAGCCGATCGCAGAGGCGCAAGCCGCTTTCCTTGACGACGATCTCCTCGAGACACCCGTCCTGGCTCTGGAGATGGCCCGCCGAGAACTCATGCGGCTGGGTCTTCGGATACGGGAGATGTTCGCCGAATCAGTGCCCGCCGCATTGACCGGCACACGTCAGAATCTCGCGGGACTTCATCGAGCCAATAGCGAGATACATGCGATCTATGCCGCCACGGTCGGTTACCTCAGTGAGCTCAGTCGTGGTGAACTCGGTACCGGCCAGCGAGTGGAGCTCCGCCGACTGCTTCGTGTTGCAAACGAGTTAGAGCATCTCGCCACGCTGGTGGCAAGTGGCGTGATCGACGTGGGCACTCGCCGCCTCGATTCCGTCCTGGAGGTCAGTCCGGCTACAGATCAAACCATCGGGCGGGTGCACAAGGCCGTGATCAATACGCTCGACGATGCGCTCGAAGCTTTGGGCACCGGTGACGCAGAAGCAGCGCGTCGTGTAGCTGAATCCAAGAGCAATTTCCACGAGCTCGAGGCCAACGTTACCGAACACCTCGCCGATCGGTTGGGCGCACCAGAACCACGACGGGTCGAGGCATACTCCATCGAAATTGAGTTGGTCGAAGGCCTTCGCCGGGTCCACCAGAGCTGCCGTCGTATAGCTCGAGCGGCGCGGGACCTTGACTCTGCCGGCGACCCGCTGACCGGTTGAGACTCCCCGAATCTTCGATGACGCCGTCCGCCGGCGAGGACCATCTAGTGAGCTTGTAGTCCTGAGATGATCGGACGGGAATCGAAGTCGGTGCCCGAGAAGTGGACGTCCATACCCTCGGTTCGACCCTCGAATGTTGCCTGGCCGTAGACGATGGAGTCCTCAATCCGGACATCGTCGAACGTTTTGCTATCCGGAATAAAACCCTCGACATCTCCCGCTCGAACGGTGACGTTTGCAAACGACGAGTCGTCCAAAGTCACCACGTCTTTGCTGCCCTTCGGTTCGATCCACAGTTCTTGAGGACTGTCAGGACTTACCCCGCTTCCACTGACAGTGATCAGATCCGGTCCATCGCCACCGAGAATTGTCAAGGCTTCGCCGAGGTAATTGGGGATCACAACGATGCTGTCGCCAGCCTCGGTGTCGATTAGTCCTTTCCCGCCGCTGAAGGAAACCTCGTCATTGCCGGTACCGGTCGTTATCACAACGTCACCGGTGACGGCGATGCTCCCCGAGAGATCTACGGAATCGTCTTCACTTCCGGTCAGGATGGTGAGCGAGCCAACGATTTCAATATTGTTCGTGGCGTTGGAGACACTGTCGTTGCCTGCAGATGTGTCGATCAGGAGGTTCCCATGGAATTCCACTTGAGGTCCAGCGGCGACGCCAATAAGAACGTCATCGTTGCCCCCGAGCCCTTCAACGACCACGTTGCTGGGCACACCGTCGATGGAAACTGGAGCCGTTTCAACGGTTGTGGAGCCGTTCGAAGTGATCGTGAATAGGTAAGAAGACCCAAGGCGATCGATCACAATTTCATCATCCGCGCTCGTGCCACTGATCACAACATCGCCGCTATGTTCCGTTGCCACCAAAACGACCGCCCCAGTGGTTGAGAAAAGCAGGCCTGTGCCCAGCGTGGATAACGCCAGTGTCGAAAAGATTTCGTTCATTTTTGGAGGTCCTCGGTTTCGCCGCTACGTAATCCCGGGTGTCATTAGACAGATAACAACATCATTACCCATGCTCATCGGTCAATATTGATGATTGTTGAAGCTTTAATTATGTGTCAACAGGTATTCGGCGTTCACGTCGCTCCACATATCATGGTTGAATAGGAAGAACCGGGAAGAAGAGGGCGACTGGTCACCGATCGATTGACGTCGGTGACCTTCTTCGTATCAGCCAAGCATCGGCACAAGCCGTACCAACAAGGGAGCAAAAATGAAGGCGCTAGCACGAAGCCGATCGAAGAAGTTGGCGTTATTGCCAGCCATGTTGCTCTTCGTTGCCGCCTGCGGCAGCGGATCAGACGGCGATGGCGCGTCTGGGGAGACCACCGAAACCACCGAAACCACCGAAACCACCGAAACCACCGAAACCACCGAAACCACCGAAACCACCGAGACCACCGACGCGGGAACGCCGGAACAGATCCACGAGGATTTCGAAGCTGCTGTATTCGACAACCCAACCGTGATCGACAACGAATGGTTTTCCCTGACACCCGGTAACCGCCTGGTTCTTAGCGGATTCACAGTTGAAGACGGTGAGACCTTGGACCACCGTATCGAATTCACGGTCACCGATTTCACAAAGGAGATCGCCGGGGTCCAAACGGTGGTCGCCTGGATTGAGGACTACAGCGACGACGAGCTGGTCGAAGCCGAACTGGCCTTCTATGCACAGGACAATGACGGAAACGTGTGGTTCATGGGCGAATACCCTGAGGAGTACGAGGACGGGGAGATCGTTGCGGCCCCCACGTGGATCCCCGGAATCGAAGATGCCCGGGCGGGAATCAAGATGTATGCGAATCCCGACCCGTCGCTGCCGCCGTACTACCAGGGTTGGGGTCCGGCAGTGGACTGGTCCGACTTCGGGCGAGTTGAGTCCGTGGGTGAGGAGGTCTGCGTCGAATTGGATTGTTATGAAGTCTTGGTGATCGCCGAGTCGAGCCTGGACGAGGAGAACATCTTTCAGCTCAAGTCCTACGCCCGAGGCGTTGGCAACGTGAAGGTCGATTTCCGGGGCGACGACGCCACCCAAGAGCAGTTGGAAGCCGTCGAGTTCGGCCCGGTCTCCGACGCCGAGTTGGAGCGGTACCGGGCTCTGGCGGTCGCCATGGAAGCCTCTGCTTATGAGACCAGCCCCGACGTTTACGGCAAGACGCCACCATTGCAGTAACCCGCGGGCAGCGACCCCGAACTCCTCACCACCAGACCGAGCGATCAATTTCACCCTAACCACCAACGTGTGCTTAGCTGCAAACACAAACATCGAGCAGAATTGAGTTGGTTATGGCAGACAGCGTCTACAAAGTGATCCAGCTAGTTGGAACGAGCACTGAGAGTTGGGAACAAGCCGCTTCTGCGGCAGTGGCCCGGGCTAATCAGTCGCTGCGCGAGTTACGCGTGGCGGAGGTCGAGAAGCTCGACCTGGTGATCGAGAACGGGTCGGTTACGGCCTATCGAGCGAAAGTAAACGTTTCGTTCAAATACGAAGGCGAATAGCCGCACTAGGTGCCCGACCGTAGGGCCTCCACCGGTTCGAGCCTGGCGGCACGCGACGCCGGGTACGTACCAGCGAGGAGGCCCACGGTCGCGCCAACGAGCGGGGCGGAGATCGCCAACCAAACGTTGAGGACCGGTGTCCATGATTGGTACGCCGCCACCGAGACCACGATCAACACACCAACGCTGGCCCCGATGATCCCGCCGATGAATCCAATGGCACTACTTTCCACCAAGAACTGGCCGGCAATGTGGACTCGGGTGGCGCCCAGCGCCCGCCGCAAACCAATCTCGCCAGTCCGTTCCATCACCGAAACGAGTGTCACGTTCGCAATACCGATGGCACCGACCAGCAACGAGACCGCACCGAGAACAACAAAAAGCAGGTTGAGATCCGATGCCACCGCGTCTCGCACACGCTGTTGATCCGGCGGCGAAACGATCTTCAGCGCTGTCTCATTGTCCGGTCTGAGAGCCAACGGTATCTGGGCGGTGATGAGGTCATTGGCGCCCAAATCGGTCTCGACCACCACTAGCTCCGGGGCGCGCAGCCGGTACAGCTGAATCGCTGTCCCCTCGGGGATGATGACCGATCCCAAGAGATCATGCTGGCGGCCGACATCGGAGACGATGCCGATGACGGTGAACACTTCATCTCCTATCCGTATCGCAGGGCGCGTTGCCAGGTTGAAGACGCTGAGACGTTCGGCCGCACTGGAGCCCAAGACGGCCACTCGATCGGCTCGATCCGAAAAACCCTGATCGAAGAACCGCCCGGAACTCAAAGTGGCTCGAACGGCGGGAAAAGCCGACGGTGACACAGCCTGGACGGAAAGGTCGAAGTCGGTCCGACGCGATGGATCACTGACCGGGGCTGTGGAGATCAAAACGTTTCCGACATCGATTCGGCTCAGGGTTCCGGCTGCTGCAACTCCGTTGAGCCGGTTGAGGCGATCCGACGCATCCCAAGGAATTTGGTTGGAGACACCGTCGCGGGAACTCGCGCGCGAGCTGACCACGATCTCGGTTGCCGCCAACTCGTCGAATCGACCGACAATCCGATTGCTCGCCGTACTCGACAGGCCCAGGGTGGCCACGAGCGCGGCCAACCCGATCACGGTGCCCAAGACGGTCAGAAGCGTCCTGCCCGGCCGGGCGAACAGACCCGCCGAAGCCTCGTCAACGAGATCGACGAACGACATCTTTGGAGGCTCTACCGACACCAGATCGGATACGTCGATCGGAGTCATGAGCGGTCGTCCTCGTTCATATGGACGGCTCGAACCATGTCCGATTTCATGCGGCTGAGTAAGCCATTCAAGTCCGTAGAACCGATGTTCGGCAAGTCGATGTGATGTTCGGGGACTTCCTCGACTCCGAGTTCGGCCTGGTATTTGACGATGCGATCAGCGATCAACGGTCCAACACCGGGTATCTCCTGAAGCTTGGAACTATCCGCCGAGTTGAGGTCTACGAGTTCCTCTCGGTGCCTCACGATGCGATCAGCAATCGCCGGTCCAACACCGGGTATCTCCTGAAGCTGGCGAGAGCTCGCCAGATTGAGGTCCAGTCGGAGGCGAGGGGTCCCGCGTCGCGAGAAACTGACAGCGCCGGTTGGTCTGCGGGGCGAGCGGGCCGGGGCCGCTCCACGACCAAAGGGGGTGATTCGTTTGTCGGTTGGACAAACGGGGCGAACAGCGGCGCCCGCTGGTTGACATCGCCGGAGCTGTCTGAGCGCGGATCCTCGGTCAGCTCTCCGTCGACGATGCGAACTTGGCGAGACGCTATTCGGGCCAGTTCCGGGCTGTGGGTGATCATCACGATCGTGAGACCCTCATTGTGAAGACCCCCCAGGAGTTCCATGATTGCTTGGCTCGTTGTTGTGTCTAAGTTCCCGGTTGGCTCGTCACACAGCAACACGTGGCGAGATCCGAAAAGAGCGCGGGCGATTGCCACGCGTTGGCGTTCACCGCCGGACAGGTTGGACGGGAGATAGTCCATCCGGTGAGACAGACCAACGCGCTGCAGCACCTCCTCGGCCCGGGCACGGCGTTCACGGCGAGTACCGTGCTGATAGACCTCGGCCAACATCACATTTTCGACCACGCTGCGATGTCCGAGTAGGTGGAACGACTGAAAGACGAAAGCGATGTGACGGCTCCGCAACCCGGCGCGTTCGCGATCACTGAGGGTCCCCACATCCAAACCCTCGAAACGGTAGGAGCCACCGGTGGGACGATCGAGGCAGCCCAGAATATTCAGAAGGGTGGACTTGCCCGAGCCCGAGGGGCCTTCAACGGCTACCCATTCACCGCGATCGATGCTCAGGTTGACCTCGCGCAGTGCGCGGATAGGGGGATCCTCCCCGAACTGGCGACTGACGGACTCCAAGTGGAGGGCAGCGACGTCAGCCATTGGCGGCCTCTGTCCCGCTGAGAGGCGCTTCGAAACCAATCAACACGAGATCTCCAGCGATCAGATTGCCGTCGATTGCCTCCACTTCCACGAAACCCTGAGCGGACAAACCGGGACGCACCACGACCGGCTCCAGGCTGCCATCGCGGTCGATCTGGACTTGCGACGAACCATCCACTGCCAAGGTCAGTGCGGTGATCGGCACAACCAGCACGGCGTCAGACGTCGACTCCACTGGGATCGTCAATCGAACCGAAGCGTTTACCAGGTTTCGCGGGGGGTCTTCTACGGTGACCTCGAAATACACGTGGAAACCGTCCACTCCGTTGGTGCCCGGGGCCTCGGCAATACTACTGACTACGCCGGTGGCCTCTATTCCCAGATCGGGCTCATCGATCAAGACCTTCATTCCAACCGTCACAAGACCCGACTGTTCAATAGGCAACGAGCCGTCGATGGAGACATTGGCGTCGGTCACCGTAAGCACCGGCCCTTCTATCAACTGCCCGAGTTCGATGCTGACTTCGGCCACCCGAATCGGCAACGCCGGCAGGAAAAGGATTTCGTCGGCCGGCAAAAGAACGCCCGGTCCAGGTACTGATCCTTCAAATATGTCCGTCCCAGGTGGGAACAACTCAGAGAGTTGTCGGCCGGAGGCCACAGCAGGATCTATGCCGATGCTTTGGTACAGCGACCGGACCGCAGCTTCTGTCTGGCCGTCATATCCCCCATCCACCGTGCCCGGTTGGTGGCCGAGCCGCTCGAGCGCCGCTTTCAACTGGGACACATCGGTTCCGACCATGCCTGGCCCAAGATCTCGGAACGATGGCTGGTCTCCCTGGAGAAGGATTACCGGGCGACCGGAGATAGAAAACAAGATCTCGCCCTCATCGGCCTGGCCGCCAAGCTCCGGGCGTCCGGTCAACACCGGTGTCTCCCCCTTCAGGAGGCTGTGCGCCGGACCAACGTCACGGGAGGCTCCAAACCTTCCCGTCCCCCGGGTCACCACGTTGCTCGACAACACACGAGCTTCCACCGGTGCCAGAATTGGTGAGGGTTGAGGAGAAGCGGTTCGGGCAGCAATCTCGGCCGGAGAGGTGACCTGTGATCCGAGAAGCCACCCGCCAAACGATGCGAGCACGACGGCGACCACAAAGGCGATGGCGGGCTTTCGTCGATTCATCGGGCTCAGTCTGACAGCCTCAGCTGACCGAGAGCTGACTAACCCGGGCATCTGTCGTCATGGTCAGCTCGTAGTCAGGATGGGTGTATTACTCATTGGCTCAACGGTCACAGTTCCGTCATCCCCGAGGAGAACAAAACATGATTCGATCATCCCTGACCATGGGTTCTTGGAAGGCGCCGGGCGTTATGGCTGCCACTCTGGGGCTGATGGTTCTCGCCGCAGCCTGCGGGAGCGATTCGGCTCCGTCGACTTCGGGCTCTGCCGCATCGGCCATCGAAGCAGAGCTGGGGTTCGGTACCCGAGAGTTTGGACTTACCGATCCGGAGTGGACCAAGGCGGTGGAATCGACCCAGGCCGAGATCGCTACGTGTATGGCTGAAGCCGGGTTCGAGTACATCCCGGCCGGGGTCGACACGATCGAGTTGGCGATGGAGTCGATTAGGAACGAGCCGGGAATGAGCCGGGAAGAATACAAACAGCAGTGGGGCTTCGGCAAAACGACCCGGTTCGACAACCGTGCCAAACAAATCGAACTTGGCGAGCAGAACCTGGCGATCTATGACTCCTTGTCCGATGCGGATCAGATCGCCTACGACCGGACGCTCTACGGAGAAGACTCCGATGCAACGTTCTCCTTCCAGTTCGATGAGGAGGACTTCGAACCCGTGGGAGGGTGCACGCTCAAGGCGATCCAAGCCAGCTTCACCGCTGAGCAGTTGGATCCCAATTACGTACATCCCAAGGACATTCTCGTTGAGAAGGATGGCCGCGTCGCCGCCGCAGAACTGGCCTGGAATGACTGCATGGGTGAAGCGGGTTACGACTATGAAGATCAGGACGAGATCATCGAGGAGTACGGCGACCGCCTCGACGAACTTCTGGGCAACGATGACCCCGAGGACCTTTCCGGAGCCCGCTTGGAACAACTGAAACAGCTGCAGACCGAGGAGATCGCAGCGGCGCTGGCTGACTACCGATGCTCGGTTGAGCACCTGGACCAGGTGGTCAGAGACGTTGAAGTAGAACTCTTCGGCAAGGTGGTCAGCGGATGAGCAGGGCGTTCAAAAGGTCTCGAACGTCCAACCTGATCCCAGGAGCTGAAGCGATGCGTATCGTCGGATTTGCGGTCGCTCTGGCCGTTCTGGCGGGTGCCTGCACCGATGCAGGCCAGGCGGGTCCGACCCCGACGGTCGACTCCTCCTCCGCTTCGGCTCCGATCGAGTCACCGGCGACCGGCGCTGCCGACGGGACAACTGGGCAGGTTCTGGGAGCAGCTGAAGCGAGCCGGGCAGCAGCCGAGGCAAACCAGGGCCGCGAGTTCGGTGGAGAAGAGTTCGGGCTCAGTTCGAAACAACTGGTCGATCGAAGTGAGGCTGTTGAATCCAGCATCGGCGAATGCATGGCGGCTGCAGGTTTCGAGTATTCGCCAGTAGAGTTCTCGACAATTCGCTCTGCGATGACGAGCGACAAATCGGCACCTGGCCTCAGCAACGGCGAGTTCATCGAACGGTACGGGTTTGGAATCACAACCCAGTTCGACAAACCCATCGTGCAACTCAGCCTCGGTGAACAAAACCAACGAGTGATCGACAGCCTCGGGGAGGCGGATCAGGTCGCCTACCTCCGAACGCTCTTCGGCCAGCACACCGACGCTACGTACGCATTTGGCCTGGAGACGGAGGATTTCTCACGGGTAGGAGGTTGTACAAAAGCGGCGGTCGAACAGTATTTCACAGCGCAGGAAATGAGCGCCTCGTACTTCAACCCGGGAGATGCACTCATCGAGACAGATCCGCGCGCCCAACAGGCGATCGCAGACTGGGTGGACTGCATGGCAGAGGGGGGCATCGATCGGTATCTGCATCCCGATGATGTGGAAGCCGACTTTCAGCGACGCCTCGACGGCCTCGCCGGTGGAGAAGACCCCGCGGAGCTCACCGGAGCGCGTATTGCGGCCCTCCAAGATGAAGAACGCAGGGTTGCGGAGGTTTTCACCCGATGCGAGGACAGCGTTCTGGACCCCGTCATGAACCGGGTGGAAGCGGAGTTCTACGGGAGCTGAGTCACGATCTGCAGTGCCTGGTTCGGCGATCGCCGAGCCGCCTACGATTCATCATGTATGACACAGTTCGAGGAATACACCGATCCTGTGGATGGAACACGGTGGAGGATCAACGTTGACTTCATAGATTCCAATTGGAGATGCATCTGGGGCAACGGTTGTCACGGAATTCTCGACACCAAATCAGCGGAGAAGAACGAGGGCTGTTGTTCCGCCGGGGCCCACTTGGTTGATCAAGAGGAAGCCATGTTGATCAGCGCATTGGGTGCATCGTTGGATCCTGGCCGATTCGAGAATCACGAAACCGCGGCTAGTTCAGGAGTATTGAATGCTGAGGCACCATTAGCAACTCGAGTCGTGAACGGAGCATGCATCTTCTTCAACAGACCGGGGTTTGCGGGAGGCGTCGGCTGTGCGCTCTATCTCGCTGCCCTCGACGAAGGTGAAAGTCCCGACGACTGGCGGCCAGCGATCTGCTGGCAGGCCCCGCTGCTGGTGGATGACAACGAGGACGGTTCCAAGACCCTTCGGCCCTGGAACCGCTCAGACTTCCTGCCCGAAACGAAGGTGGCTTGGTGCTGCACCGAGCGCGGAGCGGAATCGTTCAGTGGCGAGACCGCCGTGGCCCATTCGCTGCATCGTGAGCTCGCCGCAATTCTCGGTCCGGAGCTGGCCGAAGAACTGGGACAACGCTGATCAGACTCCGTCATGATCCGGCAAGTCGGGCTGCGCGACGGGCTTGGCAGCGCCGCCCGGCCCACCGATTCGCAGCTTCACGATCGATCGACCGTCCATATCCATGACTTCAATCTCGATTCCATCGGCAACCGTGCGTTCGCCGATTTGTGGGACGTGACCGAGCCGATCCAATACCAAGCCAGCGACCGTGGAGTAACTCCCTGGGGGAAGCTCGATGCCAAGATCAGCAAGGTCGTGCATTGGGAATGAGCCCGGAATGATCAGCGATCCGTCCTCTTCGTATCGCACGGAGAGCAGATCGCGATCCGTCTCGTCGTAGATCTCGCCAACGAGTTCCTCGACGAGGTCCTCGATGGTGATGATGCCAGCCGTGCCCCCGTGCTCGTCGACCACCGCAGCCAGCTCGCAACGGCTGGCTTGGAGCTGTCGGAGCGCTTCGAGAACCGTGACCGATTCGGGAAACGTAATTAGGGGACTGGCGTGCTCCCCCGCAACACCGTCATCATCAAGCAAGTCCCGCAAGTGAACTTGGCCCACTGGATCATCGAGGGTTCCTCGGACCACCGGTGCCCTGGAGTGGCCGGCCTCTCGAAGGCGTTGACGGGCTTGAGCTACAGGGAGAGCTGCGTCGATCGTTATCACCCGATTTCGTGGCACGAGAACGTGACGAAGCGAGCGCTCCGCTATTTCGATCGCGCCTGCCATGATTTGCCGTTGAGTTTCGGTGAGATTCGGGTGGGCCTCGACGAGATCCACGATCTCGTCGTCGCTGATGTCATCTCGACGGCGGGCCGGATCTCCACCTGCGGCACGGACAAGAAGATCGGTAACTGAGCTCAACATAACGATGATGGGACGGGTGACGGTGATGAAACCTGAGAGAGGTCGGACCGTCGCCAGGCTCCAGCGCTCTGCCCACTGCATGGCGAGCCGCTTCGGCACTAGCTCGCCGAACACGAGCGTCACAAGAGACAAGACGACGGTCACCACCGCCACTGCAATTGGCTGGGTATAACGTCCGCCGCCAAAGAGGTCCGCAACTGGTTGGCTAATCGAAACGGCGGCCGTGGCCGATGCCAAGAAACCCGCCAAGGTGATGCCAAGCTGCACGGCACCGAGATACCGATTGGGGTCTCGGACCAACTCAACCACCCGTTCGCCTCGGGGACCACGATCGGCGAGCCCCAATAGTTGCCCCTCTCGCAGGGACACGAAGGCAATCTCGGTACCAGCCAGCAGTGCGTTGAGACAGACGAGCACGAAGATGATGGCCAGATCAAACCAAAGGTCACTCATGGGAACCTTCGTAGCACCTTTGCTCTCGGTCGGTGGTACTTCAGTTTGCTCAACGGCGACCAGGCGCCGTCCGCACCCAACAACGGCCCCATGAGCACTGTAGACCTCGGCAATCATTAGACGTTGGGACCTTCGGCCCGACACAGGGGGGTGCGCTCCGTCGTACTGTGCGTTCATGGGGTCCCCCGCAAACTTGCCCGGAGCGAATTAGTGGCTCAGCCGTCCACAACCCACACGATTCTCGCTGATGGAACCTCGGTCGTGGTCCGACCCATCAGCCTTGATGATCGGGACGCTATTGATCGACTGGTTGCCTCGATCGAACCCGAAATGGTGCCCACCGCCTTTGCCGAACTCCAACTCGATCCACACGATCGCGAGATCTTGGTGGCCGGGATCGCCGGAGTTCCCTCGCTCCTGATCGGAGCCGCACTGAGCGACGTTCAGGCGGACAACCCCAGTCGGGCGAGCTTCTCCGTGATCGTCGACCCCGCCCATCGCGGCCTCGGTTTAGCCACTGCGCTCGTCAGATTGTTGGCGCGGTCGGCACACGACGCTGGTGTTCGGTCGCTCGAAGGTGACGTCGACCAGGGAAACGCCGCCATGCTGGGCGTGCTGGCAGATGTCGGATTGCGCGTCGAACAGAGCGACAGCGAACGCTCGGTTCACGCCACCTTTGATCTCGAACCGACCGAGGCCTACCTCGCTGCGATCGACGAGGATGAAAAGGCCGCTGCCTGCGATGCACTGGCGCAGTTCTTGAATCCCGAACGGATCGCCGTGGTTGGTGCGAGCAGGGATCCCTTGGCGATCGGGGGCCTCGTGTTCTGCAATCTGATCGCCGGGGGCTTCGCCGGCGTGGTGTATCCGGTGAATCCGTCCGCTCCCTATGTGCAGGGAGTGGCGGCGTACGGATCCCTCCGCGAATGCCCGGAGGTCCCCGACCTTGTTGTGGTCTGCGTTCCGGCGCCGATTGTTCCGAGCGTGGTCGAAGAAGCTGCCACGCTTGGCATCCGGGCCGTTTGTATCGTCAGCGCCGGTTTTGCCGAGGTGGGAGGGGACGGCCTGAGCAGCCAAAACGAGCTCGTGAAGAGAGCGCAAGTGGCGGGGATGAGAATCGTTGGGCCAAACTGCATGGGGCTGCTCAACGGCGGTGCAGCGGTGCGCATGAACGCCACGTTCAGCCGAACCTTTCCCCAGCCCGGTCGACTGTCGTTCGTTTCACAATCCGGAGCGCTTGGGCTGTCGGTGCTCGACCACCTCGATCGTCTTGGCATCGGGATTTCAGGCTTCGTCTCCGTTGGCAACAAGTCCGACATATCGGGCAACGATCTTCTGCTCTATTGGGAGGACGATCCCGATACCGACGCAATCCTGCTGTATCTCGAATCGTTCGGCAACCCCCGCCGATTCAGCCGAATCGCCCGACGAATCTCGCGGTCAAAGCCGATCATCGCCGTCAAAGCCGGCCGCACGAACGCGGGGCGACGAGCCGCCTCGTCTCATACCGCAGCGCTAGCCGCAGGCGAAAAAGCTGTTGATGCTCTGTTCCACCAAGCTGGCGTGATCCGAACCGACACGCTCGAGGAAATGTTCGCCGTCGCCGCCCTCGTGACAACTCAACCGGCCCCGACCGGGAACCGTGTGGCGATCATGACCAACGGCGGTGGCCCGGGCATCCTTGCCGCAGACGCGTGCGAGTCGCACGGTCTCTCGGTAGTTGAGTTGGGCAACGCAACACAAGAGGCATTGCGATCGATCCTTCCGCCCAATGCTGGCATATCGAATCCCGTCGACATGATTGCCAGCTCCAGCGCACGTGACTATGCCCAGACTCTGGAAGTTCTCGGCAATGCCGCCGAGGTGGATGCGGTGATCGCCATCTTCATTCCCCCGATCGTCACCGATGCCAACGAGGTCGCATCGGCGCTCGCCGATGCACTGCCACGTATACCCAAAACCAAGCCGCTCATCGGGGTGTTCATGGGCGACGATTCCGCCGACCCCGCACTCGCCCGGGCGGGAATCCCCTCCTTCGACTTCCCCGAAGATGCGGCCCGCGCCCTTAGTGCGCTCACTCGCTGGTCCATGTGGCGCACCCGCCCCATCGGGCACGTCGTTCATCCCCAAGGGATCAACCCAGCTCGGGCTCGCAAGGTAGTTGACCGTGTTTTGAGTGAAGCTGGTCCTGTTGGCCGCGATGAAATGTGGCTCTCGGCTGCCGATGCTGATGAACTACTGGCTTCGTTCGGCATCCCGCTGATCCAGAGTTCAATCGTGTCGTCACCGGAGGAAGCGGCGGAGGCGTTCGAATCACTCGGCGCCGCAAGTGTGGTGGTCAAGATTGCCAGTGCGATTCACAAGAAGGACGTTGGCGGCGTCCAGCTTGGAATTACGTCGGCTCCAGAAGCAGCAGCTGCCGTGAGGGACATCCGAGACCGTCTCATCGCTGCCGGCCTCACCGAGCATGCTCAGGAGTTCATTGTGCAGGAGATGGTGGGCGATGGCGTAGAGATGATGGTGGGAGTCACCCATGATCGTCTCTTTGGGCCGATCGTGGTGGTTGGGTGCGGGGGTTCACTGGTAGAACTCATCCAAGACGTCAACACTCGGATCACACCCCTGACCGATGTTGACGTAGATGAGATGTTGACCACGCTCCGTACCTATCCGCTTCTCACGGGTTTTCGAGGTAGTGAGCCACTGGACATCGGCGCCGTCAAGGACCTGCTGTTCAGAGTAAACAGCCTCGTCGAGGCGGTACCGGAACTCGCCGAGCTAGACCTCAACCCCGTGTTCGCCCGAACGCACGGGGCGGTTGCTGTTGATCTCCGTGTTGCCATCCGGGCCCAAGCGAACCGACGACGAAGTTGAACAACGGCTCCCACCGCGAACCGCAAGCACGCCGCCCGGGGTGAGCTAACTTGGCGCTGCGGTGCGTTCTTGTTCGCTTCGGACGATGCAGAAGAGGTTTCCGCTGGGATCGGCAAGGACCATCCATCCAGCGCCGTTGGAAGTTCGGCGATCGGCCACCTCGCGTGCTCCGAGGCTAAGCACTCGATTGATCTCCTCGTCACGCCTTCGGTCGGTGGGCGTGAGGTCCAGGTGTGTCCGTCCCTCCGGGTCCTGAAGCTCCTCGACTTCTATGAACAGCAGAGCCGGTCCTCCAGTCGGATCGACGATCATGCATTCGGTGTCTCCCGGCTCGTTGGGGTCGTCGACAACATCGTTGAACTCCAGAAGCCGCTTCCACCACTCCGATAGCGCAAAGGCGTCGGTGCAGTTGAAGGTGATGTGCGACACGCGTGAACCCATACCCGAACAGTAGTCAAGGAACGGATCCCCGAAACGCAAGATCAGCAAACCCGTCCGTCATCAACTCGGCGGCTGACGATCAGGTGAGGGCGTGCTGCATGCGAAAGGCCCCTGAAGTAAGCCGGCTTCGCGGCCGGGACGGTGATTACTCGGTAGTCCGCTGAAGGACGAAAACCGTTGAACAGACGTCGAGACCCGGTAGATGCGGTCCCCTCTCCTCAACGACCACATTCCAGTTTCGGGTTCCGACGTGTTCGTTGATCTTGGCTGGGTACGCCGGGTCATCCATGGCATGGTCGTTGAACGAGAACCCGAACAATCCGCCGGCTGCTACGAGCTTCACCAACTGGTCAAACAGCGCTAGAGGTGCTGCCCCAGGCCCGATGAGTCCGACAGCGGTCACCGCGGCATAACTGCCCGCATCAAACGGCGGCGCCGCAGCCGCCAAATCCAGATGAATCAGCGAACGATAGACCCCTTTGGCCTTGGCGACCGCCAACATCTGTTGGGCAGGGTCTGCACCATCCACCACGGTAAAACCAGCCGCCAGAAGCGCCTCGCCGGACATCCCGGTCCCACAGCCATAGTCGAGCACTGGCGCGCCGAGGTCGGCCGCAGAGGCCGCAAGTGCCTCAGCAACACGAGCCGGGGATGCGTATCCATTCACCCTCAGTTCGGCGTCGTAGCTCGCCGCCCAGTCGTCGTAGTAGTCCCGAATTTCGGCTGGATCATCGATCTCGTACACGCGCCGAAGCTGCCCCTGGTCCGGTTCACTTGCAGGTTGCTTCATGCTGGAACGGTAGCTTCACCGCACCTACGGCGTCTATGACGGACGCAACGATCAAGGGGCCGGATGGCCAGTGACGACTGTTGCGGTGTCACCAGCCTCCTTTGTGCTACGACGACGCTCCTTCATCTGTTCATGTGCCTCCAGGCTGCCATCGTGGAAGGTTCCGAACCACTTGTCGAGTGGCAGGAGGAGCATTCCGTAGTTGACCTCGAAATATCGGTGGTGCAGGTTGTGGAAGTAGTCGCCGCCGTGGAAGTTGGTCGCTGTGTTGATCCTGAATCGGTCGAAACCCGAGTGCGACGGGGATGGTGAGATCATCAGGTACACCAGACAGAAGGTGGCGATGAACGGCGAACCCGGAATCACCAGGAACACGAATGGAAGCGACAGGTACAGCACGTGCTCGAGGGGGTGCATCGAGATTCCCGACCACGGACCGGTGTTCACGTTTCGGTGATGCAATGCGTGTGCCCACCGATAGATGGGGTCAACGTGCAGCAGCCGGTGGTTGACGTAGAAATGCACACCCTCGATCCAAAACACCGCAAAGGTCATGGCGGCGATCGCCCACAACGAGGTCAGCTGCGGGATCGAGTGGGTGGCGTAGAGCCGAAACATGATCGACTCGTAGAGAGCCGCCATTCCCCCACCGCTCACGAGTGTCCAGAACATGTTGTCGCGGGTCTGGTTGTTGAACAGGAACGACGTGCGATTCTTCGCCAGCCAGCGGGTCTCGTACTTGAACTCTGTGCCCTGTGCTTTGCGAATGTGCAACCACCAGTGCTGCCCGCCGATCACCACGATCATCAGGAGAGTGTTTCGGAGCCAGATCAGCGCAAAGTCGTCTATTCCCAGCGAGGCGTAGCGGCCGACGCTAGGGGTGAAGAAGTGGTAGGTGAGTGCCGCCAGGCCGATCCAGGCGAGGGACTGTGGCCACAGATATTTCGCAATGAGCCACCGCACCATCGCACCTGGTCGAGGTGGCGATTGGAAAAGGGGTGGGAGGTCTATCGGTTGAGGGTCATATCCCTGTGCCCGTTCCATCCGCGTGCGCGTTTCGGCCATGTCCGAAGCTTGATCGTTTGTGCAGGCACAGGCAAGTCACGTAGCCGGTAAAAGCCAGCTTGACCCCACATCGTGGCCAGTGGCCGTAGCCGATCTCGTGTGCTGTTCTGGACGGTTCGGTTGAGTGAAGCTGTGATCGGCCGTCGTGTAGAAGGTACTGTCGGCGGGATGGCGCAGAGTTGCACCGTGTGATCGGAGGTGAGGATGAACCCGAAGGTTGATGCCTTCATCAAACGGTCGGAGAAATGGCCGGAAGAAATGGCCGAACTACGTCCGATTCTCGTGGGCTGTGGATTGACCGTGGCCGAAGATCCTGGACGGCAAAGGTCTCCACGACCGCTCCCGGGAACGTCCATGACTGATGCCTGGCACTGAAGGAACCACTCTCGAGACGGTCTGGGTCCTTGGCGATCAGCTCAATCGTCACGTCGGCCCCCTCTCCGACCGTCAACCAGGCGACTGCCGTATTCTTCTCGTCACCAGCGAGGCCAAGATCAATTCCAAGCGCTGGCACCGCCAACGTCTCCACCTCGTGTTATCAGCAATGGCCCATTTCGCAGATGAGCTGCGAGAGGAGGGTTTCGAGGTGGATCACCGCCGAGCCAAGAGCCTGACGGCCGGTTTGGCGGCTCACCGTGCCGAACACGAGGTTAGCCAGGTCGTCGCAATGGAGCCGATGAGTTGGGACGGACGGACGATGCTCGTCGACGCGGGTGTAGCTCTCGCAGCCAACGATCAGTTCTTGTGCCACTACGAACAATTCGCCACTTGGGCCGGGGAGAAGTCGAATTTCAAGATGGAGGACTTCTACCGCTGGCAACGCACTCGACTTGACCTACTGATGGAGCCTGACGGGCAGCCAATTGGAGGGCGCTGGAACTTCGACCACGACAACCGCCTACCGCCTCCAAAAGACGCACGAGACTGGCCAACCATTACCCGGTTCGAACTCGACGGAATCGACCGGGCCATCATTGCTGACTTTGGGCCCCACCTCTGGGGCGAAGAACCCGATGGAACGTGGCCGGTCACGCGTAGCCAGGCGCTTGTCCGGCTGAATGAGTTCATCGGCATGGGACTCGCTCCCTTCGGGCCCCACGAAGACGCCATGCTAAAGGCCGAATGGAAGCTGGCCCATTCAGTCTTGTCGTCTTCGTTGAACCTCGGCCTCCTTCACCCCAGCGAGGTCGTCGAGGCCACCCTCGAGGCCTATTTGGCGGGTGATGCACCGATCAATTCCGTCGAGGGTTTCATCCGGCAGGTGATCGGTTGGCGCGAGTACGTCTGGGGGCTCTATTGGCTGTGGATGCCGGACTATCGCAATTCCAACGCACTCGATGCAAGCCGCCCAGTTCCTCCTGCGTTCACCGGTGAAGCCTCCACCTCAATGGCCTGTGTCCGCCATGTGATCGATCATGTGCAGCGTCACGGCTACACCCATCACATCGAACGACTCATGGTGCTTGGCAACCTCGCCCTCACCGCTGGTGTCGATCCTCAGGCAATGACCGATTGGATGTGGTCCAGTTTCGTCGATGGCGCCGAGTGGGTGATGGTCCCCAACGTGATCGGCATGGCCCTTCACGCCGACGGCGGCCAGATGGCAACCAAGCCCTACGCCTCTGGAGGGGCGTACATCAACAAGATGAGTGACTTCTGCAAGCCATGCGCCTACAACCCGAAACTAAGGGTGGGCAAGGACGCCTGCCCGTTCACCACCTTGTACTGGGACTTCCTTGCCCGAAACGAAGAAGCCTTTGAAGGCAACCATCGGATGGCACGACAACTCGCTGGTATGCGGAGGCTCAACGATCTCAACGATGTCCGCAAAAGAGCTGTCGACGTGCTCGCAGCACTCGACAGCGGTGATCTCTGACCCGCAACCTCCTCGACAGACCCTCGGCCAGCAAAAGACGTACTGGCTCTTGGAGCATTTTGGCCCTACTGGCTCTTCGGAAGAGCGAGCGACAATCAGCTCAAAACAACTGAAGTATTGAGAAGGAGCTTTTCGTATGTACACCGTCGCATTTGTTCCACCAACAAGCGGTGTGGTGGTTCTCGTTGCAATGATTGCAGCCGTGGTGGCAGAAGTCCTGCTCATCTGGAGGCGGAAGGCCAAGGAATCACAGCGCTGACAACTCAAGGTTGGTCGGCCACTCAACCGCCAGCCAACAAGAAACAAGGGGCGATACCAAAGCAGACCGACTAGCCGGCGCTTGACCGCGCCCAGAGATTGATTCCGGAGTCCACAGCAAACTCGTCGATCCGGGTGAGTTCATCGTCGTCGAACGAGGTGTTGTCGAGTGCGCCCAGGCAATCATCGATTTGGTCCCACCGGCTGGCCCCGATGAGCGCCGACGTCACCACGTCGTCCCGAAGCACCCACGAAACCGCCATCTGAGCAAGGGTCTGGCCCCGTTCCTGTGCGATTGCACGAAGTCCGGCGACCCGAGCCAAGTTCTCTTCGTTGACAAACGCCGGGTCGAAAGACCCGCCCTCCGCCGCCCTTGAATCCTTTGGGATTCCATCGAGATATTTGTCGGTGAGCAGGCCCTGACCCATTGGCGAGAACGTGATGCACCCGATGCCTTCTTGTCGGAGAACGTCGGTCAGCCCACCCTCAATCCACCGGTTCAGGAGCGAATAGGACGGCTGATGGATCAGACAAGGAGTTCCGAGCTCACGGAGAATCGCCGCTGCCTCCGCCGTCTTCTCCGGACCATACGAAGAGATCCCCACGTAGAGCGCCTTCCCAGACCGCACGGCGTGATCGAGCGCTCCCATCGTCTCTTCGAGAGGCGTGTCAGGGTCGAAACGGTGCGAGTAGAAGATGTCGACGTAATCGAGCTGCATGCGCTCAAGCGACTGGTCCAGGCTGTTCAGCAGTGACTTGCGGCTGCCCCATTCACCGTACGGACCCGGCCACATGTCGTACCCGGCTTTGGTCGAGATGACTAGCTCGTGTCGATACCGCTTCAGTTCCGCAGAGTACAACGTGCCGAAGTTGGTTTCGGCCGATCCGTAGGGGGGGCCGTAGTTGTTGGCGAGATCGAAATGTGTGATTCCAGCGTCGAAGGACTTCAGGATCATCGACCTGGCCTCGCCGGAAAGCTCATCGCCGCCGAAGTTGTGCCACAAACCTAGCGAGATCCGCGGTAACTTCAGCCCGCTTCGCCCCGATCGGGCATAGGTCATCGACTCGTAGCGGTGCTCAGCAGCTTGGTACATGGTGACCAGTTCTACTGGTTCCCGATCGTGCTTACACTCGACGCCGTCCGGGCGTTCCTGAAACCCGGCTTCCCCGAGCTTGCGAAGGTCCCCGAGATGAAACACAAACTCCCCACCGGCGTGATGCTGAATGCATACCCTGACAGCATCGGCCAAAACCTGGCCGACACGGTGAGGATGCTCGAACTGCCGGAGTTCCGCGACGTCTTCTCGCTCTTCTATCTGCTGCCGAGCGTCTTTCACAGCGACCTCGACCGTGGTTTTTCCGTAATCGACTACGACCTCAACGAGGAGTTTGTTACAGAAGCCGACCTCGAAGCGCTGAAACAGCTGGACATCGTATTGAAGTTCGACCTCGTACTAAACCACTTGTCGGTCGGGTCACCGCAGTTCAGAGACATGATCGAACGCGGTGACGATTCCGAATACAAAGACTTTTTCATCGACTGGAATGAGTTCTGGGCCGGCCACGGCAAACCTAGTGACGACGGCGTCATCGTTCCCGCACCGGAACACCTCAACAAGCTTTTCATGCGCAAACCCGGGCTCCCGATTCTTCCCGTTCGTTTTCCCGATGGGTCGGACCGGTTCTACTGGAACACGTTCTACCAGCAGGTCGACATCGACGAGAACGGCCACCGTTCCTACCTCGGCCAGATGGATCTCAACGCCAGGTCGGAGAACGTCTGGAACTTCTATCGCGAGACCCTGCAAAAGCTGAGTGGTTTCGGTGCCAAGATCTTGCGCCTCGATGCTTTCGCTTACCTGCACAAAGAAATCGGCATGACAAACTTCTTCAACCGGCCCGGCACCTGGGACTATCTCGATCGTCTCCGGGTTATCGCCGAAGACTGCGACCTCATCTTGCTGCCCGAGATTCACTCAGAGTACGGAACGGGCATTCACGAGGAGCTCTCCCAGAAGGACTACCCCGTGTACGACTTCTTCTTTCCGGGCCTCGTCATCGATGCTTTGGATTGCGGGAACAACAAACATCTGGCTCGTTGGATTGGGGAGATCGTTGACCGCGGTCTGAAGACGGTCAACATGCTGGGTTGCCACGACGGCATCCCGGTGATCGACCTCCGTGGTGGCACGAAGTCCGGTGTGCACTCTCCGGGCCTTTTGACCGATGAGCAGATCGAGGCGGTAATCGAGCGGCTCCTGGAGCGTGGTGGCCGAGTGAAGAACCTGTATGGCCCCGACGGCACAAAGATCTCCTATTACCAGGTCAACGCTACCTTCTTCAGCGCACTTGGTGAAGACGAAGCCAGCTTGCGTCTTGCCCGGGCTCTTCAGCTCTTCATGCCGGGAACACCACAGGTGTGGTATCTCGATTTGTTCGCCGGAACCAACGACTACGCAGCGGCCGATGGTGGCGGCAGCGGTGGGCACAAAGAGATCAACCGAACAAACCTCTCCATTGACCAAATCGATCTTGGTCTTCAGCGCGCCATTGTGACCGACCAGCTCAAAATGATGCGACTTCGAAACACATCACACGCCTTCGACGGGCAGCTGACCCTTGACGCTTCGGATCCGCGACGGATCGTGATGACCTGGACCAACGAGGAGGTCACGGCTGAGCTCGATGCTGACCTCAAGACAAAGGCGTTCACTATCACCCACTCTGGCGCCGGCGAAGAGCAGGTTCTGTCGTTCTAGCCGTCACGAGCTTCGCCGGTGTGGTTCAGCCCCGCTAGTCGAGGGGAACAAGCTCTCTGATCGTGAACTGCACGGCGGTGCCACCCGCTGGATCAGATTGGATAGTCACGCTGGTTCCATGACGTTCAAGGATGCGTCGAACGACCGCCAACCCCGTGCCTGTCCCGGGGTAGTCCTTGAGATGGAACCTTCTGAACAGGTCGAATGCTTTGTCGTAATCTTGGGCCTGGAAGCCCGGTCCGCTGTCGGTAACGCTCACCAAGACGCCGTCCTCGCCGTTGGCGCACCTGATTGTTATCCGCGCCGGCCTCGTGCAGAACAGCAACGAATTCCGAAACAATTCGACGAAAAGAACTTCCAGGCGTTCCCGATCCACAACAACGTTTGCTACCGCGTCGGAGGACGTTTCGATATCCACGACTGCGCCCGCCGCCTCAACCTCGTTCGCGATCGAAGCCGTTGCGCCATCGATGATGTCTCGCAGGTCCCATTCTTTGAGCTTCAGACGCCCGGCTGACTTCGCGGAGAACCGGTCCAGCGCCTCCAACTTCACCTGAAGCGAATCTGCCGCGGATCCCAGTACGTCGAGATACACCTTGCTTTCGGCGTCAACACCGTCACCCAAATGAGCCTCGAGGAGCTGAGTAAACGACTTGATCTGACGGGCGGAGGAACGAAAATCGTGCGAAACAGCACGGGCTATGCGCTCAGAGAACTCCATCGGAGGAAGTTGCCTCGTGTTTTGGTTGTCAGGCATCAGAAGAAGATCTCTCGGTTGGTTTCACTATCAGCCCGCTCGAAACATGACCTCGCCATCACCTGCTATACACGAGTGCAAAGTATGGTAGCTGCACAACCATGTGGAAAGGACTAGGAAAATCGAAACTGTCTTGGTGCTGACCGATGGGGCTGAAGTGGGGGCCCACGTAACGACTCGAGTCCGGGAACTAAAGACGCAAGCGCCAGATCTCCAGGTCCACGTATTGGTGCCGGCCCCAAAGTGGATCTCCTCGATCCATGGGCGCCAGGTCGACGGAGAAGAGCGTGCAAAGGTCCAGCTAAGTGATGCATTGGAGCTGTTCCAACAAATCGGCATCAGTGCCACCGGCGAAGTGGGTGGCCACGACCCGATGAAGGCAACAAAGCTCGTGATTCCCCGTGTTCGCCCGGATTTGATTCTGGTGTCCACACTGCCGAGCGGCCTGAGCCGTTGGCTGACTATGGATCTCCCCCATCGCCTAGCGCGCCGCTTTCGGATCCCGGTCGAGTACGTGATGGGCAAGCCAGTCAATGACGACGATTGGGGAGCGATGCCTAGGCGGTCCGGTGGCCCTCTCAGGATTCTTCTGGTTGAGGATTCAATCGAAGAAGCAAAACTCATGCGTTTTGCGCTCGGTCAAACCGAGGAAAGGATCGACCTCACCGTCGTCGGCAACGGTGCGGAAGCAGTAGAGCACGTCCGGGCCAACGGCCAGGATGAAATCGACCTCGTCCTCCTCGATCTGAAAATGCCAAAGGTCGATGGTCACGAATTCCTCGAAATCATGGGCCAAGAATTCGATGTGGATGCGCTCAATGTCACCGTCGTCACGTCGTCGGTTTCAACCGAGGATCGGGAGCGAGCTCATGCGCTGGGAGCCGGGGCCTATGTGATCAAGGATCCAGACATCCACGCCTTCAAGGACGCCATCCAATCGGTAATTGACGAGGTTGCCGAGTCATGATGGCCCCAGAGCTGCCAGACAACGAAGAAGAACGTATGGCGGCAATACTCGACCTGGAAATCCTCGACACCGAACGCGAAGCTGTCTTCGATCGAATCACCCGCCTCGCATCGCATATCATCGATACTCCAGTTTTCCTCATCACTTTCGTTGAAGGTGACCGACAATGGTTCAAGTCCGTCAGAGGGTGGGATCTGACCGAGGGTTCTAGAGAAAGCTCGTTTTGTGGCCACGCCATTCACAACGACGAGGTCATGGTGGTACCCGATACTCTCGATGATCCTCGGTTTGCCGACAATCCCTTAGTGACCGGCGAGCTTGGTATGAGATTTTATGCTGGGGCACCGTTGATCCTGAGGGACGGCATTCGCCTCGGAACGCTCTGTGCGATAGACACCAAACCGATGGAACTGGAACAGGACCAGCTCGATGCGCTTAGCGATCTGGCGGCTGTTGTTGTTGACGAGCTTGGCCTGCGAAAGGGACTGAGAGTTCAAGCGGAAATATCCATTGACCTCCGGGAACAAGCCACTGAGCTTCAACACGCCAACCAGGCGCTCGAGCAATATGTGAATATGGCCTCTCACGATCTACGAGCGCCAGTCCAGAATCTGGTCAACCTGGCAGACCTTGCAGTCATGGATACCGAAGGGGAGATCCGTGAGCTGGTTGAACCGATGCGCCACTCCGCTGTCGAGATGGAAGAACTGGTTCTTGGCTACGCGAGACTCGCCAGCCTGACGAGAGGTCGCCTCGAGCTGCTCAATGTCTCGGAGCTGATTGATCAGGCGCACGAGGCGAGCGGACGCGTGCTGAAACTAGAGAAAATTGGCGATGGGGCACTGCTTTGCGACGCCGTCCTCGTGAGTCAGGCCTTGGTCAACTTGTTCCAAAATGCGGACAAGTACGGCACCGGAGGCTGTGTCACCGTCGAAACGACCGACGGAGACGAATTCGTAGCTATCGCGGTGAGCAATCCGGTCGAGGCCACTTTCGCCGTCGATCAGTCGGTTTTTGCGCCATTCAAGCGACTTGTCACCGACGGCAAGGGGAGCGGGCTAGGCCTGTCCATCGTGGACCGGGTCGCCCAACTTCACGATGGATCGGTTTCTGCCAGCTGTTCGCTCAACACCTTCACTGTCGAACTAACGTTTCCCAAGGCCGAACCTGGATGATCCTCGTACCCACCGATGGCCAGATCGCTGTGGTCGATGACTCCAAATTGGAGCGGATGATCCTTTCTCGGGTGCTTGAGATGTCGAACCTGGCAAATCCGGTCGTTGAGTTCCCTTCCGCGGTTTCTTTTCTGGAAGAGATCGACGGGCGCAGCGACCTCGGGCTTTCGCTGGTGCTGATGGACATCAACATGCCAGTCATGACCGGATTCGAAGCGCTCCCCGAGATACGAGTAGAACGCCAAATCGACGATCTGAAGATTGCAGTCATGGTGGCCAGTTCCGAAGCCCGATCCGACATCGCCAAAGCCGAACAACTGGGAGCCGACGGCTGCATTGCGAAACAGGCAGGGATCGAGAAGTTCGTTGCAGAAATCAATGCCAACTTCACCAACGAACCCACCTAGGACCGTCCTCCAGCGATGATTGCGCTACCGCCGACCGGTGTTAGTCGACCGGGATCACTTCGTAGTCCTTGGTGACAACGAAGTCGGCGAGCTGCCTGTGGCCGGCAATGATCTTGTGCTCGGCGATCAGGACGTTTTCGATGAAAGGGTCGCCAACTTCGCTTCCGCGGTTTCGCTTCTGGCGGTGCTCGAGCGTGTCGATTCGGTTCCGAGCGATAAATACCTTGGTGTCGACGTTTTTCAACAGCGTGCAATAGGTGCCCTCGGCGATGACGACCTTGACCCCGTCGAGCGACACGGTCTCGGCTTCGACGGAATTTTCGTTGTAGTCGATAAGTGGCTTCACGATGTGATCAGCACCCTTGATTGCATCAACCAGGTTTCCTTCGAGCAGGTCAAGACGAACTTCGACATGGGGGCCGAGCCAGTCGGCATCTTCGCGACGCTTGGCGTCGTTCGACTTTGGGGGCAAAACGAAGTAGTCGTCCTGACCTAAGAGAAGCGACCGGATGCCGTACTTTTCGAGCTCGTCAGCGATGGCCTTACCGGTCTCCGACTTGCCGCTGCCCGACTCTCCAGCGACGGTGATCGTGTACCGACCGTCCTTTGCCTTCACCTTGTCGACGATCCGTGGAACGATCGCCGCTGCTGCGGCGATGTGATGTTGTTCCAAGACGATGATGTCGCCCTTCATTGATAGCTCCTTCTGGGTTTCGAGTCGGCCCGGGTCAGCAACATCTGATGCTACGACCTTTGGCGACCGATGAGCTCAACTCTCCGTAGGTGATGTACGCGAGTCGAAGCCGACGATCGAAACGTCATACGTGAAGCCAAGCGATTCGTAGAGCCTGCGTGCCGGGGCGCGTCCGGCCTGAACGGTGAGGCACACCCGTTGCGAGGTGGACCGTGGAATTAGCTGACGGCACAGCATCACCAACAGCCGCTGTCCCACGCCTGAACGTCGAGCCGAGGGCGCTACCGCAAGGAAGTCGATGTAACCGTCACCATCGGGCTGGATCTGACCGGCGATATACCCGTCGATCCCGCCACCGTCACGTTCGGCGATGAGAACGATCTGATCACCTCGGGATACACGAGCCGCCAGCTCAGTAGCCGAATAATAGGTTGCGGGGAATTCGACGTCATGGAGTGGCTCAAGGTCGGCGACATCGTTCACGGTCATGGATCGGAGGCGCTCCCCTTCCTTCGGTTTGGGCCAAGCGTTGATGGTCTCAGCATCCGCGACGAGTACGTGGTTCACTTCGGTGGTCGACCAGCCGAGGCGAGTCGCGAGTTCGGCCATGCAGCGATGTTCCACCACTGCGGACAATGTGCTCCTTTCGATCACGGAGGGGAGTTGCGCCGTCGCAGCGGCGACCAGGACGGCGCCGATCACCGGCCACACCTCGTCATCGGCGCGAATCCACGGACCGTTTATCCACGCTCGGCGCGCCTCAGTACTCCAGTCGACGAGTACGGCGCCCGTCACCGTCCCATCCTCCCGGCACACAATTCGCAGCGTTTCGAACCAAGGTGGTTCGAGATCCTCCAACTCGGCCAGCACTCCAGCGCTGTCGACTCCGAGCGAGGGAACGTTGCGATCGGCATCTGCCTGCTGCTCGAGAATCAATTCGATCACTGCGGCAAGGTCACTTGAGGCCGCTGACCGAGGTCCTCGAAATCCGAGGCTCCGAAGATCTGACGCGAGACCGGCAAGCTGATCAGCTTCCGCCGACATCTTCGGACGAGCTTCCACGGCTCCATCATCGCGCCGAATGGCTGTGCTCGTCGACGTGATAGCTTCGCGCGAATCGGGCCGGTTCCGAGTAGCGGCCAGGCCGGGAGGTGCGTTCTCGGCAATTGACCCAGTACCAAGAGTCAGGAGGCAGGCCGGTCGATGGAGTGGTCGGTGGGTTGCGGGGTCACCGTCATCACTTGAGTTCGGCTCGGTGTTTCGAAGCGATGCCATGTTCCCTGCGGAACCACAATGAACTCCATCGTTCCCAGCCGATAGGGCACGTCTCCGCCATCGACCAGCATGAACAATGTGGTCGCACCCTTGAGCACCATGACGAGCTCGTCTCCATGGGGATGTCGCTCCCACTCGCTGGTGCCCGAATAGTCAGCAACGTAAATGCCGGCGTTGCCAACGCCACCGAGCGTCGCAGCCCAAGCGGTTTCGGTGCTCGCGGGACTCCGCCCGATCAGTGGTACCAGCGCCTCGAGCGCATTCGAAATCGAAACTGCGGACGGCGATTCGGTGCCCATGATGGCAGCCTACTCCGCGCTGCTTTCACGAGTTCCGGGCCAAGGCGAGCCTTCGGGCGAGCTACTGAGCACGGCGCTGTTTGGACTCGTGCTCACCGAGCTCGACCGTGTCGAGATCGGAACAAACCAAGATGACTCCCTCGTAGCCACCTTCTCGCACCTCGTCCACAAATGCCTGCTCATCGGCTGCGGTCGACGGAGCCGGGATGAGGTGCGTCAGCATCAGCGTCGGGACGTCGAGATCGGCCATCTGCCTGCCGATGAGCCGGGTATCAGCGTGATACTTCATGATGTATTGCTTGTCGGCGGGCCGCTGTGCGATGACGTCCATCCGCATCGCCTCGTACACAACTACATCAGCCCCGGTGGCAAGGATTGCCATTTCGTTGCACACACGCGTGTCTCCACTGATTACCACTACGCCATCGGGGGTTTCAACGCGGTAGCCGACTGCACCCTCCACCGGCTCGTGCCGAACTTGGGCAGCCAGCACTCGGATCTCTCCGTTCGTCCAGACCTCGACCGGTTCGGCGGGTGCGTCGAAACCGATGATGTCGATTTTCGGCTGAGGTTCACGGAGGTTTTCCTGGGAACGAATCGCCAGGTCGTCGTCCCACAGGTCGAGCATTCGCTCGCAGAATCGCAGGGTTGAACCAGTCGGGGCGAATATCGGCAAGCGCCCGTTGGTATCGAACACGTCCATCGTCCAGTGGGACAGCACAACATCCTGCAGGCCAACGAGATGATCCGAGTGATAGTGCGTGAGGAACAACGCGGTGAGCTCAGCCGGCGATGATCCCGCCGCAACTAGCCGCAGCACGGTTGCCCGGCCCGCATCGAACTGCAGATGAACGCCGCCGTAGCGAACCAGCACGCCGGCACCGGCACGGTCGAAGGTGGCCAACGGCGTGCCTGTTCCCGTCACCGTCACACGGGTGGTCAGCTCAGTCACGATGGTCTCCCTTCATTTGCTTGACGTGTTCCTGAAGACGTAACCGATCTTACGAGGACCGCCGGGATGATTGATAGGTCCTCAGAACTACGGTGCCGGCCACCAATGGGCAATTCCTGACTTCACGGCGATGATCGCATTCTGTACCGTGGCTTGAATGCGGCACAAGCAGGACTTTGCGATGGCAGGGGCTCTTGGTGGCCTCGGAGCGCTCGTCGTCCACCAGTTTGCCTATTTGCTCGCCTTTCCGGCTGTCTCGAGCCGCACCGAAGCACTCGCCGATCACGGACACCTCAACCTGCTTTGGGCACTCATCACACCGGCCGCGGTCGCCGCCGCCGTCGGCTTTGTCGTCGTACAAGCGCGACGCCTGGGGCTGGGGACGCCCCGGAGCACTCGTCGGCTCGGCTGGTGGACTGGCGGTATCTTCCTCGTGCAAGAGGTGACGGAGGGTATTGTGGGCGGGCAATCGCTCGCGGACCTCTCCTCCAAGCCGGCGATCCTGCTGGGCCTCGTGCTTGCTCCCGTCGTCGCTTGGGTTCTACGGCGCGTTCTCAATGAGGCCAGCGAACTGGTGGCTCGCTTTCTTGCCATCCCGTCAGTGGATCTCCGGCCTCTAACGCAAGCGTTTGCTCCTTCCGGTCCCGACGTAATTCGGTTGGGGTCCGAGCGTGCCTGTCTTTCCCTTCGAGGACCTCCGGTCTGATTCGTGACGAATCACAGCGACCGATAAACCTCGAACAAAAGGACAACAAGGATGAAGAACAAGACTCGGCGGCTACTCGCCGTCCTCAGCGGGCTCTGCCTGCTGGCAGCAGCATGCGGGGGCGAAGCAACAACAACGTCTCCCGCCCAAACAACGACCCCGTCGACCACCACCGAGGGTTCGGCAATGACCGACGACATGGTCGACCACAGCGATGCCGCCGAAGACGGTGACATGGATCATGATGATGATCTGATCGAGATTCCCAGCGGCATGGCCGTTCCGGGAGTGGCGTTAGAGATATTCGACGACGCCAAATCGGGCCACAACGTGCATGTCAACCTGACGAATTTTGAACTCGCTCCGCAGCACGCCAGTACCGAACCGATCGATGGTCAAGGCCATATGCACTTGTACATCGACGGTGAAAAAGTGATGCGGTTCTACAACGACTGGATTCATGTCGACGGTCTAGAGGCCGGCGAACACAACCTCGTGGTGGAACTGAGCGCAAACAACCATGCGGCCTATGCCGAAAACGGCGAGGCGATCCGAGCCATGTCCACCATTACGGTTGCCGCAAAAGACACCGTCCACACCCACGGCGACGAGACGGTGGCGGTGGCCGCAGCTGAGGCACCAGACCTTGCGCTCGAGGTCATCACCGATCCGAAGTCAGGCTGGAACCTGAAGCTTGACGTCGCGAATCTCATCCTGGCACCCGAACATGCGAGCACCGACCATGTCCCCGGTGAGGGGCATATGCACCTCTACGTTGACGGCGTGAAACAGGGACGACTCTACGGGACCTGGTGGCACCTTCCTGCGCTAAGTGAAGGGACCCATGAGGTTGCGGTGGAGGCCAGCGCCAACAACCACCGTGCCTACGCGGTTGATGGCGTCCCCATTAGGGCGGTCGCAACGATTGTCGTCTCGGCCGAACAGGGAACAGCGACCTCACAGGACCAAGACGGAATGGACCACGACGGCAACGAACACGACGACAGCATGACTGACGGCGGCATGGACAACGCCGATCACGTCATCTCGGTCACGATCGCCGGTGGCGAAGTTAGCGGAGTAACTGACCGAATTGCAGTTGCGGTCGGATCGACCGTCGCCATCACGGCAAGGTCCGACGTGGCCGACGACATCCACATCCATGGCTTCAATGAGTTCCTTGAGCTCACGCCGGGTTCGGAGACCACGTTGACCTTCACCGCCAACGCACCTGGCCTCTTCGAGGTGGAGCTCGAAAAGGCGGGAACGTTCCTCTTCGAGCTCGAAGTGGGCCCATGATCTTCGCCCACGGTGTCGGATCTCGAGGCGATCTTCCCCTGCCATTGTGGATGTTCACGTGGACCGCCGCGTTCGCACTTGCCATTTCATTTGTCGCGCTCGGCATGCTGTGGCCTCGTCCCCGGCTCGCCGAGGCGGCTACTGGCACCGAACTTCCAGGCGCTACCAACGAGTCGTTGTTCAGCGCAGCCCGGTGGCTAGGGAGAAGCGCGGCATTGGCGTTGTTCTTTGTCGCTCTTTGGGCGGGACTGTTCGGTGAGGATTCCGCTGCCCGTAACCTTCTGCCGGTAACGCTGTATGTGATCGTCTGGGTTGGTGCCCAGCTCTGCGCTGGTCTGGTCGGCGACGTCTGGCGGGTGGTGAGCCCTCTGAACACACTTGCCGACGGCGTTGAACACCTCTCCACCCGTGCGGGGAGGCCACTGAAGCGACCGCCCGAGAGCCTCGGGCAATGGCCAGCGGCCGCAGGTCTTTTCGCCTTCCTTTTCGTCGAGTTGGCGCATCCATCCGGAGACTCGCCCCGAGTCCTGGCCTGGTTGCTCCTTGCCCATACCGTCGTGGTAATGGCCTTGGCGGTCAGGTTCGGGGCCGGCTGGGTGGCCGATCACGAACCGTTTGCCGCGCTATTCAGCATGCTCGCCGCTATGGCACCACTGACCGTCCAGAAGGGGCGTCTTAGGTTTCGCGCACCGATGTCGGGCCTGGCACTCATGCCGGTCGTTCCCGGCACCCTCGCGGCCCTGCTCTTTGTTCTAGGCGGGACCACATTTGATGGATTCGCTGAGAGCGAAGTGGGTCGTGAGGTTCTCGGGCGGCCCGAGGGATGGTCCGGCTCCCTGTTGCTCACGCTCGGGCTGCTCGCCTCGATCGCCCTGGTCTCGTTGTTGTTCTTCGTAGGCGTCGGCTCCACGGCCAAGGTCACCGGAAATGATCCGAAAGAGACAGCTTGGGCGTTCACTCCATCGCTTGTGCCGATCGTCTTCGGCTATGCCATCGCCCACTACGCGCAGCTGCTGGTTGACGAGTCGCAGACGTTTGTCTTTCGGCTGTCGGACCCCGCCGGGCTGGGATGGAATCTATTCGGGGGGGCCGACGCATCGATCAACTTCAACCTCATCAGTGTGAACCTGATCGCCTGGATCCAGGTGCTCGCCATATTGTTCGGTCACATCGGTGCAGTCGTCGTCGCCCACGACCGGGCGCTGGAGGTGTCACCACGAGGGCAATCACTCAAGAGCCAGTATGCGATGTTGTTCGTGATGGTGCTCTACAGCACGCTTGGCCTTGCGCTGCTGTTCAACGCCTGAGGGTCGCGCGGGAAGAACGATTGGATCAACGAACTGGTGAGAAGCAGTGCCGCCGAAGATCCTCGAACAGTGGCACCGCACGCTCGTACAACTCGAAGAGGCGCGAGTCTTCTTCCAGTTGTGGGTAGGTCGTCTTCGACTTCTGAATGCCTGTGCTCTTACGCAGGTTGTCGTGCCATGATCCCGCTCCCTCGCCGTACCAGCTGACCTCGCTTCGATCGCCGGCCTCCCACTTGAGCGCATCGGCGATGAATGCAATTCCAACTGCCTCACAGTAGGCACGGGCGGTCCCGGCGGGGTCATCGAGAAGGTCGCCCGAAAACATCACCGGCGGCGCTGCACCATCCCGATCGGCGATGCGGTGGAAAAGCCGATGTAGCGATTCGAAACCGACCTCCTCCCAGCTGCAGTCTGGCCAGTGCTTGGCCAGCCCCTGCACCACCAGCATCGGATCACGGATCAGGAAGGTGTGGGTCATCTCGGCCACCATCTCATCGGTGAGGGCGTGGTCAACCGAGTACACGAAGTCCTTGACGAAGACGTTTCCTTCTTGACTTTCGGCGCAGAGCTCCTGCCATGTGGTGGCGTAGTTGTGGCCGGGCTTGGCGTCCACGTGTTCGTCTCGGGAACTCACGCGGTCCTCGCCGTAGTAGTACAGCTCATTCCACGGTTCGTGGTAACAGGCGAAGTCGCCCCGTTGGCGCATCATCCACTCGAACGCCGTGGACGTGGAGCGGGGTGTGGCCCACAGTGTCAGGAACATCGAGGTCTCCTTCATGTTTGGAGCGAGGAAAGTAGCGAGCCCTGACGGCCTAGTGGCTCCACTCCGAGGGTGCGAAAGATCTGCCAGTAGAGAGAAATGTCTGCGGCGATCACCGGTTTCTGAACCGCGGCCTCGATATCGGCGGCGAGGCTCACAAACCGTTGCGGTAGGCCGTTGGCGTCGCGATAGTTCGACATGCCGTTCACGAGCACTGCGTCGACATCCGGAGCGTGCTGAACAGCATGTTGCGTCGACTTCAACGCTAGGTCCCCTGGGAAGATCCAGGTGGCTTCGTTGACGACCTCCTGGTCGTCATACCAGCCCTGATCAACGAAGTTGCCGTACCACACCACATCAATATCGGCACTGCGAAGAAAGCGCACCACGCCATCGCGCCAATCCGGCCAGAAGTAGACCGAATTGAGCGCCACTCGTTCATATCCCATCTCCTCACAAGCCTGCACCAGCGTCAGACCCGCCATATGCAGCGGCGTCTCGTACCGCTCGCTCACCTCACCCACGTAGCGGCGAATGTCGTGCACGTCTCGACCTCCGGCGTGGACCCAGTTTGTTCCGACCTGTCCGACGACGTCGGCGCCGGCGTTGCTCATGCAGTGCACGACCTCTTCGAGCTGGTGAAAGTTGTCGACGCGCTGATCGAGCTGATGACTGTAGCCGGGGGCGTGCAACAGCCGCCCGTGTACGCCGACCGAAGCCGGGCAGATGCGGAGGAAGTCGCTGGGCGCCGCGTCGAAGTCCATTGGCGGTCCCGTGAAACCAACCTGGTGAGGGAACAGCTTCTTGGCCGGATCGGACCAGCGCTGCGGCTTCATCGTGTCTTCAACGACGTCATCCCTCGCAGCGTAATGTCGACTTCAACCTTAGGTAGCTTGCTTCGCCTGAACGTGGTCGACAGAGAGGCGCAGTTCCGTGTGGCGGGTCGAGAGTTTCTGATCCAGTCGCTATTCTGGGGACTAAAGGAGGAGGACATCGTGGCAACCATGACGGACCGATCCGGTACTGCACTCCTCGTCATCGACATGCAGCGAGACGTTGTTGTCCAGGCACACAACGTCGACGGCGTTGTTGCCAACATCAACTCGCTCATCAACAAGGCCCGTTCCGAGAACATCCCGATCATCTGGGTGCAGCACTCAGATGACGGCATGCCCGAAGGCTCCGACGGCTGGCGCTACATCACCGAACTCGAACGCCTCAACCACGAACCGCTTGTCGCGAAGAACTACGGCGACTCGTTCGAAGAAACCGACCTCGAGTCGATCCTTTCCGACCACAAGATTTCTCGTCTGGTGGTCACTGGGGCTCAGACCGATGCCTGCATTCGGTCGACCTTGCATGGGGCGCTCACACGAGGCTATGACACAACCCTCGTTGGCGACGCTCATACGACCGAGGACATGCGCCAGTGGGGTTCACCGCTCTCACCGGAGCAAGCAATCGCCTACACCAACATGTATTGGGGGTTCTCCACCTCACCCGGACGAACCTGCACAACGGTCAGCACGGACGAAGTCGACTTCGCCGCGGATTAGTTAGTTCAGTCCCAGCGGAAGAACCAGAGAGCCGGAACGCCAGCGGCGACGGCATATATCCCCAGCACGGCGAGACTCTTTGGGCTCCAGCCGAACCCGAACCAAGGATCCTGCACTGCTGTCACGAGGTGGGAGAGCGGCAGAACCCCGCCGAAGTCGCGTAGACCTGCGGGTAGGACGGCGCGGGGCGGGGCCGTGCCCGAAATGAGCCATAGCGCAAAGAACAGCATGAGGCCGATTCCCTGAGCTGAGCGACTGCTCTGCATCACCGTCGCCAGCAACAGCCCGATCGCTCCGAAGGCCGCTGTGCCAAACAGGAGGGCGACGGCGACCCCGATCACGTCATTCGGGAGCATCGCATCGTAGAGAAGCCACGCCACGAAGCCCATCAGTACTGCGCCGGCGAGGAAGGTCACCAGCGCAAGGGTGAGTTGGGCGCTCACCAGGGTCCAGGCCGAGACCGACGAAGCACGAAAGCGCCGCAGAATGCCTCGTTCTCGGTATCCCACGAGGCTGATCGGAAGCGTCATCAGCCCGAGTGCGGCGATGATCACCGCCACTGAGGCCGCCGTGTAGTAATTGGCGGGCGACACTCCGCGCCAAACGAGTAGGCCGTTCTCTACGTCCTGAGCGTTGGCTTCGTCGTTGCCGAATACAGCCGCGAGCAACGCCATCATCATGAGTGGGAAGGCGAGCACGAAGACGATCGAGAACGGCTCCCTGCGGAACAGTCGGAACTCGGCTCGGGTCATTGCGAGGTAACCGTGCAGAGCCATCAGTCCTGGATCTTCTGTCCGGTGAGGGCCAAAAACGCGTCTTCGACGGTTGGCCGGTCAACCCGCAGGTCGAGCGGGACGATCTGGTGACTGACCAGCTCAGATGCGACGAGTGCCAGTACCGGGCCACGGCCGCGAATCTCGACCGTGTCCCCGTTGCGATTCAACGAATCAACCACATCGAGCCGCTCGAGCCAACCTAGGTCCAGCTCAGCTGTGGTGAAACGAACCACGGATGGTAGCCCCAGCCCGTCGATCAGACCTTGCGGCGTGTCGAGCGCTACGACCCTGCCCTCGTTGAACACCGCAACGCGGTCACAGAGTTGCTCGGCCTCGTCCATGAAATGCGTGACGAGCACGACGGTCGTGCCATCTTGCCGAATCTCTCGGATCAGCTCCCACGTCGCTCGTCGAGCCTGGGGATCCAGCCCCTGAGTGAGCTCGTCAAGGAAAACCAACTCCGGCGAATTCACAAACGCCAGCGCGATGAACAGCCGCTGTCGCTGCCCTCCCGACAGGCTGTCGAACGCCTGATTTCGCTGCTCCTCCAACCGCCATCGAGTAAGGAGTTCCCCACAATCCACGGGGTCGCGAGCGAACGCTGCGAAGAGATCCAAGGACTCTTCGACCTTTAGCCTGCCAGGCAGCGCAGAGTCCTGAAGCTGGGATCCAATGCGTTGCCGCAGCTCTGCGCCCTGGGTGGCCGGATCGAGTCCGAGAACCCGAATACTTCCGCCGTCGGTAGTGCGCAAGCCTTGCATGCACTCCACGGTCGTAGTCTTCCCTGCACCGTTCGGCCCGAGGATGCCGAAGATCTCACCTTCCTCAACACTCAACGAGACGTCTTGGACAGCAACCGAGCGGCCATAAACCTTCCGTAGATGCTCCACGGTGATCATGGCTGCCAAGGGCAAACCTCCAGAAGGTCGAAACGGGCGACGGCTACGGCAAGAGTAGCCACCAGAACGCTGTGTTCGCCCAGAGATGGCAAGGTAGGAACGCTGTTGGTAGGACCTTCAGTCGACCGAGTAGTGGCGGCGACCCGAGTTACGGAACCCAGCCAGGGAGTTCCGAGGCCTGCCTGATCCAGCTCGCCATCAGGACGTCGTCAATTTCATCGTCCTCGAAGATGTGGAAATAGCGGACGTTTGCGACCTTGGATTCAACCGGCGGAAGCGGCTCGAGCGAGTCGCCCTGGAAGAACGCCACCTTCACATACTTCGTCAAGCAGTGGTAATTGATGAACCAGCCCTCGTTCTCCATCCCGTAGAAGGGCGAATTCCACTTCACGGCCTTCCGAACGTCCGGGACCGTGTGCGAGATCAGACGATCCAGGTGGCGCCCAACATCTCGCTTCCAACCCGGCATAGCTTCGATGTAAGTCTGAACAGGCCCGTCACCTTCACCCTTCGCGATCTGCGGGTTGCCGCCGGACAGCAGCTTCGGCTTCGATTTCTCCACGGACTTCTCTGCATTGTCGTTAGCCATTGGTGCATTCCTTTTCACGGAAGCGCCGGCGCCTATGGGGTGCGGCGATGTGGACCAGATTGCCATCGGAGTCTCGAGCTGCGCAATCGCTATCGCAGCAAATCTTGCTCACTCGCCAAACCAGCTCTGACCCGGTGACCATGGTCTCTTGAATTGCAGTGTTCCGAGGACAAGACTGGCTGCATGGCACATTTACGACTCGGTGACGAGGCTCCCAATTTCACAGCGATGACAACCGAAGGTGAGGTCGACTTCCACCAGTGGAAGAAGGATTCATGGGCGGTGCTTTTCAGCCATCCGGCCGATTTCACACCCGTCTGCACCACCGAGCTTGGTCGGACCGCCGCCCTCTCGGAGGGGTTTGCGCAGCGAAACACCAAGCCGATCGCAATCTCGGTAGATCCAATTGAAGATCACCACAAATGGGCCCCGGACATCGGCGAGCTAGGCGGAACCGACCTGAACTTCCCCATCATCGCGGACCCCGACAAGACCGTTTCGGAACTCTACGACATGATCCATCCCGGCGAGGGCGATTCCTCGACCGTCCGATCGGTGTTCATCATCAGCCCGGACAACAAGATCCGTCTCACGCTGACCTATCCGAAGTCGACCGGACGTAACTTCGACGAAATCCTGCGCGTGATCGACAGCCTTCAGCTCACCGAAACCGAAGGTCTGGCTACCGGAGCGGACTGGATGCCCGGCGATCGGGTCATCATTTCGCCCAGCATGTCAACAGAAGATGCCAAGGCGAAGTTCAAGAACGTCGAAGAGATCAAGCCGTACCTGCGCTTCGCCGACGCCCCCTAAGTAGACACGCGGCTGCGGGCCTGGTCGGCGATGTAGGCGATACGGCCTGCGCAGATTGTGATCTCGACCCGCAGATCGTCGCTGAGGAGAACCAGATCGGCAGTCGCGCCGGGACGGATGTGACCTCGATGGGTGTCCTTGATGAGTCGCGCCGGAGTGTCGGTAGCGCTCAGTAGGGCCTCATCGGGATCACACCCCGTGAATGCTCGAAGGTTTCGGACCGCCTGATCCATGGTGAGGTTGCTTCCGGCGATTCTTCCGTTTTCGTTGCGCACACCGGTCCGGTCGGCGGTGATCACTCCGCCTGCGAACGGGTAGGTTCCTGGCGGTTGCCCCATGGCCGCAACTGCGTCCGTGACGAGAGCGACTCCCGACGGGCCCTTGGCGCCCCACGTTGCCGCTACAACTTCGGGGTGGACGTGAATGCCATCTGCGATCAGGCCGACGGGTAGATCCGGTGCGAAGAGCGCAACGTTCACCAGCGTCGGATTTCGATGGTCGAAAGGGGCCATGGCATTGAAAAGATGGGTAACTGCGCTAAGGCCGATCGCCATGGCGGCTGCCGACTGAGCGCTGGTGGCGTTGGTATGGCCGGCGGCTACCACGACGCCTCGTTCCACGAGTTCGGCGATCACAGAAAGCGCTCCGGGAAGTTCCGGAGCGAGGGTGACGAGCGTGACGCCAGCGCTTTTCGACCAGCCATCGATCACGCTCAGATCAGGCGGAACGAGGTAGTCAAGATTGTGTGCCCCCCGCTTCTCCGGGGTGAGCATGGGGCCCTCAAGATGCAGGCCCAGCGGTTCGGCGCCTACATACCCATCTGGTCTCTGGTGCAACGTTTCGATGGCCGCGTTAGTTGTTGATGCCGGTGAGGAAACGATCGTGGGCAGGAATGCGGTCACACCGTGGCGGGGCAGCTCCGCACCAAGCTGCCAGATCAACTCGGGGTGCTCGCAGAGGTCGATGCCATGTCCACCGTTGATCTGGAGGTCAATGAATCCGGGGGACACGATGAGGCCAGCTGGCGTCGATCTCCCGATCGTCCTCTCTAGGGCCAACTGACTCGATTCGGTCGCCTTTGATCGTGACGTCGGTGATTCGCAACCCTCCAGGCGTTAGGACCCGGCCCCCGCCAATTCGCAAAAGCGTCATATTTGGAATCCTGCTAGATGCGATTTCGTAAGGCGTGCCTTACCGAGTGCGACCGCTCCGATGCTCACGGGTCAAGCCACCCGGGTGAAAAGGTAGGCGAACGGTGATTTGGTGTAGCCGATGCCGCGATTGGTTTGATGGAGCGATTCGATTGTGACGGCTTGTTCCTTCTTAGGGATCAGGTAGCTGTCGAGATCTCGGGTGTCGACCCGATAGTTTCCGTCGCGCGACTTGACGACGCCAATGAGGACAAAACGAGGATCGATGGATGCCATTGCGGCGTCGCCGTGGCTGGGGTTGACGAGCAAAGTGCCGCCAATCTTGAGATGTGGGGTGCAGTGCTCGCTGATGAAGCCGGCGTAGAGAGACACCAACAGGTCGAAGTGTTTTTCGGGTAGGTCAAGCGTGGTGGTGTAGTCGGTATGAATGAACCTGACAACGGGATCGGCCGGACCGTCATGCTGGGCGATGAGTTCGAGCACGCCATCAGCGTCAGCAAAGAAGGCGGGGGTGCGCTTATCAATGTCCAGATAGGTGACCGACCCAAACACGAAGGACGGGGCGATATCCACATAACATCCGGGGTACAAGACGGTGTCGGCATCGATGGTCTCAGAGACGGCAGAGAAGAGCCGCAAACGGTCGCCGCTGTGTTGATCCTGTTTGGCCCACAGCTCAGCCGTCTTCGATTTCAACTGCCACTCCGATCAAGCCAGAGACGACTCCGTAGTCGACGTCCTTGCGAGCTACCTCACTCGCTGCGACTACTGACCAACTCACGCAGCGGATCCTACGTCATCGATCTGGTGACTACTCAGAAGCGTAGGATTGAGAAAGACGGCAATCACTGACAAAAAAGGTGCACCATGGTTGACTCTGACCCGAGCCCTGCTGCCAGCCAACGTTCTAGCCACGCTGGACTGTTTGTGCTTTGCTGACTCCATGGCCATGACCATTCAGCCCGTAGACGTGAGTATTGCGGCCGACGAGTTGAGCCTCGCCGGTCACCTTCGCCTTCCGGATGATCAGACCGAGCCGTTGCCAGCGCTGGTCTTTACCGGACCGTTCACGGGTGTTAAAGAACAAGTCGCCGGTCAGTACGCTCAGCGGCTGACCGAGCGAGGCTACGCGACGCTCGCATTCGATCACCGCAACTTCGGCGCCAGCGACGGACATCGACGCCAACACGAAGACCCGGCCGGCAAACTCGCCGACCTGTCCGCGGCAACCAGTTTCCTCGTGAATCATGAAACAATCGATGCGGATCGGATCGGCTGCGTCGGAATCTGCATGGGCGGCGGCTACGCGCTGAAGCACTCCGCCTTCGACCGTCGCATCAAAGCCCTGGCCGTTGTGGCCGCCGCCTTCAACGATCCGAAGGTAATGCGTGACGGCATTGGCGCTGACGGCTACCGGCAGATGATGGCCAGCTTCGCCGATATCGCCAGCCACGAACACGCCACCGGGCAGCTCGACTACATCAAAGCCGTCTCCGACGTCGACGGCGAAGACGCCGCCATGCCTGGCGCCGAGCCGTTTGAGTACTACGGAACGGAACGCTCCGCCGCCCCTGGATGGAAGAACCAGATGACTCGACTTTCCATACGCGAACTCCTCACCACCGATCTCGCCATCGGCGCCGACTTCATCAGCCCCACCCCAACCCTCATCGTTCATGGTCGCACCGACAACTTCTGCTCCCCCGCCGGAGCCCAAGACGCCTACGACCGAATCGACGGGACCAAAGAGCTCATGTGGCTCGACACCGCCAACCACATCGACCTCTATGACCAGCCCGCCTTTGTGGACCCGGCCATCGACCGCATCGCCGACTGGATGGCCGACTACTTGTAAGTGCCCATACCCCGACGAGCTGGCCGAAGCTGGGTGCTCACCACGGGAACGGCGCAGGTCACGGGACTAGGCTTCGTCAATGGCGCTCCGACTTGTCCTCGCCGAGGACAGCTTCTTGATGCGGGAGGGAATCGGCGCACTGCTCGCACTCGATGACGACCTGGATTTAGTGGGCACTGCTGAGTCTTTTGACGAACTCTTGGCGGCGGTCGACACACACCAGCCCGACGTTGTGATCACCGACATTCGCATGCCGCCAACACAAACCGACGAGGGCATTCAGGCCGCCGCACGGATAAGGACCGAAAACCCCGACATGGGCGTCGTGGTGCTGAGTCAGTACGTGGAACCCGACTTCGCAATACGGCTCTTCGAACACGGCTCGGAAAGACGGGCTTACCTGCTGAAGGAAAGCGTTGGCGACCTCGACGAGTTATCAGCCGCAATTCACCGGGTGCATGAGGGAGGGTCGGTCGTCGACCCCAAGGTCGTCGATGCGTTGATCCGGGGCCGGGGCCGCGACGGCGGCTCGATCCTCGATCGACTCACCGAACGTGAGGAGGAGGTGCTCGCCGAAGTAGCCAAAGGTGGCAACAATGCGGCAATCGGCGAAGCGCTGTTCATTTCGGCCCGCTCGGTAGAGAAACACATCGGCTCCATCTTCACCAAGCTCGACCTCTCCGAGAGCGTCGACGTCAACCGCCGGGTGCGTGCAGTCCTCCTCTACCTAGGCCTCGGCCAGACCTGAAGCGGGCCAACACCACCCCGCGAATGGGGGCAGCCCGCTGTGCTGGCGCCTGTCGACGATGCGATGATAATTCCATGGAAGATGTCAAGGTTCTGATCGTTGACGATCAGCGACCCTTTCGCGAGGCGTCCCGCATGGTCGTGGAGCTGACCGACGGATTCGAGCTGGTGGGCGAGGCCGAGAACGGCGAGGAAGCTCTGGAGCTGGCGGCAAGCCTCCGGCCCGATCTGGTACTCATGGACGTCCAGATGCCCGGCATCGACGGACTCGAGGCAACCCGCCGGATCATGCGGCTCGACCACCCGCCCCGCGTGCTCGTGATGTCGACACACGAGTCGGGCAACTACGACGGTCCGGCCCAGGCAGCTGGGGCCATCGGATTCCTCCCCAAATCCACATTCAGCATGGACGTCCTCGAGGAAGTCTGGCGAAATATCGAATCGGAAGACTGATTCTCCGCTCGCTGAGCGGTCTCAGCGCTCGGCAGCATCGGGACACGACGCAGGGGTCAGGAACAGTTGCTGGCCTCCCAGGCAATCACGCTATTAGCAGCGTCGTTGAACTCCTGGGTCAGAACCTCTCCCGTAACGGACTCCATTGCCGCACTGTCCACTTGTGATTGATCGCCGCCGGCGGCGATGAGAAGATCCGTAATCTGGATTACACCGTCGGTAAAGGTTTCGGCATCGGCCCTAATTTCCTCGGGAGCTACCTCAGCAACCTCTGCATACAACGCCCTACCGTCACGAATGATCGGAAGTGCCTCATCGGCGGTCAGTCCCGTAGTGTCCTGGGCACCGATTTCAGCAAGGATCTCGCAGAGTCGAGCGGGATCGGCAGCGGCCTCCGTGCTGCCGCAAGCCGCTGTGGCCAAGGCACTCGCGATGAAGAGGGCGACGTAGCGCACGAATTTCCTTGGCGGTTGGCTCATGCGCGTGACTGTACTGGTTTTGCAGCGATTGTCGACTAGACAACCACGAGTGCCTTGATAGGAACGGCACCGCTAACGATGGTTCCCTCACCCGGCGCTGATCCAATCGTCATCGACCCACCGACGGTGTCAAGTCGATCGGCCATACCCTTGAGCCCCGCTCCTGCAAGGGCGACGGTGGAGTCGAATCCGCGACCGTCATCGCGGACCTCGAAGGTGAGCGATCCGTTGGTGGCGGCGAGGGTCACCGATGCCGAGTTGGCCTCCGCATATTTGGCGGTGTTCTGCAACGCTTCGAGGACGGAGAAGTACACCGCCGCTTCGACCTCGCGGGGGTAGCGACCGATGCCATCGCTAGCGATATCGATCGGAACTGCTGCGCTGCGGGTCTGCTGGGCGATGGCGACCTCTAGGCCCTCGGCCTCCAACAGGGGCGGATAGATCCCACCAGCGAAATCCCGCACGGCCTGGATCGCATCGCCCGCTTCTCGCTCGAGCTGCTGCAGCAGGGCGGCTGTCTTTTCGGCCCCGACCCGCTCGGCCAGCATTCGGGTCGGCCCCAACTTCACCTTCAACGCCACCAACTGTTGCTGTGGACCGCTATCCAAATCATTCTCCAACCGCCGGCGAGCATCATCCGATGCAGCCAGCACCCGCTCCCGCGAAGCTTCGAGCTCGGTAACCCGACGGCGCAGCTGGCCGGTCAGTCGGGCGTTGCGTAACGCCAAACCAAGCCCCGACGCAAGGTCGGCCAACAAATCCTGTTCCGCCGGGGTCACCTTCTCGCCGCCAGCCTTCACCAGCGACAGACCCCCCAACAGTTCACCGTCATGCTTAACAGGCAGCGAAAAATCGGCCTCGGGATCATCAAAGGTCTCGCCGCCGTTGAGGTATCGATCGATTGCGTCAGTCGGCCACACGGAACCGGTCCGGAAACCACTATCAGATTTGGACCACAAGGTCGCTGTCGAGGCCCCGGTGCCATCGACGATCAGACGCGGAATCCTGTCCATCAACTCCTCATCGGAAAGCTCCGCCGAACGCCGCGAGAACCGCACCAACACCTCATACGGCGTCGCTCGCTCCCCATATACCAACCGATTCGCCCACCCCTCAACCCACCGCCGCACCGGCTGAAACGCCATCGCCACCAACACCGACGCAACCACCGACAACCCAAACCCGGCGCCACCGCCGAGCAACTCGCCGACACCCACCACGATTCCTATGTAGACACCAGCGATGAACAACGCCAACGCGCCGAACGTAACCGACCGGCTGATAATCGTGTCAATGTCATACAACCGATACCGCATTATCGCCACACCCATGGCGAGGGGAATCAGCATGACGCCCAGCGCATCGAGAAGGTGGAACCCGCCGTCTACCGACCCGAGCGGATCGAAGGCGACGTTGACGGAGGCGATAAAGAAGTAGAGGAGGCAGGCCAAGCCGACCCAGCCGATCTGCCGACGTTCGACCGGGCCCACACCGCGAACCCGAGAGACGAGCATGACGGCGGCGACGATCTGAAGGAAAACGATTGGAGCGACCATCCCGAAGGCGATCTCCCCGAGTGGATCGGCAACAGATTCGTCGACGAAGGGGTGTGGGTAGGGCGTCTCGGTCGGGTCCAGAAGCGTCCTCGGCCGGGCGAATGCCGAAACCCCAGCCGTGAGCAATGCGTAGAACCCGCTCAGCCGGAGGAGTCGATGGGCTCGTGTCGACTCGGTCCGGCCATGCGGGAAAAGGAGCAAGAGGGCGATCTGAGTCCAAAGGATCAGCGGTACGAACGGGTATAGCGACGCAGTGAGCCAACTCGCTGCCTCGCCCCGACCCGAGTCGAAGAGCTCTTCGGCAATCACATCCGCTGCGAGGAACAGGTTGAAGGCGAGTCCAAAGACGCTGAGGAGCGGACCGATGGCGTTGCCCCGCCGTCGAACTACGAGGAGGGCACCCACGGCGACGAAAGCACCGTTGGCGACGATCTGGCTGACGCGGAAACCGGGTGTCCAAGCGATGACGATGCTCGTAGCGACGAACACAAAGCCGGTGGCGGCAAGGGCTGTAGTTGACTTGCTGGTGAAGGCTCTCATGTCGCCCTCAGCTCGAGAGACTTGGCGGGGAGGGAACTCGCGACGCGCAGATTCTGGTGGTCGGGTGTTCCATCGATGGTGAGCGTTCCACCGGCGGCGTCGAGGCGGTCCGCCACCGCTGTCAGATCGACCTCGGTAGTTCGGTTGCTGACGCCGACCTCGATAAGGAGGTGACCGTTGCGGCTTGCAAGGTGGACACGAGCACTGGCAGCCCCCGACATCCGAGCCCGTTCCAGGGTTTCGACGACGCAGAAAAACGCTGTCTCCTCGACTGAGCGGTCATAGCGGCCCAGCCCGCTTGCGTTAATCGCTATCGGGATCGACGACGAACGCTCAATGGTTCGCAGGGCGCGTTCCAGGCCCTCCGACTCGAGCAAAGGCGGGTAGATCCCGTGCGCGACGGCCCGCAACGAGTCGACTGCGTCCTGTGTCTCGCCGGCAAGGCCAAGGATGCGGGTTGCGATTTCGTCGGCCCCTTCTCGCTGCGCCAGAGTTTTGGCGATGCCAAGTTTGACCTTCAACGCAACGACTTGCTGCTGCGCCCCGTCGTGAAGGTCACGCTCCAACCGATGCCGCTCCGCATCCTGCGCCGCAATCAACCGCCGCCGCGACGCTCGCACCTCATCGGCACGCGCCTCGAGATCCCGGTTGAGCCGCATGTTCCGCAAGACCAACGCCGCCCCTGCCGCAACATCAGCCAACAACTCCTGATCCGCCGGAGTCACCGGGTCATTGTGAGGCTTCGAGATACTCAACGCCCCGAGCTCCTCTTCTTCGTGACGAACCGAAACAGCCTCTGTGAACTCATCGGTGACCAGATCTTCGGTCAACAACGGCATGCCAGACCCGAGCCCGTCCCGGGACCACCTCCCCTCTGCTCGAAGCGACTCACCGGAGCGCATCCACACCACCGCCCGATCGGCGCCCGTTCCATCGGCAATCAACCTGGCCAGATCATCGATCCCCGCGCTCCCCGGCGCATCCGACAGCCGAGCCGTCACCTGCGAAAGCACTTCATGGGGGCTGGAACGATTGCCGTAGACAAGCCGGTTGGCCCACCGTTGCATCCGATTGCGGATCGGTTCGAACAACAGCGCCACGAACGCAGTGGCCACGATCGGCAAGAGCAGCCCGGGGCCTCCATCGTCGGTTGCGCCGATCACCAACAGCGGTCCCACCACAACCGCCGCGTAGAGCGCGGTGATCGCCGCCGCGAGTCCGAGATACGTGACCGACTTCGAGATCACGACATCGATGTCGTAGAGCCGGTACCGCGTGATGGCAACGCCCCAACACACGATGAGCGCAGCAAACGCAAGGACGCCCAGCGCGTCACTTACCAACGTGTCGCCGAACACGCCTTCCAACTGTGGGCCGGCGATCAGTGTGGCGATGAAGACGAAACCGCCCAGTCCGATCCAGCGGATCTGACTCCTGGTCGCACCCGTGCTCCGCCAGTATCGGAACACCAGTGAGGCGACAGAGAGAACGGCACCAACAGACGAGAGCATGAAGGCGATGTCGATGATCGCTCCACCGGTCCCGGCGACGGAGTCCTCGGCAGATCTGACGGGGAGGGTGCTCCACGGAGTGTGCACTGATGCCGTGGCGACCGTTGCGACTGAAATGGCAACAATACTGAACACGCCGACCCATCGCCACCGCGGGCTTGGCGGTCGTCCATCGGGAAAGAACAACAGTCCAACGGTGAGCGGCAACCAAAGAGCCGGCACAACTCCCCAGAACCGGAAATGGAGCGCGATAGCGGCGGTGACGGGGAGATCGGCGGGGCTGAGGTCACGAAGCTCATCGAGAGTCAAGCCCTGGAACTCTTGCCTACTCAACAAGAGTGCCGCTGCCAACCCCGAGGTGACCAACGCTGCGGACAGGGCAGCCCACGCCAGTGCCCACACCGCCCCGTTATTCGGTTGCCTCCCGACGAGAAGCCACGTCAGGGTTCCGAAACCAAACCCGAGCGTTGCGAAATAGACCGCCTCCGAGGTGGCCAATGAGCCCGACTCGCCCATGGCCGTAAGAGCGAAGACTCCGCCAAGCGAGAGAATGACCGAGGTCACCGCGATCGCTCTGCCGATTGGTGTTCTCTTCGATGCGGCCAGATTGTTCATATCCCCATGGTCAACGTCATCGTCATGCATGGATCCCTGCCATTTGCTGGACTGGCACTGATCCAGCGATGCGAGTGCCTCGGCCGGGGGTCGAGGCGATCGTGACCGCTCCGCCGACGGTGTCAAGCCGGTCGGCGATGCCATTGAGTCCGGCCCCCTTCGCCGTTGCCACCGAGTCGAAGCCTCGCCCTTCGTCGTTCACCTCGAAGGTGAGGGACCCGTTGTTCGCTGCCAATGTCACGCGCTGCTGATGATGCCTCGGCGTACTTGGCCGTGTTTTGCAGCGCCTCCAGAACAGAGAAGTAGACGGCTGCTTCGACCTCACGTGGGTAACGTTCGATCCCGTCGCTGTGCACCTCCACCGGGATGGCCGCAGTCCGAGCCTGCTGGCCGATCGCCACCACCAGACCCTCGGCCTCGAGCAGCGGCGGATAAATGCCACCGGCGAAATCACGAACGGCTTGGATCGCATCACCAGCCTCTCGCTCGAGCTGTGTCAATAGCGCCGCGGTCTTCTCTGCCCCGGCCCGCTCGGCCAACCTTCGAGTTGGCCCCAGCTTGACTTTCAACGCCACCAACTGCTGTTGAGGGCCGCTATCCAAGTCATTCTCCAAGCGGCGGCGAGCATCATCCGACGCGGCCAACACCCGCTCCCGAGAGGCTTCCAGCTCGGCGACCTGACGGCGCAGATCACCGGTCAGGCGCGGCATTGCGTAACGCCAGACCGAGTCCCGATGCAAGGTCAGCCAACAAGTCCTCTTCCGCCGGGGTCACCTTCTCGCCGCCAGCCTTCACCAGCGACAAGCCCCCCAGCAGTTCACCGTCATGCTCTACAGGTATCGAGAAATCAGCGTCGAGATCAACAAAGGAGCCGCCCTCGAGGTATCGATCGATTGCGTTTGTTGGCCACACGGAACCGGTCCGGAAACCGCCATCGGATTTGGACCACAGAGTCGCAGTCGCCGCCCCCGTGCCATCGACGATCAGACGCGGCATCCTGTCCAACAACTCCTCATCAGATAGCTCCGCCGAACGTCGTGAGAATCGGGCCAACACCTCATATGGCGTCGCCCGCTCCCCGTATACCAGCTTGTTCGCCCACCGCTCAACCCACCGCCGCATCGGCTGAAACGCCATCGCTACCAACACCGATGCCACGACAGAAAGGCCGAAGCCCGAATTACCACCGAGCACTTCACCGACCCCCACCACGATGGCGACGTACACACCGCCGATGAACAACGCCAACGCACCAAACGTCATCGATCGGCTCACGATCATATCGATGTCGTACAGCCGGTAGCGGAGAATCGCGACGCCGACGGCGAGGGGGATCAGCACGATTGCGATCGAGTCGATCAACCAGAACGCGCGGTCCTCGGTCCCGAGGGGAGCGACAGCGACGTTGAATATGAGAATGGTCACATTGAGGATGACGGCCACGGCGATCCAGAGACCTTGGCGGCGTTCGTTCGGGTCGCCGTGGCGCATTCGCCGGATGAGTCGTATCGCGACGTAGATCCCGAAGAAGAAGATCAACACGGCGCCGACTCCACCGAGGTCGTAGATGGTCTCTGCCAACTCGTCGTCGACGAACGGGTTCGGATAGGACTTGGTCTCTGGGAGCACCTGTGGAGTGGCGAGCAATCCCGACACCGTCACGAGGCCGGCAAGAATCCCGCTTCCCCAAAGAAGCTTCCGGTCCCGCGGCGTGCTTGTCCGGCCATCCGGGAAAAGCAACCAGATGGCCACGATGAGCCAGATCGACGGAGTCGTTCAGAAGCAGCCCACCGAGCGAAACCCAGGCAGCAGCGTCGAAGCGCCCCGCATCGTCGAGGGCTTCGGCGGTGATGATGGCGGCTGTGTACACGGCCGAGACCGCGCCGTAGGCCACGAGTACGAGCCCGATGATGTTGCCGGGTCTGTCGAACGACGATGAGCGCTCCGACCACGACGCCAACGCCATGCGCAACGAGGATTGGGATCTCGTACTCTCGATGCTGAACGAGCGTCACGATTGCGGCTGCAACGAAACAGCACCACGCCTGCGTAGAGAAGACGCCTGGCGGTGTCGATGCTCATGATCTTCGCTTCTTCCAGGCGAGCGATGGGGAGCGAGCTGACGATGCGACGTCCTCGCTCCGGCTGGTCTTCGATGGTCAGCGTCCCGCCGGCTGCATCGAGTCGATCGGCGACGGCCAGCAAGTCGAGTCGGCGTCGAGGGCTCCAAGATCGATCTCCGTGACAGGTCGCCGATTTCGCCGTCAACAACGATGCGAGCGCTTGCTCGCCCCGGACATCTGCGCCCGTATCGAGCGTCTCGATCACAAGGAAGAAGATTGTCTCCTCGACCGAGCGGTCGTATCGTTCAAGCTCGACGATGTCGAGCTCGACGGAAGCGACGACGATCGCTCGACGGCCCGTAACGCCGGTTCCAGGCCCTCGGACTCCAGCAACGGCGGATAGATCCCGTGAGCAACCGCCCGCAACGAATCGACCGCGTCCTGCGTCTCGCTCGGCCAAGGCGAGGACTCGGCTGGCGATCTCATCCGCCCCTTCACGCTGCGCCAGGTCTTGGCGATTCCCAGCTTGACCTTCAACGCAACGACTTGCTGCTGCGCCCCGTCGTGAAGGTCACGCTCCAACCGATGCCGCTCCGCATCCTGAGCAGCAATCAGACGACGGCGCGATTCCCGCACTTCATCCGCCCGATCCTCCAGCTCTCTGTTGAGCCGCATGTTTCGCAACACCAACGCAGCCCCCGCCGCCACATCGGCCAACAACTCCCGATCGGCCGGAGTCACCGGATCGTTGTGCGGCTTCGAGATGCTCAACGCCCCGAGCTCCTCGGTCCTCGTGCCGAACCGAAACAGCCTCGGTGAACTCATCGTGCCCAGACGCTCGGGTCATCAACGGCACGCCAGACCCGAGCCCGTCTCGTGACCACATCCCCTCGGCTCGGAGCGATCTCACCGGAGCGCATCCACACCACCGCCTGATCAGCGCCCGTGCCCTCCGCCAACAACCGGGCCAGATCATCGATCCCCGCACTCCCCGGAGCGTCGGACAGTCGAGCGGTTACCTGCGACAACACATCATGGGGACTCGCCCGATCGCCGTAAACCAGCCGATTGGCCCACCGCTGCATTCGTTAGCGGATCGGTTCGAACAACAACGCCACCACTGCCGTCGCCACAATCGGTAGTAGCAGGCCGGGACCGTCGCCGTCCGACGCCCCGATCACCAGCAAAGGACCGACGACAACCGCGGCGTAAACGGCCGTAATCGTCACCAGGAGGCCGAGGTACATCACCGACTTCGAGATGATGACGTCGATGTCGTAGAGCCGGTACTTCATGATTGCAACGCCGAGAGGCACCGCGATGGCAAGAAACGCAAACGAGTCGAACACTACGAAGGCCCGGTTCTCATGCCCCACCAACGGAGCGAGGGGGTCGAAGGCGACGCCTACGAGGATGATGATGTTGGAGACGACGAAACCAAGTCCGACCCAGGCGATCTGGCGTCGCTCGACGGGATCGCTGTGGCGCGCTCGGGCGATGAGCATGCCTGCGGCCAGGAACCCTCCGAGGAAGAGCAGGACGATTACGAAGACGTCCAGCACGTCGCCGACGCGCAGGGCGAAGTCGTTGTCGACAAACGGATGCGGGTACACCGGCTCGCCCGGGGCGAGAATTCGTGGTCGGGCAACGATGTGGACGATCGCCAGCACCGCCGTGTATCCGGCACTGACTCGAAGAAAGAGGGAGCCACGGGCGGTGACCGGCCGTCCATCGGGGAAAATGAGCCAGACGGCGATGTTGCCGAGCCAAAGCGACGGGATCGTCACGATCATGACTATGAGTGCGATCCAGCTGGCGGCGCTCTCGTAGCCCCGTTCTGCCAGCGTCTCGACGGAGACATCAGCAGCGATGACCACGGTCCAGATGGTGCCCATCCAGATCAAGATCGAGCCGATGATGTTGCCCGGCCGTCTCACCACAAGGAGCGTTCCGATCGCGAGCAACGCCCCCTCGCCGTAGAGCTTCGAGAGCCCGAGCGGGACCCCCTGGACGACAATCAGCGCCAGAGCGATCACAAACGCTGTCCATGCCAGGGTGATCGCCAACCTCGTACCGCTCATGCCGTCGACCTCGACGGAAACCGGTACGCCCCGACAGCGGTGTCACGGCCCTTGACCATCGCCGGCTCCAACTTGTCGGCATCGGGCTTGGTAGTGATGGCCGCCCAGGTTGGGTTGCTCAGGACGGTCTCCCCCGGCTCGGCCCACTGCTGCAGTCGCTGCGTCAGGTTCACCGTGTCGCCAACGACTGAGTATTCCAGCCGCTCCTCCGAACCGAGCAGGGCCGCCGCCACCAGTCCGGTCGAGAGTCCGATGCCGAGACCGAACGGCGCCTGACCATCCGGAACCCAGCGCTCGTTCAACTCGACCTGAGCTGCGTGCATCGTCGCCGCAGCCGCCACGGCACGTTCGGCATGATCTTCCTGTGCGATCGGAGCTCCGAACACCGCCATCACCGCGTCGCCGACGAACTGCATGACCGTTCCGCCCTGGTCGAGGATGGCGTGGTTCATTGCGGCGCGGTGCTCGTGCAATTGGCGGGCGAGCACACTGGGATCAGCATGTTCGGCAATCGTCGTGTAGCCGCGGATGTCGGACATGAGCACTGTGACGGTCAATTCCTCGGTCTCGCCGGGCTTGCGGCCTTCCTGCAAGATTTGGGCTGCCACTCCCCCAGGGAGGAGCCGGCCCAGTGCTTCGCCCTGCTCCTTGCGATCAACGATCGCCCGCTGCAACATCTTCAGGCGATCAAGACTGTCGGAACGTCCTGCCGCGAGACCGTCTGCCAGTCTTGCGAACAGGGCCTCGATGGCGGCATTGCAGTCGGCGGTGGTGGTCTTCAGATGAGTTGCGATGGCCTTGACCGATCTTCCCTCGGCGATGTGCTGAAGGAGTTCCTCCTGCTCTGAGGAAAGTGATCCGTCCACCCGGACCGGGCTGGTCAGCCCCTCCACGATCTTCGAATCGAGCAATGACCCCCCCGACGCAACCTCACGGACGGCTCGTGCCAACTGATCACCCTCGCCCACCCGATCCTTCAATAAATAGGCGTATCCGGCGGCACCGTCGGACAACAGCGAGACCGCGTAGTCGGGATCATCGAACTGGGAGAGGATCACCACCCCCGTACCGGGATGGCGCTTGCGAACCTCTTTCGCGGCGTCGATACCTTCCCGCAGAAAGTTCGGCGGCATCCGAATGTCGGTCACGATCACTTGAGGCTCCGCCGCCTCGGCCCCGTTGACGAGCTCGTCGTAGTCGGCTCCCTGACCGACGATCACGAGATCATCCTCAAGTTCGAGCAACGCCTTCACTCCCTCGCGGACGATGAGATTGTCGTCGGCGAGAAACACAGTGATCGGCATAGCGGCCTCCTGGGACGAGTGTACGTACTCCCACCATCCCCCGCCGGAGGAAGAGCAACCAGCGTGCGAACGCGGGTTGAAGGGTGGGGTTGACCCTCAGAGAGTCTGGTGGCACCACGCTGGGCGACCCGACGTACCGAGAGCAGAGTGGGATCAGAACTGCTTAACCAGCTTCAACAACGAAAGAGGTTCATCATGGCTACCACCACTATTCATTCCGCGGCCAGCACATCGGCCGCCGACCGACTTTCATTTTCGCGACTGGCGGGGATTGCTGGGTTGTCCTCCGTTGTCGTTGGCGGTGCTCAAGCGTCGGTCGTGGGCGAAATCCCCGGACTCGGCGCATCCGCAGCCGAAGTCGTGGACTTCTTCGCCGGGGATAGCACTGCGCTCAAGATTGGTGTGGTCGTACCAGCCCTCTTGGCGATCCCCATCGCACTCTTCATGATCGGCGTCTACCGCACGCTCGCGGTCGGTGATCGTGAAAATGATTCGTATTGGGCGCCGCTGTTCCTCTATGGGTCATTGATGATGTCGGCCAGCGCCGGAATAAGCGAAGGGTTGTTTGGGCTCCTGGCGCTACGAGGTGGCGAAGGCCTCGCGCCGGAAACGATTCGCATGGTGAACGATGGGAGTCAGATCGCATCTGCCACTATCGGCGTGTGGGCTACGGTTGCCTTCGGAGCGGTAGCAGCCGCAACGTTCCTCAACAAAGTGCGGCCGGCCTGGTACGGCTGGTTCACCGCCGCTGCCGCCGTCCTAGGTGCGCTCTCGGTCATCGACACCGTAAGCACGACCTCCGGCGGGATCTTCGCCCTACTGGCCTTCTTCGGAGGGTTCATCCTGTTCACGATCGTCACCAGCATCCTGATGATCCGTGAGCACTGAGGGAATACAGAGGAACAAGGAGTTCATCATGCGAATCGAACGCAGCATCAGCACCATCTCGTGGATCCCATCGGATTTGTTGGAAGGCATGGGAAAAATGGCAACGCGGATGAAGATGGCGCACCACGATCCGCCGCCGCCCGACTCGCTCGGCCCTAACGCTCACGACATGCTCGAGCAACTTCGGGCCGCCGACCGGTTCCGGTTCGCCAACGAACTGAGAGCGTTCATCGACGTGGACGACGATGGCACGATCACCGGTTTCGGCCACACCGGCACCGGGCTCATGGGGGCGACCACAGTGGGTCTGGGAGTGGGATCCATCACTGTGCCAGCGGTGAGTCTGACCGATCTTCGGGGCGCACCCGAGCAGACGGGGACATCGGTACGGTTCACGCAGACGACGGGAGGTCGGACCGGAGCTCCCATGCCCCGTACGGTGAAACGCCCGCCGTTCATCCAGTACTTCGCACCAACGGTATGGACCACCCTGGAGCTGACGATTAATGCTGACGGCACTCATGCTGGTTCGCTGGTCGGGGCGTCCGGCTTCCCCCGGCACTGGGTGTATGAGGACAACGGCCAGCTTGTAGCCAAGAGCAGTGTGGCCGAGTACAAGAACTGGATGAACACATCCTTCGGCCGCCACACGCCCTGGGGCGACGAAGACTCGCCCGCCCTCGTGACCGAAGTCGAGACGCTGCTGGAGAAGCAACTCCAGGAACACATCATGCGCGGGGCGGCCAAGCCGCAGATCCGGAGGGTGAAGAAGGGTGAGACCCTGGTGAAACAGGGCGCCGACAGCGACGAACTCTTCCTGTTACTCAACGGTGTGCTCGTGATCGATGTGGACGGCGAGCTTCTGGGCGAACTCGGGCCTGGGGCGGTGCTCGGTGAACGAGCCGTACTCGAAGGAGGTAGGCGCACGGCAACGGTGCGGGCGGTCACCGAATGCAAAGTTGCGGTTGCACCGTCCGACCAGATCGACATCGAGCGATTGGTTGAGCTCGCTGAAGGGCATCGTCGGGAAGAGTTGCGCAGCTAATGCGCGTTCACTTGTGCGGTGTTCGGGGTTCCACCCCGGCGGTGGGATCGGACTTCGCACGGGTGGGCGGCAATACGTCTTGTGTGGCGCTGGCCCATGACGAGGATGAGGTGCCCCGTCTGATACTCGACGCCGGCACCGGTCTGCGGACCGTGTCGGCCTTGCTCGGCGACCGTGGTTTCCACGGATCTATTCTGCTCGGGCACTTGCACTGGGACCACACGCAGGGACTGCCATTCTTCCGAGCCGGGGATCGGCCTGACGCCGTGGTCTGTCTCCTACTTCCGGATCAGGGCGTGCCGGCCGTGGAGTTAATCCGGCAGTTCATGTCTCCACCCGCCTTCCCGATCGACCCGACCGAACTGCTCGGCGATTGGTCGTTTGAAACGATCGACGAGGGCCACCAGGGGATTGAAGGTTTCGAGGTCGTGGCACGGGAGATCCCGCACAAAGGTGGCCGCACGTTTGGTTACCGAATCAGCGACGGCCGCAGCACGCTCGCCTACCTTTCCGACCACGGTCCCGCCGGTGTGCTGGGGCCGGGATCCGACGGACTGGGCCCGTATCACGACGCCGCCATGGAGCTGTGCGATGGCGTGGACCTGCTCATCCACGATGCGCAGTACACCGCGGCTGAACTGCCTGAACGGGTGGAGTACGGCCACTCCGCCGCAGAGTATGCCGTAGAGCTCGCTCGACGGGCCGGTGCAGCTCGGGTTCTCCTCTTCCACCACGATCCTGCCCGCACCGATGACGAGGTAGACGCCATCGAACAGAGGCTTCAAGCTGTTGATGGATTGATCGTCGAAGCGGCCCGCGAAGGCGAAGTGATCGGTCTCGGCTCGTAAGAAGCGCCGTCGCCCCGACTCCTGGCGTGGACTCAGCGCAGTTCGTACGCGCCGTGCAGATCCAAACCACGAGCAGCCGCGGAAGCAGCCGACGAATTAGGCGTTCGCCTGTTCGGCGATGCGGGTCAACCGTTCAATCAGTTGCTTCCAGATGATCTTGTGAATCGGTAACAAAATCCACCAGTAACCGCGGCCGAGTACGCCACGCGGGTGGAACCGCGCCAACTGTCGTAGCCGGGTGGTTCCCGAGTCGTCGGTGGTGATGCGCCATTCCAGCCATGCGCCTCCAGGTACTTTCATCTCCGCCCTCAGACGCAGCAGGCTCGGCCGTTCGTAGGCCTCGACTCGGAAGAAGTCGAGAGCGTCTCCCACTCGGAGCTCGTCGGGGTGTCGCCGACCCCGGCGCATGCCCACTCCACCGATGACTTTGTCCAGCCAACCCCGTATCGTCCACAACACATTGGCGGCATACCAGCCCCGCTCACCGCCAATTCCGGAAACCGTGGCGAACAAAGCGTCCGGACTGGCCGTGGTGGTGACCTCTTGAACGTTTTCATAGATGGTGCCGCCGGCCCAGTCGGGATCTAATGGCATGGGCGATGCGGATGTGTTGCCACGGGCGCTGTCCATCCAACTGGTCTTCATGCGCAGATCTCCGACGACGGCGAGCGCACGCTCTATGGCATTGTCGAGTGTGTAGGGCGTGTGGTCGACCAATCGGCTGATATCGCGTTCGGGAGACACCACCACATCGTTTGTCAAGCTATCCACAAGTGGGCGGGCGAGGCCGTAGGGAAGGGGCGTCACCAGGTTCACCCAATGAGATGAAAGGCGCGGCGTCAGAACGGGAATAGGAATGATGAGCCGCGGTCGCAAGCCGGCGGCGGCTGCGTAGCGATCCATCATGTCTCGGTAGGTTAAGACGTCGGGTCCACCGATCTCGAGGATCTGATCGGCAGCCTCGGGAATAGTGATGACCGCCACGAGGTAGTGCAGGACATCAGCGATGGCGATCGGCTGACACTTGGTCGTGGTGACCCACCGTGGACAAATCATCGCCGGGAGAACTTCGACCAGGTGGCGAAGCATCTCAAACGAGGCGCTGCCCGAGCCGATAATCACCGCGGCGCGAAGTTCTGTGACCGGGACCGTGCCGCCAGCAAGGACTTGGCCAACCTCGTGCCGGCTCGCAAGATGACTAGACAGCCGTTCCGGATCGTCTTCGCCCAAGCCGCCGAGGTAGACGATCCTCGATACGCCCGCTTGCTCTGCGGCCGTCCGGGTGTTTTCGGCACCGGTCCGATCACTCTCTGCGAAGTCTCCGTCCTGACCCATCGCATGGACGAGGTAGTAGACGGTCTCGATCCCGCGCAGCGCTTCGTCGAGAGAGCTCTTTTGCAGAACGTCGGCGGCGACGACCTCGACTCTTGACCGCCACTCCACGCCATCCAACCGAGCAGGGGTCCGAGCTAGACACCGGACCTCATGGCCAGCGTCAAGCAACTCCGGCACCAGTCGTCCTCCGACATAGCCCGTAGAACCAATCACCGCGACCTTCATCGGACCGCCTTCTGGCGGTTACTCATTTTATCGAGACGTCGCAACGCAACTTCGCAGACCGCCAAATACGGTGCGGCTGCCCACGGGACACCGAAGCCGACCCGGCACCGATTGGGCCCCAGCGACTCGACGGTGTGATGCGTGGCAGGTATTCCGGCCACTTTCCAGGCCCAGAGCGCTCCCTCCTCGTAATCGGTGATCTCGAAGTCAAGCTCGATTCCGCCAACCGTCGTCAACTTGCCCTTGGCGCCCCGGTCGAGATTCTCGCCAACGAGCGTCGCGCTTCGTACGCTCAGACCCCAATCTGGCCATTCTTCGGGATCGGTGAGCAACCGCCAAAGGTCAGTTGCTGGCGCATCGATCTCCCGGAAGGTCCATAGCTTCTTCACGAGGTGACCCTAACTCTGGCCGGCGTATGAGGATGCACCCTGTACGGAATACTTCGCTCGCTGTCAATTCCGGGGCACCGGGAGTTCGGTGATTGCCACGTCGTCAGGATTCAGTCCTAGACGCTCGTACAGGTTCGATGAGAAACGCTGTCCCGTGACCCGCATCGTTCCGTGCATGATTCGCTCGACCGCCATCCTGGAGAGGCTTGGCAACGGCAGGTCAACCGAGAGAGTAAGGTCCACCTGGAGTTCGGTGGCGTCATCGCCAACTGGCGTGAGGTCGTAGATGCCCTCAACGGCGGCGCGCTCGTGGGAATTGGCGGGAGGGTCGTGGGTGAACACGATCTGACGCTGGTCGGTGAACTCCATGCGCTCGGTGAAGACCGCCTCGATCTTCAATCCCAGGCCTTCGATGCCGTTCAACGTCCACCGCCAGTGGTCGCCGGACGCTGTGATCGACCGAACGAGCGGGGTCATTGACGCAAGACTCTCCGGATCGGTGATGAGCGGCCAGATCTTCTCGGGTGGAACCGGAACGGTGGACAGCGAGATGTTGCGAGACGAGAACAGAGTCACCGGAGAGTTCTACCGCCCAGAGCCATCGATCGACCATCCGGACCGCCTCATTTCGCGCAAATGGCCGCCCGAACGTTCGGTCACATACGAACTGACCGCTTCAACGTTCGGATATCGAACCCTGAGGCGGCCAGGAGCGACGAGGCCGACGTTTGGGGCTGTCAGTTCGACCTGGCGTGCTGGGCGGCCCTGGTTGGGGTGACGATCACCGGTATGCCGGTGGAGTTGGTGAAGTCCTGGACCGAGAAGTGGGAGAGCAGCCGTTCAGGTAGCGCGATCGCCGTAACATCCGGGGTGACCTGGTTTCGCAGTTGATGGTCGAGCTTGCCCATCCGGTTGAGGACCAGTGGTGTGGCGCCCGTTCGGTCGGTATAGAGAGAACGGAACTGGTCGAGCGCTTGGGTTTCGGCATCGTTCCAGCCCAGGTCTTCGGAGTCGGCGAAGTTCCGAATATCGCGTTGTACTTGGTCGGTGATGACGATCACGACGCGGGCAGTTCCGCCTCTGGCAACCGTGTCGTCGGCGACGTCGAGAGCGCCATCGCCACCCGTGGTGGGTTCAACGACAGTGAGAAGGTGCTCGAGAGTGGACATTGGGGGATTCCTTTCAGTGTCCGACACCGACGGTGGCGTCGGCGACGGATTCGCAATTGGTTGGCGATCGGTTTTCTATGGAGCTGACCACGTCGCTGTCGACTGGCCATGGGATGTTGGCAACCAAGCTCCAGAGGAACTCGTCGCTCACGTCATCCCTCGTGAGAAGGAGTCGGTAGTAGATAGGTCCGAGGAGTCCGTCGAGGAGCAGGTCGACCTCTTGGTCGGTGGAATCGTGGCCAATGACATCCCTGACCAGCGATGCTGCGAGGGACCGCCGTCGATCCCAGAAGGCGCTGAAGCGGGCAGCCAGGCCCGGATTTCGTGCAGCCTCACCGACCATGCCGGCCACGAGGGCACCGAAGTCGGTTCCCTGGTTGAGGCGCACGATGTCCTTCACGAAGACGAACAGGTTGAGCCGCGGATCCGGGTCGATGGGCACCGGCCTAACGGCTTCGCTGGCGAGCGAATCCACCAGGTCGATGATCAAGTCCTCCTTGGAGGACCAACGGCGGTACAGGGTGTCCTTGCCGGTCCCGGCAGTCTTGGCGATCGCCTCCATGGTGGCGCCGGTATAACCGTGCTCAGCGACAACGCGGCGCGCCGCGCTCAGGATTGCTCTGTCCCGGCTGGGATCCCGGGGACGACCCAGTGGCTTTGCCATGTCTTGATTATAACCAAACGGATGCGTTTGGTAAAGAGATTGGGAGCGTGTCATGAGACACGCAGCATGCGATCGAATTCCCTCGTCCGTAGCGGACCGGAATCGACACGCGGTCCTGGCCAAGGCGAAGTTAGGGCGTCACCCCGGACCGATTAGGCGCGCCGCATTCAACAGGCTCTCGTATGGGTCGGGCAGGATCGGACGCTCAGTGGGCTGCCCCGAGTTGCTGCATCATCCCTGCAACGTCGGTGAGGCCCCAATGGCCCACGGCCCTGTCGTCGCGAAACTCCAAAAGGTCAAAGAACGGAATGTCAAAGGCTTTACCGGTCTCCGGCATCCCCATGAAGTCGCCTTTGTGCGTGCCGGTCATTCGGCCCCTGGTCGCTACCTTGTCGCCGTCTTGCAGCATGTCTTCTATGTGGAAGGTGAAGTCGGGGAATGCCTTCGTGAACATGTCCATAAATGCCCGCGGCGCGGTCTTGTCACTCGGCATACCGGGGAATTCTTCGTGTTCAACGAAGTCATCGGCCAGCACCGATTCGACCGCATCGAGGTCACGTTGGTTGAATCCCTCATAAAAGACCTCCATGACTGCCTTAAGGTCCGTCTTTAGGTCCGTCATTACGTCCTCCTTATTCTAAGTAAATCGACTATGCGCCCGTGGCTACCGAAGTGTCAACCGGACCCGAACCGGGAAAGAGCGCCGTCCATAAACCGGTTGCACGTTTCGTGCACTTCGTTTATATTTCATGCATGGACAGTCTGCGGGCGAAACAGCGAGATCTTGCGAAGCAGACGATCGTGGATGCCTGCGCCGAGCTCGTGACCGAACGACACCACCTCGACTTCTCGATGAAGGAGGTGGCCGAGCGGGCTGGTGTTTCGTTGCGCACGGTCTACAACCACTTCGCCACCCGAGAGGACCTCCTCGATGTGCTGGGCGTGGCAATGGACCAACAATTACGAGAGCTCGGTGGGCCCCAAGCGCGGGACCTCGAAACCCGTGACGACCTCCTCACCGCCGTAGAGACCAACATGATGATCTTCGAAAAACTCGGCGGGCTGAGCGAGGCGTTTGCCCAGATGCCGCTCGCCGACGTGGGCCGGGACGCCGACCGCGTGGCCCGCACCAAGCTGATCACCGACTTCATCGCACAGCAGATGCCATCCGCTACCGGACCCGATGCCCGGGCGATCGCCATCATCCTGCGCCACCTGATCAGTCACCGCAGCTGGTTTTGGCTCACCCGAGAGTACGGGCTGGAAACCGCCGAGGTCGTCCGTGTCGCCAACTGGACCATTGAAACCCTGATCGCCGCTGCAGAAGCTGGCGACCTTCCCGACCCCAAGGAGACGAGAACCCATGACCACCACAGCAACCACCCTTGAGGTCATCGACCTCGACCACCCGAAGGCGATTGATCCCGCCATCGCTGGCACCAAGGGAGCGGGCCTGGCGCGCCTGCGGGCCAGTTCGTTCAAGGTCCCGGATGGCGTCGTATTGCCCGTTGGCATCGCTCAGATCTGGCCGGACGGGCCAGCCCCCGATGCGTTGCGGGCCACCATCCACCAGGTCTGTGACCACCTCGGCGGACCGTTCGCCGTGCGAACCTCGGCCACCTGGGAGGACGGCGTCACCAGCTCTCATGCGGGCGCGTCGGCGACAGTGCTGAATGTGTTGGGAGTCGACGACACCCTTGCCGCAATCCGCCATTGCCTCGACCAGTCCGCTTTAGCGGCGCGTCAACATGGGACAAGCGGTGACATCGCCCTCATACTGCAACAACTCGTGCCCGCCGAGTGGGCCGGCGTGGCCTTCACTGCTGACCCAATGACGGGGGAACGAGACGTGGTGCGGATTGCCTCGACCCGAGGACTTGGGGAGGCGCTCGTGCAGGGCGAGGTGGTTGGGTCTGACGTGTCGGTGCGGGGACGACAGATCGACGGCGAGCTCGCCGACCTCCCTGCCGAGCTTGCTCTGGCGGTAGCGGACGCCGCTCGCCTGGTCGCAGCGTCCTTCGGGCGACCACAGGATATCGAGTGGGCTGCAGAAGACGGGACGGTCTGGCTGGTCCAAGCCCGCCCAATCACAGCACTGCCAACCGAACCAACGCCGCCTGAAGGCAACAACTGGCAAAAGGACACCGCCCACTACCCCGAGCCGCTCACCCCATTCGGCTGGTCCATTCTGAACGCCTGCGGCGACGAGATCCGAAACGCGTTCGACGAGATGGGTCTCCTTATCCGCGGTCTCGAGGAGGCCTTCGTAGGCGGCGAAGTCTATGGCCGGGTTCTTCCAGCGTTCGGCTCTCCCGACAGCGCCGGCAAGCCCCCACCGGCCATCCTGCTGGGGATCGCCGCCCGGATCGTTCCCGAGTTGCGGCGGCGCAACGCCACCGCACGACGAGTTCTCGACGAGAACCGAGTCCAAGGCTGGATCGATGACTGGCACCGGCGTGACCGTGACGCCATGGCGGAACGAGCGGCCGAGCTTGGTTCGGTTGACCTCACTGCGCTCGACGACGACGGTCTCCGAGAACATCTCGACGCCGCGCTCGCCCTCGCTCAAGCTGGGCAACGAATCCACTTCCGGCTGGCGATGCCGCTGATGTTGAGAATGCACCAGCTGCACAGCTTCGTCTCCGAAAAGCTCGGCTGGGACGACCCCACAATCGCCACCATGCTCGGCGGTCACTCCCCCGCCACCAGAGCTGCAGCAGAAGCGATGGCCCTCCTCCGCAAACGGATCACCACAGTCGACGGCGCCACCGCCGCACTCCAAGCCAGGCCGGGGCGACCAGTCTCCGCCCTCGCTGCGGTCGAGCCCGCTCTCGCCAAAGAGCTTGAAACCTGGATTGCCGAACACGGATGGGCCCTCATCAACTACGACGCCGGCGTGCCCGTGTTGGCCGAACGCCCGACGATGATCACTCGGCTGTTGCTGGCAGAACCCGAACCCGTTGACCATGGCGGCGCCGACTCCGTGGCCGACAGAGCACGCCAGGCGCTTTCACCCGAACACCGCGCCGAATTCGACCGCGTCCTTGCCGCAGCGCAAGAGATCTACCCGGTCAGGGAGGACAACACGATCATCGTCGGCGACCGACCTCTGGCACTGTTGCGTCGCACCATGCTCGAAGCAGGCCGCCGCCTGGCGGCACGAGGCGACATCCCAAACCCAGCCGATGCCGCCTACCTGTTCATCTACGAACTTCGTTCGGCATTGGAGACCCAGACCAGCGCCGACCTCACCGAGCAGGTAATCCTGCGCAGAGGAGAAGAAGCGTGGGCGCGAGCACACCCTGGCCCCGCCTATGTCGGCAAGCAGGCTCCACCGCCGGACATGACCTACCTCCCCAGCCCCCTCCGCCAGGTCAACGAGCCAATTCTGTGGGCGGTCAGTCACGAATACCCCACCCCAACTACACCCCCCGCCGACACCGACGTCCTCCTCGCCGGCGTTGCCGCCTCTCCCGGCATCGCCGAAGGACCGGTTCGCGTGATCCGTGGCCACGACGACATGCACCGGCTTACCGACGGCGACGTCTTGGTGTGCCAAATCACGAGCCCGGCGTGGGCTCCCCTCTTTCCGCTCGCCTGCGCGGTCATCGCCGACGGTGGTGGCGCCCTCAGCCACGCCGCTATCGCTGCCCGAGAGCACGGCATCCCCGCGGTTCTTGGCACCGGTGACGCCACCAGCACCCTGATCGACGGTCAACGTGTCCGGATCGATGGCACTCGCGGTCTCGTGTTGGCGATCGAGTCGGGGTGACACCGGCCCGGTTAGGCTCGGGACGTGTCGGCGGTGAGGCTCGAATCGGTGGCGATGGTGGCCGAAGACGGGACGCGGATTCTTGACGACGTGTCATTGGACGTTGCCCAAGGCGAACTGCTCGTCCTGGTCGGGCCGTCGGGGTCCGGTAAGACATCGGTCATTCGGGCGGTCGCGGGCATCGAAGAGATCAGCTCCGGGCGAGTCTTATTCGATGACGTCGACGTCACAGAGGTGCCAGTCGGCGAACGCGACGTTGGCATGGTCTTCCAATCGGCTGCCCTTTTCCCGACCCACTCCGTGCGCAGCAACATCAGCTTCCCACTCCGTATCCGCAAGTTCAAAGAACCAACGGTCCGCAAACGAGTTGATGCCGAAGCTCGGGCGCTTGGACTCACCGAAATGATTGAACGTTGGCCCCAGCATCTGTCGGCCGGGCACCAACAACTCGTGCAAATAGCGCGGGCCATGGTGAGGGTGCCACAGGTTTTGTTGTTGGACGAGCCGCTCGCCCATGTGGATCCACCAACCCGACATCGGTTACGCGCCGATCTGCGCCAGCTGCAGAGGGGTTACGGAGTGACCACACTCATGGCCACAAATGACCCCGGCGAAGCCATGGCTATGGCCGATCGGATTGTGGCGATCGAGAACGGTCGCATCCAGCAGGTCGGCCCACCCAACGAGCTTTATGCAGCGCCGGCCGATACCCACATCGCCTGGCTAACCGGGCCGATAAGTTTCATCGATGCCACTGTCCAGCCAGACACGCAGGGTTTCTGGCTCGCTGACGGCAACTTCAGGCTGAGGGCGTGGGCGCCCGCACTGTCCAACCATGTTGGTGGCAAGGTTCGGATTGGGCTTAGGCCCGAGGGGGTTCGCTTGGTTCCAAGCTCGTCAACTCGGGCCCTGGTAGTCGGGAGCTCCTTCGATTCGGGTCGTTCGGTGACAAAAGTCGAAATCGGCAGCGCAACTGTCGCAATCGGGGCGCTAGACGATCCTCCGGGCACCGATATCGGCATACGTATCGACCGCTTTTTGGTCTTTGGCGCCGATAACAAACTCATTATCGCTGCTGGCTAGAGGGCGAGGCGAGTCGGAACTGCGCTGCTGGATCGTTCGGGCGACAACCCGACGATCGCAATGGTTGACGCCGACCAACTGACCGCCCGAAACGTCGACGACCTGGGATCCGGCCGCTCGAAAGCTCGGATTTCGAAGGTTGGGGCGGTCAGAGAGGCTGGGCCGAGGGTTCGGGCGGCCGGATGGGGAACGAGCGAAGCGACTGCGAGCCCGGGACGCTCGCAAACGGTTGGAGCCGCTGGCGGTGCAGCGTGAGTCGCCTACATTGGATCCGGTGGATGAGATCCGTGTAGCCGTGACCATCCCAGGAGAATTCGGTCCTCAAAGTTGGGAACAGATGTGACTAGGAAGCTGGTGGAAGAGATTGCGCATCGGGCACTGGCCTATGTGATCAACCCGCCTCATGGCGACGAGAAGGTTATCGATTTGGCCTCGCCAGATGAACTTTTGGGGGCGTTCGAAAAGACCGTCGGCCTTGCGTTCGAAAACGTGGCGTCCGCTCAGAGCGACGCTGCACTAATCGCAGCCGTCGACCTTGTGATCCAGCACTCGGTTCACACCAGTCACCCACGATTCATCAACCAGAACTTCGCTGGACCGGATCCCGTATCCGTGGTTGGTGATTGGCTCGGGGCTGCGCTGAACACCACGGGAGCGACATTTGAGGCCGCTCCGGTCTTCACGCTCATGGAAAGCGCCGTGCTTTCCAAACTTGGCCGAATAGCCGGCTACGTCTCTGCCAGCGAGGATCCAGTACCGGCGCTCCCACCGGGCCTGTTCTGTCCCGGAGGGTCCACGGCAACGCTTTATGCTCTACAACTCGCTCGACACCGTAGGCAGCCAGACATCGTTCGTTTAGGCGCGTCGGGAGAGCGATTGACGCTGTTCGTTTCTAGTGCTGGGCACTATGCGGCCACGAAGTCTGCTGCGTTGTTGGGTTTGGGAACCGACGCGGTAATCAAAGTGGAGGCCGACACCGACGGCGCAATGATCCCTGGCGAGCTGGAGCGGGCCATCGCATCGTCGAAAGAGGCGGGCGGGGTGCCATTTGCAGTAATCGCTACGTCGGGCACCACGGTCACGTCAGCGTTCGACGACCTCAACAGCCTGGCCGACATTTGCGAAGCGAAAAACCTCTGGCTTCACGTTGATGGCTGTTACGGCGGGTCGGCGTTGTTCTCCCCCAGGCATCGTCATTTGCTCGACGGTGTTCAACGGTCCGATTCCTTTGTATGGAACCTTCACAAGATGATGGGCATGACACAGCAGTGCACTGCGCTCCTGGTCCGTGACCCCGATCAACTCGAGGCCTGCTTTGCCGGCAAGGCCGACTACCTGTTTCAGCCCGACAAACTCAATGCCAACTTCGACTCCGGTGACCGCACCTTTCAATGTGCCCGACGAATTGACGTATTGAAGCTTTGGCTCGCTTGGAATCATCACGGAGACGCTGGATTCGCGAACCGGGTCGACCATGCGGTGGAGATGGCGAATCACGCCCGGGACCGAATCAGCGCCTCCGATGGAGAATTCGTCCCGCTGGTATCCGGAAGGTTCACCAACGTCGTGTTCGCCTGGATTCCCGAGAACGACCGCCCCCTCGAGGTGGGCCTCGAGCCGGCAAAGGAACTCGACCCGGCGCTGTTTGACCGGCTACACGCGCTCCCCGCGATGATCAAGGCGCAGATGCAGGCCGAAGGCACGACGATGGTGGGGTTCCAACCGGTGACTGGGCTGAACGCCTTCCGGATGCTTTTCATGAACCCTGCGGTTTCCGCCAGCGACGTAGACGCCATGCTCCACCTAATCGCCAAGTACGGTCAAGCCGCCGTCGAGCGTGCGGCCGAACACGCATGACTATCACCCACATCAAGACCGCGACCCAGAACGAAACCGATAGGGGCACAGACGTCACGGAGCGAGTAAGAGAGCTCTTGGCAGAGGTTCGCCACCACGGGGAAGAAGGGGCGATTGATCTGGCTCGGACCTTGGACGGCTGGGAAGGTCCGATCATTGTGGACGAGGGGGCTATCCGCGCCGCCCGAGCAAGTTTGGCTCCATCGTTGATCGACGACATCAATGAAGCGCACCGGCACATCCGCGATTTCGCAATGGCTCAGCGAGCGTCGTTGCAACCGTTCGAAATCGAGGTGGCGCCGGGTCTTCGCGCCGGGCACCGCCTCGTGCCCGTGAACGTTTCCGGCTGTTATGTGCCCGCCGGGCGGTTTGCCCACATCGCATCCGCACTGATGAGCGTGACAACAAGTGCGGTTGCCGGTGTGGACACGATCATCGTTGCCTCGCCCGCCCGTCATGATCGAGGAGGGGTTCACCCGGCCATCCTCGCAGCCGCAGATATCGCAGGCGCCGATGTGGTCCTTGGCCTCGGCGGTGTACAAGCGATCGCATCGCTGGCGTTTGGGCTCTTCACTCAGAAGCCTGCGGACATTCTCGTCGGACCCGGCAATGCCTTCGTGGCCGAGGCGAAGCGGCAGCTCTTCGGCGAAGTCGGAATCGACGTGGTAGCCGGTCCAACCGAATCAATGATCGTGGCGGACGAATCAGCCGATGCGCATCGAGTGGCGACCGACTTGGTCGGCCAAGCTGAACATGGACCTGACTCCCCTGTCTGGCTTGTCACCACGAGCGCACAACTCGCAACCGATGTTGGCGAACTCGTGCCACAACTTGCCCGAGACCTTCCTGACCCAGCACGGCAGTCAGCCCTCGCCGCCTGGGAACATCACGGCGAGATCATCCTCACCGACACGCGTGAAGAAGCCGCATCGGTCTGTGACTCCTACGCCGCTGAACACCTGCAGGTCATGGCAACAGACCTCTCGTGGTGGCATGGGCGGCTGACCAATTACGGGTCGCTGTTTCTTGGCCCGGAGGCAACGGTGGCCTTTGGCGACAAGAGCGCGGGACCGAACCACATCCTTCCAACCCGGCGGGCGGCGAGATACACCGGCGGTCTCAACGTCTTGAAGTTCTTGAAACAGCTCACCTATCAAGAACTCACCCCCGAGGCAGCTCGTCAACAGGGCGGGCTAGCGGCTCGGATCTCGCGCTATGAAGGAATGGAGGGACACGCACGATCCGCGGACTTGCGAGCAGCTCCGCCCAAGCACGAAGTCTCCGACTTGCCAACCATTGTCGAGCTCGACTTCACCGGGCAGGAACCGCTGCCTCCGAAAGCGGTTCGGCGAGTCGAGGAGCTGCTGAGGTCAGGCAAGCTCTTTCGTTACGGCGAACGGGGAGCAGAGGAAGCCGACGCGGCGTTGCTCGAAGCGGAGTTTGCCGCCCTCATGGGTCGCCGCTACTGCGTGGCGTTCAACAGTTGCGGTGCGGCACTCGCGGCGGCGCTGATGGCCACAGGAGTGCAACGCGACGATGCCGTCTTGATGAATGCGTTCACGCTGGCGCCCGTGCCCGGTGCCATCGTGCACGCCGGGGCTCGGCCAGTGTTCACGGGCATCACAAACGATTACCACGTCGACGTTGAGGATCTCCGCCGAGCGGCCGAGGCGACCGGGGCCAGATGGCTTTTGCTGTCACACATGCGCGGGCACATTGCGGATCTCGACGACCTGCTCGAGACGTGCGATGAGCTTGGGCTTACGGTCATCGAGGACTGCGCTCACACCATGGGTGCCAGTTGGGACGGCAGGCCAACGGGCACATTCGGCATTGCGGGCTGCTTCAGCACCCAATCGTTCAAGCATGTCAACTCCGGGGAGGGTGGTCTGCTCGTCACCGACGATGAGGACTTGGCTGCCAAAGCGATCCTGCTTTCGGGGTCCTACATGCTCTACGAACAGCACGGGGCCCGACCCGATTCCGCTGTCTTCGAGCGGCACAAGTTCACGACCCCGAACTATTCGATGCGCATGAGTGCTCTGGTTGCCGCACTTGTTCGGCCGCAGCTGGAGCTCTTGCCCGAGCGGGCGCGCACGTGGAACGAACGCCACGACCAACTGGCCGGCCTGTTGCGGACGATCCCAGGGGTGCGGGTTCCGGAGCGGAATGCGAAGGAGCAGTACGTTGGGTCATCGATCCAATTCAATGTGGCGACCAAAGACGTGGCAGCGTTCGTCCAACGGGCGGCAGCCGGTGGCGTTGTGTTGAAATGGTTTGGGGCCGACCAGCCCCACGGTTTCACGAGCCGTTTCGACCATTGGCGCTACGCCTCGGAACAGTCCCTGGTGAACACCACGGAAGTGTTGGCGGGACTCATCGACATGCGCATCCCACTCGCAATGTCGTCCGCTCAGGCAATTCAGATCGCCGACGTAATTCGGAGCGCCCTCAGAACAGGCTGATGGCAGTGCCTCGCTCCTGGCAACCAGCGCGAGACACCCGCAGAGCGGTTCTCGTCCTTACTAAGTACGATAGGGAGAAGACATCCGAGAAGACACCCAATGACGCTTTCCCCAGTCAGGACAAAAACACTGCAGCCGTGTCAACCCAGACAAGAGCAAAGAAGACCAATTCAAAGAAAAAGCTGTCCAAGCGCCCTCGCCTGACGAGCGAGCGTGTGCTCGATGGCGCAGTCGCTCTCGCCGACACGATCGGCATGAACGACTTCACCATTCGGCGGCTGGCCGACGCCCTCGATGTGAAGCCGATGACGATCTACCACCACATTCCGAACAAGGAAGCGATCATCGACGGCATGGTGAACCTCGTATTTGGCGAGATCGACCGACCTCCCACCGACCTTCACTGGAAGGTGGCCATCGCCCAACGAACACGATCGGCCCGGGAGGTTCTCGCTCGGCACCCCTGGGCTACGCCGCTGATGGAATCGCGAAGCGCCCCACTACCGGAAATCCTGGGACATCATGACGCCGTCCTGAGGTGCTTCCGAAGGGCCGGGTTCTCGATTGAAATGACGGGCCATGCCTACTCCCTCGTCGACGCCTACCTCTATGGCTTCGCGCTTCAGGAGGCCAACATGCCTGCCACCGGTGGCGAGGAAATGGCTGACTTGGCGGGAGGACTCATGGAGTCAATGGACCCCGAGCAGTACCCCCACCTCGTGGAGTTCGCCACCGAGCAAGCACTCCAACCCGGCTACGACTTCCGCAACGAATTCGACTACGGCCTCGAGCTCATTCTCGACGGGCTCGAGGCCGCACTACTTGCCGAGAACTAGCCATACTTGACGAGAAATCGTCTGCGTCATGAATAGCTCCCGTTCGATCGGTCATCGTACAACGGTGATTCCAGGCGGTTGACCGGAGATGAGCCGGCGCAGAAGCCACGGCTTGTGTTTGAGGAGTTGAGCGATCGGCGGCGGTGGGTCGGGTTCTCGCATGGCCTTGGATCTGGTTTCGGGCCAGTCAAAGTGGAGTTCGGTGTAGCTGCGCGGAGTGTCCATGGCGACCGCAGCATCAAGTGTCTGGCGCAACACGGCCCGTTGACGGTCGTGGTCGCCTGGCAGGCCCATGGCGAGGCCCATCGGGTGAGCAACACCCACAACGCGCGGTGCACCGGTTCGACGGGTCAACGGAGGGATCATCGACAGGCACACAGTTGGCACGCCTAGATTTTCAATCACATTGGCCACCAGTCCCACGGACCGGTTGCAGAATGGTCAGACCGGGATCAACAACACAAGGTCCACCTCGTCCGCCCGTAGCTCTTCCGCCAATTCATGGCCGGTCGAGCCGACAAGGTCGATCTCGTCGAGGATGTAGCCCATGATCGAGAAGTGCCGACGACTCGACTCGCCAACAACGCCATGGTCCACAAGTTCGCGGAGTCGCCTTACCGGCAGAGCAACATCAAGGTCCTCGAGGATCGGCCCGGCATCGATATGGAGGTGACAGACCCGAACATCCGCCTCGGTCACGTCACAAGGCAACTCCCGCCAAGTCGGGTCGCCCCACCACGGGTTGTCGCGCTCACCTTGTTGATCGAACGGCTCAGAATCTAGGTCCACGATCCCAGCGGAGCTGATCAACGCCACCCGACACTGTGCCAACGCCTTCGACAACGGAGTCCACGCCACCTCCGGTGGAGGTTGTTGGCGTTCGGTCCATGCCTGCATCACCTGGCGGCTCATGAACGGCAGGTAGCGGTAAGGATCCATCGCTGGGTCTCCAAATCAGGTCACTGACGCCCACAGCCACTCGACCGCTGGCGGTCGAGAAGCCGGGAGCTCTCGCTTTCCATCCTGTTCGACGCATGCGTTCTGACCCAGGGCCGTTGGTCCTCAAGACCCGTCGGGGCTCCGATGTCCAGTTTGGTCGAGAACGCTGATCGTTGGCAGCCGAGATGGTGTCTGGAGGCGACACCCTCTCCTCCATTACGTCCAAACGAGCGCCGCCGGCGCATCGGGTGGGACAGCCGGCGATCGAGGTGCCACCGGGTCCACTCGCACATACCCCTCCCCGAGTGGCGGGCGAGGGTCGCGTTCGCCCTTGTTGGGCCAGAGCGACATGGCCCGCTCCGTCTGGGCCGTGATGGTCAGCGAAGGGTTCACTCCCAGGTTGGCGCTGATGGTCGACGCATCGGCGACGGACAGGCCAGGATGACCGAATACCCGCTGATAGCCGTCGACCACACCAGCCGCGGGAGAGTCACCGATGCACGCACCACCCAGAATGTGAGCGGTCGTTGGCACATCGAGGAGCACTTCGTTGATTGCGCTCCCGGCCTGGCCGCCCATGATGTCGGCCGCTATCCGAGCCGCCTCATTGGCGATCGGGATATAGGTGGGGTTCGGGTCTCCCTCACCTTGCTCTGTGGTCAGCTTCAATGAGCCGTTGCGGCGGCGCTTCCAAATCATGTTGAGGCTGTTGTCGGCGCTCTGCATCACCAAAAGGATCACCGTCCTCTCCGACCACCGACGAACGGACAAACTCCGCACAAATGGGATTGGGTGTCGCAAAGCTTGGCCGACAAATCGCAGCTGCCGAGGCACCCGTCCGCCACCGTCTACCAGGATGGTTGACAGCAACCCCATGGCGTTCGAACCCTCGGGGTATCGAACGGGCTCGATGTGGGTTCGATCGTCGGGATAGATCGACGACGTAATCGCAAGACCTTTCGAATAGTCGATGTCAGCGTTCATCGCTTGCGCCCCCAGGATTGCTTCTGAGTTCGTACGCACCCGTCGACCGAGTCGTTCAGAGAGATGGGGAAGCCGGCCGCTTTCCTGGAGGCCAGCCAATAAGCGCATCGACCCCAGCACCCCGGCCGCAAAGATCACCTGCTCGGCGCGCATTTTCTGGCGATCCTTCCGCAACCAGGCACCACTGCGCTCGCTGGTGATTTCGTACCCTCCAGCTGGCAGCGGCGCAACGTCAACGACCTGGCGGCCGGGATGCACCGTGGCACCATTTGCTTCGGCCAGATAGAGGTAGTTTCGGTCAAGGGTGTTCTTGGCGTTGTGCCGACACCCGATCATGCAAGAGCCACACTCAACGCAACCGGTCCGGTCGGGTCCGGCGCCGCCAAAGTAGGGGTCGCTCACTTTCTCGCCGGGAGTCCCCACGAAAACGGCCACATCGGTCGATCGGTAGGAATCGGCCACACCCATCTTGTCGGCGATGCCCCGCATCAGAGCGTCGGCCGCGGTGTTGTCCGGAGCCTCGGTGGCCCCGAGCATCAACCGGGCTTGAGCAAAGTGCGGAGCGAGCTCAGCCTTCCAGTCGGTGATCTGCGCCCATTGCGGGTCAGACCAGAAGCTTTCCAGCGGTTCGTACAGTGTGTTGGCGTAGACCAGTGACCCACCACCGACCCCAGCCCCGGAAAGCACCAGCACATCCTTCAACAACGTCATTCGCTGAATCCCGCGTAGACCTAGCTTGGGCACGAACAGGAACCTGCGTACATCCCAGTTCGTCTTCGGGTAGTCCTCCGGTTCGAACCGATTACCGGCCTCGAACACCGCTACCGAGTACCCCTTCTCCGTTAGGCGCAGGGCGCTCGTGGAGCCACCAAATCCGCTGCCGATCACGGCTACATCAACATCGAACGCTGGGTCGCTCATGATTCGAACGTACTCCCTGAGGCCCGGCCGATCCTAGTTAGCCGGTGAAGCCGGCCAGCACGATGACGTTCGCCCCAGGCAACGTGGCGCCAATACGTGATCATGCGCTCAATACGGCCGCGAGCCTTTGCGGCGAAGACTCCGAAACCGCAGTTCACAGCCGATTTCTTCACCGACGGTGTGACCATCTCCTCTGTCGCTCGTCACGGTCGATGCTTCTCTCAACGAGAGGAGCGGAGCGCAATGGTGACCCTGTCGCGCAATCCAGCCGCAAGCGAGTGTTCGATGCTTGTGAATGAAGGTCGTAATGTGGCGTGATGACGACATCACCGTTCCGCCGGGTTGAGATGCTCGATCGGCTCGCCAACGAACAGTTTGATGTGTTGGTGATCGGCGGTGGGATCACAGGGGCCGGCGTGGCTCTTGATGCGGCCAGCCGGGGTCTGCGTACCGCTCTCGTCGAGCGTGACGACTTCGCCAGTGGGACGTCGTCGAAGAGTTCCAAACTGGTCCATGGTGGGTTGCGATACCTGCAGAGTGGTGACGTCAAGCTGGTGTACCAGGCACTCCGAGAACGTCAACGACTCCTGAACAACGCTCCTCACCTCGTGTCGGTATTGCCCTTTCTCATACCAATCCTCACCCGAGACGGCGTCGTGTCGAAGAAGATTGCCAGGATGCTCGGCTTGGCGATGTGGATGTATGACCTCACCGGTGGCTTGCGGATCGGCAAACGACATCGTCGTCTTGACGCAGACGCAACAATGCGGCACTTTCCCACTTTGCCGCCAGACAAGGTTTCGTTCGGCTATCTGTACTACGACGCAAGCGCCGACGATGCTCGGCTAACCCTCACAATCGCCCGCACCGCAGCCGAGCATGGCGCCGCTGTCGCAAACCGATGTTCTGTAACCGGATTCCTGAAAGAAGTGTCCGGACGGGTATGCGGTGCCGAGATCGACACGGGTGAGTCGGTTATCACGCTCCGGGCCCGGGTGGTTATTGCTGCGACAGGCGTGTGGTCCGACGAGATTCGCCACCTCGACGAAGGTACGAACCCTGACACGATTCGGCCGGCCAAAGGCGTGCATATCACCATCCCGTGGGAACTGGTGAAGGCGGACATCGCAGTGGTTTTCACGGTACCGGCGGACAAACGGCGTCTCTTCATTGTGCCGTGGGGGGAACGGCCGGACGGCTCGTTCGATCACGCCTACGTCGGTACCACCGACACCGACTACACCGGCCCGCTAGACGATCCACAATGTACTGATGAGGACATCGAATACATACTGGAGGGCCTGAACCACTCGCTTACGACGACGGTGACTCGCAACGACATCACCGGCGTGTGGGCCGGACTGCGCCCGCTCGTGAAGGCAGCTTCGTCTGGCCGCACCGCTGATCTCTCACGCCAGCATCAGGTGACGGTGAGCGATGCGGGCGTGATAGGCGTGACCGGTGGCAAGCTCACCACGTACCGAGAAATGGCAAGCGACGCCGTTGACGAAGCGCTCAATTTGCTTGACGGTGGGGCGCGCTGCCGCACCCGGAACCTCAAGCTGATGGGTTCTTCGGGAATCAAGAACCTGAGAATCACCGATCCACATTTTCACCTGGCCCATCGGTTTGGAAGCGCGGCAAACGAGGTGCTGGCGCTAATCGACAGAGACCCTGCTCTCGGTACGCAATTGGTGCCAGGGCTCCCCTACTACGCCGCCGAAGCCGTGTATGCCGTTCGCTGCGAGATGGCCAACACGGTCGACGACGTGCTCATGAGGCGAACGCGTGCCCACCTCCAAGATCGGGCCGCCTCGATGAACTCCGCCGCATACGTCGCCGAACTCCTCGCCCCTGAATTGGGCTGGGACGCCGATGAGACCGCGCGGCAGGTCCAGCACTACTTGGCGTTGTGTGAAGCTGAGATCTCCGCCGCTCAAAGTTCAAAGCCAATCTTCACCCCCGAGGCCAAACCATGACTACACCGACCCCTCCGATCGAGCTCACCGGAACCGGTGAACGGCTCACGAACCCATCGGCACCCCTCCCCGACGGATTCGTGGAGACGCTCACCACCGCATGCGAGGTCATCACCGAGATCGAGCAAATCGCGGAAGCAAGCCGCGACTGGTGGCCGCTTGCGCTTCATTGGTCGATCGCCGGTCAGGTACCGAAGCGGGCGGCAATCGTGGCCCGGCCTTCAACAACTGCGGAAGTCGCGTCGGTGCTTGCGTTGTGTAACGAGGCACAAGTTCCGGTGACGCCAGCTGGTGGCCGCAGCGGCGTGTGCGGCGGATCAGTGCCGGTTTTCGGTGGGGTTCTTCTCGACCTGACAGAGCTGACCGGCATCGGTGATGTCGACGCCACTTCGGGGGTCGTAGAGGTAGCCTCCGGTACGTTCGGTCCCGAGTTGGAAACCGAGCTGCGAGAGGAACATGGCCTCACCGTGGGCCACTTCCCGCAGAGTTTCGAGCTTGCCACGGTTGGAGGTTGGGTGGCCTGCCGTGGTGCTGGGCAGTACTCCACCCGTTACGGCAAGATCGAAGACATGGTGGTCGGACTAGAGGTCGTGCTGGCTGACGGCTCGGTTGTTCGGACCGGTGGTGCACCAGCCGCGGCGGTTGGACCAGATCTGAACCAGCTGTTCGTTGGTTGTGAGGGCACGCTCGGCGTGATCACCCGGGTGTGGTTGCGGGCTCACCCGGTTCCTCCGGCGGAGCGGCGTGCCGCCTACCTGTTCGGCACAGTCGCAGACGGTTTCGAAGCGTGCCGAACCATCATGCGCCGCGGCGCAACTCCTGCGGTGCTCCGGCTCTACGACGCTGCCGAGTCTGCCCGGAGCCATGGTGGCGACGGCAGCAAGTGCGTTTTATTGGTACTGGACGAGGGCGACGCGGCACTCGTCGACGCCACAATGAAAGTGGTCAGTGAAGCGTGCGCCGCAGCGACTCGGGCCGACGACCAGCTTGTTGCCAGCTGGATGACGGACCGGAACGACACCTCTGCGCTGCAGGTGTTTACCCGCGAGGGGTTCGTTGTCGACACGATGGAAGTCGCTGCGCCTTGGAGCTCCCTCGACGCTCTGTACGAAGCGACTTGTGCGGCAATGCTGGCCATTCCCCACACGATTGCTGCAACTTGCCACCTTTCTCACAGCTATCTGGACGGGGCCTGCCTCTACTTCACCTTCGCTGCCACCCCGCCAGCAGAAGAAATCGAATCCACCTATGTCGCCCTCTGGGACGCTGGACAACGAGCGGTACGCGGCAAACGGCGGCAACCTCTCCCATCATCACGGCGTGGGACTCAACCGCAACCGATTCGCCAAAGAAGCACTCGGCAGCGCACACAATGTGCTCGTCAGCATCAAGTCAGCGCTGGACCCATCCGGGATTCTGAACCCCGGCAAGCTTGGACTCCCATCACCCTTCGGATCACCGGGCTGGCCTTCAACATAAGCGTGCCCGTGATCAAATATTGGCACCACCACCCTCCGGGTATTTGGCATGCATTGCAGCCGGGTGGGGGCGGCACAGAAGAACATCGCACGCATATGGTCGCCTAGGCGAACGGTCAACTTAATCGAAAGGGACTTCGGGCCCTTGTTGGTTGCCACAAACGCGTCGACGCTGGTGGCACATTCGGCAGCCACAAAGCGAAAGACCGCAAAGGGACGAGACCGGCGTGGCCGCATTAGGAAAGGGTGTAGTAGATCATGTCCCGTTTCAGCCGAACACTTGCTCGCACTCCGTTGAGAAGTCTAGGTCAGTATGTCGACGGAGGCGGTGGGCGAGGTCTGACCAAAGCACGAGAGAGCGGTCCTGAATCCGTGATCACCACGGTCGAGGAGTCGGGCCTCCGAGCGCGAGGTGGCGCCGGGGTCCCGTGCGGACCGAAATGGCGCAGGGTTCGCGACTACGGAACCGGTGCCACGGTGCCACCGTCAGTTGTCGTCAACGCCGCCGATGGAGAGCCCGGATCCTTCAAGGACCGTGCGATCCTCTACCGGAACCCTTACCAGGTGCTTGAGGGCGCCCTCATCGCCGCATATGCGGTTGGCGCCGGCGACGTCATCATCGCCATGAAGCAGTCGCACGGCAAAGTCCAGGCTCGGACCAAAGAGGCAATTGATGAGATTCGTGAAGCTGGTTGGCTGGAGGATTTGGAGCTTCAAATCTTCCAAGGTCCGACGGAGTATCTCTACGGTGAGGAAACCGCGATGCTCGAGGCAATCGATGGCCGCCCGCCGTTTCCGCGGATCGCACCTCCGTATCGGCACGGAGTACATGAGATCGTCGATCGGCTGGTCGGTAGCGAGTCCCACCACGCATCAGCTGCGTACGTGGAGCTGGCCGGCCCCACCGCGGCGGCCGTCGGGTCACCGACGCTCGTCAACAATGTTGAGACACTCGCCAATGTGCCCCAAATCATCGCCGAGGGACCCGAATGGTTTCGCTCAATGGGCACACCCGAGTCTCCAGGGTCGCTGGTATGCACTGTCACGGGGGCAACGCAGCGCCACGGAGTCGGCGAATTTCCCATGGGAACGAGGCTACGCGAAGTGATCGATCTCATCGGAGGTGGACCAAAACCCGGCCGCCATATCAAAGCGGTCATCGGCGGAGTCGCCACGCCGGTTTTGACCGAAGACCAACTCGACACCCCGGTCAGCAACGAAGGCATGCAAAGCATCGGCGCACAATTGGGTTGCGGTGGGTTCATCGTCTTCGACGACCAAAGCGACATGGCTGCCGTCGCTGAAAGTGTCGCCCGGTTCTTGTCTATCGAATCGTGCGGACTGTGCATCCCGTGCAAGGAAGACGGGTTGGCGCTTGCCGACTTGTTTGGTCGTGTTCGCCGCTCTGATGCCAACGACACCGACCGCGCCGCCATCGACGACCGCTTGCGAACCATCGACAATGGCGCCCGGTGCAATCTCGCCACGCAGTATCAACTAGTTCTGCAAAGCATCCTTGACACTTTCGGTGATGAGATCGACCACCATGTGCAGCGTACGGTGCCTGCCGCGATGCCGGAGTTCACAACCACCATCGTCGACATTGAAGGATCACGAGCGATTCTTGACGAGTCTCACCACGACAAGCAGCCGGACTGGACGTTCGAACCGCAGTGGTCAGGCAAATCGCCAGCTGACCGACTCAGCAGCTCCGGACACCAATAACACCCTTTGTTTGGACCTGTTGGCCTGAGGCCAATGGGCGCGCGATCTCCTCGATCACAAGTTCGTTACACCGTTCAATGCTCCGGTCGAGTGGTGACACCCCGTCCTAGACCCTGCTGCGTCGTTTCCGGAGTTGCCTGGCAATCTTGCGCTGGACTGTCTTGTATGAGGGTGGTGCACCCCGTTGGAGTGGTCGACCGTTCACCAGGACCTCATCGGAACGACCGCAGCGGATCAGTGTGTCACGATCGAACGTATCGATCATGGTGAAATTGACCTCAGATCCCAACTCCTCGGAAGCGCGCCGCGCCCGCTCGTAAACCAAATTCGCCGCCGGGCACCACCCAGACTGGAATGCGGTCACCTCAACCTTCCCGGTCTGACCGATCGTAACGGGCTGTTCCTCAACCCATCGCGGCTCCTGCGCCCCGGCGACGAAAGGCTTCCACACCAACTCGCGCACGCCAATCCGGTCCACGCCCTGGTAGCCGTGCTTCTTGAACCAGGATGCCTTCATCCACACCGGCAGATGCATCCCCCATGCCGCGATCCCCTTCGCTCCAAGCTCACGAGCATCCTCTTCGGCAGCGGCTAGCAGGGCGGTTCCGATCCCCCGACCCTGGGCATCCCCGACGCCTTGGTCATAACCGTGCACCCAGATACACAGGATCATGTAGAGGTCTTGGCCCTGTGCTGGCGACAACTCGATCGGGACATACTGGATCATCCCCAACGCCCGATCATCGTCGTCGATGGTGAGCTTCACCCGCAGCCCGCGATCGCGAGCCTTCTCGTACCAGCGGGCCTTGTGATCGCCAGCCTCCTCCATCTCCGACGACCCGTCCTCCAGACACACCAAATACGATTCAATGTGCCGCTCCGGGAGATCCACGACCTTGATCGGGCTGGCAGCAGGCGCTTGGCGTCGCCAATACTTCCTCATGTGGTCATGGTGCTCTCGGTTGCTGGTGCGAGACCAGAGCACATCGTCACCGATACGGCAACAAGTGCCTCGCTTCATCGGGCAAGATGAACGGTATGGAAGCACGATATGACGTGGTGTGGCCCCGGTCGCCACGTGGTGTCCAGCAACGGCGCCGGGCTGACCGGCTCGATGCTCTCGCTGGCAAACGGGTGGCGTTCTTGTGGGACTACCTCTTCCGGGGCGACGAGCTGTTCCCAGTTCTGGCCGCCCAACTGATCGGTCGATTCGAGGGCATCGAGATCGTCAGCTACTCCGAGTTCGGCAACCTCCACGGCGCCGACGAAAAGGAACGAGTCGGTCGGCTGCCCGACGACCTACGGAACCGTGGCGTCGATGCCGTGGTGTCCGGGATGGGCTGTTGAGGCAGCTGCACGCCCGCCGTGATGCGGGCATCCATCGCTGCTGAATCCGCCGGCATCCCATCGGTGTCGATCATCTGTGACGGCTTTGCGGGGCAGGCCCGCGCCACCGCCCGCGGCATGGGTTTCGATGGACTACCTCTCGCAGTCACCATCGGTCACGTAGACACTCAATCGGCGGAAGAGATGATCGCCAACTTCGTCGACTCCACCGTTGACCAGATCATCGAAGGCCTGACTGGCGAAGGACCGGTTTCCGAGACCGCCAACACCGAACCTGTGGCGCTCGACATCGTTGCCAGCGGCACGATCGACGAGATCAACGAACGCTTCGTTGCGATGGGTTGGAGCGACGGCAACCCGATCATCCCACCCACGCGAGACCGGGTCGAGCGTTTCCTAGAGAGCTCGGGACATGACCCGTGGAAGATCCTCGGGGTGGCCCCGTCATCAGGCCGCGACTTCACGATCTGGTCCATAGCGGTGAACGCCGTGATGGCAGGCTGTCGACCCGAGCACCTCCCGGTCCTGATCGCAATCACCGAGATCCTGGCCGACCCCGCGTACGGCTCAGAGCATTCTGGCAACACCACCGGCGCCGATGCGCTGATCGTGCTCGACGGACCAAACTCCAGAGCGCTTGGGTTCAACTCGGGGCCAGGTGCACAACGTGAGGGCACCCACGCCAACACCAGCGTCGGTCGTTGGCTCCGGCTTTACCTTCGCAACGTGCTTGGCTTCACCGCCGACGAGCATGACAAAGGCACGTTCGGAAACCCGGCCCGCCCCGTGCTCGCCGAGAACCATGCCTATCTCCAAGAGATCGCATGGCCATCAATCGCGGAGCAGCTCGGATTCCAGCCGAGCGAAGACGTGGTGTCCATGGCGCGCATGAATAGCGGCGTCCTCATCGGCAGTGTGTTCGGCTCCACCCCGGACGCGATCGTCCCCTACCTCGCAAACGGGTTAGCTCGGGTCTCGGCCTGGGACCTCACCCACGTTCACGGGCTCGGCACTGACCAGTACCAACCGCTGCTCATCTTGTCGCCACTCCTCGCCCGAACGTTCGCCAAGGCCGGATGGCGACTGCCGGACGTACAAGAAGCGCTTTTCCGGCAGGCTCGTATCACCGCTGAAGAATTCGAACGTTTCATCGGTGACTGGACAAACCTCAGTGCCGGCCACCCGAAACTCGTTGACCTGGTCGCCGAAGGTTTTCTCCCGCCGGCGTTCGCCGAATCGAACGACCCCAACCGCATGGTGCCAATCGTGACACGACCAGAACGGCTCCTCGTGGCCGTCGCCGGTGATCCCAACCGAGCTAACGCTTTCGCCTTCAGCAACGATGGACCCCACGGGTGGTGGACGGCCAAGCGAATCGACCACACCCCCGCCAGCGACCTCGTGTGCAACATCGGCGGCGACTGTGGGTGAATCGACTGGCCATGTGAGTAAGGGGGCTACCCCGCCTGATTTTCGGTCCACCGCTGGGACACTTTTTGGCCAGCAGCGACGTCGTCCACAACAACGATGAGTTGGTTGTCGTGGTCGCTGTACAGGACCTCGATATTGACCCCAGCTGCTGCCATCTCTCCGCAGAACGCACCAAGTTGCCCCGGCGTGTCTTGGTCGAGCCGTTGAACCAGGACCTCCCTACACGCTGCGACCGTTAAGCCCTGCCGCGGCAAGTGCCTCAGAGGCTGCGATGCCGTTATGGACGAGAAAGTGCGCTACACCGACCCCATTGACGAGGAACATTCCACCGCCTTCCACGCTGATCCCAGCAGCGCCGAGGGTGTCACCCATCAGTGCGAGTTGTCCGGCTTTGTTGGCCATGTGAATTTCGATGTCGTACATAGATGTGTAGCTCCGGTGTCGCGTGCTGTTCGGATCTCGGCGCAGGCAAGGCGCGCATGCTGGCGAATGTGCTGGGGAGCGAGCCTACCGTTGAGTGCCGGTACACGCTGATCGGCTGGGCTTGAGCTGGCGGATGCTCTACAGTCGTTTACATGCCCGGCAGGGTGCTTCCGGTCCGCGGAAAGGGCAGAGCCCGCCTGCAGAACACAGATCATGTGCCATGGAACGATGTTCCTCTTTCGGGCCCGATCATGCGGACATCGGGCAGACACGAAAGGGGCCTATCCGTGCCAACCACATCATTGCCCGAGAATCCTTCCCTGGAGCACCTCAAGAACCAGGCCAAGCTGGTCCGGGACCTGATCCGAGCTGGCGACCCCGGCGGACTGTCGATGGTCGACGAGTTTCATCCTCGTCTCAACAGCGCCGATCTAGACGAAACGAATAGGGACCGCTTCAAGACCGCCGACGCTCAGCTGATCGTTGCCCGCCTGTATCGGTTTTCCAGCTGGAACCGATTGCGCGAGCACCTCGCTTTCGTCGAGTCCCACAGCTTCACACCGGGCGATGGCCAAACTGCCGATCCGGATCCCGCTAACGGTGTTCATCCAAAAGGCGTGCCTCTACTACGCGAAAGAACGGGCCAAGACCGGAGGATCGAATCGCGGAGGCCCACCGTATGCTCGACGCCGACCCATCAGTAGCTACGGGCCCGATCGAGGCGCTGGCCACCGTTGGCGACCACCGGAGTCTCGCTGCATTTCTCGACGACAATCCTGACGCAGTCAACGACACCGTGCGGACCCAATCGCTGGACACCTCTGATGTACGCCGTGTACTCGCGTTTCTTCGCCGACGACCCTGACTGGTCAGCGGTCGACACGGTCAAGCTGCTGCTGAGCCGGGGCGCCGACCCCAACGCCGGATTCCTCTGGCGCGGTCTCGTTCCACCATTCACCGCCCTCACCGGAGCCTTCGGCGGTGGCGAGAACCACCAGCCGTGGCACCCCCAACGGCTCGTAGTCGGCCGACTCCTGCTCGAGGCAGGCGCCGACCCCAACGACGGGCAGCTGCTGTACAACAACGGCATTGGCGGCCAGAACCACGACGATCCTTCTCACCTCGAACTCTTGGTCGAGTTCGGACTCGGCACCCAGAACAACGGACCGTGGTACCAGCGCCTTGGCGAGCAACTGCGCGACCCCGCCGAGCTTCTGTACGACGAGGTCGAAGCCGCCGCCAAACGCAACCGCCCAACAATCCTCAAATACCTCTCCACCCTCGGTCTCGATCTCAACCGCCCTATCGGCCGCTCACAACTCACCCCCACCCGGATCGCGGCCGCAGAAGGTCACGTCGAAATCCTCGCGGTCCTCGCTGACGTCGGACTCAACACCGAGCTGACGCCGCCCGAAATAGCGCTCGGGCACACTCGAAACTGCGAAACGTCCGAGCTGGAAAACCTCATTCGACACTATCCGCGCTTGCTTGCGGAGCTCCAAGCTACGTATCCAGGCCTTTGCGTGAATGTCGCTGCCGATCACGCCAGCATGCTGGAGTTCCTGATCGAGCTGGGCTTCGACATCAACGACCGCTCCGACACCAAGACACCGCTCCACCACGCCGCGGAATCCAACGATGTCGATCGCGCTCGCCTCCTCATCGAGCACGGCGCCGACCCAAACCTGGTTGACACCTACATCGGTGCACCACCGTGGGGATGGGCCGACCACTTCGGCCATATTGAAACCGCCGCCTACCTACACCCGCTCACGCACCACGGCGACCCGCTCCCCGAGATCACGATCCGCCACGCGAAGACACTTCGCACGCTCGCCACACCAGAACTGATCGAAGGTCTACTCGACCGCACCCACCGCGAAGCCTCCCAACCCGTTCTGGTGCGGCTCGAAGCGGCCAAAGCAAGTCTGACAATTGGTCTCGGCAACCCCGACTTCTCCGTCGCGCTTCACCTCGACGCCGGCGGCACCGCGTGGTACGCAATGGGTGACCCCAGCCTTGTCCGCAGTGAACCAATCAGCTTCGCCAACCCCGACAATCGCCACGTCTACGACTTCAACCCGACGGCGGCCATTGGAGTCGACGCCGCACGAACCGTTGCACGGGACTTCTGCCGAGATCCATCGAACCAGCCGCAATGCGTTAACTGGACGATAGAAGGCATCAAAAGAATCAGACAGACAAAGGAGGAACCGACCTGATCGAGCTTTGACGATATGCACGTTCGGGACGCCGTGGTTGTTCGCAGTGCTGTTCGGGACGTGGTGGTCGCACAGTAACCATCACGTCCCGATTTCGAAGTCGCCCGCAACTCGTTAGTTGAACGGTGGCCTGAGGACCTTGGCCTCGTTCGCGTTGCTCGTCGGTCAGTGGATCGCAGAGCATGGCGCCCTCGGTTGGCGCGACTTCATCGAAGCTAGCCAATTCTGGACGGCGGCAATCGTGTTACGGCCAACCTCGTAGGTGGAGCGATCCCGCTCTGTAGTGAACCGATCGGACGGTTGTATCTCCGCTAGTGGTAGAGGTGAATGTCGGCGCTGTGCATCTGCTCCATGAACGTGAGATATTCCGAGACAATCACGTCGTCGAAGGCCAAATCGCTGGAGTCGACCTTGTAGTGATCCATGGACGGCCCGCACGCATACAGCTGGGCGCCGACTCTTGAAGTTGGCTGACTTTCTGCTCGGGTGGAATATGGCCGACCTTGGCCAGCCCCGAACGAGGGAACCGGCTGAACGGGCGACCAGGGCCATGCATTTTAGCGGTGAATCCGCGTTCCAAGACCCGCACAGCGGGGCCCAGGAAGTAGAGCGAGACGTCGTCGCCCTCCAGCGCTGCGGCCAGGGCAAATCCGAGCGGTGACAACAACTCGAAAAGCCCATCGTCGGATATGACCGCGGCTAGTTTGTGGCCAGAACGGCGGGCGGGGCCAGCCTCAATGACGTAGCGGCGGATTTCTCCGTCAGCGACGACATCAACGAGAGGGTTGCCCGTGGCGCGGCACCAGGCAGCGATATCGGGATCGATCGCGGGGAAGGCATCAGTCACTAGTTCGATCCGATCCCCCACGCTCGCGCCTTTCAGTGCATGGTGGGCCTCATAAAGGATGAACGTAGTGATCGTCTTGCCCCGCAGATCGAGGCGGGTGATGGGCTGCACGGCGGTCATTGGCGGATTCTTTCTTTTGACGGAACAACTAGTTTTGGTAGGGGTAACGGTTGATGTATTCGTTGTTGAGGGCGACGAAGTGGGGGCACCAGCGACGCCAAAGCTGCTAGGACAGCTATGACCACCAAATATCTCGTCAACACAGCGGGAGGCCCATCCGTTGAGTTGCGGATTGTTCCATCATGGATCGACTCCGCTTCTACGCGTTGATCTATCGGTCTCTTGTCGATCAGACTGCAGCGAAGGAGGCAGACGCGCTAGAGGCCCACGTCCCGAAACAGACAGAAATTGCTGGCACGACTCGGTGGCAGGTCCGGGGCAGGACGGCGTGACGCCCAGACGCAGCGTGGCATCAGGCACGATCGGAGCGTGAACGGCGTTGCCTATCCGCCGTCGACCAAGGATGAGAAAGATTCCGCTCACCCACCAAGGCGACCCGATCAGCTTCGCCAGCCCCGTCCATAACCAGACCTACGACTTGAACCCGACGGCGGCGATCGGAGTCGACGTCACACGAACCGTTGCTCAGCGCCTCTCAGGCAATCGCCGTTGGTTGTTCAATCATGCCCCCTAGGGCCGCGTCGAGTGCGGCTTGGTCGGGGTGGGGTGGGGGCACAACGTCGGGTAGTCCGAACAGGAGGCCGAATGCCTCGGATATGTAGTCACCGTCGATGATCGGGGTATGCGCTCCAACGATCACCTTCGGATCCAACTCCACAACACGTTTCACGTCGGCGGCGAATTTTGCGCGGTCGACCATTGAAAGCCATGGGCAAAGGGCGTGGTGCTGAAACATTGCCATGCCTTCGGCCCACATCGGAGCGGGAAGATCTCCAATTCGTTCAGCCGGTTCTGAACCCATGGGGGTGGCGAAGGCATCCGAAGCCCAATAGACGCCAGTTGTCGGGTCGAACAAGCCCCGCGTGGCCGGGCTGTCATAGACCGGCGGCCGGACGGCATACAAGCTTCGGTCTCCCACTGTGAGCGACTCTCCGTCGTGGACCCACCGCAGTCGAGCGGTCGGCAAACTCATCTCACAACCCAATCGTTCCGTGGCCGCCCACGTGGTCACCAACGTGGCGTTGGGGCAAGCATCGAGCACTGGGCCGAGGTTACCGATGTGATCGGGGTCCTCATGGGACAAGAACACCCACCGCACCTCCATTGGATCGACGAGACCAAACACGTCCTCGAGCCAATGCTCGCGGTTGGCGAGCGTGCCGGTATCGACCAGCACTGGTTCAGCCCCTCGAATGAGTAGCGAATGCAGGCTCACCGATAGCGGGGCCCCAAGGGCAGGCTGAGCTGAGCGAATGAGGAAGGTGTCTGCCGCAACTTCGATCGGTTCTAGTCGGATGGGAGGAACTGGTGCATAAGTCATGACCTCACGATGCACGCCACCGGGGTATCGTATCAATCCCCATTTGGAGGGATTCTGACCGGCATGGTGAGGGGTCCCACCCCCCACAAACCGGGGATGGCTGTTCCGATCTGTGAGCCCTACTGTTGAGGGCATGGGAGTCCGAGAAGCCGAACAAGCACGCGATCTGCTACGCGCAGCTGACCAGCCCGACGCCTCGGTCAACGATGTATGCGCCGCCGCCCTCGAAGCTCTCCACCTGATCGTCCGCTTTGACTGGGCAGCTCTCATGACGACCGACCACGAAACCCTGCTCCCCACCGGGGGGCTGGTCGAAGGCTTCAGCCCCGACACCTGCGGACCATTCTGGGATACCGAACTCCTCGACCCCGACTTCATCAAATTCCGAGACCTCGCCTCGAGCACCACCCCAATTGCCACCCTCCACCACGCAACCGACGGCGACCTCTCTCGCTCACCCCGGTACACCAAACTGTTTGCACCCCTCGACGTCGCCGACGAACTTCGCATCGCATTCCTTGCTGGTTCCGAGTGTGTCGCCGTCGCCACCCTGCTGCGTAAGAGCGCTGATGGACCGATCACCGATAGCGAACTTGCCGACACCAGAGACGTCACACCCACGATCAGTCAAGTGCTGCGACGAGCCCAGGGACGCATTGGTCAACAAGGCGCAGAGGGCCCTGGGTCACCCACCGTGATTCTCCTCAACGCCGGTGGCCAAATCGTTGGTGTCACCGAAGGCGGGACCGCCCTCCTCGATGACCTTCGAACCGAAGGAGTCAATGAGCAGGGAGTCCCCACCCTCATCCAAGCCGCCGCCACCAGAGCCCGCTGGAGCCGACGCGAGAACCGACTTGCACATCGGGTCCGTGGACGCAGCGGCCAATGGATGCGCCTCGACGTCAAACCCATGGAAGGCGACTCCGAACTCGTCGCCGTCTCTATCGCACCAGCCGGAGTAAGGGACCTCTTCCCCATCCTTCTCGCCGCGTACGGACTTACAGAACGTGAATCAGCGGTCACCTTACTCCTGGTCAGGGGCCTAGCAACGCGCGAGATCGCCACCGAGCTCTCGATCTCGCCCCACACCGTGCGAGATCACACCAAAGCCATCTACGAAAAGGCCAGCGTCAACACTCGAGGCGAACTCGTCGCCCAACTCTTCTCCAACCACGTCCTCGAAGAATTTCACGCAGCGGTCAACCATCACGGCTGACCCCGGGAACGCCTTCATCCGTCATGGCGCCGCTAGCAGCAGGGCGCCTGCAACTACTTAGGGTTGGCTGAGGGCTGCGCGAGTTTGACTTGCGCTCACGGTCCCAGCCATGTGGGACGGGATTGGACCTCGCTAGTTCCGGCATCGGCGGCTATGCCGAATGAACCGAGCAGCTGCCTCGACCACTCGTGCAGTCCCAGGTGCCACCGTGCAGTTCACGGTTGGCGGTGGGCGATGATCAGTCGGACGAGATCCCCCAACTCTTCTGGTGAATGCACCGCAGCTGTCCATGCAGGAGCGCTCGCGATCTTCGGCACGAGGTATCCGGTGGTTCCTATCCAGAGCAAGAACCACGCCTGGGAGGCGTACGAGTTAACGGAGTGATAGCGACAGAGAGTCTCGTCAAACGGACCGAGTTCAGGAGCCAAAGAATTGTTGTTTTCGAAAAGGGCTGCGAGGAGTTTCGGAAGGAGATCCAGTGGCACGTCGACCATGGCCACAGCCTCGATCAGCACCCGCGGGCCCATCTGAATCAGTAACTCCCATGACCGCTTTCGGTCCTCTGCTGACAAACAGGCCACCAGGTCCATTGGGACGGTCGAGAACTCATCAACGTGAGGTGTGTAGTCGCTGCTCGGCTCCTCAAGGGTGAACGGTGCGGCGACCGCTCTCGTAGCTTCGTCCATGTAGGGGTGAAGCAAACGGAGCGCCGTTCCGACTCGATGTTGAGACTGGGGTCCGTTGATTCGTAGAACGGCTTCCGCTGTGCCGAGCAGATCGCGCTCACGTTGTGCGGAACGAAGCCTCGCAATCGGGTCAGTCATCTGAAGCCATCCAGCCATACGGAGTTGGACCGGAAGTACCGGGCGGAGCGGTCGGCTACTCCATCCACTTGGAAGGTGATTGCGCTGCGAGGCACGCCATTCCCTTCGAGCATGCTGGCCACCAACTCAGCTTGTCTTCGTTCGAGACCGAGGCTGGCCTCGCTCGAACCGACCGCCACGTGGCGCACGACTACCCGTGAGCAATCGTGCACCAGCACATGCACTGACGCCTTCTTGAGCCAGTATTGGGCCGGACCAAACTCGAAAGTCCCGAGCCGGATCGGCGCAGAACCAGCCACCGTTCGCGCGAAATGATCGACCTCGATTCCACCCGCCTGGAGCTCTGCAGTTTTCTGGTCCAACCACTCGGCCAACGAGTTCGCTACGAGGCGAGGCTCGGACTCATCCCACCACTGCTCGAGGACCTGCCCCGAGGGACGATCCACCATAGTCGTCGGTTTTCCCGATGCCAGCGGGAACCGACTTGATGAGTACACGAGCTCCGGATCTCCTCCCTCGGCAGCCTCCACAGCGAACGCAATGAGCTCGCGATGCTCGACCAGCGCCTGTTCGAGATCCAACGCCACCAGTCCTATCAGCACCTTGTCGGCATCGATCGCCGGCACGCTGTGGAGCACGCTGAAATACTCGACGAGGTGTTCTCGCACCTCCATGCCGTTGTCGCGGAAGGTAGCCGCGACAGCCCCTTCGGATGGTGCCGTTTCGAGTTTTGCTGCGATATCCAGCCCTATCGATTCGGCTGCTGCCAGGTAGTGTTCCCACGCGATCGAGACGGCCCCCATGATCCAATGATCGGTAGATCCAATCGGCTCCTTAACCTCTAGGCCTCTCCGATCGGGAGATCCGCGTCGCCAATCCACACGACCCCACGGTGCGGTGATCCACACGACCTAGCCCGTTCCTGCCGATCCCACCGTCTCCGCCAACTCCTCCGTTGACAGCTCAAACCGGCGGGCTTATGATCCGCCGAAGGACGTCATTGACACCGGGCCATCAGTGCTCCGGCGCGACGAGCCCGAACAATCAATCCAGCCTTAGGAGCCTTGTCATGCGAGTCATTCTCCGCGTCGCCATTGCCGGTCTTGCTGCGCTAGTCCTATTCACACCCAGCGTGGTCTCCGCAGGTGAAGGCGGTGGCGGCCCCGATGCTCCGGTACTGTCAGACATCGCCACCGGTCTCGCCGGGCCCCTGCAGATCGCAATCGGACCACAAAAGAGCGTGTACATCGCGCAAAGCTTCGGCGGTGTGCTTTCGATAGTCACTGACGATGGTCAAGAGAACATTCCGATGCCGGGCATCGATGGCCTCGATATCGTCGGCCGACGCGTGATGTTTACCACCCGAGCCGATGGCGAGCCCGGTGACCCCGGCTTCTTCGCCACTCTCGAACGCCTCAACCGCGACGGCTCGAGCACGCAGATAGCTGATCTTTGGGAGTTTGAGCAGAAGAGCAACCCCGACAAGATCAATACCTACGGCTTCGAGTCAATTACTGACGAATGTGCAGCCAAGTTGCCAGAGGACGTTGGACCACCGCAGTATCAGGGTCTACCGGACTCGAATCCCTTTGGCGTATTGGCTAAAGGCGGCACGACCTACATCGCCGACTCTGGAGGCAACGCCATCCTCAAGGTGACGCGAAGTGGCGAAGTGTCAACCGTCGCGGTGCTACCACCTCAGCCGGTGAAGATCACTGCAGAAATCGCAACCGCTCAGAATCTGCCAGACTGCACGGTCGGCCTGACCTACCTCTTCGAGCCGGTCCCAACCGATGTGGAAGTTGGCCGCCACGGAACGCTGTACGTCACGACCCTGCCAGGTGGCCCCGAGGATCCGAGCCTCGGTGCTCGGGGGGCGGTCTATCAGATAGACCCGAAGACCGGTTCGATGAAGCAGATCGGAATGGGCCTTCTGGGCGCTACCAATCTGGCGGTTGGTCCACACCGCACGATCTATGTCACGGAGATCTTTGGAGGCCGTGTGTCGAAGATCGGCCAGGATGGCAAGCCAGTCAAAGTGGTGGAACTGCCAACCCCCTCGGGGCTCGAGTACCACCGCGGGAAGCTTTATGTCAGTTACAACGTCTTGTCCCCAGAGGCCCCAGGATCCGTGGCCACGATCTCCTTGCGCTGACCCGGGACAACACAATCGACTACTTGTGATTGCTACGCCGTCGTCAAACCGCAGGTTTCACCACGACGTCTCTCTACTAAGTCGGTGGGTTCCGAACTCAGGGCGCCACTCGCAGCAGAGCATCCGCGACTGCTTGGGGTTGGCTGAGGGCAGCCAGGTGTCCACCCGGAATCGTTTGGACTTCGAGTCCGAGCCGTTCCTTTGCGATTCGCCGTTGGAAGTCGACCGGGAACAGCCGATCGGAACTGGGCGCGACGACGTGGGTGGGAACCGCCGGCCACGCCGCGATGGGGCAAGGATCGTCGAACGGACGACCGGTCTGGTCCCGCAGCCGGCGCCCGGCTTCGACCCACACGTCAGGGGGGACGTCGTGGCCGTACACGACGTCTGGGTTGTTAACGCCATCGAGGCCCATTCCAAGCTCATCGAACAGCTGTTTCTGAGCGGCGGGTTGGTTGGTGTTGACCCACCAGTCGTGCCCGCGCTCGCCAGGGTTGGGAATCATTGCTGCAAGCAGAACGATCGCAGAGACGGGGAACGCTTGGGCGACCACAGGTGCGAAGAATCCAGCCATCGACTGCGCAACGACGACTACGTCTTTGGCCTCGCTACCTTCAATCGCGTTGATCGCGGTTGCGACGTACTCATCAAGTCCAGCGCTCGGGTCATCAGCTGGTAGATCTGGCGCGACCGTTTCGTGGCCAGCGGACACGAGCAGCGGCTCGACAAGGTGCCAATACCAACCGGACGATGCGGCGCCGTGTAGAAGCAAGAAGGTCGACAAGCTGCTCACAGCCTACGCATGCAAACCCTGAGCTCTGATGACATCTACCGCCCCGTCGGGAAGGGCAGCCTTCGCTGTCCCTTGCGCAGGCTTCGGAGCAGCAGCATTCACGCTGGCGCCGCATCGGCAGCAGCGCGCATCGCCTCGAGGTCGAGCTTCCGCATTTGCATCATCGCCTCGTGCGCACGAGCCGCCCGCCCAGGATCTGGATCCCCGAGGATTTCGCCGAGTTCGCTTGGAACCACCTGCCACGAGAGGCCGAAGCGGTCCTTCAACCATCCACACATGCTCTCCTCGCCTCCTTCGGTGAGCGCGGCCCAGTAGTGATCCACCTCAGCCTGGCCATCGCACGGAATCGCCAGCGACACCGCCTCGGTAAAGGCAAACTGAGGACCGCCATTCAATGCCTGGAATGGACGACCCATCAGGCTGAAGTTGATCATCAGCGGTGAGCCGTCGGGCCCCGGGCTCACGTGGTCGATCCGGGAATCGGGGAAGAGCGAGACGTAGAACTCGACGGCCTCAAGACCGTTGCGGTCGAACCAAAGACAGGGGGTAATGTTTGCCATGTCTCGAACCGTAACCGCTCACCTGTTCTCCTCCGTCAACGGCGTTTCTGAGTCTCCCCACCTTTTCCAATTCGATTCCTTCGGCGACGCAGAGGGCGAGCTGATGGGCCGATCGCTCGCTGGTGTCACCGACGTGATCATGGGCCGGCAACTCTGGCAAGAATGGTCGCAGTACTGGCCCGCGAACAGCGACGACGGGTTCGGTGACTTCATCAACCCGGTCCGCAAGCACGTGCTCTCGACCACCTTGACTGGAGTCCTCGGATGGAACAGCCAGCCCGAGTTGCCGCACCAGCGAGACGTTAACGAGCACGGGGATAGGTCGCTCCAGCGGGACAAGATTGCCTGTAGAGACTTGAATTGCGTCTTGCTCTAAGATCAACAAGTGTAGCTTGAGTCAGACTGCGCAATCAGGCTCAACGCCTGAGCAAGACCGATGCGACGCCGAGCGCCAGGACAGCGAATGCCGCCATGTCCCCCAGCCTAACTGGTCAGCGAAACCGGTGGGGCGGGCAGGTCGATCGACCGGCGCATCTCATCGCGCTGACGTTATCGATCGTGCTACGAGCTCTCATGCCGCTTCTTCAGATAGTGCCCGACCAACAGGAGGATATTCCCATGATAGTTGTCAGATTCAAGGTCACCTGCCAGCCCGGAAAGGCGGAACAAGCCATCGCGGTCATGCATGATGTGATCGAACCGAGCCGAAAGCTCGATGGAGTGGTCCACTTTGACATCGGCCGTGACGTTGCCGATCCGAACTCGATAATCGCTACAGAGGTCTTCGAAGACTCCACCGCTCTTGATCGCCAAAACGCTTTACCCGAAGTCGCGAAAGTGATGAGCGTTCTGCCCGATCTGCTTGCGGCCGACCCTGAAGCGACCGTCTACCACGTGTCGTCGTCGGAGCCTCATCCATGACCCGACAGACGAAAGATCCGACATGTTGTCGATGTGCAACCGTTCATCGCCCGCACGACCGTCCTCGAAGGGATCAGCCATCGAACAAGATGACGGAACAGCGATGACAAACACCATCTCCGTCTCTTATCGGCGGTGTGATGGACTCCCCCTCACATGTTGATCTCAGTCATGTCATCGCGAGCGGCATGACTACCTACCCGGGTCTTCCGACCCCGATTGTGGCCGATCACATGACCCGAGAAGCCGCGGAGGAGATCTACGGCCCAGGCATCACATTTCAGATCGGGGTACTCACAATCTGTACCAATACAGAAACGTTCCTCGACGTGCCGTTCCACCAGTACGCCGACGGTCACGACCTCACTGGCTTGGCCCTTTCGCGGGTGGCGTCAGTGGAGGCAGCAAGAATCGACTGTCGGCAACGGTGTCGTAGCCTTGGAGCGTTGCTCCTCAATCGTGAGACGTGGCACGATCAACTCGCTCGGTGAGGTGAATAGTGACGGTGTCACCGACGTGCTTGCCGATTCGTTCACGAAGGTCGGCGGCAACCGGGAGCTTGTGGGTACCGTCGCCGAGCGCCATGAACGAGCTCTCAAATGGCTGATCGTCGACGGTGCCTCGCACCTTCACCAGGCCACGAGTGCCGAAGAACTCCGCAGTCCAGTCGGTGACCACGTAGGTCCAGCCACCCTTGGCCGGGCTCTTCACGAGTTCGGCGCTGAACGTCTTGTCGAGCTTGGTCATGACTTCACCAGTATGCCACTTTCATTGGTGAGGCTGCTTTCCCTCACGGTCAGGAATGCACGGTTGAGTCAGGCCGCGGGCCGGGCGAGCCAGTTGGCCAGACGGTCGAACAGGTCGAGCGGGGCGTTGTGCCCGGGAATGAGCTGGTAGGCGGTGTCTGGCCGACTTGCTTCGGGGCCCACGACGACCAACGCCCCAGATGCAATCATCGAGTCGACGAGACCACGCCAGGCGAGTGCGACACCCCGTCCTGCAATCGTGTCGTTCAAGACCGATGGATAGTTGTTGTACGACATTTTCGCCGCGGCCGGTGACCATAGGATGGCATGGGCAGCGAACCAGTCGGCCCAACCCATCCATCGGCGATCACGCCCGTCGAGCTGAAGCTTTGTCACGTGGATCAACCTCGCCGGTTCGGTAGCGGGCTCGAGTCCGTTGGCTTCAGCGAACCAAGGTGCCGCTACTGGGACCACAACTTCGTGGAACAGCACCCGGCTTCCAAGCGGCGCGCCGGCGATTGAAGTGAGATGGATCGCGGCGTCATACACCTCCCCGTGGAGTTCGGAGTCGCGATCGAAGAGGCGCAGCCGCAGATCGGCATCGCCGAGAACGGCTTGTAGCCCATCGAGGCGCGGAACCAGCCAGTGCTGAGCAAAACCGGGGTTGGCTGCCAGGAGGAACGTCGGCCCCTGTCTGCGCAGCTCGGCCAGTGCGTGCTCGATCGTGTCGAATCCTTCCTGGATCGCCACGAGGAATGCGCTGCCAGCCGCGGTCAAGCGGACCTTGTTCGGAGCACGTTGGAAGAGCTCGAGTGCGGTGGCCTGTTCCAGATTGCTGATGTGGCGAGATACTCCCGATTGGGTCATGCCGATTTCATGTGCGGCTTCGGTAAACGACTCGAGCCGAGCCGCACTCTCAAAGACGGCGATCATCTGCAAACGGGGGACTCGCTTGAGCAAAGGATGCACGGAGTTCAGCATGACATGAGCTCATGCAGAGAGCAACCATCGGGCGGATGTCAGGTCGATGGCAGAGGGGGCATGATGTAGCTGTGTCACAACCACCAGCTGCCCCCGCCGCTGACCCGCCGCCACGGCGTCGGGGCCGGGCGCAACGGGTGAGCCGGACATCGGTGCAAAGTTCGGCCCTAAGCCCGCGTAACCGGCTCGGCGCCTACGAGCCATTCTCCGACGACCAAATCGATCGGCTCGAAGCCCACGCTGACCGCATCCTGGACGAAGTGGGTGTGGATTTCCGAGGCGACGAGGAAGCACTCGAGTTGTTCCGTTCGGCGGGTGCCAGGGTCGAGGGCCAACGGGTGCGATTCGATCCGGGACTGGCGGCCCGGTTGTGTTCAACCGCACCCAGACAATTCGAGATGCACGGTCGTGACGGACGCACGGTACCGATTGGTGGTGACCACGTGGTGTTCCTTCCGACCTACGGCCCACCATTCGTGACAGACCTGGACCGGGGCCGCCGGTATGCGACGCTCGAGGACTTCGAGAACATCGTGAAGCTCACATTCACAACTCCGTGGTTACACCATTCCGGCGGGACTGTCTGCGAACCGTGCGACGTTCCGGTGAACAAGCGCCACCTCGACATGACCTATGCCCACCTCCGCTGGTCAACGAAACCATTCATGGGTTCGGTGACGGCACCCGAACGTGCCGAGGACTCGATCGCCATGGCCCGGCTGGTGTTCGGCACCGAGTTCATGGAGGACCACTGCGTCATTCAGGGAAACATCAACGTCAACAGTCCCCTGGTGTGGGATGACGTGATGAGTGGGGCGCTCAAGGCGTACGCCCGGGCCAATCAGGGGTGCGTCATCTCTCCGTTCATCATCGGGGGCGCTATGGGGCCGGTCACCCTCCCGGCTCTCGTGGCCCAAGCCCACGCCGAAGCGATGACCGGGATCGCACTCAGCCAGCTGGTGCGGCCAGGATCGCCAATGGTGTACGGGAACTTCTTGACCACAATGAACCTGAAGACCGGGGCGCCCACGTTCGGAACTGCAGAGTCCACTCTCGCCACCTACGCCGTCGGTCAGCTGGCCCGGCGACTGGGCCTACCACTGCGGTGCGGCGCCCACTACACGGCGTCGAAGATCGCAGACGGCCAAGCCATGCAAGAGTCCGCCGACTCGATGTCCTCCGGCATTCTCGCCGGCACCAACTACGTGATCCACGCCGCCGGATGGCTCGAGGGGGGCCTGTCATTCGGGTACGAGAAGTTCGTCATTGACCTGGATCGGTGCGCCATGTTGCACAAACAACTTGCAGGGCTCGACATCGATGACGAAACGCTGGCCATGGACGCCTATCTCGAGGTAGGCCCCGGCGGCAACTACCTCGCCTCGGCGCACACGATTCGGCACTATGCCACTGCCAACTACGAGTCGACCCTTGCCGACACCAACTCGTTCGAGCAGTGGACCGAAGACGGCGCTCTCGACTCACAGCAACGCGCCAACCTCCAATGGAAGCAGATGCTGGCCGCCTATGAACCACCGCCGATCGATGATGCGGTCGACCGCCAACTCCGCGCTTTCGTCGATGACCGCAAGAACGGCCTGCCCGACGCCTGGTACTGAGCACAGACCCCCACAACGAAAAGGAACCAAATCCGAATGACTCAAGAATTATCACGCACCTCCGCCCTCGCCTCCCGCCACCGTGCGCTCGGTTCGGGACTAGAGGACTGGAACGGCATGGGCACGGCGTGGGAGTACTCCACCGATCCAAATGCCGAGCACGATGCGATCCGCGAGGCGGCCGGGATGTTCGACATGTCGCCGCTCAAGAAGATCCGGATCACCGGTTCGGATGCTTCGGCTGTCGTGGACCATGCCCATAGCCGCGACCTCAGTCGCCTCGTTCGCGGGCAGTCCGCGTATGGGTCGGTGTTGACCGAGCGGGGCACCGTCGCCGACGACGCGATCGTGTTCAACCAGGGAGATGACGGTTGGCTGTTCGTCCACGGTTCCGGAGCGTCGATGGAGCTGCTCGAAGAATCGGCTGACGGCAAGGATGTGCAGATCGAACTCGACGATGACCTCCACATCATCTCGCTACAAGGCCCCGCCGCGCTCAGCCTGCTCGACTCGGCTACCGACGCTGACCTGGCGGCCGTGCCGTATTTCCATCACGTGTTCGCCAAGCTCTTCGGGTGCGACGTCATGATCAGCCGGACCGGCTACTCCGGCGAACGAGGGTACGAAATCTTCGCATCTGCCGCCGATGTCGTTGCGTTGTGGGACGCGATCCTCGACGCCGGCAGCGGGTCGGGCGTGATGCCGGCCTCGTTCACTGCGCTCGACAAGGTACGGGTAGAGGCGGCGCTGCTGTTCTACGGGTACGACATGACCGATGAGCACTACCCAAGCGAGGTCGGGCTCGGCTGGACGCTGTCGCGCAACGGTGTGGACTATCGCGGTAAGTCGCCAGCAGTCGCAGCGATCGGTAGGGAACGTTTCGTTGGCGCCGGGATCACGATCACCCACGACGATGCGATCGCTGGCGGTGAGACACTGCAACTTGACGGTGCCGACGTTGGCAAGGTCAACAGCCCCGCCTACTCCCAGCGCATGCACAAGAGTCTGGCGCTGGTCCACATTGCGCCAAATGCGGCGACACCCGGAACCGAGCTCACCGCAATCGGAGATGGTGTGAGCTACTCGGCAAAGGTGGAGACGATCCCGTTTTTCGATCCCAACAAGACCAGAGCCAGCGCCTAAACCCTTTGCAATTATTGGCAACGCCGGACGGCGGCGGCCGCCGAGGCGCGCCGGTTTAGTTTGCCTCGCCAAACGTGATGACAGGAATCTCGCGAGTGGTGGCTGACACGTGATCGGACATGCTCGGCAGGGTTGCTGCCAGTCGCTCGAGCAAGTCGACGCGTTCGGTGCCGGAGGCGATCGTTGCAATCGATGGGATCGTGGCTCCGGGCACTTCAATGGTCACCCGGTTGTCGTTCTGGATGTTGACGAACCAGTCGGGGTGGTGATCTCCGCCGCCGTTTGCAGCCGCAACAACGAGGCGATCATCAACGTCGATGAACCCAACGGGGTTTGTGTGAGGTTTACCGCTGCGACACCCAGTGGTGGTCAACAACAAGATGGGCGCGCCTTCCATGGGACCGGACAAGCGCCCGTCGTTGGCACGAAACTCGCTGATGACGCCATTGTTGATCTCTCGCATGTCCATTTCACGCTTCTCCTGTCGTTGCGCCTTGCGATTCACAAAGCGTAGTTTGCACAAGATATCGTTTGTGTATCTATTACACAAACGATTACTTGTGAATTGCCAGCGGCGGCGGCATACTGGCGGGGTGCCAGCAGAAGATGTGTTCGCAGCGCTCGCTGCTCCCCAGCGGCAACAGATCCTCCGGTTGGTGCGCGATGAGCCATTGTCCGTCGGAGCTATAGCGGACGGATGTGGAGCCAGCCAGCAGGCGGTCTCGCACCACCTCCAAGTCCTCAAGGACGCAGGCCTCGTACACATGGAGGCACACGGTCGGCGGCACCTGTACGCGGTGAACCCCGATGGTTTCGATTCGGTCGGCTCGTTCGTGGCTGATCTCTGGCCGAACGGCCTTGAAAAGCTCAGGGCGAAACTCGAAGACCACAGCAAATGACCGGGACGTTCTCGTGTGCGATCGAGATACAGAGCCCCCGTGAGACCGTCTTTCCCTACTTCATTGACGCGGAGTTACTCGTCTCCTGGATCGGCGACTACGCCGTTCTGGACGCTCAGCCAGGCGGAGAGTTCACCCTCGATATCGAGGGCATCCCGGTCCGCGGGCAATACCTTGAGGTCTCACCTCCCCAAACAGTCGTGGTCTCCTGGGGCCACGCCGGATCCACCACACTCCCACCAAGCTCGACCCGCGTTCAGTTCACACTGACGCCGACCGCCACCGGTGGGACACTCGTCGAGGTTGAACACCGCGATCTACCCGATGAGCATCTGCCTTCGCACCGCATGGGGTGGCCCATGTTCATGGCGAGGCTTAACGACAGCGCCGGCAGTATCACCCTGTAGCAGCGCTGGGCCGCCGACATCGATGACCGAGCTGTTGCCCGCGCTTCGCCTCCCGGCTTTGCCGGTCATTCAGACGCTCCTATTTACCAACCATCTCTGGATGACTCCTGTGAGCTCAGCTGGCCGGTCTTCTTGAACGAGATGGCCGGCACCCTCGATGATCTCAAGACTGCTGCCTGGGATCATCGATGCCAGCCGATGTCCCGTGTCGATCGGAATCCATTGATCAGCGGTGCCCCAGACAATCATGGTTGGAATCTCAATGTCGCGGTACCGGTCTTCAACCTCGGCCGTGAAGCGCTCGTCTGCCTGGGCGATCTGGCGGTAGAACGCACCTTGGCCCACGCCGAGCCACGGTTCCGTGAGCCGATCAAGAACGGCCGGTTTCAAGCCAGGTCCACTCGCTCCGCCGATGTACTCCCGCACGAGGGCCTCGTGCAGGTTGGACGGCAGTGCCGAGAAGACCTCGGGGTGTTCAGCCACCAGCCGGAAGAACGGTGAACCCCACGGTCGCAGCGCCACCACGTCGATCAGCGCCAGCGAACTCGCTGCGACTCCGTGCAGCAGGTGAGCGCGAAGACATACCGCTCCGCCGTAGTCATGCGCTACCAGATCGGGGGCGTCGAGCTTCCAATGGTTGACCAATGCGGCGAGCAATTGACCTTGGGTTTCGAGCGAGACGTCGCCGTTTGGCTTGTCGGATTGGCCGTAGCCAACCATGTCCCATACATAGACCGACCTTGTATAGCGGAGAGCCTCGATGGTCTTTCTCCACACGAAGCTCGACCATGGCGTCCCGTGACACAACACAACCGGCGGACCCTCCCCGTAGCGCATCCACCGCACCGCCGACCCATTCCAATCGAACGTCTCCATCAACTCGACACCGTCGCTATGCACGGCACAGCATTTCGTTGATCTCGGTTTCAGGTATCGCTGGGCTGACAAATTCGAAGCGGCCGGCAAGCATCTCGCGGCTGGCCGACAGAACGAGTGCATAGATTGCGCGCGGTACGGCGCCGCCCGTGCTCACTCTGCGGCCGCCAACCTCGGCGAGATCTTCGAGGCTGAGTGTGCCGCTACCGGATCCGATGCCAACGCGCAGTGGCGCACCAATGGCCTGCGTCACAACACTGGTGGTTCCGATTGCGGAGAATCCCGCCTGTTCGAACAGGTCCGCCGAGATGGCGTCGCATGCGCACGGCATGGTGAAGATTCCGCTCTGATGGAGTTGGCGAAACACAGCGCCGCGATTTGCATCCATGGGTCGACACTACCTCGCGTACATTTCCAGATCTGGCGGTCCGGGCTGACGAATACGTACGGAGGGCCTGGCGGCTTGAGACGAGCGGCTCGACGCCATCGACGATGGTGGGATCAGCTAGTTTGATGCGAATGGAAAGAGCCCCCCAGGGTTGCCGCCTGATGAGGGTCGTGTCGTGGAATATCGAACTCGGACGCAATATCGAAAAGGCAGCTGTGGAGATCCAGCACAGCGTGCACCTACGCAACCCAGATGTGCTCCTCGTTCAAGAGATGGCGCCTCACAGCGTGGCCGAGCTGGCCGATCGGCTCGGTCTGGACTTCCGGTTTGCGGCCGCGGCCAGCCACCCGAAGACCGGGACGCCCTTCGGTAATGCCGTCCTGTCGTCATGGCCCATGAGCGATGTGATCGAGACACCGATGCCGCACACTGCACCGGTGATGGGCCAGAAGCGGTCGGCCGCTAGCGCCGTGCTCGACGTCCACGGTGTAGAAGTCGTTGCCTACAGCGTGCATCTGGAAACGGTGCTGTTGGCCACACGGCATCGGGTGGCTCAGGTCCGCTCTGTCGCCGAAGTGACCGATTCCCAGCCTCATCCGTGCATCATCGGGGGTGACTTCAACACCGCCTCCGCTCGAAGCCTTCGTAACTTCGACGCACCGTTGCACTCGGTGGGATTCGAGCGAGTCACCAACCCTTCCATGAAGAGCTTCCGTCGCTTCGGTCGGGACTTCGCTCTAGACCATCTCTACATCCGCGACCTGATCGCCCAGTCCGTAGGAGTCGAGCTGAGCTCAACGGCCAGCGACCACCAGCCGGTGTGGGCCGAGCTCTCGATCCCATCCTGAGTTTGGCGTCAGTGGTCGATCTGGATTGTTCCCACCAATGCTGGAGCAGGGAAAGCCACCGAGCCGTCGTCCGATACGAACGACGCCAGGTCACGTTCGGCCCGGGCCACCAGGGCAGCTTCGCCAGCGTCGTCGACCAAATCGGCGAGCGTCCAACCTCGTACATCGGTGTGCACCCAGGCAGCGATAGACCCAAACCGAGCCGTGCCGGCGATCTCATCCACGCGAACGTCATTTCCGAGCGGGGTCAAGAGCTGCCGGACATCCTCAGTATTTCCGAGCACAAACGGGGCCCGCAGGGCGTTGGCCGCCTCTCCTCCGAGTTCGTCGTCGATCAAGGCCACCATGGCGTCGTAACCGGGAGTGCGGTCAAGCCCGGCCCACGTGGCGATGGTGACGGTGCCGCCCTCCACGGTGACGCGGGCCATCTCATCGAGTGCAGCTTCGCGGTCGGTGAAGAACATGGCGGCGAACTGGCTGAGTACGTGGTCGAAGGACCGGTCCTCGATAGGGAGGGCCTCAGCGAAGGCGAGATGCCAGTCGATTGACAGCTCCGATCGGCGGGCGACAGCGAGCATGCCCTCGTTCGGATCGACGCCGGCTACAACACCATTCGGGCCAACGCGCCGGTGAGAGGCGATGGCGACGATTCCCGTTCCGCAGCCAATGTCGAGAACGCGGGTACCGGCGCTGACCCCCGCATGGTCGAGAACCTGCTCGGAGAACTGCCCGAATAGGGCCGGCACGAAGAAGGCGTCGTAGATTTCTGCGGCGGCCGTGCTCACCTGCCCGCGCTCTGAGTCGGTCATGGTTGTGTTCGGGTTCTCAGCCATGAAAGAAGTCTCCGCCCATCCGCCCACCACGTGAAGTTCTTATTTCGAACTTGGAATGCGACGCCGGCGTGCGAAGATGGTGCGGTGGGTACATACCGCCAATACTGCCCAATCGCCCGGGCGTCGGAAATTTTGGCCGAGCGCTGGACGCCGCTGCTGGTGCGGAACCTAATGCTCGGTGCCCACACGTTCAACGATCTGGCTCGCGGCGTTCCGGCGATGTCACGCTCGATGCTTTCCAAGCGTCTGGCCGAACTCGAGCACGCCGGCGTGATTCGATCCGAGCCAAAGGAGCGAGGCAACGGATCAACCTACGAACTCACCGAAGCCGGCGCCGATCTGGCCGCCGTCATCGATGCAATGGGCGCTTGGGGTGAGAGGTGGGTCGAGGTCACGACCACCCACGCTGATCCGGGCTTCGCTCTCTGGGCGTGGTGCCAGGCCCAACTCGACCGATCAAAGCTCCCAGAGGATCGTGTCGTCGTCGCGTTCACCTTCCCCGAAGAAGCAGCGGCGAACCGGTACTACTGGCTACTCATAGAGAATGGCGACGCTGAGGTCTGCTACGCCGACCCCGGTGGCGCCCCCGACCTTCACGTGGAGGCCGAGTCGTTGGCCTTCGTCGATTGGCACCGAGGGGCGCTGTCGTGGTCGTCGGCCCGACGCGATGGCCGTATCACCGTCATTGGTCCCCGGCGTCTCGCTCGGGCACTTGCCACGTGGAACCTCCATTCTCCCAGCGCGCCACGGCTCTGAGTTCGCTTGGCACCGACGGCATCTTCCGGAACCCCTCCCTTACCTCGGTCGGGCTGTCACCCATCCGAACTCTGATGAGATCCGCACGCCGACAGGGCCGTCCATCGGAAAGACGACCTCGCGAAGTGCGGCAGAGAACTCGTCGTACCCGATCGCTTTGATCGCAGGGACCGACGGGCCCGCAGCCGCAAGGGCACGCACGGCGGTGTCGATATCGGGCCACTCGGCGATCACCTCGACGGTGCCTTGATCGAGAAGCTCAAAGCCGGTGGCCAGCAGCATGTTGGCGATGACCGTGCTGGTCTCGCCCAGCCTCACATTGGCAGCTTGGTGGCTCGGGGGCGAGTGCTCCATAACCGTGAGGAAGTACGGCAGGAGCCCCATGCGCTCGTATGCACCCCAATAGGTCAACCCGAGCTGACCGTCCTCAATGAGCACCTTTCGCGCCTGGTCGAGGGCATCGTCGCATCCGTTCCAGATGCCGTTGAAGCTCGTCACGACGTCGAATGCGCCCTCGTCGAACGGAAGCGCAAACATGTCGCCCACTCGAAAGTCACCGTCGGGCGTGCGGGCCCTGGCGATGTTGATCAGCTCTTCGGAGGCGTCGAGTCCGCTGACAGTTGCCCCACGTCGGTGAGCAACGTTGGCCGCAAACCCGGACCCGCAAGCGACGTCAAGATAGCGGGTGGCCGGGCCAACCCCCAGCCGATCGAACACAACTTCGTTCGCTGGGAGTGCGTAAGGCTCGAACAGGTACGCCCACTCCTGCGCCCGCGCCCCCCAGCCGCGTCCGGCCTCTCTCCACCTGTCGGGATCCACCGCGTCGGTCGGCCTTGTTGCAGTGATCTCAGCCATCTGTTCATCTCCTTAGATAGCACGATCGGTCGTGCTATCTATGAAAGTACGACCGATCGTGCTATCTTGTCAAACGATGGTCAAGTCTTCTGAAACCGTCAAGCGGCGGACCCGGGTCGATGGCGAACGCACCAAGCGGCTCATCCTTGATTCAGCCGTGCGTTTAGCGACCATCGAAGGTCTCGACGGGCTGAGCATCGGCACGCTTGCCCGCTCCACCAAACTCAGCAAGAGCGGGGTCTACGCCCATTTCGAATCCAAAGAGGCGCTGCAACTCGCCACCGTCGACAACGCCCGCACGCTGTTCATCAACGTCGTAGTCGTTCCTGCGCTCCAGCACGAAGGGCTCCACCGTCTCCGCGCCCTGTGCGAGTCGTTCCTGACTTATGTCGAGAATCGGACACTCCCGGGCGGCTGCTTTTTCGCCGCCGCGGCAGCGGAGCTCGGTGGCCGGCCCGGCCCACTGCGCGAACGGGTTGCGGCTAACCAAAAGGACTGGATCAATGTGCTCACCGAAGCCGCGAATGAAGCGATTGTGCGCGGCGAGTTGCGTAGCGACACCGACGTGCCCACCCTCGTGTTCGAACTCAATGCGCTAGTTATCGCAGCAAATACTTCGTTCATCCTTCACGACGACCCCGCCGTCCTCGCCCAGGCCCGAACCGCCATCGGACGTGTGATCGCTGCTGCCACCGTCGGCTAACAGCAGCCGAAACCAAGGCCCCAAGAGTCTGGCTGGCCCCGTTGTAGATCTTGCCCGGCGGTGGCCAACGCCGGCTCGAGGCGGACGCCCCAGTTTCGACCAAAGTCCGGCACTGTTCCATTGTGACATCGATTGTCACGCCCATCTCGCAGGTAACTACCACAACAACAACAACAACAGCGAAAGGCACAAGAAATGGAACCCTGCGAACAACTGGCCGTCATTCTTCCCACCCTCACGGCACTCGTCGATCAACTCGATCCCACCGACCTCGGCAACTCAACACCATGTGCAAACTTCACAGTGCACGGTGTGCTGGATCACATGATCGGCGGCGCCACCAACTTCGTCCCCGCATTCCGGGGTGAATCGCCTCCGGAAAATGGAGCGCCGCCTGTACCTACCGGACACGTTCCCACCGCTGAGTTCCGAACGGCGATGACCAACCTGCTTGCGGCCGTGAACAGTCCCGGCGCTATGGAGCGGACCGTCTCCGCACCCTTCGGCGACGTCCCCGGCTCGGTATTCGCCCGTTTCGTTGCGTTCGACGGACTGGTCCACGGCTACGACATAGCGTCATCCTCTGGTCTGACCTATGACCCGCCGGCCGATGTCGTTGCAGCGGTCGATTCCTTCGCCAGGGAGGCGTTGATCCCCGACATGCGTGACGGCGACACGTTTGCGCTCGAGACGGCGGCACCCGACGGGGCGAGCGTCCTGGACAAACTCATCGCCTTCACCGGCCGCACGCTCTGAAGACACCTCATCTGTCCTACCCAACAATCACCACCACCACCAACCACAAGAAAGCTGACAACCATGCGTATTACCAAGACAGACATCCCGGTCAAGTTCGCCGTCCCCGGCGCCACGGCCCGGCAACTCAACGATTTCGGCGACCCCACCGGATTCGGAACCATCTCCGGCGAGTTCTTCTCACTCGGCGCTGGCACCGACACCGCACCACTCCTCCAAGGGCTTGAGGGAGACTCATGCCATGCTCCGCACTGGGGATACATGATCTCCGGTGACGTCGTCGTCGACTACACCGACGGATCGGCCGACACTTGCTCCGGAGGCGACATCTTCTACTGGCCTCCCGGACACAGCGTTCGGGCCACCGACGACGCCGAGGTGATCCTCTTCAGCCCGCAAGACGAGCACGGCCAGGTTCTGGACCACATGCTCCACAAGATGCAGGCCTAGGAGGCGAGCAGCGAAACGAGAAGCTGAGGGTTCTCAGGGGCCGCTCGGGAAGCTCACCGGGATCTCAGAGGTGCCAGACGATCGAGGACAGAGAGTCGGGCGAATAGACACAGTAGGTCCCGGTGTGCACGCTCTTCCCAAGGTGGTCGGCAAGAGCCGGATGGTGTTTGGCCAAGCGCTTCAGAGCGTAACGGAGCGACCGGGTCACACTGGTGCGAGCTCGCTCAGATGTGCCGCCCACAGATCGACGCCGTCCACCGAGCCCCACGGCACTCGCCAGCTCTGCAACCAGGTAAGAACGGTCGCGTTCTGCGAGCTCCAAACGACCCACGTCATTCATCAGGGTGGCTTCTTCGATGTCATCGTCGACCTCGGCCAAACGGCGACGATAGGCATCACGAGCTTTGTCATCGATGACCGGTAACCCTCCACCGGCTCCGTCGATTCCTCCCTCCTGACCGTGACGAACCCTGCGGCCGGTAGGGACAGAGCCCCGTTCGACAGCCACGAGGTCGAGAGCATGGAACTCCCGACCGGGGTTGTCGAGCAATCGTTCGAGGTAGCGAAAGCCTTTCAGATCACGCATCAATACCGTTTGGTCGCCGAAGCAGATGGTCCTCGTGTCCCCGTCGCAGCGGAATGTCGCCGTCGCAGCCTTACCGGGCTGGTGCGAAGTCCGGACGTAGGGTGATTCAGCAACGAGACGCTCTGCCCGCTCCGCCCATCGCTCTGCGCCAAATGACTCAAACACTGCCCGGGCTGCGCTCCACTCCATCTGTGCCCCTTCGGTGTCGCCGGATCGTTTGCGGGCTTCGCCGAGGACCGTCCGTGCCACGGCTGCCTCAAACGGCGCTCCGATGTCCGCCCACGCCGCAGTCGCGGCTGCGGCCTGCTCCAGCGCTTGTTCAAGGTCACCACCGATGAGAGCGGCTCGCCCAGACGCAAGCGCAGCTCCCGCAGCGAGGGAGCGACTCGGGTAGGAGTTGGCAATCGAATGGAGGTGGTCCGCAGCCGCTCGAACGGTGTCGAAATCGTTGGCTGCGGCAGCGATCTCGGCCTGCGCATCGAGCAATGGAGCGAGCCGAAGATCGCCGAATGGTGGTTGCTCTTTCGATGGGATGTTCAGAGGATGCGCAATGGCATCAGCGATCATCTTCGATGCCGAGTCGATGTCACCCTGGGCCAGACGCAACAACGCAAGGCCAGGAAAGGGCGACCACGCACGTTCGTGGGCCGCCATGAACGCCTCCTCGGCACCAGCCAGATCGCCCCTGCGTAACCGAATATTCCCGAGTTCGACGAGCGGCCAACCGAACTCACGACGCATCCACGGGCGCAGTTCATCGCATGCCGCAAGAGCCTCGGCCTCGGCCAAGTCGCTCGGCCCGGAGATCCTCAACAGTTCTGCGCGATGCACCCGACAGCGACCGCTCATGCTGCCGATCGCCGCACCGTGTCGCCAACGATCCATGACCTCGGTCCACTCCTGCGCCCGATCTTGGAGCGCCATTCCCTGGGCGACACAAATCAGCTCGCAATACATCATTCCGGTTGTAAGCGGATCAACCTGACCAGACATGAGATCGACTGCGATTTCGTCGAGCAGGTCGAGTCCCTCCTTTACCTGACCGTTAAAGATCGTGACGCGTGCAACGCAGACGCGGCCGACCACGACGGCGGGTTGGACGCCGAGGCGTGTGCCGACCTCTATCGCTAGCGCAGCGTTCGTGCGTGCCGCCTCCATGTCGCCACACATGAAGCGTTCGTAGCCGCGAGTCATTGCGATGATCGCAGTGGCCGGAGCCTCGTCATGACCGTCGAGGAGGCGCTCGGCGCGTCGCAGCCATCCGCGGACAGGAGCCATCAGGCCGGTATCCATCATCAGGTACATCGCGACCATCGCCGCAGCCATGGCCGCACCGGGCACATCGCCGTCGGCAACGAGCAGAGCATGCAGGTCTTCCCACGCCGAGACCGACGCTTCGAAGTCACCGTTGCCGTAGGCAGCACGGGCCTGGAGTTCGAGACCCTCAGCGCACTCCGAGCTCGGACCAAGCCCAGCAAGCAGCTCAAGGGCGAGTTGCCACTCGCCGCGCTCTAGCGCCGCCCTTGTAGGTTCAAGTTCGTCCACTCCCGCATTGTGACACCGATTGGCGTCGCCATTTGTAACGCATCGGATTGAGGTCTAGTCGCCACTCGCCGAACGCTCCCGCGCAGCGAGAACGGTCCGGTATAGCGCAACATACTTGCCAACCATCGTTGCGGCGCTGAACCGTTCAACGGCGGAGGCGCGGATCGCGGCACGATCGAGAGAACCTACGAGCTCGACGGCCTGTAGGGCATGGTCCATGTCACCAACTATGTATCCGGAGGTGCCGTGCCCGATGAGTTCGGCCATGGAACCTCGGCCATACGCGATGACGGGCGTGCCGCTAGCCATGGCTTCGACGACGCTGTAGCCGAAGGGTTCGTCGAAGTCGATGAGGTGGAGAAGAGCGTGAGCGCTTCCGAGGACCTCGTTCCGTTCGCTCGCGTCAACAGAGCCGAGAAACCGAACCGAGTCACCGTCGATGTGCGGGGCGACCTCGTCTGCGAAGTACTGCTCGTCCTGGATGATCCCTGCGATGATCAGGGGACGGCCAGCACGGCGTGCGACAGCGATTGCGTGTGCGGTGCCTTTGTCAGGATGAATGCGCCCGAAGAAGAGCAAATGCTCGCAAGGCCTTGGATGCACCGAGAAGGCGTCGGTGTCGATGCCGTGGTGAATGGTGGCCGCATAGTGGAGCCGTGGATGACGGTCGGAGTCGCTGATTGCGACATAGGTGGTGTTGGCGTCGTACCTTTCGTAGACCGGCACGATCTTTTCCGAGGAGAACCCATGAATCGTCGTTACGACGGGGGTGTCGACCAGCCGGCTGTAAGTGAGGGGCAGGAAATCGAATCCGTTGTGGATGATGTCGAACTCATCGGAGTGTTCGAAGGCGTTGGCGATGTGCAGGCATTCGGCGACCTTTGGGTCGATGTCGTCATCTTCGGACCACCCGCACGCAACCGTGGATCGGAGGTGGGCCTTGGTGAGGGAGTCGGCGGTGGCGAACAGAGTCACATCGTGTCCAAGAGCGAGCAGGCCTTCGGTCAGCAGAGAAGCGAAGAGTTCCCACGGGCCGTAATGCCGCGGAGGTGTTCGCCATGAGATCGGCGCTAGCACAGCGATACGAAGCGAGTCGCCAGGCGGCTTTCGGGAAACGGAGACAGATCAAGCGTACCCGACACCAATCGAGAAGGCTGGCGAGTATCCTGGACGAAACTCTTGGAAGAGAGCGCCTGGCTTGGGCTGGACGGCCGTTTCGGATTCGTCGCCCTCCGCATGCTCGACGCCTTGACCGAGCAACGAACGGAGTTCTGTCATGCCCATCCCTGCACACGAACTGGTTACACCACCCGATATTGCATGCGCTCGCCGCTTCAGCATCCTGTCCACATTTCCCCCGACCGAATGCGGGATCGCCACCTTCTCTGCCGCCTTGGCGGCAGGCCTCGTCGCCAACGGCGCAAGCGTGGACGTGGTGCGATGTGGCGCCACCCCTCATCTCGAGGACGCCTCGGTGTTGGCGACACTCACCGAGGACCCTCACGCTGGTCTGCGTTCGCCGATTGATGTGCTCAACGGCGCCGACGTTGCGATCGTTCAACACGAATACGGCTTGTACTCCGGTGCCGACGGGGCCGATGTCCTGGATATCACTAAGAAGATTAAGGTGCCACTGATTGTGGTGGCGCACACCGTCCTCACAACGCCCAGCGCCAATCAGAAGATGGTGCTCGAGGAAATCTGCGATGCGGCTGATGCGGTCGTGGTCATGACCGAAACCGCAAAGTCTCGGCTCGCCGAAAGCTTCGACGTCGACGCCTCCAAAGTAAGCGTTGTGCCTCATGGCGCAGTTACACCTTCGGCCAGCGTGTCAGACTTCGGGTCCCGCATGTCGAATCGGGCCCCGCGGCTATTGACGTGGGGCCTTCTCGGGCCGGGGAAAGGTATCGAGTGGGCGATCGACGCACTCGCTCAGCTCACCGACCTCGAGCCGTCGCCCCGCTACGTCATTGCCGGCGCCACCCACCCCAAGGTCCATGCGCAATCGGGCGAGGCCTACCGCGAGATGCTGGTTGAGCGAGCCGGGAGGTCCGCGGCAGGCGCGTTCATTTCCTTCGACGACACCTATCGAGACCTCGCTTCGCTCACAGATCTGATTCGCTCCGCTGACCTCGTTGTCTTGCCGTACGACTCGACCGATCAGGTGACCTCAGGAGTGCTCGTCGACGCTGTTGCTGCGGGTCGGCCAGTCGTTTCCACTGCATTCCCCCACGCGGTCGAGCTGCTCAGTAGCGGAGCCGGCGTGGTTGTCCCACAGCGGGATCCGGTGGCGTTGGCGAACGCCATCCGATCGGTGCTCACCGACCCTGCTCGACTGGAATCGATGGCTACGGAGGCTCGCAGGTTGGCGCCCGAGCTGTCCTGGACAGCGGTGGCTGGCCGCTACGACCAGATCGCAACCCAGCTGGTCTCCGCACGCAAGTCGGCGCGGCGGTGAAGGTGCCGTCTTTCGATCATGTGCTCCGGTTGAGCGACAACATCGGAATCTTCGAACACGCCGAACACACAACGCCACGCCGAGAACACGGCTATTGCGTGGACGATGTTGCGCGGTTGCTCATCGTCATTGCACGAGAAGTGGAGCCCACCCCCGCTCTACGTGAACTCCAACGTACCGCCCTGCGGTTCCTCGCCGACTCGCAAGAAGTTGATGGAAGAGTTCGCAACCGGTGTAGCGCCACCGGGCGGTGGAACGGTCCTCGTAGCGTGGATGACTGTTGGGGCCGGAGCCTCTGGGGCTTCGGGACAGCGGCGAACCGAGCTGGCGATGCAACAATTCGCCAGGCCGCGCTGGCGTACTTCGGGCACGGCACCCAACAACGCTCGCCCCATGTCCGGTCGATGGCGTTCGCTGCCCTCGGTGCCGCCGAGGTTCTCGCTGTCGATCCCCGCCACGACTCCGCCCGCCTACTCATGGTTGATGCCGCCGAGAAGATCGGCCGACCCGCGACCGATCCTGTTTGGCCGTGGCCCGAGCCCCGACTCAGTTATGCCAACGCTGCGGTTGCGGAGGCACTCATCGCCGCCGGTGACGCCCTTGATCGAGCCGACCTGATCGACGACGGGCTGGTCCTGCTGGGGTGGCTCCTGGACCGTGAGACCATCGATGGCCACCTCTCCCCCACACCCGTCGGCGGATCCGGGCCGGGCGATACCGCTCCGGCGTTTGATCAACAACCGATCGAAGTTGCCGCCATGGCCGACGCCTGCCACCGGGCCCATCTGGTCACCGGCCAGGACGAGTGGCTAGCCGGGATCCGGCTGGCCGCCGGATGGTTCGCCGGCGACAATGACGCAGGATCGCCGATGTTCGATGCCGAATCGGGCGGCGGCTACGACGGGCTCCACATTTTCGGACCGAATTTCAATCAGGGCGCCGAATCGACCCTGGCGCTAGTCTCCACACTCCAACACGAGCTACGGCTCACGCTCGTGGCGCAGTGATTCCGTGTTGACCCAATCCGGGGGTGAAGAGGGCCAGCCGTTTACGGTCGGCATCAACTACTGGCCGGCGCGCACGGCAATGCGATGGTGGACCATGTTCGACGCGGCCGAAGTAGGTACCGACTTTCGGCGTATCGCTGAAGCCGGTCTCGACTCGGTCAGGATCTTCCTGACCTGGGAGGATTTTCAGCCCGCTCCCCGCACGGTGAATCTCGAAATGCTCGACAAGCTGGTTCAAGTAGCAGATCTGGCACTCGATACCGGGCTGGCTCTCATGCCCACGCTCTTCACGGGTCACATGAGCGGTGTGAACTGGATCCCGGCATGGGCAACCAGTCCTGGTGACACCGAACAGCGTTTTCGCGTCATATCCGGTAACGCCGTCTCCCATAGGGTCCCGCGCAGTTGGTTCACCGACTCCGAGGTCACGACAGCGCAATCTCGGCTCGCCCGGCAGAGCGCTAACGCGCTGGCCGGACACCCGGCCGTGTGGGCTTGGGATCTGGGGAACGAGAACTCGAACTGCACCGAGCCGGCGGACGCCGACGCTGGCCTGAACTGGCTCGACAGGATGGCAACAGCGATCAAGGAAGTGGATGCCTCCGCTCTGATCACCATCGGGCTGCACATGGAGGATCTCGAACAGAACCGGAAGATCGGCCCTGCCGAGGCTGCATCGGTCTGCGACTTCCTGACCATGCACGGCTACCCGATCTACGCGCCATGGGCCCGTGGACCGACCGACGAGCATCTCCTCGGCTTTCTGAGCGAGGTGACGCGGTGGCTGGGCGGCGAAACCGACGTGCTCTTCTCCGAGTTCGGGCTGCCTACCTCGACCCGATACGAGGACACGGTCGCCGACCCGCAATCGATGCTGGTCGATGAGACGGCAGCGGCAAACTACGTGGGCCGCGCCCTCGACGATCTTCGTCGTGCCGGCGCGATCGGCGCGATGCTGTGGTGCGCCAACGACTACGTCTCGGCCATCTGGGAAGAGCCACCCCTCGACGAAGCAACACACGAACGGTCATTCGGCCTTTGGCGCAGTGACGGGTCACCTAAGCCTGGGGTGAACGTCGTGAGCGCGAACTGCGGCTTCGCTATCACACCGCCACCAGCGGAGCGCACGTGGATCGACATCGAGCCCGGCGATTTCTACACCCCTGACGGATCTCACCTCGCTCGTCTCTACGAGCGATACTGCACTGAACGTCCTACCGGGGGGTAAGTCGGCCGAGGAGATCGTCCACTCTGACCGTTGCGATGCTGGCGCCGACATCGGCGAACCCGTAGGGAAGTACCAGATTTTCACCGACGATCATGCTGCCGCAGGAGTAGACCACGTTGGGAACATAGCCCTCACGCTCATTCGCCTGAGGTGACAGCAGCGGCTCTTTGAGATGCCCGATCACTCGAGCGGGATCGTGGAGATCGAGTAACAGCGCCCCGAGGCTGTATTGACGGAACGGACCCACTCCGTGGGTGATCACCAACCACCCGGCCTCTGTTTCCAGCGGCGATCCGCAGTTCCCCAACTGGGTCAGCTCCCATGGCTGCTCGGGCTCCTGAATCTTCTCGTTCTCGCGCCACACCCGGACGTCGTCGGAGCGCATCAAGAAGTTGTTGACGTTGTCATGGCGTCCGAGGGCAACAAAGTCGCCATCCAGCTTCCTCGGAAACAGCGCGATGCCCTTGTTCTGAGCGCATTCCCCGCTCAGGGTTGCGATCCGAAAGTCTGCGAAGTCGGTGGTCTCCACGAGTTGGGGCAGGATCTGGTGACCATCGAATGCCGTGTAGGTCCCGTAGTAAACAACCCGTCCGTCGTCGTGGACGAACCGTACGAGCCGCACGTCTTCCATGCCACGGCTCTCGGTGGGTCCCGCAGGGAAGATGACTCGCTCCGAGATGTCACTTTCGGCGGAGAATCTGATCCGGTAGTTCGACGAAGCCAACCAATGCAAGATGTGACGCGTCTCGTGCGAAAGGACGCTGTCGACTCCCCACCTACCAAGCTGGCCGACGGCCGTTTCCAATTCTGTCATCGTGAAGCGGGGAGTCAAGTCATCGAGGATCAGCCGAGCGATGTCGTTCAACGCTCCGAGGTCGCGCAACTTCATCTCGAAGAAGCCCTTCGCGTAGCTGGCTGGGACCCGCGCACCAGTTTCGATGTAGCCGCTCGGTTCGTCGACCTGGATAGCCAGATCGGGACCGATGACACCCGAACGGAACTCGATCGAGGAGATGTGACCCTCGCCGATCGCCCGGAGGCTCATGATGAACCGCACCTCGCCGGGTGCCAGCCCCGACTGATCTGGCGCGGCGACGATCGATGGGTTCCCCAGCGCCGCCGCTTCAACCGAGTACTCGTGGGAGAAATATGCACCAATCAGGAGTCGCCGCGACCTCGACAAATCTTCAGTGATCTCCACCAGTCCTGCAACAGTCTCGAAATGCGTCTGCAGAACCGTCTCGAGGTCACGGTGCCGCCCAGCGAACTGCTCAGTCGCCACCGCGAGAGTTGTGGAAACATCGTGCTCGGACATCGCCAGGATCCGCCGCAGAACGGTCTCCATGCGTGAACTGCCGTCTGGGAACAACTGCTCACCGGGGAGGAACGGTTTCACCAGGACTCGACGAGCATCGGGGAGGAGCTGAACACCCCTATAGCGACGAACACGAGGACCACTCATCGGCTGATCTCCCTGTATCGGTCGGCTTACTTCGATCACCCAACTGGGGCGCTTGAATGCAAGCGTACCGGCTGCCTGACACGCGTTACGTGATCGTCCAGTCACCCTGCCCTACATGTCCAGGTGGACTGTCGGTCCATGCCTCCGTAGGTGACGGCGCATTCTTCGCTTCGTTGCCATGTCCGCACCCAACCCGCTGGACTTCGGGCTAGACGACCCACGCGCTACTGAGAGGCAGAGCCTTACGGATTCTCGAACTCGGCTTTCGGGCCGAGGTAGTACCACCAGTTGAGCACGAGGCAGACTCCGTAGAACAACGCAAAGGCGATCAACGCATACTCCGGGGTGGCGTTCTTGATCTGCGCTCCGAACTCGTCCGGCACGATGAAGGCACCGTAGGCAGCGACCGCAGATGTCCAACCGAGCACCGGGCCTGCCTGCTCCTTGTTGAAGACGATTGCGATCGTCCGAAACGTCGAACCATTGCCGATGCCACTGGCGGCGAAAAGGACTAGGAACAGCAGAAAGAACGCCACGAAGAAGTCCTCCGGAGTCTCTGACCGGTAGGCCTCTCGCAGGAAGTAGGCAACGCCGAGAGCACTGGCCGTCATCACGATGGACACCCAGTGCGTGACCCGAGCACCTCCGGCACGATCGGCAATCCAACCCCCGACGGGTCGAATGAACGCGCCAATGAATGGGCCCATCCAGGCGTAGGTAAGAGCCGATGGCCCATCAGGATTCACCGTGTCGTGCGTGATCACGCCGTCGACGTCGATGTGTTTGAACCCGAAGACGACCTTGATCGCCAGTGCGAAGCCGGCCGAGAAGCCAATGAAACTCCCGAACGTCATGGTGTAGATGACGCTCATGATCCACGTGTGTTTGTTCTTGAAGATCTGGTACTGGCGCTCGAGGTTCGGTTTGACGTCGCCAGGAAGCAGCTTCAGCAACAGCACGGTCGACGCCAACACCCCCGCCATCACCGGCCACTTCACCCACTGCGGGGCGCCGAGGAACGGGTCGGGGAGAATGATCGCCAGGCCAATCGCCGCTGGCACTGCGGCGACGAGCAACATGCCGAGGATCTTCCCGAACGCTCCGGCGAGACCTCCGATGTTCGGCGAGACGGTAGGTGTTGCGATGTTGTTCATACCGAACCAAGTAGCGAAAGCGAGCGGAATCAGGAAGATCAGCCAAACGAACCCGGCGTTGTGAATCCACGTCTCGGTGCCGGCATCGATTGTGCCTATCAATGTGCCCGACGAGGTTTGGAGAATCTTCGACCCACCACCGAACACTCCGGTCGTCATCACGAACGGGATCAAGATCTGCATGGTTGTAACACCGGCGTTGCCGAGCCCGGCATTCAGTCCGAGAGCCAACCCCTGCATTCGTTTGGGGTAGAAGAAGCTGATGTTCGACATCGAGGATGCGAAGTTGCCGCCCCCGAGGCCGGACAGGAATGCCAGCGCCTGAAAGACCCAAAGCGGGGTCTCGAGATCCAGGAGTGCGAACCCCGTTCCGACCGCCGGGATCATCAGCAGCAGGGTCGTGAGAAAGACGGTGTTACGGCCGCCCGAGATCCGGATGAAGAAGCTGTTGGGGATTCGGAAGGTTGCGCCGGTGAACCCGGCGATGGCGGTGAGCGTGAAGAGCTCGCTTTGCTCGAACGGAAATCCCAGATTGAGCATCTGGACCGTGATGATGCTCCAATACAGCCACACCGCGAACCCGCACAACAGGCTGGGAATCGAGATCCAGAGATTCCGGGACGCGATCTTCTTCCCCTTGCTCTCCCAAAAGGCTTCGTCTTCTGGATCCCAGGTTTGGATATCGGCCATGGCGATGGTCTCGATTCTTGTGAGGTGTTTGAGCTTCGGATTGATCAGTCAGGCGTGGTTGCTCGCTAGACCGTGAGCGGTGCGAGCTCGTCGTCGAAGTCCTCGGCATGCGAGTCTTCAGGGTCGTCGAGCAAGTAGAGGGTGATGGCGAAGCTGGCCGCAGCTCCTGCGGCGAGAATGAAGAAGAACGTCCTGGCGTCGACCAAGGAATAGATAACGAGATAGATCACGGCGCCAACGTTTCCGTAGGCCCCGGCCATGCCAGCGATCTGGCCGGTCATGCGCTTGTTGACCATGGGGATGACTGCGAACGTGGAGCCCTCGGCTCCCTGGACGAAGATCGAGGCAAACATGGTGATCGCTACCGCTGCCACCAGCCAGCCAACTCCACCGAAGGACGGCGCAAGGTTGCGAAGGCCGTCGCTATCAACGCCGGGCGCCCACTTGGCGATGAAACCCATGAGTAGGAAGCCGACAACAATGCCGAGGACGTAGCCGAGCATCGTCTTCTTGCGACTATGCATCTTGTCCGACAGGTAGCCGCCGAGGGGTCGGGCAACGAGGTTCACGAAGGCGAAAGATGAGGCGACGATGCCAGCGAGTGTTGCGGTGACTATTGGGGCGCCGGCATCGTTGGTGAGCGGTATGAACACCTCCTCGAAGAACTCGGGCAGCATCGACACGACCGCGAGTTCGGCACCGAAGTTGGCGAAGTAGGTGGAGTTCAGGGCGACGACGCTGCCGAAGTGATACTTCTCCTCCTCGGGGACACCTGCTTTCAGGTACGCCAGGTTGACTTGCAGTGTCCGAACAACGTGCCCGAAGTACACCAGGGTCAGCAGTCCGTAAATGAGGTAAAGACCGGAGTCGGAAAGGACACGGTCCCCGTCGACCTCGACATTCGAGATCCGCCACGCCAGCAGACCGAGGGCAGCAACGAGCGGAATCGACCACAGCAGGTATTGCACAAGGTCGCCGTATGACGACAGCAGCATCGGCTCGGCCTTCTTTGTCTTGGCCAAGGTGCGCCCCTCCGGAACGTCACGAACCAGGAAGTAGTACATGACGCCGTACACGGCGAGAACGACTCCGTTGAGGGCCATGGCCCAGCGCCAAGCGTCGGGCCCAACATCCAACCAGTTGTCGAGCACGGTGATGGTGAACCATGGCAAGGTCATCGCTGCGAAAGCAGACCCGAAGTTGCCCCAGCCTGCATAGAACCCCTCGGCCCGCCCGATGAACTTCGGCGGGAACCATTGGGCGACCATCTTGATCCCGATCACGAACCCAGCGCCGACACAACTGAGGAGCAGCCGGGAGATCAGTAGCTGGTCAAACGAGTCGGCGAATGCGAACCAAATGGTCGGTACGGCCATGGTGATCATCAGCCAGCTGAACACGATGCGACTGCCAAATCTGTCGATCAACGCTCCCACGACGATCCGTGCGGGAATCGTGAGCGCCACGTTGGCGATCAGCAGGATCTTGATGTGTTCCTTGGTCAACCAGTTGGAGTTCTCCCGCATCGTGGTTCCGAGCGGCGCAAGGTTGAACCACACGAAGAAGGTCATAAAGAAGGCGATCCACGTGAAGTGCAGCACGCGAATACGCTCCTGCCCGAAGTCGAGCAGCCTGGGTGGCTGGCCGGCGGCATTGACGCCGTTGTCGCTCATGCGTCTATTCCTTCACTGTCGGGAGTGGGTGGTCTCGAGCCTCACTGCTTCACACGATTTCGCTCTGGGCGTTCCACCACCGTCGGCGGGCCGCCGCCGAGGAGTCCGGAGGGCTTGTAGCGGCGAGACGGGGTATGACGCATCGCCACGACTCGCTGCCACGGCCGGAAGAAGTACTGGAGGGGAAGCGTGATGATGTGAACCAAGCGGGTGAAGGGGAACAGACCAATGAAGACGAAGAAGGCGAGCACGTGCACCTTGAGCACGAGCGGCAAAGGGCTGACCATGTCGGCGTCGGGCTGAAAGATGAGCAGGCCCCGGATGTAGGGAACGAACACTGCCGTTCCCCAGAACGAACCCCAGCGGTAGCCGACAGCGATCCAGATGCCTGTGACGATCTGCGTGGCGATCGTTGCCAGAACAACAAGATCCATCGTGCTCGTGACCTTGCGGATTCGGTGGTTCGTGAGTCGGCGGTGAATCAAGATCGCAAGCCCGAACCCAGCCCATAGGGCAAGGGCAAGGCCGGTGATCTCGAGCAGATAGAGCCGCAGGGGTGCGCCATTCCACAGCTCGAATCCTTGCGGGATGATCAACGCCGCCAGGTGCCCGAGGAGGATCAGCGAGAGGCCCCAGTGAAACGAGAGTGTCCCCCAGTAGAGCTGCTTGCTCTCGAGGAGCTGTGACGACAGCGAGCTGACAGTGAATTCGTGAAGTTTCCAGCGCATGACCGTGACGACGACGGCGAGAACGCCAACGGCATAGGGCACGACGATAAAGAGGAAATCATTGAGGCTCATCTTCGCTTTCCGATCGTCACTGGTCGCAGATCTGCGGCCAGGTCAACGGTTGCTGCTACCAGGTGGCGGTAGGGGTTTTGGGGCGATGCGGTGTGCAGGACCTGTTTCATGGTGGCCAGAACGCTCGGCAGTACGTCGACCAGATCAGCGAGTGGTTCCTCGGCAACCGCCAGGTACCGCAGAACAGGCTCGATGTGATCTGGCAGCTCTCCGCCGAGTTCAACGCCGCAGCGTTCCATGGCCACTTTCAGTTCGGCCATGAAGGCCCCTCGCCGATAGTTCTCACCCCAAGCGACATCGCCGACGTAGGGAATGAACTGAGGAGTGAGATCGAGCGTGGCGGTATGCAGCTCCTCCCACTCACCGAGACTCAGCTCAGCGACCGCGTCGTGGAACCGGCGCATGTGCGTCTCGACCGATCCCCGCAACCACGATCTGATCGCGACGTCGAGATCAGCGGCGGCCGATGGATGCGGATAGCGGTAGCCCATGGCAACCACGATGGCGGGATGCATCACAGCCCCCTCGCCGGTGCTGTTCGGGGACCGAAGCCAATTTCTCCCTTGGCGGACAGCGGGTCGTTGAGCGACTCGATCGACATCTCTCGGTGGTACGGCGGGAGCACGAAGCGATCATCGATCGTCGGAATTGTGGTGAGCTTGTAGATCGCTTCAGTTCTCGCCTCGGTGAGCCCGACGCTGTCGAGCATGTCAATCGTTGTTTGGTCGATTGATTGATCCACGCTCTGGCGGCGTTTGTAGGTGCGAACCGCCAGCATCGTGCGAAGGATTCGCCTGATTGGTTCGGGGTCGCCATTGGAGAGGAGATTGGCTAGGTACTCGACGGGGAGGCGGGCCTTGTCGAGCTGTTCGAAGAGCTCGAAGTCCTCGCGCTCCGCTGGTAGATCGAGATTGACGAGATTGTTCTCGACTGTGCTCATGATCGGCGACAGCGGCGGGATGTAGTACATCATCGCGAGTGTGCGATACTCGGGGTGCAGCGGCAGCGCCATGCCCCACTCCTTCACGAACTTGTACACCGGTGAACGTTGGGCTGAATCGATCCAGCCCTCGTCGATACCGGACTCCAACGCCGCGGCGACGACCTTGGGGTCATTTGGATCGAGGATGGTGTCGAGCTGTGCGTCGAGCAATTTGTCATCGGGTGCCGACGCCACCGCGGCGATCTTGTCGGCGTCATAGAGCAGCACGCCCATGTAGCGGATCCGACCGACACAGGAATGCGCACACGCTGGCGACTGGCCCGTCTCGAGCCGGGGGAAGCAGAGAATGCACTTCTCCGACTTGCCGGTGGTCCAGTTGTAGTAGACCTTCTTGTACGGACAGGCCGACACACACATGCGCCACCCTCGGCACTTGTCCTCGTTGACGAGAACGATGCCGTCCTCTTCTCGCTTGTAGATCGCTCCACTGGGGCAGGCTCCGACGCACGAGGGATTGAGGCAGTGATTGCAGATACGCGGCAGGTAGTTGAAGACCACTCGTTCGATCTCTTCGAGCTGCGCCCGCGTGGCAGGATCGATGCCTTCCATGGACGGATCGTTAGCCGCATAGATGTCGGAGCCACCGAGATCGTCGTCCCAGTTCGGTCCGGACGTGATCTCCATCTCATCGCCGGTGATCTTCGAGATCGGGACCGCAGTTGGCTGCTGTGCCGAATGCGGCGAGGTAAACAAGTCGCCATATTTGAACGTGAAGGGGTCGTAGTAGTCATCGAGCTCGGGAAGCGAGGGGTTGTAGAACGCCTTAGCGACACCACCTCCCCTGGAGTGCAGAGTGAGCTTGAGGCGCCCCTTCTTGTCTCGGTGCCAGCCGCCCTTGTAGTACTCCTGGTCTTCCCAACCGGTTGGATAGCCGGTCCCCGGTCGGGTCTCGACGTTGTTCCACCACATGTACTCCGCGCCTTCGCGATCGGTCCACAGGTTCTTGCACGCGACCGAGCAGGTGTGGCACCCGATGCACTTATCGAGATGAAACAGCATGCTCATCTGTGCTCTGACTCTCATGGGTATGCCTCTCAGTACTGCGGCTTGTCGATGCGATGGACGTACACGAAGGTGTCTCGGTTGACCCCTGTGGGGCCCCAATAGTTAAAGGCGTAGGTGAACTGGGCGTACCCACCGCTCATCAACACGGGCTTCAACCGGGTTCGAGTCAAGGAGTTGTTCATGCCCGCTCGTATGTTGCGTCGCGGCGAAATCGGAACCCCCACCGTTCGTTCCGTGGCGTGGTAGACGAACACGGTTCCCCTAGGGATCCGAGATGAGGTGGTGCAGCGCTGCACGAATACACCGTTGTCGTTGTAGAGCTCGACCCAGTCGTTGTCGCCGATGCCGAGACTGGCCGCATCCTTGGCGTTCATCCAGATCGGGTAGCCGCCTCGGGAAAGCGTCATCATTCGGTCGTTTTCGGAGTAGGTCGAGTGGATCGACCACTTGCCGTGAGGCGTGATGTAGTTGAACAACCGCCCGTCCTGACCTTCGGCCAGAGACTCCTCGGTCTCGGACAGCATCGTGTGATCCGGGCGGGGCTTGTAGACCGGCAGGTGTTCACCCCAGGCGAGATACTGCTCATGGTCGAGGTAGAGGTGCTGGCGACCGGTGAGTGTGCGCCACGGAATCAGGTGCTCGACGTTGAGGGTGAAGGGGTTGTATGCCCGTCCCTTACTTACGATGCCGCTCCACGTGGGCGTCGTAAGGATGCGACGGGGTTGGGCCACGATGTCTGCGAAGCTGGTGCGAATGTCACGCTGTGCGGCACCGAGGTGGGTCAGGCTCAATCCGGTCTTTGCCTCTTCCGCCTCGAAGGCACGGTGCGCAAGTTCGCCGTTTGCCGCCGGGTCGAGCGCAAGGATCGCCTCGGCAACCTGGCGACCACGCATCAACGTTGGCCGAAGTACACCGCCGGCCTCACGTGAGGCCTCGTCGGGTTGCTTGCGTGCCAGCTCGTCATAGAAGTCGTCAACCGGGATGTTGAGGCCGTGGGCCCCAACCCCATTGGTTCGCATCGCTTCGCCCAGTGATGTCATCTGTTCATACAGCGTGGAGTAGTCACGCTTCTGCACCTTGAACTTGGGCATTGTCTTGCCGGGGATCGCCTCAACCTCACCGGCGCGCCAGTCGGCCATGGTCGGTTGCGTGATCTCGTCGGGCGTGTCGTGTACGAGGGGCTGCATGATGATGTCTTCCACCTGCCCGAGACGCCCACCGGCCAATTCGGAGACCTTCTTTGCCAGCCCGGTGAAGATGTCCCAGTCCGGCCGGGACTCCCATGACGGTGGCACCGCTGCCTGCATCGGGTTGATGAACGAATGCATGTCGGTGGTGTTGAGATCATCCTTCTCGTACCACGTGGCTGCGGGGAGGACGATGTCGGAGTAGAGCGCCGAGGTATCCATCCGGAAGTTGAGATCGACGACGAGGTCCATCTTTCCGATGGGCGCTTCTGGCCGGACCTTCACCTCCGAGACTCCGTGGTCAGCTGGCTCGGCGGCAATCGCCGTCGAGTGCGTTCCCAGGTAGTGCTTCATGAAGAACTCGTGGCCTTTGGCCGAGGTCCCGATGGCATTGCCCCGCCAGATGAACCATGTTCGCGGCCAGTTCTCGGGGGCGTCGGGATCGTCGATCGAGAACTCGAGATCACCGCTCTTGAGCCGTTCGACAACGCTGGTGACCACTTCCTCGTCGGTTTCAGCGCCACCGCGGCGAGCCGTTCGGGCCACCTTGATTGGGTTCTCCTTGAATTGAGGGAAGAACGGCAGCCACCCCTGACGAACGGCTCGAGCCTGGTGGTCGATCGTATGGTCGAAGCGCTCGGGGTGGCTCTCGGGAAGGGTGTCGTATTCGCGATAGCCCCGCTCATATCGCCATTGGTCCGAGTGCACATAGTGGTACGATGGAGTGTTCTGGTGGCGGGGAGCCATACCCCAGTCCTGTCCAAAGGCGATCGATCCCCACGAGGCGTGACAGACCAGCTTCTCTTGTCCAACGTAGTGAGCCAGCCCGCCACCGTTCACGCCGACTGAGCCTGTTAGCAGCAGTGCCGTGATGCCGGACCGGTAGAGCAAGTTGTTGTGGTACCAGTGGTTGGCACCGGCGCCAATGATGATCATGTTCTTGCCCTTTGTGAGTTCGCCGTTGCGAGCCCATTCCCGAGCAAATCTGATGACGCTTTCGCGGCCGATACCGGTGTATTGCTCTTGCCACGCCGGTGTGTAGAGCGCATCGGCGTCGTCGTAGGTCTTGGCATTGGCGCCCTTCAGACCACGGTCCACGCCGAATCGGGCCATCAACAGGTCGAGCACGGTGGTGACCTGTACCGGACCGGTGGTGGTCTGAATGGTGCGGACCGGGACGCTCCGGGTCACCGTGGCATCGCCACGACCAGAGTCGCCGGCTTCGAAGATCTCGAGTTCGACCTGGGCGATGCCATCGTGGTCATCGATGAACGTGAGCGTGGGAGCGATTGGTTCGCCGAGCACACTGTCGAACAATTCGAGGTTCCAACGACCCTTCTCGTCGTGGGCCCACCGATCGCCGATCGATCCGTTCGGCATCCGGGCCTCGTTGGCCTCGGAATCCCACATGAGCAGCTTCCACTCGCCGTTCTCGGCGTTGGCGTACCGCGCCACGCGGTCGGCCCGCAAATACTTGCCGGGCCTGCCATCGGCCACCTCGACCAGGAACGGAAGATCGGTGTACTGCTTGGTGTACTCCTGGAAATATTCGACCTGGCGATCGCGGTAGACCTCACTGAGAATCACGTGGTCCACGGCCAGCCAGAAGGCGGTGTCCTGTCCGGGGTTGGCGGGAATCCACCAATCGGCATATTTGGCGACCTGGGAGAAGTCGGGACTGAAGACCGTGAGCTTCGCCCCGGCGTGACGCACCTCGGCGAGGAAGTGAGTGTCGGGGGTACGGGTCATGTTGAGGTTTGCACCCATGACGGCAATGAACCGAGCGTTGTACCAATCAGCGGACTCGGGGACGTCGGTTTGCTCACCCCACGTCTCAGGTGATGCCGGCGGGAGGTCGCAGTACCAGTCATAGAAACTCATGACCGCGCCGCCTATCAGCGACATGAACCGACTGCCGGCTGCATAGCTGACCTGGGACATGGCGGGAATCGGGGAGAAACCGGCCACCCGATCGGGGCCGTGCTCGGCGATCGTGTGAATCACCGAGACCGCAGCGATCTCGAGCGCCTCGTCCCAGCTGATCCGGCGAAAACCGCCTTTGCCTCGAGCGGTTTGATAACGGGCTCGTTTGACCGGGTCGTTCTGAATCGACGCCCAGGCGTCAACCGGCCCGCCGAAGTACTCCTTGCGAGCCTGGCGGTACATGTCGACCAGTACACCCCGGGCGTAGGGGTACTTCACCCGGATGGGCGAGTACAGATACCACGAGTAGGAGATGCCTCTTTGACAGCCCCGCGGTTCATATGGCGGAAGTCCCTCTTCGAGCTGTGGGTAGTCGGTCGCTTGAAGCTCCCACGTAACGATGCCTTCCTTGACGAAGACCTCCCACGAACAGCTTCCCGTGCAGTTCACACCGTGCGTCGTCCGCACTCGCTTGTCGTGCTGGAAGCGATTCCGATAAAACTCCTCCCACTTGCGGGCGGCGGGATCAACCGATTCCTGGATCCACTGGTTCATCATCGACTCCTCAAGCGTTCCACGTAGGTCTGTCTCCCGCCCCGTCCGGCGATCGCCAAACCACCGAAAAGCGCGATCACGCCGGCGAGAGCTGCAAACAACAGCCCGTCGATCGGGCCATCGTTGGCGTCGGCAGCGGATGTGGTGGCGAGGTAGGCGATCAGATCGGCAGTCTCATCTTCGGTCATCGGACGCTCGGCGAAAATCGGGATCATCGTGGCGCTCGGCGGGTTGCCCAACCATCCGGTCAATCCCGCTTCGCCACCGAGGCGGTCGAACGCGGTGGTCAGGTCGGGACCAAGGCTCCTGCCACCGAGGTTGCCCTCGGCTCCGGCGACGTGACAGGCAGCGCAGGCGGCGCCACCGTTATGGAGTCCGTTGGAACCGAGGAAAAGGTCTCGCCCGTTGTCTGGATCGCCGACGGTTGGTTCTGCCGGAAGCGTGGTTTCGGTCGGTGGTTCGTCGGTCCCGGCACCTTCGGACCCGCTAGCCAGCGAGACAACGTAGGCGACCACCGCGTCGAGCTCTGCGCCCTCTAGCGCGGGCACCGGCGGCATCACGCTGTCGTAGGCGACACCGTCCACCTCGATCGGTCCGGACAAACCGTTGGCAATTACGTCGGAGACATAGGCCGGATCAGCTGCCGCCTCGTTGCCGGCGAGCGGTGGGAAAGTCCCAGAGATTCCGGCCCCGTCGGGCTGGTGACAGGATGCGCAGTTGGCAGCGTATCCGGCGGCCCCGTCGTCGGTCTGGGCACGAGCCTGGGCGCTGTCGGGCGCAAACACAAAGGCGATGGCAAAACTCGCCGCAATCAACAGAAGCGGACCGAGCCCAGATGGGCGGCCACTCCCCTTATTCCTTGACTCCCTGAGTACATATTTCACTGAATGTGACTATCAAGACTCCTCACCGTCAGAACTAGGGCAAATAGTCCCTAACTCGTCGCCAGAATCCACATCAGGGAGAAGCCACCGGCTGCGGTGTGGCCAGCGCCCACGAGTGGCCGAACGGATCCACCACAACGCCGTAGCGGTCCCCCCAGAAGACCTCTTGAACGGCCATGGCTTCCACTCCGCCGGCGGCCACAGCGCGCTGCATCCACGCGTCAGCGTCGTCAACGATCAGGTGGATGGTGACCGGGCTGCCGTCGAGTGCCTTCGGCGAAAACATCCCGAACTCGAGGTTCTCATCGACGAGCATGACCGAAGATCCGTTGATGCTCACAGCGGCGTGCAGCAGCTTGCCGTCAGGTCCAAGCGTTCGCCTGATCTCCTCCGCACCGAACGCCGCAACGTAGAAGTCGATCGCTTCGGTCGCTCCGGCAACGACCATGTGGGGCGTCAGGCGGTGCATTCCGTCACTTATCGATCTTTCACCCATCCAGCGATGCTAGTCAGGCCAGGAGGTGTTGTTCGGGACGGAGTGGTTCCGTGACGACCCCCACCTCCCAAGTTCCAAGAATTAGCGAATTCAACGTAAACAATCGTAGTTTAGATATCATATTGGAATGTCAGAGCGAATGGTGGACAGCGCCACCGACGTGGCGGAGATGTGGCGACGGGTCTGCGAGCTTGCCGAATCCCAGTACGGCTACGTATCGAATGCCGACCTCGCGGGCATCGGGTACACGCGAGGGCAAATCCGGAGCCTGTGCACTACCGGGCGATTGGATCGGCAGCGGCCGGGCCTTTTCCAACTGCCGGGCGTTCGACCCACTGGCCGGTCGCGGCTCTACCTCCACACCATCACGACGGGCGGGTACGCCAGTCATCTGAGCGCCGCTGTGCTTTTGGGGCTCGGTCGGCCGGACAACCTGTGGCCGGGAAGGTTTGAGGTGACAGTGGCGCCAGGCACCAAGCCCCGGGGACAACCGCAGCTGCGCCTCTACCGGATGCGAGGGGCCGAGACGATGAGCACGATCGTCTCCGGAATCCGTTGCACGAACGTTGATCGGACCCTGCTCGACCTGGCTGCCGACCACCCATTCGAGGTCTTCAGGAACTGCCTTTCCGAAGGCATGCGTCGCCGGCTAACCAACGCTGAACGACTCAGCGGCGCTGCCAGGGGAGCGGACGCGTTGCGCAGAAAGAACCGTCGGACCATGGCCGAGGCGCTCCGCTCTGTGCTCTACACGACGGTCCCGATGAGCGACTGGAGCAACTGGGCTGTCGACCGTCTTCTGGCCAACCAAATACCACGACCGGAATTGGAGGCGACGATCCACGACACCAACGGCCGCGTCATTGGACAGGTTGACCTCTACTGGCCCGAGTTCAGGCTCGTTGTCGAACTGGATGGACGGCAGTTCCACTGGAGCCACGAGTCGTTTGCCAACGACCGGAAGCGGGATGCTCGCCTGAGTGCAGAAGGGATCTTGGTCCTGCGGTTCACCTGGGAGCAATACCTGGACCACGACTATTTCCTCGGAACCATCGCTCGGGTCCTCGCCGACCGGGGCCTCGCCGCATATTTCGGGACGTTGCGGTTGCACGACATGCTCTTCCGGACGGAGTGGTTCCGTGACGACCCACGGGTCCCCGCTTCCGGTTCAAACTCCGCTGGGCGTACTGATATCGCAACCCGGGTGTGGGAGAGTGGAGTCTGGTCGGCGTTCAGTCCGGTCAGAGAGAGGCCACCATGGCCGGCAAAGACAAAGGTGGGCGGAGTGCCAAGACTCCCGCCGCCAAATCCGCAAAAGAAAAGCGACAGTCCAAGAGGGACAAGAAGGCCGGGAAGTCGAAAGACGGACCCTTGCTCTAGACCACCGGTCCACCACCTCGTAAGCGCAATCCGGCCGACGAACTCCGCGGATACGCGGAGCGATTCGGTTTGTTCGGCGACGAAGATTCGTCCTGAAAGCCGTCCCGTTGATTTGACGTCCAGCACTATTACGCCGCTCCGTGACACGAGCAGAAATCATGGTGATGACGCGCCGCGAGCTCACTCAGCCGCGGCCGGCGGCCCCTGCTTCGCGAGCGGTCTGTGACCAGGTCGCATACTCATCCGCGAACCCGATCATCAAGAGCGGGGTAACCGCACCGGCGAACACGCCGGCTGGTGTGATGACGATGAGCAACACAAGGCAGTAAACGGCGCTGAAGACGACAGCGGCCACCCGCCAGCGCACCAGCGCATCGATGGCAATCCGGTTGAGGGCGACCGCTCCGCCTGCCGCGAAGCCGGCCGCGGCGCCCGCAAGTGGATCCAAGAGTCCGAAGCTCAGGCCGACGACGATCAACAGCCCCATGGAGCGGAGCACATCGCGAGGCGCGAGTGGGTTCTGGGACACGAATGCAAGCACGATGAACACGAAGGGTGCGATCGCGAGACCAACGGCAACCAGTCTTGGCTCGATCGAATCGGATCCATCGGATCCGGTGGCGAAGGCGGCCGCGTAGGTGAAGTAGCTGAACATCATAACAACGGTGGCCGCGGCGATCGCCCACCAGTTTCGGCGCCGCGCCGCCGCGGTTCGCCGATCCGTCAACATGTAGGGCGGGATCTAGCCCTTGACCGAGCCTGCCGTGAGCCCTCGGACAAAGAACCTCTGAAGGCTGAAGAACACGATCATGGGCAGCACCATCGTCACGAACGCGGCCGCCGGCAGCAGGTTCAGTGCACCTTCGCCGCGGCCCGCCAGGGTTGCGAGCTGCACGGTCAGCACGGTTCGCTCAGGCTCAATGCCCAGGAATACGAAGGCGACGAGGTAGTCGTTCCAGGTCCACAGGAATTGGAAGATGGCGAACGATGCCAACACCGGAACCGAGAGCGGCAACATCAGCTTGGTGAAGATCTGGTAATGGCCCGCACCGTCGATCTTGGCCGACTCGACCATCGACGATGGCAACGAACCCATGTAGTTTCGCAACAGGTAGACCGCCAGCGGTAGTCCAAAGCCGGCGTGGGCAAGCCACACCGCAGGGTAGGTGCCGGTGAGATCGAGACTGGTATAGATGCGTAGGATCGGGATGAGGGCCATCTGCAAGGGCACAACCATGAGGCCGACGACGGTCACCAGCAGCACGTTGCGACCAGGGAAGTCCATCCACGCAAAGGCGTACGCGGCGAACGCGGCGATGGTGATGGGGATGATCACCGATGGGATACTCACGGCCAAGGTGTTGAAGAAAGCGTCGCGGAAACCCTCGTCGAGCACAGTCTTATAGTTGTCGAGTGTCCATGTGCCCGACGAGAACGGGTTGGTGAGTGCATTCCACCAGCCATTCGACCGGATGTCACGCGGATCTCGAAACGAGTTGATCAACAACCCGACGGTGGGAATCGTCCACAAGAAGACGATCAACGAGACGGTCAGGACGACTGGAAGCGGCGGCCGCTTATGCGTCTCTGCGACTTTCGTCGGATCGAAGCCAGACGGTAGGGTTGTGGTGGCCGATTGCGGAGGTGTGCTGGCGGTCGTCATCGCATCGACTCCTCGGCTTGGAAGCGCCGGATATTGAGTAACAGAATGGGCACGACGGCGATGAAGAGTATGACTGCGAGCGCCGCACCCTGGCCGTTATTGCGATTGGTGAAGAACTCACGGACCATCTGCTGGGCGACCACCTGGGTCTCGTCGCGGCCGTTGGTCGTGACCGCCACGATGTCGAAGACCTTCCAGACGGTGATCACGACAGTGGTCCAGACCACAACAATCGTTGAAGCAATGGTGGGTAATACGATCCGCCAGAAGGCTTGCCATTCGGTCGCGCCGTCGATTCGGGCGGCTTCGATCAGTTCGTCGGGCACACCCTTGATCGCCGAGGACAGAATCACCATCGAGAACCCAACTTGGAGCCAGATGAGGATGACCATCAGATAGAGGTTGTTCCAGGGCTTCTGGGCAAGCCAATCAACCGGGTCACCAACCGATGACCAAAGCGAGTTGAGCACCCCGATTTGACTACCGAAGCCTTCGGGCCGGAAGGCGTAGATGAAGGTGAACACGACCGTGGCGCCCACGAACGAGATTGCCATCGGCAAAAATAACAACGATTTCACTGCGGACTCGGTTCGGCGCCCGAGCTTGTCTGCCAGGGTGGCGAATGCGAGCCCGACCGCCACTGCGGCCGCAGGGACCAGAATCACCCAGATCGCCGAGTTGCGCAAACCGATCAGGTACTCGCTCTCGGTGAAGATGCGGTCATAGTTGTCGAGGCCGACCCACCTACTGCTGTCGGGGCCCTGAAACGACTTCACGAGCGTTTCGATGGCTGGGTAGACCAGGTAGAAGGCCAAAAGTGCCATGGCGGGGCCCACGAATACGATGGGTTGAATGATCTTGCCGAGGCGCTGCGGCAACGACGTCACGATGCGGTCGGCTGACCAGTACAGCCCCCAGACGCCGCCTCCACCGATCGCAACGGCCACGATGACCTGCAAGATCTTGCTGCCGTCTTCGTCCTTGAGATAGCCGAAAGAAAGCACTCCGACGACCGAAATTGCGATCATCGCACCGATCGCAATCGCCAGCTTTCTCGGGTCTGCCGCACCGTCAACCACGGGCGCGATGCGAGCCGGGTCGGTCGGCTGCGCTTCAAGCAAGTCGTTGTCGCCTCCTACCGGTGGCGTGGTTGTCATGCCTGTCCTCCTTGTTACTTCCCTGGTGGTGGTCGAGAGTGCAAGTACTCCGACCTCTGTATTCGATCTTATGTGATGGTGGAACCGTTATGTGATGGCAACGGCCCGAGGGGCCGTTGCCATCACATTGTGCAAGTCTGTTTTGGCTAGCCTGGCCAGCTGCCCTCCACGTCGCCGGTGACTTCTTCGGCCGAAGCGCCACGAGTCCAGTCGACCATGGCAGTCCAGAAGGTGCCCTGACCCACTGCTGGGTCCATCAGGTCGGAGCCGTCGAACACGAAGGTATTCGACGCCAGAGCGCCTGTGATGGTTTCAGCGAACGCTTTGGCCGAGTCACTCTCGTAACAATTCGGATCGACGTCCTTGTTTCCTGGTAGACGTTCGACACCCTCGACACCGTGACCGCCGTAGGGGGCAATGCCGCCGCCGGAGGCCGAAGCCAAGGTGCACTGCCAGTCAGCGCTGATCCAGTCGCGAACGACCTGGGCGTTCTCGGGCGAACCGTCAAACACCATGAGCGTGTCGCCGCCACCGAGGGCGCCAGTGTTGCCATCAATGGTCGGGAACGAGAAGACACCGATCTCGGACTCCTCACCGTCCTCGTAGCCGGGCTGGTCCTTGAATACGTTGGAGATGAACGAGCCCTGCTTCAGCATGAGACAGCCTGGCTCGGGATCGTTGAACAGCGGCCCAGGAGAGTCGTTGAAGTTGATACCGGCCACGTTTTCGGCACCACCGAGCACGAAGCCGTCAGCGAACATGATCTCGCCGAAGGTGTCGAAGGCGGCAATAATGTCGGGATCGTTGAACGGGATCTCGTGGTTGTACCACTGGGCGTACTTGTCGGCGCCGACTTGGCGTACGAGGATGTCCTCGATCCAGTCGGTTCCGGGCCAACCGGTGGCGCCGCCGGATTCGAATCCGAAGCACCACGGGGTGAGGCCGTCGCTGACCGCTTGAGCAGAAAGGGTAATCAGATCCTCGTAGGTCTCAGGGATCTCGTAGCCCTTCTCCTCGAAGGTGGGCTGGTGGTAGAAGACGATCGACTTGAAGTTCGGGAACCACGGGATGCCGTAGTGTTTTCCGTCGTCGCACAGACCCAGGTTCATCCAGTAACTCGAGTGGTTTGCTTCCATCTCGGCGATGTCGAAGCCCATGTCCTCGAGCGAGGCCAGCACTCCCTCGTCGGCGAAGGAGCAGATCGAAGACGGCTGGGGGGTGAACGCTACAGCAGGCGGATCGCCGCCGTCGACACGAATCCGGAGTTGTTCCTCGAACGAATCGGAGCCGGTGTAGGTGATGTCGGCACCCGTCTCTTCGTTGTAGACGTCGATGAAACCGGCGAGGGCATCACCTTCGACGCCGGTCGGTGCTCCGAACAGCGTGAACGAAGCGGTCGACGCCGCAGCGCCACCGCCATCATCGGTAGCCGCATCGCCAGCGCCATCATCGGTAGCCGCATCGCCACTGCCATCATCGGTAGCCGCATCGTTGCTGTCGGAACCGCACGCAGCGGCAAACAACGCCAGAGCGAGGAGCATGGCGATCGTTGTACTTCTCTTCATTTAGGTTTCCTCTCGGTAAGCACCGGACTCAAGCACGATTTCCGCGTTGGCGGCCAACCGTCACCGGTTGCTGTAAGCGCCAGCAGAATAAGCAGCTGAACCGACGGATGTCAATCCATCTGGCCTTCTTGGCCAAATCAGTAACCAGAGCGACACATCGACACCATCGGTGAAAGTTGAGTCACGGTCGGGCTCACTCGCCTACCCAACCGGCCAGAGCAACGTCGAGCAGCGGAATGACAGCCGGGTCACCGAGCCGCTGGGCCCAGCCAAGGACATCGGTCTCCTCCAGACTGCACCGGGTGACGCAGCCTACCCTGATCGTCGGATCCGCTCCGGCGTCGAGCAGGACCTGAATGACAGCGGGCGGCCTATGGGCGACAACAGCGTTGAGTAACGGCGTCTGGCCTCGCTCCGACTGCATGTTGACGTCGGCGCCGTGCCTCAACAGCTCCTCGATGGATCGCAGGTTCCCGGCCCGCGCTGCGATGCCAAGGGCGGTCGAAGCAACATCGGGCGGGTAGCCGTGCCCCTGAGTGACAACAGCTGATCGCTCGTCGAGATCCATGCCCGCTGCGGCGAGAAGCTGGACGACCTCGTATCCATCAGCTGCGGCAGCGTGGTGGAGCGTGTTCATGCCGTTGCCCGACCGATACCACAGGTCGACGCCCGCTTCGATGAGCACACGCATCGCATTGACTGCATTTGCCTCGGCTGCCACGTGGCCCGCGGTCAGGCCGCCGGGCGTCGTCGCCGACAGATCTGCGCCGTGCCCGACGAGTAACCGGACCATCGCAGCGTCGTCTCTGATGGCGGCTCGCATCAAAGGAGTGAATCCGTTCACCCGGGGCTCGTCGACCTCGGCACCGTTCGCCAGCAATGCACTGGCAAGGGACAGGTCACCGGCTACAACCGAATCGGACAGCGACTGCTCACCCTCTCGCTCGATATCTTCTGAGGCTCGGTCGGAACTCGTCGTCGTAGCAGCCGACGATGGCACCGGATCGGGCCGAGTGGCAACGTTGTCTTCGACCGTGTGCTGTTGGCTGCAAGCTCCGCCCGCCACTGTAAGCAGCAGGACGAACGTGAACCGCACTATCGCGAACCGCACTATCAGAGTATGCCGTTTCTTGCAGGGCGTCCTGGCAAAGGCATCGCCCACTTTCTCGGGGACAGCACGCCGACTTACCCCTTCGCTGAACGCCGTCACACAACGTCATCGCTATCCGGTTCCAGATCGACTACAACCAGATGATCGTCGACTGGGCCCAATGGCAACCGTGCCGTCCGATGGTTGGGCTCAGGACTGTGGCACACTGAGCCCATGGCTACCGAGGATCTGGGAGCAGTTCTGCGAACCTCCACAGTCGGTGGTTTCGGCTTCCAAGCAGCGGTGGAACTGCTGGTCGACCACGACTACTGGTTACACCGGGCCGACTTCGTCGAGGCAACCGTCACGGTTGCCACCGACGAGCAAGCAACAATCGACTGGGCCGAAGCATGGAGGTTCTGCGACCAAACGGAAGCAACAAACGCCGAGCTATGCATCCTGCGGATGGCCTGCTCGTTCGCCGATCCGTCCTTCAAAGTTGGGCTCGGTGAGGTCGGCTGTCTCGATCATCGCAATCTCAACCTCCTACGGGACGCTCTCTACACCGTCATGTTCGGCGTCGAAGCCCCAGCGACTCCCTAAGCGATCCGCCGCGATCCCAGCGGTCAGCGGGTGCACCGGAGTGCAATCAGGCGAACGCGGTGAGTCATGATTTACGGCGTGTGCAAAGGGCTCACCACCCTTACCAACGACGGCGGTGAAGGCACCCATGATCACTTCCGAACGGGTAGTAGCGCCTTTGCCAACCCAGCGACCGATCGTCTCGATAGCCGGCAGTGACTTCCTCCTCTTCCGTCCGATCCTCCGCCGTGATGCGATGCTGGTGTGAAGGCCAAGACACGGATAACGCTCCCGGCGGGCCGCCAACCTTGGGACCCTGCCAATGGCATACGTGTCGGGACAATGGTGGGTGCCATGATTGGTGCCGCCGTCATGGCGATTACTGGGGTGTTCAACTTCTGGATGATCATCGCGCCGGGCGGGGTGGGTGCATGCCTGGGCTACTGGTCCGAGAAACGCCACCAGCGGGGTGGACCGCAGAAACACTGACGTCTGCGTTGATCGGCCACTGACCCCCGGTCACCGATGACGACGGCCAATCATCGCTCGACCATGACGACGATCCTCAGAGTGGCCCGATGATCCTGTCAAGCTCGTGGATGACTGCTCATCAGCGGCATTTGCGTTGACCTCCGCATCCAACAGGGGAAGTGCACTGGCCGTCGTTGCGGCCGATCGCGAATTCGTCGGGCTGCGCCATGCGTCGCGCAACCGGAGAGTGGGACCGGTGTGGAGGATGGCGCCGGCGTAGACACGGCCGCCGAGCTTTAGCAAACCGCCTATCGTGGCGACGCTGAGGACCACGGCGAGCACAGGCTCCCACCATTCGACGGCGCCCATCGCTATACGGCTGGGCATCGCCAATGGAGCGGTCGGGGGGAACAATGAGGCCAGTCGGGCGAAGCCACTCTCGGGTCGTCCGACCGCGACGAATGAGCCAAAGTAGCCTGCCGTGAGGACGACGATCACCGGACCGGAGACGCTCTGCGCGTCCTCGGTCCGAGACGCCAGTGAGCCGAGCGCACCATACACCATGGCGTACAGGGCGTAGCCAAGCACGAACCACACGACGGCCCAAGCGAGCACGCCGCCGCTGACGGCGGCGAGGTCCACGGTGTCAACCATCGTCATCGCAACGAGAGCGACCAATGCTGTCAGGCCGAACTGGGCCAACCCCAGCAGACCGATGCCGACCACCTTTCCCGCCAGCAGGCTGCGCGCTGGTATGCGGGCCAACAACACTTCCACGACCCGAGTGGACTTCTCCTCAACCACCCCTGTCAACACCAGATTCCCGTAGGTGGAGATCGCTATGAACAACAGCACCGTCATGATCATGACGGCCATCTCGTCATTAGGGCTCCGCCCCGCCACCGAACCGAGCTCGACGTTCTCCACTGGGACCGGCTCGACCAGCGCCAGCAATTCATCGGGGCTGATACCGGCGGTCGCCGCCCGTTCTTGCACCGCCACGACCTGGATCGCACCTGTGAGAACGGACCGCAGCTGCTCGTCAGCCTGCCGACGCCACTCCAGCCGTCGCGCGTCGACCACAAGCACGTCGATATCTCCCTGGCGAACAGCTTCCTCCCCCTCGGCGATGTCGTCGTATCGATAGACGTCAACCGTCTGGCCAAATGCCTCACCCTGTTCACCGATGGCCCGAGGCAACTCGTCCGGGACGGCGCCGGTCAACCCGACCTCGAGCGTGCCCCCGCTACCGCCGAACAGCGTAGGCACGACGATTACGGCGACGACGACAAGCAGCATGACAGCGAGCGATGCTCGAAAGGCACGCGATCGGCTCCGTTCGCGCATCTCTCGCACCGCCACAAGCCATCCCTGTTGCAGGTCGCTCATGCCGCCACCGCCTGCCGGAAAAGCTCCGACAGCGAGAGAGGCTGATAGTCGAACGAGATCGGCTCACCGAGGGCCGTTGCGGCGGCCACCACCGCTGCCAAATCCGACTTATGGTCAAGACGCAGGCGGACGTGACCGTCTTTCCGTTCGAGCACCTCGACCGCCGCCAGTGACGACAAGTCCGCAGGTGGCCCTTGGTAACGGATGTCAACAATTCGTACCGGCACCGCAGCCCGCAGATCCGCAAGTGCTCCGGCGAGAACGATATGGCCGTGGTCGATAATCACGACGTCTTCACACAGGTCCTCGACCAGATCGAGCTGATGGCTCGAGAACAACACCGTCGCTCCGTCTGCGGAGATCTCAGCGAGCAGTTCGGCCATCACACCGATCGCGATCGGATCGAGGCCGGAGAACGGCTCATCGAGCACCAGCAGATCTGGCTCGTTCACCAGCGCTGCGATCAGCTGGACACGCTGCTGATTACCGTGCGACAAGCTGTCGACGCTGTCGTTGACCCGATCGGCCAGACCGAGGCGCAACAACCAGTCATCGACGCTGCGACCCACGTCGTTCGACGACCGCCCGCACAACCGGCCCAGGTACACCAGCTGATCCCGCACCCGCATCTTCGGGTACAAACCCCGCTCCTCGGGCATATACCCGAATCGGGTCCGATCGTCAGGCGTCACCGGCTCGCCGCGCCAACACACCCTCCCGGCATCCAGCTCGACAAGCCCGAATACCGCCCGCATCGCCGTGGTCTTCCCACCGCCATTGGGACCCAAGAAGCCAGTGAGCCGACCCGGCCGCGCCGCGAATGTGCATTCGTCGAGTGCCGCAACAGAGCCGAAATGCTTGACGACACGATCGAACTCGAGCACGGTCACCTCCAAGCTCAAGCATTGCTGGCCAGTTGTGCACCTGCTAGAGCACGAGGTCCCAGCCCCCGGCAGTGCGCGCTCGGAGTCTTGCGACGTCGCCGATTTCGTCTGCCGGGCCCGGAAATGAGCGCCGTTTGAACCCACGAACCATCGTGTTTGCTCGCAGGCCGAGGACGCCGAACGCACCGCGTTTAGCAGATCGGCAAAAGGGTAGACCGACTACATGTCCACTCGCCGAGGACCAGGCCACCGCCAGACCGACATGACGCCGATCCTTCACGAAGACGACGAGCCGAGGATCACGTCCGACAAGATCCGGAGCGAGAACTCGGTGGACGAACGGTTCCGGAGCCTCATGGAGGGCCTACGAACGACCCTCCCGGGAGCCCAAGTCCTGGTTGCATTTCTGCTCGTCCTGCCCGTCCAAGCCGAGTTCAGCCTCCTCAGCACCGTAGATCTCGTCGCCTACTACACCGCCTTTGCTGCCGCCATGCTGGCGTCGGTGCTGTTGATTGCGCCCAGCGTGCACCAGCGGGTCCGTTCGCCGATCTCCGGCGTGACCCGAGGGAAAGAACGGCATCTCCAAGTAGCCGTCCGACTTACGATCGCCGGCACGGTACTTCTTATGGTTGCCCTGACCAGCGTGACGTATCTCGTGACCTCGCTGGTAGGGACCGGCATCGCTGCCGCAGTTTCAGCCGCGGTCCTCGCCGCCGTCGCAGGCTACGCCTGGTTCTATCAGCCACTCGTCACATTCGAACGGGACCGCTCAACTGGCGAGTAGGACCTGCGATCCCGTACCCGTCAGTGCTTCGATGGCCGCGTGCTATGCGGCGGTGTCGTCAAGGTGCTGGAGGCGGTCATGGGCGGCGAGTTCGATCTCTTTTGGCGCCTCTCGGCTGCCCGATCCCGACAGGCGATCAGCTTGGCTGCAACGTGAACTCTTCCGGTCCATCCGGCAACTCGACTGTCACCGAGAACACCCGAAAACCTGTTCCGTCGGTGTCGTCCATCTCCACCGTTCGTCGACCCAGCTTGTAGTCCTCGGTCAGCGCCATGACCTCCTCGCCTCGACGCCCAACCCTGACATCGGCGGGAAGATCAGACTCATACATGCCAAGCAACCCTTGAGTCTCCTGGCGAACCTGCTCTGTTGGAAACACATCACCTTGACCCCCATCGTCAGGTACCGGATCACACCCCTCGGTAACTTGGGGGGAACAGATACCACCATCAGATTGGTCGCTGGTAGGCGGCGCTCCCTCGTCTTCGGGTTCGCCATTCGTGCCAGAAGTGCCGCAGGCACCGCCCAGTAAGAGTGCCGCAAACCAGAGTGCGACAAGACGTCGAGACATTTTGATTACTCCTGTTGTGAAACAAGAACCGCCGACGCGGCCCACTCATTGAGACGGTTTCTTGCAGCCATCGGTTCCCCGTGAATCACACAATTCAAAGCCCGGAGTCAACGCAAACGCGCCACGCTCGCGTCAGGCACGGCGCGGCGTACTCCGCAGCAGACTGTTCGCCAAGTTGGTCGAGTTGCGCGTTCCGGTACGCCTCACGTTCTGCAGCGCGGGGATGGTTAAACCCTTCACCGATGACCGCTTCCCCCCTGTCGCCCACGACCAGCCGGGAGATCCGTTGAGCGTGAGGCGACAACGTCCGCCACCGATCGAACGACATCGAACGCACCACCGCCTCGCTCCGAAACCATGGCGCGAAGTATTCGACGTTCGGCATCGCCCGCACCTCGCGCGACAGGTTCGGGGTACCGCCGTGCCAGCACCGCGCATCGCGGATGATCGCAGACCCGGCGGGCAGCGGGCAGATCGTGCTGAAGCGCATCCACTCCGGCTCGTCGGCCAGTCGTGGGATCGGTGCCCTCGATCGGTGCGTGCCCGGGATCTGACGGATGGGACCGTTCTCAGGGGTGAGATCGATCACGGGAAAGTTGATGTGCACCGACGGCACGGGCAGGTCCCGCATCGACACTCCCCCAATCGGGTCGTGCAGTTCGACCCACACGTTGTCAGAGTGCAGACCCTGGTACTCGATCGCCCCGGGCAACGCCAGGTCGCCGCCGGCGCCGTAGACGATGTAATCGAGCGAACCGAAGATCGCCTCGAGAATCGGCGTGGTGGTTGGCATGTCTATCAACTCGCACCACTCGGGCCGGTGGAACATGTGACGCGAGGCCGAGGTGCCACCGAACGAGTAGCGATGAGGCAACCCGCCCGCGCCTCCGCCAACGGCTCCCTCTGGATCGGCCGCCACAAGGGTCTCGATGACCTCGTTCACGCCGACGCGCAGCCGATCGAGTTGGTCGGCCGGCATCGCGTCGCGAACGGCCACGAAACCATCGCGATGGAACAGCATCGCGGCGCGCTCGACCTCACCGGGATCGCATACCTCGAGACCGAGGATGCCATTGCGTTCCAGCATCCGCCGGCGGAGGCTGGCTACGCCAGGGTCGTCGTAGGCCCGAGTCCACGTTGCGCATCGGGGATCGCCCGAGACAAGGTTGCGATGTTCGGGCGTTGTCTCGATCTCCACCTCGCCGGCGGGAGTGTCGAGCCCAAGCGGGTTGTCGTTGTAGCTGTCAGTCGGCGCTGCCTGCCGATTGTGGAAACCATTTGGTGGTACCGATGCGTTCCATCCGAACGCAGCGAGTCTCTCATGTTCCGCAGTCGTGTCAGTCATGTTCGCTCCTGTCTGGAAGATTCGCGTCCATTGGACGCACGAGGCACCGTTGAAGTGTCGCACGTGCGCCGTCACCAAAGACCGAGGTCAGGTAGGCCTGACCCCGCTGAGTGCGGTCACGAGATTTTTCGGAGGCCGGTTTGCCGCAAACACACGCAGACCCTGCTAATCGGGGAGTGGTCGGTGATCGCCGTTCGGGCCGGGTGTGACGTGGAGGAGTCGAGCTGGCTCGATCGGTTCTGGCGAGGTGTGCCGGTTGTCAGGACAACGATTCCGCTTTGGCGAAGATGTCCGTCTCGACCGGACCCCCGTCCCAGTCGGGAAAGACCCGCTGCAGGCGTTCAGCCGTGAGGAACTCTCGGCGGAGATCGGCCGGCATCACTTCATAGGGCGAGGTCTGAGACCGGTGCACAGCAATTGCTTTCTCCCGCAATTCCAAGAAAGTTGTGGTGTCGATGACGGTGGTGATCTTGTCTTCAGGGGTGCCGAGGTCTCCCAGCCCGAGGTGCTCGCTGTCGGGCTGCTCACGAATAAGCGCCTCCACCCACTTCCGCATAAGCTGTTGAGGCAGGCAATGCAAGTACACGCCCGATGGACGCCACGAGCTGACCTGCACGGCGTGGAGAGTGGCATCACGGATGTGAGCGTGATCGCGGTGACCATCGCTGGCATCAAGCGTCACCACCACCGTTGGACGGACCTCGTCTATCAACGAGACGATAACCGCAGCCACATCGTCGACTGGTGTAGCGGCCAGGCTTCCGGGAATCGGCTCGCCATCCATGCCCGAATCGACCCAGTCGAACAGCTCGACACGCCCAACCCCGACAAGTCCGGCCGCTTCGCGCAACTCGGCCTCCCGAACCTGGGCCATATCCGCACCATCAAAACCCCGACCAGGAGACGGCGAACCTGCCTCTCCCCTCGTTGCGCACGCCACAACCGTTGGCACCCCCGCCGCAGTTGAATGGGCCAGCAGCGACCCACATCCAAACGTCTCGTCGTCGGGGTGAGCAACCACGACCAGCAACCGATCCGATACCTCACTCATGAGTATTCCTCCTTCACCAAACTTGTATAGTGCCATTGGCAGCATGATGGTCTTCCTGATACTAGACACTGCCATTGGCAGTGTGTCAAGCTTCCCGAATGGCGAAACCCCTCACCACCACCTCCCATGCGCTCCTCGGCCTACTCAGTATCCAGCCATGGAGCACCTACGAACTCGCCAAACAGGTCGACCGCAGCCTCGGCTGGTTCTGGCCTCGCACCGAACGCAAGATCTACGACGAAGCCAAGAAACTCGTGGAAAGGGGCCACGCAACCACCACCCCCCAGGGCACCGGATCCCGACCCCGAACCGTCTACAAGATCACCGCCAAAGGACGCCGAACGCTTCAGGCCTGGCTCGATGAAAGCTCAACGCCGCCCAAGCTCGAGGCAGAAGCGCTCGTGCGAGTCTTTTTCGCTGACGCCGGCACCCTGAACCAGCTCCGAACCACCATCGACGAGCTTGGCGCCAATTCCCGAGCAAACCTGGACGAACTCCAGGCGCTCATCGCAGCAGCCGACGACGCCAAGTACCCCTTCGCCGAACGCCGCCACATCAACGCCATCGCCATTCGGTTCCAGCTCGACTACAACCAGATGATTTCCGACTGGGCCCGATGGGCAACCGCGCAAACCGACGGTTGGAACGACGTCACCGACCCCGCTGCTTGGGACTGGCACACCGCGCTCAAATAACCAATATGCCGAAGCACACGACGTCGACCACTACCGACCGTCAGACACCACGCTCCAGCCGTCGGGGATTCGAATGTGACCTTTGGCCCTCCAACACTGCCCAGAGCAGCCGTACCGTCAGTCGTTGTAATGGGTACCTGTTCAGATACCAATGATCCTTTGACTCAGAGATCGTCTGCGGCATTGTCGCGTTGCACTCCGCCGTCTACTTCACCCATCGGTTGACGCAGTTGCCGGTCAAGAATTGCTGGGTGATCCGGTCAATCGGCCCGATCCCTCATGGCAGCAGGAGGTACTGAAGGTGTCCACAGCAATCTCGCTCCGCAATGTTGTCAAGACCTTCGGCCCGACCCGTGCGCTCGACGGGCTGGACCTCGAAGTAGCGACCGGGGAAGTGCACGGCTACCTCGGACCCAACGGAGCCGGCAAGTCGGTGACTATCCGCACCCTGCTCGGCCTCTTACGCCACGACAGTGGTGAGGCACGGTTGCTGGACGGTGATCCGTGGCATGATGCAGTCGCCCTCCATAAGCGGCTTGCCTATGTGCCGGGCGATGTCAGTTTGTGGCCAAACCTCTCCGGGGGCGAGATCATCGATTACTTCGGTCGACTCCGTGGCGATCTCGACAAACCAAAGCGCGACGAATTGATCGAACGGTTCGAACTCGATCCCCGCAAGAAGGCCGGTACGTACTCCAAGGGCAATCGGCAGAAGGTGGCACTGGTGGTGGCGTTGTCGTCGAACGCCGAGTTGTTGCTGCTCGACGAACCGACCGCCGGTCTGGATCCACTCATGGAGACCGTCTTCCAGGAATACATCCTCGCGGTCGCCAAGGACGGCCGCACGGTCATGCTGTCGAGCCACATTCTGGCCGAGGTTGAAAGGCTCTGTGACCGGGTGACGATCATCCGTCACGGTCGTGCGGTGCAGTCTGGCACGCTCGATGATCTCCGAACGACGACCCGTACCGCTATCACCGTGGCCACTGGTCGGCCCGTCACGGGGCTCGCGCAATGCGCGGGTGTGTATGCCGCGCGAGATGACGGAGCGTTCCTTCATTTCGAGGTCGACAACGAAGCACTCGATGGTGTCATGAGCCATGTGGCCTCGTTCGGAATCCGTTCGCTTGTCAGTCAGCCGCCAACACTCGAAGAGTTGTTCCTGCGCGAGTATGGCGACGACTTGGACGAAAGCGAGCCCCTGACCCGATGACAACGGTGCACACCAACAAGCAGACCAGGCTCTTGCAGCCCCGACCGCTCGCCGGTTTTGGCAACCTCTTCCGATTCATGATGCGTCGCGATCGTCTGCGGGCACCGGTCTGGATCGCTTCGGTTGTCGGACTCGTTGCTGCGTCCGCGGCCAGCGTGAAGGCCCTCTACGACACGCCGAGCGAACTGCAGGAATACGCCGACCTAGCCCAGGCTGATGTCGCACTCAAGGCAATCGCAGGCCCCGGCTACGGGCTCGACGAGCCGACGCTGGGCGCTGTCGTCATGAACGAGATTCTGATGTACTCATTCATCGCGGTCGCATTGATGTGCGTGTTCCTGTTGATTCGCCACACCCGGGCCGAGGAGGAAACCGACAGAGCCGAACTCGTCCGGGCCGCCAGTGTCGGTCGGTTAGCGACCTTGGCTGCGGCATGTGTGTGGGTGTCGATCATCAACCTCGTCGTAGCCGTCGGGCTGGCCCTCAGCCTGCTGGCCTTCGGTCTCACCACGACTGGAACAGTGGCGTACGCGACGGCCACCTGCGCTATCGGCATGGTCTTCATCGGCGTTGCTGCCGTTGCGGCGCAGGTCGCCAGCAGCGCCAGAGCGGCCAAGGCCGGCGCCGGAGCAACGTTGGGCGTTTTCTTCCTGTTGCGTGCGGTCGGTGACCTTGGGACTGGCTGGACCACGTGGTTGTCTCCGCTCGGTTGGGCGCAGTCAATTCGAGCGTTCGCGGGCGAGAGGTGGTGGGTCTTGATACCCCTTGGGTTTGGTGCCGCCGGGCTCACCGTCAGCGCCGTCGCACTCTCCGCAAGGCGCGACCTGGGGGCCGGATTCTTCAAGCAGCGACCGGGCCCAGCCGAGGGAAAACAGCATCTGGCGACGCCGCTGGCCATGGCCGCCCGCCTCCAACGAACATCGCTGATCTCCTGGACGATCGGCATGGCCATCACCGGATTCTTCTTTGGCATCGTGGCCGATGAAGCTGAACAAATGCTGGAGAGCGAAGCGATCGCCGAATTCTTTGCCCAAGCCGGGATTGGGACGCCGACGGAGTTGTTCCTGGCGACCATTGTCCTGATGATCGCTCTGATCGCGTCCGGCTACACCGTCTCGACTGTGCTGCGCCTGCGAACAGAGGAGTTCGGTGTTCGAGCCGAACCGGTGTTGGCTACTCCGGTGAGTCGTCGTCGCTGGTTGATGAGCTACTTGACGGTTTCGGCCGTCGGCACGGTCGTTGTGATGCTGGTCGCCGGTCTGGCGATCGGGCTGGGGTCCGCCGCCCAATTGAGCGATGGCGCCCAGATCCTGGCGGTGCTCGGTGCAGTGCTCAACATTGTCCCAGCGCTGCTCGTGCTAGCGGCCGTTGCTGTTGCACTCATCGGATGGCGACCAAAATGGGCTCCCCTTGCTTGGGCGGGCGTGGCCGTCAGCGCGGTCGTCGGGCTACTAGCCGAGACCCTTAACCTCCCGTCCTGGTTGCGGGATATCTCGCCGTTCCAACATGTGCCGCTGCTTCCCGCCGCTGACTTCGAGCTGCTACCCCTCGTACTGCTTATGGTCGTCGCCACCGGACTAGCGATGGTCGGACTCGCGGCAATCAACCGGCGCGACATCGGGTGACGCACGCTCATCCGTCGCCGATAACTAAGCACCCACCACAACCTCGATTCGACTATAGACACCACAAGTGTCCGAGGGGCCGAATTGCTATCGGCCCCTCGCATCGAAACCTGGACTAGGTCACAGCAAGTAGGAGGGCACCAAAGGAGGAGGGGCGCCACAGCGCGAGTGATGAAAGTGTGATTGAAACGGTGTTGACCGAGTTGGGATAGCCGCCCGGTTTGATGTCGACGTCGACTGAGGTGCGTCCCACCTACCTCGTTGTGGCACGAGCGCCATGGCACTCAGGGAATCGGGTACCTGACAGCCCTCGTCGTCCGCTCTCGTATCCCAACTCACGTTTGCGACAACTCAACCCTGGACAAGCTTCGGGATTCTGGTTAAGCGTCGCGCTCTGCCAGTCTCTTGATCTCAAGCATCATCTTGCGGCTCATCACGAACGTGATCACCTCCATAGGGAAGCGTCCAAACGCGAGGCGGTTCTTCCAATCCGGTGTGTAGTCATAGCGGCCTCGTGTCAGCAGCCGGCTGCCGCCGTCGTTGGCAGAGTGGACGGCAAACTGCCAGGTTGACATTCCCCAGGCTTCCTCGGTTCCGAGATCGGCGGGTGACCCGAAAAGCACGAAGGCATTCGGAGGATCCACGATCTCTATTCGCATCGGGGGTGCGGTCGGATGGAGGAAGATCTCTTCGCCAACCGCCGGCTGCTGGTGCTCGGACAGGATCTCCGTTGTGTTGGTGATCCTGCAACCGACCATGTTCTCAAGCGTCTGATACGTGTAGAAACCGCCGCGTCCCTGTCCGAGTTGGGCGATCCAGGGCCATACATCCTCCGGCGCTACATCGACGGCTATTCCCAGGGTGTACGACCACGTGGGTTCGGGCACGAACTCATCGCCCGGCAGCGAATCAGTAGCCTCTGTTCCCACGGTGCCCCACCGCATCCGCCTCGGCCGGATGAATGGGGTGACGATCAAGTTCCACACGATGAGGGCGGCACCCTCAAGAGCAGCCAGAACGCCAACACCGGGAGAGGGAGCTGTGCGACATCCGAGCCGCTTGTTGTCCGAGTGCCCTCCGGCCACCATGTTGCCCTCCTCAATCTCCCATCGATCATCTTGCCACAGCGTGGAATCGCCTCCCAGGGCCGGAAGTCCGTGAAGCAGGAGGTTCTGCGTCCAAACGGAAGCATCAAACGCGGAGCTATGCATCCTGCGGATGGCCTGCTCGTTCGCCGATCCGTCTTTCAGCCGACGAAGTAGGCGCAGAACAAATCGCCTTCCCGGCCATCTCCACAGGAATCTATGGATACCCGATAGAAGCAGTCGCCAGCGTCGCTATCACCACGATTCGATCAACGCCGACCCGCGTCTCGTCCGTACGCTTCGTCGCGTTTGACCAAGAAACCTGGGATGTGTACACCAAGATCCTTCACCGCACAAGACAGCTAATCGCAGCACGGCAAGGTACAGGTCAGCCCTCCGACTTGTGCTCACGGGCCTCTTCGCACGGCCGATGAAACACCATGACACATCGTTCCGTTGTGGCACTCTCGCTCGTCCTCGCCGTGCTTCTGACCGCATGTGGAAACGGAGAGCCGGCGATCATCTCCGAGGGTGACGACTCCCTCGCCGCGAGCCCGTCAACGCAGCCCGACGGCGGTTCTGAGCCAACGCCACCAGCGTCCGTTGATGATTCCGGGTCCGGCGTGATTTTCGACGGCTCGGCAGGCGCTGCGGATGCCGGCGCCGCCGTGACCGGCCTGCTCGGGTCCATCAACTCGGGCGACATTCTCGGCGCCCTGGCCCACATCGATCCGGCGGAACGCGATCTGATCGCCGACCTCTATCTGACCACCATTGAGGCCTCTGCTGGTGCCTGGCCGCAGTTCGGCGGTGACGATGCCATCGCTGATCTCGATATCGAAGTTCTTGCGCTGACACCGCTTCGAGTCACCGCATACAACGATCACCTCGCGTGGGTCGAGACCGACGAGGTCGAGTTCTACATGGCAGCCCCCACCGAAGTTGCGGCGGCGTTCTTCTCCGACAAGGAGCCGTGGGGGCCTGGTTCTGGGTATTCCCGCGAGGAAATCGCCCACCGAGAAGACGATTGGTCTGAGTTCACCCACTTGTTCGGATCATCGAGTGATGTCTTGCCAGGTTTGATGGTCACCGAACTCGATGGCCGCTGGTACGTCTCTTTCGGCCGGACCATGCTCGAACTCCTCCGAATCGACGCCGAGTTTGAAACCACATTTCCGGCAGGTCGTCAGGTGCTCGACAGGACAGCGTCGGCAACTCCCGAAGAGTCAGTCGTCGGGTTCTTTTCCGCCCTCGCCGATGATCGAATGGCGGCCGCGGCAGGACATCTCGTGGCCGCCGAAGGTCAGGCTTTTGCTGACTATCCAGCCATGCTCGCCACCTGGCTGCCGGGACTCCTCGGCATCGAAGTCGACCTCGATCCCAGTTCTCTTCGAGTCGTGCAACTGGAGAACGGCCGAGCCGTGATCGAAACAAGCGAGATCACGGTCGGGGTTGCCGGGACCAATCATGACGACGGCGTGTTCGACGATGGCAATCTCGACTTCGACCACCAACTGCGGCTCGCGGATCAATGCCTCACAGTCAACGACAAAGACATCTGGTGCGAACCAATCGAGAACTACGCGACAGTGTTCACGGCCGTCTACCGCGACCTCGGCTGGGAAGGCTTACGCCTCGTAACGGTCCAGAGCGACGACGGGTGGTCGGTCTCGCTCTACGAGACCATCGCTCACTACGGTCTCCCGATCGTTAGCGATCCGCTCTACGGACTGGGGTACAGCCAGTTCAGCCTCTCGATCTTCGGCAGTCCGCTTGCGTACACCCTCGTCAACGAAACAGCGAAGACCCTGCCGGTACAGAAAACCGACACGGTCGTTGTCGAACCGCACGCACGCAACCGACTGTTGATCGCTCGCATCGAAACATCCGAGCAAGGGCGCGTGCTCGCCATCGACCCGCCCGCACTCGACCGCGAATGCCTCATCACGATCTGGAACACCGACATGGTGACCAACGACTGGTACGAAGAACCCGAGTATTACGACACCGAGAACTGCGAGGACCACTTCGAGCGTCCGCTCGAGATTCCAGCGGGCGTCGAGTTGACGCTCGCACTGTGGAGCTATGGCGAGAACCTCGAACCGATCGTGGCGGAGCTTCGATGAGACCGGAGAAACCGGTCGTCGACCTGCTCCGCGTCGGTGCTGCCAGCGCCCTCGTCGCCGTCCCGTTCGTCCCATACGTGGCAGTCGGCGAGCAACCGTACGCAGCAATCGGATTGATCGAACGAGTCAACGCACTGCTGGGAACGCAGATAATCGACGGCAGTTGGCGACTGCCACCGATGTTCGCCCTCATCACGAGCCTGGCGACCCTCGTGGTGATCGCACTACCTCGAACCCATCGAACGACGGGGTACGTGGCTGCGGCCTTGCTTGCGAGCGTTTCAGCGTTCATGGCCTATCGCTTCACAGGCCAGTCCGTCATCCTTCACCCGCTCATAGGCCCAAAGCTTCTCGTCATCGGTGCTGCGCTCTCGATCGGCGCCATCGCAGTCGACCAGATGACGATCCGTCGGTCAGGTTGACCTCCCGGCCCACCTCCTGGGCAGCGCCCAGGAGGCGCCGAGAACCCAGGATGGCGGACGTCCCAGACGCGATTCGTATGAGACGAATTCAGTGGGTGGTCGGTGCTGGTGCGTCGACGATGCCGAGCTTTTCAAGCATGCCCAGGACATCAGTGACTCCCCAGTGTTCGATGGCCTGGTCGTCTCGGAACTTGACGATGTCGATGGTCTCCACTTCGAAACTCTTATTTGTGGCGGGGGCTCCCATGAATTCACCCCGGTGGGTGCCGGACATCCGGAGCCTCACGGCAGCCGTATCGCCCTGAACGAGAACATCATCGACCGTCATCCGGAAGTCCGGGAACGAATCTTTCATCATGGCAAAGAATTGCTTGGTGCCGGCTCGGTCCGGTTCGACTCCAGGCGATTGTTCGTGAGTGGTGAATTCTGGCGCAAGAAATTCGTCGAGTCTTTCAAAAGCACCATCGCTCACCGTTTCATAGAATCCCCGGATTCGCGTTTCAAGGTCGAACCGACCGGGCGCGTATCCCAGTTGGGCAAACAGGGAGGCGAGATCGGCTTCACTTCTCAGAGCCGACACCAATCCATCCTTGGTATCCCACAGCTCGGTGCCATAGGCCCGAAATGCGATCCCCGTCGCTTCCAGGGCACCCCAAGGCGTCATGAAGGTTCCATCGTGGGTTCCGTCTCCGTGAATCTGATTGATGATGTGGTCCCCCGAAACGAAGCTTCGATCAATCGTGACCTCCAAGTCCGAGGATGCGCCGGCCCATCCGCTCACGAAGGCACGAAGTCCATCGTGGCCGGCCATCTCAAATCCCAAACTCGGTGCAGAAACCTTGACATCGGGCGAGGCGTACTCCACCAACTGATCCCAATCGCGCCTATTGAAGGCCGAATAGACCTTCCGAGCGAGCGCACGCATTTCCTGTTCTGACATTGTTGATCCTTCCGAGAGTCTGTTCTTTCCACCGTTTGTAAAGGTCCGGGCTGGTCACCTTCCAGCTCAATCACTACTCACTTCTTGATCGAACTAACCATGGCCAAACACTGCTTCAAGGCGTACCGTTGGTAATCACTGGAGGTGCGGCACCGATGCCACTTCTAGCTCCGACAATTTCTAACGCCCGACGCAGATCCCTTGTTGGCTGGCAAGACCTTCGCGCTTCACTCGTTGACCTGTTTGGGGCTCCACCACCAAATGTGTTCTACCTGCACGGCGTTGGCGGAATCGGGAAGAGCAGCTTCGTCAACTGGATCGAACTCCATTGCCTTGAGCGAGGTCTGCGCGTCAAACAGCTGGACGGGCGGTTGATCTCCGATGACTTTCGGCTAGCTGGGGGCGTCGACCTGTTCACAATAGATCTTGACATTCCATTGGCCAACGACCCGAATCTCGACGTTTGCCTTCGCGAACAGCTGGTGCCCAGCCTGTCAACTGGCGCACAGCTGGTGATAGCTAATCGTACGGCGCCCTCGCCAGCTTGGCTGGCTGATCCTGGTTTGGCATCGATCACCAGGTTCGTAGAACTCGACGGTTGGACACAAGAAGAGTCGTCGCGCTTCCTGAATCAAGACGGAATGGATCAGCTTCGGCTGACACAGATTCTGGAGTTCGCCTGCGGCCACCCGCTCGCGCTGTCCCTGGCCATGACTGCGGCGGAGGGGCACGAATCACTGGATGACGGTGCGCTTGCAGGAATCGCCAGCAAACTCGCCGAGCGGTTCATCGATGGCGCGACAACAGCAGCGCAACGGGAATCGTTGGATGTAGTAGGCCTCGTCCCAGAAATCACCGAAGATGTCCTCAGCGCAACGATCGGCGATCAAAGCGGACCATTGTTCAGCTGGCTCCAGGGTCAGAGTTTCATGCGCAGCGCATCCACTGGGCTGGTCCCCCACCCCCTGGCCAAAGAGGCGTTTGATCGCTCGCTTCGTTGGCGAAACCCGGCACGCTTTCAACTGCTTCATGACAAGGTACGAACGCATCTCCTCGGGCGGTTGTCATCGTCTGGTGGTGCCGAGGCCGAACGGCTGATCTTCGATCTGGTTCACCTTCATCGAGACAACCCTGTCATTCAGCCCTACATACCCGGGAAGACTGTCGAACTCCTTGCGACGGGACGTCTCGGCGCCCATGATCACGACACGGTGCTCACGATGATCGAGGTTCACGAAGGTCGGGAGGCTCGAAGCTGGGCAGCTCGGCTGCTTGAAGACCATCTAGGCGATGTGGTTGTTGTAAGGAACCAGAAACAGCAGGTCGTTGGATGTGCATTTGTGATTGGGCTCCCCTGGAGTCCCGACAGAGTGGAAGCTGACCCTGCGCTGAGGCTCGCGTCTGACTACCTGGGTAGATTTCGACGAGGTCAGGTTGGTACGGCGGCTTTGTACGTACGGTTCTGGATGTCGGCCGATGGGTACCAAGAAGTAAACCCGGTCCAGGCAACGCTGCTTGCAGCCGTAGCAAGGAGAATGCTCGCCGAAGAGCGCCTTCGGTTTTCCTTCGTTGCCACATCCGAACCTGATCGCTGGGAACCAGCCTTCTCCTACGTTGAGTTCGAGCGGATCGCCGAAATCGATTTCGATTGCGGGCCGAGCCGGTACGGCGTCTTCGGCCACGACTGGGAAACAATTACCCGAAAACGTTGGCTTGACCACCTTCGTGTTAGAGAAACAGCAACAGGCGAATGCTGGGAATTACCCATCGGGCCTGCGCGAGATGCGGACCGTGTCGAAGCGGAGATTCGGATCGCCGCGATAGATGCCCTGAAAGCATTTCGAAATCCAGCGGCGTTGCGCAGTAACCCGCTCATTCATTCTCGGTGGGTGAACCAACGCGTGCCGGAAGGGGCCGACCTATCTGACCGAGTTCCACTGCTCGAAGCGCTGATTCAGGAGGCTGTCAGCAGCCTGCGCGGTTCGGCACGTGACCTCAAACTCCACCGCGCCGTTCACCACACCCACCTGCAGCCGGCGTCTACCCAAGAGCAGGTTGCTGAACTTCTCGGCCTGCCGTTCAGCACCTACCGGCGCCACCTCATCGCAGGTCGGAAGCAAGTTGCGCAACACATTTGTGCACTCGAGCTGGACCGCTAGCGGCCGTCCTTCGCTGGCGTGGGGTGACCTGATTCGGGTCGGCGCCGAAGCGAAGCAGTAGAGCGACCATGGGGAGATCATCATTCTCAGCAGCGAGATGCAGCGGCGTATAGTCGCTGAGGCCGCGTAGACCGACGTCGGCGCCACGACTAAGCAGCAGCTCCACCAGTTCAAGCACGTCATAGCGGGTGCTTGCACCGCGGGTCGGGATGGTGCAGGCAATGGCGGCCATCAGCGGCGGGAAACCGTCGCCGTCGGAGAGGTTTGGATCGGCGCCGGCATCGAGGAGTTCTCGAACCAACGCCAGAGGACTGTGGTAAATCGCATAGATGAGGGGCATGCCGATTGCCGCGTCCGGCGGAACGTTGGGGAACTCTCCGAGGTAGCCGATCTCGCCCCGAAGGGATTCGAAGTCACCACCTGAGAACGCCGCCTCTACAACGTGATAGCTGTCGCGATCCAGGCCCACGGATTCGAACCTACCAGTCCTGAATCGTCTGTCTTGGGTGGCGGCAGAAGTAGTTGGGCCAGTGCGGCAGCGCCATAGGACACCTCTGAGGGGAAGGCTTCCAAGGGTTTTGCAAAGGTTGATCTGCTGGACTCTGCCCCACGAAACTTAATAGGGGGTCCGGATGGAACGTTCAAAGACTTGGCGGCCGTTCATCGGCAGCGTCACACCCGCGTTCGCGGTTTTGAGTTTCGTGCTGGCATTCGTGGTGATCGCGTGGCAGCAGGTGATGCATGCGGTCCTGTTTGGTTACCACTCCGACGGGACGGGTGCGATCGTTCTTCACTGGCTGCGCGATGGAGCGCTGGCACTGCCGGCAGCAGTGCTCGCAGTGGGGCTGGGGATGCGCCTCGCCCGCGCCCACGGACGCTCCAGGACTGAGGCCCAGGTCATGCTCTCGAGGACGGTGGCCGTGGCAGCTGTCTTCGCCGTAGTGCTCGTTCCCCTGGTCGGTATTCACAGTGCGCTCGACCGGTTCCTGGGTGGCGAAGGAGCGCTGGGACCCATTGTCCCTGCCCCGGGTGCCGGCTACCTCAGCGCCGAGGGATTCGGGACCCTTGAAACCGCCACGGGTCTCTGGGGTTTGCTGGGGCACGGCGCACGGGATTCGTTGATGGGCTTGGCGGCATCGATTCCGCTTCTCTTCCTGGCTCAGCTGTGGCTTTCGAGGTCCGCCAGCGCGCCGGAGGCCCGACGCCACAGCCAGCCGGTTCCCCAGCAGCGGAACCGACCGGTTCCGACCGAACTCACCCGCCGAGAGGTGCTCAAGTACGGCGGCGCCGGGACCGCAGCGCTCGCGGCCAGTTCGGCGGGCCTCATCGCTGTACCCGCCGAGCGGGCGGCGGCGGAACCTGGCACTGCGACGCCATGGCTGACCGGAGACATCGAACTTGTTATGAATGACGGGATAGTCGACATGATCGACGGCACGCCGGTCTACATGCTGGGCTACGGCTTTGCGTCGGGAGGCATGGACAAGCGGGACGAGCTCCACACCCCGGGGCCTGTCATCTGGGCCACTGAGGGCGAGACGGTCAGGCTTCGGATCACCAACGACCTCGAGGACGATCACAGTTTCCTCATCAAACGTGAGGGCGACATTCTCGTCGATAGCGGCCCGGTTGCTCCCGGTACTTTCGTCGATCTCGAGTTCTCCGCTCCGAGCGCCGGCACCTACCTCTATCAGGACGGCGTGAACATCCCGGTGAATCGCGTGCTCGGGCTCCAGGGTGCTCTGCTCTCCATGCCCGCTAACGGCTCGATGACGCCCCACCCTGATCTCCCCACCTGGGAGTTCGACACGCAGTGGGTGTGGCTATTCAACGAGATCGATCCCGCCTTCAACGCCCGGGCCCAGGCCGGTCGGATCATCGATTCTGCCGACTTCCAAAACAACTTCAAGCCCCGCTATTTCACCATCAACGGCCGCATGGGAAGCCTTGCAGCCCATGTCGAGACCGCTCCCGACACAGTGATCGTGGACAAGCTGAATCATCCAGCCCTGGTGCGAATGGTCAACGGTGGACTTGCGGTTCACGGACCACATGTTCACGGAAACCACGTTTGGGTGCTCATGCGCAACGCCAGAGTTCGACGACACGATCATGTGGAAGGACACCGTCATGGTCGAGCCCGAGGTCACGACCGACGTCCTGCTGCCGTTCACGATTCCGCCGAATGCGGTGTACTGGCCGCCGCACCCCGACGGAGTGGCGTTCCTCAAGGAACTACACGGTAAGGACATCGAAGGGACGTGGCCCATGCACTGCCATGTCGAGATGTCGCAGTCAGCGGGCGGCGGACTCTATCCGCAGGGCCTCCTCACGGATTGGAAGATGAAGCCATGAGTAAGGGTCACGGTAAGAGTGGTAGCGGCGGGAGCGACGAGCACTCCCCTGAGGATTTCGCGAACCCAACCTTCTATGAGGACACCACGCCGCGGGAGGGCAGCCCGGACACGCCGGGCCGCCTGAAGCCCGACAAGGCGTTCCTGATGGAGTTCTTCAACCGGGACTTGGAGATGCCCGACGGTCGCGACATCGAATTCTGGGGTTTCGAGGACAAACTGAATCCCCCACCGGACGGCGAGGACGTCATTCGACCATCCTCCACGATCCGTGTCACCGAGGGCGACATCGTGCACGTCACGCTCAAACCGAAGAAGCGGCAGCACACGATCCATCTCCACGGCATTGAGGCCGACGCCCACAACGACGGGGTTGGACATACCTCGTTCGAGGTGAACGGTGAGTACACCTACCAGTTCAGGGCGGGAGCGCCGTTCCGGGCTCTGGACAGCGACGTGCCCCAGACGCGTGGTGCGGGCACCTACTTCTACCACTGCCACGTGAACACCACGCTGCATTTCCACATGGGGATGTACGGGGGTTTGTTCGTCGACCCTATCGAGGGACCGGGCACGGCGTTCCACATGGGCCCGAAGTACAACGTGAGCGAGGAGCGAGGCTGGGGCGCCGGCGACGTGGACCCCACGTGGAGAGAGCTTGGGCACGCCGCAGGGACTAAAGGAGGCGATGCCGGGCTGAACGATTTCAACCCCGTGTACTTCGACCTCACCGGCAAGTTCCAGCCGATGAAGAACGGCAAGGTCGACCCTGACGCTGTCATAGAGGACCCGCTGGTCGCCGCCATCGGTGATGTGGGCGGGCTCCCGGTCTACGTTCGCTACGGCAACACGTCCTACACCAGACAAAGGATCACGTTCCACGGCATCGATTCCGGGCAGCTTGCAGTACAGGTGATTTCCGCCGACGGCCGTCCGTTCGACAACAAACCGCCGAACTTCGCGAAGCCGATGCAACTCGAAGGACCAATCGAGGCCATCACCGGAGAACGTTACGATTTCCTGCTGACCCCTTTGAAGAAGGGCACATCGATCGTCACGTTCGAATACTTCGATTGGATCACGAAGAAGCTCCTTGGAGTGGCTCGCACGACGATCACCGGGAGGTAGGGCTGTAGCAGTGCGAGTCGGTGTCATTCGAGCGCCGACGAGGTCTCCTCCGTATGCTTCGACGTCAAGAGTTTGCGGGACGCACGCGAGCGCTGCAGGCCATTAGTGTTTTGGCATGTGGAAGTCGCTGCGCATGAACCAACAGCGACCGCTCCTACTCGTCGTCCTTGGCGCGGCCCTGTTCGTTACATCCTGTACCAGCGACCCGTCTGAGCCGACTGCGAGCGCCCCATCACCGACCGAAGTCTCGACCACCACAACCGCCAGTGCAGCCACAACGACGACACCCGACCCGGCCGCCAATCCTGAGACGACCTCAGTTATGCCGATCCCGGCAGCAGTCCTCGAAATCGTCGCCTACCCCGTTCCCGGTGGCTCTCGCCCCCACGACGTGGCTCCTGCCGCCGACGGGGGTGTGTGGTACACCGCCCAAGGGTCGGGTGAGCTGGGCTGGCTCGACCCGGCGAGCGGCGAAACCCACCACATTCCTCTCGGCTCAGGATCACGGCCACACGGAGTTATCGTCGACGCCGACGGGATTCCCTGGATCACCGACAGCGGGCTGAACGCCATCGTCGCCGTTGACCCTGAGACGGACGAAGTCACCACCTATCCCCTGCCCGCCGACCGGGCCAACGCCAATCTCAACACTGCCGCCTTCGATGCCGACGGACGCCTCTGGTTCACGGGACAGAACGGCATCCATGGGGTTCTCGACCCAGATACCGGTGCGATGGAAGTCTTCGATTCCCCCCGAGGACGAGGACCCTACGGAATTGCGTCCACCCCGCAGGGCGACATTTACTACGCTTCCCTGGCGGGAAGTTATCTCGGCTCCATCACACCCGACGGCAGCGTCGCCGTTCTGGAACCGCCGACACCAAACCAAGGAGCGCGCCGGGTCTGGTCGGACTCCGATGGCTCTCTGTGGGTCAGCGAGTGGAACTCCGGCCAGCTCAGCCGATACACGCCGTCGACCGACGCCTGGACCACCTGGAAGTTGCCCGGGGATGCTCCTTCGGCCTACGCCGTCTACGTCGACAACAGCGACATCGTCTGGGTCACCGACTTCAGCGGAAACGCAATCCACCGCTTCGACCCCACAACCGAGAGCTTCGACACGTTCGCTCTACCATCAAGCCCTGGCGATGTGCGTCAGCTCCTCGGGCGGCCAGGCGAGATATGGGGAGCCGAATCGGCGGCCGATCAACTCGTCGTCATCCGTCGGAGCTAGCGTCGGAGCAAGCCGACTGCACCGTGGTCATCGATCCGATCCACCTGAGAACCAGAGCCCGAGAGCTAACACATGACTGCATTCCTGCTTTCCCCCGAGCCCGTCGAATCCCTCGACGCCTACCTCGCCACCAGCACCGGCGGCGTGGGAATCGAGACAGCAATTCGAATCGGGCCCGCCGCCACGATCGATATCATTGCCGCTTCCGGCCTGCGGGGACGAGGCGGTGCCGGCTTCCCAACCGGTCGAAAGTGGGCCGGAATCGCCGGCCAGGTCGAGTATCGCCACTTTCTCGTCTGCAACGGCGCCGAAGGCGAACCAGGCACCTTCAAGGACCGGGCATTGATTCGTGCCAACCCGTACCAAATCATCGAAGGCCTCATGATCGCCGCTTTCGCAATCAACGCCGAGGAGATCTTCATCTGCCTGAAGGCGAGCTTCGAACGCGAGATCGCCCTGATCACGGCGGCAGTTCAGCAGTTTCAAAACGCCGGCATCGGTGGCGATTACAGCGTCACCATCGTCGCTGGCCCCGAGGAGTACCTGTTCGGAGAGGAGAAGGCGATGCTTGAAGTCATCGAGGGCAAGCCACCTCTACCTCGATGGTTCCCACCACATGAGCAGGGTTTGTTCGCAGCGTCGCCACAGGGTGGCTGGGAAGCTGGCCCGCACGGCGAACATCGTCGCACCGACGAACCCAATCCCACACTGGTCAACAATGTCGAGACGTTGGCCAACGTTCCCCATATCGTGGCCAACGGTGCCGACTGGTTCCGCTCCATGGGAACCGTCGACGCACCAGGAACCATCGTGGCAACCGTTGTCGGCGATGTCGTTTCGCCCGGTGTCGGCGAAGTCGAGATCGGCACAACGCTGAGAACAGTCATCGACACGGTGGGCGGAGGCGTCACGCCTGGCCGCACGATCAAGGCCGTGTTCTCAGGCGTCGCCAACGCCGTGATCACCGCCACAAACCTCGACACACCCGTGAGCTATGAAGGGTTCACGTCGGTTGGGAGCGGCATGGGATCCGCCGGATTCATCGTGCACGACGACACCTCCTGCATGGTCGATACCGCCTACCGATTCTCGAGGTTCCTGTCCATCGAGTCATGTGGACAGTGTCCGCCCTGCAAGATCGGCACTGGCGCAATCACCAACAGTCTGGAACGTATCGAAACCGGTGTCGGGGATGACAGCGACCTTGGGATCATCCAGGGTTGGCTCACACGAGTCACCGACGGCAGCCGCTGCTACCTGGCAACCGAGGAACAACTCGTCGTCGCCAGTCTGCTTCGGGCCTTTCCCGAGGAGTTTGCCGAACACCTCGAGTCACATCGCTGCTCCCGACCCTCATCTCGCCCGTTTCCCAAGATCGTGGACCTGTCCGATGGCCAAGCGACCTATGACGAAACGTTCTGGCTCAAGCGGCCAGACTGGACCTACGACGAGCCCTGACCTGGGCGAAGACCGATTTCCTACCAAGGGCGGTGTCGGCGGCCCGTGCTCTGATTCGACGAGTAATCAGCTAGAGGGGTCTGGTTGTGAGCGCAGGGAGGTACCGGTGAGTCGCTTGGACATCGCCCAGGCATAGCCGTAGCCCCGCCTGCGGGCATGCTCAGTAGTGGGTCCTGTCCAACCGTCGTCGAGGGTCGTGTTGAAGATGTCGAGCCATCGGTCGAACAGTGCCTCGTCGAAAGGTGCGGCGTCGTGGAGCCAGCGATGGGCCTCGATGACCTCGTCGGGTTCGCGGTGAGGTTCGCCGAGCAGCAGTCCGGCCCAGAAATCGGTGAGCTCGGCCGTATGGGCGTTCCAGTCGACGTGAGCGATGGTCTCGAAGTAGAGGTGGAAGCGGTCGTCTTGGGCGATCTCGCGGTAGAAACGGGTGACGAACTCGGTGACCTCTTCTCGTGTGTCGAGGTCGCGCCTGCGATGCTCGTAGGGCCGGGTGCGGGTCATTGTTTCGTAACGAAATCTGTTGGCGTCGGAAAGAGCGAAACGGAACCCAGGCTCCTCAGCACCGAGGCCCCATGGTTCAGACGATTCGAGAGTCAGTCAAGGGTCACGGCCGTGCCGTAGGCCAACAGTTCGGCCGCATTGGCGGCCACCTGTGACGTGGTGAACCTCACGTTCACGATCGCATTGGCCCCGAATTCCGTGGCGGCCTCCTCCATACGACTGAGCGCCTCCTCGCGAGCCTCGGTGAGCATTGCGGTGTAGCCCTTGAGCTCACCGCCAACGATGTTTTTCAGACTAGCCCCGATGTCCTTGCCGATGTGCTTGGAGCGGATCGTGTTGCCCATCACAAGTCCGTGCACCGTAGCGATGTTGCGTCCGCTCACGGTCTCTGAGTTCACGATGATCACTTCTGGATCTCCTCCTCTGCGCCGTAAGGCGCAACCAGCCCAAACGGCAGTCTGTTGACTGCCCACGATAGTAGTGAGCCGACTGACACAAGGTCGGAAACTCCGTGAAAGGGGAACCGCTCCACGGCTGCATTCGTCGTATTGAGATGAAAGCGGATCCGAAGCGAGCAACATTTGAGGCCGTCGCCTCCGAGGTCTATGAGCCGTTGCAGCGATACCTCCGACGACGATGCCGGCCCGACGATGTGGATGACGTCTTCAACGACGTTCTTCTGGTCGTGTGGCGCCGGATCGACGATTTGCCGGACGGGAACCCCCTGCCCTGGTGCTACGGAATCGCCCGCCGCTGCGTCGCCAACCGCCGACGGGGCGATGGCAGAAGGCTACGGCTGGTGCAACATGTGGGTAGCGCAGCCAGCATCCAAACTGCGGCCAGTGCGGACACCGGAGAGATCTGGACAAGCGAAGCTGACGTTGAATTGCACGAGGCCATTGATCATTTGTCCGAGCTAGATCGTGAGGTCATCCGGCTCTGGGCCTGGGAAAGACTGGAGCCTCGAGAAATCGCCGTTGTGCTCGACTCGACCGCAAATGCAATCAGCGTTCGACTCAACCGGGCTCGACGCCAACTTCATCACCAACTCGCGCGTAAGGATCGGATCGGCGCCGGACATAAACGCTCTGAACACCACTCGGAGGTCAAACCGTGAACGAGGACCCACTTCGCAATCGCATAGCGGCAATCGATCCGGCTCCATCCCATGTGGCTGTTGAACCACCGACGACGCCGTCGTCCCGTAACCGCTTGGAGCGAATCATGAACACCCCCACTATCCAAACAGACCAACCAACCAAACCACACCCAGATCTGGAGAGGCCACTGCTCAGACGAGCCAGCTGGCTCGCCGTAGCAGCAGCGGCCGCAGCTTTCGCGACCGCGGGTGGTGCCTACTACTCACTCGGCAACGACACGGAAGTTGCGCAAGCACCCCTCGAACTGTCGATCGGCGCCAACGATGCGATGGCATCCTGTCTGCCCCTCCAGGCCGACATACTGGCGACGATGAGCCCGGCATTCGCCGCCACAACCACAGCGGTGGATGGCGAAACCATCACTCTGGACGTCGATCGCTGGTACGCAGGAGGCGATGCCGACACAGTTGTGCTCCACTCCCAATCCGGCATGGAGTCTCTGATTGCCGGTTTCGACTTCGAAGAAGGCCAGCAGTACCTGATCACAGCCTCGGAGGGCACCGTGAACTTCTGTGGCTACAGCGGCTTGGCAACTCCAGAGCTGACTGCTGTATTTGCCGAAGCATTTCCCGGATAACCGCAACGAAAATCGGGTGAACGCCTGGGGCCCCGCTCACCACCCCAGGCGCTCTCACCATGCGGGAGACCACTCCGAAGTGCCGGCATTGCCAGGACACCCAGCGCATCGACCAGTAGCCTCCAAGTCGTGCCGAAACCGACCTTTCGAACGAACGAGGGCGGCTTCGATGGGTCCCGCAACAAGTTGATGATCGGCGTGGCGTTGGCGTGGGCCGTCATCCCGCTGACGTTCCCGATCGGTGACCTCTCGGTCGAGGGCCGACGCATGCTGGCGATCTTCGGAGCGGCGGTGGTGCTCTGGGTCAGCGAGGCGATCCCGCTCTATGCGACCGCCGCCCTCATCATCTTCTCCGAGATAGCGCTCATCTCCGACGAGGCGATCGTCTCGGTCTCCAACGGTTTCGAGCCGCCGGCGTTCACGACGTTCTACGGGGCTCTGGCACATCCTGTCCTGATGCTCTTCCTCGGTGGATTCTTCCTGGCCGACGCATCCGCGAAGTTCCGGCTCGATCGCAACCTCGCCGGGGTCCTCCTCAAGCCCTTTGGTCGCAATCCGGCAGCTCTGGTCGGTGGCCTGATGATGATCACAGCCTTGCTCTCGATGTTCATGTCGAACACCGCGACCACAGCGGCATTGATGGCTGTCATCCTCCCGGTGTCCGCCACGCTCGCTCCCACCGATCCGCTCCGCACAGGCCTGACACTCTCAATACCGGTGGCCGCCAACATCGGTGGGCTCGGCACCCCGGTCGGTTCACCACCGAATGCGATCGCGCTCGGACGTCTCGCCGACGAGGGTATCCGGATCGACTTCCTCACCTGGATGGCCCTCGCCGTGCCGATCGTGGTGGTGATCCTCGGCGCAGCCTGGCTCCTAATCGTGCGGCAGTTCCCCGCCGAGGCCGACGAGGTCAACGTCCACATCGGCGGAGACTTCGACCGATCCCGTCACGCCAGGATCCTCTACGTCACCTTCGCTGTCACGGTGATCCTCTGGCTCAGCGAACCGGTCCACGGCGTGCCATCCACGATCGTCGGTTTCGTTCCCGTTGTCGTTCTACTCGCCACCGGGGTGATGGATTCCGACGACCTTCGCCGGGTGAATTGGCACGTACTCTGGCTGGTCGGTGGTGGCATCGCACTCGGATCCGGCGTAGCCGCGTCGGGACTCGACGTATGGCTCGTCGGGCTTGTCAATTGGTCGAACCTGCCCCGACTCGCCCTGGTCGGCGGCCTGGTGCTGTTCGCCCTCATCATGAGCACCGTGATCTCCAACTCCGCCACGGCCAACCTGTTGATTCCCATCGGGGTGAGCCTTGCGGCGTCGAGCGAGATCGACCTCGATCCGGCGCTCGCCGCAGTTGTGATCGCAGTCGCCTGCTCACTTGCGATGGCGCTACCGGTCAGCACTCCCCCGAATGCGATTGCGTTCGCCACCGGAAGCGTCCAAACACGGGACCTCGCCCGCAGCGGCATTGTCCTCGGCGCAATCGGGGCGGTCCTCGTGGCTTTCGTCGCGCCGCCCGTTTGGGACGCGATTGGGCTGTTGCCGTGACCCGACCGTGCCTCCTCGTGGTCGAATACGACGACGACCTCCGAACAACCATGATCGACGACCTGACCAAGCTCGTTGGCGAGTCGGCGGAGATTGTCGGTGTACCTTCGGCGGAAGAGGGTCTTTCCGTCGCCCATAAGATTGTCGCCGACGGCGGCAAGTTGCCGGTGGCGTTCGTTGAACGCACCCTGCCGGGCATGACAGGAGCCGAGTTCGCCCTAGCGATGCACGCCGATCCCGTCCTGTCCCGCACGCGGCGGGTACTGGTTACCCAGGCCACGTCGCTCAGCAATGTCGACGCTGCCCTCTCCCGCGGCGCAGTTCACGGCATGCTGACTCGCCCCTGGTCTCGCTTCGGGCTGCGCGAACAACTGCGTGCTCAGCTCTCGACCTACCACGTCGAACACGACCCCGATGGGCTCAACGCATACGGCGACCTGATCGAGGCCGACGATCGGACACGGGCCCAGCATCGCATCGACCAACGCCGAGCCGCCCCCGGCTCCGGCAACGACGACTCCCGCCATGTGCTCCTCGAACCCCAGCTCGGCCCCGACGAGGTGGTCGATCGGCTGGTAGCCGCCCTCGATCAAGTCCTCGGCCATCCGCCCCGCCTTCGCCTAAGCCCGGGATCCGTCCTGCTCGAACAAGGTGCCGATGTGGGCGGGATCTACGTGATCCTCGACGGCAAGGTCGAGTTACGACGGCACACCGATGCCGGCGATCGAACCGTCCACTATGACGGCACCGGTCCAATCGTCGGGCTGCTCTCCCTGGCAACACAGCGACGTGCCTTCCTAGAGGTGCGCGCTGTCACCGAGGTCCGTGCTCTGCCGCTCACCCTTGGCCAGCTCGCTCACGCGGTGGCCGCCGAGTCTGATGTCGGTCCACTCCTGACCCGGACGCTCGTCAACACCCTCGCAAACCGCCTTCGCGACGCAGACGACCTGCAGGTTCGAATCGACGTACTCAATGCATCGCTGGAGACCGAACGTGACCAGCTCGCCGAGGCGCTCGTCGCCCTGGAGGAAGCTCAGGCCAAGTTGATTCAGCAGGCTCGGATGGCCACGCTCGGCGAGCTCGCCGCCGGTATCGCCCACGAGCTCAACAACCCGACGGCTGCCCTCACCCGGGCTGCGGAGCATTTGGGCACTGACGTCGAGGACCTTCTGGACGACAAAGAGATCTTGGACCGAGTCGACCGGGCGCGTGGCGCTGACGCTGTTGCGTCCGCCGACCTCCGGGCAGCCCGGCGGGCGATCGGTGAGCGCCTCGGTAATCGATCGCTAGCGGAGCGCCTCGTGGGTGCCGGTGTAACCGATCCGGACGAAGCCGAAGCCTTGGCCGGCTCCAGCGCTTCGATCGATCGGCTGACTGCCGCCCACCAACTCGGCACCGAGCTGCGGAATATCACGACGGCGTCAGCTCGCATCTCCGATCTTGTGCAGAGCCTGCGGGCGTATCTGCGAGGCGGCGAGGACAGCCCGATCGTGGCCGACATCGACATCACCGAAACCGTCGAGGACGCCCTCCGACTTCTCGGCCATCGCCTCAAAACTGCGACCGTCGAGCGAACGTATGAGCCGGTCCCGTCGGCAGCGGTGAGGCCAGGACAACTACAGCAACTGTGGACCAACCTCATCTCGAATGCACTCGACGCGGCCGGACCTGGTGGTCATCTCCAGGTCCATGTCGACGCACCCGACCCAAGCCATGTGCGGGTGCGGGTCACCGACGACGGACCGGGCATCGATCCAGCTACCCGCCACCAGCTGTTCGATCCGCACTTCACCACCAAACACGGGAACGTCAGGTTCGGGTCGGGGCTGGGACTGTCGATCTGCCGCCAGATAACCGAGGCCCATCGCGGCACGATCGATCTCACCAGCAGCCAGGAAAGCGGCGGCACCGTGGCGACCGTCGTGCTGCCTATCGAAGGAACGATCGAACAAAATGAGGTAAGGGAATGAAACGACTCGCCGTACTCATCGTCGAGGACGAAGCCGAGGTGCGCGACGCCCTGCGGCGCGATCTCGAGTCGCTAGCCGAAACCCTTCGGCTCGAGACCGCCGACGATGTCACCGACGCTCGCGCCGCACTCGATGACATCGCCGCCGATGGCGATCAACTCGCCCTGGTGCTCGCCGACCACCGCCTTCCCGGCACCACCGGCGTCGATTTCCTCGTCGAGCTCAATATGTCGCCCGAGACCGCCGCTACGCGCAAGGTGCTCGTCACGGGTCAAGCAGATCACGCCGACACGATCCGTGCCGTAAACCAGGCTGACCTCGATCACTACATAGCGAAACCGTGGGACCCTGCCGATCTGGCAGCGACAGTCATTGGGGCGGTCACAGACTTCATCATCACCGAAGGGATCGATCCCCTGCCCTTCATTCGGGACCTCGACGGTCCGCGGCTCCTCGAGGCGTACAGCGATCGCGCCGCCGATCGCTGAGTCGCTGTTGACCGGCACACGACCTCGCCCGTAGCCGCGAGCCGACATCCTCCGCGACGAGGCTCACCGCAATCCTGGATCGTCGACGACCTTCAGTCGTTGCGAGTGACGTGGGTGCAGATGCACACCTTGTTGCCCTGTGGATCAGCGAGCACAGTGAAACGCGGCGCCTCTGCATCGGAAACGATCGTGCCGCCCGCAGCGAGCGCAGCTGCGATCCGTTCCTCTGCGACCTCCGCTGGCACGCGGAGATCCAGGTGCCAGCGCTGCTCGGTGGCGGCAGTCGCCTCCTGAAACCAAATGGTCGGATTGTCGCCCTCCGCGTCGCTGAGCTCGTCGGCCCCACTGTCGGTCATGGCCAGGACCGACTGCCAAAAGGGTTTGACCTCGTCGATTGCCCAGGTGTCGAGCCCGAGCTCTAGGCGCTGTACTGCGCGCGGCTCAGCAGCCAGGCCAAGCTCCGACGCGATCCCGCTGATCCGCCGCGCCAACTCCACGTCGCGCAACGTCTTCCCACCCACGTCGTGACTCGTGAGCAGGACATGGACATAGGAGTAGGACAGCCGCAGATCCGGATGGTGGTTTGCCTCTTCGGCTGCGACACCGACACGGTTCACGAAAGTCAGCCCCGCGGCGAAGTTCCCTGTGCGGTAGCGCGCCTCGAGGGCCCCGTACATCGCCCGCCAGTCCTCAAGCCCGGCCATGGCCCGAATCTCATCCCCGCTCAACAACTCATCGCTCATCGCCCCACTCTACAAAGCGGTTTCGAGTCCGGAAAGATCACCGCTCCGGCGGACCCGGACCGCAACGAGTTCGAGATTTTGAAACCTGCTCGCTTCGCGTCGTCCCCGCCTGACAGGAGCTAGCGTTTGTGGGGATGAAGTCGAGAGAGATTGTCGAGCTCAGCCAGCTTCGGAGGACCCGTGACATCATCGACCGCGACTCTGCGAAGCCGCTCGATATGAGCCCACAGCCGACGCCGAAGGAAGCAAGAAATGACTGACCGGCGAGCGCTCATGCGCCGTCGTAGACAGGGAAGCGTAGATACATGAAGACCATGACCTGCAAGCAACTCGGAGGGCCGTGCGATCACGAGCATCGCGGCGAGTCCGCCGACGAGGTCATCAAGGCCCAAGACCGCCATCTCAAGGAGATGGTCGCCAGCGGAGACTCCTCTCACGGTCCAGCACGCGATGAAATGAAAGGCCGGTGGAAGCGCCCGATTTCAGGCATGCGTTGGTATCTCGCAGCGAAAAAGGATTTCGCTTCGCTTCCGGAGAGTTGAGGGCAGAGAACCGTGAGCGTCCTGCGAGTGCCAGGTGGGGTGGTACACAAGCTTCCCGGTGACCTCTGCGACACGCTGATAACCAGTGCGACAGCACTCGCGGCATGGTCCGACATCACGCCGCTGGCGCGAAACGAGTTCATCTGCTGGGTTGAAGACGCCAAGCAGCAGCAAACTCGAGAACGCAGAATTCGCCGAACCCGGGAGGAACTGGAAGAAGGCCAGCGTCGGCCGTGTTGCTGGCCAGGGTGCGCGCATCGTGAGCGCACGGGCAAGTAACTCCGGCTTCGAACCGCGAGTCCTCGACGCCGGAAACCTCATTTCACCACTTGGTGTGGCCAAATTGGGGTGGTTTACTCATATTTGGCCAGCGTATGACTACGTACTGTGGTTGCAATGCGGCGGCAGTGGGTTCCAACGCGATCTCTATTGTTCTGGGCGATCTTCCTTCCGGTCGCACTAGGTGCGGTCGTCCTCAACCCAGTCACGGGAAATACCGCATTCGCTGCCACCGCCCAAGTAGACCAACTCGCAGCTGAAAACACCTCCTTAGCCGAAGTCGACGGCTACGGCACCGGGTCACGATCATTGAGCGGATCGATGGAGGAAGTCTGCGGTGTGGACAACTCGAGCAAGCACCGACGGGGCCGGTCTGAACTGTCGACACACCTCAAAGAACGGTTCCCCGACATCAAGTCCATCGGCGGCTTCGCGTGTCGTAACATCAACTCCGAGTCGAGCTCCAACCCTGACTGCAACGGCGCATGGCGGCCGTCTTACAGCACGTGCTGGTCCACGCACGCCAGCGGCCGCGCTCTCGACGTGATGGTCGGCGGCGGCTTCAACAGTCCAACACCGGAGGGGATCGCCCTGGGCGACGCCGTTGTGGACTATCTCCTGGAGTCAATCGACGGCGAGCCGGCGTACCGGGCCCGCAGTATGGGGATCATGCAGATCCTGTGGAACGACCGCTGCTGGGATCCGGGTCGCTTCAATTCCGACAGATCCCGCACCTCGTCATCAGAAATGCGGCAATGCGGTGTCCCTAATCATGACAACCATCCTCATCTCACATTAACCAACGCCGGAGCCGACGGCGCTACGGCTTGGTACACGAATGATCCGGTCGACCTGGAGACTGCTGTTTCCCCAATCGGCGCATTCGACGTCACCGGCGACGACACCGGACTTACGGTCAGCGGCTATGCCGTGGACCCCGATATCGATGACCCCATTACGGTCGACATCCTGATTGAGCACGGTCTTGCGTCGCAGAACGCAACCGTTTCCGCTGCGATGCTGTGGCCTGAAAGCAACGACGACATCGACAACGGTGAGATTCACGGGTTCTCCCAGTCCTTCGGGCCGCTCGGGAACGGGGTGCACTCGGTGTGTGTCACCGCTAACAATGCGCCCGACACCGACGGGGCAAATATGAGCCTCGGGTGTATCGAGGTCGATCTTGGCTTTATCGAACCCGTGGGTGCGATCACCATGACCGAACAAGCCGGCGACAACATTCGCATCACCGGATGGGCGCTCGCTGACACGGCCAACGCTAATCTGACGGTGGAAATCTTCGTCACCGGCGCTGGCGGCAACCAAGTCGCAACGGTGGTCCCGACCTCGGTGAACCCCGACGACGAGCAGCCGAAGTTCGGAGTCCGGCACCTCTTCGACCACATGGTCCCCCCGCTCACGCCCGGATTAAACGCCATATGCGTCGTATCGACGCAAACAACCGACAACGGGGAATCGGACCAAGGAGTCCCCGACATTGGCCCTGATCCGGCCGATGACAAAGGTGAGATGACTGCAGTCCGCCAGATCGGCTGCAACGAAGTCTCCATCGCTCACGAATGCCAGGGTTACCCGGTCAGCGTCTACTTGGCGCTCGGACAACAGCCCGGCCGGTTCGGCGACATTATCTGGGGTACCGACGGTGCGGACATCATCAACGGCCTCGACGGAAATGACGTCATCTGCGGTCGGGGCGGGCACGACCGGATCGACGGCGGCACCGGGCACGACGTCATCGACGGCGGCGAGGGTTTCGATGAGCTCACCGGTGGGCCCGGCGACGATAGACTTTTGGGGTCGAGCGGTCACGACAGCCTCTTCGGCGGCGAAGGCGACGACTACTTGTGGGGCGGCCCTGGCATCGACCTCTACGAGGGCGGCCCGGGCAACGACCTTCTCCAAGGAGGCGATGAAGCCGAGCGCATGCATGGGGGGCCAGGCGACGATCAAATCACCGGCTACGGCGGTGATGACACCCTGCTGGGTGGTCCGGGCGCTGATTATCTTTGGGGTGGTGATGGGATCGACTCCTACTTGGGCGGTACCGGAGAGGACACCCTCGACGGCGGCGATGAGGACGAGTTCATGAGTGGCGGGTCCGACGCCGACACCATCCTTGGATATGGAGGGAACGACACCCTTGTTGGAGGCTCCGGCGATGACTACCTCTGGGGTGGTCTAGGCATCGATGAATTTCGCGGTGGAATCGGCGACGACACCCTCGACGGCGGGGCCGAGAGCGAAGTCATGAATGGTGGTGCCGGCAAGGACGCCATTCTCGGCAATGGCGGCCACGACCAGCTCAACGGGGGATCCGGAGATGATTATCTCAACGGTGCCAGCGGCGACGAAACCTTCGACGGCGGCGCCGGCTCCGACGTCTGCGTCGATGGACCAAGAAGTCGTTCGAGTCGACCTAGCGCAGCACCCGAGCAATGTGAAGTCATCCTCACCGAGGCGTGAACGGAGTCGACTGCGTTCCTATCCTTGGACGCCGCTCTGAGCTACGCCAGATCGGGCGATAACCCTTCGACAGCGCCGATGGCGAAATACTCTGCGAGTTCCTCTATTGGTGATCAGTCATTGAGGGGTTTTCGCAGCACGACCTGACCGTATGCGGTCAGTTGGGGCACCGGGAATTTGGCCAGAACTCGCGACTTCGCTTGTTCGATCTTGTCGAGAGGTTTGAGGCGGTTGGCGTAATACCCGTGACCGAAGTACCCGTGATACTCCAAGACCTCATAACCGAGCTCCTCGAACCCTCGAATGGCCTTGCTGCTGGGGCCTCGGCTCCACGAGTAGTAGGCCCGGAACTTGTGGTGATGTTCATCCTCGTTCCACGGATGGAAGAAACCGAGCAGCTTGTCCGAGAGCACATCAGGTGCGTAGGAATTCACGACGTAGGGAAAGGCGTAGAGCGTGCTGAACAGGTGGACGGTAAGACCCCCCGGTCGCAACGCATCGAAGATGTTCCGGTAGTAGTTTTCGCCGTCCTTGACATGTTCGTTGACCATCTTGGAGAAGATGAGATCGAACGACTGGCCATCACTGATGGGTTCCTCACTGAGATCATGGCAAAGCGTCTCAAATCCCGCCGGCGCTTTCTCGAGCTCCTCAGCCGATTCATCGTTGGTGACGTAGCGAACGGCTAGTTCGCTCAGATCATCGGTGGTCAACGTGGGATTCGCTCCGGAACCGACTTCCAGAATGTCAGTGCATTTGTGCTGACGGATGAGTTCGATGAGTCGCTGTCGAGCATCACCTCGCCATGGGAACTCATCCCAATGGTGGAACTCGATTATGGGCGATGATGATGTCATAAGGAGGCGACCGTGGTAGGCGGGACGACAGGCCGGGTACCCGTCGAACCAGTGCTGCAGGATGTCAGCATTCAGTTCGGCAATATCGCGCCGAACTGTAGCTTCTCAGAATAGGTTCCCCGGCGACCAGGGCGGTCAGCGCCCTCGAAACGTCGAGCGACCCTTTGGTCCGCAACGGGATGTTCGCAGATCACCCGATGATGCCTTGTTGGCTAGAAGTGCTGGCTGGTCGGCCGGGCTTAGCTTTTGTCAGTTATGACTTTGGCCTCATCATCGGGGGCACCAGTAGCTGCCCGTGGCCCGGTCGGTAGACGGCGGCGGGGGCACCACCGGCCTCCCCGACGCGCCGCCGACGGGTCTTTGCTACGAAACCCTGGGTTGCGAGCACCTTGCGTCGGAAGTTTGCTCTCTCGAGACTGCACCCCCAGGTGGCCTCATAGACGTGCTGCAACTCACCGAGCGTGAACTGTGGGCCTGCCAGTGATGTGGCCAGCGTTGTGTACTCGAGCTTTGCCCGGGCCCGCTCGACACCTGCGGCGAGGATCTCTGCGTGGTCGAAGGCAAGGGTTCCAGCGAGCGCCTCCGCGACGGGAACCCAGTGAGCAGCGGCGGCATCGGTGCCTGGAGTCGGTTCGGGCTTGACTGGCGACAGCGCAAGGTAGGCCGTGGAGACCACCCGCATCCTGGGATCCCGGTCGGGCTCACCGAACGTGGCGAGCTGCTCCAGATACACACCCTCCATGTCCGCCTCGGCAACGCCGGTTTCCTCCAGCAGCTCCCGGCGGGCCGCATCGGCCACTGACTCGTCGGGCAACACGAACCCGCCAGGCAGAGCCAGCGAACCGGCGAAAGGGTCCGCGCCACGTTCAACAAGCAGCACCGACAACGCGTCGTCCACGGTCAGGACCACGATGTCTACGGTGACAGCGAACGGAGGAAACGCAAGCGGGTCGTATCCGTTGGTGGTCATGCCACACCCTCGGCTTCTGCTCGCATCCACTTCGCCAACCCGACGAACGCCATGAAAAGAAACAGGACATAAAGCGCCGCGAACATGTAGGCCCCCGTCGAGAGATACAGGCCGATCGCCGAGACGTTGACAGGGAGAATCCACAACCACCACGACTCAACCTTCTTGCGTGACAACAGGACCATCGCGACAACCGACGCAGCGACGATCGAAGCGTCCCAGTAGGTGTACAGCGCGTCCTCCCATCCCGCATCGAGCACCCACCCGAGAATCGCGGTGGCCGTCAATCCTGCACCGAGCACGCCCGCTCTCGCTGGGGTTGTAAGCCTCGTGACCGTGAGTTCAGTCTCGTTGTCGCCGCCTCGGGTCCATTGCGACCAGGCCCAGAACTGGACGGGTAGGTAGTAGCCCCAATGCAGCCACGTCTGGCCGACGAGTCCGATGTCGCGGAAGAACCATCCCATCAACACAACGGAGATGATCCCCGCCGGTAGCGCGAGCACGTTCCTTCGCTGGGTGATCCACACCGACCACAATGACGTGGCCGTGCCTGCGAACTCAACAACACCCGGTACAACCTCGGGTGCCCAAAGATTGGTGCCTAGCCAGTACAGCCAGCACGCCAGGAATGAGCCGACCGCTGCCACCCCAGCGTGGCGATGCTCCCATCGGCGCCCAAACCACGGCGCCGCTCCAGGAATTGTCGCAACGGATTCAGTCACTATCGCGGTCATCGAGTCACTTTCAGATCAGTACGGGGAAGTTGGTCAACGCCTCAATGCGGTCGAGCGCAATGGCAAGGCGAACATCGTGCGAACCGGAGAGGACGGCCACGTCAGCGCCGCTTGCCTCGGCTCGGCGCAGAATCGATTCGTGCATCGCCTGCCGGTGCGTTTGGGACTCCCTGGTGCCGTCTTGCACCCACTCGAAGTCAGGAGAGCACACGAGGTACATATCCGGGGAAGCGTCAGCTGCGAGCGTGTCGAGCTCCTCATCTGCCGCCCCGAGGTACCGCTCATGCCAAACCGCCGTGACCTGGGCGTCCGTATCAGCGATCACGACACCGCTACAGGCCCTCCGTGCCAGGTCCTCTTCGAGCTGGCGTTGAGCAACAGCGATGCGCTGGAACTCCTCGGTCGTCCACGACTGATCGACTAAATGACGGCGGCCCTCCCAGTACCGGCGGCCATGCTCAGGGACCCACACCGTCCCGAGCGCCTGCGCCAACGCCTCGGCAAGTGTCGACTTTCCTGTCGACTCTGCACCGACCAGAACAACGCGGCGAGCGAGCTCGGCCCGCGCAGCCGGCAGCAGCCAGTCGAAATGCTCACGCAGATCAGCTCGTAGCTCCGTGCCCGAGATCGGAAATGACAGTCGGCCACGATCGACCATCACATGACGGGCACCCATCGACTCCGCCCAACCCGGACCCCACTCCTCCGACGTGAACGCAACATGGGGATGCTGAGGAAGAATCTCCAGTGCTCGGTGAGCCCACGGCTCGTTCGCCGCGGGCAGATCGTCTGGTGTCACGAGGATCGTCACGTTCTGCGGTACCGCATCCCGAAGCCAGGCTCGCCGTCGCTCGACAGCGATCGATTGGTCGGCTCGGTCGCACAGCAGCACGAACAGCGTTTCCACTTGGGCGGCACCCTGCTCGATCAGATACAGGTGTCCGAGATGGGGCGGATTGAACTTCCCCACCACCAAACCAACAGTGCCCGCCTCCGACCCCATGGACCAATCTTATAGTCGTTTCGACTACATAGTCAAGTCATTTATAATCTCGACGTGAAGATGTGGTGCTTGCCCATGGCGACACAGCGGTAGGCCGGCCTTCACCAGCTCGGGACGTGGTGGTTGTCCGGAACGATGTTCGGGACCCAGAGGCCTCCCGACGACCCGCCGGTCCCGAGGCGGCAGGTGGCGGGCACCAACAGGGCCCAACGAGAGTCGCCTAGCTCGGGTCGTTCTCCCGCAACTGACGATTCTGCCGAGGTTCGCCTCGATTCTGACGATCGGTGAGCTGCCGGATGAGATCGTCACGCACCTCGAGCAACGCCGCATCCCTGTCCAGCTCGACCGAAGTCGCCAAAAGTCGGGGGTGTCCAATCACGTCGGCTTCCAGCGTGGTCCGTTGGCTGGCTTGATCGCGTTCTTTCATGGCCAAAACCAGCACCACGCTGCCAGACGGAAACGATCGGAGTCGGTTCTCAAGGCTGCCGAATCGTTCGACGACATCGGCGAACTCGTCAGGTGAGAAATCACCCTCCAGGCGAAGCGATTCAGCCACGGTTGCGGCGTCAGGCGAATCAGTCAAAGCAGCTCCTCGAGATGGGCAGATCGTGCAGGGTGAAGTCTAGTTCCCGAGGCTCAGATCCACCTACAGCGGCTGGCGACATGCTTGCTCGCCAACAATCCAACCACCCAGCTCGTTGCCTGGACGGCAGGCGAACCTAGCCAGAGCGGTCCGCCACTTCGACATTCACGCGCTCGACGAATCGGTAGCTATCGGGCGCAGGCTCGCCGAAACCGAAACCTCCGATGTGATCGAGGCCCACCTCGCGGTGGTCGCGGAGAGCCTGGCCACTTTCATCCTCACGCGAGACCCCGGCGATATGACGAGACTGAACGCCCGCTTCGAGACCTACTAACACCGACGCTCCTGTAGCCCCTTTGGGAATCATGTAGTGCGGGCGGTGACGGTGAATCCTCGGATCAACCCATCCACGTCTGTTTCGCCGAACTGTTCCGCAATCCGGGCAGTCGCAACCGAAGTCACATGGGCCAACGACGACGGGTCACGACTCTCGATCTCTCCCCGAAGCGGGGTCCCGTGGCAAAAGGCGACGGCGGGTGCTTCGGCAGAATCGGCGAGGCTTCGCGCCTCCAGAACATCAATCTCGACGTGCTCGTCGAACCCGCCAGCCGAAAGGTCACCGCGGATGTCCCGAGGGTCGAAGTAGCCGTACGGGGTTCGAGCCAGGAAGTCGGGCGGATCATTCGGAAAGGCCGAGGCCGCCGCGGTGGCCACCACGTGGGCGAACTCGTTGGTTTCAATTCGATCCCACGTGCTGAAGAGAAAGACGCCGCCCGGTCCAAGCACGCGCCTGATTTCAGTAAACGCCTTCGGCCGATCGGGAAAGAACATTACGCCGAACTGGCACACCACCGCATCGAACGACCCGTCCTCGAACGGAAGGTCCACGACGTCGGCCTGGCGCCAGCTGACCTCGCGTGCCGTACCCACGTCGGCGGCATGGTCAACCATCGGCTGATTCAAGTCCGATGCCATGATGGCGGCATCTGGGTGTAAGCCAGCAGCGAGAGCTCGAGTCAACACACCGGTGCCACAGGCAACCTCGAGCACAGACCGTGCATCGCAATCGTGAACCCGAGAGGTGAGGTCATCCGCGTACGGCCCGAAGATGAGCGGAACCAAATACCGCTCATAGAACTCCGGAACACTCCCAACAAAATCAGCATCACCGCTCATCCCCACCCCTTCCGAGCCGTGCGATACGTGTAGCACAGTAGACATTGCACATCGCGATCGTGGCACACCGCCAGAGGAAGCGTAAACCCGAGGTCCTGCTCCTACATGGGCACTCCGGCCGCCCAAGTTTCAAGAGCGGAGCCATGGGTGTTCCAGTGGCGATTGGTCCGCATCGCGCCTAGGTTGGGGTTTCTCCGGGATCGCTGTTCGAAAGCCACACAGAATCGTTGCTGAACCGCCTGGGCGAAAGTCCCGCAGTGATCGCACCGCGCGAGAAACTTTAGAAAGGAACAGCAATGCATATCTATTCAGCAACACTTCAGGCGAAACCAGGCAAGGGTGCCGAACTCGGCGCAATGCTCCCGAAACTCCGTGATGAGGTGGCCGCAGCCACCGGCAGTGCGGCCTACGCGTGGGTGTTCAGCGCGGGGGCACCGATCGGTTCCTTTGGAATCAGCACCAGGGTTGAAGGCAACGCCCAACTGATGGAGTTTCAGCAGAAGCTCAACGCATCAAAGGCCTACCAAACCAAAGCAGCAAAAATGGGCGACATATTGGCTTCGCCGGCCGCAACCTCTCTGAGCCAAATAATTGGATTCGCCGGCGAACAAGGCGAGCCGGCACCGGTGGTAACCCTCACGCAGTCGACCATCGTGGGCGGCCACCTGGGCGAAGCCATGGGTTGGAGCATGGAGGTACTGGAATATGTCCACAGCGTGACGGGCATGAGCGGCCTGCTCACCAGCCTCTCGGCCGGTAGCTTCTTCGACGTCATGTGGATATTCGCTGCCCAGACAGGGGCAGAACTTGATGACGCCAACGCAAAACTAATGTCCGACAAAGGGTACATCGGTCTGATTGACAAGGCCGGAGGCTTGTTTGTTCCCGGCGCGGCAACGCGGGTCACACTCATGCAGCTGCCCTAACGCCCACAACCCATCGATTTGATGTTTCAACTCAGTTTGGCCAATCTGTAGCGCGCCCCGTGTCTCGTGACGCTAAATCTGGGCGGTGAAGTGAAGGCCCGCGTGCTCTAGCGCTAGCCGCTATCGCCGTCCCTGGCTCCAACATCGCGTCCGGTCATGAAAAGAGCGTAGTGCTGCGCTCACAAGGCGTATCGGCGGACCTCAGCTGCGCCCGGGTTGATCGTCGACGCTACGTACACGGACTTCACATCACAGCCCGCATCAACACACCGTCACTGACACGGACTCGTCAACGAATACCGACGTTCCGCCTGACCAGCGACGGCCGGGTTTACGCTACCCACAGGTTTGTGGAAGTATCGGTTAATGAGCGATTCTGATCAGTCCTCGCCCTTCACTCGATGGGGGCTCATCGGTGCGAGCGATATCGCTGCGACCCGCATCATGCCTGCGATTCGTGCACACGGTGGACACATCAGTGTGGTGCAATCCGGCAGCGCCGATTGGGCCATCGAGTATGCCGAGCGGCACAGAATCGACGAGTGGACAACCTCAGTCGAAGACGCCGTAGCGCGTAGCGATGTCGATGCCGTGTACGTGAGCTCGCACAACATCAATCATCACGACCAGGTCATCGCTGCCGCGCAGGCAGGTAAACACGTCTTGGCCGAAAAGCCTCTGGCGCTTTCCGTTGACGATGCCCGGGCGATGGTGAACGCATGCCAAGCAGCGGGGGTCGTCCTTGCGACGAATCACCACCTCCCGTCAAGCCCCGTGCATATTGCGATGAAGGAGATCGTTGCCTCGGGTGAGATCGGAAGTGTTCGCGCGATTCACGTGAGCCATGCGGTCGGGCTGCCCGATCACCTACGCGGCTGGAGGGTCAACGACCCAGTGGGTGGCGGCGTCGTTCTCGACGTCTTCATTCACGACATGGCCGCGGTCGCCGCGATAATCGGGGGGCAGGCGCAGACGGTGAGGGCAGCAGCCCGCACGGGATCCGATGTTCCGGCGGCACCGGATTCGGTCATGACGGTCGTGGAGTGGAGCAGCGACGTAATCGTCCAAACGCACGACGCCTACGACAACTACGATCTGCCGACGCGTCTGGACATACTCGGCGACGCGGGTGCGATCAGTAGTGTGATGTCGATGACCGGCGACCCCGTCGGCGATGTGACAATCCACCACGGCAGCGTGACATCGCCGGTTGACATCCCCGTCCGCGTCGATCTGTATCTTTCGACCATCCGAGCCTTCGATGAGGCGATCCACGACGGCGTCGAGCCACGTGTCACCGGTCTCGATGGCGTGCGGTCTCTGGCGGCAGCAATGGCCGCATTGGAGTCGCTGCAAACCGACTGCGTGGCACAGGTGGAGCAGATCCTCTGACGAGGTGATTCGGGTAGGGATCACCCGTTCAGGCAACATCGGCACCGGGCACGCTCGGGAAACTGCGGCACCGCGGCTATGGCGTGCAGGCACGTGGGAGCCAGTGAACCATCCGTAGCGTCCCGAGCTGTAGGCCTGACTGTGGTTAAGCCGATGCGGGTACCCGGACCGGGCCGAGGGCCTGGTCGGCCTCGTCGACCACCAGGGCGCCGGTCATGATCGAGACGGCATCTCTCATGTCGTGAGTGTCCGGGGTCACGACGGCAGCCCTACGGCCGAGGCGTTGCACGTGTATGCGATCAGCTACTTCGAACACCTGGGGCATGTTGTGCGAGATCAGAATGACCGGCATCCCGCGGCTCCGGAGATCGTGAATGAGTTGGAGGACGCGGGCAGACTCACGTACTCCTAGGGCGGCGGTCGGCTCGTCGAGGATGATCACCTTGCTTCCGAACGCCGCTGCTCGAGCCACGGCGACGGCTTGGCGTTGGCCGCCCGACAGAGTCTCGACAGCCTGGGTGATGTTTTGTACGGTGCCGATGCCGAGGTCCTGCAAGTGCTGCTTGGCCTCGGTGCGCATGCGTTTCGTATCCAGCATTCGAAACACGCTGCCGAGGATTCCCTCTTTCCGAATCTCACGACCGAGGTAAAGGTTGCTGGCGATGTCGAGTGCCGGCGAGACCGCCAGCGTCTGGAAAACAGTTTCGATGCCCGAGAGGCGAGCCTCGTGCGTGCTGCGTATTTGGACCTGCTGTCCAGCAACCATCATCGTCCCCGAATCGGGGGCGTGGGCGCCAGAGAAACACTTGATGAGCGTCGACTTGCCCGCCCCGTTGTCGCCGATGACGGCTAGCACCTCGCCTGGAAACAAGTCGATGTCGGCCCCGTTAAGGCCGACGACCTTTCCGAAGCGCTTGACGAGACCACGCCCGCTGAGAATTGGCTCCATCTCCGTCATGCCTTCACCTTCCTGATCCACTGGTCGAGGGCAACTGCGGCGATAACCAGGATGCCGATGGCGAGGACTCGATACGCCTGGTCGAGGCCGGCGAGGGCTAGCCCGTTCTGGACGACGATGACGATCAGTGCACCTAACAGGGTGCCGATCATCGTGCCGCGCCCGCCAAACAGCGAGGTCCCGCCGATGACAACAGCGGTGATGGAATCGAGGTTGATGTCCGGAGCCACGTTCGGACTGGCCGCACCTACACGACCGATCGTGATCCAGCCTGCGATTCCGATGATCAACCCGGCGACAGCATAAACGCTGAAGAGCACACGGCTGGTATTGATACCCGAGAGTTCAGCGGCTTCGCGGTCGTCGCCCACGGCATACACGTGAGTGCCCCAGGCCGTACGCCTCAAGACGTAGGCGAACACCGCATAGATGACAAGCATCACCAGGACACCCGTCATGACCCGAAACGGTCCGATCGTGAACGAGGTCCCCATGACCTTCAAAGATTCCGGCATCTCGGCCCCCGAAATGGTGCGGGCCTTGAAGAAGATGAGGCTGAGCGCAGTGAAGATGCTGAGCGTACCCAAGGTGACGATGAAGGGCGGCAGTCGGAACTTGACGATCAGGAACCCGTTGGCGGCCCCGGCGATTATCGCAAGGATGATGCCCGCAGTGATCGCGACCGGTCCGGGAAGACCCAATCCGGCAACGTTCGATGCGCCCTCGGTCACGGCAAGATTCGCCATCATCATTTGACCGAACACCATGATGGCACCGATGCTGAGGTCGATCCCAGCGGTCAGGATGATGAGAGTCTGTGCGATCGCAAGTGTTCCGACGATGACCGTTTGCTGGGTCATCAGGGAGAGATTGGTCGCATAGATGAACCGCTCGTTCAACAGCGTGAAGATGATCATCGCGACGATCAGCACGAAGAGCGGACTGAGGTACGGATAGCTGTGCAGTGTCGACTGGATCCTCGGGACGAGGCCCGAGCGCTGAACGAACTCATCTGACAGGTCTGTCGTGGCGGTTGTCATGGTCACCTCTTCTTCTCTTGTTGATAGTGGATATCTCGCAGAACACGATCACCAAAAGTGCAGAATTCGGCGGAATCGTGCGATCGAGGGGTAACAGCCCCAGGCTGTTACCCCTCGATCGTGGATTGGATTACTAGCCCCAGGCGTTGTCGATGCAGTACTGCGAGTCTTCTACCGGGGCAACCGTGACGGTGTCCATCGGTTCATCGGTGCAGAGGGTGACACCGGTGTCGAAGAACGTCCCGTCGGCTGATGTGTTCGACGGCGGGGCGTCACCGTCGGCGATCGCCTTGATGGCTTCGACGCCCAGACTCGCCATACGCAGCGGGTACTGCTGGGAGGTCGCCTGGATGGTGCCGTCCTCGACTGCCTGGACGCCGGCGAGCCCGCCATCGACCGAGACGATGATCACGTCTTCGCCAATGGTCATGCCAGCCGCTTCCAAGGCTGCGGCGGCACCAAATGCTGTGGGCTCGTTGATCGTGTAGACCACGTTGATGTCGGAGTTCCTTGACAGGCAAGTCTCCATGCCGGTGCGCCCGCCCTCTTCGTTGGCTCCGGTTGCCTCAAGGCAGGCGATCTCGTACTCGCCGCCGGCACCAGTGGTGTAGGAACCCGAATCGGGCTCGTCGCCGATGACGGTCAACTCGCCGATGTCGATTCCCATGCCTTTGAGGAAGCCGTTGTCCCGGCAGTAGTCAACCGACACTGTGCGGTCATCAAAGATGATGAGGCGAGCGATGACGGCCTTCTCGCCGTTGAGTTTGCCGGCAGCCCACTGGCCGATCGCTTCGCCGGCGAGGCAGTTGTCGGTTGCGAAGGTGATGTCAACGACGTCTGGCGGATCGGTCGGGGTGTCGAGCGCGATCACATAGAGACCAGCATCGCGAGCCTGCTGGATCGCCTGGTTCACGTTGACCGACATAGGCGTGATGAGAATTCCGTCCTGACCGGCGGCGATGGCGTTCTCGATCAGGTCGATCTGGCCCTGGTCGTCACCCTCCGCCTGGCCGGAGCCGATTGTGATGTCAACCCCCAATTCGTCTGCCTTGGCCTTTGCACCTTCCTGCATGGCGACGAAGAACGGATTGGTACTGTCCTTCGTGATGAGCGAAACGGCAACCTTCTCACCGCTCGACCCGTCGGTGCTACCGGCTTCGGTCGTCTCAGTGCTACCGGCCTCCGTCGTCTCGGTGCTCGAATCATCGGTGCTCGCCCCGTCGGTCGCCGCCTCGTCAGAGCCACAAGCCGCCAGCACCAAGGCCAGAGCCACCCCGACGTTGACTATTAGAACACGACCTCGTGATTTTCGCGTGAACATTTGTTCTTCTCCCCTATCGATTGTTGGACTCCCGGGATCCTATGATCGCCTTGACAACGTTGTCAAGGTTCCGTTGACTGGTCCCAATGCCGGTTCATTCACGTCCGACCATGAAAGATGTCGCCGATGCGGCGAGCGTCAGCTTCAAGACCGTCTCACGCGTCGTGAACGAGGAACCAGGTGTTTCCAAGCTCCTGGTGGCCCGGGTGCACAAGGCCATCGAAGAGCTCAGCTATCAGCGCGACGATCGTGCAAAGTCGCTTCGGCACCGCGATGAAGCTTCGTCGATGATCGGGTTCGTGCACGCCGACATCGCCAATCCCTTCTTCACCGCAGTGCACAATGCACTGGAACAGGTTGCGACCGATCGGGGCGTTCTGATTCTCTCGGGTACGAGTGGAGAAAACGCAAGTCGCCAGAATGGCCTGATACGCGCCTTTGCCGGCCGTCGCGTCGATGGGCTGGCCGTCGTTCCGGTTGTTGGATCGGGGCCACTCGAGTCGCCAGCACTAACCGCCGAGATCGAGCGCGGTACCCCTGTCGTCTTCATCGATCGGGAGCCAGGGATGCCGGGTGATCTCGTCCTCAGCGATCATCGGGGTGGTGCGCAACAGGCAACCGAGCATCTGATCAGCGGTGGGCACCGCAGGATCGCATTCATCGGCGACCAGCGAGATCTGTTCTCCGCAGCAGAGCGTCGAATCGGGTTCGAGGCCGCAGTTGCAGCGTCTGAATTCCTGACGTGCACGATCATCACCGACATCGAGAGCCCCGAGCGCGCCGATCGGGCCGTCTCCGAATTGATGCAACGCTCCGGCGCCGAAAGACCGACAGCCATCTTCACGGCGCAGAACTACATCACACTCGGCGCGGTGAAAGCTCTACACCGGCTGGGACTCCAGCACCAGATCGCCCTGGTCGGCTTCGATGACCTTGCGATGGCCGACGTGATCGATCCCGGCCTAACCGTTGTGGCCCAGGATGCAGAGGAACTGGGCCGCCGGGCGGGCTCACTCTTGTTCAGCCGCCTTAGCGGACGCAGTGCCGCCTCCGTTCGTGAGATCGTGCCAGTGTCGCTCATTTGTCGGGGGTCTGGCGAGCTCATTGCGGTCGAGTGAAACCCGCCAGGTCGAGACAACTGTCGACATCTTCGACTGATCCGACCGTCGTCTGTGACCGAAGGCTGCTAGCGGCAACTGCGTGAGCCAGCTGTAAAGCGTGCTCCACGGGCCAGCCTGAGTGCAGTGCCCATAACATTCCCGCTGCGAATGCGTCGCCTGCGCCGACTGTGCTCCCGATGGTTTCGGGCGGCACCGACACCGATGAGCTCTCGGATACTTGTCCCTCTCGGGTCACGCAGACCGCACCCTCGGGGTAGTGAACCGCCACCAATCGCATGCTTCCTTCCTCGAGAACCGCTAGCGCTGCCTCGCGACACAGCGACCGATCCGTTCGGCCGTCTCTGACCGTCGGCATCGCCGAGAGGCCTCCAATTTCATGGTCGTTGACGATTAGGGTGTCAAGGTACGGTAGACACGGTAGACAGATCTGCCGAACTCGGTCGCCCTCGATCGACACCAGCTCGAGGTTGGTCTCGAGTCCGGCTGCCCTCGCCTTCTTCAGTATCGTCACCCACCCATTTGGGTCGCCGCTCCACGGATTGTCGAGATGTCGGTGGAGCCCCAACAGGCCAAGGTGGAGGACACGGCATGTCGTCCTCGAGAAGTCGAAGTGATCGGGCGTCAACAACTCGTTCGCTCCGACGTCGTGAAAGAACGTCCGTTTCCCTGTTCCGGTCACCGACATGACATCGGTATACGCCGTCGCCGCCTCGTCGGTGCGGTGGAGCTGCGCAGTGTCGATGCCAATCTCGCGAGCCTTCTCGAACAGGAAGTCACCGTCGGCATCGTTGCCCAGCAGGCCGATCGCATCGACCGGCATAGTCGCGTCGAGTTTGCGTATGTCGACGCCGAAGTTGTGGGCAGAGCCACCACCTTGCTGATCGGTCGCCGTGATCCGAGCGAGCCTCTCCTGCTCAGGCCACTGGTCGACCAACTTGATGCGATCAACCACCCACGAACCGCCACAGATGAATCCGCGCCGTCTCGTCGTCGTCACGACATAAGTACGGGATCGGTGATCTCGAGATCCTCGGGCAGGCTTCGCTGAGGAGTCAGACCTAGCTCATCGAGATGCTCGTGGTAGAGCCGCACAGCCTGCTCGGGTGAGGATCTTTTTTCGATTGTTTCGCGCAGCAGCCTGACGAGTTCCAGCGGCGCCTCGGAAAGGTTTATCTTGCGACCGAACAGCGCAACCCGTGCCCCAGACTGCTCGGCCTGATGCGCGAGCTCGAAGGTATCTCGGGTCGTACCTTTGGCTCCGCCGAGAATTCCCACAATGAGATTCTCTGGGTCGTACGACGAAAGCTCGGACATGGCTCGTTGGCCATTGAACTGGATCTTAAGGAACTGCGGTGCGTCGCTCGCCGTGACTCCTGCGATCGCTTTGATGATCATGTCGTTGATGTAGTCGCCCAGTTGGGCTTCAGGGATTCCGATATCGAAGGCAGGATTGAAGACCTCGAGAAAGTGTCGGAATTCAAATGGTCGCACCGCGTGGCGGAAGTCCCGGTAGGCCTCCAGACTCGCCTGGTCGGATTCGAGGTGGTTGGAGAACGTCATGGAATACAAACCGAGGCCACAGAACGCTGATACCGAGTGGACGTCCGCTGTCGAGAACGGACGGGACCGGGACTCACGGTAGTTGGAGCCTCGCGCCATCCAGATGTCGGTCGTGTCGTTCATCCTAACGGCGGGCGTTACAGCAGATCCGTCGAAGACGCCCGTGCGATTCAATGTTTCGGCCGATGAGGCCGAAAGCAACATCACGTCGACGAGACCCGATCGGGTCATCGCAGTGATCGCATCGAGATAGTCCGCTTTTACCTTCAGAGTTCGGTCGTCCTTCGGACCCGGAGCCATCAGGCCGAACGCCATATCGCCGTCCTTGGCGTCGGCGACGATGAAGTCCTCGGGGGTGTACCGACCCGATCGAATATTCGCGAGCTTTCGATTTACGGATTTCTCCGGGTTTGTCACGGCCACAACCGTACTTGGCGCAATCGAACACCGCCTGCCGGGTCCGAAGTCGCTCGAGTATCCCTCCTCGGCTGAGCCACCACCACCTACCCCAGAAGCGGCTGTCGACTCGGGGGCGAGATGTGGTCATCTGGTGGCCTCGAACACGTCCCAGTACCATGACCGTGCAACTCCGTCATCCGAGAGAGCACGTCACCTGTCAATGAGGCCATTCTTACTTCCGCCCAACACTTTCGAACATTTCTACGCGGGCGGTAGCCGCATTGCCGAGCTTCGTAACTCGCCCATCGGATCACACCGACCTGAGGAATGGTTGGGTTCGGTCGTCACTCGGTTTGGTGAATCAACAACTGGGCTGACGCCTTTTGGCGATAGCACACTGCGAGAAGAGATCGAGGCGAATCCAATCGACTGGCTGGGAGCCGAGCACGTGGCTCGTCACGGCCCTTCGCCAAACGTGCTGGTTAAGCTGCTCGACCCGGCACAGCGATTACCAGTTCATCTACATCCAACTCGGAACTTCGCAAACGAACATCTCAACTGTCCACATGGAAAGACGGAGGCCTGGGTCATCCTTGAATCCGGAACTTCGGATGGCACGGTTTTCGTCGGCACTCATAGAGCCGTTCCTCATCAGGAGTGGGCCCACCTCGTCGAAGAACAGGATTCGGAAGCCATGCTCGAGCTGCTCCGACCGCTGACGGTTCGTTCCGGGGACGCCATTCTCGTCCCGGCCGGTACGCCTCATGCAATCGGACAAGGCCTTCTCGTTCTGGAGCTGCAGGAGCCGACCGATCTATCCATATTGCTGGAATGGCGCGATTTCGACATCGATGGAGCTAGGGACGGCCACTTGGGTCTGGGGTTCGACGCCGCAATTGGTGCCATACGCCCCGATGCCTTGACCGATGCCGCCTTGGAACGGCTGGTTGTACGAGCAACTCCACCCCAAGGACAACACGAAAACACGGTCGTCTCGGTCATGCCCCCGGAAGCCGACGCATACTTTCGGGCATGGGCCGTGCGCTCCACAGTCCAGGTCAGACTGCCAGATGGATTCGGAGTGCTACTCGTCCTCGATGGTGCAGGTCAGCTAGTTCACGGTTCCGGCTCGATCAACGTTCGCCGGGGAGACGCGTTCGTCGTCCCTGCGGCAGCGCGTCCATGCAAACTTTCTGGTCCAGTAACCGGATACTTCTCCCAGCCACCTTCTCCCACCTCACCCGAACCCCAAGAATGGGACACGCCTACTTCGCTGAGGAAAGCGTGAACCGCTCTAAGCCAAACGGGCCGCCTTTACGCCTGACAGCAGCTTCCCTGGTCGAATGGATACGCCAAGATGCAGCCGGGCGCTCTCGTTATCTCTTTGGAATCGCCGGACCGCCGGGAAGCGGGAAGTCGACGATCGCCTCAACTCTCGCGCACGAGCTCGGAGCGCCAATTGCCCCCATGGACGGGTTCCACCTCTCGAACCGCACCCTTGAAGAACGTGGCTTGCGGGGTGTGAAGGGCGCTCCGGAAACGTTCGCAGCTCACGAGTTCGCGGACGCTATTCGAAAACTTCGTGCTGCAACAGAAGATGTCCTCATACCTGATTTCGACCGAGTAGAGGACGAACCACGCCCAGACCGCATCCGGTTGCGCTTGAGCGACAACATCATCATCGTCGAAGGGAATTATCTCCTGCTCGATCAAGACCCGTGGTCCACGCTCCGAGATTGCCTTGATGCCGTCGGGTACGTTGAGATCGACGCTGAGGTGAGGATCGCACGCCTTATCGCCCGCCATGTGCACTTCGGAAAGTCGCCCGAAGCGGCCGAAACCTTCGTTCATGAATCCGACGAACGCAACACTGAAATCATCGAAGCAGCACGCCACCGAGCAGACCTCTTCATCGAAGACTCACCATAAGCCGAGACAGTACGAAGCAAGAGATCCAAGATCCAGAGGTTGTATGGCTCGATTGGCGACGACACTCCTATCCCCTCCCCCGTGGCAACCGCTTTTCCTTGTCGATGAACGGTGTGGCCTCCACGACTCCCGGCTGCTCGGATCCCGAGGAATCGACCACTGCGATCGACCGACCCTCCCAACCCCCGACGCCCTCTCCATCGAATCGGACGTAGCCAATCCTGCAGGCCTCCTTCCATCCCCATCTCGCCGGAGCACTCACACCATGACCCCACCGGGTTGCCTGTTTCGATCCTCGCCGCTCAGGCGGTGCACTGATCGTCCGATTGGGGAACATGTTTCGAGGCCAGCGCACGCTGCAAGACCCAGACCTCGGCCGCCTCACGCGTTCACGCGGGGCTTGGCGCGGGCACGTTCTGCTGACTGAGGGCGTGGCCGTTCCGCTCTCGATCATGGGCAAACGCAACGGTCCAGATCCCGAAGGCCTGGCACTGGCAACCACGATCGTGGATCGCAATGAAACGTGGCGTCCGTCGATCGAGGCTGCACTACTTGAACATGCAACCGACGCTGGCGCTGTCGTCGACGAGTTGCCAGCGCCGTTCTATGTCGCCGTCATTGCCCTTGATGGGGTGCCGACGATCGAGTTCGGTTTCGAGGTCTCCTGGGACGACGACCACAACATTGGAGTCTGCGTGCGCGATGACGTCGTGGTCGAGGTCAACGGATCAGTCCTCGAACCCTGAGCTTTTCCAGTGGGCACGAGAGCTTCGGGACCTTCGCTCTGCCGTCTAGTCCGGGCGGGGTGCGCCAGGACGTCAGCCAGCCAGGCGAGGATGGGGTGCCGATCGGTGGCCGACCAACTCGTCGACATCCGACGGAGCTGACTTCGCGCCGCGACGGGATCTGAAGTCCGTAGCGCATGAAGTACTGGGAAACTTCCATCTAAGTCCTTGCTGCTCCCGCCGTATTGCATGCAATGATGGACGTCCACGTCGTCCCCGAGGAAGGAGCCAAGATGAGAGCTGCGATTTTGACTGGCGGAGGTGATGTGCCTGGCCTGAACCCCTGCATCAAGGCGGCGGTCACCAGAGTGGAGGAATCAGGACACGAGATCATAGGAATTCGCAGAGGCTGGGGCGGATTGCTGCACTGCAATCCGGATGACCCGGCCTCGCTTGAAGAGAACACCATGCCATTGAGCAGAATGAGTGTGAGGACTATCGACCGGAGCGGTGGCACTATCCTCCACACCTCTCGCACGAACCCCGGTCGAGTTCCCGACGGCGACGTTCCAGATTTCCTGCGTGATCAAGTGGAGGGCGATGGGCCCCATGACCTCACGGCGCATGTTTTGCGAGTGCTCCAAACGCTGAAGATTGACGCTCTCCTTCCAATCGGTGGCGACGACACGTTGTCGTATGGGTTGCGCATGCATCAAGAGGGTGTTCCAGTCGTTGCGATTCCGAAAACGATGGACAACGACGTACATGGCACGGACTACTGCATAGGCTTCTCGACAGCGGTGACCCGAGGCGTCGAGTTCATTCACAACCTGCGCACCAGTTCCGGATCTCATGAACGCATCGCCGTCGTCGAACTATTCGGACGCTACTCGGGCGAAACATCCCTGATCACGGCACACCTCGCCGGCGTTGACCGCGCTCTCATTTCTGAGATCCCATTCGACATCGAGCGGCTTGCCGGTCTCATCCTCAAGGACAAGGCTGCCAACCCTTCCAACTACGCAATGATCACGGTGTCCGAAGGTGCCACGCTTTCCGGTGGAGATCTCCATTTGTCGGGAGAAGAAGACGCCTATGGTCACCGAAAACTTGGCGGGATCGGCCGCACCGTTGGTGAATTGCTCAAGGAGCAGACAGGCGAAGGCATCATCCTCCAAGAGGTTGCCTACCTGATGCGATCCGGTCGGCCCGACAGCCTGGATCTGATGGTTGCCACCAACTACGCCATGATGGCTGCAGACCTGGTGCTCGATGGATCCTCCGGCCGGATGGTTGCTCTCCGTTCCGGCACGTACACCAATGTTCCGATTTCGGTGACTGGCGAAGGCGTCAAACGGGTGGACGTTGATGAGTTGTACGACTCTGCTGAATACCGGCCCAAGATTCGCCATGTTGGCGGCAAACCGATGTTTCTGTACTGACTTACCCCACCACGTCAGGCGTCGACGAGCGTCAGCCGGTTACGTCCGGTCTTCTTTGCGCTGTACATTGCGGCGTCGGCCTTGCGGATCAGGTCTTCGAGATCGGCAACGTCGGCGCTGGGAAATGACACACCGCCGAGGCTGATCGTGGCCCGTACTTCTGTACCCGACTCGAACGTCACGCTCGATTCGACGATTCGCCGCATCCGTTCACCGACGGCTCGCAGATCGGCTTCACCCGCCCCCGGCAGCACCGCCAGGAACTCCTCGCCGCCGTACCGCATCAGCGTGTCGCCTTCGCGGAGTACACCCTTCACGTTCTTGGCGATCGACTTCAGCACGTTGTCCCCGACATGATGGCCGTAGGTGTCGTTGACGGACTTGAAGTGGTCGATGTCGAACAGTACGACGCCGAGCGGCTCGTTGGAGCGGACCGATCGACTGAACTCCTGGCTCAGCCGTTCCAGCCCGAACCTCCGGTTGTACAACCCGGTGAGCGGGTCGATCGCGGCGACCCGCTGCAATCGTTCGTGGCTGAGCGCATTGTTCAAGGCGACGGCGAAGTTGGGGAGCAGCTGCTGGATCAGCAGGTCCTGGCGATCGCCGATTGGCGCCGTCGAGGCGAGCACGACGACACCGATCGGCACAAGGCGAATGTGCAAAGGAAAGGCCACGACACTGCGGGGACGGAACTGGACGATTCCGCCATCGAGTCGTATGTCGCTCGGTAAATCCACTTTCACCGTGTCGAGTGTTCGATACGACCGCTGCACCAGCTCGCTGTCTGCGAGCTCGTCTGGCTCTGCGATACCGGAGGACGCAGCGGTGACCAGCTCGCCGTTGCGCAAGATGCAGAGTGCGGATGCTGAGTAATCGCCGGCACCGTGCAGCACATTGAGCGCTGCGTCGACGAGCGGTGTCAGCTCGATGTGCGACGCCAGCGTGGTGGCGAAGTTGCCGGCCAAGCGAGTGGCCCGCTGTGATTCGGCGAGGGCCTCCACTAGTCGGTTGAACGACGCGGCCGCATCACCGAGTTCGTCGTCCGAGTCAACGGTGATCTTGCACTTCTCCGGCGTGCAGGCCGTTTCGTCGTTGGACATCGTGGCGTCGTGCAGTGTGGCCTCGACCTTGGACATCCTCGAGCCCATGAATCGCAGACGGGAGCCGACCACGGCTCGAGACAGGAACTGGTTGGTCGCTCCGACAACGAGACCTGCACCGATCGTGGCGCAGAAGAACTGTGCAGACAGCACGTAGTTGGTCGGAACGCCGACCGCTATCACGAAGAACGGGAACACTATGCCCATGAGGAGACCGAGGCCGGTATTCCAAATGGCGAGGTCGGTGAAGACCTTCTTCGTCAGACGAGGCAGGGGCTCCTGGAAGTCCGAGCTGTCGGCCGACACAGCGACCACCGGCGTTGCCGTTGCCGCGGGGGTGGTGTGATTTGGCATGACTCTTCTTCGGTCGCTTCTTCGCCAAACATGAACAATCACCCCGAGAGCGGGTCTCCTTCCCGTCTCGTTCTAGATTCGTGCGCAGGCGGGTCCCCGCCCAAGTGTGTGTTTCGTGACGCTCCAACAAAACTGACTTTCGACCCTTCCAACGGCTCAATTGCTCAGGTTGAGTCGAAGTGTGGGACCATCGTCGTTCCGTCGATGGTCCGCGAGAGGAGCTTGGAAGTCGGCATGCTGCAAACAGATTACGCACTGAAAGAACGCAGCCCGAACCGTGTCACGAGGCCAGTGATGCGACTCTTCTCGACTCCGGTGGCCCGGAATCTGCCCGAAGTTTCGGTCGACCTGACCACGGAGCTTCGGTGGTTCTTCGATGGTCCTCTCCCAGCCGACGTGCGATCGTGGTTCATGCCCAAAGACGTGGGACTGCTCGAGCGTCGGTGCGACACGTACCTGTTCGACGGACGGCATGACACGGGGGTGAAACAACGGTCTCGTCGGACCCTCGAATTGAAGATACGAACGGGTCTTTCAGAACCAACCTCGGTCGCTGACGATGTGCACGGAAACATAGAGACGTGGCGACGGTGGAGCCCAGCGGATCACCTGCTGTCCCTGGACCACGACACGGTATGGGTGAACATCGACAAGACGATCGTCAAGCGACGGTTCGGGACCGATGGACAGGAGAAGCTGCTGTCGGAGTCAACTCGGGCGATGACCGGCGAAGGGTGCGACGCGGAGATCGCTGCGCTCCTGGCGAATGGCCGAGAAGCCTGGACCTTGGCCTTCGCGGCGTTCGGTCAGCCCGACACCCACCACAATTCGCTCCGCACAGCATGGCGATCGCTGAGCACGCGGCAGGCGCCGCCGGGTCGGCTACAACTCGGCATCGGCAGGTCCTACGGGTACCCCGAGTGGATATCGAAGGTGATGCAGTCACCGACACCTCCCCAGAATTCAGCCTTACCGGGGGAAAATTGTAGCGATTGAGCGCGCTTTGTCGAACGGGGCCTCGATCCGTGCCGGGGTCGAGATTGGCGCGCGGAGCGCATGATCCGATCCGCGGTGGCGCTCTATTCTGCCACCACAGGATCAGCGTCGAGCTGGTCGACCCGGCGAATGCCCTTGCGGCTCAACACGACCCTCGCTGCGCTCCAGGTCGTGGTGACGCCGATCGGAGCAAGACGATGGAGGATCGTCACGTCGTACGCCCGTGGCAACGACGACTTGACCAGCTCCCCGGACTCCGGGTCGGCAAGCGTGACGGTTCTCGAAGGGTCGTCGGTGTGTGTCAGCCATCTGGCGACGTCGACGCGGAGGATCTCGGTGAGGGAGTCAAAACGGGGATCGATCGAGCGCACAAGACCGGCATCGACCGTCATCGCTCTGCGGTGATACAGGATCGAATCCAGCTCCAGAATCTCTCCAAGCGAATCGCTCTGCAGATCGCTACGGAACTTGGCGACGTCCGGTGGAAGCTCGTCGGGTTCGACGAATCGGTACTTCTCCTCGGCAGCGGCGACCTGCTCTCCTCCTACGCCTCGGCGGACGACCCATTTTCTATTCGGATAGCGGCGATCGATGAAACCGTTGAACCGGTCCTGCAGTGTGGCTTTGATCCGGTCCTTGCCCATGTACGCCAACACGACCAGACCGCCCCACACCCACACGTCGGCTGCGTCGTTCGGTGTGCCGTACAGCAGCGCCGCGGTTACAGCGAACGTCATCGCTATTCCGGCCGCGATCGAGTGGAGCGCATGTTCGGCGCTGCGCCGAGCGTCGCCCGCCTTCGAATCGAGCCACAGCACGGAGGAGGTCAGGCGTTTCAAGGCATGCCGATGACGCTCGACCTGCTCGAGGTCGAACGTGCTGCTGTCCGAGGACACGCTGGGGCCAGCCCCCGTCTGTGCGCGGTGCCGAGCCTCGGCCACGGCGGCTCTCTTGACACGCTCGAGTGCCGGCGCCGTCGACTTTCGACGAGACAGGTCTCGAAACAGCTTGACCATCGCCACCTCGAGCACGTTGGATAGGTGTTCGTCGACCCACGCCGCGGTCTCGGCAATGCTCGGCTCGGCCAGATTGGCAGCGGGGATCAGATTTTGCCGGATGCTGATCATCGCTGACTCCGTGACGTCTGCCAAGACCTCGGCCCCGGCCTCGATGGCTTCGTCGGTCTCCAGCATTCTCACGCCTAAGGTCGCCCGGGCAATCGCCTCGCGGACACGACATGCGAACAGCTTGAGCTCGTCGATGGCCTCGGCGGGGTCGGCCTCACTGATTTTGCGGACGACGGCGTCTACCTCACGGGGCACACCGTCCAGCTCAAGCTCGGGGGTGGTGAGTCTGACGTGCGACTGAATGTCAGCGCCGATCCGTTGCTTAGAGTAGGAGGCGGCGTCGAGCCGGAAGCTCTGGGGTAGGAAGATCCAGGCTTCCCACGTCTGACCGGCGCTGACGGCGGGATGCTCGAGGTTGATCTCGAGGTGGGTGCGGTCGTGACGCCGCCAACCCGGCGAGTACTCACTGAGATTTGGCAGCGGCGCCCTCCACCGCGGAGCGTCGAGCAACGACGGCAGGCGCGCCGTCCAGTCCCTGATCCCGCCTAGGCCCTGCTTGAGCTTGATCGGATCGCTGCGTAGTACGGACTCCGTCGAGCTTGCTGCCCGCCGGACCATTGCGGGAACGTTCAACCGTCCCGGCCCCTCGGCCTGTTCAGATGTCTGATCAGTCATCGCATACCCTCCAAATGAGGACCGTACCGGAAGTCCTCCCGGCTAGCTGACCGCCTCGCTTGAGGTGACCATCCGCAGGCTCCGGTACGACGGTCCATCATGGATGGCAGAGATCAGTCGTTGCGGCGAGCACGTCGCTCACGATTCCCGCCAACGCCTACAACGGCCGCGCCGGACAGCACAACCATATTCGACTCCGACGCCCATGGCCTCGCCCTACTCGCCAGCGCTGACGGGCGAGTCGCCGAATGTCGCGACAACGTCGAACTCCCGAAACGTGGGACCGTCGCTGCACAATGCGGAGAACTCTTCTGCGAACGCGCCAGTCTCAGACCGATTCGAGTTTTCGGCCGCCGACGCAGCAGAGTCGAACGAGACCGACATCACGAAGCGACCGGGAGCGGTTCGGTCCTCGACCAGCGTCGCACGCTGCGCCGTGCCATTGCCGATAGCGTCTGCGCTCCAGCGTCCCAGAACCTCGAGGACGTCTTCCCGCTTCTCGGTCGCGAACTCAAATGATTGGATGAAGGACATCTCGTCTCGATTCAGCGGGTCCGGAGGCGGAGGTTCCGAGAGCGGGTGGTTCGCTGTCTTCACACTCCCACAGATCACTCAGGTTTGCCCGCAGTGACGAAACATGCCACTGCCAATCCCCCTACGACTAGAGCTGCACGCCGCCAACAACTTCTTGCGCCGAGCGAGGGCCGACATGCTGGTCGCCTTCTTCGTGGACTTCACCGATGCGGACTTCCCACAGCGCCGTAGGTCCAAGAGTTCGCTACTCGTAGAGTCATGGTCCGAAACGTGAACCAGGAGACGACAATGCTCAGCACACCACAACGGCCGGCGAAGTTGGCCGTGCTGACGAGCGGTGGGGATGCCGCCGGGATGAATTCAGCCGTCCGCGCAGTCGTCCGGACCGGTTTGCACCTGGGGATCGAGGTGTTTACGGTCTTGGAAGGACTGCAGGGGCTCGTCGACGGTGGTGACCTGATCCGACCGGCGACCTCGGCCGACGTCGGCGGCATTCTCTATCGCGGGGGGACCGTGCTCGGCACCGCTCGCTGCGAGGCCTTCCGAACCCGCGACGGTCGACGTCGGGCGGCGCTCAATCTGGTGGAGCGAGGAATCGACTCCCTCGCTGTCATCGGCGGTGACGGCAGTCTTACCGGCGCAGACATGTTCCGCAATGAATGGTCGGAACTGCTCGACGAATTGGTTGAGGCGGGCGAGATCGAACGAGCCCAGGCGGCCGCCCACGGCCGTCTGACGCTGGTCGGCATGGTCGGCTCGATCGACAACGACATGTTCGGCACCGACATGACGATCGGCGCTGACACGGCGCTCCACCGCATCACCGAGGCGGTCGATGCGATTCAGAGCACCGCATCCAGTCATCAGCGGTCGTTCGTCATCGAGGTGATGGGACGCAACTGCGGCTACCTCGCCCTCATGAGCGCACTCGCCACGGGGGCGAACTTCGTGCTGATCCCCGAGAGCCCGCCCGATACCGACGAGTGGGCGGAGTCGATGTGTCGCGCCTTCGAGGCCGGCCGGGCGATCGGGCGTCGCTCCAACATCGTGATCGTCGCCGAGGGTGCTCAGGACATGCACGGCAATCCGATCACCGCCCAGCAGGTCAAGCAAATCCTTGAGGACCTCAGCGGAGAAGACACCCGCGTCACGAGCCTCGGCCATGTGCAGCGAGGCGGTGCGCCCAGTGCATTCGACCGGAACCTCGGCACCGTGCTCGGCTACGCCGCTGTCCAGCACGTTGCGGCCCATCCCGACACCGAACCTCAGCTGGTCGGCATCCGGGGCCACCAAATCATCCACTCGCCGCTGATGGAGAGTGTGGCGAAGACGAAGTCCGTCGCCGGAGTCATCGCCGACCACGACTACGAAGCGGCGATGGCGATGCGCGGCGGCAGCTTCCGGGATTCGTTCCAGATGATGCGCACGATGGTGCGCGCCCAGCCTCACGCGCCGGCGCCAGGTCAGCGCCAGCTCAGGCTCGCCGTGCTGCACGGCGGCGGCCCGGCCCCAGGAATGAACACCGCAGTCAGGGTCGCGGTGCGTGCCGGGTTGGACCTCGGGCACACCATGCTCGCCGTCAAACGCGGCTTCCGCGGGCTGTCACGCGGCGAGGTCAACGAGATGGACTGGATGAGCGTCTCCGGGTGGGTCAGCCGGGGCGGGGCCGAGCTCGGCACGAGCCGGTCGGTCGCCAGCCCCGAGATGCTCGCCGAAATCGCCGGCCAGATCGAGGCGCACAGCATCGATGGGATCCTGATGGTCGGCGGATGGGCCGGTTATGAGTCGGCGTACCAACTCCAGACCCTGGCTCATGTCCATCCGGCGCTGGCGATCCCTGTGGTCTGCTTGCCTGCCTCGATCAACAACGATCTGCCCGGCTCGGAGCTGAGCATCGGCGCCGATACTGCCCTCAACAGCATCGTGAGCGACGTCGACAAGATCAAACAGTCGGCGGTCGCCTCACGGAGGAGCTTCGTGGTCGAGGTGATGGGCCACGACTGCGGGTACCTGGCACTGATGACCGGACTCGCCACTGGTGCCGAACGTGTCTACCTTCCTGAGGAGGGGATCTCGCTGCACGATCTCCAGGTCGATCTTGCGGCATTGAAGGACGGGTTCGAACGCGGCAAGCGGCTCGGTCTCATCATCCGAAGCGAACACGCCGACAAGGTGTACACCACAAACTTCATTACGGCGCTCTTCGAGCACGAGGGTGATGGGTTGTTCGATGCCCGCGGGGCGATCCTCGGCCACGTCCAGCAGGGCGGCGATCCGTCGCCGTTCGATCGCATTCAGGCCACCCGGCTGGCATGGGAGAGCGTCCAACACCTCGTCGACCAAGCGGTTGCCGACGTCCCGACGGATGCGATGGTTGGTCTAAGAAACGGCAAGATCCGATTCACACCGCTAGCGGAGTTCCCGGCACTCGTCCGGCACGATGCACGTAGGCCGCGTAAGCAGGGCTGGATGGCGCTCCAGACCATCGCCGAGGTGATGGCCGGATCCGTCTCGTATCCCGTGTCGTAGAGCCTCGAGCGCCTTGGGAAGACCATACGAGCCGATGGGAGGTCCTGTCGTGTGGGCTCACGCTACTTGTGATCGTCGAGCCAGCGGCTGCGGCGACGCATCTTGTCGTAACTGAGCCGCCAGTCGGGTAGATCCGCAATTGCCTGGTTGTGCAGCTGCTGGGCGAGCCGGCCGGAAGCGAACCCAGCGCGGGAACTCAGACCGGCGCTCACAGCATGTTCTAGCCATTCGGCCGCGACGGCGCTGTCGTGGAGATCACCGAGGCAGTCCTGGACCGATGCTGCGGCCTTGGCGAACTTCGTGGCCTTCGTGCCGACAGCGGGCGCCACGGCTTCGGCCGCATAGCGGGCGCGCTTGGCGAGGATCCGGATTTGGTGCAGTTCGGTATCGGCTGGTGACGGCCCGAGTTTGCGCACTCTGGTTCGAAGTGCACCCCATGTGGCTTGGACCGGCGGAAGCAGGGCTACGACGGAGGCACGGCGGTGGGCACGTGGCCGAACGCAGGGATCGGCGGCGGCGTCGACGAGATGGTCGAACAGCTCGATCGCGCGCCTGTCGGCGAGATGCTCAAGGAGGATGTTGCGGTGCTCTGTGCGCTGGGTTGCGAGGTGAGCGCGGATCTCGGTACCGGAGTCGGGATCGATCTCGGGATTCGCGTCTAGAGCGCGGGCGATCAGGGCATCGAGCACATCGGCGTCGCGGACCGCTCCGAGCTCGTCGGCGAGCCATTGGAGCTCGCGTCGGAGCTGCTTGGCCCACCGCTTGTCGAGGAGAGGAGCGAACGTACGTAGATCCGATCGGAGTCGCCTGGTCGCTACGCGTGCTTGGTGGACGCCTTCGGGGTCGGTGCCCAGCCGTGCTGCTGGGACGTGGGTGAGCAGTTGATACACCGACGTAGCGATGGCGGAGCGGATCACCTCCGCTGCGCTGGGGTGCTTGGGCAGCGTCGGGCGAACGACGTCGGCGGAGTCGGCTGCGGCGTCGCCCAGCGCCCGTACCAGCTTCGGTACCGCCGCCACGTCGCCGGCGCTGAGGTACTCCGCTACGGCTTCGAGCGCCGCCGCGTCGGCTTCAGCGGCCAGCTCGAATTCGATCTCCCGGAAGCAGACCGGGCCATCCTTGGTCATGGCGACGACGCGATCGTCGACCAGCTCTCCGACAATCGTTCCGTCAGGACGCTTCCAGAACCGCGCGGTTCGGTCGGTGTCGAATTGGGCGACCTCGACGAGGCCCAAGCTGCGGGCGAAGGGCGCAACCAGCGCGACCGCTTCGGCGGGTATCGCCGTTGGGTCCCCGTCGATGTGAACCTCCTCGCGATTCAGCACCGCTGCGTTACGGCTCGGCCGGGGAATCTTCACCGTCCAGCCGTCGCCGTCACGCCAACGCAATGTGACACCCCAGCGAGCCAAACGAAGATCCTCGGTGTCGAAGTAGACGTCGTGGACCTGACGGGTCTCCCGCCCGGCCAGGGACGCTCCTGGAATCACCAGACGCTCGGGCCGCAGGTCGAAGTCGGCGGCCACAATACGCTTTAGCTCCAGCTCCCGCACCCAATCATTCTACTCCGACCTGCTTGTGTGCCCCATGGGCGCACCGACCCACCGTCGACCGCCAGCTCACCGGTGGCCACGTCTGCTGAAAGGGAGCAACCGGGCATGCCGGCGGCAGCGAACCGGCACGCACCCAGGAGGCCAAATTTCACCGTGCCGTGCTTTCCGAACGCTAGGGTGGCGGCGTCATCTGGACGAAGGAACCTCCTATGAACATCTCCGACTCTCTCTCAGCGACCCCGGTCGTGAGCCTCGACCTGACCCGGCATGTGGCCGTTGACCCTGCCTCGACGGTGGAAGACACTGTCCGAGCAATGTCAGCGGCGGGACGTTCCTGTGCCTGCATCGTCGACGGGCACAAACTCTTGGGCGTCTTCACACAGCGCGACGTCCTCATGCGGGTTCTCGGCAGGAGCAAGGGCTGGAGTCTTCCGATCGGTGACGAGATGACCAGATCGGTGCGAACGATGCGCAGCAGCGACTCGGCGTCCGACGGGCTCGCGATCATGAACGACTGGTGGGTCAGGAGCGTCCCAGTCCTCGATGACAACGATCAGTTCGTCGGGAATCTCTCGTTCTACACGATCATGTCGACGATCGCGGATCTGGTTGCTGGGCATCTCGGTGATGTCGACCAGGAGGCGTCCGATTCCCTCGGCTTGACCCTCATCGACTTCACGGGTCTGAACACCAGCGCGCCGATGTGCGTTTCGGAAGATGCGACGGTCGAGGTGGCGGCGCACCACATGAAGGCACGGGGAATCGGCTCTGTTCTTGTTCTCGACAACAGCGAGCATCTCGTCGGCGTGCTGACCGAATTCGACCTGCAGACGAAGGTCGGCTGCGATTACGCCGACCTCTCGGCTCTCACGGTGGGCCAGGTCATGACCACCGATCCCATTGCGCTCGCCGTACGGAGCCCGATCGCCGACGCGATTGGACAGATGGCCGAGCGCGGTTTTTCGCACCTTCCGTTGCTCGGTGAATCGGGGCGCCCCGTCGCCGTGGTGTCCTTCCGTGACATCGCCGCATACGTCGAAGCGAGTTTTAGCGCCCTCAGCTAGTCAGCCAATTGGTCGGGGCGGAGATGTCCTTCGGGTGGCGACAGGGCAAACAGACAGAGACTGACGCGTATGTCGGACGTAGTTGATGCAAGCAACAAAGACGTAGGTTTCCTGCAGGTGGATAACGACCGCTACGGTGACCGGTCAACGATCCGAGCCAGACAGGCGACGATCGCTTTACTGCAGGAGACCTGGGGAACGCCAGACAGACACGAGCAAGGATTCGCTGTGACCTCAAACGAACGGCATCTGATGACCATTATCGGCAAGATCGCCCAGATCGGATCATCACTCTGGATCTTCAACGTCTGGTTCCACAGATTCGACAAGGACACCGGCTATCGAGGCGGTGACGCAAAAAACATGCGCGAAGAGTTCGATGCCTACGGACTCTCGGAGAAGAACATGTACGCAGTCGGAGCAGCAAAGGTCAGCCTCGCAAGCCTCATGCTGATCGGGCTTTTCTACCCGAAGCTCGTCCGGCCGGCTTCGACTGGTTTGGCGGCCATGATGCTCGGCGCGATCGGTATGCATTTCAAGGTCAAAGATCCTGTCAAACGTGCCATACCTGCGATGCTGGTCTTCAGCGGGGCCGCTCTGTCAGCAATCCTCAACGGCGGGCGAAGCGGCCAAGACCAGTAGGGTCTCCATTGGCGCCTCATCAGTGCCTCCGGTCGCCGCTGCGCCGAGGGTCGACGGGTTGAGCGAATCGACGTCAGGTGTGGGTGTCCGAGAAGAACCCTTGGATTCGGTCGAGCGTGAAATGCGGGCGCTCCAGATGTACGAAGTGACCACATTCCGGAGCCACGTGGACGACAGCGTGGGGGTAGGCGCCCAGGACCTCGTCGTAGTCGTCGACCTCGATCAGCGGGTCGGCGTCGCCAAGGATGATCTCGATCGGATGTTCGGTGTGCGGGTCGAGCGCCCACTCCGGCAGCAACTCGGCCAGTTTCAAGAAATCGGTGCCGTCTGTGGTCCGGGACGAGATGATCGCTCGGCTGATGACCTCATCATCAAGAGCGCCGGGGTCGACCATGAAGCCGCGCAATGCCGTGCGAACAAGCGCCCGCTCTGCGCCTCGCAGCAATCCAGGCAGCCGTGGTCGACCGAGCGACGAGAGACGTGCCAAACCCTTCAAGGCCAGCAGCGCACGACCCGCTCGATCGAGCGTGTCGCCGGTCTGGATCCGACCGACCGTGCCGGGCAGAGGCGAGTTCAAGAGTACGGCGCTGGTGACCACTTCGGGGTGGGTTCTCAGGATCAAACCGGTCAGCACACCTCCCATCGAGTGGCCAACGATCCGCCACGGCGGCGGTGCCAGCTCGGTCAGCCAGTCGACCAGCTGACCGACGGTCTCTTTGCGGTGCTCCAGCGGTGCCAGCAGCTTCGGCGACATCGTCGGCGCAAAGACCGGGCCCAGCTCGGCCAACGATGGCATCAACGGGGCGTAGATGCCGCCGTTGTTGCCGACGCCGTGGAGCAGCATCAACGGCGTGGACCCCGACGGTGGACGTACAATCGAGTTGGGAACTGTGAAGAAGCGCGAGCCGTCGACCGGATGCCACTCTCGCTCGGTCTCATTGGCCCATGTGGCACGGACCACTGCTCCGTACTCGGCCACCGGTGCACCGCCTACAATGGATCCCTTCACAAAGAACACCGTACCGACCGGTAACTTCGCGGACGAGGGTCATTGGTCCCTTCCTGAAAGCGACGATCAAACGACCACCCATCGGTTCCCGGCGGATACGCGAAGCTCTCCGAGAAGAACCTTCGGGCATACCATTAGGAATACCGGTGTGTGCGCCACGCCCGTTGCGTGCAGGCGCCGCTCCGGGACGTTCTCCCGGTTGAAATGAGCCAGGGTGTCCACGAGGTGGACGTCGTGCAAGAGGAGCGGGCCAACGCGGGAGGTCGCCGCAGACAAGAACATCCAACTTCTCATTGACAGAAAAGGGTTAGGAGGGCGAGCACCACTTAGAGATCGGCGTACTCGCGGGCTACTTGTGCGCCCAGTCGTGCGTTGTTGTTCACCAGTGCGATGTTGGCGGTGAGGCTGGCTCCTTTGGTGATCTCGACGATTCGCCCCAGCAAGAACGGGGTGGCTTCCTTGCCATGGATGCCGTTCGCTTCCATGTCGGCCAGGGCTTGTTCGATGATCACGCTGATCTCCTCAGCCGGGATCTCGTCTTCGACCGGGATCGGGTTGACGATCGCTACGCCGCCGTCCAGGCCAAGCCGCCACTTGGCAGCCATCAATGCAGCGAGATCGCCAGGAGTGTCGAGCGTCATCGGGGCTGTGTGGCCGCTGATGCGTGAGAAGAACGCCGGGAAGTCAGTAGTTCCGTAGGCCACGACCGGAACCCCGAGCGTTTCGAGCGCTTCGAGGGTGAGGCCGATGTCCAGGATCGACTTCACGCCGGCGGAGACCACCGCCACGTTGGTGTGTGACAGTTCGGTCAGGTCGGCGCTGACGTCGTAGGTGCGTTCTGCTCCCCGGTGGACGCCGCCGAGTCCGCCGGTCACGAACACCGAGATACCCGCCAGCGCCGCCAACCGCATGGTGGAGGCAACGGTGGTGGCGCCGTGGATGCCTTGGGTGATCGCATAGGGCAGGTCGCGTGTGCTGATCTTGGACACGTCGGGACTGGTTGCTAGGAGGTGGAGGTCATCGTGGCTCAGTCCGATCCGGAGTCGGCCATCGAGGACCGCAATCGTGGCGGGGACGGCTCCACCATGGCGGATGATGCGTTCGACTTCGGTCGCCATTCCAACGTTCTGGGGGAACGGCATTCCGTGACTGATGATCGTGCTCTCGAGTGCAACGACGGGCGTGCCGTCGTTCAACGCCTGGGCCACCTCGTCAGTGAGCACGAGATCGGGGTGTGGGGTGTTCATTCTTCTTTCTCCTGGTCGAGTGCAGCCCGGACGAGCCGCGGGGTCAGATCTGGTCGCACCGTGTGCGGACTTGCAATAGTCAGAGCAGCGGCCGCGTGGCCGAATCGAGCGGCTTCCTCGGGCGAGCCGCCCTGGAGCAGCACGTGACAGAACGCGCCCAGCATGGAGTCACCGGCACCGGTGACATCCTCCACCGTGGTTGGCATGGCCGGGATTTCGATGGTGTGGTCGGTGGTGCTGAGCATTGAGCCACGCTCTCCCAGCCGGATCCAGACCAGTTCAACACCGCGGGCGAGCAAGGCTTTCGCTGCAGCTCGCACCTGCCGGTTCGTACGGGTCGGTAAGGCGGTGAGCGCAGCAAGTTCGTCCCGGTTGGGCGTGACAGCGTAGATCCGAGCGTCGATTGCGTCCTTGAGACCAGCCGCCTTGGGCACGCTGACCGGCTCGAAGACGGTGCGAACACCTTCGGACAGGTCCAATGCGTAGTCAAGAGTGTCGAGGCTCAGGTTGCCGTCGAGCACCAACACCCCCGCGGTAGAGATCACATCGCGTGCGTTGTGGAGTTGTTCGGGTCCGAGTTCGGTGGTCGCCTCCATGTCAGCGATCGCGATGATGAGTTCACCGTCGACGTCGATAACGGCGGTGTAGGTGCCGGTCGGCCGGTCGGTGCGGGCAACATGCTCCACACGTACGCCTGCTGCCGCGGTGTGGTCAAGCAGGTTGTCGCCCATCGGGTCGCGCCCCACAACGCTGATCAGGTGGACGCGATCACCCAGTCGCGCGATGTTCTCGGCGATGTTTCGCGCAACGCCTCCCGGCGCCATCGAGCCGTGGCCGGGATTGCTGGTCTGGCCGGTCGCCCGAGCCGTACTGCGGGCCTTGAGGTCCACGTTGGCTCCACCGATGACAACGGCGCCGGGCCGCTCGGCTAACACATAGCCACGGCCGAGGATCACACCCTTCTTGCCAAGATTGGACAGGTGCACATTGATCGAGGCCCGGCTGGTTCCCAGCGATGCGGCCAACGCATCGGTACCAATCAGTGGATCGCGGCGGAGCAAGTCGACGATCTGTTCTTCCCGTTCCGTAAGCACCTTATTAGTATAAGGACTCTTTATTCAAATAAGCAAGACTTCCAGCCCAGCAACAAGTCTTCATCGGTTGCCGCCGCAAGCTCATGCACCGGGTCACGACCGCGGTAGGCGCGTGAGCGCAGCAACGTCATTGGAACTCGTATCGGGGCCGTACGCCGCGCTGTACAAACCCCCAAACCCACACGAGCATCGCATCGCGACCAGAATTGCCTCGTCATCAGGGTTCGAATCACCCTCAAACCGAACGATCTCCCCGATGACCATCGTCTCTGGAGGATGCAGGGAACCACAGCCCCCGCAACGAAGATCACCGCCGGCGACCGCCGCGAAATCTTGCGTATACCCATCGCCACGCAGGCGATTCAGCGCTTCCACGAGTGTCTCCATCAGATTGGCTCCGATCCGGTTTGAACTCGATGATCCCACACCACGCCGCCCGCCGCCCACCGCCGACCGCCGACCGCCGACCGGCCAGCCTCGTGCAGCTACACTTGCACCTACATGACAACCAGGGGCAGTCGAAAAAGCTGTCGACCGCCGGACCCTCTCGCACTCGCCCATCCACACCGCGCCACCGACACGGCTGGATCACCACCCACGGTCTCGGAATCCGAAAACGAGAACCACGAGAAAGACAACAATGACCAACCACCACCATCGTCCGCTCGCCCGAACCGTTCTCAGGCTCCACAACGCTGGAATGCCAACAAGCGAGATCGCCTGGAGACTACGCCGAAGCCCCGGCCACATCAGCCGCATCCTCGACTGGACCACTCTGCCCAGACCAACACGAACCCCCCAGCAGGCCGCCGCCTCCACAAACTCCCCACCAGTCCTAAGACCGCTGGAGCGAAGGGTCCTAGATGCACGGCGGGCCGGGATTGATCGAGCCGAAACCGCCTCCAGGCTACGGCGCTCACCGCAGCACATCGCACGGATCGAGACCTACGCCGACACCAAACTCGCGCAACTCGCCTGACACCTCAGCTCGTCGGCGCATGTTCGTCTACAACCGCGTCGTCGTCGCCACGGATCGGCACAATCGGCGTCTGGGAGGCCCGCGATGATCCGCCACCTATTGTGATCGAATTCTGGATCGAGAACTCGGTGCTCATCCGCAGCGTTCAAGCGCGGCACTGATTGCCCCATCCGTCGCAATTCTGGACGATCCGCAACCCCCAGCAGGTTCACACAAGTAGGACAACGGGGACGAATAGAAGGAGTCAGTGATGCCGCAGTCATCAGAAGCTATCGAGGTAGAGCACATCTTGAGGGCGGCGTCGCTCAGCGGTCCGGCGGGAGAGCTCACCGCTCCCACCGCACAGCGTTTGCGAACGGCGGCCATGCAGTTTGTGTTGATTGGGATGGCGGCCCTCGCCTACTTCGGCGTTCGCGGACTCACCGAGGCGAGCGAAGCAACCGCCATCGCCAACGCTGGCCGCGTCCTCAACCTTGAAGGAGCCCTCGGTCTCGACGTCGAAGCTTCCCTCCAGGGCTTTGTGCTCAGTCATCGCGGATTGGTGACCGCCGCCAACTGGGTGTACATCTGGGGTCACTGGCCGGTGATCGTCCTCACGCTGGTCTGGCTCTACCGGCGGCATCGGGACTCCTTCACGCTGCTCCGGAACGCAATGTTCATCTCGGGCGCAATAGGTCTAACGATCTTCATCTCGTTCCCTGTTGCTCCACCACGCCTCATGCCTACAGGTTTCGTCGACACGGTCACCGAACTTTCGAATTCCTACCGCATACTCCAGCCGCCTTCACTGATCAACAAATACGCAGCCGTCCCGAGCCTGCACGTCGGGTGGAACCTCCTCGTCGGAGTGCTGATCTTCAGAACCTCCAAAATCCGAGCCGCCAAGTTGTTTGCTCTGGCCGGTCCCACGTTCATGGCCTCGGCCGTGGTCTTGACGGCAAACCACTACATCGTCGATGCGGTCGCCGGAACCCTCGTAGCGCTGATTGGGCTAGCGGCGGCGGAGGCGCTCCAGCGGGCCCAATCGTGCCGCAAGAATCGGGTGAATTTCGTGGTCGAAGACCGATCCCGCCTTGCGTATGCACTCCCTGGTTGCCGAGACGCTCGCCAGCCGCTCCGGGTGGACCAAGCCGCCTAGCTCATGGAGTGGCTTCAATACCACGGAGGTGGCAGCCTTCGTTCCAGTGTCGGAGCACTCGGTTTTCTCGTTCGAAGCCGAGGGTGGAGACCGTCGCTGTGTTGAGAGCGAGATGACGTCCAGCGTCTGCGGGAAGTCCGAGCCATCTGGCGGCGAGGACTCTGAGCAGGTGACCGTGAGCGAACAGGACCGTGTCACCAGCGGCGTCCACAGCGCGCGCGATGACCGCGTCGGCACGATCACCAACGGATTGGACGGTCTCGCCTCCGATGATCGGGTGTGTCCATACCGACCAGCCCGGGATCTGCTTGCGGGTGGAGGGCGTCGAGACACCTTCATAGGTTCCGTAGTCCCATTCAAGGAGGTCCGTGGTGACCTCGGCCGTGGTGGCGAGGCAGGCTCGTTCGCAGGTTTCGCTGGCTCGAACCAACGGGCTGGTCATCGCCAGGGCGAAGGTCTTGCCTTCGAGCATGCCGGCGAGTTGGTCGGCCTGGCGTCGCCCGAGCTCGGTGAGCGGGATGTCGGTGCGGCCCGTATGACGACCGCTGCGACTCCACTCCGTTTCCCCATGGCGAACTAGGACCACCTCGCGATGTCTAGTTCTCATCATCGGGTCCCGACTGCGAGAGGCCACACCGCTCCCCCGATCAGCCCAGGATCATCACCGAGTGACGCCTCGACGATGGCAATAGGAAGTTCGAGGTTCTGCGGGCCATACCGTTCGAGCATCGCGGCAAGCGGTTCACCAACGAGTGCACCGTTGCGGCCTACACCGCCGCCGACAACGATGACGTCCGGGCTGAACAAGTGCGCCAGGTTGACGACGGTGGCACCAGCGGCCCGCATCGTTTCGTCCCATGCCTGGCGTGCCAGTGGATCGCCGGCTCGGACCAGCGAGACGAGGTCGGCGCCGCGAACCCCGAGGCCAGCAGCGGTAGCGTTGCGGTCCAGGGCGGGTCCTGCCGCGAGATGCTCGGCTGTTGCCGGTTGTCCGGTAGCGAGATGGTCAACCGCGATAATCGTGTGGCCGACCTCGGCAAGGGACCGGGTACCACGCAGCAGTTTCCCGTCGAGGACGACACCCGCTCCGATGCCGGTAGAGATCGTGACATACACCATGTCCGTAAATGGGCGACCCGCCCCGAAGTAGGCCTCGCCCACCGCGGCGAGGTCGGCGTCGTTGGCGAGAAAGACCGGAGCGTCGAAAAGTTTGGCGAGGTTGGCTTCGGTTAGTTCCGTCAGCCACGTCGCTGGGAGATTCGGTGCATGCTCGAGCCGTCCGGCGCAGTAGTCGACGCGGCCGGGGACGCCGATGACGATCGTGCCGAAGGAGCCGCGTCCGCCGCCCTGGTCGCGTACCGACTCCATAAGGTGTTCGAGGGCGTCGGGGCATGGCGCATTGCGCGGGGTGGGCTTGGAGGCCCGGAGTTGGATGTCGCCGTCGGGGCTGATGAGTGCAGCGCGCATGTTGGTGCCGCCCAGGTCGACCGAAAGGATGTTGTAGCTCATGGTTGTTCCTCACCGATGTCGTGCCAACCGCCGTCGGGAACCAAAGCGTTGGATGGCCCCCAGCTGCCCTTTTCGTACGGCTGGACGGGTTCGTGATCCTCGAGGATTGGTTGGACGATCGTCCACGCCGCTTCGACTCCGTCTTGGCGGGCGAACAGTCTGGCATCGCCGCTGAGGGCGTCGTCGAGGAGCCGTTCGTATGCTTCGTGACCGCCTGAGGCTTCATCGGTGTTGACGACCTGAAGCGGAACGGACCGGCTGAGCAGGGCGTCGCCGTGCTTCTTCGCCTGCATCTCCAGCGTGATGCGGTCGTCGGGCTTCATACGGAATCTCAAGTGGTTGGGATGCGGAGAACAAGTGGGATCGGCGAAGAGCAAACGAGGGGGCCGCTTGAATTCGATGATGGCCTCGGTCACGGTGGTCGGCAGGGCTTTGCCTGCCCTGATGTACCAGGGCACGCCGGCCCACCGCCACGAGTCGATCTCGGTTCGCAATGCTACGAACGTTTCAGTGTCAGAGTCGGCGTCAACTCCTGCTTCTGACCGGTAACCGTTGTACTGGCCGCGGACGAAGTGGTCGGGCTGGAGAGGCTGCATCGCGGCGAGGACCTTGACCCGTTCGTCACGCAAGGCATTTGGCGCCTCGGAAACCGGGGGCTCCATGGCCAGCAATGCCACGATTTGCAGCAGGTGGTTTTGGACAACGTCCCGTAGGGTTCCGATCCGGTCGTAGAAGCCGCCGCGGCCCTCGATTCCGAATGACTCGGCCATCGTGATCTGCACACTGTCGATGTAGTGGCGGTTCCAGACCGGTTCGAGGATCGTGTTGGCGAAGCGGAACACCATCAGGTTCTGGACCGCTTCCTTACCGAGGAAATGGTCAATGCGGAAGATGGCCTCTTCCTCGAAGTGGCGGTTGAGCGTGCGGTTAAGTTCTCGTGCGGACGCCAGATCGCGTCCGAACGGCTTCTCCAGGACAACCCGAGCACTCTGGTTGAGATCGATCGATGCGAGGCCTTCCACTACGTCGCCGAACAATGACGGCGGGATCGCCAGATAGCAGACCGGAAGCTTCGTTGCACTCAGCTTCTCTTTCAGCTGCCGGTAGGTCTCTGCGTTGCGATAGTCCCCCGCCACGTAGCGCAGGGCCGCAGAGAGCTCGGCGAAGACCGATTCGTCGATGGTGACGCCGGACGCCTCGAGTGATGCTCTCACGTGGGAGCGCAGCTCATCAATCCCCCACTCGGTCGACGCAACCCCGACGACGACTTGCGGGAGGCGACCGCGGCACGCCAAGTTGTAGAGGGATGCCAGAAGCTTCTTGGCGGCGAGATCACCGGTGATCCCGAAGAGAACGAGAGCATCGGCCCGACCGTCGGTCATGATGACGCAGCCTTCTCATCATGGCCACCGAACTGGTTGCGCATGGCCGACAGGAGTCGATCGCCGTAGTCGGCCTCGCCCCGGGAGCTGAAACGTTCATAAAGGGCAGCGGTCAACACGTGGGCCGGCACCCCGACGTCGACCGCTGCCTGGACGGTCCAGCGACCCTCGCCTGAGTCGGACACCCGACCGCTGAACCGGCCGAGCTCGGGGTCCTCATGGAGCGCCACGGCCGTGAGATCCAGGAGCCAAGAGGCAACAACGCTGCCCCGTCTCCAGACCTCGGCCACCTCGGGTATGTCGATGTCGAACTGGTAGTACTGAGGGTCTCGCAGTGGGGTTGTTTCCGCGTCGTGGTCTTGGTCGGCTGAGCCGATTCCGGCGTGGGCCAACACGTTGAGACCTTCGGCGTAGGCAGCCATGATCCCGTACTCGATGCCGTTGTGAACCATCTTGACCATATGGCCGGCGCCGTTGGGTCCACAATGCAGGTACCCATGTTCGGACGGGGTCGGTTCGCCCGCGCGGCCTTCGGAACGGTCAGCCGCCCCAACGCCAGGCGCCAACGCTGCGAAGATGGGCTCGAGATGTTTGACGATCTCGGTCTCGCCGCCAATCATCAGGCAGAAGCCGCGTTCGAGCCCGAAGACGCCGCCGCTGGTACCCACGTCGACATGGTGGATCTCAGTCTTCCGAAGCTCAGCGGCCCGGTCGATGTCGTCGCGGTAGTAACTGTTGCCGCCGTCGATGATGATGTCGCCCGCGCTCAGTTGCTCAGCGACGTCTGAAACCACCCGACCGGTGAGCCCGGCCGGAACCATGACCCAGACGACGCGTGGCGTGAGAAGTTTGTTTGCAAGGTCCTCGAGCGACGTGGTTCCGGTGGCGCCTTCGGCCACGAGCTCGGCTACCGATGATGGGTTGACGTCATAGACGACGCATTCGTGGCCTGCGTTCATGGCCCGACGGACGAGGTTTGCGCCCATTCTTCCTAGACCGACCATTGCTAGTTGCATGAGCTGTTCTCCTGTTGTTCGTTCTTGTTCGCGAGATGGTCATCGAAATTCATTGGGCCGGGGTCACTTGGGTGGCTTTTCGCTCGATGCAGTGCAGGAGGTCAGCCCACGAGACTCGAAACGCCTCGGCCCCGTCGTTCTGCAGCGTCCTGGCGAGCGCTTCAATGTCAACGCCTGCGTCGCTGACTGCTGACAGCACCGTGTCAGCGTGGGTGGTTTCGGGTTCCAGGAGGTCACCGACAGCGCCGTGGTCGGCGAAGGCGAGCAAGGTTCCTTCGGGGATCGTGTTGACGGTTCCCGGGGCAGCGAGACGTGCCAAGTAGTAGGTGTCGGGAAGGTCCGGGTTCTTCGTCCCGGTGCTGGCCCAGAGAACTTTCTGCGGCAGCGCCCCAGCGGCGGCCACCGTGTTCCAGCGGTCGCTCATAAGTACGTCTTGATAAGCAGCGAAGATCTGCTGCATGACAGCCAAGGCTGTCTTGCCCTGCAACGCCTCCGGGAGTCGAGGGTCAGCGGCAACGTCCCAGCGTGACACGAACACCGAGGCGACCGATCCGACGGGAAGGGGGAGACCGGCGGCTAGGCGTCGCTCGATGCCACGCATATAGGCGTCGGCAGCCGCCCGGTAGTGGCGGACGGAGAACAGGAGAGTGACGTTGACCGAGATTCCGGCAGCGATCAATTCTTCGATGGCGACCAATCCGGCCGGCGTCCCAGGAACCTTCACCATGATGTTCGGCCTGTCGGCTTGTGCGAACAGTTCCTGGCCCGCCACCACCGTGCTTTCGGCGTCGTCGGCGAGATCCGGCGACACCTCGACCGAAACGTAGCCATCGGTCCCTCCACTGGCGTCATATGTCGCACGCAGGAGGTCGGCGGCTGCCACGAGATCCGGTAGAGCCACGGTGAAGGCGAGCTCCTCGGCCGCTGTGGTGCCTTCGGCGAGGGCTGAGGCAATCGCCTCGTCGTAGTCGCCACCACCGGAAATGGCCTTCTCCAGGATGGTCGGGTTGGACGTCACTCCGGTGACAAACAGGTCGTCGATGTAGCCGCCGAGCGTGCCGGAGCTGATCAGGCGCTTGGTGATGTTGTCGAGCCAAAGGCGCTGGCCCGTGGCGTGGAGTTGTTTCGGTGCATTCATGATTCGTTGCTTTCGGTAGTCAGGATTTGGCGGAGTCGGACGAGGCTCACTGGCCGGCGATCAGATTGCGGGCCGTTTCGGCGACTGCCTCGGCGGTGATCCCGAACTCTTCGTAGAGGGTGCCGGCTGGGGCGGAGGCTCCGAAATGATCGAGCCCGATCGCTTGGTCGACGAACTCGAGCCAGCCTTGGGTGGCGCCCGCCTCGACCGACAACGATGGCAGCAACGGCGGGATGATGTCGTGTTGTTGGTCGAGGGGCAGCGCTCGGAACAGATCCCACGACGCCATGGACACGACCCGGGCCGAGACACCGCCGGCCGCGAGGACCTGCCGGGCGGCTACAGCCACCTCGACCTCTGTCCCCGTCGCCACGATGGTCAGGTCATCGCCTGCAGCCACCACAGAAGCACCGGACCCGACATCGACGAGGCTCGGATCGAGCACCACCATGTCTTGGCGCGACAGCACCAGCACCGTCGGTCCGGTGTGGTCCAACGCCACCTTCCAGGCCTGGGCGACCTCGTTGGCATCGCCGGGGCGCACGACTCGAAGGCCAGGTATGGCTCGAAGGCTTGCGAGGTGCTCGATCGGTTGATGGGTCGGGCCGTCCTCGCCGACGCCGATGGAGTCATGGGTCATTACGAAGATGACGGGGAGTTGCATCAGCGCCGCCATACGTATGGCGGGCCGCATGTAGTCAGAGAACACGAAGAACGTTGCGCAGTAAGGCCGTAGGCCCCCATGGGCGGCCATGGCATTGCAGATCGCTCCCATTGCGTGTTCGCGTACCCCGAAGTGGATGTTTCTTCCGTTCCAGTCACCTGAGTTGACGTCGCCGGATTCGACGATCTGGGTTTTGGTCGATGGGGCAACGTCAGCCGAGCCGCCCACGAGTTCCGGGACCGACGCGGCCAGTTGGTTAAGCGTTCGCCCCGACGCGTCTCGGCCCGACACCCGTTCGCCAGCAGTGAATGGAGAGAGATGGTCCGACCAACCGCTGGGAAGGATTCCCGAATTGACTCTGTCGAGCTCGGCGGCGAGCTCAGGTTGCCTTGCGCGGTAGGACTCGATCAGGGTCGCGCGGTAGCCCTCGTCTCTCGCCCGTTTAGCGATCCTGGATTGCCAGTGCTCGTATACCGTGCCAGGTATCTCGAATGGATCGTGAGGCCACCCGAGGGTTTCGCGGGTTGCGCAGATCGCTTCGGGACCGAGTGGCGAACCGTGGGCCGCTGCGGTGTCCTGTTTCGGTGAGCCGTAACCGATGTTGCTCCCAACGACGATGAGCGACGGACGCTCGGTTTCGTCGACGGCGGAACGGATTGCGGTATCGATCGCGTCGAGATCATTGACGCAACTGACCCGTACGACATGCCATCCGTACGCATTGAATCGTTCGGGGACATCTTCGCAGAACTCTACGTCGCGGGCGCCTTCGAGCGAGATCCGATTGTCGTCGTAGAAGACGGTGAGCTTGTCCAGTCCCAGCCGTCCGGCGAGCGACGCGGCTTCGCTGGTGATGCCTTCCATCATGTCGCCATCGCCGGCGATCACCCAGCTGCGGTGATTGATGATTGGCAGTCCTGTTCGGTTGAACCGCCCCGCCAGCATCTTTTCGGCCATCGCGAAGCCGACACCGTTAGCCACGCCCTGACCGAGCGGTCCGGTGGACATGTCAATCCCGGCCGTGACACCGCGCTCGGGATGCCCAGGTGTCTTTGAACCCCACTGTCGGAAGCCGCGAATGTCGTCGAGGGTGACGTCGTAGCCAGACAAGTGCAATGCTCCATAGAGCAACATCGAGGCGTGCCCGATCGACAGTACGACACGGTCCCGGTCATACCAGTCGGGGCTGGCAGGATCGTGGCAGAGGTGCTGGGTGTAAAGGCGATAGGCGAGCGGAGCTAGCGCCATCGCGGTACCGGGGTGGCCAGAACCAGCATGCTCAACGGCATCGGCAGCCAGGAATCGCAGAGCGTTGATCGCCTCGGTCTCTTCGCGAGTCAGGTTTTCGGTGGGTTCGGTTCGTGTGAGCACGACGAGATCGTCACGGAGGTCATCAGGTGTGGTTAGGGTCATGGGGGGCCTTTCGGGTGAAGTCAGCGCCGGGGGCGTCTGGCGATTTGTTGGTAGAGCTCGATGTACTCAGACGCTGGTTTGGTCCACGACCAGTCGGCAGTCATTCCTCGGTGCTGGGCCCGGGCTCGACGGTTAGGGTTCTTCCAGCCCCGAACCGCTCGGCACACCGCATCGGTGACCGACGCATCGTCGGGGTGAGATGCGACGAAGCCGGTGCCGCAGCGTCGGTCTCTGTCGAGGTCGATAACGGTGTCTCGAAGGCCACCGACATTGGTGACCACGGGAATCGTGCCATAGCTCATCGCCTGCATCTGGGTGAGCCCGCAGGGCTCGAACCGGCTGGGGATCAGGACGAGGTCGCTGCCAGCCATGATCTTGTGGGCCGTGGCGTCGCTGTAACCCTCGAGCACCGTGAAGCTGCCCGGGTGGGCAGCGGCCACCTGGCGGGCGTGGCGAGCGAGGAAAGGGTTTCCCGATCCGTGGAGGATCAGCCGCGCCGGCAACGAGTTGAGGACCGGCGCCAAAGATAGAGCGATGTCGATGCCCTTTTGGTGATCGAGCCGGGCCACCATACCGATGACCGGCCCGCCGTGGCTCTCGAGCCCGGCCGTGAGGAGGAGATCTCGACGACAGGCACGTTTCCCGGCGAGGTCGGAATCGCTGAAGCGTGCCGCAAGGTGTTGGTCTGCTCCCGGATTCCAGTCATCCCGGGCAATTCCGTTCCGGATCCCTTGCAGTGCGCCGCCCTTGGCCGCGAGCAACGGGTCGAGGCCGTAGCTCATGGACGGATCGAGGATTTCGCGTGCATAGGAAGTACTGACAGCGACCACAGCGTCGGCGAGCCTGATGGCTCCGGCGAGCGGGTTGACGGCTCCGAGATGGTCGAACGCAGCCGCTCGAGGACCGAGATTCGCGAGCCAGCCCCGATCGGCGTGACCCTGGTGGGCGAGGTTGTGGATGGTCAGCACCGTTGGCAGTGCTGGGTCGACGAACGCAGAGACCGCCGCCGTGTGCCAGTCGTTCAGGTGGATGACATCGGGCGGGTCGAGGGCGACCAGTTCAGCTACCCCAGCAGCGAAGGCGAAGAATCGGCGGTCGTTGTCCGGCCACCGCTCACCGGTAGAAGTATCAACGTAAGGGTGCGGTCGCTGGATGCCTGGAACGCTGACGAGCGTGACGGGACCTATGTCATGAGCTGTTCCATGTCTGGCCACAGCCGGACCAGCCCAGTTGGGCACGGTAAGAGGCTCTCGAACCTCATCTTCGAGGGGTTGTCCGTCGTAGTCAGGAAGTATGACGTCGACTCTCACCCCAAACCGTCGGAGCGCAGCGACCAGCCCGGCTGCTGCTTCGCCGAGTCCGCCCACCTTCACCTTCGGGGCGAACTCGGCGGAGACGAACACGACCCTGAGCGGGCGATATGATCGGGCCGCGGTCATCACGCCGGCGTCGAGACCGCGGTGGTGACCACACAGTGCGATCCGCCAAAGCCATTCGGTTCGATCGCATCGGCGTGCGGATCGTCGTAGAACTCGCCGCCATCGGCGAGGTATCGGAAACACACGGACGTTCCCGACGGAACACTGACTGCGACTGAGCGGGTCCCGTTGGAGCGCCGGACCAGCGGATGGGCGTACGGGTTCCATCCGTTGAAGTTGCCGACGACCGACACGGGTCGTTCATCGTCGACAGTGAAGGTGATGCGAGTGGTGCCGGCCGACTTTTCTTTCTTCGTGATCATCTTTTTGTCTCCTGATTTGATTGGGTGGCAGCGCCCGGCTGCTCGGTACGGAAGGTGAAACCCGGCGAGGTCCGACTCCCATCCGTGATTGCCGCAAATGCGCCTTTCTCATCTGTCCGGTCCACTGCGATCGCTGGCCCTGTGGTTTCGACCCTCCTGGTCACCGATTAATTTCGCAACAAGTCCGGTCCAGCCGGTCTGGTGTGAAGCACCGAGGCCGTTGCCGGTGTCGCCGTGGAAGTACTCGTAGAACAGGAGTTGGTTGTGCCAGATCGGGTCTTGTTGAAAACGTTCCGACACACCGAAAGCGGGACGGTGACCATCCGCATCGTTTCTGAAGAGAGAGGCGAGTCGATCCGAGAGGTCCGCACTCACGAAGCCGAGGGTCCGGGGGTGACCGGAGCCGGTTGGGTAGTTGATGGTGAAGGTGTCGCCCAGGTAGCGGGTAAATCGCTGAAGCGATTCGATGAGCAGGTAGTTGAGGGGAAACCAGATCGGTCCACGCCAATTGGAGTTGCCGCCAAAAAGCCCGGCTTCGGACTCTGCCGGTTCATAGCCAACGCTGGCCGACGATCCGGCGAGGTCCAGCACGAAGGGACTCTCGAGATGACTTCTGGCCAAGGATCGCAAACCGAACGGTGAGAGGAACTCCTCCTCGTCGAACATTTTCGACAGGATTCGGGGGAGCCTTTCTGGCGACACGATCGAAAGGAGCCAGCCGTCGAAGCCACAGTCTGGGGCCGTGTGGACCACATTGGCCGCATGCTGGGGTTTGTTGGTCCTGAACCATTCGAATCGAGCGGCGAAGTCCGGGAGACTGGCGAGCGTCGCACTCGACAACGTCGTGGTCGCAGCGAGCGGTAGCAGACCGACCATGGACCGGACTCGTAGCGGCACCGGTTCGGCTCCGGGCTCATGAAGAACGTCGTAGTAAAAGCCGTCTTCTTCGTTCCACAGGCCGCAATGGTCCATGGCGTTGGCGATGTAGGTGAAGTGCTCGAGGAACTTGGTGGCGAGGTCCTCATACGTCGGGTCGTGCTCAGCGAGGGCCAGAGCCATTTCCAGCAGGTTCAGGCAGTACATGGCCATCCATGCTGTGCCATCGGATTGTTCGAGCCGGCCGCCGGCCGGTAGCTCCGCGGACCGGTCGATGGGACCGATATTGTCGAGGCCGAGGAATCCGCCTTCGAATACGTTGTTCCCGTCCTCATCCTTGCGATTGACCCACCACGTGAAGTTGATCAGGAGTTTGTGAATGACCCGTTCCAGGAAAGCGAAATCCTGTGATCCGTCCGCCTTGAAGACGCTCAGTGCGGCCCAGGCATGCACCGGAGGGTTGACGTCGCCAAAGGCCCACTCGTATGCAGGGAGCTGGCCATCGGGGTGCATGTACCACTCACGGCACAGCAGCACGAGCTGATCCTTTGCGAACTGAGGGTCTACCTCGGCGAGGGCGACGCAGTGGAAGGCGAGATCCCATGCGGCGTACCAGGGGTACTCCCACTTGTCGGGCATGGAGATGACGTCGGCGTTGTTGAGATGCCGCCATGCAGAGTTCCGACCGGTCAGTCGTGAGGCGGGGGGTTCGGTGCCGGAGGGATCGCCGTCGAGCCATTTTTCGACATCGAAGTGGTAGAACTGCTTGGACCACAGCATCCCGGAGAGGGCTTGTCGAGCGATCATTGCCTCCTCCCCGGTTGTGTTCGTCGGGAGGACCGATGCGTAGAAGGCGTCGGCCTCGGCCGCGCGGTTGGTGAGTAGCTCTTCGAATTCGGCGCCGATGGTCGCCCCGTCGCGGCTCAGACGTAGCCGGACCTCGGTCGACTCTCCGGGCTCAACACTCAGCCGGTAGTGCAGCGCTGCTTTGGTGCCGAGTTGGTCAGGATTGACCGTGGGCGTGCCATGAATGAGATGATCGCCGATGCCGTCTTTCGGATACGGGTCGCCGCCGATACCCCATACACGCTGGGAATTGGTTTCATTGTTACAGAACAAGGCCGTTGGTCTGCCGTCCCCGATGAGGGTCATCGATCCCAACGTGTGGTGCTGTGCTTTGAGACCCGATCCAGCCGAAGAGATGGACGGCATCGGCTCAGCAAGGCCCCATGACCATGTATTCCGAAACCACAGGGTCGGCAGGAAATGAAGCGTTGCCGTTTCGGGGCCGGCGTTGCGGATCGTGACACGGACCGAGATGTCATGGGGCGATGCCTTTGCGTAGTCCGCCGTGATTTCCCAGTAACGGTTCCCTTCAAAGACGCCCGTGTCGAGCAGCTCGTATTCGGGATCTTGTCGTCCTCGCCGCCGGTTTTCGGCCACCAACTCGTCGTAGGGGTAGGGCTCTTGCGAGTAGACGTAGCGCCAACGCATCCACGAATGGGTCGGGGTGGAATCGAGATACCACCAGTACTCCTTGGCATCCTCACCGTGGTTGCCTTCGTTGCCGGTCAGTCCAAAGATCCGCTCCTTGAGGATCGGGTCTCGACCGTTCCAGAACGCGAACGAGAAACACAGGCGTTGCTGGAGGTCGCAGATTCCGCCCAGGCCATCCTCGTTCCACCGGTAAGCGCGCGAGCGAGCATGGTCGTGGGGGAAGAATTCCCACGCTTCGCCGTGTTGGCTGTAGTCCTCCCGAACCGTGCCCCACGCCCGTTCGCTGACGTAAGGACCCCACGATTTCCAGGCGGTGGCGTTATCGGCAAGTCGTTCGTCTTCGGGATTGGGCATCGCGGTCACGATCCTTCACTCATCCTGTGGTCATTGCTTTTGGGTGAATTCTCATATCGCCATGATCTGCCATCCGAGGCCCGTGAACCTAGTGTTTTGCGCCATATGACGCTTTCACCGTCCTGGACCTTCGCCCTGGCCGGTTCCCTTTTGATGATGCAGGTCCTCCTCAACCACAAGCACGACAGCCGAATCGCCCAAACGGCCACGGCATCGCTCATGATCCAGTGCGAGTTCGGACGACAGATCTGTGGTGATCTCGACGCCGCCAGCCAGCGAGAGTGGCTCGTGACCGACGGTCTGGGGGGTTACGCAATGGGCACGGTTGCGGGACTGCGCACCCGTCGCTATCACGGTCTGTTGATCGTCGCCGGCGATCCGGTTGGTGGGCGCCATCTCGGCCTCGCCGCTCTCGACCCGGTCTTGATCATCGGGGATCGGCACGTGCGGCTGGCAACACACGAATGGTCTGGAGGTGTTACTGACCCCACCGGTCACCGTCATCTCGCCTCCTTCTCTCTGAGAGATGGCGTGCCTCGATGGAGGTGGTCCGTAGGAGACGTGACCCTTGAGATGGAGATCGCCACCACCCACGGTCGACCCGGGGTTGGGGTCACCTACCGACTGGTCCGTGCTCTCAGTGCGGTGACATTGGAGATCGGGGCGCTTTGCACATGGCGTGACGCGCACGGTGAACGTTTCGCGGGCCCCGCTCCCCACGTCGACCAACTCGTCGACGGTTTCGTCTTTGAAGGCCAGTATCGCGTCCAGGGCCCCGGTTACCGACCTGGCGGTGACTGGTACCGCAACATTCGCTACAGGGAAGAAGTCCGCACGGGGACTCAATGACCACGAGGACCTTTGGCACGCTGGCCGGTTCTCTGCCGCACTTCAGCCCGGCCAACGAACCAGCGTCGCAGCGTGGGCCGGAGATCTGACAGCCCAGCCACCCGACCCGCCCGAGATCATTGCCGCAGCCCGAAGCCGGGCCCGCAGACTCTCGGGGCTGAGTCGGCCCCACGACGATGTTGATGAGACACTCGCTGTCGCCTGTGACCAGTTCATTGTCACCCCAACGACCGGGAGCCCTCCGACGGTGGTCGCCGGCTACCCCTGGTTCGGGGACTGGTCACGCGACACAATGACCTCCTATGAGGGACTATTCCTCGAGACGCACCGTTCGGATGAGGGCCGGGCGTTGCTTCGTCATGCTGCGGCGTCTCTTTCCGACGGCATGCTGGCCAACACCGCCGACACCGGATCGCTGGAGTACAACACTGCGGATGCCACCCTCTGGTTCATCCACGCTGTCGGCCGACACGTCGCCACCACAGGCGACCTCGACCTGGCTGCCGAGATCGCCGACGACCTGGACGCAATCGTGGAACACCATGTCAAAGGCACCCGCTATGGAATCAGGGTCGACCCTGCCGATGGCCTCGTTACTCAAGGCCAGCCCGGTGTCGCATTGACATGGATGGATGCCCGCATCGATCAATTTGCGGTCACACCCCGGATCGGCAAGCCTGTCGAGATCAACGCTCTGTGGGTCAATGCCCTCGGTACGATCGAGGAGCTCCGGGCGCTCGTCGGCGGGAAGGCGGAGAAGAGACCCCAGCTCAAGCAATTGGCGACGGCATCGTTCAAACGCCGGTTCACCTCGGACGGACCGGGTCTATTGGACGCAGTGGATGGCCCGCACGGCGACGATCCCAGCGTTCGACCCAATCAGCTGCTGGCAGCATCGCTCCCCCACGGGCCCCTCCCCGATCCGACGGTCGTCTTGGCATGCGGTCCCCTACTCACCTCGATCGGGCTCCGCTCACTATCACCGGATGACCCGGCCTACCGGCCCCGTCACCGAGGAACATCGGTGGAACGAGACATGGCCTACCACCAGGGAACCGTCTGGCCATGGCTGCTTGGTCCTTACGTCGCCGCCGCGATCGCGGCTGGCGTCCAACCGTCTGGGCTGCTCGATGATCTCGAATCGCATCTCAGCGAGTTCGGGCTGGGCTCCATCTCAGAGACCGCTGACGCCGCTCCGCCCCACGGTGCAACCGGTTGCCCATTCCAGGCATGGTCGGTCGCCGAGGTCTTCCGCGCCCGCCGGCTTCTGCAGGGGGTCAGCTGACTCGGCGGCCCGCGTGAGCCGGCTTCGTCTCGGGCTCTTCCAGCAGTGAGACAAGCCCTGCCGTGTCGACGAGATCGATGCGGCGGTAGTGCAGCTCGATCAGCTGGGCCAACTCGAGCTGCTTGAGAACTCGCTGGACGCTGGAGCGCTGCACCCCCAACATGCCGGCCAAGGTGTTTTGTGTGGTCCGAACCCGGCCCTCATCGTCGGCCTCACGGAGCAGGATCGAGGCCAACTGCGCTTCGATACCGCCAGCCAACAGATCGATCAGCCGATTCTGCAAACCGGCCATCCGCTCCGCCAGAGATACGAACCAGCGACGGGCGATCAAAGGACGCGAATACAACAAGCTGAACAAACCCTCGGTGTCGAGCGACAAGATGGTGCAATCCTCGATCGCTCGGGCGTCGAACACTTCGGACTCCCCCAGGAAGGCGGGCACGTCGCCGAACACGTCACCCGGTCGAAGAACCTGAACCGTGACCCGTCGACCTTTGACTTCCCGGCTGAGCTCAACAGTTCCAGTTCGAACAACGTGGACCTTCGCAGCCGACTCGCCGCGTCGGAACACAAACATTCCGCCGGCGTACGACGCCTCGCCCATCTCCTCAACGAGGAGCTCTACATCGTTTGGGCTAAGCGGTGCTTTCGGACCACGGCTGAGGCAAAGCGCTATCCATGACCCGAATCGGTGGAATCTGTTTCCCATGGGCCAAGCCTACGCTTTCGTGGCCACGCCTACGAGAGACGAATCGAGTTGGTCTCCAGAGTTCCACCGCATCGCGATCGACGGCAAGACAGCGAAGAAGCAGGGTGTCGTCACGGTCGGCCCTGATGATCGTGTCCGAGCAGCGGAATAGCGTAAGGCTCGCCGTTTGCGATCCACTGGACTGTTCCCCTCCTCGCCCGATCGATCAGTTGCGCGCTCTGACTGAACTCCAGTGGCGTGACCGTAATCGGACATGGCGGTGGGATCAGGTGAACGGGCACTGGATACTCACGAGAGAGTGTTTCAGCGATGAATCGTTGCTGGATGAGCAGCGTCAACCCGTGAAGTGCCATCGCGAGGGCACTCCTGGGGATTGAAGGGAGGGCGCACGAGTATCCAGTGGAGAGTACCCACACATCGGTCGCCCCAGCCTCGATGGCCTGGCTGATCGGCGTATTGTCGGCTATGCCACCATCGATGAAAGTTCGTCCGTCGATACGGATCGCCGGAAAGACGCCTGGTATCGCGGCGCTGGCAAGGATCGCTTCGATCGCCGGGCCATGTTCGAGCCGAACCTCTCGCCCCGTCAACACTTCGGTGACGATGACCGAAAACGGGATGGCCGCCTCTTCGAGCCGGCCAAACGAAATGTGGTTCTCGAGGATGCGACGGAGCCCTGAGTTCGGAACGAAGTTGGAGCGTCCTCCGAGAAATCCGCGTAGTCCAACGAGCGGTCGGACCGGGAAAACCTGGCGCGTGCGCAGCGAATGCCACAGCTTGACCAGACCATCGACTTCGCCGCCGCCTGCAAGCCAGGCTCCGTTTACAGCGCCGACCGAGGTTCCGATGATCATGTCCGGCCGAATTCCTTCTGTCTCGAGCGCTTGCGCCATTCCAACCTGGATCGCTCCCAGGCTGGCTCCGCCAGATAGGACAAATGCCGTTGTCATTGTCACTCACAACCTTTCGGTTCTACGTAGCCAGGCGAGCGCAATCCAGCCCGGCGGAATTGGCAGCCAGAACGTCACCAGACGGTAGAGAAACACTGCGGGAATGACTATGAATGCTTCCTCAACCGTCGAGAGCGCCGCGATCAGCGCGGCCTCGGTCGCCCCCAGGCCTCCAGGCGTTGGAGCGGCGTTCGCTACAGCGGAGCCAGTAAGGAAAAGCAGCGCAACAATCGGAAGTTGCGCGGTCGATCCGAACGCTTGGAGGCTCGCGACCATCGCGCCGAGGTACGCCAAGGTGATGGTCGCCGATCCGCCGAAAAGGGCCAAGAGCCTGCCTGGGCTCTGACCGATTGTGCGAAGCGAGTTCCAACCAGCCTTGAGCTGAGGGAGGACACGGGTCGTAATCAGCGTGCGCGTCAGTGGCAAGGCGAGCGAAGCTGCGATCATCGAGAACGCTGATGCGAAGCCGATTCCGACCACCAGTGGCGACGGCACCGGAAGTCCAGAAGCCGTATCGTCGCTTGAGAGAAGCAGAAACAGCAAGGTCAGCGTGACGTGCACCACCACGCCGGCCACCGCATTGATGCCAACCGCTGTCACACTCACCGCCGGCGGCACGCCCTGCCGTTGGAAATAGCGGATGTTTGTGGCGACTCCGCCGACCTTCGCCGGCGTCACCCGGTTAGCGAACGAAGAGGCGATCTGCGCTACCAATGCCGGTCCGAACCGCAAGCGAAGCGGAATTGCCCCGAGAAGCGCGGCAGTCGCAGCACCATAGGTAACCAGAGACAACGCAACCGCGGCAAGCGCCCACGGAATCGAGCCGGTTCTGGCTTGGGCCCAAACATCGCCCACATCGGCGAGCTGCGGGATCAGAAACCACGCACTGAGTACCACGGTGATCAGAACGAAGAGCGACTTGCCATCGACGCGCTCCAGTTTGACGAGCGGTTCTTCCTCAATGCGGCAGTTTTCGATGAGCATCTGTCGGATCGGCTCGAGGCCCTTGTCGCCTTCGATTGCATCCCGGGTAGCCGTGGAGAGTGCACTGGGCTGTAGCCATGGCAGCGCTCGCTCTAGTTCGCGTAGCTTCGTCGCCTCGTGGGCCGCCGCCACGGAGCGTTCAGGGCCGACGACTGCCGCTGTCGATGCCAAAAGCTCGGCGACATCGGTGCCGAGAAGTTGGTCTGATGCCGCCAACTCGGAAAACCCAAAGTCAATTAGCAGTGGATCGCCGTCGGCGTCGATAAAGATGTTTGCGAGCCGAAGATCGCGGTGGGCGATCCGATGTTCGTGCAGGCGACTGACCATCTTCCAGATCTCGACGAGCGCAGTGTCATCCAGATCTTCGTGGGCGTCGGCCGATGTACCATCGACTGCCTCATAGGCAAGCACCATGCCATCAAGGCCGGCGTCGGCCACTCCGAGAATGCGAGGTGTGCGTATTCCGAGGGCAGCGGCTTGCAGCGCCACGAGCGCCTCGTGCTCGACCGCGCGGCGAAGGCTTACGAAGGGGCGGTGGTCACCTGTCTTTCGCAGCCGTATCCACCGATACATCCGGAACATCAGATCCGCTGACCGTTCGTCACGACCAAGCGCCTTGACGAAGACTCGTTCCCCCGTCGTCGTCACGCCGATCCACGGTGCGGACCCGCGTGCGTCGACATCAAGGTGCTCAAGGCTCACCACCTCGATACCGATCGAACGGAGCCCGGCAGTCAGGTCAACCCGGTCCGGTGCCAGATCGTGCCGCCCGGCGATCAACAGGAGCACGGAGGATACGGCGAGACCGATCCCGAAATCGGAAAGCAAACCAAGGGCCGGCACGTGGGTCGTTAGTGCGGACACCAACCCGTAAGCGATGAGAATGATGCCGAAGCGTTTGACGTCCTGGTGTCGGAGATGACTTGCTGAGACCCCCAGCATCGCAACGGCGCCCGCTAGGAGCGGATCGCCAGGGTGCACTGTCCCTCCTCGCACATATCGCAGCAGCAATCCGTCGGTGTCGAAGGCGGAGCGAACCTCGTCATCAACAACGCCTAGTAGCAGCTCTCCCAGCACGATGCTCAGGACAGCTCCCATTGCGAAGGCCGCAACGAGCAACGCTAAGCGCCGGAAACGCCTCGTCGCGAGTGCTGATACCAGAGCGGCAGCGGCGAATGCGGCCGTGAGCGCCGCCAACGAGGTGCCGGCAACGTCGTCGGCCCAGTCGGGGAACGAATCCATCGCTGTACGACCATCCTCGCTCAGCCCGAGAAACGCAGAGTCAGCGACGTTGGCGACGGCAATGCCGAGAAGGACAAGTGCCGCCCCAATGATGACCCGCAACACGTCGACTGGGGAGCGGACGTGCTCGCGATGCGCCACCATCATTGGACCACGCAGTCGCATCGCGGGTCCGCATACCGGTTGAGGAAAAAATACCAGAGCACCATTGCAAACGCAGAGCCGAGCGCCGCGCCGGCGACCACGTCGAGGAAGTTGTGCTCGCCGTAGTACAGCCGCGCCGTGCCAACCAGCACCGCCCAGACGATTGGTATCGGCCGCCACTTGGGTCGGAGGAACGCCGAAAGCAGCACTGCGGCAGCAAACGCTGTCGTCGTATGACCGGACGGAAAGCTCAGACCCTCGAATGCGGGCCCTCGCACATTGATCGAATCGCCCACCGAGACGAAAGGACGTTCTCGTTCGACCAGCATCTTGACAATGCCTTTCTCGATCCCGAGTTTGAGGGGGAGGACCAGGACGAACGGCACGAGATGCTGCCAGCGACGGGTGAATGCGAAGACAACCAATCCGGCGATCACTGGCGCCCACAGAATCCCTGCCTGCTGCACAATCCACATGAAGGGCTCCAACCAGTTAGGCCAGACGTTTACGAACTCCAGGATCGACTCCTCCCACGAAGGAACATTGCCGTCCCACGCCACCGCGGATGCGAGAACGGTGGTGATCATTGCGACTGCGACCGTCGAGACGACTCGGCGCTCCGGAACGGCATGGCAAATCACGAATGGCTGTGCGTCGCTATCCATCGTGGACACGACCTCTACGATCGTGGGGCTGCGTCCGGGCGGTGATGACCTCGGCATTGCATCGGTGACTTGTCCCCTCAAGTGGTTGCATCTTCACAATCCGATGCGGTGGGCCGGAACCGGTTGCTTGCGACGTAGAAGGGCAGGGCGACAAGGAAGAAGGCGCCGATGATGTTGCCGATGGCGGCGGGCAGCACCGCCCAAAGCAGACCGTCGCCCCAGCCCGGGCCGTCTCCGAGCGGTTGCACCAGCGAGAGGTAGGCCATGTTGGCGGGGCTGTGAAGAAAGCCCCCGGCGACAAAGGCCATCACGGTGACCAGTACTGGTATGTACTTGCCGATGACGGTGCGACCCATGGTGGCGAGGAAGGCAGCCATTCCCACAAGCCAGTTCGCGACGACGCCGGAGAGCACCGCTTTGAAGAAACCCTCGGCACCGCCAACTGCGCTGTAGCGCATCTTTGTGGCCATGACCTCGCCCAGTAGTTCTTCTACGTCGGCGCCGTAATTGGACGTGTAAACGATGACCTGGCCGAGGACGAAAGCCCCGACCATATTGCCGATGGCGGCCAGCAGCCAGAGCTTGACTATCGCCGTTCGAAGCGGAGGTAACCCGAGCCGGTCATGGCGGCGCCCGAGCAACGTTGCGGGGAGTTCGACGTTCACTTCGGTGAACAGGAGCGCACCGCTGAGCACCACGAGGAAGAACCCGACAGAGAATCCGAAACCCTCGAGCAGTCGCTGAACACCCTCGTTCTCGGTACCGGTGGCGATGAGCGTGCTAAAGAGAGCACCGATCGTAATGAATCCGCCAGCGATCACACTGAGAATCAGGACTTGATGGACCTTCAGCGAGCACGCCCGTTTGCCTCCGGCTTCGGCCATCTCTACGAGGACATCTTCCGGCGCTATGTATTGGTTGGACGGAAAGTCGGTATCGAACACGTCCGTCATGACTTCTTCGCCTTCGTCGTAGGGATAGGGCGATAGCCAGGTGCCCACCACGAATCCGCGAGTCGACGATCGATCTCGGCTTCATCGATGTCGTCCCCAACTCCTTCGGCGACCGCTGCGGCGGCGACCGCTCGAGCGATACGACGACTCACGGTCTGCACATCACCGAGCGGTGGCAGGAGGCCCCGGCTGGGATCGCCGAACCGACACGGGCTCTGATCGGCGACACCGCGAGCGGCGGCATGCAACATGCCGTCGGTGATTCTGGACGCTCGGGAAATCAGCGCGCCCTGCCCGATACCGGGAAAGACATAGATGTTGTTGGCCTGGGAGATCACATGGCTCGTGCCCTCGTGCTCGACGGGGTCGAACGGGCTACCGGTCGCTATGAGCGCCCGGCCGCCGGTCCACAAGATTAGATCCGCCGGAACCGCCTCCGCATGGCTCGTCGGGTTGGAGAGCGGCAAGATGACCGGGCGCTCGGTCGAATCGAGCATCTTCTCGACGATGGCCCGGGTGAACAGCCCGCCCTGGCCGGATACCCCGACGAGAACGGTTGGCTTGGCGTTGGCGATAACCGACTCCAGCGAGGTCGGCCCATCGTGGCTCGCCCAACTCGACACCGAATCCCACGGTTGGGCGAAGCGTTGCTGGAAATCGGCCAAGTCCGCCCTCCGGTCGTGGAGGAGTCCGACGGCATCGCTGAGAAAGAGATGCGAGTCCGGGTCTGCGACACCGTCGGACGCCAGCGCGTCACTCAACATGGCGGCGATGCCCGTGCCAGCCGAACCGGCGCCGACAATACAGATGCGCTGATCTCTGAGCTCCTGTTCGTTGAGGTTCACCGCTGCATGCACCGCGGCCAGGGCAACCGCTGCGGTGCCCTGAATGTCGTCGTTGAAGCTGAGCACCTGGTTGCGGTACCGATGAAGGAGGAGCGTGGCGTGATGGCCAGCGAAGTCCTCCCACTGCAATAACACGCGGGGAAACCGGCGGAACAGCTCGCCGACGAACTGATCAATGAAGCTTTCATACGCCTCGCCGGTGATGCGCTCGTTCCGCCAGCCGAGATAAAGCGGATCGTCGAGGAGCTCTGAGTTGTTGGTCCCGACGTCGAGGAAGATCGGAAGCGTGCGCCTCGGATCGAAGCCGCCTGCGGCGGTGTAGAGCGACAACTTGCCGATAGGGATCCCCATGCCACCAACCCCCTGATCGCCGAGACCGAGAATACGCTCTCCATCGGTCACGACGACAACGTCGGCTTCGCCATCCACAGCATCGAACTGAGCAGCCATGCGATCCCGGTCTGGGTAGCTAAGGAAAAGGCCGAGCGGTCGGCGGTATATGTGGCTGAACTCCTCGCATGCGAGGCCAACGGTCGGTGTGTACAGAATGGGGAGCATCTCGGTGAGATGTTCGGCGACGAATCCGTAGAACAACACCTGGTTGGAGTCGTAGACCGCGCGAAGGAAGATATGGCGTTCCAGGTCATCATGAAGCCGGTCGAACTTGTCGCGGATACGCGCGCACTGCTCGGCCATAGTCTCGACCCGAGCCGGAATGAGCCCATCGATCCCGAACTCGATCCGCTCAGCGATGCTGAACGCCGTCCCCTTGTTCCGAATCGGGTCGTTCAGCACCGCCCGACCGGTTGCTGGACCAGAACTTGGGTCGCTCATCGCACCGCTCCTCTCGATGTTGGTAGATCTTCCACGGTCACTAGGCCTCAGCCGGCGACGGCGACGTAGATCGCGCCGGTAACAAGGCCGAAGGCGACGTGGGCCATGACGATGCCCATCGGCGTCATCTTTCCGAGGCGCGTCATGGCAACACCGGGTGCTGGCATGGCGCCGCTGCGCACCAGAGGATGCATCATCGTCAACATGATCGGCATCATTGATGCGACGACCGCGCCGTGAATCCCGCCAAAGAGCACCCCGTAGCCGGCGGCGGCACCATCGGACCCAGGGTCGACGGCGTGGAGTAGCCCGGCGTGAACGAGTCCGAATACGGCACCCATCATCAGGTGCATCATGAGACCAATCCCGTAGACAACATTGTTCGAGGCCTTCGGTGCTGCCATCGTGCCAAGAGTCTGCAGCAGATTCATCGAGGTCATGCCTGAGGCCACGCCCATGTAGATCACGGCCAGCATGGCCACCGCTCCGATGAGCCCCGCCCAGATCGCCGTTCCGGCTTCGTAGTTTCCGGCCAGTGACACGGCCAAGGTTGATGTGTTCATGAGTGTTCCTCCGCTTGCTCGGGACGAGCCCAGTGCTGCGCCTCCTGTTCAGACAACGCATCGCGTCGCTGTCGGACTACCGACAAGGCGTCATTTGCGACATTCATGCGACTGGGGTGGACCATGAAGCCACGTTGGTTTACGGATTGAGGTCGTGGGAGAGCGACCCAATGAAGCGCTTGCCTGGTGAGTTTGTCGTTGATCGCCATGGCATCTCGCTCTGTCTACTATCGAAGGATGCTCACCGTGGCTGGAGTCTCGCAAGTATCCGAACGCAGATTCCGTTGAACTCAGGATTCTCGGTGGACCCGGGCGTCCTCCTCCTCGGAACTCTGCTCCTGGTCGGTGTTGTCGCAAGCGGGCTGGCGGCTCGATTCCGAATTCCGAGTCTGCTGTTGTTCCTGGGTCTCGGCATGCTCGTAGCCGACGACGGCCTGGCCCTCGTGCGGTTCGACGACGCTGCGTTGGCGCAGAACATCGCTACTGCCGCATTGATCGTCATCCTGTTCGAGGGCGGACTCGGGACCGATCCTGCCGCGTTCCGGACCGCCGGCGTTCCGGCCGCGTTCTTGGCGACTTTTGGTGTTGTGATCACGGCTGCCGTCGTGGCCGCCACCGCATGGTTGCTGTTGGACTTGGAGGCGACGACTGCCCTGCTCCTCGGATCAGTGGTCGCGTCGACCGATGCCGCCGCAGTGTTCAGCGCGCTCCGGTCTGAACCACTCCCGGAGCGCACGCAAAGGTTGCTCCAGCTCGAATCGGGTTTAAACGATCCTGTTGCGGTGCTCATGACGATCGGAGCGATCGAGGTGTGGCGATCCAACCCAACGGCATGGGACTGGGTCGCGTTCCTCGGAACCCAACTCGGGGTCGGTGTGCTCGTCGGGCTCGGAGTCGGCTGGCTCGGACGATCGCTGATCGGGCTACTGACCGGGCCCACCGCGGCCTCCCTGGGCGTGGTGACCGTAGCCATCGCAGCCATCTCCTATGGGACAGCCGCACTACTCGGCGGTTCAGGCTTCCTCGCCGTGTACCTCACAGGCGTGGTGGTGGCGACCGCACGCCGCTCCACCCGAGCGATGCTCTACTTCCACGAAGGACTCGCCGCGATGGCTCAGGGTGTGCTGTTCCTCCTTCTCGGCATACTCGTATTCCCGAGCAAACTCAACGACAACCTCGGATCGGCGATCATCGTCGCAGCAGCACTGATCGTACTCGCACGCCCGCTTGCCGTTTTTTCGATTCTCGGCTGGACGCGCACCCCGCTCCGTCGAATGGCCGTCATCTCATGGGCGGGCCTCCGCGGCGCAGTCCCGGTGGTCCTGGCCACGATCCCCTTCACGGCTGGCCACCCCGACGGAGCCCTTATCTTCGATGTCACCTTCGTGGTGGTTCTACTTTCAGTGGCTCTCCAGGGACCTACCGTCGGGATACTTGCACGACGACTCGGTGTTGTTGCCAAGCACCGACTCGCCGTGCGGCCCGAAATCATCCCCGTCGATGCGCTCGACGCCGACCTCGTCGAGGTCACTGTGACCACGAACTCGCGCCTTGACGCAGCGATGCTGCGAGATTCGCCGCCCCCCGGCGGAGCCCGCGTTGCGGTCCTCAGACGGCAAGAAGAGACGATCATCCCCGACGGCAGCACACTGCTCGCGGCAGGCGATGTCCTCCTCGTCGTCGCTCCGAAGCGCTGCAATCTCGATGACATCGAGTCCTGGAGCCGAGTCGCCGTAAACGACCCGGCCACCAGACGGGCCGACCAAGATCACTGAGTCCAGCATCTGGGCCAGGCCTCACCACTCGTCCTGGCTCCGAGAAGCGCGACCCGATACGCTCAGGCTGCAATCAGATCGATTGAGTCCTTGCCCGTTCGGAGCGAACTGCGTGTACAACGGCCCATGCGCCGAGCGTGCCCAAGGTCAGAACAAGGGCCACGATCCACCGCCAGACCTCGGTGAGCGCTGGTCCGGGCGTGGAAGGTGAGAGAGCGAGCTCTACGGCGAAGTAGCACGCGAAAATGACCGCGAGGATGGACCAGATCTTCCAGCGCCCAATACGGCGGGCCATCAGCGCAATCTCGTCCAGGATCAGCCGCCAAAGCGGCAAACTGCATGGAAGTACCTGGCGTTGGTCCTTGGCCATCGCTCGCTTGGCACCGACGTAGGCCCCAGTGAAGAACAACATGTCAGAAGCTTAGAACAGGGTCGAACTCACAGCGGCCCGGCCACCGATTCGACCCCACTGCTCTACAGCCTTCAACCAGCGCCCGCTACTGACGCAGTGGGAAAGCGCTCTACCTGTACCCATTGGCGACCCCGAGCGCGGGGGTCGAAGCACTCGATGAGCGCGATTTCCCGTCAAAGATTCTCGGTTCGTCGCTGCTTTGGACGAGATTGCCGCGAGGGCCCTAGCGTGAGGCCCCATGTCCAATCCAGCCAAGAAGATCATTGTTGTTGGTGGCGTCGCAGGTGGTGCCAGCGTTGCCGCCCGAGCCCGTCGGTTGTCCGAAGAGGCGCACATCATCGTCATCGAAAGAGGTAGTTTCGTCTCGTATGCGAACTGTGGGCTTCCGTTCCACATCAGCGGGGAGATCGAGGACCGCGAGAGCCTGATGGTCCAGACTCCTGAGGGCCTGAGGAACCGGTTCGATCTCGACGTTCGTACTCGTAGCGAGGCGGTCAGCATCGACCGTGAGACCAGGCATGTCGAGATTCGGAATCTCGAAACGAACGAGGTCTACTCGGAGCGATACGACGACCTCGTCCTAGCCCCGGGCGCAGCACCGCTCAGCCCGCCGATTCCCGGGATTGATCGGGTCGGCCACTTCGCCCTTCGTTCCATTCCTGACATGGATGCTGTAATCGAGTGGAACAACAGGGTTCTGCCGCGACACGCCACCGTGGTAGGCGCCGGCTACATCGGACTCGAGATGGTCGAGCAGCTCACGCGCCTGGGTATGGAGATCACGCTGATCGAGGCCGCCCCGCAGATTCTCGGGGCTGTAGATGAGGACATAGCGTTCTGGCCGCATCGGCAACTCGAGGATCGCAACATTGATGTTCGGATCAGCACCCTGGTCGTTGGATTCGAGGAGCCGACGGAGGACGAAGACGCTCGGGCCTCGACGGTCGTCCTCAGCGATGGCTCGCGACTGCCGACCGACCTTGTGATCCTCAGCATTGGTGTTAAACCCGAGGTCGAGCTGGCTCGAACCGCGGGCATCGATGTCGGCGAACTAGGCGGCATCCGGGTCAATCAACACATGCGCACCAGCGACGAACACATCTGGGCCGTCGGTGATGTGATCGAGGTCCGGAACCCCGTCACCCATGACTGGTCACTTCTTCCGCTGGCAGGACCAGCCAACCGCCAGGGTCGAGTCGCTGCCGACAACGTCATGGGGCGACCCTCTCGCTACCGCGGAACGTGGGGCACCTCAGTCGTTCGAGTCTTCGACCTCACGATCGCCGCAACGGGCCTCAACGAGCGACAGCTCCGAAGGGCCGGGATCGCCTTCGAGTCCGTGCACGTGCACCCGCTCTCCCACGTTGGCTACTACCCCGGTGCCGAGCTTCTGGACATGAAGCTGGTCTTTTCTGTCGAGGACGGGACGATCTATGGAGCCCAGGTCGTTGGCGACGAATCGGCTGCCCGTCGGATCGACGTACTAGCCACCGCGATTCAGGGCGGCATGTCGGTAGACGATGTTGCTCAACTCGAGCTGTGCTACGCCCCGGCGTACGGCGCCCCGAAAGATCCGGTGAATCTCTTGGCAATGGCAGCTCGCAACGTCGTCAACGACGACGTCAGCATCGCCCACTGGCACGAGGTGGATGATCTGGGTGAGGACGAGGTTCTCCTCGACGTCCGCAGTGCCGAAGAGCGCGAGGTCAGCGTGATTCCCGAAGCGATTCACATCCCCCTCGATGAGCTCCGAGGTCGTCTCGATGAACTCGACCCGTCGAAGCGGCTCATCGTTCATTGTTTCTCCGGCCAGCGCTCCTACTTCGCCTATCGGATGCTCCGGCTTCGCGGGTTCAATGTGCGCAATCTCACCGGCGGGATCCGAAGCTGGCAGGCCGCCCACCCCGACCGAGACCGCCAAAAGCCCGCTTCCGAGCACATCAGCGCACTAGCCAAATAGCCAGTGCGCCGCTGCAATCCGAGTGGTGCTCTTGGATTGATAGATAGGGTGTCAGGTCACCTGAACCCGTGGTGCGTCGATCGAGACGTACTACCCACCCCATCGCTCACTCATGTTCCTCGCACTCAAAGAAATGGCTCGGGCGAAGGTCCGCTTCGGCATGCTGGTCGTCGCTATCGCGTTGCTCGTCTTCCTGATCTTGTTTCAGCAGTCGTTGCAGAACGGGCTTATCACAGGCTTTGTCGGCGCAATTAGGAACCAGAATGCTCCGGTGCTCGTTTACTCCGTCGACGGGCAGCGGGTGATTCAGGGCAGCATCATTCTGCCTGATCTCGAAGCGGAGCTCCGTTTGACCGACGGTGTCGGTGAGGTCGGACGGATCGGCCAAGGCACCTTCACCGGGCAACCGACGGGCTCTGACGTTACGTTCGACACAACGATCATCGGGTACGAACTCGGGTTGGAGGGTGAGGGGCTCGGTGCGCCTCGTCAACTGGCCGACGGGCGGTACCCAACCGGGGATCTCGAAGCCGTGGCCAGCACGGGCGGCGACTTCGAATTCGCCGTTGGCGACGCTGTTGTCCTGCAACCGGGCGGGTTCACGGTCCAGGTCGTAGGGCTCGCCGATGACATTCAGCTCAACGTTGCAGCAACACTCTTCACCTCGTACGACACCTGGTCGGATGCGGTCCAGTCCATCAACCCGGACGCCGGCGAACCGCTCCCGAATGTGATGGCCGTGGCGCCGGCCGAGGGCGTCGACAACGATGAACTGGTCGAGGCGATCAACGCCCGCTCGCTCGACTTCGATGCGCTCACCCGCAACGACGCTGCCGCCAAAACGCCCGGCGTCGCCCAAGTGCAACAGTCGTTCCAACTGATCTTCTTGCTCTACGGACTTGTTGTTCCGTGTGTGACAGGCCTTTTCTTCCTCATCGTGACCTTCCAAAAGGCGAACACCCTCACGTTGCTCCGAGCCATCGGGGTTCCCGCCAATCGGCTGGTCTCCTCGCTGCTCATCCAGGTCGTGATCATGATCGGCGGCGGTCTCGCAGTTGGGACCGCGCTCTACTACCCGGTGTCGCAGGCACGACTCGGAGGGATCTCACTTCGGTTCGAAACCGGCGCGTTGTTCTTCTGGGCGGTGTTGTTGCTCACCCTTGGCGTCGGCAGCTCACTCGTTGCCGCAAGACGCGTCTTGCTCATCGAGCCGATCAAGGCGACCACCGGCGTGGGGGTGCAGATATGAACCTCGCCCTCAAGGAGCTGCGACGACGGCCCGGCCGGTTCGCAACGGCCACCGTGATCATTACTCTCATCGCGGTCCTGTTGATGTTCCTGGCCAGCCTGCTCGACGGTCTGACCCGGTCGTCGACCGGCGCGATCCGAGCGCAGGATGCTGACGCGATCGTCTACTCGAGCACCGCTCAGGCATCGTTCCCCCGGAGCCGGATCGATGCCGACGTCCGAGCACAGATCGAGGCATTACCCGGCGTCGCTGAGGTCGGGGGCATCGGCCTCGTGCAGCTCGGGGCGCGGGTGCCGGGCAACGGGCCACGTGATCTCGCAAACGTCGCACTCTTCGGCTATGAGCTCCCACCGGACCAGGTGCCTCCTCCACCAGCCGACGGCCAGGCATACGCCGACGACGTCCTCAAGGCTGACGGTGTCGAGGAAGGCATGACGATCCTGCTGGGCCCCGCTCGCACGCCTGTCGAAGTGATCGGGTTCGTCTCCGACACCAGTTTCAACGGGCAGGGCGGGTTGTGGGCGTCCGAGGCGACGTGGCGGTCGACCTTGGCCGAGAACCGGCCGGACGCTCAGTTGGCCGACGGGGTCTGGCAGGCGCTCGTTGTACGCGGCGATGACATTGTCGATCAGATCGATTCCGCCACGTCGGGGGCGACCGATACCTACACCATCCCTGAGGCTGTCAACGCGATTCCAGGTGTCAAGGAGCAGGAGGGCACGTTCAATCAGATCATCGGCGTGACCATCGCCGTGGCACTGGTCGTGATCGGTCTGTTCTTTGCACTATTGACCGTTGAACGGCTCAGCCTGTACGGGGTGTTGAAGGCCCTCGGGGCGCGTTCCCTGACGATCTTCGGCGGGCTGATGGCCCAGGCCGTTGTCGTGACGCTCATCGCATCGGCCGTGGCCGGCGCACTCATTGTGCTGCTCGGCCTCATCATCCCACCCGGATCGATCCCGATCTTTGTGTCGGCCAGTTCGATCCTGTCGAGCACGGCGCTGCTCCTTTTGGCCGCCGCAGCCGGCTGTTCGTTCTCGCTTCGCCGGGTCCTCAAGGTGGACCCTGCCTCTGCCATAGGAACCACGTCATGAATGCGCTGGAACTGTCCGACGTCCGCAAGATCTACACAATGGGTGACGGCTCCGACGTCGTCGCCCTCGACCACGCGTCTCTGACCGTCGCAGACGACGAGATCGTGGCGCTCGTCGGCCCGTCGGGCTCTGGCAAGACGACACTGTGCTCGATCGCAGGCGGGATCCTCTCACCGACGGAGGGCAGGATCGTCGTCGCCGGCGAAGACATCTCCAACTACGGCGACAGGCAGCTCACGAAGTTTCGGCAGGAGTCGATCGGCTTCGTGTTCCAGTCGGTCAACCTCATCCCGTTCCTCAACGCCAAGGAGAACCTGACCGTCGTCGACGAACTCGGCAAACGCACCGGCAAGGTGGCACAGCAGCGAGCAGACCAATTGCTTGAGGAGCTGGGCCTTAGCGATCGGCGGAAGAACCTGCCGTCGCAGCTGTCGGGCGGCCAGCGGCAACGGGTGGCGATCGGCCGTGCGCTGATGAACGACCCGAAACTGGTGCTGTTCGACGAGCCAACTTCGGCGCTTGACACCGAACTCGGCGAGCAGGTGATGGAGCTCATCCGCACGGAGATGAAACGTCGCAAGACCTCAGCGATCGTCGTGACACACGACGATCGCATCACCCAGTACTGCGACCGCAGCGTGAACATCATCGACGGTCACCTCGCAGCTTGATGGTCGGGCAATAATCCCGTCCGAGCTTGAACCGGATTTCGTCGACCACCTCCGGAAAGTAGCCTCGAACCGTCGGTCTGTCGTACGCTGCGGAATGGGGCACGATCACGACCACCACCATGAGCACGACGATCACGATCACAGCGAGCTCGGTGAGATGGACGTACGGGTGCGGGCGCTGGAGACCCTCCTCACCGAGAAGGGCTACGTCGACCCAGCCGCGCTCGATGAGCTGATCGACACGTATCAGACTCGTGTCGGACCGCGGAACGGAGCGCAAGTGGTCGCCCGAGCTTGGGTCGATCCGGACTTCCGCGAGTGGTTGTTCAGTGACGCCACGGCGGCGATCGCGTCGCTCGGATTCGAGGGCCGCCAGGGCGAGCACATGGTGGCGGTCGAGCAAACCGACGACACCCACAACATGGTGGTGTGCACGCTGTGCAGCTGCTACCCGTGGCCCGTGCTCGGGCTGCCGCCCACCTGGTACAAGAGTGCGCCGTATCGCTCCCGCGCGGTCCGCGATCCGCTCGGCGTATTGAGCGAGTTCGGAGTCACGCTGCCCAACGACGTCGACGTTCGGGTGTGGGACTCCACGGCGGAGGTGCGATACGTGGTGATCCCGCAGCGTCCGGCCGGCACCGACGGCTGGTCCGAAGACCAGCTCGCCGACCTGGTGACCCGCGACTCGATGATCGGCGTCGGTCTCCCCCTCGATCCGGCGTCGCTCGGTGACTCGGGAAAGACGCTGGCATGAGCGGTCCGTACGTGACGTACGCGGATCTCGGAGGCACCACCGGGCACGGTCCGATCGAGTACGAGCCCGAGGGGGTGGTCTTCCATCACGACTGGGAAGCCAAGGTGTTGGCCCTCACACTGGCGGCGAGTGCGCCGGGCGGCTGGAACATCGACATGAGCCGCCGGGCCCGCGAGACACTGCCCGCCTACGCCGACCTGTCCTACTACGAGATCTGGAACGCGGCGCTCGAACGCCTGCTGGTCGACAGCGGTCTCGTGTCCGCCGAGGAGATCGCAGTCGGTAGTCCCCTGGCACCCGCCGACAGAGGTCGACAGGTGCTCACCGCCGATCGTGTTGCCGCAGCGCTGGCCCGTGGTGGCCCCACCGATCGCGACCCGACCAGCCGCGCCCGCTTCGCGGTTGGCGACCGGGTGGTCACCCGGGCCGAACCCGTCGAGCACCACACTCGGCTTCCAGCGTACGTCGCTGGGCACGTCGGCACGATCGAACGCGTGCATGGCGCCCATGTGCTGCCCGATACGAATGCACACGGCCTCGGTGAACAGCCGGAGTGGTTGTACACGGTGGTCTTCGACGCCGACGATCTGTGGCACAACGCACTGGCCGGCCATCGAGTGTCGATCGACGCATGGGAGTCGTACCTACGCTTGGTCAACGAGGAGACGTCGTGACCTTGTCGTCGCCAGATCTCCTGCCCGGCCAACCCACGGCCGAAGGCGGACCCGTGTTCCGTGAGCCGTGGGAAGCACACGCGTTCGCGATGGCGGTTCGCCTGCACGAACAGGGCCTCTTCACATGGCCGCAGTGGGCGGCGACCCTCGCCGAGGAAATCGAGCGGGCGCAGGCGGTCGGCGATCCCGACACCGGCGACACCTACTACCACCACTGGCTCGCTGCGCTGGAGCGGCTCGTGGCGTCACAGGGGGCCGCATCGTCCGACGAGCAGGAGCGAACCCGCCGGGCCTGGCGCCGCGCCGCCGGCCGCACCCCGCACGGCCAGCCGATCGAACTCAGGCCGGACGACTACGCAAGCTGACCGTCACGAACCACGCCGAGATGCCGAAGGCGAACGTCGTGTCGACGCGTCGACCGCCTATTCAAGTGTGACCTCTGGCTTACTCAGTTCACAGTAGTTACACAGCAAGCCCAATCAGTATTTGATCATGAGTAAGAACGAATCAAGATTCAAACGAACAGTCAGCGGGTTGTTGGCTGCCTCCATGGTGTTGGCGGCGTGCGGCAACAACGACTCAGCAGCGAGCGACGTGGCTGAAACCAACTCAACGGTGACCACCCCAGCAGACACAGATCCCGGCGCAGATGCTGACGCTGAATCTGGTACCAATGCGGGCTTTTTGGGCTCCTACACGTTGGCTGACGAAGAGTTTGGCACTGAGGTGAGTGTGACAGTAAAAGACGGCACCCGTTCCATGGCGACCAATGCCCTTCCAGATCACGAGACGGGCGAGTTCCCCAACGCAGGCAACCCCAACGCGATTAGCGCTCAGACCCTCACATATGAATACCCCGCAGAGCCAACCTTCGTTGGAGACGAAACTCCTGTAAGGACCACCGGCGTTGCCGTCAACGGTGTGAAGTTCGAGCCGGGAACTGCGGAGACTGTTTCCTGTAGCAGTGGCGAGAGCCTGCGGGTTGAAGCACTGCAGGACATCTATGACCTGGGCCTCGACTTCAATAATGCCCATGTGCAGCCAACTGGCGAATACCACTACCACGGAGTTTCCGAACTCCTCGCTGACGCCTATTCAACTGACGATGATCTCGTACATGTTGGTTTCGCAGCCGATGGTTACTTGATCTACTACTCAAAGTCCGGTGCTTATGATTCGGGCTATGAGCTTTCAACCGAGACCCGCAGCGGAACCGAGTGCGTAGGCTCGGGTGCTCTCCAAAACATCTCAGTCGAGATCGAAGGCACCACGCCTGACGGTACCTACAGCGCAGACTGGCTTTGGAGCGAAGAAACCGGCAACCTCGATAGCTGCAACGGGATTGAAATCGATGGTGAGTACGCCTACTTGATCACCGACACCTACCCCTTCGTTGGGCGCTGCCTGAACGGCGAAGTGACCGAAGCTGGCCCCGGTGGAGCAGCTCCTGGTGGCGGCGCTCCCGATGATGCTGGTCCTGAAGGTGCTGCGCCAGGTGCGGGAGACGGCGCAGACCTGACCGAGGCAGCAGCTGCGCTTGGTATCTCGGCTGAGGAGTTGATGGATGCAATTGGCGGCCCGCCACCTGATTTCGAAGCAGCGGCGGAGAAGCTTGGCGTCTCGGTTGAAGTACTAACGGACCTCTTGCCCGCACCGCCCGGGCGAGGGTAGTGCCTCCCGGTCGAACCAGGAGTTAGGGGTCTGGGATCCTCAGCATGTGGCAGCGATGACACGAGCAGCGACGCGGCCTGCAGCACAAAGGCGGCGACTCCTAGCTCACCTACACCATCGTCGACACCGACTAGACCTGGTGCTTCTGGGGATCCGAAAGTTGGGGGCCCAACGATCGACGAGTTCAATCATCAGGTTGTTCTGCGGGGTCTGCATTGAAGGTTCTCAACGCGGCGCTTGCATAGGTTGCCGGAAGTTCCTCGATATCAGCGCTAGAAAGCTCGGCGCAGACCAGTCCTTCCACGTTGAGCGCAGAGGGGCCGGCCGGATCCGAGATCGGCCGATTTGCCAAAGCCCCGGCGTGACCGAGCTGCGGCCAGATGTGGCCACGATGCCCCTCGGCTACTCCTGCCAAACGAGCGAGATCTGATTCCACGGCCGAGACGTCCAGTAAAAGGTTTCCCGGCTTCTCGGGATATCGCGCGTCGACCTGCACCTCACCAATGATCGCGAGTGCCACACCTCCGTCCAACCATCGCTGGTACAGGCGGAGCTGCAGGTCCGTGGGGCCGCCCTGGCCATCGCCCAACGAGTCAGACATTGCAGCCTTCTCTTCGACGGCTTCACGTCACTGGTGGAAACGGATGCTGAGAATATCCCCGTGATTAGTCACCTATCCGTGACTGGGTCGGCCAGCCGATGTAAACAAGTCGGCAATGAATGACCGTCTGATTTCCGAGGCCCGAAGCATCCTCAGAGAACTGTGGTTGGGTTCGGCCACCAAACCGGCAGCTCATCTTTACCCCCACCAATGGAGCTGGGACTCTGCGTTCATCGCAATCGGCAACCGTCACATCGATTGGGACCGAGCGGCCCAGGAGATGGTCACTCTGTTCGAAGCCCAATGGCCGAACGGCATGGTGCCCCACATCGTCTTCAGCGACTCCGGCGAAACGTATTTTCCGAACGCCCAGTTCTGGAACGTGATGGCTGCATGCGAACACCCACCACCGAAACCGAGTTCGGGGATCTGTCAACCACCGGTGCACGCCACAGCAGCCCTGCGAGTCTACGAAGCGAGGCCCAACGCTGAGGGACTCAGGTTCCTCCGCGAGCTCTATCCCAGACTTCTCGCCTGGCATGACTACCTCTATCGCCACCGCTGTGTCGATTCTGTACTGGCAGAAATCTGGCACCCGTGGGAATCGGGGATGGACAACAGCCCAGCCTGGGATGCGCTTCTGGCCGGTCTGCAATTCGAGCCTTCCGAGGTGCCCGCCTACCGACGAGTCGACACCGACCTGATCGATGGCGACGATCGGCCGAGCGATGCCGAATACGACCGTTACGCCTACTTGGTTGGAGCCCTACGGTCGGTCGGCTACGAGCCCCGCTCTCCGGAGCAACTGCCGTTTCGGGTGAGGGATGTGTTGTTCAACAGTGCCTTGGCTCGCGCCGAAGTGGACATGGCCGAAATTGCTGCCCTGATCGGCATAGACGAGTCGAGGCATATCGCACGTGCCGTCGGCTTGGCCACGGCCATCGACGAGCTTCTTTGGGACTCCGCCTCCAGGTTTTTCTACAGCCAGGACGCAAACACAGAGCGCCTGATTCCCTCTCGAATCTCGGGCGGTTTGATGGCCCTACTCATGCCGCTTCCATCCGAACAACGAGGAAAACTGCTGCAAACGATGCAATCAGCCTTCGCAGTACCGGTAGGGGACGACGGTTTGTTGGTGCTCACCGCGCCCGAGGATGAACCCGGCTTTGATGCCGTGCGGTATTGGAGGGGTCCATCCTGGATTCAGATGAACTGGCTGTTGGCCTTGGGTCTGGAGATCAACGGCGAACACGAGTTGGCCAATCAGGTGAGGGCGGGGATCGTGAACATCGTGACCGAGGCGGGTTTCCACGAGTACTTCAACCCGCGAACAATGCGTGGCCACGGCACCGACCGGTTCGGGTGGACGGCAGCGCTACTGATCGACGTGCTGAGTTCTCCTGGAGCTAGCTGAGTGCTTGGGCCACGTAGTCATAGATTCGGCGCTTCACACGAAGGTCGTTGAGCTGTGATCCCAAACCAGCAATAACCGGATCGGGATCGTCACCGATACTGACTTCGTCAGTGCTGTGCAGCAACCGCTCGTTCAACTCGCGGGACAAGCGCAACTCCAGCAGCTCCCGTTCCACCACATACTGGCGGTGCGTGAGGAGGTAGCGCTCATTGCCCGAGGTGGTGGCGACTTCGGAAAGTGTGTCGTCGAGCGCATCCTCCAAGACCGAGATGCGCTGGTCGAGGCCGGCCAGCTGTTCGGCCGTTGGTAAGGATCGACTACGACCACCCCGGTCTTCAATCGGTGTCAGCACAGTCACGGTGCGAGCACCTTCGGTTTCGGCTGTCGGTGCCTCAGGCAAGGCCACCGCGACGGTGGCGATTTCCTTGCCCCGTAGTTCGTGGGTGGTTCCCAAGTCCTCACCTCTGACCGAGAGCCGAGAAAGTGGCTCTGATAGCGAGACGGAATGGCTGGAGGGATTGAACAACCGCGCCGTGGCTTGATTGTTCTCGTCCAGGAACAGGGCGGTAAGAGGCAGCGGGGCTGAAAAGACGTCCCACCGATTTGGACCCTCGCCAGAGCCGGTGACTCGCGCTAGCAGCGGGGGGTTGTGGAACTGCTCATTGATAGCACCGAACGCCGGGTCCGCGACGCTACCGGTCAGGGTGGCGAGCCCAATCCGGTGGCGGACCTTGCGCTCGGAACGGGCGCCAGGAACATACATCATGGGGCCGGCATCGCCACTTCGCAGCTGCAGGTTGGTGAGGGCCAACCACTCTGTTGAACGGCGAAGGGTCACGGTAATAGTGCCGGCGTCTGTGGATTGATACGAACGGATTCCCTTCGCCAGAACAGCAACCGTTCGGCCGGATGCCGACATCGCCACGAAGTCGTGGAAAGGAAACTCGGTGACGTGCCCCGTCTCACGCTGACCCATCAGAATCGCAGCCATCGCCTCATCGACATCGTGACCGAACAGATCCCGATCCTCATGGGATCGCTCGACTACATCGAAGGGCATGGAAGCGTGAATCGTCGGAGCCGACACGGAAGTATGGAATTCGGCATCCACCCGGAAGCCGGTTCCGATTGAGTCGAGATCGATTGTGAAATCGATCAGCGGCCCGTCGTCGAAACGAGCGATAACCGACGCCGACACTTCGATGTCTTTGTTGGCGAATCTTGCTTCGAAGCCGATGGTCTGGTCGAACTCTGTGGTGTCAACCTGGCGGATCGATCCGGCAATTGTGAGTTCGCCGAGCACGGCCCCGGGCTCGCTGGAGTAGGTGTCGCCGGCGTCCTGGCGAACCAGGATTCTCATCACGGACCCGTTCTGGCCGCCCAGCAAAAGGCCGTCGGACGTAACGCTGGCCGTGTAGTGATCGTTCTCAAACGAGACCTCATCAACTGGCTCGTCGATTCTTTGGATCTCTGCCATATCAACCGTGCTGACTCCGACACCGTTTGTCGTGAATCGGGCGGCACCTTCGGTTGTCCGAAGAACACCGGTCATCGGCATGGCTGCGCTGCTTACGGCATAGTCTCCATCGGCAAACCCTGACAGAATCGCCGCCGCCAGGTCGTTTTGATGCTGGTCGGCGAACCTAAGGTGGCGCCGATAGGAACGCTCCATCCGCTCATGCACCTGATCGATGCTGACACCACAGAGGCAATCGTGAACACCGTTCTGGAGCAGCTCACGCGAGGCGCTCTCATAGGTGGCGTGCTGGTACGGACGGCCAAAGGCACTGGCCATGACGGCAAGCGGTTCGAGGCGTCGATGGAGCGCGTTCTCGGAATCGTGATGCAGGACCTTTAGGTAGGTTCGGGCCGAAAGCGTGCCAGGAAACGTCGAACCAAACTTGCCGGATAGAAGTTCGCCCCGGATGGTCGGCGCGTCGCCGAAGTGCGTAAGAATCGCATCGACATAGGTTTCGGGCGATGATGCCACCACGCTGATTTCGGTGGGAACATCTTGGCTTGCGTAGTACCGAACAGGATCCTCGGGTTCGGTATCGAGGTCGTAGCCGTCGAAGAGGGGAATGGGCAGATCGCCGTAGGACGGTGCCAGTTTTTTCACCTCGGCGACAAGGCGATGGACGGCGATGTCGGCCGTCTTGGTGATCCCGTACAGGTTTCGGTAACCGCCGAAAAGATCAACCGCGGTCAACGTGGTTCCATCGGGACCCTCCCAGTTGAACAGTGGGGTCATTTGGGGCACACCGCGCCACACATAAGCGGCATCGATCCCGAACTGGGCAAGAATCTGCGGGGCCTGGGAGATGTGGCCGAACGTGTCCACGAGCCAGGCCACCCGTGGTCGGCCACCCAGCGTTGCGGCGTCACCGATACCAAAGCCCAGATTTCGCATGTGCAGCTCGCCCGAGACCATCCGCCAATCGGGCTGGCTGTACACGGGACCGATGCTCAGATTGCCTTTGCTGATCAGTTCTTCAACTTTGTCCCGATAGTCGGGCTGGGTCCGGAGCAAGTCTTCGATCACGAGAGTCTGGCCATCGATCAAGAACTCATAGTCTGCGTTCTCGTCCGATAGGCGAACAAGCGAATCGATCAACGCCGGGATCCAAGCCGTGGTGTATTCGTGGGTCAGGAACCACTCGCGATCCCAATGGGTGTGGTTGATTACATGAGCGACGGGCATCAAGATCTCCTAGGGGCAGGGCCGGTCGAGTTCCGGATAACCAGCGTCGGTTCAGTGAGCCGTTCGCTGTTCTTATTCGACCTCGACTCGATGAGAGGCATGAGTTCTTGAATCAACAACGCGCCGACCTCGGTTGCTGGCTGGTGAAGGGTGGTAAGGCTGGGCGTGACCAGCCGAGCGGACGCAATATCATCGAAACCGACGACGCTGACGTCCTCAGGCACGCCAAGGCCGAGTTCCTCTGCCGCCCGCAATGTACCGAGCGCCAACAAGTCGTTGAGAGCAACGATGGCCGTAGGCGGGTTTGGTCCGGACAGCAGATTCCGTGCCGCGGCGAGGCCATCCTCTTCGTGAAAACCTGCAACAAGGATCGTCGGTTCACACAACCGCCCGGCCTCGACATGGGACGCAATGGCCGACTGGAACGACGCCAGACGATGGGCGGCGATAGCGAACTGGGGCGGCTCGGCGAGGCAAGCGATCCGACGGTGACCAAGATCGGTCAAGTGCGAAATGACACTGCCGAACGCGGTTGGGGAGGCATCAACCGACGCGAAACCGTCCGCAGATTCAGGACGCCCGAAGCTGACAAAGGGAAACCCTTGGTCGAGCAGAAAATCGATGCGCGGATCATCCACCAGCGTTCGCACCAGCACAAATCCGTCAACTCGCGTCTGACGAATCGACTCGTCGTAGGGTGCCAGCACATCGGTTTCGACCGGGGGGGCGGACAACCGCAGCTGCATGCCGTGCGCGCCGGCCTCGGCCACCATCGACGACAACAGGTCACCGAAAAACGGATCGGAAAAGCGAAGCGTCTCGGTTGGAATCACCACGCCGATCGCGCCGGTGCGCATGGCCGGGTCTCGCAGGCGACGAGCGTCCAGGTTCGGAACGTAGTTCAATTCCGCCGCCACACGACGAACATGTTCCTTCGTGGCGATCGCCACATCGTCGTGGTCATTGAGGGCGCGCGAAACTTGTGTGATGGACAGGCCGGCCTCGAGCGCTACGTCTTTCAGGGTCACCCGCGTCATGACCAGCAACGACTAATGCCCAGCGTCACCCTGCACGACTTCCTGAGTCTCAGGGTCGATCCAACGAATCTGACTCGGGGGGAACTCTACCCACAGTGTGTCATCCGGCGAGACTTCGAAAGTTGGATGAGTGGACACCTTGAGCCGGTGATCGCCGACCTGGACCGTTAGGAGATTCTGCGATCCGAGTGGCTCGACAACATGAACAACTGTTGGCACTGCACCAACGGCCGGTCCCTCTAGGGCCTTCATGTTCTCGGCCCTGATCCCGAGCGTAATCGTGCCCCCGACATAAGGGCTTAGAGCTCGTTGGAAGCGGGGCCCCGGGTCGACGTCGTTCTCGCCCACCATCACCCGGACACCGTCGGCGGTATCGCGCACCAGGCCATGGAGAAAGTTCATTGGCGGGTTCCCGATGAAACTGCCGACGAACTGGTTTGTAGGGTTCGCATACACCATCGATGGGTGATCGACCTGTTGGATGACACCACCCTTCATGACCGCAATGCGGTCTCCCATGGACAAAGCCTCGATCTGATCGTGAGTGACGTAGATAGTGGTGGCCTTTACATCTTGCAGCAGGCGCTTCAGTTCGGCTCGCATCTCCAGGCGGAGCAGCGCGTCGAGGTTAGAGAGCGGCTCGTCCATGAGCAGCACTTCGGCCTTCATCGCCAAGGCCCGGGCCACGGCAACCCGTTGACGTTGGCCGCCGCTCATGTCGCTCGGGCGTCGATCCAGCAGCTCTTCGATGTGCAGCATCTCTGAGGCTTCGGCCACGTTGCGGGCAATCTCGGCGGGCGGCACCTTGTTCATTTTCAGACCGAAGCCGATGTTGTCGCGTACGGTCATATGGGGGAAGATTGCGTAGCTCTGGAAAACCATCGAGATCTTCCGCTCGCCCGGCCGCAAATACGTTACGTCTCTGCCATCGATCGTGATCTTGCCGGCGTCAGCCATGCCAAGACCCGCGACGGTGCGCAGGAGCGTGGTCTTGCCACATCCGCTCGGGCCCAACAGCACCAGGAACTCCTGGTCCCTGACCACAAGGTTGGCTTCGTTGACCGCCACATAGTCGCCAAAAACCTTGCTGACGTTTTCGATTCTGATTTCAGCCATTGGCGGCCTTCCATGTTGAAGTCACTTTGAGACCTGCCCCCACATGTTGAACAAGTACTTCCGGATGAAGAACATGAAGATGAGTGACGGCACCATCAAGAAGAAGCCGCCTGCGAATTGATACGCGTCGGATGACTGAGAAAGCTGATTGAGCAGCAGCGCTGGCAACGTACGGTTCTCGAGCGTGAGGATGCTGGCGGCGAAGACTTCGTTCCATGACAGCACAAACGTGAACACAGAGGACGCGGCGATTCCCGGTATCACTAGGGGAAGGACGATGTGTCGGAATGACTGCCAGGACGAAGCTCCGAAGACTTGGCCGGCTTCCTCCAACTCATAGGGCACACTTGCAAAAACCGATGCGATGATGAGAACCGAAGTGGGAAGCGCTAGGGCAGTGTGCATCAACGCCAGGCTGTAAACGCTGTCGAACATGCCAGTTCGGATGAACAGAACGGCCAGCGGGATCGAAAGAACCACGATCGGGAACGCGTGGACCGCAAGAATTCCCAGGCGAAAAATGTCACGACCCGGGAATAGATATCTGGAAATTGCGTAACCAGCTGGTGCCGCAATGGCCGTCGACAGCACGAGGGTTATGACGGCGACTGCCACGCTGTTGAAAAGCCCGCTGAGTACGCCGTCGGCCTCCAAGAAGAACCGCATCGTGTCTGTTGAGAAAGGGATAAACGGCCAGACGCCCTTGGGGTAGGAACGCACCTCTTCCTGGGTGGTGAACGCCATCGAGAACAGGAAGTAGATCGGCGCCAAGATCCAGATACCGATGGTGAAGCCGGCGACGTAGGTTCCGATCCGGCCCCACGTGGGTCGCTGCTTGCGTTCGGTGACGACGGGATCGGTGCTGAGTGGATCTGCGGCGGCGTGGGTCATGACTTGGCCAACTCACCTTGTGATCGGACAGTGCGGAGATAGAAGAATGAACTGCCCAACGACAGCAAGAGAATGAATACGGCGTAGGCGGACGCCACGTTGTTGTCCCGCAGGAAGAAGTACTGCCGGTAGGTCTCGTTGGCCAGCACTGTTACGATCTCGCCGCCGCCCAGCGCGATCACCACTGCGAACACTTGGAAGGCCAGGATCGTCCGGAGAATGAGAGCAACCTGAAGGCTTGGCTTGAGCAGTGGCAACATGATGTAGCGGACGCGCTGCCAGTAGCTGGCGCCGAAACAGTTCGGCGGCCTCCAGCGTTTCGTCGGGAATTGCCTGAAGCCCCGAAACCACGATCACCATGACAATCGAGGTTGCCCGCCATAGTTCGGCCAGGACGATGGCGGCAATGATCCAGTTTCTAGTATCGGCGCTGAGGAATAGTTTGGGGTCGTCTATGAGGCCTAGTCCTTCGAGTATCGAATTCAGTAGTCCATTTCCCGTGAAGATAGAGAAGAAAAGAATTCCGACCGCCAAATCGGACATGCCCATCGGGAGCGAGAAAACATAGAGGAACATTGACGTGGCCTTTATGCGAGCATGAATGACCAGCGCCATCACCATCGCCAACATGAACTGCAAAGGCAGAATTATTGCCATTAGTAGCAGGGTGGTCCGCCAAGCAGGCCCGAAGAAACGATCGTCGACCATCTTTGAAATGAACCGTGTAGTGAATTCGCCGTCGGTGCCTCGGTCGACCCGGCCCTCTTCACCACTGGAAAACGCGCGGATGAATCGTGATGGCGCCCACCCCTCAACTGAGCTGCCACTAGCGTCAACGGCTCGAACATTGAACCAGACCTCGAGCACCGCAACGTCGGTCACGTTGACGGTTTCGCGCGCCGCAACCTGACCGACAACCTCGGCCCGCTCACTTGGTTCGGCCCGCAGCGACGTCAGCGGATCAGCATCCTCGCCCAGTACTGCTCGGACAGTTCCCGATAGCGGGGTGCCGTCATCAGCTTCGGAACGGATACGAATCCGGCTCTCCGGAGCCCAGCCATCGACGGCCGCGCCCGCCGGGCCGGTAGCGGTTACTCGAAACCACTGCTCCGTCAAGAGATCGTTGGTGATGTCGCCCTCGATCGTGTTGCCCTGTTGGCCGAGAATGTCCACCGAAGTTCCCTGGGGTAGCTTGGCGACTTGATCGGCTACTAGCGACGCATCATCGAGAATCGGAAGATTCGCTTCATCGTCGTAAACCGCCAGTATCAATCCTTGAACCATTGGGTAAGCGAAGAACGCCGCCAGGAACAGGATTGCCGGAGCGATCAGCATGTACGGAGTGAGGTTCCGCTTTCGCTTCTGAGGAGTGATATCAGCCATTAGAAGAGGGGTCAAACCCATGTTCCGGCGCCGACCCTAGGCCGACGCCGGAACCTTAGGGAGGGATCAGCCGGCTGCCGTTACCTGGCAGGGGCCGTCTCCGCTGGGATCTGGAGCCCAGCAGGGGGCACCAGTCTCATCGAAGAGCGTTTGGAGCAGGTCGCCCTGCTCATTGAGTACGGTCGCAATGTCTTCGCCGTCCAAGACGATGCGATCGAATGCGCCACGGAAGATCTCGTTGATCTCACCGCCGCGTTCGCCCAGGCCGATCGGTAGCAGTGCGGGCAGGGCATCGGAGGAATTCGCCTGTGCCGCCACCACATCTGCTTCGATCTGGATGCCGGGGGAAAGGTTGCTGAAGTCAACATCTGCAACTACTGGGTAGAAGCCGAGTTGAGCAAGAACTTCACCCTGGGTTTCGGGTCGAGTCAGGAACTCGATTACGGCCGCACCCGCTTCGGGGTTCGGGGCGTCGGCGGGGATGCCAAGACCAACGATCACCGGCATGAAGCCGCGACCAGCCGGGCCAGCGGGTGCCGGGAAGCCGATGAACTGATCAGGCTGCTGCTCGAAGGCCTCGATGAGGCGGGCAGTGTGGTCGAAGGCGACCCAAACGTCACCAGACAACAGCGGTTCCTGCATGAACTCATAGTTGATCGACTCGGGGTTAATGGTTGGCCACAAGCTGTCGCGGGCCCACTCCATCATTGACTCGGCTTCAGCGCTGCGGAACTCGCTGGCTACACCGCCGGTGAACGACGGGAACAAGTAGCCCTCCAGGAAGCGGTGGAACAAGCCGGCGTGGGGAAGGCCACACTTTTGAGTGCCTTCACCATCGAGGATGTTCTGGCACCATTCGCCGAGTTGCTCCCACGTGATCGCCTGTACATCCGCACCTTCGGGAAGGTAGGGCAGAGCGTCGTTGTGAGCGGCCATGATGTAGGTGGCCTGCGCCCATGGGACGTAGTACAAGAAGTCGTTGGTTCCGAGTAGACCGGACTGAACCATCGATGGCGCAAACTCACGGTCACCGGTTAGGTCCTCGAGTACGTCGGACATGTTGGTCAGGGCATTCTCGCGGGCGAGCGGCGGGAACGTACCGTGCAACGCACCCACAACGTCGATCGATCCCGATCCGGCGAGGATCTGGTCGATGGTCGGTCCTTCGTCAGCGCCTGTGAATGACACACCGGCAGCGGAGAGGATTTCCCGCATCTTCTCTGCCTCTTCGACCGGAGCGAACTGGGTGCTAACGAACTTGGCATCAGCAGCCATCGCTCCAGGATCGGGTTCTGGTTCTGTTGTTGCACCGTCGGATGTCTCCGTTGTTGTTTCGTCGGCGGCGGTGGTTGTTGTTTCGTTACTGGTCACTTCGCTGTCACTTCCACATGATGCGGCTATGAGACCGAAGACTGTGAAGAGCGCCAGCAGGACCCGCCTGGCTTGAGTCAGTTGCATTCTGAATTTTCCTCCCCTAATGGGAATCGGCATTTTGCCGGTTCCATTTGCGGTTTTCCGAAACGTTTCGGAAGACTCGAAGTTCAACCTAGTTGAGGGTCCCAGAAGTGTCAACGCCGATTGCTGAGGGCTGGCGAGGCCATCTCGCCGCCCTGCTCGCTGGTTGAACGGACGAGTGATCGCTGGACGAGCACTTGGCCAATTCAACCTACGGAGGCAGCAAGGTACCGTCTGTCAGGCTTACAAACAGGCGGTGACCCCGGGTCATGATGGTTACGGTGTTGGGGTCGATGCTGAGGATCTCTACGTCGGCAAATCGTCGTGACTCCCACATCACCCTCCGTGTCCACGGTTCACGCCGAATCAGAGTGTGCTCTTGTGTAATTGCGATCTCGATCTCTCGATCGGGCTCCGCGAAGTGATCCGCCGCTGTCGACATCGTAGTGGGCGCCGGCTCTCCGAGAGGCTGCGCGCTCTGGTCTGGAGTGAGAGGCTCCGCGCTCTGGTCTGCGATGGTGGAGGTCAACACCAGGATCGATACAACTCCCGCTATGGCCAGCGCCCCCATGGCCAGCCAGTTCTGGCCAGTACGTGCTCTTGTCGCCTCGAGGTCGGGAACGGGCAAGTCAATCGCCACTGCGAAAAGCTCCTTGAGTGAACAAGACGGATCGGCGTTCTCGAGGCGACGGAGGCCATCGGTGAGGTCGAGTTCATCCGCGTCAGCCTCGGCAACGAGGTCCTCGATCGGCACACCACCAACTCTGTTTGCCAGAACCGCCCTTCTCGAAGCTTCGGGCAGCGCAGCCAGCATTTGCACCAGCTCTTGAAAGTCGGGATTCTCCGTGGGGCTCGCCAGATCGATAAAGATAAATGGCTGGGACGCCGTCGAGGCTAGTTGCCGGGTTGCGACCGCTCCCAGCGCATTGGTCAGGGTCTGTGGCCCGCCAGCACAGACTTCCGTGGCAGTGGCTGGGTCGACGCCGTAGGTAACTAGGCACCGCCAAAGGCTTGTAGCTTCCATCCTCGCTAGTTGTGCGGAATGGTGCGCGCTGGACGAGCTTTCCGCCATGGCGATTACTGTACTGGCCCCATTTGATCGGGCACACCAAGCGGCCACTGTCAAGACGAAATCGGAACCCACACCACCTGAAACAACAGATCACCGCCGCGGCGCTAGGCGGGTTCGCAACAGACGGGGTCGCACGAGACGGGTTAGCCTCATTGGGTGGCCCTGCCGACCAGCTCGCCCTCAGCCCAGCAGGTTGACGCCCGTGGCATCCTCGCCCTTGTCGATGCCCTCGAGGCCTGCGGCCACGACCCGCACAGCATGCTCGTCGCGCGGCACGGTCACGTCGTGGCGCGAGGATGGTGGGCGCCGTATGCCGCCGAGCGGAACCAGCTCGTCTACTCCCTGACCAAATCCTTCACGGCCGCGACCGTCGGGCTGCTCGTCGACGCAGGCCGGGTCTCGCTCGATGACCGCGTCTTCGACCTGATCCCCGCGTCCGAGATCCCGGCCGGCGCGCAGATCCACGAGCGGTACCAACGACTCAGCCTCGGGCACTGCCTCACCATGGCCACCGGCCACACGGCTGACGCCTGGACCGCCGCGGTCGGGGCCGCGGCGCAGGCCCCGTCAACCGACAGCACCGACCCTGTCCTTGGCGCGATCCTCGCCGCTCCGCCCGAGCAGGAGCCCGGCACCGTCTGGGCCTACAACCAGATCGCCACCTACCTCGCCGCGGCCGTGGTCCGTGCCGTCACCGGCGAGAGCTTGCTCGCGTTCGCCCGACCGCGCCTGCTCGACCCTCTCGGAGCCACGGACGTGCGCTGGCACCGCACCGCGACGGGGCGTGAGCTCGCCTTCTCCGGGATCCACGTCGGCAGCGACGCCATTCTCGCCCTCGCCCAGATTCACCTCGACGCCGGCATATGGCGCGACGAGCAGCTGCTCTCCCCCGAGTGGGTCGCCCTCGCCACCGCTCCCACCGGACTGCCCAACACCGAGGCCGACCCCAACCCCGACTGGGCTCAGGGCTACGGCTGCTCGTTCTGGCACGCCCGCCACGGTTACCGCGGGGACGGCGCCTACGGCCAGTTCGCCATCGTCCTGCCCGAGCAGGACGTCGCGATCGCCATAACGTCCGAGGCGACCGACATGCAGGCTGTCCTCGACCTCGTCTGGGAGCACTTCCTGCCCGCCGTCGATCGCGAGGGTGACGATGCCGCAGACGCCGAGCTCTCCGTGCGACTCGGCCACCTACGCGTTCCCACCCTCGCGTCCATCGGATGCGGGCCGGACGAGGCGTCGTGGACCAGGTCCGCAGTCAGCACCCTCCCCGAGGCGTATGGCGCGGCCATCGTGCGCCATGGAGCAGCGGCATACGAGCTGGTCCTCGACCACCATGGCACCCAGGTGCCAGTAGCCGTGGGTGATGGCGAGTGGTCCGAGTCGGTGCTGGCACTGCAAGGAGTCGAACTGCCGGTCGCGGCCGCCGGTGGGTGGCAGGAGAACGGGACGTTCGCCGCGGACCTGCGCCTCATCGAGACCCCGCACACCGTCCGGGTGCGTACCCGGACCGACGGCACCGTAGACCTCTGCTGGAGTGAGGTGCCGTTGCTCGGTCCCGATCCCGTGAGCATCGCCGTGCGGGGTTCTGCGCTGCCTGCACAGTCCTGAGCACGGTGGTTGGCAACGTGCGCCAACACATCCCCATCACAGTCATCGGTCCATGTTTGCTTGAGCCCGAGCCGTCACCAATTCTCGTCGCGCCGACCCCCTCGCGGCGTTCTGGTTCCTCGAATCAAGTGCCATCCTCTCCCCCATACCTGCTCCCGACAATCCCGATCAAAAGCTCCGATGACCTCTCGGCACCTCAACCCTGCGACGCAGCTCCTCGGGTGTGGTCAGAGAGATGCCGTGATCAGCGCGGTGATGCGCTTGGCATCATCGGTGACGCCGTAGAGGATGCCCGACTTGCGGCTCGAGAGCCATGGGAACCCGCCAAAGTAAAGTCCAGGAATCGTTCCGACCCCATTCTGATGCCGTGGAATGCCCCGTTGATCGAGGATGTCGTGCTTGATCCAGGAGAAGTCGCCGTGGTATCCGGTGCACCAGATCACGGTCGAGACCCCAGCGCCGCCGATGTCCAGCTCATCGAGTTCGTCGGACCCGCCGAGATCCGGCATCGTTGGCTGGTTCGGGTCCGGCGTGGCCGCTGGGCTGTCAATTCCGGACGCCTCGATGAAGCCGTCGATCATGTCCGTGATCTGGGCGCACGCAGCATCGGCGAATGCTGCGCACTCTCGCACGTTGGACTCCAGCTTCAGAGTGTTGCCGTCGAACCCGCTCACGCGGCCGAGCAGAATCGCCCCGTCGCGAGCGAGGGACTGCAGACTAACGGTGTGCCCACCTTTGGTGCCAGAGATCTGAGGCTGGGCGGCATACTGCATGTCCGGATCCGGCAACTGGTCGACGGTCATGTCGAAAAAGCCGACGTCGCGCAACCAAGAGATGACGTCACGGCCGCGGTAGGTCCGCGGCGCCCGAGCCACCTTGCTGACACACACGTAAACGTTACGCCCGGCATCGAGCAGGTCTTCGGCGATCTGACAGCCGGACTGTGCGCTGCCGACCACGATCACCGCACCCTCAGGTAGCTCCTTTGCACTGCGGTAGCCGGACGCGGAGATACTGGTCACCCAGTCGGGAACATCGGCCGCGACGTCTGGCACCGCCGGCTCGCTGAGTGCACCCGAGCACACCACGACGTTCCGTGCTCGAAACGTGCCATCCGTTGTGTCCACGACGAACGCGCCCTCCTCCTGGTACTGCACGGAGATCACCGTCGTACCTTCGAGCACTGGCGCGCCGAACGACGCCGCATAGCGCTCGAGGAAGTTCAGAACCTCGTCCCGGGGGGCGAATCCATCAGAATCGTCGTCATCGATACCCATGCCAGGCAGTCGGTTGGACCAGTTCGGCGTGTTGAGCGAAAAGCTGTCCCAACGCTGGGAACGCCACGACTCACCAACACGCCCGCGTTCAACGACGACATGAGACACCTTGGCCTCAGTGAGCAGATAACTCACTGCCAGTCCAGCCTGACCGGCGCCAACGACGACACAATTTGTATCTCGCATTCCCACCGACCCCCTTCACTCCTGAGGACACCGACAGTAACCCCATCGGGCCATCCAATAATGCGAAATCCGTCAGACGTGGCGATTCCGAGCGGATCCGGTCTCGAGTATCAGGAGCTCGCTGGTGACTCCCCTAGCTGGAGTTTTTGAGCACTCGAAGGGCGTGCCAAGCTCCCGTGGACCAAAGCGCCCAGCCAACGAGAACGGGTTGAAAGAAAAGCCTCACCGTACGTGCGGTGTCGGAATTCAACCCGAACGCGTCGGTTCCCTCCATGAGTTGAGCGACATTCCCCGGGAAGATCGCACCAAAGAAAGCGGCCGCGACGAGTCCGACGATCACCCGATACCTCGCTGCCACCAGCAACGCGGCGCCAATGAGTACCTCGACAACCCCCGAGACCACCACGACGAGGTCGGCATCTACCGGAAACCAGTTGGGAACCTGCGCCAGAAACTCACTCCGCGACCAAGAGAGGTGGCTCAAACCAGCGAAGGTGAGCGCTGCTCCGAGCAGAATCCGGGACGCTGTCTGAGTACGGCTGACTTCGGACTTGTTGCCAGCCGCCAAAAGGCGGTGAATGAACCCACGCATTCCGAAACCCTAGAGACAGCCATTAACGAGGAGAACCGAGCTGGACATCTTTGTTGAATTGCGTTCGATTGGAGATAACTCGAAGATTCCGCAGGAAGAGCGACGTAGTCATGAATCCTCACCGCCTCCAACCGGCCTCCATCTTGATTATCTGTCAGCGTCGGTCCGCGGCCGTCGGTGCTCGGGGTCGAACATTGGCTCGGTGCGGACAATAGCGCCGCAACGGTGGCCTATCACTTCGACGCTCAGCTCCGTACCAGGCTCGGCCCACGCTGGATCCAAGTACCCCATGGCGATATTGGTCCTCATGTGATGACCGTAAGCACCGCTGGTGACGACCCCGACCAGCTGATCACCGGAGTAGATCGGGTCGCCTGTGTGCGCGGAAGCGGACTCGTTGTCGACCTCCATGGCCACGAGCAGCCGTCGATGACCCGCATCGCGCTGGGCTGCGATTGCGTCACGACCCTGGAAGTCCTTCTCCATGTTCACGAACCTGTCGAGGCCGGCCTCGAGCACCGTGAACTCGGTATGAAGGTCGCTCTTCCATGCCCGGTAGTTCTTCTCCATGCGCATCGACTCGGTGGCCAGAAGCCCAAAGTCCACGATGCCAAGCTCTGAGCCAGCGGCGTGGATCGCTTCATACACCGGTATCGACGCTTCCGTCGGCATGTGCAGCTCCCAACCCAACTCACCGGTGAACCCCAGGCGAAGCGCAACGATGTGGAACCCAGCGATCGGAAGAGTGCGCATGGCCAACCAAGGAAACGATGCGTTGTCCAGTGGAGCCGTCGTTATGGCCGAGAGGGTGGCCCGTGATTGGGGCCCGGCGATCATGAGAGCGTTGTGGTCGTGGGTGAGGTTGGTGATAGTGACGCTCTCCGGCGGACCTGCGTCGGTGAGAACGTCGAGGTCGTGCCACTCGGCGGCGGCGGCGCTGAGCAGCCAGAAGCTGTTCTTGGAGAGCCGTGTCATCGTGAATTCGGAGAGGAACCTGCCACGCTCGTCGCTCACATACGCCAACGCCGTTCGGCCGACGGCGGGAATGCGACCTGCGGTGAGACCGTCGAACCAGTCGATGGCACCAGCGCCCTGCACGAGGAATCGCGTGAAGCCACTGATCTCGGCAACACCAACCCCAAATCGAACCGCCTGCACCTCGCGACCAACCTGGTGGTGATAGGTGGAGAATCGGAACGCGGGAACGTGTTCGAAGTCGTTCTCGGACGGGTGGAAGTACAGGCTTCGTTCCCAGCCGTTGATCGCACCGAACTCCGCACCCTTGGCTGCCAACACTTCGGTAAGCGGCGTGGTCTTGGCTTGGCGACCGGCGGGACGATGTTCGTCGGGATGATCGAACACGAACTCTCGCCGGTACTCCTCGATGGCCTTCGTCGATGCGTAGGCCTCGTCGGCGTACTGCGTGAAGCGTCGGGGGTCAAGCACCCAGGTGTCCCACTCTGATTGACCGTCGATGATGATCTCGGCAAGTACCTTGCCGAGACCCCCGCCCTCACCGATACCGGCCCGCAGCCCCAGCATGCAGTACGCATTTCGACGGCCTGGCAGCCGGCCGACCAAGGGAACCCCGTCCCCTGAGTATGTGATCGGGCCGTTTATGACCGAAGAGATCCCGGCGGTCTGAAGGATCGGCAGGCGGTCGAAGATTCGAATCATGTTGTCCTCGAGCCGGTCAAGGTCAGGCGGTTCGAGCTTGTTGGCGAAATCGACGGGAATCTGCTCGCGCCCCCAGGTCTTGCAGCCTTGCTCATAGATGCCGACGAGCAGTCCGTTGTGTTCTTGGCGGCTGTAGAAGTCGTCGCCGGGATCGCGGATGAGCGGAACCCGTCGTCCCAGTTCTTCGAGTTCGGGGAGTTCTTCGGTGAGGAAGTACTGATGCTCAATCGAGGACACCGCAGACTCGAGACCGTAGAAGTTGCCCACCTGATGCACGCGATACCCCGCCGCATTGACGATGCTCTCGCATTCGATATCACCACGATTTGTGTGGACGATCCACCCATCGGCGGTCTGGGTAAGTCCCGTGCAGTCGGTGAAGCGAAAGGCGTCGCCACCGTTCTTGCGGCCCGCATGCACCAGCCCATTCACCAAGCCGGTGGGGTCGATGTCGCCATCGACGGGATCCCACAACCCACAGCTCAAGCCGGTGACGTCGAGCAGTGGGTGCGCCTCGGCCATTTCTGCCGGAGACAGCACCTCGAAGTCCACGCCCATGCCCTTGGCCATGCCAACAAAGTGCTGGTACCCGTCCAAGTCCTGCTGGTCATAACCCAGGCGAATTCCACCGTCGTCGCGCCGGTAGGTGATCGGGCGATCGGGATCGGCAGCAAGTCTGCTGTAGAGCTCGCACGAGTACTTCTTCAACCCGACCATGGTCTGGACTGTGCCGAACTGCGTTACCTGGCCTGCTGCATGCCACGTAGACCCAGAAGCCCACTCGTCTCGCTCGATCAGGACGACGTCTTCCCATCCCTGCGCCGTGAGATGGTAGAAGGTGCTTGCGCCGCCCACACCTCCGCCGATCACAACGACGCGAGCCCGGGTAGGAAAGCTATCTTGCGTGGGGCCGTTCATCGCTCAACCTTCATCCCCGGAAAGCAGAAACGCAAGACCAAACGTTGCAGCTGGCAAGAATGGATCGACTGCCAGAGCGGTCGGAAGGACGTTTGAACCTGCGTTGGCAACACCACACGTCCCACTGAATGCGATCGTCACCTATCGATTTGCTGGAGCACCTGCCTCCTCCTTCCTGCCTTCATCAAACCGAACGACTGAAACAATCCAAACGTCGGAGGGTCACCAATGGTTTGACGACTGCCAGCCGTGCAGTCAAACTCTCACCGTTCTAGCCCGCTGGAACTGGCCGACTCCCTTAGGATTCTCGAATGGCGAAGTTCTTGAGGAGATATCCCCGATCGACGTATCGGAGTCTCGGAATTGGCTTCCTCATTTTGGTGCTCGTGGTGGTTGTTATCGCCCGAACACGAACATCGGCGGTTCCCGACCCTGCGGTTGCGGTAGAAAACCCGAGCGGTGTCACTCCCGCAGCCGCTACCACGCGGGTTGCCTCCGGGTTACAGAATCCACGAGGTGTTGCTGTGCTGCCAGACGGTCGACTCGTGGTCGTCGAAGCGGGAAACGGGATAGAAACCACTGACGCCGCACAGGAGACCGGGCGCGTCAGCGTATTCGCGGACCTAAATGAGGATGGCGACTACGACGACCCCGGCGAGATCGACCCGGTTGTCTCTCAGATCCCGAGTTACAACACGCTGACGCAATTTGGGACTGGCCAGGATGAAGTTGGTGGTGCCGGCGACATCGTTTCGTTGGATGACGGACGGATGTTCTTCACGCGGGATGATCCAACCGCGGGGTACGTAGCAGATGGCCGGCCCCCCGGCGTCAATGTGGTCGAGCTGAGCCTCGAGTCTGGACTCGGGGGCAGCCTGATCGTCCGTAACGCCACCATGAACGCACTCGCATTCGATGACGCCGCCGAGGTTCTCTACGTTGTTGAGAGTGGGGCGAATGGTCTGATTGCCGTCACACTGGACGGCACGGTACGGCCCGTCGCAGAATTCTCGCCACTCGAGCAGGGCCAGCAAGCAGTCCCATCAGGGGTCGCGCTCGACCCGACAACAGGTGACGTTCTGGTTGCACTGTTTTCTGGCCAGATCGGTGACTACTTCGGAAGCGTCCTGTCCTTTTGGCCGGGCGCCTCCAAGATTGTGCGCGTCGATCCGGCAACCGGGCGGTACTCAGACGCAATAATTGGGTTGACGACCGCAGTCGATGTCGCCGTGGACGACGACGGAAATATCTACGTAGTCGAGCTGACGAGCATTTGGCCCTCTGCGAAGATGCCGCGTGACTTCGACCTTTTCGATCCGGACGCCGCGCCGGACCCCGGCGGCTATACCCGTTTCGCGGGAAGTGTGACCCTATATCCAGCCGAGGACGGTGATCCAGTCGTACTTGCCAACGGGCTCGATCAGCCGACCAACATCACCTATGCCGACCAGGCCCTGTACGTCTCGATCGGGCAGGGCACGCCGGGACGAAGGATTATTGGCCCAACCGGATCTACTTCCATAACGGGCGAGCTTCACCGCATCGAACTCGAGTAGCCAAAGGAGCCGTTGGTCGGTTCAGCTCCGGACGAGCCGGAAGACCGGAATTTCCCGCCCGGTCTTGGCTGCGTTGGCTGCGTACTCGACGAACTGAGGTTGGTCAGCGGCTTGGGCGTCATAGAGGCGTTGCCGTTCGTCGCCTGCAGTGAGCTTCGCGGCGGCGTCCCACTTTTCTGCCCCAACTTCGACGGTCACGGTGGGGTTGGCGACGAGGTTGTAGAACCAGTTCGGATGCTCCGGTGCGCCGCCCTTGGACGCGATGATCACAATGTCGTCGCCGTCTGTGGAATAGACGAGCGGCGAGCACAGCTCGCGACCGCTCTTGGCGCCGGTCATCGTAACCAGCACGATCGGCGCGTCGCCAAACTGTTCGGGCTTGCCACCGTTGGCCCGAAAGTCCTCGATGACGTCCTTGTTGAATTTCAGCCAGTCCATATTTCTTTTCCTTCAGCTTTGGTGTTGTTGTGTTTGGTTGCGTCGTGAACGTCGTCCTAGCGGTTCGCTTCCGCCCTATCGATCCAGCGGAGCACGTGAGCCAGGTATGGTTCAGGATTGTCTTCCCAGCTGTAGTGCCCGGCCTCTGGGATGATGTCGAATTCGCCGTTGGGGAGAGCATCGGCGAGGCGGCGCGAGTTGCCGATTCCCACGAAGGTGTCGCGTTCTCCGTGCAGCACGAGCACTGGTGTGTTGATCGTGTCGACAACTTTTGCGAGGGCGGGCGTCTCGTCGGTATAGCTCGCGAGAAACCCTGTCTGGGCGCGGAGTTTGGCGAACGTGGTGGTACTGCGTTGGTAGTCGCGCAACCGATCCTTGTCTGGGTTCTGCGTACGCTTGAAGCCGACGTGGTTTGCGATCCGACAGTAGATCCTGCCGCCGATGGGGCCACCTCCGGAGAGGACCCCCCATCGGACGAGTCGAGATGTGGCGTTGAGCCGAAAGAGCAACTCGCCCTCGATTTCTCCGATGGCGGCGGCGTCACCGATGACCGCTGAACGCAGACGACCCGGGTTGTCGGCCATGAACCGGACTGCCAGCGGTGTGCCGACATCGGGCCCGACGTAGTGCGGATGTTCGAGGCCGAAGTGATCGAGAATTCTTGGGAGGAAGCCAGCCTGCTGCGAGACGGTGACCAGGGTCTTGTCGACGTCGGACCCTCCGTGGTTGGGAAGATCGATCGCGACGACATCGAAGCGCTCGCACAGGCGTTCCCACCAATCGGTGTAGGTGAGGATGCTCTGTGGATGCGGGTTGACGAGCAGCAGCTGTGGAGAGCCTGGCCGTCGAGAGGCCGCATACCGAATCCGCCGGCCGTCGATCGTTGCGTACTCCAGCTTCATAACCGTGCCGGCGTTGACCGTGTTCATCAGTTCTCCTCGGATAGCGACCCGCGTGGTTGTGGACCTTTCGGTTCAATACCGTATCGGTGCGACTGACCCTGCCAGCACATGAGAGCAATGATCTTTCCGACCGGCCGGTACAAGAGTTCGCCAACGCGCTAGTTTCGGGCGGTGAGCGCTAATGCGAGCCCTGCCACGAAGGGCGGTCGACCTCGATCCTTTGACCGCGACGTAGTGCTGGACGAACTCCTCCAGCTCTTCTGGGAGAAGGGGTACGAAGCGACGTCGATCGCCGACATCGTCGAGGCCACTGGCCTAAACAAGTCCAGCCTCTACAACGCGTTCGGGTCCAAAGATGTGCTGCTCAAAGAGGCACTCAAGCGCTACGTCGACTTCCGATCCGGCACAGCCGCGATGGTCCTCGCCGAAGGCACCGCGGGCCTGGCCGACATCCAGGCACTCTTCGACATGCTCTGGAACGACTCCGATCGCCGGGGATGCCTGGTGGTCAATTCGTCGACCGAACTCGGTCTTCGAGACAGCGACGTCGTCTCCGTCGTGCGTCAGTATCGCACCTTGATGCGCACCGCCTTCCGGGCAGCGCTCACCCGGGCGGCAGATCAGGGTGAGATTGCGCCGCAGCTCGTCGAAACCTACGTCAACCTCAGCGTGACAAACGTCCTCGGCATGGCCGTATTGATCCGCAGCGGCGCCGACAGCAACGAGGTGCTCTCCCATGTGGATGCTGTCCGGCACCAGGTCGATAGCTGGAAGCTCAGCTGACTTGCTCGTGTCCCAGCGAGAGCGTCGGAACTCCGTCACCCGTCGAGCGTGGCCGCTGCTTCGGTGAGTGCTCGCAGCTTCTTCCGTGCGAGATCGCGGTTGAGGTAGCCGAGACCGCAGTCGGGAGCGGCCACGAGGCGATCCTCGGGAAGATACTCCCGGGCCACTCGGAGGCGGGCGGCGATCTCCTCGACTGATTCGACATGACTCTCTGCGATTGCTACGACGCCGAGGATGACCGTGGTCTCCGCGAAGAGCGGCAGGAGTGCGGCGAGGTCGTTGTGACGGTGGGCATCTTCGATGCTCACCTGGTGAATCGGCGCAGCATCCAGCGCCGGTGCAAGCTGCAAATATGTGCGGCGGTCAGCCTTGGGGTAGTCGGCATCGTCGAGTCGTCTTGGATAACCGCAGCAGCAGTGCACTACCCGGGTCACGGTCGGTGGCACCTCATCGAAACACCGGCTGAGGTGGCCGATTCCGTACTCGAGCGCAAGGGCCGGTTTGCGAGCCATCACCGGTTCGTCAATCTGGATGTGGCGACATCCCGCGACGACGAGCTCGAGAATCTGCGCGTTCAACGCTGCAGCGAGATCAACGCCGAGGGCACGCTCGTCGTAGTAATGCGCGTCAACCGTCGTGTCCATGATCGTCATCGGCCCGGGAAGCGTGACCTTCACCGGACGGGTCGAAAGCGACTGAGCGATCTCGAACTCGTGGGCGAGAGGCGACGTGTCGAAACCGACCGAACCGGTCACCATTGGCAGGCGTGTCTCGATCGTGCCGCGAATCCGGTGTTGTCCGAGATGCTCGAAGTCGAAGCCACGGAGGTGGCGGCATTGTGCGTGGACATAGTTCTCGCGGCGCACCTCGCCGTCGGTCACGACGTCAATACCGGCATCGATCTGGTCGCCGATGACTTCTTTCGTCGCCCGACGAAAGAGCAACTCGGCGTCGACACCCGCCGCGTCGAGTTGCTCCCCGTAGGCGCTGGTGTAATCGACAACCTTGCCAGACCGGTAATCTGTCGTGAACCAGTCGCCGATCGGGACGTAATCGGGCTTGGGATAGGCCCCGATCGTGGTCGTCGAAATCACCGATCGACTTCCCAGCTAAACCAGCGCATCAGTTTGGTCATGAGAGAAACAGCCCCGTCTTCCCGACTGTCATCCAGCTTCTCACGCAATATCAAGGCGATCGTCGATCAACTTGAAGGAATCTGACGCTGATCGATTGCCACCCCGCTCGCCGGGTGCGTCCGTGGCAAGACGGCTCCACATCACAACGTCGGGCTGCTCGCCCTTAACTGGCTCCCAAGCCCTAAGAACACCCTCGCGACTGAAACCGCAGCGCTCCGCGACCCTCTGTGAACGCTCGTTGTCCAGATGAGTGACGAGTTGAACCCGCACGATCTCGTGCTCTCGAAAGGCCCAGGCGGTGACCAGCTCGAGCGCTTCCGAAGCGATACCACGACCCCGTACCCGACGATCGAGCCAATAGAACACTCCGGCTCGACGCGCCGCGAACTCGAACTGAATCCCTATCTGACCGGCGCATTCATCCAACGGTGGGAGCGTCACAGCAAAGCGGGCCAGCCCTCGGGGCCACCACTCCAGGCCCCGCTCGACCCACTCCCTGGCCTGATCTTCTGTCATACCCTCAGGCATCATCGTGAACCGAGGGATGTCGGGATCCTGGCAGGACCGGGCGATGGCTGGGGCGTCACCCACCCGGAACGGACGCAGTGCGATCCGATCTCCAGTGAGAGGTGGATCGGGTGGCGAGAGATCGCCCATTCCTTCAGTGTGGCAGCAACATGGTCTGGCCGCGCTTCGGAAGCGCAACAGTACCGGTGCGATGCACAGCGAACAGCTTCACGATGATCTATCGATCAGGCCTCATCGGGTGTCATGGCGATGGTTTCGGCAACCTCCACCGAACCGCCGTTGGAGAGGATCGGGCATCCCCGGGCCAACTCCACGGCGGCGTCGAGATTGTCAGCCCGGATAAGGCTGTAGCCGCTCAACGGATTGGCGCCACCATCCTGGGAAACGGAACGGTCCGGGCCGACGGTGACCGAGCCGGATGTGGGGTTGCCGCTATCGACGATCGCATCGCCAAGCTTCCCGAACCAGGCCATCCAATCGGCGAGCTCCTGCTCCTGCGCTTCTGCGGTCTCCGGGATCCCGCCGCCGTGGTAGGCCAGTACGTATTTCGGCATGTCACCTCTCCTTAGGGCTGGGCCTAACAGGATTAACGGGCGGCGGTGGCATCAATCGCCTCTACGAACATCGTGACCGACGTTCCACCGTCGAGACTGAACCTGACCTCGTAATCCCCCGCGGCCGAACCGGCCGTGAACACGGCCGTGAGCCGACCAGCAGGAAATCCGAGCACAGGTGCGTTGACCTCGATGGACGGTTCGGCCACAGTCACCGACTGTCCGGTGGCGCCGTCAGGCGAACTGATGGTCACCGAACCGACCTTGGCTCCGTTCTGCATGAGATCACCGTTTTCTAGCGTCACGCCGGTCATCGGACCGCCACTGGCGTCGAACAGCAGGAAGTCATAGGCCAACGGAGTGGGCTGACCGACGGCCGTGGTCTGGTAAATCGTGATCGGGGTTCCGTCATTGAATGCGCTGGTGATGTTGATCGATGGTGCGATCTCGGGCAGGATCGTGATCGTTCCCGTGCCGGTCTCCACCGCTCCATCCTCGCCCGTTTGAGCCTCCACCAAGATGTCGTAGTCACCGGCAGCGGGATTGGAAAAGCCAACGAGAATCAAATGGATCTGCTTGATGCCGGGATTTTCCGGTCCGGCCGGTCCCAAATCCTTCAAAGCGGTGTAGACGATAGTGTGCGTGCCCTCCAACGCCAGGGAATAGTTGGCCGCAGGCGGCGCAATCGGATGCTGGGGCCAGCCCTGCAACAGCACACCAACATTGCACGGCCCGGGAACGCAGCCCGGCGATCCCGGAGATCCCGTGTCGAGCCCGTTGTTGATGAACTCTTCCGGCAGGGTGATCCGGATTGTGTCTCCGGCGGCCAGCGACCTGCCATCCACACTCGGATCCAACGAGCGATCCAAGGTGATCACGAAGTCGGTGTCGGCCCCGGCCACGTTCCCGTCGGGCACGATCGGTGCCTTCACAACCGACGTTACGATGCCCGCCGGGGCAGCGGCGTCGGACTTGCTGACTCGTACTATTTCGAATTCTGTGTTCGGGTCCAACGGAGGAGACCCGGGGAATGGCGGTGGTGCCACATCGAATCGGGCGTTCACGGCATAAAGGTCATCGCCCAACTGGTCGGCTGTGGCTGGGAACCGGAAGTCGGGTGAAGTAATGACCCCGGTCACGGTGCCCGAAGCCAGGTCGCCCGAAAGCTCGATCACCGAGATACGGCTTGCGGAGTTCTCCACGACATAGAGCGTCGATCCGTCCAGCACCAGGCCATCGGGGCCGGTCAGGGTCACGCCGCCAAGATCGACCTGGGTGGCAGCACCGGTCGCAAGGTCGATCTTGTACAGCTGGCCAAGATCGAGATGGCTGATGATCAGTGCGCCGCTACCCGGAGGGGAAACAATGCCATTGGCGTTCACGCCGCCCGCGGTGAACGGGAACTCGTCGCCGAGCGGGATCTCTTCCACCACAATGGGATCCGGAAGTAGCACCGCCGCTGTCCAGTGGCACTCGGTAGAGCGAAGGCCGGAACGAGTCAGTGAAGTAGGCGGCATCATCGGCCAAGAGTCACGTCGTTCACAAGCGTCTCGAACGGCGCAACGTCCACCAGGACGAATTCGGCCACCTCATCGCCGGTGGCACCGTCATACACGTTGGCCGTGCCGAAGGGTCCGCCGGCCACCCAGACATAGTTGGTGCGAGCGTCGACCGTCAGGCCCACTGCAATCTTGCCCTCCTCTCGCCTCGACGAGCACTGCGCCTTGGCCTGTGGCGGCATCGGCCTTGTAGATGGCACCTCCGGTCACGGTCGTGCCGTCATCGCCCAAGCGACCGAGCGAGCCCACGAACAGATCCGTGCCTTGACCGACCGCTACTCCTTCCGGTTGAAAGCCGTTAGGAAGCGGAATAATGTCGGGCCTGTCCCCATCCGGCGGCGGCTCAGGCGGTGGCGGACCGGCGAAGGGATCGAAGACGACGCCGGTCAGTGCACCAGGACTGTCGGCGGAGTCCATCGACATCGTGTAGTCGCTCGGTGTGTCGACGAGGCCCTGGAGGGTCTCGTCAGCGACCGTCTGGCAACCGAACGATGTGAATTCGATGAACGGGTCGAGGACGACGGCGAGCATCGGGTAGGTCGCCAGATCGAACTCGACAACCACCCCCGAAGCATCACTGATCGACATCGCCGTCGGCTGACCGATCCCTGTGTTGGGAGTGTCCCAGCAGAGCAGACCCTGGGTTGGGAACAACGCCATATCGGCGAAACCGAACAGATCGTTCGATTGCCCGTCGGCTGACGCAAGTTCAGCGAGACGGATCGTTTCACCGACACCGGCAACCAGTTGGGCGCGCACGGCTCCGTCCGGGAAGGTTTCGTTGTGCAGGTTCACATAATGGCCAGCCGGGTTGGCTTCGATCGCACCTAGTGCGTCGGCGGTAATCGTAACGCATCCCCAGACGAAGAAACCCTGTCCGCTCGGATGGGTGAGGAGCTTCCAGCGTGTTCCGTACTGGAGGTCTACGAGTACGTCGCCTGACTCGCCGGCTGGACCGGTGTGGATGTGACCGGAGGTGATTTCGTCGACGCGGAACACCTGGCTCGTGTAACACAACTCTCCGGTGTCGGTCGTCGGTAGATACAGGTCGACCCAGTTACGGCCGCTGTCGGCGTCGCCCGGTCCGGGTACCTCGTTTGATCCCAGAAGTGGGGCGGCGGTGAACGCTCGCGGATCGTCGATATCTCCGTCGACTAGCTGCTCGCGATTGGCGCCCGCCGGGAAACCTACGGAGTGGATGTTGACATAAAACTCGCCTGGCCGATCTAGGAGCTCAAACGCCAAGTCGTCGTCGACATCGACACATCCTTGTGCAAAGAAACGCTGGCTCGGGTTGAACTCATCTGGGCCCCAAGAGTCTGCGCTGAAGTCGAAGTCGACCTCGACCGATCCTGCTTCGCCTGCCGCTCCCCGATGGATGTGGGCAAGCGTTGGATCCTCGATCGTCGTCTCAATGAAGACACAAACCTCCAGCGTCGCTTCGTCTCCGGTGTCCAAGACGTCCACGAAGGCGTTCGACAGAGCGTCGGGGTCGCCGGAGTCAGGCACCTCGGTGCTGCCGCGGGCATAGTCGGCCCTCAGGAACCCCACCTGGTCCGGCGGTGGCGGCAGCTCCAGAACACCATCGAGCACATGGATAATTCCTTCGGTGGTCAAGATGTCGGTCTCGATCACGTTCACCGAACCGTTGAGAACGACCGTGCCGTCCACAACCTCGATCCCGATGGGCGCCCCCAGCGCCGACCTCGCCTCGGTCAACGTGACTACGGTTTCGGCCGGGACAGCCCCTTCGATCAGATGATAGGCAAGGACGTCGGTCAGAAAACCAGGATTGGCCAAGAGGTCATCCAGCAGGCCAGGCGGAAGGGCAGCGAACGCCTCATCGGTCGGCGCCAGAAGCGTGAACAGCTGCCCCTCGGGCGGTGGCGTCAGGAACGACGCATCGAACGCAGCCAACAACGTGGTGAAACGCCCGTCAGCCTCGAGCGCTTGAATGGTGTTCTGACCTGCCGGCTGGTTGGGGGCGGCGAACCGCCAGATCCGGTTGAGCCGGTCGCTATTGATGAAGATCGAGCCATCGGCAACGGCAACGTCGTTGAAGAAGCCGCTGGGGAGGACCCCGGGGATCGGGGCCTGGAAGCCCAGGTCGGTCTGCAAGACACTGGTGACGCCCGACGCCAGATCCAATTCGATCAGGCTTTCGGTCCCACCCTCGATCACGAGCAGGGTGTTCCCGGTGAGTTCGAGGCCCTCCGGACCCATGAGACCGCTGGCCACGACCTTCGGGGGATCAAGAACTACGCCATCGGCAATCAGCTGCAGAACTTCACCGCTGGCGCCGTCTCCGACATAGAGGTCGTCGTCGTTGCCCGCCAGGCCAAGCGGGTAGTCCAGCGTCGCCAGCACGGTGCTCTGCATGAAATCGCCGTCGGTGAACCGGAGGACGTTGCCGGTTCCGGACTCGGTCACGATGAGGTCGTCGCCAAATGGCTGGGCATCGGTAGGTACTGCCAGGGCGGTCTTCGCGAGCACGGTGGAGGTGGCCGGATCCCAGATCACCAGCTCGCCGAACAACCCGGTCATCATCACGAGGCGGTCATCCCAGGGAATCATGCTGGTGACCGCGGGCAGGTTACCGACGCCGAAGGCCGAGCGTAGGGCGCTGGTGCGCTCGGCGGTTTCTATGTCATAGCCGCTCAAGACTCCCGGATTCCCCGTATACAGGGTGTCGCCGATGACGGCGACGCCCAGGGGTAGCTCAAACTGGCCGGCTAGTACGGTCCTGATCGTCCCATCGGCCAGAATCTCGACGACCGCTCCGTCGCTAGCGCTGGACACGAAAAGCCGATCATCCTTGTCGAAGGCGATGTTATCGATCCAACCCTCCGGGAGGGTTGCGAGCACCTCTCGGTTGGCGGAGGTGTCGGTGTTCGCGGTATCGATGCGGACGACTTCTCCGCTGGCTTGATCGGCGGCATGAAGGACTCCGGCGGAGTTGAACTTCACTGCGATCGGAACGCCCCATCCCGTGGTTAGATCGGTCAGATCGCCGGTATCGACGTCAACCTTCACCACCCGACCTTCGAACGGACGGGGCGAATAGAGGATTCCGTCCGAGAAATCCATGGCATTGGAGGCGCAGCCCGGATCGCCGTCTCGGATAGTCTTCAGGATTCCTCCGTTGACGAGGTCCACCTCGACGATGGCGTTGCCCTCCGGGGTGGCGTTGTAGCAGCCGGCGACGAACAAGCGGCCGTCGTCAGACAACGTGATCGGGTTGACGCTGGCGACCGTTCCGGGGGCCACGATGAACTCCGATGGCTGTCCGGGGGCTTTGCGAACAACTCCACCGAACGCGATCTCGGTCCAGTAGATGGTGCCGTCTGGGCCGACCGTCACGTCATCGGGGAAGGCAACCAGATCTGTTGAATCAAGGCGGTCAAGAACCTCGCCGGTCTCGGGATCCAGTTTGGTGATGGTCTGACCAAAGACGTTCGCAACAAGCAGGTTGTTGTCGCCATCGAAGAAGATCCCGTTGGCCGAGCCGGCCATCGGACCGCTGTCTACAAATACATTCTTATTGGTGGATGGCGGCGTCCCCGGATCCGTGGGTGTGTCAGGAACGGTGACCCCCTTGGGGGCGATGGTGACCTTGATCACCGGGCCGTTCAGCTTGGCCGACTTGCCTTGGGTGCTAAGGCTGATCACCTGGCCGAACTCGGTGCGGACCAGTGTTCGGTCCGCTCTGCCTCGGTGCCTGATTCGGACCCGTCCCCGGCTCCTCATCCACCTCGGTCTTTGACTCCCACAACTTCAACTGATCGGTCACATCACCCGACACAGGATTGCCGCTGCATCGAACAGGCCGATGCCGTGCGTATCCGACACCGTCGTATAGAACCAGTCGTTGGACTGCACAAACATCGTCGCCAACGACAACTCATAACCCGGTTTGGCATCGAACGAGAACGAATAGGTCTGACCCGGCAACAACGGGCCCGGCCCATCAGCCCCGACCGGGGTGTTGAACACCTTCGAACCCGGCACCTGCGAAGGGAAACCCGACGGATCCCCATCCTCGGCTAACGCCTCCAGAGCAGGCGTGGCTTGGTCCCGAGGATCGAGCAATTTATTCCGACCAGCCTTATGCACCACATACGCTCCCGGCGACAACGGCACAGCTACCGACCCTGCCGAGGTGGACAACGTCCCCTCGTTCGAGACGTTCTCGATAACCACGGTAAACGTCGTCCCACCATCCTCAGCCCCCGCTGGCGCGAGCGGACCGGCCACCGCCGCAATCAAGGTGATCACCGCCACCACCAAAACCCAGGGGATCTTCCGCAATTTCGACCTTGGTGTCTTCGCGATGCCGCTTCTCATGGTCCTTCTCCTGATTGGGTTGTCGTGGTGTTCTATTGGCCGGTGACCAGAGCGGCTGCTCGGGAAACCGATTTTTTTTGGGGTCGGGAACTACATCCCTTTTGTAGAGATGCTTCAGCCCGACGGCACTGAACTTTTTCCCTTTCACGCCCCAGACCCGGGGAAACCGGACCTGTGACCACTGTTACACATATGGGTAAGTTTGACTAGGGCCTTCCGGGATTCTTACCCAGACGGGCAATCGCCAGGATTCTCATCTCGAGCGCCTTCTCGGCCGAGGGCGCCGGTCCGCCTCCTTCCTCATCGCGCGGGATGCTCCCGGCGATATCGAGTGCGTGTCGAGTTCTGAATGCTCTACGGTCGGTTGGCGTGCAGATCTCTTTCGTCAGGCTTTCGGACGATCGACACCTCGTCGCCGTCCTGAGGGGCGACGGCGCGAGCGATCGAGTGGTGGCGAGGATGTTTGCATGAGAAGCTACGTCCTCCCGCTCACTATTGTTTGTGCAGTCGCAGCACTGGCGGCTTGCACGACCGACGACCCGGACGGAGGGTCTGAGCAGGCGTTCGAACCAAAACCAGTGATTGTGGACTACAGCCCGACCGTCTCAGATATCGGCGGATTGTTGCTCCTCCTGTCGGACCCAGCAGTCCAGGTGGTCGCTATCACGCTGCCGTCAACCGGAGAAGCCGGCTGCGGTACCGGTGTCGATGTCACGCTCGGCATTCTGGCCCTGCTCGAACGGGCTGAGATCCCGGTGGCCTGCGGTGATCAGGTCACCGAAAATGTCAATCGATGGGACCCAGGCTTCATCGTCGCCCCGAACGTGTTGCTTGCAGGGCTGCCAGAGCATGGGTTCGAGGCTGATGGTCGTCCAGCCCACCAGTTGATCAACGACACCATCACCCAGGCCGATACTGCGGTCACGATCTATGCAGTCGGACCACTCACCAACCTGAGACAAGCCCTCGACGCCGAGCCGTTAACGCTGCAGCTCGCGGAACGTATCGTCGTGATGGGTGGTGCCATCGACGCCCATGGGAATGTGCCCGGCAGCGATGCCGAGTGGAACTTCTGGATTGATCCCGGCTCCGCGGCGGCCGTACTGGAGTCGTCCTCCTCGATCGTGTTGGTTCCGCTCGATGCAACCGATCAAGTGCCGGTCTCGCCACTCGAACCCGAGCTCTTGGTAGCGGCCGAGCAGACGCCGGCGGTCCGATATTTGTCTCGCCTCGTAGAAGCATCATCTCAGGCGACGCGCATCGGCTACTTCCACTGGGACGAACTCGCCGCCGAGGCCGTCGCCAACTCGGAGAACACAGAGATCGCAACCGTAAGCGTCGAGGTCTTAGCTGACGGTTCCTTGCGGGCGACGCCTGCTGGTACGTCGATCAGCGTTGTTCGAGAGGTCCACGACGCCCACGAGTTCACCACCAGGTTCCTGTCGGTTCTCGCGGGACAACACATCCCGCCACTCGAGTCGAGCACCTACAGCCAGACGATCAGACCGCCAACGCCCACCGCTTCATCAAGCCCGAGCGACGTGCTTGCCCACTGGCTTCTCAACGCATTCGACGGCGACCCAGATGAGGCCGGACGGGCCACGACGGCTGACACCGACTGGAGCGGACTCGGTTCGTCACCGGACGCATTCGTAATCGGCTCCGCCCCGTTCGAGTCCGACGACGTCCAGTTGACCTGCCAGAGCTTGGCTGATGTGGCGACATGTCGGGCCCGCTGGCACGACCTGTGGCTCGACCAAGATGCCAACATCGACCTTGGCCATCTCGAGATCAAAGTCACTGTCGTCGATGGCATCATCGAGGTGTTTGACTTCATCGGCTACGACGAGCGCATTGTCGCAGCATTCGAAGCCCACATCCGCTGGCTCGAAACAAACGAAACGTCCCGATACCAAAGCTCGTGCGTCCCCGATCCCGGCAGCGGTCCCTGCAGCTCGCTCTTGGTGGAGACGGCACAGAAGTGGAACGGAACACGCGACTGACCACCTTTCTGACCGATGAGGGATTCGGCGAGGGACTCAGGCGGCCACTCCTCCACCACCCGAAGCATCTCACCCTCCGGGGAGGTCATTAAGTAGTGGGCTTTGCCGCCGATTTCTTGCCCTGCGTGTCACCCTTGTTGCGCTGACTGTTCGTCTGCGTTGAGTAGGGGACGTCTGGCTATCGGGAGATTCAGATGGATGAGAACGACGAGGGTGACGCACGAGACGGCGGCGCCAATGCTTACCGAACGACGCACCCATGAATGACTCGACGCTCGTGCTGCTCGATGGCCGTCGGCTCGGGTGGGCCCGCTACGGCGACCCTGAGGGGGAAACAATTGTCGCCATGCACGGGTCGCCGGATTCGCGCATCATCTGGAGACTCGTCGACAGCGCCGCTGCAGATCTCGGCATCCGCATCATCGCCCCCGACCGACCAGGATTCGGCCTCAGCGATCCCAAGCGCGGCCGCAGAGTCCTCGACTGGGTCACCGACCACGACCAGCTCATGGCCCATCTCGGGCCTGAGCACTACCGGATGATTGCGGTCTCAGGCGGAAGCCCCTACGCGACCGCCATCGCCTGGTCCCGCCCCGAGCAAGTCACTTGCCTTGGACTGCTGTCCGTCATCAGCCCACTCAACGCCGCGGGTGTGCTCGACGGAACCAATCGGGCGGTCCGCCTCACGTTCAAGCTGGCTCTTCAAGCCCCGCTGCTGCTCCGTCCCCTCGCCACCGCCATGGTCATGCTGGCAAAATACAAGCCGAGGACCGCCGAGAAGCAGCTCATCGCAAGCCGACCCCCCGCCGACCGCCACATCATCCAACGCCCGGAGGTACTTGCGGTCCTCCGGGCCAACCTTCCGAATCAATTCCGGCACTCCGAATCGATCGCGCGGGAGATGCGCCTCGCCGCCACGAACTGGGGATTCCCCCTCGACGAGATTTTTGTTCCCACCATCATCTGGCAAGGCGGTCTCGACGACGTCCATACGCCCGCCATGGCCAACTGGCTTCACGCCACACTGCCCAACTCTCGGCTCGAGTACGAACCCGACTATGCAACCTTCAACTTCTTCGACGTCGTCGACGACGTTCTCGCCGCCCTCAGCAGGCCACCACCCCTCAACTGAGCGACAGCCCTCCATCATCGCCCGGTGCTGGCCCGACGGGCAAATCAATACACTCGCGCGGCTGCCGTCGTTCGCTCAGGACCTCGCCGGTCTCGACCAACACGGAACAGGTGCGGATCTCAACCCGAGAGGGAGTGTGCCGCACGTGGATCGAACCAGGCTGCCGAGTTCGTTGGCAGCAAATTTCAGAGGCCCCTTTCCTGGCCGAGGTCGAAGAAGTTGACGCCAACGTTGCGTAGCGTTTCGATCTCTTCGGGCGTGGAGGGAACGTCTCCAGACCACCAGGCGGCGACGTAACTGTTGTCGATCGCGGCGAGCCCTTCGTGGAACTCCGGTGGTGACTTTGCGGCTAGGTCGCCGCGGACGGCGAAGACCAGCGACTGGCCTGGGCTCTCCTGCCGTATCAGGTCCGCAGCCCCAATGAACTGTTCGAGATGTTTCTCGGAGTACCCCTCGTCGATCGGTCCGGTTGCAGTTGTCGAGCTGACCACGATCGTTGCGTCGGGGAAGTGTTCGGCAATCTGGATCAGATCCGAGGTCTCCAACTCCATCACGATGAGGTTGTACATCCTGTCGGTGAATGACTTGTCGGAGCGAGCGCCGAAGATGTCGTTCTCGACGCCGGGACCGCGGAAGACGTTCGCGTTGAAATGCAGCCGAGTGGGATCCAGCCCGAATCGATCGATGGCCTGTTGCACGTCAGCGATGATCGGCCCGACGTCATCTCGCTTCAGGTCGAGCTTGACGATCGGGAACCCGGCGATTCCGGCATATTCGAGGAATTCGAGCAGCGGCATGCCCACTGGAACCCGCGGATCGTGTTGCAGTGAGGCCGTTCCGTCGATCACCGTGACGTTCGCCTCGACGGAGAAGGTCGGGCTCTCCAGCGCGGCGAGCAGTTGGTAGGGATAGTCGACGGTGTGGCGGATCTCGCCGTCTTCGGTGTGGGTTCCCCGGGACGCTGCGGCGGCTTGGCGCAGGATGGTTTCGTCGACCAGCCACTCTGCCGGCGCGGGCGGCGATCGGCTGTCGGTGGCATAGCTAGCGAGCTGGTCTGCGATGAATGACCGCTGGGTTGCCACGAACAACCCAAGAGCCACGATCACGACCCCGATGACTCGTGCCACTCGGGATCGCCACAGCCAGCCGATGACACGCTTTGTCACCTCTACGGCGCGCTTCCACATGACCCGGCCGGCCGACATGGAGTCTTTCGGCCGTTGTTCCCCGGTCAGTGTTGCGCGCTCGATACAGTCATTGAAGCAGCAACCCGCCCAACTTCGAAGTCATCTCGATGATGCAAGGTACGTTATGAAATGGATCGCGATCGGCCTCATCGTTGTGGCGAAGTTCGTCGTTCCGGTGTTGATCGTGCCGTTCCCATTCGCTGCGGGATGGGCGAACTTCGTACTCGACACTGTCGACGGCGACATCCTCATCCCTCTCGGCCTCGATGACGGCACCTACCAGCTGATCGACAAGGCTGCCGACTGGTTCACCTACGTGGGCATGCTTGTCGCAGCCCGGCATTGGAAGATCAGGCGCGCGGTCATCGTGCTCTTTGTCCTCCGTACCGCAGGCCAGCTGCTGTTCTTCATCACCGGCGCCGAGATCGTGTTCTTCTTCTTCCCCAATTTCCTGGAGCCGCTGTTTCTGATCTATGCCACGATCCGACATTTCAGACCCGAGCGGGTCGCCGAAATCTACACCCGCCACCGCGTCGGGATCTGGGTGTTCGTCGTGCTGTACAAGCTGCAGGACGAATGGGTCACCCACGTCGGCAACGTCGACCGAACCGAGCTGATCACCAACTTGTTCTCATGAACCGAGGCTGCTCAGGCGGCGAGGGTGTCGGGATTGGCCGTCAAACGGAATCAGCCCCCGCCCTGACCTAGAAACGCTGAGCAGTGGGGCGAGACACCAGCCAGATCGACACCGTCGCCAACGTGGCGCCAACGCTCACTCGCTGCCATGTGGTGTCGAGCACGAACCCAATAGCGAGAGCTCCGGTGATCGCGATCATCGAGACGGCGAGCACCTTGGCCCGCAAGGGAACAGCACGATGCTCGGACCAATCGACGATGAGCGGCCCGAATACACGGTTCGCGAGCAAAAATTGGTGGAGTCGGGGAGAAGATCGAGCGAAACAAGCAGCCGCAACCAAGACGAACGGCGTGGTTGGAAGCAGGGGAATCACGACACCTATGAGCGCAAGGAACAGCGCGAGCCAACCGACCGCGAGGAATAGCCACCTTGTCGGACCCTGCGATTCAGGAACGCCAACCACACTCACAACGGTACGGGGCAGACAATGCGGAGTGCTCAAATCCGTCCATGGACTCACCTAGCCCCGGCTCGCCTAACCCGTGCACTCACGCTTGTGTCGGAGGGGCGAGCTCAATCGTATGTACACATAGTCCTGGGGCCTACGAGTTTTTGGCCGCGTAGCCGAAAACCCCTGGTGACAGGCTCACGTCCGAGTTTCGGGCACCCACACCCCGCAAAGGGTCTTTCGGCCCTGTCCTTGAACCTCCTCGCCGTGTGACGTTGGGCTTGAGACCCGCATAGCTTTCGGGCGAGAGCAGATCGGATTCAGACCGACCGATGGAACGAGTCAAGGCCACCCGCTCCGAGCTACTCGCTCTGCGTTCGCAGATCACGATCGCATCCCGTGGTCGCGATGTGCTGCGAGAGAAGCGCGAGCAGCTAATGAAGGAGTTCCGCAAAAGAGGCGATGTGATCCTCGCAAGCAGTGAGGCGCTTGAGGATGCGATGGCAGGTAGCCGACTCGTCCTCGCTATTGCCGAAGCCGTCGATGGGGCCGAAGCCGTTCGGTCCGCGGCGCAGGCGAGTCGTCGTCAAGTGGCGATCACCACGCGTGCGGCCTCGGTCATGGGCGCCCGCATCGTCGAGATTCTCGCTGAACCCACAAGTCGACCACGGACCGGCCGTGGCTACTCGATGGCCGGCAGCAGTGCTCGGATCGACGACGTCGGCGAGCGGTTCGAAGGCATCGTCGACATGTTCCTCGAGGCGGCCAACCACGAACTCTGGCTGCGGCACCTGGTTGACGAGATCCGCACGACGACCCGCCGGGTCAATGCCCTTGATACGTTCGTCATCCCGGAGCTCGAGCGTCAATCCTCTGTCATTCGTCGTGTGCTCGACGAGCGCGAACGCCACGATCGGTACCGCCTCCAACGGTTTTCCAAGAGCCGGCTCGGCGCTCAACACGCGCAGGCGGCGCGATGAGCGAGCCTCGAGTCCAGACGGTGCTCGAGGCCATCCGGGCCGTCGAGCTGGAGGCGGCGGTGAAGATCGACGACGCCCGAGCCCAGACCGCTATCGAGGTCGCCGAGGCGCACCGCCGTACGGCAAAGGTCGTGAAGGAGGCCTACGAGCGCGGCCTTCGGTTCGCAGAGGAGCACTATGAACAGCGAGTGGCAGCAGCGGTTGCCGAAGCAGGGCAGATCCGGATCGATGCGGCGGCATCGGTCGCTCGGCTGCTCGACCACCTTCGACCCGATCTCGCCGAGCTTGTCGACCAGATGGTCGACGAGGTACTCACAACCCACACAGCAGAGACGTCGGAGGGCCGGTAGCAATGCTCGTGCCCATGACCAAGATCCACATGATCGGCGATCGCGGTCGAGTCGATCTGGTCTTGGCGCGGCTACAGGAGCTTCGCGTGGTGCATCTGATCGATGTGACTCTGGACTCGAGCGTCCGTCTCCCCGCGCTCGCTGCAGACGAGCACCATCTTGCCGAGCTTCAGGAACTGCGATTCTTGCGGGCGCGCATCGATTCTCTGCTGGCGCTCGTCCCCAACCCGCCATCGCCGCGACCCGTCTCCGCAGGGTTTGAGCACCTCGACCTCGATGAGATTCGCATCGATCTCGAAGCAGACGGCTCCGAGATCGAGAGGCTCGTACACCAGCTCGACGGCTTGTCCGCCGAGCAAGAGAGCCTGCCGCGGCACATCGACAGCCTCGCACGGCTGCTCCCCCTCCTCCCCGACGTGGCGACCACACATGGATACGAAACCACTGCCTTACTCATCGATAGGCGCTTCGCTTCCGTGCTCAGCGATCTCAATGCCGAGCTCCGCGAACTCATCGGCAGGAACTTCGAGATCATCTCCGACCGGGTGGATCCTGACACTGTCGGCGCCGTGCTCGTGTTTCCCCGATCTCGATCCCAAGAGGTACTCGGCCTGCTTGGTCGTGAGCAGGTCAGCCGGGTGCGTCTGCCTTCCCAGTTCGAAGGCATGTCCTTCCGCGAAGCGATCTCGGCGATGGATCGTCGTTTGGCCGAGATCCCGGCCCTGCTCGAGGCCAAGCGGTTCGCTATCGACGCTCTCGTTTGTCAACATGAGAACTGGGCCACAGCCAGCAGGCAAATCACCGAAAGATTGGGTCAGCTCGCGGCGGTCCGTCTTGTGGGCGCGTCGCCCAGCGTCTTCGTTATCTGCGGTTGGGTGCCGACCCGGCGCCTTGACGAGGTGAAGAGGGCGCTGGTCGAGGTAGAGGGTGGTTCGGTCGTTCTCGTCGAGACGGCGCCCGGCGAATCCGATACACCTCCGGTGTTGCTCGACAACCCGACTCCGGCCCAGCCGTTCGAGATGTTCGTAAAGCTGCTGTCCATCCCGGCCTACGGAGGACTCGATCCCACCCTGCTCATGATGGCGTTCATGCCGTTGTTCGTCGGAATGATGCTCGGCGACATCGCGTACGGCACGGTGCTACTGGTCCTTGCGATGATGGTCAACCGAAGGCACGCGATGCGGCCCGGCGTCGTGCGAGATCTCAGCAGGGTGCTCTCCCTCTCAGCCGGGTGGTCGATCGTGTGGGGCGTCATCTATGGCGAGTTCCTGGGCGATCTCGGTCACCGGCTCTTCGGGCTCGAGCCGATATGGATCAACCGCGAAGAGGCGCTGAAGCCGATGCTCATCTTCAGCCTCGGCGTGGGGGCTGCCCATGTCACGCTGGGCCTTCTGCTCGGAATCTGGGGTGCAGCCCGAGCGGCCAATCGCACCCAGCTCGCCGAGCGAACCGCGTTGCTCGTCGCACTTATGGGGATGTTCCTGATCGTCGGCACAGCCGCTGATCGCCTCCCTGCGGGTTTCATCACGCCCGGGGTAGCGGCCGTCATCGTCGGTTTAGCCGTCATGATGGCGTCGGGTGGAGCCATCGGGATACTCATGGGGCCCTTGGAGCTACTCGGCACGGTCGGCAACGTGCTCTCCTACCTGCGGATCGCCGCGATCGGATTGGCATCGGTCTTCTTGGCCCGCGTCGCCAACGACCTCGGCGCTGCGGCGCCCTTGTGGCTCGGCATCCTCATCGCCACCCTGTTCCACACCCTCAACCTCGCCCTCGGGGCCTTCAGTCCCACGATCCAGGCGTTGCGTCTCCACTACGTCGAGTTCTTCAGCAAGTTCTACGAAGAAGGGGGTGAGGAGTATCAACCGTTCGGGGGAACGACCGATCATCACCAGCTCGAGGGGGCGGGGATCGGGTGAGTCGAATAACCAATACTTAGGAGGAAACCATGGAACAAGGACTACTCGCCATCGGGGCAGGCGTTGCTGTCGGCCTCTCCGCCCTGGCAACGGGCTACGCCCAGGCCAGGATCGGATCGGCTGGTGTAGGAGCCATCACCGAAAAACCTGAGCTGACAGGCCGCGTCATCCTGCTCATCGCCATTCCCGAGACACTCGTGATCCTCGGGTTCGCAGTGGCGGCCATGATTCTCGTGCTACTGGGCGGTTAAATGCAGCTCGACGGCATTCTGGTCACCATCCGCGACGAGGCCGCTCGCGAGCGCCAAAACCTCGTTAGCGCGGGCGCTGCCGAGGTCACGGCGATCAAGGCGGCCGCGGATGAACAGGCTGTCGAAGCCCAGCAGGCTGCGGCAACATCTCTCGACGCTGCCGCCGATCGTGAGGTCGCACGCATAGTGAATCGGGCCCGCCTCGAGGCGACCCGCAACACGATAACTGAGGTGGAAACCGCGTATCAGGAAGTCCTGGAAACCCTGCGCGTCCGCCTCGGAGCTGTGGGGGGCACGGCTCCCTATCGCGACATCGTCGCTCGTCTCCTCGACGAGGGCCTTGACGTTCTCCCCGACGCCACCACCGTGGAGGTCGATCCTGCAGACGTAGAACTCGTTCGGTCCGTTCTCGCCGAGCGCGAGAAGGACCTGCTCGTCGTCGAGGCTACTCGGAGCTGTCTCGGCGGGGTCGTGCTTGCCACCGACGATGGTCGAGTCGTGAAGAACACCTTCGATTCGCGGCTTGAGCGGGCCGATCGTCGGCTGAGACGTCTCGTTGCCGACCGCATCCCCGAACGGGGCTCCCTATGACCAGACTCATCTACGGCACGGCGAGACGACTGCCCCGGGGCCAGGACGGCCTCGGCTTCGAGTACGGCAATACCAGGCTGCGAGCACAGAGGAGCCGGCTCCTCAGCGGAACCGACTACCGCGAGCTCTTCGCCACCGGTTCGACCGAACGGCTGCTCGGTGCGCTGAGTGCCACGCCTTATGCGGTCGACGCGGAGCGAGCACTCATACGACACGGTGCTATTCACTGGCTCGACGAGACGGTGCGCGGCCATCTGACGAGGTCGCTTCGCTCCATGCGAGCATTCTACGATGGCGACGCAGGGGCAGGGGTCGACCTACTGCTGGCCCGATGGGATCTGCGCAACCTCCAGACCATCATTCGGCTGAAAGCCGGCCGAGGAGCACACGAGGACGCTGCGCCGATGCTCGTCGCCGCCGGCACGCTCGACGAGCCGGTCCTGGTCGAACTGGCCGCTCAGCCATCGTTGCGAACAGTAGTCGAACTGATGGTGGCATGGGAGCTGCCCACGCGCCCGACGGCACGCCAGGTGCTGCAGGAATGGCCTCGGTACGAGGCCACAGGTGATCCAGCCGTCCTCGAGCGCGCCTTGCAGCGCTCTTGGGCGGCCCACACAGTTGACGAACTGGAAGACTGGGCCGAGACGGCGCTCGCCTCGATCCTGCAAACCGAGATCGATCAGATCAACGTCATGACCGCACTTCGCCTCCGCCAGAACCTGATCGATAACCCGGCCGCCGTCAAAGCTCCCGACGATGGCGTGTACCTGCCGGGTGGCGGCTTGCCGCGACCCCTGCTCGAGCAAGCCGAACACGCCAGTACACCCGCCGAGCTGGCTGCGCTGTTCGAAGGAAGATCGCTGCCTGACGACTGGCTAGCGGCGTTGCAGGCGTGGACCGCGAACCTCGATCTGAGTGACTTGGCCGGCAGACTCGAACGGGCGCTGGCACGCAACGCGATCGGTCTCTTCAGCCGTGGTGATCCGCTCGGCATTGCCATTCCCGTCGCATTCGTGTGGGCCAAGGAATGCGAGGCGCGAAATCTGCGTCTCGTGGATCGGGCCATCACCCATCAGCTCGCATGGGACGATCTCGAACGAAGGTTGTACCCATGGTGAACGAATCGGTTACAAACGAGCGAAGCGCGCAGCTCGTTCTCGTCGTCCCGCCCGAACTCGCGTCGGGATTCCGCCTCGCAGGCGTGGCAGTGCACGAATCCAACGACGCTGCAGGGGCTGCGAACTACCTCAAGGTCGCGATGGACGATGGCGATCGTGGTGTCGTCGGGGTGTACGCGCCGTTCCTCGTGGGGATGGGAGCGGTCGCGCGTGAACGCTACGAGCGCTCGATCACGCCGATAGTGGTGCCCTTGCCTTCGGGCCTGGAAGGGCTCGAGGCGGTTAGTCCGCGGGCTCGGCTCGCCGCGTTGCTGCAACGCGCCGTGGGTTATCACATCACATTCGGGGATGAGGTCCGATGACCGACATGGGCGAGGGCCACGTCGTTCGGGTCTCTGGGCCAGTAGTCGTTGCCGAGGGACTGAGCCACACTCGGCTCTACAACGTGGTTAACGTGGGCGAGCAGAATCTTGTCGGTGAGGTGATCAGGCTGAGCAGTGCCGAGACCGTCATCCAGGTCTATGAGAACACCAGCGGGCTCTACGTCGGTTCGCCAGTAGTGGACACCGGCGAACCTCTGGCAGTCGAACTGGGTCCAGGACTTCTCGGCACTATCTTTGACGGCGTTCAGCGACCGCTCTCTGTAATGGCCGCCATTGGTGATCAAGCTCACGGCCGAGCCTTCATCAGTCGTGGCGCCCAGGTGGCCGCCCTCGATGCCGAGCGACTCTGGGATCTGTCCCTATTGGTCGAACGCGGTCATGTCGTCGAGGTCGGCGATGTCATCGCGACGACGCCCGAAACCACCGCAATCGAACATCGGGTCCTCGCCCCACGGTCGGGCGTCATCACCGCGGTCGGTTCGACTCGCTTGACTGTCGTCGATCCGGTGGTGTGGATCGACGACGAGCCGGTGTCAATGATGTTTCGATGGCCGGTGCGCCGCTCCCGTCCGTTTGGCAGGCGCCTCGATCCGATCGCACCATTGACGACGGGGCAGCGCGTGGTCGACACGCTCTTTCCGCTCGCGCGGGGCGGCAGTGCGACGATCCCGGGTGGCTTCGGGACAGGGAAGACGGTGCACGAACAGACCCTCGCGAAGTGGTCCGACGCCGATGTGATCGTCTATGTCGGTTGTGGCGAGCGCGGCAACGAGCTGGCCGAGGTTCTCGAGGAGTTCCCTGCCCTTCAGGACCCTCGCACGGGTGGGTCGTTGATGGAACGCACGATTCTGATCGCCAACACGTCCAACATGCCGGTGGCGGCACGCGAGGCTTCGATCTACACCGGGATCACCTTGGCCGAGTACTACCGCGATCAGGGCTATGACGTGGCCTTGCTCGCGGACTCGACGAGTCGATGGGGCGAGGCGTTGAGGGAGGTTTCCGGCCGACTCGAGGAGATGCCGGGTGAGGAGGGCTACCCCGCATATCTCCCATCCCGCCTTGCCGAGTTCTACGAGCGGGCGGGCGCAACGATGTCGCTCGGCCGCGACCCTCGGGCCGGATCGGTATCGGTGGTCGCCGCGGTTTCTCCACCCGGCGGAGACTTCTCCGAACCCGTGACCCAGTACAGCCTCCGTCTCGCAGGAACGTTCTGGTGCCTCGACAGCGACCTCGCCCGACGTCGTCACTTTCCAGCCATCGACTGGAACCGGAGCTACACGTTGTATGAACTCGACTCGTGGTTCAACGAGCACGTCGGTGCCGACTGGGAGGAAAATCGGCGCTGGGCCTTGCGGCTGCTGGCAGAGGAGGAAGAGCTCCGGAGCATCGTGCAGCTCCTCGGCTTGGACGCGCTCGCACCGCCCGAACTCGTGACATTCCGGATCGGTCAGGTACTTCGAGAAGACTTTTTGCAACAGTCTGCTTTCGATCCGGTTGATGCATTCTGTCCACTCTCGAAGCAGTACTGGATGCTGCACGTCATCCGCCACCTTCACGAGGCACTTCACGGCGTCGTGCACGACGACTCCGATGTTGCCTGGGCCGGTTCGTTGCCGGTACTCGCTGCGGTGGCGCGTATGCGTTCGTGGCCGCCTGACGAGGCAGAGGTCCGAGCGAACCAGCTGACCGACCGCATCGACGAGGAAGTACAAGACCGATGAGACACGCCAAGGGCTTACACACTTATGAGTTGAATACCGTCGAGTACGTTTCGGGGCCCCTTCTCTTCGTTGGCCGGGCGGAGGCTGCACATCTGGGAGAGGTCGTCGAGGTCATCGGCCCTGATGGTGAGGTCAGGTCCGGACAGGTATTAGAGATCCACCGCGACCGCGCCGTGATCGAGGTCTTCTCGGGAACTCGCGGCCTGGACCTTGCGGAAACCACGGTTCGTCTCGGAGGCGACGTGGTCCGGGTCGGCGTCGGTCGAGATCTACTCGGCCGCATGCTCGACGGGTCCGGCCGACCGGTCGATGGTGGGCCGGCGCTGATGGCGGACGACTTCCACGATGTCAACGGCCTTCCGATCAATCCGGCCATGCGCACCTTTCCCTCGGAATACATCGAAACGGGCGTGTCCGCCATCGACGGCCTGAACACGCTGGTTCGCGGCCAGAAGCTCCCGATCTTTTCGGGCTTTGGTCTCCCTGCCAGTGAGCTGGCCGCACGAATCGCAACTCAGGCCCGAGTCGTAGGCACCGACGAAGACTTCGTCGTCGTCTTCGCCGCGATGGGGATAACCAATCGCGAGGCAAGCTTCTTCCGCCGGCACTTCGAGGAAAGCGGGCAGCTGAATCGCACCGTGCTCTTCTTGAACTTGGCAAACGATCCGACCGTCGAGCGTCTCCTGACCCCCCGTCTGGCGCTCACCGTCGCCGAGCATCTGGCCTTCGAACTGGGCTTACACGTGCTGGTGATCCTGACGGACATCACGAACTATTGCGAAGTCCTCCGCGAGGTGGCCACCGCCCGAGAGGAGATCCCGGGGCGCCGTGGCTATCCCGGCTACATGTACACCGATCTGGCGAGTCTGTTCGAGCGGGCCGGTCGTGTGCGTGGCTGCTCGGGATCGGTGACACAGCTGATCATCGTCTCGATGCCCGATGATGACATCACCCACCCCATTCCCGACCTGGTCGGTTACATCACCGAAGGCCAGATTGTTCTATCGCGTGAACTGCATCGAGCCGGTATCGATCCACCGATCGATGTGCTACCGAGTTTGAGTCGGCTTATGAACGCGGGCATCGGCGCGGGAAAGACCCGTGACGACCATCGCCAACTGTCCGATCAGGTCTATGCCTTCTATGCCCAGGGCAGAGACCTGCGGCGTCTCGTTGCGATCATCGGCGAAGCGAGCCTCTCGGAAACCGATCGGCGATACTTACGGTTCGCGGAAGTGTTCGAGCGCCGCTTCGTACACCAAGAGCAAGGAAGATCCATCGAGGAAAGCCTCGATCTGGCGTGGGAGGCACTTGAGCCCTTCCCGGACTCAGAGCTCAAACGCATCGCTGCCGAATTCATCGTAGACCATCGAAGCGCGCCCCCGACGACAACAGTGAAGCGTCCGTGATCGAACTCTGCCAGCCGATCCAACGCACCACCAACTGCGCCAGACTCATCAACGACTACCGACCAGCAGCCTGACCCGCCAAGCCAACCCAAACCCCGAAGCCCAAGCGCTGGGTCAGTCTGGTCGGCGGCGCCCCATTTGGAGCTGACCAAAGTGAGCAGCTCGCCTGAACTGGACCCGTTGTCATGGCAATCCGAACCCCGTCCGCAGAAACGAAGACAGCCTCACTGCCGTCGGCCTCAAGCTTTCCGGGGATCTCCCGGCCCTGCCGCTCGCGGGGAGCGTCGTCGTTCGTCGCCCAGCTTGTGCCGTCGACCTCTACTCGCCCAGCGTTTCGGCATTCCTGGTCCGCAAGACTGAACGTCACATCGGGAAAAACACCGGCTTCGAACACCGGAGGACGAGGAGGCGGAGACAGTGGACGGGTTCGAGTTCCACAAGTTGAGGGATCGACTCGCCGCCAGCACCACCAGATTCCGGCGCAGCCGAACCCGACAGGCTGGGCCCACAACTCACACCAAGAAGTACCAACCACATGATCACGGCTTGGGATTTCGCTACGGCAGCAATGGCGAGGACGTGGGTTGCGGTCATGTGATTGAGATTCCAGCGTTCGGATTCATCGGTCGATTCGCCAAAGAAGGTGGTGAGTGACGCCGCTCGGGCTCGGAATGGTCTCGTGGTGGTAGCGGTCGTCGAACTGCTTGGGCGAGTCCCAGAGCTTGGTGCCGCGTCCGAGGTTGATGGGCGCAACGACGATGTGCATCTCGTCGACAAGGTCGGCGTCGAGGAATGCCCTAATAGTGGTCGGTCCACCACCAAGACGGACGTCGAGTCCTTTCGCGGCTGCCTTTGCCTGTTCGGCGGCGTCACCGGGTGCGGCATCGAGGAAGTGGAATGTGGTGTCGGCGAGGGTGATCGATGGTCGTTCGTGATGGGTGAGCACGAACACCGGTGTGTGGAATGGTGGCGTTTCGCCCCACCAGCCAACCCAGTCGTGATCGGTCCAGGGGCCTCGTTGGGGGCCGAATTTGTTGCGACCCATGATCTCGGCGCCGATCCCGTTGGAGAAATCGCGTGCGAAGTAGTCATCGAGACCACGAGACCCTCCTGGTTCTGCTCTGCCGGGCCAGCTCGCCGTCCGCCCAGCCCACGCGATCAGCTCGGCCGGATCTGCGTGGCCAAATGGACGCTCGAGTGTTTGCCCTTCGCCGGTGGCGTAGCCATCCTGTGAAAGGGTGAGGTTCTGGACCCTGATTCGTTGCGGCATCGCGTTGCCTTCTATCTGACCGGTTGCATCTGGCAAACGGTTGCATGATGACAATAGCTAAGGTCGCATGACGCAACCGGCTAGCTCTCGACTAGCTGGCGTCCCGGCGTACTGGGAAGCGAGCGAACGTTTGATCCCCAGCTTTCAGGGCGTCACCGCCGCCATTGATATGGAAGGGTCAGACGGCCCACTCGAGTTGGTAGGCGAGGTCGTGGCCAGCCTTTTCGGAGTATTCTTGAATGGACTTGCGGGCAAGCTTGAGCGTGACCGCTGCGGGTAACAGGCCGATGATCCGGCCGAACAGTGTGCGGGTTTCCCTCAACGGCGCAATCTTGCCTTCGGGGAACGAAACCTCGACCTGGGCCTGACGCTGGCCGGCGCGGTCCAACAAGCTCGACAGGGTTTCGAACATCTGGAGCAGCGGGTCGGCCTTATGCGAGGACCAGTTGGCTGCGGGCATGAAGTCCACGAAGTGCATCAAGTGGTAGTTCAGGTTGATCCAGAGGTTGTCCGCATCGATCGTGAGCGGTTCGTTGTCGATGACCCGGTAGCAGTGCAAGGCTTTGAGCTCGCCAAGGCGGTGGATATTCTGTTCGAGCTCTTCGCGCAAGTCGTTGTTGTAAAGCAGCCGCAGGATCGACGGGAAGATTTCGACGTGAATCGCTTCGAATTCAGTCAGTAGAGCCTTGAGCTTCGGTAGCTTGCCCGCGTCCATGGCGAACGTGTTTGTTGCGGTGCCTAGTATCGAATGGAGGAGGGCCACATTCGGCGAGTGCTCGGGATAGTAGCGGGCTGCGTAGTCGTGGCAGAACACGAGGTGCTCGAGGAATGTGCCATCGGCGTGCTCCATACTGAAGTCGCACTCGTCGATCATGAACTCGACCAGTCGCTGATCGATGTTCGGCGCAGGCTGAGCCGATTCAAGCTGGGCATAGGCGGCCTCGATATCAGCTGCTGCAGCGTCATCCCACACCGGTTCCTTTGCCAGCTTCTCTTCCATGAACTTGCGGGCAATCCCCGTGAGACCACCGAAGATCGTCCGGCTCATGTCGAAGTCGGCCATACGCTGGACCCGCACCCGGCCAGCCTGATCGAATGCTCCACCTCCTGCGATTGCAGCCTTGCGTTGCAGATTCAGTGTTGCTTTTAGCTCGGCGCTATCAGCGCTGGTGTTCGTGCTCATACCCACCCATTGTCTCGTTTGGACCAGTCTAGCCAGAGCTCGTTCCGCACTGGGAGGACGATCGAAAGGCATTGGCCGCGCAATTCTTGGCATCGTCTCACATCGGACTCGTGACCCCGAGCTGGTCGGTGACCTCGGCCTCTCGAGAACGAACCTAGAGACGCCCGCTGGACGCTCTCAAGCTGTCCGACCTACGGTGACGCCATGCCAGCGCCCGTGTTCACCGAACACGCCTTGATCCTGCCGATAGGCGAATAGGAACGACCGGTGGTTGTGGATTCCCCCGACATAACTGCGTTGCTCCGCTCGCATTTCGATATTGAGCCAATCAGTCTTCACCCTCTCGCCGGCGAGATCGACCACAACACGCTCGTGGTCACCGACACCCAGCGGTTCGTGCTCAAGATCCACGCTCCTCAGACACCGGTCGACCAGCTCGATATGCAAGATGCCGCGCTGAAACACGTGGCTGCTACCGGTCTCACCCCGAACTCGCCACAGCTCATTGGTCGCGAAACCGTCGAGACGGACGACGGCGATCGAGTGGCCCGCTTGTTGAGCTGGGTCGAGGGCCAGCCATGCGCAGCCGGGGCCACGACATCGGAACTGTTGCGCTCCATCGGGCGGGCCGTTGCCCAGCTCGATCGGGCGCTTCACAGCTTCTCCCATGCGGCAACCGATCGCCCGTACCGTTGGAACATGCTGCAGAGCAGCAACCTTGCGCTTCCGGCGGACGAGTGGGTGTCGTCCACGCTCAAATCCTTCGCAGATGCGCTGCCGATCCTGCGAACCCTGCCCCAGCAGACGATCCACAACGACGCGAACGACAACAACATCGTCGTAGCGTCCGACGGAACGGTTTGCCTGATCGACTATGGCGACATCGTCAACGGCCCCCGGATCATCGGGCTAGGCGTCGCTGCTGCCTACGCCATGTTTGGTCAGGTCGATCCGTTGTCCGCTGCGGCCGAAGTCGTCGCTGGCTACCACGAGGTAGCGCCGCTCGATCCCAAGGAACTGGAGCTGTTGGATCTGACGATTCGAACTCGTCTCGCAATGAGCATCGCTATTGCCGAGCTACAGGTCCGAGAACAGCCAGCAAACACCGAGTATCTGACTACCAGCCAGGCCTCGATCATCGAAACAGTCACCCTTCTGGACCAGATCCCATCCGGCCTCGCACATGCCACGTATCGCGATGCGTGCGGATACCTACCGGTGGCCAGCCAGCGACACATCAACACGTTCTTCGGATCTGCAAGCTTCGACCCCGCGCCGATCGTCGATGACGATCTCAGCTCTGCAACGATCCTTGACTGGAGCCACGACGTCGACCGGGCTCAGTCGATCACCCACGACGGACCGAGTCTCGGCAGGTACGCCGAGCTCCGCTCACTCTATGACACGGATGCGTTCGCTACCGCGTCCGGTGAACGACGAACACTCCATCTCGGGATCGACGTGTTCGTCCCAGAAGGGCGGACGGCGTATTCGCCACTCGATGGGATCATCCACTCGCTGGAGATCCGTGACAGACCCGGCGACTACGGCGGCGTGATCATCGTGGAATACCGCACGCCAGAAGATGTCCCGTTCTGGCTGCTCGTCGGTCACCTCGACCACCAGAGCGTCGAGCGACTCCAGGCGGGGAACCGCATCGGTCGCGGCGACGAGTTGGGGAGCGTCGGATCACGCCTTGAGAACGGTGGCTGGGAGCCGCACCTCCACGTGCAACTGTTCACCGACCTGCTTGGCATGTCAACCGACCTCGATGGGGTCGCACGTGCAAGCCAGCGCGACGTCTGGACCTCCATCTCTCCCAACCCCGCACCGCTCGTCGTCGGAGTCGACAGGCGAACAATCCAGGCCGTCCACACACGAACTACGGCATCGATCACCCGACGCAGGCGAACGAACCTCTCACCCTCATTGTCCTTGAGCTACGACGAACCGCTGCACATCGTGGGTGGGGACGGCGCCGAATTGATCGACGCCGATGGCCAACGATGGCTTGACCTTGTAAACAACGTCGCGCACGTTGGCCACGAACACCCTCGCGTCGTTAATGCCATCACCGATCAGGCACGCCGGTTGAATACGAACACGAGGTATCTGCACCGCAACATCGTCGACTACGCCGAGCGGTTGCGAGCATTGTTCCCCGACCCGTTGTCGGTTGTCTTGCTTACGAACTCGGGGAGCGAGGCGGTGGACCTATCGCTTCGGCTTGCGCGAACAATGACCGGACGCGAAGGCGTACTCGCACTCGACTGGGCATACCACGGCAACCTGTCCTCGCTGGTCGAAATCAGTCCGTACAAGTTCAATCGGGCTGGAGGCCGCGGTGCCACCGAACGAGTGAGGATCTGTGAACTACCCGACCCGTACCGTGGAGCACACGGGTCCGCAGGCCCGGTCTACGCCGAGGACGTCGGGCGGCAGGCCAAGACACTTGCCGCAAACGGCATTCCAGCGGCCGCGTTCATCCACGAATCGATCTCGGGCTGCGGCGGCCAGATCGACCTAGCGCCTGGGTATCTCGAAGCCGCCTACGCGCACGCCCGCAACGCCGGTGCGGTGTGCATCGCCGACGAGGTCCAGTGCGGCCTGGGTCGGGTAGGTTCAGACTGGTGGGCGTTCGAGCAGCAGGGCGTGGTCCCCGACATCGTCACGATGGGGAAGCCGCTCGGCAATGGACACCCACTCGGCGCGGTGATCACTACTCCCCGAATCGCCCACGCCTTCGTCAATGGGATGGAGTACTTCAACACCTTCGGCGGAAACCCTGTCTCGTGCGCCGCTGGGCTTGCCGTCCTCGATGTGATCGATGACGAGCGACTTCGGGCCCATGCTGAAATTGTCGGCGATCGGCTGATGTCCGGCCTCCGGGAAGTTAAAGGCCGACATCCATCGATCGGTGACGTGCGCGGCCGAGCGCTTTTTGTTGGCATCGACTTGATCGATGACACCGCGACGCGCACACCCGCCACCGCCTTGGCCAAAGCGGTGGTGGAAGGACTTCGCAAACAAGGAATTCTGATCTCCAGCGACGGCCCCGACGCCAACGTTCTCAAGATCAAGCCGCCCATGGTGATTTCGTCCAGCCAGATCGACCGAACCGTCAAAACTCTGGACGATACGCTCACAGCACTCACCCAAGAGTGAGTGGGAAACCAAACTCGTACATGCCCGTACAGACTGGCGCCATGACTACCCCACGGCTAACCGAAACCGACCGTCGCACGCTCGATGAGAAGGTTGTGTACCCGTGGGAAGATGTGTCGGTCCCGAGGTCAACCAAAACGTTCTTGACGCGCGGCGAGGGCATCTACGTCTTCGACAACGCCGGCAATCGCCTCATCGATGGCCCCGGTGGCATGTGGTGCGTGAATGTGGGCCATGGCAGAACCGAGATTGCAGAGGCGATCGCCGAACAAGCGATGACGCTCGGTTATGTCTCACCGTGGTCCTTCGGCATGGACCACACCCTGCGCCTCACGCAACGTCTCGCCGCATACACCCCGGGCGATCTGAACCACGTCTTCTACACGACGTGCGGGTCAACCGCTGTCGACAGTGCGCTGCGCTTCATGTTCTTTTACAACAACTGCCGCGGCCTACCGGACAAGAAGCAGATCATTGCTCGCCGAGATGGATATCACGGCAGCACGTTCCTCGGCGCCAGCTGCTCTGGGAAGACCGAAGACAAGAGCAACATGGATATGGCCGAGGGTCTCGTCCACCACATTTCCAATCCCAAACCGCTCAACCGACCAGCCGGCATGACCGTAGAGGCCTTCTGCGATCGGCTCGTCGCCGAACTTGAAGAAAAGATTCTCGAACTCGGTCCCCTCTCGGTTGGAGCGTTCATTGCTGAACCAGTGCTCGGTTCCGGTGGCGTTGTCATCCCGCCGCCCGGGTATCACCAGAGAACTCTCGAAGTGTGCCGCAAACACGACGTGCTGTACATCAGCGACGAGGTCGTCACCGCGTTCGGCCGATTGGGTTCGATGTTCGCATCGGAAGAGATCTACGGGATCGTCCCCGACATGATCACTACCGCCAAGGGACTGACCTCGGGCTACGTCCCGATGGGAGCGTTATTCATATCGGACCGGCTCCTTGACGAACTTCGCGAGTTGAGCGTGGATCACACCTACTTCACCAACGGTTTCACCTACTCGGGACACCCGGTGGCGGTTCGCGCCGCCGAGACAAATCTCGACATCATCGAAGCGGAGCGACTTCTCGAACACGTGAGGGAAGTGGGGCCCTACTTCCAACAGCGTCTCGGCGAGCTGGCCGAGCTCGACGTCGTCTGGGAAGTCAGGGGCGAAGGTCTGATGGCAGCAGTTGAATGCACGCTTGACCCCAACAACCCCGACGAGGCACGTGACAGTGAGTTTGCCCTGATCGTTGACCGGATCAGCCAGGAGAACGGACTCATCGTGCGCCCGGTCTACAACAGCTGCGTGATGTCCCCGCCGCTCACCATTACCCGAGAAGAAATTGACCAGCTCGTCGACATTCTGCGATCCGCGCTTGAAGAGGCTTCGGCAGAGGTCGGCCGGTTCACCAACCTGACCGTCAAAAACCCCTGGAAATAACCAACACCCACCCGGAGATAGCGTTGCTTCTGTTTATGACACTTCCCGAGGGACCGGAATGGTGGCAGAACCGACCCCACCCGACGACATGACTTCCGCCATCGAACTCCGCATTGATCCCCGCGATCGGCCCGTCGGAGGCGGACAGGTCCGTCGCCTACTGCCCTACCGCGCCCGTCGCATGGTCGGCCCGTTCATCTACGCCGACCTGATCGGTCCCGAGACCCTCGCCCCCGGATCAGGGATCAACGTCGACGCCCATCCCCACATCGGCCTCTCAACGGTGACCTACCTGTTCGACGGACGCATGGTGCACCGCGACTCAACGGCCGCTGTTCAGACCATCGACCCCGGTGCAGTCAACTGGATGACGGCCGGGCACGGGGTCGCACACACCGAACGGTCCCACCCTGAAGATCTCACAGCCACCCGAACCATGCACGGCCTCCAGACCTGGGTGGCCCTCCCGACCGAAGCCGAAGAGATCAAGCCGTCGTTCCAACACGCCGCAGCAGGCGACATACCGACCGACAAGATCGGGCAATCATCGGTGCGAGTCGCCGTCGGGTCAGGCTGGGGCCTCGACTCGCCAGTGGCCGGCTCATCACCGCTGATCCTCGCCCAGATCACACTCAACCCCGGATCACCTGTCCCGATCGCATCGAAACTTCCCGAACTCGCCGTCATTGCCCTCGCTGGCGACGTACGGGTAAACGACGAGACGATCACCTCCGGCCAACTCGCCGTGCTCCGCCCCGAGACGGCAACTAGGCTCAGCGGCTCGGGCACCGCCATCGTTCTCGGCGGCGAACCGGTAGGGAAACGCACCATCTGGTGGAACTTCGTCCACAGCAACCCTGACCGAATCGAACAGGCCAAGTCCGACTGGTCCAACCAGCGGTTCCCGCAGGTACCAAACGATCACGACCCCTTCGTACCGCTGCCCACCTGACACCGCGCTCCGACACAACCCCAGGTCACCGACCCAACTGACCCAACCACAGCGGATGCCCCCGCCTCACCTCAGCTGCAGTCGGTGGCAACCCCGAGAGCCACACAGACCTCTTGCATGCGGGAGCCGCTCAGCGTCCCGAGCCGCTCGACCAGCACACCCACCGATACCGACTCGACCGAGTCAAGATTCACTGCACTCAGTCGAGGGACCGGGTCGTCGCCGGGTTCCAAGACGACCTCGCTCGCCAGACCCCTGATCGTCGTGGTGCAGGGCGCCACGAGCGCTCGCCGCAACCTTGGTATCGCCACGCTTCGGCTGAGGACTACGACCGGGCGACGACCGATCGCCGGTGGCTCACACCACCAGACTTCGCCGTGCTGCGGTAGGTCGCTCACGTAGACGACGCCGCTTCACGGAACGAAGCAAGGTCGCTGCCCCATTCGTCAGGCTCATCGATCGGGTGTGCTGCGTACGCGGCCTTGTAGGCCGCATCGACCTCGACCCGCCGGTAACGATCGAGCAAGGCTGCCAGAGCGGCATCGACGAGCTCGGCATCATTCGACCCGGCGCCGGTCTTTCGAGCGTCATCAAGTAAGGCAGCGTCGACGGTCGTGCTGATCCTCGTCCGGGTCATGGCATAACTATGCCACACCTATGCCATTCTTTCAACCCTGCAGATGAAGCCGGGGCGTAGCTCGCTCATCTGACTACGAGACCGCGAACAACTCCACGAATCTCTCCAACAGTCGTTCCGGCTCGGTGACCACCGAAGTCTCGGCGACGTGCAGGATCGAAGCGATCTCGTCATCGCCAAAGTACCCGAAGTCCCGATACACCTCGACCCGCGTGGCTAGACCCGCACTGTCGAGCTCCGGATGGAACTGGGTGGCATAGACGTGCCGGCCCAGGCGGAAGGCCTGGACGGGGCATGCTGCTGAGGACGCCAACAACACCGCGCCGGCGGGCAGCTGGCTGACCGCCTCCTTGTGCCCCAAGAAGGCGTCGAAGGCCGACGGCAGGATGCCGAACAGCGGATCCTCCTGGCCGGCCGGGCTGAGCTCGATCCGGGCACGCCCTACCGGCTCGCCGTACGCGCGATCAACAACACCACCGGACAGGCAGCCCAGGGTACCGATCCCGTAGCAAGCGCCCAGGAACGGGTAGTCCGCAGCGACCACCCGTGCGACGAGGTCGCCAAGCTCGGCCTCCACCCGGTGCTGCACCGACGACTTGGCGTCGACCGGATCGCTGACGTTGAACGGGCCCCCGCCGAGGATGATCCCCGACCAGTCCTCGAACCTCACCTCGCCCAACGGCTCGGCCTCCAGTCGGCGGCGGTGGAGCTCGCCCTCGGCGAGCCCTGAATAGTCCAGCACAGCGGCATACTCGCTGTCGGCGGCGGCATCCTCGGCGCGGGTGCCGAGGAAGAGGAACGGTTTCACGACCGGCACCCTAGCGTTGAGTTGCCACGTGTCGCCGGGGTCGAGCTACAGCGTCGGAGGGTCATCCGGGACGCGCGTCTATGGCTAGAGGGTGCGAGATGAGTCCCAAAAGGTGGCGACCTCGTCAGTGGGGTAGATGGTCTCGCACGGTCGCCCGTTGAGATCGGCGTCCATCCGCCCGGGTCGACCCTCGGTGAGCCAATAGAACACCGCGAGCCCATAGGTCAGGCGGTCGCTCTCTGGCAGATAGTGACCTGGCTCGGAGCCCGGGGGCGGTTCAGCCAGGTCATGGCAGAACAATCCTGGCGGGTACTCGGCCGGCCAAGGGGCGGCTCCGCAGCACTCCCCCAGAGCCCAGGCGTAGTCGCCGCCGTCGAGCATCGCCACGTGAATACCCCCGAACTCGGCCGGGTCGTTCGGCAGAAAGAAGCACAGGACCGATTGCCAGTCCGCCAATTCGCCGGTTGCCTCACAATCGACGACACCGGGACCGAGTTCGGGGAAGCTGGCCTCGATCTCCGCTGCTAGAGCCTGTTCCAGGTCGGCCACCATTGGCCTTGCTGCGGCCGACGTCTCGCTCGTATCGCTCGAAGGGCTTGTCTCGCTCGAGGATGATGGCGACGTCACGGATGTATCAGGGTTGCTCGTAGCCGCCACGTCTCCAGGGTCGTCTGAGCCGCATCCGGCCAAGACCAGCACCGCCATCACGGCAACTACCCAAAGCACCGTCGTTCTGACGGCGAACGGCAGGCCGCTCATACCAATATCCACGCTCGCGGTTGGCTGTCGGGAATCTTGGACAGAGTCAGATAAACGGGGACGATCGGCTAGGGCCGGTCGTCCCCGTGTCGTCGCACGCCCTGGTGAGGTCCCCATAGCGGGGCGCTAGCCCTGGCGTTCTCGCTTGGCGATACCCATGAAAGACATCCGGTGCTCGAGTTCACGCCAGTCCAGATCGACCTCCCAACCGTCCGCTCCAAGCTGGTTGAGGTATTCCTCAACTGCCTGCGGCGGCTTGCCCTTGACCCAGCTCCAGCTCCCGCCTTCGATGGTTCGCGAGTCGATGACCTTGTATTCCCAGGACTTCATTGTGTATCTCCTTTGTTAGATGCGTCTGGGACCTTTCGGGCTTGACGCTAGGGATAGGTGGCGAACAGGATGGCCTGCGAACCGAATTCTCCTGTGCTCGTGCGGTAGATGACGGTGAGGACGTGCTTGCCTGGCTGGGGCGGGGGGTCGCTGGTGCCCGTGACCCGTATGCCATCGGTCGTGGTGGTGGCCTCGAGCGGCAGAGGACCGCCCTCGTCGAGGAACAGGAGGACGTCGAATCCCTCCGGTGTCGCCAACTCGAACGCGACATCGGGTGCGACCCGGTCGAGGAAGTCCTCTCGGGGGACAACGAAGCCGATCCGCTCGGCCGTGGCGAATGGGTGGGCGAGGAACCTTCCGTCGGATCCGGTCATCAACAGCGACACCGCCTTGTCTTCGCGGGTGCCTTCCTGATCAACCCTGCCCACGAACACGACGACCGTTGCCTGGCTGCCATCGCCGAAGCGCCCGGTCACAAACCAGGATCGGCGGTCGTTGACCCGGTCCCATGCGCCCCAGCCCTCGGCCAGTTCGGTGGCGAAGACCTCCAACCCGCCACGCTCGTCGACATAGGTAAGCGACAGCGGCGACGTCAACAACTCGGCCTCAACGATGTCTCCGGCCGCCAGCGCCGCCACCCACGCCGCCGCTGCCTCCTCGGGCAGCGCACCCGTCAGTTCCGCAACGAAGGTCAGCGCCATTCCACCGCTGGTCTCTAGCCGCAGCGTCTCGCCGTCGATGCGCCAGCCCGTGACGGCGTCGAGGGTCTCGAACACGTCGGCCTCCTGGGCCATGACTGCCTCGTCGCAGACGAGCTCGGTCGAGACACGCTCCGACATTGTCATCAGCTGATCATCGATCACCAGCTCGGCCCCGAAATCGTTACAGCCTCCGCTCCCCCGAACCGCGTCGGCGGCCAGATCAAAGACCAGGAACGGGCGAGTGCCGGCAATCACCGAGGACGCCACATCGCCACGTTCGATCCCGGTGAGCCGCCAAGTAGCTTCATCCAAGGGCGCCGCGGGCGGAGCAGACCATGCAGTCATCACCAGCGAGGCCGCTCCGTCGCCACCGGTCAGCGTCAGCTGATCACCGTCGAGCTCGAAACGGTCGACGGCGCCCAGCACCGCCAACATTTGGGCCTCGACTTCCATCACGTCGGGCTCACAGCCGATCTCGGTGACGGAGAAACCCGTGAGAGCCAACACACCACCGGCGGTCAGCGAGAACGCTGCCTCATAAGCGTTGCAGCCCGTCGAACCCGAAGCTCGGTCGCCGTCCACCGTGAACGTCGGAATCTGTCCGTCGATCGGCGTGATGGCCTCGTCGTCGAACCTGCCGCTCTCCACAACCCACGACGAGCCATCGAAGGTCACCGCCGGCGGCGTACCGACCAGAGAATCACCGTCGTCGCCACAGGCGCCAGCCACCAAAACGATCGCCGCCACCACCAGCCAAAGCCGACCAGAGGAACCCATGACAGTCTCACATTCGAACGCCGCACGGCCGGGCGAATCCGGAGGACGGCTAAGCCGTCTCAACAGATCGTCTGCCCAAGTAGCGGCTCGGCACAAGGGACTTGTTGCCCTTCTGGGCGAAAGGCGTGGGGGCCACGTTTAGGGGTGTAAGAGGTGAGGACGTCACCACTGACCATGCTCAAGCGCATCGCCATGGGAGCGGCCGCATGGTGGGAACCCTTGGTCGCCACACCGTCGAGCCCATTTGGGGCGATTGCGGGCTAGCCGACGTCTCTGACGAGGCGGACGTAGTTGTAGTAACGCTCGCCGCCTTCGGCGTCTGGGCCGTCTTCGGTCTTGGTGTCGAACCGGACCGCCCCGGCACCGTGGAAGTCGGCGCCAGAGTCGTCAACGGCTCGTCCGAAAGCCACATACCACGCGTAGTAGTACGGCTCGCCACTGGTGAAGTCCGCCGAAGTACTCGTCCAGGCGTAGCCGTAGTCGCTGTCGCCGGCTTCGTTGGTGATCTCGGTGACCGTGAACAAGTCATCGATCGCAGGTCCGACAGCGGAACTGTCAGTGGCGGTTGGTGATCGGGTGTAGTCGACGATGCTCTGCAGCTCCTTCACGTTCGGCAGCCGCCAGTCGTCGTACCCTCCAAGCTCGGACGCTTCGGCGTAGGCGAGCGCGTCTACCCAATCGAGCTCCTTACCGTCGTCGCTCCGAGCCCACATCAGGCCGGTGGCTTCGTCGGTTATCGTCTCGTCGCCATTGTCGACGAAGGCGTTGATGCCGTACTCGTCACCGCGAACCACCCGCACGTACTTGCCACCGACCGGCCCGGTGGCGTTGGCCGAATAGGCCTTGATGTGCCCGGTGACGTGATTGACGCCAAACGCCGAATCCTCGCCACCTTCAACGGTCACACCGACGTAGTAGTTGTTCGACCAGTACTGCTCGTCCTTGGACACCTGTCCGCTTGCCAGCGAGAAGTATTCGGTGTCGAGGTAGGGCCAGCCCAAGCCGTAGTTGCCGATAGAGAACAGCTCCTTCGCACTCGGCACTCGCCAATCGTCATAACCACCGAGTTCGAGCTCGTTGGCATAGTCAACGGCCTCCTGCCACGTGAAGGTGTTCGAGGACGGCTCTTGTTGCCAGGTCAACCCGGTGACCAGGTCGGTCACGGTTCCGTCGCCGTTGTCTTCAAAGGACATCGTGGCACCAGCCAGATAGTTGGCGTCCTGCCCGTAGTAGTCCCCACCTGGCGCTGGGCAGTCGATCTCGTCTTCGAGGTCATAACAGGCCGTCTGACCACTGGCCGACACCGCATAGCTGACGGTCGAATCGCTTGCCTCTGAGGCGTCTTCTTCCGCCGTAGATGGAGTCTGAACGAATCCACCTCAGCCAGCTGTCGCAGATGTGCTGATATCGAACGGGTGCCGCGCTCCGTGATCAGGCGCTAGCAGGCCAATTCTTCAAGGTCATTCCCGTCGTGTGTTGAGGTTGGACGAACCCGAACTTGCCGTAGAGCCAATCCACGTCGGCGAAGAGGCTCACAATCGTGCTGCGCGGAAGAGCTGCGATGAAGCTCATGATCTCCTCGAGAATCTGTCGAGAAAGCCCCTGACCCTGGAACTCGGGATGGACCGCGATGTCGACGACCTGGACATGGAGGCCATCGCCGACAACCCGGCCCATGGCGATGAGCTGCTGCTCGCTTCGGATCGTCACGGCGTACAGCGACCGAGGAAGTGCGGCGGCGGCCGCGTCGGGATCCATTGCGGAAAGCCCCGCCGCGACCCTGAGAGAGCAGTACTCCTCAACGGAGGGAGCTTCCGGCACAGCGCTGAGGTCCACGCGGCGAGTGTACGCATCGGCTCGAACAGCTCGCCTCCATCGATGGCGATTCAGATCGGTATTTCGATCGACCAACATCAAGAGCGAGCCAAGCCCGAACCGCCAATGGTGGGGCCAGCTCACCCGTTCTGCCCGTCGCCTCCGATGCAGTGCAGAAGCGAGGTCTGACGAGACCCAGCCTTCGACTCCGCGATCCTTGCGCTGGAGGCCGAATTCTCGGCCGCCATGGGACCTAAGCCCCTGCCAAGAAGCAGCGGTCTTTCCTAGGTTGCTCGGTGTATGGAACCGACCACTAGCAACACAGGAACAATCAGATGACAGTGATCTCGAGCCACGTAGGGGGCGCAGGTCTTGAGACGGACATCCTATTGATGATGCTCGACGCTCTAGGTGAGTTTGTCGGACACGAACTCACTCCTGAGCGTCAACTTGACCTCGACCACGAGGATGTCTGCCCGGAAGACATTGTTCGGGCGATGAGTGATCCTGACAAACTCGGCGTCCAGCTGGTGTTCATTCCTGAGGCCTATGGCGGGATGGACGGCGGGGCCTTCGACTCGTACCGAATCTGCGAAGTGATGGCTCGACACGACATCGGGCTTGCCACTGCGGTCTTTGCAACGTTCCTCGGCAGCGACCCCATTTTGGTCGGTGCTACCGAGGACCAGCGGCAGCGGTGGCTTCGAGCAATCGCCGAAGATGGTGTGGTGTTTGCCTACGGGGCGACCGAGCCCGACGCTGGTAGCGATCTCGGAGCGATGAAAACGACCGCTGCACGAATCGAGGAAGACGGTGTCATCACCGGCTACCGGCTCAACGGTCGAAAGCAATGGATCTCGAACGGGTCGATCGCCGACCTTATCACCGTGCTGGCAATGACTCCTGACGGTCCATCGTGGTTTGTGGTCCCCAACGATGCCGCTGGTTTCAGTGCTGCAAAACCTGAAGACAAGCACGGCATCCGTTTGTCCAACACGGCCGCTCTGTTCCTCGACGACGTTGAGGTTCCTGCCGATCATCTGATCGGCGAGGTCGAGGGCCGGGGCATGGTGCAGGCCCAGCAGGTCTTCGGGTACACGAGGATCATGGTGGCAGCGTTCGGCCTGGGAGGCGGCTGGGAGGCACTCGACCGTGCGATCGAGTACTCACTCGAACGACAGCAGGGCGGAGCGCCCCTGTCAGAGAAGCAGGGATTCACGCACAAGCTGATCGTCCCTCACGCCGTTCGCCTCGAGGCGGCTCGAAGCTACATCGAGGAATCGGCCGACAAGATCGATCGAGGGCTCGGTGAGAACGGTGCAATGAACACCGAAGGCGCAATTGCGAAGCTGATGGCAACCGAAGCCGGCAACGCTGCCGCCGACGCCGCTATCCAGGCTCACGGAGGCTACGGCTACACCCGGGAGTACGTGGTCGAGAAGATCAAGCGAGACGTGCGCATCACCACCATCTACGAGGGCACCTCTGAGATCATGGAGATGACCATCGCTCGTGATCGATGGCAGCATCATCTGAAGTCCGGCGGTGCCTATTACCGGGATCGGGCCAGCGCCCTCATGGCACTCCATTCGCGCCGACCCGAGGTCGGAGCTGATCACGCTGCGCTGGCTGCCGAGGCACTTGCGGCCGTGCTCGAGGCGTGCCGTCTGGCGCGGCTCACCAGGAACCAGCATGTGCTCTTCCGTTTGGGTGAATTGATCACAGAGGCCGAGTGCGCCGAATCGTTTGCTCGGCATGCCGCCGACACGCTCGACGGCACCCGCCACGAGAAAAGCCCTGACCGGTTCGACGGCACAGCCCTCGCGGCCATGAGCCGGGTGTTCGCCCGGCAAGCGGCCCAAGCGGTCGCTGAGGGTGGCGCTCGTTGGGTTACCGGATCGGTGACCGCAGACTCCGCAGACGTCTCTGGGTTGGTCGCCAGCATTCCCTTCGACGCCATTCGGGCAGCCCAAGCCGGGCTGCTCGCAGACATGGATCGCGTCGCCGACGTTTTGTACTCCCGCAGCGGCTGACGCCCGACAACAACGATCTCCACCTACAGGAGCCGAGAGAAGATGCCTGAATCATTCACCGTCCCAAGTTCTCCAATTGCAGTGGTGGGTCTCGCCGCGATCATGCCCGATGCCGTCGATGCCGATTCGTTTTGGACAAACCTCAAGGGAGGGCGCTACTCGATCACCGACGTACCCCCCGAACGCTGGGATCCGGCCCTCTACTACTCGGCTGATCACTCAGCGCCCGACAAGTCCTACTCGGCCATCGGTGGCTGGGTCCGAGACTATCCGTGGGATCCGATCCGCTGGAAGATGCCGATTCCACCCAAGGTTGCCGACCAAATGGATGACGGTCAGCGGTGGGCGATCAGTGCGGCGCGTTCAGCCCTGCTCGACGCCGGTTGGCCAAACTGGAACGTAGATCCCGACAATGTCGCAGTAATTATCGGCAACGCCATCGGCGGCGAGAAGCACTATCGCTCGAACCTTCGGATCGAGCTCCCAGAGGTGCTCCAGGATCTCGCAAACACTGAGTCCTTTGCGGCGCTGAGCGGTGATCAGCGAGAGCACATCATCACCGAGCTCCGTGCTCGCTTCCTCACTCACTTCGGTGAGATCAACGAGGACACAATGCCAGGTGAACTCGCCAACGTCACGGCCGGGCGGGTCGCCAACCTCTTCAACTTCCGCGGCCCCAACTTCACGACCGATGCCGCATGCGCGTCTGGCCTTGCGGCCATGAGCGTCGCGGTCGAGGGCCTTGTCGATCACCGCTTTGACGCCGCGATCACCGGCGGTATCGACGCCAACATGGGTGCCGCTTCGTTCGTCAAGTTCTCCAAGATCGGTGCCCTCTCGGCCACCGGTACCCGACCCTTCGACGCCGGCGCCGACGGGTTCGTGATGGGCGAGGGAGCTGCGCTGTTCGTGCTCAAGCGCCTCGAAGACGCAGAACGCGATGGCGACAAGATCTACTCCGTCATCCTCGGAATCGGCGGTTCCAGCGACGGAAAGGGAAAGGGGATCACGGCACCGAACCCGATCGGTCAACGTCTAGCGGTCAACCGAGCTTGGGATAGTCGCAGGCGAGGATCCGGCCACGGTCAGTGCCATTGAAGCACACGGGACATCAACCCGAGTTGGCGACGCAACCGAACTCGAAAGCTTGACCGACGTTTTCGGCGCCGCCGGAGCGTCGCCCAAGAGTGTGGCGCTGGGGTCGGTCAAGTCGAACATCGGTCACTTGAAGGCGGCTGCGGGAGCTGCCGGCATGTTCAAGATGGTGCGCAGCCTCCACGACAAGGTCTTGACGCCCAGTCTGCACTTCGACGATCCCAACCCCAACGTCGATTGGGAATCGTCACCATTTGCGGTGAACACACAATTGCGCGAATGGCCGGTACCCCCATCGGGTGTGCGGAGAGGCGGCGTCAGCGCCTTCGGATTCGGTGGGACAAACTTTCACGTGGTCCTCGAGGAACACGTACCCGGGCGGCATCGGCCACCACCGCGTGTGTATCAAGGAGCATCGATCAAGACATCTGCGCCGGCACCCTCCCACACCGGTCATGCCGACCCGACCAAACCACCACTTCGTGGCGCACTGGTCCTCGGTGGCCACGACGACTCCGATCTACTCACCCAGGTTCAGGCAGCGCTCGTTGATGCGCGAGCCGGGCGTGCACCCGCGCCAGCCCGACCGGATCCCAAAATCGGTTCGGATGCCGTTCGGATCGCCGTCGACTTCGCCGACGCAGCCGACTTGACTGCGAAGCTCGAAAAAGCCGTCAAAGCCCTCACGGGCAACAACCCCGCGATCTACCACATGCTTCGCCAACAAGGGGTCTTCTTTGGTCGCGGTCCCGCCCCGAAGGTGGCGTTCCTCTACACCGGACAGGGCTCACAATATGTGAACATGCTCCAGCAGCTGCGTGCCACCGAACCGATCGTGGCCGATACGTTCCGAGAGGCCGACGACGTCATGACACCGCTGCTCGGCCGATCGTTGTCGTCCTACATCTTCATTGACGGCGACGATCCTGCGGCCGTGACGCAGCTCGAACACGAGTTGCTCCAGACCGAAATCACACAACCAGCAGTTCTGGCAACCGATTCGAGTATCAGCAGATTGCTGGCCGCCTACGGGATGCAACCCGACATGGTGATGGGCCACAGCCTCGGCGAGTACGGCGCTCTGATTGCGTCCAGGTCGCTCACCTTCGCTGCCGCGTTGGAAGCCGTGAGCGCTCGCGGACGCGAGATGGCCTCACTGGAAATTGAGGACAACGGAGCGATGGCCGCGGTGTTCGGTCCGCTCACCGAGACGGAACGAATCGTTGCCGAAACCGCCGGCTACGTGGTCGTTGCCAACATCAACTCGAACAACCAGGCCGTTGTAGGTGGAGCCACCGAAGCCGTCCTAGCGGCGATAGATGCCTTCACGGCGGCCGGCATGCAGGCAATCCGAATTCCAGTGAGCCATGCGTTCCACACATCCATCGTCGCTCCTGCGTCGGTGCCGCTCGTTGCAACGCTGGACCGCCTGGACGTGCAACCACCCCAAATACCACTGGTCGCCAACGTCACCGGAGACTTCTACCCTCCCGACACCACAAGTGCGGACATGCTCGACATGCTCGGCAAGCAGGTCTCATCCCCGGTGCAATTCGTCAAAGGTCTCAGGACGCTCTACGACGCCGGCGCTCGCGTCTTTGTCGAGGTCGGACCCAAACGTGCCCTGCACGGGTTCGTGGAAGATGTGCTCGGCGACCATGACGACGTTCTGGCCCTCTTCACCAATCACCCCAAGTTCGGCGACGCCGCATCCATCAATCAGGCGCTGTGCGGATTGTGGGCGGCTGGAGTCGGCTTCGACACCCCCAGTCGCCGCGCCACGCCAACGACGACAACCTGCACCCCGATCGCAATCTTCCTCGAAGCCCACGCGCCCCAGCGGTGAGTGCGGCTCCGGTGTTCAAGGCCCACGTCGATGCCCGACTGGGCCGGACGATCGCATCATGCAGCTCGGCCAACTGTTCGCCGGGGTCATCGAGGAAGGTCTGCGGATCTACGGCGACGTCACCCGCTAGAGGCCCCGCTTCGCCCCGCCCCGGCGCCGGCAAGCAGCGACGGCGGTCGGATCGACAGCTGAACCCGTTGTGATCACCGGTGCGGCCCTCGGGCTGCCGGGTGTGGAGCAGGTCTTCGATGACGCCAACATCGGACGGATCCTTGCTGGACAGCAGTTCATCAAGGCACTGCCCCAAGCCGCTCGTGACCGGATGGCCGACATGCACATCACGCGGCTGGTCAAGAGCGAGTCCGGTGGAGCGAGCTTCGAGACCATCGACGACCCAGCCGAGGTGATCAAACTCGCCGGTCGACGCGCGCCGATCGACATCGTGGAGCAGTTTGCGGTCGAGTCGGCCCGGGATGAAGCGTTTGACAACACGACCAGGCTCGCCGTTGGTGCAGGCTTTGATGCTCTGCGAGACGCTAGGATCCCGCTGGTCATGCGTTACAAGACGACAACGCTCGACACCCAGCTGCCCGACCGGTGGGGCTTGCCCGACGAACTCCGCGATGACACCGGCGTGATCTTCGCCAGTGCGTTCCCGGGCTACGACCGTTTCGCCGAGGACATCGAGGCTTACACCGCCGATCGGTCCCGCCGCGAGCACCTTCTCGCGCTCGAGGGCGTGCGGGCTCCGGCCTCGACGAGAGCGAGTCGAACATCGCTGAGATCGATCGCCTGATCTCCGATCTCCGTGCAGATCGAGGCCAACCATACAACTTCGATCGTCGCTTCCTGTTTCGCGTGTTTTCTATGGGTCACTCACAGTTCGCCGAAATGATCGGGGCTCGAGGTCCGAACACTCAGGTGAACGCCGCCTGCGCATCAACCACCCAAGCCGTGTCGCTGGCCGAAGACTGGATTCGCGCCGGCCGCTGCCGCCGCGTCGTTGTCATATCGGCCGACGACGCCAGCGGCGACTCGCTACAACCCTGGATCACCAGCGGGTTCCTGGCGAGCGGAGCTGCAGCAACCGACGAACAGGTGGAAGACGCTGCTACCCCGTTCGATCGTCGACGTCACGGGATGATCGTCGGGATGGGAGCGGCCGCCCTCGTCATCGAGTCGGCTGCCGCGGCCCGGGAACGTGGCCTCCAACCGATCTGTGAAGTGCTCGGTGCCGTCACCGTCAACTCAGCGTTCCACGGCACCCGTCTCGATGTCGAACACATCGGAGCGGCAATGGAGGCCGTCGTCCAGCAGGCAGAGTCGCGTGGAATCGATCGATCGGCGATCGCTGATCAGTCGATGTTTGTATCGCACGAAACCTACACTCCGGCCAGAGGCGGTTCGGCATCAGCAGAGATCAACGCCCTCCGCCGTGTGTTCGGCGCCGACGCCGACCGTGTGGTGATCACAAATACCAAAGGTTTCACCGGGCACGCCATGGGTGCTGGCATCGAAGACGTTGTGGCCGTCAAGGCATTGGAGACCGGAATCGTGCCACCGGTTCCCAACTACCGGGAACCCGACCCCGAGCTTGGAAACCTCAACCTGTCAAAAGGTGGTTCCCACCCGGTGCGATATGCACTCCGACTGGCTGCGGGTTTCGGATCCCAGGTGGCGATGGCGCTCTTGCGATGGACCCCGATCGCCGACGGCGCCCATCGGGCACCAGATGCTCTCGGCTACCAGTATCGCATCATCGACCAGGCCGCGTGGCAACGCTGGCTCGACGCGATGGCCGGTCACGATAGTGCCCGGCTCGAAGTCGATCACCGCCGACTGCGCGTCGTCGACGTCGGCGTCCCGGCCACATCGAACCATCAGTCCGCCATTCCCGTCCCCTACCACGGACAATTCCTCAGCTCAGCGAGTGCGTCCCCTGTCGTTGCCGCTGCGCCGACCGCTGCTCCGCCCCGGCCTCCGATCGCACCGGCCGTTGCCCTTTCCGTTCCTGTGCCACCACCAGCTCCTGTGGCACCTGCCGCTGTAGCACCAGCCCCTGCGACTGCCACCGAGGCGCCGGCGACTGATCCGGTGCTTGACGTGGTCACCAACATCGTCGCAGAAATGACCGGCTACCCAGCCGACCTCCTCGAACCAGACCTCGACCTCGAAGCCGACCTCGGCGTCGACACCGTCAAACAAGCCGAAGTCTTCGCCGCAGTACGCCGAACACTACGACGTCAACGCGACGACAACCTCCAACTCCGAGACTTCCCCACCCTCCACCACGTCGCCAACTGGGTCCGAGACAAAGCAGGCCTCGCCCAACCACCAGCCGCACCAGCAGCCGCCCCGGCCACTGCCACCGAGGCGACTGCTGGGCAGCGACTGATCCGGTGCTTGACGTGGTCACCAACATCGTCGCAGAAATGACCGGCTACCCAGCCGACCTCCTCGAACCAGACCTCGACCTCGAAGCCGACCTCGGCGTCGACACCGTCAAACAAGCCGAAGTCTTCGCCGCAGTACGCGAACACTACGACGTCGAACGCGACGACAACCTCCAACTCCGAGACTTCCCCACCCTCCACCACGTCGCCAACTGGGTCCGAGACAAAGCAGGCCTCACCCAACCACCAGCCGCACCAGCAGCCGCCCCGGCCACTGCCACCGAGGCGACTGCTGTGGCAGCGACTGATCCGGTGCTTGACGTGGTCACCAACATCGTCGCAGAAATGACCGGCTACCCAGCCGACCTCCTCGAACCAGACCTCGACCTCGAAGCCGACCTCGGCGTCGACACCGTCAAACAAGCCGAAGTCTTCGCCGCAGTACGCGAACACTACGACGTCGAACGCGACGACAACCTCCAACTCCGAGACTTCCCCACCCTCCACCACGTCGCCAACTGGGTCCGAGACAAAGCAGGCCTCACCCAACCACCAGCCGCACCAGCAGCCGCCCCGGCCACTGCCACCGAGGCGACTGCTGTGGCAGCGACTGATCCGGTGCTTGACGTGGTCACCAACATCGTCGCAGAAATGACCGGCTACCCAGCCGACCTCCTCGAACCAGACCTCGACCTCGAAGCCGACCTCGGCGTCGACACCGTCAAACAAGCCGAAGTCTTCGCCGCAGTACGCGAACACTACGACGTCGAACGCGACGACAACCTCCAACTCCGAGACTTCCCCACCCTCCACCACGTCGCCAACTGGGTCCGAGACAAAGCAGGCCTCACCCAACCACCAGCCGCACCAGCAGCCGCCCCGGCCACTGCCACCGAGGCGACTGCTGTGGCAGCGACTGATCCGGTGCTTGACGTGGTCACCAACATCGTCGCAGAAATGACCGGCTACCCAGCCGACCTCCTCGAACCAGACCTCGACCTCGAAGCCGACCTCGGCGTCGACACCGTCAAACAAGCCGAAGTCTTCGCCGCAGTACCCGAACACTACGACGTCGAACGCGACGACAACCTCCAACTCCGAGACTTCCCCACCCTCCACCACGTCGCCAACTGGGTCCGAGACAAAGCAGGCCTCACCCAACCACCAGCCGCACCAGCAGCCGCCCCGGCCACTGCCACCGAGGCGCCGAGCGTCATCGCTGGTGACTTCGATGCGGTTGACGCTTTGCCACGCCGTGTGCCGGTCCCGTCGCTGCGGCCGGGCACCTCGGTGTGTTCTCCCACCGGAGTCGAACTCGACGGTGCTCGAGTGGTCGTGATGTTGGACGAGGGCGGCGTCGGTACTGCCTTGGTGAAGCAGCTCACCAAGCTGGGAGCTACTCCGATGACGCTCTCGCCGGGAATCAGCACGGACGAGCTGATCCAACAGCTCAACGCCTGGCACAGCGAGGGACCCATTGCGGGGGTCTACTGGCTACCTGGCCTCGACAGCGACGGCGACCTGGCCGAGTACGACCTCGATCGCTGGCGGGAGGCGCTGCGCCGCCGGGTCAAGGCACTGTACGCCACGATGAGGACGCTCTACGATGACAGCCCATTCCTCGTCTCGGCCACTCGCCTCGGGGGTTTCCACGGCTACGACGAAGCGGGGGCGACGAACCCGCTCGGAGGTCCGGTTGTCGGGTTCACCAAGTCATACAAGAAGGAGCGTCCCGACGCGCTCGTGAAGGCCGTCGATCTGGCCGAGAGCCGAAAGACCAAGGCAATCGCTCAACAGTTGATCGAGGAGACTCTGTTCGATCCCGGCTGTGTCGAGCTCGGGAGGGTCGATGATCAACGTTTCGGCGTAGCGTTCGTCGAGTCACCCTTCCCTGTGCGCGACGAGAACTCGGTTCCCGACGCCGGTCACGAGTTCAGCGCTGACTCCGTCTTCGTTGTCACCGGAGCTGCTGGCAGCATCGTGTCCGCCATCACGGCCGACCTTGCAGCTGCCTCCGGAGGCACGTTCCATCTGTTGGACCTGACCCCAACCCCCGACGCCCACGATCCAGACCTCGAGGCGTTCCGCAACGACCGCAACGGCCTCAAAGTCACGATTGCCGAACGGATGAAGGCGGCCGGTGATCACCCAACCCCGGTTGCCATCGAACGTGAGCTCGGTCGATTCGAACGGCTGGCGGCCGCTCTGACTGCAGTTCAGGCGGTCGAAGCCGCCGGAGGTACCGTCCACTACCACTCGGTCGACCTGACCGATGCCGAATCCGTGACCGCCGTGATGAACAAGGTCCGGGAACAAAGCGGTCACATCGATGTTCTACTGCACGCTGCTGGTTTGGAGATCAGCCGCAACCTGCCCGAAAAGGAGCCATCCGAATACGACCTCGTCTTCGACGTGAAGAGTGACGGTTGGTTCAACGTCTTCCGCGCTTCACAAGACATGCCAATCGGCGCCGCCGTAGTGTTCTCATCGGTTGCCGGTCGCTTTGGGAATCAAGGCCAGACCGACTATTCGGCCGCCAACGATCTTCTGTGCAAGATCACCAGCAATTTCCGTCGAAGCCGACCAGACACCAGGGGGCTCGCACTCGATTGGACAGCATGGGGTGGCATCGGCATGGCGACCCGCGGTTCGATCCCGAAAATCATGGAGATGGCAGGTGTCCAAATGTTGCCCCCCGAAGCGGGTGTGGCATGGATCCGCCGTGAACTAACTTCGGGCACCAGCGACGGCGAGGTGATCGTGGCGGGAGTTCTCGGAATGATGGCGGGCGAATATGACGGGAATGGTGGTGTCGATTCCGAGAAGCTTGTGGCCGAGACGGTGGCTCACGGCCCGATGGTCGGCACTGCAACGCTGAGCGTCCATGACGGTCTCGTGGCACGAACAACTCTCGATCCCACGGAGCAACCGTTCCTGAACGACCATCGCATAGACGGCATTCCGGTATTACCTGGCGTAATGGGGATGGAGGCGTTCGCCGAATCAGCCCGACTGCTAGCACCAGATCATCACGTCATCTCCGTCGAGGACGTCGCGTTCAATGCGCCGTTGAAGTTCTACCGTGATGAGCCGCGCGAGCTGGTTGTCCAGGCGATCGTTCGACCCGACGGTCAGGATCTTCTGGCGCAGTGTCAACTGGTAGCCGAGCGTCTCCTGCCTGGGAGTGACCAACCCCAGCGCACCGTTCACTTCACCGGGACGGTACGGCTGAGCGCAACTCCCCCTGTTCTCGTGAAGTCCGAGCCCATAGGAGAACCTGGCAGCTCCAGCCTTGACGCCGAACAGGTGTACTCGTTCTACTTCCACGGTCCTGCCTATCAGGTAGTCGACTCGGCATGGCGGAGCGACGGCTCCTCGATAGCCGCATTGACCGACCCACTTCCTGACAACCATGTCCCCAACGATCTACCGCTCACCACTGCCCCCCGGCTTTTCGAGCTGTGTTTCCAAGCTGCAGGTCTCTGGCAAGCGGGACGAGAGAATCGGTTGGCGCTCCCGATGCGGGTCAGCAGCGCCCAGGTTCTGGTTGATCCGTCGCTTGCCACGGGGAAGATGTGGGCGCGAGCAACCGAGATCGAACCCGGCCTGTTCAACTGTGTCGTCGTCGATGACGAAGGGACCGTGGTCGTTCGACTCGACGGCTACCGAACCATTCCGCTGCCGACACCCATTCCCGACGAGGTTGCCGCCCATTTGCATTCGACATTCCAAGGGGAGTAGCCGGTGATGCAGGAGCCACTGATAATCCATCGCCTCGGGGTTCTCGATCGGGGTGAGTCCGCGGTGCGCGTCCTGCACGCTGTGGGGGGCCTCAATTCCGCTGTTAGCGCGCCGCCGATCACGACCGTGCTCGTTCATCGCAACCCGCACGACCCCACGCCGTGGGACGGTCGGGAAGCAGATGAGGTACGGCACATCTCGACCAGAGCTTCCGACGACGACATTGTCGCATGCTTGCAGCAGGCCCAGATCGACACGTTGTGGCTTGGCACCTGGTCACCCTCGACGAGAGCTGATCTCATCGAGGCATGCGAGACGGCCGGGATAGGCGTCATCGGACCCAATTCCTCCACAATCCGTCGCCTTGGGGATCCGGAGGTAGTTCGTGGACTCCCGGCCGGTGACGTCAGGCTCGACCCCGAACGCCCTACACGGAGGATCGAGGTTGACCTCCTCGCAGATTCTCACGGTAATCTGTGGCAACTCGACACCCGCGTCAGCATCCGCCGTGACGGTCGGTCACTGATTGCCGAGGCGCCGTGCACCACGATCGATTCCGATGTCTGTGAGCGACTCCGCGGGGCCGTGTCCGATCTCATCGGAATCGTCGGCTACCACGGTGCCGCAACCGTCTCGTACTTGTCGGACGGCACCAACTTCGTTCTGGACGAGATCGATTGTGTCGCAGCGCCCGTCCATGCAACCACCGAGGAGCGTACCGGAGCGAGCATCATCGGCTGGCGTCTTCGGGTCGCACGCGGCGAGGCGCTGCCGACCGATCAACCCCCCGACGATGGAGTAGCGGTGGAAGCCCGCCTTCTGGCGGAGGATCCCGACGCCGGTTTCGCTATCACACCGGGCCGATTGATGTTGCTGTCGTTCCCGGTTGGGACGGGCGTGCGCATTGACGCGAATAGACGGGCCGGCGACATGGTTGAGGCCGACGACCCGCTCATAGCCGTGTTCACCGCGTGGGGACCTGATCGCACCGTTGCACTTGAACGCGTCCGCCGTGCACTCGCTCGCAGTGCCGTGGTGATCAACGGCGGTGCCACCAACCGGACATTCCTACTCGAGATCCTGGGAGGCGACGACTTTCAACGTGGGGCTGTGGACGACGCCTGGCTCGGCCATCTTGTGGCCAACCGGCCTTCGCCCGAACCGGACCCGGTTGCGCTGCTTGCTGCTGCCGTGGGGGCCTACGAAGAAGATCGAAGTCACGCCCAGGAGGCCTTCTACGCCTCGGCCGAGCGGGGCCGCCCTCAAAACCCGACCCCGGTCGGTGAGGGCATCGAGCTTTCTTACGCCGGCACCACGTATCGCCTCGATGTCGACCGAGTCGGCCCGCGACGGTACTCGATCCGGAATGGTCGAGACGTTGCGGACATCACCGTAGATGAACTCGATGTCTTCGAGCGGCGAATCACCTGTGGTGGCAGACGTCATCGACTGTTGATTATTCCGACCGACAAAGGGTTCCGCGTCGAGCTCGGTTCCGATACTCACGCGGTGTATCGGGAGGATGGGGTGGCGTTACGCGCCGGATGGCCAGCGCTCGTGGTAAGCGCACTTGTACAGCCCGGGGACACTGTCGCCGCTGGCGATCCCGTAGCGGTTCTGGAATCCATGAAGATGGAGACCACTGTCACGGCACCCTTCGCAGGCGAGGTCGTCGCAGTGTCGATCATGCCGAACACACAAGTCGAGCGGGGTGCGCCACTCGTGCGGCTCAGAGCGCATGAAATGAGTAGCGCCTCATCGGAGGAGGACTCGAATCGGATCGATCTGTCCGGCCTCGAGATCCGAGTCGACCCGACCCGCAAACCTTGCGACCAGGTGTACGTGCCGCTCGGCAACTACGTCATGGGTTACGACTTATCACCCGCAGCGCTACGCAAACTGCTCATCAAGCAACGCCGGCTGGCCGAGATCGCATCGCCGGACGATCCCGATTTGCTCGCGTGCGAAGACGGTTTGCTGGACATCTATGCCGAGCTCGGTTCGCTTTACCGACCCCAAACAGTGGCCGAACTCGATGAATCGGTGCCCACCGAGCACACCCAAGAGTTCCTCCTGTCGTTCCTGCAGTGGCTCGACCCAGATCTGGCCGGTCTGCCTGCGGGCTACCGGGATCGGCTGGAGCGTGCCCTCGCCCGGTACGGCGTAAACAGTCTGGAGCGGAGCCCGGCCCTCGAGTCGGCACTGATGTGGCTGTTCGGTTCCTTCACCCGTCTGACCGAACTCGCCCCGGTGGTACTCGCCATCCTCGATCGACGCCTCATTCATCGCCATTCGCTGGCCGGGCAGGCCCATAGTTCAATGCGCTCTCGACTCGATCGACTCTCCGCCGCAACCCAGGGTCGCCAACAAGCGATCGCCGACCTTGCCCGAGATGTCAGGTTCCACTACTTCGACGAGCCACCGATGGAGGCCGCCGCCGAGGCTCTCATCCAAGAGATGACGGGCCACATCGCTTACCTCGGCGAACATCCCGACGCTGAAGATCGAGCCGAACGCATTGACCGGCTGGTCTGGTGTCCGCTTCCCCTGCGTTCCCTGGTGCTCGACTCGTGGGGACCCGACCACGAGTCGCCAACGCGTGACATCCGACAAATCGTGCTGGAAATTCACATCCGGCGCTTTTATCGGATCTGCGACTTCGGTGAAATCAGCTTTCATGGGTCCGACAGATTCCTGTTTGCATCAACGTCCTATCAGGACGACGACCACGAAGTGCTTGTCGTCATTGGGTATGTGCCTTTGGATGAACTTGGGGATTGGTCCGCGGCATTAGCGTCGTTCCTCGGCTCACTCGATTCCCAGCCCGATGTTGTCGTCGATGTCGTCGCATGGCACACCGGGGGAAGCAACAACATCGACGAGACCGCTCGAGAAGTCGCCGACGTGGCCGACCGCTGCAACTTCGGCCGCCCGCTCCGACGACTCGACGTAACGGTCAGCGCTGCCAGCGGTTCCTCCGATGAGCGATCACGATCCCAACACATCACGCTGACCCAGGCTGCAGATGGCTCATTCGTCGAGGATCCTCTCTACCGAAACCTGCATCCGATGCTCGCTCAGCGGCTTGAGCTCTGGAGGTTGTCCAACTTCGACCTTGTTCGCCGTCCGTCTCCAGAAGACGTCTATGTCTTCGACGGGGTCGCCAAATCGAATCCCCGTGATCACCGGTTGTTCGCATTAGGAGAGGTCCGCGACCTCATGGCCGCGGAGGATCCAGTGACCGGCGAGCGAACCTATCCCCGGCTCGAGCGAATCGGCCTGCTCGCACTGGCTGCAATGCGTTCCGAGCTCGCCCGCTACGCAGTCCGTGATCGCCCGCTGGCCAACAGGTTGGTCCTCGACGTGCGCGCACCGTGGACCCTGTCGACGGAGGAGTCACAACGACTAGCCCATCGGTTCGCACCGATGGCGGGCCGGGTCGGCCTCGAGAAAGTAGTGGTGAAGGTACGTATCCCCGACGGAACATCGGGCGGGCAACGCAGCGCAGTGCTGCACATCGAGCAGGCCGGGCATCAGACCTTCGTGCGGGAGGACCGTGCCGGCAATGAGCCAGTTCGTCCGCTCACCACATACCAAGAGAAGATCCTCACCGCGGCGCGTTTTGGTTCGCCGTACCCGCATGAGATCATTCGCATTTTCACCGAACGTACTCACACCGTTGGGCTGCCGGTCGATACGTTCCAAGAACTCGATCTCGACACTGACGACCAGCTCGTTCCCGTGAGCCGCCAACCCGGCACCAACACTGCGCACCTCATCGTCGGACTACTCACGAACCACACCCCCGTGGTGCCCGAAGGCATCCAGCGGGTCAGCATCATGTCCGACCCGACCCAGGGCCTCGGCAATCTCGCCGAACCTGAGTGTCGTCGCATCAACGCCGCCCTTGCCTACGCGCTCGAACATCAACTTCCAATCGAGTGGTTTGCGGTCTCGAGCGGGGCGCTGATCGCAATGGATTCCGGTACCGAGAATATGGACTGGATCGCTCTCACCCTGCGACGCCTCATCGAGTTCACACAAGCAGGCGGCGAAGTCAACATCATCGTGACGGGCATCAACGTTGGCGGACAGCCGTACTGGAATGCGGAAGCAACGATGCTCAACCACACCAAGGGCATCCTCGTGATGACACCGGCATCCGCCATGGTCCTCACTGGAAAACAAGCCCTCGACTTCTCCGGGGCGGTCAGTGCCGACGACAATTTCGGGATTGGTGGTTACCACCGCGTGATGGGACCCAACGGCCAGGCGCAGTATTGGGCACCGTCATTTCGTGACGCATGTACCCTGCTGCTCCGTCACTACGACCTGACCTATGTCGTGCCCGGTGAGCGATTCCCACGTCGTCAGCCAACCGCTGATCCACACGAACGAGATGTGCGATCCAGCCCCCACGCCGAGTTGACCGGATCGCCATTCACTACGGTGGGTGATGTGTTTTCGGGGAAGCTGAACCCGGAACGCAAGCAACCATTCGACATGCGTTCGGTCATGCGATCGGTTTCGGACGTGGACGCTGAGCCGCTGGAACGATGGAAGGACCTGCGCGACGGCGATACCTCGATCGTCTGGGACACGACCATTGGTGGCGTCCCGGTGTGCCTGTTGGGGCTCGAGTCGCACACAGTCGGCCGCAAGGGTTTCGTGCCGGCCGATGGCCCACCGGCCTGGACATCGGGAACACTCTTTCCACACTCGTCACGGAAGACAGCTCGGGCGATCAATGCGGCTAGCGGCAACCGGCCCTTGGTCGTCTTGGCCAACCTCTCCGGTTTCGACGGATCGCCTGAATCGATGCGGCGACGTCAGCTGGAATTCGGCGCCGAGATAGGTCGCTCAGTCACCAACTTCGACGGGCCGATCGTGTTCGTAGTGGTGTCTCGGTATCACGGCGGCGCCTTCGTTGTGTTCTCCAAGGCGCTCAACGAGGCGATGGAGATCGCTGCGGTCGAGGGCTCATACGCATCGGTGATCGGTGGTGCACCGGCCGCTGCAACCGTCTTCGCTCGCGACGTGAAGAAACGAACCGAAGCCGATCACCGGGTGGTTGAAGCCCGCGAAGCGGTTGTTGGTGCCGATGGCGCCGAGGCAACGCGACTCCGCAACAGTCTGGCATGGGTGACCGAGCAGGTTCGCTCCGAGAAGCTGGGTGAGGTTGCCGGCGAGTTCGATGCGATTCACACAATTGATCGGGCCCTCCGTGTGGGGTCGGTCGACCGGATCATCGCTGCTTCTGAGCTGCGCCCTTATGTCATCGACGCCCTTGAGCGAGGCATGGCCCGGTTGAGCTGAGCTGTGCGTCAACAGCGCGGGGATTGAACCCAGGAGTGTTGGGGAGTGGCGGTTTCGAGATCGCCGCCATTGGGGAGCAGCTGCGGCGGTTCGGCCGGATCAGCGAACGCGATTGTGAGCACGAATACCCCGGCACGACGCCACCATCCGGGCATCGGGCCATCCCTACCTGTCACGGTCATCGCCGACCATCCTTCAATCCGCCGATCGTTGTGCAGATCAACCTCGACGGTTCGAGTGTCTACCCTGAGACCAACCTGTTGTACCTTGAGGGCCGCTTCCTTGGCCGACCAGATGAGGTTCGCCGCCTCATCGTGGCTTTCGACGGGCAGGTCTCGCACGTACTCACGCTCGGCCTTGGTGAAGTAGTCGGTGACGAATCTGGTCGTCCGTGGCTCGACAACTTCGAGATCGACGCCCACAGTTCCCGATGCCATTCTCCCGGGCGGCCCCACAAGACAGACCGCCCAACCTGATCGATCGCTCATCGAGACATCGATCGGGGCCGGCGCTCGGTCGATTTCGACGAACGGTGCCCCGCTCGCCCGGTGGCGGATTTCGATACGTGCCAACGCATGGGGTGAGCGGTCGAGATCGAGCGCGCTGGCGATCGCCTGCTTCGTGGTCCATCGTCTCGTAACGTATTCATTTCGGCGCTTGGTGAATCGGACCGATTCCAAATGGGCGACCTCGTGCGCTGACAACCACTCCGTCGTTGGCGGGATCTCGTGTTCCCCGTGGGCAAGCCACCACATGAAACCAGTGTGCCACGCAGGGGCCAAGTACGAAGCTTTGGAAGGGACAGCTTGTGCTTCTGTGTGTGATACCGCGTGAGCTGCTGGCTAGCAGTAGGAAGGCGGCGGTGTTCTCTGGTGACCGACAAATGCCGCTAGCCCACGGCTAACCCAAATCGGAGTGGATGGAGCAACCGCTGCTTCAACGCGCTCTCCGCCAACTCTTCACGGCACCACCACCGCGCACGCCGCTAAGACATGGCAATTGTGGACTCTCTGCACCCTCACCCAAGGGGGCACTTGACTTCGACGGCGAAAGTCCTTAAGGTTGCAAGCAAATAGTCCTTAACTTTGCAACTACTTCGTCCATGGGAGAGACTTTGTTCCGATCGTTAAACGGGCTGCCTTCCCACGTGTTCTTTGTGCACGCCCCAATCGTGCTGATACCGCTCGTAAGTCTTGCTGCGGTCGTTCTGGGCTTGCACAGAAGCCCTCCAAACTGGCTCACAAGGGGAGTCCTAGGTGGAGCGCTCGTCACGATTGCCTCGGCCTGGGCCGCTGTTCAGTCCGGCCAGGAGTTCGATGAAATCATCGACGGTCAGGTCGACACCGATCGTCACGAGGCATTGGGCAACACAACAATGCTGCTTGTCTTCGGCCTCGGTTTGGCGGTCGGAGCCCTCTGGTACGTTCTACGACGGAATAAGGACCAGGCCGCTCCACTTTGGGGCAAGGCCCGCATCGTCCTGTCAGCCGTAACGATTTGTTTCGCCGTGCTGTCCACAGCGTGGGTAGTCCAGACAGGCGAAGAGGGCGCGAGGATCACCTGGGACGGCGTCATTCCCGATGACGACGACGGCGGTTAGGCGATGAAGCGGCGCTCCTTTCTTATTTCGGCTGGAAGTTTGGTGTTATTCGGATGCAGCACTGATGAGGTTGATGTTGGCGCTGCCGCCTCCACGCTGGTGCCGCTCGAATCGACCGGGTCTTTGGATCTGGTGGTCATGTTCAGCCCGTCGGTACTCGCCGCCGGGATACCGCAGCGACTTCCCTTTGGTCTGATGCGCGACGGCGTGTTTGTGTTGGGAACCGACGGGTCCGATGAAGTGCTTGTTCGACTGGTCAACGTAGCGACCGACGAGACAGCAGTCGAGCAGATGGTCTCCGGGCGGGCCGTGGCTCATGAACACGCCGAAGGCACCGCCGCGGACCACGATCACGGCGGGGTCGTCCGCTACTTCGCTCCATCAGTGACCTTCCCCGAACCGGGCGAGTATCGACTGATCGTCGAATCCGGATCACAAACGACCGAAGTGGGCCTGACGGCCAGACCGGCTAGTCAGGTCAACGTCCCAGGTGTTGGTCAGCCAATGCCGGCCATCGTGACACCGACCGAGGCCAACCCGCTTGGCGTTAGCCCCTTATGCACGAGAACGCCGCCGTGTGAGTTTCACAATAACACCCCCGCCCAACTCCTGGGCGCTGGCAAACCCTTTGCACTCCTCGTAGCCACGCCTGCGTATTGCCAGACCCAATTCTGTGGACCCGTCCTGGACGTCCTCGTCGATATTCAACCGGAGTTTCCAGACGTCACGTTTATTCATGCGGAGGTGTACGCCAACCCGGACGAGGTCGGGGGCGACATCTCTGACCCCAACCTGCGGGTTGCTTCTGTCCTTGGAGATCTAGCTCTTGAGTTTGAGCCGAGCCTGTTTGTTGTTCGATCCGATGGGCTCGTCAAGACCCGAATCGACAACGTCTTTGACGACGTCGAACTCAGGTCTGCGCTAGCGGATCTGACATGAAGCCACTGTTCACCATCAACCAATAAAACAAACCAACCAAGAAATGGAACTTGATCAATGAAGCGATTCCTAATCATCCTGCCCCTCCTAGTGCTGCTCGCTGCATCTTGTGGCGACTCCGATCCAGAAGTAACCGCGGTTGAGACAACAACAACAACAGCGGCGCCGACAACGACCGCCGCTCCGACTACGGCTGCGGAAACAACAGCGGCCCCAACAACAGCAGCCGAAACAACCGAGGCTCCGGCCGCCGATGGTGTGGGCTATGAGTTGGTTGAGTGGACGCTTTCTGGCCCAACCGAGATCTCAGCAGGATCCGTCACATTTGAGGTGATGAACGTCGGCGAGAACACTCATGAGTTCGCGATTGCAAAGGGCGACAGCTACGAGACTTTGCCACAACTCGCAAATGGGGCAGTCGATGAAGAAGCGCTTGGCGCCGACTTCATAGGTCGGAGCGAAAAGATTGAAGCCGGCGAGACGATGGAAGTCACCTTTGATCTAGAGCCGGGCAGCTACGTGTTCATGTGCAACATTCAGTTCGGTCCAAACAGTCACGCAAGCGCTGGTCAGGTACTGTCGGTGGCAGTCTCCTAAGCCGCGGGAGGTGTCGCTCATTTCTTCCGAATCAGACTCCAATTTGAAAGGAACTGGGCGGCACCTCAGTCAACTTGAGCTCAAGGCATGGACGGGTTTCCTAGACGCTTCACGGATGCTCGAAGAACGGCTGAGCGCTCAGCTAAACGTCGACCATGGAATGTCGCACCGCGAATACGAAGTGCTTGTAAGGCTCGACGGTGGCGGTGGCAGGCTTCGAATGTCCCAACTCGCGGGTCAAATGGTTGCGTCCCAGCCCCTCATCTCACAAACCATCAATCGGTTGGAAAAGCGTGAATGGGTTAGGCGCGAGCCTTCGACCAGCGATAAGCGCGGCATCACTGCCGTTATCACAGCCGCCGGAGGCGACGCTCTGGCCACAGCTTCGAAACCACATGCCGACCTGATTAGGTCACTAATGCTCGGCATGATGGACGAGGCAGATCTTGTTCCGTTCACACGAGCAGTTGGAGCTGTCGCAGACCATCTGAGGATCCATCGACTGGGCCGACAGTGCGACGTGCCGTCCTGCCCGCTAGCCGAAGTATGAGTGGGTGTCGCTGTCGAACTCGACGGCGACCCGCGCTACCTCGAGACGGCCATCGAAGCATCGGAAGCGCTGATGACTTCTTGGTTGCTCAGGCGAAAGCGCATCCACAAATCAGCGAGCAGTGCCGCTGCATATCTTGTTGCCCTCAGCCGAAGCTGGCTGCGACCCACAGAATTGCGAGTCCGGCCAGGAATGCAGCGAAGCCGGTGGCCTTGTTGGTGAGCGCCGGGTCGGTGGTCAGTTCGGGGAGGAGGTCGGTGGCGCCGATGTAGGCAAAGTTCCCAGCCGCGAAGGGGACGAGGAACACGATGTCGACTGTGCCCGAGAGTGCGTAGGCGACAAGACCTCCGGCCAGGAAAGTGGATCCTGACGCGACGTTGTACAGCAATGCTCGACGCCGGTCCCAGCCGCTGTTGACCAGAATGCCGAAATCGCCGAGCTCTTGGGGGACTTCGTGGACAGCAGCCACGGCCCAGGCGATCAGTCCGACGCGATGGTCGATGAAGAACGCGCTGGCCACCGACAAACCACCCAGAAAGTTATGCATGCCATCAGCGATCAAGATCAGATGTCCCATCGGCCGGTGCTTCGACACCGCTCGGTGGCAGTGGTGCCAATGCAGGGTTTGCTCCAGGAAGAAGAAGCCGGTGAAGCCGGCAACAAACCACACCCAGACAGCTTGGGTATTGCCCACTTCATCGATTGCGTTCGGAAGCATGTGGAAGAACGCGCCGCCGAGCAACGATCCTGCTGCAAGGGCAACTAGCGGCACGAGCAGACGATCGAGAGTCTCTTCGGACAGCGCCAGCGTCACACTACCAACCATGGCGATGCCGCTCATGGCGATACCGAGTAACACAATCCAAGCGAGCGTCGTCACGTAATCACCGAGCCGTCACCCGGCTCAACTGATTGCATGTCTTGTTCTTCATAGCCTTCGAAGACCACCGTATCTGGATGGCAAATTTCCACGCCCCGATGTTCCTATGAACCCCCGCTATCAAGCACCAATCTTTCGGCTGGTCGAGTTGTGATCGTGCTCGGAGGAGAGCTCACAGACCGTCGGCTAGCCCGATCCGAAAAGGTGAGCGTCGTTGATGCTCATTGGTCGGTACCGGTGCCGTGGCGGCCTGCCGGAGCTGAACCGGCTCGCCCCGTCGATTCCTTCAGCCTCAAGCACGGCGCGGCTGTTGCACCACTCTCGGACGAGCGCGTTCGAACGCTGAAGCCGTCCTGTGATTTGACAGAGCGGCGGTCAGCGCGAACGTACAGCTGCGGGAAATCGGCGATCCGGTGGGCGAGTTCTTCGAACACGAAATCGCCGCCATGGCCAACCGATACGGCCTGTGATCCTCGACGCTGGCTTCCTGATCTCCATCGACCGAAGTGAACGAACCGCCCACACATTCCTAGCCGCCGCCACCAAATCGGACACGAATCTCCATACGAGCCACGCGGTCGTGGCTCAGGTGTGGCGAACAGATCCCGTCAGGACCCGAAACGCCTGGTCACAGACTCACGACGGAGTTTCCGGCACGCACACGCATGCTGGACCTCCTCGCCCAGCCCGAATGGAAGAAACTCTTGAACGTCGAACTCTCGGTCTAGGACTATCGCTTCGACTTTGCGTGCCTCAGCAATTGCGTAGGCCTCAATGCAGCTGCGGCGCCCAACAGAGCGGTTCCGCCCGATGCACTCCAGACCTACAGGGGTGCGCCTGGCTTGTCCGGGAGGTTGAGTTCAAGGTCCAAGCGCGGTTTCCAAAACGGTCTGAAGAGCTCGATCTTGGGGCAGCGGTCCATTACGACCTGGAGCCCGGCGGCTTCAGCCAACGCAGCGGCTTCATCGTCGTAGACACCGATCTGACCCCACAGAACCTTTGCGCCCAAGGCGATGGCTTGTTCGGCCATGCCGTAGAACTCATCCTTTGGGCGAAACACTTCGACCATGTCGATCGGGCGGTCGATTTCCTGCAGCGACCGATAGACCTTCAGTCCACGGATCTGGGTGGTCTTCGTGTTGGGCGTAACCGGCAGAATCTCATAACCAATCTCATTGAGCTGTCGCAGGACGCCATAGCTGAACTTGGTCTTGTCCGCGCTCGCACCGACCATCGCGATGGTCTTCACCGAGCGAAGGATCTCGGCTAAATACGCCGGCTCGTAGTGGTAGCGATGTTCGATCTCTTCGGCAATTTCGAGGTCGGCCTCAGCCATTTAGGGCTCCCCTATTCGTGTGGCAATGTCGGGCTTGAGCTCGTGGGGTTCAAGCGGGTCAAGAAACGGGTTGCGATAGAGCTTGTCGTGGCTCTCTACCCCAACTTCGAGGATGCAGTCCGACAAGGGTTTCGCAACACAGAGAACTCTGTAGCCGAGGTTGATCTGGCGGTTGTTTAGTGCGACTTGTTCAGACTGGTCAACTTCGCCATCTATTAACTTTGCCGCGCACGTTATGCAGCCGCCGTAGGTGCATCCGTAGGGAAGATCCACGCCGTGCTCCACCAAGGTATTGAGGAGAGGACGGTGTGCATCGACCTCGAAGGTGACTCCACCCTGATTGGCAATCGTTACTTTCCATGTGTCGGTCATATCCAGATATCGCTTGTGCAGTCGCCACCCGGATAGCGGGTTTCATGGCACCGACTCGGCCCGTTCGGTTCCTTGCCAAAGTTGACGATGAAGTCTGCATTGATCGTCATTCCACCGTTCTCGACGTCGCAATCGATCATCACCATCACGCCGCCCTTGGTTCGGATCTCGGGATAGAACTGGTTGTCCCAGGTCGAGAACAACGACGTGGTCACATACAGCCGCTTGCCGTCGAGCGAGAGCTGAAACATCTGTGGTCCGCCGGCAACCTCGACGCCGTTGACCTCGGGCGCCCTGCCCAGCAGTCCGCCCATCCATACCTGCCCAGTAAGCACCGGGGTGTGCGGGTCGGTGATGTCGTACTGACGCATGTCGCCATGAAGCCAATTGTTGACGTAGAGGTATTTGTCGTCCATCGAAACGAGCAACGCCGACATAACCCCTGGCAAAGGAATGGGCCACTCGGGATGCAGCTCGTTTTCGACGTCGACCGTCTTCTCCCACTTCCACTCATCGGCGTCATCGTCTTTCCAGAAGTGGATGACGTTTGAACTCAATGCAGCGCAACAGAATCCGTGGATGCTGTCGGGATCGTGGAGGAACTTCACCTCAAGCGGCAGAAGCCCGTCTTCTCCGAGGTACATGGTCTGAACCGGTTCACGCTTTTCGAAGTCCCACACGTGGAGCCGGCGACCGTACTTCAGGTGCCCAACTTCCTCGAGATCGAAGCCGGGCATAAACGTGTTCGGCGCAGCCCACTCGGAGCTGATCATCACGTTGTGGCGAGGCTGATACCAGAAGTCGTATCCGTAGGGAATGTCGCCCATCGAGTTCTCCCACCGGCCAACGATCTCGAAGTCTTTGTTGACGTGGAGGTAGCCACCAGGAGCTTCGCCGTTCGCGTCGCCGAGAAACGAGATGATGATCTCCGAGCCCAGACAGTGGATCGTATGCGGGCCGGAGAGGTTGGTCTTCTCTTTGATCTCGTCGCCGTCAATGATCGTGTGCAGCGACGGAGCCTTGGGGTCAGTCGCGGTGTCGACGACGTAGATGTTGTTTGACCGCACGCCCGGTAGCAGCAGGTATTTGCGGCTCATAGATGCGTCATCGTGGCAGGACGAGCAGGCATTCCAGCCGGTGTGGTGGAGCTCGTCGCCGATGCCTGGCATCTCGAGGCGATGGATCACCTGCGAGTAGGTCGGGCTGTCCGAGTCGGCGTCGACGGTGGCCAGGTAGTCGGGCTTTTGGATGCCCGTTCCGGTGTAGAGAGCAACGGTGTACAGAAGCTTCTCAGTCGGCGCCGCGATGGCATCGCCGGGGCTTGCATATCCCGGCCCACAGCATGTCGCCTCAGCATCACCGGTACTAGACATTGCGGCGCTCCCCCAGGTTGCGTTCTTGCGTGTGGTTATCGTATTTTGAGATCTGATTTCTTGCAAACCAAGACTCGCTCTCCCGAAAGGATCCCCGTGCATCTCGAACGACTCACCATGATCCTTGAAGTTGTCGGCCAGAAGGGCCAAGCCACGGTCGCAGATATCTGCCGCGCACTCTGGCCTGCCCAAGGCAACGGCGTATCGGCTCGTGAACGACCTAGCCGAAGCCGGGCTCCTCGATCCCGTACCAAAGAGGCAGTTCACGATTGGCTACCGCCTCAAGCAACTCACCGAAGCTGATCAGTCCGATCAGGCACTTGTCGAAGCAATCACTCCTTTTCTTCGCCAGGCCGCAGACACTCACGGTGCTGCGTTCTTCCTCTCGCGTTTAAGAGGTAAGGCGGTGGAGATCATCGCCGTCGAGACGCCGGACACTGGGGTCTCGTTCCTTCACCCTGGCCTCGGCAAGCGTCCACTCCACGCGTGCTCATGTTCCAAAGCAGTCGCCGCCTTCTCACCCGAGGTGGCCAAGACCATTTCTGGCCAGCTCAAGGCCTACACCGAGTTCACCCATACCGACGTGGCCGAAGTTTCCGCCGAGCTCGAGGTGATTCGACAGCGTGGGTACGCCGAGTGTGTCGAAGAGATCGAGCGCGGAGTGTGCTCGGTGGCAGCTCCCCTGTGCCGCCATCGCCAGACGCCGACCATGTCGATTGGGGCAACAGGCTCAATGCGGGTCTTCACCCCCGCCTTTCGCAAAACGCTCGGCAGAGAACTGATCATCCTCACAAACGAACTCTCCACTCATCTCGGGTGGGCAACTCCCGAGCCGACCGGAGCATCCGCATGACCAGGCTCGATACGAGGTACATCACGTGAGGCAAACAGACGAGTTCGGGTTCGGCACTCAGATTCGGAAGTCTCCCTACTTTGATGCCACCGTCCGGTGGGGAGCTCAAGGGTTCTCGGTGTACAACCACATGTACATCCCTCGAGACTTTGGCGATCCAGAGCAGAACTTCTGGAACCTTGTCAACGATGCGATCCTTTGCGACGTAGCCGTCGAGCGGCAGGTCGAAATCACTGGCCCTGACGCGGCCGCGTTCACCCAGTTACTTACCCCGCGGGACCTCTCGACGATGGTGGTCGGGCAGTGCAAATACATTCTCATCACCAACGCCGACGGCGGCCTCATCAACGATCCGGTTCTGCTGCGATTGGCCGAAGACCATTTCTGGATCTCGCTGGCCGACAGCGATGTGCTGTTGTGGGCCCAGGGTGTTGCGATCAACTCGGGTATGAACATCACGATTACCGAGCCCGACGTCTCACCCCTTCAACTACAAGGACCAAAGTCCGGCCAGGTCATGGAGGCGCTGTTCGGAGCCGATATCGATGATCTGAAGTACTACTGGCTGCGCGAAGTTGAACTCGATGGCATCCCACTCATCGTGTCCCGCACCGGCTGGTCGAGCGAGCTCGGCTACGAGCTGTACTTGCGGGATGGATCTCGCGGCGATGAGCTTTGGGAGCGGATCATGACCATTGGTCAACGCTTCGGACTCCAGCCGGGCCACACCTCCTCGATCCGACGCATCGAGGGTGGAATGCTCTCCTACCACGCCGACGCTGACATCCACACAAACCCCTACGAGCTCGGGTTCGACCGGCTCGTCAACCTCGACGGTGAGGCCGACTTCATCGGCAAGGCGGCGCTCCAACAGATCAAGAACCAAGGCATCTCTCGCAAGCAAGTCGGCATCGTGCTCGATGGCGACCCCCTCAACGGACCCAACACCTCGTTCTGGCCAATCGACCACAATGGCGAGGCGGTCGGCAAGATCACCTCGGCGATCTATTCGCCCCGCCTCGACAAGAACATCGCCCTCGCGATGGTTTCTGTGGGCGCAGCCGTGATCGGCACCGAGCTCACCGCAACTAGCTCATCTGGGTCGCGCTCGGCGACGGTTGTCGAGCGACCGTTCTTCGACCCGAAGAAATCCCTGGCAGTCGGTTCGTAGTTGGGCCGATGCCCTTCTTTTTGGCCGGGTGACGTACGAGATGATGGAATCGGCGTGGCGTCCGGGCTCGCCGATCTCGCTCACAACGGCGACGGCGCCGAGTGTGTCGACTGCGCCGATTTGGTCGCCTACTCGCTGAGCGCTGACTGCATCGCCGACAGGAACGCCTCGGGCCGGTCGCGAGCTGGATCGTCCGCTGCCATTTCGATGACGTGAAGCGGCCAGCCGTGGCGGGCGCTGGCCCGCTCGGCGACGCGCACCCGGTTGGCTCGGTCGTGGCGGCCCCAAATGAGCGTGGTGGGCACGTCGATGCGGTCCAGCTCGTCCGCAGGGATGCGTGGGAGGCCGGCCTTGCGGAACAGGTGCCCTGCGTCGCGAGCCGAATCTGACGTGGCCATGGCCAGGTTGTAGCCCACGAACGAGGGCCAGTCCTCGTCCAGGTCGTGTCGCAGCTCGTCGAGGTCGTATGCGCACTGGCCCATGAAGCGCTCGTGGCTTTTCTCGCGGGGCCGGGCCACGAAGCGCAGGAAGCCGAGGGCGAAGCCGATGCGAGGTCGGAAACGGCCCAGACCAAGTGAATCGACGAGCACCAATCGTCGCAGACGGCCGGGGCGGCGGGCAGCAAACCTGGCCGCGATCGCCCCACCCAGCACGTGGCCGACGATCGTCGGCGGTTCGTCGCACGTCCCCTCGACAAGGGCGTCCAGCCAGTCGACGGCGCGCTCGACGTCGAGTGGCTGATCGCCGGCGCCCGAGCAACCGTGCGCGGGGAGGTCGGGAGCAATCACCCGATAGGTCGTGACCAGGTGGGGGATGATCCAGCGCCAGTTCACAGCCGACTCGCCCGGACCATGGAGGAGCACGAGGGGTGGGCCGTCGCCGCCTTCGAGGACGGTGGTCGTGATACCGGCCGCATCGAGTCGGCGCTCAGTCGCAGGCACGCCTCGGAGCAGCCGGTGCCGGTACTGCTGCACAGTGGACGGGACGGTGGTCGTCACTCTCCCTCCTCCCGATGGCCGATAACGATCAGCAGACCGGGTTCCATCACTGACGCGTCGCCGTCGACGAACGGTGCACAGCGCTCGACGACTGCGGCCTCCAGCGCCGCCCGTGTTCGCTCGTCGAGCTCAGCCACCGCCGCGGCCAGCGGCGTGCTCTGCACGTATTGCCAGAAGAAATCGGCCGGCAGCGCCACGCGCAAGGGCACCGACGTGGTCTCGACACTGACGCGACTGAAGCCGGCTCTGTCCATCAAGGCCCGCGCCTCGTCGGCGTCGTGCAGCGAAAACACGGCGTGGACGAACATCGACGCGCCCGGACCGACGTGGTCGGTGAGGGCTTCGTCGATGGCAACGAACAGCGGCGGGGTCGGCCCCGGTGTGCACCACACGGCCCGACCACCGGGCGCGAGCACTCGGCGCGTCTCGCGCAGGGCCCGGTCCTTGTCGGGGAAGAACTGCAGACCCATCGAGCACAACGCCAGATCGAGGGAAGCGTCGGGCAGCGGCATGTCCTCGGCTGGCGCAACATGCCATTCGACGCGGTCGGGGCTCACGGCGCGGGCGACTTCGAGCATGCCGGGATTGACGTCGAGGCCGGCCACGGTCCCGTCGTGGCCGAGGGCCTCGGCCGCCATACGAGCAGCGATCCCAGTGCCACACGCGATGTCGAGGACCCGCTCGCCCGGTGCCGGGCGGGCGGCGTCGACGAGACGGCGCGCGATTGGCTCGCCGATGGCGGGAACGAAGTGGCGCTCGTAGTTCTCTGCCCCGCTGGCTGCGTACTTCTCGTACAGTGATGTGGCCGGTCGAGTGCTCATGGCTCCTCCTTGGTGGGCGTCGGAACCAACGTAGGAAAAGAGCACTCGTTCGGCATCGGGAGAATCCGCCAAGTTCACCGGCGACGCCATGGGGGAAAACCCTCACGCGGCGGGGCCGACGCTCCGCCGCTAGAGCAGGCCGTGGTCGTAGGCGTGGGCGGTGGCGGCCGTCCGGTTCGACACACCCAGCTTGGTGAAGATGTTGCCGAGGTGACGCTCGACGGTTTTCTCGCTGATCGCCATCTCGCTCGCGATCGCGCGGTTGGTGTGCCCCGCAGCCACGAGGCGGAGCACCTGCAACTCTCGTTCGGTCACGGCCCGTCCCGGCGGCCCCAAGGGCTCCGAGGCGAGCCGCGACTCCACGGCCAGCAGCCGGTCGAGCTGCGCCAGCGCCGGGGCTGCGCCGAGTTGCACAAACGTGTCGCGTGCCAAATCGCACTCCAGTTCGGCCCGTTCGCGATCGTCGAGGCGCTGGCAGGCGCTAGCCAACAACACGCGCACTTGCGCGACCTCGTAGGGTGCGTCGAGCTCCTGCCATGCCTCGAGCGCGTTTCGCAGCGGCCCGAGCGCTGCTTTGGCGTCGCCGCCGGCCAGCAGCAGGTTCGCGCGGGTCTGGTTGGCGATTGCGCCGAGCATCGTGGCGTCCTCGCCCGCAGCCAGCGTGTCGAGTTCATCGGCCGCAGCCCGGGCATCGGCCATCCGACCGCCGGCCAGCATGATCTCGGCGTAGGCGGGCAGCAGTTGGACACGCGACATCTGATCACTCGCAGCATCGAGAGCCGACTCGACGGCGGTGGCCGCGCTATCGGCGCGTCCCTCGGCTAGGCGGAGCAGAGCCAGACCCGGTTGCGGCTCCCTGCCAGCGGCATGGGCCTGACGGTAGGCGCCCTCGGCCAGCTGCGTATCCCCCCGCAGCCGATGCAGCTCGCCAAGTTGGTAGTGCGCCATACCGACTGCCGGGTGGGGCGGGTCGCTCAACCGTTGCCGCGCCTGCTCGACCTCGACGACCGCCGCGGCCCACTCCCCCCGAACCTGCAGAACCTGGGCCCGGTGCACCAGGCATTGCCCCCGGTACGGCACGAGCCCGGGCTGCTTCTCACACCACCGGTCCAGCGCAGCCGTCCACTCGCGGGCGCGACGAAGATCAAACACACGCTGGCAGGTGTCGATGACCGCGCAGTAGACCAGGCCCGAAATCACCGGCGAGGTCTCCCCCGCGGTCACCGCCACCATTGCCTCGTCGAACAGACGCAGGCCCTCAGGCATGCGCCCCATGCAGAGCAGGGCTTGGCCCTGCCCGAGCTTGCCGAGCGCGTCCAGGTCTTGGTCGCCGAAACGTCGAGCGAGCGACTCGGCCTCGGCAAAACGTTCGAGTGCCGTCTCGGGCTCCCCCACCCCCATCGCCATCAAACCAGTGGGTACCAGTAAGTACCCGCGCTCCACGGTGTCCAGTTGGTGCTCCTGGACCATCCGCCCCGCCCGTCCCAACCAGCCGCTGCCCTGAGCCATGTCCCCCCGCTGGAGCAAAGCGAAACCGAGCCAGAACGCACAACGCACCGCCCGCTGTTCATTGCCACACTCACGCCAACCCTCATGGGCCCGTGACCAAGCGTCGGTGCTCTCGGAGTCGTGGCCGGTCAAGTAGGCCGCAGTTGCACACCGCTCGAGATCGGTGGGCTCCAGCGACGCTGCCCGGTCGGCCGCGTCGAAGTCGTCGTACGCATCCTGCCACGCACGCTCGGCGAACGCTCGACGTGCTCGGTCAAGAAGTTCTGCAGTCCCCATGGCTCTGTACCCCAGTCCGGATAGTAGTCCGGACTGGCCGACGCTCGGGCTCCCCCGCGTGACACTCGTTCGAGCAAAAGCAGGATGTCAAGAGCGCGGCGCGGTAGGAGCGTGGAGGTTCCAGGTCGCCGATGAGTTCCGGGCCCCACGCGCAGAACTCAGCTCGAAGGGCCTGTTCAGCCGTTCGAGGTCTCGGCAATCCATGACCAGGCGAGTTGTCTCTCGCCATCCTGTTGAAGCGCAGTCGGCTCCGCCGGCGGCTAAATGGCTGCCGGCGAACAACCACCATCTCAAGGGGACAGCACATGCGACGTCACGGCCTCTTGTACCACTCCACTTCTTAGCTTCTCGATTTCGGACCTTCGGCCCTGGAACCCGGCCTTGGTGGGCGTCAGGCTCGTCTCATGGATGTCTCTTCTGATTCTGTCGTCGCTGCTTCTGAAGCCTCGCCACTGGTTGGCAACGCTGTGCTTGAGTGCCGCGGTTTGACCAAGCGGTACGGCGAGCGCACGGTGGTCGACGACGTGGGCTTCACGATCGCTGCCGGAGAGACGTACGGTCTGCTCGGCCCGAACGGTGCCGGTAAGACCACGACCATCTCGATGCTGTGCGGTCTGCTGCGCCGCGATGCGGGCACCGTGCGGGTCCTTGATCGCGACCTGGATGCCGAACCGAGGTTTGTGCAAGGTGCGATCGGTTACGTGCCGCAGAATCTGGCGATCTACCCGGATCTGTCCCCGGTGGAGAACTTGCGTGTCTTTGGGCGGTTACATGGCTTGCGTGGCGCGGCGCTGGCGGCGCGGATCGATGACGTGTTGGAGACGATCGGGCTGACTGAGCGGGCCGACGATCGAGCCGAGGAGTTCTCTGGGGGGATGAAGCGGCGCCTGAACATCGGGATCGGGCTGCTTCATGAGCCGAGTTTGTTGATCCTCGACGAGCCCACGGTCGGGGTCGACCCGCAGAGCCGAGACGCGATCTTGGCCAGCGTCGATCAACTCGGCGCTACAGGGATCGCGGTGCTCTACACCACCCACTACATGGAGGAGGCCGAACGTCTCTGTGACCGTGTCGGCATCGTCGACCACGGCCGAATGGTCGCCGAGGGGACCCGGCGCGAGCTGGTTGCCCTCGTCGGCGAGCACGATCACGTCCGCCTGAGCCTCGAGAGCGGGCTGGAAGCGGCCGCCCAGCGATTGCAGGCCCTGCCCGGAGTTGTGAAGCTAACGTCGAGTGATCACACACTCGACCTGAGCCTGTCTGAAGCACACCGCGCGCTTCCGTCGATCCTGTCCGCTGTGAACGACGTTGGGGCTCGGGTGTTGTCGGTCGAGGTGGTCGAGCCGGACCTCGAGGCAGTATTCATGCATCTCACCGGGCGCGCCCTGCGGAACTGATGCGAACCGCCGGCTCACCGCGTGTGGTTCAGTGCGGGTGCTCAGCCGACGATGGCGCGGCGTAGCGTAACCGAGGCGGCGGCAAGCAGCGACAGCCCGAACAGGGCCAGCACCGCGAGTTCGGCACCGATCTGACCCAGTCCGCCGCCTCGCTGGACGACCTCGGTGAATGCGTCGACAGCCCACGCATGGGGCGTGATGTGGGCCACTGTGCGAAGCCAACTCGGGAAGATCTCGAACGGGACCATGCACCCGCCGAGCGCTGCGAGGGCGAGCCCCAGCGACATGCCGATCGCGCTCGACTGGCTCTCGTTGGTGACCAGCGCTCCGACGAACAGAGCGGCGGCTGTTGCCACCAACGCAAACGACACGACGATGGCTGCGGTGGCGGGCCACGAACCCCAGTCGAGACCGAAGAGCAGGGCCGTCGCGCCGATGATGAACGCCCCTTGGATCACGGCGACCGCGAACCGGCCAAGGCCCTCACCGGCGACAACGTGGGCCGCGGTGGCCGGTGTCGCCAGCATCCGCTGGGTGACGCCGAGTTGTCGGGACTGGACCAGCGCCGACGCAGCAACCATGCCCATCAAGAACATGAACAGAATCAGCTCTTGAGCGGCAACGAAGCCGACCGCGTCAGCGTCGACATACGCGTCGCCGTCGGGGTCGACCGTCACAACGTCCACGGCGGCTATCTCCTCAGCGAGAGCGGATACCCGTTCAGAAGCCTCCGTGAGCGGGATGCCTGTCTGTTCGCCGACCAGGCGACTCGCTCGGATCGCTGCGTTCTGATCAGCGATGACCGACCGTACGAGGCTCTGCGTCTCGAAACCGCCGCTGCTCGGGATCACCCGATACTCCAGCTCGATCGCCTCCCCCGAGGCAACGCTGTCGTCGTAGCCGACAGGCACGACGACCAAGGCGGTGATGTCCTCGCGTTCCAGCTCGTCGGTAGCCGCGCCAACCTCATCGAATAGCTCGACCCCGACACCGTCGAGCTGCTCGAGCGCATCGATCAGTTCCTGGACCTGGGGAGAGACCTCGCCCTCGACGTGGACGCCGATACGTAGCTCGTCGCCACCCACCGTCACACCGAGCACGACGATCAGCATCAGCGGCAGCACGAACACGAAGAACAAGGTCGCCCGCTGCCGGATCAACCGGCGTAGGTTGTTCGCAGCGATGACGAGGACGGTCACGATCGCACCAACCTTCGCGACGTCGCTACGAGACCGATGCCGCCGACCACGACGGTGAAGCCGATGAGCACCACCAACGTCGAAGCGAGATCACCGACGCCGGCTCCGTAGGACACGTCTCGAAACCCCTCCAGCAACCAGCGATGCGGCGACAGGAGGCTCACGGTCGCGAGCAGCCCATCAGCTCGGCTCACCGGGAAGAAGGTCCCACCAAGGAGGCCAAACACCAACGCCGCAGCCGTGGCGAACGCCACTGCCTGCTCCGCGGTCCGGGCCAACGCCGCAACGAGCGCAGCAACTGCGATCGCCACCGTGACGCCCACCACGATCAGCACACCGACCGCCAGCGGGTTACCCCACTCTGCGCCACCGATCAGCGTGGTCGCCGCGACCAGCACCACCATCGACAGCACACCAACCACCATCGACGACATCAACTTGCCGACCAACACCGCCGAGTTCGCGATCGGCGCCATCAGAAGGCGGTCCAGGGTGCCCGCCTCACGCTCCTCGATAAGACTCAAGACGCCGAACTGCACCGTGAAGAACAAGAAGAACACCGAGAGCGACACCGCGTAGTACGAGGAGAGATCCTCACCGCGACCCTCGCTCTCGCTCGCGACGAGCTCGATCGGTAGCGGTTGACTCAACGCAGCCGCCGTCAACTCGTCGACACGAGCAGCGTCTCCCGACCCTCCTTCGGCGCTCAGCACCGACATCGTAGCGAGCGAGACATAGTCGATCTCGGCGGCAAACGTGCGGGCGATCGCTTCGGCGACGTCCGTTGCAACGGGCGATCCCGGGTCACCGACAACAGTGATCGTGGACGACCGAGCGGACTGCACGGATTCACTGAACCCGTCATCGAGGTGGAAGCCAGCCGCTACCACACCGTCGTCGACGAGTCGATCGAGTTCGGCTCGATCGAGCGCCGGCGTCACCACCACGACCCGGTCGACTTCGAGATCCCTCAACACGTCGCGGAAACTATCGGCAACCGGCCCATCATCCTCCACAGCCAAGCCCACCTCGAACGGCGATGGATCATCGGCCCCGCCCAGCGTCGCACCCAAGATGAGCGCGAGTGCCAGTGGCCCCACCAGGCCCATCACGAACGCCGACCGATCCCGACCTCGCTGAGCAAGATCTTTCGCGGCGATCACGATGACTGCCCTCCACGAAGCCATGAACAGAAGCCTTATCGACGATCAACTCCCCCACAAGGGCCCGAGGTCCCTCCCAGTCCGCCCTTATCGCTGGTGGCAGGGTCTGTCGCATTCGAGAAGCCGGGCCCTTTGACCCTTCTCCTTGCACCGGGTAGCCCAAACAATGGTGTTGGACTTCATTCATGAAAGGAAGTTGAACGATGGAAAGCGACGAGGAACGCAGAGCTGCCGCAATCAGCCGGCTTCACGACAAACGCGAGGTCAAACAACATGCCCTGGTCTACTTCGCCGTCAACGCACTGCTCATCATTGTTTGGGCGGCGTCGGGTGCCGGATACTTCTGGCCGATCTGGGTGATCGGAGGGTGGGGTATCGGTCTCGCGCTCCACGCATGGAGGATCTGGGGACAACAGCCCATCACCGAAGAAGAGATCCTCGAGGAGACCCGACGCCTCGAGAGAACCTCGCGCGACGGCGCCTAACGCGACCACCGAGGCCTGATTTGATCAGCCACCGGAAAGGTTCGGCTCCAAGGGTCGAGACGTTGAAGGAACTCCGCTCCCAAGCCAGATCGAAGCCACGTGACACAGCGGCAGATGATCCGGCGCGCTCTTACGCCGTCGGCCAGCGCCTGTTACTTGCCGCGGTCTCGGCGCCAGTCACGCAGTGGGATGTCTTCCACGTGCAATATCTTGCCGTGGCTGCGGACCGACAGAATTGACCTGGCTGAGCCGAAGCTCAGGATGGAACCTGCCGAAGCTATCGACAAGATGCTGCCGGCCGACCCCACCGAGAGCATGCAGCCCGCAGACCCGAGCGACATGATTGAGCCGACGGAGAACGCCGATTTGATCGAGCGGGTCGAACAGTACGAACGGATGGACCTTGTGGAGAACAGCGACTTGGCGGACTCGTATCCGGCCGCCGCCAATTTCAGTCTGGACATTGCCTTCACCCCTTCTCCGGCTGCTGGGGACGCACGGTGTTGACCGCCGGGATATCCCAAGCTTCGCGAATGCGCCCGCCGAACACCCGCCACACCACGATCGCGTCAACGTCCAGCACGGTGCCCCCGAAGCTGACAGTGTTCGTTGCGTAGGCCACCACCAGCTCGTCACCGTAGGGGGTGAGTGAATGAGGCTCGTTGTGGAAGCCGCTGTCGCTTGCCTCTCCCACTCGCTCAAAGAAGCTGGCGATGCCGGCCAAACCGTGGTGGTCGCCAGCCAGCTCCGGGAGCTGCGGGTTGAAGTAGTGGAAGACGAAGTCGTCTGCGAATAGATCTTCGTCACGGCGGGCGAAGCCGGTGGCGATGAGAGATCCCACCCGTACCACGAGATCCACGTTCGCCTGCTGCGCTGATTGGGAGGGCTTCATGGCGTGACTCCTTTCCGTCACAGCATGATGAGCCACCATGACGGCACCGACCAGGGCCGAATGTCCCATCCGGAAGCTAGACCTTCTTGATGAGGTCTCCGTATGGAAGCCGGACCCTCGATCCATAGAGGCCCTCCGGTCGTCGGGGAACAGCTCGTAGGGCTCGAGGTTGGAGGAACTCGGTGCCAGCGTCGCGTCCCGGAGGCAGTCCCTCATCACCTCTTCGGGAATGGGCTCGCCGTCGAAGACCCGGATGGACCGGCGAGACGTCACTGCCCGCTTGAAACCCGGAAGGACCGTATCCCGGTATGTCTCGTCCGGCACGTCCTCATCCCCGGCGTAGGGGGTCATCGCATCGGTCATTTACCCGCGACACTCGACTTCATCGGACAACTCGGACGACTTGACGGCAAGCCCGCTTCGGTGTTCGCCACCTACGCCATCGCTATCGGCAAGACGCTGGAGAAAATGTCAGCGGCGCTCGCGGCGCAGGGCGCAACGGTCAACGGTCGCTTCAAGTCGAAGGGGCCCATCGCCGCCGAGGATTTCGATGTCTGGGTCCACGGCCTGAACAGTTCAGCGTGACAGGAGATCTGGTCGTTCTACACGGAGAGCCGGCTCGTTCATGCAAGTCGAGCCGACTCCGGCGTGGTCTCTGCATCGAGACATAGAAGTTGGTTCACCATAGTTCGCCTGGCAGCATTAGCCGGCGCCTACCCTCACCTCGCTTGCGGCGTTCTCCGCCCTTGCCTTCGCTCTGATCGTGATTCCTGGACCAAGCGTCATGTTCGTCCCAACTCCAGATGCTCGTCCTTGGCCTCATCTTTGTCTTGGTCGCACTCCTCTCAGACGGTGCATGGGGCATGGCGGCTGGGACAGCACGCCACTGGTTCGCTCGCTCACCGAGCCGTCTCAGCCAACTCGGCACCACCGGCGGACTCGCAATGATGGACTCGGCGCACAACTCGCGGTAACAGGTCGAAAGGACTGACGGTCCCCAGTTCGCCGCTGCCGGCGATGCCGCGCAGATGTACGAGGAGCAGAAGGTGCATGGGCACCCCAGTCGGCCTGAAAGTCGCAGACATGGGTGAGACCGTCTTCGACACGGGTGGTCGCCGAGATGCTCGACTCCACCCGGCGTTACCGACACGAGCAGCCGACTCGTCATCCCCCACCACATCCATCTCATCTCAGCCGTGGCCGGCTGATACCGGGCCACCAACCCGAGACCGGCGGCCAAGCCACAAGGGGTTCAAAGATTGAACACTTATTTGGTGTCAGCGGGGGACTTGAACTCACCTCCCCCAACGCGCCTCAAGCGTCGTCCTGCGGTAACCAGCGCCCTACAGCGGCCACCGTTGGAGGGTTCAAGCCGCTGGCTCGGGATCCGAAGCCATCGTCGGAACGAACGATGCAATGGCATTTACTTCGGGGCAACGACCGGGACTCCGTTAGCGATCGCGGCCTCAGCGAGGCGATCGTCATAGGTGACCAATCCCTCGAGGTCATCACCCAGATCGAGAGCGGCAGCGAGATGAATCGCGTCGAGTGACCGCAACCCAACCGGGTCAAGGCGGCCTGCACCTTCGAAGATCGAGGTCCTGACCTCTACAAGAGTGACCGAGTCCAATACTGCACGCGCCTGCAACAAACGATCCGGAACGCTCCTGCGAACCGCTCGGATCAATTCGGTCCGAGCAAGATCAGAAGCAACAAGTTCCCGATCTGTCTCCTGCAACCAGGACCGAAGCGCAACGGTCTCGGTCTCGGCGACAACAAGTTTCACCAATGCTGAGGTGTCGAGATAGAAGGCCAACCTCAGTACCGCTCGTCGTCTCGCATCTTCAACACGACCTGAGACAACTCTGGTCCGGGCTCGGGGGCGGACAAATCAGCAAGTTGTCGTCGGGCCGGCCGAGCGTGCCCCTCGTCGAGCAGAGCACGTAGACGTGATTTTGGGATCGCCGTCATTCGCGCAACCGGGCGCCCCCGGTCGGTGATGGTCACCGTCTCGCCGGCGGCAGCCTCAGCCACTACAGCGGACGCATTCTGTTTCAAAGCGCGAATCCCAACTTCTGACATGTGCTTCATTGTAGCACAATGGTAGCGGAGGACACCAGCGTGGGCACGCCGCACGGCCCGAGGTGACGCAACTTGCTGGGGCTAACCTCAAATCGCTGTAAACACGCGGCGGACGAGCGTCGCCGGGTTCGGCCGGGTTGAAGTTGAGCGGCTCGCGCCTTCAAGCATCGCCGACGCGTTGTACGAACCCCCAGTTGTGCCCTTCCGGGTCTTCGACGGAGATTTCACGGACGCTGTGATCGCGCTCGCGTGGAGCTGCGAGTTCGACTCCAGCGGAGACGAGCCGCTCGTAGACGCTGTCGACGTCGTCGACGATGAAGCCGACCCAAAATCCGAGACCTCCTGACTTTTCCTTCCAGTCCGACACCGGTCCATCCAGCCATACCTCGCTGTCGCCAACGACGAGCTCGACGTTGCGGACGATCCCGTCGTCGTCGGGCCATCGTTCGCGCTCAACGAAACCGAGAACCTCGACACACCAGTCGGCGATTGCGCCAGCATCGGCGCAGAACAGATACGGGATGACCCCTCGCACTTTGATGTCGGACATTCCAAGGCCTTTCAAGTCGTCGAAGCGCCGGTCGATTCACCGGATCACAATCGTTCCATCATGGACATCGACGCGCGCCGCCAACAACTCATCGATTTGGGTCGAGGCGTTCCCCGAGGTAACAGCCGAGGTCGGGGGCGACGCTGACCAACACGTCGGGTTTTTTTATCCGAAAGAAGCGGTTTGCTTGGTGTCTCGACGATCACAAACGGGGCTGGCTCGGACTGCGCCTCGACCTGCCAGCCGTCGACTGGGAAGAGATTGCCGATCTCGTCGAGGACGCCTACCGAATGACGGCCGCGAAACCCTTCTTGTGACGCTCGATCAACGGGGGACGCTCCCCCACGACCGCTAGACGGGCGGTCAGCTCGACACGAGTTCGTCCATCGTGTTCAGCGAAGAAGTCAGCCCGGCAGCGGATTGCTCCATGAATGTCTCGGGATCCTCGGGGTCAGGCAGGTTGACCAGCATCGTCATCATCGTGAACCCGGCGCCGACCGGTTCGAATGTCAGTGTCTGGGCGGTCGGAGGTCCCGTCGGATCTGCTGCGCCCATAACGAACCACTCGTCGGCATCAAGACGATCCGGCCGATCGACACCGGTGTAGGTGCCATACCAGGCCATCTGTCCGTGCTCGGGGATCACCATCTCGTAGTGGTAACGGCCGCCCTCGACCGGGTCGGACTCGCACACGGTCAACTCCGAGCCGGCCGGAGCGCCTGACGGGAACCAGATGCGGAGGTCGTCAGGATCGGTGAACGCTCGAAAGACGCGGTCGGGTGGGGCGCCGAAAGTGCGAACGCATTGGTACGACAAGCCGTCGTCGCTCAGTTCGATTCGAGTCGATCCGCGCCGGGCGTCGAGTGTCGAGAGGTCGGATTGCAGGGTGGGGTCGGTCACGGGAGGTGCTCCTTAGGTAGATGGGGTTTCAGGATCGGTGGAGACGAGTTCGTCCAGAGCGTCGAAGCGGGCCTGCCAGACGTCGTCGAACGAGCCAAACCAGTCGTGCGCAGCCTGCAAACCGACACCGTCAAGTCGGTAGTGGCGGTGTCGACCCTCGGCGCGGACCGAGACCAGCATTGCGCTTGCCAGAACCTTCAGATGCTTAGACACCTGCGGCTGATTGAGCCCCGAGGCACGAACGAGCTCGGACACAGTGGCCTCGTCCTGTTGGTGCAGCAGCTCGAGCAGGCGCCGCCGGTTCGGTTCACCCACCGCATCGAGAACAAGATCGGCACCGACCATGACGAGATCATATATATTCCTTGCGAGGAATGCAACCGTCCCGTTCCGCTTGGAGTGTCCTCTCCGGGACGACCGCCTGGCTACACCTCCGGCAGGGCGGCGAACTGGGATTCGCGGTCGTTCGGGCTGGAGCGAGATGTTGACCGTCTGTTCGTGGGAGTGCCGCTTGATCTCAGACGCCTGACCGACGGGCGGTTCATGGTGCTCGCCGTAGTCGTTTCACGGCGATCGTGGCCAGGATCTCGGGGTCGGCGAGGAGTTCGACCTCATGGACGAGGCCGCCTGTGACGTGGAAGACGAAGGCGACCTTCACCTCGGTGGCGGCGATCCAAGCAGCACCGAGGTCACTGTCGATCGTGACTGGTACGGCTCCCTTCGCTCCGTTGAAACGTTCGGCGACCGCGGCAGCTCCGTCATAGACGGGGTCGGTGCCCATCTCAATGCCAATCGCGTCGGCCCGCATGACCGCATCAGGCGCCAGCAGCGTCAACATCTTGGCCATCTCACCGCCGCGAGCTGCAGTGAGGAACGCCCCGACAACGCGTTCGTGCTCATCACGAGCGGTCTTCTCTTCGGCGGTTTCCGGGGCGTCTTGGATTTTGTTGCGGGCGCGACTGGCCAGCTTGCGTGTCGCAGTGCCCGATCGCCCGAGTAGCACACTGATGTCGTCGAACGGGTAGCCGAACACGTCGTGGAGGACAAAGGCCACCCGTTCAGCTGGAGCGAGCGAGTCCATGACCACGTGCATCGCTCCGCCGACCTGGTCGGCGAGCAACGAATCCTCCGCCGGATCGACCGGCGCCGAACTGGCTGGCGCGCTTGACTCGATGTCGGTCCGGGTCGCTCGCTTGCGAAGGTGATCCAAGCACAGGCGCGTGACAACTGTGGTCAACCAGGCCGGCAGCGAGTCGATCTCGTCGGTGTCACTGCGGGACAGCCGCAACCACGCTTCCTGGATCACGTCACCGGCGTCGTGTTGCGACCCGAGGATTCTCGCCGCGATCGCCGTCAGTCTCGGGCGCTCAGCGTCGAACGCGGTCTCCAGATTCATGGTCATACCGTAGTGACGCACCCCAACGCCAGATCGTGACCGAACCCCTGTCACATTCGCCGGCTGGCACACGTCACCCGGGTATGAAAACACAAACAACGGCGAAGCCGCAACGCATTCGATGGATCCGACGGCCTGCGACCAAACCACGCGCCCACACCATCGCCGCCGTGTTCACCGGGTTCTGCGGTCTGATCGCGCTCGTGTCCGCAGCCGGCAAGCTCACCAACCAAGCCGCAGTCGTCGAGCTACTCGACCACGTCGAAGTACACGGGGTACTGCGGGACCTCCTTCAGGCCGCCAACGAACCCACCAGATCACCCACATGCGACATCCGGTCAGCCATTTAGCTTGCGAACAGCGCGCGCGTACCATGAAGCCGACAGAACGCGAAGGAAACACCGATGAAGGACTATCCAGACGTAGACGCCTATCTCGCAGACAGCGTCAAGTGGCCCAACGAGATCACAGCGATCCGCCCGATCCTGCTGTCGTGCGGACTCCAAGAGACGATCAAATGGGGAAAGCCCTGCTACTGCATCGAAGACGACAACAACATCGTCCTGCTGCAAGAGTTCTCCGACCACCTCGCGCTCATGTTCTTCCAAGGCGTCCTGCTCGACGATCCGCAAAACATTCTTCACGCTCAGGGACCAAACACTCACGGCCCTAAGCGCATGAAGTTCACCTCGACCGGCGACGTCGAATCGCTCGCTGATGTCATCGGAACGTACGTGGAGGAAGCGATTCACCACGCCCGTGCTGGCACCGAGCTGCCGCCGCGACCCAACGAAGAGCTAGCAACAGAGCTGCACGAACGACTGGCCAACGACGACGAACTCGCCGAGGCGTTCAACGAACTCACCCCCGGCCGTCAACGCGAGTACAACCTCCACATCTCCGACGCCAAACAAACAGAAACACGGAACCGTCGAATCGACAAGGTCGTGCCACGCATCCTCGAAGGCAAAGGACTACGCGACCGATAGCGCCATCCAGGTTCTGATCGCCCGATCGGACCGAACATCTTGAGTAGGGGTGCCTGTGCTCGGCCATGATCTCGGTGGCGATCGCGAGGAGCTGATGACCGATCAGGTCGCCGACGATGACGCTGGCGGTACCATCGGGGTCGCCCACTGGGACGATGTGCAGGGTCGGAGCGCGGTCGGTGAGCGGCAGCGAACGGCTCAGGCTGCGCAGTCAGTGAGCGAAGGCCGCGATAGGCGCATCCAAAGCCGTCGATCAGAGTCTGACGGCCTAGAGATCGGGGTTTCTTCGCCCATTCGGTGCCCTACATGTCGAACCTATCCTCTGCTTGGGCGGCAAAAAGCTGGTCCATGGCAGGAATGGCCCAAAAGGAGAAACCACGGTGTCTAGATTAGTGTTGTCGAGCCTCGATTTGTTGGCGGTACTCTTGCTCTCGTTCGGCATGTACTTCCCCCGCCATCGGCGACGCGATCTCGTGGTCGCCTACCTTGGAGTCAACGTCGGCGTCCTCGCAGTGGCAAATGCGCTGGGATCATCCGAAGTCAGCGCCGGACTCGGACTCGGTCTCTTCGGCGTCCTGTCCATTATTCGCCTGCGTTCATCTGAGCTGGACCAGAACGAAGTCGCTTACTTCTTCGCTGCGCTCAGCCTCGGACTCCTCGGCGGAATCCCAGTGACGCCCGAATGGCTGACACCCGTCTTCATGGCATTGATCCTGGCCACCATCTACATCGCCGATCACCCCCGCCTGTTCGCCAACTACCGTCTACAGGTCATGACTCTGGACGCCGCTTTCACCGACGAAGCTGCGCTGGCGGCACGCCTGGAAGAACTCTTGAACGCTCGTGTCCAGCAAGTGACCGTCCGAGAGGTCGACCTGGTCATGGACACCACCGTGGCCGAGGTGAGATATCAGCTACGACCCACTGTGAGTAAGCCCGGCGACCACGAAAGCTTGCCGATGAAGTCAATGAGCCGCACCAACGGCGCATCATGAGTCTGGCGCAGCACGAGGCGAGCATGCACCAAGACCACCTTGGTGAACGCGAGACAGCGAAGCCGAACGGCCCTGCGGTGGACGCGTTTGCCCCTACCAGCCTGCAAGAACTCAATCTCCGGGCTGGGCTGCAAACCCGGTTCGATCGGAAGTATCTCCTGCCCATCGAGCTGCTGGACCCGCTGCTGGACCGGCTTGCCGACCAGGCCCAGGTGCTGGAGATCGGAGATCGCCGGTCGTTCAACTACCTGTCGGTGTACTTCGATTCACCCGAATTCCTCTGCTATCGGGCAGCCGCACAGCGTCGGGCCCGCAGATTCAAGCTTCGCACCAGGACCTACGTCGACTCCAATCAGTGCTTCTTGGAGGTGAAGACCAAGAGCCGCCAGGGCGAAACCATCAAGGTCCGTGATTCGCATTCGCCCCGGGACTACCAACACCTCACCACCGTCGGCAAAGGATATGTGCAGCGAGTGCTGAGTGAGCGAGAATTGGGGCAGCGGACCGCGCCCACCAGAGAGCTGTTGGACCGATTCGAACCCAGCCTGGGAACCGCTTACGTCCGCACCACGTTCTTCCTGCCACGTGACGAAAGTCGAGTGACCATCGACACCGGCCTCGAACTGGAGCTTCCCACCGGTCAGCAGACTTCGCTCGCAGGACACGCCGTGGTCGAGACCAAGACCACCGGTCGACCTTCGCTCATCGATCAAAGCCTCTGGGCATTGGGCCATCGCCCACTGAAGATGTCGAAGTACGCCGTGGGGCTGGCGGCACTGCGACCCGACCTTCCCGCGGCCAAATGGAATCGCACGCTCCGCAGCCACTTCAACTGGGAACCGGTGCGGCCCTATCCCCGCAAACTGTCGTAGAGTCAGCCGTGCTCCCGGATGATGAACAGCCGATGAGATCGAAGCCGAGGAGAGATCCGAATTATCGGCTCCAAGGAATCCGGCTGGCGTTGGTCTTCGCAGGAGCGATGACCGCCATATTGCTCTCCGTCGCCGCTTTGAGTCGTGCCAATTCGACCGGACTATCCACGACGCAGATGCCTTCGGAGGTTGCGGCTGCCGAATCGGTGTCGACGGTGGCTCCGACCACTGCCGCTCCTACCACGACTGCGGCTCCCACTACAACTGCGGGTCCCACTACAACTGCTGCCGCTTCGACTACAACTGCTGCCGCTGCGACTACCGGGGTTTGGGCCGTCGGCGACATCGGCGAATGCAACAGCGACGCCCCCGCCCAGGTGGCCGAACTCATCCAACAACGCCCAGGGCCACTCATCGCCCTTGGCGACATCGCCTACCCCAGCGGCACCCTCGACCAATTCCACAACTGTTTCGCCCAACCCTTCACCAACATCATCAACCGCACCATCCCTGTCGTCGGCAATCACGAATACGAGACCCCCAATGCCCAAGGATGGAAAGACTTCTTCAACCGAGACGACACCTACTACACCCAAGCACTGAGCCCCGACTGGCTCCTCATCGTCGTCGACACCGAATGCAACCTCATCGGCGGATGCGGCCCCGACGACCCCCAACAACAATGGCTCACCCAAACCCTTGCCATCGCACCCAAATGCGTTATCGTCGCCGCCCACCGCCCCTACCGCACCTCCCAACAAAACTACGACCGACAATCACGCACCGAACACATCCACAACATCACCACCAGCCACAACGCCGACATCCTCCTCACCGGACACGCCCACATCTACGAACACATCAACCACGGCACCACCCAACAATTCACCATCGGAACCGGCGGCGCCGGGCTGCGCACTTTCGGCGATCGGGTGCAGGGGTCGACGTCGGTACTTTCCGAGCATGGCGCGCTCCACATGACCCTCACGCCCACCGGTTACACCTGGGAGTTCCTCAACACCAAGGGCACCCCCCTGCACGCCGGTACCAACACCTGCAGTTGAACCCTCTGGGTGAGGGAACCGAAAACGCGTCGCTGCAGGTCACAACATCACCGCCCGGTATCGTGCCTGGCCGGGTCATCGGACCTCTCACTATCAGCACTACAGATGACTGCTCGGCACCCTCAGGGAGCTGAAACGCTCTGACCGACCTCAGAGATCGGGTGATCGTGATAGTCGCAGATGTGTTTGAGCGACCCCGGTGACGCGGTGATGCGTCGGGTAGGTCTCGAATCCGGGGAAGGGTTGCAGGCTCATGGTTGGGTTCTTCGTGTTCGTTGTTGTTGGTCGAAGTCGGTGGCGAATCGGCGGATCCATCTGAGTTCCGCTTTGATCTGCGCGACGCCCAGATCAAACATGGCCGCCACGTGAAATGGCAGCCCCAAACTTGGCTCGGCCAGCGCCGCGACCGCTGCGCTGCGCTCGGTGAGTGCCTCGAGTTGGGCCTCCAGGTCTCGTTCGTGGCTCGCGATCGCTTCGGCGATGTCGTCGCCGGCGAGGAGCGGAAGGGCGGCCAGACCCAACTGGAAACTGGATGGCTGCCGGGCGGGGCCTGCGATTGCCTGCAGCGCCTCTCGACGCATGGCGGCAGCGCCCTCGTCGGTGGCCGAATAGACTCGTCGGGCCGGACCTCGGCCGGGTGCCGGTTCCCGCTCACTGGTCACCAGACCGGCGGTCTCAAGCTTGTCGAGCACGTAGTAAATCGACGAGAACCCGATGTCGGTCCAGTCGCGCATGTTCCGCTCAACGATGGTCGCCTCGATGTCGTACCCGTGGCGGGGCTGTTCCACCACCAGGCTCAAGACTGCGAGTTCTGCGTTCGTCATCAGCGAGTTCACCTCAATATTCTAGTGCCAGAGTATAATAGGAGTATGAGGACCAAAGGCCCTGATTCGTCGTCACCTGGCGCCGAACACCACGACCTCTCAGCTACGCGTGATTGGCTGATGGAGGGCGACGCTTCGATTCGATGGCAAACCATGCGGGATCTCCTCGACGCTCCACATGATGAGGTCGAATCCGAGCGGGCCAAAGTGTCCACCACGGGGTGGGGACGACGTCTGTTGGACCACCAAGACCAAGACGGAAGATGGGACGGGGGTCTCCATGGCCGAGGTCTCTACGGCCCGAAGTGGACCTCAACCACCTACACGCTGCTGTTGCTGCGACGGCTCGGCTTGGTTGAAGGTCATCCCCAAGCACTCCTCGGCGTCAACCTGTTGTGGGACCACGCCCGGTACTTCGACGGAGGGCTGACCGCGGCAGTCACGATCGACGCCCCCGAGGCCTGCATCACATCGATGTATGTGACGCTCGCCCGATACTTCGGTCTCGACGATCCCCGCGTCGACACCGCGCTCGCCTGGCTGCTCGCCAATCAGCTGCCCGACGGTGGCTGGAATTGCCGGACCGTGCAGTTCGGAGATTCCCATAGTTCCTTCCACTCATCAATCTCGGCGCTTGAAGCGATCGCTGAAGCACGCCGTGTCGAGCCGAACCGGACGGACCTGACCGAAGCGATCGCAGGAGGCACGGAGTTCTTCCTGAACCATCGCCTCTACAAGTCACATCGCACCGGAGCAGTGGTCAATGCGGCATTCACCCGCTTGTCGTATCCGCCACGCTGGCGCTACGACATCCTCCGAGGTCTCGACTACTTCGCCTCGATCGATTCACCCTGGGACGACCGGTACGCCGACGCGCTCGATGTCCTTGTTGGGCGACAACAGCGTGATGGCCGGTGGCCAGTTCAACAGAAGTACCCAGGAAAGGTCTGGTTCGACATGGAGAAGACCGGCGGACCCAGTAGATGGAACACCCAAAGAGCTCTCAGAGTCCTGCGGTGGGCCGATCGGCAGCGGGCCAAGTCAGGCGCCTGAAACTGGGCCGGGGTCAAACTGTGACGCAAGGCGAAACCACCCGATCTCGTCCACCTAGGGCTTCCGCCCAACTTCCGCCGGCGCGTTCGGTAATCGCACTTCCGAACCCTGGCGACCGCACCGCATATCACTTATTACGATCGCATCCTTGAGATCGCCAATCGCCACAGTGACCGCCGCCGCGATCAGAAGCACCACAATCATGGTGTTGGCGAATTGCGCACCGAAGATCAACAACGGCGCTCGTCCAGGTTCTTCCGCTAGCTCGTTCGGTCCAACCTGCTCGAGCCGGCGTACAATCTCGTCGGGCGGAAGCCCATGCGCCAGATCCGTGTCAAGCCGTCGCACGACACTCTTGGCGTCGAGCGCCCACCATGGGTCCTCGCGCGTGGCTGCCCGAAGCGTCATCGAACTTGCTTGGACGCGAGCGACTGCGTCCGTCGTCCAGCAACAGTTCGCGAGATTGCACCTCGTCGGTAGCTTGCAACGTCAACCACGTCAGTCACCGTCCAAGGAAAGGTCAGAGCCGAGCTCACTGGGCTGGCTGATGAACCATTCATCATCGGCTTCGGTACCGCACGTCGCAACCAACACCACCTGCGACGCCAATTTGTCTGCAGCAGACCCGGTAGGGACCTCCGCCACTACAACCACGCCGTGCTGGCATCTAGGTTTGGGATTGCCAGCGCCGCTAGCTACCCGTGCAGGCGTAGGTACACACCGATGCATCGATTCACCAATATCCTGTTCAGTCCCCTCGGCGACAAAGACAACGCCGCCGCGGTCCGCCGGGTCTCAGAGCTAGCTGACCAGAACGGCGCCAAGCTCACACTGTTGGGGGTCGTGGCTGAACCAACCGGCTTCCAGCGGGCCCTTCATCGGCCGCATTTCTTCGACGACGTTCAAGACGACGAGATCGCAACAATGACCAAACGGCTCAACCGCTGGGCGTCCAAAACCAGCGAACCCCCGATGGAAACGGTGACCACCCTCGGAAGTCAGGCCCTAGAAATCATTGACCGTGCAATCGTGCAACGCCACGACCTCGTTGTCGTTACCACCGACGAGGACCACCACGACAAGGCAACAATCCAACGGCTTCTGCGGAAATGTCCTTGCCCTGTCTGGGTGATCCGCCCTACCAGGGCCCAGGTACAACGAGTGCTCGCAGCAATCAACCCCGACCCCGACGAAGCAGAACTCAACCGCATCATTCTCGAATTGGCGTCCTCGATGATTGAACGTTTTGGCGGGGAACTCCACCTGGTTCACGCCTGGGAACTGTACGGAGAAGCAACGATGCGGTCCTCGGCATTCATCCACACCACACCGGCGGATCTTGAGCAGGTATCTCAAGCAGGAGCGAGCGACTCATGCCCGTGCCATCACCGATCTCCTGACCGCCACAGGCCTTCGCGACGCTGCGTGGAAGATCCACCTCGACAAAGGACGACCAGAGGATGTTGTTCCTCAGGTCATTATGAAGTCTCGAATCAATCTGTTGGTTATGGGGACGCTTGCACGCACGGGAATTGGTGGTGTGCTGATCGGAAATACCGCCGAGAAGATCCTCGATGAGGTCCGCTGCTCGGTTGTCGCAGTGAAACCTCCCGGCTTCACTTCACCGCTCGCCTCCGCTTCCACATGACCGAATCCTCGCAACCGCCAACCGATCCCAGGCCAGACCAGTGGCTGCGATAATCGCGTGACCAGCGCTCTCTGGATAGGGGCCGTCGTCGGCGGTCTCGCGCTCACCGTGATAGGCAGCCGATCAGCGGTCACCGACGCCACCAAACTCGTCAAAGGGACCCGGCTTCCGCCGTTCTTTGTCGGCATGACCCTGCTCGCCCTCGGAACCGACCTGCCAGAAATCGCCAACTCAATCGTTGCTTCGTACACCAACCATGGTGACGTCAATGTCGGCGACTCGGTCGGCTCGACTGCGACCCAACTCACCTTGATCCTCGGTCTGCTCCCATTCGCCGGCTTCGCAATCCCGCTCGGCCAACGCGGCTCCCGCCTTCTCCGAGGCCAACAAACAACCGCTTGGCTCACCGCTATCTCGCTGCTCGGCGTAGCGGTTCTTGTGCTTGATGATCACCTCGGCCGACTCGACGCCGTACTCCTCATCGGCGTCTGGATCGCAGGGTCACGACTCGTCTACGGCAGCACCCGCACCGACCCCCAGCTCGCGTTGGAGGCCCGAGTCCCCAACCGGGCCCGCCTCATCGGGCAACTCCTCATCGCAATCGTCGCCATCGGAGCCGGCGCCACCATCGCCGTAACCGGAGTCATCGAACTGGCCGAACTCTGGGGCGTCCCCAAGTTCATTGTCGCTTTCTTCGGCGCCTCGATCGGGACGTCCCTCCCAGAGGGAATCGTGGCCTACACCGCCCTACGACGAGGAGAAAGCGCCCTAGCCATCGGCGATGTCCTCGGATCCTCATTCGCCGACGCGACCCTGTCAATCTCCATGGGACCACTCCTGTTCCCGACCGTCATCGACGGTGACCTAGCCCTCACCGCCACCCTCGTCACCGCGGCAGCAGCAGCCGTCGTCGCCCTACTCTTCGGCCGAGGCGGCGAACACGGACGACGAAGCGGCACGATCCTCCTCATCGTCTACGCGGCGAGCTGGCCAATCCTCCTCTAGAAGGCTGACCTCCAGCACGCTCGACCGTGGCGGGGCCCTTTCGCCATGTCCTGGGTTGGGCGTTGACCGCACGACTTGAACGCAATCTCTTGATCCACTGTAGCACGTCGTGCTACAGTGGTTGAATGAGTCAGACCATCACACAGCGAGAACTCCGCAACGGCAGCGGCGAAATCATGCGTCGCCTCGACCAAGGCGAGTCCTTCGTCGTCACCCGCAACGGCGTGCCGGTCGGAGAACTCACGCCAATGCGACGCCTCCGATTCGTGACCGCAGAATCTGTCGCCGAGATCTTCCGCACGGCACCGACAGTCGACGCTCAACAGTTCCGCCAGGATCTAGACGAAGTCGCCAGTCAAGAGATCACACCCCGTGGCTGAGGAACGTCCCCAGCGCGGCATCCTCGACACGTCGGTGGTGATCGATCTTGAAGACATCGAGACCAACATGCTGCCCGTCGAAGTCGCAGTCACAGCACTCACAATGGCCGAGCTCGCCGCCGGTCCCCATGCAGCGACCAACTCCGACGAACGGGCACGTCGGCAGGACCGACTGCAGAGAACCGAGGCCGCGTTTAATCCCCTGCCCTTCGATGCAGAAGCAGCGAGAGCGTACGGGCGCATCTACGCAGCGGTCGCGTCTGCAGGCAGAAAAGCGCGAGGAGCTCGGGCTGTTGACTTGATGATCGCAGCAATTGCCTGCTCGGTTGATCTGCCGCTCTACACCCGAAACCCAAACGACATCACAGCGTTGGACGAACTGGTGGAGATCGTCTCGATCTGAGGGCCGCTCCGCATCCCTATGGGTGAGGGTGCCGAGAACCCGTCGTTGCAAGTCACGGCATTGGCGGCCTCTACAGTGACCGACGGAGGTATTCGGCGTCGAGATCTGATCGGCGATCCAAGGGGGGAACGACGACCTGGGGAGGTCGAAGAATCCCCTCGGCGGTCAGTCCGACGAGGTCCAGGCCTGGGCCAAGATCCATATCCATGGCTGTCCTCAGAACAGTCTCGTGTCGGTGTCCAAACCTAACGCGAGGTGGCCGAACTCACTGATGAAGTGGCGCTTGGGGTCGCCGGGCCGAGAGCGGAGCCGCCATCATCTGCCTGTGTCAAGGAACGAACAAGGTCCGAGTTCGACCAACCCCGCGGTGACCCAGCGAGAACCAGCAGACCTCATCCCTAGTCGATATGGTTACCTAGACAATCATTACATCCGCAACTATAATGACCGTGTGCGCCGTCGCCTCGACCCCGACCTGCTCAAGCCATCCGGCACGATCCTCACCACGCAGCTCGGGTTGGCAGCGGAGATCGAAGCCCGTGTCGCCGGGATCGGCCAGCACCCCACCGTCCTCGACCTACTCGTCCGCCTCGACCTCGCCGCGGATCGCACGGAGAGAGCCAGCCGACTCTGCAACCAGCTCAACCTGAGCGCCGCTCACATGTCGCGCACCATCGACCGAGCCGAGGTGGCCGGCCTGGTGGAACGCCGGCCCGATCCCAAGGATCGCCGCGCACAGGTCATCGTGCTCACGGCTGACGGCGATGCCCTACTCGCCGACTTCGCGCCTCGTCTCCACGACCTCCTCAGAACCGTGATCCACGACGTGCTCAGCCGCGAAGAAGTGACCGCGCTCATTGCGTCCCTCGAACGCATCCAGCGCGCTTGTAACAACCTCGCCGAAAACGACCTCGAGGAGTCCACCCATGCATGACAACCTCACCCAGCTCGCCCGCACCGAACCCGATGGCCCCGGACGTCTCCGCCCCGTGGCCCCAGGTCTCTGGGCCACACCCGACGAACCGCTCGGCAACGGCCCCGCACAGACCTGCGGCTTCCTGTTGCAGCGCGATCAGGGCAACGTGTTCGTCTACTCGAGCTCGGCCATCTCCAACTTCTACGACCACCTCGACGAGCTCGGCGGCGTGGCGATGACCGTGTTGAACCACCGCGACGAAGCAACGCGCCACGTGACCCGGCTCGCCGACCACTACCACATACCGGTGCGCACGCACGCGAGAGAGGTCGAAGCATGCCAGCGCCGCGGCGTACGCGAGATCGAGCCCATCACCGATCCCGAGACCAGGCTCGGCCCCGACCTCCTCGCCCTCCACGCCCCCGGCCACACACCCGGCACCATCGCCTACCTCTGGCACAACCCCGTTGACACCAAGCGCTACCTCTTCACCGGCGACACGTTCACCAACTTCACCCTCGACCGCTTCCCGGCCGTGCTCGGCTTCCACTCCTACGAACACAACATCGACGACATGCGCTCCACGCTCGACCGCCTCGACGCCGAACCCAGCGACGTGCTCTGCCCGGGCCTCATGGGCGGCACGATCCATGCCTTCGCATGGGACGAGGACGGTCGACACGCCGTGATCGACCACGCCCGGCAGCAGCTACCCAACGGCTCGACCCATCGCCCCGACTGAGCGAGGCGGGCCAGAGAGGCGGCATTCCTGCTGTCGGGATTGGCACGCGGCGCGCACATAACCGAGGTACCCCGGCGCACAATCGAACCCCTGTTCGGTGTCGGAGGGGCGCGCTTAACCCAAAATACACGCGCCCCTGGAGTGCCGAGCTGGTTGCCGCATAGCCGTTTCGCCTAGTCAGTACGTCATGTGGGCAGGTGAGCCAACCAACGACATGCCCACCGGGATTACCGAGCGCTGCACCTGGGCCGAACTGTGGCGGACGCTTCTCACGAGACGGGATCAACGCTCCCACGAAGACCAAGGAAACCCAAAGCCATCGTCACCCACCACCCGCCGTTATCGCGTGCCACTAGAAGGGCCGATATGGCGGACCGCCTGATGGTCGGCGGCCTTGATTCTGGGTGCACGCTATGTGCTGCCGGTAGGCGAGCGTGGGGTTGGCCTTTATCCCCTGAGCTACCGTCAGCGAGATGGAAGTTGCCCGTTTCAACGTCGCCAGATTCGGTTGGAACTCTCGAAGAGACGTCTTGGGCGCAATGGAAACACTCCCCGACGCACCCCTGGCGGTCGCCGCCATGGGAGTTCCACTTCTGGTCGTTCAAGACTTCGCCGCAGCCCAGCAGGTACTCATCGCCGACGTCGACTCCTACGCCAAGCCCGGCCTCATCCGCCGCGTCATGATCAGCGGACTCGGACACAACCTCTTCAGCGCGCAAGGCGACGAATGGATTGAACGCCGCCGTCCAGTCGCACCAGTGTTCGCTGCATCAGAGATGAACGGTCTGGCCACGATCATGGCCACCGCCGTCGACCAACAGATCGCTGACTGGAAGCCCGGAACGCTCGACATCCAAACCGAGATGACTGACCTCACTCTCAACGTCGCATGCCGGGCACTGCTCGGCGTTGATCCCGAAGTGGATGACCTTGGCCGAACGATCCGAACCGATTTCGAGATCATGCTCGCCTGGCTGACCGCTCATCTTCCGAACCCGGCGCTGCCCCCAGCCTGGGTACCGACCCCAGGCAACCGTGCCATGAAGGCAGCGAAAGCCAACCTGCAGGATGCCGTCGGTCAGCTGATCAACGACCGCCGCACGAGTGGTGCCGACAGCGACGACGTGTTGGGTCGCCTCATCCGCAGCCAACGAGAAACCGGAATCCCAAACGACGCCAACATCATTGATGAGTGCATCGGGTTCTTGTTTGCCGGCCACGAGACCACGGCATCCACACTCACCTGGGCGTTATACGAACTCGCCACCAACCAGAACGTCCAAGCAGCGGTGGCCGAGGAGGGCGACACCCTCGACCTGTCGAGCCCGACGCTGCACGACGACGTGGTAGCGCGCGATTCGACCGACAGGGTCGTCGAGGAAACCCTCCGTCTCTATCCGTCCGGGATCGCCATTGCCCGAGTCGCCAAGCGCGCCACCGAGATCGGTGGCCATCGGGTTCGTAAGGGCACGATGGTGATGATCGCCGTGTACCGCATCCAACGACAGCCTGACGTGTGGGAACGGCCTGACCAGTTCGACCCGGATCGGCCGACGCCGCCCACTGAGTCAGGGCTCCGGAACTCTTTCCTTGCGTTCGGTCTGGGTCCACGCCGATGCCTTGGTGCACGATTCGCGCGCACCGAGATGCGGATCGCTCTCGCCACGATCTGTTCCCGCTGGAACCTCTCCTACCAGCAGGCAGCGCCACCGGTACCAGAGGTGGCACCGTCGTTGCGCGTCGCTGGCACGCTGCCTCTCAAGATCGAAGCGCGTTAGCCGCAAGACGCCTGGACCACCGAAGCTCCCTCGCATCCGTCGAATCTGCCGATGCGATTATGCGATTATGCGGTAGGGAGTAAGGGCC